>NZ_LMKH01000023.1 GCF_001421415.1 Sphingomonas sp. Leaf208
ACGAGGTGCATCCGCACCGCGCTTTGCGCTATCGATCACCCCGCGAGTTCATCGCGCAAACCTGCGAGGCCCTGTCAGGCCTTTAGGGGGCAACAACAAACTGGACTTCGCTATTTCGCCTATCCTTATGAGGAAGGGGTCGGCGTTAGCGGCTTAATTGTGGGGCCTGTACGTCAACGCGGAACACAGAATGCCTGCACCCGGGGTGGGCCATAGATCCCAGTCGGCGTATCGGCTGGCTGGGCGACCTGCCGGCGAACAGCGTCTCGGGCTCTCATGCAAGCTGGACCAGTTCGGTACTCGGTGCGCGTCATCGCCCGGCCATCGCTTATCATTAAGGTATGGGGGCCAGAGGACAGGCGTTCCGTTGGGATCAAGTCGGCAAACTGCTCCGCGCCGGATGCGAGCATCAACACTGCAAGTATTAGCATGGTGCCCCCTCGTTCGCGCCTCCACCGCCGCTTAGATCGTAATGGAGAAACTGCCTAACTGTTGCGCGTTCTATGGTAATGAGGAAGGGCCAAGGTTCGAATCCTGACCAACCGCTGCGTGCTGCTGCAACCGTGCCGATCCGCATGCGGCAAGCAGCTGGCCGGAAAGGAGGGACGCGGCGTCGATATCAAGCGTAGCGACTACGCCTGGCGCCTCGACAAGGACCATTCCCTCACCTGCCGAGATGGTAAAAGCCTCCCGACGAAAAGTTCTGAAATCGGGTTTCCCAATGGCATATTAACGCCTCTCCCTGCCGCCAGCTCCGCACCGGTTGACGTGACTCAGAGCGATTGCCGAACCGCAACCTCAGGCAAATTTACTCTCTGCCGGCCGGCACAACGGAGCATTGCAGCCCGCTTTGGTCGAACAGCTTTCACGCGACCGCTTTCTGCCACGCGGCTTCCGCCGCGGCGTTGGTCAGCATAATGGCAAACGATAATCGCCGCAGCCGTGACGATCAAGACGACGAACGCGATGGCAGAGGCCCAACTGTCGACAACCGCCATACCTTTGTGACGAGCAATTCAGGCGACAGGGCCTTGCGAAAAAGCCGGTGCTCTAACCGGCCCATACCGCCACTGATGCAGATTATGCTGCTTGGCAACGAGACGGACGCCCACATACTGCTGCGGATCGCTCATGCCACCCCCGATGAGGTCTTGAAGCAGCCCCCATATACGGTCTTCAAACCGGTATGCCACGCCGTCAACATCCGCGATCATTTGGCGCGGTGTAGCCTTATAAACTTCCGTGATCGTTCTAACTTCGGAGCGGGCGTAGATTAGTATCTTAAACTTTGGTGGCAGGGGTGGCCGCTTAGCGGGCAGGATAGTCAATTGCCGAGGCCGCTGCAAAATTCGGTACGGGTCTACGGACATGGCGTCTAACAAACTGCGATCGTGGGATAGGCAATCATACTTCAGCTGTAACGCATGACTTGGTCAATTTACCATCCGATACCTTCCAGCATCCGGTAGCTTGAACCCAAATCGTATTGGAGCCGGTGCTGTCGTGCGCAGGCTCCTCGAACGTCATACTACTATTGCGACCGCAATTGTCACAATTCCGGTAAAGGTTCCGACGCTTCATCTGCACGGTGCGTTCTCCTGCGTTCCTGTACCATACCACGAAGCCACCCCCCTACCGAGCCTATAGAACGCCCCGCCATCAATAGCGGGGCGTTTCTGCATCGCGCGACAGACGTTCCGCTTACCCTGTTTTCCCAGTCTCGAAGAACCCCGCCGCATGCTGATCGTTGAGAACAACGACGCACGCCACATAAGGCTTCCGAAAACTCCTCGCAGCCCCGCCCCCGTAAACCGCCCGTATCAGCTTGGTTGCTACGTTTGCCGCTGCTGACGCCGAGCGGCCCGCGTGCCTCTATTTCCCTCTATTTTAGGGGCGGGGTGGCCGTACCGAGCAGGTCCGTTATAGACCGTTTAAAACAGGGCCAAACCATACTCGCGTCCGATAATCGTTATTATCGGTCACAGGTTCGACGCCCCGCGGTCCCGAGCTGCGACCCTAATCACCGCCCCAGGAGTAAAGGTTGTTCCTCAATGCAAGCATAGGGCTAAGCCTTGAAGCGCACGTTTCCGACCTTCACGAACGCGATCATCCGCAGAGCTTTAGTTTGAAGCCCGTGGCTCCATTTGAACTCAATCAGCGCAAGATGCTCCTTAAGAGCTGGCAGCAACGTCACTGACGCCCCACTGAGCGATATGCGGCTTAAGGTCGCGAACCTATCCTGCTGAAACCGTTGGCTGTTGAAGTCCTTGTCCTGCGTTATTAGGATTCGCCTCGCCTGAAGGGCGGTCATTGCTACCACGGGATCGGGCGAATCCGCCGGGATATAAAAACGCTGGCGTTGTACGCTATGGCCCTGACGCTGAAGGTAGCGGCCGATAGAATCAGGCACGTTGTTGTCGAGGAAGAGATAGAGCTTGGTCGCAGCTTTCGGCATTAAGCGGCGACGCGCTCCGGTTCAAAGCCAAGAGCCGCCTCAACGTCGGCGTCCGTCAGACCGGGATATTCCTTGATGATCTTAGCGCTGCTATAGCCAGCGGAAGCGAATTCCCGGATAGCCGCAACGGAGACACGAGTACCGGCTATCACCGGTTCATTCTGGGCGACAAAGCGGGCTCGAACAATCTGACCGGTGCGTTCGCTACGATCGTTGAGATCGAGGACCGCTCTACGCGTACTAGAAATTACAACGCGCAGGGGAATGTCAAACACCCGCTGCCCGCTGACCACGTCTTGCCGCAGGTTCGTACGTGGATCGACGAACACGACGCGTTTGCCTAGAACGTACAGCGTTGTAGCCGTCCACTTTGCATCCCCGAGATGGGAAAGGTCGCGTGCAACGTCGCGCAAATGAGCGAGAGAAATACGTTTCTCGTTGCGCAGATCGTTCAGTACCCGAAGCGAAACGATGTCGCGGAACGAATAGATGCGACCGAAGGGGATGCCCTTGGCGTCGCTGAAACTCGGGCAAAAGAACCCGTCGCCGTCCCAACGCCGCAGTTGGTTCAGCGATACGCCAGAGAGGCGAGCGGCTTGGTCCTCGCTGAAAGCCCCCACAATGTCGCCGGCCTCTACCATGATCTGACCCGGTGCCTCATGCCGCTGAGCTATATCACTTCGCGGTGCATGGGAAGTTTCGCATATCCGCATTTCACCCGAGGCGCGTGCGCCGTCAAAGTATGGTGGGCCGATCAGGATCAGGATCAGAACCAGCTATCCGGGGCTCAAGGCTCCGGCCCGCGGCAGACGTCTGCCCATCAATATAAATCTTCCAAAGTATCAGGCCCGTCTCGTCCGTCACTGACACGTTCCACGGGCGCGAACCCCAGAAGGCAACTGCGGCGTCTTTCATCATCTGCTCGCACGTCTGAATAGCCTCACGCCGCGCGTCCTCGTAGCTCCCAAATTCCTGCCCATCGGTATCCGTGACCCGAACATCGGTCTCTGTATGGAAATAGAAACGCGGCACTGGTGCACTCCGTCGCTTAGTTACCGTCTCTCGCAGGGGGCCTAATCGCTCAGACGGCCTTTTGATCCGAATGCGCGGTGCCCTAGTGCGATATGCGCCCTGCCAGGAATGAAGGGCTGTTTCGTTTGGAGCTTTGCAATATCGCTACGTCGGCTAGCCTAGGCGAATGCCAACACCAACCGATCAAGTAGCTCCGGACGCAACCCTGTCCAAACCTGAGGGCCGGAGGCGACCTCCTCGCATCGATGCGCGTAGTGAAGAACAGCGCAGCATAGCCAAGCATCTACGTGAGCAGCATCTCCCTGGCGTGGATACGGATGACGATGCCTCTGTCGCGCTGGAGATCGAGCAGGCCAGATTGATACTGTTTGCTAGCGGTGCTGCGCTGGCTTTCGAATTGACCCAGCTGTTGAACACGTCTCGTGCAGTGTGCGTCGGTCCATTGTACTACTCAATCGCGCTACTGGGACTCTCCATGTGTGGCGCGTGGGTTGCGCTCGTTTTGTCCGAACACCTTCGGCGCTTTCGAGTCGACCGACGCTACAGAATCTATCACGGCGAGCTTGGGGAGTACCTGAAGCTAGCAAAGAACGACGTCGTAAATACGTACCCAACCGACGCAGAATGGTCCGGCCAGATCCGGCGCGAGACGGAAAAGCGCTCTGATCTCAGAGTACTTCGCTATTCCATCGCGGTTTTCGTCGCCGCAGGGATTGGCGCAGGCATACTCGCGGCGATAGGCACCGCGGACCCTCGTCGGTGCCATTTTGAGTTGCTCAAACCTCAAGCTGCGACCCCGCCGACGACCACCGTTTCTCACGTTTAAATAACCGTCGCGACCGCTAATCACCGCTAAAAGACGGACCGGCCAACCGTTTCCGATCCCTATTTTACGGGGTCTCGAAAGAGCGGAGCCCCAGCCGCATTATCGGACATGCGTGCGCACTTGTTCGCAAACGCCCGCCTTTACGGCCTCCGACTATTGCGGGGCGTCCGTCGCATTTCTCGTACGCACCCGTGCGATGTGTGCGGAAAGCGGGGCAAGGCCGTCTGACCCTCAGCGCGTTATGGCGTCGGATTGTCGCGGGTCCTCCGCCGCATTGACGCGCGCACCCGCGCGATGTCGCCAGAAAGCTGCGCTCGAGCCCAGTTGCCTCCCGCGCTGACTGCATCGCATAGTTGCGGGCTACCCGCTCGCCAGTCCGCCACGCCCGCGCGTATGGAGTCCAAGATCTACGGACGCCCCGCCGCATTCTGTTCCGCGTGCCTGCGCGTACTGTGCGCATCGAGCTTCAAGCATCGGGCGGGCATAGCTGGCGAAGGCTGCATTCTCGCGCGCAGTCGGGCGCGTACTGGTCCCAAAACTCCCGCCGCGTGTCATGCCGCCGCTCTTTAGTGGGTGACACTAAGGCGGACTGCCCGCGCCATAGATATGCCGCGTGATCGCGCGTACCGGTCCGCTTCCCGCGCCAAGGGTGACTGGTATTATTGCGGAGCGCCCGCCGCATAGAGTTACGCGCACACACCCGCGATGGCTTCGGAAACGTCCGCGCCGTCGTTATCCCCGGTTATCTTAACCTGCGCATCCGGCCACCGCTCTTCCGCGATCCGTGCCGCCCGTTCGATCAAGGCGGGGTCTAGCTCGATCGCCGCCACCAGCACCTTGAACGCCCTGGACGGCTTGCCCCGCGATTGCTCCTGATCTTTCACCATGCCGAACGACAGGCCGAACCGAGCGGCAAACGTCGGCTGATCGATCCGCAGCCGGCGAAACCGCAGCCGGAACAGATCGCGTGCGAAGCCTTGCTTTCCGAAGTCTGGATCGAATGCCATTTCCGTCACTCCTACGTTGCCCGTCTGGGGCGGTCCTCAGGTGTTATTACGGTGTATCATCACCTAGCCATCGTCCGCCCGGTCCCCTGTTATTGCCTGTTAAAACAGAGGGAGGGGCCGACCTATTGGCACTATTGGCGCTATTGGCATGGGGCCTATCTCGCTCCCGAGCCGTCGCCTGCGCCCTGTAAATATATAGATAGATATAACCTATTTTTGGTTACGTAGCGAAGGCTCGCCATTAGTGCCAATAGGTCGCGGATCGACAGAAAGGCCCCGTGCCAATAGTGCCGATAGTGCCAATAGCCCCCTGCCATGGGCGTTCCACCTACTGAAGCCGAACCCCGCTCTATGTTCTGACCATCGCCGGCCCGTCCCCGGCCGGCCAAAATGTTTTCCATTTCAGGCAGATAGATCATCGCAACATTTAATCTTGCACATAGTAAGTGTGTCGCTTGACAATATAACAGAATCGATAAACATTATTCCATATAAGAAGTTTAGGAGCGATCATGAAGCAAGCGGTAGCGGTGCCTCTCATCTGCGTGCTCCTATTGCTTACCTCAGCGGCACCGTTGAGTCAGCTGGCTGTGGTTGAGCGAGACCCGAGATCACCAAGTGTGAACTGCCAATCCCCAATGCGGGTTAGGAACGTCACGTCTCGAGACATTATCGTCATCCTGACTAGGAAATGGCGGCAAAACGGGCCAGGCTGCAACACCATTGGCGAAACAGTTAAATTACCGGCAGTTGGACTAGGACCCAACGCAACTCAGTATTTGGGATGCACGATTTACTTCTCCACCGGAAGCTCCTGCTCAGATAATAATGAGTGGCGCTACGTCGATGCTCTGGAACGGATCGTTATGCCGGCCGAGCCTAAGCCCATCCCTGAAAGAAAGGAGCCAAGCAGAAACGACCATGGTGGACCACCTCACTAGAGCGGCCCCCACCAGCTTCCGTTTGGAGTGCCGTCTTCTAGTGCCTGGGAACAGTTTTCCCAGAAGGTGATAACTGACAATCGGCGGTTAGCGACAAATCTCTGAGAGCCCAACGGCAATTAAAGTCGGATTTTATCGGGGATTGCGCACGCCCGGCCTTGGATGCGGCCGTTTGTAATTGCCGCATAGCGCGTCCTGCCCCTGATGCGTTTATGGCATGTACACTTAGTCCAGCCCCCGCGCGCGACCCAACGGCCCTTCCACCCTTGCCGTTGAGCACAAGCCACTGGAAATGCATGACCGAATTACCGGTTGGGCACTGAGCTAATGCCGATCTGCCATGATGGTCAGAACGCATAGCGCGGGCAAGTTCGTAAAATAAATCCCGAACTTCGGCCTTCGGTCATCAGTCATCGGTCATCGGTCATCGGACCAAACTACTCGGGAGGGTCAAAACTCTAGCGTAGGCAGATCAACACTGCGGTGAAAGCTACGCCGCCGAAAGCGGCAGCCTACAAGCTGTTCGACCAGCCCGAAGAGCAACGCTGGATCTTTCATCGTCCAAAATCCCACAGCATCACCGGCTCGATCGTTGGGAGCGTACCGTGACGCATGCCGCCACGATCAAACGATGAGCGCGACTCGCCCGAGGCGTCAGCAGCTATCGCACGTTTGTCATCGAGCAGGACAATACGCCGCCCGTCGAGCCAGACCGCGAGCCCCTGAAAATCCCAGTCGTCGCGCGGACCGATCCCGAACAGGTCGCCGGCGGTCCAACCGAGCGCCATCGCCTTTGCCGCCCACCGATCGCGCGCGAGTGTCATGGCGTCGATCACCACGCCCCGCCAGTTTGCGGCACACTCGAGCTTGCGCGGCGGCGGCATCGTTTCCAGCCGCCGCAGCTCGCTAGCTAGGTCATCCGGAAGCCCGAAGTTTTCGACCGCCGGAGCGGGGGCGGGTTGAGCGCCCTCCGCCATCACCGACGCGGCAACGTCACGCCACCCCATTTGCCACCCCGTCATGCACCATCGGATTGACGAGATAATCCTTGCGCGGCTTGCCTGCCGTGTCGCCGGCACGTTCCCCGATGCCGCGGAGCCATCCCGCCTCCACCAGCGCTTCAGTCGCGGCCTCGACATCGGCCGCAATCTTCAGGGTTGCGATACCGCTTTCCCGTCTCACTTCGCGTAGGTTGATGCGTTGCGTCTTCGTTTTTAGGATATGATGGGCGAGCGCCGCCGCATTACGCTCGCTCAGAGGCAAGGCGGCATCACCGAACACACGGACCGCGGACGGCTTCGCATAGTCGTCGATGAAGCTCAGGACCGCCGTAAGCGTCTCAGCGCGGATGCAGGTAGGCTCGCGCCCATCGGTTGCCGCCCAGCCGATAAGCTCGACGACGAGCGACAGGCGCAAAACCATGCCGCGTAGCTTGCCGAGGAACCCTTTGTAGAGACCCGCCGCCTCCCGGATCGCTGAATCATTGTCCCGGATCCATTCCTCAAAGATCGCGCCCGCCGCGTCATTCAGCATGAGGACGATCGCGACCGCCTGCCCTTCCTCGTCGCGACCGGGCTGGATGCGGAGCAGCTGGCGATAGACATGCTCAAGCAATGCCGCATCGGCAACGCCGGTCGGCCGCTGGTATCGGATCGGGTCGGGCCACGCCCATAGGAAGCGCGCAACCAAGCCGTCGTCCGCAGACTTCAGCAGGCATTCGGATAGCTTCTCCGGCTGGATACCACCCAGCACCGTCACGCCGTTGAACTTGATGAACAGCGGGGCCTTGAGGCTTTTGCGGTCGACGGTGAAATGCCGCCCGCCATTTGCCTCTAGCCAAAACTCGCGACCGCCAGGCGAATACCGCTCGAAGCTCAGCAACCACCCGGCCAGCTCGTCGCGCAAATGAAGGATGCCGTTGGGGTTGCCGGATAGGATCTCCATCACCGCTTCGGGCGTGCCGTCCTGCACGACAAGGCGCGGACGCTGCGGCTCGTCGGGCTCTACCGCGGCATCGGGCATCGTCGGGGTAGCCACGCCCTCCTTAGTCGCCATCTTCACGTCGGCCAACCACGCCGCCTTCTCCGCCTTCGCGCGCTCGGCAGTCGTTTGCCACCCGATCAACCCGGCCTTGAACTGCTCCGCTAGTTCCTTCTCCATGCCCTTAAGCGGGACGGTAGCGGCGTCGATCGCGGGCGACTTGTTGGAGGACGGATCACCAACCGGAGCAATCCACAAGATGCACGGTTCCCGCCACTGGGGAGCCTCGCGGAACGGCTGCACCGACCGCTTGGCACCGACGAGCGAAGCGGCAACGGCAATGATGCTCACGGCCACGTATTCAGCCGGCGCACCAGCACCCGCCGCCAGATCGCGAATGAGCGGCCAGAGTGTGCCGAACATATCAGTCGGCATATCAGGCGGAGCCGTGCGGCCACCAGCTAGCACCGTCATATCGGGCTTTGACCAGACCGGAGCCGAATGCGACCCTTGCCCCATGTAAAGCGAAGCGTCTTCGAAGACTTCGGCGGTGTCGTACCGTGTGGCGAGGCTGGCGTTCATGCGCTGGCTCCCATCAATTCGGCGTTGAAGTCCACGAAAGGCGGCGTCGGGCGCATGATCCGAACCGATAGGCCCCAGGCGACGTAGGCTTCGGCCGCTTTCTGTGCGGCCACCTCACCTGGCGCGTTGCCGTCCGCGCCGATGACGACCGACCGCACGACGGGCGGAAAAATCATCGCCGGCATCATCGACGTTCCCGCCGCCACCCAGACCGACCGGCCCAAACCTTGCGCTAGAGTCAAGCCGTCCTCCAGCCCCTCGCAGACGAGGATGCTCGCCGACGGCGGGCCAAGTCGGATCGAGCCGCCTATAACGTTGCCCAGGCTGTATTTCACCTTGGGCTTGCGGTCCGTGTCGGTCGCCTTCGTTGCCGCCTTGCGCCCGTCCTCCGTCAGATACGTGCGTTGCAATGCGGCCAGCTCGCCGGCCGCGTCCGTGACGATGGCGACGAGCGTCGGCAGCAACCCCGGACCGTTCGCCGCCAGCACACCGTTCCCCTCCATTTTGGGCGGCGGGAGGCGAGCGAACCGCAAGGTATGTGGAAGGTCGATGGTGATACCGCGCGACCGCAGGTAGATCGCCGCGGGTGTCCCGTCGATCGGCACGGACGCCTTGACGATCCGCTGTGCGATCGGGCGCATGTCGGCCTTCGGCTTAGCGGGTGCGCGCTGCTGCTCCAGCTCGCGCAATGCGCCACCGTCCAGCATCCCGATCGCCTCGCGCGTCTTCACTTTGTAGGCGCGCATTACGAAGTCGATTACATCGCCCTGCGCGCCGCAGCCGAAGCACTGGAACCGGCGATCGTCCGCATAGATCGTGAACGACGGCGAGTTGTCCGGGTGGAACGGGCAGCACCCCTTCCACTCCCGACCAGCGCGAGAGAGCTTAACACCCGCCTTGTTCGCGACTCCTGAGACGGGGAATCGGTCGCGGACCTGCTGAGTGACGGCCGCGAATGCGGCGCTATCCATCTGGGACATTAGAAGCTCCTAAGATGGGATATGACGGGGAGCCGCCGCAACCCGGCTGGCGAACGTCCGGCGTCCGTCCTGAAGGCGGCGACGAACGACGCACCACGACGAGCGCTCAAGCTGTTCCAGCACGACGAAAAGGCTATCGGGGCGTTCATGCCTGCGCCTCCCTGCGATCGTGATGGCAAGCGCGCCAGACGATCGCGTTTCGACCCGAGACGTTCGGTCGGCGCAAGCCGGTGTCGCGAATAGCGCGGCGGTCCTTTAGCGCCGTGAATCGGGGTTGCAGGCTATACCGCGGGTAATCAGCGCGGGCGCATGTCTCACCCACGGTGAGGCCGTCCGGGTACTGTTCTAGCACCTTCAGCACGACGCGCTCCAGGTGGGCGGTTGCCTGCTGGATCGATGCGAAAGCAGCCGTGCTTGTGGGTTGGTGACACCGGCTCATGCGTCGCCTCCGTCAGTCAGTGAGGGAAGGCCGTGTTTGTCGAGCAGGATCACTAGGCAGTTGCGTTGCTTTTCGGTGAGCGGGTTCGCGTAGAAGGCAATTCCGCCAACGAACTGACCTTCACGAGGCTTGAGCGGCTTGCCTTCGGCGAGCACGGACATAGCCCCGCGCTGGTGTTCAACCATGTTGAAGCTCCCCCATGCGAGGGCAGCAACCAGTGCCGCAGTGCATCCGTGCAAACCGACAACGTTAAGCCGTTGCAGGCGGAGGGCGGAGTTAGTATGTGTGCAGACTCTGCTGTTGAAGTAGTTCGTGGAAGCCCGCACCGTTGGCCCGGTGTGGGCTTCTCGCGTTTTACGACCGCGCGTCGTTGCTGCTGTTACCATGACCGATCAAGCCGGCTCGCCGATGAGCGCGCGTGCGCTACGCATTTTAATTAGTCGAGTGCCATCGACCTTGATGCTTTCCAGCTTGCCGGAATTGAGCAATTCATAAGTCTTCGTTCGACCGAAGCCGAAGCATTGCATAAATGCAGAGACCCGGATTGTTTCAACGTCCATTTAATGCCTCCCGTTGGGATGATGCGAACACCATCGGGCGACATCGAATTACCGCTCGTAGTCACGGGAAGCCAAGGAAACGAAAGGGCGATCTTTTCCAGAAAAGTACGCCCAATCTTTTCTTACTTTCTCCTAAGCTCCTTGAGGTAGAGCGAGCCGTCGAACGTGAGCGCGTCGGCAAACTCTAGTCCGTACTTTTCGCCGAACACTGAACGCCCGCTAGCACCGTCTTCGCGCGCCGTTTTCTTCAGGTGCGCGACCAACTCAATTCCTAGATCCCGGCTGCAAGGTGCGCTCCATTTCTGCATCGTGCCCCACTCAACCCCGTATGCTTTCTGGATAAGCGTGTGCCGTTCAACGGCCGACACGCCGCGGCCCTGAAGTACGGCGTCCCATTCCAGGGCGCGCAGCTTGTTCACTGCGATCCGGAAGGCATTCCCCGGTCGGCCTTGCTTCCTTTTGCCCTCTACCACCGCGAATAGTCGCGGATCATCGCCCGCGTGGATCGCTCGCACCTCGTAGACCGCTTCTTGCATCGAGCTAACGCTAGTCCCGCGATCGAAGAACCGCGCCGCCACCAAGAGCTTGCGCGCCAACAGGTTAAGCCGGTCAACCCTCCCCTGTTCGGCTGGCCTGCCTATGGACTTTAACTGGTCGATAGCTGCGCTGTCCTGCTTTCCGAAGGCTGTATGCATCAACGGCTCGCACACCTCCCTTACCTGCCCCAGCAGATCACCGATCGCACTTAGAGCCTGCCCCTGCGTGCATTCGGGCCGCAGCATTTCGCGACGGTCGAACCATGCGGATAGGCCCTTCAGAATGCTATCTTTTTCGTCAGCAGCACCCTTCAGCCCGAGGTCAATCAAGGCTTGGGTACCGGGGGGAAGTTCGCGGCGGTCCGTCACGCGACGGCCTTCAGGTGTGCAACGACGTCAGCCCGGGCAGCATACCGCCCCCACGCGTCGAGCAGCTTGCGCCGCATTTCTAGGAAGTCTGTTCGCTTGTAGGCGGCGACAACCTTGTCTGAAACCGCGTGCGCCAGAGCCACCTCCGCAACCGCGTCGGGGATGCTTGGCATATCCTCCGCCGCCCAATCGCGGAACGAACTGCGGAACCCATGCGGGGTATATGGCAGGGCACAATCTCGGAGCACCTTCGATAGCGTCATGTCGGAAAGCGGCTTGCCCTTCGCGCCTGAGAAAATAAGCCCATCCACCTTTACCAATCGTTCAGCGTCGACGCGTCGCAGCAATTCCAACGCCTGTTCGTTCAGCGTGACGGTATGGGCCTCCCTGGACTTCATGAGCTTTGCCGGCCGGATCCATAACCGCTTCTCTAGATCGATTTGCGACCAGCGGGCGGACCGCACTTCACCCGACCGGGCGGCGGTGAAGATAAGGAACAACAAGGCTGTACGCCCCGCGGTCGCCGCCCGCTCCGACATAGAGCCCACGAACGCCGGCACTTCGACATGAGGCATCGCAGCGAAGTTGCCGCCCTTCACCTGCCGCGACAGGCCAACCGTGACCGACTTCCCGGGCGCTTCCGACGTGCGCCAGCCGCTCGCCTTCGAGAAGTTAAGCACCGTCCCGATACGCTGGCGGACCTTCTGCGCCATGACCGGTATGTCATTCCAGATCGGCGCCAACGCGCCGCGGATATGGGAAGCCTCAATGGAGTCCACCCGCATACGCCCCAACGGCTTGTAGGCGTGATCTTCCAGCGACGACAGGAACGACGCCGCGCTCTTTAGGGCCCAGCCCGCCTTAAGCTCAGCATGGCAGGCGATGGCCGCTTCCTTGAACGTCGGCACGGACCCGCGGTCCCTGTCACGCTCTAGGATTGGATCGCGGCCAGCCTTCGCGAACTTGCGGAGCACCGACGCCTTGTCGCGAGCCTCGCCCAGTGTGAGAACGCGGCGATGCAAGATTGACACTTCCTCAACCAACTCGGCACCGATCCGGGATTTAACTTCGACCGAGCCTAAGCCAATGTCGCGCCGCTTCCCTTCCAACTGGACCCGGAGGAGCCAAGACCGCGCGCCGGTCGGCTTGACCAACATATAGAGCCCGTCGCCATCGGCGTGACGGCCGGGGCCAAGCTTTGAAACCTGCGATGCAGTTAAGCTCATAGTGTCGTTTCCGCTCCCTCGTCCGTTCCCTCACACTCTCACGAATGAGAACGGACGTCAACGAACACGATCGGACGCTGAATAGCCTCTTTCTCGGTTAGAAAAGGGAGAGAGCGAACAATATCGAATGGCAACGCTTTACAAGTTATAGTCCTACTCAGGGAGCCATTTTCCAGCCGGACAAGTCCTCGCTTCCTCGCGAGATGCCGGTAGGCCGGAACCCCCTTCTTCAAATCTGTCCCGCCAGTTGCAGTCGTTCTTGCGACGGCGTCTGACCTGCCCGCCCCGCAGAGGTCGAGGACTGAGCCCAACATGTAACTCAGACGAGACACGTTCACGCTAGGCGGGTTTGGGTGGGTATTCGCACAAGTTCTTAAATATTACCGACACTTAGGTCTGACGAACATTCTTTAGTTCATGAAACTTATTTCATGTTAAGATACTTTGTGGTTTAGGATGAAGTCTTACTCAAACAGTGGAGATTTCATGTTTCTTAAGTCACTTGCCACGGCATCGGCTGGCCTCATGCTGCTCGCCGCACCAGTTGCAGCGAACGCGGCTTCGGCCAACCCGGCATCCAGCCTCTCGACGATCCAGTCGGCACGCGTCGGCACGCCGACCGTCAAGAAGTCCGAGGTCGCCGACGGTGGTTTCATCATCATCGCTCTTGCCGCCGTTGCGGTCGGTGGCGGTCTGTATCTCGCGATCGACGATGGCGACGATTCCGACAGCAACTAATCTGTTGGACCGGTGTTATGCACCGGTCCAATCGACCTGGGCTTGGACGATGCCACGTCGAAACGTGCGCTTGAGAGCCGTTTGTTCTCAAATGAATTAGCAATAATCGTCGTGCTGAGACCGCGTCCTGCCCGATCCGCTGACGCTTCCAGATAGCTTTATTCGTGCGTCGCGCGCCGATTTGAGACTATGCGATCCTGCACGCGAAAATGGAGCGGAGGGTTCGGAATGGTCGATGCAGTGATAGTCAGCGCAGGCGACGGCGTCGCGACCCTGCTGCGCGACGGCGATATCGGCGACCGGATCGATACCGGCGACGCCGTGCTCACCCTGTCTCAGGCCGTTCCGCGCAACCTGCCGCGGCATCCGCTCGGCTTTCCCGTGCCGACGATCCAGATCGCGTCGAACACCGAATTTGCCCAGCGCAAGCCGGGTTGGATCGATTTCGACGCCGGACATGTGCTCGACCAGGGGTTCGCCTCGGCAGAAACGGCGATGCTCGACTGCATCGCCGCGATCGCATCGGGCCGCGAGACCGCCGCCGAGCGCAATGGCGAACGCGAGATCGCGATATGGAAACGTGGAGTAACGCTTTGACACGACTGACCCATGCGACGCTCGACCAACTGCCGGCGACGATCGAGAGCCCGCGAGGCCGCGCGATGCCCTCTATCGGCATCGTCCATTTCGGGCCTGGCGCATTCCACCGCGCGCATCAGGCGGCGTATATCGACGCGCTGCTGGACCATGATCCACGCTGGGGCATCGCCGCAGTCTCGATGCGCAGCAAGCGGACGGTCGCAGCACTTGCCGAGCAGGACGGGCTCTACACGCTCGCGATCCGCGACGCTCAGTCAACGAACCGCGTGATCGGTGCGCATCGCCGATTCCTCGGGCCCGACGACGCGGCCGAAACGCACGCGTTGCTCGCCGATCCCGCAGTACGGCTGGTGACCTCGACCGTTACCGAGAAGGGCTATTGCCTCGCCGCCGACGGCACACTCGTCCTGTCGCACGCCGATATCGTCCATGACCTCGCCGGGACGACAACGCCGCGCAGCCTGGTCGGATGGCTAGTCGCAGGCCTCGCCGCGCGCCGGAATGCGGGGATCGCGCCGTTCGTGCCGATGCCATGCGACAATCTCGCCAGCAACGGCGCCAAGCTCCACGCCGCCCTGGTCGCATTCACCCGCGTGGGCGACACGGATCTGGCGGACTGGATCGCCGGTGAGGTAAGCGTGCCGTCGACGATGGTCGATTCGATCACGCCGGCGTCCGACGTTGCGCTCTACGACGACGTAGCCCAAGCGATCGGTCTCGAAGACCTCGCCGCGGTCCAACGCGAATCCTTTGCACAGTGGGTGATCGAGGACATCGGCACGCCGCTCGGCCCCGATCTCGCGTCGGTCGGCGCGACCATCACGACCGACGTCGCGAGCTACGAGAAGGCGAAGCTGCGCATTCTCAACGGCGCGCATTCGACGCTCGCCTATGTCGGCCTGCTCCGCGGCGCGGCGAGCGTGGCGGACGCGATGAACGACGTGGCGCTCGCCCGATTCGTCGATGCGATGATCCGCGACGACATCATCCCGATGCTGCCCAGCACCCCTGGTCTCGACCTGGATGCCTACCGCGCCGCCGTGCTCCAGCGGTTCCGCAACCCGGTCATCGTCCACCGGCTCGACCAGATCGCGCAGGACGGATCGCAGAAGCTGCCCTACCGGCTGGGCGATACACTCGTCGCCAACCGCCGCGCGGGTCGCATGCCCGCCGGCGTCGTCATCGCGCTCGGCGCGTGGGTAGCGTTCCTGACGCAACGTGCCCGCGACAATATTCCGATCTTCGATCCAGCCGGCGATCGCCTCGCCTCTGCGGCACGCGACGGAACGCCCGCCGAGGTCGTCGCGCGTCTGATCGATGCCGGACTGGGCTTCCCACCCGAACTCCGCGACGACGCAGCCGCCCGGTCCGCAATCGCCGATGCGGCAGAACGGATCAGCCGCGGCAACTGGTCGGGCGTGAACCTCTAGACCCCATAGGCCGCCCGAGCATTGCCGCCGAAGATCGCGTCCCGCGCCTCCGGGCAGGCGCGCGCGACGAACCCGTCGATCAGGTCGACGACCTGGCGATACTCGGCGGCAAGGCGGCAGACCGGCCAGTCGGAGCCGAAGATCAGGCGGTCAGGGCCGAAGCACGCAAGCAGGTGATCGAGATACCGCGCGATCTGATCCGCGGTCCAGGTCGCGTGATCCGCCTCCGTGACGAGCCCGGATATCTTGCAATAAAGCGACGGCACCTGCGCCATGTCGGCGATCGCGTCCGCCCAGGGCTGCCAGCCACCGTGCGCGATGTCGGGCTTCGCACCATGATCGAGGATCAGCCGCGGCGCCGTCGAACGCCCCGCCGCGACCAGATCGCAGAAGCGACGAACATGGATCGCCTGGCGAGGTTTGACGAGAATGTCGTAGCTGAAACCGCGCTCGACCGTCGCCCGGACCCCGCGCACGAAGTCCGATGTCAGCAGGAAATCGTCGTCCGGCTCGTCCTGGACGATATGCCTAAAGCCAACCAGCTTGGACGATCCCAACCAAGTCTCCAGCCGCTCGGCAATATCGCCGGCCCGCAGATCGATCCAGCCGACCACGCCCATGATTCGCGAATTGGCAGCCGCGAGCTCCAGCAGCCAGGCGGTCTCGGCCTCGGTCTGTCGTGCCTGCACGGCGATACAGCCATCGATCGCCGCGCCGTCCAACAGCGGCATCAGATCGGCAGGCGAAAAGTCCCGGGCAAGCACGCTGTCGGTATCGATCCAGTCGAACGCAGACGGCGAATATGACCAAAAATGCTGGTGCGCGTCGATACGGGTCATGCGGCGATCCGCGCCTGGCTGGTCGGCTGTGTCTGCATCCGAAGAACGTACCGCGTGCACGCCAGCGCAGCAATCGGATCGACGTGTCGCTTTGACCGAACGCTATTTCGCGACGACTACCGGCATGAAGATACAGCCGTTGCCGCGCACCGTCCGGATGATCTCCGTTTCTTAAATACCAACACCACCATCGACGCGTTTCCCGGCGCGATGGTTGTACCGGACACCAGTCGGCGCTAGCGGCATTCCCCATGTCGACGCCCGCCAAACCGCACGTTAAACCCTTGAACTGGCTCCAGCCTTTGGAGGGCCTGCGGATCCTCAAGCGGGGCGACGTGCCAATCACGCGAGTCCAGGTTTACGGCCAGCGATGCAGCGGTACCAATCTCGTCACGCGGGCGATCGAGGCGAACATGCCGAGCGTGACGATCACCGAGGAATTCGGCTTCAAGCACTGGTTCGTGCCGCCGCAGACGTTGTTCGTGAAGGATACGCTGGTCTTGGTCGTCGCCCGCGACGCGTTCGACTGGACCCGTAGCCTTCACCGCCAGCCATGGCACGCGCACCCGGACCTCAAGGCGCAGCCGTTCGACGCGTTCATCCGCAGCCAATGGCACAGCTATTGGGACGATCATTTCGGTCCCATCGAGCCGGGGCATCCGATGCAGGGCGACGAGATGCTGCACGAGCGCGATCCGGAAACCGGCGAACGCTTCGCTAATTGCATCGCCAAGCGCACCGCGAAGCTGCGCCACTGGGCGTCGTTGACCAACCGGACGCACAACGTCGCGTTGCTCGGCTATGATGCGTTCGCGCGCGCTCCGTCGGCGTTCGTCGAGGCGTTGTCCGAGGCAACCGGGATCCCGCGGCGCGAAGAATATGTGCCGATCACCAGCTACAAGGGACAAGGCTATGCCCCCTATGTTCCGACGGCTTATCCCGAACTCGCGCCTGCTGATGCCGAACACATCACTGCGTGGCTCGATCCCGAGGTCGAGGCGGCATTCGGACTGAGCGCGAACTATGCTGATCGATATCAATCGCCTTCGGAGGCCGGATCGGTAGAACGTTCGGCATGACCAAGCCGATCACGTTCTTCATCCATCACCAGGGTCGCGGCCACGCCAACCGTGCGATGGCGATCATCCGCGAACTGCCTGCCGAGCGCGCGGTGACGATCCTGACCGCCAAGCCGTCGTTGTTCGACGGGTTCGAGCGACCGATCACGATCACCGCGCTGCCCGACATGATCGGCGCGCCGGTACCGACCCCGGGGCTGTTCGCGCAGGCGACGCCCGAGGTGATGCACTGCGTCCCGCTCGGCGTCGCGAAGACGCGGGCGACGATGCGGACGATCATCGACCATCTCGACGACGTCGATCCGGCGCTGTTCGTGGTCGACGTTTCCGCCGAGATCGCGCTGCTGGCGCGGATCGCGAGCGTGCCCGCGATCAGCATCCGCATGCACGGTGACCGCCTCGATCCCGGTCATCTGGGCGCCTACCAGGCAAGCGTTGGCCTGCTCGCACCCTTCGGCGAGGCGCTCGAACAGGCGGACACGCCCGACTGGGTCCGCGCCAACACGTGCTACGCCGGCGGCCTGTGCACGACGGTCGACCCCGTCCCGACCAAGGCCGAGGCGCGCGCGAAACTCGGCCTCGACCCAACCAAGGAAATCATCGTCGTCCTCACCGGCGGCGGCGGCGCAGGCACGCCGTACGCGCCGCTGACGATGGCGGCGCGCGCGGTGCCGGATGCATTGTGGCTGGTGCTCGGGCCGGTCCACCGCGAGGGGCATGAGACCGACTTCGGCAATCTCGTCGAGCTCGGCTGGGTCCCCGGCGTCACCGACCACATCGCCGCTGCCGACGTCGTCATCGCATCGGCCGGCGACAACACGGTGC
Organism: Sphingomonas sp. Leaf208; assembly: GCF_001421415.1. Lineage (GTDB taxonomy): Bacteria > Pseudomonadota > Alphaproteobacteria > Sphingomonadales > Sphingomonadaceae > Sphingomonas. The sequence goes on from NZ_LMKH01000023.1 coordinate 18,445, forward strand.
ATGAGATCGCACGTGTCGGCCGGCCTTATGTCTGCGCGCCCGAATGGCGGTATTTCGGTGAACAGACCCGCAAGGCGGAACGTCTCGCGGAGCTTGGCGCGGCGATCGCGCTGCCGTCATGGCCCGGGGCGCTGGCACCCTGGCGCGGGATACTCGACGCCGCGAAGGCGCTCGATCCCGTCGCGCTCGCCGACCTGTACGACGCGGATGCGGCCAAGGTCGCCGCGGACTATCTGGAAGGACTGGCGGTCTCGCTTTGGGCGCCTGCTTAGAGTTCGAGCGCTAGTCGATCCTTCCCCGGCGGGGGAGGATCGAAACGTTGCGCAGTTTCTCAGCTAAACAAAACCTCCGGCGGCATCCTCGACGCTGCTACCTCTTCCGCAGTCGGCGCCCGCAACACGGTAATCGTCTCCCCGTCCCAGGCGATCAGCCCGCGCTCGGCGAAATGCCCCAGCCAATAGTCCATGCACCACCGCCCCCAAGTCCCGCGAAACAACCGCGCATTGCGGACGATCGCGTCGAAATGCTGGTACGCAGGCGTATGGACGACATGATGCTGGTGATACGCCCGCGCACCGCCGACCCACCACATCGGCACCCCGGCGCGCTCGAGTCGCGCGGCGAAGTCGGTTTCCTCGGCGCCATAGCCGACATAGCGCTCATCCATCCCCCCTGCCCGCGCCCAGTCCGCCGCGGAGATCGCGAACGACAGGCCCCAGAGCTCGCCATGGCTCGGCGTCGGGCGTATTTCATCGGGCGCGATCGGCGGCTTGGCCGGGTGACGCAGGCCGACCCGGTCGAGCATCTCCCAGTCCAGCCCGGCATCCATTGCGTCGGCGGGAAGATACAGCACCTCGCCCAACCGAATACCGCCCGGCTCGACCGCCGTAGCCGCATAGCGTTCGACCAACGTCGGCGCAGGAACGCAATCGACGTCCAGGAAGATCAACTGATCCCCACTCGCAGCCGCCGCTGCACGGTTGCGCGCCGCCGCCAGCGGCACCGCGTCGCCCTCGACCAACACCGCGTGCACCGGAAAGTCGGTCGGCGGGAGATCGGCGTGCGGCGCGTCCTGCATGTACGCGATCACCAATTCGTCCGGCTTGCGCGTCGCTGCGTTGAGACCGGCGATCAGGTTCACCAGGTGCGCGCGGCGTCCGCGTACCAGCGTCAGCACGCTGACCGTCGAGGACGTCACGATGCCTTCCTGATACCCTCGACGTCGATCCCGGCCGCGGCATCGCGGAAGAACGCGACGCCTTCGATCACGCCGCGCGCGTGATGACCGATCGCGACATAGCCGTGCGCCAGGTCCGCGCGCGATCCCAGGCCGTCCGAATAATTGCCGACGATGATCGCGTGGCGTGACGATCGCAGCATCTCGATATCATTGCCGCTGTCCCCCGCGACGATCACCTGTCGCGGTTCGAGACCGAGGCGACGGCGGACGTGCTCGACTGCAGTACCCTTCGACGCGGCATGCGGCAGGATGTCGAGATAGCGGCCGTGGCTCTGGATGATCGAACAGCTATGGCCGTGTTCCGCCAGCAAAGCCCGCACCCGCTCGGCAGCCGCCATGTCGCCATCCGCGAAATAGCTGAGCTTGAACCGGCGCTGCTCGAGCGGGCTCTGCGGCGTCAGTCCGGCATATTGGCCGATCAACGCGGCAACCGCCTCGCGGTCCCAGCCCGCGGCAATAATCCCGTCCCATTCGGTATCGCGGTCGTACACCGCCCCGTGCACCGTCCGGTAATAGATTTCAGAACCGACCGAGGTGATGAGGATTTCGGGGCGTGGCGCATCATGCTGCCCGAGGACTGCCATCGCGCTGTGGAAGCTGCGCCCCGTCGCGATCGCAAACGCGACATCAGTCTGAGCCTCGTGCCACGCGGCGAAAGCGTCGACGCCCTTGGCACAACCGATCAACGTCCCATCGATGTCCGACACCAGCAACAATTCCGGCTTCCGGTCCATGACCGCAGGCGCGGCGTTCGCGACCTCTGCGAGCAACCCGGTATAAAGCTGTACGTGCCGGTCCCAGTCATAGGCACGGATCGCTACCGATCCTGCCGCTGAGTAGCGCGACCACAGCGCCGGATCGTCTAGTATCTTCTGGATCGCATCGGTGATGGCGCCAGGTGAACGCGGATCGACGAGAATGCCGTTGCCGCAGGTCTCGACGATATCGTTCGGGCCGCCGCTGTCGGTGGCGACCACGGGCAAGCCGCTGGCCGCCGCTTCGAGCAATGTCAGCCCGAACGGTTCGTTGAGCGCCGGATTGACGAAGACGCCGCGCCGGGTACGGGCATGGGCATAGACCGCGGCGATATCGTCCGGTCGGTGCTGTTTCGGATAGGCGACCTTGCCGTACAGGTCGTAGCGGTCGATCAACTGGAGCAGTTCGGCAATGTTGTCGCGAATCTCAGGCTCTAGCGTCGCGCTGTCGTCGCGCGTGCCTGCCAGGATCACCAGGTTCGCCGCGGCCTGAAGCGCAGGCGAACGACCATAAGCGTGGACGAGCGCCGCAAGGTTCTTCTTGGTCACCGGGCGCGCAATCGCGAGAATTACTGGCTTGGCGGGATCGTCGAGGAACCGGTTTATCAGCGCATCGACGCGAGCATCTGTTCCGCAGTTCGCGAACTGCTTAAGATCGCTACCCGGCGCGAACACGCGGATCCGGCCCGGATCATACGCATCATAATCGGTATATTGGACTTCAGCCTCGTCGCGCGACGAGGCAATGATCGCTGCCGCCCCGGCGATGGCTTCCTCTTCGATCGCGATCCGTCGATCGAGTCCCGCGGTTTCCGCGCAATCACGATCGAACGCGGCCAACTTCACCCGGCCGAGCGAATGCGCGGTGAAGACATAGGGGATGCCGGTACGCGCCGAAACGCGCGCCGCGATCAGTCCGGCATCCGCATAATGCGCGTGCATGACGTCCGGCGCGCGATCGAGCGTAGCGATGTGTGCGACCAGAGCCTCGACCAGGCTGTCATGCTCGGTCCACAAGTCTTCCTTGACGAGATACGCGTCAGACGCGGTCAGCAGGCGGACGATGCGCGTGGTGCCGTCGATCGTTTCGATCGGCTCGGCATAGCATTCCGCATAGGCTGCATGATGGAACGCGCGCGTCACGATTTCCATCCGGTCGATCGCCGGATTGCGGCCGCTGGCAGCGACGAGATCGAGAAGGTACCGGATATGGCCCCCGGTATCCGCGGTGATTCCGTATTCGACGTCGGTTGCGCGTAAACACCCCTGCAACGCGATATGTAGTACGAACACCCTTCCCCCGTTCATCTGCAATTCACGTAAGGAACCGCTCACGGGGTTGCCGAGTTCCGGGCCGATGATACTTTACATGCCGGTATTGACGCAGGTTATTACGTTCCCTGCGGCGCCTCGTTCTCTCGGTGATCGATCGCTGTGAGGATCGCTCTACTCACCTGGGCCTATCCTCCTGAAAAGAGCGGACTTACTCGCGCCGCGCGCGAGATTGCTCAGTCGTTGGCACAATCTGGCAATGACGTCTGTGTCGTCACTATGGACCGACGCGAAGACAGCCACGACGGCCGGGTGTCGGTCATCGGTTGCGGTCTGCGCGAGGGATCGTTCGCCGCGCGCCTGCGCAAGATTGCGGGGATCGGGCACCTCGTCGCGCCGTTCGCATTTCGCCGAGCGGTCGCGCGCGAACACCGACGGGCACCGTTCGACGTGGTGGAGGCAACCAACTGGTATGCGCCAGGACTGGCGATCGCGCTCACCGGTCCTGCGCCGTTGGTGACGCGAAACTCGACCCCGGCAGCGACCTCGGCGGAGACGGTAACGAGCCTCCGCGACCGGTTCGATCGGCGTGCGGCCATGCTCGCGGAGCGGATCGCAGCGCGCTTCAGCAAGGCGCTGATCTCGAACACGCAGCTTCACGGCGAGAAGATCGCAGCATTGTACGGTGTCGAGGCCCCCGGACAAACCGCGCGCCACGCGGTCATCGGCCTCAGCCTGCCACCGGAGATCGTGGCGCGAGGAACGGCCGCAGCCTATCCCGACGATGTCCGCGAGGACCAGCCGATCGAACTGCTGTTCGTCGGACGCGAGGAGCATCGCAAGGGATTCGATGCCCTGATCATGGCGCTGAGGATCCTTGCCCGGCGTGCGGATGCCGGGATGCGCGATTTCCGCCTCACGATCGTCGGCGTCCATGCTGACGATTTGAAAGCGCTTCCGTCCACCGCGCGAGCGCGACTGCGCTGCCATCACCGTGTCGACGAACCGACGTTGCACGACCTGATGAGCGCGGCCCATATCATTGTTGCGCCGTCTCGGTACGAGAGCTTCGGGCTGGTGTACCAGGAAGCGATGATGTTCGGCCGACCGGTCGTCGCCTGCGCCGAGGACCCGAGCGCACGGCTGTTCATCGGCGAGAGCGGTGCCGGATTACTGGCCAAGACCTGCACCGGCGACGACCTGGCCACGCAGGTCCAGCGGCTGATCGAGGACCCGGCGTTGCGTGCACATTACGCCGCAGCGAGTCGGCGGGCGTCGGGGATGTTCACGCGCGATACCCTGTCCGCGCAGACGACCGCGGTCTATCGCACCGCGATCGGATCGAAGGGGGCGAGCAGCAACGCCTCGTCCTCCGGCCTGCCCGCGCCGGTCGACATCGCCTCGTAGATCCGCGTCCGCTCGCGCACCCGCTCGCCATCGAGCCGGTGTTCGAGCGCACCTGCCAGTGCCAGCGAACTCTCGGCGAACGGCACAACCGGGCGCTCGTGGACGCGGCCGGCATAGCGGATATCGCTGCGATTGAGGCGGTACTGGATGTCCGGATAGGACGCGGACTGCACCCCGTCGACGAGGTTGCGGCGCGGCAGGCCGAGCGAGCGCAACCCGTCGCGATCCGCCGCGGCTACGAGCCAGCCGAGCGCGTCGAGCAAAGCGGTATCGGGGCGCTCGTCGGTATCTATCTGCAAGACCCAGCGGGTCTGCATCGTGTCCTGAAGGCGGTTGCGCTGCGCGGAGAAGTCGCCTGCAAGCAGGTGATGGGCGACTTCGATCCACGGGACCCGCGCTGCGATTTCCCCTGCTTCGTCTGCCGTGCCGTCGAGCAGCACGAAGATCCGGGCAAACGCGGTGCGATAGTGTGCCGCGATCTCGACGATGTCGTTCGCATCGGCGGGCCGCGCCATGATGCCGAGGCCTATCGCGTGCGGCACAGTCGTCGCGGGGGCCGAGTGCGCCTGGGCTGGGCGATAATCAGGGGGAAAGCGGACATCGCCCCGCGCAACGGCGACCGGCTCCACCTCGAACCCGAACCGCCACGCCGCGTTGCGCAATCCCGCCGGGTCCAGCATCCAGCGTTCGGCTGGATCGCGCTGTAGGTCGACAAGCCCGCTTTCGAACCGCGCCACGATCTCGCCTGCAACCGCACCGACCTCGCTCACGTCGCGAACAAGCAGGCGGCAGTGGCTACACTCGAACCAGTCCTCGCGCACGAGCCAGTCCCAGTTCCCACAGATCGAGCATCGTAATCGCATGGCTCCGGCAACCCGCGGCGCGAGTGACAGGTTCCGGCCGACCTAAATCCTCCCCCATCGGGGGAGGTGGCAGGCCCATAGGGACTGACGGAGGGGTATCCGCCATCAACTCAGGGCGACACCCCTCCGTCTGGCAAGAGCCAGCCACCTCCCCTTACAGGGGAGGATCAAGCGCCCGCTCAATACCCGAACGTATGCGCCAGCGTCAGCAGCAGCCAGTACAGCCCGCCCGATAGCAGCATCGCCACCGGCAGCGTCATCACCCAGGCCAGCGCCATGTTCATGACCGTACGCCGCTGCAACCCGGCGCCGTTCGCAACGCTTGCACCCGCCACACCCGACGACAGGATATGCGTGGTCGACACCGGCATGCCGTATCGCACCGCGAGCAGGATCGTCGCCGCCGCGACCAGCTCGGCCGACGCGCCCATGCCGTAGGTCAGGTGCGTCTTGCCGATCCGCTCGCCGACGGTGACGACGATCCGCTTCCATCCAACCATAGTCCCGAGGCCCAGCGCCAGCGCGACGGTGACCTTCACCCAGGTCGGGATATAGCGCGTGCCCTGCTCGAGCCCGCTATTGTAGCTCTTGAGCGTCGTGATCTCCTGCGCGGTAAAGCGTGTCTGCGCGGACTTGTCCTCGGCGATCAGCTTGGTCGTATCGAGCACGAGGTACATGTCATTGCGCAAGTTCGGGGTCGCCGCAGCCGGCACCTTGCCCAGCGACCCATAGCTTTCGATCCGGCTCGACACGTCGTCCGACAGCGTCGCCAGCGCGCCATAGATGACCGGGTCGGCGACGTGCTTGGTCTTCAGTGCCTGCGTGACCTGCGCACGCGACGTGACGACGTCGGCCGGCGCGCCGTCGGCATGCGCGCGGTAAGCGGCCGATGCCGCCTGCGCGCTTTGCACGAACGCCGGCATCGCGCTCTCAGGCATCGTCCGGTTCAGCGCATAGGCGGTCGGCGCGCAGCCGATCAGGATGAGCATGATCAGCCCCATGCCCTTTTGACCGTCATTGCTGCCATGCGCGAAGCTGACCGCGGTGCAGGTGCCGATCAGCAACGCACGGATGCCGCGCGGTGGCGGCGTCTGGCCCTCGGGCGCTTCGTACAGCTTCTTGTCGCGCAGAAAACGCTTCATCACGAGCAGCAGCAGCAGCGCGCCGACGAACCCGACGATCGGGCTGAACGCGAGCGCGGAGAGAACTTTCCAGACCTGCACCATGTCGACGCCCGACGTTCCGTCCGCGCCGCCGCCGTTGATGAGTTGGTTGGCAAGGCCGACGCCGAGGATCGAGCCGATCAGCGCATGGCTCGACGAATTGGGCAGCCCGACCGCCCAGGTCGCGAGGTTCCACAGGATCGCCGCGAGCAACAGCGCGAAGATCATCGCGAACCCGCCGACGCTGCCGACGTTGAGGATCAGGTCGACCGGCAGCAATGTGACGATCGAATACGCCACCGCGCCTGAGGACAGCATCACGCCGAGAAAGTTGAAGAACCCCGACCAGACGACCGCGAGCGGCGCGGGCATCGAATGCGTATAGATGACGGTGGCGACCGCGTTGGCGGTGTCGTGGAATCCGTTCACGAACTCGAACCCGAGCGCGATCAGCAGCGCCAGCGCGAGGAACGCGAACGCCCCGCCCGCCAGGCTCTCGCCGACCTGCGCGGTATCGAAGGCGATGCTGAACCCCGCATAGGCAAGGCCGCCGATCAGCACGGCGAGGAATATCCAGCGCCCGGACGGATGCAGCGAATGATCGAGCTTGGGACCAGTATGCGGCGCAGCGGTAGCGCTCGAATCAGCCGTCACCGCATCGGGTGCAAATGTGGAGGTTGCCATAGGAATGTGCAGTCGGCCCTTACGATGACAATCTTATGACAGATGTAAATCAAGCGGTCGTTCGACCCTATTTGGGACGTCGCCCTTTACAATCCTCCCCCGCCAGGGGGAGGTGGCTGGCCCTCGCGAGACGGAGGGGGAGGCAGAGGACAACGTGCGTTCCGTGTCCTCCCCCTCCGTCGCTTCGCGCCACCTCCCCCTTGCGGGGGAGGATGTTCGGAACCGACTTTGTCGGACGTGAGTAAGTTAATTCACCGAGTCTCACCGATGCTCGCGAGCTGCATGCCATTGCTGCCGAACAAAGTGGCCATCTTGACGTCCGCATCCGCAGTCATTTCCTTGCGGCACTGCTGCGCGTCGGCGAGCGCCGCGAGGCCGGCACCGTGCGATTGGCAAGCGCTCGTGATCGCCGAACGCAGCCGGCGCTGGAACGCAGTGCGCCCGGCGTCGCTGGTCAGGTCGAGCCCGGCGCGCGACACGCGCACCGATACCGGGTCGCGCCCGGAACTCGCGGAAGCACCCGTGGAAAACAGGCAAGCGCCGACGATCGCCGCCGAAGCGACGCTGATGAAAAGCTTCATGATGATGTTCCTCAAATGGTCCTGCGGTCCGCAAGGCTATGCCTGCGGGCGACGGCGCCAGCGCGTCGGGACACCTTTCTGGGTGCGGCATCTCCGACCACGAACCACGTCGCTGCGCATCCCCTACCCGCGCTTCGTTACGCTCGCGCGACGGTTTGGCGTCGGTCCGACGACGCGCCGAAACTCTAGATGAGGCGTTAGGTCACATCCCCGGATATCGCTCGAACGCAGGCAGAGCGGCCACATCCGTCATCCACGCCAAACGGTCGGCCACCTGGATATGCGCACCCGGCGCGACCGCCTCGGGATCGTCCAGCGTACAGGATTGCACGTCGATGATCCCCGGCAGATACGCGGCATTGGTATAGAACAGGCCCGTCCCGCACCGTCCGCAGAATTGACGCCGACCGCTCGCCGACGATTCATACGTCACCGGATCGCCCGAGATGGTCACCTGCTCGGACCTGAATGCGATCCAGCCTACCATGGGCGCACCCGCGCTTCGCCGGCAATCGCCGCAATGGCACAGCGCGTGATGCTCGGGTTCGCCCTCCGCGACATAGCTGATCGCTCCGCAATGACATCGTCCCGCCAGCATGCCCGCCTCCCTCTATGTTCTCAACTTGTTCCACGTATCGTCGAACCGCGCAAGCCATACCCGCTTGCCCCATCGCCCCCCGTTCCCTACCTGTTCACCGGTGAACCAGATCGCCCAAACGTCCGCGCCGCAAGCAGAGCCTCCCTATCTGCGCGGTCTCAATCCGCCGCAGCGCGAGGCGGTGCTGACCACCGACGGGCCCGTGCTGATCATCGCCGGCGCCGGCACGGGCAAGACCGCGGCGCTCACTGCACGGCTCGCGCACCTGATCTTTACGAAGAAGGCGTGGCCGTCCGAGATTCTCAGCGTCACCTTCACCAACAAGGCCGCGCGCGAGATGCGCGAGCGCGTCGGTCGGCTGGTCGGCGATGCGGTCGAGGGGATGCCGTGGCTCGGCACCTTCCACGCGATCGCCGCCAAGATGTTGCGTCGCCATGCCGAACTCGTCGGGTTGCAATCGAACTTCACGATCCTCGATACGGACGACCAGCTACGCCTGCTCAAGCAGCTGATCCTCGCCGCGGATATCGACGAGAAACGCTTCCCGACACGCAGCCTCGCCGGGCTGATCGACCAGTGGAAGAACAAGGGCCTCGTCCCCGCCGATATCGATGCGGGCGAGTCCGAGCGCTACGCCAACGGCCGCGGCGGCGAGCTGTACCAGCAATACCAAGCGCGGCTGATCGCGCTCAACGCGTGCGATTTCGGCGACCTGCTGCTCCACATGCTGGTGATCCTGAAGACGCACCGCGACGTGCTCGCGCAGTATCAGCAGCGCTTCAAATACATCATGGTCGACGAGTATCAGGACACCAACTCGTCGCAATATCTCTGGCTGCGGCTGCTCGCGCAGGAGCGCAAGAACATCGCCTGCGTCGGCGACGACGACCAGTCGATCTATTCGTGGCGCGGTGCGCAGGTCGAGAACATCCTGAAGTTCGAGCGCGACTTTCCCGGCGCGAAGGTCATCCGCCTCGAACAGAATTACCGCAGCACGCCGCACATCCTCGGCGCGGCGTCGGGCGTGATCGCCAACAATGGCGGGCGGCTCGGCAAGCAGCTCTGGACCGAGCGCGACGTCGGCGAGAAGGTCAAGGTCATCGGCGTCTGGGACGGCCCCGAGGAAGCGCGCCGTGTCGGCGAGGAGATCGACATCGTCCGCCGCTCGGGCAAGAGCCTCGACGAGGTCGCGATCCTGGTCCGCGCGCAGCACCAGACGCGCGAGTTCGAGGACCGCTTCATCGCGATCGGGATGCCGTACAAGATCGTCGGCGGCTTCCGCTTCTACGAACGCGCCGAAATCCGCGACGCGCTGGCGTACCTCCGCGTCGTCAACCAACCGGCGGACGACCTCGCTTTCGAACGGATCGTCAACGTCCCCAAGCGCGGCCTCGGCGACAAGGCGGTGGCGCGCATCCACCAGCTCGCGCGCGCCACCGGCACGCCCCTGACCACCGCCGCCGCGCGCATTCTCGACACCGACGAACTGACCGGGGCTGCGAAGAAGTCGCTGGGACGGCTGGTCGGCGACATCGCCCGCTGGCGCGACATGGCGACCAGCCTGCCGCACGCCGAACTCGCCCGGCAGTTGCTCGACGAGAGCGGCTACACCGCGATGTACCAGGCCGAGAAGTCGGTCGAGGCGACCGGCCGCCTGGAGAACCTCAGCGAGCTCGTCCGCGCGATGGAGGAGTACGACTCGCTCGGCGCGTTCCTCGAACACGTCAGCCTCGTGATGGACAACGAGGGCGGCGCGCAGGACCCGCAGGTCACGATCATGACCATCCACGCCGCCAAGGGCCTCGAATACGACACGGTGTTCCTGGTGGGCTGGGAGGAAGGGCTGTTCCCGTCGCAGCGCTCGTTGGATGAAGGCGGCGTAAAGAGCCTCGAGGAGGAACGACGCCTGGCGTACGTCGCGATCACGCGTGCACGGCGACTGGCGGTCATCATCCACGCTGCTAATCGCCGCATCTACGGCCAGTGGAACTCGTCGATCCCCTCGCGCTTCGTCGCCGAACTTCCAGCTGAGCATATCGACACCGAAACCACGATGTCCGGCGGCGCGAGCCTCTGGCAGGCGAACTGGTCCGACCGCGCCGATCCGTTCGCCGACGTTGCACGCGGCACTGGCCGCGGCCCCGGCTGGCAACGCGCATCAGGCACCGGCAGCACCTTCTCCACCAAACCCGCCCGCGTCGTCGAAAGCCGCTCCAGCGCGATCAGCCTCGGTAACAAGGGCCGCGACGACCTCTCGCTCGGCCAGCGCGTGTTCCACCAGAAGTTCGGCTACGGCGCGATCGCTGAAATCGAGGGCAACAAGCTGGAAATCGATTTCGAACAGTCGGGCCGCAAGCGCGTGATGGACAGCTTCGTGACGCTCACGCCCTAACGACATCAACCGGGAAAACGATCAGCCGGCGGTCTGATCGGCGAGCGAGAAGATCCGCTGCATCACCGCCCATTTCGGCCCGTCCGCAGCGATCGGCTTCTGATACACGTCCATCGCCGTCTCCCAGGACGCGACGACCGGCTGTAACTCCGGGTCGGCCGCGCGTGGAAAATCATCCTCGACCTCGGCGATCATCACGAGCCGGTCGGCGACCTGCCATATCTCCATCTCTCGATACCCCCGCTGGACGATGTCGCGCACGACCTCGGGCCACACGGCACCCGGCGCGTGTCGTTCGCGATAAGCGGCAATCAGCGCTGCGTCGTCGACGAGGTCCAGCGCGGTCACGATGCGATACGTCACGGAAATTCCTTCGATACGGCGTACTCCCACGACAATAGCGTCGCCGCCCCTTTTCAAAAGTCACTTTGACTAATAAAACCGACGAAACGCACAACGACGCGCAGGAGATGGAATGAGACTGTCCGGCAAGACCGCGGTAGTGACCGCGGCGGCACAAGGCATCGGCCGCGCCACCGCGGAACGCTTCCGTGACGAGGGCGCACGGGTCTTCGCGCTCGACCGCGACGGCGATGCGCTGCAGGCCATCGACGGCGTCGAACGTCTGGTCGTCGACCTGCTCGACGCCGACGCGATCGCCGCTTTGCCCGCCACGATCGGCGGCATCGACATTCTTGCCAACGTCGCCGGCTTCGTCGCGGCGGGCGATATTCTCCAGGGCAGTGACGACGACTGGATGCTGTCGTTCGACCTCAACGTCCACGCGATGCACCGCATGACCCGCGCGTTCCTGCCCGGCATGCTCGCGCGCGGCGGCGGTGCGATCGTCAACATGAGCAGCATCGCGTCGAGCGTGAAGGGCATCCCAAACCGCTACGCCTACGGCGCGTCGAAGGCAGCGGTGGTCGGGCTCACCAAGGCGATCGCCGCCGATTTTGTCGGCCGCGGGATCCGCTGCAACTGCGTGTGCCCCGGCACGATCGAGACCCCTTCCCTCCGCGAACGCATTGTCTCGCAGGCGGGAACGCAGGGCATTTCGGTCAGCGAGGCCGACGCGGCGTTCGTCGCGCGCCAGCCGATGGGCCGGCTGGGACGCGCCGAAGAGATCGCCGCGCTGTTCCTGTATCTCGCCAGCGACGAATCGAGCTTCACCACCGGCGCGGTCCACGTGATCGACGGCGGCTGGGTCAACTAAGGATCATCCGATGAAATTATTGCGTTACGGCCCGCGCGGCCAGGAAAAGCCCGGCATCCTCGATCAGGACGGCGCGATCCGCGCGCTGCCCGCGGACCTCGGCGACATCGCCGGTGACCTGCTGTCCCCCGAGGGGCTCGCGAAGATCGCCGCGCTCGATGTGGCGACCTTGCCCAAGGTCGACGGCGCGCCACGGATCGGGCCGTGCGTCACGCGCACCGGCAAGTTCATCTGCATCGGCCTGAACTATTCGGACCATGCCGCCGAGAGCAACATGGCCCTCCCCGCCGAGCCGGTCGTGTTCGGCAAATGGACCAGCGCGATCCAGGGCCCGAACGACGATGTCGAGATCCCGCGCGGCTCGGAGAAGACCGACTGGGAGGTCGAACTCGGCGTCGTCATCGGTACGCCCGGCCGCCACATCGCCAAGGAAGACGCGCTGTCGCACATTGCCGGCTATTGCGTCGTCCACGACGTGTCCGAGCGAGCGTTCCAGCTCGAGCGTGGCGGCACGTGGGACAAGGGCAAGGGCTGTGACACGTTCGGCCCGATCGGTCCCTGGCTCGTCACCGCAGACGAGGTCGGCGATCCCCAAAAGCTGGGCCTGTGGCTCGAAGTCGACGGCCATCGCTATCAGGACGGCACGACTGCCAACATGATCTTCGACGTCGCAACGATCGTTTCGTACCTCAGCGATTTCTGCACGCTCGAAGCCGGCGACATCATCTCGACCGGTACGCCGAAGGGCGTCGGCCTGGGCCAGAAGCCGCCGGTCTATTTGCGCGCGGGCCAGACGGTGCGGCTCGGCATCGAGGGTCTCGGCGAACAGGTTCAGACGATGGTCGCCGCCGCATGACGACCATCACCGGTCTGCGCACGATCGACCTTCGTTTCCCGACCAGCGCGGGGCTCGACGGGTCCGACGCGATGAACCCCGATCCGGATTATTCGGCCGCCTATGTCGTGCTCGACACCGATACGGACGGTCTCGAAGGCCACGGCCTCACCTTCACGATCGGCCGCGGTAACGACATCTGCGTTGCCGCGATCGAGGCGATGCGGCATCTCGTCATCGGGCTCGACCTCGACTGGATCATCGAGAATCCGGGGCGGATGTGGCGACACCTGACCGGCGACAGCCAGTTGCGCTGGATCGGCCCCGACAAGGGCGCGATCCATCTCGCGACCGGCGCGGTGGTTAACGCGATCTGGGATTTGTGGGCGAAGGCGGTCGGCAAACCGGTCTGGCGCCTCGTCGCGGACATGACGCCGGAGGAACTAGTCCGGACGATCGACTTCCGGTACCTGACCGACGCGATTACGCCCGGCGACGCGCTCACGCTGCTGACGAATCGCGCTGCGGGCAAGGCCGAGCGGATCGCCGATCTCGAGGCGACCGGTTTCCCTTGCTACACCACGTCGGCGGGGTGGCTCGGCTATCCCGACGACAAGCTGCGTCGGCTCGCGCAGGAAGCGGTCGATGCCGGCTTCGACTATATCAAGCTCAAGGTCGGTCGCGATCTGGAGGACGATATCCGTCGCCTGACGATCGCACGCGAAGTGCTCGGCCCCGACCGCAAGTTGATGATCGACGCGAACCAGGTGTGGGACGTCCCGCAGGCGATTGAATGGGTGAACGCACTCGCCTTCGCGAAGCCCTGGTTCATCGAGGAACCGACCAGCCCCGACGATATCCTGGGCCACCAGGCGATCCGCAACGCGATCGGCGAAGTGAAGGTCGCGACCGGCGAGATGTGCCAGAACCGCATCATGTTCAAACAGTTCATGGCGGCAGGCGCGATCGACGTCGTGCAGATCGACAGCTGCCGTCTGGGCGGCGTCAACGAAGTGCTCGCGGTGCTGTTGCTGGCGGCCCGGTACGACCTGCCGGTGTGTCCGCATGCCGGCGGCGTCGGCCTGTGCGAATATGTCCAGCATCTGTCGATGATCGACTATCTCTGCTTCTCCGGGACCAAGGAGGAGCGCGTGATCGAGTATGTCGACCATCTCCACGAGCATTTCGTCGACCCCTGCGTGATCCGCGACGCAGCCTACATGCCGCCGACGCTGCCGGGCTATTCGATCGAGATGAAGCCGCAGTCGCTGATCGACTATCGGTTCGCCGGGTGAAGCTCGGGCTCGACGGCAAGGTCGTGATCGTCACGGGCGGCGGGGCCGGTATCGGCCTCGCCATCGCGCGCGGGCTGGCGGAGGAGGGCGCGATCCCGGTGATCGTGTCGCGAAGCGCGCCGGAGGATTTCACCCCCGAGCATCTGTTCGTCGCGACCGAATTGTCCGACGACGCTGCGTGCGCGGCGGCGGTCGAGGCGGCGGTCGCATGCTATGGTCGGATCGACGGGCTGGTGAACAACGCCGGCGCCAACGATAATATCGGGCTCGGCCGGACGCCGGCGGAGTTTCGCGCCTCGCTAGACCAGAACCTCGTCCATTATTTCGCGATGGCGCATCACGCGGTGCCGCATCTGCGCAAGACCGGCGGCGCGATCGTCAACATCTCGTCGAAGACCGCGGTCACCGGTCAGGGTGACACCAGCGCGTATGCCGCCGCCAAGGGCGCGCAACTGGCGCTCACCCGCGAATGGGCGGTGGCGCTGCGCGGCGATGGGATCCGCGTCAACGCGGTGATCCCCGCCGAGGTGATGACGCCGCTCTACCAGCGCTGGATCGACAGTTTCGACGATCCGCAAGCGAAGCTCGACGGCATCGTCGCGCGCATTCCGCTCGGCCACCGCATGACAGAGGATCGCGAGATCGCCGACACGGTGGTCTTCCTGCTGTCCGACCGGGCGAGCCACACCACTGGGCAGTGGCTCTATGTCGATGGCGGCTACACCCACCTCGACCGCGCGATAGACTGACAAACATAAACATAATCAGGAGTGGATCATGAGCGGAACGACCGCCGACAGGAAATATGTGCCGGCGATCGTGCTGACGGTCGCGCTGTTCTTCCTCTGGGGGATGGCGAACAACCTCAACGACATCCTGATCGCGCAGTTCAAGAAGGCGTTCACGCTCACCGACTTCCAGACGAGCTTCGTCCAGCAGGCCTTCTACATGGGCTATTTCCTGCTCGCGGTGCCGGCCGCGCTGGTGACGCGCGCGAAGGGCTACAAGACCGCGATCGTTACCGGGCTGGTGCTGTATGCGGCGGGGGCGCTGCTCTTCTATCCCGCGGCGCATTACGGGGAGTATCTGTATTTCCTCGCCGCGCTGTTCGTGATCGCGTGCGGGCTGGCATTCCTCGAGACGTCGGCGAACCCGCTGATGACCGAACTCGGCGACCCGACCACCGCAGCCAAGCGGCTCAACTGGGCCCAGGCAGCGAACCCGGTCGGCACCGTCGCGGGCGTGCTGATCGGCAAGTATTTCATCCTCTCGGCGATCGTCCACGACGAGAACGCGGTCGCGGCGATGAGCCCGGCGGCGCGCGAGGCCTTCTATCGCAGCGAAGTCGTCGCGGTGCAGACGCCGTATCTGGTGATCGGGCTGGTCGTGCTGCTGTTCGCGGTCGCCGCCGCAGTGATCCGCTTTCCCGAGCATCGCGCGGAAGAAACCGTCGGCGCGCCATCGCGGTTCGTCGACGTGTTCCGCCACCCGCGGCTGATCTTCGCGACGGTGACGCAGTTCTTCTACGTCGGCGCGCAGGTCGGCATCTGGAGCTATACGATCCGCTATGCACAGGCGAACGTCCCCGGCATGGCCGAGCACGACGCCGCGGACTACCTGTTCGCAAGCCTCGTGCTGTTCGGGATCGGCCGGTTCGCCGGCACCGCGCTGATGGGCAAGATCGCCCCCCCTCGCCTGCTCGCAATCTTCGCGGTGGTCAGCGCGTTGCTTGCTGCCGTCGCGGGTCTCGTCGGTGGGCAGATCGGGTTGTACGCGCTGGTCCTCGCCAGCCTGTTCATGTCGATCCAGTTCCCGACGATCTTCGCGCTCGGCATGGACGGGCTCGGCCCGCTCCGTCGCGCGGGCGCTTCGCTGATCATCATGGCGATCATCGGCGGCGCGGTGCTGACCGGGCTGATGGGGCATATCTCCGATCTCGCCGGGATCGACACCGCGATGCTGGTGCCGGCGGTCTGCTTCCTGGTGGTGCTGGCGTTCGCGGTGAAGGCCGGGCGGACGCTGTCGGGGGATGTCGTGCAGCCGACGATCCACTGAGCAACGGAGCACCGCAAGGCGAAGACAGTTGGCAGAACCTCGCCACTCGCCACCACCCCGGCGGAGGCCGGGGCCCAATTGGAAAGGTCGACGTAATGAAGGACGGTCTCCGGTTACCTCCGCCGCCCAATTGGGCCCCGGCCTTCGCCGGGGTGGTGGCCTTTGTTGGCGTGCGTGAGCGTGAAGCGAGCCTTGCGACGCCCTGCCCTCAGACCAGAATACTCCGGTCGATCTCCGCAATCGACCGCACCCCCGTCAGCGCCATCGCCACGCGCATCTCGCGCTCGATCAGCGTCAGCAAATGGGTCACGCCAGCTTCCCCCCGCGCCGCCAGCGCATACAGCCACGCCCGTCCCAACAGCACGCCATCCGCCCCCAGCGCCAGCATCCGCACCACGTCGAGCCCCGACCGCACGCCCGAATCCGCCAGCACCGTAAGCTGTCCCTTCACCGCCTCCGCGATCGCCGGCAGTGCCGCCGCGCTTGACAGCACGCCGTCGAGCTGCCGCCCGCCATGGTTCGACACGACGATCCCGTCCGCACCGATCGCCGCCGCCTCGCGCGCGTCATCCGGATCTAGGATGCCCTTGATGATCAGCGGCCCGTCCCAGCCTTCGCGGATCCATTCGAGATCCTTCCACGCGATCGACGGATCGAAATTGTTGCCGAGCCAGCCCATGTAATCGTTCAGCCCGCTCGCCTTGCCCAGCACCGGCTCCAGGTTGCCGAGCTGGTGTGGCCGCCCGTGCACCCCGACATCCCACGCCCAGCCGGGACGCCCCATCGCCTGCAACATCCGGCGCAGCGGAGCGCGCGGCCCCGACATTCCCGAATGCTGATCGCGGTAGCGCGCGCCCGGCACCGGCATGTCGACCGTGAACACCAGCGCCTTCGCGCCTTCTGCCTTCGCCGTGGCAAGCAAATCGCGCATGAACGCGCGGTCGCGAATGACGTAGAGCTGGAACCAGGTCGGCCCGGTCGGCGCCGCCTTCACCACCTCGCCGAGCGAACAGAGCGACACCGTCGACAGGCAGAACGGCACGCCCGCGGCATGCGCTGCGCGCGCCGCCTGCGTCTCGCCGCGACGATGGTACATGCCCGCGATCCCGACGGGCCCGAGCCCGACCGGCAGCGCCTGGTGCTGGCCGAACAGCGTCGTCGACAGATCGATATCGGACACGTCGCGCAACACGCGCTGGCGCAACGCGATGCCCGACAGGTCGCTGACGTTGCGCGCGAGCGTCGCCTCCGCATAGGAACCGCCATCGGCATACTCGAACAGGAATCGCGGCAGCCGCTTGCGTGCAGCCTCGCGGAAATCGAGCGTCGAGGCGATCGTCATGCGGCATCTCCCATATTGTGCACATCGATCCCGAAATCGCGGCGTACGACGTTCCCTAGCAAGCCAACGCCTCCGCCAGCAACTTTCAGATATGAAAGATTGTTGTTTCGACGCCGCGCGCTTGCGGCATAAGGATCGCGCCCGCAATCACGATAGCTTCGACCATGCCGCTTCCCTCGCCGCCGCCTCCGCCAGACACCAATAGCGCCAGTCCGCGCGTCTATTCGGCGCCCGCGCTGGAAAAGGCGATCGACATCATCGAACTGCTCGCGCGCGAACCGAATGGCCTGACGGTCAGCGAAATCGCCACTCGCCTCGCGCGGTCGATCAGCGAACTCTTCCGCGTGATCGTCGTGCTCGACCGGCGGGGGTGGCTGCACAAGGATCCCGGCAGCGATCGCTACCGGGTGACCTACAAGCTCCTCGAAACGGCGCACCGCGCGACCCCTGCGCAGGAACTGACGCACGTCGCCGCGCCACTGATGCAGACCTTGGCGGCGACCGCGATGCAATCCTGCCATCTCGTCGTCGTCAACGGCACGTCCGGGCTGATCATCCTTCGACAGGAAAGCCCCGGCCCGACCGGTTTCGCCGTTCGTCTCGGCACCAGCATAGCCTTGGCGACAAACTGCTCAGGTCACGTCCTGCTCGCCTTCATGGCCGACGATGTCCGATCCGCGATACTCGACCAAACGATGGACCCGGCGGCCCGCGACGCGCTCGATGCCGCCTTCGCCGAAATCCGCGAACGCGGCTATGAATCGATCCGCAGCGCACGGATGGGCGGCGTTTCCGACATCAGTTGCCCGATCTTCGGCTTTGACGGCCACGTCGTTGCCGCGCTGACCATCCCGTTCCTCGAGGTCATCGACGAAACGCCGCATATCTCCGCCGAAGAAGCGCTGGTCGCGCTGAAGCACACCGCGACGCAGATTTCGCAAGCGCTAGGCTGGTACGCGCCGAGCGAGACGTCCGCCTGACGTCTGAGGCCGTGGTCGTGAGCCGCATCCCTATCACTTGCCACCCTCATCCGCGGCTGAGTGCGTCGAACGTAGGCCCATATCGACCAGCCAGATGGCGTTGGCGGGGCCGCATTGAAGGTCATCCTGAACAGTTTCTTTGCTGAGATCCGCTATCCACTCATCCGGGTAGAATAGTATTTATCTACCCGGCGACTGGTCAACGATACTAGAAACTTTTAAATGAATTGAATGGTTTGGCGCTCGGGATCATCGGATCGCGGGCCACTCCGGCCTGATGTCATGGCCCCGACAAGAGGGGCTTTTCATGACTCGGCATCCTAGTTTTTCACGCGTTGCGACGCTCGCTGCTGTCGGCATCACCACGCTGTCGCTCGCTGCGTGCGTCAATCCGTCGGCCAAGATCGCCACCTCGCTGGAGGGGTATGGCTTCCAGCCTGCGCAGTCGCAGTGCGTCGGTGACCGGCTCGAGGCGAACCTGTCGCTTGGCCAGCTCCAGCAGCTCGGTCGCGCGGCCAAGGCGTCGCGCGAAGGCGACACCACGCCGGGCCGCCTGACGGCCAGCGACTTCGTTCGCGTGTCGGGTCAGGTCAAGGATCCCAAGGTACCGCTCGAGGTCGGCAAGGCCGCTGCTGCGTGCGGCATCCTGACCGACCCCGCATCACCACTCTAATCCGGAACCGCGGCATCGAGGCCAAGGCACACCCAAGGCACACGACGCCGCGCAACGGCAGACGTCAGGCCCCGTAGAGGGTTTCAAGGGACACACACATGCAAGACGTAACCTATGCGGGCGATACGGTCGTATCGAACACCCGCGATTTCGGGGCGCAAGCCTGGAGCTATGTCGAGATCTGGACACCCCGGATCATCGCGGCGCTGATCATCCTCGTCATCGGCTGGGCGATCGCCCGGGCCGTGAAGTGGGGCGTCGCCAAGCTCGTCAACAAGACGCCGCTCGCGATCCACGCGAACGAGCCGAACGCAAACCCGCGCAACCCGACCACCATCGGCGCGCAGGTCGGTGATGCTGCCTATTGGGTGGTCCTCCTGATCGCGCTGTTCCTCGCGACGCAGCCACTGGGTCTGGCCGGGGCAACCGGCCCACTCGGCGACATGCTGCAGGGCTTCGGCACGGCCATCCCGCGGATCATCGGTGCCGCGCTGATCTTCTTCCTCGGCTATGTCCTCGCCAAGGTCGCCAAGAAGGCGGTCGAGGCGGTCATCACGGCCAGCCATGTCGAGCGCTTCTCGACGCATGTCGGCGCGACCACGCCGACCGACCCGACGATGTTGCCGCGTACCATCGGCGGCATCGTGTTCGCGCTGATCATCATCCCGGTCTCGATCGCGGCGCTCGACACGCTCAACATCGCGGCGATCTCGCAGCCGGCAACCGCCATGCTGCGCATCATCCTCGACGCTATCCCGCACGTCATCGCCGCCGGCATGATCCTCGCCGTGGCCTATGTCATCGCCAAATTCGCGTCGCGTCTGTTGACCCAGTTCCTGGCAACGACCGGCTTCGACCGGACGATCGGGTCGATCGGCATCTTCGGCAACACGGAAAACCGCGAACTCGGCGCCACAGGCCAGTCGTTCGTGCCATCGAAGACGGTCGGCACCGGCGCATTCGTCGCGATCCTGATCTTCGGCTTGATGGAAGCGTTCCGCCAACTGAGCTTCGCCTATGGCTCGCAGATCATGGCCGAGGTGCTGACGCTGTTCGGGCAGGTCGTGTTCGGGGCGATCATCATCTTTGCATCGGTCGTCATCGCCCGCTTCGTGGCGCACGCGATCGAGCGTAACGGCGACCAGGGCACGCGCGTTGCCGCCCCTGTCGTGCGGATCGCGATCATCGTGCTCGGCACGGCGATCGGCCTGCGGTTCATGGGTCTGGCCGACGACATCATCAACCTGGCGTTCGGGTTGCTGCTCGGTGCGATCGCCGTCGCCTTTGCCCTGGCGTTCGGCCTGGGTGGTCGCGATGCGGCCGGGAATGCCGTGAAGCGGATGCTCGACGGTGCCAAGTCGACCGATGACCGCACCACCCCGGCCATCGATGGCGACCGTACGACGCCCTCCTCAGGGATGGATCGTCAGTCGGACGGCAATTTCGCCCGTCAGGACGACCGCGGCGACGTGCGGGACCTTTCCGACCGCACCCAGATCTGACCGTCCTTCCCTAAATAATCAAAGGAGACTCTCATGAACACCGATACCCTCAACGGCGCAGCCACCAACGTCGGCGGCAAGCTCAAGGAAACGCTTGGCGGCGCGATCGGCGACACGTCGCTGCAGAGCGAAGGCGCCGCGGACCAGCTTGGCGGCACGATCCAGAAGACCGTCGGCCAGGCCAAGGATGTCGTCGAGGACAACATCCGCCCGCTGCTCGACTATGTCCGCCAGTTCTCGAAGGAGCGCCCCTTCACCGCAGCCGCCGTGGCCGGCGTGCTCGGGATCGCGGTCATCAACACCCTGCGCGGGAAGTAAACCGCCAGAGACGCCGCTTCCCAACGGCGGGTGGGGCAGCGATCGCTGTGCCCTGCCCGCCACCCCAAAGACCGACGGGCGCTCATCGAGGTGCCCATGTTAGGCACAAAGACATGGCCGACAGTCCACACCTCCAGCGCGCGTCGACCATCGGCACGTCCGCTGATCAGGCAGCCCGACCCCGCCGTATCGCTACCGCGCGACGGCTGGCCGCCGAAGTCATCGGCACGTTCTGGCTGGTCCTGGGTGGTTGCGGTGCTGCGGTCCTTGCCGCGGGCACGGGCGTCCCCGGCACGATCGGCATGGCTGGGGTGGCACTGGCGTTCGGCCTTACCGTCTTCACGATGGCGTTTGCCGTCGGCTTCATCTCAGGTGGCCACTTCAATCCGGCCGTCAGCGTCGGCTTGACGGTCGCCGGCCGCTTTCCCGCTCGCGACTTGCCGGGCTATGTCATCGCGCAGGTCATCGGCGGCATATTGGGCAGCGCGGCGCTCGCTGCACTGGCATCGGGGACCGCAGGGTTCGACCTAGTCGCCAGCGGGTTCGCCGCGAACGGCTACGGCGTGCATTCGCCGGGCGGATACGGCGCGGCAACCGCGTTCCTTTCCGAGGCGCTGCTGACCGCCGGTTTCCTGACGGTAATCCTCGGCGCGACCGACGAGCGTTCCCCGGCAGCGTTCGCGCCGTTGTCGATCGGTCTCGCGTTGACGCTGATCCATCTCATCTCGATCCCGATCGACAACACGTCGGTGAACCCGGCGCGCAGCACGGGTCCCGCTCTGTTCGTCGGCGGGTGGGCGCTGTCGCAGCTCTGGCTGTTCTGGATCGCACCGCTGAGCGGCGCCGCGGTAGCTGGCCTTCTCGGTCGCTGGCTGTTCGCGCATACCGACGAAGATCAATCACCTGGCCCGATCGGCGATACCCCGGTCGAACTGATGGTCGGCGATGACCGCAATACTGCGCCGCGTGAAGGATAATCAGTTCGGCAGCCGCCAGAATGGGAAGCAGTAGTTCACCTGGTCAACAACAACACGACACCTGAAGCAGCAATACAAGAACCGGTCTGAGATAATATCGTAGTTAATACCGTCAATATCGACTTAAGTAACTAACCCTGACCTTTCGGCTTATCTGTCATACAGATTGCCCACCAATATACAGGTCTATCTAGTATCAAAATGGGGCGCTCCTGGCATGACGAATTTTTGCCTCCATCTATCGATCAACTAAAGCGTATCTTCGTGACGACGAGGAACGACCATGACGAACGACTGCCTGGATATCTTCACACGGCCCCACCATACGCTCGCGAGCACCGTGTGGCATGCGCCAGATCGCATGACGCGGCTCGAATGCTCGATCGAGTCGCACCCCGCCCCCGCCATCGTCTGCGGCTTGCGTGATCTGCGCTACGTCATGGTCAATCGTAGTTTCCTCGCGCTTACCGATAGCGCGGACGAGGATTGGCTGAGACGCTCTATGTACGAGCGCAACATCCTCGAGGGCGTCGCGAACTACGCGGCGGTGAAGCGCGCGCTCGTCAACGCGCAGACGATCCCGCAGACGCGGACGAGCCTGGCGATGCCTGACGGCACAAGCCGGCCCGTGATCGTTACCGGCCAGCCCGTCACCGTCGCCGGCCAGCCGTGCATGCTGTTTACGCTGACGGATATCGAAGCATGGCAGCAGACCGAACGCCATTACGATCAACTCCGAACAAGCGTCGAAACCGCGTTCGCGACGTCGACGGCCTGCATGATGATCGTCGATCCGGCCGACAATTTCGTGACCGTCGCGAATGACAGTTTCTGTTCTCTCATCGGGTATTCGCGGAGTGACCTGTCCGGTCGATCGACCGACGACATCGAGATCTGGCCATCAGGAATTTCATCCGGCTTCGTCCGCACCAAGTGCGGGCAGCGTCTCGAATGCCGGATTTCCGAAGCCACGATCATGATCGCCGACAAGGCCTACGCGCTCTAGACCTTTCAGGACGTCACCAATCGTCGGATCGACGAGCGCAATCTGGCCGCCGCGATCGAGGCGACGATCTCGGAATCCAAATGGCTCAGCCACGCCATTCTGGACAATCTTGCGCTGCAGTCCGAACCCCCGCGCGAGGCCGTCACATCGGGCCTGAACGATCTGACCGCGCGCGAACGCGACGTGTTGGCGCTGATTTGCGAGGGCATGGACGACAAGACGATGGCGCGCACATTGAACGTCAGCGGCAACACCGTTCGCAACCATGTCGCGCGCGTCTACAGCAAGATCGGCGTCAATCGCAGGGTGGCCGCGGCGGCCTGGGCGCGTGCCCGCGGGTTCGGCGATGGGGCCGATCGCAAGACGCTGCTGCCAAGCCCCGTCCCGGTCGTGACGCTACAGCCCTGATCGGCATTGGCCTGATCGATGACGCCGCTGATATTGATCGAACCAAGCAGGTGCCGCCTGTCCGACAGTATCCGTGCGAGATGTCGAAAATACTATCGGGTTGATACAACCCGATCTGTTGCCGTCATTCGGATCACGTTAAATCACGGGACTTGACCAGACCCGGATGGAGAATGGGTGCTCATGAGTGATGATACCGGTGATTTTGCCGACAAGGCCAGAGTCTCGGTTGCGGAGGCGATCTTCAAGCTCACCGGGGCAACCCCGTCCGAGGCTGACGTCGACGCCAAGGCCGCTCGTATCACGAAAACTTCACCGGCGGTCGGCCGCACTCGTCGGACCGGCACCATCCACCTCAAACACTGAACATGAGAGAGACCAAGTATGAAGAACGTATTCGCACTGGCACTACTTGCTGCAGGCCTGGCGCTGACGGGATGTCACACGGTTAACGGCGTCGGCAAGGATGTGAAGTCCGCTGGAACGGTCGTCTCGAGCGCCTCGGGTGAGAGCGGCAAGAAGAAGTAACGGACATGGTACCCTCCGTAATTTGAATCGACGTTCGCCAGGACTTTCAGTGCTCGCACGAACATCCGGCGATATTCGCGACGGACGGTGAAACCTCGGAATGCCCTGCCGATCCTCGATCCGGCAGGGCATCTTTTTATCTGGAGCCGGGAATCGTCGAGAGTGTCGAACACGCGCGTTTGAGCTCTGTTAACCGTTCGGCTGTAAAGACTCGGTGCTGCAATGAGAGGCCGAACGTGCGCATCGATCAACTTCAGCCTACCCCCAGCGTGGCGGAACCGCTCGAGATCCCCGCGGAGTTGTTGGCGAGCGTACAGCGCCACCAGGCACATCTTGCCGAACTAATCGTCAGCCTGAGGGCGGCGGGACTGGGCGAGGACGTCGTCGATGCGAGCATCCGCACGCTGGTCGACAGCTATGCCGACGATCTCACCGTAGCAATCCGCGCGATGATGAAGGCACCGGATCATGGATAACGCCCTGCTGCTCGACGACGACGATGGCCGGGTCGCAGCCTTGCGTCGCCTCGACGTGCTCGACACCGCGGTCGAAGAGCCGTTCGAAAAGATCGTCACGCTCGTCCGCACGGTGCTCGCGGTACCCGTGGCGACCGTGACGCTCGTCGATCGCGATCGGCAATGGTTCAAGGCGCGGCGCGGCATGGAGCAGAGCGAAACGCCCCGCGCGGTATCTTTCTGCACGCATACGATCCAGCAACGCGACCCGTTGATCATCGAAAACGCCCTGGCCGACCCGAGGTTCGCCGAAAGTCCGCTCGTCGTCGGTCCACCCTATGTGAGGAGCTATGCGGGCATCCCCCTGCGCACGCCCGAAGGATACAATGTCGGGGCGCTGTGCGCGATGGATACCCGGCCCAGACGGTTCAGCCCTGCAGACATCGCCATCCTGAGCAATTTCGCCAACATCGTTTGCGACGAACTCGAACTGCGGCTGATCGCACAGGTCGATCATCTTACCGGCGCACTGACCCGGCGTGGCTTCGTCGATCAGGCGCAACGCGAAATGGAGCGCACGCTTCGCTACGGGCGGGCAAGTTCGCTGATCATGATCGACGTCGACCATTTCAAGCGGGTGAACGATACTTACGGCCACTCGATCGGCGATCAGGTCCTGAAGCAGATCGCCAGCCTTGCCGAAACGACGCTGCGCCCTTGCGACCTGTTCGGTCGTCTCGGCGGCGAGGAATTCGCCCTCCTGATGCCGGAAACCAGCGGCGCGGCAGCCCTCGTCGTCGCGGAGCGACTTCGGAATACCATCGCCGAACATCCGATGACGCTCCATGGCGGCGGTACGATCCACGTAACCGCGAGCTTCGGCGTCGCTGAGCTGTCCGCATCCTTCAACACGCTAACCGCCTGGCTCGAACGTGCCGACACGATGCTCTACGCAGCGAAATCCGGCGGCAGGAACCGTACGCAACTCGCGGAGCCGATGTAGAACGGCGGACGCGGAACGGCGACATTCGGGACTTCCGCGAAAACGTGGAGCGGGTGAAGGGAATCGAACCCTCGTCACTTGCTTGGGAAGCAAAAGCTCTACCATTGAGCTACACCCGCTAACGGCGATCTACGCCTGTCGGTCCGGGTCTTGCACCGGCTCTCGATGAGCGGCCGAGTGCCACAGTCCTTGCAGCGACGTCAACGCCAAATCGTCCGGCGTGAACCGACCTGCCCTCAGGAGGATCGACTAGCCGCGCAGGCCGAACACTTGCGAACGGTCCGCCTCCGGCACCAGCCCTTCGAGCACCGCCCAGAACCCCGATACCGCGCTTTGCCCCGCGCTCGCATATGCGTCCGCCATACGGACTCGCGCGGCCTCGAACAGTTCGCGCTCCATCTTCGAGCCCTCGGCCGTCAACCGCAGCAGCCGCTGCCGCCGGTCGCGTTCGCCCGGCCGCGTCTCGACCAGCTTGCGGTCGGCGAGTTCGTTCAGCACGCGGCCCAGCGACTGCTTGGTGATCGCCAGCAGCGACAGCAGCTCGCTCACCGTCATGTCGGGCTTTCGCGCGATGAAATACAGCGCTCGGTGGTGCGCGCGGCCCAGCCCCTCTTCGGCAAGACCCTGGTCGATCGACCGTGTCAGGTGGCTATAACCGAAGTACAGCAGCTCCATGCCGCGGCGGAGTTCGGGTTCGCGAAGGAACAGGGGTGAAGCAGAAGACGGAGTGGCAGGCATGTTGACCGGTTTAGACATCGCCCGTAGTCGTCGGCAACCCGCAACGAGAGAGATTTTCGATGTCCGTTCCAGCTTTTACGCCGTCTTCCGCCTTCCGCCATGAGCCGAACGCGACTCCGGTCGAGGCGAACGAGCGGGCGAAGCGACTGATCGATCCCGGATTCGGACGGGTCTTTACCGATCACATGGCGATGATCCGCTACAGCGAGACCGAGGGCTGGCATGACGCGCGGATCACCGCGCGCGCGCCGCTGACGATCGATCCGGCCTCGTCGGTGTTGCATTACGCGCAGGAGATCTTCGAGGGGATGAAGGCGTATCGACTCGCTAATGGCGGCACCGCGCTGTTCCGCCCCGAGGCGAATGCCCGCCGTTTCCAGGATTCGGCACGGCGCCTCGCGATGCCCGAGCTGCCGACCGAGCTGTTCCTCGAGTCGGTCGAGCGCCTCGTGAAAACCGATGCGACCTGGATCCCGGAGAGCGATGGCGGCGCGCTGTATCTGCGCCCATTCATGTTCGCGAGCGAAGTGTTCCTCGGCGTGAAGCCGTCCGCCGAATATCTCTACATGGTGCTCGCCTCTTCGGTCGGCGCCTACTTCAAGGGCGGCGCCCCCACCGTGTCGATCTGGGTCAGCCAGCAATACACGCGCGCTGCTCAGGGCGGCACTGGCGCGGCCAAGTGCGGCGGCAACTACGCCGCCAGCCTGCTCGCGCAGTCCGAGGCGATCCGCAACGGCTGTGACCAAGTGGTCTTCCTCGATGCGGCCGAGCGGCGCTGGGTCGAGGAACTCGGCGGCATGAACATCTTCTTCGTGTTCGACGACGGCAGCATGGCGACCCCTGCCCTCACCGGCACGATCCTGCCCGGCATCACCCGCGACTCGATCCTGACGCTCGCCCGCGCGAACGGCATTACTGTCCGCGAGGAAGGCTACACGATCGAGCAGTGGCGCGCAGACGCCGCCAGCGGCCGGCTGGTCGAGGCGTTCGCCTGCGGCACCGCAGCCGTGGTCACGCCGATCGGCACCGTCGCCAGTCCCGAGGGCCGCTTCACGATCGGTGATGGCGCTCCGGGTGCGCTAACGATGCGGATGCGCGACGCGCTCGTGTCGATCCAGCGTGGCACCGCGCCGGACGAGAACAACTGGCTGCACCATCTCGCGGATTGACGTCCGCAAGGGCTTTTCACGCGCCGCTGCCCCGCTATAAGGCCGCCTCTGTTGGGGCGTCGCCAAGTGGTAAGGCAGCGGCTTTTGATGCCGCCATGCGCAGGTTCGAACCCTGCCGCCCCAGCCAAGTCTTACCTAATTCTCGATCTGCTGTAATTGTCGGCGATGTGCGACCATCAGCCAGTCGAGTGTCGCAATCGCATCTTCGCGGACTGATCACCGCCTTGGCTTCGGTCCAGCTAGTTTATCGCCGCGGTCACATTTTTTGGCGATCTGGAGCGACGCCTATCGGGGCCGTCACGTCGCATTCCCCCGGTAGAGCTGCCCCGCCTAGGCCAGGCGAGCCCCGCGCACTTGGCATCCGCTTCCACATCGTTACGCTGGAGGAATGCAACTCACCCGGCCTCAAGCAGAAACTCTCGCGCGCGACGGGATGGCCGCGCTCCGCAACGGTAACGCGGCACGCGCCTATGAAATGCTGTCCCTTCTACGCGACGGGGCACCGGGCATGCCCGCGCCGTGGTTCCTGATCGCACAAGCCGCGCAGTCGCTCGGCCGCGACGACGAGGCGGAAACCGCGCTGGTGCATTTCCTGGCAGCAGAACCACGCCACCTGGCTGCGCTGTTGACGATGGCCGCGCTGAAGGTCCGACGCGGCGACGAGCGCGCGGCGCAATCCTTTTATTGCACCGCGCTGAACGTCGCCACGCTGCCGAATGCCACGATAGCGCCCGTCCTGATGCCGATGCTGAAGGCCGGTGAAGCGTTCCTGGCGGATTGCGCGAAACGGTTTGCCGCACATCTCGGCGATGCGCTGGCGGGGACTGGTCTTGCCGCTGGCGTATCAGGAGGGCGTACGCGGTACGCGCTCGACCTGCTGCTCGGACGGCGCGAACTGTATCTGCAACAGCCTTCGATGTTCTATTTTCCCGGGCTTGCGCAGCGTGCGTTCTTCGAGCGCGACGAGTTCGCGTGGGTTGCAGCCATGGAGGCCGCGACCGCAGATATGCGTGCCGAGCTGGAAAGCGTCGTCGCGGCCGAGAAGGGCTTTGCGCCCTATGTCCAGTCGACGCCAGACCGGCCAGCGCCGGCCAACCCGTTGCTCGACGATCCAAGCTGGAGCGCGTTCCATTTGTGGCGCGGGGGCGAGCGCGTGGAACCCAACGCATCGTCCTGTCCGCATACCATGGCCGCACTCGAGCAAGCACCGATCCCGATCATCGCGGGCCGCTCGCCGATGGCCATCTTTTCGCTGCTGAAGCCTGGCACGCACATTCGACCGCATCACGGGATGCTCAACACGCGACTGATCTGTCATCTGCCGCTGATCTCACCCGAAGGATGCGCGCTGCGGGTCGGCGCGGAAACGCGCGCGTGGCGAGCCGGCGAGATGCTGATCTTCGACGATTCGTTCGAGCATGAGGCGTGGAACCGCGGCACGGAAACCCGGATCGTCCTGCTGTTCGAGGTTTGGCGGCCCGAACTGACCGCCAACGAACGCGCCGCGCTGACAGACATCTTCGAGGCCATCGACACCTATCAGGGCGCAGCGATCGACACGGGCTGAGCAGATCCCTGCGGGCAGCCCGTCGGCCCCGGCTTCAGTCGGCAACGTCTCCGCTATTGCCGAGCTTGTTGCCGAGAGAACCGAACAGGCGGCGCAGCATGGTCGTCTCGTCAGGCGTCAGATGGGGATTCCAGACATCGACGATCAGGACGGCCCGGATCGTGTCACTGTCGTTCCAGGCCTCGTGCTCGATCGTATCGTCGAACACGAACGCCTCGCCGATGCGCCATTCGCGGGCCTCTCCCCCGACGCGGAAACCGCATTTGTCGGGCACGATCAGCGGCAGGTGCACGACCGATCGAATATTGCTGACCCCGGTGTGCGGCGGCAAATGCGTGCCGGGCTTGAGGACCGAAAAGAATGCGGTCGGTGCGCGGCCGGGAATATCCGCCAGCGGCAACGCATCGAGGATCGCCGCGGTCTGCGGACACCGCGCGCAGACTGCGTCGTCGCGGACACCGTAGCGCCACAGATAGCGTGCGCTCCACTGGTCCGAGCGATCGAGCGGACTCCACAGATTGGCCGGCGTCCCGAGCGGCATCGTCACGTAGGGCGTGAAGCCCGCCGACGGTTCGGCGAGCAACGCCTTCAGTTCGGCGAGAATGACGGGTGTCGCCGCCTCGAACTCGGCCAGCCAGGCGAAGTGTTCGCGCGCGAAGAACTCGTCGGCCGGGAGGAACGGGAAATGCATCCCGTGCGGCGCGGGTGCGTAGATCGTCCGACGCCCCAACATCGCATCGACGCAGGCATCGAACCGGCGGCGCTGTGCAGGGCTAGCGCCCGCCCGCAATGGCTGCATAGCGGCATCGACATCGTCCGACAGCGCGCGCGCGTGGAAGGCGATCCGGTCCGACGCCCGCGCCAGCAATTGATCGAGCGGCGGCGATCGGTCCGCCATCGATTGGACGATCGTCGCCACCCCGCCCCAGCGGAACGCCGCCTGCGCCGCATCGCCGGTCCGGTCGTGCAGTTCGGCAAGGCGCACGTTCGCCATCAGGTTGCGCTGGTCGAGCGCCAGCGCGCGCTCCAGCGCGGTCCGCTCCGCCGTCGCATCGCCCAACCCGCGGTGCGCACTCGCCAGGTTCATCCACAGCGGCGCGGCGGCGGGATCGGCATTTGCTGCACGCGCGAAATACTCGGCGGCGGCCTGGTCGTCCCGCCCCAGCGCGGCCATCCCCAGCGCGTTGAGCGCGACGGGATGATCGGGTGAGATCGTCAGGATCTCCCGGTACGCCGCCCCCGACCGCGCGGCATCGCCCGACCGGTGTGCCTGGTCGCCGTCACGCAGCAGCGCGTCGACCCGTTGTGCCAGTTGACTGCTCACGCCGATCGCCAAGCGCGCTTATTGACCGCCCATCGCAGCGCGATCCACCACGTCCTGGCCCGCCGCGCGCCCCTCCTGGGCGAGCCGGTTCCATTCGGCACGCGTATGGCATTCGCGCCGGGTCTCGACCAGCGAGCCTGACGGTGCGGAGCGTTTGCAGATCGGCCGCTCCGGCTTGGCAACCGCCTTCGCCGGCGCCGACGGTTCGGGTTGCTGCGCGAACACAGAGGATGTCGCAATGACAATCGTCGCCAGACTAATCGCAATCCGCTTCATCATCGCACAACCTCCCGGAGCACCGCGTTCGTTGCCGTATCATGCCGTATTCACCGGCGGGCACAATCGCAAAATAGCATGGTAGCGTCCTGGCTGGTGGCGATCGGCGCCGTGATATGCGATCCCGATTGCATGACCATCCCGGCGCGATATCCCTCCACCACCAATACCGGCTTTGGCGCTGGCGCCGCTACCGGGTCCGCCCTCACGCCCGCGCCCGCGGCTCGCATTACCGACCCGCAATGGCTCGCGCATCGCTACGATCCCGGTCACGACGCAGTTCACCTGATCGCCGCGGACCGCGCCATGCGGAATGCTGCGACGTTCCTGACCGATGAATTCCTGCCGACTGCGGCAGCGCCGGTCGTGGTCCCCCGCCAGCAGGCGACCGCCATGATCCCGCGGATCGATCCGGTTCATTTCATCTTCCACTCGGCCTATTGCTGTTCGACCCTGCTCGCGCAGGTTCTCGACCGTGCGGGACTTGCGTCGACGCTGAAGGAACCGCTGATTCTCAACGACCTTGTCGGCTGGCGCCACCGCGGCGGCAACCCGGCACAGGTCGCCGACCGGCTCGACAGCGCACTCACGCTGCTGTCGCGCGCATTCGTGCCGGGCGAGGCGGTGATCGTGAAGCCGTCCAACGTGGTCAATGCACTGGCTCCGACGATGATGACGCTTCGTCCAGAGGCACACGCGGTGCTCCTGTACGCGCCACTGCGGGTCTTTCTTACGTCGATCGCGCGCAAGGGCATGTGGGGGCGTTTGTGGGTACGCGAGCTGCTTGCCAAACAGCTGGCGGACGGCATGGTCGACCTTGGCTTCGCGCCCGAGGATTATTTCAGGCTGACCGACCTGCAGGTCGCGGCGGTCGGCTGGATCGCACAGGCCGACCTGTTCGCCGGGCTCGCGACGCGGTTTCCGGGACGCGTGCGATCGTTGCAGAGCGAGACGCTGCTCGCCACGCCCCGCCCGGCGCTGGCCGCGCTCTGTACCCTGTTCGGCTTGGCCGACGATCCCGCGACAATCGACGCGTTGGCGGCAAGCGAGGCGTTCGGGCGCAACGCCAAGGACGGCAAGGCGTACCGTGCTGCCGACCGCACGCGAGAACAGATCGACGGTGCGGCATTCCACGCCGAGGAAATCGACAAGGTGCTGGTCTGGGCCGAAGCGGTCGCCCGCGGGGCCGGCGTAGCACTCGATCCACCCGCGCCGCTGCTCGACTGAGCACAAAGCCAAGCGGAGCTTCACGCCGCCGATGGCTGGGATCCTGCGTACCCCGTCATGTCAAACTGAGACGCAGCGTCTTCCTTCGCGCCAACCAGCCGGCCCCGCGCGGCACGAAGGTTGCGACCCCATTCACGTCCCCCACGGGCAAAAAAAAGGGCGACTCCGAAGAGCCGCCCCGAGATCGGATCGTCGAGATCCTAGAAGTGCAGTCGTGCCCCGACCGCAAAGCGACGGCCCAGAGCGTCGTACGTCGACGGATAGGTGTTGCCGCTGTTGTACAGGGTCGAACCAACAGTCGAACCAACGATCGGTGGCTTCTTGTCGAACAAGTTCTGCACCGTGATGGTGAAGTCGAAGTTCTCGGCCACACCGATCCGAGTAGACAGATCAATGTAATCGTAGCTCGGGATCTTGCCAAAATTGTAAGTATCGCCTGCAAGCTGCCCGCCGGTGAGCGTGCCCGAGAAGGGTGTCGTGGCTGCCGAGGTAATTGCTACTGGCTCGTATCGCACCTTGTCGACGTGGCGCCAAAGCACAGAGAGGTCGACGTTGTTGAAGAACGAGAAGGTCGCGCGCGAATTCCACGAGAACTTCGGCTGGATCGATGCGCAGTTCACCGAATAATAGCCGGTGCACTCACGGTTGAGTGAAGTTGGCGTGGCCTGGAACTTCGAATCGTGCGTGTAGTTGCCCTGGAACGACAGCGCGAGCTTGACGTCCTGGAACAGTGGCGTGCGGTAGTTGACGCCGAGATCGATACCGTCGGTCTTGATCTTGCCCAGGTTCGACAAGGGCTGTGGAAGACCCGTGAAGACCGACTGGTCGCCCGACAACGCACCCGTCACTGGCTCACGACGGATCGACGTGCATGCGGTGCTGGACGCGCTCGGGGCAGTGATAAAGCATGCATTGATGATATCACCGGGGGTCGGGTTGGTAATCGCCCGCTTCACCTTGATGTTGTAGTAGTCGACCGTGATCGAGAGGCCACGAATGAACTGCGTCGGCTGGAACACGATACCCGCGGTGATGCTGTCCGACTTTTCAGGGCCAACGTTCGGGTTGCCACCACCGGTAGCAACAGCCTGTCCGGACGTCGGAGTCTGGATCAAGCCAAGCTGCGACGCAGGTGCACCCTGAGCCAAGCAGATTGCGGCCAGATTACCCGCTGGAGTTGGGGCAATGCGCTCACCCTTGTCATTGAACGAAGCGCACGGATCAGTCGACAGATTGGTCAGGCCCGAGACGAGCGGCGCAAACAACTCGCTGATGTTCGGTGCGCGAACCGCACGCTGGTACATGCCACGGAACTTCAGGCCCGTCGCCGGCTCCCAGCTGCCGCCAGCCTTGTAGGTGGTCGTATTGAAGGTCGGCGCAGCCGCCGTGAACACCTTGTAGTGGGAGTAGCGTACGCCGGCCTCGAGCGTCAGGCTCTGGAAGAACGGACGATCCTGAACCAACGGCGCGATGAGTTCGCCAAAGCCTTCGGTAACTTCATAGCCGCCGTCGATGTTCGGCGCGGCGCCACCGGCGCCACCAAGCTCGCCCGAAGTCTGCGCCAGCGTGTCGGAACGCTGCGACGCACGATATTTGCGATACTCGCCACCGGCCGCGAAGCCGATCGAGTCCGTTGCGAACGGCGAAGCGAAGCCGAAGTCGCCGTTCAGGACTGCACGAGCCTGGGCCAGCGACGTACGGATCGTCGTGGTGCTCTCACCCGTGATGTACGGGATCTGGTTTGCAGCGATCGAACCATCGGCACCGAACACGTTCAACGGAACGCAGCCCGATCCGGCCGTGAGCGCTGCACCGTTCGGAGCGCCGCCAAGGCAGGTCGTGGTGTTGGTCGCGTAAAGCGCCGAACGTACGCGGGACGTCAGGACATAGCCCTGCAGGGTCTGCGTATTCTCCGATTCGCCATACCCGCCCGACACGTCAAGCTTGATACCGTCGGTAATGCCGACCTTCACGCCTGCGCGATAGTCGAAGATGGTGGTCTGGAAGTTCGAGATACGCGGACCAGCTTCGGTCGTACGGCGCGACAGGTTGGTCGTGATCGTGCGGAAGTTGGGATCCGTGACGCTGGTCGCCGCTGCTGCGGCGGTGCACTGGGCGGCCGTGATGCCGGCCGCGGTGCAAAATTGTGCGCGCGCCGCTGCAGGCAGGTACGGGTTCGACAGCGGGATCACCACTGACGAGCCAAATACGCCCGACGGTGCGACAACCGTCTGGACGGTGTTCTTCGAGAACAGCCCGCGCGTGTAGACCTCGATATTGTCCGAGACGTCGTAATGGCCCGCGCCGTACATATTGAAGCGCTCGAACGGCGTTTGAAAAATGTTGTACGGGTTGAAGTTGAACGGCACCACTGCCGTCGTCAGCCCACCCGTCGTCGGGTTAATCTGGCGACGGCCTCCAAGCGTGAAGACCGACGGGGTCGTCGTGCCCGAACCACTGGTGCCGCCCGAGAACGAATCATAGTTCTGGATCGAGTAGGGCCGCTCGCCCTGATAGACCGGGTCGGACTGCTGATAGCCGACGGAGAACACCGCGTTGCCGCGACCGTCGTCGAAGTTCGCGCCGATCGTGATGTCGCCACGGAAATACGCACCATCGCCACGCCCGGTGATCTGGTTCGACACCGACGCGTCGATACCCGAGAAATCCGAACGGGTGACGAAGTTGACGACACCGGCAACGGCATCAGCGCCATAGGTGGTTGCAGCACCACCGGTCAGCGCATCGACGCGCTCGACCAGCGCCAGTGGAATGTTGTTCAGATCAACGCGGCCGGCGAGGCCCGATGGTGCCAGTCGGTTGCCGTCGAGCAGTACGACGTTGCGAGTCGAGCCGAGACCGCGAAGGTCGACGTACGATGCGCCGCCATTGCCGTTGTTCACGGCAGAACCGATGCTCGGCACCGCGCCCGGCAACGTGCGAAGAACGTCCTCGGCGGTGTTCGACTGGCGGAGCTTAATTTCCTCTTGGCCAATTACCTGAACAGGCGACGAAGCGATCAGCGCCGG
The DNA here is from genome assembly GCF_001421415.1 of Sphingomonas sp. Leaf208. Classification (GTDB taxonomy): domain Bacteria; phylum Pseudomonadota; class Alphaproteobacteria; order Sphingomonadales; family Sphingomonadaceae; genus Sphingomonas. The sequence goes on from NZ_LMKH01000023.1 coordinate 53,323, forward strand.
ATTCTTGATTAGCGAGCCGGTGACGACGATGTCGCCCTGGCTGTTCTCGGTGGTCGGCGCCGCTTCGGACGTCGTCATGCCGACCTCGCCCTGAGCGTTTGCGCCCGGCGTGGTTGCTTGGGTCGCGGTCGCGCCCCCAGCGCGAATCCCCGAATTGTCACCCTGGACTTGCGCGAACGCTGGCGTGGCAAGCGTCGCCGCTCCCATGAGCAGCGTGGTCGCAAGCAGGTGTGCACGAGCAGCAGATGTCATATTAGCCCCCTTGTTGCCGGCGTATCGCCGTGCATTTGCCCCCGGAAAAAGAACCGGCTCTGGGAGGGGTGTATCGATCGCTATTACCGCACCGCAATGAATATCGTCGATTCGGACCTTTTGAGTTCCGTTTGCGACATTAGCGTGACATAAGCGCAACATAGTGTCCCCCGCCGGTGTCGGCCGATAGATTCTTTCCTTTATTCGTCTCGAGGTAGTCCAATGCGTGATTTGCGTGCTTATTGCGTTCCGTTTGCACTCCTCGCTCTGGCGGGCGTCTCCTGCGGTGCACCGGCAACCGCCGCCCCCGATCGGACCTCGTCGCGAACATTGGACGCGCTTGCCGAATGCCAGCAGGTTGCGACCGATGCTGCTCGGCTGTCGTGCTTCGACGCAGCCGCTCGCGAGATCGCGAGCGCACGCAAGTCCGGCAGCTTGCTGGCGCTGGACCGCGCAGCTGTCGTCGAGCGTAAACAGCAGCGATTCGGGCTCGCAGATGCGGCAAAAAACCCCCTTGGCGGCGGCGAGGCCGACCGGCTTACAAGGGTTACCGAGGTGAAGACGACGATCACCGGTGTAAGGGCGTCAAGTTACGCGCGTTACTTAATCCAGCTGGCCAACAATACGGCGTGGGAGACAATCGAGCCTTTGACGCTCGCACCGCGTCCCGGCACCGCGGTCATCATCAAGCAGTCTGGTTTCGGCGGGTTTAAAGCGTTGATCGACGGCGAACGACCGGTTTTGGTGAAGCGTCAGCGCTAGTGACTGGGGCAAAAATAGGCTTAAGCGCGTCTCGTGGATTTCACTGCCCGAGCTAGCAGGTACGAACCCGCGATCACGGACGATTTCGGCCCGCTACGGATGCCTGGCGGTCGCGGTGCGAGGTCTTTGGCCGGCGTAGTCGCGACACCGGCTTGCCGCAGGACCGCCACGCGTTAAGCAGGGGCAACCGCTGTCCTGCCGGAGCCCCCGATGCGTCTTACCGTCACCGCCGCCCTTCTCCTCGCGACCGCCGCGCATGCGTCCGCGCAGACGCCTCACCAATATGGTGGGCTCGCGCTGTCTCCCGCGGGCGATCGCACCGCGACCGTCGAGAGCAGCGGCGCGCATGGTGTCATAACCCTCCGCAACGTCGCCGACGGGCGCGTGCTGCGGACGATCGATCCGTGCGCGACGTGCAGCTATGCGGGGCTGACCTTCGCGCCCAATGGCGACCTGGTGTTCCTGGTCCGCGACACCGCGGCAGGCAACGTCCGGCTGACCTATGCAGATGCCAACGCGACGCGCACCGTCGCGACCATCGCCGGTATCGCGCAGACTCCGCGCGTGTCGCCCGACGGCAAGCGGATCGCGCTGCTGGTGACGCTCGGCGCCGCCAAGGAGTCCGGCGCGACGCAGGCCGGCGTCCGGATGATCGGCGAGATCGGCGAGAAGAGCGATGAGCAACGCCTCGCCGTGTTCGACATCGCCAAGGCCACGACGACGGTGACGCCGCTCTCGCCTGCAGGGCGTTACGTCTACGAATATGACTGGACGCCCGATGGCCGCGGGTTCGTCGCGACGACCGCGCTCGGCAATGGCGACAACAACTGGTGGGTGGCGACGCTCGACGCGATCGACGCGCAGACCGGCGCGGTCCGATCGATCGCCAAGCCGACGACGCAAATCAACCAGCCGCGTGTGTCCCCGGATGGCCGCACCGTCGCCTATGTGGGTGGCCTGATGAGCGATTTCGGCTCGATCGGCGGCGACGTCTTCACGGTCGGGCTGGAGGGCGGCACGCCGCGCAACGTCACCGCCGGCGCCAAGTCGACGGTGACGACGATCGCCTGGACCCGCGGCGGCCTGCGCACGGTGACGCTGGCCGGCGACCAGATGCAGTTCGGCACGCTTACTCCCGACCAGCCGGTCGTGCCGGGCTTTGCCAAGCCGGCAAGCTCGAGCGCAGGCGACGGCCGCGCGGTGTTCTCAGCGGACGGACGGATCGCCGCCGCCGTGGTCCAGGATTACGAGCACGCACCAGCCATCTACGCAGGTCCGCTCGGCTCCCGGGACGCGGGCGTGAAGCAGATCACGCACGACAACGACGCGATGCCGGCGCTCGCCGCTGCACGGAGCATCAGCTGGAAGAACGAGGGCTTCGACGTCCAGGGCTGGCTCCTCGCGCCCCGCCCCACCTCGGGCATCGCACCAACCGGCAAGGCGCCGATGATCACGATCGTCCACGGCGGCCCATCGGCGGCCTCGACGCCCGGCTATCTCTATCCGACCTCGCTCAATGCCGCTTTGGTCAAGGCGGGCTATTACGTCTTCCTACCCAATCCCCGCGGCAGCTACGGCCAGGGCGAGGCATTCACCGCCGCGAACAAGCGTGACTTTGGCGGCGGCGACTTGCGCGACGTGCTCGCCGGCGTCGATGCGGTCGAGCGCGTCGCGCCGGTCGACGACAAGCGCCTCGGCCTCGGCGGGTGCAGCTATGGCGGGTTCATGGCGATGTGGGCCAACACGCAGACCAACCGCTTCAAGGGCATCGTCGCCGGCGCCGGCCTGTCGAACTGGGTCAGCTATTACGGCACCAACGGCATCGACCAGTGGCTGCTGCCGTTCTTCGGCAAGTCGATGTACGACGACATGAAGGCGTATGAGGACGTCTCCGCTATCTATCACGCGAAGACCGCGCGGACGCCGACGTTCATCTATGTCGGCGAGCGCGATATCGAGGTGCCGCCGACCCAGTCGATCGAATGGTGGCACGCGCTGAAGGATCGCAACGTCCCCGTCAGCCTCGTGATCTATCCCGACGCGGGCCACTGCGTGACGGCCCCCGAACAGTCCGCGGATGTCCGGCAGCGGTCGATCGCTTGGTTCGACAAATACGTGAAGAACGCGAAGTAGCGTCTGGGCGGCCGGGGGGCTTCGGGCTAGGCAGGCGCATGCCGAAGAACCGTTATTACCAGGGCCCCCCGTCCGACCATTTCGATGGTCTCCGGTTTTTCAATCCGGGGCAGGCGCCGACCGACCGCGGCCTGAAAGACGTGCTGCGGTGGAAGCTGGCGCCCGGCGTCGCCAAATGGCCGCGCTCGGTGCCGGTCACGCCGGCCAATCCCGACGCGCGCGTCGACGGGATCCGCGTCACGATGATCGGGCACGCCTCGATGCTGATCCAGGTGGCCGGGCTCAACATCCTGACCGACCCGATCTGGTCGGAGCGCGCGAGCCCCGTCTCGTTCGCCGGGCCAAAGCGCGTGGCGGCGCCCGGTATCGCCTTCGACGACCTGCCGCCGATCAACGTCGTCCTCATCAGCCATTGCCATTACGATCATTTCGACGTCGCCACTTTGCGCAGGCTCCAGGTGGCTCATACGCCCCTGTTCGTGCTGCCGCTCGGCAACGATACGATCCTGCGTGCCGCGGTGCCCGACGCCCGGTGCGTCGTTGGCGACTGGTGGGATCGCCTGCCGATGGGCGACGGCATCACCACTACGATCACGCCCGCCTATCACTGGGCGAACCGCTGGCCGAGCGACGTCCGGATGGCTTTATGGGCAGGGCACTGGCTCGACACACCCGCCGGTGCGATCTGGTTTGCGGGCGATACCGCGTACGGCAATGGCGCGATCTTCGGCCAGATCCGCGAGCGTCTCGGCGCGCCCGACGTCGCGCTGATCCCGATCGGCGCCTACGCCCCGCGCTGGTTCATGGCCGGGCAGCATGTCGATCCGGCCGAAGCGGTACGGATCTTCGGCGAGGTCGACGCGAAACAGGCGCTCGGCATCCATTGGGGCACGTTCCAGCTGACCGACGAGGCCCGCGACGCGCCGCAAATCGCGCTGGCCGAAGCGCTGGACGCAGCGGCGATACCCCGCCAGAAGTTTGTCGCGGCACCACCCGGCGGCGTCTTCGATTTCCGCTGATCGACGAGAGCCGAACCGAGAAACCGAGAAATTCGCCGCTCATGTGAGCCCATCGAACGGTCCAAACGTTATCCACCGATGACAGTACGAACTTTACGGATGCAGCTCGCTTCGGGTTGCATGCCGGTCCTGGCTCTGGCGCTTGGTGGATTTGCTCCCGCGCCGAAACCCATCGTCCCAACAAAGGCCATCGCGGAGAGCCCGCCCCGCACCGCATCGAAGTCGGCACCGAGGGCAGTTGGCAAGGCCACTCCGGCCAAGGCAACTTGGACTGCGGCAAACATCGCAGCCTTCGATCGGGTCCTTGCCGACCGTGCGCGCCACGGCCTCGATCGTATCGAGTTCCTACCCGCACCCGCCGACGGCGCTCCGCCCGTCGACGATGCCGCGCGAACCAAGGCCGCACTCGACTATGCCGGCGCACTCGCACAGGGCCGCGTCGACCCCGCCTCGCTGCATCAGGTCTACACGCTGTCCCGCCCCAAGGTCGACCTTACCACCGGGCTGTCGCGGGCGCTGGCCAAGGGCGACCTCGTCGTCTGGTTCGACGGGCTTGCGCCGCAGGATGCCGAGTATAAGCAACTCTCCGAAGCGTATCTCGCGTTCAGCGCCAAGGCGTCGACCGCAACGCCTGTGCAGGCGATACCCTCCGGCGTCATCCGCGTCGGCAACCGCGACGCGCGTGTCGCCACGATCGTCGAGCAGCTAGCTGAGAGCGGATATCTTCCCTCGTCGACCGACCCGCTCGCCGTAGCGCCCGTACCGACGACCATTTCGCCGACGGCCACCGCGCCGCCGACCGCGGCACCAATGATCTACACGCAGGCAATGGCCGAGGCGCTGAAAGGGCTCCAGACCGACTACGGCATAGCCGCAGACGGCGTGGTCGGCCCCGAGACGTTGAAGGTACTGAACCTTGGTGCGGGCGACCGTGCGCGCGCGCTCGCGGTCGGGCTCGAACGGCGGCGGTGGCTGGCACGAACGCCACCGCCCACGCGGATCGACGTCAACACCGCCGCCGCACAGCTTCGCTACTACCGCGACGGCACGATGATCGATCAGCGCAAGGTGATCGTCGGCGAACCCGGCCGCGAGACGCCGGCGCTCTCGTCGCCGATCTATCGGCTGGTTGCCAATCCCACCTGGACCGTGCCGAAATCGATCCAGAACGGCGAGATGGCCAATGTCGGCGAGGAGTATCTGACCGCGCACAACATGGTCGTCCGCGATGGCTGGATCGTCCAGCAGCCGGGGCCGAGCAACGCGCTAGGCATGGTTAAGTTCGACATGGCGAACGACCAGGCGATCTACCTGCACGACACCTCCGCGCCGGGCTTGTTCGATCGCAGCCAGCGTCATCTGAGCCATGGTTGCGTCCGCGTCGAGGATGCGTTGGGATTCGCACGTATCCTTGCGGAGGACGAAGGCGTCGGCGAGGCGTGGCAGACGGCACAGGATTCAGGCGAGACGAACTTCGTCCCCCTGCCCCGCCGCATCCCGGTCCGGCTGCTCTACCACAACGTCTATGTCGACGATGCCGGCAAGGTCGCGTTTCGGACCGATCCCTACGGCTGGAACGATCCGATCGCGGAGCAACTCGGCTTCGCCAAGGCGTCCGCCAAACGCGCCGAGGCGCAGGCGATCGATATCGGGCCCTAAGGGACTTTCGGCGTTGCGGGCATCGCGAACGTCTTCGACAACCCGTGGTACAGCTTCTCGCGGCAGACCCATTGGCTAGCGGCATCGGCGATGAACGCGGTCGCGAACATCGGCAGCATCAGTCCGCGACTGGCGGTCGTCTCCGACAGGATGATGACCGCGGTCAGCGGTGCGCGGACGACACCCGCGAAATACGCGACCATCCCCAGGATCACGATCGCGCTTGCGGGTTCGCCGGGAAACACTTCGCGGAGCAAGTTGCCGACCCCGGCCCCGACCGCGAGCGACGGCGCGAAGATCCCGCCGGGCAAGCCCGCAATCGCGGTCGCGGCGGTCGCGACGAACTTCGCGGGTCCGAACCACAAGGGTGCATCGACACCGACGATCATCGCGCGCGCCGCGGAATAGCCGGTTCCCCAGGTCAGGCCGGTGAACACGCCGAGCACCGCAACGACGGCGCCGCACGCCCCCGCGAACTTGACCGGGTTGGCGCGGGTCCAGGTCGTCATGCGGTTGCGGCTCTGCGCCATCGCCAGCAGCGTGCGGGAAAACAGGCCGCCCGCCATCCCGCCGGCGATTCCCGCAACCGGCGCTACCAACAATGCAGACAAAAGCGGCATATGCGCGCCGATCGCGCCGAAATAGATGTAGTCGCCCTGCACCGACTGCGCGACCATCCCGGCGATGACGATCGCGGCGAGGACCAGCAGCGTCACGCGCTGCTCATACGCCGACGCCAGTTCCTCGATCGCGAACAACAGCCCGGCGAGCGGTGTGTTGAACGCGGCCGCGACACCCGCCGCGCCACCGGCGATCAGCACGCCGCCCCGCAACGGCACGCGGACGAGCCGGTGCGTCGCGCCCATCACCGCCGCGGCAAGCTGCACGGTCGGCCCCTCGCGCCCGACCGACGCACCGCCTAGCACTGCGCCGATCGTCAGCACGGCCTTGGCGGCGACGGTGCGCGGCGAGATCAGCGTCCGCGTCGCCTCGTTCGGATCGGCCTGTGCCGCGATCACCTGCGGAATACCCGATCCCCGCGCGAACGGCGCGTACCGCCGGGTCAGCCAGACCAGCGCCATGAACGTCAATGGCGTTGTCAACAGCGGCAGCCAGTGCCAGCTCTGCGCGTACCCGGCGAACACCCCCGCCGCCCAGTCCGCCGCTTCGGCGAACAGCGTCGCAACAACGCCGATCAGGATCGCGCCCGTCAGGATCGCCGCACGAGTGCGGAACTGTACGGACCGTGGCCCACGTGCACGCAGCAACGCACGGTACCGCGACGGCGTCCAGCGTTTCGCCGGCATAAGATGATCGAAGAGCCCAGGCATGATGTCGATCTAGTTCATGCCGCCCGCCACGTCACCCGCCCCATCACCCGCCTGCGTCGCCCGCCTGCGACTTGGCGGCGCGCAGGCCTTGGCGGCCCGGTAAGCGATTGACATCGTCCCGATATCTAACAACGATAGCGCTATCACAAAAATATAATGAGGATGCTTCGTGGACATTACACGACGGGACGGACTGGGCATGCTGGCGGGGCTCGCGGCCGCCGGTGCTGCGGCGAATGCCCAGGCGCGATCGATCCTGCGCCCGACGGGAGCCGACGGGAGCCTGCAATCGCTAGCAGCAGCCAAGGGCATGCGCCTCGGCTCCTGTTTCGCGTGGAGCGAACTCGGCGCGGACCGCGGCTCGTTCGCCAACCCGGCCTATGCGAGACTGCTGAAGCGCGACTGCGGGCTGCTGGTCCCCGAAAACGAGATGAAGTGGCAGGCGCTCCGCCCCAGCGCCACGACCTTCGATTTCACGCGGTTCGACGCGATGATGGCGTGGGCCGACGCCAACGCGCTGCCCGTACGCGGCCACAACCTCTTGTGGCATCAGCCGAAATGGATGCCGAAATGGGAAGAGAGCCACGATTTCGGCACGACGCCTGCGCGTGCGGCGGAACAGTTGCTCGTCCGGCACATCACCACGGTATGCCAGCGCTATGGCACGCGTATCCGCAGCTACGACGTGGTCAACGAGGCGGTCACTCCCGCCGACGGCACGCTGTACACGACCGCCCTGTCCCGCGCCCTCGGCAGCCCCGAGGCGACGCTCGACCTTGCCTTCCACACGGCGCGCACCGCAGCACCGCACGCGCAACTCGTCTATAACGACTATATGAGCTGGGAGCCGGGCAACGCACAGCACCGCGCCGGCGTCCTCAAACTGCTGGAAGGGTTCAAGGCGCGCGGCGTTCCGGTCGACGCGCTCGGCGTCCAGTCGCACCTCGTCACGCAAGGCACCGACACCCGCGCCACGATCGCCGCGCTGGAAGGCGAATGGCGTCGTTTCATCGATGCCGTCACCGCGATGGGCTATGCCATCGTCATCACCGAACTCGACGTCCGCGACAATAATCTCCCCGCCGACGTCGCCGCACGCGATCAGGGAGTGGCCGACTTCACGCGCGGCTATCTAGACCTGATGTTCGCCTACCCGGCGCTGAAGGACGTGCTGTTGTGGGGCATGACCGACCGCTACAGCTGGATCGAGGGTTTCGAGCCGCGCAAGGACAAGGCTCGCCGCCGCCCCTGCCCGTACGACGCCGCATTCGCCGCCAAGCCGATGCACGCTGCAATCGCTGCTGCGTTCACCGCGGCTACACCGCGCGGCTAGCGATTCCCACGACAATCAAGGCTGCCTCTAACGCGCCGCAGCCGCCATTTCGGCATTGCGGCGTTCGGAGGCGGCAAGTGTCGCGGTAAGCAGCGCGACCAAGGCGTCGTCGTGGTCGAGGACGTTCAGGCCCTCGCGGGTTGATCCGCCGGGGCTGGCGACGCGGTCGGCGAGTATGGCGGGCGATACGTCCGCCTCGGCCGCCATGATCGCAGAACCCTCCAGCGTGGCGATAGCGAGACGCGCCGCCTGGTCCACCGGCAGCCCGAGCGCCGCACCCGCCCTGGCGAGCGCATCGGCAAATCGGAACACGAACCCGGGGCCAGATCCGGCAAGCGCGGTCACCGCATCGAAATGCGCTTCGTCGGCGATCCATTCGTAATGACCGAGCGGCGCTGCGAACGCTTCCGCCGCCACGATCGCCTCTTGCGACGCCCCAGCGGTGTAGAGCGACGTCACGCCCTTGCCGATCGCCACCGGAAGGTTGGGCATCGCGCGGACGATTGTGTCAGCCGCGAACCGCTGGGAGAGTGCCGCGTGGTCGACACCGGCGAGGATCGACAGGAGCAGCTGCGGCTCACCTCGCATGGGTGCCAGCAAAGCCTGCGCGGCATCGATCTGCTGCGGCTTCAGCGCGAGCATCACCGTTGCGGGCGCCTCCTCGTCAGGCAGCGCGGTCAGCGAACGGACGCCTTCGGGTGCCCCCTGCCCGCTCCGCGTAATCACCGTAACGGTCGCCGGATCGAGCCCCGCGGCGATCCACCGCCGCAGCATCGCGCCGCCCATGTTGCCGCAGCCGATCAGCCACAGCGGACCTGCCGGAAAGCTCATGCCTCGCCGTGCGTTTCGATCAGTGCCGCGGCGATCGCTTCCTTGGGGCTCTTTCCGCCCCACAGCACGAACTGGAACACCGGATAGAAGCGCTCGCACTCCTCGATCGCCGATTCGACCAGCAGTTCCGCCGCGTCGAGCGACATCGTGCCGTCGTCCCCGCCGTCGACCATCGCCGCGTGCCGGAACAGCAATATGCCGCTCGACGACCAGAGTTCGAAGTGGCCGATCCAGAGCTGTTCGTTGACCAGCCCGATCGTCTCGTACACCGCCTGGCGCCGCTCGTCGGGTACCTTGATGTCGGGAAAAGCGAGGAATTGCAGCACGCTGTCGTCTTCGCGCCACAGCGCGCGGAGTTCATACGTCGTCCAGCTGCCCTTTACGGTCGCGACGATCTCGTCGTCGTGACGCTCATGTTCCCAGCCATGCGCAGCGTAATAGCTTTCGAGCATGTCGATCGGGGCGGCGTCTTCGTGGTCGTGGTCGGCGTGTTCAAGCATCATAGGGTCCTGGCGGTCCTTATCGCACGACAAAGGGTGCCGAGGCAAAAACGCCCCGACAACCCCATCGGCCCCAATTCTGCGGAAAACTGTGGAAAAGTCAGTCGACCGATGCCCCGAGCGGTGCATTTACGGTCGATTGTGCTGCGAACTTGGCTTCGAGCGCGTCGAGCCGAGCCTTCAACGCGTCGTTCTCGTCGCGTGCGGCCGATGCCATCGCCTTCACGGCGTCGAACTCTTCACGGCTGACGAAGTCGAGCCCGCCGAGCCATTCGCGCGCACGTTCCCGCGCACCGGAACCGGCTTCGCGACCGACGCCCGCAAGCGTACCGGCAGCACCGTTCAAGACCTTGACGATATCGTCGAACACGCGGTTTTCGGACTGCATTGCTTCAAAATCCCAAAGACTGTCGCAGTAACTGTTACAGTGACTGCTGCGTCACAGCATTTGGGACGTATGCGGCGCGGGTGCAAGGGTTTCGGCATCGGGGTTCAACTGCCCGATGCTGAACGCGAGCACGCCGGCAAAGCTGATCCACACCATGTACGGCACCATCAGCCACGCTGCGGCGGGGCGGATGCGCGCGAATACGAAGGTCGCGGCGATCGACAGCGCCAGCATTGCGACGATCACTAGTACCGACAGCCCGATCCTGTGCGCACCGAAGAACATCGGCGTCCAGGCGAGGTTGAGCAGGAACTGGCCGACGAACAGCGCGACGGCGAGCCCGCGCAACCGAGCGCCGCGTGCATTGAGGATCATCGCGAGCGCCAGCCCGATCAGGATGTAGAGCGTGGTCCACACGACCGGGAACACCCAGCCGGGCGGGTTCAGCGCGGGCTTGACGAGCGCCATGTACCAGGCATTCTCGCTGCCGACGCTGACGGATCGGCCGGACAGGAAGCCCAGCAACAGGATCAGGGGCACGGTCACGACCGCCCAGCGGAGGAACGACATCCTCAACTGGCCCTTCGAAGCGATACCGCCCACACAAATCCTTCCGCCTCTACGCGCGCTCGTCCTGGCGCGCATTTTGCGATCGGTAAACCGAGTTTGGTGGAGAATCGTTCCGCTAGTGGTTCATTCCGGCACGGTGCCTCCGGTTATCTCCGCCGAACATTCAACCGTCATTCCCGCGCAGGCGGGAACCCATACTGGCAAACCTTACGACGTAATCGCGACAGTTTAAGTATCTGGGTCCCCGCCTCCGCGGGGATGACGAAGCATTACATGGCAGCGCACTATGCCCGTCGAGTGGCTCTGGGTCCTGACGTTCGTCAGGATGACGAAGGCGTTTCGGGATCGTTTGGCACGTCCGAGACCGGCTGTTCCGCCGTCGAACTCTCGCCGTGCAAAGCAGCAATCAGGAACTCCACGTTACCCTCGGGCCCCGTGATCGGGCTTTCGACCACGCCGACCACGCTCCACCCCTGCCCCGTCAGCCACGTCGCGACCTCGTCGCAGACGCGCTGATGGATCGCGGTATCGCGGACGACACCACCCTTCCCCACTTCGCCGCGTCCCGCCTCGAACTGCGGCTTCACCAGCGCCATCAGCCTCGCGTCGGGCTTGGCAAAGGACATCGGCCGCTCCAGCACCTTTGCCAAACCAATGAAGCTCGCATCGCAGACGATCAGGTCGACCGGCTCGGGGATATGCGCGGGCGTGAGGATCCGCGCGCTGGTCTGTTCGTGGACGACGACGCGCTCATCCTGCCGCAGCGACCAGGCAAGCTGGTTCGTGCCACTATCGACCGCGTACACCTTCGCCGCGCCGTTCTTCAGCATGACGTCGGTGAAGCCGCCGGTCGACGAGCCGACGTCGATCGCGACCGCGCCGGCCACGTCCCAGCCGAAATGCGCGAGGCCGTGCGCCAGCTTGATCCCGCCGCGCGAAACCCAGGGATGATCGCGGCCGCGTACGTCGAGTTGCACGTCGTCGGGAAGCGTCTGCCCCGGCTTGTCGACCTTCTTCGTCCCCGCGAACACGAGGCCCGCCATGATCAGCGCCTGCGCGCGCGTCCGCGACTCGACCAGCCCCCTGTCGACCAGCATTTGGTCTGCACGTACCTTCACCATCCGCCCGCTATCGCCGCCCGATCCGATTGCCGCAAGCTGCCTTCCTTTCGCCGCAATGCCATTGCCTACCGAACGAGTAGGATTACGTTGAGGGCATGGGATCGTGACCGGATGGCGTGCCCTAGAGCGTCCTTCGGCCACGCTCCCGACCTCGAAGCACGAGGTTTTGGAGAAGGAGAAGCGCTGTGGGTTCTTTCGCACCGTATGATTCCGTCCAGCCGACGATCCTGACCGTGCCCGGCCTTGGTGGATCGGGTCCTTCGCACTGGCAGACGTTATGGGAAGAGGCGCGGCCCGACACGGTCCGCGTCGAACTCGGCATGTGGAACACGCCGCACCGCAACGCCTGGGTGACGCGCCTTGACGAGGCGATCCGGCAGGCACAGGCACCGGTGATCCTCGCCGCGCACAGCCTCGGGTGCCTCGCCGTTGCATGGTGGGCCGAACTCAGCCCGCAGCCCTATGGCTGGCCGGTGGCCGGCGCGTTGCTGGTGGCACCGGCGGACGTCGATCGTGGCGGCGCGCAGGCCGAACTGAAGGGCTTCTCGCCGACTCCACGCACGCCCTTGCCGTTCCCGTCGATCGTGGTGGCGAGCAGCGACGACCCCTGGGTCACGCCCGAGCGCGCGCACAGCATGGCCGCGGACTGGGGCAGCCACTTCGTCGATGCCGGGCCGCAGGGGCATTTGAATGCCGCGAGTGGGATCGGCTGGTGGCGTGAAGGACAGGACCTGCTGGAGCGCGTCATCGCGGCGAGCGGCGATGGCAGGGGGCAGGCTCTACCGCCAAGCAAGGCGCGGTCGATCCTTGCGGTCAGCGCTACAGACGCCGCCCAGACGCATTATCTGGGCGGGTGACCTCGCCTACCTGATGGTACACCACCCCGGCGAAGGCCGGGGCCCAGTTGGGGAACGTCGCTAACTGAGCGCGATCCCCCGTTACTGCGACCTCTCCAACTGGGCCCCGGCCTTCGCCGGGGTGGTGTGCTGGGCGCGGCGGTTTACGAAATCCGGGAACCATCCTCATCGAACAGCTCGGGGTTCGCCGCCTGCTCGGCCTTCGCCGCAGCCAGCCCACCCCGCATCCGCCGCCACATCGCGATATTCAACGACACCATCACGATCACCGCCAGCACGATGATCACGAGGCCCTTGGTCGGCCCAGTCATGCGCGCGCTTCGGCAACTCCGCCCGAATTGTGGCGGAGCGCCTTGAGAACGGTATCCACCAGCGCAGTCGCGTCGAGCCCGGCTTCGGCATACTGGACTTCGGGCTTGTCCTGCTCCTGATACACGTCCGGTAAACGCAACGTACGCAGCTTGAGCCCACCGTCGATCAAGCCCTCGTCAGATGCCATCGTCAGCACATGCGCTCCAAAGCCGCCGACCGAATTCTCCTCGATCGTCACCGCGACTTCGTGCGTCGTAAGCAGTTTCCGAATCAGATCGACGTCGAGCGGCTTGGCGAAGCGCAGATCCGCTACCGTTGTGCTCAGCCCCTTGGCTTCGAGAACCTCGGCGGCCTTGAGCGCTTCCTCGAGACGCGTGCCGAGCGACAGGATCGCGACCGTCTTGCCTTCGCGCACGACACGGCCCTTGCCGATCTCCAGCAGTTGCGGAGTCTCGGGCAGCGCGACGCCGGTGCCGTTGCCGCGCGGATAGCGCACCGCGATCGGGCCGGTGTCGTACTGCGCTGCGGTGTGCGTCATATGGACGAGCTCGGCCTCGTCCGCCGCCGCCATCACGACGAAGTTCGGCAGCGTCGCGAGGTACGTGACGTCGAACGAGCCGGCATGAGTCGCACCATCCGCACCGACGAGACCCGCGCGGTCGATCGCGAAACGGACCGGCAGGTTCTGGATGGCCACGTCATGCACGACCTGATCGTACGCACGTTGAAGGAACGTCGAGTAGATCGCACAGAACGGGCGCATCCCCTGCGCGGCGAGCCCTGCCGCGAAGGTGACGCCGTGCTGCTCAGCAATTCCGACGTCGAAGAACCGGTCAGGATACGCCTTGGCGAACGCGTCGAGTCCGGTGCCCGACGGCATCGCCGCGGTGATCGCGCAGATCCGCGGGTCCTTCGCGGCCTCCGCGACGAGCTGCGCGCCGAACACGTTCTGGTATTGCGGCGGTCCCGGCGGCGCCTTGGTCTGCACGCCGGAGATCACGTCGAACTTCTGGACGCCGTGATACTTGTCCGCGGCAGCCTCGGCGGGGCCGTAGCCCTTGCCCTTCTTGGTGACGACGTGGACGAGGATCGGGCCCTCCTCGGCGTCGCGGACATTCTCGAGCACCGGGATCAGGTGTTCGAGGTTATGGCCGTCGATCGGACCGACATAATAGAAGCCCAGTTCCTCGAACAGCGTGCCGCCCATCGTCATGCCGCGCGCGAACTCGTCGGTCTTGCGCATGCCGCTGGCGATCGGCCGCGGCAGCCGCTTGGCGAGTTTGCGCGCGAGGTCGCGGAAGCCGAGGAATTCGCGACTTGACACGATCCGGCTGAGATAGGCCGACAATCCACCGACCGGTGGCGCGATCGACATGTCGTTGTCGTTGAGGATCACGACCAGGCGGTTGCCCGCCTGAGCGGCGTTGTTCATCGCCTCGTACGCCATGCCCGCGGACATTGCGCCATCCCCGATCACCGCGATGCCCTTGCCGGGCGTCCCCGCGATCTTGTTGGCGATCGCAAAGCCCAGCGCCGCCGAGATCGAGGTCGACGAATGCGCCGCGCCGAACGGGTCGTATTCGCTCTCGCTACGCTTCGTGAAGCCGCTGAGCCCCCCGCCCTGCCGCAGCGTGCGGATCCGATCGCGGCGTCCGGTGAGGATCTTGTGCGGATAACACTGGTGGCCGACGTCCCACACCAGCCGGTCGCGCGGGGTATCGAACACATAGTGGATCGCGGTGGTCAGCTCGACCACGCCGAGCCCCGAACCGAGATGCCCGCCGGTGGTGCCGACCGCGGAAATCGTCTCGGTACGTAGTTCGTCGGCGAGTTGGCGGAGCTGGTCCGGGCGCAGCTTGCGGAGGTCGTCGGGCGTCGAAACGGTGTCGAGCAGCGGTGTCGAGGGAAGGTCGGCCATCGGACGGGCTTAATGCAGCGCGCGTATCGTGTCGATTGTTACCGTGTCCTGAGCTAGCATTCGCACTGGAATCGCTCGGAAAGTGCACAATTATGAACTTTACGCACCGTGTGGCCGATGAGGCGGATATCCCGGCGATCGCCGCGCTCATGGCACGCGCGATCGGCGCGTTGCAGGGGGACTTCCTGACGCCGGCACAGGTCGAGGCGAGCCGCGCGGTGATGGGGCTCGATACGCAATTGATCGCGGACGGGACGTATCTGCTGGTCGAGGCGGACGGTCGGCTGGCCGGATGTGGCGGGTGGAGTAGGCGCGCGACGCTGTATGGCGGCGACCACAGCACGGCGTTGCGCGATGCGGCGTTGCTCGATCCGGTGCGCGACGCGGCACGGATCCGCGCGATGTATACCGATCCGGATTTCACGCGGCGGGGTGTCGGGCGGCTGGTGCTGTTGGTTTGCGAAACTGCCGCGCGAGAGGCCGGGTTTGCAAGGGCGGAGATGATGGCGACGCTGGCCGGAGAGCCGCTGTACCGCGCCTGCGGGTATCTGCCGATCGAGCGGATCGAGACGCCGGGGGAAGTCCCGGTACCGATGATCCGGATGGGGAAGGATCTGGTGTAGAACCGTGCCAGGAGCGTGACGGCCTCCCCTCCCTGGAAGGGAGGGGCCGGGGGTGGGTCGGCTTCCGGATCAGGCGGCGCTAGCCAAAACGAACCGACCCACCCCTACCCCTCCCTTTCAGGGAGGGACGACTGATCATGAAGGTAAACGTGCGGGGTAAGCTCCTACTTCGCCTCGCAATCGGCGCACCGCCCGCGAACTTCGATCACCGGCCTCACCGGGGAGAAGCCCGCCGCCTCCGCCGCGTTGCGAACGCCGTTGGTGATCGTGTCGTTATCGAGATGCGTGGTCTGGCCGCACGAGTCGCAGACCAAGAAGATGCAGTCGTGCAGGCAATCCGGATGCGCGTTGGCGACATAGGCGTTCGCGCTCTCGACTCGACGCGCTAGGTTCGCGCCGACGAACAGGTCGAGAATGCGGTACACGCTGTTCGCCGCCACCCGGCGACCTTCGGCCTTCGAGACGGCCTCGGCGATGTCATAGGCCGAGGCCGGCTTCTCGAAGCTGGCGAGGGCTGCGAACACGCTGGCGCGCATCGTCGTCCATTGTTCGCCGGCCTTTTCGAGCGTCGTCTGTGCTGCGACGGTGAGATCGGCGCCCTGCGGTTCGGTGTGGTTGTGAGCGTGCGCCATGCCGGACGAAGTAGGATGCCGGAAGGGTTCCAACAACCCGCTCAGCTTTCCGCGCGACGGTTGAGATCGTGGCCGAATGCGAGCAACCCGACGCCGACGATCGTCCACAACGTCTCGCCGCCACCGCTGTCGTGCGGCAGCGTCATCGCGCCCGCCATGATGCCCAGTCCGAGCGCGCCCATCGCAGCAGGCATCATATAGCCGTGGTTCAGCACGCCGCGCCCGAGCGCGAGCGCGCCGAGACCTATCGCGATCGTCAGGCCGACTTCGTGGAAGATCGGGTCGAGCAGAAAACCGCCCGCGGTCGACATCAGCGCGACCAGCACGGAGGTCGCCAGGCAATGCACCATGCACAGGCCCGACAGTCCGATCGCATAGCGATCGAGACCGGCGAAGCGGTGGGTATGCGTGGCCGAGGGCGTCATCGTCCGTCGGATATAGACGCCTCGTTGACAGGATACAACATTACATTGTTAATTTTGGCGGCAAGTTAGGCCACATTTTGAAGGGTTCACTCCCTCCTCCTTGTTCTCCCGTGAAGGCGGGAGCCCAGACTGGGCTCCCGCCTTCACGGGAGAACAAGGAAGTAGCGTGCGACGGTAGCGAGTCCGGCTTCTACCCAACCGCCCCCAGCAACATGAAGCAACGCCGCACCACGAACCGATGGCGCCTCGCCGCGCAAACCACTATCTCCTCACCATGCTTCAACCGAGCGCCGCCTTCCTCAGCAAAGCCCGTCCTCGTTCCGTCGCCCTGTGGCTGTTCACGGTCGCCGGCCTAATCGTAGCGATGGTCGTCATCGGCGGGATCACGCGGCTGACCGAGTCGGGGCTGTCGATCACGCAGTGGAAGCCGATCAGCGGGATCATCCCGCCGCTCAACGACGCGCAGTGGCAGGCCGAGTTCGACGCCTACAAGCGCATCCCCGAATATGCCGCGTTCAACGCCGACATGACGGTCGGCGGGTTCAAGGCGATCTTCTTCTGGGAATACCTCCACCGGCTATGGGGCCGCGTGATCGGTCTCGTGTTCGCGGTGCCGCTGATCTGGTTCGCGGTGCGCAAACGTATCCCGGTCGGCTATGGCTGGCGGCTGTCGGCGTTGCTGGCGCTCGGTGCGTTCCAGGGCGCCATCGGCTGGTGGATGGTCGCCTCCGGACTGTCGGTGCGGACCGACGTCAGCCACATTCGACTCGCCGTCCACCTGTTGACCGCGCTGACGATCCTCGCCGGGATCGTGTGGACCGCACTCGACCTGATGGCGCTGCACCGCAATCCGCTCGCCGCCCCTGCCCGCCTGGCGCCGGTCGCAATCGTCGCGCTGGCGCTACTGTTCGTACAGCTCGTGTATGGCGCGTTCACCGCCGGTCTCGACGCCGGCTATGCCTTCGCGAGCTGGCCGCTGATGGGCGACGGGCTGTTCCCCGCGGACGTGCCGATGGTGAACCCCGCCTGGAGCAATGCGGTCGACAACCCGATCGTCGTGCAGTTCATCCACCGCTGGTTCGCGTTCGCCGCCGCCGCCGGGCTCATCTGGCTGGCGATCAAGGCGACCAAGACCGGCAGCAGCGCTGGCTTCTTCGTCGTCGGGCTCGTCACGCTCCAGATCATGCTCGGCATCGCGACGCTGATGACCGGCGTGCAGATCGACGTCGCGGTCGCGCATCAGGGCAATGCCGCGCTGCTCCTGATAGCCGCGATGTTCGCCGCCCACGCGGTGGGCACAGCACCTCATGTAAAGCAGCGGGTATAATAATACCCGTCAGGAAACCGGCGGAAAGCTTGACTTGAAGCCCCCCTTTCAGCATTAGGCCGGCATTCGCGCTGTGGGGCCTCCCATTGGTGCGCTTGCATTCAATCTGGAAGGTCTAACGCCCATGAAGGCGCTCATGAAGACCACCAAGTCGGCAAAGCCGGCTGAGGTGGACAAGCAGTGGCATATCGTCGACGCGGAAGGTCTCGTCGTCGGCCGTGCCGCATCGATCATCGCCAACGTCCTGCGCGGCAAGCACAAGGTGTCGTTCACCCCGCATGTCGATTGCGGTGACAACGTCGTCGTGATCAACGCCGACAAGATCCGCTTCACCGGCAACAAGGCCGCGAAGAAGATCTATTACAAGCACACCGGTTATGCCGGCGGCATCAAGGGCATCACTGCTGCCAAGGTCCTCGACGGCCGCTTCCCGGAGCGCGTTCTCGAAAAGGCTGTCGAGCGCATGATCCCGCGCGGCCCGCTGGGTCGTGAGCAGATGCGCAACCTGCGTATCTTCAAGGGCACCGAGCATCCGCACGAGGCACAGAACCCTGCCGTGCTCGACATCGGCAGCATGAACCGCAAGAACAAGGTGGGCGCATAATGTCCGACAACCGCCAGTCGCTCGCCGATCTCGCGAGCCTGACCAACCAGCCCGCGCCGGCTGCCCCCGCCGAGCAGGCTCTGCCGACCAGCGAAGGCGATATCGCAGCGCCGGTCTCGAACGAGCCCGTCCGCGAGCCGATGCCGCTGCGCGAGCAGATCCTCGACAAGCAGGGCCGCGCCTATGCGACCGGCCGTCGCAAGGACGCCGTCGCACGCGTCTGGGTCAAGCCCGGCACCGGCAAGATCACGATCAACGGTCGTGACCAGGAAGTGTATTTTGCACGTCCGACGCTGCGTCTCGTCATCAACCAGGTGTTCGGCATCACCGAGCGCGAAGGTCAGTACGACGTCGTCTGCACCGTCAAGGGCGGCGGCCTTTCGGGCCAGGCCGGCGCGGTCAAGCACGGCATCAGCCAGGCGCTGACCCGCTTCGAGCCGGTGCTGCGCGCATCGGTGAAGGCAGCAGGCTTCCTGACCCGCGACAGCCGCGTCGTCGAGCGCAAGAAGTACGGCAAGGCGAAGGCCCGTCGCAGCTTCCAGTTCTCGAAGCGCTAATCCCGCTTTCAGTATCTGCGTACCAGAAGGGCGGTCCGGCAACGGGCCGCCCTTTCTCGTTTTGGGGTGCAGCTATGACGGCAGGGTGAGAGCTGCAACGAAGCCCAAACCCCAACGATCCCCCTCCCTGGAAGGGAGGGGTCGGGGGTGGGTCGGCCAGCTTGAGCCCCAACGGTCGAACATGCGGAAGCCAACCCACCCCCTGCCCCTCCCTTCCAGGGAGGGGAGCCCGTTGGACTTAGCCGTAGCGTCGCGATCAAATTTGTTCGCGAACCTCCGAATAAAGCAAGCCCGCGATCCGGCCGCTACTCGAGCGCCGAAATGATCTCATCAAGCGAGGCGTTGCGGATCCCGCGGCGGTCGAACTCGTCGAGCATCACCGCCCACCATGCATGAAAACGCTTCAGATCCGCCGCGTCGCGAACATAAGGCGTGTGACCCGGAACCAAAGACGGCGAGTGGAAGGACAGGTTGAGCAACCGCAGCCCTTCGCCAGCCGCCACCGCGACGGCCTCCAAAGCATCGGCGATCGGCATGTCCTCGGGCGTCAGCGCGATCCGGGACAGCAGGTGCGCGCGTGCGAAGAGGCCCCTGCCCTTTGGAATGCGTCCGAGTGCCCGGTACAAATGCGCGCCACCCCATCGTGCACCACCCGTGAAAACCGTAGTCAGCGGCAACTCGACGATCCCCTCTGCGCGATACGCGCCGGCGTCGGCCACCGAGAAGTCGGGACCTCCGTCAGCACTGTAATCATAGCCGGGACGAACCGAGCTATCGATCCGATAACCGAGCCCGGCGAGCAGCGCGAAACTGTTCGGACCGATACCGTAGCGGCCAGCCCGGTAAGCGCGGGGGGCCTTACCGAACGCGGCCGTGATCGCCTTCGTCAGCGTTTCGAGCTTGGCGGCTTCCGATGCACGCGGCAGATTGCCGGCGTAACTCGATCCCGGCGGCGCGCTGTCCGGAAACGGCGGATTGACCCAGGCATGGAGCTGCGTGCCGATCTCCGACCGTCCATCTTCGAGGACACGTCCGAGTATCGCGACGGACGCTGGATCGGTGGCAACCGGATAGTCGACCATGCAGGCCAGCGCGACGCCCCGTTCGGCGAACCGGCGATGCGCGTCAGGAAAGGCCGCCATCGCGGTCGTCGAACGGTTGCGGCGATCCAGCGGGGCATTCCAGTCGAATTCCTCTTCGACGTCCGCGAAGACGGTGAAGCGCGTGCCGAATTTCTCGGGCCATACCACGCGTTGTGCGTCGGTCGGGCACGGGGGGCGATACGTCACCGCTGTTCGTCGGCGGTCCGCTCCGCATCAACAGTATCAGCAGCCGGAAGCTGAAGGGTCAGGCGGTCGGCGCCGATCGTCAGCACGCCGCTCAGTTCGACCGCGAGGTTCTGTGCCAGCCGCAACGCGAACCCGGTCCCGAGCAAGGGCGCGCCATCGCCGTCGCTCTCATGTTCGGCATCGATGCTCAGCAGGACATCGGTGGCGTGTGCGGCGAGCGCGGCGGGTCGATCGAACTCGATCGTCACGGTGTTAGAAACCGGCCGGACGACCACGCCGAGCTGCTCGCCCTTCCGCCCCGCCGAAACCAGCGCGGCGAGCAACCGGCCGATCAACCGCTCGACCGCACGATCGTCGCCGAGGATGTCGCAGTCGCCCGCCGGCATCGCCACGCCCAGGCTCGTACCACGCAGCGTCGCTAGCGGCTGGAGATCGCGGGCGACGCGGTCGAGCAACGCACGAACCGGCACCGTCGTCGGGCGCAGGTCGAGCGCACACCCTTCGATCCGGGCGGCAGTATCGAGATCGTCGATCGCCGCAAGCAGGTCGCCCGCCTGCGTGCGGATCGTGGTCGCACGGTCGCGGTAGGTCGGCGATACCGGGCCGAGCAACTGCGTCTCGATCAGCTCCGCGAACCCGGCGATCGCATTGGTCGGCGTGCGCAGTTCGTGAACGAGCTGCCGAAGCGAGTCGGACACCGGCGACGACACACGAACCGGCTCGGCCGTCTCGTCGCGACGAGGGCGACGCCCCGTTCCGCGGAAACCGTTGAAGCGACCGGAGGCGTGTTCGAATGCCGGAACGCCTGACAGCCGCCATGATCCGAACGCATCGGACAGGCCGCCGACTTCAAGCCGCGCATCGCTGAACCGCGAGCGTCGGCGGAACGCGCCTGCTGCCACTCCGTCGAGATGCGCCTCACCCTGTTGCGCGGCATAGGCGAGCGACACGCCGACCAGTGCAGAGCGCGCAACGCCGTCGACCATGCGGATGATCCCTTGCGCATCGGTCTCGAAGCGGAAGCCCTCGATTTCAACGGCTACGGGCGCTGGCGTAGCAGCATCGACGGTGCGGTCGCGATTGAACGCCTCGATCCGCGCGACGAGGTCGGAAATCTCGAACCGATCCGCCGGGGCTGGTCCAGCCGGCTCGACCACGGCCGGCTCGGTCTCGGCAAGCTTGGCGTGGCGAAACGCCTCGGCGACGAACGGCAACCCCCGCGCGACCGCGCCGAGCGCCATGAACGGGGTTTCGCTGAGCGGCGCGGCGTATAGGGACAGCTCGGGAATGTCGGTGGGAGCCGGTTCCGGAAGCTTCGCGACCGGGTCATCGCGGACTGGCGCTTTTTCGATCGGCACCGGTTCGAGAGCAATCGGCTCGGGCGCGATGGGCTCGGGCGCGGCCGGTTCAGCCTCGGCCATCTCGATCTCGACTGGCGCTTCGGGTTGCGGCAACACGAAGTCGGTCGGACCGAAGCTCTGCAACCCACGCTGGACCTCGGCGGGCAGATCGCGACGATGGCGCAGCACGGAACGGCTCGGCGGTGTCAGTCGCGGGAGAAGCGCGAGCCAATCGTCCGGCTCCAGCGTCGCCGTCCGCAACACCGGTGCGGCGATCGCCAGCACGTCTTCCGCGAAGAACCCCACGAGTCGCGCATCGGGCTTGGCAAACGCCAGCGCCCGCGCACTCGCGGCCCGGACCTCGACCGGCACCGCCTGCCGCAACAGCCACAACCGCGCGATCGCCGGCTCGTCGACCACCGCACGACCGCGTCCCATCAGGTCGACCAACTGCCGCCACGCCGATTGCGCACCGAAATCGGTGGCCATGTCGGCGGCAAGGATCGTCTTCAGGCTATCGTCGAACCGCACATCGTTCCCCGGCTTCAGCGGGCTTAGCACGCTCTCCGTACCGATTCCTTAACGCGCGCGGCGATGCGAAGGAACAACCCATTTTGGTGGGCAAAGGCCTTCGTCGCATTGTGGGACAATTGCGTTTCGCCGCAACAATCTTATCGCTATGAGGAATGAATCGCTTGGTTTGCGATGCCCATCAGGAGTTGCGTGTAATGAGTTTTGACCGGATCGATCGGCAGATCCTGTCGCTGTTGCAGGCCGACGGTCGGATGACCAATGTCGACCTGGCCGACCAGGTGGGGCTCACTGCGCCGCCGTGCCTCCGCCGCGTCCGCGCACTCGAGGAAGCGGGTGCCATTCGTGGCTATCACGCCGATCTCGATGCCAGCCGCCTGGGCTTCCCGATCACCGTGTTCGCGATGGTGTCGCTGCGCAGCCAGGCCGAGCACGACCTCGCCGCGTTCGAGCATCACATCGCCGACATTCCCGAAATCCGCGAATGCCACATGCTCAACGGCGAGATCGACTTCATCCTGAAGATCGTCGCCGCCGACCTGAAGAGTTTCCAGGAAATCCTGACGACGCACCTGACGCCTGCGCCGAATGTGGCCAGCGTGAAGACGTCGCTGACGATCCGGACGGCGAAGGCGCTGTCAGGCATCCCGGTGGTGGTCGACTAGTCGTCGCTCCTCGATCTCCCCCGCAAGAGGGACGATCAAGGGGTTTGCCGACCTTCGCCCCTCCCTGAAAGGGAGGGGTTGGGGGTGGGTTGGGTTCCGCTTGGTTCGGACTTTCGTGACACAAGCAGGCCAACCCACCCCCTGCCCCTCCCTTCCAGGGAGGGGAGTTCAGACGCCGTGATTGGCCAGCCTTACCTCAAACGAAAACGGGGCGGCATTGCTGCCGCCCCGCTTCCCATTCCAAAGAGGCCTTAGCTTAAGCAGCCGGTGCGCCGAGCCAGGTCGTCCACAGACCAGCAACGTCGGCCTTGGGCGAAGCCTTGACCGCCGAGAACGCCGTCGTGGCGCCAGCCTTGTCGCCCGACCGCGCGAGCGCGATGCCCATATGCAGGTTGACGTCGTCGGCATCGACACCGCCCTTGGTCAGCGCCAGGCGATACAGCTCGATCGACTTGGCGTAGTTGTTCTGACCCAGATAGGCATCGGCCGTACCCGCGGCGAGCTTGCCGTTGGGAGCGGCCGCAGCGCGCTTCTCGAGACCCGACAACGGACCATCGTTGGCGATGTTCTTGCTCGCGTCCGCCAGCAGGCCCTTGGCCATCGTGTTCGACGCCGGGATCTTGCCCGCGGCGAGACCTTCCTTGATCACCGCCTGTGCTTCGCTCGGCAGGCCGCGACGGTTCACGCTGTCGGCATACTGGAGATAGTCGGTCTGATCGGCGAGCGAATTGGTCGCACGCATCAGGCGGAACACGTCGACCTTCTGTGCCTCGTCGAGCGGGATCAGCGCGTTGGCCTGGATCCCCGACAGGATCAGCACATCACGCCAGTTCTTCGCCGACGGATATGCCGCGATCCACTTCTTCAGCCACGCCATCGTGTCGGCGTTGCGCTTGGCGGCATAGGACTTGGCGATCGCATAGCGATAATAATCCTCGGGAGCCTTCTGGCCCGCCGCGGTCATCTGCGTGATCGAAGCGTCGAGATCGGCGGTGGCACCGGTCACGTCGCCGCTTTCCATCTTCGCCTTGACGATCTGCAATCCGAGGTCCGGGTTGGTATATCCGAGATCCTTGGCCTTCGCGAAATACTGGAGCGCGATCGGATACTGCTTGCCGTTGAACGCGAGTGCACCGCGGCGATATGCGTATTTGCCGCGATCGGCAGCCGGCGTCGCCGGGTTGGCGATCAGCGCGTCGAGTGGCTTTGCCAGCGTCGTCTCGTTCATCGGCGCGTTCGGGTTGGCGGTCTGCGCGGCAACCAGCTTCTCGTTCTCGAGCTGATAGCGAAGCGCCGCGCCGATATACTTCTCGTAGTCGGTCTTGGCGGCGGCATCGATCTGGTCGATCGCGGTCTGCGCGCCGGCGTAATCCTTGGCGGTCAGCGCAGTCTGCGCGGCGATGCCGGGCTTCTGGACTTCGGGGCTCAGCTTCATTGCCGGTGCCTCTTCGGCCTTCTTGTCCTTGGCGAACGCAGGCGCCGACAGCGCGAGGCCGCTCGTGCCGGTGGCAAACGCCGCAATCAGTGCAAGCTTGGAAATGGTCTTCATGCGGAAACTCTCCCTCTGCGTCGGCCCGCTTACGTAAGTGGCGCGCGACGCCGCTATATGATCCGCCATGCATACGTTCAAGCGAGCGGCTTGGATCCCGCGGATGTGAGATTACGCGTGAACGTCGATTGAACGTGCTCCCGGCCGTCGCTAGATCGCGGCCATGATCGCTGTTCTATCGCCCGCCAAGACGCTCGATTACGAGAGCGCGTTGCCCAAGCTCGACCCGACCGCGCCGAGGTTTGCCGACGAGGCGAAGACGCTGGCGCATGCCGCCGCGCACCTGACGCAGAAGAAGTTGTCGGAACTGATGCATATCTCGCCCGCGCTGGCGAAGCTGAACGCGGACCGGTACCGCGATTTCGACACGCTGCCCGAGCGGCCGGCGATGTTCGCGTTCGCCGGCGATGTCTATACCGGGCTGGAGGCCAAGACGCTCGACGAGGCGGCGGTCGATTACGCGCAGGATCACGTGCGGATGTTGTCGGGACTCTACGGGTTGCTGCGGCCGCTCGATCTGATGCGCCCCTACCGGCTGGAGATGGGCACGCGCTGGGCGCCGCGGAAGACGAAGCTGACCGATTGGTGGGGCGACCGCATCGCCAAGCTGCTCGCGGACGACGTCGAGGCGGAGGGGTCGGGGACGATCCTCAACCTCGCGAGCCAAGAATATTGGGCGGCGGCGGACGGCAAGTTGCCCAAGTCGATCCGCGTCGTCGCGATCGATTTCCGCGAGGGCGACGCACAGAAGTTCGTCAGCTTCCACGCGAAGAAGGCGCGCGGGATGGTCGCGCGGTGGCTGGTCGAACACCGGGTCGACGACATCGAGGGGATCAAGGGGTTCGACAGCGACGGCTATGCCTATGACGCGGCGGGCAGCAGCGACGCGCAGTTCCGGTTCGTGCGCAAGTGAGCAGCGCGGTCGTCATCGGTGTGTCGGGCGGGATCGGCAAGGCGCTGGAAGAGGCGCTGATCGAGGAAGGGGCGTTCGACCAGGTCTACGGGTTCGCGCGATCGGAGAGTGGCGATCGACATCTCGATCTGGAGGATGAGGCAAGCATTGCAGCGGCGGCTTTGCGGGTCGGCTCGCCGGCGCTGGTGATCGTCGCGACCGGGTTGCTGCACGACGGCGACAAGGGCCCCGAGAAGGCGATGCGCGAGCTCGACCCGGTGTGGATGGCGCGCAACTTCGCGATCAATGCGATCGGGCCGGCGCTGGTGGCGAAGCACTTCTTGCCGACGATGCCGAAAGCGGGGCGGATCGTCTTCGCGGTTCTCTCGGCGCGCGTTGGCAGCATTGGCGATAACAAGCTCGGTGGCTGGTACGGGTACCGTGCGTCGAAGGCGGCGCTGAACCAGTTGGTGAAGACGATCTCGATCGAGGACAAGCGTCGCAATTCGAGCGGGATCGTCGTGGGGCTGCATCCGGGGACGGTCGACACCGGTTTGTCGAAGCCGTTCCAGGGCAACGTGACGCCCGGCAACCTGTTCAAGCCTGACCGCGCGGCGGTGCAGTTGCTCGACGTCATCGACAGCCTGCGCGCGCCGGACAGCGGGAAGCTGTTCGCATGGGACGGCGTCGAGGTCACGCCCTGACTTCTACTCCCCTCCCTGAAAGGGAGGGGTTGGGGGTGGGTCGGCCGGTTGCAGACCACGACCGCTAGCCAATGTGGAAACCGACCCACCCCTGCCCCTCCCTTCCAGGGAGGGGTGAGAAGCAGTCCTGCGCATGACGCGGATTTCACCTGCCTGCCACAGTCCGTTCAGGTCCCTCGGCGCAGTCTCCTCCACATCGTCCACCAAGGCCGAAACGAGAGGATACCCGCATGAAGAAGTCCCTCCCCCTCGCGATCCTCGCCGGCGCTACGCTGCTGTCCGGCACCGCAGCCGTCGCCGCGAGCCAGGCTCCGACCAAGACCGTCCAGCCGAAGACCGTCGCGACGCACACCACCACGACCAAGACGACCACGCCCGCCGGCAACACCAAGGTCGCCAAGCGCACCACGACCGTCGCCAAGGGTCGCATGGTCACCGCCAAGCTCGCGAACGGCAAGTCCGTCACCTACAATTGCTCGCTCGCCGGCAACAAGACCAAGACCGCCTGCAAATAAGCCCGAATTAACGATGAAACCTTGCTCCCTCGCGTGCGTACGCGTGCGCGGGGGTAGTAAGGTGCCCCCCCCTCGGCTAAGGTGTGTCATCATACCGCAACAAGCCGAAAGCGTTCAGATTTGACCGACGAGACCATACTCGCCGAACCCCAGGGCGGCGAGCCCGCCGGCATCGCCACGATCTCGATCGTCGACGAGATGAAGTCGAGCTATCTCGACTATGCGATGAGCGTCATCGTCGCGCGCGCACTGCCCGACGTCCGCGACGGCCTCAAGCCCGTCCACCGCCGCATCCTGTACGGCGCGCACGAAAGCGGCTTCGTCGCTGGCAAGCCCTATCGCAAGTCCGCACGCATCGTCGGTGACGTGATGGGTAAATACCATCCGCACGGCGACAGCTCGATCTACGACGCGTTGGCCCGCATGACCCAGGACTGGTCGATGCGCGTGCCGCTGATCGACGGCCAGGGCAACTTCGGCTCGATGGATCCCGATCCACCCGCAGCGATGCGCTATACCGAGGCGCGTCTCGGCAAGGTGGCGAACGCGCTGCTCGGCGATCTCGACAAGGACACGGTCGACTTCACGCCCAACTATGACGGCTCGGAGCGCGAGCCTTCGGTGCTGCCGGCGCGCTTCCCGAACCTGCTGGTCAACGGCGCAGGCGGCATCGCCGTCGGCATGGCGACCAACATCCCGCCGCACAATCTCGGCGAGGTCATCGCCGCGTGCCTCGCCTACATGGACAATGGCGCGATCACGACCGAGGAACTGTTCGAGATCGTCCCCGGTCCCGACTTCCCGACCGGCGCGATCATCCTCGGCCGCGCGGGCGCCAAGTCCGCCTACGAGACCGGCCGCGGCTCGATCATCGTCCGCTCGTGCCATATCGTCGAGGAGGGCAAGGGCGACCGTCGCTCGATCGTCCTCACCGAGATCCCGTTCCAGACCGGCAAGAACGGCCTGGTCGAGAAGATCGCCGAAGCCGCCAAGGACAAGCGGATCGAAGGCGTCAGCGACATCCGCGACGAATCGAGCCGCATGGGCGTCCGTATCGTCATCGACCTGAAGCGCGACGCGACCGTCGACGTCGTGCTCAACCAGCTCTGGCGGCACACGCCGGCGCAGTCGAGCTTCCCCGCCAACATGCTGGCGATCCGCGGCGGTCGCCCCGAACTGCTCAACCTGCGCGACATCATCGGCGCGTTCATCACCTTCCGCGAGCAAGTCATCACGCGGCGGTCTAAGTTCGAACTCGCCAAGGCACGTGAGCGCGCGCATCTGTTGCTCGGCCTCGTCATCGCGGTCACCAACCTCGACGAAGTCGTCAAGATCATCCGCGGCTCGTCGAGCCCGGCGGAAGCGCGCGGCAAGCTGCTCGCCCGCGAATGGCCGGTCGAGGAGATCGCGCCGTACATCGCGTTGGTCGAGGCGGTCGAGGACAAGCAGGCCGACGGCATCTACAAGCTGTCCGAGCCGCAGGTCCGCGCGATCCTCGATCTCCGCCTGCACCGCCTGACATTGCTCGGCCGCGACGAGATCGGCGACGAGCTGAAGGCACTGGCCGCGACGATCGGCGAGCTGCTCCACATCCTCGGCGACCGTTCGAAGCTGTACGAGGTGATGCGCGGCGAGCTGATCGCGATCCGCGACGAATTCGCTACGCCGCGCCGCTCCGAGATCGCCGCCGCCGCCAACGGCATCGACGACGAGGACCTGATCGAGCGCGAGGACATGGTCGTCACCGTGACCATGCAGGGCTATATCAAGCGCACCAGCCTCGACACGTTCCGCGCGCAGGCGCGTGGCGGCAAGGGTCGCGCGGGCATGTCGACGAAGGACGAGGACGTCGTCACCGAGCTGTTCGTCACCTCGACGCATACCCCGGTGCTGTTCTTCTCGAACCTCGGCAAGGTCTATCGCTACAAGGTCTGGCGCCTGCCCGAGGGTGGTCCAGCGACGCGTGGTCGACCGATGATCAACCTGCTGCCGCTGGCACCGGGCGAGACGATCTCGACCGTGCTTCCGCTGCCGGAGGACCTGAGCGAGTGGAGCCGCCTGCACGTGATGTTCGCGACGCAGCGCGGACTCGTCCGCCGCAACGCGATGGATGCGTTCACCAACGTGCCGTCGAACGGCAAGATCGCGATGCGCTTCGAAGAAGGGTCCGAGGACAAGCTGATCGGCGTCGCGCTGCTCAGCGAGCATGACGACGTGCTGCTCGCGACCAAGCTCGGCAAGGCGATCCGCTTTGCCGGCGACGACGTCCGCGAGTTCCAGAGCCGGACGTCGACCGGCGTACGCGGCGTGACGTTGAAGGGCGACGACGAGGTCATCTCGCTGTCGGTCCTGCACCGTGTCGGCGCGACGCCCGAGGAGCGCGAGACCTACCTCAAGTTCGCACCGTGGAAGGGCGAACGCGAGGGCGATCACGGCATGGGCGCCGACCGCTACAACGATCTCAAGGACCGCGAGCAGTTCATCCTGACGGTCTGCGAAAACGGCTATGGCAAGCTGTCGAGCGCCTATGACTATCGCCGCACGGGTCGCGGTGGCCAGGGCATCACCAACATCGACAACATCGCGCGTAACGGCCCGGTGGTGGCGAGCTTCGCCGCGGCGAAGGGCCATCAGCTGATGCTGGTGACCAACCAGGCGAAACTGATCCGCACGACTCTGGCGTCGCTCCGCGTCATCAGCCGCAACTCGGCGGGCGTGAAGCTGTTCGACGTGGCGAAGGGCGAACATGTCGTCTCCGCCGCACGGATCGAGGAAACCGAGGAAGACGCCGAGATCAACCTGGCGGACGCCGTGCCGGAGGTCGCTCCAGATACCGGCGCGACGATCGGCGAGGATACCGCTGCGGGACCGGAGGACGGCGAATGAGCCGCGATCCGATCGCGTACAAGGTGCTGACCGGCGAGCAGCTGGCGACCCTGGAGAGCGGGAGCTTTGCGGGGGCGCCGGTGGATGTGGCAGATGGCTATATCCACCTGTCGACGGCAGAGCAGCTGACGGAGACGGTCGACAAGCACTTCGCTGGCCAGTCGGACCTGCACGTCGCGGCGATCGATCTCGAAGCACTCGGCGACGACGTGAAGTGGGAAGAGTCGCGTGGCGGGCAGCAGTTCCCACACATCTATGGCGGACCACTGCTGCTCGAGGTCGTACTGTCCTACGGCGCCCTGGAACGCGACGAAGCCGGCAAGGTGAAGCTCCCCGTCGCCGGCTAAACCTTACCTAAAGCTTGTTCTCCCGCGAAGGCGGGAGCCCAGACTGGGCTCCCGCCTTCGCGGGAGAACAAGGAGCGGGGGATGGCGTTCGATTATGGCGTAGCGCTGCGAGTTACCGGTGCGGTATCAGCGGGACGGTGGTATTTTGCTCCACCGCCGACCCCTCAGTTGCTCGCGCCGTCCTCCACCAAGGCACCACCCCGGCGAAGGCCGGGGCCCAATTGGAAAGTTCGGCGTAACGGAGGGATGCGCTTCGTTAGCTAGCTTCCCCAATTGGGCCCCGGCCTTTGCCGGGGTGGAAAGTATACGGGACGCCGCCCCTCATCCAGCCGCAAACGCAGCCCTTACAAACCGCGCACAAGCCTCAGGCGCAGTAATCGGGATCATGTGCCCCCCCTCGATCGTATCGATCTTAGCCCCCGGAATCACCGCCGCAGTCCGGTGACCATTCCAAGCCGGATCCAGAATCGCATCCTGCCGCCCAAACAAGATCCGCACGGGCAAGCCGATCTCCGCATACCGCCCAACCATCGTCGTCACATCGTCATTCGCCCCGGCAAGATCCGCCGCCGCCGCCGCAATCGCGATCGGTCGCGCCGACAGCGCGCCGCCGCCCCGCGTTATGAAATCTTCCGGCACAGCCTCGGGCGCGAACACGCCTTCCAGCGTCTTCTTCGCGGTCAACCGGCTAAGCGGCGTCCCCAACACCTGCGCGAACGCAAGACGCGCACCCGACGGAACACGTGCCAAACCGCGAAAACTCTCCGGCACCTGCTCCAGCGGCTGCGTCAACGGCGCGATCAGTGCGAGCGCGCGGACCAGATGCGGATGGTCGAGCCCGACCGCTAGGCTCAGCGCACCGCCCAGCGAATGCCCCACCAGCAGCGGCCGATCGAGCCCCAGCTTCTGGATGAAGTCGGCGATGATTGCACCCTGCCCGATGATCCCCGGCATCGCCCCCGTCGCGGTCGAATAGCCCGACCCCGGCCGGTCGACGACGATCACGCGGTAGTCGTCCTTCAGCAGGTCGACGAGCGCATAGCTGAAGTTGCGCAACTGCCCGGCGAGCCCGTGGACCATGACGATCGCCGGCCCGCTGCCGACATCGATATAATGCAACCGAGCGCCTGCGACGTCGAGAAAACGCCCTTCCGCCGGCACCAAATCCTCGGCAAGCCGCGCGACGCGGCTCGAATAGAGCGACAGCCCGATCCCCGATACCGCCGCCAGCAGCGCCCCGCCGATCAATCGCTTGCCCGTCCGCTTCATAGCCATCTCCTTCAAATCCTTAGTGCGCTGAACGCCCGGCCTTGTCCAAAGTCGCAGCCGCCCGCGCAGGGAACTCGTCGTGGCCACCAAACGTCCGACCCGCGAAGGAGATGCGCCGGTGGATCCACAGGCTCGAACGATACTCGACACGATAAAGACGCTCGCCCCGGACGCCGATCCGCACGCGGACGACGCACAGTGGCTCGCCGACTTCCGCTACCAGACGGCGTTGCTGAAGACCTTCTCCGGCGATCCGGAACCGGTCCATGCGATCACGCACCTCATGCTGCCGTCCGAGTCCGGCCCGCTCACCGTCAGGCTCTATCGTCCCAAACCCGGCCGATTGCCGCTCCTGCTGCACATCCACGGCGGCGGCGCGATCGCCGGGTCGATCGACGGCCACGATCCGGCGTTGCGCGCGCTGGCGAACCGGACCGGCTGGCTGGTCGCCGCGCCCGCCTATCGCCTGGCGCCCGAACACCGCTTCCCCGCGCAACTCGACGATAGCTGGACGGCGTTGCAAGGCCTCGCCGCGCAAGTCGATGCGCTGGAGATCGACCCGTCGCGGATCGTTGTCTCCGGAGACAGCATAGGCGGTACGCTCGCGACCGCGCTCGCCTCCCGCGCAGCATCCGAAGGCGGACCAGCCCTAAAAGGCCAAATCCTGCTCTACCCAAACACCGACCTGCGCTGCGATACAGCCTACCCGTCGCGAAAGAGCGAGGACGGCAACATCATCGACGCCGCGTCGCTGGAACGGCAGATCGACCTGTATCTCGCATCGCCGGACGCACGGACCGATCCGCGTGCATCACCGATCCTGGCAGAGGACCTGAGCGCCTTGCCCCCGACGCTGCTCGTAACCTGCGAGAGCGACCCACTACGCGGCGAAGGCGAAGCATACGGCCAGCGCCTGCGCGACGCGGGAGTCAACGTTGACCACGACCGGTTCGACGGCGTGATCCACGCCTTCTTGCAAATGGGCGGAAGGCTCGACGCGACCGACCGGCTCCTCGATCGCATCGCTCGCTGGCTCGACGCCCGATGATAGGAAAAATGGTGCACCCAGAGCGATTCGAACGCCCGACCCTCAGATTCGTAGTCTGATGCTCTATCCAGCTGAGCTATGGGTGCATCGCCGCCCCGTAACCGGTTCGACAAGCCCGCCGTGAAGCGGAAAATCCTGGTGCACCCAGAGCGATTCGAACGCCCGACCCTCAGATTCGTAGTCTGATGCTCTATCCAGCTGAGCTATGGGTGCACTGGAGGGGCGCTGATAGCAGGCATTTTCGGGGGCGCAAGGGTTTGCCGCGATAAAGTTGTGTCGGGCGGCGCGGACGCATAGAGCGGCGGGCATGAAACTCGCCGCTCCGCTCCGCTCGCTGTCGCTCCTCGCCCTGCTCGCAGCGTCCGCGTGCAGCAAGGATACCACCGCCTATCCGTCGCTCGGCCTGCGCCCGGTCGAGAAGCTCGGATTCGCCGAGCCCGAGGTGAAGACCGCGGTGGCCGCCCCCGATCCCGCCCTCGATGCCGATATCCGGACGATATCGGGTAAGCTCGATGCGATCGCCACCGGCTTCACGCGCGACGCGGCCAAGACCGAGGCCCTCGCACGGACCGCACGCGGTGGCGCAGTCGGCAGCGACGCGTGGCTCGCCGCGCAGACCGCACTCGCCGGACTCGACGATTGGCGCGCGCAATCGTCCGCGCTGGTGACGGACATCGAACAACGCGCCACCGATCGCGCCGCCAAGCTGCAGCCCGACTATCCCGCGCTGGCCGCGATCCGCGACAAGGCACAGGCGGAAAACGATCGCCAAGGCGCCACGATCACGCGCATCCAGGCAAGCCTCCCCGCCGCTTGATCCGCTGCTGATCCTCCCCCGCCAAGGGGAGGATCAGAAGGCTAGAACCCCTTCAACAACGGCAGGATCGTCGAATAATCGTCGGTCCACGCGGTGAAGCCCTTGCGCGGCACCAGCGGCGCCCACGCCGGATCACCCGACCGCAACGCGGCAATCGCACGCGGATCGCGCGACAATGCCACCCAGTCCGACGCCGACGCCCGATCGACCAGCAAGCTCGACGGGCGGTATTTGAGCTCGACTGCAGTCCACCCGCCCTCGCGCGCCGCCGCCGCGATCACCGGCTCTAGATCGATGAACCGGTTCGAGATATGCGCCAGCAACAGGCCGCGCGGCGACAGCACCCGGCCATAGGTCGCGAACGCCTCGCGCGTCATCAGGTGCATCGGCACCGAATCCGACGAGAACGCATCGAGCGCGAGCAGGTCGAGACTGTCGGGCTCGTCATGCGCGAGCGCGATCCGCGCATCGCCCATCCGGATCTCCGACTTGGGCAGGCACCGCGACAGATAGGTAAACTGCCCGGTATCGCGCGCAATCCGCACCACCGCCGGATCGATCTCGTAGAACCGCCAGCGCTGCCCCGGCCGCGCATAGCAGGAGAGCGTCCCCGTCCCGAGCCCGACTACGCCGATCCGCGCCTGGGGGCCGTACAGGGCGGGCGCGGCCTGCATAGCCTGCCCGACGCCCGATCCCGCCGCGTAATAGGTGGTCGGCGTCCGCTCGCGCTCAGGCGAACCGCGCAACTGGATACCGTGCACCGTCGTCCCATGATCGAGCTCACGCGTGCCGCCGTTCGGCCCCGGCTCGTCCCGCACGGTATAGACGCCAAAATAACTTCGCACTCGCGCGCCCGGATCGAGCGAGAACTCGAGCGACCGATATCCGCCGAACAGCACCAGCGCCCCCGCCAGCACGACCATGTACGGCCGCCGCGCACCGATCGCGACGAATCCGATCGCCGCTATCACCAGGAACACGAGGCCCTGCCGCCCCTCGCCGAACACGCCATCGGGATTGCCGATCCGCAAACCGGTAAGGATGACCAACGCGCAGACGATCGCGAGCAGCGCGACGTGCTTCGCCGGCCCCTTGCCCATCCACAGCGCGCGAAATCGCGCGAACAGATATATCTGCGGCACCAGCGCGCCCGCCGCGAGGATCAGCAGCGGATACTCATACGTCCAGTCGAACACCACCGGCGCCACCAGCGCAGCGAACACGCCGCCCAGCGCGCCACCAGCCGACATCGCAAGATAGAAGCCCGTCAGCCGATCCGGCGCCGGCCGCTTGCGGTACAGCGTCGTGTGCAGCGCCACCGAGATCATGAACAGCAGCACCAGCGCGATCCCCGCGCTGAAGAACGGCCGCTCGTTGACCCCGCCCATGATGATCCCGCCGAACAGCAGAATCGTGATCGGCGCGATCCGCGTGAGCAGGTCGGCGAGCCAGCGATCGTTCGCAAACGCAACGCTGAAACTCAGCAGGTACAGCCCGAGCGGGATCACCCACAGCAGCGGCATCGCGACGATATCGGTGGTGATGTAGGTCGACGTCGCCAGCATCATCCCCGACGGCACGAGCGCCAGCGCGATCCAGTGCGCTATCCGCTTTGCACCTGGCGGCGCGCTGGTCGCCGCAACGTGATCGACCGCCGCGGTCTTTGGCAGGCGCGTGGCGCAGGCAAGAACCAGCACGATCAGCAGCAGATACCCACCGCTCCACAACAGACTCTGGCCGTGCACCGCCATCAGCGGCTCGACCAGCAACGGGTACGCGATCAGCCCCGCGAAACTGCCCAGATTGGACGCGGCATACAGCGCATAGGGATCGCCGCCCCCGCTCGCCGCACTGAACCAGCGCTGGATCAGCGGCGCCTGCGCGGAGACCGCAAAGAACAACGGCCCGATCGACAACCCAAGGAGCCACGGCACCCAAAGCGCGGGCAACGCGTCCGCCGGCAGGTCCATCGCGATCAACCCGATCGGCAACCACAACGCCGCAACGATCAGCACGCCAAGGTGGATCGCCGCCTGCGCCCGCGGCCTCACCCGCCCGAGCCAATGCGCATACGCATACCCTGCGAGCAGCAACGCCTGGTACACCAGCATCGCCGAGTTCCACACCGCCGGCGCGCCCCCCAGCCGCGGCAACGCCATCCGCGCCACCATCGGCTGGACGAGGAACAGCAGGAACGATCCCGTCAGGATCGTCGCGACGAACATCGTCCGGCACCAGCGCGCCATCAGCGGCTGGTTTTCGATCGATACGGTCTCAGACATAAGCGGGGCGGTCGATCCGGTAGAGAACATGGCGACGAAGCGGGTCGTCTTCGGCGAGCTTCGGGTGATCGAAATCGCCATCGACCACGCGCGTCATCCCGAGCCGTTCCATGAGCGCACGGCTGGCCGTGTTTGCAGGGACGGTGATCGCCCAAACGGTCGGCAAGTCCATCTCACGCCAACCCCAGGCAAGGGAAGCCTCCGCCGCCTCCCGTGCAAAGCCCTGCCCCCATTCGCTTTGGACGAGACTCCAGCCGATCTCGGGTTTCCCGTCGATCGGCGTACCGACCGGGCCGGGCTTGGGCCCGCACCAGCCGATGAACGCGCCGGTATCCCGTCGTTCGAGCGCCCAGAAGCACGCACCATAGTCGGCCAACATCGCCTTCTGGCGTGCCACCACCGCGGCGGAGTCGGCCAGCGTCGGCGCCGGCCCGAGATACGCCATCACCGCCGGATCGGCGCACATCGCATGATGCAAGGCGGCATCGTCATCACGCCAGCCGCGCAAGATCAGCCGTTCGGTCTGGATCATCCGCCGAGCAATTTCGCCGCATGCGCCGCGTGGTAGGTCAGCACGCCCGAGCAACCCGCGCGCTTGAACGACATCAGCGTCTCCAGCACCATGACGTCGCGCTCCGCCGCACCCGCCGCGACGGCATGCTCGATCATCGCGTATTCGCCCGACACCTGGTACGCGAACACCGGCACCTCGAACGCCTGGCGAACGCGGACGATGATGTCGAGATACGGCAAGCCGGGCTTGACCATCACCGTATCGGCGCCCTCTGCCAGATCCATCGCGACCTCGCGAATGGCTTCCTCGGCGTTGGCGTTGTCCATCTGGTACGTCTTCTTGTCGCCCTTCAACAGCCCGCGCGAGCCGACCGCATCGCGGAACGGCCCGTAGAACGCGCTCGCGTACTTGGCGGCGTAGGACATGATCTGGACGTTGTGGTGCGACTCCGCCTCAAGCGCGCTGCGGATCATGCCGATCCGGCCGTCCATCATGTCCGACGGCGCGATGATGTCCGCGCCCGCCTTGGCCTGGTTCAGCGCCTGCGCGACCAGCATCTCGGCGGTCGTGTCGTTGACGACATAGCCGGCCGCGTCGACCAGACCGTCATGGCCGTGGCTCGTGTACGGATCGAGCGCGACGTCGGTCAGCACGCCGACCTCGGGCACCGCGTCCTTCAGCGCGCGGATCGCCTGGCACATGAGGTTGTCAGGGTTGAGCGCCTCGCGACCATCCTCGGTCCGGCGATCGACCTGCGTGTACGGGAACAGCGCGATGCACGGGATGCCGAGGTCGCGCGCCTCGCGGCCGCGCGCGACGATCCCGTCGACCGACCAGCGCGACACGCCCGGCAGGCTGGCGATCGGTTGCTCGACACCCTCCCCTTCGGCGACGAACAGCGGCCAGATCAGGTCGGCGGGAGTCAGCACGGTCTCGGCATGGAGGCGGCGGCTCCAGGCGGAGGCGCGGGTGCGACGGAGGCGAAGCGCGGGATAGCTTGCGGTCATGCGGCGGGCTTTGCGGGATGCGCGGCGACGGATCAAGTTTTACGCCCCCGAAACGATAAGACAAAGCGTTACGGGTGCGAAACCGCATGCCGTGCGTTGGGGGCCTTATGTCGAACGATACGATCACGTCCGCCGCGCTCGTCGTCAACGCCAAGTCGCGCAAGGGCCAGAAGCTGTTCAAGCGCGCGTGTGCGGCGATGTCGGGGCTGCCTTATGAGGTCGACGCGCATGCGGTCGAGGATCCGAAGGATCTGGAGGCGACGGTGTTGCGGGCGCTCGCGAAGAAGCCCGACCTGCTGATCCTCGGCGGCGGCGACGGCACGGTCAGCGGGCTGGTCGATCTGATGGTCGGCCATGACGTGATCCTGGGCGTGCTCCCGCTCGGCACCGCCAATAGTTTTGCGCGCACGCTCGGCATTCCGTTGAATATCGAAGGGGCGGTCGAAGTGATCCGGACCGGCAAGCCGCGGCGGATCGATCTCGGGATGATCGACGGCGATTATTTCGCGAACTGCGCGGCGATGGGCATAAGTCCGAAGATTGCCGAGACGGTGCCGCATGGGTTGAAGAAGGTCTTCGGCAAGGTCGGCTATCTGGCGTGGGCGACGTATCAATACATGCGCTTCCGCCCGTTCACGCTGATCGTGGGCGAAGGCCCGACCGCAGTGAAGATCCGCGTCGTCGAGGTGCGGATCTCGAACGGGCCGTATCATGGCGGCACCGAACTGGTGGATGCGGCGGCGGTCGATTCGGGCGAGATCGTGGTGCAGGCAGTGATGGGGCATGTGAAGCGGCGGCTGGTGCAGAACTGGTATGCCAGCGTGTTCCGGCTTGAGTCGCGGCATGAGAAGGTGCGCGATTTCCGGGGGAAGAGCCTGAAGATCAACACCATCCCGCCATTGCCGATCTCGATCGACGGCGAGGTGCTGGCGAAGACCCCGGTAACGGCGAAGGTCGCTGCGGGGATCATCCGGGTGATGGCGCCGGCCTGAAGGCGCGGTTGACTAGTAGCACCACCCGCCCCCTTGTTCTCCCGCGAAGGCGGGAGCCCAGTCTGGGTCCCCGCCTTCGCGGGGAAACAATCTAGTGGCGGGTAACCTTTCCTCACACCACCCCGGCGAAGGCCGGGGCCCAATTGGAAAGGTAGGAGTAACTGATCGCAGTCCCACGTTAGCAACGTCCCCCAATTGGGCCCCGGCCTCCGCCGGGGTGGAATTGAGTGGTGGCGTTACTTCACCCGCCGAACCGACAGCACCTGAACCGGCGCAGCAATCATCTGCCCCTTCATCACCCCCACCCCGGCAGTCGGCGAAGTCGGCGCAGCAAGGATGCGCTTCACCACATCCATCCCCTCCACCACATGCCCGAACGCCGCAAACCCAGCCGTATCCCCACTCCCCGCCGGATTCGCATCGAGCGACAACACCGGCCCGACGGTAATAAAGAAGTCCGCCGTCGCGCTCCCCGGCGCGAACCGCGCCATCGAGATCGTCGCGTCGACATGCGACAGCCCGGTCTGGCTGGTCGGCTCATGCTTCACCGGCGGCAGCAGCCGCTTCACCTCGCCCTGCGGCCCGCCCTGGATCAACCCGGCATCCGCCCCCAGCTTCATCGCCCGATAGAACGTCACCCCATCGAGCCGCTTCTGGTCGACGTAACGCAGGAAATTTGCGGTCGTCAGCGGCGCGCGCTCCTTCTCCAGCGCCAGCGTGATCGGCCCCTCGCTCGTCGTCATCACGATCGAGACGGTCGCCGGAGCAACAGGCGGCGACGCCGGCGGAGCCTCCTGCGCCGAGACGGAAACCGCGCCAAGGACGGCAAGAGCGAGCGTGACGAATCTGGAGATCATCCGCCACGCTACCGCCTCCACCGCTCGCTGTCTGCGCCCCGCGACACGATATTGCGCGCGGCAAAGTTTTGCTTGGGTTTGCACGCCCGCGTGCAATGCGTATCCGGGGCACGATGACCGATCTTGCCATTCTCTACGAGCACCCGCTCTGGTTCGAACCGCTGTTCGCCGCCCTCGATCGCCGCGGCGTAGCGTTCACCCGCGCGACGCCCGACGGCTTCTGGAACCCCGCCGACCAGAGCGCCCCCGCCCCCGTCGTCTTCAACCGGATCGCGATGTCGAGCTTCCTGCGCAACGACGAGCATCCGATCTTCGACACGATGGCATTGCTCGATCACTGGCGCCGCACCGGCGCACGCGTGGTCAATGGCACCGACGTCCTCGCGATCGACGCCTCCAAGGCCCGCCAATTGTCGTTGATCGCCTCGCTCGGCCTCGCGATCCCCGAAACGCGCGTCGTCCACCGCGCCGCCGACGTCGTCCCCGCCGCCCAGACGCTCCGCTTCCCGCTGGTCGTCAAAGCGAACATCGGCGGATCCGGCGCAGGCATCATCCGCTTCGACAGCCTCGACGAACTGCGCACCGCCGTCGCCGACGCAGGCCTGCCGAGCAGCGTCGACGGCGTGCTGCTGGTCCAGGAATACGTCCCCGTCCGCGACGGCGCGATCACCCGGATCGAGACGCTCGACCGCAAATTCCTCTACGCGATCGAGGTCGCCGGCGGCGGCGCATTCGATCTTTGCCCCGCGGATGCGTGCGTCGTCCCGGGCTCGGGCATCAAGATGGCCGCGGTCGAGCCCTCGCAAACCTTGAAGGATGCCGCGGAGGCGATCGCACGCGCGGTCGATCTCGATGTCGGCGGAGTCGAGGTGATGATCGACGACCGCGACGGCGTCGCGCGGTTCTATGACATCAACGCACTGTCGAACTTCGTCGCCAAGCCATTGGATGTGCTCGGCTGGGATCCCCACGACCGCCTCGTCGATTACCTGATCGAACAGATCGAGAAGGCCCGCTGATGCGCTACGGTTACTGGACTCCCGTCTTCGGCGGCTGGCTTCGCAACGTCCCCGACGAGGGGATGGAGGCGAGCTGGGCGTACACCAAGGCGCTGACGCAGAATGCCGAGCGCTGGGGCTATGACCTGACGCTGATCGCCGAGCTGAACCTCAACGATATCAAGGGCATCGAACAGCCCGCGCTCGACGCCTGGTCGACCGCGGCGGCGCTGGCGGCAGTGACCGACAGCATAGAGCTGATGGTCGCGGTCCGCCCGAACTTCCACCACCCCGCGCTGTTCGCCAAGGCCGCGGCGAACATCGACCGGATCTCGGGCGGGCGGCTCGCGCTCAACGTCGTGTCGTCCTGGTGGGCGGACGAGGCCAAGCAATACGGCCTCCAGTTCGACCAGCACGACGATCGCTACGCGCGCACCGCCGAGTGGTTGACCGTCGTCGATGGGCTTTGGACGCAGGAGCGGTTCGACTTCGCGGGCCAGTTCTACACGACCGAACAGGCGATCTGCTCCCCCAAGCCCGCCAAGCGCCCGACCGTCTACGCCGGCGGCGAGAGCGAGAAGGCCAAGGCGATGATCGCCGCGCAGTGCGACGCGTACGTCATGCACGGCGACCCGGCGGAGGCGATTGCACCGAAGATCGCCGACATGGCGGCGCGACGCGAAGCCGCTGGCGGCGCGCCGATGCAATACGGCATGGCCGCGTACGCGATCGTGCGCGACAGCGAGGCGGAGGCCAAGCGCGAGCTCGAACGCATCACCAGCGTCACCGAACTCCCCGCCGGCTATGCGAACTTCGACCAGTGGCTGTCGGGCACGCAGCTCGAACGCGAACTGAAGATCCAGGAATACTCCGTCTCCAACCGCGGCCTGCGCCCCAATCTGGTCGGCACGCCCGAGCAGTTGAAGGAGCGCGTCGCTGAGTATGAGGCGGCCGGTCTCGACCTGCTGCTGCTCCAGATGAGCCCGCAGGCCGAGGAAATGGAGCGGTTCGCCGCGCAGGTCATGGGCACCGCATGATCCGCCTCACCGACGTCATCAAAACCTACCCGGCAAGCGACGCGGCTGCCCTCGACGGCGTGTCGCTCAAAATTCCCGCGCGCGGCGTGTTCGGCGTCATCGGCCAGTCCGGCGCGGGCAAGTCGACGCTGATCCGCCTGATCAACGCGCTCGAACGACCGACTTCAGGTCGGGTCGAGGTCGATGGCGTCGACGTCGCGGCACTGTCGGCGGCGGACCTGCGCGCGCTGCGCCGCCGGATCGGCATGATCTTCCAGAACTTCGGCCTGCTGTCGTCGCGCACGGTCGCCGCAAACGTCGCGTTCCCGCTGGTGCTGGCGGGCGTATCCAGAGCCGAGCGCGAGACGAAAGTCGCCGCGCTGCTCGACCGCGTAGGTCTCGCCGATCACGCCACCAAATACCCCGCCCAGCTCTCCGGTGGCCAGAAACAACGCGTCGGCATCGCCCGCGCGCTCGCCACCGATCCCGACATCCTGCTCTGCGACGAAGCCACCAGCGCGCTAGACCCCGAAACCACCCGCTCGGTCCTGACCCTCCTTCGCGACCTCAACCGAGACCTCGGCCTGACGATCGTCCTGATCACGCACGAAATGGACGTCGTCCGCTATGTCTGCGACCGCGTCGCCGTCCTCGAGCGCGGCCGCATCGTCGAGACCGGCGACGTCGCCGACATCTTCGCCAACGCCGCCCACCCGGCAACGCAGCGTATGCTGGCGGCGCTGGCGGCATGAGCTTCTTCGCCAACATCGACTGGTCGGACATCGGCCAGGCCTGCCTCGACACGCTGATCATGCTCGGCGGATCGCTGATCCTCACGATCGCGTTCGGCCTCCCGCTCGGCGTCCTGCTCTACCTCACCGACCGGGGCCGCCTGTCGCAGAACCGTATCGCCAACGCCGTACTCGGGATCATCGTCAACATCCTCCGCTCCGTCCCGTTCATCATCCTGCTGATCGTGATGATCCCGCTCACCGTGATGCTCGTCGGCACTTCGCTAGGCGTCGCCGGCGCGATCCCGCCGCTCGTCGTCGGCGCCGCGCCGTTCTACGCGCGGCTCGTCGAGGGATCGCTCAAGGAAGTCGACCGCACCACGATCGAGGCGGTGC
Source organism: Sphingomonas sp. Leaf208 (assembly GCF_001421415.1). GTDB lineage: Bacteria > Pseudomonadota > Alphaproteobacteria > Sphingomonadales > Sphingomonadaceae > Sphingomonas. The sequence continues at coordinate 95,122 of NZ_LMKH01000023.1, forward strand.
AGGCGATGGGCGCCACCACGCGCCAGATCGTCACCGGCGCGCTGATCCCCGAGGCGCTCCCCGGATTAATCGCCGGCGCCACCGTCACCGCGGTCGCGCTCGTCTCGTTCACCGCGATGGCGGGCGTGGTCGGTGCAGGTGGGCTCGGCGACCTCGCGATCCGGTTCGGCTATCAGCGTTTCCAGACCGACGTCATGGTCGTCACCGTCGTGCTGCTGGTCGTGCTCGTCCAGATCATCCAATATGCCGGCGACGCGCTCGCCCGCCACTTCACCCGCCGCTAGGAATTCGCATGAACCGCCGCACGCTCCTTGCTACGCTGTCACTGCTCGCGCTCGCCGCTTGCGGTGGCACCAAGACCAACGACGGCAAGACGCTGACCGTCGCCGCGACCGCCGTGCCGCATGCCGAAATCCTGGAATCGATCAAGCCGACGCTCGCCAAGGAAGGCGTCGACCTCCAGATCCGCGTCTTCAACGACTACGTCCAGCCCAATCTCCAAGTCGAGCAGAAGCAGATCGACGTCAGCTATTTCGAGACCAAGCCCTATCTCGACGAGTTCAACGCCTCGCGCGGCACGCATCTGGTGACCTATGCCGGCGTCCACGTCGAACCGCTCGGCGCCTATTCGCGCAAGTGGAAGTCCATCGCGCAGATCCCCAACGGCGCGACCGTCGCGATCCCGAACGAGCCGAGCAACGGCGGCCGCGCGCTGCTGCTGCTCCAGAAGGCCGGGCTGATCACGCTCAAGAACCCGACCAACCCGCTGTCGAGCCTCAACGATATCGCCACCAACCCCAAGAACCTGCAGTTCAAGGAGCTGGAGGGCGCCACCCTGCCCCGCACGCTCGGCGAAGTCGATATCGCGCTGATCAACACCAATTACGCGCTCGACGCGAAGCTCAACCCGGTCCGCGACGCGCTCGCGATCGAGGACAAGACCAGCCCCTACGTCAATTTCGTCGTCGGCCTGCCCGGCGGCGAGAAGGACCCACGGGTCGTGAAACTGATCGCCGCGCTCCGCAGCCCGGCGACCAAGACCTTCATCGAGCAGCATTATCAGGGTGCGGTCCTCCCGGCGTTCTGATACCGGCGCGGGCCTCGTTAGCGTAATCCAGAGGCTCCATGACGGTCGTCGCCGCGTATCTCTATCGCCATGGCAAGCGCGTCCGCGCGGTCTCGATCGACGAAAAGGTCGACTGCCCCGCAGACCGCTCCGAATTCGTCTGGATCGGCATCTGCGACCCGACCGACGCCGAGATGCGGACGCTCAAGGACCAGTATAACCTCCACCCACTGGCGGTGGAGGACGCGATCAAGGCGGACCAACTGCCCAAGGTCGACATCTATGGCGACCAGCTGTTCGTGGTCGCGCGCACCGCGCAGCTTCAGGACGACAAGATCGCATACGGCGAAACCGCGATCTTCGTCGGCCACAGCCACATCATCAGCGTCCGCCACGGCTCGGCACGCTCGCACAAGGCACTCCGCGAACAGCTCGAAGCCGCGCCGACATTGCTGATCAACGGCGTCGACTACGTCCTCCACGCGATCCTGGATTACGTCGTCGACGGCTATCTCCCGATCGTCGAGAGCATCGAGGACGAGGTGCTGGCGATGGAACAGCGCACGATCGACGCCTTCCTCGGCCGCGACGAGATCGTCCGCATCTTCGGGCTCCGACGCGAGATGATCCGCTTCCAGCGTATCCTCGGACCGATGGGCGAGGTCGCCAGCAAGATCGTCCGCCTCGACCTCCCCTGCATCGACACCGAGGCGAAACCGTATTTCAGCGACGTCCTCGACCACGTCCGCCGCGTGCAGACGATGGTCGAGGGCCTGCGCGAAGTGCTGACCTCCATGTTCGAATTCAGCAACCTGCTCGAACAACAACGCACCGGCGCGATCACCCGCCAGCTCGCCGCCTGGGCTGCGATCCTCGCCGTTCCCACCGCGATCGCCGGGATCTACGGCATGAACTTCGAGAACATGCCCGAGCTGAAGACGGAATACGGGTATTTCGTCGTTTTGGCGGTGATCGGTGTCGTCTGCGCCGCGCTGTACGTGAAGTTCAAGCAGGCGAAGTGGTTGTAGCGGAACCGATCACCCACTCCGTCATGCCGGGCTCGTTCCGGCATCCACCGATCCGCATACTCGCCAGCCGTCGATACGCGGCACGGTGGCCCCCGGAACTAGTCCGGGGTGACGCGGGAATGTAGCCGTCCCTCTATTGCATCCTCCCCCGCCAGGGGGAGGTGGCTGGCCCTTGCCAGACGGAGGGGGAGGTAAGGGATAACTGTGGTTGCGCGTTCCTCCCCCTCCGTCACCTTCGGTGCCACCTCTCCCTAGCGGGGGAGGATCGAAGAGCAGCTCAAACCTTGACGAGCATCTTCCCCGTGTTCCCACCCGAGAACAGCCCCAGGAACGCATCCGGCATCGTCTCGAGCCCCTCGTGCACGGTCTCCTGCCGCTTCAGCGTCCCCGCCGCCAGCATCCCGCCCATGTCCTTGTAGAACTCGTCGGCGCGATTCATGTAGTCGCTGACGATGAACCCGCGGATCTGCACACGGTTACCGATCAGTCGCGCGAGATACTTCAACTGCGTCGCCGCACCGCTGTTGTACACGTCGATCATCCCGCAAACCGCGAACCGCGCATGCATCCGCGCATGCGCCAGCGCCGCGTCGAGATGATCGCCGCCGACGTTGTCGAAATACACGTCGATACCCTTCGGAGCAGCCTCGCCGAGCAACTTCACCACCGGCACGTCGCTCTTATAGTCGATCACCGCATCCGCGCCGAGCGACTTCACCCAAGCGCATTTCTCCGCGCCGCCGGCCGAGCCGATCACCGTCATGCCCTTGGCCTTGGCGACCTGCACCACGGTCGAGCCGACCGCACCCGCCGCCGCCGACACGAACACCGTATCGCCCGCCTTCGCCTCGGCAACCTGAAGCAGGCCGAAATACCCCGTCATCCCCGGCATGCCGAGCAGACCCAGAAACGCCTGCGGAGGCACGTCGAGCGCCGGCAATTTCTGCACCTGCGCGGCCGGCACCACCGCCTCGTCGCGCCAGCCGGCCATGTGCAGCACCATGTCGCCGACCTTCATGCCGTCGTCATTGCTCTCGACCACTTCGCCGACCGCGCCGCCCTGCATCGCCTCGCCCAGCGCGAACGGCGGGACATAGCTCTTCACGTCGTTCATCCGCCCGCGCATATACGGATCGACCGACAGCCAGCGGTTCGCAATCCGTACCTCGCCAGCGCCGAGCGTCGACTGGTCGATATCGATCATGGCGAAGTCGGTATGCTTCGGCATGCCTTGCGGACGTGCCTTCAGGCTCCATGCACGGGCCATAAACTTGCTCCTGTATTGAATATTCGTGTTGCGGGTATGGCGAAACGCACACCTTACGCAACCTGCAAAAAAGCCCGGACGTTTCCGCCCGGGCCCCTTTCCGGCTGACATCATGCGACGCCAGCCAACGCTTTCAACCAGTTAGTACGTGGTCGAACCCGACTTGCCGAGCGTATCCGACGTCGTGCCAGTGGTGGTGCCGCCGGTCGTCGTGCTGCCGGTGGTCGTTCCGGTGCCCGATGCCGTGCCGGTCCCGGTGCTGCCCGTCTGCGTGCTGCCCGTCTGCGAGCTCGAAGCATAACCGCTGGTGCCAGCATCCTTCTTGTCGCCGCCCGTGCGATCGCCGTAGTCGAACATCGCCGAGTTGCGCTCTTCTTCCTTCCACGCCGCCTTGGCTTCGTCGGCCGACTTCGACAACGTCACCTTGCCGTCGACGGTCTTGATCCAGCGCGACGGGATCGAGTGATGCACGCCGCCCGCATCGCGGTCGTTCTTGGTCAGCAGGATCCGGTCGCCCTTCACCTTGTCGACCGTGCCGACATGGCTGCCGTCAGACCCGACGACTTCCATGTGCTCGGTGACCTGCGACAGCGAACTGCGCTGGCCCTGGCGCTCATTGCGCCACGAAGAGAACTCGGTCTCGAACTTCGAGCGGTTCTCGTTCCGATACTCGTCATAGTCACGGTCGAGCGCCGCGATCTGCGAGCTCCGCCAGCCATGATAATGGTCGTCATGCGTGTTCGACGAGCGATTGCCGAACGCACGATTGTCCGAGTTGCCATAGGACCGCTCGTCATAGCGGGCATCGGCTTCGCGGCGACGCTCGGCCTCGTCGTCACCGAACCACGAGCGAACTTCGTCGCCTGCGCGCGCGATGAAACCGCGATCGTCATAGTCATAGCCCTGTGGCTGACGACCATAGTCACGCCCCTCGTTACGGCTGCCGCCGCGCGACGAGTTGCGGTTGTCGTCATCGGCATCGCGGTTGCGACCTACGTCCTCGAAGCGACGGCCATCCGATGCGTAGCTACCGTGATATTCGGTATCGCCCGAACCCTGGCTGCGCTGGCCGTAGGACTGTTGCCCATAGCCCTGGCCGGAGCGCTGCTGGCCATAACCCTGCTGCCCGTTACCCTGTTGGCCATAACCCTGGCCCGATCCCTGGCCGTAGCGCGACTGCCCGTAGCGATCACCGCCCGATGGCTGCGAGCGATCATTGTGGCCGCCATAATAATCACGACCGCCCTGCTCGCGACCATATTGATCGCCGCGTCCCTGGTCGTCACGCCCCTGATATCCCTGACCGCGGCCGCTGCGGTTGTTGTCGCGATCATATTCTCCGACGGCTTCATATTCACGCGCGCTGGAACGACCATAGCCGCCACCGTCTGCGCGGAAATCGCGACCATAGTCGTTCGAGTTCGGCCGACCGTAATAGTCGCCCGACTGGCGATCTCGGGTGTTGCGTTCGTAGACCATAGGAACCTCCTAATTGCTGTCCTGCGGCTGCCGGCCCCGTCGATCGCGGGGTCGTACATTCCGAGGACTACAAACGCCAAACTGGCGGAATGTTCCTGCGATCGCGGCAGCTTGACGGCGACACGACGCTGCGTTGCGACGACGCGCCGGAGGGAAGTTCGAGCCGTCTCACCAACCCGGTTGCAAGGCTCAAATCGAGCCGCTAAGCCACCGATCCTGGCCTATGGCCAACCGCGCGGGGCCGTAGCTCAGATGGGAGAGCGCTGCAATCGCACTGCAGAGGTCCGGGGTTCGATTCCCCGTGGCTCCACCACGCGGCATATCAACAGCAAGTCGACGAGCATCGCAGGCGTAAGCTATACGCCAGATCTGCCATGCGTGCGCCTTTCATGCGCGCAGTTGCCACGCTATCGTGGGGCATGGACGAATTGACGTGCAACGTGGTCGGCATCGACTTCCCCAACGCGGACAAGAGCAAGAGCAACCGCCGGATGGAATTGATGCTCTGCGCTCCCGGCGAACCCGTCGACCTGCGTCGCGAGCCGAAGAACCCGCATGATACGAATGCGGTCGCGGTGTTCAGCCAGCGCGGCGTGCAGATGGGCTATCTGTCCGCCGAACGTGCGTCGCTGATCGGGCGACGCATGCAGGAGGAGGAGCATGTCGCCATATTCCAGGCTCTGGTCGGCAGCTACGGCTATGTCCGCATCCGCTTCGGCGGCGGCGCGCCGACACTGCCGGATCCCGAAGGACCCACGCCATCACCGCCCCGCCCGGCGTCGTTCGACCCGGACGCCTTCTTTCCCGACCCCGAGGGTCCCGAATGGGGCGCGTGACGCCCCCCCCGAATGGGATGAACTAGATACCCTGCGCAGTGACCACGCGACCCGTCGCTTCCAGATCACGCGTCAGGTCCGCGAGGCAGCGGTCGACCAGCGCCTCGTCCGAACTCCGCACCACGAAGTTCGCGCCAGTCTTGCCGTCGCGAAAGAACGGATAGCTCCCGATCGCGACGCCTTCATGCGTCTTCTCGGCATCGCGCAAGATGTCCGCGACCTCGCTCTCCGCTACCCAGCACCCGATCGTCTTCGACACCACCGGGCGTCCGCCCTCGAGCGTGCCGGTCAGCGCGTCGAGCATCCCCGCGGTAATGTGCGGCACGCCTGCCATGATGAAGATGTTGCCGATCCGGATTCCCGGCGCGCCCGACACCTTGTTGTCGATCAGCTCCGCGCCGACCGGCACCCGCGCCATCCGTGCCCGCGTCTCGGTAAGCCCACCGCGCGTCGCATAATACGCCTCGAGCACCGCCATCGCGCGCGGATGATGCTCGACCGCGACACCCAGCGCCTCGGCGATCGCATCCACCGTGATGTCGTCGTGTGTCGGCCCGATCCCGCCGGTCGTGAACAGGTAGTCGTTGCGCGCGCGCAAGGTGTTGACCGCCTCGACGATCGCCTCGGTCTTGTCGGCGACCACGCGCACCTCGGCGAGGCGGATGCCCTGCACGTTGAGCCAGGCCGCGATCTGCGCGACGTTCTTGTCCTGCGTGCGGCCCGACAGGATCTCGTCGCCGATGATCGTCAGCGCGGCCGTCCAGATGCGTTCCTCTACCATGCTCTTGGCATAGCCTCGCAAAACCGCGCCCGCCACGCTATATCGCGCGTCATGACCGAATATGTAACCGTCACCTCGGACCAGCCCGACGCGCGCACCGGCGCCATTAAGCTGCACGGCCCCGCAGCCTTCGAAGGCATGATGAAGGCGGGCAGGCTCGCCGCCGAGACGCTCGACATGATCGTCCCGCATATGGTCCCGGGTGTGACCACCGCCGAGATCGACCGGCTGATCTACGACTTCATCGTCGCTGGCGGGGGCGTCCCCGCGACGCTCGGCTATCGTGGCTACACGCACAGCGTCTGCATCTCGATCAACCACGTCGTCTGCCACGGCATCCCGAGCGAGAAGACGCTGAAATCGGGCGATATCGTCAACGTCGACGTCACGCCCCTGCTCGACGGCTGGCACGGCGACACGAGCCGAATGTACCTGATCGGCGACGTGCCGATCAAGGCGCGTCGCCTTGTCGAAGTGACCTACGAATGCCTGATGATCGGCATCGAGCACGCCAAGCCCGGCAACCGCATGGGTGACGTCGCCAACGCGATCCAGCGCCATGCCGAAAAGCACCGTTACGGCGTGGTCCGCGATTTCTGCGGGCACGGCGTCGGCCGCCTGTTCCACGACGCCCCCGAAGTCGTCCATGTCGGCAAGCCCGGCACCGGCCCCGAGCTTCGCCCCGGCATGATCTTCACGATCGAGCCGATGATCAACATTGGTCGCCCCGACGTGAAGCTGCTCGACGACGGCTGGACGGCGGTCACGCGCGATCGCTCGCTGTCCGCACAGTTCGAGCATTCGATCGGCATTACGGAAGACGGCTGCGAGATCTTCACGCTCAGCCCCAAGGGCTACACGCAGCCGCCTTACGTATAGCGTCAGCCTGCGGAGACGTTCTTCACCGTACAGTCGGTGATGACGTGGCCGCTATATTCGAACGAACCCTTGCCGTTCCAATCCTTCGCTACGGCCAGCGCGGCGCTGAAGTGGGCGAGATACGATCCGATTCCGGGTGGTGGCACCGAAACGACATATTGGCCGGTGACGTGCACGAGCAAGGTGTCGTGCCCGAACCCTGTATGCAGGATCGCACCGGTAACATGGGGAATGACGGTCGTGCCGTAAGGTGGTGGCAATGCTTGCGTGATTTGCGCCGATCCGGAGATTTGTCCGGTCGGTGCATTCACGCCGAGATCGAGATGAAGCGTCGGCGCGCCTGCAAAGCCGCCATGCTTGACGTCCAGCTTTACTTGGTAATATCCAACCGGCTCGGTCATGAGTATTTCCTCCTCCGGATCCATGCTGATCCGTTACTGGAGTTCCTCACGGGACGACTGTCGAGTCCAGCGGGATTGGGTCCGAAACGAACCGGTCGAGACGTGTATGGACTGACCCCGAAACCTTTCACGCGGCCCCGCCACAGGAATCTGACGTACAAAGGGTGACGCGGACCGCCGGCGCCGCTATCTGCCGCCCCATGACCGAGATCACACCGCAGATTGTCGCCGACCACGGCCTGTCCCCCGAAGAATATGAGCGCGTCCTGCGCGCCATCGGCCGCGAGCCGAACATGGTCGAGCTCGGCATCTTCTCGGTCATGTGGTCCGAGCATTGCAGCTACAAATCCAGCAAGATCCACCTGATGAAGCTGCCCACCAAGGGCCCGCGCGTCATCTGCGGCCCGGGCGAGAATGCCGGCGTCGTCGACATCGGTGACAACCAGGCGGCGATCTTCAAGATGGAGAGCCACAACCACCCGTCCTATATCGAGCCCTACCAGGGTGCTGCGACCGGCGTCGGCGGCATCCTGCGCGACGTCTTCACGATGGGCGCGCGGCCGATCGCCAACCTCAACGCGCTCCGCTTCGGCCGGCCCGATCATCCCAAGATGCGCCACCTGATCTCGGGCGTGGTCCACGGCATCGGCGGCTACGGCAATTGTGTCGGCGTGCCGACCGTCGGCGGCGAGGTGAACTTCCACTCGGCGTATGACGGCAACATCCTGGTCAACGCGATGACCGTCGGCATCGCCGACCAGGACAAGATCTTCTATTCGGCCGCGAGCGGCATCGGCAATCCGATCGTCTATGTCGGCAGCAAGACCGGCCGCGACGGCATCCACGGCGCGACGATGGCCTCGGCTGATTTCGGCGAGGATTCGGACGCCAAGCGCCCGACCGTCCAGGTCGGCGATCCCTTCACCGAGAAGCTGCTGATCGAAGCCTGCCTCGAACTCATGGCGACCGACGTGATCGTCGCGATCCAGGACATGGGCGCCGCGGGCCTCACGTCTTCGGCCGTGGAAATGGCGTCGAAGGGCGGCGTCGGCATCGAGCTGACGATGGACGACGTGCCACAGCGCGAGACCGGCATGACGCCGTACGAGATGATGCTCTCGGAATCGCAGGAGCGCATGCTGATGGTCCTGAAGCCCGGCCGCGAAGCCGAGGCCGAGGCGATCTTCAAGAAGTGGGAGCTCGATTTCGCGGTCATTGGCCGCGTCACCGACACCGGCCGCATGGTGCTGAATTTCAAGGGCGAGACCGTCTGCGATATCCCGCTTGGGCCTCTGGCGGACGAAGCGCCGCTCTACGATCGCCCGCACGTCCCGACGCCAAAGCCCGCGCCGCTCGAAAACGCGCCGCACAGCAACGATATCGCTGCCGACCTGCTCACGTTGATGGGCTCGCCCGATATCGCCTCACGCCGCTGGATCTGGGAGCAATACGACCACATGGTCGGCGCCGACACGGTGCAGCGCCCCGGTGGCGACGCCGCGGTCGTCCGCGTCCACGGCACCCAGAAGGCGCTGGCGATGACCACCGACTGCACGCCGCGTTACTGTTTCGCCGACCCGGTCGAGGGCGGCAAGCAGGCGGTCGCCGAAGCCTGGCGCAACCTGACCGCGGTCGGCGCGCTGCCGCTCGCCGTCACCAACTGCCTCAACTTCGCCAACCCGCAGCGCCCCGAGATCATGGGCCAGATCGTCGGCTGCCTCGAAGGCATGAGCGACGCCTGCATCGCACTCGACTTCCCGATCGTGTCGGGCAACGTCTCGCTCTACAATGAATCGAAGGCAACGGGCGGCGGTTCGGCGATCCTGCCGACCCCGGCGATCGGCGCGATCGGGTTGCTGGCGGACTGGCAGAAGAATGCGACGATCGCGTTCAAGGGCTCGGGTGACATCATCCTCGCGGTCGGCACGCGCGGCGGCCATCTCGGCCAGTCGCTGTGGCTGCGCGAATGCCACGGCCGCGAACAGCTCGACGCCGGCCCGCCCCCGCCGGTCGATCTCGCTGCCGAGCGCCGCGTCGGCGACCTGATCCGCGAAGCGATCGCGCTGGGCCAGTTGACCGCGGTCCACGACGTCTCCGATGGCGGCATCGCCGTGACGCTGGCCGAGATGGCGCTCGCCGGCGGTATCGGCGCGATGATCGACCGGAAACAGCCGTTCGACTGCGCCCGCTCGTTTTTCGCGGAGGACCAGGGCGTCTACATCGTCACCGTCGACGACCACTCACTTCTCGACTTCCTTGGCGCGGCGCATGCGGCGGACGTCGAAGCCGAACCCCTGGGTCGCACCGGCGGCAAGCGCCTGATCTTCGAACGCCCCGACCGTGACGACGTCATCGCGTTGGATACGTTGCGGACGGCGCATGAGGAGTTCTTCCCGAAGCTAATGGGCGTCGACGCCGCGCTGGCTTAAGGCAACGCGACGGCGGGCGAACTAGAACGCAGCCTGCTGCCGGTTACCGCTGCCTGCCACCGCCCGCCCCCACAGGCGCCACCCCGGCGAAGGCCGGGGCCCAGTTGGGAAGGCCGAGGTAACGGAGCACGGCGCTCATCATCTCCGTCCCTCAACTGGGCCCCGGCCTCCGCCGGGGTGGTTGCCCTTCCGGACAAGGCAAGAATACCGAACCACACCATGTTTCCCCGCGAAGGCGGGGACCCAGACTGGGCTCCCGCCTTCGCGGGAGAACAAGGATGCGAGAGATGTCGTCCGATCGAGCTAAAGCAGAGCTCGGCGACCCCCCTCTCCGTCATCCCAGCGAAAGCCGGCATCTCCCGCATCGGGCCGCAGCGCTCGCCAACAGCAATACCCCAGCCTCCGCTAGGTGACGACGGAGGCGGAGCGGCGTGGAGAACAACAGGCGAGGTACGGCAAGGCATCGCGCAGAAACGACAGGCGGCGCAGTTCACCGACCGGATAGCGGATCCACCAAAACGACACGCCACGCTACCTAAGGTACCCGTCAAAGCGCCCTGTCCTACACCACCGCGATATGCCAGCGTCGAACCATGACCGCATTACTCTCCTACCCCGCTACCAAAACGCCGCGCCCGAACCCAAGCGTTGATAAAGCACTGACCAAGTCCGTCCGACTCAGCCAACGCGGTCCGCTCCTAAAGTGCAGCCGAACGCGACCATGTCATGGCCCAACCCCTACAACGCCCCCGCGAAATACTGCGCGAGTGTCTGCACTTCGTGCACTTCCGGCACTTCGCATGACCCCCGCCCCCACCAAAATGGCCACGCCCGACGTCCTCCCCTGCGCCGGCGCCACGACGATCACCGACGTCGAAAGCCCCGCATTCCAACCAGCACAACGCTCCCGCGAAATGCTGCACCAGCGTCTGCACTTCGTGCACTTCCAGCGTTCAGCATGACCCCCGCCCCCACCAGAATAGCCACGCTAGACCTCATTCGAGGCGTCGCCGTCATGGGCATCCTCGCCGCCAACATCGCCGCGTTCGGCTTCCCCGAATTCGCCTACATGACGCCCGCCTCGATGGGCGCGCCAAGCACGCCCGACCTTATCGCCTGGACCACCACCTTCATCGTCATAGACGGCAAGATGCGCGGGCTGTTCTCGTTCCTGTTCGGCGCGTCGATGCTGCTGGTCATCGACCGGGCGGAGGCGAATGGCGAAGACCCGGCGACCGTCCACCTGCGCCGGATGGCATGGCTGTTCGTGTTCGGCATCGCACATTTGTACCTGCTGTGGTGGGGCGACATCCTTGCGCACTACGCATTGGTCGGCGCGCTCGCGTATATTTTCGCGCGGTTGCCGGTCCGCTGGCTGATCGGCGTCGGGCTCGCCTGCATCGCGCTCCAGACGGTCGAGCTGACGACGCTCGTCGCCTACACGTTCGACCTTCACGCCGCCGCGCACCGGCCGGGCGCAACGGCGCGGGTCATCACGAACTGGCAGCTGTTGGCGGATCAATTCGGCCAGCCCTCCCCCGCCTCCGTCACCCGCGAACTTGCCATCGGACGTGGCGGATGGCGCGATCTGGTCGCGTGGCGTTGGACGCACGGCGCTGGGCCGATCACGTCCCTCACCGCCACTGGTCCGGAGACGCTAGGCTTCATGCTGTTCGGCATGGCGGGGCTGCGATCGGGGTTCCTGACGGGGGAATGGTCGCGGCGACGCTACACCGTGATTGCGGTCGTCGGAATCGGACTCGGCTGGATCTGCTATGCGGCCATCGCGGCGTTCGACATCGCCCACGGGTTCGACGCGCGCTATGTGGCGCTGTCGTGGCTCGCGCTCGCAACCCCGCTTCGGCCACTGACGATCATGGGGTACGCCGCGGCAATCATCCTGCTCGCACGGCCCGGCGGCTGGTTGACGGCCCGAGTCTCGGCGGCAGGTCGAATGGCATTCTCCAACTATCTCGGCACGACCGTCCTCTGCACCACCCTGTTCTATGGATATGGGTTCGGGCTGTACGGCGCACTGTCGCGAGCCCAGCTCTATCTCGTAGTCGTGCCGATCTGCCTGCTGATGCTCCTATGGTCGAAACCGTGGCTCGATCGCTTCTGCTATGGTCCGCTCGAATGGCTTTGGCGCAGCCTGTCGCGATTCGCGTGGCAGCCGATGCGCGGTTCGGCGTTCACGACGAACCGATCGGACTAATTGCGAATAAGACGCAAAAGGGCTTGCGAGTGGTTCGCATTATCTGTATCCCGTGCTTACAGCTAGGGAGTTCCCATGGTCGTCTGCGTTTGCAATGCCATACGAGAATCCGACGTTCGCAACTGCGCACGCGGCGGTTGCACTACACCGTGCCAGGCCTTCCGCTCGATGGGTCGGAAACCGAAATGCGGCCAGTGCACATCGATAGCGCGAGCGATTATCGACGAGGAACGCGCCGCTGCATAAGCGTCGCAACAGCTAAGAAAGCCCGGAAAACCGCCATTTTTGGGGGTTGTGCTAATCTGTGTCAGCCCGCTACATGCTCCTCAGAGGTGACGGAGATATGGCCATGCGCGGCGACCCCCAAGTAATCGAATTTCTGAACGAGGCGCTCAAGAACGAGCTGACCGCGGTCAATCAATATTGGCTCCATTACCGGATGCTTGAGCATTGGGGCGTCTACAAGCTCGCCCAGTACGAGCGGATGGAATCGATCGACGAGATGAAGCACGCCGACTGGCTGTCGGAGCGCATCCTGTTTCTCGATGGCCTGCCGAACTTCCAGCTGCTCGGCCGCCTTCGCATCGGCGAGACCGTCGAGGAAGTGCTGAAGTCGGATCTGGCGCTCGAAGTCGAGGCCACCGTCCAGCTCAAGGGCGCGATCTCGTACTGCGAAGAGGTTAAGGACTATATCAGCCGCGACCTGTTCGCCCGCATCCTCGCCAGCGAGGAAGAGCATGTCGACACACTCGAGCGCCAGTTCGAGATGATCGCACGGATGGGTATCCACAACTACATCCAGCTCAACTCGATCTCGGAGCATGATTCGCCCAAGGCTGGCGCGGCTCCGTATCTGAAGGGCTGATCCACCCCCCTGTCATCTCGCGGAAAGGTGGGATGACAGGGCTGCAGTGTCCGCCAGTCTAGCGACGAATTTATTCCCCGCCGAACCCGGTCGGTACGGCGCGACGCCCGAACCCACCGCCCGCGACGGGTTTGCGCACTGCGACCGGATTGGCCTCGCGCTCCAGCAGCGTCAGCGTCTCGACGAACAACGGCCGCAACCGAACGATATGCTCCAGGGCCTCGTCGGGCGTATCCTGCATTTCCAGGCAATCGCGCGCAATCGCCTCGATAGCCTCGGCCAGATCGGCGAGCGGCTCCGCCCCGAACTGCCGCGCTTCACCCTTCAGCGTATGCGCGGGTATCACCATGGCTGCAGCATTGAGCGCACGCATCGCCGCCTCAATCGCGGCAACCGACTTCACGCCGTCCTCGCGAAAATATCCGAGGATGCGGCCAAATCCCGCGCCAAGTTCGTTGCGCGCCCGCACGAACGCGGGCCAATTGATCAGGGTGCTTCCCTCGAACGCCACTGTCGCCTTCTCCCGTTAAGCAAATAGCGCCATGAAGGTCAGAGCTGTATCATACATAACCTAGGTAAACACAGTGTTGTGATACTAACGACAAGTTACGACAAAGGTTGGATTAGATACATCCAAAACGATTTCTATTGTCGCATTGGCGGAAGCCGCGACCGCCGCGAGTTCGGTCGGGGCTTGAGGGTCATCCGCTATCACCTCGACGCGGGTCGGACCGTCGCGCAACGCGCGGGCGAGCCGTACCGCAGGCCAAGGACAGCGCATGCCCCTGGCGTTGATACGGACCACGCCCGACACCACGCCTAGTGGCCGCCGCCGCCCTTGCCGTCATCGTACGGATTCTTCGGCGCGCGGAACATCAACCGGACGGGAACCGCGCCGAAGCCGAGGTCCTTGCGCATCGAATTGACCAGATAGCGCTCATAGCTAGCCGGCAACTGATCGACGCGCGTACCGAAGATGACGAAGCTCGGCGGGCGTGTCTTGACCTGCGTGACGTAGCGCATCTTGATCCGCTTGCCGCCCGGCGCCGGCGGCGGGGTCGCCTCGATCGCGCGCTCGAACCAGCGGTTGAGTTCGCCGGTGCCGACCCGCTTCGACCACGCGTCGCGGGTGTCGAAACAGGCCTGCAGCAACTGGTCGATGCCCTTGCCGGTCGCGCCCGACACGGTCATCACGGTGACGCCCTTTACCTGCGACAAGCCGTCTTCGAGTGCGCGCTTGACGCCGTTGAACAGCGAGGATGCGCTCTCGGCGATATCCCATTTGTTGAGCGCGATGACGAGCGCGCGGCCCTCCTGCAACACCTTGTCGGCGATGCGGAGATCCTGCGCCTCGAGACCCAGCGTGGCGTCGAGCAGCAGCACAACGACCTCGGCGAAGTCGACCGCGTGCAGCGCGTCCTCGACCGACATCTTCTCGAGCTTGTCCTGCACCTTGGCACGCTTGCGCATACCGGCAGTGTCGATCAGGCGCACCTTCCGCGCCTCGCCGCCGGTCGGATGCCAGTCGTAATCGACGCTGATCGAATCGCGCGTGATGCCGGCTTCGGGGCCGGTGATCATGCGGTCTTCGCCGAGGATGCGGTTGACGAGCGTCGACTTGCCCGCGTTCGGGCGGCCGACGATCGCGAGCTTCAGCGGGCCCTCATATTCATTGTCCGGCTGTTCCTCAGGCGGCTCTTCCTTGCCTTCGAGCAACGGCAGCAGGCCTTCGAACAGGTCGCCCATACCTTCGCCGTGCTCGGCCGACAGTTGGACCGGATCGCCGAAGCCTAGTGCGAGCGATTCGAGAATACCGTCTTCGCCTGCGCGACCTTCGGCCTTGTTGGCAACGAGAAGGACGGGAACGTCGGCGGTGCGCAGCCAGCGCGCGATCTCTTCGTCGAGCGGGACGATACCGGCGCGCGCGTCGAACAGGAACAGCGCGACATCGGCTTGTTCGACGGCGGCTTCGGTCTGCTGGCGCATCCGGCCGGGCAACGTTTGCGCGTCGTGGTCTTCGTAGCCGGCGGTGTCGATGATGCGGAATTCGAGGCCGATCAGCGACGCGTCGCCTTCACGGCGATCACGCGTGACGCCGGGCCGGTCGTCGACCAGCGCGAGCTTCTTGCCGACGAGGCGGTTGAAAAGAGTCGACTTGCCGACATTTGGGCGGCCGACGATTGCGACCACGGGGAGTTTGGACATGGCGTGCCCTTAGCGCGGGAACGCGCTGGCGTCACCTAGTCCCTCGCCCCTCTGGGGAGAGGGAGGGAGGAGCCTTAGCGACGGAAGGGTGAGGGGTAATTGGGGCAGGTGATCCGAGCCCCACTCCCCTCTCCCTTCCCACCGCAAGCGCGGCGGGCCCCTTCCCTCTCCCCGAAGGGGCGAGGGAGTCTACGTCACCGGTAGGCGGTGACCTTGCCCTTCTGGTCGAGCGTGTAGAGCGTCGAGTTCGCCACTATCGGGGGAAGCGAGAACGGCGTCTTCGTCTCGATCGTCGAGCTTACCGTGCCATCGGTCGGCGAGACGAAATTGATCTCGCCGCGCGAGTTGGTCAGGACGAGGCGGTTGCCGGCCAGGATCGGACCGAACCAGGTGACCGCGTTGCTGCGCTTCTTTTCATTCTGGAACCGCTTAAGCTGCGCGATCCAGCGTGCCTTGCCGTTCGAACGCGACAGGCAGACCAGACGCGCGTCGTCGGTCACAACGAACAGCCACTCGCCCGCGATCCACGGGGTCGAGATTCCCGCGAAGTTCTGCTCCCACAGACGCTGTCCGGTCGACAGTTCGAGCGCGACCATGCGACCGCCCTGCCCGACCGCATAGACGCGGCCCCCGTCGATGACCGGTGCGGCGTCGATGTCCGACAGGCTCGACACCGACGTCGTGATCGAGGTGCGCGACAGCGCATCCTGCCACAGGATACGGCCGTTCTCGTAGCGATACGCGCTGAGTTCGCCGCTTGAGAAGCCGGCGACCACGGTGCCCTGGCTAACGGCGGGTGCCGCGACGCCGAACACGCCCTGCGTCTCGAGCGTGCCGGACTGGACCCACTGGACCTTGCCGTCGGTCTGGTTGAGCGAGAAGACCTGGTTGTCCTGCGTGAGGACATAGACCGCGCCATTGGCGACGGTCGGCGAACCACGGAGCGGCGCGCCAGGCTTGGCGCGCCAGAGGATCTTGCCGTCCGCTGCGTTCATCGCGACGACGTCGCCGACACCGTCGGTGGCGTAGAGCTTGCCGTCGTCATAGCTGACGCCGCCGCCGAAGCGCGCCGCCTTGTTGAGCTTGCCCTCAGTGATCCCCGCGCTCCAAAGCGCGGCGCCGGTATCGGCGGTGAAGGCATGGATCGTCGCGGTGACGTCGGTCACGAACAGCTTGCCGTCGGCGACGACCGGCGCCGCGCCAAGGCGCTCGCGGTTCGAGCCGCCGTCGATACCGGCCTGCCAGAGACGCTTGGGCTGATCGGCGAGCGCGAGCTGGCCCATCGACTTGGCGGGGTTGCCGCCGGGCTGGGCCCAGGCGTCGTTGACCGCAGGCGCAGGCAACAGGACCTGGACGTCGGCGATCGTCTTGTCGGTCTCGACCTCGTTCTCCGACACCAGGATCGACACGCGGTCGCCGAGCGTTGGCGTCTTCTTCACGCCGCCCTTGAAAATCCCGCAACCGCTGAGCGCCACCAGCGCGGCGACGGCGACCGTCACCCGATATGTCTTCATCATTGCGCCTTGGTATCCTCGTTTGATGCAGCCGGAGTGATCACCCTGGCAGTAGCGCCCGTGCTGGCAACAGCGTCCACACCCAGTACGCCAGCCATCTGAACCGCGCGTTGACGGATCGTCTCGGGCACGCCGGTATCGCGCGCGACCTGGTCGAACATGGTCCCCGCCTGCTGACGCTGGTTCATGCGGAGATAGGAGATCGCGACCATCTCACCCGCGCTACCGAGCCACGGACCACCGGGCACTGCCAGCGGACGAAGCCGCTCGACGACGACCTGCGGCTTCAGCGTGTCGAACTCGGCCGAAGTCTGGCGAACCAGCGCGAGATCGCGGAACGGCTTTGCCAGCGACGTATCCGCAGCGATCGAACCGAGCTTGGCAGCCGCCCCCTTCAGGTCGTCCTTCTGAAGGAGGACGTCGGCCTGCGTGAACAGCGCGAGTGCGCGGTAGCCGTCGCGGTTCGACTTGGCGAGTTCCGCCAGCGGCTTCGACGCGGCCGCGGCGTTGTTCGCGCCGAGCGAATCGTAAGCGGCCTGAAGCTGCTCGCCCTCGACACCAGCGGCCTCGCCATTGTGATGCTGCCAGTAGAGAAAGCCGGCGAGAGCCGCGAGTGCGGCGACGACGCCGACCACGACCCATTTGCCCCAGTTCGTCCAGAACCCGGCGAGCTGGTCGCGTCGCAGTTCTTCGTCGACCTCACGCAGGAATGCTTGATCGGTTTTCGGCGGGAGGGCCAAGGAATGCTCCGGGAATAGTGAGGGGGTGGGCGGCGCGGACCTTAGCCGCGCCGGGACCGAAACGGAAGCGGATCAATCCTTCGGCGCGTAGACCTGCTCAGCGCCCGGAAACGCGCGCGATCGGACGTCGTCCGCATAGGTCTGCGTCGCGGTGGAAATCGTGTCGGCGATGTCGGCGAACCGCTTCACGAACTTTGCGGTACGCTCGAACATTCCAAGCATGTCTTCGGTCACCAGGACCTGTCCGTCGCAATGAGCCGATGCTCCAATGCCGATCGTCGGGCAGGCGATGGTGTTAGTGATCTCGATCGCGATCGGCTCGACCACGCCTTCGATCACGAGCGAGAACGCACCGGCTTCGGCGATGCTCTGCGCGTCGGCGACGATCTTGGCGGCTTCCTCGGGCGTCCGACCGCGCGCTCCGTAACCGCCGAGCACGTTGACCGCCTGCGGGGTAAGACCGACATGGCCCATCGCCGGAATGCCACGCTCGGTCAGGAACTTGACGGTCGGCGCCATTGCGGTACCGCCTTCGAGCTTCACCGCCGCTGCGCCGGTCTGCTTGAGAAGGAACGCCGCGCTTTCGAACGCCTTTTCGGGCGACGCTTCGTAACTGCCGAACGGCATGTCGATGACGACCACCGCATGATAGCTGCCCCGCACCACCGCCGCGCCGTGCGCCGCCATCATCTCGAGCGTTACGGGTACCGTCGATGGCAGGCCGTAGATCACCTGCCCCAGGCTATCGCCGACCAGCAGCATGTCGCAGTGCGGGTCGAGCAACTGCGCGGTCCGCACGGTGTAGGCGGTGAGCATGACGAGCGGTATCTTGCCCTTCTGGCGGCGGATCGCGGGGATCGTCAGGCGCTTGAGCGGCGCGGGAGTCGGGTTGGCGCGACTCGTCGCGGTGTCGAGGGTGTAGGTCGTGGACATGGCGGCACTAGTAGCGTGCGGCGTCGCGCTCGCCCAGTGTCGTGCGCGTCATACTGCCCAGCCCTTCAGCCGCGCATGGCCGACGAGCCAGAGCGTGAACGCAGCGACCGCGATGATGACGAGGGGCAAGCCCAACGTCTCGCTCGCGCCCTTGTGCGCGACGATGTCGGTCAAGGCGAACAGCCAGCCGAACTGCGCGACCGTGGCCACCAGCGACGCGATCAGGAACAGACGGGCACTGGCGCGCCGCATAAACAGCAGGACCGCACCGACGAGCCCCGTTAGCACCGCGACCGCGAACAGTGGGTCGTACCAGTTGGGCAACGCTGCATAGAGCGCGCGGTCATAGGCGCTCGCCTGCCCCATCGCATCCGCGCCGAGCCTAAGCTGTTGCACACACATGAAACATCCGACGAGCCCCCAGAGAACGAGCACGCCTGTCGTCATGCGAAACCACAAGGGCCCCTGTCGTACGAAGAACATGTCGCCGCCCCTGCCAGTTTCTTGGCAACAGACTGCGCGCAGTGGAGGCTACGCGCAAGAGCGTGCGGGCATGCGGCAAGATGTCTCGGATCCGGAACCGGAGGGACATCGGGAGCTTCCGACTGCGACGTCCCTCCGGGCCGTATTCGAGACTTATCGCACCCAACCTGAACGCGTCGTGACGAAACACGTGTCGCGATCAGAACGATCGCGACACGGTCAGGCCATAGGTGCGCGGATCGCCTGGCTGTCCGACGACCAGACCGGTGCTGCCGGACTGGAGCGCGAGCACTTCGTAGTAGTTGTGGTCGAACGCGTTACGCAGCCAGCCGAACACGTTCCAGCTGTCCTTCGCCTTGAATCCCAAGCGGAAGTTGCTGAGCGCATAGCCCTTGATGTCGGTATAGAGCGAGCGCGACGGGTTGGACGAGAAGGTCGAGCGGTAGCTGCCGTCATAGCCGAGATACACCTGACCATCGACGCCGCCGATCGTGGCCGGCAGGTCGTATTCTGCGCCGTACGAGAACGCCCATTTCGACACGCCGGGCAGCCGCTGGCCGGAGATGTCGCAATTGGCCGGGCTGACCGTCCCCGTCCCTGCCGGACCTGGCAGGCTGGTCGCCGTCGGGGCAGACCCTCCCGATAGCTCAGGCGGGCAAGGCGCATCGACGAACTTCACGTATTTCGCGTCCGTATAGGCACCGTTGGCGTAGACGCTGAACCGGTCGGTGGGGCGGAAGGCCGAATCGAACTCCAGACCGCGAGTCCGCACCTTGCCGGCATTGGCGAGATAGCCGCGCAACACGCCGAGCTGACCGTTGGTGACGGTGGCCTGGTAATCGCTGATCTCGGTCCAGAAGCCGGCGAGGTTGAGCGTCAATCGACGATCGAGGAACTGCGTCTTGAGGCCGACTTCGTAGTGATTGACCTTCTCGGGTTTCACCGTGGCGGCCGACAGGATCGGATTGTTGCTGCCGTCGAGCGGCAGGCCGGACAGGTTGATCCCGCCGGATTTGTAGCTCCGCGCGTAGGTCGCATAGGCGTGGATGTCGGAGGTCACGGTGTAGGCCACCGTGACGTCGCCCGACAGGTTCCAGTTGTCGAAATCGGGCTGATAGCTTTGCGGCGCGAGCACCCCGCGCTGGTCGTTGAACCTTGCCGCACTGGTGACGAGTTCGCCTGCGCCGGTCGTCACGACCGAGACATAGTCACCCTTCTTCTTGTCGTAGTTGAGCCGCAGGCCCGGCGTGATCTGGAACCGGTCGCTCACGTTCCAGGTCAGCTTGCCGAACAGTGCGGCGCTGGTGTTCTTGAAGCCGATCGTGTTGCGCGCGGTCAGGCCGTTCAGCGTCGCCGGATTCTTCCCGCCCGTGCTGGTCGGGTTAAGCAGGAACGCGCTGGCCGCCGGCCCCTGGACCTGAAGCCCTTGCGTATCGATCGTCTGGTAGAAGTAGAATGCGCCGAGCACGTAATCGAGCGTGTGCTTGCCGTTCGAGGCGATCCGCAACTCCTGGCTGTACTGCGTCTGCTGCGACGGATTGGCGGACACGGTGGTGATCGGCAGGCCGATAAAGTCGCGATCGTTCGACGGATCCCAATGCCAGAACCGCCATGCGCTAACCGACGTGATCGTGGCCGCGCCCAAATCCAGATTGCCGAGCAACGAGACGCCACCCAGTTCCTGCTTCGCACGCAAGGGCGTATCGACATCGGTCACCCGGTCGAACGCGTTGGTCGATGGTACGACATAGCCCTGCGCGGCGGTGAGCGCGGCATATTGGCGATTGAGCGGGCGCTGCGTTGCGCCGGTGCGGACGTAATATTGCACGCAGCAATTGGGGTTCTGCTGGCCGTAATCACCCGACAGGGCGAAATCGAGCGTCTCGGTCGGCTTCCAGTAGAGCTGTCCGCGGACGCTCTTGTTGTCCTGCGCGTTGAGGTTCTTGCCGGTCGCGACGTTGTGGATCGTGCCGTCGCGCTCGGTCACCGAGGCGGACAGCCGGATCGCGAGCTTGTCGGGGATCAGCGGGCCCGAAACCGACGCCTTGGCCTGAATGAACTGATAGTTGCCGGTCGTGAGCTCGATCCGCGCCTCGGGCGTGAAGCTGGGTTTGCGGGTCGTGATGTTGATCGCGCCGGCGGTGGTGTTCTTGCCGTAAAGCGTGCCCTGCGGCCCACGGAGGACCTCGATCCGCTCGGTATCGGTGAAGTCGAACGTCGCCGAGGCGATCCGGCTGTAATAAACCTGGTCGACATAGATGCCGACGCCCTGCTCGATCCCGTCGTTGGTCAGGCCAAACGGTGCGCCCAGGCCGCGGATGTTGGCAGCGGAATTGCGCGGGTTGGTGGAGTAGAATTGCAGCGTCGGCTGAAGCTGCGTCAAGCGGCTGACATTATACGCGCCGGTCTCGGCGAGCGCGGTGCCGCCGATGACGGACATCGCGATCGGGACGGTCTGGATCGTTTCGGCGCGACGACGCGCGGTGACGACGACGTCCCCGCCCCCGCCCTGCTGCTGGTTGCCGAGACGACCATTGGCCTGTGCGTCAGCCCGCTCGCCAGCGGGCGTCTGCGGCGGAACGGCCGGCGTTGATACGGTAGCGGCCTGACCGGCAAGCAACAGCGCAAGCGTAAGCGACATGAATGTTTTCCCCTGAACCTCGCCGCGCAAAGTCTAGTAATTAAGGGGATATTCAATGCGAGCATGTCTTGGGTGGCGGAAAGCACGACTTGTTTCCCTCCCCCGCGGGGGGGGAGCGGTGTTCAGACCAAGCGACTCTGCTTGACCGCGGCCTCGATGAAGCTGGCGAACAGCGGGTGGGGGTCGAACGGCTTGGACTTCAGTTCCGGGTGGAACTGGACGCCGACGAACCAGGGATGGTCGGGGCGTTCGACGATCTCGGGGAGCGTCCCGTCGGGGGACATGCCCGAGAAGACGAGGCCGCCCTGCTCCAGCGCTTCCTTATACCCGGTGTTGACCTCGTAGCGGTGACGATGGCGCTCCGAGATTTCGGTGCCGCCGTAAATCGACGCGACCACGCTGTTGCCGTCGAGCTTCGCGTCATACGCACCGAGCCGCATCGTGCCGCCCATGTCGCCCTCGGCCGCACGTGTCTCGAGGCCTTCGCGGCCCATCCATTCGGTGATCATGCCGACCACAGGCTCGTCGGTCGGGCCGAACTCGGTCGACGAGGCATTGGGGATGCCCGCGAGATCGCGCGCGCCCTCGACGCAGGCCATCTGCATCCCGAAGCAGATCCCGAAATACGGGATCTTCCGCTCGCGCGCGAACTTGACCGAGGCGATCTTGCCCTCCGCGCCACGCTCGCCGAACGCGCCGGGGACGAGGATCGCGTCGCATGGCTCGAGCTGGCCGGCGATGTCGCTCTCGGCATTCTCGAACAGTTCGGCATCGATCCAGCGGACGTTGACCTTCACGCGATTCGCGATGCCGCCGTGGACCAGCGCTTCGTTGAGCGACTTGTAGGCATCCTGGAGGCCGACATATTTGCCGACCACGCCGATCGTGACTTCGCCCTGCGGGTTGGTCAGCCGGTCCATGATCTCGGTCCAGCGCGACAGATCGGGCGCCTCGGCGGGTTCGATGCCGAACGCGCGCAGCACTTCGATGTCGAGGCCTTCGCCGTGATACTGGAGCGGCACCGCGTAGATGCTCTTGGCATCGAGCGCGGGAATGACAGCGCTGGCGGGGACGTTGCAGAACAACGCGATCTTGGCGCGCTCCGATGGCGGCAGCGGATGTTCGCAACGGCACACGAGCACGTCCGGCTGGACGCCGAGCGCGGCGAGTTCGCGGACCGAATGCTGGGTCGGCTTGGTCTTCAGCTCGCCGGCGGCGGCGATGTACGGCACCAAGGTCACGTGGATGCTGATCGCGTTGCCGCGGCCTTCCTCGTTCTTGAGCTGGCGAATCGCCTCGATGAACGGCAGCGATTCGATATCGCCGACGGTGCCGCCGATCTCGCAGAGGACGAAGTCGATATCGTCGGTCTCGGCGCGGGCGAACGCCTTGATCGCGTCGGTGACGTGCGGGATGACCTGCACGGTGGCGCCGAGATAATCGCCGCGGCGCTCGCGCGTAATGATCTGCTGGTAGATGCGGCCCGAGGTGACGTTGTCCGACTGGCGCGAGGGAACGCCGGTGAAGCGCTCGTAATGGCCGAGGTCGAGATCGGTCTCGGCACCGTCGTCGGTAACGTAGACCTCGCCGTGCTGATACGGCGACATCGTGCCAGGATCGACGTTAAGATACGGATCGAACTTCCGAATCCTGACGGTATACCCGCGTGCCTGGAGGAGAGCAGCAAGCGATGCCGCCATGAGACCTTTACCGAGCGACGAAACCACGCCCCCGGTGATGAAAATGTACCGAGCCATGGGAAGAGTCTCGTAGCGTGTGTTGGGGACGAACGACAAGAGCCCCGCGGATCACGCAGGGGCCTTTTATCGGCGAATGGAGTGTTTAGTTGGCTAGCGGGACCGCGCCGTTGTCGGCCGGCTTGGTCGTGCCGGCCGGGACGCCGGCGTTCTCGGCGCCACCGGCGAACGGAGCCGCGTCGCCCTTGGGCTGCGCGGTCGGAACGGCCGTTGCCGCCGCCGGGGTGCGGGCGAGCGACGTGTCGATCGTGGTAGTGCGGTGATTCGCCGCGAGAACCGCGAGCAGGATCGAGAACAGCACGAACATCGTCGCCAGGACGCCGGTCGCGCGGGTCAGGAAATCGGCCGCGCCGCGTGCCGACATCAGGCCCGACGGACTGCCGCCCGTGCCCAGACCGCCGCCTTCCGAGCGCTGCATGAGGATCACCGTGACGAGGGCGGCCGCGATGATCGCGTGGATGACGAGCAGAAAGGCGAACATTGCGCGGAAAACCCCGGAACTTTTGCGAAGGCGCGCACATAGGCGACGTCGCGGTTTCGATCAACCGGGCGATCGACCGCGGCGCTGGCTCCGCATATCGCAAGGCAATCGCAAAACTACGGAAACATGACGTCCGGGCGGCGTTGAGACCCCGTAATGACGCTCATGACTGGGTATCGTGCATATAAATTCAGATGGCGGATCAACGCTGTGGCATCAATGGCAGCCAATACCTTATCGACCTGGATGACCGCTCTGGTGGATTATGTCCGCTCGGGTGAACCCGATCTGACCAATCGTCAGATGGCGCTTCTTCTGCTCGTTTATCTCAAACCGGGACCACATACGGTGCGTGGCCTTGCCCGCGCGCTCAACGTATCGAAGCCGGTCGTCACGCGCGCCTTGAACAGATTGGGTGCCCTCGGCTATCTGCGCCGGCAACGCGACGATAGCGACAAGCGCAACATCTTCGTCGCGCGCACGACCGAAGGGGCAGATTTTCTTGAAGAGTTCGGGCAATTCATCGGCGACGGCCCCGCCCCAGCCGGCACTGGCAGTGGATCTGGCGGCCGCGCAGCCGCTCACGCTTGAGCCGTTCGACGACCAGGCCCGTACGAGCTTTTCGCTGACGGGCCGTTCGGTCGACCTCGATCCGCGCACGCACGCGGTTCGCCGCGATATCGCCGACATTCGCCTCGCCGAATACGTATTCGCTCCACACTATGCCGTGCCGATGATACGGCCCGTCGCGCGCACAGCTTTGTTGCGCAGCGGACGTGACGAAGCGAGTGATACGATGGTCGACCTCAAGCCTGGCGACAGTTTCGAAGTGCTGGAAATTGCCGGCGTTTCGGCATGGGGCGTTGCGCGCCCGAGTGGGCTGGTCGGCTATGTCGAGGCCGCCGCACTCGACCTTTCGACGACGGACGCGGCATGACGACGGTCTTCATCGATGGCGCGGTCGGCACCACCGGGCTCGAAATCCGCGAGCGGCTTGCCGGGCGGACCGACATCACGCTGGCGCTGCTGCCTGAGGATCGTCGCAAGGACCCGGCGGCCCGGCGCGAGGCGCTGAACGATGCCGATTTCGTCATCCTCTGCCTGCCGGATGACGCATCGCGCGAAGCCGTCACGCTGATCGACAATGCGCGCACCCGCGTGATCGATGCATCGAGCGCACACCGGGTCGCTGCCGGCTGGACCTACGGCTTCCCCGAACTGCCGGGCCAAGCCGAGAAGGTCGCGACCGCGATGCGCGTGTCGAACCCCGGCTGCTATCCCACTGGTTTCCTCGCGCTCGTCGCGCCTCTGGTCGCGGCCGGTCTCATCCCCGCCGACCTTCCGCTGAGCGTCAACGCGACCTCTGGTTACTCCGGTGGCGGCAAGGCGATGATCGCGGCGTTCGAGAATGGCGAGCCGGCGACGGCCTTCCGCGCCTACGCGCTAGGCCTCGCGCACAAGCATATCGCCGAGATGACGCAGCATGCGGGCCTCACGCACGCGCCTATCTTCGCGCCTGCGGTGGCGAACACCTACCGCGGCATGGTCGTCGAAGTGCCGTTGCACCTCCACGCCCTGCCCGGCCGTCCCACGCTCGCGGCGATCGAAGACGTACTGCGCGCTGCGTTCGATGGCTCGAAGCTCGTCTCGGTTGCCCCCGGCGATATCGGCTCGGTCGATATCGAGGAGAACGCAGGGACCGATCGGCTGACGTTGCGGGTCTGCGGCAACGACGCGGTCGGTCATGCGCGGCTGGTCGCGACGCTCGACAATCTGGGCAAGGGCGCCGGCGGTGCCGCGGTCCAGAACCTCAACATCATGGCCGGGGTCGATCCCGTAGCCGGCCTCGTTTTCTAGGACCGGCGTTCTTCGCCCGGTCCATCGCCACATCCAGGAGCTTACATGCACCGTAATCCCGTAGCCAAGCTGCTCCTGTTCGGCGCGACCGGCGATCTCGCGCAGCGCATGCTGCTGCCGTCGCTCTATGGCCTGCACGCCGACGGGTTGCTGCCCGAGGAACTGACGATCACCGGCGCCGCGCGTCACGAGCATGACGACAAGGATTACCGCAAGTTCGCCAAGAAGGCGCTCGACGAGTTCCTGCCCGAGGATCGCAAGGACGAAGGCGCGATCGGGACGTTCCTCGACCGGATCTTCTATCAGCCGACCGACCTGTCAGACCCTGCGAGCTTCCAGCCGCTGGCGGACAAGATCGGCGATATCTCCGGCGGTCTCGCGATCTACCTGTCGACCGCGCCGTCGCTGTTCGAAGCCGCGATCGAGGGGCTGCACAAGGTCGGCCTAGCTGGCGAAACGGTCCGTGTCGGCCTCGAGAAGCCGCTCGGCTACGATCTGGAGACCAGCCGCGAGATCAACGATTCAGTGGCAAAGGCTTTTCCGGAAGACCGAACCTATCGGATCGATCATTATCTCGGCAAGGAAACCGTCCAGAACATCCTTGCGCTGCGCTTCGGCAACTCGTTCTTCGAGCCGGTGTGGAATGCGCAGGGGATCGACAACGTCCAGATCACGATCTCGGAGACCGTCGGGCTCGAAGAGCGCGCGGGCTATTACGAGACCGCGGGTGCGCTTCGCGACATGGTCGCCAACCACATGCTCCAACTTCTCGCGCTGATCGCGATGGAGCCGCCCGCGCGCTTCGAGGGCACCGACGTCCGTGACGAAAAGTCGAAGGTGTTCCGCTCGCTGCGCATGATCAAGCCCGAGGAAGTCCCGCACGTCACGGTCACCGGCCAGTATGGCGAAGGCGCGGTGAAGGGGAAGTTCGTCAAGAGCTACTCCGACGAACTTGGCCAGCCTTCGACCACCGAGACGTTCGTCGCGATCAAGGCGCATGTCGACAACTGGCGCTGGCAGGGCGTGCCGTTCTACCTGCGCACCGGCAAGCGCATGGCCACGCGCCGCAGCGAGATCGCGATCCAGTTCAAGGCGGTGCCGCATTCGATGTTCGCAGGGCGTGGCGGGTTGCTCCAGCCCAACATGCTGATCATCCGCCTGCAGCCGGAGGAATATATCCAACTGCTGGTGATGGCGAAGGAGCCGGGGCTCGACCGCGAGGGCGTCCGCCTCCGCGAAGTGCCGCTGAACCTGAGCATGGATGCCGAGTTCGCGGGCTCGCGTCGGCGGATCGCGTATGAACGTCTGCTGCTCGACCTGATCGAGGGCGACCAGACGCTGTTCGTGCGCCGTGATGAGGTCGAGGCGCAATGGACCTGGATCGACGCGATCCGCGAGGGCTGGAAGGCCAACGCGATGAAGCCCAAGAGCTATGCCTCGGGTAGCTGGGGTCCGTCCGCGGCGATCGCGCTGACCGAACGCGACGGCGTGACCTGGCAGGACGACTGAGTTTTCGGGGAGGGAAGACCCTCCCAAAGGTTTTCAAGGAAAGATCGAATGACCGAAATCGAATGGTGGGAATATGACGACGCGGGCGAGCTCGCCAACGCGGTCGCAGGCGATATCCAGTTCGTCATCGAAAGCGCGCTCGACGCGCGTGGCTCGGCGGTGATCGCGCTGGCGGGCGGCAAGACGCCGTTCGCCGCGTACGAGAAGCTCGCCCAGGCGAAGCTCGACTGGAAGAAGGTCACGATCATCCCCGGCGACGAGCGTATCGTAAAGCTCGGCGATCCGTTGTCGAACGTGACCGCGCTGGCGAAGATCTTCCTTCCCAAGGGCGCGCGGGTGAAGCCGATCGTCCCCGAGGCGATGTCGGACTACAAGGCTGCCGGTCGTTCGGCGGATGCGCTGATGCAGGACCTGCACTGGCCGCTCGACTTCTGCCTGCTCGGCATGGGCGGCGACGGGCACACCGCGTCGATCTTCCCCGGCCCCGATTACGACGAGGCGCTAAGCGGTCCGAAGGAGCGCCGTGCGCTCGGCGTGATGCCCGATCCGTTGCCACCCGAGGCTCCGCTCGCACGCGTGACGCTCTCAGCGGCGGCGATCGCTTCGTCGAAGGCGCTGATGATCATGATCACCGGCGACGCGAAGAAGAAGGTGCTCGAGCAGGCTATCGAACAGGGGCCGTCGTCGTCCTATCCGATCGGCCGCGTACTCGCCGAAGTCGAGCTGCCGGTCGACGTGCACTGGGCGCCGTGACAATGCTCAACGCCGTCGTCTCCGCGGTCACCGACCGGATCATCGAGCGCTCGCGCGAAAGCCGCGCCGCCTACCTCGCGCTGATCGAGCGCGAGGCGGCGGCACAGGTCCGACGTCCTGGCCTCGGCTGCGCAAATCTCGCGCACGCCTATGCCGGGACAGAGGAAGACCGCGACGCGATGAAGGCCGATGCCGGCATGAACATCGGCATCGTCACTGCGTATAACGACATGCTTTCCGCGCACGCTGTCTACTATCGCTACCCGGAGCTGATGAAGATCTGGGCACGCGAAGCGGGTGCGACCGCGCAAGTCGCGGGCGGCGTGCCGGCGATGTGTGACGGCGTGACGCAGGGCTATCCAGGCATGGAGCTGTCGCTGTTCAGCCGCGATACGATCGCGCTGAGCACCGCGATTGCCTTGTCGCACGGCACCTTCGAAGGTGCGGCTTTGCTCGGCATCTGCGACAAGATCGTGCCGGGCCTGCTGATGGGCGCACTGCGCTTCGGGCATTTGCCGATGGTGCTGATCCCAGGTGGGCCAATGCCGACCGGCTTGCCGAACAAGGCGAAGGCGGCGGTCCGCGAGAAATTTGCCGAGGGGCTGGTCGGGCGCGACGAGCTGCTCGAGGCCGAGATCGGCGCGTATCATTCGAAGGGGACGTGCACCTTCTACGGCACGGCCAATACCAACCAGATGATGATGGAGGTCATGGGCCTCCACATGCCGGGCGCGGCGTTCGTCAATCCGGGCACGAAACTGCGGCAGGAACTGACGCGAGCGGCGGTGCACCGGCTGGCGCAGATCGGCGCGCGCGGCGATTCGTACCGGCCGCTCGGGCATTGCGTCGACGAGAAGGCGGTCGTGAACGCCGCGGTCGGTCTGCTCGCGACCGGCGGCTCGACCAACCATCTGCTCCACGTGCCGGCGATCGCTCGCGCGGCAGGGATCATCATCGACTGGGAGGATTTCGACCGCCTCTCCTGTGCGGTCCCGCTGATCGCGCGCGTCTATCCCAACGGCTCGGCGGACGTGAACGCGTTCGAGGCGGCGGGCGGCATGCCCTATGTGATCCGCGAACTGCTCGGCGAAGGGCTGTTGCACGGCGACATCATGACGATCGGCGGCGAGGATCTTTCGGCGTACGCAAAGACCGCGGTCGTCGAGGGCGACACGCTCGCCTGGCGCGATACGCCCGACAGCGGCGACGAAACGATCCTCCGTCCCGCGACGGCGCCGTTCTCGCCGGATGGCGGCATGCGGATCCTCGCGGGCAATATCGGCCGTGCGTGCATCAAGGTGTCGGCGGTCGAGCGCGAGCGGTGGATCGTCGAGGCGCCCGCGATGGTGTTCGACGACCAGCTCGACGTGATCGAGGCTTTCAAGCGCGGCGAGCTGGAGAAGGACGTCGTCGTCGTCGTCCGCTTCCAGGGGCCGCGGGCGAACGGTATGCCCGAGCTGCACAAGCTGACGCCGCCGCTGGGGGTGTTGCAGAACCGCGGGTTCAAGGTCGCGCTGGTCACCGATGGCCGGATGTCGGGTGCGAGCGGGAAGGTGCCGTGCGCGATTCATTGCTCGCCTGAGGCGCTGCTCGATGGCGCGATCGGGTTGATCCGTGATGGCGACATGATCCGGGTGGATGCGGTGAACGGCACGCTGGAGGCGTTGGTCGACGCGGACGTGTGGGCGACGCGCGAGATGGTCGCGGTTCCGCCACCGGTGAGCGGCATGGGTCGCGAGTTGTTCGGCATGTTCCGCGGGCTTGCCGACGAGGCCGAAAAGGGTGCGTCGGCGATGCTGGCAGGCGCTGGGCTGTAATAAATTCCGTTCGTCCCGAGTAGGGATCGAGCGAAGTCGAGAGCCCATATCGAAGGACACCCCCGTGGCATGTCCGTAGATATGCCATCTCGACAAGCTCGATGGCTACTCGGGACGAACGGCAGGGGGTTAGGAGAGACGAATGGAAATCGTAGCGGCAGATATCGGCGGCACGCACGCCCGCTTCGCGATCGCCGAGGTCGAGAACGGCCGCGTCGTGTCGCTCGGCGAGCCGGCGACGCTGAAGACCGCGGACCACGCGTCGCTCCAGACCGCGTACCAGGCGTTCGAAGCTGGGCTAGGTCGCCCCCTGCCCCGCGCGCTCGCGATCGCGGTCGCGTCGCCGGTCGCGAACGACGTCATTCGGCTCACCAACAACCCGTGGATCATCCGCAAGTCGCTGATCACCGAGCGGCTGAAGGCCGACCAGTGGGTGGTGGTCAACGATTTCGGCGCGGTCGGTCATGCCGTCGCGCAGGTGCCTAGTAGCGACTTCATCCATCTCTGTGGCCCCGATACGCCGCTGCCGTCCGAGGGCATCACGACGATCTGCGGCCCCGGCACCGGGCTCGGCGTCGCGCAGTTGCTGCGGCGTAAGGACGGCTATCAGGTGCTCGAGACCGAGGGAGGCCACATGGACTTCGCCCCGCTCGACGGGATCGAGGATGCTTTGCTGAAGCGCCTGCGCAAGACGTTCACGCGCGTCTCGGCCGAGCGCGTCGTCGCAGGGCCCGGCATCGTCGCGATCTACGAGACGCTTGCCGCTCTGGAGGGCCGCGCGGTTCCAAGCCATGACGACAAGACGATCTGGACCGAGGCGATCGACGGTACCGATTCGATCGCGCTCGCCGCGCTCGACAGGTTCTGCCTGGCGCTCGGCGCGGTCGCAGGCGATCTGGCGCTGGCACAGGGCGCCAAGGCGGTCGTGATCGCCGGCGGTCTCGGCTTCCGGATCAAGGATCGCCTGATTCGCTCGGGCTTCGACCAGCGCTTCGTCGCCAAGGGTCGCTTCCAGGGCATGATGGCGGCGATGCCCGTCAAGCTCATTACCCATCCCCAGCCCGGCCTGTTCGGCGCCGCGGCCGCCTTCGCACAGGAACATACCCAATGACCGCAACTATCGCCGACATCATGCAGACCAGCGCCGTCATTCCGGTGCTGGTGATCGAGGACGCGGCGCTCGCCCGTCCGCTCGCCGAGGCGCTGGTCGCCGGTGGCCTGCGCGTGCTCGAGGTGACGTTGCGCACCGGCGCGGCGCTGGAGGCAATCGCCGAGATGAAAAGGGTACCGGGCGCGATCGTCGGTGCCGGTACCGTCGTCAACACGCAGCAGTTCTCGCAGGTCCGGGACGCAGGGGCGGAGTTCATCGTTTCGCCGGGGCTGACCGAACGCCTTGCCACGCCGATCATCGAGAGCGGCATTCCGTTCCTGCCGGGGATCGCCAATGCGGCGGATATCATGACCGGGCTCGATCTGGGTCTGACGCACTTCAAGTTCTTCCCGGCCGAGGCGAATGGCGGGTTGAAGGCGCTCAAGGCTCTGGCCGCGCCGTTCTATCAGTGCAGCTTCTGTCCGACTGGCGGGATCACCGAAGCGAGCGCGCTCGAGTGGCTGGCGTTCAAGCCGGTGCTGTGTGTTGGCGGGAGCTGGGTGACCGGCGGGACGATGGCCGAGATCGAGATCAAGGCGCGCGCGGCGAATGCGCTGCGGGGATAATTCCTCCCCGGCACGGGGAGGGGGACCGCGACGCGCAGCGGCGGGGTGGAGGGGGAGTGCCACGAGCGTACCGCCAGCCGTAGTCGCCACTCCTGGTACGCTCGCGGTGAGCCCCCTCCACCATCCTGCGGATGGTCCCCCTCCCCGTTCCGGGGAGGATTACATCTCGCCGCGGGCTTTGCGGATGGCGTACCATTTCTTCACGTTGGCGTTGTGTTCGGCCAGCGTGTTTGCGAACACGTGGCCGCCGGTGCCGTCCGCTACGAAATACAGCGCTTGAGTTTGCGCAGGATCGAGCACCGCGTCGATCGAGGCGCGGCCGGGGTTGGCGATCGGCCCGACCGGCAGGCCCGCTTCGGCATAGGTATTGTAGCCATTCTTCGCATGCAATTCCGATCGCAGGATGCGGCGGCCTAGCGGGCGGCCCTTGGTGATCGGGTAGATCACGGTGGGGTCGGCCTGGAGCGGCATGCCGTTGCGCAGGCGATTGCCGTAGACTGCGGCGACGGTGCGGCGTTCGGAGGGCTTGCCGGTTTCCTTCTCGACGATCGAGGCGAGGATGATCGCCTGCTCGGGCGTCGTCACCGCGATGCCGGGCTTACGCGTGGCCCAGGCGGTGGCGAGGTAGGTCTTCATCGCCGCCTGCATCCGCACCACGACCGAGGCGCGGGTGTCGCCGGCCTGGAAGGCGTAGCTGTCGGGGAGTATCGAGCCTTCAGCGGGGACCGGCACGGTGCCGGTCAGGCCTTCCGCCTTCGTCAGCGCGTCGTGGACGAGGACCGAGGGATAGCCTTCGGGGACGACGACGAGGCGCTGGACGACCTTGCCGCCCTGCATCAGCTTGAGGATGTCGGACTGGCTGGTGTGCGGCGCGATGCGGTATTCACCGGCCTTGATCGGGTCGCCCGAGCCGAACACTCGGGCATACAAACGGAAGCGGCGGGCCGAGGGAATCGCGCCGGCCTTTTCGAGTTCGGTGGCAGCGCCAGCCAGCGTGCTGCCTTCGCCGATCTGGACGGTCAGCGTGCGGGGTGCTGGGCCGGCGCCGCCCCAGCCTTGGACGACCAGGAACAGCGCGACGACTGCCGCCAGGCCTAAGACGAGTCCGAAACAGCCGACCTTGCGCATCACTACCTCTTGTTCTCCCGCAAAGGCGGGAGCCCAGTCTGGGCCCCCGCCTTCGCGGGGGAACAAACCTTCTTAACGGACCTTCGTCATCACCAGCGACGCATTCGTGCCGCCGAAGCCGAACGAATTGTTCAGCACCGCGCGGACTTCACGCTTCTTGGCCACGTGCGGGACGAGGTCCACGCCCACGCAGCTGTCGCTCGGATTGTCGAGGTTGAGCGTCGGCGGGACGATCTGGTCCCGGAGCGCGAGGATGCAGAAAATGCTCTCGACCGCGCCGGCACCGCCGAGCAGATGACCGATCGCGGACTTGGTCGACGACATCGACAGACCCGAGATCGCATCGCCGAACAGGCGGCGGACCGCACCGAGTTCGAGCTCGTCACCCAAAGGCGTCGAGGTGCCGTGCGCGTTGATATAGTCGATGTCCTCGAGCGCGAGGCCCGACTTCTTGATCGCCATCTGCATCGACCGGAACGCGCCATCGCCTTCCGGATGCGGCGCGGTCACGTGATACGCGTCGCCCGACAGGCCGTAGCCGATCACCTCGGCATACATCTTCGCACCGCGCGCCTTGGCGTGTTCGTACTCCTCGAGCACCAGCACGCCCGCACCCTCGCCCATCACGAAGCCGTCGCGGTCCTTGTCGTAGGGACGCGAGGCCTTTTCGGGCGAATCGTTGAAGTTGGTCGACAGCGCGCGCGCCTGTGCGAACCCGGCGATGCCGAGCGGGCAGACGGTGCCCTCCGCGCCGCCCGCGAGCATCACGTCGGCGTCGTCCATCGCGATCATCCGCGCTGCATCGCCAATGGCGTGCGCGCCGGTCGAGCAGGCGGTGACGACCGCGTGATTCGGGCCGCGCAGACCGTATTTGATCGAGACCTGACCCGAGATCAGGTTGATCAGACGGCCGTGGACGAAGTGTGGCGAAACGCGACGCGGGCCCTTGGTGTGGAGGACGATCGATTCGCTCTCGATACCCGGCAGGCCGCCGATGCCCGAGCCGATCGACACGCCGGCACGCCAGCTCTCTTCGAGCGTCATTTCGGTCAGCCCGGCGTCTTCCAGAGCTTGGCCCGCGGCGTCGATGCCGTAGATGATGAATGGATCGACCTGGCGCTGGACCTTGTGATCGACGCGCTTGGCCGGATCGAAGCCATATTCGTGGTCGGCCGGCTTCACCTCGCAGGCGATGCGGCACACCTGATCCGACGCGTCGAAGCGCGTGATCGGGCCCGCGCCCGACTTGCCGGCGAGGATATTCGCCCAGGCCGTTTCAACATCCGCCCCAAGGGGGGTGACCAGGCCTAGCCCGGTTACGACGACACGCCGCATGGCTTCAAACTCCGTCTGCTCTCAAAACGAAACGGCTCCCCGCCCTCTTTGCCCAAGGACGGGGAGCCGCTCAAATCACACCCTTCAGGGCAGGTCCAAAGGTTTGAACCTTAGACCCTGATCAGGCCTTGTGCTCGTCGATGTAGGTGATGGCGTCCTTGACGGTCGCAATCTTCTCGGCGGCATCATCGGGGATCTCGACACCGAACTCTTCCTCGAACGCCATGACGAGTTCGACGATGTCGAGGCTGTCTGCGCCCAGGTCGTCGATGAAGCTCGCGTCCTCGGTCACCTTGTCGGCTTCGACGCCGAGATGCTCGACGACGATCTTCTTCACGCGGTCAGCTGTCTCGCTCATGGTAGTTCCCTCTTCAAATCTGGGGGTTTTGGGTATTTCCTGAACGCACCTAGAACGCGGTAGTTCAGCGCGCAAGTTCAGATCATCGCCATCCCGCCGTTCACGTGCACGGTTTGTCCCGTGACGTACCCGGCTTCACGGCTGGCGAGGTACACGATCGCCGCGCCGATGTCTGCGCCTTCGCCAAGCCGACCGGCGGGAATCTTCGCGGTGAGCGCGGTCTTCTGCGCGTCGGGCAGTGCGTCGGTCATCGGCGAGGTGATGAAACCGGGCGCGACGCAGTTGACGGTGATGCCGCGGCTGGCGAGTTCCTGTGCCATCGATTTCGACATGCCGATCAGGCCCGCTTTCGATGCGGCGTAGTTCGTCTGGCCGGGATTGCCGGTGACGCCGACGATCGAGGTGACCGAGATCATCCGGCCGAAGCGCGCCTTCATCATCGGCTTGGCGGCGGCGCGCATGAGGCGGAACGCGGCTTCGAGATTGACGCGGATGACGCTGTCCCACTCGTCGTCCTTCATCCGCATCGCGAGATTGTCGCGGGTGACGCCGGCGTTGTTGACGAGGATGTCTAGCTTGCCGAGCTTTTCCACGGCCTGTGGGACGAGCGCGTCGACGGCAGCGGCGTCGGAGAGGTTGCAGGGAAGCGCGACGTGGTCGCCGCCAAGGCTAGTGCGGAAGGCTTCGAGCTTGTCCGCGTTGGAGCCGGATACGGCGAGGCGCGCGCCCTGGGCAGCCAAGGCCTTGGCGATCTCGGACCCGATCCCGCCGGATGCCCCGGTGACGAGGGCGGTCATGCCTGTGAGGTCGAACATTTTGGTCAGTCTCCAAGAAGGTTGTTCACGCGGAGACGCGGAGCCGCGGAGGGGCGATGGTCGTTTACGATCCGTCGCACTCCCCCTTTCAGCGTTGCGCCACCGAAGTTGATCAGCAGCCCTACGGGCTGGTCAGTTAGGCGTAGGTAGGTCAGCAATTGTTTGCCGTGCGCGGCGTTCAGTTGCTCTACCGATTTGATTTCGACCAGAAGGCGTTCGTCGACGAGTAGGTCGATTCTGAAAGCCGCTTCGAAGCGCATGCCGTCAAACTCGATGTCTACCGGTCGTTGCCGCGCCACGTGGCAACCCAGACTGGCAAGCTTACCCGCCAAGACCAGCTCGTAGACGCTTTCGAGGAGCCCCGGACCCAGCTCGCGGTGGATGCGAAGTGAGAGATCGAGCACATCGCCACTGATCTGATCGATTTCTCTCAAATCTTCTCTCCGCGGCTCCGCGTCTCCGCGTGATCACATCTTCTTCACGAGTTCCTCGATGTCGTCCATCGTGATGACGCTCGTTGTTTCGACGTCGGGGGTGATGCGCTTGACCATCGGGCTGAGCACCTTGCCGCCGAATTCGACGAAGTGGCCGACGCCCGCCGCGTGCATCGCCAAAACCGATTCGCGCCAGCGGACCATGCCGGTGACCTGTTGCACCAGCAGGTGGCGGATCGCACCAGGGTCGGCCACGGCGGTCGAGTCTACGTTGGCGAAGACGGGAACGAGCGGCGCGCGGAGGTCGGCGTCGAGGAGCGCAGCTTCCATCGCTTCGGCGGCGGGCTGCATCAGGGGGCAGTGGAAGGGGGCGGAGACGGGCAAGAGAACCGCGCGCTTGGCGCCGAGGTCCTTGGCGAGCGCGATCGCCTTTTCGATGGCGAGGCGGTGGCCGGAAATGACGACCTGCGACGGGTCGTTGTCGTTCGCAACGGTGCAGATCAGTTCGGGGCCGCCTTCCGCGAGGATCGCGTCGACGGCTGCGCCGGCGATGACCTGCGCCTTTTCCAGGTCGGTGCCGAGCAACGCGGCCATCGCGCCCTCGCCTACCGGGACTGCGGCCTGCATCGCGCGGCCGCGGAGTTTCAGGAGGCGGGCGGTGGTCGACAGGTCGAGCGCTCCGGCGGCGCACAAGGCGGTGTATTCGCCGAGGCTGTGGCCGGCGACATAGTCGGCCTTGTCGGCGAGGCGGATGCCGCCTTCCTTCTCGGCGACGCGCAGGGTGGCGATCGCGTTCGCCATGATCGCGGGCTGCGCGTTCTCGGTGAGGAGCAGGTCGTCCGCGGGCCCCTCGCTCATCAGGCGGAACAGGTGCTGGCCGAGCGCCTCGTCTACTTCGGCGAAGACCTCGCGGGCGGTGGCACTGGCGTCGGCGAGCGCCTTGCCCATGCCGACAGACTGGCTCCCCTGGCCGGGGAAGATGAACGCGCGCATGGCCTCTCCTCTGTGTTTGGTTTCGTTCGAGCGCGGGGCCTATAAAGGTGCGCGTCGAGTTGCAACCTGAACGGACCCCGCGGCCTTGCGACAATATGCGACCATTTCGCCGACCTTGCGACAAGCGCCTGCGACAATCGGCTCCCAGATTATGGAGGACGCCGCAGCAACGGCGCCGTGTTTCAAACGGGAGATTATCATGAAGACGTTCATCCTCAGCGCGCTTGCCGCCACCCTCGTCGCCAGCCCGCTGCTCGCCGCAGCCCCTGCCGAAGCGCAGCAGCAGCGTCGCGAAGTCACCACCGTGCGCCACAACGACAATGGCCGCACCGTCGTCACCAAGCGCACCGTCGTCCGCACGCCGCAGTATCGCAACTGGCGCGCCGGCCAGCGCTTCGATCGTCGCCAGGCTCAGAACTACCGGGTGATCACGACGTACCGCAACTATCGCCTTGCCGCCCCGCCGCGTGGCAGCCAGTGGGTTCGCTCGGGCAACGACGCACTGCTGATCAACGGTCGCGGCAACGTGGTCCAGGTTCGTGGCGGCGCGTTCCGGTAAATCGGTAGGGGCGGATCTTGGGGGGCGTAATAAGTACGCCCCCTCGCTTCACGCTCCGTCATCCTGACGAAAGTCAGGATCCAGGGTTACGAGCGGCGGCATTTCTGGCTCTGGATCCTGACTTTCGTCAGGATGACGGGACTAGGTAAACGAAGCACGCTGACCTTGCCTTTCCCCAATAAACGGGTAAGGCCCTCTGCAACCGGGGTGAGAGATTCGCGTCTCTCGCCCCTGTTTGCATTCTAGACGCCGTTTTCTAAGACGACAGCCGGAGGGGTGCACGCATGGGGCGTGTATCAGCGATCGGCCAAGACGAAGGACAAGACATGGCTCTTTACGAGCACGTGTTCCTTGCGCGCCAGGATCTGGCACAAGCGCAGGTGGACGCACTGGCGGAAATCGCCACCAAGATCGTGAACGACAACGAAGGTCGGGTCGTAAAGACCGAGAACTGGGGCCTGCGTTCGCTGGCGTACAAGATCGCCAAGAACCGCAAGGCGCACTATGTCATGCTCGAGATCGATGCCCCGGGCAGCGTGATCGCAGAGCTGGAGCGCCAGACCCAGATCAACGAAGACATCATCCGTTACATGACGGTCAAGGTCGACACCCTCGAAGAGGGCCCGACCGTGATGATGCGCAAGCAGGATCGTGACCGCGAGCGTCGTGGCGACCGTGAAGGTGGCCGTGAGGGCCGTCCCGATCGTGGCGATCGTCCGGACCGTGGTCCCCGTCGTGACCGCGAAGAGGGAGCTGAATAATCATGGCACGTCCATTCTTCCGCCGCCGCAAGAGCTGCCCGTTCTCCGCCAAAGACGCTCCCCGGATCGACTATAAGGACGTCCGGTTGCTGCAGGGCTTCGTGTCCGAGCGTGGCAAGATCGTCCCGTCGCGTATCACTTCGGTGGCCGCAAAGAAGCAGCGCGAACTGGCTCAAGCCATCAAGCGTGCGCGTCATCTGGGCTTGCTGCCCTACATCGTTAAGTAAGGAGCGCCCACATGGACGTCATTCTGCTTGAGCGCGTCGAAAAGCTTGGTGCTATCGGCGACGTGGTGAAGGTCAAGGATGGTTACGCACGTAACTTCCTGCTTCCCAACAAGAAGGCGCTTCGTTCGAACGAAGCCAACCGCAAGGTGTTCGAATCGAACCGTGCGAAGATCGAATCGGACAACGCATCGCGTCGCAGCGATGCCGAGACCGAAGCTAAGACCTTCAACGACGCGACCGTGACCCTGATCCGTCAGGCGTCGAACACCGGTCAGCTCTACGGTTCGGTCGCGGTTCGCGATCTGGTCGATGCGCTGGTGGCCGACGGTCACAAGGTCGGCAAGTCGGCGATCGTGCTCGACAAGCCGATCAAGGCGATCGGTGTCTACACCGTCAAGGTATCGCTGCACCCCGAGGTGTCGGTGGCCGTCAAGGTCAACGTCGCCCGCTCGCCTGAAGAGGCCGAGATGCAGGCTTCGGGCGTCGACGTGATGTCGTCGATGTTCGAGCGTGACGAGGCCGGCTTCGTCGAGGATTACGATCCGAACGCAGAGCCCGGCGCGACCGCCGAAGCACCGCGCGACCAGGAGGAAGAGGCGCAGGGTTGATCCCTTCGCTTCCCTTCTAGCCGATACAGAAAGGCCCGCCCGGAGTGATCCGGGCGGGCCTTTTCTTTTGTGCTTTTGCGACGGGTGTCAGGGGCAGGTGACGCAGGCGCCGATCATTGCTGCGAAGGGGATGAGGGCGCAGAGGATGGGGACTAGGTGTTTCATGACCGGGTGACTCTTGGGGGTGTTATCCGGTTAATGCTCGGGATTGGGAAAGGTTGCCGGGAGGTGAACGAATTTTGTACCGATCGGTTTTTGGGGCAAGAACTTTACTTCCTTACCACCCCGGCGGAGGCCGGGGCCCAATTGGGAAAGCTACAGTAACGGATCGCGGCGCCCATCATTCGCGTCCCCCAATTGGGCCCCGGCCTTCGCCGGGGTGGCGTGGAAGCAAGGTCAGCTTTCGACGTTTTCCGGCTTCTCGATCAGCGCAGGCCCCTCGCCTAGCGCCAGTGCGTCGACCGAGGACACGTCCTCCAAATCTCGCGCGCCGGTCTCGATGTTCAGGTCGCGGAACTTGCGCCCCGTTACCATCAGGCGGCCGTTGAAGGAGTTGGTGAGGCCGTTGAAGTTCTTCACCGCACTGTTGAGGCCGACGCCGACTTTGCGCAGATCGTCCGCGACCTTGGCGAGGCGATCGTGCATTTCCTTGCCGAGTTCGCCGATCTTCCGTGCCTCGTTGGCAAGTTTTTCCTGGCGCCAGACCGCCGCGACGGTACGCGCAATCGCGATCAGGTTGGTGGGCGTTGCGAGCAGCACGCGCTTTTCGAAGGCGAAGTCCCAGAGCGTCGGGTCGTGTTCGAGCGCCGCGGACAGGAAGTGTTCGCCGGGGACGAACATGATGACGTAGTCGGGCGTGTCGGCGAACTGGCTCCAATAGGCCTTGTTGCCGAGGCCGTTGACGTGCGCGCGCATCGAGGCTGCGTGGGCAGCCAAGCCGATCAGGCGCTCGGCGTCGTCGACCGCGCCGAACGCGTCCTGGTAGGCGTTGAGCGAGACCTTCGCGTCGATGACCAGCGCCCGGCCGCCGGGGACGCGGATGATCGCGTCAGGGCGGAGGCGGGCGCCGTCGTCGCCTACTGCGACCGAGACCTCCGTCTGGAAATCCGTGTGCTCGCTGAGGCCGCAGGTTTCGAGAACGTTCTTCAGTTGTTGTTCGCCCCAGCGGCCTCGGGATTTGGGGGCGTTGCGGAGCGAGTTGACGAGTTTGGCCGCTTCGGTCGAGACCTTTTCCTGGCCCAGGCGCATCTGTTCGATCTGGCCCTTGAGGTCGCCGAACGCATCGCGGCGCTCGGCTTCGACCTTGGCGACGCCTTCCTCGTAGCGTTGCAGGCGGTCGCTGACGGGTTGGAGCATCGATTTCAGGTTCAGGCCGGCGGACTCTTCGGACTGGCGGAAGCGGGCGTCGGCGCGTTCGAGGAAGGTCTTCTGTGCGTCGCTGAGCAGCTTGTTGGCGACGTCGCCGAACTGCGCGGCCATGACGTCCTTCGCCTCGCGCAGTTCGAGCAGGCGCGCTTCGAATGCCTCGCCTTGTGCTTTCAGCGTGGCGA
Organism: Sphingomonas sp. Leaf208; assembly: GCF_001421415.1. Lineage (GTDB taxonomy): Bacteria > Pseudomonadota > Alphaproteobacteria > Sphingomonadales > Sphingomonadaceae > Sphingomonas. Next base: position 135,542 of record NZ_LMKH01000023.1, read on the forward strand.
TTTCGGTGCGGGCGGCGTCGCGGTCGGTGCGGATCGTGGCGAGGTCGAGGCGCAGGCGATCGGTGTCGGTGGCGCGCTCGGCGTTCTGCGCGCGGAGCGTGGCGAGGTCCTGCATCGCGGCGTTGCGTTCGCGTTCTACGGCATCGCGGGCGGTGCGGATGAGGTCGGCGTCGGCGACCTTGGTTTGGGCGACGGCGAGTTCGCTGGCTAGGGTGGCGGCTCGGCGGGAGGCCAGGAGCCAGCCGAGGAGGATGCCGGCGGCTAGCGCGAGGACGGCGATGATGGCGAACTCAGCCATTTTGCACCGGCGAATTTAGCTGGAAGTGCACAAAGTGCAGACGCTGGCGCAGCAATTTCAGGGGTGAGAATGCGCGCGCGGGCGGCTGGGTTCGGGAAGGAGATGGAGACGTCATGGGTGGAACATACGTCGAACGGTTGATGTAGGACAATCGGAATATGTTGTTCTCCCGCGGAGGCGAGAGCCCAGGGTTACGGGCGGTGGCGCTCGTGGTCCTGGGCCCCCGCCTTCGCGGGGGAACTAGAAAGGGGGCGCTCCGACACCCTCGCCGAACAGTACCACCCCGGCGGAGGCCGGGGCCCAATTGGAAAGGTCGCGGTAACGGAGGGATGCGCTCAATTGGCGATGTCCCCCAATTGGGCCCCGGCCTTCGCCGGGGTGGTAGCGTGTTGGTGAACGGGTGCCCACTCTCAAGCGCTCGTGCTCGTGCTCGTGCTCGTGCTCGCCCCAGCCCCCAGCCTCTCACCCCAGCTTGCGCTGCTTCGCCAGCTTCTTCAGCACCATGTCGCGCTTGAGGCGGCTGATGTGGTCGATGAACAGCACGCCGTCGAGATGGTCGATCTCATGCTGCATGCAGGTCGACAGCAGGCCGTCGAAATCTTCCTCATGCGCAGCACCAGTCTCGTCGAGCCACTTCACGCGGCACCGCGCCGGCCGCGCGACCTCGGCATACTGCTCCGGGATCGAGAGGCAGCCCTCGTTGTACGTGGAGACTTCATCGCTGACCGACAGGATCTCGGCGTTGATGTACGCCTTGGGGTTCTTGATTGGCTTGTCGTCCTCGTCCTTCTCCTCCTGGAGATCGATGACGAGGACGCGCTTCTGCACGCCGACCTGGGTCGCGGCGAGGCCGATGCCGTTGAAGTCGTACATCGTCTCGATCATGTCGGCGACGAGCGTGCGGATGGAGTCGTCGACCGTCTCCACCGGCTCGGCGACAAGGCGCAGGCGGGGATCGGGGACTTCGAGAACGGTCATGACGGTCATAGCGCGTCCGCTAAGGTACGCATGCCGGGTGCGTCAAGGACTTGGCTCAAGCCATTGGCCGCCTTGCCCTTAGTGCCTGCGCCAGCGTGCCCTCGTCGAGATAGTCGAGTTCGCCCCCTACCGGGAGTCCGTGTGCGAGCTGCGTGACGCGGACGGGGAAGCGTTCGATACGCTCGGCGATATAGTGCGCGGTGGTCTGGCCTTCGAGCGTGGCGTTCATCGCGAGGACGACTTCGTCGATGCCGCCGGCTTCGATGCGGCGGACGAGGCTGTCGATGCTGAGATCCTCCGGGCGGATGCCTTCGAGCGCCGATAGCCGCCCGCCGAGGACGTGGAAGCGGCCGGGGAACAACCGGGAGCGGTCGAGTGCCCAGAGATCGGCGACTTCCTCGACCACGCACAGCGAGCGCTGGTCGCGGCGCGGGTCGGCGCAGATCGCGCAGGGGTTTGTGGTGTCGACGTTGCCGCAGGTGGAGCAGTTCTCCAGCCGCTCGTCGACCGCGGTCAGCGCCTCGCGCAAGGGCCCCAGCGCCGCGTCGCGCTTCTTGAGCAGATGCAGCACGGCGCGACGTGCGGACCGGGGGCCGAGGCCGGGGAGCCGGGCCAGCGCCTGCGTCAGCGCCTCGATCTCGGGGGATGCCATCAGGAACAGATAGGGGGTTGCGCGGCTCCCCGCCAGCGTGTTCGAGAGGGCCATGCGGATCATCTTCATGGGAACGCCGGACTTCGCAGTGCCGGTGCTGGAGGCCCTCGTCGCGGCGGGGCATGACGTGGTGGCGGCGTATTGCCAGCCTGCCCGGCCAGGGGGGCGGCGTGGGCGCGAACTGGTGCCGTCGTCGGTGCAGGTTCGGGCGGAGGCCCTGGGCATCGAGGTGCGGACGCCGGTGTCGTTCAAGGCGTCTTTGCCGGAGGGGCTGGAGGCTCGCGAGGCGTTTTCCGCCTTGGACGCGGATGTGGCGGTCGTTGCGGCCTATGGTCTTATTCTGCCTCGCGCGGTGCTGGAGGCGCCTCGGTTCGGGTGCCTGAACGTGCATGGATCGCTGCTGCCGCGGTGGCGGGGAGCGGCGCCGGTGCAGCGGTCTATCCTCGCGGGCGATGCCGAGACGGGGGTCGGGATCATGCAGATGGAGGCGGGGCTGGATACCGGGCCGGTAAGGCTCGAGGGACGGACGCCGATCGTCGGCAAGACCGCGGGGGACCTGACGTCCGAGCTGTCGGCGATGGGGGCTCGGTTGATGGTCGAGGTGCTGAGCGATCTCGACGCCTACCCTGCCTGGCCGCAGCCCGAGGAGGGCGTCACCTATGCCGCGAAGATCGACAAGGCGGAGGCACGGATCGATTTCGAGCGGTCGGCGGTCGAGGTCGAGCGGCTGGTGCGGGCGATGAACCCGGCACCGGGGGCGTGGTTCGAGCATGCGGGCGAGCGGGTGAAGGTGCTGGCCGCAAACGTGTTGCCGTTCTCGTTTCTTGGGTGCGAGGGTCTTACGGTCAATGCCGAGCTGACGATCGGGTGCGGCGATGGGGCGATCCGGCCGACCTTGGTGCAGCGGGCGGGGCGCGGCGTCACCTCGGCGACGGAATTGCTGCGTGGGTTTGCGATTCCGTCGGGGACGCAGCTTTGACGCGGTTCGCGTTGACGGTGGAGTTCGACGGGCGGCCGTTCATGGGCTGGCAGCGGCAGAAGCATGGGCCGAGCGTTCAGGCGGCGCTGGAGGCCGCGGTGCTGAAGATGACCGGCGAGACCGCGTCGGTGCAGGCGGCGGGGCGGACCGATGCGGGGGTGCACGGGATGGCGATGCGCGCGCACGTCGACATCGCGAAGCCGCTGGCGGCGTTTCGGTTGATGGAGGGGCTTAACGCGCTGGTGAAGCCCGCGCCGGTGTCGGTGTTGGCGTGCGAGGTGGTCGAGGACGACTGGCATGCGCGGTTTTCGTGCATCGGTCGGTCGTACGAGTACCGGATCGTCAACCGGCGCTCGCCGTTGACGTTCGAGGCGGGGCTGGCTTGGCAGGTGCCTCAGCCGTTGGACGAGGCGGCGATGGCAGAGGCTGCGGGGGCGCTGGTCGGGCGGCATGACTTCACGACGTTTCGGTCTGCGCATTGCCAGGCGGATAGTCCGGTGCGGACTCTCGACCGGCTCGAGGTCGTGCGGGAGGGGGAGCGGCTGTTTGTCTATGCGGCGGCGCGGTCGTTCCTGCACCATCAGGTGCGGTCTATGGTCGGGTGCCTGGCGCTGGTCGGTATGAGGCGTTGGGCGGTTGGCGATGTCGCGGCCGCGCTCGCGGCGAAGGATCGCGCGATGCTGGGGCTGAATGCGCCGCCCGATGGGTTGTTTTTTGTGAGTGCAGTCTACCCCTAAGCGTGTTCCCCCGCCTTCGCGGGGGAACACGCTTCCTGAGTTAGCGGACGAACTTCGCGGCTAGCTCGACATGCGTCGACCAGCGGAACTGGCCGACCGGCTGGACCCAGTCGATCCGCCAGCCTGCATCGCACAGTTCCTTTGCATCGCGCGCGAAGCTGGCCGGGTTGCACGATACATAGGCGATCACCGGCGTCTTGCACTCCGCTAGCGCGGTCGCCTGTTCGCGCGCGCCGGAGCGTGGGGGATCGATCACCACCGCATCGAAGCGATCGAGTTCGGCTACCGTCAGCGGGCGGCGATAGAGATCGCGATGCTCCGGGTAGACCGGCCGCTGCGTGCGGTGCGCGGCGGCCTTCAGCGAGCCGAGTGCGTCGCGTGCGCCTTCGGCCGCATAGACCTTCGCCGGGATTGCCAGCGTGAAGGTGCCGAGGCCGGCGAAGAGGTCGGCGACCGTCGCGGGCTTGCCGATCGCTTCCAGGACGGCGGCGGTGAGTGCGGCTTCGCCATCGGGTGTGGCCTGGAGGAACGACGCGGGCGGGAGTGGTACGGGGACGCCGCCCAAGGTGATCGTGACCGCGTCGGGCTCCCAGCGCGTCTCGGGTCCGAGACCGTCGTCGAACGCCACGCGGGCGATCTTGTGGTCTTCGCAGAATTTGGTGAGCGCTTCGGCGGCGGGCAGGCCCTCGGGGGCGAAGCCGGTGATCAGGATGTCCGCGCCCTGGTCGGCGAGCGTCAGGTGGATGTCCGCGCGGCGGCGGAAATTGAGGCGCTTGAGCAGCTGGCGCAAGGGCTGGACGAGCGCGAAGAGGCGCGGATCGAGGATCCAGCATTCCTTAATGTCGACGATCGTGTGCGCCTTCTCGGCGGTGAAGCCGAGCGTGATCTTGCCCCCCTTGGCCTCGGCGTGGAGCGTCGCGCGGCGGCGGCTGCGCTCGGGGGAGATGTGCGGGGTGCGGATCGGGGCCGACAGGTCCTGGCCGTCGAGCGCGGAGGCGATGCGGTCGGTGACGAACTCGGCATAGGCCTGGTCGTCGAGATGCTGGAGCTGGCAGCCGCCGCAGGTCGGGAAATGTACGCAGGGGGCCGTCTGGTGATGCGGGCCGGGGATCACGGTGCCGTCGGCGGTGAGCGTGTCGCCAGGGGCCGAGAAGGCCGCGTGGCGTCCGTCGGCGGTCATGCCGTCGCCGCGGGCTGCGACGCGGACGATGGTGTTAGTTGTATCGGAGGTCATAGCGATGCTCTGGCGGACCGGAGCGCTTCCGCCAAGTCGTCGGCGATGAAAGCCGCGCCCAATCGGCGGGCAGCGTCACCTTGGAGCCACACTCCGGCGCAGGCTGCGTCCAGCGGATCGAGCTTGGCGGCGAGCATCGCGCCGATCGCACCGGCGAGGACGTCGCCAGTGCCGGCGGTAGAGAGCCAGTCGCTGGACCCTTGCGCGATGCGGACGCGACCGTCGGGGGCGGCGATGACGGTGTCGGCGCCTTTGAAGACGACGATCACGTTGGCGCGGGTGGCGGCGTCGCGGGCTCGGGTGATCTTGTCGGCGTCGGATTTGCCGAAAAGCGCGTCGAACTCACCGGCGTGCGGGGTGAGAATCACGGGGACTTTCAGGACCTTGATGCGGTCGGGATCGAGCAGGCGGAGGGCATCGCCGTCGATGATCAGCGGGTGGCCCGAGGTCAGCGCGGCTTCGAGACGGGCCGTGGCGGTATCGTCGCGGCCGAGGCCGGGGCCAATGACGAGTGCACCGATGCGATCGTTGGCAAGCGCGTGATCTGAGAACGGCGTGCGGACGAGCGCGTGCGGCGGGCCTTGGCTGTCGCCAAGCAGAGTCACGTAGCCGGCGCCTGCGCGCATCGCAGCGAGGGCTGCAAGGTCGGCGGCGCCAGACATGGTGCCGGCGATGATCGCGACCATGCCTCGGGTATATTTGTGCGAGTCCGGGCCGGGGGTTGGGAGGCTTGGGGCTTTCAGGACTTCGGCCTGGCTGGCGGTAGGGACGCCGATGTCGAGGAGGCGGATCTGGCCGCAATAGCGCGCGGCGGGCTGGAGGAGGTGCGCTGGTTTTACCGCGCCGAGCGCAAGGGTGAGGTTGAAGACGGGCGGCGTGCTCAGCACCTCCCCTGAGTCGGTGGCGAGTCCACTGGGCAGGTCGACCGCAACGCGGAGCTGCGCGGCGTTTGCGAGGAAATGGAGACACTTGACCACAGACCGTTCCCCCGCAGACGCGGGGGCCCAGGATAGGCCGCTAGGCGAGCCGTTGGTATTTAGCTGGGCCCCCGCGTCCGCGGGGGAACGGTTGGGGGTCGGTGTTGTACTGGCGTCGAGCGGTCGCGTCAGGCCGGTGCCGAACAACGCGTCTACGAGGATGGGCGCGGGTTTCGCCTCCGCCAACGTTTCGACCGGGCCTAGCCACCCTGCCCTCGCCGACTTCGCCGCATCCGTCTTGGGTTCCGACAACGCCGCTACGCGAACTGGCACACCCATTTCCGCCAGCACGCGGGCCGCGACATAGCCATCGCCACCGTTATTGCCGGGGCCGCAGAGGATCAGGACTTCGTTCGTGCCCGCCAGCCGGCGGACGACGCCCGCGATGGCAGTGCCGGCGCGCTCCATCAGCGTGTCCACCGAGACACCGGTGGCGATCACCGCATCTTCCGCCGCGCGCATTTCGGCGGCGGTGAGGACCGGCTGTCCTTCGATCCCGATCATGACGGCTTCGTCGTACCCTTGACGGTGGCCGGGAGGCGGTAGCGGTTGCCGCCCAGTGCGACCTCGATGCCGTCCGCGCCGGTGATCGTGACCTTCGCCGCCTCGGCGCCGTCCGCGGCGATCACCCCGCGGCCGTCCTGCGTTACCAGCAACCGGCGGAAGGCTCCGTCGGGATGGCGGACCGTCAGGATCAGGCCATCCTTGCCTTGCGACTGCTCGATCGTGCAGGTCGACGCGAACGCGGCCTCGCCTTGCGCGCAGGCGATGCGGGTATCGCTCGACGTTTCCGCCCGTTGTTGTGCCGCGACCTGCTCGCTGCTCGGCTGCCCCCGCCCGCATGCTGAGAGCGGGAGCAAGAGAAGTGCGGCAACCGCCAGTATTTGCTTAGATATCCGCGTAGACATGGGTTTCGGCTGCGGCTCCAGGGTGCGTGACGGCACCCTTGTACGCGGGGCCGACGGTCTTCGCATAGCGCCAGAGTGCGCCCGACCCGTAATCGTTGGTGCGCGGCACCCACGCCGCACGGCGCGCCGCCATCACGTCCTCGGGCACGTCGAGGTCGATCGTGCCGGCTTCGGCGTCGATGTGGATGATGTCGCCGTTCTCGACCAGCGCGATCGGGCCGCCGTCCGCTGCTTCGGGACCGACATGGCCGATGCAGAAGCCACGCGTGCCGCCCGAGAAGCGGCCGTCGGTGATCAGCGCGACGCTCTCGCCCATGCCGAGGCCGTAGAGTGCGGCGGTGGTCGACAGCATCTCGCGCATGCCGGGGCCGCCCTTCGGCCCTTCGTAGCGGATGACGATGACCTCGCCCTCGTTGATCTCGCGCTTCTCGACGGCGGCAAAGGTGTCTTCCTCGCAATCGAACACGCGCGCGGGACCCGAGAACTGGAGGCGGTGCATGCCCGCGACCTTCACGATCGCGCCATCGGGGGCGAGGCTGCCGCGCAGGCCGACGACGCCGCCGGTCGGGGTCAGCGGGGTCTTGATATCGTAGATGACCTTCTGGTCGGGGTTCCACGTCACCTGGTCGATGTTCTCAGCCAGCGACCTGCCCGTCACCGTCAGGCAATCGCCGTTGAGGAACCCGCCCGCGAGCATCGTCTTCATCAGCATGTAGACGCCGCCGGCCTCGTACATGTCCTTCGCGACGTACTTCCCACCGGGTTTGAGGTCCGCGATGTACGGCGTTGTCTTGAAGATCTCGGCGACGTCGAACAGGTCGAATTCGATCCCGGATTCGGACGCCATCGCGGGGAGATGCAGCGCGGCGTTGGTCGAGCCGCCGGTCGCGGCGACGACGCGCGCGGCGTTGATGAACGCCTCGCGCGTGCAGATGTCGCGCGGACGGATGTTGTCGGCGAGACAGTCCATGACCTGCGCACCGGCCGCCACGGCGATCTGTTCGCGCGTGGTGTAAGGTGCGGGCACCATGTTGCTGTTCGGGATCGACAAACCGATCGCCTCGGCGACGCAGGCCATCGTATTGGCGGTGTACTGGCCGCCGCATGCGCCGTGGCCGGGGCACGCGACCTTCTCGATCGCGTGGACTTCGGAGAGCGGGCACGCGCCGGCGGCGTATTTGCCGACGATCTCGAACACGTCGACGACGGTAACGTCGCGGTCCTGGTAGCGGCCCGGCAGGATCGAGCCGCCATAGACGAAGACCGATGGGATATTGAGGCGGAGCATCGCCATCATCATGCCGGGGAGCGACTTGTCGCAGCCGGCGAAACCGACGAGCGCGTCGTAGCAATGGCCGCGGACCGAGAGTTCGACCGAGTCGGCGATGACTTCGCGGCTGACCAGCGAAGCCTTCATGCCCTGATGGCCCATCGCGATGCCGTCGGTGACGGTGATCGTGTTGAACCGGCGCGGCATGCCGCCGCCCTGGATGACGCCGGCCTGCGCGGCATCGGCCTGCGCGTCGAGCGTGGTGTTGCAGGGTGCGGAGTTGTTGCCGGCGGACGCGAGCGCGACGAACGGGCGCGCGATCTGCTCCTCGTCGAGGCCCATCGCGTAGTAGTAGCTGCGGTGCGGGGCGCGTTCGGGACCGACGGAGACGTGGCGGCTCGGCAGGCGGGATTTGTCGAATGTGCGGGTCATGGCGAACGCCTATGTCGCGAGAGAGGGCATTTGCGCAAGAGAGTTGCGGGGCTTACCGAGGAATTAGTGCGTGATCGCCATCAGCGCGATCAGCAAGATCATGATCCCGATCGTGATGACCAAGAGCGTTGCGAGGATTAGGAAGGTGCCGCTGTCATTGTCAAAAGCCCAAGCCAGAGCGGGTAGTGCTAGGACCCCGATCGCGACGGCAACACCGGTTCCGGCAAGACCATATCCCGCGATCAGTGCCACCAGCGTGAAGGAAAGCGTGACCGTCCGGGATCGCGAAAGTCGCATCAGGTCTGGCGTAGCAGGTGCATAGGAACGCAGCGTGATGCTAAGGAAGCGTTTGTGCAATACGGGGGCATCGTGTCGCCAACGTGGGTCATCCTGACGCGGTCATAATCCAGGACTACTGACGATGCGCGACTTGGCTCTGGGTCCTGACTTTCGTCAGGATGACGGTGGAGATGGAAGTTGCTCTCACCAAGCGCTCCAGGCCTCACCCCTTCAAGGAGCGGAAGGAGTTAGAGGCCTTCGAGGGCCTTCGCTACGCCGTCCATGGTGAAGGGCTTCTGCAAGCGTGGGCGGTCGCGAAATTCTGGGGCGACTCCATCGTCGCCGCCGCCGGTCGCGAAGACGAACGGGACGCCCCTTGCCGCCAATGCCTCGGCGACTGCGGTGCTCTTCTCGCCGCCACGCAGGTTCACGTCGAGGATCGCGCCATCTACGCCACCTTCTTCGATCCGCTTCAAGGCGTCGGCGACGGTGTCGACCGAGCCCGCGACTCCCTTGTCCAATACCTCGAGGAAATCCTCCAGCATCATGGCGATCAACGGTTCGTCCTCGACGATAAGGATCTGTTGGGTAGCGGTCATATTTCTCGCATAGTCGGGATTGTTACGACTTGCCAACATCTTGTTCGAGTCAGCGCGCGGCAAGCACGTCTCGTGCCGCTTCGGCTAATTCCTGCACCGAGAACGGCTTCGGCAGGAACGCGACGTTGTCGAGGTCGATCGACTTGCGCAACTGTTCCTCGGCATAGCCCGACATGAACAGGATCGGCAGGTCGGGGAATTTCTCGCGCGCATGCCGCACCATCGTCGGACCATCCATCTGCGGCATGACGACGTCGCTGATGAGCAGGTCGGGGCGGCCGTGTTTCTCCAGCACTTCCAACGCGATCTCGCCGTTTTCCGCGGTCAGCACTGTGTATCCTTGCCGCGTGAGCGCGCGCTCGGCGACGGCGCGGACCATGTCCTCATCCTCGACCAGCAGGATCGTGCCGGTGCCCCACAGGTCGACCGGCTTCGGCGCGGGCTTGATGACCACGGGACGAGTCGCGGCTGGGGCCGAATGGACCGGCAGGTACATCGAGAAGGTCGCGCCCTGCCCCGGCTTGCTGTCGGCGAAGATGTAGCCGCCCGACTGTTTGACGATGCCGTAGACGGTCGAGAGGCCGAGCCCGGTGCCCTTGCCGAATTCCTTGGTGGTGAAGAACGGCTCGAAGATCTTGGGGAGCACGTCGGGCGGGATGCCAGTGCCGGTGTCCTGGACGATCAGCGCGGTATAGTCGGCGACGGGCAGGATATCGGACGCCATCTCGCGCACTTCGGACGCGGGGACGGCACGCGTCGTGATCGTCAGCACGCCGCCACCGCGCGCGTTCGCCGAGACGATCGCGTCGCGCGCGTTGACCGCGAGGTTGACGACGACTTGCTCGAGTTGGCCAGGATCGGCGCGAACGGGCCCCAGATTGCGGCCGTGAGTCATGTCGAGGCGGACGTTCTCGCCCATCAACCGCTTGAGCAGGTTGGAGACCTCCGACACGACGTCGGGGAGCTGCAGGATCTGCGGACGGAGCGTCTGCTGGCGCGAGAAGGCGAGCAGCTGGCGGGTCAGGCTGGCCGCGCGGTTCGAGTTGGTGCGGACCTGCTGGATATCGTCGTAGTCGCTGTCGCCGGGCGAATGGCGCATCAGCATCAGGTCGCAATGGCCGATGATCGCGGTCAGGATGTTGTTGAAATCATGCGCGACGCCGCCCGCGAGCTGGCCGACCGCCTGCATCTTGGTGGCCTGCGCGACCTCGCGCTTGAGGCGGCTCTCCTCGCTATTGTCCTTGAGGCTGAGCAGCACGGCGGCGTCGCCAAGTCCGCGCGCGCCGGCGATGGTGAGCGCGACCGGCTCGTCGGGGTGATCCTTGAGGCGGACGGCCATGTCGGCGGAATGCGTCGCGCCGTTCGCGAACTTGCGGATCGCGTCGGCGACCGCGGCCTTGTCCTCGCGGACGACGAGGTCGCCGGGATAGAGCGGCGGCGCGACCGCATTGACGCCGGCGGCGCGGAGGAACGAGTCGTTCATCTGGAGGAAGCGCCCGTCGCGGTCGACCAGCGCCATCCCGAACGGCATCATGCTGACGAGGCTGCGGACGTGCGCGGAGGCGCTGGCGCCTAGCGCGGGGGCGTTCTCCTCCTCGTCGAGCAGCGCGACCAGCACGGGCGCGTCGTCGCCGTCGAGGAACGGGATCTGGAGGACGCGGAGCGGCGTGCCTTCGAGGCCCTCGCGTTCGAAGCGGACGAAACCGCGGCTGTCGGTGATGAGGAACCGGGCGAAGTCGCGGCCTTCGATCGAGTCGTATTCGTCGCCACATGCACGCGCGCGCAGCACACGGTTGGCGGTGCGGACGCGGCCGTCGGGGGAGAGCAACGCGGCCATGATGCCGCTGCCGCCGAGCCGGTCGCCGGTCGGGCCGGTCAGCAACGCGGCGAGCGTTTCCGCGAGGTCGTGTTCCTGCGCGGTGACGAAGCGCCAGACGAGCATGTCGGCATCGTCGCCGGCGCGCGCGATCTGCGCGGAGAGGCAGACGTTGCGGGCGTTGAGCCGATCGACCTGTGCGGTGCCGTCGCGCCAGGCGGAGCGGCCGGCGTCGGCGAGCGCTGCGTTGCCGGCTTCGTCGAGCGGCAGGCCGGGGGGCGTCGGGAAGCCTTCGAACAGCGCTTCGTACGCGTCGTTCGCGCAGACGAGGCGCCCGGCTCGGTCGGTGATCGCGAGGGCGTCGGTGCCGGCTTCGGCGACGGTGCGCGTGAGGTCCCAGTCTACCGGGCGCGGCGCGTCCTTGGGGACGGGGTTGAGCAGGCGCCAGGCGATCAGCGCGCCGATGACGATGACGGCCGCGGCGAAGAACCCGGCGGCGGCGATCCAGCTGCCGACTAGCAGCAGCACGATCGTGGCGGCGGCTACGCCCGAGGCGATGGCGACGAGTGCTGCGTTGCGGGCGGGGGTGGGTAAAGCGAGCGATGCCATCGCGGGGGGTCATCCGCTGTTGCGGGGTTGGGCGTCAAGCGGGATGGTGGGTTTAAGGGGGCTCAGCTTGTTCTCGCAGGCGTGAGGCGGGCACTTCCCCTCATGCCCGCCTTGCAGACCAGCTCTCATACCACCCCGGCGAAGGCCGGGGTCCAATTGGGGAACGTTGCTAACGAAGGACCGCGCTTCGTTACTGCAACCTTTCCAATTGGACCCCGGCCTTCGCCGGGGGGGTAGCTGAGATAATCTAACATCCTGTTCCCCCGCGGAGGCGGGAGACCAGGGTTGCGGGCAGTAGCGTTTTTGATCCTGGGCCCCCGCTTTCGCGGGGGAACGGGGGTGTCACCGACCAGAAGGTAAGCGAGCGCTGAAAACCTTCTTGCTCCCCTCCCTGAAAGGGAGGGGCTGGGGGTGGGTCGCCCTGTTGGCGGACGGCGTGCCTCCCAAGCGGCCTACCCACCCCTGCCCCTCCCTTTCAGGGAGGGGGGCCCGTTGGGGGTTGGGTGGGCTTGGGTGCTTTGCTTTGCGGGGGGCGTAGTCGGTTTCACCCCCGGTCGTGAGGGTAGCAGCCCTTACCAGATCCGGACGCGCTGCTCCGGCGTCAGGTACAGCTTCTGCCCGGCGGTCGGCTTGTACGCCGCATACCAGGGGTCGAGGTTCCGCACGACCCACGCGCGCTGCTGCGACGGCGAGTGAGGATCGGTCAGCAAGCGGTTGCGAAGGTTGGCTTCGCGGTAGTTGCGGCGCCAGACCTGCGCCCAGCCGAGATAAAAGCGCTGGTCGCCGGTGAAGCCGTCGAGGACGGGCGCGGTCTTGCCTCCCAATGCCGTGTGGTACGCGTCGTAAGCGACCGTCAAACCGGCGAGATCGGCGATGTTCTCGCCCATCGTCAGCTGGCCCTTCACGTGCATCCCGGGCAGCGGCTCGTACGCGTCATACTGCGCGCCGAGCTTGCCAGTGAGCGCCTTGAAGCCGGCGATGTCCTTGGCCGTCCACCAGTCGGTGAGCTGGCCCTTCGCATCGTACTTAGAGCCCTGGTCGTCGAAATGATGGCTCAATTCGTGACCGATCACCGCGCCGATGCCGCCGTAATTGACCGCGTCGTCGGCCTTCGGGTCGAAGAACGGCGGCTGCAGGATCGCGGCGGGGAAGACGATCTCGACCATGCCGAAATTGGCGTAGGCGTTCACCGTCATCGGCGTCATGCCCCATTCCCAGCGCTGCAACGGCTTGCCGAGCTTGGAGATATTATCCTGATGCTGCCATTCATTCGCGCGCCATTCGTTGCCGAACGCATCGCCGGACGTGATCGTCAGGCCGGAGAAATCCTTCCACTGGCTCGGGTAGCCGATCTTGGGTGTGAACGCGGCGAGCTTGGCGTGCGCCTTGACCTTCGTCTCGGGCGCCATCCATTCGAGCTTGTCGATCCGGCGGCCCATCGCGGCGAGCACGTTCTTGACGAGCTTGTCGGCTGCGGCCTTCGTCTCGGGCGGGAAATACTGCGCGACGTAGAGCTTGCTGACCTCGTCATCGAGCGCGCCGGAGGTGAACTGAACGCCGCGCTTCCAGCGGGCTTCCTGCTCGGGCGTGCCGCCGAGGACGGTGCCGTAGAACGCGAACTGCTCGGCGTCGAACGCCTTGGGGAGGACGTCCGCATAGCCGTCGAGCGAGCGGAGGATCAGCTGGTCCTTGAGGACGCCGATCGGCGCGGTCGAGACGAGCTTGGCGATGCCGGTGATCGCGGAGGGCTGCGCGACGATGACGGTCGGGACGGGCGTGCCGATCCCCTTGAAATAGGCGGCGAAATCGAAGCCGGGCGCGCGCTTGGCGAGGTCGGCGACGGTCATCTTGTTGTAGGTCTTGGTGGCGTCGCGGCTGTCGACGCGGGTCCAGCTGACCTTGGCGATCTCGGTCTCGAACGCGAGCAATGCGGTGGCGCGGGCCTCGGCATTGGGTTCGCCGGCGAGGGTCAACATCTTGACGATGTGCGCGCGGTAGGCGTTGCGCGCCTCGACCAGTTTCGCGTCGGTGCTGAGGTAGTAATCGCGGTCGGGGAGGCCGAGGCCGGACTGGCCGAGCGAGAGCGCGTATTGCTCAGGGAGCTTGTCATCCTGGCCGACGCCGCCGCCGAACGGGCCGCCGATCCCGGCGCGGTCTGCTTCGGCGAGAAGGGCCGGATAGCCGGCGCGGTCCTTCAGCGCGGCGATCTTGGAAAGCCAAGGCTTGATCGGGGCGAGGCCCTTGCCCTCGATCGTGCCGGTGTCGAGGAAGGTCGCATAGGCGCGGCCGATCTTCGAGTTGGGGTCCTTCGCGGCGGTGTCGAGAATGCCGCGGGTGCGGCTCTCGGACAGGTCGGAGAGGAGATTGAACGAGCCGTAGTTCGACTTGTCGGCCGGGATCGGGGTGTTCTTGGACCAGTTGCCGTTGGCGAAGGTGTAGAAATCGTCGCCGGGCTGGACGGTCTTGTCCATGCCCTTCTCGTCGAAGCCGAACGTCCCGTATTGCGCACCGGTGGACGCGGGTGCTGCCGGGGTCGGCTCAGCCGTTTGCGAGATGGCGGCGGTGACGCCGGTGATGGCGGTTGCGGCGAGCAGGCCGGCGACGATGAAAGACTTCATGGGGTTCTCCTAGAATTTCGTTGGCACACCCCCTCCAATACCACCTCCCCGGCGAAGGCCGGGGTCCAGTCGGAAAGATCTCGGTAACGGGGGACAGTCCGCCGTTACGTCTGTCCCCCAACTGGGCCCCGGCCTTCGCCGGGGTGGTGCAAGGTCGGGGTATGCGGCGTGTAGTTACCAGATGCGGACGCGGTTGGCGGGGGCGAGGTAGCTGGCCTCGCCCGGCTTCGCGCCGAATGCGGCATACCAAGGATCGAGATTGCGGACCGTCAGGACGCGCTGGTGGCCCGGCGAATGCGGGTCGGACAGCAGCGTCTGCTGGAGCGCGGCGTCGCGGAACTTGGTGCGCCAGACGCCCGCCCAGCCGTAATAGAAGCGCTGGTCACCCGTCGTGCCGTCGATGATCGGCGCCTGTTTGCCGCCGAGCGACTTGTGATACGCGTCGTAGGCCACCGTCAGGCCGGCGAGATCCGCGATGTTCTCGCCGAGCGTCAGGCCGCCCTGGATGTGCTGGCCGGGGAGCGGTTCGTACGCGTCGTACTGCTTCACGAGCGCGTCGGTAAAGACCTTGAAGCGGGCGACGTCCTGCGGCGTCCACCAGTCGGTGAGCTTGCCGTTGAGATCGTATTTGCGGCCCTGATCGTCGAAGTGATGGCTGATCTCGTGACCGATCACCGCGCCGATGCCGCCGTAATTGACCGCCGGGTCCGCCTTCGGATCGAAGAACGGGGGTTGCAGGATCGCGGCCGGGAAGACGACCTCGTTCATCGTCGGGTTGGCGTACGCGTTGATCGTCATCGGCGTCATGAACCACTCAGCCCGATCGATCGGCTGGCCGAGCTTCTTCAGGTCGCGGTCGTACTCGAAAGCGTTGGCGCGCGACACGTTACCGACGAGATCGCCACGCTGGATTTGCAGCGCCGAATAATCGCGCCACTTGTCGGGATAGCCGATCTTGGGCGTGAAGGCGGCGAGCTTGGCGAGCGCCTTGGTCTTGGTCTCGGGCGCCATCCATTCGAGGTTCCGGAGCCGCTCGCCCATCGCTGCGATGACGTTCTTGACGAGGTCGTCGGCGGCAGCCTTCGAGGCTGGCGGGAAATACTTCGCCACGTACTGCTGACCGATCGCCTCGCCCATTGCGCCCGACACGGTCGAGACGCCGCGCTTCCAGCGGACCTGCTGCTCGGGCGTGCCCGACAGCGTGGTGCCGTAGAACGCGAAGTTGGTCTTGTCGAAATCGCTCGACAGGTACGGCGCGTACGCACGCAGCACCTTGAGCATCGCATAGTCCTGCAGGACGTTGATCGGCGTGTCGGCGAAGACCTTCGCCTCGCCGGTCACTGCGCTCGGCTGCGCTACGAGATAGAACGGACGGCCGGTGACGCCCATCGCGGTCATGTACTGCGCCCAAGGGAAGCCCGGCGCCTTGGCGGCGAAGTCGGCGGCGGTCCATTTATTGTAGGTCTTGTCGGCGTCGCGGCTTTCGATCCGCGTCCAGTGCGCGGTCGCCAGGCCCTTCTCCAAGTTGAAGACGGCGGCGGCGCGGGCGGCGGCGTTAGGCTCGCCGGCGAGCGTCAGCATCCGCGTGAGATACGCTTCGTACGCGGTGCGGATGGTCGCGAGCTTGGCGTCATCCTTGAGGTAATAGTCGCGGTCGGGAAGACCGATGCCGCTCTGGCCGAGGCTCACGACGTAGGTGGTCGGGTCCTTGTCGTCCTGCTGCACGCCGACGCCGACGAAACCGCCGACGCCCTGCCGCTGGAGCTTGGCGATTTCGGTGACGAGCGCGGTCTTGTCCTTGGTCGCCTTGAGCGCGGCGAGCATCGGCTTGACGGGGGTAGCGCCCTTCGCGTTGACCGCGGCCTCGTCCATGAAGCTGGAATAGAAATCGCCGACCTTGTCGCCGGGCGTCTTGGCGGAGACGTCGAGGATCGTGCGGGTGCGTTCGAGCGACAGGTCCTGAAGGACGTGGAACATGCCGTAGGACGAGCGATCGGCGGGGATCGGCGTGGTCTTCACCCAGCCGCCGTTCGCGTAATCGAAGAAGTCGGTGCCCGGCGTCACGCTGGTATCGCGGCCTGCCATGTCGAAGCCGAAATCGCCGATCTGCGGCTTGTTGGCATCCTTGGCGGCGACGGGGCCCTTGGCAGCCTTGGCGAGGGTCGGCGACGGGGCACTGGTTTGGGCGAAAGCCGATGCGGCGGACGCGAGCAGGATCACGGTAACAATCGACTTACGCATCAAGAACCTCGGAAAAGATCTTCAGGATGCGGTGTGTTCTACGCCGATAGGACGGTCCGTCAATTCCAACCGGTGTCAAATGTTACGAAACATGACCGACACGATTGTCGTGGCGGTGCCGCCACTTGCGCGCGATCCACAACCGCCAGCCGAGCGCACTGAGCGCATACCCGCCGACCGAACACACGATTGTGATGACCAGCAGGCCGAGCGCGGTGGCGGGTCCCGCCTGCATCAGCCACGGGATCCATTCGGTACGCGCCGCCGCATCCGCAACGGGCTGACCGGGGACATGCGCGTCGAGCCGGAGCAGCGACGACCCGATCCAATAAGCCGCGATCCAGAGCGGCGGCGTGGTCAGCGGGTTGGTGATAAAAGTGGTCAGCGCTGCGGTCGGCACGTTGGCGCGGAACGGCAATGCGAAGATCGCGGCGACCGGCGTCTGCGCTACCGGGATCAGGATGCCCGCGACCATCCCGAGCGCGACACCGCGCGGAACCGACCGGCGGGTGAAGCGCCACAGTTCGGGCGCGAGCACGCGGTGCGCCACCGGACGGAGAAGACGGTTCCGCTCCATCGATTCGCGGGTCGGCAAATTGCGATGCGACCACGCCGCGAGACGCCCGAATATGCTCAAGACGATAGGGTCATCGACACCGGCGCCACGTCGGCTATCCGCGATCCCGCATGATCCGGCCCTGCTCGCGCTTCCAGTCCTGTTCCTTCACCGAATCGCGCTTGTCGTGGTTCTGCTTGCCCTTGGCGAGCGCCAGTTCGATCTTCGCGCGGCCCTTCGAATTGAAGTAGATCATCAACGGCACGAGCGTCATGCCCTGGCGTGCGACCGCCCCGAACATCTTGTTGATCTCGCGCTCGTGGAGCAGCAATTTGCGCGGACGCTTGGGCTCGTGGTTAAAGCGGTTGCCGTGGCTGAATTCGGGAATGTTCGAATTCACCAGGACGACATTCTTTCCCTTCACCTCGGCATAGGCCTCGGCGATCGAGCCCTCGCCGCCACGCAACGCCTTCACCTCGGTGCCGGTGAGCGCGATGCCCGCCTCGAACACCTGCTCGATGTAATAGTCGTACCGCGCGCGCCGGTTCTCGGCGACGATCTTGGTCTTCTCGAAGGTCGGGGGTTTGGGACGTGCCATGGGACGCGCGATGTAGGAGGTCGGAGGGCTTAGGGGAAGCGGTGGTGGTGTTTGCGGTTCCGTTTATTCCCCTGCGCGCCGTCATCCTGACGAAAGTCAGGACCCAGGATTACGGAGCGGTGCCCTGCTTGGCTCTGGGTCCTGACTTTCGTCAGGATGACGGAGTAGGGTTCAAGCCAGACCGGCGTGGGCCAAGGCTGCGTCGACGGTAGCGCGCGATGCGTCGCCCGCCGGGGTCATCGGCAGGCGTAGCGTCTCTGGGAAGCCCACCCGCACCTTCGTCATCGCGTACTTCACCGGGCCGGGCGAGGCGTCGGTGAACAGCGCTTCGTGCAACGGATAGAGCTTATCCTGGTACGCCAGCGCCTTGACGAAATCGCCCGCCTGGCACGCCGCCTGGAACTCGGCGCAAAGCTTTGGCGCGACGTTGGCGCTTACCGAGATGCAGCCGGTGCCGCCCATGACGTTGAACGCCAACGCAAGGTCGTCATTGCCTGACAGTTGGCAGAAATTCGGCCCGCACGCCTCGCGATGCTGCGAAACGCGGGCGAGGACGCCGCTGGCATCCTTCACGCCGACGAACACGTCCGGGAACGCTGCGACGATCCGCGCCAGCGTTGCCGGCTGGATGTCCGTCACCGTTCGCGCGGGGACGTTGTAGAGGATGATCGGCAGCGGCGTCGTCTGCGCGAGGGCCTCGAAATGGCGGAAGATACCCTCCTGCCCTGGCCGGTTGTAATAGGGCGGCACCATCAGCGCGGCATCTGCACCGGCCTCTTTCGCGGCGCGCAAATTGGCCGAGGCAACACGCGTATCGTTCGAGCCTGCGCCGGCGATTACCGGCACGCGGCCCTTCGCCTGTTCGACGCAGACGCGGACCACGTGGAAATGCTCGTCATACGACAAGGTAGCTGCCTCGCCGGTCGTCCCGCACGCGACCAGCCCCGACGAGCCTTCGACGATCTGCCATTCGATGAAGTCGCGATAGGCGGGTTCGTCGAAGCTGCCATCGGCGGCGAACGGCGTGACGAGCGCCGGAATAGATCCTGAAAACATGCGGTGGCCTGCGGTCCTGTTGCGCCGGATGTCTTGCAAAATCCGGATTTCGTTCAGGACAGATACGGGTTCGGGGCGTATGCTGTCCACATGGTAGCATCGATGTTTAAAACGAGCCTTCTCCTTGCAGTCGTGGCGGGGACGGTCGCCGCGTCGGGAGGCGGGCAGCAGACGCTGGATCGCTACAGCACGCAACTGGCCAACATGGGCCCCAATGCGCAGCCGATGGCGACGGATGGCGCGATCGCCTCCACCATCGCGCAGTGGCGGGCGTTGCAGCAGACGGATGCGCTGCCGTTCGACAGCTATGCGGGCTTCCTGATGGCGCATCCGGGCTGGCCTAACGAGACGGCCAACCGCCGTGCGGCGGAGCGCAAGGCGGCGACCGGATCGCCGACGAGCGTCGTCGCGTTTTTCCGTCGTTATCCGCCGCAGTCCGCGTCGGGCGGTGTCGCGTATGCGCGGGCTTTGCAGGCTACCGGCGCGCGGGATCAGGCGTATGCTGCGGTGCGGACGGCATGGCGGAGCAGCGGCCTGACGCCGACCGACGAGGCGATGGTGGTGTCGGGCTTTCCGGGTGCGCTGACGCCGGACGATCAGGATGCGCGGATGGATGCGCTGTTGTGGGCTGGCCAGACCGGCGCGGCGCAGCGGCAACTGGTGTGGACGAGCGCGGCGCGACGACCGATCTTCGAGGCGCGGCTCGCGTTCCGGACGAATGCGCCGAACGCTTCGGATATCTCCGCCTCGACACAGACCCTGTATGCGAACGACGCGGGGTATGTCGCGGACCGGGCGCAGTGGTTGCGCAATTCGGGGGCAAGCCCGTCGGCGCGCGCGTGGCTGGCGCGGCCTCGGTCGTTGGTGACGCGGCCGGGCAACGCCGCCGAGTGGTACGAGGTGCTCGTCACCAACGCGAACGGCGCGGCGAACGACGGCCAGTATCAGGTCGCCTACGACATCGCGCGGCAGATCGACGATGCGTATCCGTTTGGCGCGGACATCGCCGCGAAATCCTATGCCGAGCGCGACGGATACACCAATCTTGCCTGGCTGGGCGGGCGCGTGGCGATGAAGCAGCTCGCGCGACCGGCGGATGCGATGACGCTGTTCGACCGGTACGCGAAGGGCTCGCGGTCGCCGCAGGTGCGGTCGAAGGGGTATTACTGGGCGGGGCGTGCGGCGGAGGCGGCCGGCTTGGCGCCTCAGGCGGCGGCGTTCTACGGCCAGGCGGCGGGGTACCGCGATCAATATTACGGGCAACTGGCTAACGAGCGGACCGGGCGGGCGCTGGTTGCGCCGCCTTCGGTTGCTTCGGTGGCGATCGATCCGGCGACGCGCGCGGCGTTCGATCGGCGAGAGACGGTGCGCGCGGTGAAGTTCCTCGGGCAGATCGGCGACTGGCAGGACCAGACGGCGTTCGTCCGCCAGATCGCGGCGGATGCGACGACCGATACCGATCACCTCCTTGCCGCCGAACTGTCGAAGAGCATCAACCGGCCGGACCTGGGCGTGATGGTCGGGCGGAGTGCGCTGGCGAACGGGCTCAGTGATTATTCCGCGGTGGGCTTCCCGATGGTCGCGGTGCCGGCGGGGTATGAGGATAACTGGACGATCATCCACGCGATCTCGCGGCAGGAGAGCCAGTTCGATCGTGCTGCGGTGAGCCACGCCGGTGCGCGCGGGCTGATGCAGTTGATGCCGGCGACCGCGCGCGAGCAATCGGGGAAGATTGGCCTCGCCTACAACCAGGCGGCGCTGACGACCGATCCGAACATGTCGATCATGCTGGGGTCGAGCTATTTCCAGCGGGTCTACGCGAATTACGGCAGTTATCCGCTCGCGGTGGCGGCGTATAATGCGGGCGGCGGCAACGTGAACAAGTGGCTCCGCGCGAACGGCGATCCGCGGACCGGGGCTGTCGATATGGTCGATTGGGTCGAGGCGATCCCGTACCAGGAGACGCGCAACTATGTGCAGCGCGTGCTGGAGAATGCGGTGGTGTACGACCTGATGAACCCCGCGCGGGCGAAGAGCCGGGGGGCGGCGCGGTTGTCGTGGTATCTGGGGAAGAACCGGCCGGGTTGAGATTGTTCTCCCGCGAAGGCGGGAGTCCAGACTGGGCTCCCGCCTTCGCGGGAGAACATGGTAGGCAAGCGCATGGATCGCCCCAACTACATCACCCCCTCCGGCTACGCCGTACTTCGTACCGAATACGAGCAACTCCTGTCGACCGAGCGCCCGGCCTTGGTTGAAGTCATCTCTTGGGCCGCGGGCAATGGTGACCGGTCCGAGAACGGCGATTACATCTACGGCCGCAAGCGCCTGCGCGAGATCGACCGGAGGCTCGGCTGGCTGTCGAAGCGGATGAAGGCGGCGAAGGTCGTCGACCCCGCCGCGCAGGAAGACCGCTCGCGCGTCTGGTTCGGTGCGTGCGTGACGGTCGCGGACGAGGATGGCGTCGAGCGGATCCTGACGCTGGTAGGCGACGACGAGACCGACGCGAGCAACGGACGGATCGGCTGGAACTCGCCATTCGCGCGCGCCTTGCGCGGCGCTGCGATCGGCGACGTGCGCCGGGTCGATCTGCCAGCTGGCGAACGCGAGTACGAGGTGATCACGATCTCCTACCCCTGACGTTGCGATCCTCCCCCGCCAGGGGGAGGTGGCTGGCGCTTGCCAGACGGAGGGGGCGGTAAGGGAACCCGCTGTTCCGTGCCCTCCCCCTCCGTCGCCTGCGGTGCCACCTCCCCCTAGCGGGGAAGGATCGTGAGTTGCCCGTCAACGATCCGTTTCGATCTACGCGAATTGACCTCGCCCCGCCCCCGTGTGACGTTTCGCCCACGCAACGACACTCGAGGAACCTCCATGCCGATACCCGCCACCTGGTCCAGCCGCCTGCTCAGCGTCATGCGCATCGTCGTCGCGCTGGTGTTCTTCAGCCACGGCATCTCGAAATTCTTCGGCTTGCCGCCCTTCCCGATGCCGATGAACCCGTTGCTAACGGTCGCGGGCGCGCTCGAAGTCGTTGGCGGCGGGCTGCTGATCATCGGCCTGTTCACGCGGCCAGTCGCGTTCGTGCTGTCGGGCATGTCCGCGGTCGCATATTTCATGGCGCACATGCCGAAGGGCCCCTTCCCGATCGCCAATGGCGGCGAGGCGGCGGTGCTCTACTGCTTCGTGTTCCTGTATCTCGCCGCCGCCGGTGGCGGTGTCTGGAGCGTGGACGCGCAGCGCGGGCGCGGCTAATCTTGCGCGCATGATCGATACCACAACGCGCAACGTCGCCCTCCTGATCGACGCGGACAATGCGTCCGCGGCGACCCTCGACCCGGTGCTGACCGTCCTTGCCGAGCTCGGCACGGTCAACGTCCGGCGAGTCTATGGTAACTGGTCGAAGCCCGCGCTGAAGGCGTGGAGCGACATGTCGATCAAGCACGGCATCGAGCCGCAGCAACAGTTCGACCTGACCAAGGGCAAGAACGCGACCGACATGAAGATGACGATCGACGCGATGGACCTGCTGTTCCGCGGGCGCATCGACGGGTTCGGGATCATGTCGTCGGACAGCGATTTCATGCCGCTCGCAACGCGTATCCGCCAGGACGGCATCCCGGTATACGGGTTCGGGACGAGCCGCACGCCGGAAGGGTTCCGCCAAGCGTGCACGCGGTTCATCGACGTGGGTGCGCTGAACGAGACGTCGCAGGCTATGCCCACGCCGGCGCCTGCTCCGGTGGCTGGCGAGAAGCCCGCTACCCCGGCGCCAGTCGCTCGGCCGAAGACTGCGCAACCGATCGACGAGCAGGTAATCAAGCTGCTGATCGATGCGTACAACGCGGTAAAGCGCGACGAGAAGGGCTATGCCAGCGTTGCCGAACTGGGCCAACTCGCCGGCAACCGGTCAAGCTTCGATGCGCGGAACTACGGGTTCAACCGGCTATCGGACCTGATCGAGACGATCCCCAACTTCCAGCACGAGCGTCGCGAAGGTGGTCGGTCGTTCGTGAAGCGGTTGCGGTAAACTTCTCCCCTCCCTGGAAGGGAGGGGTCGGGGGTGGGTCGGCTTCCGCATATCCGAACCGTGGAGACACGAGCCGGCCTACCCACCCCCCCTCCCTTTCAGGGAAGGGAGCGCGTTTGGCCTCACCCGGTAGGCTGCAACCGCCCGCCCGGCTCGCTCAGCCCGTGCGCCTGTTCCTCGCTGTCATCCGGGACGACCAGCGCGCCCTTGCACCAGTTCCCATAGCGATAATACCACGCCGCGATCGCCAGCGTCGCGAGCGACCCCAGCGGAAAGCTCCACCACAACGCATCCGCGCCGAGCCACGGTTTCGCCAACAACGCGAAGCCGATCCGCACCGGATACAGCGCGACGATCAGCGCGATCAGCGGCGCGATCACCGCGCCGTTCGCGCGGACGGTCGAGAACAGCACCATCGTCATCCCGAACAGGATGAAGTTCCAGCTCGCGATCAGCTGGATATGTCGTGCGATCGGCAGCGCGGGGCTCGCGCCACCGATAAACAGCGTCATCACCGGGCGATCGAACAGGATCACCACGCCAACCATCGCGCCGGTCAGCGCGATGTTGAAGAGCAGGCCGTACTTCGTGATGTCGCCGACCCGGTCCCACCGCCCCGCGCCGATATTCTGCGCGGCCATCGAACTGACCGCCGCGCCGATCGCCAGCGCGGGCATCTGGATATAGGTCCAGAGCTGTTGCGACACCGCATAGGCCGCAGCGGTGTCGACGCCGAGCCGGTTGACCAGCCCGACCATCGCTAGCCCCGCGGTCGACATGACGAGCATCTGCGCGCCCATCGGCAGGCCTTTCCGCACGATCGTGCCGGTCAGCGCGCGCTCGGGGATCAGGTAGCGGAGTTCGTTGCCGCGGAGCCGCAATGGCAGGTCGCGCTTGTAGATGTAGACGATCAGCCCGAGCAGCGAAACGTGGCTCGCGACCAGCGTCGCCATCGCCGAGCCCGCGATCCCCATCTGCGGGAACGGTCCGATACCGGCGATCAGCAACGGGTTGAGCCCGCTGTCGAGGATCGCGCTGAGCAGCATGAACCAGAGCGGCGTCATCGAATCGCCGGTGCCGCGCAGCCCCATCATGAGGAGGACCATCATCATCGACGCAGGCAGCCCAAGGAAGATCACGCGCAGATAGGCAAGCGCGAGCGGCATCGCGTCGCCGGGGGTAGCAAGCAGATGCAGGATCTCGGGTGCGAACACCCAGCCAAGCGCGGCGATCACGATCGCTCCGCCGAGGACCAGGCCTACCGCGGAGCCGAACGCCCGGCGTGCACCCTCCAGATCATGGCGGCCGAAGCTCTGGCCGACCAGGATCGTCGCCGCCATGCCGAAGCCGAACACCGCGCCGAAGGTGAGGAACATGATGATGTTCGCGTTCGACGTCGCGGCGAGTGCGCCCTCGCCGAGGTAGCGACCGACCCAGATCGCGTTGATCGAGCCGTTGAGCGACTGGAGGATGTTCGAGCCAAGTGTCGGCAGCGCGAAGGCGAGCAGGGTGCGACCGATGTGCCCGGTGGTGAGGTCGCGCTGGCCCGGCTTTCCGCGGGGGGGATCGGCATTCGGGCTAGAGGCGTCGCGGTGAATGGAGCCGGTCTCGATGTCGGATGGAAGGTCGCTCACACAGTCTCTCCGTCAGGCCGAACTCGGTCCGGCATATACCGGCGAACGGGCAGGCGCCCTGTCATGTCGAGTGCCTAGCCGCGGAGTGAACTCCGGAACAAGCCGGTAGGTCCCGTACGCGAACCAAGCGGGCCGTGTTTCCCCGCGGAGGCGGGGACCCAGTCTGGACTCCCGCCTTCGCGGGAGAACAAGAAGGTGGTCGGATACTCTGCACGGCAGAGCCACCCCGCCTCAAACCGTCACCCCAGCGAAAGCTGGCGTCTCCAGACTATCGGGTGGCCGATGCGCTTTCCAACGGGGATACCCCGGCTTTCGCTGGAGTGACGGGTGTTCGGTTTGAGTAAGACCGAATTACACTACGCATTCCCCTCCCGCTTGCGGGAGGGGTCAGGGGAGGGCACGACGTACGTACTGGCGTCCGGCTTCTTGGGCCACGCCCCTCCCCCAACCCCTCCCGCAAGCGGGAAGGGAGCAGGTTAGCCCAGGCGTCCGAGCGCCGCTTGCAGGCGAGCAGCTTCGGCGGCCTTGTCGGCGTGGTCGGCCTTGGCCTTTTCCACCGCTTCGGGCTTGGCGCGTTCGACGAAGCTGGCGTTGCTCAGGCGGCCGGACAACGCGTCGCGCTCCTTTTCCGCGGCCGCAATCGCCTTGGTCAGGCGGGCGCGTTCGGAGTCGAGGTCGATGACGCCCTCCAAAGGCAGGACGAACGTCGCTTCGTCGACCACGACCTGCGCCGCGCCGCCGGTGGCTTCGCCCCCGGCATGCGAGACGCGGGCCAGACGTGCGAGCGCTGGTGCCTGGCGTTCGAGCCGCGCCAACGTCGCCGCATTCGCATCACGGACGTGGAGCGGCAGGCGCGCGCCCGGCGGGACGTTCAACTCATTCCGCGCGGTGCGGATTTCCTGAACCAGGCGGATCAGCCAGTCGACTTCCTTGCTCGCTTCCGGATCGAGCGAGCGCGCGTCCGCCATCGGCCACTGCGCCACGATCAGGTCGTGATCGCGCGGGCCCATCGCGTGCCAGAGTTCCTCGGTGATGAACGGCATGAACGGATGGAGCAGGACCAGGATCTGGTCGAGCACCCAGCCTGCAACCGCCTTCGATTCGTCATCGATGACGCCGCGCTCGTCGCCGACCATCTGCGGCTTGATCAGTTCGAGATACCAGTCGCAGAAGCGGCTCCACGCGAACTGGTAGATCGCGTTGGCGGCGCCGTCGAAGCGGTAGTCGGCGAGCGCCAAGTCGACTGTCTGGACGGTCGCGATCGTCTCCGCGATGATCCATTTGTTGACGGCGAGGTCCGCGCGCGGCGCCTCCAGAGTGGTGCTGGCGACGATGCCGTTGGCCTGCGCGAACCGCGCGGCGTTCCACAGCTTGGTGGCGAAGTTGCGATAGCCCTCGACGCGCTTCTCATCCATCTTGATGTCGCGGCCCTGGCTCTCCATCGCTGCCATGAAGAAACGCAGCGCGTCGGCGCCGTAGGTGTCGATCAGCCCGAGCGGGTTGACGACGTTGCCCTTCGACTTCGACATCTTCGCGCCGTCCGCCGCGCGGACGAGACCGTGGAGGTAGAGCGTGCGGAACGGCACGTCCTTCATGAAGTGCAGCCCCTGCATCATCATCCGCGCGTTCCAGAAGAACAGGATGTCGAAGCCGGAAATGAGCACGTCGTTCGGGTAGCGCCCGCCTAACTGCTTCTGCTCCCTCTCCCCTGCGGGGAGAGGGTCGGGGTAAGGGGTCGTACCGGGCGCTGCGCTGCTTGGCTGCCCCTCACCCTGGCCCTCTCCCCGCAGGGGAGAGGGAACAGTGGCTTCCTCGGGCCAGCCGAGCGTGGCGAAAGGCCAGAGGGCGGACGAGAACCACGTGTCGAGCACGTCGGGGTCGCGCGTCAGGGTCACGCCCTCACCCGCGAGAGCCTGCGCTTCGGCCTCGGTTTCGGCGACATACGGCGTACCGTCCGGGCCGAACCACGCCGGAATCTGGTGCCCCCACCACAGCTGCCGCGACACGCACCAAGGCTGGATGTTGTCCATCCAGTTGAAGAACGTCTTCTCCCAGGTCTTGGGCACGATATCGATCGCGCCGGTCTGGACCGCCTCGATCGCCGGCTGGGCGAGCGTCTTCGCGTCGACATACCATTGGTCGGTCAGCCACGGCTCGATCACCACGCCCGAGCGGTCGCCATACGGCGTCTGGATCGTGCGCGGTTCGGCGTCGTGCTCCTCGCCGTCCTTGTCGACATGCGCGATCAGGAAGCCTTCGTCCTTGAGCCGCGCGACGACCGCTTTCCGCGCCTCCGCGGTTGTGAGGCCAAGCAGCTCTTCAGGGATCAACCCGTCGGACACCTGGACGACGCGCGCCTTCGCATCGAGCATGTTGAGCATCGACCCCGCGGCCGTCCCTGCCCGCTTGCCGACCTCGAAATCGTTGAAGTCGTGTCCCGGCGTGATCTTCACCGCGCCCGAGCCGAGTTCCGGATCGGCGTGGTCGTCGGCGATGATCGGGATCAGGCGGCCGGTGATCGGGAGCTTTACCTGCTTGCCGATCAGCGCGGTGTAGCGTTCGTCCGACGCGTTCACCGCCACCGCCATGTCGGCGAGCATCGTCTCGGGCCGCGTCGTCGCGACTTCGATAAAGCCCGATCCGTCTTCGAGCGGATAGCGCAGGTGCCAGAAGCTGCCCTTGATCTCGCGCGTCTCGACCTCAAGGTCGCTGATCGCGGTGCCGAGGCCCGGATCCCAGTTCACCAGGCGCTTGTCGCGGTACAGCAGGCCCTGCTTGTGGAGGTCGACGAACACTTTGAGGACGGCCTTCGAGAAGCCTGGATCCATCGTGAAGCGCTCGTTCGCCCAGTCCATCGAGCAGCCGAGCCGGCGGAGCTGCTGCGTGATCTCGCCGCCGCTCTCTTCCTTCCACGCCCAGACTTTCGCGACGAACTCTTCGCGGGTCATGTCGGTGCGCTTCTGCGGCGGGGTCAGCGCGCCCATCTGGCGCTCGACCACCATCTGCGTCGCGATGCCCGCGTGATCGGTGCCGACCACCCACAACGCATCCTTGCCCTTGAGGCGGGCGTGGCGCGTGAGGATGTCCTGCAACGTGTTGTCGAGCGCGTGGCCGATGTGCAGCGAGCCGGTGACGTTGGGCGGCGGGTTGACGATCGTCCACGGCTCAGCGTTCGGACGGTCGGGACGGAACTGGCCGCTCGCCTCCCAATGCGCGTACCAGCGCGATTCGATGGAGGCCGGGTCGAAGGTTTTGGGAAGCTCGCTCATGCCAATGGCCTTAGCGAGCGTGTCGGGGCTAGGCCAGCCTTTGGCAAGCGTGAGCGGTTTGGAATTGGCGTTGCCGCGCTTCAACCGGCCTACCCACCCCCGGCCCCTCCCTTTCCGGGAGGGGGGCAGGTTGGTTTAGGGCTGCTGGTTCATGATCTTGGCGATTTCGCGCGAGACCATGTCCTCGACCATGTTGGGAAGGTTCGCGTCGATCCATTCGCGCAGCATCGGGCGGAGCATCTCGCGCACCAGGCCTTCCAGCGTGCCGTCATTGCCGGTTTCGGGTTTTACCATCATCCGCGTCAACGCCTCGAGCGGCGCGCGCGTTGCAGCGGCAGTGTGGCGCGAGACGATCGGCTCGGCTGCGGCATCGGTGGCCGGCTGCGGCTTGGCACTCGGCGCGGGCTTTGGCGATGTCATCTGGGGGGTCATTTGGGGCGCGGCGTGGCGTGGTTCGGGCGGGGTATCGGCGGCGCTGAGCACCGGGGACTTGGGCGGACGCGGCGTACGATCGGGCATGGGGTCGCTCAGTTCGAGAATCTCGTCGTCGTCATGGTTGCCGTCGAAATAGGCGGAATCCAAATCGACCGGCGCGGACGTCGCGCGCGAAGGCCGACGCGAACGGCCGGGCGTATCGCCCTCTTCCGCGATGATGCGTTTGATCGACGAGAGGATTTCCTCCATCGACGGCTCGCCGTTGACATCCCCCATCCGGACCATCCCAAACCCCGTAGCCCCGCGCGCCCCTATTGGCGGCTCGGCGCGTCCTTACCTGTCGTCAAGGCGGGGTTCCTGTCAACCGGCGTATCGAGCAACGGGTCGTACTGCGCCTGGACCGTGGCGTTCTGCGCGGGCGACTGCGCGGTGCGGGTGGCGACCGGCACGGGCTCGCCGTCACCGCCGAAATCCCAGATCTTGTGGCGGACGCGGTTGTAGTTCGCGACCGGATCGTACAGCACGCCGCCGTCGAGCCCGAGGTCGCGCGCCTCGGCCTGGCCCATCGCGGCCAGCAACGCGAACCCCGCGACATACGCGTCGCGCCGCGCAGTCACGAGCGTCACCTGGCTGTTGAGCAATTCCTGCTCGGCGTTGAGGATGTCGAGGATCGTGCGCGTGCCGACGCTGTTCTCCGCGCGGACGCCTTCGAGGCTGAGCTTGTTCGCGTTGACCGCGGTTTCAGACGACTGGATCACCTGCTCCGACGAGCGCCAGATGGCAAAGGCGGAGCGCGCCTGCGCGATCACGTTGCGCTCGGTCGCGGTGACGTTCTCGATCGCGCGAGACTGGAACGCCTCGGCCTGGCGAACCTGCGCGGCGGGGCGCCCGCCCTGGAACAGCGGCAGCGTCAGCGAGAGCCCGGCTTGCACCGCCTTGTTGGCGTTGGGGATGCGGTTGACGTCGTTGGGCACCGACGCGATCGAGCCAAGATAATTGGTGTAGCTCGCGCCGCCGACCGCACTGATCTGCGGAAGCCGGCTCGCACGGGCGACGCCGACGTCGTAGCGGCTCGCGTCCCGCTCCTTGGCGGCGGCGATCAACACCGGGTTGTTGTCGATCGCGACGGTCACGGCCGAGGCCGGGCTGTCCGGCAGATGCGGCAGCGTCGGTGGCGTGTCGAGCGTGCCCGGTGGTGTCCCCACGAACTGGATATAGCTTTCGCGGCTGGATATCAGATTGGCTTGTGCGGACTGAAGCTGCGCGCGGGCAAGCGCAAGACGCGCTTCGGACTGGGCCACGTCGGTGCGGGTCAGGTCGCCGACCTGGAAACGGTCACGGCTGGCCTGGAGGTTGACGTCGAGCACGCGGACGTTCTGCGTGTTCAAGCCGACGATCGCCTCGTCGCGGATCACGTCCATGTACGCCGCGACGACGTTGGTGAACAAATCGGCTTCGGTACTCCGCAACGTCGCGCGGCCACCCTCGACACGGGTCTTTGCCGCGGCAACCGAATTGCGGACCTGCCCGCCCTGGTACAGCGGCACCGACACGTTCGCCCGCGCAACGCCCTGACGCGGCGGCGCGAGGAAGTTGTTTTGGCCGGTGACGAGGAATTCGGTGAGATCGCCGGTCGCGTTCGCCGACGGCAGCCCCGCCGCGCGGGCGATCGGCACGTTCTCGTCGGTCGCGCGCAGGGTAGCGCGCTGCGCGGTGATCGTCGGGTTGGTGTTGTACGCCTTGACCAGCGCCTCTCGCAGCGTCTCCGCGTGGAGTGGTGCAGCGCTATACGTCAGCGCAACACTAAGGAGCAGACTGCGGAGAAGTGCGGCGCGGGCCATGGTTTTCTGCTCAGAACCGGAAGAGTTTGGGGGCGTCGAAGCCGGGCAGGCTCACGCATTCGACATCGACGAACGCCGAGAGCGCAAACCCGCCATCGGTCTTGCGTCCCGATGCGAGCCGGGTCAGCCCGCGCTCGGCGATCCCTGCCGTCACACGACCACCCGACTTGACCTGCGCGATCAACGCGTCGGGCACGGTCTCGATCGCCCCATCGACGATCAGCACGTCATAGGGCGCGCCGGCGGCGTGGCCGTCCTGCATGGGTGCCTCGACGAGTTCGACGTTACCGGTTCCAGCAAGTGCCTCGCGAGCGATAGCCAGCAAGGCAGGATCGCTCTCGACCGCGACGACCGAGCCGACGATCTCGGCCAGCACCGCCGCGGTATAGCCGGTCGCGGCACCGATCAGCAGGACACGGTCGGTCGCGGTCAGATAGGCTTCGGTGAGCAAACGGCCGGTGGCCATCGGCAGGTTGGCATAGCGTCCGCGTCCCAGCGGGATCGTCGCGTCGCGGTATGCGAGTGCGCGGACGTCGGCGGGCATGAACGCCTCGCGCGGCACGCGTGCCATCGCCGCGACGACGCGCTGGTCGTTCACCGCGTTGGTACGCAACTGGCTCGCCACCATCGCGTGACGCATCGTGTCGAACGTTGCGGGAGCCATGGACACGGTAGTCCCGCCGATCTCATGGGTATCGGCTGCGAGCGAGGGAGTATCGAGAGTCGTCGTCGTCATGGCGCATCCTGTCGCACAACTGTTTTAGCCACGCAATACACTTGTTTCGGATCGCTCCGATATCGCGCGGCCGGATATGGTCCGTCTGTTATCGCGTGGGCGCGGCAACGCCAAGCATCGGTTGGTCGGATTTCGCCACGATTCACAGGGGCGTCGGCGGCGGGCCCGCGGGGGACCGGGAGACGCCCCGCCCGCCCGTGTGACACCGAGATGCCGCGAACGGGGCGTCGAGGGCGCACGAGAAATCCCGGCAACACCTCTGCGCCTGTCCTTAGCACCCGATCGCGGAACCGTCCCGCGAAATGACCCGCTGTTGCGTCGCGCGGGTCGAGTCGCGCGGCTGCGCATCGCGGGCCGGCGCCTTTTCGATGTCGTGCAGCACCTGCGTCGGCGATCCCAACACTGCGTTCCGCGCCCGCAGGCTCGCCTTCAGGAACGGCTTGGTCAGCGCCATGAACCGCCGCGGGGTCATTCCCAGGAACGTCGCCGAATCGCGCAGGAAATGCGACGCATCGAAATAGGAGCGGTCGATCGTCGTATAATCCGCCTCGCCGCCGGCCATCATCAGCCGGACGAACGACCGCAGGAACCGTGCGCGCAAGAGGAGCATCTTGGGCGGAAACCCGAAATGGCGCACGGACAATCGCCGCAGCGCGTGCGTCGGAATGTCGAGTTGTGCGGCGGCGGACGCGATGTCGGTAGGGCCGTCGGTCGCGAGTATCTCCATCAACTGCCGGATCTGCGGCGCATCGGCATGCGGCGGCCCCAGCCGCGCGAGCAACATCGCATCGAGGATCGGCGCGACGGCCGCATCGTCCGGCGCGCCCTGCAAGGCCGCTACCAGATCGCGCGTGAAGGCCTTCCCGAGCACGTCTTCCAGCGGCACGATGCGGTTGCGGAAGTCGCCGGCCGATCGCCGGAACAATCGTGCCCATCCCAGCGCGCTGATCCCGAAGCCGATCATCACGCCGCCATGCGTCACCGCCTTCAACGCCTGGTTGGTCGGCCCGAACAGGCTCGCCACGGGCAGCGGATCATAGGTCCGCCGACCGATCGAGACCGCGATCGGCCCGGCATCGATCGCGATCCGCACGTTGGCCGTCGCCGGCAGAAACCAGTCGACCTGCCCCGCTTCGCTACCCGTGTCGGTTCGATAGACGTGATAGCCGGTGATATAGTCGGCGAGCGCGGCGGCGGGCCGGTCATACCGGATTGCCATGCCCGACGGCATCGCGAACACCTCGTCATCGACACCCGTCGTATTCGTGCCGCCCGCAATCCTGTCCGTCTTCAAGCGCCCGCCCCTAAAAGCCATTAACGTCCTTGCACTTAACCCTAAGCAAAGACGCTGACGTGTGCGAGTCACGATACGAGGCCAGGGACGAGGCAGGGGGCGGTAGCGCGCGACGCTCACCGCCTGCGGCGACGTGCGAGTCGAGGAAACCAGATTATTCCGTTGTCGACGGCAACTGCAGGTTGACCGCAGCGGAAAAACGAAGCATTTGCGCCGCCTTCACGCAATCGGGGCCCGATGGCGGAGTGGTGACGTAGAGGACTGCAAATCCTCGCACCCGGGTTCGATTCCCGGTCGGGCCTCCAGTGAATGCCGGTTTTGATCTCGGGCTGCCGAAGATTTCATAACGAGAAATGCCGGCCCCCACCCTGGTGGCGGGGGCGATCGTCCAGACAGCGACGTCACGCCCCTTGTCGTTTTGGAACACCCGGACTCCGGCACCCAGGACCGGCGCCCCCTGCGGAGCATGTCCGCAGCGACGTCTCGATCTGGATGAACCGCAAAGTTTGTCCTGTTGTTCGTGCCGCAGCCTGAGCGACTTTCAGACATTATGGCTGAGCCCAAAAGCTTGGCCGCGCGTTGAACTGGCAAGGAGATGACCATGATCGACGATCCAAAAACCGACGACTCAACCCCCGCTGACGAGGCAGAGGAGATGGAAAAGGTACAGGAGGACGCCGCCAAAGAGCGTGAGGAAAACGGCGGCTACCAATAGGCTTCGACACACTGCCGGCAATCGCGTTACCCCGTTGGGCGGCGATTGCCGTTGCCCTATCCGTGCGACTCACAGACGCGATCCTAGTCGACCACCTTTCCCGCACCATTCGAAGTTAACGTTCCGCTAACTCTCAACTTCCGGAACGTTAGGCCTTCGATGCGGCTTCTACGCTCATCTACAACCTGTCCCCGACTGGAACTGATGATGAGCACGAACCTGGTATCCGCGGTTTTCGATAATTATGCAGACGCCGAGCGCGCCGTGTCCGAGCTTCGCGCGGCCGGTATCAACGACAGCGCCATCTCCATCGTTGCCCAGCATGACGGCAAGAACACCACCACGGACGGTAACGGCGACACGCAGGAGTTCGTCGGCAAGGTCGCGGCCGGCGCCGGGATCGGCACGCTGCTCGGCATCGCAGCCCTCGCCATTCCGGGAGTCGGCCCCCTCGTTGCCGCCGGCGCGATTGCGTCCGCGGCCATCCCAGGCGCTGCGATCACGGGCGCGGCGCTCGGTGGCGCCGTTGGCGGGCTGGAGAAGGTTATGACCGATCACGGTGTCAGCCGCGTTGATGCCAGCTACTATGAAGGCCGCATCAATGAAGGCGGCGTGTTCGTTTCCGTCGATACCAGCGCTGCCGGGATCAATGCCGAAGATGCCGCCGACGTCCTCTATCGCTCGGGTGGGCACACATCCACGCGGACGAAGGTTTCGATGGCATAATCGCCGACGTCTCCACACCGATCTAGCCGAAGGGGCGTTCCGATAACGGAATGCCCCTTCTGTTCTCGCTTGATAGATCGGTCATCCTACCCTGCCCCAGACGCATTTTTTGCGCCCTCGGGCCAACTCCTGACGTATCAACAATCCCCATCCGATACTGCCGCCGATATGGTCTCACCGAGCCCCGCGTGACGACCAGTACCGTCTAAACCGCCATCCAGTCACTCTCGGCATCGTCGATCGCGGCGAAGGCGTCACCGTCGGCCTGCTGCTTGCGCAAATGTGCGCGCACCGCCTCCGGATCGCCGTTCTTCGGAAAAGTCCGATCCGCACGCGCAGCGTCGGCGATACCGTCGACCCAATCGCCCCGCTCGCGCTGCGTCAGCAGCCACTTGCCAAACGCGGGCTTAGGCTCCTGCTGGTCGTTGTCGTACTCGGCCATGATCGTGTCCTCGAATCGTTGGAACACTCATCGCATCGGATTTATGTTCCTGCAATGTTCTTGCGAAACAAACTGGATCGGATTTAACTAAATACAGGCCACGACCGGCAACCCGATAAGCCCAAACGAAAGCTGCGGTCGCAGATGCGGTCCCCCCGCACAGGCAACCGACATCTCCAAACCCTCAAAATGTGCGCCTAGTTCACACCCTGTTTGCGCGCGCCGACAATCATGCCCTTTGCGATCTTGCGAACGGCTTCGTCGTCCTTGGTACCATCAGTCGCCGGATCGCCGAGGTGGTCGAGGCTCTGTTCCATGAAGTCGAGTAGCCCGGCGTGCCGCGCTTCGACATATTCCATAAGCTTGAACAGCAGATGCTCCGTGGCGATCTCGCGCTGGCGGGTCTGTGTCGCGTCGTCGGACATCACAACGCCTCCGTTGTCGTTGGCGCGCCTAGTTTCTGCGCGACTCGCGCTACGTCTTCGTCTTTCGGCTCCTCCGGCAGCTCTTCGCCCGGCAAGAGTGCGTCATCGGGAATGCCCGGAGCCGTGCCGGCAATCGGTTCGTCGATGGCGCGCTCGTTCGCACCGTCCGTGATCTTCTCTCTCGCTACCATGTCAGTCTCCTCCGTTGCGTTCCAACGCACAACCAACGGTACGGAGCCACGTCATTACCGTAGATAACACAGACCGAGAAATCGATCGCTTGGCGCGGCGAATGCAACGCTAAACCGTCGGCATCGAGCACTTCAGGCGGCGTGCTTCTTGGCGAACTCCGCAAAATACGCGTGCATGGTGGGATCGGCGATCGGCGCGATCAGCCTAGCCACGTCGTCTGCAACCGCACCGTCACCGCGCAAGGGTCTGCCAGGCTGATGGCCCATTGCCCAGTCGGGAAAGCTGCGCTCGGTGATCGGGCGGTTGTCGAGTGTGACGGCGGCGAAGTGGCGTCCGTCGGCCTTGATGCGGTCGTATGTCTGCACAACAGCATCCGCCGGTCCTTCGAGCGCCTGCAGGAACCGACGTCCGCCAACAACCAACAAGCCTGTCACGCCGACAGCCGCATTGTTACGCCGCGACGCGCGCAGCACACCCTCGAGCTCGGCCTTCGACAGCTCGGAGCGGGCGGTACTGATGTAGATGAGACGTATCAACGCGAACTCCTTCGAGTCCGACGTAACCGCCGAATCTAAACGTCAAATTAAACAGGAATTGCAGCCGTGTGATCGGGACAGATCGGCGTATATGCCAGTGGAAACACCGTCCCCCCGCACCATCATCTGACCCGCCGGGCCTGGTCGCTGCCGGTAAGAACCGAGAACCGACCACGCCGCGAATGGATGTTTCTCGGTATCACGCCAGGCTCGAGACGATACGCGTCGCATGGCCTCATCCTTGCTTTTGATGCCGATCTCGGCTGTTGCCCGGCGATGAATATTCCTGCGCTGTATCATTCGCTTATTCTCTGGATCGGAGACGGCACCGGCCTGCCTGACGCGATCCTCCATATCCATGCCGGGCTCATCATCCTCATGCTGGTGCGGCTCATCAGCGGCCGGTCGTTGGGGACGCTCATCCCCTTGCTGGTCGTCGTCTTGGCTGAACTAGGCAACGAGACGCTCGACTACCTCAACTACGGCATGCGCTGGGCGGACACGCTTTCGGATATCGGCAACACGATATTCTGGCCCTTGGTCACCAGCTTGGGCGTGAGATTGCGTCCCATGGTGCGACGAGATCAGACCGTGCAGTAAGAACGCGGGCGTCAAATCCGCCGGTGCATGGCGGTGGTTGGACCAAAGTAGATGCATGGAGCCGGATCGTTCGAGCTCGGTGTTCCGTCATCGACGGAAACGGCTCGCTCGAGAAAAGGGAATAACACGCGCGAGCCGCAGTCCGGATGGCCGGATACGGTCTTGGGACGTAGCCGGCTCGGATTTCATGCGCCTGCAAACGTCCGGGATCAAGCGCTTTTTTGAACTCGGAGTATGCCGACCCGCCTTGGTGACGAGCCAAAGATTAGGACGAGCCGACATACCCGCGCATCAACCAACGGACGGGCATGTCGGGCGCATTGTTCGAGACATCTGAACGCGTTGCGGCGGAGCCCCTTATCGAAGGCGCGACACAATCAGATCAGCGCATCCAAGAGACCGATCAGCGGGCGATCGGCGGGCGGCATCGGCAGGGAGTGCATCTCGTTCGGCCTCACCCAGCGCAGCGCGGTCGCTTCGAGCGCACGCGGCACGCCGGTCCATTTGCGCGTGATGTAGAGCAACAACAGCAAATGGCGATCGCCGAGCGGCGCGCTGGCGAACGTCGCGGGCGCGAGGCAGGCGTGCGGCACGATGATCGCCAACTCCTCCTCGAGTTCGCGGATCAGGGCCGCCTCGGGAGTTTCGCCAGGCTCGATCTTGCCGCCAGGGAACTCCCAGAGGCCGGCAAGCGACTTGCCTTCCGGACGTTGCTGCAAAAGCACGCGGCCTTCGAGATCGACCAATGCGGCCGCTACGACGGGCAGCAGCAACGACGCAGCGGGCATCGGTCCCGATACGGACGGATCGTTGGTCATTCCTTAATTTCCCCGCGACTAGACCGCATTCATGAGCCCTATATCCGTCGCGACGCATGCCGTCATCCGAACGATCGCGCGCGTGCTGCGCGAAAGACGGGGGGCGACCGCGATCGAATACGGGCTCATCATCGCGCTGGTCGTGATCGCGATGATCGCCGGCCTCACCGCGCTCGCCGATACGACGACGGGCATGTGGGGCAACGTCAACTCGAAGGTCGCCAACGCGCGCTGATCCGAAAAAGAAACGGCGCCCACCTTAAACCTTTCTCAACCAACCACTTGTATCCCTCAAATCGCTGATCCGGTCCGTCCGGTGCAGCCGGGTGACACAGACGCAATCGAAACGATGGAGACCGGAATGAAGACGATCCGCAAGTTTTTCAAGAATTCCAAGGGTGCGACCGCAATCGAATACGGCCTGATCGCCGCGCTGATCGCCGTTGCCGCGATCGCTGCGATGCAGGGCCTGGGCACCAGCCTGACCAAGACGTTCAACAACGTCTCGACCAAGCTGAACACCTCGACCACGTAATCATCGCGCTGGAGAGTGGCGCAATCGCGACCGCTCTCCAGCACGACTTGCGAGTTCAAAGGGCGGCGGAACCTCGGTTCCGCCGCCCTTTCTGCGTGGCTCAGAGACGACCCATCTTGAGGAACTTGGCCTGGCGGTCCTTGCGAAGTTCGCTCGCCGTGAGCGGGGCAAGGTCCCTGAGCGCAGACGACAGCGCATCAGCAAGCGACTCGATCGCGGCTGCGCGGTCGCGGTGCGCGCCGCCCAGCGGCTCGGGGACGATATCGTCGATCACGCCGAACGACTTCAGGTCCTGCGCAGTGATCCGCATCGCTTCGGCCGCTTCCGGTGCCTTGTCCGCGGTGCGCCACAGGATCGACGCGCAGCCTTCGGGGCTGATGACCGAATAGATCGCGTGTTCGAACATCAGCACGCGGTTGCCCGCGGCGAGCGCGACCGCGCCGCCCGAGCCGCCTTCGCCGACGATAGCCGAGACGATCGGAACGCCGGCGTTGAGGCAGGCTTCGGTCGAGCGGGCGATCGCCTCGGCCTGGCCACGCTCTTCGGCCTGGATGCCGGGGAACGCGCCGGAAGTGTCGACCAACGTGATGATCGGCAGGCCGAATCGGTTGGCGAGTTCGACCAGGCGAATCGCTTTGCGATAGCCCTCGGGCTTGCCCATGCCGAAATTGTGGCGGAGGCGGCTGGCGGTGTCGTCGCCCTTTTCATGGCCGAGCACCATGATTTTCCGCCCGCGGAACGTCGCGAAGCCACCGATGATCGCCTGGTCGTCGCCGAAGGCGCGGTCGCCAGCGAGCGGGACGAATTCGTCGAACAATGCGGCGACGTAATCCTTGAAGTGCGGACGCTCGGGATGG
Organism: Sphingomonas sp. Leaf208; assembly: GCF_001421415.1. Classification (GTDB taxonomy): domain Bacteria; phylum Pseudomonadota; class Alphaproteobacteria; order Sphingomonadales; family Sphingomonadaceae; genus Sphingomonas. The sequence goes on from NZ_LMKH01000023.1 coordinate 173,458, forward strand.
CGGGCAACCTGTGTCTTCTGCCACGGGGTCAGGCGCGCGAACGTGTCCTTCAGCAGCTTGTCGGACTTCGCCTGCAAGCGGGCGATGTCGGTGGCGAGGTCGACGCTGCCTTCGGCGGCGGTGTCGCGGAGTTCGTCGATCCGGCCCTGGAGTTCGGCGATCGGTTTCTCGAAGTCGAGGAAGCTTGGCATCAGCGGCGGTTACGGCGCGGGATCGCTCGCGTCAACGCGGGGGCAAGTCCGCCAGCGGGTGGCGGGTGTTGACGAGCTCGACGAGGCGGCTCGAATCGACGTGCGTGTAGATTTCCGTGGTGGCGATGTCGGCATGGCCGAGCATCGATTGCAGCGCGCGCAGATCCGCACCGCCGGCGAGCAGATGCGTGGCGAAGGCGTGGCGCAGGACGTGCGGACTGACGCGGTCGGGGGGGATGCCTGCCTCGACGGCGATCGCCTTCACGAGCTGATACAGGCGGATGCGCGACAGATGGCCCTTGCCCGAGGGGAACAGCCAGAGTCGGTCGGTCGCGACGTGGGTGCGCCAGATGGCGACGGCGGCGCGCGCTCGGTCGGAGATAGGGATGAGCCGCTCGCGCCCGCCCTTCCCGCGCAGAATCAGGAACGGGCGATCGGGGTGGACCGCGTTACGCGGCAGGCTGACGAGTTCGGTCGCGCGCAGGCCGGAGCCGTAGAGAAGCTCGAACAAGGCGGAGAGGCGCAAGTCGTTGGGGTCGAGCGGATCGCGGGCGGCGCGTTCGGCAATCGCGGTGAACAGGCGATCGACGTCGGCATGGCTGAGGATCTTTGGCAAGGTGCGCGCTGTGCCCGGCCGCGGGAGCGCCTTGCCGGGATCGTCGGCACGGTGGCCCTCGTCGGCAAGGAACGCGAAGAAGCGGCGGAGCGAGGCGGACTTTCGGCCGACGGTGGAGCGGGACAAGGCCGACCATCCGCTCGCGAGCCTGGCCAGCGCCTCCGCATCCGCTTCTGACAAGCCGCCTTCCAGCGCTTGCGAGGTGAGCGTCAGGTCGCTGCGATACGCCGCCACCGTGTTCGCCGCGGCACCGACCTCCGCGGTCATCATTTCGAGGAACCGGTCGATCAGCGCGCGATCGCTACCGTGGCTCACGCGCGCGCGATCGCCTCGGCCGCGATCATCCGCGCTTCGCCGTCGAGACCGACGCCCCGCAGTGCGCCGACGATGCGGTACAGTGCTTCCGGGGGGATGTCCTTCCAGCTCCCCGCCTGCATGCCGACGGCTGCGAGCAGGACGACCGTCCCGGCTTGGCCGTCGCGGGCAGCGCGATCGAGCGCACGGGTCCATGCATTGTCCGCGCCGATGCGAACGCCGAGCGACTGTGCCGCACGTTCGATATCGCCCTGGTTGAGGCGACCGAGGCCTGCCAACCCTGCGAACAACATGCGCTGCTTCAACGCCGAATCGCCTTCGCCACCGGTATAGGATGCAAGGTCGGAATAGCTGAGGCGGCGATAGGCGTCGGGATCGCTGAGCATTATCATCGCCCAGGCGTCGCTGCCGGCGGGGACCGAGCCCAGCCAGCGTGCCGCGGTGCGGTCGAGTCCGGCGGACAGCATCGACGCGACCAGCAGATCCGCGTCAGCCTTCGCAAGATTGGGGTTCAACCGGGACGCCGCCCGCGCGGTCAGCACGAGCCGCGCATAGCTCGGACGCGTGTTCGCGCCGCCCCACAACTGACGGAGCGCGGTCAGCCGCGAATCAGGGTTGCGATCGGCATAGGCGGTCTGGAGATCGTTGGCGGTCGCGGTCGCGCCACTCTGCGTATCGTCATCGGTCGCAGCCGCAGCGTAGAGATCGACGAGTGCCGCGCTGGACAGCACCCCCTGCCCCGCCGCAGCCTCCGCCGGGGCCAGTCGATCGCCGAGCGCAACGGAGGGCGACAGCGCCTGCCAGTATTTAACCTGCGGACCCGCCGTGCCATACAACTCGTCGGGTACCGTAACGCCGGTCGCCATCGCGAGGCCGAACCGCCACGCGGTCAGCCTATCGACGCCGTCCCATTCGATCGTCACGGCCTGACGCCCCTGCGCGCCGGCGCCTACGACCTTCTGCGCTAGCAGCAGGTCGACACCGCTGGCGACGTTGCGACGCTTGGCGGTCGCGATCAGCGGGCTGGCCTGAGCGGGATTGCCCGACAGCCCGGCACACATCGCCTGCGCCATCGTCCAGCCCCGCGCTGGGGCAAAGCGCATCGCACCCGTCACCAGCGGACACAGGCCCGCCGGATCGCCGGTCGCCAGCGCGGTGTTCATCGCGACCTGATAGAGTTTCGGCGTGTAGTTGTCGGTGTCGACGTTCTGCGCAACCGCACGCGCGGCGACCGATTCGCCCATCCGCAGCAACAGCCACGCGCGCTCGGCGGCGAAGTCGGCGCCGTTGGTACGGCTTGGCGTATCGACATGCGACACCAGCGCGCGCCGCAACAGGATCGACATCCAGCGCGACGGCAACGGCGCACTCAGGCGGCGCATCAGCGTCTCGACATATTGGCCGTCCGCCTCACCGAACGCATCGGTATCAAGCCCGCCTTCGCTCGCCGTGACCGGGCCGACCGTCGCAAGCGAGCGCCGCGCGGACGCCGGCATCTCGTACTGCGCGAGCACCGCCGGATCGACCGGAGCAGGCGTCGCGACAGGGGGCACCAGCGGCGCGTCACCCGGCGTCGTCGGCGGCAAAGGCTGGATCATCGCGCCTGGCTGTACGGGTGCCGGAACCGGAGCGGTCGGTTGCGCGGGATCGGTCGGACGGGTCGGCTGCGTACCGGCAGGCGGCGTCGGTCGCGGTGCGGGCGCAGGCGCCGGCTCGCCGAACCCCGGCGGCAGGATCGATTCGGGCCGATCCTGCCCGACCGCGGGTGCCAGCGCGACCAAGGCTCCGACGGCAACCGCCGCCGCTAAGGATGCCTTAAGAGAGGTTCGCAAGCGTCACGGCCTTTTCGACGTGGCTCTGCGGACGCTCGGTCGCGCGGCCTGCCAACAGGAACAGGCCGCCGACCACGACCACAAGAACGACGACGACCGAGACGATGAAACGGGACATACGACGTAACCTTGTAGTGGACGGGGGTAGTGAACGGGGCAGAAAATCGCGCGCCAAGAGCTTTTGCCCTCGCGCGGTGCCGCTGTATAGCGCGGGCTACGATGTTGCAAAGCCACAACCCTTCCGGCGGACCTTCGGGCGGTCGCCGCCCTGCCCCGATCGATCGCCCGATCGTCCTCGTCGGGCTGATGGGCGTCGGCAAGACCACCGTCGGCCGCCGCCTCGCGCTGCGCATGAACCTGCCGTTCGTCGATGCCGACCACGAGATCGAGGCCGCATCGGGGATGACCGTCGCGGAGATCTTCGCCAAATACGGCGAGGATTATTTCCGCGATGGCGAGCGCCGCGTGATCGCGCGGCTGATCGACGGGACGCCCAAGATCATCGCGACCGGCGGCGGCGCGTTCATCAACGACGACACGCGGGCGCTGATCTTGCGCGATGCGGTGTCGGTGTGGCTCAGCGCGCACCCCGACATCCTGGTCGAACGCGTCGGCCGGCGCGACACCCGTCCGCTGCTGCGCAATCGCGATCCGGGGAAAGTGCTCGCCGAACTGGCGCGTGTCCGCAACCCGATCTACGCGCAGGCGCACATCCATATTGTCAGCAACAAGACGCCGCACGAAGCGACCGTCGCCGCTATCCTGAGGGCGCTTGGCCGATGAAGACCGTTACCGTCGAACTGGGTGCGCGGACCTATCCTATCCATATCGAGGCAGGGATTCTCGCGCTGGCTGGCGAGTTCCTTGCGCCGCTCGCGAAGGGTCGGCGCGTGGCGATCGTAACCGACGAGAATTTGTCGGTTCACCTCGCGACCTTGCAGGCTTCGCTGACTGCGGCGGGGGTTGCGTCGGAGGCGATCGTGCTGGCACCCGGCGAGGGCAGCAAGAGCTGGGCGACGCTGGAAACGCTGTGCGACCGGCTGCTCGAACTCGGTGTCGAGCGCCGTGATCATGTCGTCGCGCTGGGCGGCGGCGTGATGGGGGACCTGGTCGGGTTTGCCTGCTCGATCCTGAAGCGCGGGTGCAACTTCGTGCAGATCCCGACGAGCCTGCTGGCCCAGGTCGACAGCTCGGTCGGCGGCAAGACCGCGATCAACACGAAGGCCGGCAAGAATTTGATCGGCGCGTTCCACCAGCCGGTGATGGTGCTGATCGATCCGCAGGTGCTCGACACGCTGCCAATCCGAGAGTTGCGCGCAGGTTACGCCGAAGTCGTGAAATACGGGCTGATCGACGACTTCGCGTTCTTCGAATGGTGCGAGGCGAATGGCGCCGCGTTGTTGGCGGGCGACATCGGCCTACGTGAATATGCGATCGCACACAGCGTTTCGGCCAAGGCGCGGATCGTCGCGGCGGACGAGCATGAGACGAACGGGACGCGCGCGCTGCTCAATCTCGGACATACATTTGGTCATGCGCTGGAGGCCGAGACCGGGTTTTCGCAGGCGCTTATCCACGGCGAGGGCGTCGCGGCGGGCTGCTCGCTGGCGTTCGGATTCTCGGCATCGCAGGGGATTTGCTCGGGGCAGGATGCGGAGCGCGTTGCGGCGCATTGGCGCGATATGGGACTGCCGGATGGTCTCGCGGCTGCGAAGATTGGCGCGAGTGGCGCGCGGCTGGTCGATCACATGCGCCACGACAAGAAGATGGCGGCAGGCACCCTCCCCTTCCTGCTCGCGCGCGGGATCGGCCAGACGTATCTCGACAAGACGGTCGACCTCGCCGACGTCGAAACCTTCCTCGACGCGCAGCCTCGCTGATGCCCAACGGTGTCGCCAAACAGAATTTGCCGACCAAGGTGTGCCCGGCATGCGAGCGGCCATTCACGTGGCGGAAGAAATGGGCGCGCGACTGGGACAGCGTGATCTACTGCTCGGACGCGTGCCGGAAGAAACGGTAGCGTCCGAAGACCAGCAAGAAGTTTGTTCACCCGCGAAGGCGGGTGCCCAGACTGGGTCCCCGCCTTCGCGGGGAAACAAGCTTTGTTTGTTATCCCCGGGCGCTCCAAGCCAGCCACAACCACCCGCCGATCAGCAACGCCCCGCCAATCGGCGTGATCGCGCCGAACCACCGCGGCGCCCCCAGCGCCATCGCGTACAACGTCAACGCGAAGATCGCCGCGCCGATCACGAACAGCCAAGCTGGCCCCCGCGCCTCCATCCGGATCGCCACCAGCGCCGCGACCACATGGACGAGCTGATACTGCGCGCCGGTCTTCAGCCACTCCGCCGCCGACCCGCTCGCGCCGTGCGCCCCGAACGCCCCCGCCGCGACCGCGATCGCGCCGGACAGCGCCGCCAAGATAGCGATGATCATTGCGTATCGTTCCCCCAGGGAAAGCGTTTCGCGGTCTCGGCACGCGCTGCGCGCATGTCGCCGGAGTCGATCTGCAACTGCAACCGCTCCTTGTCCCGCGCCCGGTATTGCTCCTCCGCGCGGTCGATATCGGCCGGTGCGATCTCGAGCCCGCGCATGACCAGGCGCGCCATCTTCACCGCGGACTCCATCACTTCGCGCACCACCGCGGTCGCCGACGTGTTCTTCAACTTGACCAGAGCGCGGCGATCGAACGCACGCACGTAGATGGCAGCATCCGGGAAGGCCTCATGCACACCCTCGATCGTGTCCGGATCGAGCTGGTCGCCGTCCATGCAGAAGCAGATGATCTCCGCCTCCGACGCGCCCGCCTGCCGCAGCAGGTCAAGCCGCGTGCCGTCGCCGTAATAGACCTTCGCGCCGAACTCGCCGGCGATGTCGATCATCTCGATATCGGTGTCGATCAGCGTCACCGGGATATCCTGCGCGAGCAGCATCTGGCCGACCGTCTGGCCGAACCGCCCATAGCCGACGATGATCGCGTTCGCACCATCGACCTTGGGGCCGTCGCGCTCCTGCCCCTCGGCGATCGGCTCGGTCCGGAAGCGCCGCGTGATCCCCATCAGGAACGGCGTGGTCGCCATCGACAGCGTGATGATCGCGCCGAACAGGCTCGCCGCCTGCGGTTCGATCAGCAGCCCCGCCTGCGCCTGCGCGAACAGCACGAAGCCGAATTCGCCGCCCTGGCTCAGCAGCAGCCCCAGCGCAAACGCCTGCCGCCACGTCATCTTGAACGCCATGCCGATCAGCATGATGACGCTGGTCTTGGTGGCGATCAGCGCGGCGGCCATCGCCATCACGAAGACCGGTCGCTCGGCGATCGCGCCCAAGTCGAGCACCATGCCGACCGCGAGGAAAAACAAGCCGAGCAGGATCGAGCGGAACGGCTCGACGTCTGCCTCGAGTTCATGCCGATAGGGGCTGTCCGCGAGCATTACGCCAGCGATGAACGCGCCGAGCGCCGTCGACAGCCCCAGCCATTCCATGATCGCCGCGCTGGCGATGACAGTGAAGAGGCCGGCAAACACGAACATCTCGCGCTCGCCGAGATTGCCGATCAGGCGGAAGAACGGGCGCAACAGGAAGCGTCCCGCGACGACGAGCCCAACGACCGCGAGCACCGTATAGATCGCCAGCAGCCAGCCGGGAGGCGCATTCGCGTCGGCCGGATTACGGCTCATCGCCGCGACGATCGTGATCAAGGGCACGATCGAGAGGTCCTGGAACAGCAGGATCGAGAACGCGCGCTCCCCGAACGGGGTCTTCATCCGCCCCGAAGAGCGCAGCATCGGCAGCACCTGCGCGGTCGACGACAGCGCTAGCGGCAAACCGAGCGCGAGCGCCGCGGGGAGCGAGAACTTAGCCCCGATCCACACGATCGCGGTGATCGCGAGCCCGCAGATCGCGACCTGGAGAAGGCCGAGACCGAAGATCTCCTCCTTCATCTTCCACAGCCGCGACGGATTCAGTTCGAGACCGACGATAAACAGCAGCAGCGTGATACCGAGCTCTGCAAACCCGAGCTTCGACTCTGCATCGCCGACCAGACCCAACACATGCGGCCCGACGACCGCGCCCGCGACTAGATACCCCAGCGTCGCGCCGAGCCCGAGCCGACGGAACAGCAGCACGAAAATCAGGCCGAAACCGAGCAATACGACGCCGTCGCGGAGTAGCGACGGGGCCGTACCCTCCGCCATCAGACTTTCGCCTTTGCAGCGGTGTCGGCAGCCTCGGCCGCGGCTTCGAATGCTAGCCGGATCGAGGGGTGGCGCGCGGTGTAGTCGAGTGCGGGGGTGAAGATATCCATCCCCGGCCAATCGGGTGCATCGCCCTCGCGCGCAAGCCACGCCGTCAGCGCGTCGCGCGTCGCGGCGAGTTCGGCGGGGGTGCGGCCGAGGATGTTCGACGCCAGCAGCGACGACGACGCCTGGCCGAGCGCGCAGGCGCGGACCAGCAGGCCGACCTCGCTGACCTTGCCCTCGTCGTCGACCGCGACGTCGATCGTCACACGGCTGCCGCAGATCGGCGAGCGTTTCTCCGCGGTCGCCATCGGCTCGGGCAGGCGTTCATGATGCGGGATCGTCGCGGCAAGGCGCAGGATCTCGGCATTGTAGAGGGGCGCGCTCATGGCTTCGGCTCGCTTGCACTATCGGATCGGGAGGGTTCGGATTTGGAAGGCGGCGTGGTCGCGCCGAAGACGGGTTTGCCGCGGCGGCGGCGGTCGACGAAATCGGCGATCCCCGCGCTGGTCGCGTTGAGCAGCGGATAGGTGCGCGATGTCGTCATCCAGCCGGGCCGGCGTGACGGTCCGCCACTCATCGTATCGATGACGAGCGTCGCGAGCAGGAAGACGAGGCTGGCGAGGATAAGCCCCTTCAACGCGCCGAACCCAAAGCCAAGCGCGCGGTCGACCGGGCCGAGGATCGACGTCCGCGTCCGCGCCCCGATCGCGTTGGCGACTAGCCGCCCGCCGATATAGGTGACCCCGGTGATGATCGCGAAGGCGAGGACCGCGGCACCACCGACGGTGCCGACCATCGGCGACAGCGCGGCGGCAAGCGGGATGTGGAACAGCTTCAACATCGCCGCCATCGCCACCCAGGCGAACATCGACAGCACTTCGGTCACGAACCCGCGCACGAGCCCCAGCACCGCGGACCCGGCGACGGCGATGAGGACGACGATGTCTAGGGCGGTGAGGTTCATGGTCTCTGGAATAGGGACGCGCGGCGCGAACCGCTAGTGCGCGCGGCGACCGACGCGCTCTAGTGGTTCAAACCGAACACACCGTAGCGCTCGCGCCACGCGGCGACTTCGTCCTGCAGATGCGGGGGTGCAGCCTCGCCCGATAGGACGAAGCGGGCGACGTCGGTGTCGGGATGCATCAGCATTTTCTTCGACCCGTCGCTGAACCAGACCGGGACCAGCTGGTCGCACACGCTGTCGAGCACGGTGGCGGCCATGCCGTTCGCGATCGCGTCGCTGCCCGCCAGGACGCGGACGTTGATCGAGACGCCTTCGAGGCAGTTCTGCGGTTCCTTGACGAAATTGAGCGAGACGAGAAGCCCGGACCGGTCGGGCCGTGCTTCGTCGGGCAGACCCGCGACCCGTCGCCACGCGCAGAACCAGGTCCGGCAGATGCGCGGGCGAACCGCATGAATGCCGCACCCCTTGTCGGAAAGGTAGATGCACGGCGTTCCCGCGGGCTTGGCGAACTCGGGCGTGTTCACCGTCAGTTCGGTGCAGCACGCGGTGCAATCTCCGCACTCTCGATCGGGGAGGATCGGCCCCAGCAGCACGCTTTCCACGTCGGTATGGGGTTGCATCTGCGTGCGCGCATCCGGCGGGGTCGGGGTGTCACGCCGATCCACGGTTCAATTTCCTTCGGAATCCACCGTGAAGACCATCGGCTTGCCTCGCGACATCGGCTCCCATCCCGCGGCCAACGCCGCCCGCACGCCGCGAGCGATCGTCGCGTCGTCGATCTGGAGCCGCCCGCGCGGCAAGCCCTTCAGCAGGCGTTTCGGCGCGGGGAACTCGAGCAGGGCTTCGCGTTTGGCGTCGTCCTGCAACAGTGAGATCGTCATGCCCTTCCAGCCTTCGGCATCCGTGTGTTGCGGTTCGCGCTGGAGGTGCCAGTCGTATCGGGTGCCATCGACCTCGACGGTACCGGTATTGCTTTTCGTGTTCGCCATGCTGGCGGCCATAGCATGGCTGTCGTGAGAGGCCATGCGTTCGGGGGTGGCGGATTTGCGGGACGCGGTGCCGTTGCGTGCGGTTTGATCAACCGGTGATCAAAAACGCCCCACTGCCCCACCGCCCCACCCCGGCGGAGGCCGGGGCCCAGTTGGAGAGGTCGCAGTAATTAAGCGCAGCGGTCGCCATCAGCGTCTCCCAACTGGGCCCCGGCCTCCGCCGGGGAGGTGACTAGCCGGGACGTTAACAACGAACCGGAGCTATTCCCGTCCTGCAGGTACGCCTGGCCCAGTACCGTCACTAACGCTGCCTTGTTCTCCCGCGAAGGCGGGAGTCCAGTCTGGGTCCCCGCCTTCGCGGGGAGACAAGGTTTGCAGCGCCTACCCCCGCCCCATCATGTGATCCACGAACGACGCGAGCGTCTTGAAGCCCGAGAGCTTCATGCCGCTCTTCTCACCCGTCATCGACGCCGGCACCAATGCGCGTTCGAAGCCAAGCTTGTTCGCTTCCTTTAACCGCAGCGGCCCATGCGCGACCGGCCTGATCTCGCCCGACAGCGCGACCTCGCCGAACGCTACCGCGTCGACCGGCACGGGCCGCTCCGACATTGCCGAGATCAGCGCCGCCGCTACCGCGAGATCCGCCGCCGGGTCCTGCACCCGGTAACCGCCGGCGATATTCAGATATACTTCGGCGTTGGAGAAACTCAGCCCGCACCGAGCCTCCAGCACCGCAAGGATCATCGCGAGCCGGCCCGAATCCCAGCCGACCACCGCACGCCGCGGCGTTGCGCCGCTCGCTAAGCGAACGGTCAGCGCCTGGATCTCGACCAGCACCGGCCTTGTCCCCTCCAGCGCCGGAAACACCGTCGCCCCCGTCATCGCATCATCACGATGTGTCAGGAACAGCGACGACGGATTGCCGACCTCCGCCAGCCCCTCCGTCTGCATTGAGAACACGCCGATCTCGTCGGTCCCGCCGAAGCGGTTCTTGATCGCGCGGAGGATGCGGTATTGATGGCTGCGCTCGCCCTCGAACGAGAGCACCGTGTCGACCATATGCTCGAGCACGCGCGGCCCGGCGATCGACCCGTCCTTGGTGACGTGCCCGACCAGAACGACGGCGGTCCCGCGCTCCTTGGCGAAGCGGATCAGTTCCTGCGCAGACGCGCGAACCTGGCTGACCGTGCCGGGGGCGCCTTCGATCAGGTCGGAGTGCATCGTCTGGATCGAATCGATCACCAGCATCGCGGGCGGCTTGGTCTGCAACGTCGTCAGGATGTCGCGCGTCGAAGTCGCCGCCGCGAGTTGCACCGGTGCATTGCCAAGCCCGAGCCGCCGCGCGCGCAGGCGGACCTGGTCCGCAGCCTCCTCGCCAGAGACGTACGCGACCGACTGGCCGGCAAGCGCCATCTTCGCCGCCGCCTGAAGCAACAACGTCGACTTGCCGATACCGGGATCGCCACCGATCAACGTCGCCGAGCCCTCGACGAACCCGCCCCCCAGTGCGCGATCGAGTTCGGCGATACCCGTCGCCATCCGGTCGGGTAGCTTGATCTCGGCATCGAGCCCGACAAGCTGGATCGCGCGGCCGCCGGTCTGGAGATTATGCTTGGAATGGAACGGGGTGGCGGCGGTGTTCGCCTCCTCGACCAGCGTGTTCCACTCGCTGCAATCGCTGCATTGCCCAGCCCAGCGGTGCGATACCGATCCGCAGGCCTGACACACATAACGCTTCTGGGGTTTCGCCATACCGCCGATGTACGAGAACGATACGGGAACATCAATGGCTGGCGGCCGGCCTATGTTGCGGATTTAGTGGCGCTTGGCGGCGCACGGCGTTATCCGCGCGACGATGCACGCCACCGACCTGCGCATCGCCCTGTTCAGCGGCAACTATAATTACGTACGCGATGGCGCAAACCAGGCGCTGAATCTGCTCGTCGGCCATCTGCTGTCAAAGGGTGTGACAGTGCGTGTCTATTCGCCGACGAACGCGAGGCCCGCCTTCGCGCCGACCGGCGATCTGGTCGCGGTACCGTCGCTACCGCTGCCGGCGGGACGTGGCGAATACAAGATGGCGCGCGGGCTGCCAGCGGCGATCCGACGCGACCTCGATGCGTTCGCACCGAACATCGTCCATGTGTCGGCCCCCGATTTCCTGGGGCACCGCGCGATCAGCTATGGCCGCCGCAACGGCATCGCGACGGTTGCCTCGCTGCACACGCGGTTCGAGACATATTTTCGCTATTACAAGATGGCGTTCTTCGAGCCCGTGATGGTGAAGATCCTCACGCGCTTCTACAACCGCGTCGACGAAGTGCTGGTGCCGGGGCGCGGCATGGCGGAGATCGTCCGCGACTGGGGCGTGACGACACCGACCGCAATCTGGTCGCGCGGGGTGAACCACGATCGCTTTACGCCGACGCGTCGCGACTTGGATTGGCGGCGCGCGCGCGGGATTGCCGACGGCGAAGTCGCGGTCGGGTTTCTCGGGCGGCTGGTGAAGGAGAAGGGTCTCGACGTCTTTGCCGACGTGATTCGGGAGCTGGAACAGCGCGGCGTGCCGCACAAGGTGCTGGTGATCGGCGAGGGCCCCGCGCGCGAGTGGTTTGCGAGCCGCGTCCCGGGCGCGGTGTTCGCGGGGTTCCAGTCGGGCGACGATCTCGGCCGCGCGGTCGCGTCGATGGACGTGTTCTTCAATCCGAGCGTGACCGAGACGTTCGGCAACGTGACTCTCGAGGCGATGGCGGCAGGCGTTCCCGTCGTTGCCGCTCGCGCATCAGGTGCGGTCGGACTGGTCGATGACGGTGTGACGGGGTTCTTGGTGCCGCCGACGGATATTGCCGGGTATGCGGATGCGATCGGGCGGATCGTGTCGGAACCGGGCCTGCGCGAGACGATGGGCTGGGCCGGACACGACAAGGCTGCCGGGTATCTGTGGGATACGATCAACCAGACCGTGCTGGATACGTATCTCCAGGTGATGGCGCGGCGGGGAGCTTAAAGCCGAGATTCAGGTTGCTGCCCGGGCGATCCTCCCCCGCCAGGGGGAGGTGTCGCCGAAGGTGACGGAGGGGGAGGACCCGGAACGAGGGTTTCGCCTGCCTCCCCCTCCGTCAGGCTGCCGCCTGCCACCTCCCCCTGGCGGGGGAGGATTGATTCAAGCCGTCGCCCAGTCGAACGTCAGCGGCGCTTCGCGGAAGGCGAAGCGGTCGAGGTGGCTGGAGACCACCTCGCGCATCCGGTCGACGTCTTCGCCCTCCGGCACGGTCAGCGCAACGTCGAGCGTTTCGCTGTCCGCACGCATCTCCAATACCGCACCATTCGGAAACGCGATGCGGCCCTCTTCCTCCGAGAAGGTGACCTCCATCTTGTGGCTCCAGTGCTTTGCGAGCTGCTGGAGATACTTGCTGGCCGAATGCGTCGGCACCCTTGCGACCGAGACGCTCACTTGAGCCGCTCGATCTTCTGCGCCGCCTCGTCGAGCAACGCCGCGACTTCGTGCAGCGTATCCTCGTTGACGTCCTCTCGCATCAACCGGTGCTGGAGCACCTGCCGCAGATTGCCCATCGCACGCCGGATCGGCGCGCCATCGGTCCGCTCGGACTCCGCCCCGACCGCCGCCAGCCGCGCGAACAGCCCGTCCACCACGGCCGCATTCTTGGCCAGATGCGCGCGACCCTCGTCGCTCGCCGCAAAGCGCTTCTTGGCGCCTTCGGACTGCTGCTCCTCGATCAGCCCCATCTCGTCGAGCATGCTAAGCGTCGGGTAGACGACGCCCGGGCTCGGCGCATAGCCACCCCCGGTCAGCCCCTCGATCTCGCGGATCAGGTCGTAGCCGTGGCGCGGCGCGTCCGCGATCAGCTTCAGCATCACGAGCTTCAGCTCGCCGCCATCGAACAGCCGCCGCCGACCACCGGGGCCGCCGCGTCCGTGTCCATGTCGACCGTGGCCTTCATAGCCTCCCCGACCCCGGCCTTCGCCATCAGCCCGCGGACCACCGGTCCAAGCTCCATATCCCATACCAAAACGCATTTGAGTGTTCTCCGATATATCTTCGTTCATAAGGTGCGATATATCGCAGAATGTTTCCGGTTCAAGAGGCGGGTGAAATAAGATTTGCTTTTTCACGTCTGTCATCCCCGCGGAGGCGGGGACCCAGACCCTCGGACCGAGCGAGCGTGCATAGCCGTCAGCCAGTATGGATCCCCGCCTGCGCGGGGATGACGATGCGTGTGAAACTGACGATACGTGCGAGGAAGACTAGCGCGCGCCTGCATTGCGGACGGATGGGCAAACCGGCCGCCCGCCCCTATCTTCTCGGAATGGCCGATCTCTTCGCGGGCTTCGAACCCGCCGCCCCCACTGAAACGCATCCCGAAAACGCGCCGCTCGCCGACCGCCTGCGTCCTCGCACGCTGAACGAGGTGGTCGGGCAGGATCACATCACCGGCCCCGAAGGCGCTATCGGCAGGATGGTCTCGGCGGGGCGATTGTCCTCGATCATCCTGTGGGGCCCGCCCGGCACCGGCAAGACGACGATCGCGCGGTTGCTCGCCGACGCGGTCGACCTGCGGTTCGTCGCGATCTCGGCGGTGTTCTCAGGGGTCGCGGATCTCAAGAAGTCGTTCGCCGAGGCACGCGAGCATGCCAAGATCGGCAAGCGGACCTTGCTGTTCGTGGACGAGATCCACCGCTTCAACCGCGCGCAGCAGGACGGTTTCCTGCCCTATGTCGAGGACGGCACGGTGACGTTGGTCGGCGCGACCACCGAGAACCCGTCGTTCGAACTCAACGCCGCGTTGCTCAGCCGCGCGCAGGTGCTGATCCTCGAACGGCTCGGTCGCGGTGCGCTCGAACAGTTGCTCGACCGCGCAGAGACGGAGATGGAGCGCCCCCTGCCCCTAACCCCGCCCGCCAAGGACGCGCTGATCGCGAGTACCGATGGCGACGGCCGCTTCCTGCTCAACCAGGCGGAGACGCTGTTCTCGGTCAACCTGCCCGAACCGCTCGATCCCGCAGGCCTCTCGAACTTCCTGCAACGCCGTGTCGCGGTGTACGACAAGGATCGCGAGGGGCATTACAACCTGATCTCCGCGCTCCACAAATCGATCCGCGGGTCCGACCCGCAGGCCGCGCTCTATTATCTCGCGCGGATGCTGACCGCTGGCGAGGAACCGCTGTTCCTGCTCCGCCGGCTGACCCGCGCTGCGGTCGAGGACATCGGCCTCGCCGACCCGCAGGCTTTGGTCCAGTGCATCGCCGCCAAGGACACGTACGACTTTCTCGGCAGCCCCGAAGGCGAACTCGCGATCGCGCAGGCCTGCGTCTATCTCGCGACCGCGCCGAAATCGAATGCAGTCTACAAGGCGCAGAAGGCCGCCTGGAAATCGGCACGCGAGACGGGATCGCTGATGCCCCCCGCGTCGATCCGCAACGCGCCGACCAAGCTCATGCGCGATATCGGCTACGGCAAGGGCTATGCGTACGATCACGATGCGGAGGATGCGTTTTCCGGCTCGGATTACTGGCCCGACGAGATGAGCGCGCAGACCTTCTATACGCCGACCGAACGCGGGTTCGAGAAGCGGTTGTCGGAACGGCTCGCCTATTGGGATGCTTTGCGCGCCGAGAAGAATGGCTGAACCACGCTTCACGCGGTTTGCGGCGATCGACTGGTCCGGCGCGCAAGGGCATCGACACAAGGGCATCGCGGTCGCGGTCTGCGAAACGGGGGATGCCGCGCCGGTTCTGGTCGCCCCGTCATCCGCCAGTACATGGTCGCGCGACGACGTGCTCGACTGGTTGCTCGACCAGGCTATGCCGATGCTGATCGGGCTCGACCTCTCCCCCGCCTTCCCGTTCGTGGATGAAGGCGGGTATTTCCCCGGCGCGCCCGACAGTCCGCCCGACGCCCGCGCCCTGTGGAAGATGGTCGACGATATCTCCGCAGCCGACCCGCATCTCGCGGTCTCCAGCCTGCTCACCGATCCCGAAATCCGCCGCCACTTCCGCCAGCACCGCGATTGCGGCGACCTGTTCCCCGGTGGCGCCGGCCGGATGCGCGTCTGCGAGCACGGGCAGCGCGCGATGGGCCTGTCCCCGTCGAGCTGCTTCAACCTCGTCGGCGCGGCGCAGGTCGGCAAGTCGAGCCTCACCGGCATGCGAGTGCTGCACAGGCTGGCCGGCCACGTGCCGGTCTGGCCGTTCGACCCGGTGCCGTCGCAAGGTCCGCTGATCGTCGAGATCTACACCACGATTGCCGCGCGCGCCGCCGGTATCCGCAAGGGGCTCAGCAAGATCCGCGACGCCGCCGCACTCGACGTGGCACTGGCCGCGATCGGCAGCGACCCGCATGCACCCCTCGCCCGCTACGACGACCACGCCACCGACGCGATCCTCACCGCCGCATGGCTCCGCGCCAACGCCGATCGCCCCGAACTCTGGCACCCGGCGGCGATGACATCGCATATCGCGCAAACCGAGGGCTGGACCTTCGGCGTATCTTGAAGCATGGGGTCGCGACGCACCGGGCAGCGCCCGACGCAAGGGCCGGTTTAGCTCAGTTGGTAGAGCGCCAGTTTTGTAAACTGGATGTCGCGGGTTCGATTCCTGCAACCGGCACCATTTCCGACTTTCGATAAACGATGTCGCCGCCACCTGCATGGCATTGATCCTTAGCGCTCGAGTTCCAACCCCAGCATCGCCGACATGAAAAATCCCCCGCGCCCGAAGGCACGGAGGATCTTCGGCGTTCGTGGCTCGCGTCGACCGACACGAGCCAGCGTTGGATCAGAACCGGACGGTCGCACCCACGGCCAGGTTGCGGCCGAGCGAGTCGTAGCGCTGTGGGATCGTGTTCGTGCGCGCGAGGGCGACATTGTACGAGTCCGGAACGATCGGCGCGCTCTTGTCGAGCAGGTTGTTCGCGATCAGGCGCAGCGAGAACTGCTTGTCGATCGCGAAGTTGAGCGCGAGGTCGAAGTAGCTCTTCGGCGAAACGCGGTAGTAGCTGGTCCGTGCGCGCGCGTCCGTGCCGCCGATCGCCTCGTCGCCCGAATTGTCAGCATTGGTCAGCGAGCCGACATAGCGCCAGTTGAACGAGGCGCTGAAGCCGCGGTCGAGCGTGGTGTAGGTCGCGCGCAGGCCGTGCGACCATTTCGGAATCAGCTGGCCGCAACCATTGCCGTAATAGCCTGCGCAATTGCGTTCCGGCTGGACCGGCGAGTCCTGGCCGCCCGCGAACGTGGTCAGCGACCCGTTGAAGTTCCAGTCGATCTTGCCGGCGCTGGCGAGGTCGAGCGTATACTGTGCCTGGAAATCATAGCCGCGTGCGATCGACGTGTAATAGTTCGTCGTGCCCTGGCGGATGAAGCCGGTGGTGGGATTGCTCCCGGCCGTCGAATACAGCGTACCGGTGCCGGGATTGCGGACGATGCCCTGGCAGAAGAACGCGTCGCCGTTCGAACGCTGGCAGCCATCGGTGTAATAGCTGTAGTCGTTATACCCGAGCGAGTCGTTGATCTTGATCTGGTAGCGATCGACCGAGAACACCAAGCCCTTCACGAACCGCGGCTTCACGATCAGGCCGTAGGTCTGCGTGTAGGCGGTTTCCGGATCGGCGGTGTAGCCGCCCGAGCGCACGGTGCATGCCGCCGAGCCGTTCGGCGCGGTGCCGTTGCTGCACAGCAGGGTCTGGCTGCCGTAGAGCGCGTCCGACAGGCCGGTTGCACGGCACACTTCGCGCGACGCGATCGGCGCGCCGTAGGTCACGCCATTGGCGCCGTTGACGACGGTCGGTGCGCAGAAATCGTTGAACGTGCCTGCGCCGCCCGACGCGAAATCGACGTTGGTCGCCTGGCGAATCTCGGTGACCGTCGGTGCGCGCTGCGCCTTGTTGAACGAAGCGCGGAACGTCAGGTCGCTGACGGGGGCGTAGATGCCCTCGATCTTCCAGGTGTTGAACGTGCTCGGGTTGCTGCTGTACTTCGACACGCGGTAGCCGCCGTTCACCTGCAACAGGTCGGCGAAGCGCTTGTGCTCGACCAGCGGCGCCTGGACCTCGATATTGGCCTCCCAGACGTCCTGCTTCAGGTAGCTGTCGGTGCCGCCCAGACCTGCGCGATACACGCTGTCGGCGGTCGATTTGAGCGTATCCTTGCGATACTCCGTGCCCAGCGCGATCGCGACGCCCTGCTCCGCGAACGGCGAGGTGATCCCGTATTTGCCGAGATCGCCGGTAACGTTGGCCTGCACGTCGTACAGCGTGCCGGTGGTCGCCGCCGTGCCCTGGTCATACAGATAATCGATGAGGGCCGGATTGGTATTCCCAGCGCTGAACGCATCGAAGGGAACGCAGGCTGCATCCGTGGTGGTGGCGCAGGTTGGTGCGGCGCGCGTGCCACCGACGTTGATCGAGTTCCGCAGGTTGGTCGCGTTGACGAAGCTCGGCGTGTAGTCCTGGTGGTTGCGGGCATAGACGCCGCCGACGTCATAGGTCCACGCGCTGCCGACCTTGCCGCGGACGCCGCCGGTCAGGCGAACGCCGGTGTTCAGATACGCGTCGGGCTGATCGTTGCCCTCACCGAGACGATAGCGAAGATCGATCGGTGCCGTCGCCACCGTGCCAGCCGCGTTGCCGCAGATCGCGGTTGCCTGCGACGTCGACAGGAACGGGTTGTTGCAGTTCACCTGCACGCTGCCGCCGGCGATCGCCGGATAGTTGTTGTATGACTTGTCGCGGAACCAGATGCCCGACGCATACAGCTCGGCGTCGGGTGCGATGTCGAGGCTGACGAAGCCGCCGGCGTTCACGCGCTCGGATGGGCGCTGATACGCATAGTTGCTGAAATAGTTCGAGGCGTTGCCGGCACCCGGACCGAACGGCACGAAAGTACGCGTGCCGTTCGGGTTGTTGACGAGCTGCGCGTTGGTGTTCGCACCGCTGAGCGGCGTGATGAGCCCGCTCGTCGAGCTGCTCGGCGTTAGGCCGCACGACAGCGGCGCGTTCAGGCTGGTCTGCGTCAGATAGCAACCCGAGTTCGAGCGGGCCGACAACAGCACTTCGTCGGTATGCTTGTAGTTGACGAAGCCGTTGATCCGCAGCGCGCCGTCGAACAGCTTCTTGCCCGCGGTCAGCGTGACGTCGGCACGACCGCCGTCGTTGGTCAGGCCGCGCGGGCTGCTGAAGCCCGACGAACGCGCCAGCGACGACACGACCGTGTCCTTGTTGTTGTGGTTGTAGAAATTATAGTTGCCGTCGAGCTGGATGCCCTCGAAATCCTTCTTCAGGACGAAGTTGACGACGCCCGCGACCGCGTCCGACCCGTACACCGACGAGGCACCACCGGTCAGCACGTCGACCCGCTCGAGCAGCGACGGCGGGATGATGCCGACGTCCTGGCCGTTCTGCGTGCCGAGGCGCTTGCCGTCGATCAGGACCAGCGTGCGCTCGAACCCGAGGCTGCGCAGCTTGATGCGCTGGCGACCGTCGGAGTCGTTATAGGTCTGCTGGCTGTCCGGCGCGATCTGCGGCAGGCGGTTCAGCACGTCCTCGACGTTGACGGCAGCCTGGGCGCGAATGTCCTGCGCGGTGACCGAGGTGATCGGGGCCGCCGACGTCATGTTCGGACGCTGGATGCGCGATCCGGTAACGACGATAGTGTCGTCTTTCGGCACGTCGCGGTCGACGGCGGTGGTTGCAGTGCTCGCATCCGCCTCGACCTTGGCTTCGGCGGGCGTGCTCGCGGCAGCCTGGGCGGGCGTCACGGCCTGCGCGGGCACGTCCTGTGCGAATGCCGTGGTAGCGGAAAACACGAGAGATCCGACGAGCGCGATCCGCGAAACAGAATGGCCGAAGTTCATACCTACCCCTAAAAAAGCCCGGTTGCGTGATAGCGCTATACCGGTTGCCCGTACTGGTTTGGTCAAAACACGACGCCAGTCAATGCCGAAGCAATACCGGTCTAGAACATTTGCGTTGGAATGTTGCAAATCGGCGTCACTACTGGCGGTCGCCATCTCCTTGCGATAGCGTGCACACAAGAACGCAAGGGGGATCTGATGGAGAACACGCGACGGTCGTTGCTCGCCGGCTTGGGCGGCCTGGGCATGATACCATTCGTAGCGACTCGGGCGGCTGCCCGATCGGGTGCCGCGACGTACGCTTCGGCGACCGGTGCCATGGTCCTGTCGACCTGGGACTTCGGCGCCGCCGCCAACGCGGTGGCCTTCGCGGAACTCGCCAAGGGCGGCTCCCTGATCGACGCGGTCGAGGCCGGCGCGATGGTGCCCGAGGCGGATCCTACCAACCACAGCGTCGGCTATTCCGGCTATCCCGACCGCGACGGCCACGTCACGCTCGACGCGGTCATCATGGACGATGTCGGCGGCGTCGGGGCCGTCGCCGCGCTGGAGAACACGGTGCATGCGATCTCCGTCGCGCGTCGCGTGATGGAGCGGACGCCGCACACCTTCCTCGTCGGCGAGGGCGCGACGCGGTTCGCGCGCGACCAGGGATTTCCGCAACAGTCGCTGCTCACCCCGGAATCGGAAACGGCGTGGCGCGACTGGCTGAAGACCGCGAAGTACCAGCCCGAAGCCAATAGCGAGAACCGCATCACCCGCACGCCGGGCGGCGCGCTCGACCATGACACGATCGGCCTGCTCGCGCGCACGGCCGACGGGCGGATGGCGGGCGCCTGCACGACCTCCGGCATGGCGTTCAAGATGCGCGGCCGGGTCGGCGATTCGCCGCAGGTCGGGTCGGGCCTGTACGTCGAGGCAGGCGTCGGTGGTGCCACCTCGACCGGACTGGGCGAGGAAGTCACCCGCGTAGCCGGCTCGGCCCGCGTCGTCGCGTCGATGCGCGGCGGGTCGTCGCCACAACAGGCGTGCGAAGAGGTCGTCCGGCATATCGCCAAGCTCCGCGGCGATGCGATCCGTGGCGTCCAGGTCGGCTTCCTCGCGCTCGACACGAAGGGCAATGTCGGCGCGTTCTGCCTGTTGCCGGGCTTTACCTATGCGGTCACCGACGCGCGCGGCAAGACGACGGTGCTGAAGGCGCGGTCGCTGTTCCAGGCGTGAGCGTCGCGGAAGACATGGTGCGCGGTACCCGAACGATGCTCGAAGTCTGCGTCGAGGATCTGCACGGTATCGACGCGGCGATCGCTGGCGGTGCGGACCGCATCGAACTGTGCGCGGCGCTTGGCGTCGGCGGACTGACGCCGCCTGCGTCGCTGATCCGGGCAGCGGCGGCTTTATCGGAGGCCTCCGGTGTACCCGTCCACCTCCTGGCCCGGCCACGTGAAGGCGGCTTCGTCTATACCCCGCGCGAGCAGGCGCTGATCGCCGACGACATTCGCACGGCAGCCGAAGCTGGATTGGCAGGAATCGTCATCGGTGCGCTCGATGTCGACCACCGCCTCGACCTGCCCGCACTTGCCGCTTTGGTCGCACACGCCAAGTCGTTGAGCGATGCTCGCGGAAGCCCACTCTCGCTGACGCTGCACCGTGCCTTCGATCTGTGCCGCGACATGCCCGACGCGCTCGAGTCCGCCGTCACGCTCGGTTTCGACCGAATCCTGACCTCGGGCGGCGCCCCGAAGGCAATCGATGGCGTCGCGATGCTGGCGGCGCTGCACCAGCAAGCTGCCGGTCGGATCATCGTGCTAGCAGGAAGCGGGGTCTCGCCGGAGACGTTGCCCGCGATCCTTGCGACCGGTGTCCGCGAAGTCCACGCCTCGTGTCGCGCGCCCTTGGCGACCTTCGCCGACCCAGCCGAACTACGCTTCGGCTTCGCCTCGCCAGGACGCGCAACGACGAACCGCGACGCGGTAGAGCGACTGGCGAACATGGTGGCCGGACATCCGACGCTTGAATAATACCAATCCATAACTTACTCAAACCGGTCTGGGTCGGGGGGCCTCTCGCTCCTCGCCGAACGCCAATCGAAGCGAGCCGCCATGCACGACGCCACTCCGCCTCCGCTAACACCCCCGCCGATTCCGGAAACGGCAACGCTGATGTTTCGCGAGGCTGCGGAATCGTCCGAGGCCGTCGCAAGGATGCTCGCGACCAACGCCGCAGCGTTCGCGGCGCTCGGTGCGCGTCTTCGTAGCGCCCCGCCCGCGGTCGTCGTGACCTGCGCGCGCGGCTCGTCGGATCACTCGGCGGTGTATGGCAAGTATCTGATCTGGACGAAGACCGGCATCCCGGTCGCCGCCGCGGCGCCCTCGGTCGTATCGATCTACGACGCACCGCTCGGCGCGCGGAACACGCTGTGCATCGCGGTGTCGCAGAGCGGTCGCAGCCCAGACCTGCTCGCCGCAGTCGCCGCGCAGAAGGCTGCCGGCGCGCATGTCGTCGCGTTCGTCAACGACGAGACTTCGCCACTCGCAGAGACCGCCGACACGCTTATCCCGCTGTGCGCCGGACCGGAAAAGTCGGTCGCGGCGACCAAATCCTACATCTGCTCGCTTGCCGCCTTCGCCGCTTTGACCGCGGAATGGGCGGACGACGACGCATTGCGTAGCGCGGTCGCAGCCCTCCCCGCCGACCTCGCACGCGCCTGGGCGCTCGACTGGTCGGCGGCCGTCGCACCACTGCGCACCGCGACCAATTTGTTCGTGATCGCGCGCGGCATGGGCTTCGGCATCGCCAACGAGGCGGCGCTGAAGATGAAGGAAACCTGCGCGCTGCATGCCGAATCGTTCAGCTCGGCCGAGGTTCGCCACGGCCCGATGCAGCTGGTCGAGGACGGCTTCCCGTTGCTCGCGCTCGCGACCTCCGACGCGGCCGGCGACGGCGTGCGCGATGCGGCGCGCGAGTTCGCCGAGCGTGGCGCAGGCGTGTTACTCGCCGATGCCGGGCTCGATGGCAGCAGCGACGACGGCGTCCTGCCCGCGTTGAAAGCGCATCCGGCGATCGAGCCGATCCTGATGATCCAGAGCTTCTATCGCATGGTCAACGCCCTCTCGCTTGCTCGCGGGTTCAACCCCGACGCCCCGTCGCATCTCAGCAAGGTGACGCGCACGTTATGACGATCTTCCGGTTTTCGAATGGCCATGTGGTCACCCCAGCGGGCGTCCGGAACGACGCGACGATCGTCGTCGAGGACGGGCGGATCGCCCGGATCGACGACGCAACCACCGATCAGGCCGTGGATCACGCGATCGATCTCGATGGCGGCTGGCTGATGCCGGGCTTCGTCGATACGCAGGTCAACGGCGGCGGCGGCGTGCTCTTCAACGATACGCCCACGGTCGAGGGTATCGCCGCGATCGGCGCGGCGCATCGCCCGTTTGGCACCACCGCGTTCCTGCCGACGCTGATCAGCGACACGCCCGACGTGATCGCGCTCGCGCTCGACGCGGTCGACGCGGCGATCCTCGCGGGTGTCCCCGGCGTGCTCGGCATCCATATCGAGGGGCCCGTGATCAGCCCGGCACGCAAGGGCATTCACGACCCGACGCGCTTCCAGGATCTCGACGACGACCTGCTCGCGCTGCTGACCCGCCCCCGCCTCGGCCGGGTCATGGTGACGCTCGCCCCCGAGCGCGTGACCGCGGCGCAGATCGAAACGCTGACCGCGGCAGGCGTGCTCATCAGCATCGGCCATAGCGACGCGGATCACGCCACCGCGACCGCCGGGATGGCCGCCGGGATCACCGGCGTCACGCATCTGTTCAACGCAATGTCGCCGCTGGTCCACCGCGCCCCGGGCGTGGTCGGCGCGGTGCTCGACGACCAGGCGGTGTATTGCGGGATCATCGTCGACGGCTTCCATGTCGACGACGCCGTGCTGCGGATCGCGTTGCGCGCACGGCCGCACGACCGGTTCATGCTGGTATCCGACGCGATGCCCTGCGTCGGCGCGGCCGAGAAGTCGTTCGTGCTGCAGGGCCGCGAAATCCATGTCGAGAATGGCCGCTGCGTCGGTGCCGACGGCACGCTGGCGGGCTCCGATCTCGACATGGCGGGCGCGGTCCGCAACACTGTAGACCGGCTCGGCGTCGCGCCCGAGATCGCAGCGGCGATGGCGGCGACCTATCCGGCGGCGTTCCTGCGGCTGTCGCAGGAGCGCGGCACGTTGCAGGTCGGCCGCACCGCCGATTGGGTCATGCTCACCCACGACCTGCATCCGGTCGGCACGTGGATCGGCGGGGCGAGCGCGGCCTGACCGCCTCTACCCTGCTTTTGCGCCCCTCCCCTTTGGTATCGAGAACGCACCCATGGCCTCCATCCTCCTGACCGCGCCGATGCAGGGCTGGGCAACGCCGATCGACGAGGTGCCCGACGCGGTGTTCTCGGAGCGGATGCTGGGGGACGGCGTCGCGATCGATCCGACCGGCGACTGCCTCTACGCTCCCTGCGCCGGCACCGTGCTGACGCTGTTGCCGAGCGGCCACGCGATCACGCTCGCCACGCCCGAGGGTGCGGAGATCCTGATCCATATCGGGCTCGACACAGTCGCACTCGGTGGACGCGGGTTCAGCCCGTGCGTCGCGGTCGGCGATACGGTCCAGCGCGGTGCACCGCTGATCCGCTTCGACCTGGACCTGCTCGTGCGCGAGGCTCGCGCGGTCGTCACGCCGATCGTCGTCGTGAACCCCGACCGGTTCAGGATCGTCCACGCCGTCTCCAGCGAACTGGTAGCGGTCGGCGACCCGCTGATGACCCTGGAATCCAGTGATGCGGTCGCACGCCGCGAGACGAACCAGGACGGCACCACGCACGCACGGACGGTCGTAGTCCCTCTCCCGCACGGCATCCACGCCCGCCCGGCCGCGCGCCTTGCCGCTACCGGCAAGCGCTTCGACGCCGACGTGACGCTCGCATCCGGCGACAAGACCGCCAACGTCCGCAGCCCGATCGCCCTGCTCGCCCTGGCAATCCGCCACAACGAGACGATCATCGTGACTGCGGCAGGTGGAGACGCCGCGGCCGCGCTTGCCGCGATCTGCGACCTGATCGAGAGCGGCATGGACGAGCCCGCCGAAGCCCCCGTCCGCGCGCCCGCCGTCGCCCCCTCGCCAGCCCGCCCCGCAGTCGACGGCGCGCTGACCGGCGTCACCGCGGCACCCGGCGTGGCAATCGGCCGCGCTCGCTGGTTCCGTCCCGCCGACATCGTCGTCCCCGAACAGGGCGAAGGCATCGCCGTCGAGGAGGCACGCTTCGATGCGGCCGTCACCACGCTCTCGACCCGGTTCGCCGAGCGCGCCCGCACCGCAACCGGTCCCGAACGCGCGATCGTCGAGGCGCATGCGGCGATGCTCGACGATCCCCTGCTCCACGAGACGACGCGCGGCGGCATCGCCCGCGGCGAGAGCGCGGGTCATGCCTGGCGCAGCGCAATCCGTCCGCAGGCCGACGCGTTGCGCAACAGCACCGACCCGCGGCTCGCCGAGCGCGCCGACGACATGCTCGATCTCGAACGCCAGTTGCTCGCGCTGATCGCCGGCGTCGAGACCACGCCGCTGTCGTTCCCGCCCGAGACAATTTTGCTCGCGGACGACCTGCTGCCGTCGCACGTCCTGTCGCTCGACCGCGCGAACATCGTCGGCTTCTGCGTTGAGCGCGGCGGTCCGACCTCGCACGTCGCGATCCTCGCCGCGACGATGGGCCTCCCCGCGCTGGTCGCGATCGGGGCGCCGTTGAACTCTGTAACCGACGACACGCCCGTGATCCTGGACGCCGGCGAAGGCCTGTTGCGGATCGATCCGGACGCCGACACGCTCGTCGCCACGCAGGTCCGGATCGTCCAGGCACAGGTCCGCCGCACCGAAGCCCTCGCGCGGGCCGGCGAACCCTGCCGCATGGCCGACGGCACCCGGATCGAGGCGTTCGCCAATCTCGGCGCGCTCGGCGACGCGCGTATCGCGGTCGAGAACGGCGCGGAAGGCTCGGGCCTGTTGCGCACCGAATTCCTGTTCCTCGAACGCGATGCCGCGCCGACGGTCGCCGAACAGACCGCCGATTACCAGGCGATCGCCGACGCGCTCGACGGCCGCCCGCTGATCGTCCGGCTGCTCGACATCGGCGGCGACAAGCCCGCGCCGTATCTGCCGATGGCACCGGAAGAGAATCCCGCACTCGGCCTGCGCGGCATCCGCGTCGGCCTCGCGCACCCGCAGATCCTGGAGGATCAGGTCCGTGCGATCCTGTCGGTAAAACCCGCCGGGCAATGCCGGATCATGGTGCCGATGATCGCGAGCCTCGACGAACTGCGCGCCGTTCGCGCGGTGGTCGACCGCGTCGCCGCAGATATCGGCATCGGCGACCGCATGCCCGTCGGCGTGATGATCGAGACTCCCGCCGCCGCCGTTACCGCGGACCTGATTGCCGCAGAGGCCGATTTCCTGTCGGTCGGCACCAACGACCTCACGCAATACACGCTGGCGATGGACCGCGGTAACGCCGCCGTCGCGAGCGGAATCGACGGATTGCACCCCGCCGTCCTCCGGCTGATCGCGCAGACCTGCAAGGGCGGCGCGGTGCATGGCCGCTGGACCGGCGTGTGCGGCGGGCTCGCCTCCGACCCGCTCGCCGTCCCGATCCTGATCGGGCTCGGCGTCACCGAACTTTCGTCCGCGCCGGCCTTGGTGCCCGAGATCAAGGCGCTGGTCGCGACGCTGACGATGGAGGCGTGCCGCGCGCATGCCGCCGCCGCGCTGCAATGCGGATCCGCCGCCGACGTCCGCTCGCTCGCCCGGGAGTTCACCGCATGAAATCGATCCTCGAAGCCCTCCAGCCGCTTGGCCGCGCGCTGATGCTGCCGATCGCGGTGCTGCCGATCGCCGGCCTGCTGCTTCGCCTCGGCCAGCCGGACCTGCTCGACATCGCCTTCATCAGCGCGGCAGGCGACGCGATCTTCTCGCATCTTGGGCTGCTCTTTGCGATCGGCGTCGCCACCGGGTTCGCGCGCGACGGCAACGGTGCCGCGTGTCTCGCCGGCGTCGTCTGCTTCCTGGTCGCGACGGAGGCGGGCAAAGTCCTGATCACCGTCGCGCCCGAAGTATCCGCAGGGCTCACCGGCGTCTCCGCCGACCTCGCGATCGCGGCGTGGAAGGCCAAGGCGATGGCGCGGCTCGACGTGCCGATCGGCATCCTGTCGGGGCTCGCGGGCGGGACGCTCTACAATCGCTATTCGACGATCAAGCTGCCCGAATATCTCGCTTTCTTCGGTGGGCGCCGGTTCGTGCCGATCGTCAGCGGCGTGGCTGGCCTCGTGCTCGCGGCGGTGTTCGGCTTCGGCTTCTCGCTGCTGAGCCAGGGCGTCGACCAGTTGAGCGTCGCGATCACCGGCAGCGGTGCGGTCGGCGTGTTCGTGTTCGGGCTGCTCAACCGCCTGCTGCTCGTCACCGGGCTGCATCATCTGCTCAACAACATCGTCTGGTTCGTCGCCGGCGATTACCACGGCACCTCGGGCGACCTGCGCCGGTTCTTCGCGGGCGATCCGTCGGCCGGAATCTTCATGGCCGGCTTCTTCCCGGTGATGATGTTCGGCCTGCCCGCCGCGTGCCTCGCCATGTACCATTCCGCGAAGCCCGAGCGCCGGAAAGCGGTTGGCGGCATGCTGCTCAGCCTCGCGCTCACCTCCGCGCTGACCGGCGTCACCGAGCCGATCGAGTTCAGCTTCATGTTCCTCGCGCCCGTGCTCTACGCGGTGCACGCGGTGCTGACCGGCCTGTCGATGGCGTTGATGGACCTGCTCGGCGTCAAGATGGGCTTCGGTTTCTCGGCGGGGCTGCTCGATTACGTGCTGAACTTCGGCAAGGCGACGCGACCGCTCGTCCTGCTGCCGGTCGGCGCGGTGTATTTCGTGCTGTATTACGGGCTGTTCCGCTTCTTCATCCGCAAGTTCAACCTCGCGACGCCGGGGCGTGAAGCCGAGACCGTCGCCGCGGTGGCACCCCCCACGGCAGGCGGGCGCGGTGCGGCGTTCGCGCAGGCGCTCGGCGGCGGGGCGAATTTGACGACGGTAAGCGCCTGCACGACGCGGTTGCGGTTGATCGTCGTGGACCAGTCCGCGGTCGACGATGCCGCGCTGAAGGCTCTCGGCGCACGCGGTATCCTGCGCCCATCGAACTCCGCGCTTCAGGTGGTGCTCGGGCCGATCGCCGATGTCGTCTCGATGGAAATCCGCGATGCGTTGGCGCTGGGTGGTGATGTGGCGATCAAGCCTGCCGCGGCTGTCGCGGAGGATATGATCAGCCTGTCGTCCGCAACCGAGAGCGCGCTCGGCGGAGCGGCGAATGTCCGCAATGCCAGCCGCCACATCGGTCGTTTGCGCGTCGAGCTGAATGACGCCGGGCTAGCGGATGATGCAGGGCTAGCGAAACTCGGCGTTCGCGCGATCGCGCGGCCGGCACCCGATCAGGTGCATCTGCTCGCGACTGACGCCGTTCTGACGACGCTGGCCCGCTAGACTCTGATACTGATCCTCCCCCGCCAGGGGAAGGTGGCTGGCACTTGCCAGACGGAAGGGGGGGGTAACCGAAACGCCTGTTCCGTATCCTCCCCCTCCGTCACCTTCGGCGACACCTCCCCCTGGCGGGGGAGGATTGAGCAGCGTCAGCGCGCTGGCGGTTCCAGCGACACACGGCCAACGACACCCGAGACCCCCTCCGCGGCCGCTTCCACCACCAGCACGATCTGGCGCACGCCGCCGCCCGCGGGCAACGCTGCTTCCAGCGGCCCCGCCTCGACGCCGGTCTTCGACGCAAGCTGCCGGCCATCCACCCACAGCTCGGCCTTCCCCGCGATCGACGCGAAACGGATCATACCGCCCTCCGCACCGATACGTCGCCACGGCGTCACGCTAGCCCGATAAAGCCGCCAACGCCCCTCCGCCGCAGCTTGCACCGGCGTGCCACTCCGCACGAACGCCCAACTGTTATTATCGCCATCGATCGGCGCCAGCGCAGGATCGGGCCGCGCTGCGAACGCCGGCGAACGACGCCACTCCCGGATCGCCTGCCCGCCATAGGTCGCGGCCATCTGCGCCCGCGGTGCGATCGCCGCCCGGTCGATCACCAGCCGCGCCGGCTTCAATCCCGGCGCAGTCGCGGTCATCACGATCCGCCCCCGGCCCGTCCCCGCCTGCACGATCACCTGCGCCAGCCCGTTGAACAACGACCGCGCATTGCCCTTCTCCGGTTCGTGGCTGTTCGGGTCGCCATTACCGACACCGATGATCGCCGCGCCCTCGACCGAGAACTGCGTCGGCAGGTTCGCGGTCGGCACGTGACGCCCGGCGGCATCGATCGCGTCGATCGTCACCGGTTGCGTGTCCTCGTCGTCACCCGCCATCACCGTCCGCGCCCGGGTCAAGCGCAGCGCAACCGGCTTGCCGACGGTCTCGTGCGCGGCCGTCGCGACGACCTTGCCGCCGCGCATCGCGATCACCTCGATCCGCCCGGGCGTGTAGGGCACGCTGAACTCGTTGCCCATGATCCGGTCGACCGCCTGCTCGCCGACCTTCCGCCCATTGAGCCGCAACTCGACGCGCTCGGCATTGCTCATCACCAGCACGACGACCGGCTGCCCCTCGCGTCCCGGCCAAGTCCAGTGCGGCGTCAGGCTGACGACTGGCACGTCATCCACCCAGTGAGCACGATGAATATCGAACGCAGTCTTCGGGAACCCGCACAGATCGAGAATACCAAAGAAACTGGAGATCGTCGGCCATTCATGCGGCGTCGGTTCGCCGTGATAATCGAACCCAGTCCACACGAACCCACCCGCGACGAACGGGCGATCGGCGATCTTCTTCCACGTCGCGCGGTGCGTATCGCCCCAGCTCGCCGCCTCGACGTCGTAGGACGACTGGACATGCGCGGCCGGATCGCTCGCGAACGCGCCGCGCGTTTCATAGGCGCTGGTATCCTCCGAACTCGTCATCGGCTTGGTCGGGTTGAGCTGGTGAAACCGGTCGTAGTCGCCTTGATAATAGTTGAAGCCGACGACGTCGAAAATGCTCGACACGTTGATCGGATCGAAGAACGCGCCGTTCATCGCGCCCGTCACCGGGCGGCTGTCGTCGAGCGCATGCGCCGCGTGCGCCATCCGCCGCAGCATCTCGACGCCCGCCTCGGTGCCCTGCATCGGCTCCTCGTTGAACACCGACCACAGGATCACGCTCGGGTGGTTGCGATCGCGGCGGACCATCCATTCGAGCTGCGCCATGTAATCGGGCGCGGGATTGAACTGGCGGTTTTCGTCCATCACGACGAAGCCCATCGCGTCGCACAGGTCGAGCAGTTCGGCGGCCGGCGCGTTGTGCGAACAGCGGATCGCGTTGCAGCCCATCGCCTTCAGCCGCTCCAGCCGCCAGCGCAACAGCGCATCGGGAATCGCGGTACCGACCCCGGCATGATCCTGATGCAGGCATACGCCCTTCAGCTTCACCGACTTGTCGTTGAGCAGGAAGCCGCGGTCCGCATCGAACCGGATCGTGCGGAAGCCGACCGGGATACGCCGCTCGTCGACGATCGCCCCGTCGCGCAGGACATGCGTTACGACGGTATAGAGCGTGGGCGCCTCGATCGACCACGTGCGCGGTGCAGGCACGGCCAGCGTCATCGTCGCGGTCGCGTGCTCCAGAGGCAGGACCGTCGCGGTCGCCTGCGCCCCCGCCACGCGCTTGCCCTCGGGATCGAGCAGCGCGACGTCCACCGTCACGCCAACCGCCGCGCGATCGATACTGCCGAGCTTCACTTCGACCGGCACGCTCCAGGCACCACCCGCGGTGCGCCTCGGATCGCAGTGCACGCCGTCCGTCACGATCGCCACCGGCGCACGGCGGATCAGCCACGCATGGCGATAGATCCCCGCGCCCTCATACCACCAGCCCTCCATCGCCTGCGCATCGACGCGCACCGCGATCACGTTCAGGTCGTCGCCGAACCGCGCGAACGGCGTCAGGTCGATCTCGACGCTGTTATACGCCGACCAGTTGTGCGCGACGACGCTGCCGTTGACCCAGACCGTCGCGTTGGTCGCGATCCCGTCGAACTGCAGCCCGATCGTCTTGCCGCGGTCCGCCGGATCGAGCCGCAGCGTCCGCCGGTACCAGCCGATACCGCGTGCACGGAAGCCTTGCGAGATGCTTGCGGTCTTCACGAACGGCTGCGCGGAGGCCCAGTCATGCGGCAAGCGGACCGACTGCCAGTCGGAGTCGTCATACGCCATCGCCGCGGCGCCGAGTGCGTTGCCGGCCTTCACGCTCAGATACGTCGCGTTGTGGCCTTCGGGCGGTGGCGCGATCACGTCGCCCTCGTGGAACAGCCAGCCGCGCTCGATCAGCGTCCGCGACGGATCCTGCACCAGTGCGCGCGACGGCAAGGTCCGCGACGGCTGCGGCATGGGCAGCGCGCCGGCACTGCCCTGCGCCTTGACGCTAGCCGCGAACCCGGTCTCGATCGGCCCTACGACCAGAGAAGCACCGGCGCCCGCCGTGCCAACAAGAAGCTCACGTCGGTTCATCGGGCACTCTCGGTATTAAAGGTCAGATATCGGCGAGTTCGGCGACGAAATCGTACGCATCGCCGCGGTAATAGGAGCGCGTGAACTCCGCGGCCCGGCCATCGCGCAGGAAACCGCGGCGCTCGATCAGCAGACCGGCATGGCCCGCGTCGACGCCCAGCATCCGTGCATGCTCGCCACCGAACGGCACCGCGCGCAGGCGTTGCAGCGCGCGCACCGGGCGGCTCCCGGCGTTCTCGAGCGCGGTGTAGAGCGAGTCGTCGACCACCTCGACCGACGGCAGGCAATATCCCGCGATCGTCGAGAATTCGAGCGCCATCGCCTCTTCGTCGGCATAGCGTATGCGGTTGAAGCGGAACACTGCCGCCCCCGGCGACAACCCCAGCGCCATCGCCTCCTCCGGGTTCACCTGCCCCGCCGAGCGCGAAATCCAGCTGCTGCTCGACGTACGCCCGCGTGCCGCCATGTCCTCGCTGAACGACGACAGCTTCGAAAAGCTCTTCTCGACGCGCCCGGCGACGAACGTCCCCGCGCCGCGCCTGCGCGTGAGAAGCCCCTCCTCGACCAGTCCGCCGATCGCTTTCCGCACGGTGATCCGCGATACGTCGTACTCGATCGCGAGATCGCGCTCGGCCGGGATCGCATTGCCTTGTACCAACAGCTTCTCGCCGATCGCGTTGCGGATCAGTTCCTGCAACTGGAGGTAGAGCGGCGATGGATTTCCCTTGCGAAAGCGTCCGATGTCATCGGAAAACGCCATGTATTCCCCCTCCGACCGGCAGCTCAAAGCGAGCCTTGCCGCGTCCCTTATGGTAGCGTAGCCAAGGACCGCGTGGTGGGCAACCAGACTAAATCCATGGGCCATATTGGTATGTCTCCTGACCGCCCCACGTACAATCCGCTCTGAGAGCAGGACAAGCTTGCTGTCAAATGACGGGGTTGTGTCTGGACTTATATTGGTTACATTCCTCGACCAGCGGCCGTCAGGAGCCGATACAGGGAGCAGTCGACATGCGTGCAACCGCGAACCGAAATGCCGGGCGCTGGCTGACGGCGACGGCGCTGCTTCCCGCCGCTTTCTGCGCGATCCCGGCCCGGGCGCAGGACCGGCTGCCACTGGTACCGCAACCCTCGGCAATCACGCGTACCGCCGGCAGCTTCACGATCGCCAACGGTGCGACGATCTCAGCCGATCCTTCCGACACCGGTGCCGCCGCCGCAGCGCGCCTGCTCATCGCGCATGTTAAGGCCGAGCGCGGGCTCGCTCTCCAGACGTCGCCGAACGGCACGATCCGCTTCGTCCGGGATGCCGCGATCAAGAGCGCCGAGGCGTACCGGCTGACCGTCGACGCGTCCGGCGCGAAGATCACTGCGTCGGGCGACGCCGGGCTTCTCTACGGCGCGATGACGCTGGCCCAGCTCATCAGTCCCGATCGCGCGTTCGGCCAACCCGTGCGCATCCCGGCGGCCACGATCGACGACGCCCCCCGCTTCGGCTGGCGCGGGCTGATGATCGACACCGCACGGCATTTCCAGTCGCTGCCCTCGATCTACGCGATCGTCGACCAGATGGCGTCGGTTAAGCTCAACACGCTCCACCTCCATCTGTCGGACGATCAGGGCTGGCGGTTCGAGGTGAAGGCCTATCCCAAACTCACCGAGATCGGCAGCGTGCGGACCGGCCCCTCGACCGGCGAAGCACCCGGCACGCGCGTCGGCGGTTTCTACACGCAGGACGAACTGCGCAAGCTGGTCGCCTACGCCGCCGAACGCGGCATCGTCATCGTCCCCGAGATCGACCTGCCCGGCCATGCGCAGGCGCTCGTCGCGGCCTATCCCGAGCTCGGCGTGATCGGCGACACGCCGCAGGTCAGCAACGCATGGGGCGTCAACCCGTACCTTTTCAACCCCGGCCCCAAGGGCATCGCCTTCGTCAAGACGGTGCTCGACGAACTGATGGCGGTGTTCCCCGGCACCTATATCCATCTCGGCGGCGACGAGGCGGTCAAGGACCAGTGGGAACGCAGCCCCGAGGTGCAGGCGCAGATGGCCAAGCTCGGCATCAAGGACGAGAACGGCCTGCAAAGCTGGATGATCGACCAGTTCGGCACCTATCTGGCGAGCAAGAAGCGCCGCCTGATCGGCTGGGACGAGATCCTGGAGGGCGGCCTACCCGCATCCGCTTCGGTGATGTCGTGGCGCGGCGAGAAGGGCGCGGTCGATGCCGCCAACCAGAACCACGACGTCGTGCTGTCGCCCGCACCGACGCTGTATTTCGACAATTTGCAAAGCGATCGCCCCGACGAACCACCCGGCCGGCTCGCGGTCCAGTCACTCGCAACCGTCTACAATTACGAGCCGATGCCGGCGGGCATCTCGGCGGACAAGGCGCAGCACGTGCTCGGCGCGCAGGCCAATCTGTGGAGCGAATACATCGTCACGCCGTACCAGATGCAGCATCTGATCTTCCCGCGCGCCGCCGCACTCGCGGAGATCACCTGGTCGGGCAAGGACAAGCGCGATTTCGCTGGCTTCCTCGACCGGGTCCAGCCGCAGATCCAGCGCTGGCGCAAGTCGGGGCTGGAGGTCGCGGACAGTGCGTTCGCGGTCGGCTACACGCTCGACGGCACGCGCGGCGATGCGCTCCGCACCAACCGCGCGAACGTCGTCCTCGCCACGCAGGCGCCGTACGGCACGATCCGCTACACGCTCGACGGCAAAATGCCGACCGCGGGGTCGCCCGCCTACACCGCACCGCTGTCGGTGAAGCCCGGCGTGTCGATCCGCGCCGCCGCGTTCGATGCGAGTGGCCAGCCGGTCGCCGAACCCCGGCTGTTCGAGACCGGGCGACAGGCGCTGCTGACCCGCACCGCGTCCGACATGATCGCCTGCCCCGAGGGGTCGCTCGGCCTGCGCGTGCCGCTGACGTCGGAAGCGCAGGGCAATGCACCGGTGTTCAATGTCACCGTCTTCGACACCTGTACCGCTTACCCGGCCGCGCCGATGGATGTCGCCAAGGGGTTCACGATCGATATCGCCCGCCTGCCGCGCAACTGGGGCCTCGCGCACGACGTCACCAAGATCCGCCAGCACTACAACGTGACGCCGCATGGCGAGCTGATGGTGCTGGTCGGCTGCACCGTGACGGGCGCGAAACCGGTCATCGCCGGCACCTTTCCGCTGCCCGATCCGAAGACCGCGCCGACCCGCTTCAGCGTCAAGGGGATTTTGCCGACGATCGCCGGAGACCGCGACATCTGCCTCCAATTCACCTCCCCCACGTCCGACCCGTTCTACGCGGTCGAGCGCATGACCCTGTCGGAGACACGCTGATGCGTCGCTGGTTCGTCCTTCCCCTGATCGCGCTCGCCGCGCCCGCGTTCGCCTCGCCCAAGACCGTCGTGCCGCTCGACGGTGCATGGCAGGTGCGGATCGACCCCACTGACACCGCCGCGACCGCCGCGCACAAGCGCGAGGCCACGTGGCTGCCGGCGGCCGTCCCCGGATCGGTGCAGCAGGACCTGATCGCGGCGCACCGCGTGCCCGATCCGTTCAAGGGCACCAACGAGGCGGCGATCCAGTGGGCCGGGCTGACCAAATGGCAGTTCCGCCGCGTGTTCGACGTCACCCCGGCGATGATGCAGCGCAATCACCTCGACCTCGTGTTCGACGGTCTCGACACGTTCGCGACGGTCAGCGTCAACGGCACGGTGCTGCTGACCACCGACAACGCGCACCGGCGCTGGCGCGTGGATGCGCAGCCGGTGCTGAAGGTCGGACGCAACGAGGTGCTGGTGACGATCGCCTCGCCGATCCGCACCCTCCAGCCGATGGTGCTCGCCGAGAAGAACCCGCTGCCCGGCGAATATGACAGCGCGTTCGGCGACGAGCCCAAGGGCAAGCAGACCTCGCCCTACATCCGCAAACCCAAATACAATTATGGCTGGGACTGGGGTCCCCGCATCGTCAACACCGGCATCTGGCGGCCGGTCCGGCTGGAGATCTGGGACGACGCGCGGATCGACACGCTACGGGTCGATCAGGAGGCGCTGACTCCGACCGAAGCGCGGCTGTCCGCCAAGCTCGACGTCGCAGTCGAGACGCCCGGCGTCGCGACGATCCGCGCCGCGGTCACCGGGCCGGACGGCAAGACGATCTCGGTCGACCGGACGGTGACGCTCGTCAAAGGCAACAACGCGGTCTCGATCCCGCTGGCGATCGCCGACCCCAAGCGTTGGCAGCCGGTCGGCTACGGTGCGCAGCCGCTCTACACCGTCTCTGCATCGCTGGGCGGCGCGGAGCCGACGCCCGAGGACAGCGTGACCCAGCGGATCGGCCTGCGCACGGTCGAGCTGATCCGCAAGGACGGCAGTTTCGGGTTCAAGGTCAACGGCACGCCGATCTTCGCCAAGGGCGCGAACATCATCCCGTTCGACAGTTTCCCGGCGCGCGTCACGCCCGCCTATATGGAGACCATCCTGAAGGGCGCGCGCGACGCCAACATGAACATGGTTCGCATCTGGGGCGGCGGGACCTATCTGGACGACGCGTTCTACGACATCGCCGACCGGATGGGCCTGATGGTGTGGCAGGACTTCATGTTCGGCGGCAGCGTCACGCCGCCCGACGCCGCCTTCCGCGAGAACGTCCGGATCGAGGCCGAGGAACAGGTCGCGCGGATCGGATCGCATCCCTCCGTCGTGTTGTGGGCCGGCGGCAACGAGGTCCTGTCGGGCTGGGAAAACTGGTCCGACCGGAAAGCATTCAAGAAAGCGGTCGGTGCCGACGAGCAAGAGCGCATCGGCGCCGGCATGGCCGTGCTGTTCGACCGCGTCCTGCGCGAAGCCGTGACGCGCAACGCCCCCGGCACACCCTATTGGCCGGGCTCGCCTTCGACCAATTACGAGGGGCCGGTCGACACCGACAAGGACGGCGACCGCCACTTCTGGGACGTCTGGTCGGGCTCCAAGCCGGTCGAGAACTATCTCGACAGCTGCCCACGCTTCATGTCCGAATACGGCTTCCAGTCGATGCCCGACCTGTCGACGATCCGCGAATTCGCCGGCAAGGGCACGCTCACGGCGGACAGCCCGGTGATGAAGGCGCACCAGAAGTTCCTCGCCGGCGAAGGCAACGAGCGGCTGATGATGTACCTGCGCGATCGGTTGCGCCCCGCGCGCGACTTCGCCGATCTCGTCTACCTCACGCAGGTCAACCAGGCCGAGGCGATCCGCATTGCCGCCTCACATCACCGCGCCTGTCGCCCGGTGACGATGGGCTCGCTCTATTGGCAGCTCAACGACGTCTGGCCCTCGATCAGCTGGGCGAGCATCGATCATGCCGGCCGGTGGAAGCTCCTCAACTACGCCGCCCGGCGGTTCTTCGCACCCCAGGCGATCGTCGCCGAGCGGAAGGATGGCGCGACGCGTATCTCGCTGATCTCCGACGCGACCACGCTGGTCGACTCCCGCTGGCGGGTGCGGACGATGACGATGGACGGCAAGGTGTTGAAGGACACCACCGCCGCGCTGATGCTGGAGCCGCTCTCGTCGAGGCTGGTCGCGACGCTGTCCGACGACGCGCTGTTCGGGACCGCCGCACCGACCGGCAGCTACGCGGTCGCCGATATGCAGGTCGATAACGGCGGCACGAGCCGGGCGATCATCGAACGCGCCTTGCCCAAGGACATGGCGTACCCAGACCCTGGCCTCAGCGTTCGCTGGACCGGCAACGACGTGAAGATCACCGCGACCAACCTCGCCCGCGCGGTGATGCTCGATTTCGGCGCGGTCGCGGCCCAGCCCTCCGACGACGGCTTTGACCTGTTGCCGGGCGAGAGCGTCACCATCCATGTCGTCTCCGACGCCTCCGCCGCCACCTTGCAAAAAGCGCTTATCCTGAGGACCCTCGCCCGATGATCTGGCTCCTGCTCGCGTCCGCCGACCCGGTGGCAACCGCCGTCGCGCAAATGTCGCTCGAACAGAAAGCGGCGCAGTTGCAGAGCACCGTGCCCGCCGATCCGAAGGCCGGCCTGCCCGCGTATGACTGGTGGAACGAGGGGCTCCACGGCCTCGCGCGCAACGGCCACGCGACCGTCTTCCCACAGGCGATCGGCATGGCCGCGACCTGGGACACCGCGCTGGTCGCGAAGATCGGCGACGTCGTCGCGACCGAGGCGCGCGCACGCTTCAACGCGCAGGACGTCGGCGCGAACCGCAAGATCTACGAAGGGCTGACGATCTGGTCGCCCAACATCAACATCTTCCGGGATCCACGCTGGGGCCGCGGCCAGGAAACCTACGGCGAGGACCCGTATCTCACCGGCCGCCTCGGCGTCGCGTTCATCGGCGGGTTGCAGGGCCCCGACCCGCTCCACCCCAAGGTCATCGCCACCCCCAAGCATTTCGCGGTGCACAGCGGCCCCGAAGCTGGACGCGACAGCTTCGACGTCGATCCCAGCCCGTACGATCTCGAAGCGACCTACTTCCCCGCATTCCGGCTCGCCGTGACCGAGGGCAAGGCGCAGTCGCTGATGTGCGCGTACAACTCGATCCACGGCGTCCCCGCCTGCGCATCGTCGGCGTTGATGATCGACCGACTGCGGCGCGACTGGGGGTTCAAGGGCTTGACCGTGTCGGACTGCGACGCGGTATCGAACATCAGCCTCTACCACCATTACCGCCTCGACGCCGCGGGCGCCGCCGCCGCCGCGATCCGAGGCGGCACCGACCTCAATTGCGGCAGCGCCTACGCCGCCCTCCCCGCCGCGGTCCGCCAAGGCCTCGTCACCGAAGCCGAGGTCGACACCGCGTTGATCCGCGCGCTCGAAGCCCGCCGCGCGCTCGGCACAGTGTTCGGCGCGGCCAATCCGTGGCGCAGCATCGGCACCGACCAGGTCGACACCCCCGCCCACCGTGCGCTCGCGCTCGATGCGGCGCGGAAATCGATCGTCCTGCTCAAGAACGACGCGAACCGCCTGCCGTTGAAGCCCGGCAGTCGGATCGCGGTGATCGGCGCGGATGCCGACGACCTTGGCGTGCTGCAAGGCAATTACCACGGCACCGCGGTCGCGCCCGTCACCCCGCTGGAGGGCATCCGCAAGCAGTTCGGCGCCGCCAATGTCCGCTATGCGCAGGGCTCGTCGCTCGCCGACGGTGCCGCCGTGCCAGTCCCCGAAACCGTCTTCGCCGGCGGCCTGAAGACCGAGTATTTCGCCGCGCAGGCCGGCGTCGGCGCACCGACCCTGACGCGCACCGATCGCCACATCGACATCGACCACAACCGCGCCAGCCCCGCCCCCGGCCTCGCCAAGACCTTCGGCGTGCGCTGGACCGGAACCTTCACGCCCCCCGCCGCCGGCACCTATCCGCTCGTCGTCGACGTCCCCGCCTGCTGGAAGGATTGCGCGACGCACGACGCGGTCCGGCTCTGGATCGGCGACCGTCAGCTCTCCGCCGGCGAGGTCAAGAAAGGCCGCGTCGAGGTCACGCTCACCAGCGACGGCAAGCCCGTCCCGTTCCGCCTCGAACTCGATCACCGCAGCGACGACGAAGGCGTCCGCCTGCTC
Organism: Sphingomonas sp. Leaf208; assembly: GCF_001421415.1. Classification (GTDB taxonomy): domain Bacteria; phylum Pseudomonadota; class Alphaproteobacteria; order Sphingomonadales; family Sphingomonadaceae; genus Sphingomonas. The sequence goes on from NZ_LMKH01000023.1 coordinate 211,662, forward strand.
TGGAGCCCCCCCGCACAGCCGTTGCTCGACCAGGCGGTCGCCACCGCCCGCGATGCAGACGTCATCGTTGCCGTGATGGGCCTGTCGCCCGATCTCGAAGGCGAAGCACTCTCGGTCAGCGTCCCCGGCTTCGTCGGCGGCGACCGCACCGACATCGGCCTGCCTCCAGCGCAGGTCCGCCTTCTCGAAGCGCTGAAGGCGACCGGCAAGCCCATCGTCCTCGTCCTCACCAGCGGCAGCGCGGTCGCGGTCGATCCGTCATCGGCCGACGCGATCCTCGCCGCCTGGTATCCCGGCCAGGCCGGCGGCACCGCGATCGCCGAGACGCTGGCGGGGCTCAACAACCCGTCGGGCCGCCTCCCCGTCACCTTCTACAAGACCACCGGCGACCTCCCCGCGTTCACCGACTACACGATGAAGGAGCGCACCTACCGCTACTTCACCGGCACGCCGCTCTGGGGCTTCGGCCACGGCCTGAGCTACACCAACTTCGCCTACGCCGCGACCAAGCCCGCGCTCAGCGTCGCCGCGGGACAGCCGCTGACCGTTACCACCAAGCTGTCGAACGCAGGCAATCGTGCAGGCGAAGAAGTCGTCCAGGCCTATCTAGTCGCGCCCACAGCCAAGGCCGGTGGCCCAACCACCCCCGTCCTCCAGCGCCAGCTCGTCGGCTTCGGTCGCGTCGCGCTGAAACCCGGCCAGTCGCGCACCGTGCCGATCACGATCGATCCGCGATCGCTGAGCAGCGTCGCACGCGACGGCACACGGACGATCGTCCCCGGCGCCTACCGCCTCTATATCGGCGGCGGCCAGCCCGGCGACGGCGCGGGCCAATGGAGCGACCTGACGATCACCGGCACGACGGTGGAGCTGCCCAAGTGAGCGCCTCGACCATGGACCGCCGCACGCTTATGGCCCGCGGCGTCGCCGGTGGCCTGGCGCTCGTCGGCACGCCAGCGTTCGCCGCCCGCCCCTCGCTGCCGAGCAAGCGCCCCGCGCTCGCCGACCGCAACTTCACCAGCCGCTCGGTCGAACGCGAGATCGCGCGTGTCTCGGCCCGGATCGGCGACCCAAAACTCCGCTGGATGTTCGGCAACTGCTATCCGAACACGCTCGACACCACCGTCCGCATGTCGACCATCGACGGCGCGCCCGACGCGTTCGTCATCACCGGCGACATCCCCTGCCTCTGGCTCCGCGATAGCTCCGCGCAGCTTCGCCCCTATCTCCATCTCGTCCGCGAAGATCCGGCGCTACGCACGCTCTTCCGTGGCCTGATCGCACGCCAGTCGCGCTCGATCCTGATCGACCCCTACGCCAACGCGTTCATGGAAAGCCCGACTGCGAAGACCAATCTCAGTTGGGCCCTCAAAGATCAGACCGAGATGAAACCCGGCGTCGCGGAGCGCAAATGGGAGATCGACTCGCTCTGTTATCCAATGCGGCTCGCTTACGGCTATTGGCAGGCGACGCGCGACGCGACACCGTTCGATGCGACCTGGGCCGAGGCCGCCCGCGCCAGCATCCGCACCTACCGCGAGCAACAGCGCAAGGACGATCGCGGCCCTTACAGTTTCCTGCGATCCTCGAACCGCAACACCGAGACGATGGCACTCGAAGGCTGGGGCAACCCCGCCAAGCCCAACGGCCTGATCCAGTGCGGCTTCCGCCCCTCGGACGATGCCTGCGTCTACCCGTATCTGATTCCGTCCAACCTGTTCGCGGTCACCACCCTGCGCGAACTCGCAGTCGTCGCGAACGAAGCGCGTCACGACACCGCGCTCGCCGCCGACGCGACCGCGCTAGCGAACGAAGTCGAGGCGGCACTGGTCGCGCACGGCCGGATGCGCCTGCGCGACGGCAGCGAAGTCTGGGCTTTCGAAGTCGACGGCTTCGGCAACGCGGTCTTCATGGACGATGCCAACGTGCCGTCGCTTTCCGCGCTCGCGTACATGGGCTGCGTCCCCGCTACCGATCCGCTCTGGCGCCGCACGGCCGATGCAGCATGGAGCGACGCCAATCCCTATTTCTTCAAGGGCACCAAGGCCGAGGGGATCGGCGGACCGCATGTCGGGCTCGGCCAGATCTGGCCGATGTCGCTGATCGTCCGTGCGCTGGCGGGCGCCGACGATGCGACCGTCCGCGCGTGCCTGCGAATGCTGCGCGACACCGATGCCGACACCGGCTTCATCCACGAGGCGTTCGACCAGGACGATCCCGCCAAGTTCACGCGCTCCTGGTTCGCCTGGGCCAACGGGCTGTTCGGCGAACTGATCGTTCAGCTTGCGAACACCCGCCCCGCACTATTGGCGAGCGCACTATGAAGATCACCAGACGCGCCCTGCTCGGCTCCAGCGGTGCGCTGGCCCTCACCGGCGCGATCCCCGCCGCCGCACGGTCCGCAAAGGCAGCGCCCAACCTCTGGATCGGCACCGGCGGTGACGGCCATACCTATCCCGGTGCGACGATGCCGTTCGGAATGGTCCAGGTCAGCCCCGACACCGATACCGAGAATTGGGCGAACTGCTCAGGGTATCATCACGGCGACCCGACCATGATGGGCTTCTCGCACACGCACCTGTCCGGCACCGGCATCGCCGACCTGATGGACGTGCTGGTCGTCCCCGGCCGCGGCGCGGTGAAGCTGCTGCCTGGCGCCCCCGACAAGCCCGGCGATGGCTATCGCCAGACCTACACGCAGGAAGTCACCGAGCCCGGCTATTACGCCGTCACGCTCGGCAACGGCGTCCGCTCCGAACTGACCGCGGAAACGCGCGTCGGGTGGCAGCGTCACCACTTCCCCGCCGGCCCCGGCCACCTCCTGGTCGATCTCGGCAACTACCGCGACAGCCGCCCCGGCGAAGGTCCGCTGATCGACGAGAGCCGGATCGAGCTCGACACCGACGGCACGCTCACCGGCAGCCGCCGGACGTTCCGCTGGGCGAAGGGCCGCCGCATCCACTTCGCGATGCACGTGTCGCCAAAACCCGACCGGATCACGCTCTACGCCGACACGCAGAGCGTCAACGGCGCGATCGTCACCGCCGACCGCGTCCGCGCCGTGCTCCACTACGACAATGCCGGCGCCGCACCGATCGTCGTCCGCACCGCCGTCTCCGCCGTCGACATGGCCGGCGCGCGGACCAACCTCGCCGCGTCCTATTTCCGAGAGTTCGACGTCGCACGACGCCAGGCGATCCGCAACTGGGCCGACACGCTCAAGGTCGTGAAGGTCGAGGGCGGCACCGACGATGCCCGGATCATCATGACCACCGCGCTCTACCACGCGATGATCGCGCCGACGCTCTTCTCCGACGTCGACGGCCGCTATGTCGGGCTCGATCGCGAGGTCCACAGCGTCCCCGCCGGCGAGCAGGCCTACAGCACCTATTCGACCTGGGACACGTATCGCACGCTCCACCCGCTGCTGACTTTGGTCGCGCCCGACCGCGCGAAGTCGCTGGTCCGCGACCTGATCCGTCAGACGCAGCAAAGCGCATACGGCCCCCCCTGCTGGCCGCTCCAGGGGGTCGAGACCGGCACGATGATCGGCTGGCACTCGGTCGCGATCATGGCCGAGGCCGCGGCAAAGGGCATCGACGCCGACTATGCCGCGGCATGGCCCGCGATCCGAACCCGCGCGTTCGATCCCGCCGCCCACGACCTGGTCAACAGCCGCGCGCGCGGCACGTATATCGAGCGCGGCTATCTCCCCGCGGACGTTGTCGACGAGTCGGTCAGCCGGACTCAGGAATACGCCTATGACGACTGGGCAATGGCCACGCTCGCGCAGAAGGCCGGCGCGAAGGAAGACGCCGATCGCCTGCGTCTCCGCAGCCGCAACTACCGCAACGTGCTCGATCCCGCGATCGGCCTCGCCCGGCCAAAGCTTGCCGACGGCAGCTGGCTGACGCCCTACGACCCGATTCAGCTCGGTCACACCAAGCGCTACCGCGACTTCACCGAAGCCAATGGCTGGCAGACGACCTTCCTGAACCAGCACGACCTCTACGGCCAGATCGCGCACTTCGGCGGCGACGCGAAGTTCGCGAGCCGGCTCGATGCACTGTTCGCCGCCCCATCGACCCTGCCGAAGGACGCGCCGCCCGACATCTCCGGGCTGCTCGGCCAATATGCGCACGGCAACGAACCCGATCAGCACGTGCCCTATCTCTATGCCTATGTCGGACAGCCGTGGAAGACGCAGGCGCTGGTCCGCAAGCTGCTCGCCACGATGTACCGCAACGCGCCCGACGGGATCATCGGCAACGACGATTGCGGCCAGATGAGCGCGTGGTTCGTGATGTCCGCGCTCGGCTTCTACCCGGTCGATCCGGTCGCGGCGGTCTACGTGTTCGGCTCGCCGCTGTTCACCCACGCCGAGGTCCGCGTCGGCAAGGGTCGCAAGCTGGTCGTCGAAGCCCCCGGCAACCGCGCCGACACGCCCTACGTCGCGGCGGTCCAGTGGAACGGCAAGCCGTGGACGAAAAGCTGGATATCGCATGCCGATCTCGCGGCCGGCGGCACGCTCCGCTTCACGATGTCCGCCACGCCGAACCCTGCATTCGGCGCCAAGCTCGCCGACCGACCGCCCTCGTTCGGCCAGCCCGCTGCCTGAGCCTCTCCCGGAGACGATGATGACCGAAGTTTCCCGCCGCCTGCTGCTCGCCTCGGGTCTAGCCGCCACCGCCACGCCCGCGATCGGTGCCGGCCGCGAAACCGCGCCGAAGCCCTGGGGTGCGACACCCTCGAAGCGGCAACTCGCCTGGCACGCGCGCGAGCAATACGCGTTCGTCCATTTCTCGATCAACACCTTCACCGATCGCGAATGGGGCTATGGCGACGAGGATCCGAAGCTCTTCGACCCGACCGACTTCTCGCCCGACCAGATCGTCGCCGCGGCCAAGGCAGGCGGCATGCGCGGCATCATCCTGACCGCCAAGCATCATGACGGCTTCTGTCTCTGGCCGACGATGCTGACCGAACACTGCATCCGCAACAGCCCCTACAAGGACGGCAAGGGCGACATCGTCGGCGAGATGGAGCGCGCCACCCGTCGTGCCGGTCTCGATTTCGGCCTGTATCTCTCGCCCTGGGATCGCAACCACGCCGAATATGGCCGCCCCGCCTATGTCGAGTATTTCCGCAAGCAAGTGGTCGAGCTCTGCACGCGTTACGGCACGTTGTTCGAATTCTGGTTCGACGGCGCGAACGGCGGCGACGGCTATTACGGCGGCGCGCGCGACACGCGGAAGATCGACGCGCCGAAATACTATAACTGGCCGTCGATCGTCGCGCTGGTCCACCAGCATCAGCCGATGGCCTGCACCTTCGACCCGCTCGGCGCGGACCTGCGCTGGGTCGGGAACGAGGACGGCGTCGCCGGCGATCCGTGCTGGCCGACCATGCCGAACCATCCCTATGTCCAGTCCGAGGGCAATTCGGGCGTGCGCGGTGCGCCCCTCTGGTGGCCCGCCGAGACCGACGTCTCGATCCGGCCCGGCTGGTTCTATCACGCCGATGAGGATTCGAAGGTCAAGACGCCCGCCCGCCTGATCAAGCTCCACGACGAGTCGGTCGGTCGCGGCACCAACCTCAACCTCAACCTGCCGCCCGACCGCCGCGGTCGCCTCGCCGACATCGACGTCGAGACGCTGAAGTCGTTCGGCACGGCGCAGGCCGCGACCTTCGCCACCGATCTCGCAAAGGGTGCCGTCGCATCGGCCAACCACGTCCGCGGGAAGACCTATGCGGCAAGCACGGTGCTCGACGGCAACCGCGACACCTACTGGTCGACGCCCGACGCCGTCACCACGCCGACGCTGACGCTCGACCTCCCGCCGGGTCGCGCGTTCGACCTCATCCGCCTCCGCGAGTATCTCCCGCTCGGCATACGCGTCACCCGCTTCGCGATCGATGCGGAGATCAACGGACGATGGGAACAACTCGCCGAGCATTCGGGCATCGGCCCGCAACGCATCGTCCGCCTGGAATCGCCGATCGCCCCTCGCCGCCTCCGCCTGCGCATCCTCGAAGGCACCGCCTGCCCCGCGATCCGCGAAATCGCGCTGTTCCGCCAAGTCGCACCTGCTCCCGTCGCCCCGGTCCGGAACACGGACACGACCACGGTCGTCACCAGCCGCTGGTCGATCGTCACCGCCACTGCGCCGGGTGCCAAGGCGCTACTCGACGACGACGCCGCGACCGCCTGGACCCTGCCCGCGCCCGCCCCCGGCACGCCCGCCTCGGTCACGATCGACCTCGCCGCGACCGAGACGCTCGCCGGCTTCGTCCTGATTCCGTCGCGCGCGGTAATGGCAAAGACGGCCCCGCCGAAAGGCTACCGGGTCGAGGCGAGCACCGACGGCAAGACCTGGCAGGACATCGCCAAGGGCGAACTCCCCAACATCGCCTATGCGCTCGCCGCCCAGCGCATCGCGTTCGCCCGACCGACCACCGCGCGCTACCTGCGCTTCTCGTTCGCCGAAACCGCGATTCCCGCCCAACGACTGGCGATCGCAGGCCTCGGCGCGTTCAGGCCGAAACCAGGCGCATTGTAACGGGCATAGGTATATTCGCTGCCACCCTGCCGCCGCAGAAGGAGAATGTTGATGACCGCCTATGTCGTATTCGTGCGCAACGAAGTCACCGATGCCGAAGAGATGAAGCAGTACCAAGCAAAGGCACCCCTGGCCCGCGAAGGCCGCACGCTGAAGCCATTGGCGTTCTACGGTGCGGTCGAGACGCTCGAAGGTCAGGCTGTCGAGGGCGCCGTGATCCTCGAATTCCCGGACGTGGCCGAGGCGCATGCCTGGTATGACAGCCCGGCCTATCAGGACGCGTTGCAGCACCGCCTCAAGGGCGCCGACTACCGCGTGTTCGTGATCGAGGGCCTGCCCGGCTAACATAGGGCTAACTGATCCCCGGCTGGCGCGCCCAACCTGTACGCCAGCCGACAACCCCGTTCAGGAACGATGTCTCTCGATAGCCGTATCAACGGCGCATCCCGATTGTCGGGTTCGAGAGGACATCTCATGAAGTTTACGCATCTCATCGCTGCCGGGTTGGCCTTCGCGACACTCGGCCTCGGCGCCGCCGCTCCCGCAGAAGCACAGCGCGGGTACAGCCAGCAGTATCGCGACAACGATCATCGCGACGACCACCGCGACCATCGGGGCGACCGCCGCGACTATCGCCACAACGACCACCGCGGCGATCGTCATGACGACCGCCGCTATCGTGGCCGCGATCATGATCGTCGCAACTGGAACAACAACCGCCGCTGCCGCACCGAATGGCGCCACAACCGCCGCGTGCAGATCTGCCGCTGATAACTCTTGAAATCGAGTGGGCGGTGGCGCGATGCTGCCGCCCACTCTCGTTGTGACCTTTTAGAAGGATCCGGATCATGAAGCGTTTTCTCGGTACGGCTGCACTGATCGCCGCTACCTGCCTTTCCGCCGCCACCCCAGCGCTCGCGCAGTCGCAGGCCGATGACGCGCGCTTCGCCGCCGCCCAGTCGCGCCTCGACAGCGAATTGCAGATCTTCCGGACGGAATTTGATCGCTACCAGTCGGTCCGCGGCAACCGCGGCGGCTATGCGCCACAGGGTGGCTATCGCACCGCGCCAGATCGCAGCGGCGGCTATCAGGAAGCGTATCCAGACGAGCGCGACGAGGGTAACTACGACCCCTCGCGCTACTATCGCGCCGGCCCGAACTACCAGGAGCGCACGCTGGCGACCAACGACCGCGTCTATGCGGGCCAGGACGGCAAATATTACTGCAAGCGCAACGACGGCACGACCGGGCTGATCATCGGCGCAGCGGGCGGCGGCATCCTCGGCAACGTCATCGACGGCGGCCGTTCGCGGATCGTCGGCTCGCTGCTGGGTGCAGCAGCCGGTGGCCTCGCCGGGCGTGCAGTCGAGCAGAGCAACAGCCAGGTCCGCTGCCGCTAGGTTCAAGCCGCGAGCTAACTGTTCCCCCGCGAACGCGGGGGCCCAGGATCACAGGCGATACCGTTCGTGACCCTGGGCTCCCGCCTTCGCGGGAGAACGGCAGGGAGGGGCGGGAGACAGCAGGAGCCGCCGCCCCTACTCAGCCACCCCGACCAGCTTCTGCGTGAAATACGTCATCTGCAACGCCTGCAACCGAGCCCCCTGCTCGATATCCGCATCACCCGAATGGCCACCCTCCGTATCCTCATAATACAGATACGGCAGCCCATATTCCTTCAACCGCGCCGCGAACTTCCGCGCATGCTGCGGCCCGACCCGGTCATCCTTGGTCGTCGTCCAGATATACGGCTCCGGATACGCGACGCCCTTCTTGATGTTCTGATACGGCGAGATCGTCTCGAGGAAAGCCTTCTCCGCCGGCACCGTCACCGAGCCATATTCGTCGACCCAAGACGCCCCAGCCGCGATCCCCTCGTACCGGATCATGTCGAGCAACGGCACCTGGATCGTCACCGCCTTCCACAGGTCCGGATGCTGGTTGAACTCGACCCCCATCAGCAACCCGCCATTCGACCCGCCATAGATGCCGAGCTTGGCCGGACTCGTCAGCTTCCGCGCAAACAGGTCCTTCGCCACCGCCGCGAAGTCGTCATAGATCACCTGCCGCTTCGTCTTGCGCCCAGCGTCATGCCACTTGGGCCCGAACTCGCCACCGCCACGAATGTTGGCGAGCACATACGACCCGCCCCGCTCCAGCCACAGCTTGCCGGTGCTCCCGGAATAGCTCGGCGTCATTGACACCTGGAAACCGCCATACGCCGTCATGATCGTCGGCGTGGTGCCGTCGAGCGTGATGCCCTTCTTGTGGACCACAAAATACGGCACCTTCGTCCCGTCCGTGGACGTCGCCTCGAACTGCTCGACCACATCGTTCGACGCATCGAACTTCGCCGGCAGCGTCTTGATCGGCTTCGGCGCAGCGCCCGTCGCCGCATCCAGCGAATAGAGCGAGGTCGGCGTCAGGAACCCGGTCACCGTCAGATACGCATCGTCGCTACGATCGGTCGTGCTCGCCACGTCGATCGAGGCGTTGTCGGGCAGCGCGATCGGCTTGGCGGTCCAGCCCCCCGCCCCATGCGTGTAAACCGACGCACGACCACGGACGTTGTCCGACACGACCAGCAACAGCTTCGACTTGGTCAGCGCCATCCCGTCGACCGACTGGCGCGGCCCCGGTGCGAACACGATCGTCGGGTTGATCGTCCCCTTCTCGACTTCGGATAGCGGCGCCGACGCAACCGCCCCCTCGGGAATCTTGCCCCACGGATCGCTGGTCGAGAAGATCACCTGTCCGTCGATCATCCCCGCCGGAAACGTTCGATCGGGCAGCGCGAGCGGCCGCGTACCCGCCGGCGTCCACACCAGCTTGTCCGCACCGAAGAACGTCTTGCGCCGCTGGATCACGATCAGGCGATTACCCTTCTCGTCGGTCAGCACGTCCGCCCCGGTCGCCCCCTGGTCGGTCGCCGCGCCGCGATACACCTCGGTCGCGGCGGTCAGCGGCTGGCCGCGCTTCACCTGCTTCAACACGAACGCATAGCCCGACTGCGTCGTCGTCCCCGCGCCCCAGTCGCGCGCGACCAGCAGCGTATCATTGTCGACCCAGCTCGCATCCTGCTTCGACTTGGGAAGCGTGAAGCCGCCCTCGACGAACGCGCCGGTCGACAGGTCGAACTCGCGGTACGTCACCGCATCCTCGCCGCCCTCCGACAGCGCGACCAGACACAACCGCTCCTCGGGCTGGAGACACGTCGAACCCTTCCACACCCACTGTTTGCCCTCGGCCTTGCCCAGCGCATCGAGATCGAGCGCGGTCGTCCATTTCGGCGTCGCGCTCGCGTAATCGCCAGCACTCGTCCAGCGCCAAAGCCCATGCGGATGCTCGGCATCGCGCCAGAAATTATAGATCCGCCCGAACATCTGGTTCGGCATCGGAATCCGGTCCTTTGCCGACGCGATCGCTAGCGCCTCGGCATAGAAAGTCTTGTAGCGCGGATCGTTCTGCAGCCGCGGCAACGTCTTCGCATTCTCCGCCTCGACCCAGGCCAGCGGCTTCGCGCCATCCTTGTCCTCGAGCCAGATATACGGGTCGGCGGCGGTGTTCGTTTTGGTCATCGGTGCGACTTGGGCAATGGCTGCAGTCCCCGCAAGCAGTGTCGCCGCCGTCGCAAACAAGATACCACGCATATACAACTCCCTACCGTCACCCCGGGCTTGTTCCGGGGTCCACCGATCCGCATAACAAATCCTGTCGATTGTGCGGCACGGTGGTCCCCGGAACAAGTCCGGGGTGACGAAGCGAGTTCAAGAAAATGCAGGACGGCCTGCCCAAACCCCGCCGCTTCGTCGCGATCGCCGCAATCTCGGCGGGCACTGCGCTGACGATCATCGACGGCGGCATCGCCACAGTCGCGCTGCCGACGATCGCACGCGACCTGAACGTCGGCAGCAGCGCGGTGGTGACCGTCGTCACCGTGTACCAGCTGATCCTGGCGATGGCGCTGCTCCCGTTCTCCGGGCTCGGCGACCGCATCGGCCTGAAGCGCATGTACCAATACGGCCAGCTGCTCTTCACCGTAGCGACGTTGCTCTGCTTCTTCGCCAAGAGCCTGCCGTTCCTGCTTGTCGTCCGCGCCGCGCAAGCCCTGGGTGCCGCAGCCGCGCTCAGCGTCTCCTCGGCGCTGATCCGCTCGATCTACCCGACCAAGCAACTTGGCCGCGGGCTCGGCATCAACTCGGTCGTCGTCTCCAGTTCCGCGGCACTCGCCCCGACGATCGGCGGCCTCGTCCTCGCCATCGCCCCCTGGCCCTGGGTGTTCGCAAGCGCAGTCCCGTTCGCGATCGCGTCGCTCCTACTCGGCCGCGCGCTTCCTGAACCACGAAAACATGACGAACCGTTCGACGTCCTCGGCGCAGTCATGTGCGCGGCGATGATCGGCCTCGTCATCGGCGGCGCGGAGAGCGCGGTCCACGGCGACAGCCCAATCGTCTCCGCCGCGATCGTCCTGACCGGCGCGGTGATCGGCTGGTTCTTCGTGAAGCGCGAGCAGGGCGAGACCAAGCCGATCCTGCCGATCGACCTGCTCGCCCGCCCCGTCCTCGCGCTGTCGGCGATCGGTGCCTACACCGCGTTCATCGCGCAGATGACGCTGCTGCTCTCGACCCCGTTCCGCCTGACGCACGCCTACGGTTTCAGCGCGGCGGAGGTCGGCGCGGCGATCGCCCCGTGGCCGCTGGCCAACATGTTCGTCGCGCCGCTCTCCGGCTGGTTGTCCGATCGCTATCCGGCCGGACTGCTCGGCGGGATCGGCATGGGCGTCTCGATCTGCGCGCTGCTGCTCATCGCCTACATGCCGGCGGACCCGGGGTATTTCGACATCGCATGGCGAATGGCCCTGTGCGGCTCGGGGTTCGGAATGTTCATGGCGCCGAACGCGCGGTTGATCATCGGCAGCGCCCCCCGCGAACGCGCCGCTGCGGCTGGCGGCCTGGTCTCGACGGTGCGCTTGGTAGGCCAGACCACCGGCGCCACTTTGGTCGCGGCGTTGCTGGCCATGGGCGTAGGCGCGGGCATGACCCCGCCGCTCGTAGCCGCCGGTCTGGCGCTGGTAGCAGGCCTATGCAGCCTTAGCCGCCTCCGCCCCTCGATCCGCAATCCGCCGACCGAAGAAACCCAGGACGTGCAACCGGCCTCCCAAGCGAGGTGACCTACTCCCTCTCCCCTCCGGGGAGAGGGGCAGCCAAGCAGCGCTCCCCCCCGGAACAGCCCCTCACCCCAGCCCTCTCCCCGCAGGGGAGAGGGAGCAGAAAGAAGAAGCCGCAAAAGAAGAAGAAGATTGTTCACCCGCGAAGGCGGGTGCCCAGTCTGGGTCCCCGCCTTCGCGGGGACACAAGCTTTGGTTTGGGACGCCTTTACCCCCATGCACCACCCCGGCGAAGGCCGGGGCCCAATTGGGGCACGGTGATAACGGGGCGGGATCTTCCGTTACGCCGACCTTTCCAATTGGGCCCCGGCCTTCGCCGGGGTGGTGCAATTCGCCGGGGTGGCGCGATGTGTCAGGGAGCGAACACCGCCCCCAAAATCAAAACGCCGCGCTCGCCTTAGCCTCCCCCATCATCGCCTTCCGAACCAAAGGAATCGGCGGCCCCCCATAACTCAGGAACTCGTCATGGAACGCCTTCCAAGCCTTCCGCCCACCCCGCGTCGCAGTCCAATCCGCCCGCAGCTTCCGGATCATCAACTTACCCATCGTATAATTCAGATACGCCGGATCATACGTCCCCCGCGCCGCCTGCTGCTTGGCGTTTCCCTCGTCCTGGTAACATTCGTCGACGAACATCCGGAACGACTGCTCCTGCGTCATCCCCTTCCCATGCATGCGTATCGCCGAAAGATATCGGCAATCCCGCAGCAGCGCGTTCGAGATCTGCCCGACATGCGTCTCCGGATCACCGTTGTTGAGCCCAGCCTCCCACATCATTTCCTCGGCATAATGCGCCCACCCCTCGGCAAACGCATACCCCACGAACAACCGCCCGAAGAGCGACGGCGAGCGGTTCGCATGCAGGAACTGGACGAAATGCCCCGGCATCACCTCGTGCACCGAAGTGAACAGCAGGTCGTTCTTGCCCGGCACGAACGCGTCCTGCACCGCCTTGGTCCAGCTCGGATCGGGCGGCGAGATGTAATAGATCGACGGTACGCCCTTATCGAACGGCCCCGGCGGATCGATATACGCGGAGTTCTGCCGGTTGTACGGCGGCGATTCCTCAACCAGCGCCTGCTCGGTCCCCGGGATCGTCAGCAGGTTGTGATCCACGACGAACTTCCGCAAAATCGGGATCTGGCGCCGCGCCTCTGCAACCGGCCCACCGACCGGCTTGTTCGCGTTCATCTTGTCCATGCACGCGAGGATCGTCTGCCCCTTGGCGAAGACGCCGCACGCCTGCGCCAGCGCCGCCTGGTTACGCTTGAGATCGGCGACACCCGCCGCCTCGAGCTGGTCGAGCGGCGTATCGACACCCTCGGTCATCGCCACCATCCGCGAGAATCTGTCCGCCCCGAGCGCGAAATCCTGCGTCGCGGTCGCGCGCTGGCCCTCGGTCCACGTCCCCAGATCGCGCATCGCCTTCGACGCCGCCTGCGCCGCATCGGTCAGCTGTTTCTGCGCCGCCGCATCCTTCACGTCGGCAAACGCCTTCACCGCGTCGCCCGCGTAATAGTCGGCAAACCCCTTGAACGCCGCCGTCCCGTAATTGACGTAGCTCAGCGGCATCGGCGTCTTGAGGTTCGCCTTGATGTTCCCCGCTGCCGCCGGGATCTTCTGCAGGAACGCGGTCAGCGCCTTCATCCGCGTCGGCGCATCTGCATAATTGCGCGCGATATACGTGTTCGGATCTAGCCCCGCGCTGACATACCACGCCGGATTGTGATGCGGCTGGTCGGCATCCTCCAGCCAGAACAGCTTCCCCTTGGCGACCTGCACGAGATAGTCGCGCTCGAACGCCTCATCGGGCTTCAGATCCTTGAACGCCCCCGCCTTGTCGATCGCGCCATGCAGGAAGTCCGCCTGCCGCTTCAGCCCCGCCGCGCTCCAGTCGCCCAAGCCGCCGTCATACTCGTGCTTGCCCTGATAGACCGCGTTGGCCGGATCGATCTTGAACCATCCGTCGATGAAGCCATCGCGGAACCCCGCCCAGTCGCCCGTCGCAGCGGTGGTCGGCGCGGCAGGAGCCTGCGTGTTCGCGGTCGTCTGCGCAGGGCCGCACGCGCTCAGGGCGAGGACTGCGCCAAGCGCCGTCGTCAAAAGTCCGATCCGCATCCTGTCTCCAATTCCGATTCGTCTGGTGCCATGCTGCCAGTCGAAGCCTTGGTACGCCAGCGTGCGGAACGGCGCGCGCGATGAGCCGTTGAGCGGATACCTCCCTAGAGAGACTGGATAGCTTGATGCCCTACGTAAAAACCCGCGACGGTACAGACATTTACGTTAAGGACTGGGGCACGGGTCGCCCGGTGATCCTGACGCACGGCTGGCCGCTCAACGCCGACAGCTGGGACGCGCAGGCGATGGCGCTCGCCAACGCCGGCTTCCGCGCGATCGCGTATGACCGCCGCGGGTTCGGCCGCTCGGGCCAGCCCTGGACCGGCTATAACTACGACACGCTCACCGACGATCTGGCCGACGTGATGGAAGCCACCGGCGCGAACACCGATGCGACGATCGTCGGCTTCTCGATGGGTGGCGGCGAGATCGCGCGCTACATGAGCCGCTACGAGGGCAAGGGCGTGGTCGCCGCCGGGCTGATCTCGTCGGTGGTGCCGTACATGCTCAAAACCGACGACAATCCCGACGGCGTTCCCGAAGAGACGCTCGCCAGCATCGGCGCGAACATCGAGGACGATCGCCCGGCGTTCTTCAAGACCTTCCTCCAGCAATTCCTCGGCGTCGGATTCATCACCTCGCCGGTCAGCGACGAGGTCGTCGACTGGGTGTGGAGCCTCGCGATGCAGGCGGGCCTTCACCCGACGCTGGAATGCGCCAAGGCGTTCGGCCACACCGACTTCCGCCAGGATCTGGCGGCATTCCGCGTCCCGACGCTGGTCGTCCACGGGACGAGCGACAAGACGGTCCCGATTGACGCGACCGGCCGCGCCGCCGCCAAGGGCATCGCAGACTCGCAGCTAGTCGAATATGACGGCGCCCCGCACGGCCTGACGATCACCGAGAGCGATCGCTTCACCAAGGATCTGCTGACGTTCCTGGGTCGTTAACGCTTCAATCCTCCCCCGCAAGGGGGAGGTGTCGCCGAAGGTGACGGAGGGGGAGGACGGCGAAACAGAGGTTTCCCGTTCCTCCCCCTCCGTCAGGCAAGCGCCTGCCACCTCCCCCTGGCGGGGGAGGATCGAAATCTTAGTTCCCCAGCGGGACGATAACCTCGTCCGGATGCGCGACGTTCAGTTCCTTGCGGACCATCTCGTCGACCATATCCGGGTTCGCATGATCCGGGTTCAGCAATGCCACCCGGTTCTTCAAGACCTCACGCTTGCGATCGAGCGCGGCATAGTCCTGCTCGCGCTTCGCAAGCTGGCGCTTGTAATCGCCGTACGCGAACATCCCGTTCGGCCCGAGCACGGCATACGCGCCGAAGAATGCCATCAGCGTCAGCCCCAACGCCGGCCACGCGGCCTTGCGCATCGTCTTCCGCAACTTGCTGGTCTTCGTCGTCACGCGTGCCATGTCGAACCTCCGGTTTCCGAACCTATCAGCCCCCGATCAGGATGTCGCGACCCGCATAACGCGCCGCATCACCCAGCTCTTCCTCGATCCGGATCAGCTGGTTGTACTTCGCCAACCGATCCGACCGAGCGAGGCTGCCCGTCTTGATCTGACCGCAGTTGGTCGCGACCGCCAGATCGGCGATCGTCGAATCCTCGGTCTCGCCCGAACGATGCGACATCACGGCCGTATACTTCGCCCGCTGCGCCATCGACACCGCCTCGAGCGTCTCGGTCAACGTGCCGATCTGGTTGACCTTCACCAGCAGCGAATTCGCGATACCCTGGTCGATCCCACGCTTCAGACGCTTCGGGTTGGTCACGAACAGATCGTCGCCGACCAGCTGGACCTTGTCGCCGATCAGGTCGGTGAGCGTCTTCCAGCCCTCCCAATCGTCCTCGCCCATGCCGTCCTCGATCGAGAAGATCGGATAGCGGCGCGTCAGGTCCGCGAGATACTCCGCCATTTCGGCGCTTTCGAGGATCCGGCCCTCGCCCGAGATGTCGTACTTGCCGTTCTTGTAGAACTCCGTCGCCGCGCAATCGAGCGCGAGCATCACGTCCTCGCCGGGCTTGTATCCCGCCTTCTCGATGCTCGACATGATGAAGTCGAGCGCCTCGGTGGTGCTGCCGATATTCGGTGCAAAACCGCCCTCGTCGCCGACGCTCGTCGACAGGCCCTTCTCGCTCAGGCCCTTCTTCAGCGTGTGGAAGATCTCCGAGCCGCAGCGCACCGCTTCGAGGATGTTCGACGCACCGACCGGCACGACCATGAATTCCTGGAAATCGATCGCGTTGTCGGCATGCTCGCCGCCGTTGATGATGTTCATCATCGGCACCGGCAGCAGATGCGCCTGCACGCCGCCGACATAGCGGTACAGCGGCAGGCCACGCGCTTCGGCCGCGGCCTTGGCGACGGCGAGGCTGACGCCGAGGATCGCGTTCGCGCCCAGCCGGCCCTTGTTCTCGGTGCCGTCGAGCTCGATCATCGCGCGATCGAGGTCCGACTGGTCCTCCGCGTCCATGCCGAGCACGGTGTCGGTGATCTCGTCGTTGACCGCGTCCACCGCGCCGTCGACGCCCTTGCCGCCCCAGCGGGTCTTGTCGCCGTCACGACGCTCGACCGCCTCATGTGCGCCGGTCGACGCGCCCGACGGCACGGCGGCGCGGCCGAAGCTGCCGTCTTCGAGCAGCACGTCGACCTCGACGGTCGGATTGCCGCGGCTGTCGAGGATCTGGCGTGCATGAAGGTCGATGATTGCGGTCACGTAACGATGCTCCTACAAATCCCGGTGCCGGGTCGTTCGCGCCGCCTCTACCGTCTCACGCCATATCGGGCAATCGCGCGGACATCCGAGAATAGTGTCGCGCAATCGCGCGACGGTTCGGGAACCGTGCTCCAACGACGGTGTTGAGGGCGTAACAATTCTGAAAGGGACCGTCATGGCCGACTCCAGCGTAAACGACACCGTCAACGACCTGAAAACGACCGCGAACGAGGTCGGGACCGAGCTCAGCAAGACGATCGATAACGGCGATGTCTCGGCCAAGGCCGGCGACGCCAAGCAGGCGATCAAGGACGGCGCGAACAAGTACACCGCGCAGGCGACCGACAAGGTCCGCACCTTCGCCGAGGACGGCAAGGCACGCGCGAGCGGCGCCCTGGAGCAGGTCGCACAGTTGCTGACCGACGCCGCCGGCCAGGTCGATGAGAAGCTCGGCTCGCAATATGGCGGCTATGCCCGTAGCGCGGCCGATAGCGTCTCGGGCTTTGCCGACCAGGTGAAGGCCAAGGACATCGACGAGCTGTTCGACGACGCACGCGAACTCGTGCGGAAATCGCCTGCCATCGCGGTGGGTGCAGCAGCCGCCATCGGCTTCGTCGTCGCGCGACTGGTGCAGTCGGGCGTCGATGCCAACTCGAAGGTCTGACGTCTTGTCCGACCCACTGACGTTCGCGACCGGCGAAGACGAGAGCCTTGCATCCATCGTCGGTCGCCTGGCGACCGAGACGAAGAGTCTCGCGACGGCGGAAGTCGCTGTCTACAAGGCGAAGTTCGGCGAGACGGCGGCTGCGTACAAGTCGGCCGCGATGTTCTTCGCGGTCGCCGGCGTGCTGGCTTTGGCCGCGCTGATCGCACTGCTGGTCGGTGCGATCTTGACGGTAGCGACGCTGGTGGGGCCAGGATGGGCAACCGCCATCGTCGTGGTGGCCGTCCTCGCAGTGGCGGCGATCCTGGCGATGATCGGCAAGTCGAAGCTTCAGACGAAGAGCGAGCCCGTATCATGACATCCGCCAAAGTCGCCGCCGCAGAGATCGAATCGGCCCTCGCCCGCCAGCGCGTCATGATGACGCTCGGGCAGTTGCAGGACCGGCTCAATCCGCGGAAGCTCGCGCTGAACGCCAGCCGCGACGTCGCCGATGCCGGCACCGCCGCGCTCAGCGCCAGCGTGGAAACCGTGAAGCGCAATCCGGGGCCGACCGCGGGGTTTGCCGCCGTCGCTGGACTGTTCCTCGCGCGCCACCGGATCGTCGGACTGTTCCGCCGAGGGCGCTGACCGCGCTGATCACGGTCACCGTATTGAAACCATGAAGTCCCGGCTCGCGTTGAACCCGCATTGCATTGAACGGCGAGCAGCTTGCCACCAGAAGGACATTTTCCATGACCGACGCAAAGACCACCGCAAACGAAGCCGCCCACGAGACCGAGAGCCGTCTGCGTGAAGGCCTCGATACGGTCCGCGAGACCGCATCTAAGGTCTATCACGACGCCGGCGACAAGGCCTCCGAGGTTCTCGAAGTCTCACGCGAGAAGACCAAGCGCGTTGTGAACAACCTCGAGTCCAACCCGCTCGGCATCCTCGTCGGCGGTCTGGCCGTAGGCGCGCTCGCCGGTGCGCTGCTCCCGCGTTCGGCCCGCGAGAAGGAACTGCTCGCTCCCGTCGGCAAGCGTCTCAGCGAAACGCTCGTGGCGGCGACTGCCGCAGCGAAGGATGCAGGCCGCTCGGAACTCGGCGAACTCGGCCTGACCAAGGACAATGCACGCGATCAGGCCAAGGGCTTGCTCGAGGGTATCGTCAAGGCGGTCACGACGGCCGGTACCGCAGGTGCGAAGGCGGTTTCGCAAAAGCCGACCGTCTAAGGGTTCAAACCGCGGGTCGAACACGCTAGGGAGGCGGCAACCCCCTCCCTAGGAAAGCAAGCGCATGAGCAAGCTCCACCTCGTATTCGGCGGCCGCGTCAGCGACCCGCGCACCCTGGATTTCAACGATCTGAGCAAGATCGAATTCGTCGGCGTATTCCCCGACTACGCCAGCGCCGAGAAGGCTTGGCGTGCTGCGGCGCAGCGTACCGTCGACGATGCCGAGATGAAGTTTGTGGTAGTGCACCTGCACCGCATGCTCGAACCGAACCTGGGTGCGACGGTAGCGTAACGGCTTCCCCTTAGTCATTCCTGCGAAGGCGGGAACCCATACTGGCTAACGTAGCGATCTGATCGCAGCGACATAGGCTATGGATCCCCGCCTGCGCGGGGATGACGGTGTCGAGCGACAGCACCTCTGCCGCAGTCGACTTGAGCTTGTGCTCAGGAATTAGCGAAACTGGCATAGCGCAAAACAACTTGCTCCACCCTTCCCACGGCAAAGCAGCCGCGGGGCCCTTCCCTCTCCCGTTGGGAGAGGGAGAGACGCCAAAGGCGGCGGCGGGTGAGGGCACGCCAAGCAGTGCTCCCAGCACCCGTCGCGCTGAATCGTTGACTGACCCATTCGGCTCACGCGCTGCCCCCCGCGCAGATAGGTAGAGAAGAGATACGCCGGTACAGCCGACGAAGGCGCACACGCGCACCCTTCCCCCTTACCGTTCGTGCTGAGTAGAGACCGAGTAGCTCCGCAAGGAGCGTATCGAGGGCTCGTATCGAAGCACAGGTCCCGCGTACCAACCCATCCTTCGATACGCCGCTTCGACAAGCTCAGCAGCTACTCAGGACGAACGGTGTGGCCGCCTAAGCAGCCCGGTAATGCCAAAGCAACAAAGGCCGAGCCAGCACCAGCCCCGCCAAGAACCCACCGATATGCGCGCCAATAGCAATAGGCCCGCTAGCCCCAACCGAAGCCCCAAACCCGGCCAGCCCCATCAGCAACTGGATCCCGATCCAGGCGGCAGCCAGCCAAACGACATGCACGACCCCAGCCGGCACCGGCCCGATCGCCTGCGCCCGCCGCTCGCCATACAAAAGCGCATAAGCCCCAACGACCGCCGAAATCGCGCCCGAGGCGCCGATCATCGGCGCGGTAGACTCAGGCCCGAACGCCCAATGCCCCGCCGCCGCCGCATACGCGCCCAGCACGTACAGCACGACCAACCCGACCGTCCCCAGCGCCTTCTCGACGAACTGCCCGCAATACACCAGCATCACGAGGTTCAGCGCGATATGCGCCCAGCCACCATGGATCAGAGTCGCGGTCAGCGGCGTCGCCCAGGACGGCACGACAAACATATGCTCGCTCGGAATACCGAGATCAGTCATCCGCAACGGAATGAACCCGGCGTTCACCGCCCAATACCCAAGCGACCCGCTCAGCACCAGAAATCCCGAGACGATGACCGTCACGATCGTGATGATCGCCGTCGCCCGCGTCTCGAAAAAATTCATGAGGTCAGATGAACTCGATCTTGGAGACGACGTAGTACCGCTCGCCGGCCGGCACCGTGACCTCGACCTCTTCGTCGAGTTTCCGCCCGATCAACCCACGCCCTAGCGGCGAGTTGTACGAGATCCGCCCCGTCTTCGCGTTAGCCTCGGTCTGGCCGACGATCTGATACTTCACCGGCTTGTCGTTCTCGTCGAGCAACGTCACCGTCGCGCCGAACACGACCTTATCGCCCGACAAATCCTTCGGATCGATGATCTGCGCGCGCGACAACTTGTCCTCGATGTCGGAGATCGATGCCTCGACCTGACCCTGACGCTCCTTCGCGGCATGATATTCCGCGTTCTCGCTCAAGTCGCCGTGCGCGCGCGCCTCTTCGATCGCGTCGACGATCGTCGGACGTTCGGCTTTCAGGCGCTTCAGATCCGCGCTCAGCGTCTCATAGCCTTCCTGCAGCATCGGCATCTTTTCGACGGTCGCCATCATCTCGTCCCCAAATCCATTTCCCCGCGCGAGGCCCTGTACCAGCCCCGCCCACACATCATTCTCATGTCGGGATCAGTCGTGCGACTGCGAATAATAGGATTGCAGCGGCCGTACTTCAAGGCTGTGCGTCGAAAGCTTGGCGATCGCCTTCGCCGCTTCGAGCGAAGCCGGCGCGGTCGTGAAGTACGGAATGCGTTGTCCCAGCGCGGAAGCACGGATCGGCTGCGAGTCCTTCAGGCTCTGCCACCCCTCGGTGGTGTTGAAGATCAGCGCGATGTCGCCGTCCTTGATCCGGTCGACGATATGCGGCCGACCCTGCGCCACCTTGTTGACCTTCTCGACCGGCAAGCCGGCACGTGCCAGATGATCCGCGGTCCCACCGGTCGCGACGATCGAGAAGCCGGTGTCGACCAGCGCCTTCACCGCCTCGACGATCATCGCCTTGTCGCCGTCCTTCACGCTGACGAAGACGCTGCCCTTAGTCGGCAGGATCGTTCCCGCGCCAAGCTGCGCCTTCGCAAACGCGATCGTGAAATCGGGATCGATTCCCATGACTTCGCCGGTCGACTTCATTTCCGGTGACAGCACCGGATCGACGCCGGGGAACTTGTTGAAGGGGAACACCGCCTCCTTCACCGCATAATAGTCGATATGTCGGTCGATCTTCGGCAGATTGACCAGCTTCTCGCCCGCCATCACGCGCGCAGCGATCTTGGCGATCGGCGCACCGATCGCCTTGGCGACGAACGGCACGGTGCGCGACGCGCGCGGGTTGACCTCGATGAGGTAGACCAGGCCGTCCTTCACCGCGAACTGGATGTTCATCAGCCCGACCACCGACAAGGCATGCGCAAGCGCCACCGTCTGCCGCTCGATCTCGGCGATGATCTCCGCCGACAGCGAATATGGCGGGATCGAGCACGCAGAATCGCCCGAATGGACGCCCGCCTCCTCGATATGCTGCAACACGCCCGCGACCACCACGTCGGTGCCGTCGCAGATCGCATCGACATCGACCTCGATCGCATCGCGCAGATACTGGTCGATCAGCACCGGCGAGTCGCCCGACACTTGCACCGCGGTGGCGATGTAATGCTCGAGTTGCCCGATCGTATCGACGATCTCCATGGCCCGGCCGCCGAGCACATAGGACGGCCGCATCAGCACCGGATAGCCGATCCGCTCCGCCGCCGCGACCGCCTCGTCCCGGCTCCGCGCCAGGCCATTGGCCGGCTGCAACAGCCCGAGCTTGGTGATCAGTGCCGCGAACCGCTCGCGGTCCTCCGCCAGATCGATCGCGTCGGGCGTCGTCCCGAGGATCGGAATGCCCGCAGCCTCAAGCGCGCGCGCAAGGTTCAGCGGCGTCTGCCCGCCGAACTGCACGATCACGCCCACCAGTGTCCCGTTCTGCTGCTCGACATGCAGGATCTCCAGCACGTCCTCGGCGGTCAGCGGCTCGAAATACAGCCGGTCGCTAGTGTCGTAGTCGGTCGACACCGTTTCCGGGTTGCAGTTGACCATGATCGTCTCATAGCCCGCATCCGCCAGCGCGAAGCACGCATGGCAGCAGCAATAATCGAACTCGATCCCCTGCCCGATCCGGTTCGGCCCGCCGCCCAGGATCACGATCTTCTTGCGGTCGGTAGGCTCGGACTCGTTCTCGGGCTCGCCGAAGCTCGGCGCCTCGTAGGTCGAGTACATATACGGCGTCTTCGCATCGAATTCAGCCGCGCACGTATCGATCCGCTTGAACACCGGCCGCACGCCGAGCTTCAGGCGATGCTGGCGCACCTCCTCCTCGGTCACGCCACCGGTCATCGCCTTGACGACTTCGTGAATCAGCCCCGACCCGCGCGCGATCCCGCGGTTCATGCCGCGCAGATTGGCCGACTGCAGCGCCAGCCACGCGAGCCGCTTGTCGCTGAACCCCATGCTCTTCAGCCGCCGCATGCCCGGCGCGTCGATCGGCAGGCCGTCCTTCATCACCTCGGCCTCGGCCGCGATGATCTCGGCGATCCGCTCCAGGAACCACGGATCGTACTTGGCGATCGCATGCACCTCGGCGACCGTGAATCCCTCGCGCAAAGCCTGCGCCGCCACCAGCAACCGGTCCGGCGTCGCGACGGCCAGCGCCGCCTCGATTTCCGCACGCGGCGCACCGACCAGATGATCGACCTGGTTGAACCCCGACAGGCCCGTCTCGAGCCCGCGCAACGCCTTCTGCATCGATTCATGGATATTGCGACCGATCGCCATGACCTCGCCGACCGACTTCATCGCGGTGCCGAGCGTGTTCGACGCGCCCTTGAACTTCTCGAACGCGAACCGCGGGATCTTCGTCACGACGTAATCGATCGTCGGCTCGAACGCGGCCGGTGTAGCGCCGGTGATATCGTTCTCGATCTCGTCGAGCGTGTAGCCGACCGCCAGCTTCGCCGCGACCTTCGCGATCGGGAAGCCGGTCGCCTTGGACGCCAGCGCGGACGAGCGCGAAACGCGCGGGTTCATCTCGATGACGACCAGCCGGCCGTCCTTCGGATTGACCGCGAACTGCACGTTCGAACCACCTGTTTCGACACCGATTTCGCGCAACACCGCGATCGATGCGTTGCGCATGATCTGGTATTCCTTGTCGGTTAGCGTCAGCGCCGGCGCGACCGTGATTGAGTCGCCGGTGTGGACGCCCATCGGATCGACGTTCTCGATCGAGCAGATGATGATCGCGTTGTCGTTGCGATCGCGCACCACCTCCATCTCGTATTCTTTCCAGCCGAGCAGCGATTCCTCGATCAGCACCTCGGTGGTCGGCGAAAGATCGAGCCCATTGCGGACGATCGCGATGAACTCCTCGCGGTTGTACGCGATGCCGCCGCCCGAGCCGCCCATCGTGAAGCTCGGCCGGATGATCGACGGAAGCCCTGTCTTCTCAAGGCCTTCCAAGGCTTCCTCGACAGTATGTGCAATCGCCGAGCGCGCGCTTTCCAGCCCGATCCGGTCCATCGCATCGCGGAACTTCAGCCGGTCCTCCGCCATGTCGATCGCATCGGCATCCGCCCCGATCATCGTCACGCCGAACTTCTCCAGCGTACCGTCATGGAACAGTGCGAGCGCGGTATTCAGCGCGGTCTGTCCGCCCATTGTCGGCAGGATCGCGTCAGGGCGCTCCTTCTCGATGATCTTGGCGACGATCGCGGGCGTGATCGGCTCGACATAGGTCGCGTCGGCCAGCTCGGGATCGGTCATGATCGTGGCGGGGTTCGAATTGACGAGGACGATACGATAGCCCTCCTCCTTCAACGCCTTGATCGCCTGCGTGCCCGAATAATCGAACTCGCACGCCTGGCCGATGACGATGGGTCCTGCGCCGATGACGAGGATCGAGGAGATGTCGGTGCGTTTTGGCATTATTCTTCTTTCGCCGAGTAGCGCGTGCAAAGCGGCCGCTGATATTTTTTGGAGAATTTGTACTTCAGACAACGGCGACCCCAACCACCGAACTGCTCCTTCGCTGACGCTTTCATCACTTCTAGCGCTGGCGCAAAGTCGGATCTCGCGATCGCGAACTCACTGACGTAGGAATCTAGTTGCGAGGTATTTAACGAACCTCGGCAAATCTCGATAAGGTCGGCGCGGAGCCCTGTGCCGAACTGCATCCATCGCTCGGTTGATGCTGCATTCGACTGATAGGTAAGCAGCGTGCCACCAGTCAGTCTCCCACAGACCGTGTCGCTAAGGTCCGGCTTGGACAAATCGAATGTTGTAAAAAGATCTTGGCCGTCATCGTTCAGAGAAAACCGAACGCGACGATCTGCTGATCGCCATTCGAGCCGTATTTTCTTCGTGACGAGTGGGGCATGCATAATCGGTGTATCGCTAATATCGTCGACTTCAGTGACGACGGCCAGCTTTCCAACCGGGACCGTCGTTACCGTCAGCTTTGCACTGGCCGGCCCTGCACCTAACAGAAGGCCTATGAACGCCAGCGGCAGTTTCACCGCAGCGATCCGACGAACCGCTCGAAGAGGTACAGGCTATCCTGCGGCCCTGGGCTAGCCTCAGGGTGATACTGAACCGAGAACGCCGGCTTGTCGGTAAGTTCCAGCCCAGCGTTCGATCCATCGAACAGCGACACGTGCGTCTCGCGGACGTTCGCGGGCAGGCTGTCGCGCTCGACCGCGAAGCCGTGGTTCATGCTGGTGATCTCGACCGCGCCGTCGGACAGGCGCTTGACCGGGTGGTTGGCGCCGCGGTGGCCCTGGAACATCTTGGTCGTGGTCGCGCCGACCGCGAGACCGAGCAACTGGTGGCCGAGGCAGATGCCGAACAGCGGCTTGCCCGTCTCGAGCAACTGGCGGATCACCGGGACGGCGTATTCGGCGGTCGCGGCGGGGTCGCCGGGGCCGTTCGACAGGAAGATGCCGTCGGGGGCGAGCGCCATCACGTCGTCGAAGCTGGCGGTGGCGGAGACGACGGAAACCTTGGCGCCTGCCTCAACGAGGTTGCGGAAGATATTGCGCTTCGAGCCATAATCGATCGCGACGACGTGCGGGCGAGCTTTCTCCCCTTCCGCGGAGCGGGAGGGGTTGGGGGAGGGCCTGGCCTCAGGCGGGGTCGGCGCTGATTGGCCAGCCCCTCCCCCGACCCCTCCCGCGAGCGGGAAGGGAGCAGAAGCGCCCTCTCCTGCTGGCGAGGTGTCCCCGTAGCCGAAGCCTAGCTTCCAGACACCGCCGGGCGCATCCTCACCCCAGCCATAATGCATGCTCGTGGACACGTCCTTGGCGAGGTCCATGCCCTCCAGCCCCGGCCACGCCCGCGCCATCGCCAGCAACGCCGCCACGTCGAACTCGCCGCTAGCCGAATGCGCGATAACCCCATTAGGCGCGCCCGCCACCCGGATCCGCCGCGTCAGCGCACGCGTGTCGACGCCCGAAAGGCCGATCCGCGCATGCCGCTTCATCCAGCCGTCGAGCCCCTCGACCGCGCGGAAACTCGACGGCTGCGTCACGTCCTCGCGGACGATGATGCCGAGCGCATGCGGGTCGTCCGCCTCGACGTCGTCGGGGTTCGCGCCGACATTGCCGATGTGCGGGAAGGTGAAGCAGATCATCTGCCCGGCGAAGGACGGGTCGGTCAGCACCTCCTGATAGCCGGTCATCGCGGTGTGGAAGCACACTTCGCCGACCGCACTGCCCTCTGCGCCGAACCCGCGACCCCAGATCACGTCGCCATTGGCGAGGACCAGGACACCGGTGGCTCCGGCAGGCATAGCTATAGGCTGGGTGTCGGCCATCAGGCTGGGCACTCTCTTTACGTTGACGATGTCGCTAAGTGGTGTCCGCTAAGGCCGGCGTGCCGCAGCGTCAATCTGTTAAACGGACGGCGGACGCGCTATCCCGTCGGGCTATCCCGAACCGCCTGAAAGACCAGTACATGATTCGCGACGACATCAAGGCTGCGCAGCTGACCGCCATGAAGGCCGGCGACAAGACGAGCCGCAACGCTATCTCGTTGATCCAGGCCGCGATCAAGAACCGCGACATCGAGGCGCGTGCCCCTCAGTCCAGAGACGGCAAGGCCCCCGAGAGCGACGACGCGCTGGTGGTCGAAGTCCTTCAGAAGATGGTCAAGCAGCGTCGCGAGTCGATCGAGATGTTCTCGAAGGGTGGCCGCCAGGAACTCGCCGATGCGGAGACGGCGGAAGTCGCGGTGATCGAACGCTTCCTGCCGCAGCAGATGAGCGAGGCGGAAACATCGGCGGCGATCGAGGCGATCAAGGCAGAGCTCGGCGCGACCGGCATGAAGGACATGGGCCGCGTGATGGCCGAACTGAAGGCACGCCACGCCAGCGAGCTGGACATGAGCAAGGCGAGCGGCCTGGTAAAGGCAGCGCTGAGCTAACTGCTCCCCTCCCGCCTGCGGGAGGGGTCGGGGGAGGGCAGCGCAACAACGGAGACGGAGCATTGGAACAACGCACCCGCATCCGAGACCTCCGCGCCCACCCCACGCGTGCCGAAAGCGCGTTGTGGCAACACCTTGCCGCGCGCCGGATTTCGGGCGTGAGGTTCAACCGTCAGGTACCGATCGGCCCGTTCATCTGCGATTTCGTTTCCCGCGCTACGAAGCTCGTCGTCGAGGTCGATGGCGGGCAGCACGACTGGCAATCCGACGACGACGCCCGGCGAACGCGCTTCACCGAACAACAAGGCTACCGAGTGATCCGGTTCTGGAACAACGACGTGTTGGAGCGGATAGAGGGCGTGGTGGCCGAGATCGGGCGCGTGCTTGCGGAACGCCCCTCCCCTAACCCCTCCCGCAAGCGGAAGGGGGACTCGGTTGCGTCCGGTGATAGCCCTGCCCCCCTTCTGCTCCCCTCCCGCCTGCGGGAGGGGTCGGGGGAGGGCTTAGCCGCAAACACCCCCCCCACCAAAGTCACCCCATGGCCCTAACCCCACAATTCCTCGACGAGCTCCGCGCCCGCACCTCGCTCTCGGCGCTCGTCGGCAAGACCACCAAGCTCACCAAGGCCGGACGCGAGCACAAGGGCTGCTGCCCATTCCACAACGAGAAAACCCCCTCCTTCTACGTCAACGACGACAAGGGCTTCTACCACTGCTTCGGCTGCTCCGCGCACGGCGACGCGATCAAGTGGATGACGGACCAGCGCGGCCTCCCCTTCATGGACGCCGTCAAGGAACTCGCGCAGGTCGCCGGGATGGACATGCCCGCGATGGACCGCCAGTCCGCCGCGAAGGCCGAACGCGCCAAGGGCCTGCACGAGGTCATGTCCGACGCCGCCGACTGGTTCGTCGAACAACTCAACGGCCTCCCCGGCACCGACGCGCGTGCACTCCTCGACCGCCGCGGGATCAGGCCCGAGACGGCGCGCGCGTTCGGCATGGGGTTCGCCCCCGACAGCCGCGGC
Source organism: Sphingomonas sp. Leaf208 (assembly GCF_001421415.1). GTDB lineage: Bacteria > Pseudomonadota > Alphaproteobacteria > Sphingomonadales > Sphingomonadaceae > Sphingomonas. The sequence continues at coordinate 239,019 of NZ_LMKH01000023.1, forward strand.
AAGCTCAAGACCGCGCTGAAGGACTATGGCGACCCGATGCTGGTCGAGTCCGGCATGCTCATCAATGTCGAGGGCAAGGATCCGTACGACCGGTTCCGCGGCCGCCTGATGATCCCGATCCGCGACCCGCGCGGGCGGACGATCGCGTTCGGCGGGCGCGTGCTCGACGGCGGCGAACCGAAATACCTCAACTCCCCCGACACGCCGCTCTTCGACAAGGGCCGCACGCTCTACAACCTCGACAAGGCCGCCCCCGCCTCGCGCAAATCCGGCCGCGTACTGGTGGTCGAGGGATATATGGACGTCATCGCGCTCGCGCAGGCAGGCTTCGGCGAAGCGGTCGCGCCGCTCGGCACGGCATTGACCGAAGCGCAGCTCGAACGGCTGTGGCGGATGGTCGATGTCCCCCTGCTCTGCTTCGACGGCGACGGCGCCGGCCAGAAGGCATCGCTCAGGGCCGCCCACCGCGCACTCCCGCTACTGGCCCCCGGCCGCAGCCTCGCCTTCGTCACGCTCCCGCAAGGCCAGGACCCCGACGACCTCGTCCGCGCCGGCGGCCCCGGCGCGTTCGAGGCGTTGCTGAAAACCCCCGAACAGCTCGTCGACCGGCTCTGGGCATCCGAAGTCGCCGCCGAGGCGCTCGACACCCCCGAACAGCGCGCCGGCCTCAAGCGCCGCCTCCACGAACTCGCGGAGGGCATCGCCGACCCGTCGGTGAAGCAGCAGTATCACGCCGAGTTCAAGAACCGCTTCTACGAGCATTTCAAACCGGTGCGCGCGCCCTTCGTGCCCCGCGGCGAGCGTCCCAAGGGCGGCTGGAAGCCCCCCGCCGCGCCCGTCACCGAAGACGCGAAGGCCTTCCTAGCCACCGGCATCGACCGCGTCTTGGCCAAGGCGGTCCTCGCCGGCCTGATCCGCCACCCGGTCGAGATCGCGCGCCACATGGAGGTGCTCGGCTCCCTCCAAATGATCGACGGCGCGCTCGGGCGATTGTTCGAAGCGGTCGTAGATGTTGCACTTGAGGACCAGAAGCTTGATAGCGGGCGCTTGCTCACCATATTGGCGAGGTCCGGTTTCAATTCAGTCGCGAGTGACCTGTTGAGAGCCGATACGATGCCCTATTCGTTCACGCAGACCACGGCCGATCCAGCCCGCGTCCGTGCCGACCTCGACGAGGCGATCGCGATCATGGTCGCCCGCCCTGAGGTAGACGCGGCACTCAAGCAGGCGACCGCGGCGATGCAGACGCACTTCACCGAAGATGCGTTCGAACGACAAGTGGCTATGGTAAGAGAGAAACAGGCGTTGGAAGTCCGACTTGCAAATCTTGTACAGTCGAACGAAGACGCCCGAGCGTTGGGTACCGAGGGCGATTGATGGCTAAGGCGAACATGGCGGAACCCGCCGAGACGAACGAAACCGGCGATGCGCCGCTGATCGACATGAACGATGCGTCGATCAAGAAGGTCATCGCGCGCGCCAAGAAGCGCGGCTACATCACCTATGAGCAGCTCAACGAAGCACTGCCGCAGGGCGAGATGTCGTCCGACCAGATCGAGGACATCAGCGCCGCGCTGAGCGAGATGGGCATCAACATCGTCGAGAACGACGAAGCCGGCGAGGACGGCGAGACCGAGCCCGCCAAGGACGACGAGGACGAGCCGGAGGCCGCCGACGCGGATGCCGACACAGGCCCCGCGATCGAGAAGAAGAAAGAGACGATCGATCGCACCGACGATCCGGTCCGCATGTACCTGCGCGAGATGGGCGCGGTCGAGCTGCTCAGCCGCGAGGGCGAGATCGCGATCGCCAAGCGCATCGAGGCGGGTCGCGACACGATGATCCTCGGTCTCTGCGAATCGCCGATCACCTTCAACGCGATCATCGACTGGTCGACCGCGCTGAACGAGGGCACGATGCAGCTGCGCGAGATCATGGATCTCGACGCGATGCTGTCGAAGGACCCAGCGCCCGAAGCGATGGCCGAGGACGGCGAAGCCGACGACGGCGAGATCAGCGAGAAGAACGCCGGCCCCTCGTTCAAGGAAGAGGCCGAGCCCGAAGAGCCGTCCGCCGACGAGGACGAGGACGGCGAGCGTCGCGCCCCGCGCGCATCGGACGACGAGGAGGAGGACAACACCCTCAGCCTCGCGCAGATGGAGGAACAGCTCAAGCCGATCGCGCTCGAGCGGTTCGCCAGCATCACCGCGCTCTACAAGAAGTTCAGCAAGATCCAGCAGTCGCGCGTCGACGCGATGGGCATCGGCGGCGATTTCTCCGCGGCCGACGAGCGCAAATACCAGAAGCTGCGCGAGGAACTCACGGCGGAAGTCGAGAGCGTCCAGTTCCACAACGCCAAGATCGAATATCTGGTCGATCAGCTCTATGCCTATAACCGTCGCCTGACCGCGCTGGGCGGCCAGATGCTGCGCCTCGCCGAGCGCCACAAGGTGCCGCGCAAGGACTTCCTCGATCGCTATATCGGTCACGAGATCGACGAGAACTGGCTGACGACGGTCAACAAGGTCGACAAGAAGTGGACCGCGTTCGTCGCCAACGAGGGCGAGGCGGTCGAGCGCATCCGCGCCGAGATCGCCGACATCACGCAGCAGACCGGCATGGCGCTCACCGAGTTCCGGCGGATCGTCAACATGGTCCAGAAGGGCGAGCGCGAGGCGCGGATCGCCAAGAAGGAGATGGTCGAGGCGAACCTGCGGCTGGTGATCTCGATCGCCAAGAAATACACGAACCGCGGCCTGCAGTTCCTGGATCTCATCCAGGAGGGCAATATCGGCCTGATGAAGGCGGTCGACAAGTTCGAGTATCGCCGCGGCTACAAGTTCAGCACCTATGCGACGTGGTGGATCCGCCAAGCGATCACCCGCTCGATCGCGGACCAGGCGCGGACGATCCGTATTCCTGTCCATATGATCGAGACGATCAACAAGCTGGTCCGCACCAGCCGCCAGTTCCTCCACGAGCAGGGCCGCGAACCCACCCCGGAGGAGATGGCCGAGCGCCTCTCCATGCCGCTCGAGAAGGTGCGCAAGGTGATGAAGATCGCCAAGGAGCCGATCAGCCTCGAAACGCCGATCGGCGACGAGGAGGATTCGCATCTCGGCGACTTCATCGAGGACAAGAACGCGATCATCCCCGTGGACGCCGCGATCCAGGCGAACCTCAAGGAGACGGTGACGCGGGTGCTGGCGTCGCTCACCCCGCGCGAAGAACGCGTGCTGCGCATGCGCTTCGGCATCGGCATGAACACCGACCACACGCTCGAGGAAGTCGGCCAGCAGTTCTCGGTCACGCGCGAGCGCATCCGCCAGATCGAGGCGAAGGCGCTGCGGAAGCTGAAGCATCCGTCGCGTAGCCGGAAAATGCGGAGCTTCCTCGACCAGTAAGGGTTTGAGATTGCTAGGCGAATAAAAGGGCCGCGGTGGAAACACCGCGGCCCTTTTTCATTATCCTTACGTTCGACGCCTTAAACCCGGCTCGATTCCGATACCGGTTGGAACGGCTGTAAAACGTATTTTGACCTGTATCTGGATCACGCGCCCGCGGTCACCATGGTCATCAGTCCGCAGTTGCTTTAAAAATATCGCCATTGTCGGCCGCTATGTAGATCGCGCCAGTGCTATCCTGAACGACCGAGGTCGGTTGAGCGATCGCTCCACTCGGCGGAGCGAAGTCTGCATCGCGGCGTTCGAAGACGCTAGTCGATGCGGTGCTGCCTCTGTTCAGGCTGCTAAGTGGCACCGTGAAGATAGCGCCACTTGCGTCGAGAAACACATAGGCGCCGGCTAGCGAGGCATTACCACCCCGAAAGACGAAACCTCCGACAATCTGCTGCCCTGCATAAATTCCACTGCCATGTGCGTATTCCAAAACCGGTGACACCAATCCGGCGGGCTCGCCCGCCGTGACGATGCTGGTCCCTTCCCGGTAAGGCCATCCCAGATTATCAATGCTGCCTGGGGTAAGCGGCAGGGAGTTCACCTCCTCCCGTTGCGCCTGTCCGCGATCAGGCAACAGAAGACCGTTGCTATAGAAGGTTCCGCCGATCGGATATTGCAGGCCCTGTGCCAGCACCGTTGGTCTAATTGGCTCCGGAACCGACGCACCGGAATAGGCGTCGAAGCTTGCCGTTGTGAACGACAAGAGCTTGCCGAACAATGAGGCTGAACTTTGCGCGCTGCCGCTTGGATCGTTGACTCCACCTGCATCACCGGTCGCGACATAGAGAAGCCCAGTCGCACCAAAGCCCAGCCACCCGCCGACATTGTTCGCAAAGCGTGTAAGCTGACCGATAGAGAACTCAAGCCAACTCGTCGGGCCGCCGTTGTTGAAGATCTGCCGGACCGCGACGCCGCCATTGCGCGCCACCAAAGCATAGACGATGCGGCGGACCGCGAAATTGGGTTGCACGGCGATACTGAGGATTCCCTGCCCCTCGGCAGCCGTGAGCCCCTCGACGCTTGCGTAAAGCGTGCGCTGTTGGGTAGCAGGGTCGTAGATGTAGATCGCACCCGACCGCTCGGCCACCATCAACTGGCTTTGACCGGGGATCGTCACAATCGCCGTGGGGTGACTGAAACCGCTGGCCACCCGCTGTACAGTAACCCCTTCCTTGCTGTTTGTTACCGTAATTGTCACCGCTTGGCTGGCAGTCGCCTTACCGTCGCTCGCCGAGACCTGAACCGAATAGGCATTGTCTGCATCGGCATCGGTCGGCTTTTCGAAATTAGGAGACGATACGAAGCGAACTTCCCCCGTACCGCTGATCGTGAAGCGGGCTGCATCGGTGCCGGACAACGACAACGTAACTGGATCACCGTCCGGGTCAGTCGCGGTCGCCTGGTACGTAACCCCGGCGCTGTTTTCCACGACGCTGACCGACGTGGCCGATGTGATGCCCGGGGCGCGGTTTGCCGGGGCAGGCGGAGGACCGGAGCCGTCAGAACCGCCGCACCCGCTCAACCCGAGTGTAAGTGCAGTGATCGAAATGGCGCGCTTGCTCGCGCGTACTCTCAGGTTAATCATAGTTCCCCCCGGATAGCAGAACTAGACGTACCAGTGCCGAGGCCGCCACGCCAGCGCCCACGAACAGTACCAAAACGATCGCTTGCACAGATTTTCGACAACGATCAGCAATATCTGCCGACTTGTTACGGCCATTCCGGGCGCGGGTAGCACAATACAAAAAGGGTGGGCTCATCTCCACGATGGAAAACTGCCAAGAAGTACTCGACCTCAGCGTTGGCATACCTTTAAAGCCCCGCCATGCCCCGCCTAATCCTGTTCAACAAACCGTACGACGTCCTCAGCCAGTTCACCGACGTGAACAGTCCGACCCCGCGCGCGACGCTGTCGCAGTTCGTCGATGTGCCGGGCGTCTATCCGGCGGGGCGGCTCGACCGCGATAGCGAAGGGCTATTGCTGCTGACCGACGATGGTCGCCTCCAGGCGCGGATCGCGGACCCGCGGTTCAAGCTGGCCAAGACCTATCTCGTGCAGGTCGAGGGCGATGCCGGCGAGGACGCGCTCGATCGGTTGCGGGGCGGCGTCACGCTGAAGGACGGCCCTGCCCGCGCCGACGTCGAGCGGATCGCCGCGCCCGACCTCTGGCCGCGCGTGCCGCCGATCCGCGTTCGCGCGAGCATCCCCGATTGCTGGCTGAAGATAACGATCCGCGAAGGCCGCAACCGCCAAGTCCGCCGCATGACCGCCGCGATCGACCACCCCACGCTGCGGCTGGTCCGGTGGAGCATCGGCGACTGGACCGTGGCGGGTCTGGAGCCCGGCACGTGGCGCGACGCCTGACGGGCACTTGAGGCGCGCTCACGGCCGCCTGCGGGCCACCGGAAGCACGGGCGCCCATGGGCACGCCCTACAGACGGCAGCGTTCGTGATTACAAGCGGAACGCCTCCCCACCCACGCCGTCATCCTGACGAAAGTCAGGACCCAGAGCCAAGCAGCACGGCGTTCGTGATCCTGGGTCCTGACTTTCGTCAGGATGACGGGCGGTGGGGGTTACATCACGCCCACCCAAGCCTCGTCATTCCCGCGCGGGCGGGAACCATACTGGCTGGCCTCGCACCATGATCACCGGCCCCCGAGGATATGGGTCCCCGCCTGCGCGGGGATGACGACGCGTTGCGTGACGCGCGGGAGTTGCGTGATGGCGACGAAGGCGATGATGGCGATGGCGGTGCACGACGAAAACTCCCTCCCCTTCAGGGGAGGGTCGGGGTGGGGCATGTCCACGCGAGCGCGCCCCATGTGGCAAGGTCCGTACAGCCCAAGCAGGGGGCTATCCCAATCCGCCAGCAAGACGTGTTTCCCCGGGGAGGCGGGGACCCAGACTGGGCTCCCGCCTTCGCGGGAGAACAAGGAAGCGGGCGCGCAAGAACAAGGAAGCGGCAGTCGGCCTGCGCAGGACCGCGCGCCCCTGTCCAACCCGACAACCACCCCCGATGCCTCGAAGGACGCAGAGATCGCAGTCACCACCGTCGCCGCTGGCCGACGTGCTAATGCGCTGTCCTACACGCGCCTCGGAGCGCACCCTCGGCGGATGCCCAACCCCGCCCATCCCGCATACATCACCTCGGCCCAAAACGCCCCTATCGGCCCCCATATCGGGCGATGTGCAGAACGCTGTGAGACTGTGAACTTCGTGCACTTCCGCACTGCAACATCGGCGCAAGATACTGATTTCAGGCGCACAACGAAAAAGGGCGCGGGGACCATCGCCCCCTCGCCCTTTTTCAACTCGAACAGTCTCCGATTACTCGGCGGCTGCGGTCCCCTTTGCGGGGCGCATGTCGCGACGCTCGGCGATACGCGCTGCCTTGCCGGTGCGGCCACGCAGGTAATACAGCTTGGCGCGACGCACGGCGCCCTTGCGGACGACTTCGATCGAATCGACGTTCGGCGAGTAGAGCGGGAAGACGCGCTCGACGCCCTCGCCGAAGCTCATCTTCCGCACGGTGAAGTTCGAGCCCATGCCCTTGTTCGAGCGCGCGATGCACACGCCCTCGTAGTTCTGAATACGCGTGCGCTCGCCTTCGACGACCTTCACGCCGACCTTCAGCGTGTCGCCGGGGCGGAAATCGGGGATCGTCTTGTTGGCCAGGAACTTCGCGATGTTCTCGGCTTCGATCGTCTGCAACAGGTTCATGTCTCGTCCTCGTGTCGCTGCGCGCCAGAGGGCGACTGGACCCGAACGCCCTCATGGCGCTCCCAAAGGTCCGGTCGCCGTGACCGTGTATCGATCTCCGCGCGGCGTTTGCGCCATGCAGCGATCTTCGCATGATCCCCCGATCGCAGCACCTGCGGGATCGCGCGCCCTTCCCATATCTGAGGTCGGGTATAGTGTGGATATTCGAGCAGCCCCGTTTCGAAGCTCTCGTCATCCCCACTAGAAGCCGCGCCCATTACGCCGGGCAGCAGCCGAATGCAAGCATCGAGCAGCACCAGCGCGCCCATCTCGCCGCCCGACAGGATGTAGTCACCGATCGAGACCTCCTCGATCTCCCGCGCCTCGAACAGGCGTTCGTCGAACCCCTCGAACCGGCCGCAGAGAATGGTGACGCCGGGACCCTGCGAGAGCTGGCGAACCCGCTCCTGGGTGAGAGGCTTCCCCCGAGGCGTCATGGCCAGCACCGGCCGCCCATCCGCAACGCTGTCGATCGCCGAGGCCACCACGTCGGCACGGAGCACCATCCCAGCCCCGCCCCCCGCCGGCGTATCGTCCACCGACTTGTGCTTGTCCGTCGCAAAGTCCCGGATCTGCACCGGCGAACAGGACCACCGCCCCTCGCCGAGCGCGCGGCCCGCAAGCGAGGTCCCCAGCGGCCCCGGAAACATCTCCGGATACAGCGTCAATATCGTGGCAGCGAAAGTCACAGCGTCCAATTCTCTATCCGAAGGCAGGGTTTGCACCATCGTGCGGCGCAATCTGCTCAGCACCTATACGGATCGCCCCGACGGAACAATTACGCTGCCGAAACGCTCGCGGCGGATGGACGATTGCATCATCATCGGCGCCGGCCCGGCGGGCCTGACCGCAGCCATCTATCTCGCGCGCTTCCACCTCTCGATCCGGCTGTTCGATTGCGGCAGCAGCCGCGCCGCGCTGATCCCGTGCACGCACAACCATGCCGGCTATCCCGAAGGCATCCGCGGCACGGACCTGCTAGCCCGGATGCTGGCGCAGGCTGAGACTTACGGTGCGGTGCGCGAGGGCGTGCGGGTCGATGCGATCGAGGTGGAGGACGACGGCTTCACCGTACGGCTCGGCGATCGTCGCGCACGAGCCCGGAGCGTACTGCTCGCCACCGGCGTCGTGAACAACCGCCCCAACATGCCCGACGCCATCCATGACGAAGCGCTCGAAGCCGGCCTCCTCCGCTACTGCCCCATCTGCGACGGCTACGAAGTCACCGACAAGCGCGTCGGCATCATCGGCACCGGCGACCACGGCATGCGCGAGGCGCTGTTCCTACGCGGCTACACAAAGGACGTGACGCTGATCGCCCCAGAGGGTGGCCACGACCTCGATCCGGCATGCGAAGCGGCGCTCGACGATGCCGGGATCGTCCGCGTCGGAGGCCCCTGCGGCAACTACGCGATCGAGGAAAACAAGCTTTCGCTGGAAACGGTGGAGGGCCGATTGTCGTTCGACAGCATCTATCCAGCCCTCGGATCGGTAATCCGTTCGGAACTAGCCGTCGCGGCAGGCGCACGCGCATCCGAGGACGGGTGCCTGGAAGTCGACTCGCACCAGCGCACCTCGATCCCCGGCCTGTTCGCGGCCGGCGACGTGGTGAAGGGCCTCGACCAGATCAGCCATGCGATGGGGGAAGCCGGCGTCGCTGCGACGACGATCCGTAACATGCTCGCCGAGCAGCGCCCGCTTCGGCGGTAGCCTGCGCGACGAGAAAAGAGTGTTTCCCCGCGAAGGCGGGGACCCAGAGTGGGCTCCCGCCTTCGCGGGAGAACAAAGCTTACTCGGCGGCGAAAGAGGCCTCGACGATGAGCCGGTCGGCATCCCATTCGGGAACTGCCTCGGGCCGCATCGGAATCATGAAGCGCTTGCCAGGCTTGTCGTCCACTGGAAGGCGTTCGATCTCGATAACGTCACCCGCACCGAAATTATCGATCGCAACGACCCGTCCGATCGCCTCGCCATCGGTCGAGACGACATCGAGCCCGATCACATCGGTGTGATAATACTCACCGTCTTCCAGCGGCGGCAGCGAAGACCGCGGCACCGTCAGCTCGGTTCCGCGCATCGCCTCGGCGGCGTTGCGATCGGCGACCTCGGCGAAGCGCGCAATCATCCCGTTGTTACCGTTGCGGGCGGACTTCAGCGACAGCGCGCCGTTATTGAAGCTCTTGTAGCTCCCGAAATTCTCGGCGAAGACCTTTAGCCGCACTTCGCCACCGATGCCGTGCGCACCGATGACGACGGCGAGCGTCACGTCAGCCTTGCGCGGAGCCTTCATCGCGGCCGGGGGTGTCGTCGGAGCCTTCGGCGGGGTCGTCGGCGGAGACGCCTTGGTTGGTGGCATCTTCGATGTCCTCGGGTGCGGGGGCTGTGCGGGGGTCGGTTTCGGGGGCCATCATGCGCTCCTGTTCGGGGTTACCGATCGAGAGAACGCATGAAGTCCGGTTCGGGTGCGGAACGCGTCCGCTACCCTCGTCACCATCCTGGGCTCGACCCAGGACCCAGGGTCACGAACGTTGCCGCCCTTGGCTCTGGGTCCCAGCGTTCGCTGGAATGACGGAACAAGGGCGGCCGGGATATCCCGACCGCCCCCGGATCTTACGAAGCGCTCGTAGCGTCTTCGATTTCAGCAGCAGCGACCTGCTCGGTCTCTTCGTTGCTGCCCGAAGCAGGTGCTGCCTTCGCAGCAGCTTCAGCCTCGGCAGCTTCAGCCGCCTTGGTCGCACGCTCTTCGGCGCGCTCGGTGGCCTTCTCGCCGGGCTTGCCCTTGTTCGGGTTGTTGCGGGCCGAACGCTCGAGCACGCCAGCCTGGTCGAGGAAGCGCGCGACGCGGTCGGTCGGCTGCGCGCCAACGCTCAGCCAATGCTTCGCGCGGTCGGCGTCGAGCTGCACGCGCTGCTCGTTGTCCTTGGCGAGGAGCGGGTTGTAGTTGCCGATCTTCTCGATGAAGCGGCCATCACGCGGCGAACGCGCATCGGCAACGACGATCTTGTAGTAAGGACGCTTCTTGGAGCCACCGCGCGCGAGGCGAATGTTGATTGCCATGATATTTTCCTTCGTTTTCTAATAAATTCTCCGGCGCGAGCCGAAGTGTCGTGGTTGGATAAGGAGGTTATTTCTTCTTAAGAAAATCGTCGAAACCGGCAGGCATCTGCGGTATCTTGGGGCCACCAAGCCCCGGCAGACCGCCGCCCGACGAACCGCCCGGCAGGCCGCCGGCACCAGCCTTGTTGAGCATGTCGCCCATCTGCGGCCCGCCGATCGCGTTGCCGATGCCGCCAAGACCACCGCCCATGCCGCCCTTGCCGAGCATCGCCATCATGCCCTTCATGCCGCCCATCTTCTTGATCTTCTTCATGGCGGTCGACATTTCGAGGTGCATCTTGAGCAGCTTGTTGACCTCCTGGACGGTCGTCCCGGAGCCCTTGGCGATGCGGATCTTGCGCTTGGCGTTGATCAGTTCGGGCTTATTGCGCTCCTTGATCGTCATCGAACCGATCATCGCGTCCATGTGCACCAGCACCTTTTCGCCACCGACCGACGCGACCGCACCCTGCGCCTTCTTCATGCCGGGGATCATACCCGCCAACGCGCCGAGCCCGCCCATCCGCTGCATCTGCGCGAGCTGAGCACGCAGGTCGTTCATGTCGAACTGCCCCTTGGCCATCTTCGCGGCCATGCGCTCAGCGTCTTCGGCCTGGATCGACTCCGCGGCGCGCTCGACCAGGCTGACGACGTCGCCCATGCCGAGGATGCGCCCGGCGACGCGCTCCGGATGGAACGCCTCTAGCGCGTCAAGCTTCTCGCCGGTCCCTGCGAACTTGATCGGCTTGCCGGTGACCGCGCGCATCGACAGCGCCGCGCCGCCGCGGGCATCGCCGTCCATGCGGGTCAGCACGATACCCGTCAGCGGCACCTGGTCCGAGAAGTTCTGCGCGACGTTGACCGCGTCCTGGCCGGTCAGCGAGTCGACGACGAGCAGGATCTCGGCGGGGTTGGCGACATCGGCAACCGCCTTCATCTCATCCATCAACGCCTGGTCGACATGGAGTCGACCCGCGGTGTCGAGCATCAGGACGTCATAGCCCTGGAGCTTGGCCGCCTGCATCGCGCGGCGGGCGATATCGACCGGCTGCTGGCCCTGCACGATCGGCAGCGTCGCGACGTCGATCTGCGTGCCGAGCGTCGCCAGCTGTTCCTGCGCGTTCGGGCGATTGACGTCGAGCGACGCCATCAGCACCTTCTTGCGCTCGCGACCGGCCTGGCCGAAATTGGCCTGCCCCGCCGCCAGCCGCTTGGCGATCTTGGCGGTCGTGGTCGTCTTGCCCGAGCCCTGGAGGCCGACCATCATGATGACGGCCGGCGGGGTGACGCCCAGCTCGAGCTCGACGGCATCCGAGCCGAGCATCTCGACCAGCGCATCGCTGACGATCTTGACGACCTGCTGGCCCGGCGTGACCGAGCGCAGGACGTTCTGGCCGATCGCCTTCTCGGTCGCCTTCTCGACAAACTCACGCGCGACGGGCAGCGCGACGTCGGCTTCGAGCAACGCGACGCGCACCTCGCGCATCGCCGCGCGCACGTCCGCTTCGGTCAGCGCACCCCGGCCGCGAAGGCGGTCGAAGACGCCGCCAAGTCGATCGCTCAGGCTTTCGAACATCGAAATACTCCCAATCACCGTCACCAAACGCAAAAGCGCCGGCGGGCGAAACCTCGCCGGCCAGCGTGCATCCTTGGATGCTCGTCATATGCGCCCCGGAACGGAACGTGGGCTGCCACCTACTGGAATGCGGTTCGGGATGCAAGATGGGTTCCCGAGCGGAGGGACGTTGATCGACACCTCTCCTTGTTCTCCCGCGAAGGCGGGAGCCCAGACTGGGTCCCCGCCTTCGCGGGAAGACATTCGTACCTCGGTTCAATTCACGCTCATCTCGCGCAACCAATCGCGCCCGTGGCTCGCCCCGTCCCGCCTATACGGCTTCTTAACATATCTTACACGTGTCGCATGCCACACCGCCACCCAAGCAAGAGACCGAACAGGCCAACCCCATGACCGTAAAGTCGGCGGCGACATTTTCGCTCCGCAACATCAGTCGGGAATTCATGACCGGCGCCGTAACAGGCGCCGCACTGCTTCTGTTCGTCGGCACCGCGGGCACCGCCGTCGTCAAGACACTGGCACATTGGCACGGCAGCGATGCGGTGATCGATCACGGTCTGGTCGCGGCGCTGTTGTTGAATGCGGCGCTGATCCTGTTCGGCTGGTTCCGGTACCGGGCCCTATCGGAAGAGCTGAGCACCCTGTCCGACGCCGGCCGCCACGCCCACGCGCTTGCGCAGCGCGATCCGCTCACCGGCTTCCTCAATCGCCGCAGCTTGTCTGAAGACGGCGCGGCACTGTTCGCCAGTACCCGCCGCCGCGGCAAGGCTATGGCCATGCTGACGATCGACATCGATCACTTCAAGAGCGTCAACGATCTGCACGGCTATGCGGTAGGCGACCTGTTGCTCGCTCATGTCGCGGAAACGATCGCAGCGATCGCGCCCGGTACCAGCCTGCTCGCTCGGCTGGGCGCAGATGAATTCGCCTGCGCATTCGTCTTCGACTCCGCGCACGAAAACGTCGCCGACCGGATCGCCGAGCGCATGGTCGCAGGCCTCGCCTTGCCGTTCCGCACCAACGGCGTCGATATCCATACCAGCGTCTCGATCGGCATCGCCCGGTCCGATCGCGACTGCGCGTCGGTCGACGCCCTGCTGCGCAACGCCGACATCGCGCTCCACGCGGCCAAGACTGCCGGGCGCAGTCGCCATGCGTGGTTCGACACCTCGATGGAGCGATCGCTGCAACTGCGTGGCGAGCTCGAAGCAGGTCTCCGTAGCGCGATCCCGGCGCAGGAGGTCGTTCCGTATTTCGAGCAACAGGTCGACCTGACCACCGGCCTCATCACCGGTTTCGAGGTGCTGGCACGCTGGGAACATCCGACGCGCGGCATGATCGCGCCCGACGTGTTCATTCCGATCGCGGAGGAAAGCGGGCTGATCGGCGACCTGTCGCTGTCGATCATGCGCCAGGCGTTCGCCGCCGCGCGCGACTGGGACGCCGGGCTCACCTTGTCGGTCAACGTCTCGCCACTGCAGTTGCGCGACGCGTGGCTCGCGCAGAAGATCATCAAGACGCTGGTCGAAACGGGCTTTCCCGCGAGCCGGCTCGAGATCGAGATGACCGAGAGCGCGCTGTTCGACAACCTGCCACTCGCGCAGTCGATCGTCGGCAGCCTGAAGAATCAGGGTATCCGCCTCGCGCTCGACGATTTCGGTACCGGGTATTCGAGCCTGGCGCATCTTCGCGCGCTGCCGTTCGACCGGATCAAGATCGACAAGAGCTTCGTCTCGTCGAGTCTGGATAATCCGGAGAGCATGGCGATCGTGAACACGATCGTGCGGCTGGGGGACAGCCTCAACCTGCCGACGACCGCGGAAGGGATCGAGGATGCCGCGATCGAAGAGCGCCTGCGCGGCATGGGCTGTGCGAAGGGCCAGGGGTATTTGTACGGGCGACCTCTCGGTGCGGCGCAGGTCCGGCGGTTGCTGGCCGAGAAGCGCTTGCTGGCGCAACGGCCCGACCGCGACGTGCCACCGCCGCGCGGCATTGCGCCACGTTTGGCGGGCTGAGGTCTACTCCACTCATAAAACGCCACCCCGGCGGAGGCCGGGGCCCAGTTGGAGAGGTCGCGGTAACGGCCCGCCGTCCTCCACTATCATAGTCTCCCAATTGGGCCCCGGCCTTCGCCGGGGTGGAGTAATGTGATCGGGACCACTCTTAAAACTATGTTCTCCCGCGAAAGCGGGAGCCCAGGACCGAGCAGCGCTCCACCTATACCCTGGGCTCCTGCGTTCGCAGGAGAACAGGACTCGGCCGCCCCCACGAGCAAACCGTGGACTTCCCCCCCCACCCCTCCTAAATCGCGCCGCATGCCATCTGCCCCGCAGCCAGAGGTCATCAGCCTCGGCTGCCGCCTCAACATCGCCGAAAGCGAGACCATCCGCGCGCTCGTCGCCGGGCGGGACATGGTCGTGGTCAACAGCTGCGCGGTCACCAACGCCGCCGTGAAGGCGACGCGCGTTGCGATCCGCCGCGCCAAGCGCGACCGTCCGGACGCGCAGATCGTCGTCACCGGATGCGCAGCACAGATCGACCCTGCCAGTTTCTCCGCGATGCCCGAGGTCGACCGCGTCGTCGGCAATGCGGACAAGCTGACGTCGCAAGCTTGGCAGACCGAAGCTCCGGTCGTCGTCTCCGACATAATGCAGGTCCGCAAGACCGCTCCCCACCTCGCCGCCAGCTTCTCCGCGCACGCCCGCGCGTTCGTCGAGGTCCAGAACGGCTGCGACCACCGCTGCACCTTCTGCGCAATCCCGTTCGGCCGCGGCCCGAGCCGCTCGGTCCCGGCGGGCGCAGTCGTCGACCGGATCGCCGGGCTCGTCGACGCCGGCCACCGCGAGATCGTCCTCACTGGCGTCGACCTCACCAGCTACGGCCCCGACCTCCCCGGCGCACCGACGCTCGGTCACCTCGTCGAGCGCATCCTCTACCACGTACCCGCGCTCGAACGCCTGCGTCTCTCGTCCCTAGACGGTATCGAAATCGACGACCGCCTCTTCGCGTTGCTGACGACTGAGCGCCGGATCATGCCCCACGTCCATCTCTCGCTCCAAGCCGGCGACGACATGATCCTCAAGCGCATGAAGCGACGCCATTCACGCGCCGAAAGCGTCGCCCTCGTCGAGCGCCTGAAGACCGCCCGCCCGGACATCGCGATCGGCGCGGACCTGATCGCCGGTTTCCCGACCGAAGACGCGGCGATGTTCGCCAACACGCGCGCGCTGATCGACGACTGCCACATCGTCCACCCGCACATCTTCCCCTATTCGCCCCGCGCCGGCACCCCCGCCGCGCGGATGCCGCAGGTCGAGCCCGAAGTCCGCCGCCACCGCGCCGCCCTCCTCCGCGACGCCGGCGAAACCGCGCGAGCGAACTGGCTGCAAACGCTGGTGGGAACATCGCAGGATCTGCTCGTCGAACGCCCTGGCGACCGCGGCCATATCGGCAATTTCGCAGAAGTCCTGCTGGACGAACCCGCCATACCCGGCGACATCGTCCGCATCACGATCACCGGCGCCACGTCCGACCGCCTCAGCGCAATACGAGAACCATCATGAGCACCACCCCCACCTGGCACGACAAGCTGATCGGCGGCTTCAAGCGCACCTCCGACCGGCTCGTCGGCAACCTCGCCGGCCTCGGCGGCGCGCGGCTCGACGATTCGACGCTCGACGACATCGAGGAAGCGCTGATCGCCTCCGATCTGGGTCCCGAGACCGCCGGCCGCATCCGCCGCCGCCTGTCCGAAGGCAGTTTCGAGCGCAACATGGAGGAACTCGGCATCCGCGTGATCGTCGCGGAAGAGGTCGAGAAGGTCCTCGCCACGGTCGCGAAACCGATCGAGATCGACGCCTTCCCCCGCCCGCAGGTGATCCTCGTCATCGGCGTAAACGGCTCGGGCAAGACCACCACCATCGCCAAGCTCGCGCACCTGCTGATGGAGCAGGATTACGGCGTCATGCTCGCCGCCGGCGACACCTTCCGCGCCGCCGCGATCGGCCAGCTCCGCACCTGGGCCGAGCGCGTCGGCGTGCCGATCGTCACCGGCCCCGAGGGCGGCGACGCGGCGGGCGTGGTCTGGGATGCGGTCAAGAAGGCGACCGAGACGGGCATCGACGTACTGATCGTCGATACCGCCGGCCGCCTCCAGAACAAGCGCGAACTGATGGACGAACTGGCCAAGATCCGCCGCGTCCTCGGTCGGATCAACCCGGAGAGCCCGCACGACATCGTCCTGGTGCTCGACGCGACGACCGGCCAGAACGCGCTCCAGCAGATCGAGGTCTTCAAGGAGGTCGCGGGCGTCACCGGCCTCGTGATGACCAAGCTCGACGGCACCGCGCGCGGCGGCGTGCTGGTCGCTGCGGCCGAGAAATACGGCCTGCCGATCCACGCGATCGGCATCGGCGAGGGCATGACGGACCTCCGCCCGTTCGATGCGAACGAGGTGAGCCGGATCATCGCCGGGGTGGAGAGCGTTCGGAAGTAACACCCGGAATGTCCTTCGATACGCCATCTCGACAAGCTCGACGGCTACTCGGGACGAACGGCGTGGGCTGATAGATGCCCTCCCGAACCCACCCCGTTCGTGCCGAGTAAGGATCGAGCTTGTCGAGAGTCTGTATCGAGGTACATGCCCGCACGCACCCGCCCCCAGGAAGCGAAAACCCAGTGACCCCAACCAAGCCCCCCCTATCCCCCGGCCTTCGCATGGCGGTCGACTATGGCCCGCTCGCGATCTTCTTCGCGGTGAACTTCCTCACCCCCGGGCTGCCGATCGTCCGCGTCGTCGCCGCCACCACCGCGTTCATCATCGCCACCATCGCCGCGATGATCGTGTCGAAAGTGAAGACCGGCCATATCTCGCCGATGCTGTGGCTGTCGGGCGCGCTGATCGTCGTGTTCGGCGGGCTGACGATCTATTTCCACGACCAGCGCTTCATCCAGATGAAGCCGACGATCATCTACGCGATGTTCGCGGCGATCCTGACGTTCGGGCTCGTCACCGGTCGGCCGTTACTCCAGTCTCTGCTTGGCACCGCCTATCCCGGCCTGTCCGCCGACGGCTGGCGCAAGCTGACGCGCAACTGGGCGGTGTTCTTCGTGTTCATGGCGGTACTGAACGAAGCGGTGTGGCGCAACACGACCTGGGATTTCTGGGTCGGCTTCAAGCTGTGGGGCGCGATCCCGCTGACGCTGATCTTCGCGTTCGCCAACATTCCGATGCTGCTGAAGCACGGATTGCAAACGGGCGACAAAGCCGTAACCGACCTGCCGCCCGAAGGATAATCTACTGCTCCCCTCCCGTTCACGGGAGGGGTCGGGGGAGGGCCTGACCAACAGACCGGACGCCAGTACGTACGTCGCCCCCTCCCCTAGCCCCTCCCGCAAGCGAGAGGGGAATTCAGATCAGCCCGCGACCTTCGCATAGCGCTCGCCGACGACGTCCCAATTCACGATGTCCCACCAGGCCTTCAGATAGCCAGGGCGATCGTTCTTGTACGTCAGGTAATACGCGTGCTCCCAGACGTCGTTGCCGAGCAGTGGCGTGCCCGGCTCCTTGGCGTCGTCCATCAGCGGGTTGTCCTGGTTCGGCGTGCTCGTCACCGTCAGCTTGCCGCTCGCATCCGCGATCAGCCATGCCCAGCCCGAGCCGAACTGCCCCGCGCCCTTGGTGTTGAACTCTTCCTTCAGCTTGTCGAGGCTGCCGAAGTCACGATCGATCGCCTCGGCGAGCTTGCCCGACGGTGCCTGACCGCTCTTGGCCGCCATCGTCTTCCAGAAGAAGTCGTGGTTCCAGAAACCGCCGCCATTGTTGCGGACCAGCGGCGGCTGCGACGAGATCATGCCGAGGATGTCCTCGATCGACTTGCCGGCGAGCGCGGAATCCTTCTCGACGCCTTCGTTCAGCTTCGCGGTGTACGCCGCGTGATGCTTGTCGTGATGAAACTTCATCGTTTCCTGGTCGATCACCGGCTCGAGCGCGTCATAGGCATACGGCAGCGGTGGGAGTTCGAAAGCCATGTGGGTTCTCCTTTATGGGGTCGGACGCTCAACGTCCGCACGTCGCAAATGGTCCCGCAAAAGTCGTTGCGCAAGCGTATCCAGCGGCCGAAACGCCGCGACCCGACAGCATCATCGGTCAGGCGGCGGTCTTGCCGTATTCCTGCCGCGTGACGGGATGGCTCGACGAGAGACCGCCATCGACCGCGATCGCCTGGCCGTTGACGTAGCTGGCGTCGTCGGACGCGAGGAACAGCGCGACCTTGGCGAGTTCCTCGGGCTGCGCGCCGCGATGGAGCGGGTTGAGGCGGCCGACGCGGTCCATCTTGTTCGCCTCGCGCGCGTAGTCGAAGACGGGCTTCGTCATGCCGGTCTCGGTGAGGCCGGGGCAGATCGCGTTGACGCGGACGTTCGAGCCGGTGAGTTGCTGCGCGGAGACGGCGGCAAGGTTGATGACGCCGGCCTTCGACGCGGAATATGCGGGCGAGCCGGCGCCGGAGCGAATGCCGGCGACGCTGGCGGTGAGGACGATAGCGCCCTTCCCTCGCTCGGCGATGCGCGGCGCGGCGTGTTTGATCGCGAGGAACGGACCGATCAGGTTGACGCGCAACACCTCCGTGATCAGCGCGACGTCGGTGTCGAACAGGTTAGCCAGGCCGCCGGAGATACCCGCATTGGCGAACATCACGTCGAGCCTGCCGAAGCTGTCGCACGCCAGCGCCACGGTGCGGATCACGTCCTCTTCAAGGCCAGCGTCGATGCGGATCGCCTTCGCCGTGCCGCCAGCCTGCGTGATGAGGTGCGCGGTTTCGTCCGCGCCCTCGGTCTTGTCGGCGACGACGACCCTGCCCCCTTCGTGCGCGAACAGGAGTGCGGCGGCGCGGCCTATGCCGGAGCCTGCGCCGGTGACGATGATGGATTTGTTCGTGAAGCGCATCGCATGGTCCTTCGGTTAGATCGTGACGCCGCCGTCGATGACCATCGTCTGGCCGGTCATGAAATTGCTTGCCGACGACGCCAAGAAAACGACCGCGCCCGCGATCTCCTCGGGCTCGCCGATCCGGCGGAGGGGCACGCTGGTGTTCGCCGCCTCGATCCGTTGCGGGTCCTCCCACAAGGCGCGCGCGAAGTCGGTCTTGATCAGGCCGGGGGCGATGCAGTTCACGCGGACGTTGGACGGGCCGAACTCGACTGCGAGGTTGCGCGCAAGCTGCATGTCGGCGGCCTTGCTGATGCAATACGCGCCGATGACGGGCGAGCCGCGCAGCCCGCCGATCGACGAGATGATGATGATGCTGCCGCTGCGGCGCTCCAGCATCTCGGGCGCGACCATCTGGATCAGCCAGTGGTTCGAGACGATGTTGTTGTCGAGGATCTTGCGGAACTGGTCGTCGGCGATGCCTGCTTGGGGCCCGTAATAAGGGTTTGAGGCGGCGTTGCAGACGAGGATGTCGATGCGGCCGAACTTGGCGCGGGTCTGGTCGACGAGACGCTGAAGCCCGGCCTTGTCGGAGATATTGGCGGCGATGGCGATCGCGGTGCCGTCTCCGTGTCTGGCGTTGAGTTCGGCGGCGACCGTGTCACACGCGTCCTGCTTGCGGCTGGAGATCACGATCTTCGCGCCGTGCTCGGCCAGTTCGCGTGCGGAAGCCAAGCCGATGCCGCGCGACGATCCCGTGACGATGGCGACCAAGCCGGTAAGGTCAAACTGCGACAACTTCTTCTGCTCCCCTTCCGCTTGCGGGAGGGGTCGGGGGAGGGCCCGATCTTTCCGCATCGTTTCATGCCGGGGGAGGTCAGCCCCYCCCCTAACCCCTCCCGCAAGCGGGAGGGGAATCAGGCGCCCGCCTTCACAGCAAATCCCCAGGCAGCATCTGCCAACCCGTGGATCTTCGCGACCGTCTTCTCCGCCTGCGCACTCGACGCAGTGCCGTCGATAATGCGCTTCTTGATACCTTGAACGATCCCGGTCAGGCGGAAGAGGTTATAGGCGAAATACCAGTTCAGATCAGGCACGCCGTCGCGGCCGGTGGCGGCGCAATAGCGGTCTACGACCTGCTCGATCGTCGGGATGCCCGTCTCCGGCCCAGTCATCCCGAGCACGCCCGAGCGCCCTTCGGGTTCGGTCACCCAGCTCATCAACAGGTACGAGAAGTCCGCCAGCGGATCGCCCAGCGTCGACAACTCCCAATCAAGGACGGCGATGACCTTGGGCGCGGACGGCGCGAAGATCATGTTGTCGATGCGGTAGTCGCCGTGGACGATCGAGGTGCGCGTCTGCTCCGGCAGCGTTCTCGGCAACCACTCGATCAGCCGTTCGACCGACTCCATATGCTCGGTCTCGGCGGCGCGATATTGCTTGGTCCAGCGGCCGACCTGGCGCTCGAAATAATTGCCGGGCTTGCCGTACTCGCCTAGCCCCGCCGCTGCGTAATCCGTGTTGTGGAGCGCGGCGAGCGTGTCGACCATTGCCTCGTAATGCGCGGTGCGCTCAGGCGGGGTCGCGCCGGGCATCGCGCCGTCCCAGATCGTCCGGCCCTCGACCATCTCCATAACGTAAAAGGCCGAACCGATCACCGCCGCGTCCTCGCAGAGACCATAGGGCCGAGGCACCGGGAAGCCGGTCGGATGGAGCCCGGCGATGACGCGATATTCTCGGTCGACTGCGTGCGCGCTCGGCAGGATCGGGCCGAACGGTTTCCGGCGCAGCACGTACGCGCGCTCCGGCGTGTCGAGGCGGTAGGTCGGGTTCGACTGGCCGCCGG
This sequence comes from Sphingomonas sp. Leaf208, assembly GCF_001421415.1. GTDB lineage: Bacteria > Pseudomonadota > Alphaproteobacteria > Sphingomonadales > Sphingomonadaceae > Sphingomonas. Next base: position 259,685 of record NZ_LMKH01000023.1, read on the forward strand.
CGAACTTCGCGTAGCCCAGCGGACCGGCATAGCCGGGCACGTTGGCGGTCATCCACGCGCCAAGCGTGTCGAGGTCGAGACGGTCCTTGTCGCCGACCGCGATCGTGCCGACCATGCTTGTCGACGCGTCGCTCACGAGAAGGTGATCACGCTGCGAGTGGTGTCGCCGCGGCGGAGTTCGTCGAACGCGTCGTTGATGAGCTCCAGCGGCATCCGATCGGCGATGATCGTGTCGAGATCGAGCAGCCCGCGCATGTAGAAATCGACCAGCCGCGGAATGTCGACCGGAAACCGGTTCGAGCCCATGAACCCGCCCTGCAGGCGCTTGCCCGACAGCAGGTCCATCGCCGACAGCCCCACCTTCTCGCCGAGCGGCATCATGCCGAGGATCGTCGCGGTGCCCCCGCGACGCAGGACCTTGACCGCGGTGGCCGCGGATTGCGCGCGGCCGACCGCTTCGATCGCGTGGTGCACGCCGCCCTTCGTGATCGCGACGACCTCGTCCGCTGCGGTGTCGGACAACGCATCGATGCTGTGCGTCGCGCCGAGCTTCTCCGCCATCGCGCGTTTTTCAGGCACCGGATCGAGCGCGATGATCTTCCCCGCGCCGGCGATCTTCGCCGCGTTGACCGCCGCAAGCCCAATGCCGCCGCAGCCGACCACGCATACCGTCTCTCCCGGAGTCACGTCAGTAGTGTTAAACACCGCCCCTGCCCCGGTCGTGATCGCACAACCGAGCAGCGCCGCACGGTCCATCGGCATGTCGCGGTCGATCGCGACGCACGCGTGTTCGTGGACCAGCATCATCTCTGCGTAGGCGCTGAGGTTCAGCATCTGCGCGATCGGCCGGTCGCCGAGCATGAGGCGCGGCGCGGCACCCTTGGGACGGCGCACGCTGGCATCGATGCACAGCGACATCCGGCCGGTGACGCAGAACTCGCACTGGCCGCAAAAGGCCGAGAGACAGGTCACGACATGGTCGCCGACCTTCACGCCGCGCACCTCGTCGCCGATTGCCTCGACCACGCCGCAGGCCTCGTGCCCCGGGATGGTCGGCATCGCGTGCGGATAGGCGCCATCGACGAAATGCAGGTCTGAGCGGCACACGCCGACCGCCATCGTGCGGATCAGAACCTCATGCGCGGTCGGCTTCGAGACGGTCACGTCCTCGATGCTGAGCGGGGTGTTGGCTTCGAAAAGGACTGCGGCTTTCATGGGTGGTGCGCTCCGAAACGAGACCGTCATTCTGACGAAAGTCAGGACCCAGAGCCAAGATCGTTGCCCTTGCGGCTCTGGGTCCTGGGTCGAGCCCAGGATGACGAAGAAAGAAGGACGAACGGGGGGTGAGTTTACCGGCTCACCCCGACGTCCCCGCTGGACACGCCACCCTTCCGGAAATCGCCGTATTTCCCGAACTCGTTGCGCGCGATCGAGCGGTTGTGGACTTCATCCGGGCCATCCGCGAACCGCAGCGTCCGCATCGCCGCCCAGTCATGCGCCAAGCGGAAATCGCCCGACACCCCGCCGCCGCCATGCGCCTGGATCGCGTCGTCGAGTATCCGCAGCGCCATGTTCGGCGCGGCGACCTTGATCATCGAAATCTCGATCTGCGCGGACTTGTTGCCCGCCTTGTCCATCATGTCGGCGGCCTTGAGGCAGAGCAAACGAGTCATCTCGATGTCGATCCGCGCGGTCGCAATGCGCTCTTCCCACACCGAGAAGTCCGCGATCCGCTTGCCGAACGCGACGCGGTCGAGCAGCCGTCGCGCCATCGCCTCGATCGCGGTCTCGGCGACGCCGATCGTGCGCATGCAGTGATGGATACGGCCAGGCCCAAGCCGCCCCTGCGCGATCTCGAACCCACGCCCCTCGCCGAGCAGCACGTTCTCCACCGGCACGCGGACATTCTCCAGCACGACCTCGCCATGCCCGTGCGGCGCGTGATCATAGCCGTACACCGACAGCATCCGCTTGATCGTCACGCCGGGCGTATCCATCGGCACGAGGATCTGGCTCTGCTGCTGGTGCCGCGAGCCCTCGAACGACGTCTTGCCCATCACGATCGCGATCTTGCAGCGCGGATCGCCGACGCCGCTCGACCACCATTTGGTGCCGTTGATGACGTAATGATCGCCGTCCCTCACCATCGACGTCTCGATGTTGGTCGCGTCCGACGACGCCACCGCAGGCTCGGTCATCAGGAACGCGGAACGGATCTCGCCGCGCATCAGTGGCCCGAGATACGCCTCCTTCTGCTCGCGCGTGCCATAGCGGTGAAACACCTCCATGTTGCCGGTATCGGGCGCGGAACAGTTGAAACACTCGCTCGCCCAGCCGACCTTGCCCATCTCCTCCGCGCATAACGCATATTCGAGATTGGTGAGCTGCGTGCCTTCGAATTCGAACGAATCGTCGACGTGTGTCTGGCCCGAATGCGGCGGCATGAAGAAATTCCAGAGGCCGGCGGCCTTGGCCTTCTCCTTCATCTCCTCGATCACCGGAATCACCTTCCAGCGCTCGCCCTCATGCGCCTGCTGGTCGTAATCGGCCTGCCGAGGCCGGATATTCTGGTCGATGAAATCCCGGACCCGATCCCGGAAATACGTCTCTCGTTCGCTCAGCGTAAAATCCATGCGGGCTCTCCATTCGTCATCGCTTTGGAGGCGGGTTAGACCATACCGCACATTCGGTAAAGCGTGCGAGGGACTCCGGAAAGCATGTTTTCAAGTCCGCCCTGAAAGCGCCTAAAAAGCACTGTATCTTCAAATCGAAGCTGTTAGGGTGTTTCGATGAAGGTTCCGGCAGAGGCCAGCGACGAGAGCGAACAGGGGACCAAGCGCTTCCGTGCGAAGCGTGACGCGATCCTCGCCGCGGCGGCAGAAGCGATCAACGAACAGAGTGCCAAGGGCATGACGTTCGCGGACGTGGCGCGGCGCGTCGGGCTCAATACGACCAGCGTTACCTATTATTTCAAGCGCAAGGAAGACCTCGCGGCGGCGGCGTTTGAGAACACGCTCGAATCGCTGATCGCGATGCTCGACGTCGCGGCGGAAGAAGCGACGCCGGAGGAACGCGTTCGGCGCTATCTCGCGCTCAACATGGACCGGCTCGGGCGGATTCAGCGCGGCGAGGAGAAGGCGTTCGCCGTCCTCTCCGATCTGCGCGCGACCGAAGAGCCGATGCGCGGCCGCCTGATGGCGGGCTGGCGCGAGGTGTTCCGTCGGACGCGGCTGTTGTGGGGGCCGACTTCGTCGCGCGCGCAGACCGATCTCAACGGCGCGCGCGCACACGTGCTGTTGGAAAACACGTTCTGGCTGCCGATATGGCTGACGCGGTACGAGCCCGATCAGTACGGCCGTGTCGAGGAACGGCTGATGGACGTGTTCGCACACGGCATAGCGGGCAAGGACGCCAAATGGTCCCCTACCCTGCTCGATCTCAGCCATGACGAGGCGGAGCCGGGGCGCGAGGCGTTCCTGCTCGCCGCGACGCGCCTGATCAACGAACTCGGCTATCGTGGCGCGTCGGTGCAGAAGATCGCATCCGAGCTGAACGTGACCAAGGGTAGTTTCTATCACCATCTCGATGCGAAGGACGACCTCGTCATCGCGTGCTACCGCCGCAGCTTCGACACGATCGCCGATGCGCAGAGCCGTGGCGAGGCCGAGGGCGGAAGCTACTGGCACAAGCTGTCGAGCACGGTCGCAACGCTGCTCGACGTCCAGTTCGCCGAGCGGGGGCCGTTGTTGCGTACCACGGCGCTGAGCGGGCTACCGGTCGGCGTGCGCAACGCGATGGTTGAGCGCTCGAACGGCATCGCGCGGCGCTATGCCGGGATGATGATGGACGGGATCGGCGAAGGCTCGATCCGCGCGGTCGATGCGCTGATCGCGGCGCAAGCGCTGATGGCGCTTCAGAACGCGGCGTTCGACATGCGGAAATGGGCGTCGACGATGCCGCGCGAGCGGGCGATCGCGATGTATGCCTCGACGCTGATGTACGGCTTGTTCGATGATCGGATCGCGAAGGCCTAAGCGCCTTGCCCAGATTGGCGCGGGATCGAAGCCGGATCGAGTTGGTTACGCCGCGTTAACGGCTGGTCGCCAGTCCGGAGCCTCCACGGAGGCTGCATGCACACCATCACGACCGATCTTGAGACGGGTATCATCGAGGTCGACGCGTCGGGCTTCTGGACTATCGAGCATGTCGAGGACTTCCTGCGCGACCTGGAGCGCGACGGACGGCGCGTGCTGGCGACAGGCAAGCGCCACGTGCTGCTCTGCAACTTCTCCAAGTCCGCGATCCAGCCGCAGGAGGCGATCGCGATGCTGCAACGCGTGGCGGTGTCGATACCGCTGAAGTCGCGCAAGGTCGCGCTGGATACTGAGGGCAAGCTGGCGCGGTTGCCGGTGAAGCGGATTTCTTCGGTGCGGGACGACATGGCGGTGTTCGATGACCGCGAGTCGGCACTGGCCTGGATGCTGGCGGAGGCTCCGGCCTACCCGGATGCAACCTCCCCTCCGTCATCCTGACGAAAGTCAGGACCCAGAGTTACAAACGCCGTCCTTTGAAATCCTGGGTCCTGACTTTCGTCAGGATGACGGCGAAAGGGGGCACTACGCGGCTGCATCCTCAGCGCGCTTGAGCAGAACCCCGGCGCGCCAATAGTGGAACAGCGCCCACGGCGTCATCAACACGATGATGATCAGCGCATAGCGCAGCGAATCCTCGCCGAACCCTGGCTTCAACAGATCGCTGAGCCAACCGACCAACGTCGGCCCGAGCCCCAACCCGACGAGATTGATCACCAGCAACGTGATTGCCGCCCACATCGCGCGGATCTGCAACGGCGCGAGATGCTGGATCAACGCGAAGCTTGGCCCGAGATACGAATTGGCGAAGATCAGCGAGACAAAATAGCTGCCGATCGCGACTACCGGCGCGTCGATCAGGTAGAAGGCGAGCGCGAACGGGAGCGACAGGCCCTTCATCACGAGGACGACCCAAGCCTGGACATGGAGCCCGTGACGCTTGGCGAGCACGTCGGCTATCTTGCCGCCTGCGAGCGCAGAGATCGCGCCGAACAACGCACCCGGCAACGCGATGTAGCGTGAAATATCAAGCATCGAGATGCCAAGCGACCGCTGGATATAGCTCGGTCCCCAGCCGGTCAGCGCGTAGCCGATCATCGAGGTGAGCGTGACGCCGACCACCAGATGCCGCGCCGGCGCACTCGCCCATATCGACGCAAACCCTTGGGCCACGCTTGGCATCGGCGTCGCCACTGCGCGCGCCGCATCGGACAGTCCGCGGCGGGGCTCGACCATGAACAGACGGACGAGAACGGCTAGGACGATCCCCGGCAGGCCGACGGTCATCATCGCGATCCGCCAGCCGTACGAGTTCGCGACTACCCCGCCGATCAGCGTGCCGAACCCTGCGCCGAGCACCACGCCGAGCGAATACACCGCCATCGCGCTTGCGCGCTTCTCGGGCGGGTAGAGGTCGGCGATGATCGAATGACTGGGCGGGCTCGACCCCGCCTCGCCGATACCGACGCCGATCCGGAACAGCATCAACTGCGTGAAGTTCTGCGCGAGCCCGCACAGCGCAGTCATCGCACTCCAGATCGTCAGGCTGGCGGCAATGATGTTACGGCGGCTGGTCCGATCGGCCAGCCGTGCGACCGGAATGCCCAACGTCGCATAGAAGATCGCGAACACGAGTCCGGACAGCAGCCCGAGCTGCGTATCGGTCAGCAGCAGGTCCGCCTTGATCCGCTCGAGCAGGATCGCAAGGATCTGACGGTCCATGTAACTGAAGAAATAGGTGAAGGTGAGCAGCGCGAGCGTCAGGCCCCGTCGCTTCATCGCCAATGCGTCGGCGATCTCGGGATGGGACTGATACGCTGCGGCCATCGGCAATACCTCGAAATCTAAATAGGCCTTAGGCTAGGTCAATTGAGGCGTACCAGACAAGCTAAAGCTGCATTCCTGGCCGACCCGCGACGAGCGAACGGCATGTGGATGACGAGCGACATTACCGCTGCGACGCAATGTCTTATGGGTTTGAAGGCGTTAACGGTGTTTCGTGAGAAGGACGGCGGAAGATGCGTCCTCGTTTGGGTCGCTCTTCCGCCTTATCCCCTCTCCAACGTCGTGGCCGGGCTCGTCTCCGCGTCATCAGTGGAGCGGAGCGTCCGGGCAATCTGAATACCGGGTATGCAGCTCCCCTCGCATAGATTCGCGACGTTGCAAAGCGTATTTTCCTTATCGCTCCCGCCAGGGATGGAATCCCTCGTGGCGTCCAGCTTGCCCGCCACGGCCCCTGCCTCGCCTCCCACGCAACACAATCGCTGGAGCATTCCGAAGACTGACTTATTTAATCGGCCCCCGCCAAACGCGGCGAGATCCCGCTGCTTCTAAAAGAAGCCGGGCCCGACCTCACGATCAAGGCGATTGCGGCTCGGCCGGCGGCGATTACCGCGTACGAGAGGGCAAGGCAATCGACGACAGCATCAAGCCCAGCACCGACGAAGCGAAAGAATCCGCTGCTCGGGCAGACGGCGGTGAAGGCCGGACGTTAGTCGCTGATCGTCCACCCCAGCCGCGGATCGCCACCGCGGACGGGTTGGGCGGCAGCCAATTTTTGAGCGAAACTGCCATCGGCTACGTAGGCTGGTGGAACGGCCATCGCGGCCGGTGGACTATAGGCCACGGTCGCGTAGGATGGCGACACTAGGGCCGGACCTCGCGCGAACGACGCGGCAGCGGGCGGGATCAGCGGTGCGTACCGGGCCATCCGTATCGCTGGACGCGCGATCCGGGTCGCCTCGCCGGTGAACGCGGTGAACTGGCGCCCCTCCTCGAACACGGCGTTGTGCCCGGTGACGAACGCCCCCGCGACGACACCGCCGACGATGATCGTGCCAATCGTCTCGCCGGTCCGGCCATCTCCGGCGGCGTGATAGCGACCAACGACGGGCACGCTACGACCGCCGACTTCGACCGAGCGCAGTTCGATATCGAGCTTGCCGGATTTGCCGAACGCGCCCTTGCCGGTCCTGAAGGTAACCGCACCGACACCGGGAGCCCCGCGCGGGATCAACACCGCGCCATCGACGATCACGTCCCGCGCGACCGATACAGCGACGGTTTGCCCGACGCGTGCGCGATCCGACGCGATCTCCTCGTCCAGGCGCAATGCCATTTCAGTATGCGCCGGCACGACGATCGCCGCATCCGTGCGCGCGTCCTGCGCGGCTATGGCGGTGGGTAGCGTGCACAATGCCGCAACGATGATCAGCTTGTGCACTCGATTTCTCCCCTGCGGGCACGGCCTGTCCCGCGCCGGAGATAGCCGAGGAGAGACTTCTATCGTGTGAAACGAGTTGGTTAACTGCGCCAGTTACGCTTGGGCACTCGGTCGAGCGGAGGCACGAGCGTGCCATGCCCTCAGATGTTCGAGGTCGTCGGGCATCGCGACGCCGACGAACTTGGCGAAGTCGATCGTCGTGAGCAGGACGATATCGGCGATCGTGTAGCGCTCACCATCTAGCCAGTCGCGTCCGGCGAGCGCGCGGTCGAACTCCACCATCGCGGCGAGCACACGCGGGCGCTGGCTCTCGCCATACTCGGTATATTGCGGCTGGACGATCCGTGCGGTCCAGGGATGCGTGTGTAGCCACACCATCGACAGCGGCGTCATTAGCCGCAGTTCGATCCGCCGCGTCCACATGTCGATCTCGGCGATATTGTGCGCGCCGTGGCCGAACATCGGCGGGTCGGGATGGAGGATCTCGAAGTAGCGGCAGATCGCAACGCTCTCGGTCAGCACGCGGCCATCGTCGAACGTAAGCGCGGGCGTCTGGCCGAGCGGATTGACCGCGAGGAACGGCTCCGCCTTGTGCTCGGCCTTGGGGATCGAGATCTGCGCCATCGGCACGCGGACATGCTTTTCGGCGAGGAAGATGCGGACGCGGCGCGGGTTGGGCGCGGGCAGTGCGCTATCGTAGAACAGCAAGAGCGTCTCCTCGACATCGGTTTTCGAATATACCGTATGGCATTGCCGGACGCGTTCGCCTAGCGATGCGTCGCATGACGACCGCCGCAGACATGCTTGCCACCGGCTTTGCCACCCTCCCCGATTTGATCCGTGCGCACGCGGTGGAACGGGGAGATCGGACTGCCGTTGCCGACGCGCAGGGCAGCATCGACTATCGAACGCTCGACGCGATGATGGACCGGGTGGCGGCGGCGTTGCAGCGCGACGGGGTTGTGCACGGGACGGCGGTGGCGATCGTCGCGGCGCCGACGACGGACTATGCGGCGGTATTCCTTGGTGCGGTACGCGCAGGGTGTGTTGCGACGCCGATCGCACCGTCCGCTACGCGGGCTGCGATTGCGGCGATGATCGCGGATAGCGGGGCACCGGTGGTGTTTCTCGACGCGGAGAATGCTTGGGCTTTGGAAGGGCAGCTCCTAACGGCCCGCATAGTGTTGTTCCCCCGCGAAGGCGGGAGCCCAGCCTGGGCCCCCGCCTTCGCGGGGGAACAATCTTTTGATGCGTGGATAGCTCCCTCGGACGCCAAGCCGACCCCCGTCGAGGTCGCCCCCGAAGACGCGTTCAACATCATATACTCGTCCGGCACCACCGGCACGCCGAAGGGCATCGTCCAGAGCCACGCGATGCGCTGGGCGCATGTCTCCCGCAACACGGCGGCGGGGTTCGACACCGCGGTCACGATGATCGCCACGCCGCTCTATTCGAACACAACGCTGGTCAGCTTCCTGCCGACGCTCGGCTGGGGCGGCACCGTCGTGCTGGTGGGGAAGTTCGATGCGCGCGCCTATATCGAACTCGCGCAGCGATACCGCGCGACGCACACGATGCTGGTTCCGGTGCAGTATCAACGTATCATGGCGCTTCCCGACTTCGACAGCTTCGACCTTTCGACGTTCCGCTTCAAGACCAGCACCAGCGCGCCCTTCTCCGCCGCACTGAAGGCCGACGTCGTCGCACGCTGGCCAGGGGTGCTCGTCGAGTTCTACGGGATGACCGAGGGCGGTGCGAGTTGCGCGCTGAACGCAACCGCCAACCCGACCAAGCTGCACACCGTCGGCCAGCCGATGCCGGGCCACGAGATCCGGCTGATCGACGATGACGGCGTCGAGGTCGCACGCGGTGAGATGGGCGAGGTCGTCGGCCGCAGCCCGGCGATGATGAACGGCTATCACGGCCGATCGGAGGCGACGCGCGACGCCGAATGGCATGACGCCGACGGAAACCGCTACATCCGCCACGGCGACGTCGGACGGTTCGACGAGGATGGGTTTCTCACGCTGATGGACCGGAAGAAGGACCTGATCATCTCGGGCGGGTTCAACATCTATCCGTCGGACCTGGAGGCGGTATTGGCGCAACACCCCGCCGTAGCCGATTGCGCGGTGATCGGCGTTCCATCGGAGGCTTGGGGCGAGACGCCGGTCGGGTTCTACGTCCCGCGGGCCGATGCAATCGAGGATGCCGCCTCCATCCTGGCCTGGGCGAACGGCCAACTCGGGAAGACGCAACGGCTGTCCGCGCTTCATATAGCCGACGAACTACCCCGCAGCGCGATCGGAAAAGTCCTCAAGCGCGAACTCCGCGACCGGCTTGCGGGTGCGGCCGCATGACGAGTCTCAAACAGGCAATCGACGCGCTCGAGCCGATCGACGGTGGCTGGCGCGGGACGGTACCGGAGAATTGGTTGCAAGGCCGCACTGCGTACGGCGGCTTCTCCGCCGCGCTCGCGTTGCATGCCGCACAGAAGTCCGATGTCGACCTGCCGCCGCTGCGATCCGCGCAGGTATCCTTCGTCGGGCCCCTCTCCGGTGACATCGTCATCCGTGCTAGTCGGTTGCGGCGCGGGCGCAACGCCGCGTTCGTGCAGGTCGATGTCGAAAGCGAGGCCGGGCTTGGGCTGCGCGCGACGTTCGTGTTCATGGGTGCGGTCGCGTCGCGAGTCGATCACCAGACCGGCAGCGCGCCCGACTTTCCGATGCCCGGGCCGGAGACGCAGACGTTCCGTGGCCACAGTGCGGTGGCATTCTCGCGGAACTTCGACTTGCTCGATCGGCGGGATGACGGCGTCGGGCCGGCGGAGTGGCTGCGGTGGGTGCGGCTGGCCGAGCGTGACGGACTTGATCCGATGGTCGAGCTGGTCGCGGTCGCGGACTGCCTGCCGCCGTCCGCGCTGAAACTGCTGGGCGGCCCTGCCCCGCTCAGTTCGATGACGTGGCTGCTCAACATCCTCGGTCCGCAGCCGGTGACGCGCGATGGCTGGTGGCTGCTCCGCGCGACCACCGATTACGTGCGGGAGGGGAGTTCGAGCCAGCAGATGGCGATCTGGAATGCCGACGGCACGCCGGTTGCCGAACAGATGCAGAGCGTTGCGATCTTCGCCTGATGCCGGCGGAGGGGGCGTGCGCGCCCGACATATCTTGCGACACATTGGCGGCCCGGCGGCAAAACGCTGCGACAACCGAGGCTTAGAACGGCGTCATTGAATGGGAATTCGTCCCACACAGCCGGAGTCCGACATGCGCAAGACCGTCCTTACCCTGATGCTCGCTGCCAGCGCGATCACGTCCGCTGCCAGCGCGCAGACTGCCCCCGCAACCCCGCGTCCACCAGTGCGGCAGGATGAAAACCGCGACGGCGTCACCACGCGCGCAGAAGCGATCGCGCAGGCCGACGCCCGGTTCGCGCAGATGGATACCGACCGCGACGGCCGCGTGAGTGCCGGCGAGATGCGCGCCTATCGCACCGCGATGCACGACCGGATGGTGGCCAGCGGTCGCGACGTCCCCGTGCCGCCGCCGGGCGGTCGCAAGCATGACGGCATGGGCCGCCGGATGGATCCGAACGGCGACGGCAGCGTGACGCGCGAGGAGTTCGAGGCGCGCGCGCTCAAGCGGTTCGACCGGATGGACGCCAATCACGACGGCACGATCGACGCGACCGAGCGCGCCAACGCCGCCGAGATGCGCCACGTCGACCGGCGCGAACGCCGCGACGGCGCGACCCCGCCCGCGCCTGCACCCGCTCAATAATGTGAAGGAGGGGAAGCATCGGGCGTCGGTGCTTCCCCTGGACAGCCGCCATGCTAGACACTGCCCCGATGGGAGATATGCCGCACCTGCTGCTCGTCGATGACGAGCGCTCGATCCGCGAGCCGCTGGCCGTGTACCTCACCAAACAGGGGTTTCGCGTCACGCAGGCGGGCGATGCGGAGGCGGCGCGGACGCGGCTGACGGCATACGCGATCGATCTCGTCATCCTCGACATCATGATGCCGGGCGAGGACGGCCTGTCGCTGTGCCGCCACATCGCCGCGACCAGCGACGTGCCGGTGATCCTGCTGACCGCGCGTGCGGAGGAGACCGACCGGATCGTCGGGCTCGAGATGGGAGCAGACGATTACGTGGTGAAGCCGTTTTCGCCGCGCGAGCTGGCGACGCGCGTGAAAGTGGTGCTGCGACGCGCGACCGCGGGCGGATCACGCCAGCACGCGCCGGAGAGCAGCTCCTACGGGTTCGCCGGCTGGGTGCTGAAATCGGGCGAGCGCGCGCTGATCGACCGCGAAGGCGTGTCCGTACCGCTGTCGACCGGCGAATATAACCTGCTGCTCGCGCTGGTGACGCGCCCGCGCCAGGTACTCACGCGTGACCAGTTGCTCGATTTGACCCAGGGTCGCGAGGCCGCCGCGTTCGACCGTGCGATCGACAACCAGATCAGCCGGTTACGTCGGAAGATCGAGGCGGACGCGAAGACGCCGGAGTTGATCAAGACGGTCTGGGGCGGCGGCTATACGCTGGCGGCGGAAGTCACGCGCCTGTGATCGGGTCCGTATGACGCGGTTCAAGCCCTGGCCGCGCAGTCTGGCCGGCCAGATGGCGCTGCTGATCGCGCTCGCGCTGTTGGTGGCGCAGGTCATCAACTTCGGCATGATCCTGCACGATCGCTCCGAATTCCGTCTTGCCCAGGCGACGCGGCCGGTCGCGACCCGGATCGCCGACGCGCTGGACCGCGAAGCGCATGGCGGCCGCCCGCTGAGCCCCGACCGCGGCCGCGTACGCCGCTTGCGGGCCAATCCGATCCCACCCACGATGTTCGAGCGTCATCCCGAAGTCGCCACCGAACTGCGCCGGCAGTTCGCCGATCTTGGACTGACCGTCGGGCGGATCGATACCGGCCTTCGCCCCGCCACCGACGAGACGAGCGACGCGCATCGCCGCGACGGGCTGCGACGCGGCGATCGGCAGGGCGCGACGCTGCTGATCGCGATCGAGCAGCCCGGACGCGGATGGCTGGCAGTCACTGCGCCGTGGCCGCAACCCGGCTGGCGGCTGTTGCTCGCGGTACTGACGCAAACGGCGATCCTGTACATCATCGTGTTGCTGCCGGTGCTGTGGATCGTCCGACGGATTTCGCGCCCGCTTCAGGATTTGCGGCGCGCGGCGGAGAGCTTTCGGCCGGGTGATCCAGGTGCGCCGATGCCACCGCATGGACCCGACGACGTCGTTGCGCTGATTGCGGCGTTCAATGCGTTGAGGTTGCGGGTCACGGGGATGCTCGACGAGAAGGACCGGATGCTCGGCGCGATCGGCCACGACCTGCGCACGCCGCTGGCGGCTCTGCGAGTGCGCATCGAGTCGGTCGAGGACGATGTGGATCGGGCGCGGATGATCGATACGGTGGCGGAGATGAACCGCACGCTGGACGACATTCTCTCGCTGGCACGGCTCGGGCGACCAAGCGAACCGCTGACCGACGTCGACCTTGCGGCGCTCGTCGATGCCGTGGTCGAGGATTTTCGCGATATCGGCAGCGATGTGAGCTTCGTCGAGACGGAGCGGCTGCGGATGCATCTGCGCCCTTCACTGATCCGCCGTGCGGTCCGCAATTTGATCGAGAATGCCATCAAATACGGTGTGTCGGCTGAGGTGCGTGTCGAGGCGGGGGCGAAGACCGTGGCGATCGTCGTAGCGGACCAGGGCCCCGGTATCCCGGAGGATCGGATGGGCGACGTGTTCGACGCGTTCACGCGGTTGGAGAGTTCGCGGAACCGGGAGACGGGAGGGATCGGCTTGGGTTTGGCCTTGGCACGCGCGATCGTGCGGGAAGCTGGTGGCGAGATCCGCTTAGTTAACCGCGCCGGCAGCGGACTCGACGCGATCATCGAGCTCCCGCGCTAGCTAAACTGCTCCCTCTCCCCTCCGGGGAGAGGGTCGGGGTGAGGGGCAGCCAAGCAGGACACCGCCTGGAACAACCCCTCACCACATCCCTCTCCCCGGAGGGGAGAGGGAGCAGCGCACACCTAGTCCTCGACGATCTGGCTGTTCGTCCGCGTGTCCTTCATGCGCAGATACACCACCAGCGACACCGCGATCATCGCCGTCACGTACCAGTAGAAGCCGCGTTCGAAGCCCGCTCCCTTGAACTTCAACGCGACAAACTCGGCGGTCCCGCCGAACAGCGTGTTGGCTAGCGCATAGGGCAAGGCGACGCCCAGCGCGCGGATGTGCGCCGGGAACAGTTCCGCCTTCACGACCGCGTTGATCGACGTGTAGCCCGTCACGATCGCCAGCGCCGCCATCACCAGCAACCCGGCATAGATCGGGTTGGTCGCGGTCTCCAGCGCGGCGAAGATCGGATAGGTGAACAACACGCCGGCAATACCGAACCCGACCATTAGCGGTTTCCGCCCAATCTTGTCCGAAAGCCCGCCCGCGATCGGCTGCAACAGCATGAACACGAACAGCGTCGCGGCATTGATCTGGCTCGCCACCTCGCGGCTGAACCCGCTGGTATTGACCAGGAACTTCTGCATGTAGATTGAGTAGGCGTAGAAGGCGAGCGTACCGCCCGCGGTCAGCAGCATCACCGTGATCGTCTCGCGCGGATGCTTGGTGATCAGCTGGATGAAGCCCGACTTGGGCTTGCCGTCGCCTGCATCGGCCTTGGCATTCTCGAAGCTCTGCGTCTCGGCGAGGCCACGGCGGATATAGAACACGACTACGGCGAGCACCGCGCCGATCGCGAACGGAATGCGCCAACCCCAGGAATCGAGCGCCGCCTCGCTCATCGTCGATTGCAGGATCAGCAGCACGCAGATCGCGAGCAGCTGGCCCGAGATCAACGTGACGTACTGGAACGACGAGAAGAAGCCGCGGCGGTTCTTGCCTGCCATCTCGGTCAGATACGTCGCCGACGCGCCATATTCGCCGCCGACCGACAGACCCTGCATCAGCCGCGCGATCACCAGCATCGTCGGTGCGAAGACGCCGATCGTCTCGTACCCCGGCGTGCACGCGATGATCAGCGAGCCGGCACACATCAGCGTGACCGACACCGTCAGCCCCGCCTTACGTCCGTGCCGATCGGCGTAGATCCCCATGATCCACGCGCCGATCGGCCGCATCAGGAAGCCGACCGCGAAGACCGCCGCCGTGCTGAGCAACTGCGCGGTGCGATCGGTGGACGGGAAGAAATGCGGTGCGAAATACAGCGTGAAGGCGGAATAGACGTACCAGTCGAACCATTCGACCAGATTGCCGGTCGAACCACCGATGATCGCCTTGAGGCGCGTTTTCTGATCGGGTGCCATTACTTCGTCCCCTGCGGCGCTTGTGTCGGAAAGCCGCGCTTCTTGAGCAGCGCGTTCACGTCGGGATCACGCCCGCGGAACGCGCGATACGCCTCGGCGCGATCGGTCTCGTTGCCGGTCGACAGCAGGATCTTCGCGAACCTGTCGGCGGTCGGCTTGTCCCACGGGCTGCCCGCCTCCTCGAACGCCGCGAAGGTGTCGGCGTCCATCGTCTCGGACCAGAGGTAGCTGTAATAGCCCGCCGAATAGCTGTCCGACGCGAACAAATGCTGGAACTGCGGCACGCGGTGACGCATCACCAGCTGCTTCGGCATGCCGATCTCGGCAAGCGTCGCGGCCTCGAACTTGTCGGGGTCGATCACGCCGTCGGGGACGGTGTGGATCTTCATGTCGACGATCGCCGACGACAGATATTCCGCGGTCTTGAAGCCTTCGTTGAACTTGCTCGACTGCTCGATCTTGTCGAGCAACGCCTGCGGCATCGCCGCCTTGGTCTGGTAATGCCGCGCATATTTGTCGAGCACGTCGCGGGTCAGCAGCCAATGCTCGTTCACCTGGCTCGGATACTCCACGAAGTCGCGCGGCGTGCCCGCGAGCCCCGGATAATAGACATTCTGGAGCATCGCGTGGATCGCGTGGCCGAACTCGTGGAACAGCGTCTGCGCATCGTCGAGGCTGATCAGGATCGGCTCGCCGGGCGCGCCTTTGGCGAAATTGTTGTTGTTCGACGACAGCACGAGCTGCGCCGGCGCTAGCCCCCGCTGCCCGCGATACGTGTTCGCCCACGCACCCGAT
Organism: Sphingomonas sp. Leaf208; assembly: GCF_001421415.1. GTDB lineage: Bacteria > Pseudomonadota > Alphaproteobacteria > Sphingomonadales > Sphingomonadaceae > Sphingomonas. Next base: position 275,130 of record NZ_LMKH01000023.1, read on the forward strand.
CGCTTGCCGGTCCGCGCAAAATCGTCGCGGTAGAACAGCCCGACGTCCTTGCCGTTCTTGTCGGTGACGCTCCACACGCGCATGTTCGGCTCGAACACCGGAACGGTGCCGGTGATCTCCTTGAAGTTGAGCCCGTACAGCCGGTTGGCGGCGTAGAGCGACCCCTGGATGATGTTGCCGAGCTCGAAATACGGCTTCAGCTGCGCCTGATCGAGATCGTACCGGGCTTTACGCACCTTCTCCTGGTAGAAGCGATAATCCCACGGCTCGATCGTCAGCGACGTGCCGGCGACCTTCTGCATGTCCGCGACTTCCTCGGCCACGCGCGCCTTGGCGGCAGGCCAGACGCGCATCATCAGGTCCATCGCCGCCGCCGGCGTCTTCGCCATCGTGTCCTGCATGCGCCAGTCGGCATGCGTCTTGAACCCGAGCAGATGCGCGCGGTCGGCGCGCAGCTTGACGATCTGCGCGATCGTCGCGTTCGTGTCGTTCGCATCGCCATTGTCGCCACGATTGACGAACGCGCGCCACACCTTCTCGCGCAGCGCCCGATCGGTGGCATAGGTGAGTACGGGATCGACAGCCGAGCGCGTGTTGACGATCGCGAAGCCCGGCAGCTTCCGCTCGGTCGCAGCGGCCTTGGCCACCGCCTTCACGCTGTCGGGCAAACCGGCGAGTTGTGCTTCATCGCCGACCGCGATGGCGGTGCTCTCGTCGGCGAGCAGTTTCTCGCCGAACGTCGAAAACGCCGTCGCGAGCTGCTGGTTATACTGCGAAAGCTGCGTCTTCTGCGCGTCGGTCAGCTTGGCGCCCTGCCGCACATAGCTGTCGTAGATCCGCGTCACGAGCCGGATCTGCTGTGCATTCAATCCGCTGGAGTTGCGGCCTGCGTAGATTGCCTGGATCCGCGCGAACAGCGGCTTGTCGAACGTGATCGCATCCGACGCCGCGGAGAATTTCGGCGACCATTCGCGGTCGAGCTTCTGGTAGGCCGGGGTATTCATGTTGCCGGTCATCACGCCGAACAGCGTCATCACCTGGCCGTAGCGCTTGCCGGCCAACTGCATCGGCACGATCGTGTTGGCGAAGGTCGGCTTGGCCGGATTGTCCGCGATCTTGCGGTACTCGGCGGTGCGTTCGGCCAGCGTGGCCTCGAACGCCTGCGGGAACAGCTCGGGGCGAACCTTGTCCCACGGCGGCACCCCGCCGGTCGGGCCGGTCCAATCGGCCAATAAGGGGTTCGCGGCGGGTGTCGTGGACGTCGCACCAGTCTGCGTGACGATCGACGTAGACGCCATCAACGCAACGGCGCTGGCGGCGAGGTATAGAAACTGCACATGGATCTCCCGGTCAATGTACCGGGTAGCATAGTGATAAAGTAACGTAGCGGAAGGCGTCGCCACCGATCCGCTCATAGGATCGGTCGTACGCGCCGCGAGATCAGTCGCCGGATCGATCGTCGCGAGGCTGGCTCGCAGCGACTTCCGCCGCCGCAATAAGTCGACGCCCCGTCTCCGCGGCAGCCTCTGCCGTGAAGGTGATCGCCAAGCCGTCGACGCCGTCCAGCGTCACCAGCCCATTCTCGGCGGCGGCGATGCCTGCGAGGGTTTCCGGCGTCATCATGGTCTCACTCCCCCGACCGTTGATCCTGCCAGGGGTCATGCGCCGGGTGCCCGTCACTCGCCCCTGGAACCGTAGAGATATTGTGGTTCGAATTCCGCAACGGCTGCAAGTGCTTTACGATCCACGATATTTACCTCGCCTGCCTTGAACGTCAGCAGGTTTTTCTCGCGAAGCGCTCTCAACACGCGGTTTACATGAACGCCGGTCAACCCGGTCGCCTCGGCCAGATCTGGCTGCGTCATCGGCAGCATATAGCGTCCCTCCGCCGCCATCCCGATCATCTCCAGCCGTGCGTTCAGTTCGCAGAACAGATGCGCGATACGCCCCTCCGCGCCGAGCCGCCCCAGACGGAAAATCCACTCGCGGTGCATCGCCGCATCGAGCAGCGTGCTGAACCACAGTTTCTGCGTCAGATGCGGATAGCGCTCGGTGATCGACTGCAGCGTGCGGTGTTCGAAGCAGGCGATCTTCACCGGCCCCAGCGTCGCGATGTCGTGATCGAGCCGCTTCATCGGGAATGCGTGGAGATCGACGAAATCGCCCGGTACGTGCACGGCGACCAGTTGGCGTTGACCTTCGCGGTCGTCCATGTAGCGACAGACGAACCCCTCGATCAGCAGCGTGCTCGTCTCGATGAGGTCGCCCGCCCGGACGATCTGCTTGCGCCCGGGCACCTGCCGCACGGATTCGATGCCGTCCTCCAGCACCTGCTTTTCTTCGTTGCTCAACTCATGGCGACCGCGGCCCATGAGGAATTTTTCCGAGATCATCGACACCCCTTCATCACCCGGCCTCGTACCGCCCTTGGCGATAGAAGAACAGATCGGGATTCGTACTGATCAATATCAAAGGTTATGCCGGACGCGAAACATTGCCGCGGTTCGCGGGTTCCTCCCCGACCATGTACCAGCCAATCTTCCAGAACGACCACCCGCTCGCGCGCAAGTTCATCGAGACTGTGCAGGCGCCGCAATTCCCGTGCGTCGGCGCAAAATCGGCGCTCGCCAAGGGACAGATGGACATTCTCGTCGCGCGCGATGTGCGATCCGCTTGGGATGATATGCGAATTTCTCCGGCACTCGGCGAGACCGTCCGCAAATACCGCGAGGATCGTGCGATCTTTCGGACGCTTATCATTCTCTTCGAAGCACCTGCCTTGCTGTCGGAGGCAGAGTTCGAAGCACATCTTTGGGCGCGTGCTCAATCACTTAGCGACAAGGACGAGTGGCTCGGCTACCGCCCCGACCCGTCGGTGAGCAGCGATCCGGACGATCCGCATTTCTCGCTGAGCTTTGCGGGCGAGGCATTCTTCGTCGTCGGCCTCCATCCCAATGCGAGCCGTCCGGCGCGAAAGTTCGAATCGCCGGCGATGGTGTTCAACCTGCACGACCAGTTCGAAGTGTTGCGCGACCAGCAGCGCTACGACAAGTTGCGGTCGTCGATCCTCGCGCGCGATCTCGAATATGCCGGCTCGATGAACCCGATGCTGGCGCGCCACGGTGAATCGAGCGAAGCACGGCAATATAGCGGACGCGTGGTCGACGAATCCTGGAAATGCCCTTTCAAGCGAGGCGAAGCCCGTGGCTGACATCAAGACGATCCCGCCGCGTTCGGGGGCCGGGTTCACGCTCGACAAGGGGCAGACGCTCACCGTGATCGATCCCGAGGGTCGTCAGGTGTCGGACTTGCTCGCCTACAATCGCGCCGACGTTCGCGAGGCGATCTCGTCGGGGCGGACGCTCGATTATGCAAGCAGGCTGTACCTCACGACGGGCGACCTACTCTATTCCAACCGCAGCAACGTGATGCTGGAAATCGTCTCGGACGATGTCGGGCGGCATGATTTCCTGTTAACGCCGTGTTCGAAGGAAACCTTCGCGATCATCTACGGCGATACCGATCCGCATCGCGGCTGCTTCGGCAATCTTGCTGAGGCGCTCGCGCCTTGGGACATCGAGCCGGACCAGATCCCGGTCGCGTTCAACTGCTTCATGAACGTGCCGATCAATGGCGAGACGGGCACGTTCACGGTCGAACCGCCGCTGAGTAAGGCCGGCGACACGATCGTCTTCCGCGCCGCGATGGACCTCGTGATCGGCATGACCGCGTGTTCGGCGCTGCAATCGAACGGGGGCAGCTTCAAGCCGATCCAGTACCGGATCGGCTGAGCGCTCAGCGGCGCTGGTAGAAGATGTGCGACTCGACGGTCGCCACCTTGACTAGCGAACTGCGCCAGTACGGTACCAGCCAGTCGGTGTGGTAATGCGTCGCGCGGCCGACCGGCGTATAGACGTAGCCGTTCATCGCCCGCCGTGCCGCGTGTCGCGCCTGTTCCCAGCCGTCATGCTCGGGCCGCCGTGTCTGCGAGCCGTCGCAGGTGAACGAGAACTGGCATCCCGTCTTCCGGTTCGCACCTTGATAGACGACCCCGCAGACCGTCTTGGGGAAGCCCCGCGCGCCGACCCGGTTGAGCACGACCTGGATAACCGCGCGCTGTCCGTCGCGATCGGTACCGGCTTCATAGAGCGCGACGGTGGCGAGGCATTCGGTCGCCTGGAGGCGCGCCGCAGGACCACCACGGAACCGGAACGGCTCCGCGCGCTTGCGTTTGTCGGCAACGATCGGGACCAGCGCATTGGATGCGCGCGCCTGCGCCATCGTCAGCCGGGGCTTGCGGTGATCCGTGGTAGTTTCGGTCGGCCAGGGCAGATCGGTCAACGACCCGAAGATCGCCGCGAACGCGACCACGGCGCCGAGCAGGAGAAGCCAATGCTCGGAGGATGGTCTCAGCCCGGATCGATTGCGCCGCCGCGATGAGACATATCGGGCCGGTCGCTTCGCCATCCCGCGTCCTTACCGGCGAAATTTTCGCAAAAAAAACGATCACTGTGCCACTCGTCCCGACGGTCGAGGGGTGATCGTCGGAAAAAGATGGTGCCCCTGGCCGGAATCGAACCAGCATGCCTTGCGGCAACCGATTTTGAGTCGGTCGCGTCTACCAATTTCGCCACAGGGGCAGCGGCGGGTTGGCTAGACGAAGCTTTCGTCCGCCGCAAGCGGGTTTAGTTGCGCCTTTAGTTGCGGGGCGGCTGGCGGCGGTAGCTTAGCGCTTCGGCAATGTGAATGCGGCCGACTGTTTCGCTGCCGGCGAGATCGGCGATGGTGCGAGCGACGCGGAGGATGCGGGTGTAGCCGCGCGCGGTCAGGCGCATCGCTTCGGCGGCTTGGGCAAGGAGCCTGCGGCCGGCTTCGTCGGGCGTGGCAACGGCGTCGAGCAACGCGCCATCCGCCTCCGCATTCGTGCGAACCGAGTGGTCGCGGTAGCGGTCGGTCTGGATCGCGCGGGCCGCTGCAACGCGCGCGCAAACTTCCGCCGAGCCCTCGGTCGGCGGCGGGAGTATCAAGTCAGCGGCGCTGACGGCCTGGACGTCGATGTGCAGGTCGATTCGGTCTAACAAGGGGCCAGACACCTTCGCCTGATAATCCGCGGCGCATTTTGGAGCTCTCGCGCAGGCTAGGCTCGCATCGCCGAGGTGGCCACACCGACACGGGTTCATCGCGGCGATCAACTGTACGCGCGCAGGAAAGGTGACGTGCGCGTTGGCACGGGCGACGCTGACCGTGCCCGTCTCCAGCGGTTGGCGCAGCGAATCGAGGACGGCGCGCTGGAACTCTGGGAGTTCGTCGAGAAACAGGACGCCGAGATGCGCGAGGCTGACCTCCCCCGGTTTTACCTTCAAGCCGCCCCCGGTGAGTGCTGCCATCGAGGCGGAATGATGTGGCGCTCTGAAGGGTCTCGTGCGGGTCAGGCGCCCGCCGGAGAGCGTGCCCGCCACTGATTGCACCATCGACACTTCGAGCGCTTCGGCCGGGTCTAGAGGCGGCAGGATACCGGGCAGGCATGAGGCCATCAGCGACTTCCCCGAACCGGGCGGCCCTACCATCAACAAATTATGCGAGCCCGCGGCAGCAATCTCCAACGCTCGCTTCGCCGTCTCTTGGCCCTTCACCTGCCGCAGGTTCGGACCGTGATCGGCGGCTTCCGCGATCCCCGGCTTGGGTGGGCTGAGCAGGCCGTGGCCCTTGAAATGGTTGAGCAGCGACAAAAGATCAGGCGCGGCGATGACCTCGATCTCGCCCGCCCAGGCCGCCTCCGAGCCTTGCGCGGCGGGGCAGACAAGCCCCTTCCCCACTTCCGACGCATGCAGCGCCGCGAGCAGCACGCCCGGAGACGCGGTGATCCGCGCATCGAGCCCGAGTTCGCCGACGATCACGTAATCGGCCAGCGCCTCGGCATCGACCACGCCCATCGCGGCCAGCAAAGCGAGCGCGATAGGAAGATCGAAATGCGACCCTTCTTTAGGGAGATCCGCAGGTGAAAGGTTCACCGCGATGCGTTTCGGCGGCAGCGACAGCCCCATCCCGGCGATCGCACCACGCACGCGTTCGCGACTTTCGCCGACCGCCTTGTCCGCGAGGCCCACGACGTTCCTAGTTGACGCACATATCAAGCGCGAAAATGAGGGGAATCTGCGGTTCTACCTACCGCCGCACGGTCGGCACTGGCGAAATAGTCGCCACGCCTTTTTTGAAACAGCGCTTGCAGACCAGCCGCCGCTTCGCCTTGTCCACATGCTGCGGGACGCCGCCAAACATGGCCAAGACATTTCGAAACGGGACATTGATAATCCGCCCGCATTCGCACTGAATCCGCATATCTGCGCGATGCGAGGCGTAATCTAGGGTCGTAAAGTAAGCTTGGTCGCCCCTAGGGCATATGAGAACGAAGCCGGATCATATGCAATATGATTAGGGATCAAATAAGTTTTCGTTCCCGGTTCGTCCTCTTGCGCTTCCCCAACTCGGCAGAAATCCGCGCGTCGTCTATTCGTCGCTCGACCAACCCCAATGGGAACGCGACGAACCGAGTAGGGAAACGCCCCCTCGAACGCTTGCTAATAAAGGTGCGGTCGCACAACCTGTTGAGGTTGCATTCCGGGAACGGACCCAATCGCTGGTAAGCGACCGGTGCAACTGGCTCCCGAAGGGGGCGGTGAGGTAGGCGACTTTTCCCGGCAAGGACGGGTGCCATTAACAACGGCGTCCGCTGCGCCTATCTCACCGCTTCCCCGGATGATGCCACGGCTAGCACGGGCGCGGCAAATCCTTTTAACGCTCACCCTCGCAACCGTTGCTGCAATGCCTTCCAACCGTTTTCGTCGGCGGGGAAGAAGTTCGTCACGGTCGGCTTATCCATCGTTGGCCTAAGCGATCCCGCCTTTGATCCGCAACGCCTGCACCTGAAGTGATCGCTAGCGGACCGTCCTAGAGCGCCATCTAAGGAATCTGCCCAGCGATGCAGGCGGAACCATGTCGAGGCCCCGTAGGCGTCCATGATGCCCGTGTTCTGGCAATCCCCATTGCGGCACGAGACGTGAATGTTCGTTCCGTGGCGTACGAAATCGTAGAGCGAGTGGAAGGTCTTCGCGCCCATCGATCACAGCGGTAGCGCCAGTTGCGCCGCATCCTTTGCCACCGGCTGGAACAGAGCCGCGTAGATGTGTTGGCCTAGCTCGCGCTTCGCATCCTCGCGCAAACGCTCTTGCGGGACCGTAAGCGCGATCTTCGCCCACGCGGGTGCATCCTCGATTAGCTGGCCGATCCGTTCGGCTGTGATGACGCCGCCCATTAGAGGTAATCGGTGGAGTACGTCGCGTAAGGTGATAGCCCTCGTCGCTTAAACTCCGCCTCGATAGGCGCGAGCAACGATTCCGGCCCATCCTCAATGGTCTGAAAATAGATTGTCTGCATCTCGCATGGGCGGATGTCAGGCAGGATTTCTACGATCAGATTATGCGTCTGACTGTAGGGCTGTGCGCCGCTGCGCATCGACTCGATTGCGTGTTCCATGCCCCGATCATAATGGAACAAAAGCGGAACGCTAGGCCAAATTTGGCGGCGGTCACTCCGGTGGTTTTATCAGGCTTTTCGACTGCCTTTGCAACGCCATGCTGCTTAACTAAACCCTACCAGCGAGGCCCCTGCCCTCCCTCGGATTGAACGTCACCGGTCCGCCCTTTCTTGCGCCGGTTGCAAGACCGGGGATAGGTCCACTTGGGTAAAGGAGGTCAGGCTTCCGTCCGGCCAACTGATCCAGCGCTCGTGGCGGTCGCGGTGAACGGATTGGCGAACAGCCTCGGTGATATAGTCGCGACACGCATCTGTGGGGTTATTTCCGATGAACGGATCGGGAAACCAGATGTCAGCACGGTTGAGCGCGATGGTTGCATGCGGCTCACCCGGTTGAATGTTGACCGCGTGCTCTCCGAAGAACGCGGGGATAAGCTTCACGCTAATGCGCGTGACAGGTTTGCGCTTCAGCCATTGGACGGGCTTGGTGCCAGCTTGGCGAGACCATTGGCTAAAACCAGTCATTGCGTGACTCCCGAGCGAAACCGACTGAGGCTGCACTATGATCAGTGTCGAGGCATTTCCGCACACCAGCTTTAAGGAAGGAACTGCCGGGAGCGTCAGCAGCATCACGCGGCCGTGCGACAAACTCGGGAGCGATGAACAAGTCGTCGGGATGAACATGCGCTACGCCGTACTTGTCGCAGCCCGGACATACATTCTCGGTGTCGTCGTCCACCAGCACTTCAATACCAAGCGTGGCGCAGATGCTGCCCTTCCATTCACGATAGGGTTCGCCTTGCGCCTCATAAACAGCATCAGGACAGTTCGTCAGCGACACGAAGTGGCTGGCATCGATACCGTAAGCCGCGAGGTCGGTGAATACCCGATGCTGCATGCCGTGGCTGCGGAAGGTAATGATGAAGTGCTGCTGACCACGGGGGTTCGTGCGAATGTAATCGGCGATCTCGTCCGCGTGGCGGCTCCCGATCAGCGTGTCGTCCACATCCCAGCCGATGCGGCTGAAGTTGGTGAGGAAATCCATTTGGCCTCCATCGTTGATCGGAGCCTATATAGCTGTTGACTGGATTTTAGCAGAGAATTTGGCGAGACCGCAGGCAAGATGTTGCACCGATCTCACCTACCGCGATCTTGATTTAGCGGCTCGGCTGACCGTCCTGCGATGCAATGACCGTGCGGCTATCGTCGAGAGCGGTAAAGGTGGAATTCCAGACCAACATTCCACCGATCCCGTCACCGGGATCGAGATCGCCCGCCACGATGGCGGAATACCCATCATTAATCTGTTTGGTCGATACGGTGCGGAGTTCTGCCAAGGTATCTGCGACAACATAGATGTTGCCGTATTTAGGATTGCTAATCTTGAGAGCCATGGCAGGCTAACACGAGCCCCTAAATCGTCCTGATTACCGTTCTTTAACGGTCCCAAGGCATCGTAGACCTTTTACTGGTGCGAACTGAATCTGGGGGAAACTTGTGCCGTCTGATCCTACACTGCTTTTTACGCCATATTGGGTCCAGACCGGCCTGAAGCCGATCCAGATCGAGTCTTCCAGTTTGGATTTGCCTGCATGGGTGCAAGCCGTAGGTTCGGTTGCCGCCATCCTGTTAGCTATCTGGACAACAACCGCAGCGGAGCGACAGCGGCAAAATGAGCGGATTGTCGATGACGCATGCTTCGCTACTTACATCTCAGATTTTCTGACAACATCTACGTCAACGGCGATGAAGCTGGCGGACCGAATAGATAACAAGAGGTTTAAGAACCGAGCCTCAGAGATTCCCGCCGCTTACCGAGTGGCACTGCGCGAATATGATAAACTGATCATAAAGAGGGCGCAAAAGCTGATCGATCTTCCTCTTACCGACTGGCCGGATATCGAGCTTGCAAACGCATTCTACGACACATTTTTGGTCATGGGGAAGCATTTTCAAGAGATCGAGTCAAATAACATATCCGCTCAAGCAGACGCGCTGTTGCGTGAAGAAGAACGCATTCAAAAAGTAGCTTCGCGTTCAAGGAGAATTCATACTCATCGCGAACAGCTAATTGAGGAGCTTGGTGACTCGGATGATGACGAGGTCGTCGATGTGAGCGATCTTGCCAACACGCTTAGGGCGGTCGGTAGAAATCGAGGCGATGAAGACTTCTCGGAACATTTTTTGCAGGATGAAGCGTATTTCGACGAGATCGTAGATCGGGAAGACGCTGATAGCGAGCGCTATGCCAAGATGGTCGAACTCATCGAGAAGCTTAAAAAGCCGCTATTGGATTTGCCGAATTACTGGAGATACAAAGGCTCGCCGCTCACAGACGCCATTTACCGGTATCAAAATCGAGCGTTGGAGCGAGGACTTCCCGCGAGCTATGAAGAACGCGCAGAGCCTAGCAGCTTTCTTATTCGATATAAAAAGCGAAAAGCCTATAAGAATCGCTCACCTGAGCAGGTAAATGACATTGAAATGCCCGTGACTGAAGACTGGGAGGTTGGTCCGACCGAAATCATCGGAACACCACGCAGTGGCTTTGGAAGATGGGCACGCTAACATCAGGGTTAGATGGGAAGCTCCCCCTCCATTCAACAGCGTGATTAGATCAATAGGCGAGGCCGTAATGACCAATGCGATAGACAAGGTTGAGCGTTATCTCGAAGATGCAGATATGCTCGATGCGCCCGGAGCAGTCCTATATTCGAGCGCGGAAACCGTGCAGTCCGGCGCCGTCTACCTGCTGGGTTTGAATCCCGGCGGAGAAGGTGAATGGACCCTTCGAGACAATCTCGCGAGCGCCCGCAAAGGTAAAAATGCGTACCTCGACGAGGCTTGGGAAAACCGGAAGGGAACTTATGGATGCGGCAGGGCTCCACTACAACTTCGCGTAGTAGCAGTATGCAAACAGTTAGGGATCCCGGTCCGGAATGTTCCCGCTAGTAATCTGGTTTTCACTCGCTCCCGCGACGTAGGCGCACATAAGGGTTTCCAAGCTGCTATCTCATTGTGCGCACCGGTTCACACAATGCTCCTTCAGACGATCCAGCCAAAACTACTTTTCACATTCGGTAGCATCGACTGGATAAAGAAAGCCGCTAACAGTCTAGTTTACGAGTCCAAGAAGGCCCGACACGGTTCATGGGACGCCCATCGCGGTCGTATTAAGATATTCGGACAAGACATGCAGTTCGCCAACGTTCCGCATATGTCATATTGGCATAGCACAACGCGAACGGATGTCGTCGATTGGGCAATAGGCAAGTCCTGACATTGAACGGGCCGGGACTAAGGGCGGCGAGTTCTCACAATTTCAAGATGGTTTAGGTGTTTTGATCTAAAGAGAGAATGGGAGTGGTCAGGGATACCTCGACACCGGCTCTCCGAAGTCCCCACGAAGGGCGGGGTCGAGAAACCGACCCTGATCCCAGCCCCTCTCAGCGCTTGCCCGATCCACGGGTCACCGTGGATCCGAAATCCGTGGGATCGTGCTGAACGAGGCTGTGTGGCGATGGAATCGCCCGTTCGCCCAACCCTTCCATCCGCACCTACAGCTTCTGCACCGATGCCGGATGCCATATCTTGCCGCGCAATGTCTAAATACGCGCATCGTTCAGATGGACGACCATCGCCGCCAAGATCTTGGCTCCCGATGCGCGAGCTTTGTTAAGATAGTGCATCACCTTCCGACCACGATCATCCGCCATCGCCTTCCTCACCTCAAGGCTCTTGAAGCGTTCAGAGCCGCAACGGCAGATGGTCGAGGGCTTACGGCGGACTGTTCCAGCAAGTAGCGCCGAAAGCAACGCATTGTATTCTCCCGATAGTAGAACAGGTTGCCGCGAGCCCGGACTTGGCCCTCAGTCCACTCCAAGCGCCTTAAAGACGGCGTCTACGGGGTCGGAATAGAACGAGGTCTGGAACTTGGCGAAAAGTTCACCGGGAATCGTGGGGATGTCGATGACGCTCGACATCGGCAGCAGCACACGTTTTGCACCGGAGTCAAAGGCAAGTTGCATACATCCCGCGAGATTCTCAACCGGTTTGACGTTGCCGCCGAGGCTCATATCACCCAACACGACAAGCTGCCCCTGCAATGACTTCTGAAGGATCCCCGAACAAGCCGCAATAAAGCCAGCGAGGGTTATCGTCGTGGTCGCACCGCTGTTTTGAAGTTCAACGATATGAACATGATAGTCATGCTCACCCGCCTTTGACGAACCGCTGATCCGGGTCAGGTTTGCTTTGAAATAATCAAAGCCGACCTTCAGCGCCTCCCGTGCTGCCGTACTGGAGCCGATCCCCGATACCGCAAATTTGCCAGTCCCCGCAGTGATCTGGGTCTCCATGCGGTACAGACCCAGATGCCCGCCGGTCCCGGTTCCAATCGTGTGGAGGACACCCGGATTCATCGGTCCATCCGAAATCAGCTTACCGCCGCCCTGTTCGGGAACGGCAATGAACCTCTCATCCCGGCTTTCCTGATCGATGTAGGAGAAGTGAACGTCATAGAACTCCATGCCGCCGATCTTCTTCAATTGCTCCTTGACACGGCGACGGGTTTCCAGCGCATATTCGAGGCACAGCCGCACGTCTTCCTTGTCGAACTCACCGTTTGGATGAAGCAGCTTCAAGAGCCCTGAGACCGTCTTGCGAACGGCAATCGTGTCACGCTGGTTGAGGTTATTGCCGAGTTTGAAATACCGATCAATCGCATCGGCAAAACTTCTCTTGCGCATCTCTCGCATGAATTCCGCGAGGTAATCGGTTATCAGGCCGTACCGGTTGGTAAAGAATTCCGGGCGCATCTTCGGCACTTCCCAGCCCGGGATGTAGGCGTGGAAACGGTCGAAAAAGGCGCTATCGATCATGACCTTTGGAAACGGTGCCAGAAGATGGCTGGTTTTAACCAAGGTATCCACCGACTGGTTGATGTTGCCCACGAACACCATGCTTGCCGAAGCCGAGATGGAATCACGTCCGCGCGCGAACGACCCATTAGCCATGTAGCCTTTCATGATCTGGACGCCGTCGGGCTCCTTGAAATTGATCCCGGCTACCTCATCAAAGGCAACCACATCCCACATGCCCACCAATCCGACCTGTCGCCGGGACATGTTGTAAAATAGGTTTGCAACAGTTGTCTGGCCACCAGACACCAAGATGCTGTTGGGACTGACTTCCTCGTAGACGTAGGATTTTCCTGTGCCGCGAGGACCAAGCTCGCAGACATTGTAGTTGTTCTCGACGAACGGGATCAGTCGCGCGAGCAGATGCCATAGCGTGCGCTCATCGAGTACGGTCGGCTCCATCCCCGTAGAACGTGTCAGAGCATCGATCCACTGCTTCGTCGTGAAGTTCCTCCGCGCCTCGAACAATTCGTCCATGTCCATGTTCGGCATCTGGATCGGCTTAAGATCGGCAACAGAGAACGGCGACCGCTTAGAGCCTTCCTCGAAAAAGTAGTGGACGGTAACAATGCACCAGATGCCACCCGCCAGAAGCTTCTCGTTGGCCTTGACGAACCGAGTATCAACCTCGGCATCTTTGACACCGAGATTAGCCAGCAGCGCCTCATAGACGTCCCGCTTTTCATTAAGGCGGACGCTTACCTTGTCGATGATCTTATAGCTGCCCCGCTCGCGAATTTTCGACTTGATCTTCTCCGCCTCATCCGGGCGCACGTAGTTATCCGCCAATACGCCTTTAACGGTTTCGAGACCTTCACGGATCGTGTCGTCGTCATCCGAAGCGCAGTAGCTGCCCAGCAGGTACTCAAGGACATATGTGGGGACGTTGGCCCCTTCCTTAACGAGCTTGGTCAGGTCCTTGCGAACGACCTTGCCAGCGAAATTCTGAACCAGCAGGTCATCCACATCGTTCTTGTTTTGCGGTTCAGAAGTCATTGTCGAAAGCCAGACTGATGGTGACGGAATGGGGTGGAAATATGTCCAACTGATCCTCTGTGCTCCGGACGATCAGGTGATAGGTTTTGCGGGGATCAAAGCTGTGGTTGGCCAGTGAGAGCCAGACATCCTTCTTCCAGAGGTTCATGTCCGCTGCCGTTGAGTCGAAAGCGACGACCTCCGCGTTCGATATTTGCTGATCGCCATCATAGAGCGCGATCCTTGCCGTCACGGGTTGCACCCGAGCGGATATCGCTTCCGTTTGGGTGATGGTGAAGCGGTGGCGCGATGTCGTGACTCGGGTGGTGTGGAACAACGGTGCCAGTCCTACCCTAGTGACACGAGTACGATCCCGGCCTTTGCCTTCGCCTCGTGCGTAATTGACCCGCAACAGAGGCACACAGACTTCCTGCAGCATTGCGCCACCGTGCACAAACCTGCTGCCACCGACAAAGTGGAAGCGATTGATGCCCTTGGGCACCCAGAACTGCATGTCGGTCTGAGCCTTGGCCGTACTCGAAATGCTGCCGCTGATGGCTCCAGCATTTTGGCCAAGGTTCGTGCCAACCAGATACCGCTTCTTGGCAATCACCGTGCCGTCAGGCTTCGTGACGATAGCGTTCTTGTGGGCGGCGCTTGGGGCGGCGCTCTGGAACAGGAAGCCGTGGTCTGCCGTCACCAGCGCCCGATTGCAGTTAAAGGTGAAGGCCCTCCGGATCAGCGCAGCGATTTCGTCGATAGTTGTCCGGACGGCGATGAAGGTCTTTTCTTCATTGCCCTTGTCCGCCGTCTGATCGATCTGATCGTGATAGACGTAGATCACGCGGTACGGCTTAAAGAAGGCAACCCCGTCCTCCTTCTTCATTTCCATCAGGTCCGCTGACTTGATCGCAATCCCATTCACGGGATCGAGCAGCTTCTTTCGGGCTTCCAACCCGCTTGCGGGCTTGCCATCGACTTGCACCGAACCGTCTCCGGCAAAGCTCAGTTGGTCATGCGGCAGCAGCGCGGACATGCCGAGGGCCGTGTAGGATGGCAAGACCCCGAGCATCGAATCCAGCTTGGCCTGAAAGCGGTCCTTCCCTTCCAGCGCCTTGAATAGCTCCTGCGCCGCTTCGAACCGGAAGGCGTCGGAGATGATCACGACCACGCGTCTGCCCGGATCGGTATCGAGGATAGGCTGCACTTCACGCCGATAGAAATCGTACTGGTTGCGAACGTCGGGCAGCCTCCATTCCGGCAGGAGATCGGACTCCACCTGCCGGGTCCACAAGTCGCCCAGTTCCGCCAAATACCAGTTGCCATAAACGTCTTCGATGTGGCCGCGCAGGTCCTTCAAAATATCCCAGTTCTGTGCCTCCGCCACATCCGCCGCTTCACCGAACAGGCGATAAAGCTGATCGAACCCGTAGAGTTGATCCGTGTAAAGCTTCCATGTCTCAGCGGCGGAATTGCTCTTGAAATGCGCGCCGAACTCTCCCTTCAGAGCAAGGAAGGCAGCGCCAAAACTGATGGCGTCATAGACCTTGTGAAAGGCGGCACGAGGCGCGTCTTCCGTCGACGGCTTTTCCGCGTTTGCCCAGTAAGCGGTCTGGCGGCTGCGGCACAGGTCAGCAATCCGGGCAGCATTCACGGTTTCAGAGGCATCGAGTACTTCGCGCACCAGCAGCGAGGCAAGCCGCTTCTCCACCTCAAGGAAGCTATGCACCGTTTCCAGATCGGCGAGGGCAAAGCTGGCAAGCCGCGCCTTGATCTGGAGGTCTTCGGCAATGGCCGAAGAAAGCGCATCGTATGACCGCTGATGGCTGCTGGAATCGCGCCAGCCATCCATAAACACCACGACATTGGCCCCGCCGCCGTTGGCCAGTAGCAGATGCGACAAGGAGATCGGCACCGCACCTGTCACATGGCGCGCAAAGTCCGTCGCAAACAACCGAAGCAGCAGGTTGCGCAACGTCGGCGCAGCATCGGCGTAGCGGAATTCTTGTCCAACGAATTCCCAGAACGATCCGTCGACGCCGTAACGTTCAAACTCGGCAAGGGTCTTGTGATCCGCTGTCAGGTCATGCGGATCGAGTTCGGCGAGCATGGTGCGCAGGATGTGAGTGAACTGCGGCTGAGGCGCGCGCGCCAGCACGGCCATGATCTTGAGGTCGATCTCATCGGGACCATCCTTGGGAGCGATCAGGCGGCTAAGCTTCTCCAACCGCTCCCGGCTACCGAAGAACCGGGCACGCCCAATAATATGAGACTTCAGCGACAGGTCGTCGACCAGACCCAGTTCACGCAAGATCAGCGTCGATTTATCGGCTGCGAACGCAGCTGCCCACTTACGGATATCGAGCAGCATGTCATACGCAGGATCGGGCGGCGAGCCGTGCTCGTAGATCAGGAACCGGCCATTCGGTTCTTGCAGCGTCAAACGCACCTTCAAGCCCAGCGTTGGCTCTTCCCCGAGCCGAACGATCGTCACCCCGTCCTCATGGCAGGTCTCTATGCCGAGCTTGTCCAGTTCCTCCGCAAACTCGCCTTCGCTGTCTTGCCACCAGACCACGCGGTTCCCCGCGTGGTTATGGCCCCCGTTGGTGAACAGTCGCTGCAGATGCGCGTGAATATGCATTAGATCCACGCTTACTCGTCCTCACCCTTTTTCTTCGGGCAGACCTTGTCCTTGGCAGCCAGTAGGTTGCCGAACCGGGCATAGTTCACCTTGACCCCATCATTTAGATCGAGGGCGATGCGCTGGTCGGCCAAGTGGCGCAGTTCCTCGTCGAATTCACGCAGTTCGATCACCTGCTTTGCCAGCTTGTCCTTCTCGCGGGTCTTGCGGGTCTTTTCCGCTGACGACGACGATGCGGCAATTTCGGCATCCAGATCGCTGATCCGCTGCTGCAACTTGCCCATTAGCGGCGTGACATAAACCGTACGCATCCGCGCCAATGTGCCTTCGTTGTAGCGGTGGAGATAGACTAGTACCTCAAACGCTTTGTGCTTGCCCGACGAGAACAGCCAGTAGATCGGGCGGTTCTTGTAGGTTTGTAGGTGGTCCTTGTAGAACTGCTTCGACAAGTAGGACCGCAGGGCAGTGCGAGGCTCGCCAGCCTTGCCCATGGCGAGACCGTCCATCAGCGTGGACATCGTCTGCATGACCGGCTCTTCTGGCCATGCGATACCCAGAAATTCCTCGATCCGGGCGGCGGCATCGTCAGCGAACCACTGCTCTTCGGTCAATGGAACGATGCCATCGTCGTCAGCCGGAAACGGACCATAGCGCGCGGGATCGAAGCCCCCGCCCCCGCACTGAGCATAGATTAGACCCGGTTCCGCCAGAGAGTAACGGCCCATTATGCAACCGACAGCGTACGACACGAGTTCCCGCATCGTGTCAGAGTATAGACGAGCCTCCCGAATTAAATTCGTCGATTCGCCCGCATAGCGGTAATCTGGATTGCATTTAAGGGTAACTTCCGAAGCTGAGACATGCGAGTCAACTTCGTCATTCAAACCATAGTGAGCAATGAAGGCCAGATTGTTTGCCGTTTCAAGCCGCATCGTCTCAACGACGTCTTCATTCCATTTTGAACGAAGGCTTACAAAACTCTCGTTGAGAGTACGATACCGAGGCTCGACGCGCAGTAAGTGAATGCCATCAAAGTCCCAAGATGTTTCTTGTGAGTCCCAATCCTTCTTGGATATCGAAACCAGTCTTTCGATTGTTGAAGACTCACCAGAGAAGCTCATCGGCAGAGATGCAATATGTCCGACCTCAAAGTTCAACGTGGGCGCAAGTACTTTAAGGAAAAATCGTGACACCGCGCTGTTTAGAAAGCCAAGTGCCGAAAATCGCTCAAAATCATTAGCAAAAAAAGCTGAAGTTCCTGCTACATCAAAGGCGAACCCATTTCCGAAATATCGAAATGCCGGAACCCCTGAAGAGATCTTGGACCAAGAAATAGAAGGTCGAAAAAACAGATCGAGGTTTTGTGGCCTCGACCTTAGCTTACCTTCGGAGTCGAACGCATTTTTTATTTCGTATCCATCATTATACCAATTCACAACGCAATCTTGCCCCCCATACCAAAGGCGAAATTCTCCTCCTTTGTTGTAAGGAAACCATTTTACTCCTGAGTCTTTCGCAGACGCCCTATCTTGTGCGGTAAAATTAATGGATGATTTCTGAAGCTCGTGCCATTGGCGGACAAATCGGTTGTTATCCGATGTTGCCAGCCCTTGGGCAGCTCTTCCGATGGTATTGAGCGGCGGATACCTTGTAAAAGCCTGTACGGCATTGGCGGTGAGCCAGTACGCGATCAGACTACCCGGGATCTTCTCAAAAACAGATGCTGGAACACAGAATAACCAAGGAGATTTCTCGGTAGTGATGGCCTCCTTAAAGTCCGACTGTTTAGCCGCCTCCGATTTACCCTTGATAAGGCGAAGATAGCTGCCCGTGAAGTCGGTCATAGGAGTATTCTTGAGAACAAATGTAGTGGTGGAAACTACATCCCCACCAATGCTATCAAATCCACGTGAGCCCAGATGAGCCATACTCGATAGCGTTCTGTTTTCCAACAGCTTGAGGCGTAGATTCTCGTAGGAGGATAGAAACATCCAGCTTTGCATTGTGATCATGGCCACTAAGCCGTGATCAGCCGCTAACTCTAAATTCCGTTCGATGAACACTGCGAATAGATCGGCCTTGCTGTCTGCATAACGCTTCCCCGTGAAAGTCTTTAGGTCGGCATTCATGCCTTTTCCGCCTATGTAGGGCGGGTTAGCTACCACACAATCATAATGGTCACCGAGCAATCGCGTTTGTTCAACCAGCGGCTTCAACGCCTCCTGCGCATCTTCCTGCGCCTTTCGCAGCAACAGATCACCAGTCAACGGCTTTGCAAGCAACTCATCGAGCAATGGCAAGCTATGCATCACCGAATGCGGCACTGTGATCAGTGAGCCAAAGGTCTTGGCTCCATGAAACAGCGTCACCAGCGCCTTGATCGACTTAGCCTCATTCGAAGTGGGTTGCTGTGCCGACAATGTGGGTTGAGAAAGGGTCTCGGGCAGCAGATCGCTGCTCGGTATGATCTGATACCGCTTCTGCGGCAGAAGCGCCTTCGCCAATGCGTCGGCATCCAGCCTGTTGCTGTCTTGCAATGCTAGCACATTAAGCTTGGGCGGATTGCGCAGCACCGTGCGATCATCGGCGCATGCTTTCATCAGCAGGGCAAAACCCGCCATCTGCGCCGCACGATCATCGATATCGAGACCGAACAGGTTCTTGGTCAGTATCGCGCGTGCAGCTTCCCGCTTGGTGTAGCCCCGTTCCAAATAGATCGCCCGGAACAAGTCATAGGCCTCCACCAGAATGTGCCCTGATCCGACAGCCGGATCGATGAGGGTAATGGTTTCGGGATCAAGCTGCTTGGGCGTGATGTCATCGATCTGGGCTTGCACCTCTGGCGTCTGCTCCGCCGGAGCTACATAGTACTCCATTCCCGAACGAATGCCACTGCCGGGATAGGTCGCCAGCCACTGCGCTCCAAGGCTGTTTTGGACCATGTACTTGACGATCCAGTTGGGAGTGAAAAGTTGGGTTGCGGCGGGGATGTCTTCCGACTTTACCACCTTGCCGATCACCTGATCCTTCTTCTCCGAGATGTAGAACTGGTAAAGCCAGCCAATAATCTCGATTTGCTGCCACTCGGCCTCGGCGACCTCGTTCACCAGCTTGCGCACGATACTTTCAGATTGCAGCAGGTTTTCTGGCAGCAATAGCTCCGTCTCGTCGTCGATCTTCTCGAACAGGAACGGCATGGCCCGGTGCAGAGCGTTGCACTGGGCGATCAGCAGCTTGCGATATATCTGCTCGTCTTTCGTTCCGTCCAGCTTGAGATTGACAATTTCATCGCGGTTGAGACCCGGAAGATCGACGCTAATCGCTTTTTCAAGAATTTCGGGTTCGGGATGCCCATTGGAATTGGAGAGAACCCGGCAGCCATGATCGAGGTAGTCATGTAACTCCATGTATCGGATGGCGAGGAAGCGGTTGAACCATGTATAAGCCACCGCTTCCATCACCTGCGCAAAGCCATCACTCGCGACGCGTGAGATCAGCCGTCCACGCTGGTCGGCGACCGACCGTGGAAACGCTGTGCCTTTAAGGATGAACAGGTCGCCCTGAACCTCACCAGCGTCGGCGCCTTCCTTGGTGATGCCAAAATGAGCGGCACGATTGGTAACGGCCTGAATGAAGTCCAGACGAGCTTGCGGGGCATATCTTTTGAGAACGTTGCGGTTAGAAGCCATTGGAAGATGAACTTTCAGAGAATTTCGATACGAACGTTGCTGGCGATGGCCTCTTCGAGCTGTTTGCGAAGGGCCGACAAGTAGTCCTCTACGTCCTGCGACGTTTCCAGATAGGGCTTTGACGCGGCCATCTTTGCCGTGATCTGACGTCGGGGTTTAAAGTTCTGCGGTGCCTTCATCGTGGGAGCCGGAGTGATTGGCTTCGCTGTCGGTTCCTTGACCGTCGACCCTTGCGGCTCCGGCACTGACTGTTCAGCGGCCTTCTTCGCAGCCTCGACCGCCTTCTCGATCCGCGAGTGGGCGATCTCAGCAGCATCGTCCGCTTCGGCCACGAGGTTCGTCAGTTGCCCGGAGCGGGTTTCCGTTTCAATCCGTTTGCGGATGTCTTGGGCGGGCTTCAGGCATTGGTTCGAGAAATCGGCATCCACGCCGATCTCCGACAGATCCTGCCTAATCGTCTCAATTTGCGGATCGACCTTGGCCAAGGCTTCCGCACGGCGCTCGGCGATCACCGCTTCGTTGACGGTGCGCAACGTTGCGATAAGTGAAGCACTCTCCTTGATCCTGCCATAGGGCTTGGGATCATTGAGAATGGCCCGAACAGTTGTCAGCGCCGCAGCTGCCCCTGCATTCCGACCAATGAAAAGTGCGTTGGGCTCAAACTCATTCTGGTATGCCGATCGTAAAGAGTCCCACTGGGGCCGCTGTTGGGTATAGAATGTCTCAAGCCGCTGATAACGGTCACCCCCGTCCACCAGATCATCACCATGCGCTTTGACATGTTCAAGAAAGGCATAGCTGTCCTGATTGCCCAGCAGCTTATTTAGAATCTTCTGTATGTCGGCAATATCGTCGGTACCGGGGTAGTTCCCAGTGGTGGCCAGCGCCGACCACTGGCTCAGATAGCGTGACTGCCCATCGAAGCGGGTGCGTAGCCAAGCATGGAGATCGTCCTCGCCCTCAGGGGCAGCCATTCCGAACAGGTCGCGTGCAAGTCTCCGAACGGCCTGAATGTCCGCTCTATCTACCGTTTTGCGGCGGGAAAGGCTGACCCTATTCCACTTGTTAGGACCGTCAATCTGGCCAAGAATCTCGTTTACTTGGAGCTTCCCGCCATTGGCATGGAGTTCAATCTTTCCTGCCTTAAACAGGCGGCAAACCAGCAGCAGGGTATCATGTTCCTTCCAGCCATAGGGATGGCGAGCGAAGCGCTCTGTGATCAGTGCCCCTAAGTTAACCGATTGGCTGCGAACGGAGAGCAGATCGACGTAATCAAGGACATCCTTCAGTGCCTTGGAGTTCTGGCTACCGCCGAGCAAATCGAGTTCCTCACCTGTGGGATCGGCCAACAGGCGGCGGATCTCCGCCATGTGGTCGGCAGGCGAATGCTGGATGTACGACAGCTTATTGTAGCTGTTTTCGACCAGATACCGCAGCCCCGTTTCGACAGCCGCCTTTGGCCCACCAGCGAAGCTCTTCTCGTTGCCCAGAGCGAAGAATTTTGCCTCCTCCAACATCTGGGTCAGCGTGGCATTGATGCGATTACGGCGCTGGGTGTTCTCCTGCCGTTTGTCTTCGTGGATGCGTTTGGTGGTAGGCGGAAGTGATCCGTCCGTCCGAAGCCTCAGGTAGTTTTGAGTCTGGATATAGCTCTTGATCTCATCTGCCAGTTTCTTGTCATCCCGCAGCTTGATGACAAGTTCCCCAACTCCGCCTTCCATACTCATTTCAAGGCATCGCGGATCGGTGAAGGATGGGAAATCCGGCGCAAGTGGAGTCAATACAGAAACCGTCAAGCTTCCTTCATTGCGGTTACCGACGGGGGCCAAGTCGATCAGGCGGGAAAGGTCGAAATCCTTTCCGTTCCCGGCAAAACGATACCGCCGTAGGTCTTTCAGTACGTCCTCGAAAGTGACCTCGCCGAGCAGCCGGTGCAGGTCCGTCTGGCTGTAATCCTGATCCTTGATTGCTTTGTTGATGTCCCGCTCTTCGTTGGTCAGGAAGAAGTACAGGTCCCCGTTACGGCTGATCAGTGTATCACGTTCAAGACGCAGCAAGCTTTCCTCGATAGCGCTCCGCAAAGCACGCTTGTCGGCATCCACCTCCTCCACGAAAAAGGTGACGAGATTGTCAATATTGCCGGGAACTTCCTCGACGTATCGGATAAGGAAAAGAGTCTTCAGCACTCGGGGATCGAAAGCTGAACGATCCGGGATATTATCGACACGACTGATGGCGGTGCGAACGACCCCCTCAAGGAAGCTCTCGATAGACGGATAGAAGGAATCCAGCGGGGCCAATGCGCCCAATGGCTTGTCCTTGATCGCCAGTGCTGCCGTTTGGAACGCATCGAGCATGGACCGCTCCCCCTTAGAAAGGTGGCCACCTGTTGCCCCAAACTGACGACTGGCTTCGAATATCTTCTGGATCAGCAGGAATTGATAAGGTGGGAAGGGATAGCAATCGACAAAGCTATCGGTGTCGGTGAACGGACGAAGGGTGATAGCCGCATCTCGGAACGTGATCTGATTACGAAGAATATCGCCCTTATCTTGAAACATGACCTTCAGAGCCTCAGAGGCTTCATCCGTCTTTGACAGCAGGCGGCGCTGGATCACTTCATCAGCGTTCGACCCCGAAAGGGACAGCCGAGTGGTAAAGCGCCCCTGAATTTTAGAGAAATCCTTGCTGTTGTCCTTCCCAAAGCCGCCGGTACCAACAACGGCTTCGATGTCCTCCTGCGACGTCACCACCACCCACGCACGGCCATGGCATTTTGTGCCAAGTTCCTCAGTAATGGTCTGAAGGTTCAGCATAAGCTGGGTCTGGCCGCCGATGAACTGGCCGACCTCATCGGCAAGGAACACGAGGCGCCGATCGCTGCCCTTCTTGTCGAGGTACTGTGTCACCCATTTGGCAAAGTTTTCAATAGTGAGCGCCAACCCTTTCTCGAGGTTGTCGATGAACCCCTGCGGATCATGAATTTGCTGGTTCAAGACCTTGCTGAGTGCGTCGCCAACCTCCGTGGCGTAGAACTGGTAGGAATCCCGCTCAGTCTTCCAGTCGAGGTTGTTGTCGGAAGCTAGAGTGTCGATAAAGGCTTGGTATTTTCCCTTGTCATCGAGGAAGCGTTCCATATGCGCTACTTCGGGATGATCGCCGCAATATCCGGCATGCTCGTTAAATACCTTGAGGAAAACCTGAAGGATCGCGTCTCGGCTGTGGTTTTGCTCGGCCTTACTGTCAATGTTGAATAGTATTACTTCGGTATGCGCATTTGCCAGACGCCTTAGATCACCTTGCAAAACGCTGTCCCCAGCAATCTTCTCAAGGAAAAAATCGAGCGGGGTTCTAGCCTCTTTGCCTTCTTCGTTGACTGATTGGTTTTCTAACAGGTAAGACAGAATCTTGATGAAGTGAGATTTACCAGACCCGAAAAATCCAGATACCCAGACACCCATCTTGGCTGATATATCGGCATCTTTTTTACGGTCCATACCTAGTAGAAAAGCATCGACGAAATGCCTCAGGTGTTTATCGACCTCCTTGGTAATCACATACTCTTCGAGCTCGTTGTACGCCTTGTCGTTCTGGTCGGCTTTGATCACACCGTTTATCTGACGGTTTATATCTTTCGCGAAGATGTTCTCAATTTTCATGTGATTAGTCCACCAACCTAAAGGCGCGGTAATAGGGAGTTTCTTGTAGCTCGCCGAACAGTTGCAGGGTCTGCCCGTTGAAGCGTCCGGGGAAGAATAAGACGAGCGGGATGCTACCCAGCAAAGGTTGCAGATTGTTGAGCAAGCTGTGGGTTCGAATCAGCGGATACGCCGCACCAACACCGGTTAGAAATACGATCGTGGGCCTCTGGTCAACGAACCGGGACATCAAGGCCGCCGACAGTTTTCCGGGCTCCAAGGGGCCTTTGATAGCATTCAGCAGGGCCGGTACGCCCTTTGCCTTTTCCATCGAGAGAGCTTTGTCGTAGAGCCCCCGGCTTTTTAGTTGCTCGATAGCCAGTTCGAACACGTTGACGTGGCCGACGCGGAGGTCGGTCTTTCTGGCGATGTCATCAAGTAACCAGTCCAGATGATCGGAAACCTGCCGTTCGGCCGCAGCAGGGTAGTCGAACGCAAAGAACGGCACGTCCTTGCCAAGCCCGCGCCCGTGCAAAAAATCGTCGGACGTGATGCGCGCGCGGATTTTGTCCAGTCGTGTCTGCAGGCCTGTCAAAGGAACACCTGCATGGCTTGACGGACTTCTTCAAACTTCGGATCACTAAGGTAGCTGATGATCTCGGGCTCATAATAAACGGGTTGGAGGCTGGGCTTCGCACCTTCCGACAGCATCCCGACTTCTGTCAGAATTCTGAGGACGCTATCGCCGAGTTTACCTTCGGTGGATGCTGACCAATCGGACATCTCTGGGTCGCGCTCGCGGCAGGAGGCAACGAACGACCGCCAGTGACTACGAGTTAAAGCCAATTCGCCCGATTGGAAGCGATCTCTGACGTAGATAGCGAGAAAGTCCCGCAGCAGGGGGGAGTGGGTCGTCGCTGCGGCAAAAACTGCCTGAGTGGCCACCGGCTTGGTCCCATCACGGACGAACTCCCAAAGCTCCGGAGTCATGCGCTTCAGTCGGGCCTTGATGAGGCTGGCTTGCCGTTTGGCCGTGCCGATAGAGGTTTTTTGCAGAACGTTATCGACTTCGATGGCCTGACGCCATTCGGCTGCGGGAAGCCGCCTGAGGAGCAAACTCGCAATAATTCGGGATTCGTAAACCTTTAGCGATCCACCAGCTATGTCGGCTTTGTACGCCAAAAGTCCTCCTTCGGTTTGTCACTGAGGGCGGTAACGGGCGACAGGAAAGAATCAAAGCGAATCTGAACGATTCGGGCCATTAGGTATTGTTGTCATTGTGCCTTGAGCCGCTTGGCATGCCCCCGCCGCAGGCGGGTGACTATCCCGTGGAACGTGGGCTGGCCATGCGCTGGCTAAGGCGCTGAGGCAATTGTGAATGCGGCATGCGTCCAAAAACGATGCTGGTCCAGAATATTCAGTGGCGCCGTCAACGCAAAGGCGAGCCATTCCGCCAGCTCGCTTGGCCGCCTGACCGAGGAAAAGGCAACAGATGCACCGCTCAAAGGGCGTCAGGAGTTTGGCCTTTGCGGGGCTTTGAGCTTTTCTGTAGCTCATCGCACTACCTAACTTAGACGAAGCTCTTATGGCAAGCGCGATGCTTTTACGGCTCATCCCATTCGTCAGGTACAAATTCTGCAGCTTTCAGTGATAAATTCGGGTTTAAGGCAACAATAATACTATCCCCCCAGCGGTCGCTCATCATCCAGATACCATCCTGATTTTCTCGAACACGTGCAGACTCAGCGTCGACGCCTTCTAGCCCAACCCGAAAATAAGGCTCGTCATCATCAACAATATTAACATCTAAACCAAACGACAGGTCAGATAGCGGCACATTCCCGGCAAATAACTCTTGAATGGACGAAAGACCACTTTCCACGATCTTGTAAATCAAGCTATCGAGAGCTACCAGCGACGCTCGATCATTTCGCACCGACCCTCTCAGTTGGAGCATTGGCTCCCAGCTAGTGACGCGGGACGCGATTGCCTCGCGGAACGAGCGGAGAGCAGAAACGCCTCTAATGAGCTGATCGTCTGACATCTTAATCTGATCGCACTTACCAAAACTCATGTCCAAGAAGATAAAATGGGCCGTTTTCGGCTCGCCTTGCCCCACGTAGATCTGCCACGCCGGTTTCGGCTGTTCAAGGATCAGCTGATAGAGCAATTCGGCTCAATTGATGAGGTGCCTTGCGCTCCAGCACTTCCAGTAGAAGCGCTACTTCCCCCTTTAACCGGAGGGCAGTCGTCGGTGAGGCATCCTGCGCATAGGCCGTTACTCGGGTCAGACGCTCGACAGCATTATCAAAGCTGGTGGCTTCCTCCTTTTCCAGCTTCCTCTGGTGCGCATAAATGTAGAGGAAGCTGACCTTATTGCAGAGCACATCGTCGCGTTTGCTAATGGGAATTGCCCCGCATGCCCATCCGGTGACCAGATAGCGGATCGTTGAGAAGTAGTTATTGAACTTCGACCGCTTCGCGTTCGTGTCCATGAGGCCGCTCATGTGGTGCCATGCGAGCGCCTGTTTCGTCTGGGCGATCACCCCCTCAACTGAATGGCCGTCCTCAGTGATCAGCCTAATGGCTTCGCGACCCCAATCTCTGGCACTCGACTGATTATCAACCGCATCCTTTGCGACTTGGATCAGTGAGGAGCTCGCTTCCGTTATTCGACCACCAGCATCGTTCGACATATTTCAACTACCGCACCGCTTCGCCTGCCGGTCGCTTTCTTCCTTGGCGCTGCCAAGTGCGCTCCACGTCGCCTCATTGTCCTTCTGCTCGATGTAGCGGTCGGCCTTGCTATCGCTGCTTCCCTTTGCTGTCTTCTTCTTTTCAATGCCAAACACAGAGCCTCTCCTTCATGAGCGGCATGGAGTCGCCTGCCGAGCCTAATATCGAGCATTGGCAGCGAGATGCAATTCGGGAAACGGTCGGACCAAAAAACCAGCATGCCCAAGCCTAGCCGCCATGGCCGTTTCCCCTCGCGCCCGCCTGCATCAGCCGGGATTCGCCATCTCCTAATAGGCACATTGCAGAAAGCTCGATCTCTAGCGTCCCGTGTACAATTGTGAGTCGGCACAAGCTACTTAGCGCTTCATGACATCGTCGAAACGCCGCAGACCTCACGCCCGCCCCGGGCGTCCTAATC
This sequence comes from Sphingomonas sp. Leaf208, assembly GCF_001421415.1. Taxonomy (GTDB): domain Bacteria; phylum Pseudomonadota; class Alphaproteobacteria; order Sphingomonadales; family Sphingomonadaceae; genus Sphingomonas. Next base: position 301,679 of record NZ_LMKH01000023.1, read on the forward strand.
AGTCGTCTTCCTCGAAGTCATAGCGACCGGACGACGAAAGTCGGTGCAGCACTGCCCATTCGCCGGTTTCAGCCTTGGTACTCGGCCGTGGAAAGACGCCGTGCTCGCGGAGATATGCGGTAGCTGCTGCGCGAAGAGCGGGATGCGGACAAGCGTTGTGTTTTGCGAACAGGTCCTCAAGATACCAGACGCCTTCCCGCCGCTTCACGTGCACCACGCACGCCTGTCCTTCAGACTCGAACTGAGCAAAATGGTCGAAACCATCAAGCACGGTGGGGATGTAATGCTCGGCGCAGTTGCGGTACCGCCGCGCAAGCCGCCGAAGTTCACCGCCACTTCTCACGGGCGAATACGCCGGGGAAGCAGGAACGGGGTGCCGGTCGAACACCGTTCGTCGGGTCCACCTTCTCCAAAGTTCGGACAAGTCTCTACTCGAACCTACGCTACGCATCGCGCCAAACAGTGCTGCGCGGTCCACCCCGTTGGCGATCAGGAGTTCGATGACCTTAGCGGTGTCCTCCGCTGCCTTTACACTCTTCACGGCATTAATGACGTTGGCGACGCAAACTTCAGCCGGAAGCTTCCGAGCAACCGAGAGTTTCAGAGGATTGATCTCTCTGAGGCCTTCGATGGAACGAACGATTCCTACATGCGGCGGACTGCTAAGAAGTTCGTTCAACGCCGCGTAAAAACCGATCTCATGGGGTTGTGAACCCGACCGCCGCAGCGCTCCACGCAAACCGCGAGGCACATCGCCAAACGCAGACTGGAGAATGGTGCGGTGATCTGCACGGGTGAGAAAATCGGCGGTATCCCGCGTAGCAGCTGCACCACCTCCGATGAGCTTCACGGCCATATATGCGGCCACGACCTGCCGTCGCTCGTCGCTAGACCGAAGATACGATCCTGCAAACCCCGCCAGATGGCAATCCAGTCCGACTACAGTGTCGAGTGCCCAACCAACGAGGGGCGCGAAACGATTTTGAATAAGCGTTCTCCTTCATAATCGAAGGAGCTTGGGCTCTTGATACGATTTGATCATAGGAGATTGACTATCACGTTTTCCCGGTTCTTACAAAGATGAGTAATTGCGGGGCACAGGCGGCTTCCAGCATACCGAGCGTTCGGTACTCGGGATCGGTCTGGGACATTATTATGTTCGATGCGAGCTTTCCCATGTGGGTATTTCGGTCGGCGCGCGACCCTATTCGACCTTGCGTGCGTCAAGTATCTCATTGCAAACTCGGGCACCAAGGGCGTTACCGGCACTACGAACCCGCGACCATTCTTCGGATGAAAACTCAGTCAAGTCCTCTTCCATGAATCTCCCCTTCCCGGCATATGTCGAGTAAATCTGAATTCCGCCATGGGCTTGAACTTCGCTATTGCACGGTACGGTGCGCCCATCGCGGCGCTTACCGTAGATGTAGAATCCCATGGCCTCGGGATTCCCGAAAGCTCCGTATTTCGCCAAATAGCGAATGCTCCGTATTTCGCTTCTCATACCGTGACCTTAACGTCTCAAGAGCAAAGTTTCTGGCCCTCAGCTATCATATCCCCTATGTTAACCCTCAACTCCTGTCCGCCTTTGACTCCAGCGGCGCGAAGTTCGCCCATCATCTTTTTGTCGCTTGCCCAGATCGTCTTGATATTTTTGTATTGAGCGGCTGCTCCATTTACCCCGTAGCTGACCCCATCAAGCGTAGTGAAATAGATTGCCGATCCAGTGCAGCCGAGATAACCTGCATCGACGGTCAGCGGCCAGTTCAGACCCCTAGCTACGAACGTAGCGCGCGACGCATTGGGCGGAACGATTGCATTACCTTTTCGCCAAGTGGTAACTTCGTTTGTAAGGCGGTTCACGAGAAGCGACATATCGGCGCCGGGGAAATAATATGTTTCGTGCTGACCTAATTCTGACGCACCCCGAATTGATTTGCCAAGCCTGCCTTCAACTGCCGATTGATTCCAACGCATCCCAGAAACGACATTCTCCATCACCCAGCCTTGGCGCTGGCGTGATCGCTGTTCGTCAGAGACAGAACCGCCCGAACCCGTCAGATCGAGGTGGGTTTCCGCGAATAGCTCGGGTATCTTTCCGTCGAATGGATTACCAGCCGCTCCCCACCGGGGAACAAACCTAACCGTCGCGTCATACGATCCCTTGGGAAGCGGTCGGGTTGCTTTGGTGGTATCGACGACGAAGACCGTTTTCTCACCGATAAGTTTCACATTTTCGGAGTAGCCGATGTAGCTATCGCTATCCTTCTGACCATGCAGATCAACCGACACGATGACTTCGATTGGCATCGGAAGGTTTGTGCCAATCGTGAACTCGACGCGTTTTCCATTGAGCATCTTGGCGAGGACAGTCAGCGACGGCTTCCCGGGCATCACTGCGGGTTTAGCCGAAGCGGCCTCTTGCTTTGCCTCCGGCACCTTGCTGCACCCCGTCGCGCCGACCGACATCGCCGTCGCGGTCAATATAACACCCAGCTTCTGCACATCCGCTCCCCTGTCGAAAATGTGATACGGGAAACTCCTTGATTATGTCTTGCGGCCGGAGGCGTGGACGAGGGCGACGAACCGATCGACAAGTCGGCTGCCATTTAAGGCGTTTCGCGACTTCGCTTCTCGGGCCGGAACTGCATCGCAAGCTAGAAAGCGCGGTCAGAATTGCTAAATCCGACCGCACTCCTGACTTTCGTTTAGGTCCACGGCGGGCGCCGGTGCGCGTGCCGGACCTCAGCGGCGCGACTGACGGTTAGTCCCGATTTAAGCCGAAAGCTCACGTGATAGCTTCCGCGCCGAACGATGCATCCATGGTTCGATGGAGAGGTGTTTGAGCCAATCGGACAGGCTGGGGATGAATCCGAGATCTTCGATGACGTGTTGCTCGCCAATAAGGCGGACAGGAACTTTCTTCCCGTCCGCCGTAGTGACCGTCACCCCAAACTCATGCTGTGCAGCCCAGATACCCTCGGCGTGGTGTCGGAGCGCCCGATGTGCAGCCCCGGCGTGGAAGGCCTTAGACCCGTCGAACCAGTCGTGAATCGGCTGATAGTCTTCCACCGCGCCGCCAAAACGCCGGACGCTTGAAAGCGCATGATGATAAGGATGCGCCATTGTTAAAGCTCGCCTGACTCACCGTGCTCGCGCTCGGTAACATAGTAATATACTTCCCATGTTGCCTTTCCGGTCGCGACGTCGACTTCGATTTCGCCGTCACCGCCGTCGTTATTAAACCAGTCGGTTTCGATAAGATCGAAGATGCGATCTGCCCAATCTTCCAGCTTTTTCTCAATTTCCGGAGTCAATTTGCCTCCAGTCAGTGACACGTCGCTGACGGATCCCTCGTCACCCGACCCACAAAAATCGATCGTTACCGTTCCTGTGGGTGTATCCACCCTTACGGCACTGAGAATTTGGTTTAGTTCAGTTTGGGCCACCGCTTCCTGCTGCTGAACCGTGATGCTGGTGGATACGATCTCTGACATGAAACACTCCTTCGCTGTTGGAGGAACCAAGCTAAACCCGCCATCAATGCCGGACCGATATCGACAGTTTTACTAGTCAAATGAGCGGCTTACCTGTGACACGGACGCTATCGCGTTTCTTCCAGCGCATTCTTCGTCGCGAGCCGTTGCGGGCGATACGGAGAGCCGACTAGTTACGGCGTTCAGCTAACGACGGTTTCAGCGTTGGTACGACGCAGACAAATCGTTTTCTTATCCAGCGACTTCCTGCCTAACGTAGCTAAGAACGATGACGCGACCCTCTTCAGTAGCTTTGCGGCAATGGTACGAAATACGGCGTTCGATCCGATATGTCCCACATCGTGACCATCGTCGTCGTCGTCATCGTCACCGTGCAATCTGCCGCGTCAAAGGCTGCGAGCAGCGTGTGAATAGTTCGCGGTGCATTCCCGGTCGGTTTACGAACAATGAGCGTTGCACCGACGAGATCCACATTCGCTTACGTACAATAGCGAACAGGCCTGCCATCGCATACTACTGCCGCACCATGCGGCACGGTGACGAGAAGCGGTATTGCGAACCTCACCGTTGGACAGCTGTCGAGACCGCGCCGCGTGACCGCCAAGGGAATGGCGGCGTTCGCGGTTTACAGATGTATCGCCACGGTAGACCCTGATAACTCCCGAACGTAAGACGCTTCTGGCGTCTCATCAGGGTTGACTTTATTCGACGAGACAGGCAATTGGGCAATCTCTAGACCCTGACGAGACGGGATGGCGGATGATTGTTGGATATGCGCGCGTCTCCAGTTCCGGCCAGTCGCTGGATGTCCAGCTTGCCGCATTGGCTGCCGCGGGCGCGGAGAAAATCTTCAGTGAAAAGCAGAGCGGCTCGCATGCGAGCAACCGGGCTGCGTTGCAGGACGCCTTGGAATTTGTCCGCGAGGGTGACGAACTGATTTGCGTAAGGCTGGACCGATTGGCCCGGTCTGTGAGCGACCTTCTCACGATCTGCGAACGTCTGGTTGCGAAGGGGGTAAGCTTCCGCTGCATCGATCAAGCGGGGATCGACGTCACATCAAGCAGTGGACGTTTGATGCTGACCATGCTGGGCGCGGTTGCGGCGTTCGAGAATGATATTCGGCGTGAGCGGCAGCGTGATGGCATCGAGGCAGCGAAGGTTGCAGGAGTGTATCGGGGCGGCAAGGCAAGGATTGATCCTGAAGCCATTCGTGCTCTGCGCGCTGATGGGTTGGGACCATCTGAGATCGCCGCCAAGCTTAAGATCGGGCGAGCGTCGGTGTATCGTATTCTCGCCAATAGCGCCGCGGCGGCTCGAGGGAACGCTATTTAACGAATCGGACACTCGCCGACCATCCGTAAATCTGGAAAAAAAAGGGGGGGGCTGATTGGGGGCCAATTTGAAGCCAGCCCACAGAACACGACAAAGGCGGCAGTGTCATAACATCGTTACGAACACTGCCGTGTATAGCGGCCCTCCCCGCCATGCGCGTGCGAGCGACCCGCTCAGACCGCCGCTAAAGCGGAATACCGCTTCAGCGGACGCCTCCAAGCTCCACAGCCCTAGCCCACAGCTTCACCTCATTCCTGCGTATCTTCTTCATCATCTGCTACTATGGAGAAGTCGTCATCAGTGATGCCGGTCCTTTCGTGCAAGAGCGCAACAATGTTCTCGCGTCGTTGGCGAACAAACCGTTTGTAAGATTTGTAAGAAAGTAGGGAGCGATCAATGAGAGCTTCATTCAGCGTCTTGTCGTCCACGTCACTTAGATACAGCTTGGGGTCACTTGCGCTCTTTTTTCGGTTCGGCAATCGGGGTAGTATCCAGAAGTTTCCGATGTCATCTACGTCCTGCTGCTCAAATCCCCTTTCGTAGAGAACGGACTTCGGAAATATATGATCGATCTCCGGATTATTATTAGCGGAGAATACCTTAGATCCGGTTCGTTTCTGGACAATCGATAGTGATAGGTCGATATTGTTCTGGAACAAACGAGAGTCTGCATTGTAATAGCCACTTTTCCAAGCAACGAACTTAATTGCTTCATCGTAAGGAAAAAGCGCGCCGCTTGCGATGCTCTCCTCATCCGGAAGATGGTCACGAATGAACGCGCGCGTCCTACTCTCGGTATGCTGACTGAACGAACGTGAAAATGAAAACAACAGCAGTGACTTACGCGCCGACTTAACACCAGCTTTAGGAAGTGCCCGATCAGGCGCATGATACAAAAAGTGCACCAAAGGAATGATGTTGCTAATACCCCCTAACAATCTCGGACTGTCTATTCCGCAGTCATTTCTGACGAAATCAATAGAAGACCGGATAGCTTCGAAGCAGTGAAGGTAGCAAGATTTCAAAGCATCCACGTTGCTCCTCTTCCGGAGCAACTCAAAATCTAATCTCGTTCCAAGACCAGCCGTCGAAAACATACACCTGATGACAAAGTCGGTATCAATATTAAGACTAGAACTGTCGTTAATCTCCTTAATAAAATGCGGCAGAACGGTACTTGCCTCCGTCCAATACAACCTAAGCATGCTGACAATCAGGTCAGACCGGCTCAATGTCATGCCCTGCGTATTGATTCTGACAAATATCTCTAGAATATCAAAAGCAGACTTGCGCTTCTCGTCATTAGCTGGCAGATTACTATCAATAGTCTGCGTCTTTAGTAACTCACCATTACCAGAGAGTGTATATTGCGCATTGCTTAAATTTTGTTCGACGCGGGACTCATCGTCCTCTGTCAGTTTTAGCTGATCCTTTATCGTCTTACGCAGCCTCTGAAGGTCACGCGGGGCCGACGTAATGATGTCGGAGAAGTTTAACCAATAAGCCTTGTCAGTTTGAAGCGAGTCCTCGTCGCTTCCTAGCTTAGCTACCTGCTTTGCGTTCCACTCCGATGCCTCCTCCGCGCTGGCAAATCGAAAAGCATATTTTTCCTCAGAGTGGTCGTCCTTTTCTCGCCCGCTCAGTACATCAAAATACAGCTTTTTCCCCTCAAATGTGCCCTTAAGCGCAACAAATATCGAGCTAAGTCGCTGTTGACCATCAAGTACGAGCTTGAGACGTGAGTGCTTGCGATTATCGTCATAATTGTGGACAGTCTCGTGCCGGAAGTCCTTCACGAATCTTCGGTATTGAATGGGCTGGTATGTTTCCCACAGTAGGACAATCCCCACAGGGTAGCCTCGGAAGAGCGAGTCAAATAGCAACTCTATGCGGCCAGTATCCCATACGAAGTCACGCTGGATCGCGGGGAGAACGATTTCTCCATTTTCGATTTCGTTAATTAGCTGAAAAATTGACACGAATACGTCTCTCCACCGGTGGTAGTTTGATTACGCCGCCTCGGTGGCGGAAGTCGATTTAATGCAAGCTTTAGAGTCCATGTTTGAGCAAAGTCGCATTTGGGTTAAGCACTTTCGACCATCCCGCTCCCCGCCCGCTCGTTCTTCGAAATCTGCCCGGTCTCCCAAAGTCCGCGCTCGGTTAGACCCGTGCCTGCCAGCGGCAATCCTCCCCGGCAAGACCTCCTTTGCGTCTTGATCGGCTTAAGCGAGAGGGTCGACACCACGCAGACTATGCTCGGCATTCTATCGGCCCGCGTCTATGACAACGCGCTGAGGACGAGGCGTGGTCCGCCAAAAAATCCCTTGCGGGGCGTGGCTCGCCGTAAACTCTCGCCGGGGCTGCGCCCCAGTTTGCAAGATCGGCGTTCGACCAGTTAGCCTACCTTCGTTTCTCCACCCACGACCGAACCAGAACCTGCGATGAGCGAAACGGCTCGCCTTGCGCCAGCAAGGAGCGACGGCTTCGCGAAATCGCCGGGGGCGCGCCAGCGGCACCGCTAAGTGAGTGGATCATGAACCACCCGGCTCGTTCCTCGCCGGTCGGAGCAGCTTGCGCGAACTCGAGATGGGCGGCTGCTCGCCCCCCATCTCGATCTCGTGCTGCGCAGCTGGTTTCGGAATAAACAGCGGGTCGCGTGGTCAGTAGTTTCCCTATGTCTTAGAGGAATAGGTATCCACGTTTACGGCGGTCCACGCTCGACACGCCGGAACCCTCGACCCGTTTTTGCTACCCAACGGCGTTCGGACTGTTCAATTCTGCATGACAGTCATCACGGTTCCTTAGGCTGCGCCGTGATACGGCGGGCGCGCCGCTTGCGCTCCGAAGCGGCTTTCTTGGCTCGCCGATCCATGAGTTTTTGCAAAGCTTCTTGTGGCGACACCGCGCGGACTTTCGGCCCCGGCTTCTCGCGCTCGAAGTTTAGTCCCAGATCGACATGCGCGACATCGGCATCGATGTGCTCCTGCGTGTTGAAAAACCGGATCAGGTAGTCGGCCTGCCGAGCGTCAAAAACGTAAACCGTAGCGTGTTCGAAGCTGTTCACGTCACGGATCGACGTGCGGGTAACGAACTGGAGCACGGTTTCGAGCTCGTTGGTTTCGATCCAAGCGTCGTGCTCAACCCCGATGGCCTCTAACACGGATCTGACATTTGGATTCGGTTTAGCCGCGTAGATCATGGCCGCGTGGGTGCAGTGCATCCATCGGCTGCTACCCGCCTGCTTGGGGGTCAAGTACGCCGCCATTGGAAGACAAGAGGCGAGAATCGGTTTGGCGACATCGTTGCTCGACCAGATAAAACGATTTTGCGGAACCTCGGACGCGACGTGCGCGCCGATAGCGGCAAGGATTTCCCGGCCCCGGTCACTTTCAAACAGTGTCTTGGCGGCTAACCGGCGCTCGGAGAAATAGCGCACGCTGACGCGACGCCTAATAAGCTGTCGATCTCCCGGCACCGATACCGGCATCCACTGCACATCGGGCTCCCACGCCTTCATCATCTTGGTCGAGACCGCCGACATGAAGCCGTTGCCGAGGAAGCGGACCGTCGAAAACGATTCGAGTTCACGGACCGAGAACAAGCTCCACCATATCCACTTCACATCCCCTGCCTGCATCTGCTCCCAACTCTTCAGATTGCAGAGCACTGCGCGCTCGTCACCGTCTGAGCGCACGACGCGCTGGTGGAATAGCCGCAGGTGACGATGGCTGTCATCCTGATGAAGGTCCGACCCGTTGATGGTGCGACCAGCGTCGGTCAGCGTGACCCTGCTCCATTTCACGTTTACCTCGTCCAGCACATAGTTGTTTTCGAAAAAGTTTACGTCGAGCTTCGATTGCACCTCCTGCGTGAGGAGGACATTCGGCACCTCATCGACGACGAGGTGCCAGTCCGCGAAGCCCGCGAGATCGGACATCAGCAATGCCTCATGCGTGCATAGCGCGATCACGTGCCCGTTCTCGTACCTCTCGGGTAGCGCCTCAACCTCCCGCCGGACGCTGAAGCCGCGCTCAGCCGCGTCCGACCTGATCGTCACGACTTTTACGCTGCTCCCGGGCTCCGCCAGCGTCGCGATGCGTGTCGCCAGTTCCGTAATGGCTTCGAGCCGTTCGACAGCGAACAACCAGCGCGACGGAAACCGCAACGAGCGAACGATCGCGCGCTCCGTCTTCCCAGTCCCAACATGGCTTTCATCGACATGCACGATCAAACCCGTCCTTGGTGTGGCTGACATAACCTTAGACCTCGCGACCCAGAAGGGCCTCCCATCGCGCTTCGGTCTCAAGCCTTTCCCGATCTGTTTCCGAGACCAGTTTCCTCAGCCGCTGAGGGTTTTCATAGGTATCTTTGTCTCCACGCAGGTAGGATTCGAAATAGTCCTCGTCCGACGCGGTGGCTTTGCCCTTAGCCACATAGGGCACCGCAGATGCTTCGAGGCGCTCTGCCGGGGTGAGCATCGCGCGCTTCGGGATACGCGTCCAACGTGGATCTGGCGCACGCCCATTGGCCCTGAGCCGGTCATAGGCATCGGCTGGCATCTCGAAGATTTCCACACCGTCAAGCAGGTGGCCATTCTCGCCCTTTGACCTCTTCTTACCGTCCTCTCCGAACTTGCCCCATTGCTTGAGGAAAAACGGGGTTCTTCCGGCGCGGCAGCGCTTCAGAAGATCGCGCACCCACGAGGGATCCATCGCGCGCACAGTGTTTTCCTGACCGCTCTCGCCGCCCACGATCAGCCAATCGAGCTTTTCAACCTCAAGGCTCGGTAAAGGACCTAGAAGAGGTTCGGCTGACACGAAGCGAAGCTTAGCGGGGACCTTGAGAAGCTCCCGAACGCGCGGCTTGGTGTATTTGTCTTCTTCAATTGAGGTTCCAGCCCAAATGTTCGCCGTCCACTTGAGACCAAGCTCACTGGTCTTCAGGGCCATGCGCGAGGGTCGTTTGGTTAAGACCTGAAATGTATGATGCTTGCACTCGTTCATGATCTTGAACGCGGCGATGATATCGTCGTCCCGCGCGTCTTCATGAAACATGTCGGACATGCTGTTCACGAACCATACCGTCGGCTTCTTCACGCTTTCGGGCTTGTTGAAGATGTGGGGCGGCGCCGTGTTGAGGAAACCGGTCCAGTCCACCCTCGCCTCGACCGTGTTGATCGCGGTCAATCCCTGATAATGCGTGTGGTTGAAGCGGTGCGCCATTTTAATCGCGTAGCAATGGTCGCAACCCGCGCTCAATCGCGAGCACCCCACCATTGGATTCCAAGTTTGATCCGTCCATTCAATCTGTGACATTTTGAGGCTCCTTCGTTGTTGACGGAGCCTGTGTAGTTCGGGCACCATTCCTCAGCGGGGAGGCGCAGATTATTATAACATTTCAAGGGCTTACCTGTGACATGACAAGTTTCGAAATCTATGAGGTTGAGATATCTAAGGGACAGTTGCGCGAGCAGGAGTTCCTCGTGCCGGATATGCTGACCGTCAACGGCGTCGCATCCACGCTCGGTATGAGCGTTCGCACTCTGCGCCGGATGATCAAGGATGGAACGTTCCCAAATAGTCACATTCATCGAGGCCAAACAGCGTATTGGCAGCGCCAGTTTGTAAGGACATGGCAAAGAGAACGCCTGCGGAGCGCTCCGAACCAGAAGCGCAGCGGCCGATATAGCGATCTCGACGTGATCGACCGTGATGAGGAAAAGCAGTTTGGGCGTAAGCCAATCGATGCTCAGGCCATGGTGCGGACAATGGAGACGATGAAGTCGTTGTTGGAGACCGATCCCAGCGAGTTCGTGCGGCAGCATCCGCATCTTAAGAAATGGGTTAGGGAAAAGGGAATGCTCTAGTTAATATTGACTGGACCAACTTCATAGTTGGCGATCCCGATCACCGAGGTTTTCGTAATAGGCAGTATGACCTTTTGGCTTACAAATTACGGCGGGCTGCAGATCCGAGTGCGAAGTACGCGATCCCCTCTGCACCGCAATCGCCGCTAGGCTCCCAGCAGCAGATAGCGAACGCTAAGGTCATCGCCGCCAAGCGCGCTGATGATGCCGCAAACTTAGTTTCAGCGCTGATGGACCGGGTGCAGGCGCTAGAGCGGCGACCTACCCCTTAACCCGGTAGTCACGCGGCGCGTTGATGCCACCGTGAACGGCGTAGCTCTGCACCTCGATCCTCTTTCCGCTCTTCTTCATTACGCGGGTGTAGCCGGATCGCATGTGCGGGCGCTGCGCAGTTCCCTCGCCAGTGGAAACGCTCGGGCGAACGATCCTGTTCGCCTTGACTATGATGTATGGCGGGATGCTCTTCGCCTGTGCCTTGTTCCGCGCCTTGTTCAAACGCTTTAGGAAGGTCGGAACACCTGTTTCTTGTTCGTGGTTCATAACCTTATCGATAGCTAGGCGAAGCTCTGGCAAGGTTTCCCTGATAGAGCTTTCGGAAAACCGATATTCACCCGAAGCCGGATCATCGAGGTCGAAGGTAGCCGTCTTGACCAGCTTCTTATTTTCACTGGCTATGATCCACAATCTGACTTCGCGATCACGAACTAGCGCAAAGTTCTGAATAGTTCTTGAAATGCCGTTGCTTGATTGGTAGACGAACCAAAATGTATCGAACGGCAGATGATCGCTGATAGGTTCGGCAACGGCGTCTTTCGTTGTAACGAACATCTCTTCAAAGAAGAAGGCCGGTGCCAACACTGGCAACGCTGGTTGACGATCTACAAACGCTGTAAAATCCTGCTGCAAAGAGTTCAGTATCATCGCGCTACCCTCAAATAAAACTCCATGAACCGGTCGTCATTGACTATCAGTGGATTGCCAGCTTGCGGAAAAAACCATTCTCCGCCTCGCTTCTCCACCATGCAAAGCGCCTGTTCAGATGGCACATACACCAGCGCTTCCACCCCGTTATCAGCCATGATTACGACTTTAGCCGGGACATTGTTATAAACTGATTCCGGGCCGGTGCCGCAAAATAAAGTGATATCTCTGGTCATGCCGTCACCCCCTCCAATCGATCCCTAATCTTGGTCCAGTCCTGCGCGGTTGGCCCCTGCCTTTTCGGCCGCGTGACGTCGAGAAGATGTGCGAGTTCAGGCCAATGATAGCGCACTGATATTAGCTGGTAGCCGCGCATAACGCGTACCCATTCAAACGGGAGAGGCTTTAGGCCATGAAGAACCGTGATGGCTTCCAAGAGCGTGGCGCTCGATACCTCTCGTAGCCGCCATAGCTCGCGCGTGAACCACTCTAGCGCCAGTTCGCGAACCCTCCACGATGTCAGCCCCAATGGCCCTAGATCACGCCCCAAACCCGTTTTAAGCGCCTGCCGTGTAATGAACCGCCATTCTAGTTCGCGGTCTTCAACGCGGAAGTTGTGCCGGGGAGCCTTTGGCTTGGCGTCCAGCTTGGTCTTGATCACTTCGTATTTTTCATACCATTCTGCCGCTTCGGCGCGCGCTCGCTGTAACTCTTTGAAGAACGGAAAATCATTTTGTGGCGCACTCTTATTGATGCAAACATCCTCTAGCTTGATGCGCCCCTTGGCCACCATCATATCAAGAGCACTCTTCGCGGCTTTGTCAGTCGGATCGCGTAGCAAACGATAGACTATTTTCTCTTCTGTCGTCTGTTCCATGTCAGTAAAACCATTTTAGTGGCGGGAGCTTCCGGCCCCCGCCAGATTGCATGATGCTACCGCCTTCCGGGTGGTAGCTAGCGAAGACTAAAACAGTTTCAGCGTGTCCTTTGCCACGACGGTTCTAGCCAACATCAATGCACCTTGGACTTCGGTGCGTTGCTGTCGAGGCAGTAGATACCGACCGCCGAAGCATCGATCAATGTGGCAATAATAACCTTGACAACATTTTGTTAGTGGTACGGCTAACGTACCTCAAAGAAGTACTTGGTCAAGCCAATACAAGTCTATAGATGGTGTGCCGCCCAACACATAGGAGCGGCCATGAACATCGAAGTCGAGAACATCACCTACGATTGCGTCGAGGACGGCGTAGACCAGTCTGCAACCGTGCTACCGACGCTGCCCACCACGGCTACTGTAAGCACGCCCACCGCCGATCCCCATGATATCCAGAAAGCCTTAGAAGGCGATTGGCTGGTAACCGGGTTCGACTACCGCGTTTCGGGTAGCGACTGGTCGCGCTACGATGAAGACATGGGATGGCTGGCGATGGCACGGGGGAACTAACATGGGCCTCGACCTATATGCCGCTGCCAAGATCGAAAACGGTTTTCGGACGGAACCAACCCAGACTCTATCAGCTACCAGTTACTATGACCCGAAGTTCTGCGAACTCTGGACCATCGCGCCGCGCGAGTTAGTCAAAGACCTGTATGATGCCGGTTATGACTATCTTGCGAACTTATTCTATGGCGACGAAATCGGATCGCGTTATAACCATGCCGCTGAAACATGGGCGGATATGCCAGCCGGTTTGCGAGACTCTGATTTGCCCCGCACTTTAACAGTAAGGGGCGCGACTGAACTTGCGGATGATTTGGATCAATTGGCCAACGAGTTCGATGTTGCGGAAACCGTTAAATATCTCCGGTTTTGGTCATCTAGAGGCCATCCGATTATGTGTAGCTACTGATAATCGTCTGCAGAAGAAAACGGTAGGGGTAAATACAACGTACACACAAGCGGAGTTCACCCTATGGCTACCATCATCCTCTACTCGATTATCACCCTCGCGCTAGGTTGCGGAGCCTACAAAGCTATCTAGGAGTCGAAGGCGGAACAGAACACTTCCGCTTCATAAAACTTGACAACAAACTTCTTTCGAGGGACGGCGAACTTGGTCACCCTCGAAAGGAGTTCGCCCGATGTCATTTTTAGAAAAGCTTCATGCGCTTATCGACCCTACGCTGAAGGACGCGTTCGACAAGCGGCCCTACGATCCTGCGTCGGATCGCGCTTGGGTAGTTGGACGCCTTGAAGCTGCAAAGACCCAGTTCGCCAGCACCGAATCTACGCGCGGTGGCGGTAAACGGTGGTGGCAACTCAATAACGGCATTGTCGCTTTCTCGCCTACGCGCCGTGACAAATCGCCTCTTGTAATTAATGGCCAAACTACGAACTTCATTCCCGCCGAACGCTTTAACGATGCTATTGCCGCAATGATTGCAGCGGTGAACGCGGGCGATTTTGACAAGGAGTTTGCCGCCGACAATACAAACGGCACAACGGTCAAGGTGCGGTTGCCTCGTAAGGCTAAGGAACCCGGTGAGGCTGGCGGCGGCAAGGGATGGTCCAACGAACGCCGCGCCAAGTTCGCCGCTACGATGGCTGCTCGAAAGAAGGCCGGGTAAACGTCACCACACTGTTGTCACCACACTGTTACCGCCTACCGGATCCGCATCGTTATCGACGGTGCGGGTTTTTTCGTCCCATCGGAACCGGAACAGAAACATGTCATCGCTAGACATCGTGACTTCGTAGTGGCGAATGCGCCCCCGGTAAATCGTCGGGTTGATGGTCGCGGTGGTTATGCCGTTCGTTACGCACCATTCACGGACTGCGCTAACATCGATGTCATGGTCTAAAAGCATGGTGGCACCCTCTATGGTTGTGCCCCTGTATGAATCAGCGCGCGAACGGTTCAAAGTTCAATCTTTGTCAAGGCTATAAGTCTTGAACCTAGCCGCGATTACGCTTCAGATAGGCGCGGATTAGCGCGGCTTCGCGTGGCGGCTTGTCCTTCGCCGGGTCGCGCTTCAGATGGTCGAAGTTCAGGTTCGATATCACCTTGCCTTGGCGGATCGTGATCGCTCGCAATCCGTCGATAAGGTTTACATACGCGGTCTTCGAGTCATCGAACCTCACCGACTGCACGATAGTGCGGAAGCCTTGCGCAACCTTCGTGCGGTGCTGTTCGCGTACCTCTAGATCATCATCACTTAGGTAGCGGCGAAACTCCGTCACGCGCGATAGGTGCGCTTCTGCGTCCGCTTGACCGGAAGCGGCCCGCGCACTTGCTTCAAGGGTTTGAAGCTCCCCTTCCAAGACTTCGGCTTCGCGCTCTGCGTCCATTGCCGACTGCATGGCCATCTTGCTCTTCGTTTCAGCGTATGCCGCCCACAACGCCTTGGCGTGGTCGGTAAAGATATCGAACGCGCGGCGCTTCTCTGCCACCTTGCCCATGATCTGCCCTAGTTCGTCGGCTCGCGTAAAAGTGCGATCATCGAGCGCGAGGTAAAGGCAGGCGTCCAACATCGCCCGCTCGAAGCCGTAATAAGACAGTGTGGTGTGGTTGGTGCAGCTTCCGCCCGAATAGGCGTTTCGGCAACGAAGGCGTGCTTCGTCATGCTTCAGCGTATACCGCCCGCCCTGATACGGGGAACCCGCAGGCTTTTTACGCTCAAAGAGCATTGGTGTATCGCAGTGGAAGCAACGAAGCATGCCACTAAACAGGTTACCTACCACCGTCGATTTCTTACCGGCTGGCGATTGTCGCGCTTGCGCCGCGCTGTTCACCCGGTCGAACTGTTCCTGCGAGATTATGCGCGGGAAATAATCTGGCCACGGTTCGCCAGCCGGGACCCGCTCGCCGTTTTCCTTGACGCACGGCTGAAACTCGCCGGTTACCTGTCGGTCCTTAAGGATGCGGGTAACGAACGAACGGTTCCATTGCGCGGTGGTCGCTCCGTTCAACGCCGACCACGGCTGTAGCTCTGCGTTCAACGCCCGCATGATCCTTACCGAACCTTTGCCGTGCGTTTCTGCGAGATCGTATATGCGCCGTATCACGGCATCCCGTCCTTCGCGGACGGTCGGCTTCCCGTCCTTACCAACGGTAAGCCACGCGGGTAGGTTCTTCGTTAGAGCGATGCCCGACGCTTTTGCTTCGGCGCGGCGGATTTCGTAGCGCCGTTTTATCCGTTGGCTTTTTTTCGCGGATTCCTCGTGCGCGCCTTCCGCCTTGGAAAGCATTTTCATGACCTGAAACATATCAAGGCGCTTACCCGCCTCGTAAAACTCGCCATCCACCGTAGCAACGCTTACGCCATGACCGGTTAGCAGGCGCACGAAGTCTAGCGTTTCATCGAAACCTTGACGGCTGATACGATCTAGGCGCTCGACCAGAAGCACTTTCCCATGATGCAAACCGCTGCAAACTTCATGCTCTAACAAGTTTAGCGCCGCCCCTTCATCACGGTTAGCGCCGCTGAAGGCCGATTTGCCTTCGTCTATAATGGTGTCTTCGATGGTCCAACCGCGTGAAGCTGCAAACACCATACAGTCTTCTGACTGGCGTTTGATCGATGTGCCTTCGGACTGCTCGTGCGTGCTGAAGCGGTAGTAGGTGATTGCCTTCATGGGGCGTCCATATATGCGCACGCTTGGCAGGCTCAAAGTTAAAACTTTGTCAAATCATTAGATTCGAACCCAGCGTATGTGCGTCAACTATGTTGAACGCAGGAAGTCCTTGAATCAGTTGGACTTGCACCTCGACCGCGCGTGCCTCCAGTCCGAGATACGCCACCGTCGCTACGATCGCCGCCATGCCCGCTCTCCCGCGACACGACGTCACGCCTTATTCATACCCGATTTGCCATGTCTGCAAGGACGCGCGGTCCGGAACACTCCGATCATGCCGTCTTGTGAACCTAATACACCGGACCCACATGCCTTCCGTGAAAGCAGTCCGCTCCCCCGTCCTCCGCTTCGGCCAGTTGGTGCTCGGGATAGTGTTGATCCTGAGTGCGCCCTTGCTCGCGCCGCTGCCTGGGCCTGCGGGGATATTCCTGTTCGCGGGAGGCATGGTTCTCGTCCTGCGCAATTCGCGCTGGGCGCGACTCAAATGGGCGAGACTGAAACGCCGTTGGCCACGGACAGGGCATTTCGTCGACCGGATGATGCGGCGGCAGAGCGCGATGCGCCGGCACGAGCGCGCCAAGGCTGCCAAAAACACGACCGTCGCGACGGGTGCGAATTGACTTACCGCCGCCCTTTCCGTAAGCGCCCAGCCATCAAGGCCGTCCCCGTGGCGGCCGTTTTCTATTTGATGACCTAGGGAATGACCAATGAAGCGGACCTTTCAGCCGAGCAACCTGGTACGCGCACGCCGTCACGGCTTCCGCGCACGGATGGCGACGGTCGGCGGCCGGGCAGTGATCCACGCACGCCGCGCCCGCGGTCGCAAGAAGCTGTCGGCCTAACCATTCTAGACAAACGCCGCGATTTTCTCGCGGCGAATGCGGGGAAGCGCGCACCGATGCCAGGATTCGTCCTGCTCATGCGGCCCCGCGATGACGGTGACGACACGATGCGAATCGGCTTCACCGTCACCAAGAAGATCGGCAACGCCGTCGTCCGGAACCGCATGAAACGGCGGTTGCGGGCGTTGGCGCGGGAGCTGTTGGCGGAGCGCGGCGTTGCTGGGGCCGATCATGTGTTGATCGGGCGGAATGGCGGGGTCGAGCGGGACTTTGCGCTGTTGCGGACCGAGCTCGGCAAAGCGTTTCGCAAGGTCACGCCTCAATTGCCTGCTACTTCGGTAGCGAACACCACCAGTGTTGCGAACCCCTCCACCCCGGCGAAGGCCGGTGCCCAGGTGGGAAAGCGGCCGTGATGCAGCACCGCCCTTCGTTAGCTACGTTTCCCAACTGGGCCCCGGCCTTCGCCGGGGTGGTAGCAAGCGTGGGACAGCGCGGTTGCGAGTTCCAACTTACCGTTATCCCCGGCTCCTTGTTCTCCCGCGAAGGCGGGAGCCCAGTCTGGGCCCCCGCCTTCGCGGGAGAACACTCTGAGGGTCGCCCAGGCTCAACTGCATCATGCTAGCCCGCCTCCTCATCCTCATTGCCCGCGGCTGGCAACTCGGCCCCTCGCTCGTCCTGCCGTCGAGTTGCCGCTACGATCCTTCGTGTTCCGCCTATGCAATCGAGGCCGTTGGGCGCTATGGCGCGCTCAAGGGGGGCTGGTTGGCGGCGAAGCGTATCGCGCGTTGCCATCCGTGGGGCGGGTACGGCCCCGATCCGGTCCCAGATATCGACAAGAAACTGAAAGACGCCGCCCTGTGAAAGACGACAAGCAGAATTTCGTGCTGTTCGCGGTGATCGCGGCGCTGATCCTGTTCGGATGGCCGCTGATCCAGGGCAAGTTCTTCCCGACCGCGAATCCGCCGGTCACGCGGATCGAGGGCGGCAAGACCAAGGCCGTCGCGAACCCCGCAGCCGATCCCGCCGCGGACGGTGCCGCCGCGATCGGCGATCGCAACGCCGTGATCGCGAGCACCCCGCGCATCCGCATCGAGACGCCGCGCGTGTCGGGTTCGATCAACCTGAAGGGCGCGCGGATCGACGATCTCGTGCTCAAGAGCTATGACGAGACCGTCGCAAAGAACTCGCCGCCGATCCGCCTGCTGTCGCCAGCGGGTGCGCCCGACGCGTATTTCGCAAGCTTCGGCTGGCGTGCGCAGGGCTTGACCCCGCCCGCCGCCGACGCCGTCTGGACGCCCTCGGGCTCGACCACGCTGACGCCGACCACGCCGGTCACGCTCGACGCGA
Source organism: Sphingomonas sp. Leaf208 (assembly GCF_001421415.1). Lineage (GTDB taxonomy): Bacteria > Pseudomonadota > Alphaproteobacteria > Sphingomonadales > Sphingomonadaceae > Sphingomonas. The sequence continues at coordinate 320,063 of NZ_LMKH01000023.1, forward strand.
CCAACGCCACCGGCCAGCGCTTCCGCATCCAGATCGCGGTCGACCAGGATTACATGTTCACGGTCCGCCAAACCGTCCTCAACGCCGGCACCGCACCCGTCCCTGTCGCCACCTACGGCCTCGTTAACCGCGTCGGAATCTCGAAGGATCCGTCGTCGATGACGATCCATGTCGGGCCGATGTCGGTCGACAATGGCGGCGCGCATTACCGTCCGAACTACAAGGACATCGACGCCGCCGCGCAGAAGTTCACGACCACCGGCGGCTGGCTCGGCTTTACCGATAAATACTGGCTGACCGCGATCATCCCCGATCAGGGTCAGGCGTTCGACGGCCAGTTCCGCGCTGGCGCCAACAAGGCGTACCAGGCCGACTACGCGCTCCAGCCCAAGCAGGTCGCACCGGGCCAGTCGATCACGCAGGTCTCGCGCTTCTTCGCTGGCGCGAAGGAAGTCCGCCTGCTCGATCGCTACACCGACCAGGCCGGCGGTGTCGCCAAGCTCGATTACGCGATCGACTGGGGCTGGTTCCGGATCGTCGAGAAGCCGATCTTCTATTATCTCGACTGGCTGTTCCGCATGGTTGGCAACTTCGGCGTCGCGATCATCCTGCTGACCGTGACGATCCGCGGCCTGCTGTTCCCGATCGCCCAGCGCCAGTTCAAGTCGATGGCCGCGATGCGCGCCGTCCAGCCGAAGATGAAGCTGCTGCAGGAGAAGTATAAGGACGACAAGGTCCGCATGCAGCAGGAAGTGATGGCGCTCTACAAGGCGGAGAAGGTCAATCCGCTCGCGGGTTGCGCACCGACGCTGCTCCAGATTCCAATCATGTACGCGCTGTACAAGGTGCTGATGCTGACGATCGAGATGCGTCACCAGCCGTTCGTCGCGTGGATCAAGGATCTGTCCGCGCCCGATCCGCTGACGCCGCTCAACCTGTTCGGTCTGCTGCCGTTCACGCCGCCGCACATGATCGCGATCGGCGTCGTGCCGATCATCCTGGGCATCAGCATGTACTTCCAGTTCAAGCTGAACCCGACGCCGATGGACGATACGCAGAAGCAGGTCTTCAAGCTGCTGCCATGGGTGCTGATGTTCGTGATGGCGCCGTTCGCGGTCGGCCTTCAGGTCTACTGGATCACATCGAACTGCCTGACGATCATCCAGCAGAAGCTGCTCTACGCCCGCCATCCGGGCCTGAAAGTGCCGGTGACCAAGTGAACGACGTTCCTAACCCCGGCTCGGATCTAGGCCCCGATCTCGAGCAGACCGACGCGCCGTTCACGCCCGAAATGCTGGAACATGCGCGAAAGCTGTTTGCAGGGCATGTCGGCTTCCTGAAGTCAGCACCGACGCTCGAGTTTCTCCCCGATGCGTCGGTGCCCGAGGTGGCGTTCGCCGGTCGTTCGAACGTCGGCAAGTCGTCGCTGTTGAACGCGCTGACCGGGCGCAACTCGATGGCGCGCACGTCCAACACGCCGGGCCGCACGCAGGAGTTGAACTTCTTCGACGTCGGCGCGCCGCTTGCGTTCCGGCTGGTCGACATGCCGGGCTACGGGTTCGCCAAGGCACCCAAGGATGTCGTCAAGAAATGGCGCTTCCTGATCAACGACTTCTTGCGCGGGCGTGACGTGTTGAAGCGGGCACTCGTGCTGATCGATTCACGCCACGGTATCAAGGACGTCGATCGCGAGATCCTCGAGATGCTCGACAAGGCCGCGGTCAGCTACCGCATGGTCCTGACCAAGGCGGACAAGATCAAGGCGTCCGAACTCGTCGAGGTCACCGAACGCACGGCTGCGGAGGCCCGCAAGCGGCCGGCTGCACATCCTGACATCCTCGTCACGTCGAGCGAATACGGCATGGGCATTCCCGAACTCCGCGCGGCGGTGGTCGAAGCGGTCAGCTAGCGGCCTGAGCTTTAACAGGTGCGCCCTTCCTACCCCGTCATCCTGACGATGGCGGGTAAGGCTGAGAGGTATACTGCCATCCGCCCCCCTCAAATTCGCCGATATTGGATCAGACCTCGATTTGCTGCTGGCATCGCCCGACTAATTCCGTAACCTTCGGGAAACGGGGGAGATGACGCGGTGCGGGCACGGTTCGGGACAATGCTGGCGATAGCTGCGATGCTGTCGGGCTGCGGAGGCAGCGACGGCAACACGAACTCGGCCGGCGGTGGTGCCGGTGGCGCCATTGGCGTTACGCCGACACCCACGCCGACCGCAACCGCGGGCTGTTCCTTGCGCGAACGCCAGGACTGGGCCGCCGCACAGCTTCGCGAATGGTATCTGTTCCCCGATACGCTGCCTGCGACCTTGAGCCCTGCGGGGTACACGACGGTCGATAGCTATATCGACGCGCTGACCGCCACCGCGCGAGCGCAACGCAAAGATCGTTTCTTCACCTACTTGACGTCGATCAAGGAAGAGAACGCCTATTACGCCTCGGGATCGAGTGCCGGTTTCGGCATCCGGTTCGCGCTCGACCAGACCGGCCAGCGGCTCTTCGCGGCGGAATCGTTCGAGGGCGCTCCCGCCCTTGCCGCCGGGATCGACCGCGGTGCCGAGATCCTCGCGATCGGTACCACATCGAGCAACCTGCGGACCGTCAGCGCCATCATCAGTGCCGAGGGCACTGCCGGGCTGACCACCGCATTCGGTCCCGACACGACCGGTACCGCGCGCGTGTTCCGTGTCTCGGACGCTGCCGGTACGCGGGACGTGACCGTCGCCAAGGCCGACTTCTCGCTGCTGCCGGTCTCGTCGCGGTACGGTGCGAAGATCATCGACGATGGCGGCCAGCGCGTCGGCTACATCAACCTGCGCACGTTCATCTCCACGGCCGAACCCGCGCTGAAAACAGCGTTCGCGAATTTCCGTGCGCAGGGCGTGACGAAGGTCATCATCGACCTGCGCTACAACGGCGGTGGCCTCGTCGCGACGTCGGAGTATCTCGGCGACCTCCTTGGTGGGGGGCGATCACCGTCCGAGGTGTTCGACTATACGACGTTCCGCACGGAGAAGGCTTCGAACAACGAGACGCGCTTCTTCGCGCCACAACCCGAGTCGATCGCGCCGACGCGGATCGCATTCATCGGCAGCGGCGGCACCGCATCGGCGAGCGAACTTTTGATCAATGCGTTCACCCCGTATTTGCACGGCAATTCCGCGCTGATCGGAACCAATACCTACGGCAAGCCCGTCGGGCAGATCGCCCTCGACAAGCCCGCTTGCGACGATCGCCTTCGCGTGATCGCCTTCGCGACGCAGAACGCGGCGCGCAACGGCAATTACTTCGATGGCCTCGCATCGACCGTCGAGGCGACGTGTCGTGCGACCGACGACATCAGTTTCCCCCTCGGCGACGCACGCGAGGCGTCCACCCGTCGCGCGCTCGATTTCCTGGCGGGACGCACATGCTCGGCGATCACCAGCGATGTCAGCGCGCAGTCTGCACGAACCACCGCGAGCACCCGCCAGGACTTGCTGATCCCCGCAGCGCCGACCACCGCGCAACGGATGGTCCCTGGCTCGTTCTGAAGCCGGCGACCGAGACCGTGAAACCGCGGCGATAGCGGGCGTCGTCCTACGGCAGGGCGACGCTCGTCGTTCGTTACCGTTCAGCCAAGCGAAAGCCAATCCAGCCGACGAGGGTCGCTTGTTCCCCCGTATGTGATACGCGTTCGCCGACCATGAATGACGTTTCGATTGCAACTACCCCGCGGCTGCCCGCCGACATCCACCGCGGGGCGCTGCCCGCACACGACAGCGTGCCCGATTATGGATGGTGGATCGGAGGTGGGATGATCCTCAGCCTGGCGATGTTGACGGTGATGATGCACGTCGCGGGCCTATCGATCGACCCGTACGACGCCGACAACATGCCATTCTACGTAAGCGGCGTCGTACTGCTGGCGTTGCGCTTCGGCCTTCGCGACCGCCCCTGGCGTCATGCGCGCGCGGTCGCCGATTGCGCCGAATATTACGGCGTCTTCACCCTGCTGGCACTGACGGGCGCGGTGGCGAGCTATCCGGTCGCGGCGCTGACACATGGGTTTCACGACGCTGCGCTCCAGCGGATCGATGCGCTGCTGCATTTCGACTGGCTCGCATGGTATCGGCTTGTGGCAGAGACCCCGGTCCTGCAAACGCTTGGTCTAGCAGCATATCGCAGCATTTACCTGACGCCCGCGATCCTGTTCGCTACCTTTGCCTTCACCGGAGATCGGGTGGCGGCGCACCGTTTCCTCGCGACGTTCTGGCTGACCGCGATCGGCACGCTGATCCTCTACGCCTTCATGCCGGCGATAGGTCCATTTTCGTATCTGTGGCATCAACCAATCGCCTATATGCCCGAGAGCGAGCAATGGCAGCATGGGCTGATCCCGGCACTGCGTGATCACAGCGTGCGGATCGTCGACCTGGGGCATCTCCGCGGTATCGTTTCGGCACCGAGCTTCCATGCCGCCGCCGCAACGCTTTACATCAACGCCGCGTGGCGCCTGCCGCGACTGCGCTGGCCGGTGGTCGCCCTGAACGCGGCTATGCTGCTGTCGACCCCCGTCGAGGGCACGCATTACCTGATCGACATCCTGCTTGGCACGATCGTCGCGCTGGCGGCGATCGCGACACTGCACCGCCTCATGCCACGTAGCACCGCACGTCAAACCAGCGCCAATGGCGTTGCCGCGCCCCGCCTGCCCCGCTAGTCCACGGCGCATGAAACTGATCATCGGCAACAAGGCCTATTCGTCCTGGTCGCTTCGCGGCTGGCTCGCCTGCAAACAATCCGGGCTTCCATTCGAGGAGGTGGTCGTGCCGATGTACGATTCCAATTGGGAAAAGCGCCGCTCGGGCGACGAGTTCGCGCCGTCGTCGGGCAAGGTGCCGATCCTGTGGGATGACGACGCGGTGGTGTGGGACAGCCTGGCGATCGTCGACTATCTCGCCGACAAGGTCGGGCGCGAGCGCTTCTGGCCCGAGGATAATGCGGCACGCGCAATGGCCCGGTCGATGGCGGCGGAGATGCATTCGAGCTTTGCCGCGCTGCGTCGCAAGCACAGCATGAACGTCCGCCAGGTGTTCCCAGCGCAGACGCCCGACGACGACGTGCTCCTCGAATTGCAGCGGGTCATGGAAATCTGGGCGCAGGCACGCGCACGCTTTGGCGGCGAGGGCGATTTCCTGTTCGGCCAGTTCGGCGCGGCGGACATCATGTTCGCGCCGTTGGTGACTCGGATCGTCACGTACCAGTTGCCAATCGCGCGGTTTGCGGCGGGGTATATGCAGGCGATGTTCGAACATCCGTTCATGCAGGACTGGATCGCGGCGGCGCAGGAAGAGGAATGGGTCCTCGAGCAATTCGAGCAGCCGGTGCCCGCGACCGTATGATCGATGCCGTCGCGCTCACGCAGGCGCTGTTGCGCGCCGATAGCGTCACGCCTGCGCGGGGTGCGGTGTTCGATGTGCTGGCGACGGCGCTCGTCCCGCTGGGATTTGCGGTCGATCGGTTCACGGTCGGCGAGGCACCCGACGGCCCGGTCGAGAACCTGCTGGCCGTGCGCGGCGATGGACCGCGGCATCTGGCATTTGCCGGCCATGTTGACGTCGTCCCCCCCGGCGAAGGCTGGACGGGGTCGCCCTGGTCCGGCGAGCTTCGCGACGGGTTGCTATACGGCCGCGGCGCGGTCGATATGAAGGGCGCAGTCGCAGCCTTCGTGGCCGCCGCAAGCCGAAGCGATGTGGGCACCCTGTCGCTCATCATCACCGGGGACGAAGAGGGTCCAGCCACCTATGGCACCGTCGCGCTGATGGAGCGGATGGCGGCGCGCGCTATCGTGCCCGACCTGTGTTTGGTCGGCGAACCGACCTCGACCGCGCGCCTCGGCGACATGGTGAAAATCGGGCGACGTGGCTCGGTCAACATCTGGATCGAAGTGCCGGGGCGGCAGGGGCACGTCGCCTACCCGCATCTCGCCGACAACCCGATCCCGCGGCTGATCGCCATCCTTGCGGAGATCGAAGGCGTGGTGTTGGACGAGGGCACCGACTGGTTCCAGCCGTCGAACATCGAGGTCACCGACATTGCCGTCGGCAACCCGGCGCACAACGTCATTCCCGCCAAGGCTTCCGCGCGGTTGAGCATCCGGTTCAACGATCGCCACCGCGGGGCGGACCTGATCGAGCGTATCCGCGCGATCGCCGAGCGTCATGCGTCGAATGTGATGGTGACGGGGAAGGTCTCGGGCGAAGCGTTTCTGACCGAGCCGGGCGCTTTCTCGACGCTGTTGTCGGAGGCCATCGCTGGTGCGACCGGCGTCACCCCGGAACTGTCGACCACCGGGGGCACGTCCGACGCGCGCTTCCTGTCTAAGCTTTGCCCCGTGGTGGAGTTTGGGTTGATCAATGCGACGATGCACAAGGTCGATGAGGCCGTCGCGGTCGAGGATCTGCGGACGCTGACGGACATTTATGCGGACGTGATCAGGCGGGCGCTGAAGTAAGCGGCCTTGCTAGTCGTCTATCAATGCACAACCATCGTCACCCCAGTGAAAGCTGGGGTCTCCCCGTCAGGCAGACGACGCGCGTATCGTGAGATATCCCAGCTTCCGCTGGGATGACGGGCTGCGGTGTATGACGGGATGTGGAGAGCTTTGGCCGGAGAAGGGCCCGCTACCCCTCCCGCCCGCGCCTCAGGACGATGTACAATGCGCCCTGCCCGCCGTGTCGCGGATGCGCGCCGCGTACCGCAGCGATCGAGTCCGCATGCCGCGAGCCAGCCAGCCAGTCGGTGACTGCGGACCGGATGGCGCCTCTCGCGTGCGGGCGTTCGCTTTCGGGGCGGGGCGGCTTGCCCGTCACCAGCAGCAATACGCGGTCGCCGCGCGCGATCGCCCGGCCGAGGCCAACGTCGAGCAGTGCGTGGGCGGACGCCAGCGTGTGGCCATGCAGGTCGATCGAGCTGTCGGGACTCACCACACCCCGCGTGAGCCTCTTGTCCCAGCCGCCATCTAGCGTGTTGGCCGTGATCGGTTTGGCGACCGGCCGCGCGACCACGGGCTTGGCCCCCGCCCGCGCCGCGTATGGCGTAACCACGGTACGGACTAGCGGCTTCACCCGCCCCATCGGCGCTGGCGGTGCAGGCACGATCTTGCCGTTGGGACCGATGATCGGCTTGGGTGGAGGCGGCAGCGGCGGCGCGCGCTCCGGGATACGCACGGCGACCGCACGCATCGGACGCACGCTCGCCATCACGCGCGCCCAGAGCTGCGCCTCATCAGGGTTGAGCGGACGGCCCGCCATATCGCGCCCCATTCGCTTGGCCGTTCAGGCGCGCCACGGTGCCGATCGGCAGCAGCAGGTACGCGGTGCCACGTCCGGCCATGCCGCCAGCGGTCGCCTCGGCCGCCGCGCCCGCACCCCAGAACGTGTCGAAACGATTACTGCCCTTGATCGCGCCGCCGGTATCCTGCGCAATCCACAAGCCGCTCGCGTCCTGCCGGTCGAGCGACAGGAACACCGGCGCGCCGAGTGGCACGAACTTGACGTCGGCGGCCGCGCTCACCTGACCGGTGACCGGCAGGCCGAGTGCCCCCAGCGGTGCGCCATCGAGTTCGCGGAAGAACACGAAGCTCTTGTTCTCGCGCATGATCGCCTGCCCCTCGGCCGGATGGGCGTGAAGCCACGCGACGATGCCCTGCATCGAAGTCTGGCCCGGCTGGAGCAGCCCACGGGACTTCATCAGTGCGCCGATACCGGTATAGTCGCGGCCGTTCTGCGTCGCATAACCGATCCGCAGTATCTCGCCGTCGGGCAACCGCAGCCGCCCCGAGCCCTGGATCTGAAGGAAGAACAGCTCGATCGGATCGCGCGCCCAGGCTAGGATCGGCGCCTTGCCGGACAGCGCGCCCTGCTCGATCGCAGTGCGATCGTAATAGGGAACCAAGTTGCTTCGATCGACGCGACCGCGAATCTTCTTGCCCTTGAGGCTGGTCGAGAAGGCGCCGAGATCGACGTCGATAAGGTCGTTCGGACGCGCATAGATTGGCGCATAGCCATCACGCCGCTCCAAAGACCCGGCGATCTCGGGCTCGTAATAGCCTGTCGCGAACGCCTTGCCGTCGCCGATCTGCGCGGCCTCAAACCACTGCGCGAAGAATGTCCGGGCACTACGGCGATCAGTCGATGCCGCTGCGGTACAGGCTGGCTGCCAATCCGCGCCGCGCGTCAGCCCGGACGTGTCGTTACGACGCACCAGCGACGGACAACTCGTGACGAACGCCGCGAACGCCGCCTGCGCCTGCGCATCGTCGATCGGCAGGCTCGCGATCGGTGGACCAGGGATCACGCCCGCAGCGGCGGCATTCAAAGGTCCGACCGCCGGGACGACCGGCGATGCAAGCATCGGCACCGCGCCGACGATCCGGGCGGGCGACTGAATGCCGCGAATGTTCGGGGATGCGCCGGTATCGCGAGACGGATGCACGCGAACGGGTTCGCTCGGTCGATCATCCGACCGAACATTGGTCCGGTCCACCGGTGTCGGACCCGACCGTGGCGGTTCGACACCACCGACGCACGCGCTCAACAGCGTAGCCATCAACATCGGCAGTCCCAGACCGCCGAGCCTTCCCCCCATGCCCCGACCCATCAGGCTTCGTCGGTGTCCGCAAGCTTCCAGTTCGGATCGCTGCTCTTCAGCGTCCGAGCGAATGTCCAGACGTCGTGCGTCTCGACCGCGTCGGTCAACGACCCAGCAAGGACATTGCCCTCAGCATCACGCGTGACGGCCGCGATGTCCGCATCGAACCGGACCGTGATACGCGCCTCGCGCTCGGTAAGGCTGGCGTCCGCAATCAGCGCGCGCTCGATCGACACGAGACGGTTGTCGAGCACTTCACCAGCCTCGCGCCGCGCTTCAATCGCCTCGACGAATGCCGCACGGACATCGTCGACGGCGAGATCGGCCAGCGCATCCTCGTCACCCTTCCAGAAGGCTTCGAGCACCATGCGGTACGCGGCCTGCGCCCCTTCGAGAAAGCGAGCGACGTCAAAACCGGGCTCGCCCGCAACGATCGCCCGCAGACCGGGCTCGGCCTTGGGCTCCAGGTTGCGATTGGCGACCTCGCGCGCATCGGAAACCGCCTCGACGGTTCGCGGCACGGCGGCGAGCGCAGGACGGTCCTCGGCCGCACGCGGCAAGGGCTGCTCATGCCCTGTCCGCTTGCCGAGCACGCTGTAGAGTCGCATCGCCAAGAAGCCTGCAACCATCGCGAGAAGAACTACGTAAAACAACCGTGCCTCCGATCTTCGCTTCAACATAGGGCAAACCCGCAGCTATTCAAACCCGCGCCCGTTGAAACGCCCCTTCGGCACTGCTACTCGCACCACCTCGATCGAACAGAACGCGCAAGCGGTCCGCTTCGGTCCCAATTTTCCGCTTATTCTCTAAGGACACGACGAATGGATGATCAGGACAACGGCTTCACCATGCCCGACCAGGCTCTCGCGAACGGTGAAGACACGGTCCCCGCTGCCGGGCTGATCTCGCAATACGTCAAGGACCTGTCGTTCGAGAACCCGAACGCACCGGCGGTCTACCAGAACCAGACCCCGCCGGCGATCGACGTGCAGTTCAACATCGGCGCAGCGCAGGTCGGCGACGAGGTGCACGAGGTCGTGCTGAAGATCGACGTCCGCGCCGAGAGCGAGGGCCAGGTCGCGTTCATCGTCGACCTGTCGTACGCGGGCCTGTTCGGGCTGCGCAACATTCCGGCCGAGCACGTCCAGCCGTTCCTGCTGGGCGAAGCACCCCGCCTGCTATTCCCGTTCGCGCGCCGCGTGCTGTCGGATGCGGTCCGTGACGGTGGCTTCCCGCCGTTGCTGCTCGAGCCGATCGATTTCTCGCAACTGTACCTCCAGCAGTCCGAGCAGCAGGGCATCCAGCCCAATGTCGGCGATTTCGGCCAGGCCTGATCGACCGGAGGCGGAGCGCGCTTAGATGAATCTTGCCAAGGCGCTGGGATCGGTCGGCGGGCTGACGCTTGCCAGCCGTATCCTGGGGCTGGTGCGCGACTCGCTGTTCGCGCGGTTCGTCGGCGCCGGCTTCGCGTCGGACGCGTTCCTGATCGCGTTCCGCCTCCCGAACATGTTCCGCGCGCTCTTCGCGGAGGGCGCGTTCTCCGCTGCGTTCATTCCGATGTTCAATCGGAAGGTCGGCGACAAGGATGGCCGCGGGCTGCCCGACGGGATCGCGTTCGCCGAGGACGCGCTGTCGGTATTGCTGCCGACGCTGATCCTGATGACCGCGATCTTCGAACTCGCGGCGTGGCCGATGACGTGGCTGCTGACCTTCGGGTTCAACGGCGCGAGTGCGGAGCGGTTCGACTATGTCGTCCACCTCTCGCGGATCACCCTGCCCTATCTGCTGCTTATCAGCCTCGTGTCGCTGCTCGGCGGCATCCTCAATTCGCTGCACAAGTTCTGGATCAATGCCGCGGCACCGATCCTGCTGAACGCGACGCTGATTGCGGCGCTGCTGCTGTTTCACGAGCACCAGCCGCTGCTGACCGCGCGCAACCAGGCGATCGCGGTGACGGTGTCGGGGGCTCTGCAGCTTCTGTGGCTGATCTGGGCGTGTCGTGCGTCCGGGGTAAAGCTCCGTCTGAAGCGCCCGCAACTCAATCCCGACGTGAAGAAGCTCATGTCGTTGATCTGGCCTGCCGCGGCCGGCGCTGGCGCGGTGCAGATCAACCTTGTCGTCTCGACTGCGCTCGCTGCTGCGTTGCTACCGGCGGGGTCGGTTTCGTACATCTATTTTGCCGACCGCCTGAACCAGCTCCCGCTCGGACTGATCGGCATAGGTCTTGGCACCGTCCTGCTCCCGACGATCTCGCGCCAGCTCGGCCGCGGCGAGGATGCGGAGGCGATGGCGACGCAAAACCGTGGCATGGAACTGGCGCTGTTCCTTACGCTCCCGGCGACGGTCGCGCTGATCGTCTGCGGCGTGCCGATCGTCGGCGCATTGTTCCAGCACGGCAAGTTCGCGCTCGAGGACAGCGTACTGACCGCGCAGGCCTTGGCCGCGTTCTCGATCGGGCTGCCGTCGTACATTCTCGTGAAGGTGCTGACGCCGGGCTATTACGCGCGGTCCGACACGCGCACGCCGGTCCGCTATGCGACGATGTCTATGGTCGTGAACCTCGTGCTCAACCTCGCCTTCATCAAGCCGCTCGGCCACATGGGCCCGCCGCTCGCCACCGCGATCGCCAGCACGGTCAACGTCGCGATGCTGTATCGGACGCTGGTGCGGCGCGGGCACTTTACGCCCGACGCGCGGCTGCGGCGGCGGACGTGGCGGCTGCTCGTCGCGGCGCTCATCATGGGCGTCGTGATGTATTTCCTGAATAGCCTGTTCCAGCCGTTCGTGACGGGCACCAGCGTCGAGCGCTGGGGGGCGATGCTCGTGCTGGTCGCGACCGGCGGCGTCGTCTATGCGATCGCGACATTGCTCACCGGCGCGTTCCGGCTGGGCGACATCTCCACGCTTTTGCGTCGTTCCAAGTAAGGTTTTTCCATGCGCGTCGTCTCCGGCATCAAGCCCACCGGTAATCTCCATCTCGGCAATTACCTGGGGGCGGTGAAGCAGTGGGTGACGCTGCAGGACGACGTCGCGGCGCAGGGCGGCGAGTCGATGTTCTTCATCGCCGATCTGCACGCGCCGACCGAATGGATCGCGCCGGCGGAGTTGTCGGCGCACACGATCGAGGTCGCAGCCACCATGATCGCCGCGGGTATCGATCCCGCGAAGTCGATCCTGTTCAACCAGGCGCGCGTGCCCGCGCATAGCGAGATGGCGTGGTTGCTCAACACCGTCGCGCGCGTTGGCTGGCTGAACCGGATGACGCAGTTCAAGGACAAGGCGGGCAAGAACCGCGAGGGCGCGAGCGTCGGGCTGTACGATTACCCCGTGCTGATGGCGGCCGACGTGCTGCTTTACAACGCGACGCACGTGCCGGTGGGCGAGGACCAGAAGCAGCATCTCGAACTTGCGCGCGATATCGCGACGAAGTTCAACGGCGACTACGGCGTCGACCTGTTCACGCTGCCGTCCCCGCTGATCAGCAAGGCCGCACCGCGGATCATGAGCCTGCGCGATGCGTCGGCGAAGATGTCGAAGTCGAACCCGTCCGAGCAGTCGGTGGTCAAGCTGATCGACAGCGACGACACGATCGCGGACAAGTTCCGCAAGGCGAAGACCGACCCGGACGTGTTGCCGGCGACGGTCGAGGAACTGGGCGACCGGGCCGAGGCGCGCAACCTGCTGACGATCTACGCGGCGTTGGCGGATAGCGACGTGGCGACGGTGCTCGGCGAGTTCGGCGGGAAAGGCTTCGGCGCGTTCAAGCCTGCGCTGGCGGATCTGGCGGTGGCGAAGCTCGGGCCGATCCGTGATGAGATGGTGCGGCTGCTCGATGACCGCAGCGCGGTGACGGCGGTGTTGCAGGCGGGCGCGGAGAAAGCGCGCGCGCTGGCAGCACCGGTGTTGAAGCAGACGCAAGACGCGATGGGGTTGCAGGTCTAACCCCCATTCCGTCATCCTGACGAAAGTCAGGATCCAGAGCCATAAAGGGAAGCGTCCGTAACTCTGGATCCTGACTTTCGTCAGGATGACGGGGGATTTTTTGGTGTGCCGGGTCACGCGGCTACAGGCGCGATATCGCGCACACTAGCGTGTTCCCCCGCGAAGACGGGGGTCCAGTCCGGGCTCCCGCCTTCGCGGGGGAACACGGAGGGAAAGCCTAGCCTTCCAACTCTCGCATCAGCACGCGGACCGCAGCGTCGATATCGCGGTCCGAGTCGCGCAGTTCCTCGATCTTCCGCACCGCATGGATCACCGTCGAGTGATCGCGGCCACCGAACTTGCGCCCGATTTCCGGCAGCGACCGCGTCGTCAGCCGCTTCGCCAGATACATCGCGATCTGCCGCGGGCGTGCCACCGCCCGAGCCCGTCGCGCAGAAATCAGGTCGAGCGGCTTCAGTTCGAAATGTGCCGACACGAGCTTCTGGATCTCGTCGATCGTCACGCGCTTCTGCGCGCCGCGGAGCACCTCGCCAAGCGTCGCGACCGCGAAGTCAAGATCGATCGTGTCGCCGGTCAGCTGCGCATACGCCACCACCCGGTTCAGCGCGCCTTCGAGCTCGCGGATGTTCGCATGGATGCGGCTCGCGAGCAGGTCGAGCACGTCGGTCGGCACGCGCATATCGGGCAGGTCGACCAGCTTGCGGTCGAGGATCGTCCGGCGCAGCAGCAGGTCGGGCGCCTTGATGTCTGCGACCAGGCCGACCGACATCCGGCTGACGATCCGCGCCTCGACGCCTTCCAGCGCCTGCGGGCAGCGATCGGCGGAGATCACCAGCCGCTTGCCCGCCGCCATGATCTCGTTGACCGTGTGGAAGAATTCTTCCTGCGTCGCGTCCTTGCCGGCGATGAACTGGAGGTCGTCGATCAGCAGCAGGTCGGCACCGCGCAGCCGCTGCTTGAAGGCATGCGTATCGCGCGCGCGCATCGACGCGACGAAATCGTACATGAACCGCTCGGCGGACATGCACAGCACGATCGCGTTCGGGTTATGCTCGAGGAACGCGTGACCGATCGCGTGCATGAGGTGGGTCTTGCCCTGCCCCGTGCCGCTGTGGAGGAACAACGGGCTGAACCGGACCGGGCCGGGCTCGGCGAGCACCTTGGCCGCATTGAACGCCACCTTGTTGGACGGATCGACGACGAATCGCGCGAAGGTGTAGCGCGGGTCGAGCGGCGGACGTTCAGCGGGCACGCCGACCGGCACGGAGGCCACCACGGGCGCTGGCGCAGGCTTCAGCGACGGATCGACGCCGAACTTCATGGACGCCTGCACCGGCTCGACGACCGGCTTAGGAGCGGGCATGGCCTCAACCGGCTGCGGATCGGCAACAGGCTTCGGCGAGACAGCGTCAGCCACTGGCTCGATTGCCAGCACAACGGGTGCGCGCCCCGGCGCCCGGGTCTCGATCTGGACGGTGCGGACATTGGGCAGGATCTGCTTGAATTCGAGCACCAACCGGTCGGCGTAATGATTGCGCACCCAGTTGGTCATGAACGCCGATGGCAGTGCGAGACGGATCGTGTCGCGGTCCTCGCCGGGGATCAGCTCGATCGGCTTTAGCCACTGTTCGAACAACCTCGCGCCGGCCGACTCGCGCAAGGACGCACGAACGCGGGCCCAGGCCTTCTCGGCCTCGCTCGCATGCGTCACTGATCCTTGCCACTTCGTCACGCGCACACTTCTCCGACCCCGCGAGATTGCTCGCGCGGGTGACATAGCTCCGACAGAAAATGATCCCCGCGACGCCGTGAAACGGTCGTCCGGCATCTTCGCCCTATTCCCCCGGCCCCGATGGTCTCTTCGGTGATTCACGTCCGTGATCCACCAGCGCCGTGCAATCAGTTATGAAGCGATCGGCGAGTCTAGCAAGGCCCCGACACGTCACATTTTCGAAATAAAGCGGGTTGACTTGACCAAGCCCCGGAAATGCGTCGGAATTTTTATAAGTTGCTGTGTTAAGGCAATTTTTGTGAATGTTGCACTTTCGTGACTTGATCCTAGTGCGCTCGAATCGCGGGGAATCCGTCGGTTCCGCTGCTCCGCGATCGGTTCCCTTCGCAGACGCAAAAAACCCGCCGGGAAGGTCCCGGCGGGTGATCAGCTTCGCCAATGATCTGGCAATGATCGGTCGCTTAGGCGAGCCCGGTCACGGCCTTGGTCAGACGCGCGAACTTGCGGCTCGCAGTGTTCTTGTGCAGCACGCCCTTGGCGACGCCACGCTGCAGCTCAGGCTGTGCGGCCGCGAGTGCGGTGGTCGCTGCGCCCTTGTCGCCCGATGCCAGTGCGGCCTCGACCTTCTTGATGAAGGTACGGATACGGCCGACGCGGTTGCCGTTCACTTCCGCGCGACGGTCGTTGCGACGGATACGCTTTTTCGCCTGCGGCGTGTTCGCCATGAAGCCCTCTAGATGTTCGAATGAATAAAAAGGGGCGCCGGATTGCTCCTACGCCCTCTCGAAGCCGCGGCCCTACCCACTTTGTTCTAGATCGTCAACCGCGTTGGCACTTCGGACACCAGAACGTCGAGCGCCCGCCTTCGGTGCGGCGCTTGACGGTAGCGCCGCATTCGCACGGCTCGCCCTCGCGCCCATAGACGCGCCATTGCTTGGAGAAATAGCCGAGTTCGCCGTCCGGCCGGACGTAATCACGCAGCGATGAGCCGCCCGCGAGGATCGCGGCCGTCAGCACCGTCCGAATCGCCTCGACGAGTCGCTCGAGTCGAAACAGCGAGATCCGCCCCGCCGCGCGTGACGGCGCGATCTTCGCCATGTGCAGCGCCTCGCACACATAGATGTTGCCGAGCCCCGCGACGATTCGCTGGTCGAGCAGCATCGCCTTGATCGACGCCCCCCGCCCTTCGAGCATCTCCAGGAGATACGCCGCGGTCAGGTCGGGGCCAAGCGGCTCCGGCCCCATGCTGAGGAACGGCGGGTAATTGGCGATGTCCTCGGTCGCCCACAGATCGAGAAAGCCGAATCGCCGGGGATCGTTGAGCGCCACCGTCCGCCCCGCCGCGGTGCCGATCAGCAGGTGATCATGCGCAAGCAATTCGCTTGGATCGACTCGCCAGCGCCCCGACATGCCGAGATGGAAGACGAGCGTATCGCCGCGATCGGTATCGATCAGGCCGTATTTGGCGCGGCGGCCCAAGTGCGTCACGGTCGCGCCCGTCATCCGCTGGCTCAGGTCGACCGGGATCGCTTTGCGCAGGTCGGCACGACGCGGCTCGACCGAGGTCAGGCGCTGGCCCTTCAGCACGGGCTCCAGCCCGCGCACGGTAGTTTCGACTTCTGGTAATTCTGGCACGGTTTGCAGCTAGGTTGCGTTTGCTCGCGCCACAAGGCGCGGCTAGAGCGCAGGATATGAACGACTTGATCGCGCCCGCGCCCGTACTCACGCCCGATACCGTCTCCTTCGGCTACGAAGACATCCCCGCCACCGAGAAGACCGCCCGCGTCGGCGGCGTCTTCTCGAACGTCGCAGGCAAATACGACCTGATGAACGATGCGATGTCGGGTGGCATGCACCGGCTGTGGAAGGATCGCTTCGTCCGCCGCGTTAAACCGCGCGAAGGCGAGCAGATCCTCGACATGGCCGGCGGCACGGGCGACATCGCGTTCCGCATGGAGCCGTCGGGCGCGTCGATCACGGTCGCCGACATCAACCCGCAGATGCTCGAAGTCGGCATGCAGCGCGCGCACAAGCGCGGCATCGACGGCCTCGTCTGGACCGAAGCCAACGCGGAGACGCTGACCTTCCCGGACAAGTTCTTCGACGCCTACACGATCGCGTTCGGCATCCGGAACGTGACCGACATCCCCAAGGCCCTGCGCGAAGCCCACCGCGTCCTGCGCCGCGGCGGGCGTTTCTACTGCCTCGAATTCTCGACCACCGTGTGGCCTGGATTCGCCGAGGTATACGACGCCTATTCGCACAAGATGGTCCCGAAGCTCGGCCAACTGCTCGCACAGGATGCGGACAGCTACCGCTACCTGATCGAATCGATCCGCCGCTTTCCGGACATGCCCAAGTTCAAGGGCATGATCGCCGATGCCGGCTTCGTGCAGACCAAGGTCGAGCCGCTTCTGGGTGGGCTCGTCGCGATCCACAGCGGCTGGAAGATTTGATCCAACTGTGACGGCTTCAACCACGCACGTTTGGCGCCTCCTGAAATGGGGTCGCATTCTCGCACGCCACGGCGCGCTGCGCGGGATCGAGCGCGACCCGAACACGCCAGCCCCCGTTCGCCGTCTCGCACGGATCGCCCGATTCGGCGCGCGAGTGCCCGCGGTGCCGCGCTATGCGGATGCGTTCCAGGCTATAGGCCCCGCAGCGATCAAGCTCGGGCAGACGCTTGCGACGCGGCCGGATCTCGTCGGTGAGGATGCCGCGCATGACTTGCTGCGCCTTCAGGACCAGCTTTCCCCAGTCCCCTACGAGACGATCGAGGCGGCGATGCTCGCAAGCTTCGGCAAGCCGCTGGAGACGCTGTTCTCGCGCATAGAACCGATCCCGGTAGGCGCCGCGTCGATCGCGCAGGTCCACCGCGCCGTTACGACGGATGGCCGCCAGGTCGCGGTCAAGGTGCTCCGCCCCGGCGTCGAGGACGATTTCGCGCGCGCGATCGACACCTATAGCTGGGCCGCAGCGCAGCTCGAGGCGCTCAGCCCCGAGGCGATGCGCCTGCGTCCGCGCCTGACGATCGAGACGTTCAAGCGCTGGACGCTTCGCGAACTCAACTTCCGCCGCGAAGCCGCGTCCGCCTCGGAACTCGCGGAAGGCATGACCGCCGAGCCCGATTTCGTCATCCCCGCGATCGACTGGGCGCGCTCGACAGCCAAGGTCATGACGATCGAGTGGATCGACGGCATCAAGCTGTCCGACCGCCCCGCGCTGGTCGCCGCCGGCTACGACCTCCCCGCGCTCGCACAGACATTGGTCCGCGCGTTCCTGCGCCAGGCGATCGCCGACGGCTTCTTCCACGCCGACATGCACCAGGGAAACCTGTTCGCGCTCCCCGGCAACCGCATCGCCGCGATCGACTTCGGCATCATGGGCCGGATCGACCGCCGCGCGCGCGTCTGGCTCGCGGAAATTCTCTACGGCCTGATTACCGGCAACTATAAGCGCGTCGCCGAGATCCATTTCGAGGCGGGCTACGTCCCTGCGCATCACGACGTCGCCGAGTTCGCCACCGCGTTGCGCGCAGTCGGCGAGCCGATGCGCGGTCTGCCGGTCAAGGACATGTCGATCGGCATGATGCTGGACAGCCTGTTCTCGATCACGCGCGATTTCGACATGGTGACGCAGCCGCATCTGCTGCTGCTCCAGAAGACGATGGTGATGGTCGAGGGCGTCGCGACCAGCCTCAACCCCGACATCAATTTGTGGGAAGCCGCCGAGCCGTTCGTCCGCGACTGGATCCGCGGTGAGCTCGGACCAGAAGCGATGATCGCCGACCGCCTGATCGAGGATTTCCGCACTCTGACCCGGCTTCCCGAACTGGTCCGCCGGATCGAGGCGCATTACCCTGCCCCCGGGGGCTCACCGCCGACGATGCCACTGCGCGAGATCGAAGTGATCCGGATCGGTGGCGGTTGGCGGTACGGCCTGGTCGCGGCGCTCGCGGCCGCCGCCGGGGTCGTGACGACGCTGCTGTTTGGTTGAGGGCATGAAGACGCGTCGCGGCGCTCCGTTATGGACGACCCGCGCGACCCGGTTCGCGGGCATGCCGTCGGCGCAGGCGCGGATCGGGCTCGTGCTGTTCCTGGTATTCCTGGCGGCCTGCCTCAGCGCGATGGTCTCGCCCGGCCCGCGGCCTAGCGTCGACGTGGGCGCCTCAACCTCCATTGCATACGATGCCCCGCCACCTGGACGGACGGACCTGCTGCTGTACGATACGATCGTCGCCAGCGTGCGCGGCGGTTCGCCCTATTACGCCGTCGCCGCCGAGACGCAGCGTATGGGGCATTATCCGCTGAAGCCGTTCTTTGCGGTTCGGCTGCCGACCTTGGCGGTCGTTCAAGCAGCGTTGCCCTCGATACTGGTGAACCTGCTGCTGTTGGCATTGTGCGTCGGAACGATCCTTGCCTGGGTCGCGCGGCTTCGTCCGGAAATGACCGGCCTGGTGCCGCTCGGTGTGGCTGGCTTGCTGGTCGTCGCCGGGCTTTCCGTGAACCTCGATCCCAGCTTCGTGGTGTTCCACGAGGTCTGGGCGGGGCCGTTGATCGCGCTATCGCTGGCGTTGCGCCGTCCAGGCCACTGGCTACCCGCGGTCGCGTTCGGGCTGTCGGCGATGCTGATCCGCGAGACGGCATTGCTGTACGTCGCGATCATGGCGGTGTTCGCGTGGGTCGAGGGCGAGCGGCGCGAGACGCTGGGGTGGCTCGGGGCGATAGGGATCTTCGCGGTCGTCTTAGCCGCCCACGCGCATGCGGTGTCGCTGGTCAGCGGTCCGCTCGACCGCGTGTCGCAGGGGTGGAGCGGGCTTGAGGGGTTCGGCTTCTACGTCAGGCTTGCGACGATCTCGTCGGGGCTCGACATCCTGCCGCAATGGCTCGCCTCGCTCGTTCTTGGCACCGCGCTGTTCGGCTGGCTGGCTTGGCGCGATGCGGTCGCGACGCGCGCGCTGGTCGTGTTCGCCGCCTATGCCGCGCTGATCTCGCTGTTCGCGCGGAGCGACAATTTCTACTGGGCGCTGATGACCACGCCGGTGCTGCTGGTCGGGCTGGTGTTCGCGGTGGACGGCCTGCGCGACACGATCGCCGCCGCCAGCGATACGCGGCGCATTACGGTCACGCGCGTTATCCGCTAGAGCTGCGAGCATGAAACGCATCCTCCTGATCGTCGGAGGCGGGATCGCCGCCTACAAGGCCGCCGAACTGATCCGCCTGCTCAGGACGAGCGGCCACGCGGTACGCTGCGTTATGACCGAGGCGGCGCATCATTTCGTCACGCCGATGACGCTCGCCGCGCTCAGCGAGGACAAGGTCTACACGACGCTCTGGGACCTCAAGGACGAAGCCGAGATGGGCCATATCCAGCTCAGCCGCGAGGCCGACCTGATCGTCGTCGCGCCCGCGACCGCGGACCTGATGGCGCGGATGACGGCAGGCCTGGCGAACGACCTCGCGACGACGCTACTGCTCGCGACCGACAAACCGGTACTGGTCGCGCCGGCGATGAACGTTCGCATGTGGACCCACGCCGCGACCGTCCGCAGCGTCGTACAGCTTCGCGCCGATGGCGTGACGGTGATGACGCCGGACGAGGGCATCATGGCCTGCGGCGAATATGGTCCTGGCCGCCTGCCCGAGCCGCCCGCAATCGTTGCCGCAGTCGAGGCGATGCTCGCCCCCGCCCCACCGAAGCGTTTGGCGGGCTGCCACGTCCTCGTCACCGCCGGCCCGACGCACGAGCCGATCGACCCGGTCCGCTACATCGCCAACCGTTCGTCGGGCAAACAGGGCTTCGCGATCGCTGCAGCACTCGCACGGCTCGGCGCACGCGTGACGCTCGTCGCGGGCCCCGTGACGCTGCCGACACCGCAGGGCGTCGACCGGGTCGATGTCGAGACGGCGCGCGAGATGGCGGACGCGGTCGACCGCGCGCTGCCCGCCGACGCCGCCGTCATGGTCGCCGCGGTCGCGGACTGGCACGTCGAGTCCGTCCCGCAAAAGATCAAGAAGGGCGATGCCACGCCGACGCTAACGCTCGCGGAAAACCCCGACATTATCGCGACTTTGGCGCGCAGTCCCCATCGCCCTCGCCTGTTGATCGGGTTCGCCGCGGAGACCGAGCGCGTGATCGAGCATGCCGTCGCCAAGCGTATTCGCAAGACTGCGGACTGGATCGTCGCCAACGACGTCTCGGGCGACGTGATGGGCGGCGCAGACAACAGCGTCCACCTCGTCACCGAAGCCGGTGTCGAGAGTTGGGAGCGCCTGCCCAAGGACGCGGTCGCCGCACGACTGGCAAACCGCATCGCCGATGCGCTAGAAGCCGTGTCATGATCCGTATCGAACTGAAGCGCCTGCCGCACGGCGAGGGCCTACCGTTGCCTGCCTATGCTACCGAAGGTGCCGCCGGGATGGACGTCGTCTCCGCCGAAGCACTCACGCTCGCCCCCGGTGCGCGCGCCGCCGTCGCGACCGGCTTCGCGATCGCCATTCCCGCTGGCCATGAGGTCCAGGTTCGCCCACGCTCCGGTCTCGCGCTGAAGCACGGCGTCACCTGCCTCAACACGCCGGGCACGATCGACAGCGACTATCGCGGCGAAGTTAAGGTGATCCTTGCCAACCTCGGCCGGGAACCGTTCGCGATCGCGCGTGGTGACCGGATCGCGCAACTCGTCCCCGCAGTCGTCCTGCGCGCGTCGCTCGACGAAGTCGCGGTGCTCGACGACACCTCCCGCGGCACAGGCGGCTTCGGATCGACCGGCCGATGATCACGGCCCTCCTCCTTCTGCTCCAGGTTGCGGCACCGCCGGTTCCGGTTCCCGCCGCAGCGGCTGCGCCGGTGGCCAGCACACTGCCGCCACAGGACTGGAGCACGCTTCCGGTGCTGCGCATCCGCGGCCAAGCGACGACGCTCGCCAACACTTCGGCGTATGTGCACGGCGAAGTCGTCGCCGGTCGCTGCACCCACGTCGTCCGGACCGCGCAGGGTTGGGCGCTGACGGTCGACCTCGCCGTGCTCATCACGCCCGACGGCCGAGTCCGCCGGGTGACGCCGCGCGCGATAGACTGCCCGACGGTCGAGCAATATGCCGCCGGGGTGATCCTGGGCGCGCGCGATTCGATCGATGTCGCCGATGCGGCCACCGACACCTGGTACCGCACCAGCATGACGTTCGCCTGGGGCGCATGATCCTCTCCGATGACGAACTCACCCGGTATGCGCGCCATATCGTCCTGAAGGAATTCGGCGGCACCGGTCAGGCGCGGCTGAAGGCGGCGACCGTCGCGGTCGTCGGCGCAGGCGGAATCGGCTCACCCGCGATCCAGTATCTGGGTGCCGCCGGAGTCGGTCGCCTAATCCTGATCGACGACGACACCGTCGAACCATCCAATCTTCAGCGCCAGACGATCTTCACGACCGCAGATACCGGTATCGCCAAGGTCGACGCAGCGGCAGCCGCCGTAAACCGGATCAACCCGCACGTTTCAGTCGATACGTACCGCCAACGCATCGATGCCGACAACGTCGCCGCGCTGCTAGCCGGCGCGGACGTGGTGCTCGATGGCTGCGACAATTTCACGACGCGCTTTCGGGTCGCGGATGCCGCGCATGCCATGAAAGTCCCGCTCGTGTCGGCTGCGGTCGGGCAGTTCGAGGGACAGCTCGCAACCTATCGCGGTTGGGAAGCGGACAAGCCGTGCTACCGCTGCTTCGTCGGCGAAGACCCCGAGCGCGCAGAGACCAGCTGCGCAGAAGACGGCGTACTCGGCCCTGTCACCGGCGTGATCGGCAGCTTGGCTGCGCTCGAGGTACTCCGGGCAATCGCGCCGTTCGGCGACGATCCTGCCGGCAAATTGCTGCTGATCGACCTGCTCGCGCTACGCTTTCGTACGATTCGCCTGCCCAAGGATCCGGGGTGTACGGCATGCGGCAAAAGCGGGACTTCGCGGTGAGTTAGTAGCAGTTCTGGTTTTCGACGCTGACCAAATTGGAAAAATAACAACTAAAGGTTTGTGCCCGACGAACAGTAGTTCTTTTGCATTGCGGCATTTCGCGGTATCGCTTTGCGCAGGGGGGACTGCGCGTGCGTCCGACAAGTTCATGAATGTAGAGAGCGGCGTTCTGAGCCGTGCTATGGCGCCATCGCGCGGCAAGAAGCCTGCCCGGACTTGGCGCCCAAGCGCGTCCTCGCTACGCGTTCGCCTGATCCTCGGCATGCTGACGGTAGATACCGGCTGCATTATTGCGAGTTATCTGGCGGCGGCTGGTCTGCGCGGGGTATTCGCGAACGACACAGCCTGGATCGTAATCCTGGCGATGTTGATCCCGGTCTTCATTATTACGACGCTAAATAACGACAGCTATGCAGCCGCAAATCTTCGCGACCCCTTCCGCTCGATAGCGCGAGGATTGCAGGCCTATGCGCTTGCGATCTCCGCAGTCATCTTCATCGCGTTCTGTCTGAAGGCCAGCGATACCTTCCCGCGTCTTGTCGTCGCGATGGGTTCGGCATTTGCCATTGTTTCCTTGGCATTAGGACGGTTCCTGTTCGTCCGGCACATGCCTGCGATCATCGGCGGGAATCCGTTCAGCATCGTCCTACTGTACGATTCCGGTCAGCCGATTCCGCGCGGGGACTTCTCGGTCGTTATCGCCGCGGACTCCTATTTCGATCCCGATCATCATGATCCCGTGATGTATGACCGCCTCGCGCAATCGCTGTCGGGCGCCGACCGAGTGATCGTCGCGTGCAGCCCGGAGCGTCGGATCGCCTGGGCGCAGGCTTTGAAGGGCGCGAACATCCAGAGCGAGATCTTCATGCCGGAACTGAACGTGCTGGCGCCGCTCGGCATCAGCGCGCACGGCGACACGCCGACCGTAATCATCGCCAATGGTCCGTTAGTCCTGTTCGACCGCTTCGTAAAACGCAGCTTCGACGTGATACTCGCTAGCTGCGCGCTGGTGACGCTCATGCCGATCTGGATCCTGATCGCGCTGTCGGTGAAGGTCCATTCGCGCGGCCCGATCTTCTTCAGCCAGATCCGGATCGGTCGCAGCAACCAGATGTTCCGCCTGATGAAGTTCCGCAGCATGCGCGTTGACCACAGCGACGGCGCAGGTGCGCGCTCGACGTCGCGCGACGACGATCGGATCACGCGCGTCGGCAAGATCATCCGCAGTACCAGCATCGACGAACTGCCGCAGCTGCTGAACGTCCTCAAGGGCGACATGAGCATCGTCGGCCCGCGCCCGCACGCACTTGGCTCGCGCGCGGCCGACAAGCTGTTCTGGGAAGTCGACCAGCGATACTGGCATCGCCATGCGGCCAAGCCCGGCCTGACCGGCCTTGCGCAGGTTCGCGGCTATCGCGGTGCGACGCTGTACGAGGACGATCTGCGCAACCGGCTCCAGGCTGATCTGGAGTATCTCGAGCATTGGTCGATCTGGCGCGACATCAAGATCATCCTCCTGACCTTCCGCGTCCTGCTGCACCGGAACGCCTTCTGACGTTCCGGTGAGCGGGCTGATCGTTCAGCCTGCAAGCAGACTCTTCGCGAACTCGCGAACCACTGGCCCGATGTCGTCGCGGGTCAGAGCGATCGCCAGGTTGGCCTGGATGTAGCCAGCCTTGTCGCCGCAGTCATAGCGCTGGCCATCGAACGTGAAGCCGTGGAACGGCTGGTTGCCGATCAACTGCGCCATCGCGTCGGTCAGTTGAATCTCGTCGCCCGCACCCTTTTCCTGCGTTTCCAGGATCCGCATCACCTCGGGCTGGAGGATGTAGCGCCCCGGGATCATCAAATTCGACGGTGCGGTGCCACGCTTGGGTTTTTCGACGAGTGCGGTCACTTCCGTGAGTCGCCCATCGATCGCGCCTGGCGAGATGATGCCGTATTTGTCGGTTTCCGAATCGGGCACTTCGAGCGCGCCGATCACGTTGCCGCCGACCTGGTTATACGCCTCGACCATCTGCTTCATGAAGCCGGGCTTGCCGACCATCAGCTCGTCGGGGAGCAGGACCGCGAACGGCTCGTCGCCGACGATCTCGCGCGCACACCAGACCGCATGGCCCAGGCCGAGCGGCTCCTGCTGGCGGACATAGACCGGCGAACCGGGTTTCATCCGAATATTGCTGATCGCGTCCAGCGACTTGCCGCGCGACCGCATCGTATCCTCGAGCTCGTACGAGATGTCGAAATGATCCTCGAGCGCGCCCTTGCCGCGCCCGGTCACGAAGATGATCTGCTCGATCCCTGCCTCGAGCGCCTCCTCGACGGCGTACTGGATCAGCGGTTTGTCGACGACGGTGAGCATTTCCTTCGGCATGGCCTTGGTGGCCGGAAGGAAGCGCGTACCCAGTCCTGCGACCGGAAACACGGCCTTGCGCAGCGGCTTTATGGTCATTCGATGCTCCCTTTGATCTCGCGGGACCGTCTACCGATCGTTACGCCTGCGCGCAAATTGTCGCATTGAATTAGCGCGTCGTTAAAGACGTTGATCTAGGGACTGCATCATGCCCAAAGTTCTCGTCATCTTCGGCACGCGTCCCGAAGCGATCAAACTCTTCCCGGTGATCCGGGCGCTGGCTGCGATCCCCGGCCTGACCGTCCGCACCTGCGTCACCGCGCAACACCGGGGGCTGCTCGATCAGGTGCTCGCAATCGCCGACCTCGTGCCGGATATCGATCTCGACCTGATGGAACCGGGACAGACTCTCGACCGCCTCACTGCGCGGCTGCTGGTCGGGCTCGGCGAGGTCATGGATGCAGAGCAGCCCGACCTCGTCATCGTGCAGGGCGATACCGCGACCGCGATGACGGGGGCGCTTGCCGCCTATTACCGCAAGGTCCCGGTCGCGCATGTCGAGGCAGGGCTGCGGTCGGGCGACATCTACCACCCCTGGCCCGAGGAGGTGAACCGTCGCATCGTCGCGCCGATCGCCACGCTGCATTTCGCGCCGACCGACACCGCCGCGGAGGCGTTGCGACGCGAGACGATCGCCGAGGACACGATCCACGTCACGGGCAACACGGTGATCGATGCGCTGCACTGGACCGCGGACCGCGTCGCGGCAGACCCGTCGCTCGCAGCCGGGCTGGACGCAATCTCCACGCGCTTTGCCGGCAAGCGGATCATCCTCGTCACGACGCATCGCCGCGAAAATTTCGGCGACGGCATGGCCGCGATCGCACGGGCGATCGGCCGGATCGCGGCGCGCGGCGACGTCGCGGTGCTGTTCCCAGTCCACCCCAACCCGAACGTCGTATCGGTGATGGACGACATCCTCGGCACCCGCGCCAACGTCGCGCGGATCGAACCGCTCGATTACCCGCACTTCGTCCGCGCGCTAAGCATGGCGGACATCGTCCTGACCGATTCGGGCGGCGTACAGGAGGAGGCACCCGCGCTCGGCAAGCCGGTCCTGGTGATGCGCGAGACCACCGAGCGTCCGGAGGGCGTCGCGGCCGGCACCGCTAGGCTGATCGGCACCGACGAGGATCGCATCGTTTCCGAAATCTTCACCCTGCTCGACGACACGTCGCGCTACTCCGCGATGGCCCGCGCCCATAACCCGTTCGGGGATGGCCATGCCGCCGCCAAAATCGCAAAGGTCGTTGCGCATGCTGTCGGACTCTAACCTCAACGTCGTCGTCCTCGGGCTCGGCTATATCGGCCTTCCCACCGCCGCAATCATCGCGCGGACGGGCGCTCAAGTGCTAGGCGTCGACGTGACCGAATCGGTCGTGGAGACGGTCAATTCCGGCCGCGTGCACATCGAGGAAGTCGATCTGGACGGCCTCGTCTCGGGCGTCGTCGCACGCGGCACGTTGCGCGCCTCGACCGCGATCGAGCCCGCCGACGTGTTCGTGATCGCGGTGCCGACGCCATTCGACGCCGATCACGCACCCAATATCCGCTATGTCCTCGACGCCGCGACGACGATCGCGGGCGTGCTGAAGGCGGGCGATACGATCATCCTCGAATCGACCTCGCCGGTCGGCACGACGGAGAAGGTCCGCGACCTGCTGGCAAGCCTGCGCCCCGACCTGCGCGTACCGGGCAAGACCGGCGACCAGGCGGATGTCGCGATCGCCTATTGCCCGGAGCGCGTACTGCCCGGCCGCATCTTGGTCGAGTTGATCGACAACGACCGGGTCATCGGGGGCATCACGCCGCGGTGTGCGCGCAAGGCCTTGACCTTCTACCGCCGCTTCGTCCGCGGCGCCTGCGTGACCACGACCGCGCGCGCGGCGGAAATGACGAAGCTTACCGAGAATGCGTTTCGCGACGTCAACATCGCGTTCGCCAACGAGCTTTCTCTGATCGCCGACACGATGGGCGTCGACGTTTGGGAGGTGATCCGCCTCGCCAACCGCCATCCGCGCGTCAACATCCTGCAGCCAGGCCCAGGCGTCGGCGGCCATTGCATCGCGGTCGACCCTTGGTTCCTGGTCCACGCCGCCCCGGACCAGACCCCGCTGATCCGTACCGCGCGCGAGGTCAATGACGGCAAGACCGACCACGTCATCGCGCAGGTCGCGGCGCTGGTCGAGGCGTCACCGGGCGCAACGGTCGCGTGCCTGGGTCTGGCGTTCAAGGCGAACATCGACGACTTCCGCGAGAGCCCCGCCCTCAAGGTCGCCGAGGCCGTGGCGCGCCAGTTCGGCGACCGGGTGCGGATCGTCGAGCCTTATGCGCAGACGCTGCCGGCCGTGCTGGCGGATACCGGCGCGACTTTGATCGACGTCGATACCGCGATCGAGACGTGTTCGATCATGATCGTCCTGGTCGACCACGACGTGTTCAAGTCCATCCCCCTCGAGGAGCGCGCCGACAAGGCGGTGCTCGACACGCGCGGTATCTGGCCGGACCAGCCGCGCGCGTCGCTGTTTGCGGTCAGCGCAACGGCACGTTTCGAGTCGCAACGACTGGCGGGATGAGCGGCCGCGTCGGGGTCGCGGCGATGTCGCGCGCGGCGGCTTCCAGCGCTTCGGCGCGTGCCTTGGACGAGGCGTGCGTTCGGCTGCGGAACAGCCCGCCGTCGATCGCGCCACCCTTGCTCCGCCAGAAATTCGGGGCCGACATCGGGTCGTAACCGGCGTTCGCAAGCAGGTAGATGCCGAGCAGATCCGCCTGATCCTCGGTCTCGCGGATCAGGCGGCCGTTGCGACCGAGTTCCGCCAGCAGGCCGCGATTGATCTTCGCCGCATCGAGCCGGGCGCGGTGACGCAGGATGTTGTGCGACAGTTCATGCGCGACGACGACGGCGATCTCCTCGTCGGTATAGCCTTCGAAGAACCGCTCACCGAGTTGCACGATCGCCCCGTCCGCGCTCGCATCGAGGCCACTGCCCAGCAGTATCTCGAACCGCGACCGGCATCCGGTCACCGGGGTGATCGTGATCGGCAGGCGCTTGCCATCGCGCAGCACCGTCAGTCGCAACGGCTTTCCCACCGGCGCCTCGGTGATGACCGCCTCCGCCGCGTCGCGTGCCGCCGCACTTTCGGACGCATCGGCGGACGGCAAGCCCGGTTGTGGTCGATCGTCGATCGCTATTATCGAGTCGTTGGGACGAACCCCCGCGCGGTCGGCTGGACCGCCGGCGACGACCGCCTCGACACCGATCGTGGATTCGAACCCGAAGGTGGCCGCCGCGGCCTTGCGCGCGCCTGGGCCATATTGCGTCAGCGCGTGGATCGGCATGCCGATCTGCGGCTGGAGGCGGTCACACAGTGCGGCGTTCGCCGTGGTCAGCCGATACGCGATCGTCGCCAGCCGGAGATCGGCAGCGCGCAACGTGTCGAAGAACGCAGCCGAGGGCGCCGTATCGGCCACGGGCATCGGTTCGGCAGGCAAAGCTGCAGGCGCAGCGGCCGTGAGCATCAGGAACGGCGCGAGGCGGGAAATCATCGACATGGCGTTCCCATAGCCGTCGTGCGCCCCTGCGTCATGCTGCACGACCGCAAGCCTAGCGCGCCCTATCGCGGCGATGCGTTGCGCCCTGACACGGCGATGCGTTGCGACGCCTGCCGGAACATCCTATGCGATCGCATGCGCCCGCGCGTTCGAGTGACGCGTTCGATCAGGTTCCGTACATCTTCCTCCCCACATCGATTGCAGCATGATTTCAAAGCTTTTCAAGTCCCGTAGCGTTGCCAAGCCGACTCAACCGCAGGTTCCTCCCGGTCGCCGCGTCTATGCCGTGGGCGACATTCACGGCCGCGCCGACCTGCTCGACGAATTGATCGGGTTGATGGAGGCCGACGAGCGCGACCGCGGTGCAGCGGAAACGACCTTGATATTCCTCGGCGACATCGTCGACCGGGGCCCCGCCTCGGCGGCAGTGATCGATCGGTTGCGCGGGCTGGTGCATGCCCGCCCCGACCGCCCCGACGTCCGCTTCCTGCTCGGCAATCACGAGGAGATCTTCCTCGGTGCGCTCGACGGCGAACCCAAGGCACTCCGGTTGTTCTGCCGCATCGGCGGGCGCGAGACCGTGCTGAGCTACGGCATGGAGGCCGCGGAATATGAGCGGCTCGACTATGAAGAGCTGGTGCAACGCCTCGAAACGCTCGTTCCAGACGAACACCGCGAGTTCTTGCGCAAGTTCGAGGACATGATCGTGATCGGCGACTACGCGTTCGTCCATGCAGGCGTACGTCCCGATACACCGCTCGACCTGCAGCGCACGTCGGACCTGCGATGGATTCGCGATCCCTTCCTCGATCATCGCTCGACGTTGGAAAAGACGATCGTCCACGGCCACACCATGACCGACGAGATCGAACGACGCGGACACCGAATCGGCATCGACACCGGCGCCTATGCATCAGGCCGGCTGACCGCGCTGGGCATGGAAGGCGCGGAAACTTGGGCGCTCCAGACCGGCACCGCGATCGGACCGAAGACGAACTGACGCGTCTCACCGCGAATATCATGCGGTTTGCACGCGAACGCTTTCTTCGTGGCGCGCCTCCGCTATAGAGAAACAGCGGAAGTGTGTGTTGCACTGCCGCAACAGTGCGATCCTCTTCGCGTTGTTACAAAGGGCCTTAGTTGCGTTGGGTAAGGTTATATGCCATTGCCTGCCGCGACGAGCACAAAGGGAGTTCATCATGCGTCTTGGGAAGTATCTCCTGACCGCAGCAGCAGCCACGATGGCAGTTGCTCCGGCCATGGCAGCACCGGCAAATCTGTCGGTTGCACATTCGGTCCGTTCGGGTTCGGTTTCGGCTGACAAGAACGAGCTCGCTGGCGGCGGCATCATCGTTGCGGTTCTCGCAGCAGCTGCAGTTATCGCCGGTATCGTTATCGTTGCAGACAACGACGACGATTCGGACAGCAACTAAGTCTTACGACTTTAGTTCGAGAAATAGCGGTCTTCGGGCCGCTATTTTTTTGCCTGCCGTTCTGAGGACAGGCGGGCCAGCGCGTGCAGAAGCACAATGTGCTGCCGTGTCACGTGCACAACTCAGCTTCCGGTCAGCTCCAATACCGTCGATGGCCAAAGACGTCCGGTAGGCTGCGGCTGCGCCATTCCGTGCAAAGTGGACTAAAATCCGCGCTTTCTCAGAATGGCTGAGCATGAGATGGCATCGGCCCTAGCGTCGGGCGCCGAAACAATACCTGCAATAGGGTATCGCCGCGCTAGTCATCCGAAGGACGACTGAACTCACCGACCTTGCAGCACGCGATTGCCGGGCAGGTTAGCCCGAGTCCCTCTGCGCCACCCTCCCCTGCGGAAGCCTCGCACCCCTAGGGCGGCCGATCCTCTACGGAATCAGGCCAGCCTTCTTATCGGCAGACGGCTTGCCCCGCTGGCCGACCGAGCAAGTTCACGCATAATTAGCGCGACGCATCGCCTCAACGCAAAACGCGCCTCGCAATGAAGCGAGACGCGTTGCAAAGCCAATATCATGGCGCGGTACGGGTTCAGACCCATACCCCACCATCACTTACTGAGACGGCGGCGTCTGCGTGCCACCGGGCATGCCGCCCGGCGCACCGCCTGGCATGCCACCGGGAGCGCCGCGACCCATCTGCGCCTGCGCCTGCATCTGCTGGACCACGCTCTGCGGCAGGAAGTCGAGCAACTCGACGTCGAACACGAGCGTCGAATTCGCTGGGATCGGACCGTTAGCCTTGTCGCCATAGCCAAGCGCTGGCTTCATCCAGAAGCGGTACTTTGACCCCTTCGGCATCAGCTTCAGCGCCTCGGAGAAACCGGGGACCACGCCGGTGACGGGCATCGGCGTCGGCTGCTGCGACTTGTCGAAGGTCGTGCCGTTGAGCAGCTTGCCCTCGTAATTCACCAGCGCGACGTCGGCGTCGGTCGGCTTGGCCGCACCGGGCTTGCCGGGGGCGATCACCTTGTACTGCAGGCCGGATGCGGTAACGACCACGCCCCGCGCGCGCGCATTGCGGGCCAGGGGATCATCACCCTGACGCGCCAGCGCAACCGCGGCGATCAGCGCGAGCGCGATACCGACCCATAGGTAGACGAGGTAGCTGCGCTTGGTTGGCTGCAGCGGCACTGCGGTGACGGTCGACATCGGATCAGGCCCCGGTCATCTGGTCACGCCGGAGCGCCGCGCGTGCCGTTGGAAAGCAATTGGGGTGCCGATCACGACACCCCGAACTATCGACCCACCCGCTCGCCGGGTACGGCCGACAAATCTTAGCGTGCGCCGTCGCGCTCTGCGCGCTTGCGGTCGAGCTTGCGCGAGCGACGGATCGCAGCTGCACGCTCGCGTGCGCGCTTCTCGGACGGCTTTTCGTAATGCCGGCGCAGCTTCATCTCGCGATACACGCCCTCGCGCTGCAGCTTCTTCTTAAGCGCGCGAAGGGCCTGGTCGACGTTGTTGTCGCGTACGATGATCTGCATAAACCCGATAAGCTCCGGACGAATAGATTTTTGCCGTCGCGAACAGGTCCGCGCCGCATGAACTGGGGCCCCTATCAGCGGAGCGCCGTCGTTTCAAGCCAAACCACGTATTCCGGCGGGTCTGCCCGACATGTGAGCGCCTTTGCGGGAAGGCCCATGCAGCGCTAAGAGCAGCCCATGACCCGTATCCCCCTGACACTGTATAACAGCCTCTCGCGCCAGCTCGAGACGTTCCAGCCGATCGATCCGACCGATGTCGGGCTCTACACATGCGGGCCGACCGTCTATAATTACCAGCATATCGGCAACATGCGCGCCTTCCTGTTCGCAGACACGCTGGGTCGCGTGCTGCGGTGGAAGGGGTGGCCGACGACCCACATCATCAACATCACCGATGTCGGCCACCTGACCTCCGACGCCGATGTCGGTGACGACAAGATGGAGAAGGCCGCCGCCGCGCAAGGGCGCTCGATCTGGGAGATCGCGGCCTATTATACCGACGTGTTCAAACGCGACGTCGCGCGCCTCAACATCGTGCCGCCGGCGCGTTGGGCCGTCGCGACGGATCATATCGACGAGATGATCGCGTTCGCCGAACAGATCGCTCCGAAGCATTGCTACTTGCTAGACAGTGGGCTGTACTTTGATGTGGCGACCGTCCCGGACTATGGCCGCCTCGCACGAGCCGGCAACGACGACATAGAAAGCCGGATCGAACCGGTCGCCGGCAAGCGCAACCCACAGGACTTCGCGATCTGGCGTACCTCCGCGCCCGGCGAGAACCGCCAGATGGAATGGGATTCGCCCTGGGGTCGCGGGGCGCCCGGCTGGCATCTCGAATGCTCGGTGATGAGCAAGCATTATCTCGGCGCGCATTTCGACATCCACACCGGCGGGATCGACCACCGCGAGATCCACCATCCCAACGAGATCGCGCAAAACCAGGCGCACTGCGATTGCGCGGATACCGGCGCAAGCGTCTGGATGCACAACAACTTCCTGGTCGAGCGCGCGGGCAAGATGTCGAAGTCGACCGGCCAGTTCACGACGATGCAGACGATCGTCGACCGCGGTTTCCACCCCCTCGCCTACCGACTGATGTGCCTGCAGGCGCATTATCGGAGCGAGCTGGAATTCTCGTGGGAGAATCTGGCCGCGGCGGCGATCCGCTTGAAGCGCATGGTCCAAGCGGTCGAGACGTTGCGCGCTCGCGAACCCGGCGGCCCGTCGGGTAGCGCGCATGCCTATGCCGACCGGCTGGAGGAGGCGGTCTCGGACGATCTCGCCACGCCGCGCGCGCTGCCGATCCTCGACGAACTGCTCGCGGACAAGCGGGTCGCGCCTGCGGACCGCGTCGCTGCGCTGGACGATTTCGACGCGGTACTGGGGCTGGACCTGGCGACGATCAGCCGCGAGGACCTGCGGATCCGGCCGATCACGGCGACGATCGACGAGGACATGATCGCCGCACGGCTGGCGGATCGCCGCGATTCACGCGCTGCGAAGGACTTCGGGCGATCGGACGCGATCCGCGACGAACTCGCCGCCGCGGGAGTCGAGGTGATGGATGGCGATTTGCTAGGTTGGGACTGGAAGATCGCAGTGGTGTGAACACGCCATACAGGTCCAAGAACTAAGGCCGCAGGGAAAATTTAATCGTCATTCCCGCGGAGGCGGGAACCCATACTGGCAAGCCTCACGGTTAGATCGCGAGCCTTTGAGCATATGGATCCCCGCCTGCGCGGAGATGACGAGACCATTGTGGCAGCGTGTTAGTGCAGGGAACGCGGGACCGATCCGTCGCTGGGCCCGGCATAACTTGACATGCCCCGCCGCACGCCGATGTTCGCACTATGAAAGCCGTCCTCCCAGCCGCCGCCCGCCCGCTCCTCGAACCGCATCTGCCCGCGGACCTAGACGTCGCCTGGTTCGCCAAGCCGGACGAAGCCAACGCGATGATCGCAGACGCGGATATCGCCTGGGTGGACATGCAGCCGACCGAACTCGTCGCCGACGCGATCCGCCATGCCGGGCCCAACCTCAAATGGGTCTCGACGATCTATGCCGGGCTCGACGCGTTCCCGCTCGACACACTGCGTGAGAACGGCGTCACTTTGACCAACGGCGCCGGCATCAACGCCGTCGCGGTCGCCGAATATGCGGTGATGGCGGTGCTCGTCGCCGCCAAGCGCTTCGATACCGTCGTCCGCGCACAGGACCGTCATGAGTGGTTGAAGGACGCGCCCGGCAAGATCGAACTCGCCGGAACCAAGGCACTTGTCATTGGCTATGGCACGATCGGCAAGATGATCGGCGATCGCTTGACCGCGTTCGGGGTCGAGGTCACCGGCGTCACGCGCACCGGCCGCGATGGCACGGTCACGCCCGACGCTTGGCGCGATCGGCTCGACGCGTTCGAGTGGGTCATCCTCGCCGCGCCCTCGACCGACGCGACGCACGCGATGATCGGCCGCGAAGAGTTACACCGGATGAAGCCGTCCGCCTGGCTGATCAACATCGCGCGCGGCGACATGATCGACGACGATGCGCTGATCGCGGCATTGACCGACGGGACGATTGCCGGCGCCGTGCTCGATCCGACCAGCCCAGAGCCCCTGCCCGCGGATCATCCGCTTTGGTCGACGCCTAACGCGATCGTCACGATGCACCTGTCGGGCCGTAGCCAGACGACGATGTTCGCTCGCGGGGCGACGCTGTTCCTCGACAACCTCGCGGCGTTCCTCGCCGGTCGCCCGATGAAGAACGTCGCCGATCTCGACGCGGGTTACTGACCGGTCTGGGTCGTGGCCGGGCGGGGGCTGCGATTGTAGCTCTTGATTCCGCGGCGACGAAGTTTGTCGGCGCGGCGACGACGCGAGTACATGATCAGGATCGGTACGCCGACCAAGATGCCCCCGCCGATAATCGAAAGTGCGATGATGATACGCATTGGCATGTCCATGTGGGGACCATGCCGATTGGACAGCGAAGACGCCATATATTTTTTAATCCGGGATGAATGGATTTAGCCACCACATCCGGTTGAACCGACCTGTGCAGCATTTCGCCGCTGCCGGCCAAGCTTTACTTCGTTGCGCAAAAAGGCGTTTTCGCGCATTGCCATCGTTACAATTCACCAATCGGACGACATGATATGGCCGCGAACTGGGCCCCCGACAGCTGGACGCGTCACGAAGCACGACAGCTCCCCACCTATCCCGACGCCGCAGCGCTGACCGCCGCGACCGATCAGCTGGCCACGTTCCCGCCGCTTGTCTTCGCTGGCGAGGCGCGCAACCTGACCGCGTCGCTCGCCGAAGTCGCAGCCGGCAAGGCGTTCCTGCTGCAGGGCGGCGACTGCGCCGAGTCCTTTGCCGAGCATAGCGCGAACAACATCCGCGACACGTTCCGGGTTATCCTGCAGATGGCGGTCGTCCTAACCTTCGCGTCGAAGCTCCCGGTCGTGAAGCTAGGCCGCATGGCGGGCCAGTTCGCCAAGCCGCGCTCGACCGATACCGAGACGATCGGCGGTGTCGAGCTGCCCTCGTACCGCGGCGACAACGTCAACGACATCGCCTTCACTGCGGAATCGCGCGCGCCCGATCCGCAGCGGATGATTCGCGCCTATTCGCAGTCGGCGGCGACGCTCAACCTGCTGCGCGCGTTCGCACAGGGAGGATACGCGAACCTGCATCAGGTCCATCGCTGGACGCACGACTTTATGGGCCGCAGCCCCTGGTCGAAGAAATACGCAGAGACGGCGGACCGGATCGGCGAGGCGCTCGAGTTCATGGCAGCCTGCGGGATCGACCCAGAGACCGTGCCGCAGCTCGCGCAGACGCATTTCTACACCAGCCACGAGGCACTGCTGCTCCAGTACGAGCAAGCGCTGACTCGGCAGGATTCGCTGACCGGCGACTGGTACGACACCAGCGCGCATTTCCTGTGGATCGGCGATCGCACGCGCTTCGAGGGCTCCAGCCATGTCGAGTACCTCCGCGGCATCGGCAACCCGATCGGCATCAAGTGCGGCCCGAGCCTGGAGCCCGACGCGCTGCTGCGGATGCTCGACACGCTCAATCCCGGCCGCGTACCCGGCAGGATGACGCTGATCACGCGCTATGGCTACGACAAGATTGAGGCGAACCTGCCCCGCCTCGTCCGTGCCGTTACGCGCGAGGGCCACCCGGTGGTGTGGAGCTGCGACCCGATGCACGGCAACGTCGTCAAGGCCGCCAACGGCTACAAGACGCGGCCGTTCGACCGCATTCTCGCCGAAGTCCGCGGCTTCTTCGCGGTCCACCGCGCGGAAGGCACGCACGCCGGCGGCATCCACGCCGAGATGACCGGCCAGAATGTGACGGAGTGCACCGGCGGCGCGGTCGACGTGACCGAGCAATCGCTGGCCGATCGCTACCACACGCACTGCGACCCGCGCCTCAACGCCAGCCAGAGCCTTGAGCTCGCCTTCCTGCTGGCCGAGATGCTCAATGAGGAAATGGCCGAGCGGAAGAAGGTCGCCGCCTGAAGAAAATGCTGCGGGCGTTCAAGAATGTTCGGCAACTGTCTTGACGCCCGCCACCCCATTCCGTAGACGCCCGCTTCTGCTAACGGCCCCTTCGTCTAGCGGTTAGGACGACGCCCTCTCACGGCGTAAGCACGAGTTCGATTCTCGTAGGGGTCACCAGCTTCCGCTTCGTGACGGAAGCGATCAGCGACATTCATTTTCCGCGCGAGCATCAGGGTTTTCCCCTTTCCCGTCGATACTTGTCGACGCGCATTTCCAAACGAAACGTTTTCGTGTCGAGTGGGGAAACCGGTTGATCGATGGCCCGCGTCTCACCGCTGCAACAGTATAGACCGGCCGCCTGCGCGCCATCATTGGAAGCCACACCGCCGCGGCGATCGAGGGCGACGTCTGACCGCGCGGCACGTCATTCAGGACACGGCAGACGGCTAAGCAAAACCGGTCCGAATCGATGCCGGGGGAGGCATCGATTCGGGTCGAGCTGAGTACGTCTCGAAGGCGGTGACCTAGTATCGACCGCTCAGCGCCTCTGAGGAAGCGTTACCTCGCCGCGTTGTCAGCCGCCGCGACGTCGAGCTTGTCCTGCGTCCGCGTATCGAAATCGCCCGCGTCGTGGCGCTCGGGTAGCTGACTGGAAGGATCACCCATCACGCGGTTGACCATCCGCCCACGCGCTACTGCGGGCCGTGCGGCGATCAGGTCGGTCCAGCGGAGAACGTTCTTGTAGTCGTTTACCTGAAGGAACTCCGCGGCGTCGTAGACGAGCCCCTTCACCAGAGCACCGTACCAAGGCCACACCGCCATGTCGGCGATCGAATACTCGTCGCCGCCGAGATACTCGCTTTCGCCCAAGCGTCGGTCGAGAACGTCGAGCTGCCGCTTCACCTCCATCGCGAAGCGGTCGATCGCATATTCGATCTTTACCGGCGCGTACGCGTAGAAATGCCCGAACCCGCCGCCGAGCATCGGCCCCGCCCCCATCTGCCAGAACAGCCACGAGAGCACCTCGGCGCGCTTGGCGCCATCGGTGGGCAGGAACGCACCGAATTTCTCGGCGAGATAGACAAGAATCGAGCCGGACTCGAAGACCCGGATCGGGCTTTCACCACTGCGATCGACCAGTGCCGGAATTTTCGAGTTCGGGTTGGCCTCGACGAAGCCGCTGCCGAACTGGTCGCCGTCCATGATCTTGATGAGCCAGGCGTCATATTCGGCACCCGTATGACCAGCAGCGAGAAGCTCCTCGAGCATCACCGTCACCTTCACCCCGTTGGGCGTCGCCAGCGAATAGAGCTGCAGCGGATGCTTACCTACCGGCAGTTCCTTGTCGTGCGTAGCGCCGGCGATCGGGCGGTTGATGCTGGCGAACCTGCCCCCGCTCTCCTTGTTCCAGGTCCAGATTTTCGGCGGCGTGTAATCGGCGGTCTCGGTCATTAGGATTCTCCGCATAGGGGTTATTCCTTGTCGGCGCCGTGAGCCGTTGCGGAATGTGACGCAAGTGCGGAGTACGCCTATCGAGTAGCTTTGCGCTCAGCCGCTGACGCAACGAGGGGCGCCCCGTATGACCGGGACGCCCCAAGGAAGTATATCAGGCCCACCAGATAGTCGGCCGGTTTTTCGCCTTACTTGATCGCGACGCGAATCGAGAAGGTGAAGCGGCGATCGTTGATGAACCAGTTGCGAGGCCGCGTCAGCAGGTCGTCGTTGATCACGTACGACGTCCGCGTGATCGAGTTCGTCAGGTTCACGCCCTGGAAGCCCATCCGCACCGCCGGCGTGATTGCGTAGAAGACCGACGCGTCGAGCTGCCCGTATGACTCCGCATAGACCGGCGCGAACGGCGTGATCGCATCGCGGATCGTCAACAGGTTCCGTGACCGCCAGTTATACGCAGCGCGCAGTTCCAGGCCATTGCGCTGATAGAACGGCCCGATGTTGAACTGGTACTTCGACAACCCCTGCAACGGCAGTTTCCCGGTATCCACAGAGGAGATGAAGCCCGCCGCGATGTTCGGATCGTTCGGGTCCAGCTGTTGTTGCGACACACCCGTCGAGTGCACATAGGTGAAGTTGGCCGAAAGCCCGAGGCCGCCGAGCACCGACGGCAGGAAGCCGTACGTCTGTTGATAGCCGACCTCGAACCCGCGCACCTTGCCCGTATCCGCCGAGTTTAGCGGCGTGGTGACGATCGCATCGAACGTCGAGCCATTGTTGGTGAACGACAGGCGCTGTGTCCCGACCGACTGCACACCGTACAGGTTCTTCGCGAACGCCGAGAAGGTCAGTTGACCTACGCTTGAGAAATACCATTCCGCAGTCAGATCGTAATTGTCGGCACGGACCGGCTTGAGGTTCGGGTTGCCGACGTCGAAGATCGCCACCGGACCGCCGTTGAATAAGATCGTCTGATCGCTGGTCGTCAGGCCGACATTGTAGAACGACCGGGTCTGGCCAAAATCGGGCGGTGCTACGCTCTTGTTGAACGCGGCACGGAACTGGAGACCTCCGCCAACCGCCAGCTTCACGTTGAAGCTGGGCAGGAAGTAGTCATAGGTCAGCTTGGCGTTGTTGGGCACGAGATTGCCGTTCTGGAACGCTGCGGCCGCCGCCCGTGTTGCGTCCGGCAAGGCGCAGAACCGCGAGATCGCGGTGCCGTCCGTGGGCGCAACGCAATTGAACGACTGGTTCGGGAACGAGAAGAAACCCGACGAGACGCGCCGCGTCTTGGTATACCGCACGCCGACGTTGCCGCTGAGGTTCCACCCGTTCGACAGGTCGTTGCCAAAGCGGACTTCGGCATAGGCGGCGTTGTTGCGCTCGCTCACCGGATTGACCTCGCCCGGTAGGAAAGGCGTCCCGGCGATCGCACCCGTACGCTGGGCAAGTGGCACCCAACCATCGGCGCCCGAATTGGTCGACGTGAAGTTGCGCCATTCGCGTCCGATCTGGCTGATCTGCTGGACCGCGGCGCTGTAATCCTGAAGCTGGCTGCCTGGATAAAATACACGGCCACCGTTGGACGCGTCATTGGCCTGCCCACGGAAGAAATTGTCGTAGGTGAAGGCCTGTTGCGGCCCCAGCGCACCCGCGTCGCGCGTCGTCGGATTGCCATCGATCGGGCGGTCGAACCACACCGGTCCGCCGGTCGATCCCGGTGCGGTCGTGCTGCCATCGCCGCCGCCCCAGATCTCGCTCAACACGCCCCAGTTATACGCCGTCGACCGCGCTTCGTTCTGGCGATCGGAGAAGCGATAGCCGGCGCGGATCGACGTCAGCCAGCTCTCTTCCGGGAACGAATAGTCCAGATCGATGCGCGCGGCGTCTTCGTTACCCTTGCTGTCCTCGATATGGTCCATCGCAGACCGGTAGAAGTTGTTATACGGGTCTGCGTAGCTCGGATGCGCCGCATTCTGGTAGTTGTTGGCGCCGTTGGTGACGGGAATGAAGTTCACATAGGCCGGGTCGCTGCCGTTCAATCGAATGTCGGCATTCTGGTAGGTCGTCCCCCATACGGTAAGATCCGTAACGTTAACCTTCGACCAGACGTGCTGGTAGTCGACGGTTACGCCCAGACGAGTCGTCGGCTGCCACTTGAAGTTGAAGCTGGCGTCGTTGGTGATGTAACGTGCCGTGTTGCCGCGCGCGATGTTGTTGCTCTGCAAGCCATTGGTCGGCGTACGCATGTCGCCACCCTGATCGGCGCGATAGCCGTTCGGACCGGTGATGAGGCCACTGGTGAACGCATTGTCGTCGTCATAAGCGAAGCTGGTCCCCGGAAACGGCTGCGAATCGCCCGCTGCCAGCACGTTGTCGGTCGCGACTTCGATCGAGTTCTCGGTCCACGCCTCGCGCGAATCCGACCGCAGGAACTGCGCAGTCGCCGTCATCTTCTCGTCGTTGCTGCGCCACTGGCCAGCGGCCGAATAGCCG
Organism: Sphingomonas sp. Leaf208; assembly: GCF_001421415.1. GTDB lineage: Bacteria > Pseudomonadota > Alphaproteobacteria > Sphingomonadales > Sphingomonadaceae > Sphingomonas. The sequence goes on from NZ_LMKH01000023.1 coordinate 359,731, forward strand.
TACCGCGTACGGTTGAATTCCTGGCTGCGGATCGCCGCGCCGCGGGGCACGTACACGGTCGTCCCCACATTCGGGACGTTGTTCGCGCCAAGCGGCTGCAACAGGTCACCCGATGCCGTCAGGACGCGCTGACCCCAGTTCGAGATCTGCACACTGTCCGCGCGCGAGCGAACCTGAGACCGCACGAAGCTGCCGAGCAGGCCGAATTGGCCGATACCGGTGTGCCAGCGATCGCTGGCAAGGACTGAGACGGTCGGCGCCGACTTCTTGACGAAATCGCCGTAGTTGTTTTCGAGCGTGCCGCCGAGCGTCAAGCCCGTCGAATCGAACGGCAGGCGAGTTCGCAGATTGACCGTGCCGGCAATGCCCCCCTCGATCATGTCCGCCGACGGGCTCTTGAACACGTCGACGCCGCCGAGCAGTTCCGACGGCACGTCGGCGAACGACAGGCCACGACCGTTATTCGCACTGAACGAATCGCGTCCGTTGATCTCGGACCGTGTGTAGGTCAGGCCGCGCACGACCACGCCCGACCCTTCGGTCGAGAAATGATCCGGGTCGACGCCGGCCGAGAAGTGGCTGATCGACACGCCGGGAACGCGCTGCAATGCTTCGGTGACCGAACGGTCCGGCAGTGCACCGATATCCTCGGCCGAAATCGAGTCTACGACGACTTCTGAATTCTTCTTGATCGCCTGCGCGCTCTGCAGGCTGCGACGAATGCCGGTGACCACGATGTCCTGGTTGGCGGCCTCGTCCTGAGGGGTCGCAGTCGACTGCTCGGCCTGCGTCGGCACGGCGCCACCCGACGGAACCTGCGCGTTTGCGGAGGGCTGTGCCTGCCCGGACGAGGAGGCGCCGACGCTCGCCGCTGCAGCCCGATCTGAAGGTGCGGTACGGCCGAGCGCCGCCGGGGTCGGCGTGCTCTGTGAAGGAAGGGTGCCTGCTTGCTGGGCATGCAGCACCTGCGGTGCCGCGGCCAGGCACAGCGCGATCAACGATGCCCCGCCTTTCAGCGCACCAATACGAGTCGACGCAACTAAGATATTCGCAGTGGCCATGACGTTCTGCATCCCCTTTATAGATAGCGCTATCATTCTTTGGCGCGCTTTATCTGTTGGGCGAGGTAGCGTCATCCGAATGTAACAGCTACATAAAAGGTTAAGAACGCTTGGAAATGAGCAAGTCGTGTCTTTGATACAACACAGAGGGGATGAGGTTTGGCGATGGGTGCCCGGATGCAAGTGGTAATCGTTGGTGGCGGTACCGCTGGTTGGATGACCGCGGCAACATTGGCCATGAGTTTCGCCGGCCGGCTTGCCGACGTAACCCTGATCGAGTCCGAAGAGATCGGCACAGTCGGCGTCGGCGAAGCGACGGTTCCTCACATCCGATTCTTTAATCAAAGATTGGGTATCGACGAAGCCGACTTTATTCGTCGTACAAATGCGACGTACAAGCTTGGCATCGAATTTCGCGATTGGGGCCGTATCGGCGACAGCTACACCCATCCCTTTGGCGATTTCGGGCACGACATCGATGGCCTGCCTTTCCACCAGTATTGGGCCCACGCGTCGCGCGGTGACACTGACGGCTTACCGACGCTGGAAGACTGCTCGCTGCCGATCGTCGCCGCACGGGACAATCGTTTTACGCCGCCGCTCGAGGACCAGCGCTCGATCAGGTCGACCTATTCCTACGCCTATCAGTTCGATGCGACGCTCTACGCGGCCTATCTACGGGACTATGCCGAGGCGCGCGGGGTCGTCCGGATCGAAGGACGCGTCGATGCGGTCGAGCAGAGCGCGGGCAGTATAGAAGCCGTTCGCCTTGCCGATGGTCGGAGGATCGCGGGTGACCTGTTCATCGACTGTTCCGGCTTTCGCGCACTCCTGATCGATGGCGCACTCAAGGTTAAATATGAGGATTGGTCGCACTGGTTGCCGTGCGATGCCGCATGGGCCGTTCCGACCGCCAATGCCGGCGCATTGACGCCGTACACCCGGGCAACCGCGCGTGAAGCAGGATGGCAATGGCGCATCCCGCTGCAGCATCGAACGGGGAATGGCCATGTCTTCTCGACACGGTTCACCGACCCGGAAACCGCACGTGCGGTGTTGATGGATAACCTGGAGGGTGAGGCGCTTGCCGAACCGCGCATGCTGCGCTTTCGGACGGGCCGGCGAGACCTACAATGGGTTGGGAATTGCGTCGCGATCGGCTTGTCCGCGGGGTTTCTCGAACCACTCGAATCGACGAGTATCCACCTGATCCAGCTTGCGATCGGCAAGCTCATCGAACTGTTCCCATCGGGTGGAGTGTTCGATCCCGCCGATGCGGCGGAATTCAACCGCGCGATGGCGCTCGAATATGACCGGGTCCGTGACTTCCTGGTGCTGCACTACTGTGCCACGGAACGCGACGATACGCCGTTCTGGCGCTACATGCGAACCATGACCCTGCCCTCGTCGCTGACCGAGAAGATCGCCGAATTCCGCGAGCGGGGCATCGTCGCATCCTATCGAGAGGGCATGTTCCTGCCGGCGAGTTGGCTTGCCGTCTATTACGGCCAACGCATCATGCCGGACCGCGTGAATCCGCTGATAGCGGATATGCCGATGGCGACGTCGCACGCTCATGTCGCCAAGGTCGCCGCCGCCTGTGCGAGTGCAGCCAAGACAATGCCGTTGCACGAAGACTATATAGCACGAATCAAGGCCGCGGCATGAGCCAGACCGTCGCAATCCTCGGCGCAAATCTATGCGGCTGGATGGCCGCCGCGGCGCTCGCCCGTCGCCTGCCTCGTGAACGCTACAGAATAGTTGTGATCGACGATGGCACGACGAGCGACGGAATCGGCGATTTTGCGCCGGTAATCGCGGTGCCGCCGGCGCTTGGCGGGTTTCACGCCGATCTCGGTATCAAGCCGGCGGCACTTGTCCGCGCAACCTGCGGAGGCCATGCGCTCGGGGTCGCTTTCGGTGGCTGGCGCAAGGACGGTGCCGCGGCGTTCCTGTCGTACGGCGAAACGGGCGCGCCGCTTCAGGGTATTGCGTTCCACCAGCTTGCCGGCCGGCTGCGCAAGGACGGGATCCATGTCCGTCTGGCCGACTATGCCCTGTCTGCCGTTGCCGCACAGTCCGGCCGGTTCGCTCTCGACGCCCCGATCGCGCATGCGTTGCATCTGCCAGTCGAACGCTACACCGCGGTGCTACGCGCGGCCGCGCTCAACTTCGGTGCCTCGTGCGCGAACACACCGTTTGCCCACGCGCAGATCGACGCAAGCGGCATCGTCGAGACGCTGAAAATGGCGGACGGCACCGATATCGCACCGCTGCTAGTGCTAGACTGTTCCGGCAGCAGCGCGCGCATCGCGAGCCGGACGGCGCCGGCATTCGAGGATTGGTCGGCTTGGCTGCCGTGTGACCGAACGCATACGCAAACGGTGTCAGCAGCGGGCGCACCGCCACCCTATACGCAAGTCGATGCGCAGGGTTCGGGCTGGACCGCAACCTGGCCGCTCGGTGGCGCCGACGTGCGCTTGACCTGCGCCGCGGGTGGCGAGGGCACGCCGTTCCGCGCCGGTCGCCGCGTCGAGGCGTGGCGCGGCAACTGCATTGCCCTCGGCGCCGCTGCCGGTCTCATCGAGCCACTGCACCCAACCGCGCTGACCGTGCTGCTGCGGTCGCTGGCGCAACTCATCCAACTCTGGCCCGCTGAACGGCGAGCGCCTGTCGAAGCCAAGGCGTTCAATCGATTTACGGCAAACGCCATGACGGGCGCCCGCAACTTCATCATCGCACAGAAGGCCGCAGGCCGTGGCGTGGGTGCATCCAGAGACGAGCCCGGCGACATGATGCTTCCCGATGCCGTCGAGGCGAAACGTACTCTGTTTGCTGCGCGCGGACGTCTGCCGATGTTCGACGACGAACCGTTCGAAGAGGAGGACTGGGCCGCGATGTTCGACGCGATGGGCCAAGTGCCACGGCGGTACGACGCGCGCGCCGATACGTTACCCCTGGCAACGATCCAGCAGCATTTTGCCGATCATCGAGCGCGGATCATCGCGCAGGTCCGTGCGCTTCCGCCTTACGCGCACGCCATGGCCGAACTGGCTGCCGCATGACGCTGGATTCACCTATCCGTCGCATCGTCATCGTCGGCGGCGGCACCGCGGGCTGGATGGCGGCCGCCGCGCTGGCACGACTGATCCCGACGGGCGCCAGCGTGACCCTGATCGAGTCCGATACGATCGGCACCGTCGGTGTCGGCGAAGCGACTATCCCGCCGATCCGGGCCTTCAACGCGATGCTCGGCATCGACGAAGCGGCGTTTCTGGCGGCGACGGCAGGCAGCTTCAAGCTCGGCATCGAGTTCGTCGACTGGGGTGCGATCGGCGAACGCTATCTCCACCCGTTTGGCGGGTTCGGCTTCGATATTGAGGGCGTCCGCTTCCACCAACATTGGCGACGTCGCCGAGCCGCAGGCGTGGTCGAGGACATCGACGCCTACTCGCTGTGCGCGGTTGCCGCGCGGGCCGGGCGGTTCGCACCCCCCTCGCCCGACCCGGCATCGATATTGTCGCAGATGGCGCATGCCTATCATTTCGATGCCGGCCTCTATGCCCGATTCCTGCGAGGTCGTGCGGAACGCGACGGCGTCACGAGGATCGAGGGCGAGATCGGCGATGTCGCGCTTGACGGCGATACCGGGCACGTCCGTCATGTCACGCTCGCCGGCGACCGCCGGATCGAAGGCGACCTGTTCCTCGACTGCTCGGGCTTCCGCGGTTTGCTGATCGAGCAGGCACTCGGTGCCGGTTACGAGGACTGGACGCGCTGGTTGCCCTGCGACCGCGCCGTCGCGATGCCGACCGCCAATATCGGCACCGCGATCACGCCGTACACCCGCTCGACCGCGCGCGAAGCCGGATGGCAATGGCGCATTCCGCTGCAACACCGCACCGGCAACGGCTATGTCTACAGCAGCGCGCATTGCTCGGACGACGAGGCCGCCGCGACCTTGCTCGACGGCGTCGATGGGCCGCCGCTTGCCGACCCTCGCGTTCTTCGCTTCACAGCCGGGCGGCGCCGAAAACAATGGATAGGCAACGTCGTCGCGCTTGGCCTCGCCTCCGGCTTCACCGAGCCGCTCGAATCGACCAGTATTCATATGGTGCAGACTGGTATCTCGAAGCTGCTGGCGTTGTTCCCCGACCAGGGTTTCTCGCCGGTCGAGATCGATACCTATAATCGTCTCGCCGAGACGCAGTTTGACCAGGTTCGCGACTTTCTCGTGCTTCACTATCATGCGACCCGCCGGACCGACTCTCCGTTCTGGCGCGAGGCCGGAGCGCGGGCGATTCCAGATAGTCTCGCCGAGAAGATTGCCCTGTGGCGACGTCGCGGACGGCTGTTCCGATGGGAGGACGATCTGTTCGCCGAAGCAAGCTGGGTCGCAGTGTTGCTGGGGCAAGGCATCGTTCCCGAGGGCTGGGACCGTCTTGCCGATACGGTCGACGCGCGCGACGTAGACGCACGGTTTGATCGGTTGCGCGTGATGTTCGCCGACGCCGCAGCCCGGATGCCGCACCACGAAGACTATCTCGCCCGAACCAGCCCGGCACGCGTGCGCGCATGACCGACGCTCTACGATCGGTAACGATTGTCGGTGGCGGTACTGCGGGATGGATGGCGGCGGTCGCGTTCGGACGGCTGCTTGGTCCCGCCGGCACGCGCGTGACGCTGATCGAGTCGGACGACATCGCCACGGTCGGCGTGGGCGAAGCGACGATCCCGCCGATCCGTACCTTCCACGCGATGCTCGGGATCGACGAGGATGCCTTCCTCCGCGCGACCGGCGGCAGCTACAAGCTCGGCATCCGCTTCGAAGGCTGGACGCGTCCGGATGAGTCCTATGTCCATCCGTTCGGCCAGACCGGTACCGACATCGCCGGCGTGCCGTTCGCGGCGCAATGGTTGCGTGCGCTCCAGGCAGGCGCAGCAGCCCCACTGGCCGCCTATTCGCTCGAGGCATGCGCAGCGGAGGCCGGCCGTTTCTCGCGGCCGATCGCAAATGGAAACTCACCCCTGTCGCGGATCGGCTATGCCTATCATTTCGACGCCGGGCGCTATGCGGCATTCCTGCGCACGCAGGCCGAGGCATACGGCGTCGTCCGCCACGAAGGGCTGGTCGAACGCGTCGAGCGCGGCCCGGCGGGTATCGCGGCCGTCCATCTCGCAGACGGTAGCCGCATCGCAGGCGACCTGTTCCTCGACTGCTCCGGCTTTCGCGCACTTTTGATCGAAGGCGCAATGGAGGCAGGATGGACCGACTGGTCCGAATGGCTCCCTTGCGACCGCGCCGTCGCAGTACCCTCGGTTGCCGACGCCGCACCGCTGCCGCTCACCCGGGCGATCGCCGAGCGTGCCGGCTGGCGCTGGCGTATCCCGTTGCAGCACCGCACCGGCAACGGCCATGTCTTCTCGAGCCGCCACATGAGCGAGGACGAGGCGACTGCGACCTTGTTGGCCGGGTTGCACGGCGAGGCGCTGGCCGAACCTCGCGTGATCCGCTTCGCAACGGGCCATCGCAATCGCTTCTGGAGCGGCAACTGCATCGCCCTGGGGCTGTCCGCGGGATTCATGGAGCCCCTTGAATCCACCAGCATTCATCTGGTGCAAAGCGGATTGCAGCATCTGCTCAGGATGTTGCCGACGGGCGCCCCTCCCGCCCCGGCATTGGTCGAGCGCTACAACCGCATCATGACCGCGGAATATACTCGCATCCGAGACTTCCTCGTCGCACATTACCATTTGAATGCGCGCGCAGAACCCTTCTGGCGCGACCGCGCAGCAGCAGCGATCCCGGAAGGCTTGGCCGAAAAGCTTGCATTGTTTCGCGCCGGCGGCCGCATCTTTCGAGAGGCCGACGAACTGTTCAATGAAACTAGCTGGCTCGCTGTGTTGACCGGACAGAACGCCCCGGTCTCAGGCTACGATCCGATCTGCGACGGCATACCGATCGAGACCGCCGCCAATCGGTTGGCTCAGATCGAACGCGTAGTCGCTACTTCACTGACGCATATGCCATCCCATGCCCATGCGCTCGCCAGGTTGGCGTAAACCAGTATCGGCTGATGCCCATGCCGCTCACCGTCGTTGTGGCCGCGACTAAACTCGACCGGCACCGCTTGCGTTTCGACGGTCCCGAACGTGTACGCAAGACGTCCGGTCGTCCCGAGCATCGTCGATGACGGCGGCAAGGCGACCAACTACAGCCCACCGCCTGCCTAGGCCGCCCTCATCGAGGGCACCCGGTCAGCGTCGCTGGAGCGCTTTCAACAGATAGCCGCGAATCCGTTCGGTACGATCTGGCGAGGCTGGGCCGAGTACGCCCCGCGCTGCCGTGGGGAGATGATCGCCGGCTGCCGCAGCATCGTCGCCGAACACATAATGCTCGAACCAGGCTCGCCACCCCGCCTTCTCCGCCGGCGGGCGATCGCGCACCGCCATCATGGCATGAACCATCGCGTGAAACGCCGAGACCGTCGGGTCGAACGCCCACCAGTAATTGCACAACACATTGAGCGTCCCGAACGCCTGGACGTGATGCCACCAGATCGCCGGGATGAACAACGCATCACCCGGCCCTAAATCGGCGACCAGTGCATGACGTAGCGCCTCGGCATACCGCGGAAACTGGTGCAGGTCCGGCGCCAATGGATCTACCATGCTGGACGGCGGTCCCGCCAGCGTCCGGTCGAGTGGTCCGATATACAGATTGCCGACTTGGTCCGGCGGGAACAGCGTGAAGCGGCGTCGGCCGGCGACTACGCAGGCAAGGTTCGTCGAGCCGTCATAATGTGTCGCGGTCTGCGATCCGTTGCCTATCCACAGCCTTGGCGTCGCTCCGCCGAGCGGGAGGTTGATCGGATTGGCTGCCAACCATCCCGGCAAATGCTCCGGTGCGGTTGCCGCGTTGGCATACAAGAAATGCCGCTTTTCCACGGGCACGCTGGACAGCCGCAACAATTCGCTGAGCAAGACCGCCAACGGGGCCTTCTCGCGGTGAAAGTTGAAGCCTTCCAGATTATCGCCGCGATAGAAGAAGCGGCCACCGAATTCGGGACCACCGATCAGCACGTCCATCGGCTTGCCGCCATCACCGAGGCCGGCCAGATACGTTGCGGTCGCGTCGTCGCCACCTTCCGCCGCCCGCACGCTGGCCCAGTGGGCAACCTGCCCGCGCAACACCACCGGGGTAGAGCGTCCCGCCACTTCGGTAGCGAAGGTCTGAGCGTCGACGACGGCACGCTCTTCGACGCGAACGTCCGTTACGGCGGAATGAATACTCTCCATAGTCCTGCAATAGCAGTAAGATGCGCCTCACTAAATCCTGTTTGAGGCATGGATCGGCAAATCGAATTCACCGTATTTTTCGTGGTGCTGCAGAACCGCAGCAATCGTCGACATGGCGCGTTGGCCACGGTTTTATCCGGAAGCAGCGCGTGTGCCGACCGCAGATCCTGCGCAACCAACCCCCGCCCCACCCGTTCTCAGTGGCAATCCAAGCCAATAGGAGAATGACGATGGCCGACAAGGATACCTCGCAGGAAGTCGCAGCGAAGTTCATCGACAAGCTGAAGGCCAGCCCGTTCGTGATGATCGGCCTCCACGATGGCCAGCATTCCGAGCCGATGACCGCGCAGATCGACGACGATCAGCCCAACACGCTGTTCTTCTTCGCCGGTCGCGACAATCGCATCGCAAAGGGCGGCGCGGCGATGGCGCAGTTCGTCGGCAAGGGCCATGACTTCTTCGCCTGCATGGCGGGCAGCGTCTCGACGTCGAACGATCGCGCCGAGATCGACAAGCTCTGGAACAACCAGGTCGAGGCATGGTTTCCGGGCGGCAAGGAAGACCCCAACCTGACGCTGTTGCGCTTCGACATCGACAGCGCCGAGCTATGGGAAACCGATATCTCGATCGGCGGTCGCCTCAAGATGCTGTTCGGCGGCACGATCCGTTCGGACGAGTCGAGCAGCCACGCGGTGGTGAACTCGATCGCGTAAGGTCAATATCCGACCTCACCTACACCCCTCTCCGGCATCCCAGCGAAAGCTGGGGTGACGGGTGAGTGGTGGTAGTGGACCGACCGCGCAAATTTTGCGGAGTGACGGTGGCGGCGGGATATCACCCGTTCGCGGTGATAAATTCCTCGACCACCGGCGCGATCTTCTCCCGCCAGCGCGAGCCATTGAAGATGCCGTAATGCCCGGCCCCTTCCGCAATCAGGTAGCGCTTCTTCTCGTCCGGCAGCGCAGTCGCTAGCGTGAGCGCCGCCTTGGTCTGCCCCAACCCCGAAATATCATCGCGCTCACCCTCGACCGCGAGCAGGCCGACATCGGTGATCGCCGCAGGATCCACCAGCCGACCGCGATGCGTCATGATCCCTCGCGGCAGCGCATGGCTCTGAAATACCACGTCGATCGTCTGGAGATAGAATTCCGCGGTCATGTCGCAGACCGACCGGTATTCCTCGTAGAAATCCTGGCTCTGCGACGCGCTTTCGCCGTCGCCCTGGACCAGATGCTTATACATTTCCCAATGCGAAACCATGTGGTTACCGAGGTTCATCGACATGAACCCTGCAAGCTGCAGGAAGCCGGGATACACCTTCCGACCCGCACCCGGATAATTGCCCGGCACGGTCGCGATGACGTTCTGCTCGAACCACGCATGCGGCCGCTCGGTCGCCAGCGTGTTCACCGCGGTCGGCGCCTCGCGCGTATCGACGGGACCACCCATCATCGTCAGCGTCTTGGGACGGCACGGGTTCTTGTCCGCACTCATCAGTGCGGCGACGGCGTAACAGGGAACCGAGGGCTGGCAGACGGCCAGCATGTGCGTGCCCCCCTGCCCTTCGTTCGCGCCGATCGTCTCCAGATATTCGATCAGATAATCGATGTAGTCGTCGAGATCGAACCGCCCCGCCGAGAGCGGCACGCTGCGCGCATCGCGCCAGTCGGTGATGTAGACGTCGGCGAACGGCAGCATCCGCTCGACCGTCCCGCGCAGCAAGGTCGCGTAATGGCCGGACATCGGCGCGACGATCAGCAGCTTTGGACCGCCCTCGACACCCTCGCGCACGAAACGCTTCAACTGTCCGAAGTCCTTCCGCAGCACGATCTCCTCGCGCACCGCGACCTCGCGGCCGTCGATCGTCGTCGTGTCGAGACCAAAGGCAGGCTTTCCCCGCGTTGCATTCGCGTGTGCGAACACTTCGAGCGCCGATGCGACGACCGTGCCGCCGCCCAAATAGGCGAACGGGTTTGCCGGATTGTTGAGCATATCCGCGCCGAAGCTCGCCATCTTGCTGGCGCCGGCCATCATCGAACGCTGGAATTCATAGGCATCGTAGAGCATGCGGTATCCTCTCGCCTCATCGGGCTTTGCACGGTGGTAACGCAATTTTGCCGCAGTGCAACGCGCGATCGACCGCCGCTCGGTCCCGCGCGACTGGATCACCGCCCTATGCGACGCCCGGTTCTCGTTGAGCGCCACCCCCGCCACTGCTAGGCACCGCGCATGGCCAAGCCGATACCCGAAGAGAAGACGTCCCGCCGGATCGGCGATCTCGCGATGGTGTGGCGTCACGCCTCCCGATATCCCCGCCAGATCGCCTTTGCCGGGCTCGCGCTGATGATGACGTCGGCCGCGACGATCGGCATTCCCTACGGGTTCAAACGCGTCATCGATCGCGGCTTCGGCCCCGGTGCGGGAGCATCGGTCGCCAGTTCGTTCCACTATCTGTTGATGATCGTCATCGTGCTGGCGTTCGCGACGGCGGTCCGCTTCTATTACGTGTCCTGGCTCGGCGAGCGAGTCGTGGCGGATATACGCACCAACGTGCAGCGTCATCTGTTGAGCCTGACCCCGCGATTCTTCGAGGAAAACCGCCCCTCCGAAATTGCATCCCGTCTCACGTCGGACACCGCCTTGATCGAACAGGTCGTCGGCAGCACGGTCTCGATGGCGTTGCGCAACACGTTCACCGGGATCGGCGGGCTAATCTACCTGTTCGCGATCTCGCCGAAGCTTGCGGGTATGCTGATGATCGGCATCCCGCTGATCATCCTGCCGATCGCGATCCTCGGCAAGCGCGTGCGGAATTACTCGCGCACCTCGCAGGATCGCGTCGCGGATGTCGGGTCCATTGCAACCGAAACGCTCGGCGCGATGAAGGTCGTCCAAGCATTCGGGCAAGAGGATCGCGAGGCAAGGCGCTTCGCAGACGCGGTCGGCGCAACCTTCGCTGCGGCGCGCGCGCGCATCCTGTTGCGCGCGTTGATGACGGCGATCGTAATCGGCCTCGTATTCGGGTCGATCACCCTGGTGCTGTGGGAAGGCGCGATCGACGTCGCCGCGGGCCGTATCAGCGGCGGCGCGATCGCCGCCTTCGTGCTGACCGGCGGCATCGTCGCGGGCGCGTTCGGCGCACTGACCGAAGTCTATGGCGACCTGTTACGCGGCGCCGGCGCGGCCGGACGCCTATCGGAGCTGCTCCGCGAAAGACCCGAGATCGCCGCACCAGCCAACCCGATCGCCCTGCCCCAGCCGCCACGCGGCGCGCTCGCGTTCGAGGGCGTGCAGTTCCACTACCCAACGCGCCGCGACGTCGCCGCGCTTAACGGCTTCTCGCTCGACGTGAAGCCGGGCGAGACGGTCGCCGTGGTCGGCCCCTCGGGCGCGGGCAAGACGACGCTCTTCCAGCTGGTCCAGCGCTTCTACGACCCCGACGCCGGCCGCGTGACGCTCGACGGCATCGACCTGCGCGATGCCGATCCGGCCGAGGTTCGCGCCCGCATCGCGATGGTCCCGCAGGAGACGATCATCTTCGGCGCCTCGGCCCGCGACAACCTCCGCTACGGCGACTGGTCCGCAACCGACGACCAGCTCTGGGCCGCCGCCGAAGCCGCCAATGCCGCCGAGTTCCTACGCAAACTTCCCGAAGGCCTAGACACGTTCCTAGGCGAAGGCGGCGCACGGCTGTCGGGTGGTCAGCGTCAACGCGTTACGATCGCTCGCGCGCTGCTCCGCGATGCGCCGATCCTGCTGCTCGACGAGGCCACCAGTGCGCTCGATGCCGAGAGCGAGCGGCTCGTGCAGGAGGCGCTCGAGCGGCTCATGACGAACCGCACTACGCTGGTCATCGCACACCGCCTAGCGACCGTACGCGCGGCAGAGCGGATCATCGTTATGAGCGACGGCCAGATCGTCGAGGAGGGCTCGCACGGGTCGTTGATGACCAACAGCGGGCTCTACGCGCGCCTGGCGAGCCTGCAGTTCAACGAGGCCGCCTAGACCTTCTTGGACTTGGGCTTTTTCGGTTTCGGCATCGGCAGTTCCGCGGTCGAGATGCGGACGAGCTCGGCCAGCCAGTCGGCATCGTCCCAGCGATCGGCATCGACCAGCAGGCACGGTTTCGCGCCGGGATAGGGCGGCGCTTCGTCGATCGCGCCTGCGAACGCGCGGCCGCCCGGTGTCGGCTTCACGAAAAGCTGGTCGTCGCAGATCAGCGCGACCATCCTGCCGTCGCAATAGACGCCGTATTCGCCGAACATCGGCTTTGCTGACACATCGCCCGCCGCGGCGAGCTGTTCGACGATAAACGCGACGGTTTTTGGATCGCATGCCATATCGTAATCCTCGCAGATCGGCACGACGATAGCGAGGCGCATGCCGCGACGGCGTTTCACTTGCGATGCCATGACCGCGCGCGCAAACTCGACAAAACAGGAGATGGATATGCGCGACTTCGACATCGTCATCTACGGCGCGACCGGGTTCACCGGACGGCTGGTGGCGGAGTATCTCGTCCAGACCTATCCGACTGGCGTTCGGTGGGCGATGGCCGGGCGTTCGCTGTCGAAGTTGCAAAAGGTCCGCGACCTGATCGGCGCGCCTGCCGAGACGGCGCTGATCGCTGCCAACTCGGACGATCCCGCCAGCCTCCGCGCGATGGCCGAACGTGCCACCGTGGTCATCTCGACGGTGGGACCGTACCAGCTGTACGGCTCCAACCTCGTCGCCGCGTGCGCCGCGACCGGCACTGGTTATGTCGACCTGTGCGGCGAGCCCGCGTGGATGCGTCACATGATCGACGCGCATGAGGGCGAAGCGACGCGGACCGGTGCGCGGATCGTGTTCTCCTGCGGGTTCGACTCGATCCCATTCGATCTCGGCGTGCTGACATTGCAGGATGCAGCGAAGGCCAAATACGGCATGCCCGCACCTCGTGTGAAAGGCCGCGTGCGGAAAATGCAGGGAACGTTCTCGGGTGGCACTGCTGCCAGCCTAAAGGCGACGCTCGCCGCCGCCGCACGCGATCCGGGCATCGTCAAGCTGCTGACCAGCCCGTTCGCGCTGACCCCCGGCTTCCACGGACCGCACCAGCCGACCGGGTTGCTCCCCGAATACGATACGACCATCTCGGCCTGGGTCGCGCCGTTCGTGATGGCGCCGATCAACACCAAGAACGTCCACCGCACCAATTTCCTGCTCGGCGAGGCCTATGGCGCGGACTTCGTCTATGACGAGATGATGGTCGCGGGACTGGGCGATCTCGGCAAGGTCGCTGCGGAGGCGATCGCCAAGTTCAATCCATTCTCGGGCGACAAGGGGCCGAAACCCGGTGAAGGCCCCTCGAAGGAGGAGCGCGATGCCGGCCATTACGACCTGCTCTTTGCCGGGATCATGCCCGATGGCGAGCGGATCGACGCGATCGTCACCGGCGACCGCGATCCCGGCTACGGCTCGACCAGCAAGATGATCGCCGAGGCCGCGTTGTGCCTCGTCCAGGACGTGCAAGGCGATGGCGGGATCTGGACACCGGGGGCACTGATGGGGGCGAAACTGCGCCATCGGCTGGTGGCGAAGGCGGGGCTGACCTTCACGGTCGGGTGATCAACCGCGAAAGAACCGCGTCGCGATCCAGGCGATCAGCACTGACACGATGATCGCGATCGGCACAGCGAGACGTCGGCGTCGCTCGACGGCGGCATAATGCGCGTCGAGATCGAAAAAGAAACGGCCTGGTGCGGTTTCGCGGACGATGCCGTTGGCGCGTAGCCGATCGAACGTCGCCTGCTCCCGAGCGTCACGCGGTAGGAAGGCGATCGCATCGTCGGGCGCGATCGCGTGTCGCGCCAGTAACAGCGCTGGGATGACTCCGCGGATCCGATGCGGCCGCAACGCCATCGGCATGCCGGCTGGGCTTGGCCTTTCCGGCGAGAGCTTATTCGGCAAGCGTGAAGACCGTCGCCGCAGCCGCAACGCTTGCAGCGACGCCCGATACCCCGACGATCGCTGCGGCTCGAAGTCGCACCGAAGCGCGAAATGCGCCGAGCTTTCGCGCATCAAGATGATAGCGCCCGGCCCCGTCGTCGACGATCGCGCCATAGACGCGAAGTTGGCGGAATATCCGTGCGTCCTTCGCTACATAGGCGATCGCACGATCAGCCGACGTGGCCCGTGCCGCGACGAAATCCTTGACGATCCGTCGACGCGATCGGCCTAGAATAAGTCCCCGCATACTCTTCCCCCCGCGCCGATCTCGCATAGCGAGGGGGGTTTGCGCAATTCCTAACGCCGCTTGCCCTGATGGCGGATGTTCGTTGGGCGACCACGCCGCTTGATCTCGCGCACCGGCTTGCGTCCGCCACGCGGAGGCTGGGCCGCACCCTTCCCCTCGGGCATCTCGAAGCGTAGCGCGCCCGACACCGGGTTCGCCTCCGCCAGCCGCAACTCCAGCGTCTGACCCTGTGCGAAGACGTCGCCGCTATGCTCCCCGGTCAGCGTCCGCGCGCCCTCGTCGAAGCGGAAATATTCGCCGCCCAGATCGCGCACCGGCATCAGGCCATCGCCGCCGATCCCCTCGACCGTCGCGAAGAAACCGAAATTGGTGACGCCGGTGATCCGCACGTCCATCACCTGGCCGACGCGCTCGGACAGGAACGCCGCGACGTAGCGGTCGGTCGTGTCGCGCTCGGCCTCCATCGCGCGACGTTCGAGCCGGCTGATGATCTCGCCGACCGACTCCATGTTGGCCGCATCGTCCGCCGGCAGCCCGCCTTCGCCAAGGCCGTACGCCGAGACCAGCGAACGGTGGACGAGCAGATCGGCATAACGCCGGATCGGCGAGGTGAAATGCGCGTAGCTGCCGAGACTGAGCCCGAAATGCCCGTGATTGCCGGGCGCATAATAGGCCTGGGTCTGGGTGCGAAGGATCTGCTCCATCACCTGCGGACGGAAATCCGCATCGCCGATCCGCTCGATGATATGGTTGAACGTGGCCGGCCGCACGACCTGCCCGAGCGCGAACGGCACGTCGAACGTCTCGAGATATTCCTTGAGCGCCGCCAGTTTCTCGCGGCTCGGTGGCTCGTGGATGCGGTACATGACCGGGGCCTTCTTCGCCTCCAGTGCCTTGGCGGCGGCGACGTTGGCGGCGATCATGTAATCCTCGATCAGCCGGTGAGCGTCGAGGCGTTCGCGCGGGGAAACGGACATGATCCGCCCCTGCTCGTCGAGCACCACACGCCGTTCGGGGAGGTCCAGATCGAGCGGTGCGCGTGCGTCGCGCGCCTTCGCAAGCGCGTGCCAGCAGGCCCAAAGCGGCTGTAGCACGCCCAACATATCTCCCCTCCCGTCTACGGGAGGGGTCGGGGGGGGCGCTTCATGACCCCTAGCCGGGTCGAGCGCGGCACCGGCCTCCCCCGACCCCTCCCGCACGGAGGGAGGGGAGGAGGCGTCGATGATCGCCTGCGCCTCCTCATACGCCAGGTTCGCCGCGATCCGCACCACCGCGCGCGTAAACCGCCACGACTTGAGCGAGCCGTCCTTGCCGATCCGCAGATGGCACGCGAGCGCTGCACGGTCCGCGCCTTCCTTCAGCGAGCACACCTCCGCGGAGAGAATCTCCGGCAACATCGGCACTACGCGGTCGGGGAAATACACCGAGTTCCCGCGCCGCCGAGCCTCGCGATCGACCTCGGACTTCGGTCGGACATAGAAGCTGACGTCCGCGATCGCGACGATCGCCTTCCACCCGCCGGCATTCGACGGATCATCGTCCGCCTCAGCCCACACCGCATCGTCGTGATCGCGCGCATCCTCGGGGTCGATCGCGACGATCGGCAGGTCGCGCAAATCCTCTCGGCCCTCCCCCAACGGAAGTTTCGAAACCCGCTCCGCCTCGTCGAGCGCCTCCTGCGAGAACACATCCGGAATGCCGAGCTTGTGGATCGCGATCAGCGAGAAACTACGTGCCGCGAACGGATCACCCAGCTTCTGCACGACACGGGCGGCGATCTTGGGCGGCTTCCCCGCCAATTCCGCCAGCACGAGATCACCCGGCGCCGCACCACCCGCATCCGCCACGGCGAACTCACGCCGCTCGCGCTTGTCGACACCCGTCAGCCAGAGGCGTCCGGCCTCTTCGCGCAACACGCCGAGCACCTGCTCGGATGCCGGCGCAAGCACCTTCATCGGATGCGCGATCCAGCCGTTCCCAGCCTCCTCCGTTCGCGCAAGAATTCGCTCACCGACCCCAAGCGCACCACGCTTGCGTTCGCGCACGCGCAACCGCGGCGGTGGCACACCTTCCGCCTCCCAGCGCTCGGGAACCGCCCAGACGTTGCCGCCGTCGTCGACGTCCGCGATCCGCAGCACCGTCACCTTCGGGATGCCGCCCATCTTGTGGAACGCGCGGCCTGGAGCGCTGTCGATCAACCCCTCGTCGGCCATGTCCTTGAGCAAAGCCTTGAGCCCGATCTTGTCCTGCGCGCTGAGCCCGAAGCCCTTGGCGATCTCGCGTTTGCCCGCAGGCACGTCGGAAGTGGCGATGAAGTCGAGGATCTGCTCGCGCGTGGGAAGACCGGCTTTTGGTTTGTACATGGTACAGAGATAGTCGGTAGGCCCGCCATTACCAAACGGCTAAGCTACGGACATGACGCAAAGTTACGACATCCTCATCGTCGGCGGCGGCATCAACGGCGCCGCGATCGCCCGCGAGGCGGCACTGAACGGCCTGTCGGTCCTGCTCGTCGAGAAGGGCGACCTCGCCGGCGCGACCTCGTCCGCCTCGACCAAGCTGATCCATGGCGGACTGCGCTATCTCGAATATTACGACTTCAAGCTGGTCGCCGAAGCACTGCGCGAACGCGAACGCCTGGTGAAGGCCGCGCCGCACATCATCAGCCCTATGCGCTTCGTCCTGCCGCACGAGAATGCGGTGCGGCCCTGGTGGATGGTCCGTCTCGGCCTGTACCTCTACGACTGGCTCGGCGGCCGCATGACGCTGAAACGATCGCGCGGCCTGCGCAGGAGCGATACCACCTACACTGCGCCGCTGAAGAACGGCGCGCGCGGCTTTGTCTATTCCGACGCGTTCGTGGACGATTCCCGCCTTACGGTGCTGAATGCGATGGACGCGCACGCCAACGGTGCAGAGATCGCAGTCCGCACCGAACTCGTCGCCGCTCGCCGTGACGGCGCACTATGGCGCGCAACCCTATCCGACGGCCGCGACGTCACTGCGCGGGCGCTCGTCAACGCTGCCGGCCCGTGGGTCGCCGAATTGCTGGGCAGGCTCGGCATCAATGCCAGCGCCGGCGTCCGGCTGGTCAAGGGCAGTCACATCGTCGTGCCCCGACTGTACGAGGGCGACCACGCCTATATTCTGCAACTCGCCGACCGCCGCATCGTCTTCGCGATCCCGTATCAGGGGCAGACCGAGATCGGCACAACCGACATTCCCGTCGACCGGCCCGAAGACGCGGTAATCGACGCGGGCGAGATCGCGTATCTCTGCGACGCCGCGAACCAGCACTTCACGCGTCAGATCACCCCTGCCGACGTCACCTCGACGTGGTCCGGCGTGCGCCCGCTCTACGACGACGGCGCCAGCGAGGCGAAGGCGGTCACGCGCGACTATGTCCTCGAACTCGACACGCTCGGCGATACGGGCGCGGCGCCTCTGTTGTCCGTGTTCGGCGGCAAGATCACGACGGCTCGCCATCTCGCCGAGGAAGCGCTCGCAAAGATTGCCCCCGCGCTGGGTACGACCGTCCGCCAGATCACTCGCGACCGTGCTTTCCCTGGGGGCGCCATCCCACCTTTTGCGACCTATCTCGCGCAGGTCCGCGCGCGATGGCCGTTTCTCGGCAATGCCCGAAGCGAACGGATGGCGCATGCTTACGGGACTTTACTCGACGGCATGCTCGCGGGTGTCACCGACGCAGCAGGCCTCGGCGCGGACCTTGGCGGTGGCCTGACGGAGATCGAAGCGCGCTGGATGTACGATCGCGAATGGGCGAGGATACCCGAAGATGCATTAATGCGTCGCAGCAAGATCGGACTGACCTTGAACCGCGCGGAGACGGACGCATTCGGGACATGGTGGACCACGGCATTCCCCTCGTAAGCGTAGGGGCTTGCATGTTTTAGGATTGAGCATATCCTCGCGGCATATCCATCGAGGAAACCTCCAATGGCCACATACCCGGACCTCCAAACCGATCCCGAAGACAAGAACCTGGTGATCCTGCAAAGCCTGATCTGTCTGTTGCGCGAGAAGAACATCCTGTCGCGCGCGGACATCGAGGAACTGTGCGACACGGTGAAACGCCGCGCGAGCGATCATGCGAGCGATCCGCTTCCCTGCCAGATGAACGGCGCACGAGCAGCCGCTACCGAAGTGGCGCAGATTGGCGATTATATCGGCCGCAAGTACGGCGGAAAGCACCGCCGCTCGATCTGAGTCCATGCGTTGCGCGCGAGACGGCGAAATGGTCGCATTGCGCGGTTTGCGTTGAAGGAAGTGTGGATCTGACGAACCAAGCTGGAACGTTAGCCTCGCAATGCCGAGGGCAGCACGGCTTGGTGTGTAACCCTCGGCGTTGACCTCTGATGGGGAGCGACTCGCGAGATGCAGCGACGCGATAGTCTGCTGTTCTCGATTCTAGTACCCGAAGGGCCGTACGATGAGAGCGGTTGCTGAAGAACCGTTCGACGTCGTGTTCGTTGTAGGGGTCGCTACGTCACTTCACCGAAAGTGCTGATTGCCGCCGCCGTTACTACCGTTACGCGCGCATTTCCAAGAAGCAGTCGGTGCGACCACCATCATCGCTCTCTATCCCGTGTCGGCCACCGACGTCCCGCTAAGTCTGCGATAGCTAACCGTCGACGTGACAGGCTCCACGAACTGGCCCCCGTCTCACACCAAAATTGTGGCCTTACTCCTAGTAGCGCTCTCTCCTGAGGGAGCTGTTCGTCGGAGTTAATCGCCCCGCGCCATTCAAGGTCGCGAGGCGCGTAGGCCGCCGACCGGTGCGCTAACAAACGAAGTATCAACGAGGCGCAAAGCAGGCGAGCAACCGCTAGCGCGATTGCTGCGAGCCTCGTCCCCGCTCTACCGCTTCGCGATCAGCTCGCGACGAAACACGTCTCGCCGGCGACGCGCAAACGGCCGCAGATATCGGCCGCCTGGTTCGCGCTGCCCGCATTCACGCGCAGGCGATACAGGGTGCGGCCACCGGCTGCGACCGGCTGGACCGACTTCCCTAGCGCGCCGACATACGCGAACCGCTTCGAGAAGTTCGCCCAGGCGGCGTTGGCGACGGCCTCGCTGGGATAGGCACCAAGCTGGACCAGCGACCCGCCGGTAGCCGTGCCGGCACCATTGGGCTTCGATGGTGCCAAGGGTGCCGCAGCGACCAGTCGACCACCCGAGGCCGGAACCTGCGCGACCGCATTGCGCCCCGCGGCGTCATCGGGCTTGGCCGCAACCGCACGCTTGCCCGCGACCGGTGCTTCCGGCACGCCGCGCAGGTCGATCGCGCCGTTGCCCGATTTGCCCGCGCTGGTCGCGATCGCCGAGTCGCCTTCGCCCTTGACCTTCAGGCCGCCGGCATCGTCGGGCTTGACCTTGTAGTCGCCTTCCTGCGCGGCGATCAGCTGGCCGTCGCCGGTCGGCGCGCGCTGCTGCACCTTGTAGATGCCGAAGATGATCGCCGCGAGGATGGCCAAGCCGAGCACGACGAGCGCGATGACGCGGCCGATGCCGACGGTTTCCTGCTCGTCCGGCTCGACGGTTTCGAGCCAGGGGAGCCGGTCTTCCTCACGCAGATCCATGTCTTCGGCCATCACTTCATCTCCGAAACCGCTTCGACACCCATGATGGCGAGGCCGTTATGAATAATCTGCCCTATAGCGGACGCTAGGAAAAGCCGTGCCGCGGTCGCCTGTGGATCCTCGATCACCAGGAAGCGACGATCGGGACGGTCGTTCCCGACATTCCACAGCGCATGAAACGCAGCTGCCAAGTCGTAGAGATAGAACGCAATTCTATGCGGTTCACGCGCCGTCGAAGCGATCTCGACAAGCCGCGGGAACTGCGCCGCGAGCTGCACGAGTGCCAGTTCGTCCGTATCAAGCCGGGACAAATCGGCGGAAATAGGCGTGATTCCCGCCTCTTCCGCGCGCCGATGCAGCGATGCGATACGAGCGTGCGCGTACTGGACGTAGAAAACCGGGTTGTCCTTCGACGCCTCGACCACTTTCGCGAAGTCGAAATCCATCTGCGCATCGGACCGGCGCGTCAGCATCGTGAAGCGCACGACGTCCTTGCCGACCTCGCGCACGACATCGGCCAGCGTGACGAAATTGCCCGACCGCTTCGACATCTTGACCGGCTCGCCGTTGCGCAGCAGCCGGACCATCTGGACGAGCTTGACGTCGAACCGCGTCTTGCCGCCGGTCAGCGCCGCCACTGCCGCGACGATCCGCTTGACCGTGCCGCCATGATCCGCGCCCCAGATGTCGATCAGCTGATCGGCGCTCTGGCTCTTCTGGAAATGATAGGCGAGATCGGCGCCGAAATAAGTCCAGGATCCGTTCGACTTCTTGATCGGGCGATCCTGGTCGTCGCCGAACTGCGACGAGCGGAACAGCGGCAGCTCGACCGGCTCCCAATCGTCGGGCGTCTCGCCCTTCGGCGCCTCGAGCACGCCGTCATAGACGAGATCGCGCGCACGCAGTTCCGCCTCGGCCGCTTCGGGCTTCTTCGCGGCTTGCAGTTCGGCTTCGGACGCGAACACCTCGTGTTCGATCCCAAGCAAAGCCAGATCGGCCCGGATCATCACCATCATTGCCGCGACCGCCTGGGTGCGGAAGACAACCAGCC
The DNA here is from genome assembly GCF_001421415.1 of Sphingomonas sp. Leaf208. Classification (GTDB taxonomy): domain Bacteria; phylum Pseudomonadota; class Alphaproteobacteria; order Sphingomonadales; family Sphingomonadaceae; genus Sphingomonas. The sequence goes on from NZ_LMKH01000023.1 coordinate 380,977, forward strand.
ATTCGCTCTCGGGCGCGCCGACGTAGCGGTCGCCGAACTCCTTCGCGAGCGACTGGCCGACGGGAACGAGATAATCGCCGGGATACAGGCCCTCGGGGATCTCGACGGTCTCGCCGAGCGCTTCGCGGTAACGGAGGTGGACCGAGCGCGCGAGCACGTCGACCTGGCCGCCGGCATCGTTGACGTAATATTCGCGGATCACCTTGTGACCGGCGAATTCGAGCAGGCTGGCGAGCGCATCGCCCACGACCGCACCGCGGCAATGGCCCATGTGCATCGGGCCTGTCGGGTTGGCCGACACATATTCGATGTTGACGGTGATCCCGTCGCCCTGCTTCGACCGGCCGTAATCGGCACCAGCCTCGGGGATCGCGGCGAGTTCGGCACGCCAGGCGTCGTCGGTCAGCTTCATGTTAATGAAGCCGGGGCCCGCGACGCTCGCCGAGGCGACGTCCTCGAGCTTCGACAGTTCGACGACCAGCGCATCGGCGAGCACGCGCGGATTGGTCTTGGCGGGCTTCGCGAGCACCATCGCGGCGTTGGTCGCGAGATCGCCGTGGCTGGTGTCGCGCGGCGGCTCGACCGTGACGTTCTTGCGGTCGAGACCCGCCGGCAGCGTGCCCGCCGCGGTCAGCGTGTCGAGCGCCGCATCGATATGCGCGGCGAAACGGGTGTAGAGCGTCATGGCAGTCCCGGTACGTCAAGGAAACGCGCGCTCTAGACCATCGCGGCGCGGCGCTCAATTTTAATCCCGTCGGAGGGGGCAGCAGGCGGATCCCGTCCGCCACAATGGAGAGCTTCAATGGTTCCCCCGCGGACGCGGGGGCCCAGCTAAACCGCAGGTACCGCCCGAGATCCTGGCCCCCCGCGTTCGCGAGGGAACAGAAGTGTATTGAGACGAGAACCTAGGGAAACGGGGACGAACCTCAAACCCGAACCAACCCCTCGATCGCAGCGGTCTTCGCGCTAGCAGGAAACAACGCCGCCATCGCCCGATCCGGCTCGACGCCAAAATGCGATGAGACCGCACCGCCGATAAACGCATCGAGCTGCATCGTCGGCTTCAGATCGCGTGCCTCATAAAGCGCAGCAGGTGCGAGGCCCGGCCAGTCCGAAACCACCCTTCCCCCCTTCACGGCGCCGCCGAACAGCATCGCAGACGTGCCGGTGCCATGATCCGTCCCCCCGGTCCCATTGACCGCGACGGTCCGTCCGAACTCGGTCGCGACAAGCACCATGGTGTCGGCCCATAACGGCCCCAGCCCCGCGTGTAGCGACGCGACCATCGCATCGAGGCCCTTCAACTGCGCGGTGAGGCGGCCGCGTTGGCCGGTGTGCGTGTCCCAGCCGCCGGTCTCGATCATCGCGATCCGCGCGCCGGTGTCGGGCTTGAGCAACCGCGCGGCGAGCGCACCCGTCGCAGCGGCATTGCGCCCGCCGTCCTGCGCGAGATCGCTGGTGAGTTGCCGCGTCGCCATCGCCTCGCTCCAAAGGCTGTGGAGTTGCTGGTCACCGTCGTAGAGCATTGCGACGCGTTGCAGCAGGTCGTCGGACGCGTCGGGCAGGCTCGACGGCGCATAAGACGCCACCTCGCGCCGCCCCCGCAGCGCCATCGGCACGGTCGCCGCGACCGCGATAGCGCGCGCCTCGTCCGCGGGCAGCACGCCGAGCAGCCGGTTCAGCCAGCCGTCGCGGACCTGGTACGCACTCGCGCCCCCCGTCTCGAGCACGTTCTGGCCGTCGAAATGCGAGCGATCGCGGTAGGGCGACGCGATCGCGTGCGCGAACAGCGCCTGGCCTTGTTTGTAGAGCCCGGCACTCGCGGTCATTGCCGGGTGCAGCGTGAACATGCCGTCGAGCTTGACGCCCGTGGCGAAGTCCGCCGCGAGATCGCCGCGCACGCCTGCAAACGCCGGATCGCCGACCGCGCCGATCGTGCCGAGACCATCGGCGGCGCCGCGCTGGATGATGAACACAAACCTTTTGTCGGTCGCCGCGCGCGCAAAGGCGATGCGCGGTGCGAAGGCGGACGCCAGGACGCCAAGCGTCCCGGTCGAGAGAAAGGAACGACGGTCGAGCATGACTATCTCCGCAGCGATTCGGGGGCGACGAGCAGCAGCGCGAGCGCCTGTGCCGGGCTCTCCGCGCTTGACAGCCCCTGCGCGGTGGTGGGGCTAAGCGATGCGGGGAACAGGGTCGGCGCCAACGCCCGCGCATCGACTGGCCCAGCGCGTGCCGCGAACCGCTCCGCCGCCTCGACACGTCGCATGATCGCGTCGGGTCCGGCCCAGGCCGCGGCGACGTCGTCATACCCGATCGGCTGCCCCGGCTGCCAGATCGGCTGGCCAAGCTGGTTCATCATCCCCACCGTCACGCCGGGCTGGACCGTCGTCGTACCGAGCGCACGCTGGGTCGAGACATACCATTCCCAGGGCGACTTGAACTTCACGGGTTGCGCCACCCAAGCCTCGGGCGACGCAACCAGCGCGCGGTACACCGTCGGCAGGTCGCCGCCCGATTTCAGGAACGCCGTTTTCAGCCGCGCGACCATCGCGGGCGGCGGCGTATCGCCGGCAAAATGGCGCGCGAGCTTGGTCGCGATATGCGTCGCGGTCGCTGGGTGGACGGCAAGATCGGAGAGCACCGCCTGTGCCTGCGCCTCCCCCGCCGCGGGATAGAGCTTGCCCATCACGGTGCGATCGCCGGGCTGATGAACGTCGTCGAGGAACAGGAACGCGCCCGCGCGCGAATCGTCCTGGATGCGCGCACCGGGACCGCGGCCGATGCCTGCGACCGTCCAGCCGGTCATCGCCCGCGCGAACTCGGTGACGTCGGCCTGGATGTAGCCGCTGCGGACGCCGAGCGTGTGCAACTCCATGATCTCGCGCGCGAAATTCTCGTTCAGCCCGGTGCGGCGCCGGGTCTTCCGCACCGCGAACGGACTGTCCGGGCCGATCGACACCGCCTGGTCGAGATACAGCAGCATCGCCGGATGCCGCTCGACCGCGTTCAGCATGTCGGCGAACGTGCCGAGCACATGCGGGCGGATCGCCTCGAACTCCATCGGCCCGGCGAGCGCCATCACCTCGAACTTCTCGGTCGAGACCGCGAAATGATTCGCCCAGAAATGCACGAGGCGCTCGACGAACGGTGCCTCGCCGGTGAGCGCGGCCATCGTCCGCGCCGCGACCGCCGTGCCGTAATCGTTGCGACTCTGCTTGCCGATGACTTGTCGCGCTTCCTGTCGTGCGGCCGCGCCTGGATCGATCGCCCCCGGCGCCATGGGGGCCTGAGCCATGCCGGAGGGTGCAACGCCCGGCGACACGGGTGCGGGGCTCATCGCGCCGGACATCGTTGGCACGGCAACCGCGGGTTTCCCGTTCATGCCGAGCGCGGCTTTCGCCGTGCGCGGGCCGAATTGCGCCCTGATCGCCTTTTCCTGTGCGTAATAGGCGACGAGACCTGTCGAAATGCCCGCCGTGGCCGGCGCGCTCGCGATGACGGGCGGCCGTGCCTCGAACCGTTCGCACTGCGCCAACACCCACTTCGCCGGATCGCCGACGATAGCATCACCCGGCCTTGCGCCGAGGCCGAACCGATTGAGCGCGATACTGGAAGCAGACACGACATTTCTCCTTCGCGTTCGAGTGTACGCGACAATTGTCGTGGAAGTATGTCACCCGCCGCGCTGGTCGCATGCAGGGGCCGTTCATCGTTGCAGTTGATGCAATCGCGACGGATCGGTTTGCAATTGCAACTCATGCTGCACCGCAATATTTCTCTGGCTTGAGAGTTGGGTAAACACCTGGTCCGGCTCGACGCACTTCGGGAGACACGATCATGCGCACGACCATCAAGATCATCGCAGCAGCAGCGGCCGCCCTTACCTCGACGATCGGCATGGCCGCCGACGGCAAGCAGAGCTTCGTCCATGAGGGCAGCACCTACGTCTATACCTCGACGCAGGACCATGGCCGCCAGGTCATCGATGGCCGTCGCTATCCGTCGGGCCAGAAGTTCCACCTGATCGTTCGCGGCGACCGCGTATCGGGTGTCTCGGCCGGCGTCCCGGTCGCGTTCAAGACCAACGAAGCCAATGGCGCGGCTGGCGGCATCGCTTCGGTTACGCGTTGAGCTGAGTTTATCGTAGGACGGCATGACGGCGGCCGGGCTTCGGTCCGGCCGCCGTTTTGCGTTTAAGGTTCCTGTTTGAATGAACTTGCGCACCTTTGACTCCCCTCCCTGAAAGGGAGGGGTTGGGGGTGGGTCGGCTTCCGTAGCGCGGAACGGACGCGGCAAAAGCTAGCCGACCCGCCCCCAGCCCCTCCCTTCCAGGAAGGGGAGCAGAAGTCAGAATCCTTCGGGCAGGTCGATCGGGCCGACCAAGTCACGGTAGCGTGACACCGCGTACCGGTCCGTCATCCCGGCGATAAAGTCGGCGATGTGACGGCTGCGGTCGGGATCCTCGGTCGGCAGCCGCTCGCGCCATTCCTCGGGGATCGTCAGCGGGTCGTCATGATAGACCGCGAACAGGCCGGACACGATTCCGTGCGCCGCATCCGCCGCCGCGAGCTGGCGCGGGTGGTGATAGAGGTTGGCGTACATGAAGCGCTTCAGGTCGCGCTCCGCCTCGCGCATCTCGGGCGAGAAGCCGACCAGGCACTGGCCCGCATCGCGGACGTCGTCGACGCTGGTGACGCCGCTCGCCGCGATCCGCTGACGCGTCTCGGCGATCAGGTCGTTGACCATCGTCCCGATCTGCGTGCGGACGAGCTCGCCGACCAGGCGCTTCGGCTCGATATCGGGAAAGCGGCGGCGCACATCGTCCCAGCCGCGCGCCACCAGCGGCACCGCGAGCATCTGGTCGAGCGTCAGCAGCCCGGCGCGCAGGCCGTCGTCGATGTCGTGATTGTCGTAAGCGATATCGTCGGCGATCGCTGCGACCTGCGCTTCGAGGCTCGAGAAACTGGTCAGAGCGAGTGGGTATTTCGCGTCCGCCGTCGCCAGCGCCCAGCCCGGATGCCGCACTGGGCCGTTGTGCTTGGCGAGGCCTTCGAGCGTTTCCCAGGTCAGGTTCAGCCCATTCCACAACGGGTAAGGCCGCTCGATCGTCATCAACGTGCGCAGCGTGTGGCCGTTGTGATCGAAGCCACCTTGGCCAGTAAGCGCCGCCTTCAGCGCATCCTCACCGGCATGGCCGAACGGCGGATGGCCGATATCGTGTGCGAGACACAGCGCCTCGGTGAGGTCCTCGTTCAGCGCCAAGGTCCGCGCGATCGTCCGGCCGATCTGCGCGACCTCGAGGCTGTGCGTCAGGCGGACGCGAAAGTGATCGCCGTCGGGGGCCATGAACACCTGGGTCTTGTGGCGCAGGCGACGGAAGCTGATCGAGTGGATGATCCGGTCGCGGTCGCGCTGGAAAGCATCGCGGGGGCCACGGACGGACCCGTTCTGTTCCTCGTGAAGCCGTCCTTTGCTGCGCGCCGGGTCCGATGCCCAGGGCGCACGGTAGCTCACTTGGCCGGCAGCTTCGTGATGATTTCGCCCGGATCGCTGGTGAAGGTGAACGTCGGGACGCCTTCCTTGGCGAGCTGATTGACGAACGTGCGTGCCTCGGCATCGGTCTTGAACGGGCCGGCGAGCACGCGGTTGGTCGCCTTCCACGGTGCGGTCCAGCCGCCGCGAGCGCCGAACACGGTCGGAGCCTTGGCCTTCGCCTTCTTCCACGCCTTGGGCAGATCGCCCTCGGTCGCGCCGGTCGACACCTGCACCCAGGTCCGCGCGGGATTGGCACGCGCGATCCGCTTCTCTTCAGCTGCAGCCTTGTCGGCGGCGAGCTTCTCGGCGGCGGCAGCCTTTTTGTCGGCCAGCGCCTTCTTGTCGGCAATCGCCTTTTTCGCTGCGGCTTTCTTGTCGAGCGCAGTTTTCTTGTCGGCGGCGAGCTTGTCCGCAGCCAGCGTCTTGGCAGCGACTGCCTTGGCCGCTGCGTCGCGTTCGGTCTTTGCCTTCGCCTCGGCGAGTACGCGCTCGGAATCATCCGGGACGGGGATGGCGGCGGGGGTCACGACCGGCGCGGGATGCATCGGCGCGACGTCGAGCTCGGACGCGGGGATCGACAGGCCCGCGACGATCCGTGCGAGGATCGAGTCCTCGCTCGCTGCCACCGCGTGGGTGCGCGGCGACGATGTGGCGGCTGCCGGTCCGGGCGTCGACGAACTGGTGAAGCCGGGCGTCGGCGTCTCGGCGCTCGCGCTCTGCGTTGGGGCGACCTGCTGAACGGGCGCCTGCTGTATCGGAGTCGGTAGCGGCGAAACCGATGGCGCCGCCGCTGCCGAGGCCGCGAGCGCATTTGCCGCGCGGGTCGGATCGGTTCGCGCCTGCCCCACCGGGATGGCCGCCATCTGCGTGGCTACGCTCTGCGGAAGCGTACCCGTCGTCGATGGCGCCGGGACGGTACGAGCGACAGACGATGGGCTCGGCTGGATAGTGGCCGAGACTACCGAGTTCGTTTCCGCAGCCGGATTGGTACGAGTGCGCTGAACCGCAACGTTCGGCGACGAATAGCTTGGTTGCGAAGGCTGAACGGTACGCGCCGAGAGCGGCTGCACCGTCTGCATCGGCGCTGCTGCGAGCTGGACGGGGGCAGTGTACGGGGTCCGAGCCGGAACCGTGGTGAGCGTACGTGGTGCGGTGGTCGTCGGCGGGACCGGTGCCGACGTCGTCACGGGTACTGGTGTTGACGACGGTCGAGTCACCGCGGCCATCTGGACACGGTCGCGGCTCGATCGGCGATCGCGCTTGTCCTTCTTGCCGGTTGTCGCAGCGACTGTGGGTTGCGGCGTTACGGCTGCCATCATTACCGGCGCGGTCGGATCTGCGGCTAGAATGCCCAACGGTGGCGCCATCCGTGCATCCGCGAGGCGGGCGGGCGTCGCATGGACTTCGCCGAAATGGACTGCGAAAGCGCGGTCGCTTGCCGGCAGGTTCGGCAGGCGCTGGAAGAAGGGTTGCAGGCCTTGCGCGGTGCCCGAGGGCATCATCGTGGTGGCGATCTTCTCGGCGCCGGCGACGTCGCCGTTCATCGCGAGGATGAACGCGCGCGATCGCCATGCGCCACGATCGCTCTTGAGCAGGAGCGGGTTGAGTTGCTGGATCGCGAGATCGGGCTTTCCTGAGATGCCGAGCGACAGCGCGTAACGCCTGATCGTCTCGTCGTCAGGTGCATCGCGGAGGGCCACGCGGTAATCGCGTTGTGCCCGATCCTGCTGGCCGATCAGGTCGTAAGCTAGCCCGCGGTCGGCGGCGAAGTTGCGCGGATCGAGGCCGAGACCTTCCGCCTGCGCATAATAACGCAGCGCTTCGCCGGGACGCTCAGACCGGACGAGGATCGACGCCATCCCCGCCTTCGCCCGACCATCGCGCGGGTTCACCTTTTCCGCGCGCGCAAACAATGCCGCGGCACCGCTAAGATCGCCCAGGCCCATCGAAAGATCGCCCGCCTTGATCAGCGCGTCGATGTTGCGGGGGTTGCTGGCAAGCTGGCGCATCACGTCGCCGAGCTTGTCCGCGTCGGTAGTGCCGGGGATCGCCTGCACGACGGCTTGCGCGGACGCGGCGGCTGGCACGGCCGCGAGCACGAGGGCCAGCGCGGCGGTCAGGAGATGATGGGAGGACCGGGTCATGAGGTTCAACTGTCTAGACGCCAGCCCGACCGAACCGGCAATGTCTTGCACGCATACGCGCGGCGAACTGGGCTGGGGCGGCGACGAATGCAGGGTTTTGCGTACGCAAGCGCGAAAGCCCTGCTCGACATGCCCTCACTCATCGTCGCCTCTGGCGTCTCCCCCTCTCCCAACGGGAGAGGGGAGGTCAGGGCTGGATCGTGCAAGATATTGATAAGTCGAGATGTTTCCGACTTACTGGTTGTTCTGCCGGTGCAGGAAGCGGGGGATGTCGAGCGGGTCCTGAGGGGCCGCTTCGCCGTCTTCCTTCGCTGCGCCACGTGCCGCGTTCGACATGCGCTCGAACAGCGTACCGCCGAGCTTCACGCGCGGTGCGGCCGGAACCGCCTCGGGGGCAGCCTCGGCACCCGGAGCGAGCCAGCGACGACGTGCACCACCTTCGTCCGCAGCCGGCGTCGGCACCGGAACAGCCGGCGCGATCGGCGCGCGAGCGGGCGTCACCGACGATGCCGAAGCCGGACGCGCGATCGGACCGCGACCGTAAGGCTCTTCGCCATAGGTGCGCGGCGCGGGCGCAGGCTGCGGTGCAGGAACAACCGGTGCAGGTGCGGCCTGCGGCACCATCGTCTCGGCACCGAGCACCAGCTCGTCATCCGACTTCGACGCCGATGGCTCGACTTCCGACGAAGCGTTCAGATCGAGCGGCTCTTCGTCGGCGGACGACGCAGCAGGCGCAGCCGAAGACGCGGCAGGCTCGCTCGGACGGAACGACGTATTCTCGTCCGTCTTGCGCGATCCGAAGCTGAACGAGCGGGTCGGCTCGGGTGCAACTTCCGGCGGACGCGCATCGGCGTCGATCCCGGTCGCGACGACCGAGACGCGGATCTTGCCTTCGAGCTCCTGGTTGAATGCCGAACCCCAGATGATGTTCGCATCGGGATCGACCAGGTCGCGGATGTGATTCGCGGCTTCATCGACTTCGAGCAGGCGCATGTCGTCGCCGCCGGTGATCGAGATGATGACGCCCTTCGCACCGCGCATGCTGACGCCTTCGAGCAGCGGGTTCGAGATCGCCTTCTGCGCAGCCTCGAGCGCGCGGTTGTCGCCGCTTGCCTCGCCGGTGCCCATCATCGCCTTGCCCATCTCCTGCATCACCGAGCGGACGTCGGCGAAATCGAGGTTGATGAGGCCCGGCATCACCATCAGGTCGGTGATGCTGCGGACGCCCTGCTGGAGCACCTCGTCCGCCATCGTGAACGCTTCCTTGAAGGTCGTGTTCGCGTTGGCGATGAGGAACAGATTCTGGTTCGGGATGACGATCAGCGTGTCGACGTACTTCTGCAGCTCGTCGATGCCGCCCTCGGCTGACTTGGCGCGACGGTTGCCCTCGAACGCGAACGGCTTGGTCACGACACCGACGGTCAGAATGCCCATGTCGCGCGCCGCCTTGGCGATGACCGGCGCTGCGCCCGTGCCCGTGCCGCCGCCCATGCCGGCGGTGATGAAGCACATGTGCGCGCCTTCGAGCATCTTGGCGAGCTGGTCGATCGTCTCTTCGGCGGCCGCGCGACCGATCTCGGGACGCGAGCCGGCGCCGAGACCCTGCGTGATCTTGGTGCCGAGCTGGATCCGCTGCGGCGCGGTCGACTGCTTCAACGCCTGCGCGTCGGTGTTCGCCACGAGGAAGTCGACGCCCTGGACGTCGGCCCGCATCATGTTGGCGATCGCGTTGCCGCCCGCGCCGCCGACGCCGATCACCGCGATGCGGGGGGCCAGATCGTCCACTTCGGGACTAAGGAATTCGATGCTCATCGCCGTTCTCCGCACAACCCGGTAGATACGCTACGGCCGGGCCCCTGATTAATCTGTGTGCACCAACGTCACGGCCTGTTCCAGCCGAAATAACGCCAGCGCCCTCGAAACTCTTAATAATTCGCGCGTGCCGCCTGAATCAACTTGCGCATCATGCCCATACCCTTTGGCCGATGCACCGTCGTCCGCTGCGGCGCGAGCCCGCGAAGATCGATCGGGTTGGTCGCCGCGTAGAAGGCCAACCCCGCTAGCGTCGCGAACGCCGGTCCGCCATGCGCTTCCGGCAGCGCGGTCAGACCACGCGGTCGACCGATCCGCACCGACCGCCCGAGCGCCTGTTGCGCATAGTCGGCGATGCCCTTCAGCTCGGCCCCGCCGCCGGTCAGCACGACCTGACGCCCGACCGGCCCCTCGAACTTCAGCTTGGTGAGTGCGTTGCGCACCTCACACATCTGATGCTCGAGCCGCTGGCGGATCACGCCGATCAGCTGCGCCTTGGTGATCTGAGCCCCCTCGCCCGCGCCGTCCTCGGCGGAGATCGGCATGACCGGGATCATGTCGTGATTATCGCGGGGGCTGGCGTTGGCCGAGCCGTGGAAGCACTTCATCCGCTCGGCATTCTGCCGCCGCGTCCCGAACGCGCTGGCGATATCATCCGTAATGTCCTGCGCGCCGATCGGGATCGAGGTCAGCCCGACCAGCATGCCCCCCGCGAACAGCGACACGTTGGTGATCCCCGCCCCCATCTCGACCAAAGCGACGCCAAGCTCGCGCTCCTCGTCGCTGAGACAGGCGAGCCCCGTCGCGACCGGCGAGGCAATGATCGACTTCACTTCGAGATGCGCCGACCGCACGCACAGATCGAGGTTGCGTACCGGCGAACCATCAGCGGCGACGACATGGATATGCACGCCAAGCCGATCGGCATGCAGACCGAGCGGCGTCTTCACGCCCGTCAGCCCATCGAGCGTATAAAGCGCCGGTTGCGCGTGCAGCACCATGCGGCCCTGCGGATCGATCGAGTTGCGCCCGGCGGCGAGCAACGCATCGATATCCTGCTGCTCGACGCGGTGGCCGCCAAGCTCGAACTCGACCTCGGCGACGTCGGACACGAGCCCGCCGGCCGAGAACCCGACCCAGACGTTCTCGATGTTGATGCCCGCGATCCGCTCGGCCTGCTCGACCGCCTCGCGCACTGCCGCCTCGGTCGTTGCCATATCGGCGATATAGCCGCGCTTGACGCCGCGGCTCTCGCGCTGGCCGGTGCCGAGCACGATCAGCTCGCCCCCGTCCCCCTTCTGCGCGATCATCGCCGAAACCTTCGACGACCCGATATCGAGCGCCGTGATCAGCCCTTCCGGTGCCACCTTCGCCATGTCATCCCTCCCCGCCCGTTACGTTCGCGCCCGCCGTTTGCGACGGATTAGTCGTAGTTTCGCCTGTTGCCGGCACGCTCGCCCCCGCGCTGGCTGGTGCCGGCACGTCGACGCTGTGCGCCAGGCTCGCACCCGGCTTGCGCGCGACCAGCTTGGTCGGATCGCGCATGTCGAACCGGATCCAGCCGCGCCCGAGCAGCGGCCGCGCGCCATCCAGCTCGGCGAACTTCACCAGCGCGCGCGGCGCACCGTCTTCGGGCAGCGCCAACGTCTCGCCGCTCTCGAACGTCAGGTCCCAGCGGCGATTGCCGACCCAGGTCGCCGCCTTCACGCGCGGCTTGAGCGCAGGCGCGGCGGCGAGCAGCGTCTGGTACGACGCCTCCTGCCGATCCGCACCGGGCCCGATCACCAGCGGCAAATTCGGGATCGCATCCGGCTGGACCGGCTCCAGCAGCACGCCCGACGAATCGATCAGCGTCAGCTGCCCATTGTCCTGCCACACCGCGGCGGGAGTCCGCTCGACGATATCGACCAGCATCGTGTTGGGCAGCCGCCGCGACACATGAGCGTCCGCGATCCAGCCATAGCGCAGCAGTTTCTGCCGCACCGCCTCCAGGTCGACCGACAGCATCGACGTCTGGTTCTGCTTGTCCTCCAGCGCGACCGCATAGACCGACATCCGGTCCATCCGTTTGAGACCGGTGACCTCGATCTGCTCGACCTTGAAGCCAGCGCGCCCGGCACCCTCGGCCACCGCCGCGCCGATCATGCCGGGAATGCCGACCCACGTCGCCGCCGCGATCGCGACTGCACCGCCCGCGCCGAGGATCGACCACGTCGCGATTTTCCGAAGCGTGTCCTCGCTGACCGGGAGCATCCCGACCAGCCGGTCCATCACCGACACCTTCTTGACCGCGACCTTCCGGCGCGGGGCGGGCCGCTTGGGCGGCGGACCGCGCTTGATCGTGCGGCTCATGGAGAAGGATGGTCCTGAAGCGCCTCGTCGACGATCGCCTGGACCAGCTCGGCATAGCTCATGCCGATGTGCCGTGCCTGTTCGGGCACGAGGCTCAGCGGAGTCATCCCCGGCTGCGTGTTCACCTCGAGCAGGAACAGCCCGTCGACGCCGCGTTCGTCATCCCAGCGGAAATCCGACCGCGACGCGCCCTTGCAGCCGAGCAAGCGGTGCGCTTCGAGCGCGAGGCTCTTGCACGCATCGGTGATCTCGTCGGGGATCTCCGCCGGGCAGACGTGGACCGTCATCCCGTCGGTGTATTTCGCGTCGTAATCGTACCAACCACTCTTAGGCTTCAACTCGGTCACCCCAAGCGCCTTGCCGCCAAGCACCGCGGTCGTCAGCTCGCGCCCACGGATGTACGGCTCGGCGAGCAATTCCTCGAACTCGCCCCAAGGCCCGACGCTATCGCGCGCGATCGGATTGCCGTAATTCCCGCTGTCCGTGACGATCGCCACCCCGACCGACGAACCCTCGTTGACCGGCTTCAAAACATAAGGCCGCGCCATCGGATCGCTCTCGAACAAGTCCGCCGACTTGACGATCCGCCCACCCGGCATCGGCACGCCCGCGGGAACGAGCAGTAGCTTGGTCAGCACCTTGTCGATCGCGATGACCGACGTCGCAAGCCCGGAATGCGTATACCGCAGGCCCATCAGGTCGAGCAGCCCCTGCACCGAACCGTCCTCGCCGGGGGTGCCGTGGAGCGCGTTAAACACCAGGTCAGGCTCGGCATCGGCGAGCTTGGCAGCAACATCCCGCCCCATATCAATCCGCGTAACCCGGTGGCCGAGCGACTCAAGCGCGTCGGCACAGCCGTTACCCGACATCAGCGAAACCTCACGCTCCGCCGACCAGCCGCCCATGAGGACTGCGATGTGAAGAGGCGCGCTCACTGCTCCCCTCCCGCCTGCGGGAGGGGTCGGGGGAGGGGTTGATGCGAGACGCCAGTATTTGGACCGCCCTCCCCTGACCCCTCCCGCAAGCGGGAGGGGAGGTACTCACCAACCCGCTGGATTTCCCATTCCAACGTCACCCCCGAATGCGCTTTCACCTTGTCGCGTACCTCTTCACCCAGTGCCTCGATCTCCGCACTCGACGCGGACCCGAGGTTCAGCAGGAAATTGCAATGCTTCTCACTGACCTGCGCATCACCGCGAGTCAGCCCCCGACACCCGGCCGCGTCGATCAACGCCCAAGCCTTGTGCCCCTCGGGATTCTTGAACGTCGACCCACCGGTGCGCGAGCGGAGCGGCTGAGACGCCTCACGCTCGGCGGCAATCCGGTCCATCTCCGCACCGATCACAGCTGGCTCGCCGGGCGTGCCGGAGAACACCGCTTCGACCACGACGGCGCCCGCGGGCAGGTCCGAGTGACGATAGGTGAACCCGAGTTTCTCGGCGGACCAGACTTCCACCGAACCCTCCCGCGTAACCACGGTAGCCTCCACCAGAACATCGCTGACATCGCGACCGTAAGCGCCAGCGTTCATCCGAACCGCACCGCCGACTGTTCCCGGAATTCCACGCAAGAACTCAAGCCCGGCAATCCCCGCATCGCGCGCGGCGCTGGCAACGGTAATCCCCATCGCCCCTGCTCCCGCCCGAACATGCCCGTCCTCAACCGAAACCTTCGCCATAGCCTTGGGAAGCCGCACAACGACCCCCGGCACACCACCGTCGCGTACGATCAGGTTCGAGCCGACCCCGACCGGCAGCACCGGCGTCGAAGGATCGAGAGCCTTCAGCAACCCCGCGAGATCCTCGACATCCAAAGGCCGCACCAGCCACTCCGCCGGGCCACCGGTACGAAACCAGATAAAGTCCGCCAGACTGCCATTAGCCGTCAGAGTACCACGCAAATCCTCCCCGGCACGGGGAGGGGGACCGCCAAAGGCGGTGGAGGGGGCGCTGCCAGAAGCGTTACGCTCGTGGACGCCCCCCTCCACCATGCCCTGCATGGTCCCCCTCCCCGTACCGGGGAAGATTTGCGACGCGCCACTCACGCCAGCACCTTAGCGCGCTCAGCGGCGATCGCATCGGCGAGACCGGCAGCCCACTTCGTGATGTCGCCGGCCCCGAGGCAAACGACCATGTCGTCAGCCTCGATCGTCGCCGCCAGTTCCACCGCCAGCGCATCCGCATCAGCGACCACACCCGCAAACCGGTGCCCGCGCCGCTTGAGCCCCTCGACCAAAGCCGCCGCATCGACGCCCTCCACGGGCGCCTCGCCCGCGGCATAGACCGGCGTCACCAACACCCGATCCGCGTCGTTGAAGGCCGTCTGGAAATCCTCCATCAGACCGCCCAAGCGCGAATAGCGATGCGGCTGGACAACCGCGATCACGCGACCCTTCACACCCTCGCGCGCTGCGGCCAGCACCGCCCGGATCTCGACCGGGTGATGGCCGTAGTCGTCGATGATCGTGACGCTCCCAGCATCGATGGCCACTTCACCGACCTTGGTAAACCGCCGCTTCACCCCACCGAACTTGGCGAACCCGTGCTGGATCGTCGCATCCGCGATCCCCAGCTCCAGCGCCACGCCGATCGCCGCCAGCGCATTCTGGACGTTGTGCCGACCCGGCATCGGCATCTCGATTCCCACGATCGTCCGCGTCGCGCCATCCCGCTCGCGCACCACGCAATCGAAGCGGTTGCCGCCTGGGATCGGCGTAACCTCCACCCCGCGCACATCAGCCTGCGCGGAGAAGCCGTACGTCACCACGCGACGATCGCGCACCCGCGGCAGGATCCCCTGCACCTCCGGATGATCGAGACACAGCAGCGCCGCGCCATAGAACGGCACGTTCTCGACGAACTCGACGAACGCATCCTTGACCGCATCGAACGAGCCGTAATGATCGAGATGCTCGGGATCGATGTTAGTCACCACCGCGATCGTACCATCGAGCCGCAGGAAACTACCGTCGCTCTCGTCCGCCTCGACCACCATCCAGTCGCTCGCGCCCAGTCGTGCGTTCGAGCCGTACGAGTTGATGATCCCGCCATTGATGACCGTCGGATCGACCCCGCCAGCATCGAGCAGTGCGGCCACCATCGACGTCGTCGTGGTCTTCCCATGCGTGCCCGCGACCGCGACGGTCGACTTCAACCGCATCAGTTCCGCCAGCATTTCCGCACGCCGCACCACCGGCACGCGGGCATTGAGCGCCGCCTCGACCTCCGGGTTCGAGCGCACGATCGCGGTCGACACGACCACGACGGCGGCGTCGCCGATGTTCGACGCAGCATGACCGATCGCCACCGGAATGCCCTTGTCGCGCAAGCCCTGCACGACATAGCCCTCGGCCACGTCCGACCCCTGCACGCGGTAGCCGAGGTTCTTCATCACCTCGGCGATGCCCGACATGCCGATCCCGCCGATGCCGACGAAGTGGATCGTGCCGATGTCCGTTGCGACGCCCTTCATGCGAACTGCGCCTTGGGCTTCGAGGGCGCGCCGACCGGAATGCGCGACAATGGCGCGTCGAGGCTCTCGACCAGATCCGCCAGATCGCTCGCCGCATTCGGCCGCCCGCAACTCCGCGCGCGGCCCGCCGCATTCTGCAACGCCGCCGGATCGAGCCCGAGTTTCTGCATCTGCTTGGCCAGTTCCACTGCGGTAAAATCTCCCTGCGCGATCGTCCGCGCGCCGCCCGCCCGCGTGATCTCGCGCGCGTTCACGGTCTGGTGGTCGTCGGTCGCCCCCGGCAGCGGCACCAGGATCGCCGGCCGCCCCGCCGCGGTCAGCTCCGAAATCGTCGACGCCCCCGCGCGTGCGATCACCAGATGCGCCCAGGCCAGTTGCTCTGGCATGTCGGGCAGATACGTCGCCAGCTCGGCCGGAATATGATGCTCGGCGTACTTCGCACGCACCGCGTCGATATCCTCGATCCGCGCCTGATGCGTCACCTGCAAGCGCCGCCGGAACGTCACCGGCAGCATCGCGAGGCCATCGGGCACCACCTGCGACAGGATGCTCGCCCCCTGACTCCCGCCGGTCACGAGCACACGAAAAATCCCATCTTCCTCCAGCAGCGGATACGGCCGCGAGCGCAGCGCCAGCACGGCCTCGCGCACCGGATTGCCGACCAGATGCGCCTTGCCCAGCAGCTTCGGCGCGAGGCGCTCGGTCGGCTCGGACGAGGTCGCGATCGCGTCCACGCGCCCCGCGACGAAGCGGTTCACGCGCCCCAGCACCGCGTTCTGCTCATGCACCGCAGTCGGGATCTTGTCCGCGAACGCCGCCAGCAACGCCGGCAATGCAGGATAGCCACCGAAGCCGATCACGGCCGCCGGCTTGAAGGTCCGGTACAGTTCGCGCGCCATCGCCCGCCCGCGCCACATCTCGCGCGTGGCCCGAGCCCAACCAAGCGGCCCGCCGGTAAAGCGCCCGGCTGGCAGGACGTGCGTCTGGATATCCTCGAACAACCCTGGAAAGCGCACGCCGCGCGCATCGCTGACGAGCGCGACACGGTGGCCACGCTTGGTCAGTTCGGCGGCGAGCGCCGCTGCCGGGACCATGTGTCCCCCGGTCCCACCGGCTGCGAGGACGTAATGCTTACTCATTCACCACTCCAGCGGACGACATAGGGGCTCCGCGTGAGAAACGGATTGCGCCGGGTAAACGCCAGCAGCAACCCCATGCCGACCGACAACGCGATCATCGACGACCCGCCATAGCTGATGAACGGCAGCGTCATACCCTTAGACGGCGCGAGGCCGGTGTTCACCGCCATGCTGACGAGCGCCTGCGCACCGAACTGCGTCGCGAGGCCGGCAGAGGCGAGGAGCTTGAATTCATCCTGCTCGTCCAGCAGCTTGACGAACACGCGCACCACGATCGCGAGGAAGATCACCGCGATCACCGAGCATGCGATCAACCCGAATTCCTCGCCGATCACCGAGAAGATATAGTCGGTATGCGCCTCGGGCAGCCCGAATTTCGCCGCACCCGCTCCGGGACCTGTGCCGGTCCAACCACCAGCCGTCAGCGTATTATGCGCCGCATTCGTCTGAAAATGGTCGCCTGCACCCTCGCCCTCGATGCCCGGAAACAGGAACGCATCGATCCGCGACCGCGCCACGCCGTAGAAGACATAGGCGGCGATCAGCCCGGCCGGCGCCATCGCGACGAGGCCGAGCATCACCTTGGCCGGCGTCCCCGCGATCATCAGCAGCGCCATCCACACCGAGCAGAAGATGATCGTCTGGCCGAAATCGGGTTGCAGCATCAGCAGCACCGCGACGCCCGCGGTCATCGCGCCGGTGATCAGCACCGTCGGCAGTTCGGCATCCTTCGCGCGCAGCGACAACAGCCACGCGACCGTGACGATAAATAGAGGCTTCAGGAACTCGGAAGGCTGGAACTGCGCGAAGCCGACACCGAGCCAGCGCCGCGCGCCATTCGCCTCGACCCCGATGAACGGCGTCACCATCAGCATCAGCACGAACAGCGCGCACCCGCCGATCGCCATCCGCCGCGCCATCGACACGGGCATCATCGACACGCCGAACAGCACGGGAAGCGACACGCCGACCCACATCAACTGTCGCCAGAAATAGTAGAGCGGCGCGATCTTGTGGTGCTCGCCCGAATAGCGGACCGCGCTCGCCGGCGACGCCGCCGCGACCGCAATCAGACCGATCGCGATCAGGAACAGCGTCAGCAGCAACAGCATCCGGTCGATATCCCAGAACCACGTGCCGAGCGGCGACTGGTCGCCACGCCCGCCGCGTCGCTTCATCTTCGCGACGATGCTGGTCTTCGGTGTGCCCATATCGCCCCTAACGTCGATCCTTCCAGCGCGGATATCGGTCATGCCAGCGACTCCACCGCCGCGCGGAACGCGGCCCCGCGCGCTTCGTAATCGCGAAACTGGTCGAAGCTAGCACAGGCGGGGGATAACAAGACAGTGTCGCCCGGCTTGGCGTTTGCGGCGGCGGCTCGGACGGCAGCGTCCAGCGTACCGACGTTCTCGACGGGCATGGAGTCTTTCAGGATTTCAGCGAATTTCGGGCCAGCCTCGCCGATCGTGTAGGCGTGGACGACGTGGCCGAAGGCGGGCTTGCAGGCGTCGAGGTCGTCGCCCTTCGCGCGCCCGCCCACGATCCAATGGACGCGGTCGAACGCGGCCAAAGCCGGCGCGGTGCTCTCGGGATTGGTCGCCTTGCTGTCGTCGACATAGGCGACGCCGGCGTACGAGGCGATCTGCTCCATGCGGTGCGGCAGGCCCGTGAAACTCGTGAGGCCACGGTCGATGTCGACCTCGCTGACGCCCAGCGCCTTGACCACGGCGATCGCGGCAAGTGCGTTCTGGGCGTTGTGCGGGCCCTGAAGCGTCGGCCAGTTGCCCTGATCCATGCACACGCCCGGCGCGATCTTGGCGAGATGCTCGCCCTTCGCCGACAGCCCGCGCTCGATCTCGGCGGACGGCGCATCGCCGATGCCGATGACCGCGTCATGCTCGGCCGACTGCATCGCGAACAGCCGCGCCTTCGAGGCGGCATAACCCTCGAACCCATCATAGCGGTCGAGATGATCCGGCGTGATGTTGAGCAGCACCGCGACGTCGCAATCGAGCGTCTGCGTCAGGTCGATCTGGTAGCTCGACAGTTCGAGCACATAGACGCCACCCTCGGGGAGCGCTTCCTGTTCGAGGATCGGCAGGCCGATGTTGCCGCCCATCAGCGTGGGGATGCCGGCGGTCTTGAGGATGTGGTGAACAAGCGCGGTGGTGGTCGACTTGCCGTTGCTCCCCGTGATTCCGACGACCTTGTGCGAAGGTAGGTCGCCCCGCGCCTGCGCGAAGAGCTCGATGTCGCCGATGACGGGGACGTTGGCGCCGCGTGCGGTTGCGGCAAGCGGGTGCGTGTTCAACGGCACCCCCGGCGATACGACCAGAGCGTCGAAGCCCGAGAGATCGTCAAGCGGTGCGACTTCTAAAAGCCCTCTCCCCTCCGGGGAGAGGGTTGGGTGAGGGGCTGTTCCAGGCGCAGCACTGCTGGGCTGCCCCTCACCCCGTCCCTCTCCCCGAAGGGGAGAGGGAGCAAAGACGTCGCGCTTGGCTTCGTCGGAGTCCCACGCAACGACCTGCGCCCCGCCACCCACCAACGCCCGCACGGTCGCAGCCCCGGACCGCGCCAGCCCCAGCACCGCATAGCGTTTCCCGCGCCAAGCCTGCGCAACGATCACCGCAGCTTCAACGTCGAGAGGCCGACCAGCGCCAGCACGAGCGCGATGATCCAGAACCGGATCACCACCGTCGCCTCGGCCCAGCCGAGCTGTTCGAAATGATGGTGGATCGGCGCCATCCGGAACACGCGCTTGCCGGTGCGCTTGTAGAAGAACACCTGGATGATCACCGACAGCGCCTCGATCACGAACAACCCGCCGATGATCCCCAGCACGATCTCGTGATGCGCGACGACCGCGATCGTCCCCAGCGCGCCGCCCAAGGCCAGCGACCCGGTATCGCCCATGAACACCGCCGCCGGCGGCGCATTGAACCACAGGAACGCGAGCCCCGCGCCGACGATCGCCCCACAGAAGATCGCCAGTTCACCCGCGCGAGGGACGTGCGGGATGCCGAGGTAATCGGCGAACTTCACGTTCCCGACCAGGTACACGATCACCATGAACGCGACGCTGGCGATGATCACCGGCATCGTCGCCAACCCGTCGAGCCCATCTGTGAGGTTCACCGCATTGCCGAACGACACGATCGTGAACGCCGCGAACACCGGGAAGAACCAGCCGAGATCGAGGTACATGCGCGAGGTGAACGGCAGGTACAGATGCGGCCCGTTCTGCGACATGATGATCGTCGCGGCGATCCCGGCGATCGCGAACTCGAGCAGCAGCCGCGTCCGCCCGCTGATCCCCGCGGTGCTCGCCTTACGCACCTTGTCATAGTCGTCGAGGAACCCGATCGTCCCGAAGCCCAGCGTCACGAACACGCACGCCCAGACATACGGATTGCTCAGGTCCATCCACAGGAAGATCGCGAGGCACATCGAGGTCAGGATCATCAGCCCGCCCATCGTCGGCGTGCCGCGCTTCGACAGATGCGACTGCGGGCCGTCGGCGCGGATCGGCTGCCCCTTGCCCTGCCGCACGCGCAACCAGCCGATGAACTTCGGCCCGATGATAAGGCCGATGATCAGCGCGGTCGCGACGGCACCGCCGGTCCGCACCGTCTGGTAACGGATGAGGTTCAGCAGGCCGGGAAACCCCAGATGCTCGGCGAGCCAGTACAACATTCAGTTAATCCCGCCTTTGAGGCCAGCTTGAAGACCAGCCACGACGCGGGCGAGGCCCACCCCGTTCGATCCCTTGACGAGCACGACATCGCCCGGCGCCAGGATCGTCCGTAACGACGCGAGCGCGGCCGCAGCGTCGCCCACATGGACGGTTTCGATCTGTCCCTCAAGCACCTGCGCTAACGGTGCCATCGCTTCACCGACGAGCAGCGCCATTTCGACGCGCGCGGCGAGAATCGGCTCGGCGAGGGCGGCGTGATAGTCGTCGGAGCCCTCGCCCAGTTCGCGCATTTCGCCGAGTACCGCGATGTGACGACCGGGCTCATGGCCAAGGACGCTGAGCGTCGCGCGCATCGAAGCGGGGTTGGCGTTGTAGCTCTCGTCGATCACCAGCACCTGCCCTTCGCCGACGGTCACCAGCGACCGTGCACCGCGACCTTGCAGGCCACCGAGTTCGGCCAGCGCGAGGCCGGCGAGTCCCAGATCACTGCCGACCGCCTGCACGCACGCCAGCACGCCAAGCGCATTGGACACCCAGTGCGCGCCGGGCTGCGCGATCGTAAAGCTCAGCTCGTGCTCGGCCCCCTGCCCCATCCGCGCAGTGACGAACGTCCCCCCGGTCGGCAGCCGCATCGCCTCGATCGCGCGGACATCGGCGCCCTTCTCGCTGCCGAACGTCACGATGTGCGCGGCGTGTGGTGCGGCGTGGCCAAGCAGCCGATCGCGGTGCGGGCTGTCATAGGGCACGATCGCGGTCCCGTACGGTTCGAGCCCGACAAAGATCTCCCCCTTGGCATCGGCGATCGCGCGCTCGTCGGGAAAGAACGCGGTATGCGCAGGTGCGATCGCAGTGATCATCGCAATGTGCGGCCGGACGAGCTGGGTCAGTTCGGCAAGCTCACCGGCGTGGTTCATCCCCATCTCGAACACGCCGAACTTCGCGTCCCGCGGCATGCGGGCAAGGCTGAGCGGAACGCCAGTGTGGTTGTTGTAGCTCTTGACCGAGCGATGCACCTCGCCGGGCGCCGCGCGGTCGAGGCAGGCGAACAACGCTTCCTTGGCGCTGGTCTTGCCGACGGAACCGGTGACGCCGATGATCTTCGCTCCGCTCCGAGCCCGGCTCGCCCGCCCCAGCGCCTGCAACGCGACAAAACTGTCCGCGACGAGGACGTGCGGGTAGTCGCAAGGCTCGGACACGATCGCCCCCGCCGCGCCCTGGGCAAAGGCCTGATCGAGGAACAGGTGGCCATTGCTGGCCTCGCCCTTCATCGCGACAAAGAGGTCGCCCGGGCCAACCTCACGCGAGTCGAACGCAACGCCAGTGACGGAGAAGTCGCCTGACGCCACGCCACCGGTAGCGGTCGCGATCTCCGCGGAAGTCCAAAGACTCACTGCTCCCCTCCCGCCTGCGGGAGGGGTCGGGGGAGGGGCTGATCAAACAGAGCGGGCGCCAGTACGTACGTCGCGCCCTCCCCTAGCCCCTCCCGCAAGCGGGAGGGGAATGACGATGTCGCCGCCCTCACGCCGCGCACTCCCGCGCGACGGTCACGTCGTCGAACGGGAGCACCATGTCCCCGACGATCTGCCCCTGCTCATGCCCCTTGCCGGCGATCAGCACGATATCTTCGGGCCCAGCCTCGCGCACAGCGGCCCCGATCGCCGCACGCCGGTCGCCGATTTCCTCAGCCCCGCGCGCACCCTTCAGGACGTCGCAGCGGATCGCGCGCGCGTCCTCGGTCCGCGGATTGTCGTCGGTCACGATAACGCGGTCGGCGTGTTGCACCGCGACTTGGCCCATGGTCTCGCGCTTGCCGGTGTCCCGATCGCCGCCCGCCCCGAACACCACGATCAGCTTGCCGCCAGCATGCGGCTTGAGCGCAGCGATTGCAGCTTCGAGAGCATCCGGCGTATGCGCATAGTCAACGTAAACCGGGGCACCCGACTTCGCGATCACTGCGCGCTCCAGCCGCCCACGCACCGGCTGCAATCGCGCAAGATTGGCGATCGTTGCCGCCACATCGCCCCCGGTCGCGATCACCAGCCCGGCCGACACCAGCGCGTTCGCCGCCTGGTACGCGCCGATGAGCGGCAACGTCACCTTGTAGGTCTGGCCGTCAGCCTCGATCGTCAGCCCCTGCCCAAGCAGCGTCGGATCGCGTCCGACGAGCCGCAACGTCTCGCCCTGCGTCCCCACCGTGATCAGCCGGTTGCCGCGCTCCCTCGCCAAGTCGATCACCCGTGCCGATTGAGGATCGTCAGCCCACACCACCGCCGCACCGTCCGTCGAGAGCACTTCGGAGAACAACCGGATCTTAGCGGTGAAATACGCCGCCATATCGCCGTGATAGTCGAGATGATCGCGGCTGAGGTTGGTGAACGCCGCCGCAGCGACCTTCAGGCCCTCAGTACGGTACTGCGTCAGACCGTGGCTCGACGCCTCGAACGCGAGGTGCGTCACACCCTCTCGTGCTAGCCCCGCCACGTTCGACAGGAACGTCACCACATCCGGTGTGGTCAGCCCGGTCGTCACCCGCTCGTCGGCCGTCGTAACCCCCAGCGTCCCGATCGACGCCGCATGAAACCCTGCCATCCGCCAGAGCTGCCGGGTCATCTCGACACACGACGTCTTCCCATTGGTCCCGGTAATCGCCACCGACGTCTCGGGAAACGGCGCGAAGAACTTCGCGGCCAGTTGCGCGAACCGCTCGCGGGGGTTGTCGTCGGCGATGTAGGTGGCACCCTCGACCGTCAGTCCCGGCCGCGCGACCACCGCGATCGCGCCCGAGCGGATCGCGTCGGCGATATAGTCCTCACCGTTGACGCGCGCGCCTTCGAACGCGCCGAACACCGTGCCCGGCGCGACCTTGCGGTGATCGATCGCGAACCCCGTCACCTGCGCCTCTTCCGTCCCGTCGGTCAGCGCTGCGAGTTTCATGCAATAGTCCTCATTGCCCGGTCGGCTGTGTACGCGACGGGTCCTGCCACAAAGTCGGCAGGATGTCAGACACGTCGATGTCGCGGTGCGCGTCGGGCACCACGCCCAGAATCGCACCGACGCGCGAGATCGTCCGGCCGACCACCGGCGCGGTATTCCACGCCGCAGTCTTCCACCCGGCGGTTTCCTTCGTCCCGAGCGGCGAATCGAGCATCGCCAGCACGACATAGCGCGGCGCATCCATCGGGAACGCCGCGGCAAACGTCGCCACGTTGCGCGAATGATCGTAGCCGCCCGACACCGCCGCCTCGGCCGTCCCGGTCTTGCCGCCGACCCGGTAGCCCGGCGCATCGCCCTTGCGACCCGTACCGCGCTGCACGATCAGCCGAAGCATCTGCCGCATCCGCGCGCTGGTCTGCTCGCTGATGACGCGGCGACCGGCAACCGCATGCCCGGGCGCGACCTTCAATAACGTCGCCGGCCGCCAGATCCCGCCATTGACCAGCGCCGCATACGCGCTCGCCAGATGCAGCGGGGTCACCGCGATGCCGTGGCCGTAGGCGGTGGTCATCGTCGTCGTCCGCGCCCAGTATTTCGGCCACAACGGGCGGCCCTTTTCGCGCAGTTCGATATCGGGCTTGGTGTCGAACCCAAGCTTCTTGAACATCGCCTGCATCTTCGCGGGCCCGACCTCGTCGGCGACACGTGCGGTGGCGATGTTGGACGAATAGATCAGCGTCTCGGCCATGTTGAGCCAGCGCTTCGGATCGCCGCGCTCGTCATGGATCGTGAAGCGGCCGACCTGGAGCGGATGCGTCGCATCGAAGCGCCGCGCGAACGATGTGACGACACCCGTGTCCATCGCGGTCGCCATCGTGATCGGCTTGAACGTCGAGCCGAGCTCGAACACGCTCTGCGTCGTGATGTTGCGGAGCTGTTCGCTGCCCGACATGCCGACGCGGTTGGGGTTGAAGGTCGGCAGCGACACCATCGCGATCACCTCGCCGGTCGCCACGTCGAGGACGATACCGCCAGCGCCGCGCGCGGAAAACGTCGTCATCGCGCGGCCGAGTTCGCTCTCCATCGCCGCCTGGACGCGATTGTCGAGCGACAGCGCGACGGGCGTGCCGTTGAGCGCGGGATTGGTCAGCCGCTCGTCGAGCACGCGCTCCATCCCGCTCATGCCGTGGCCCGCGGTCGACAGGAAGCCGAGCGCATGCGCCGCCATCGTCGACTGTGGGTACAGTCGCTGCGTATCGCGGTCGAACACGATCGCCGGCTCGCCGATCGCATTGACCTGCTCGACCAACGCCGGCGACGCGCGCCGCTGGAGATAGATGAAGCTCTTGCCCGACGTCAGCAGCGCATAATAATGCGCCTGGTCGCCCGCCTCGGGCATCAGCGCGGCGAGCTTGCTGGCGATCTCGGTCGGATCGCCGATCAGCTTCTTCGGGTGTACCGCGATCGTCCACGCATCGATCGTCCGCGCGAGCGGTGCGCCGTTGCGATCGACGATGTCGCCGCGCGCCGCGATCGCTGCCGAGCGCGCCTGCGGATCGGCGAGCGACGCCTGCACCGCCAGCATCCCGAGCCTACCGACCACCACCAGCACCGCTGCTCCGAACAGGAACATCAGCATCATCAGGCGCGTGTGCGCCGTCGCCACCAGTGCATGACGCTGGTTGGCGCTACGTTGCTGCGAGACGGGCCGGGCGACCAAGGCGGTCACCGCCGCTTACGGCTCTCGGAGCGGGCGCCGCTCATGATGTCACCCAGCGTCGTGTCGGACAGGAGCTTGCGGTCGAGCATCGCCACTGCCTGCGGACGGACCTTGGCGACGGCGGCGAGGCGTTCGGTCTTGGCGGCGCGGACGAGTGCGGCCTCGGCCGAGCGCGGCGTCGATACCGACGCGCGGATCACGACCGGCTTGAGCGCGGTCTTCGACGCAGCCTGGATCGCGACGTTCATCGCGCGGGGTGCGCTGACCTGCGCCATCTGCACCGGCGCAAGCTTCACCACGGCAGGAGCAGCGGTCACCGGCACGATCGACGTGGAGACGACGGACCCCGCCCCCGACGGCACGAGCAGCGCGGCGGTCTGGACCCCGTCCGCGCGCAGGCTGTTGACGTCGAGCGCCGCGAGCGCGGCCTCGCTCACGACGAACTGGCCCGCCGTCGGCGCCGACAGCGCCAGCGTATCACCGTTCCAGCGCTCGAGCTGGGCCAGATTGCCCCGCGTGTCGAACTCGGTTTCCAGCGCGCGGATATCGCGCTGCGCGGAGCGGATCTGACCATTGACCGCCTCCAGCTTCTTGCGCTCGGCGGCGACCTGCAGCGACACGAGGTAGAAACCGAGCACGACGGCCACGCAGCCCCCGAACCAGCCCACACCCTTCATCCGATACGCCGCCGTCATGTCGTCACCTCTTCCGTCCAGGGTTGCGCGGAGGTCCGCCGCGCCGTCCGTAATGTCGCCGAGCGCGCGCGCGGGTTGCGTGCGATCTCGGCCTCGCCGGCGCGAACACCGCGGCCGACATGAGAAAAACTAGGTTCCGCAACGGCTTTCACCTGCGGAAGATGACGGGACCCTGAAGGAGAGCCCCCGGACCGCGTGCGCAGGAAGCGCTTCACCATCCGGTCCTCGAGGCTGTGGAACGTCACGATCGCGAGCCGACCACCGGGCTTCAGCACGCGTTCGGCCGCCAGCAGCCCGTCGGCCAGTTCGCCAAGCTCGCGGTTCACGTGGATCCGGATCGCCTGGAACGCGCGCGTCGCGGGGTCCTTCTTGTCGTGCGCCTTGTAGCCGAGCGCCCGGCGGACGATGTGCGCCAGCTCGCCGGTCCGCGTCAGCGGGCGCGCCGCGACGATCGCGCGCGCCACGCGCCGCGACTTGGGCTCGTCGCCATATTGATACAGCACGTCGGCGATCTCGTTCTCGTCCGCCTCGTTGACGAAGTCCGCCGCCGACATGCCGGCCTGCGCCATCCGCATGTCGAGCGGGCCGTCCGACTGGAACGAGAAGCCGCGCTCGGCCTGGTCGAGCTGCATCGACGACACGCCGATATCGAGCGTCACGCCGTCCACCGGGGCAAGGCCGCGCGATTCGAGTTCGGACGCCATCGCCGAGAAGTCCGCGGCGATCAGCGTCAGACCTTCTTCGGCTTCTTCCATCGCGCGACCATTGGCGATCGCGTCTGGATCGCGATCGAACGCGACGATCCGCGCGCCCGACTTGAGCAGCGCCAGCGTGTAGCCGCCCGCGCCGAACGTGCCGTCGACCATCGTCTCGCCGGGCTCGGGGGAAAGCGAGGAAAGGACTTCTTCGAGCAGGACGGGGACATGGGGAGCTTCAGGAGTGCTCACAGCTGCACCCCCTTCTCGGCCATGTAGAAGCGCGCCATCTCCTTGACGACGGGGGGCATGCCGTCGGTGGCGATCAGCGTCGCGGGGTCCCAGATCTCGATGTAGTCGAGCACGCCGTAGAAGAACGCATGGCCTTTGATGCCCGCATAGAAGCGCGGGAACGCAGGCATGATGAAGCGACCGGAGCCGTCGAACGGCACCGCTTCGCCGGACGCGGCGGCGCGCTTGATGTTGTAGTCGTATTCGCCGTTCTCGGCAGGATTCTCGGATTCGCGGCGATCGAGGCGCTCGGCGAGGATGTCGACGTAACCGGGATCATACGCGACCAGGCAGCGATTCTTCTGATGCGCGCCGATGATGATGGTCCCGCCGTCCTTGCCGTTCGCCTTGGGCGCATTTGCCGAGAGCATCGTGCGGAGTGCCGAGGGGATGGCTACCCGGCCCTTGTCGTCGACAAGGCCGATGCCGTCTCCTTGATAGCGACCCCGTACCGACACGCCAAAACCCTTCGAACTGGCGCGCACGCTTCACCGCTTCGAAAAGCAGCCATCGCTACGTTTCGACCGCGTTTTCAGCGAACGATGAAAATGCCCCTGTATTAACCTCCATCTACCATAGCGCTTCGGGGACGCAACGGGATTTTTGGGGATTGGACGGATTTCACCGCAATTTCGATGCTCAGTCTGGGGGGATTTGCGGGCAGACTGGATGTGAAAGTGCTGCCGACTGTTTTGACTACTGGGGATATCCGGGGATGAAGTGCGGAAGCTTCTCAGATGGTCGAAGCCAACGCACGCCAGATGTTACTAAGGGGTAACGCTCTCCCCTCCCTGGAAAAGGGGGGTCGGGGGTGGGTCGGGCCGATCGCGCCACTCGCGTTCAGGTATGCGGAAACCAACCCACCCCCAGCCCCTCCCTTCCAGGGAGAGGAGCAAGGAGGCAGCAGATTACTGCGCGGGTGCCTGCGCGTTGGCGCTTGGCGCCACGCCCATCTCCGCGAGCGGCTCACCCGCTCCGGCGGCTTCGGTAACGTTCGAGACGCCCATGTTCGCCACTACGTTCGCCTGCGCGGTACCCGCGGTCGCGACCGGCCGTTCGCGATTCGTCGAGCCGATGATCGCGCTCGCAAGACCGATCAGCAGCACGACCGCGGCGAGGCCGATCATGCCGACCTTGATGCGCTGCATGGTCTGGGAAGGTTCGTGGGGTAACTTCATCTTGCCCTACCTCGATACCCGACTACCGCGCTTCTGTCGATTCTCGGGAACCATACCGCTCAAGCAAGGCCCTTCGCCTGACGCCATTCGGGATCGTACAACGTCGAGAGATAGCGGAAGCCGGTATCACACAGGATCGTCGCGATCCGCTTGCCGGGTCCCAGGTGTTTGGCCAGCGCCACCGCGCCAGCGACGTTGATCCCGGACGACAACCCGAGGCAGAGCCCTTCCTCGTCGAGTAACCGTCGGACCCACGCATACCCCTCCCGATCGGAAATCCGGAACTGCGTATCGATCGGCGCCCCCTCCAGATTCGCGGTGATACGCCCCTGCCCGATCCCTTCGGCGACCGAGGAGCCTTCCGACTTCAGCTCCCCGTGCGCGTAATAGTTATACAGCGCCGCGCCATGCGGATCGCTGAGCGCGATGCAGACGCTTTCGTCCTTCGCCTTCAGTCCGAGCCCAACCCCGGCGATCGTGCCGCCGGTGCCTGCCGCGCAGGTGAAGCCGTCGATCCGCCCGTCCATCTGTGCCCAGATCTCCTCGGCAGTCCCGACGATATGCGCGCGGCGATTGGCGGTGTTGTCGAACTGGTTCGCCCAGATCGCACCCGGTGTCTCCTCCGCGATCCGCCGCGAGGTATGGACGAAATGGCACGGCGACGAAAACGCCGCAGCGGGGACCAGGACCAGTTCGGCACCCAGTGCGCGCAAGGTGTCCATCTTCTCGCGACTCTGCGTCTCGGGCATGACGATGATCGTCTTGTAGCCCTTCGCGTTGGCGACGAGCGCGAGGCCGATCCCGGTATTGCCCGCGGTGCCCTCGACGATCGTCCCGCCGGGCTGGAGCAATCCGCGCTGCTCCGCATCCTCGACGATGAACAATGCCGCGCGATCCTTCACCGACGCGCCGGGGTTCGCGTATTCGCACTTGCCGAAAATATCGCAGCCGGTCGCCTCGCTGGGACCTCTCAGACGAACAAGCGGCGTGTTGCCAATCAGGGCGAGCGTGTCGGGTGTCGTATGCATGCGCGCTATGTGGCGTGGTGCCCCGCCCAGAGCAAGCGAGCGAAAGTTTGCACGATTAAACGCCGCCAACGCGAACATCCCAAGCGGATGACATGCTTTTCATGTCGTGTTCATTACAACCAATATTTGATCTATGTTAGTAAGTTCGAAACTGGCGGGAGCGGGATGATGGAACAGTATCGGCAGGCTCTGGCCTTGTTGTCGGAAGCGTCAGACCTGATGGAAGCGCTCGGCGACACCCTGATCGCCGCGCATATCGCGACTCCGCTGGCGATGGTCGAAGAACGACTTCAGTCGCAGGATGACGTAGCCAAGCAGGACCGTCCGCTGCACGAGTGAGCGCGGACATCTTACCCGTCATACATACTGCCCTATTCGCCGCTATGCGATGGTACCGCAAACCATAGCCCTTGACGCTCCATGCTGCATGCGCGAAGCGAGGTCCCGCTATGAAAATCCTCCCCATGACCGCCGTCGCCGCGCTGCTCGTGCTGGCAGCCTGCAACTCCAAGCCCGCCTCGCCCGAGGTGCTGGACAGCAATCCCGATCCGATGGCGAACACGCTCGCCAACGCCGCGCCGGTCGAGCTGCCGCCTGCGATCAAGTCCGAGAAGACGCTGCGCTGCAAGGACAACAGCCTGCTCTACGTGACGTTCTTCCAGGGCGACAAGCAGGCGGTCGTCAAGACCAAGAAGGACGGCCCCGCGACGACGCTGAAGTCGGACGTTGCTGGTTCGCCGAAGACCGCCGAGGGCGGCTGGTCGATGACCGGCGACGAATCGAGCGTCACGCTGACCGCGCCCGGCAAGTCGGCGCAGACCTGCCACGCGTAAGTTTCTACGTTTACGAATGACGAAACGGCCGGCGGATCATCCGCTGGCCGTTTTTCTTTGCGCTGCACACCCTTGCCCTCACCGCCGCGGACCGGCACGCTAGCCTGATGGCAACCGTTGCGATCTACAGCCTCAAGGGCGGCGTCGGGAAGACGACGCTTTCGGTGAACCTGGCTTGGTGCGCCGCGACATTGTCGGCGCGCCGGACGCTCCTCTGGGATCTGGATCCGCAGGCGGCGTCGACCTGGGTACTCGGTGGACCCCATGGAGCCGGGGGTAAAGTCGACCAGGCACAGGCGATGTTCTCGAAGGACGTCGCGGTCGCCAAGCAGGCGCGGCCGACCGCCTACCCGCATCTCGACCTGATCGCGGCCGACGCATCGCTGCGTGGGCTCGACCAGCTGTTCCACGAGATGGACAAGAAGAAACGGCTCGCCAAGCTCCTGTTCGAACTTGCTGCCTATGACCGCGTGATCCTCGACTGTCCGCCGGGACTGACCGAGACTGCGGACCAGGTGATGCGCGCGGCCGACCTGATCGTCATTCCCGTCATCCCCTCGCCGCTGTCGACCCGCGCATACGACGCGGTGGTCCAGCACCTTGGCGGTCGCACGCCGTTGCTCCCGGTCCACGTGATGGTCGACAAGCGTCGTGCGCTGCACGCCGAGGCGCTGGCCCGCCACCCCGACTGGCCGGTCATCCCGATGGCGAGCAACATCGAGTCGATGGCGGTCAAGCGTGCGCCGGTCGGGGTATTCGCGCCGAAGTCCGCTGCCTCGCAGGCGTTTGCGGACCTCTGGCGCCGGATCGAACACCGGCTCACCGCATGAGCGACGTTTTAGACCCGCAACTCGTGCTCGGCGCCTATTCGGTCGGCGTGTTCCCGATGGCCGACAGCCGCGACGCCGCCAGCGTGTACTGGGTCGAGCCCCGCCGCCGCGCCGTCCTCCCGCTCGACGGCTTCCAGCTCTCCCGCTCGCTCAGGAAGACGATCGCCGCCGACCGGTTCCAGGTCACCGTCGACACCGCGTTCGAGCGCGTCGTGCAGCTCTGCGCCGAAAGCGTCGAGGGCCGCCCCGAGACGTGGATCAACGACGGCATCGAGCGCGTCTTCCAGACGCTCCACGCCATGGGGTTCGCGCATTCGGTCGAGTGCTGGGACGGCGGCAAGCTCGTCGGCGGGCTCTACGGCCTGTCGCTCGGCCGCGCATTCTTCGGCGAAAGCATGGTCAGCCGCGCCACCGACGCCTCGAAAGTCGCGCTCGCACACCTCGTCGCACGGCTGCGGACCGGCGGCTTCACGCTGCTCGATTGCCAGTTCCAGACCTCGCATCTCGCCTCGCTCGGCGCGATCGAGATCGACCGCGCGGATTACGTCGCGTTGCTGGGTGCAGCGCTCGACGGCGCACTCAAGCCATCCTCCGGCGCTGGTGTATCCGCCGCAGCCGGCGATTTCCGTGCGCTCGATCGCTTGGCCGGCAAGGCTTCGGCGGGCGGCGCAGTATCGGGGCCGGTCTCCGGGAAAGTCATCGCACAGCTCTTGGTCCAGACGTCGTAGACCGGATGTTGGACCGCGTTCAGCGCGGGGCGCTCCTTGTACAGCCAGCCCGAGAACGTCCGCCGCCAATGCTTGTCTACGCCGCGCACCATCACCTGCACGAACGCGCCGGTCAGCTGCTCCTGCTCCCACGGAGCGGTCTGTTCGCACGCACGGAGCCGCAACACGACGTCGCCCATCCGCGTCGCCTGGCCGGGTTTAAGCCGCACTTCGCGGGTTTCGCCGTTACGCTTGTTGAGCAGCCCGAGCACCGCGACGCGCTGCGCCATCGGCGTGCCGCCATTGGCGATCGCTGCAGCACCGGTATCGATCGTCTCTATCGAGGAATTACCCTGCTCGTCAGCGCCCGGCAGGTCCTGCTGAACCGCGGCTACCTTCGTCGCGGGCGTGGTGAGCGCGCGATATCCGAACCAGCCGCCCACCACCAACGCCACGACCAACACGGCCGCGGCGAGCCAGCGCATGATCACCCTTCGGGCGTCCAGGCTTCGTAATCGCCCGTCGCGGCGGCGCGGTGGCCACCCTTTTCGAGCGCACCGGCAGGACGATAAGCGAGCGCGGTACCGGTCATGTTCGGCACGGCGGGCTTCTGCCACGCACGGATCGGCGGCAATGCGCGATCGGGCACGTCGTCGACCTGGTGATGCAGCCAGCTGAACCACGCCGGTGGCACGCGGCTCGCATCGGTCGCACCTTTGTAGATCACCCAGCGGCGCGGGTTACCGGCGGTGTCCTTGCCGCCTTCGTAATAGACGTTGCCGAGCGCGTCCTCGCCCTTCTTCGCCATGCTGCGCAAGCCGAATTTGGTGCCGAGGGTGGCGCCGTTCCACCACGTGAAAGTCGATGCGAGAAAGCCCATGGTTGGCGCTTAACCCGAGTGGAGGCGGGCTTCAACCTTGATGATGAGTGGAAGGTGTCGAGTTCCCCTCTAAACGATCCTCCCCCTGCCGGGGGGGGATCGTGGAGTTCGCCGTTTAACGCTTTGGCCTGCAACGGTTCCCGCTTTCTTGTTCTCCCGCGAAGGCGGGAGCCCAGTCTGGGTCCCCGCCTTCGCGGGGAAACACTTGGCTGGAGACATCGGCCAGTCACATATCCCACCCCGGCGGAGGCCGGGGCCCAATTGGGGAACGTCGCTAACGAAGCGCTGTCCGACATTACAGCGACCTTCCCAATTGGGCCCCGGCCTTCGCCGTGGTGGTGGCATTGGTCGAACGGTTCGCGCGCCTACTTCGCGGTCTTGTCCCACGTCACCAGATCACCCTCGGCAATCCCCAATTCCGCAGCGCGGCCGCCCATCAGTTCCAGCACGGCCCCCACCGGCTCGCCCGACGGGATCGGCGCTTCCGAAAACGGCACCGCATTCTCGGCGATCCTCGCGATCGTCCCGTCCGCACGGATGTAGATGATATCCAGCGAGCTCGGCGTGTTCTTCATCCAGAAGTTCGCCACCACCGGCTCGCCACCCTTGGCGGGATACGGCCAGAACAGCATCCCGCCGTCGGGCTTCAGGTCGGTGCGGAACATCAGTCCGCGCGCCTGCTCCGCCTCCGTCTTCGCGCTCTCGACCTTGAACGCATGCGTCCCGTTCGCGCTCTTGATCGTCAGCGGCAGCGTAGCGACCGCGGCCACGTCCGAGTCCGCGCGGCTATTCATGTACGCGACACCCCCGGCGCCAACGCCCAGCGCCAGCACCGCGGCCAACACGGCCTTCGCAACGAATGTCATCCGAGATCCTCTTCGACCGCGACGGCAAGCGGCCCCTTACGCCCTTCGACCACGCGCGCGCGGAGCGGCTGGTCGGGTTCGACCGTCTCGATCCCGGCGCGGCGCAGCGTTTCCATGTGGACGAAGATGTCGCTGCCATCGGCACCCCGTACCAGAAAGCCATAGCCCTTCAACCGGTTGAACCATTTCACCGACGCTGCCTCGAACGGTCCCGCCGCGTCGATCATCGCGATCGGATCGATCCGATCGGGCGAAACCGGCGCCCGGACCTGCTCCTCGACCGCGTTGGTCAGATCGATCGAGAGGATCTCGCGCGCCTGGAACCCGCGGCCGCGCTGGACCGACAGCGTCTCGACGCGCGCACCTTCGGGGAGGCTGCGGCGGCCATGCGCCTGCAGGACGGAAAAGTGCACGAGGATATCACCGACGGTCTCGTCGTCCGCTACCGCGAAGCCGAACCCGCGCGTGACGTCGAACCATTTGATGACGCCGCCGATCGCACGCGTTTCGGCCGCGCCAACACCCGCGCCGACACCCTCGAGCGTCGTCGTTCCCGCTTCCACTGGCCCCACCTCTACCGGCATGTCAGCACCTGCTGCGTGTCGTTACGCATTGTTACACCCCTGAACGCCTTGCTAGCACGGTTCGTCGCAGTCGCAATGAATCCGTTGCGATGCTCAGTCGAAATCCATCGATTCGGGGCTGTCGGACGGCGGTGCAGCAACAATTTTGCGTGCAAGATCGAATCGGTGCCCCGCCCGCAGCATCGCCGCGAGCTGTTTTTCGTGAAGTTTTCGGTCGCCATCCCCCGTGCCGTAGGGGCCGATTCGCTTGCGTCGTGCGAAGGCGAGTGCCGATTCGACGGCGCGGTCGGCGATGGCGGGCGCAACCGACTCCGCATCGCCTTCATCGATACCGGCCTCGCGGAACGCCCCCGCGACTCGACGAGCGCCCAACCCGCGTCGCTGCATCGCAGCAGCGCGTTGTTCGGCAAAGGCACGGTCGTCGACATAGCCGAGATCGGCCATCCGCTGCGCCAGTTCGCCGGGCTCGGCCAGCGCCGCGCTGGTGCCTCCGTCCCAGCCCCGTTCGCGGATTTTCCGCATCAGGTAATCGGTCAGGCGGCCCCGCGTGGTCGCGAACCGCTCGACATAGCGCAGCGCCATCTGCTCAAGTGCCGCGGCATCAAGCGGTTTCGGCGCAGGACGTTCGCGCAACCGGTCCTTGCCGCGCTCCTTGCCGCTGCCCTTCCCGCCACCTTTGCCCCAGTTCTTGCCGCCGCGCCGCTTCGTGCCGCCGTTATCGTCGAACGCGCCGTTTTCCCGGTCGCCGGCATCCAGCGGCGGGGGAAACGCGTTGCCTTCGCTGTGGCTATCATTGGTCACGCCATCATTGTGCCACACTGGCACCCGAAGTTGAACGGCTAGACTGAAGATAGGCGTGGTGAGTTCGAGCACCGCGACGAACCAAGGCAGGAACTGCGATGACGACCGACACGGCTAACAAGGACGGCATGACCGTAGCGGCAATCGTTGCGACGCCGACCCAAGACGCCCTGCCGCGCCGCTTCGCAGATTTCGGCACTTTGGGCGAAGCGCTCGATTACGCCGCCAGCGGTAACCGCGGGCTTAATTTCCACGACGCGCGCGGCACCTTGTCGCAGCCCTACCCTTATTCGCAACTCCGTACCGACGCCCGTGCGATGGCCGACCGCCTGATCGCCGCCGGTGTCGCTCCTGCCGACCGCATTGCCCTGGTCGCGGAGACCGGCCCCGAGTTCGCCGCCTTGTTCTTCGGCGTCGTCTATGCCGGTGCGTGGCCCGTGCCGTTGCCGCTGCCAACCTCGTTCGGCGGCCGCGACTCGTACATCGAACAGCTCCGCGTCCAGCTTGCGAGCTGCGACCCGAAGATGCTGATCTTCCCGCCCGAACTCGCGCAGATGGCGGGCGAGGCCGCGCGCCTGTCGGGCACCGTCGGGATCGACTGGTCCGAGTTCGCGACCCGCGAGGCCCCCGTGGCGACGCTGCCCGAGGCCAAGCCCGATGACATCGCGTATCTGCAATATTCGAGCGGCTCGACGCGCTTCCCGCATGGCGTCGTCATCACCCACGCCGCGCTTCTGAACAACCTCGCCGCGCATAGCCACGGCATGGAAGTCTGCGACACCGATCGCTGCGTCTCGTGGCTGCCCTGGTATCACGACATGGGTCTGGTGGGCTGCTTCCTGTCGCCGATCGCCAACCAGGTCTCCACAGATTACCTCAAGACCGAGGATTTCGCGCGCCGTCCCCTCGCGTGGCTCGATCTCATCAGCCGCAACGAAGGCACGACGCTCAGCTATTCGCCGACCTTCGGCTACGATATCTGCGCGCGCCGCATGTCGTCGCAGACCAAGGCCAGCGACCGGTTCGACCTGTCGCGTTGGCGCGTCGCGGGCAACGGTGCCGACATGATCCGTCCCGACGTGATGCAGTCGTTCGTCGACGCGTTCGCCGATGCCGGCTTCAAGGCGAGCGCATTCCTGCCGAGTTATGGTCTCGCCGAGGCGACGCTTGCGGTCTCGCTGATGCCGCCGGGCGAAGGCATCCGCGTCGAACTGGTCGAGGAAACGCAGCTTTCGGGTGGATCGCGTGGCGGTGACCGACCGCAGCGCTACCGTGCGATCGTCAACTGCGGCAAGCCGGTTCGCGACATGCGAATCGAGATCCGCGAAGAGGACGGCACGCCGCTCCCCGATCGCGCGATCGGCAAGGTGTGGTGCAGCGGCAAGTCGGTGATGGTCGGCTATTTCCGCGACGACGCCGCGACCGAGGCGTGCATGGCGGACGGTTGGCTCGATACCGGCGACATGGGCTATATGTCCGACGGCTACATCTACATCGTCGGTCGCGCCAAGGACATGATCATCGTCAACGGCAAAAACCACTGGCCGCAGGACATCGAATGGGCGGTCGAGCAGCTCCCCGGCTTCAAGGCGGGCGACATCGCGGCGTTCGCGATCACCACGCCCGGTGGCGAGGAAACCCCCGCCGTGCTGGTCCAGTGCCGCAGCTCCGACGAAGCCGAACGCCTGCGCCTGCGCGACGAGATCCGCGAGCGGGTGCGGTCGGTGACGGGCATGAACTGCCTGATCGAACTGATCCCGCCGCGTACCCTGCCGCGCACCTCGTCGGGCAAGCTCAGCCGGGCCAAGGCGCGCAACCTGTATCTCAGCGGCGACATCAAGCCGTACGACATCGCAGCCTGAGACCGCCCTGCCTGAGACGGGCGGCGGGTCACGCCGCCATCGCTGACACGCGAATGAAACTATGCAAGGACGTCCACGACGGCGTAGATTGATCCAGATCGAACTAAATTACAGTCACGCTGGTCGATAAGAACGATCTGATAACCAAGCGGACCTATGACCGACGCCGTGAGCTCTGCACCGCCTTCTCCGTCACGCCGCGTGGCCGTCGATCTCTTCAGATTGATGGGGCTTCGCGGTGGCGGGGCGGACCATGTCGAATGGAGCCGCATCCGTGCCGCGCAGTTGTTCGACGGCCGCAAGATGGCACTGGTCCTGCTCTCGACCAATCTGGCGGCGGTACTGGCCACCGGGTTCCTGGTCAGCGCGACGATCCCTGCGTGGCAGGTCACGACATGGTCCGCGTTGCTCGTCGCGATCGCCGTCGCGGTCGCGTTCCGGCGTCTCGCCGTCCCGCACACTGGTGAAAGCCAGGCGAGTGTCCACGACCTGCGCAAGACCGGCTGGGAGGGCCTGGCGCTCGGCCTCGGCTGGTCATGCGTACCGATCCTGTTCTGTACGCATGCTCCCTCGGGCACGACCGCCGGGCTCGGCATCACGCTGACGCTATTGATGACGGCCGCGGCATTCGCGATGGCGCCGCTGACGCTCGCGACGCTGATTTTCCTTGGATATCTCGGCGCGTCGATGGTCATCCAGTTGCTGATCGCCGGTACGACATCGGCGGCGATCGGTATCCTGGGCTTCACGCTGGTGCTGATGGCGGGATGCATCAGCCGTGCCCGCGCCCTCGTCCTGATCCGCGCGAACGAGATCGCGCTGAACGAACGCGACGAGACCGTGAGCCTGCTCCTCCGCGAGTTCGAGGATACCGGCGCGGACTGGCTGTGGGAGACCGACGCGATGCGCCGGATCGTTCGCGCGTCGTCGCGATTCGCGGTCGCGTGCGGGCTCGATCCCGGTGAGATCGACGGGATGCCGTTGCTGCAATTGCTGGCCGGCCCGAGCTGGGACAGTGGGGAGTTCGCACCCGAACTCCGGACGCTTGCCGAGAAATTGCGCCGCCGCGACAGCTTCCGCGACGTCCGCCTGCCGGTGACGATCAACGGTGACCTGCGATGGTGGGAAATCGCCGCCTCCCCCCGGTTTGGCGACGATGGCGAATTCTACGGATTTCGCGGCGTCACGTCGGACATTACTGAGCTTCGCGCGTCGGAAGACCGGATCAACCGGATGGCGCGGTTCGATGTGCTGACCGGGCTGCCCAACCGGCTGATGATCAACGAGACGCTCGTCAGGACGATGGCCGAAGCCGACAGCTGGGGTGGTCGCTACGCGTTCATGATGCTCGATCTCGATCGGTTCAAGGCGGTCAACGATACGCTCGGCCATCCGATCGGCGATCGCCTGCTCGGCTGCGTGTCCGAGCGGCTCGAGGCCTTGATGGGGGACGGCAGCCTGTGCGGGCGGCTGGGCGGCGACGAGTTCGCGGTCATCGTGCGGGGCGCGAGCGATGCGGGTGCGATCGACGACCTTGCGGCACGGATCATCGAGACGCTGTCGCGACCCTATGAGATCGACGCCCACACGCTGTATATCGGCGCCAGCGTCGGCATCGCGATCGGCCCGCGCGACGGACGCACGGCGGAAATGCTCGTCCGCTCCGCCGATCTCGCCCTCTACCGTGCCAAGGATGCCGGCCGCGGGGTGTATCGAACCTACGAGCCGGAACTGCACGTGAAGGCGGAGGAGCGGCGTGTCCTCGAAATGGCACTGCGCACGGCACTCGAAAATGGCGAGATGCACCTCAAGTATCAACCGGTCGTCGATGCACTTGGCGAAAGGCTCGTCGCGTTCGAGGCGTTGCTGCGCTGGACCAGTCCGCGGTTCGGCGTCATCGCCCCGGAAAAGTTCATTCCACTTGCCGAGGACGCGCGCCTGATCGCGCCGATCGGGGCGTGGGCGCTGAGGACGGCGTGCGAGGAAGCGGCAAAATGGCCGTCCGACATCCGCGTTGCGGTCAACGTGTCCGCCGACCAGCTCCAGAACCCGAATTTCGTGACGACGGTCACCTCCGCGCTGGCGAACACCGGACTGTCCGCGGATCGCCTCGAACTGGAGGTTACCGAGAGCGTATTCCTGACCGAGGCGCTCGGCGCGACCAAGGTCCTGGAGCGGCTGCTCGACATGGGCGTGCGGCTTAGTCTCGATGATTTCGGCGTCGGCCATTCGTCGCTGGGCTATCTCAGTCGCACGCGGTTTTCGTCGATCAAGATCGACCGGAGCTTCGTCCGTGATGCTGCCGCCGGGACGCGCGAAGCGGTTGCGATCGTCCACGCGGTGATCGCGCTCGCCCGGAGCCTCGACATCGACACGACCGCGGAGGGTGTCGAAACCGAAGCCGAGCACCGGATGGCGCAGGCGTTCGGTTGCACCAACGTCCAGGGCTTTTATTTCGGTCGCCCTATGCCCGTCGAACAAGCGCGCGCGCTTGCGAATGGTCGCTGGAAAGCATCGGCCGCCGCCTAGGCGACCGATGGGCGGTTACCGGGTCGGTCGGCGGTCGCGTCCGGCG
Organism: Sphingomonas sp. Leaf208; assembly: GCF_001421415.1. Classification (GTDB taxonomy): domain Bacteria; phylum Pseudomonadota; class Alphaproteobacteria; order Sphingomonadales; family Sphingomonadaceae; genus Sphingomonas. The sequence continues at coordinate 419,606 of NZ_LMKH01000023.1, forward strand.
AAGCTGACGAGGCTTTCCGCGCCGGTTGCCGAAAGTGCGGACACGCCGACGAAATTGTCGTCCACCGGTACCTGCGTCAGGACAGTCCCGGTCCCGGTAACGTCGCGAGTCTCCGCCCAGCGCTGCACATCGTTGCGACGCCACCGCACGCGGTAGCCCGCAGCGCCCGGTACCGCAGTCCACTTTACCGTCGTATCGCGGGACAATGCCCCGGCGATCGACACGTCTTCAGGGGCCGCGGGAGCGCTGGCAATCCGCGACAACGTCGCGACGTTGATCGCGGTCACCTTGGCAAGATACGGAAAGTCCATGCCCTCGATCGTGTCGCCGTAGACCACGCCCTTTTCGGTGCGCAGGTCTTGATGCTGGCGATCCCAGTTCTCGGCCGCGACCGAGAACCGCACTGCGGGGTAGCCGAGCTTCAGGAACGGCTCGTGATCGCCGCCACGGCCGAATCGATCCGGCCGGCGGTCGATCATCACGTCGAGACCGCCAGGAATGTCGCGCGCGATACCGTCGATCGCCTTGGCCAGCGCACGGCTGGGGCCGTCATCCTCGCCGCCCTCGGCTCGGCGGCCCTGCTGGGCGACCAGATCCTCGGATGCGCGAATGCCTTCGGAGAACACCCGGACCTTGTCGGCGACACGTAAGCCGCCCTGCCCGACCGTGTTGCCGACGATGTCGTTGTTGAGCATCGCCGACACCTGCCAGCCGCGCGCCTTGGCGGTATCGGCGAGCAGTTCGGCGCCCCACAAGCCCTGCTCCTCGCCCGAGAACACCGCGTAGACGATCGTCGCATCGAACTGGCGTTGCGACAGGAGTCGCGCCGCCTCCAGCACCAGCGCGACGCCCGACGCATTGTCGTTCGCGCCGGGCGCATCCGACGTCACGTTCATCACGTCGGTGACACGGCTGTCGATATGCGCGCCGACGATCACGACGCGATTGGGATCACGTCCTTTTTGAATCCCGAGCACGTCCTCGACTACCACGCCGGTCGGCGCGCGAGGCCCGGTGAAGCGTCGCGAGATGCGATCGATAGTGATGCATCCGCCACACGTCGCGGCGATGTCCTGGAACCGGCTCGCGGCCCAGTTTCGGGCGGCACCGATACCGCGTTTCGGGTCGGTGGTGATCGACGCGGTGTGACGCGTACCGAAGCCAACCATCTCGGTGACGTCCGCCTTCAGGCGAACCGAAGACGGAGCAGGATAAGGGGCGGCGGCGGCAAGTAGCAGCGGGACGGCAAAAATAGGCATGAGCGGATCGTGGCCTGATCTCGCGCCACGCTCAAGAGGGTAGCGTCACAATCGTTCCCGGCGGGCAATTTTGTGTGCCGACAAGATGTTATGCAAAATGGACCGATCAAATGTTTGAGACTTTTTAAGCCAACCGCTATTATATGATCAAGAGCGCGAGGACCTAAGATGATCATTGGCCATTCTGTTTCAGACGGCGACGGCGTTATCCTCGCGATAGACGAACCGGTCGCGGCGGTGTTGCAACGCACGCAGAAACAGCTTGTGGGCCTTTCCTACCTATCGATAACGCACCCCGACGACGTCGCGCGTAACCTGAGCCACGTTGCGGCATTGCAACCCAATGGCAATTCAGCCCGAATCCGGAAACGTTACATCGGCGGCGAAGGCGATATCATCACGATGGAAGTCCAGGTTTCGCGACTGGGCAACGGCAAGCCAGGCAGACTAATCGGCACCCTGTGCACCGCTCCTACGCTCGCCGACACAATCAGTGGCGATGCCATGCCGCATCATCTTTGGCGCCGGGCCAAGGACTTGCTGGGAATTATCCGTGCGCGCGACGCGGTACTCGGGTCCGATCTTTTCGCCGATCATGCGTGGACGACGCTGCTGATCGTATACGTCGCAGAAGCCGAGAGCCGAATCGCAAGCGTCGACATGGTTGCCGACCAGCTACGCCTGTCACGGTCGACGCTCGGTCGCTGGATTCGCGTGCTCCAGGCAAAGTCGCTCATTGAACCGCCAGACAGCAATCTCGATGCATTGCAGCTCACGCAGACTGGCATCAACAGCGTGGAGCGCCTGCTGGCCACGCATTCGGCAATGGCTGTCAGTTGAAGTACGCCTCACTCAACTGAGCCGGTCGATTGCCTCGCGCGTGAGCGATCCGGGAATGATCATGACCGGCACCGGCAGCGAACCCGCGTCGGTCCCCGCGAAATGGGCGATCAGTTCGCCTGGAGCACCAGTCGCCGCGGCGCCGAGGACCAGCGCCGCGATATCGGGATTTGCCGCGATCATCTCGCGGATGATTTTTGCGCTTTCCCCCTCGCGCACCGTGATCGACGGACGCAAGCCGGACTCCTCCAGCAACGTACCTGCCGCGCCCGCGACCAGCCCCTCGGCATGCAGGCGCGCCTCTTCCTCGATCGTCGCCTGGACGCCGCCGAACGCGATGAACTCCTGCGGCGGGATCACCGTGAGGATCTCGACCCCGCCGCCGGTCTTCACCGCACGCCGGGCCGCGAAACGCAACGCGATCCCAGCTTCCGGACTGTCGTCGATAACCACCAGATAAATGCGCATTTTCGCCCCCGTTATCGCCGGTAATTGGGCTGCAGCGGGTCGATACGCAAGTGCGTCGGGGTTGACCCGAGCGGACGAGGGCGCGAGTAGGCATGCCGTTACGTCACGCCCTGGGGAAATCCATGTCGATCGAGATCAAGATGCCTGCGCTGTCCCCGACCATGGAGGAGGGTACCCTCGCCAAATGGTTGATCAAGGAGGGCGACGTCGTGAAATCCGGCGACCTGATGGCCGAGATCGAGACCGACAAGGCGACGATGGAATTCGAAGCCGTCGACGAAGGCACCGTGGTCAAGATCCTCGTCGCCGAGGGTACGGACAACGTGAAGGTCGGCACGGTCATCGCCATCATCACCGAAGAGGGCGAGGACGCGTCTTCGGTTTCATCCGAGCCTACCAAGAGCGAGACGCCCGAGCCGGCCGCGAAGGAATCGGAAGCGAAGCCCGATCCGACGGACCCGAACAAGACCGGCACCGAGGCCAAGCCGGTCGAGCGGACCGAGGCTTCGGCCGAGGATCACGGTCGGCCGGATGACGCCGGTGCAGCCCAGCCTGCCGCCAGCGGCGACCGCGTGAAGGCGAGCCCGCTCGCGCGCCGTCTCGCCGCCGACAAGGGGATCGATCTCGGCGCCGTATCCGGCTCCGGCCCCAAGGGTCGTATTGTCAAGGCCGACGTCGAGAGCGCAAAGCCGGGTGCCGCACCCGCTGCTGCGAAAACCGAAGCTGCTGCGCCAACTGCCGCTGCGGCTCCAGCGCCCGCCGCAAAGCCTGCGACCGTGCCGGATATCCCGCACGAGGCGACAAAGCTCAGCAACGTGCGGAAAACGATCGCGCGGCGCCTGACAGAGTCGAAGCAGACCGTCCCGCACATCTACCTGACCGTGAACGTCCGTCTCGACGCGCTGCTCAAGCTGCGCGGCGATCTGAACAAGAGCCTCGAATCGCGCGGCGTGAAGCTGTCGGTCAACGATCTGCTGATCAAGGCGCAGGCCGTCGCTCTCATGCAGGTGCCAAGCTGCAACGTGATGTTCACGCCCGACCAGCTGATCACCTTCCAGCGCGCCGACATCTCGGTCGCGGTGAGCACGCCGTCGGGGCTGATCACGCCGATCATCGTCGGTGCGGACACCGCGTCGCTGTCGTCGATCTCGACGCAGATGAAGGACCTTGCCGCCCGCGCCCGCGACGGCAAGCTGAAGCCCGAGGAATATCAGGGCGGTACCGCCTCGATCAGCAACATGGGCATGTTCGGCATCACGCAGTTCGATGCGGTCATCAATCCGCCGCAGGCGATGATCCTCGCGGTCGGCGCGGGCGAGAAGCGCCCGGTTGTGATCGGTGACGAACTGGCGGTCGCGACGGTCATGTCGGCCACCGGCAGCTTCGACCACCGCGCGATCGACGGTGCCGACGGTGCGCAGTTCATGAAGGCGTTCAAGCACCTGGTCGAGAACCCGCTGGGCATGCTGGCGTAAGCGAAGGCATGACCGTCGCCCCCCTCCCCTCCACGCCGTTCGTGCTGAGCGAAGTCGAAGCAGGTGAGTCTCACACCCTTCGACTTCGCTCAGGGCGAACGGGGGTGTGCGGATCCAATTCACTATGAAGCAGACGACGATCGAGATCCTGCACATCCTCGGCGGGCTCGTGGCGGCGGTGGCGATGACCTGGGCGGCGGCATGGTCCTACCCGCTTGGGCAGGACGTGATCTGGTCTTGCGGGGCCGCGGCGATGGTTGCGACCGTGCTGATGGGCGTGGGCCCGTTGCGCCGCGCCCGGCGTCTCGACCGAACGACCCGCAGGAGTGAAGCGTGACCGACCTGCCCCCCAACAAAGCGCCGACGATCCGCGTCACTGCCATGCCCGCCGACGCCAATCCGTATGGCGACATCTTCGGCGGCTGGCTGATGGGCCAGATGGATTTGGCCGCCGGCTCCGTCGCATCGCGGCGTAGCGGCGGCCGTGCCGTCACGATTGCGGCGGACGCGATGAAGTTCCACATGCCGGTCGTCGTCGGCGACGAAGTGTCGGTCTATGCCGAGCTGATCGCGGTCGGCCGCACCTCGATGACGATCGAGGTCGAGGCCTGGCGCCGTGCGCGCCATAGCAACGACAGCTGCAAGGTGACCCAGGCGCGCTTCATCTTCGTGGCGGTCGGCGACGATCGCAAACCGCGGCCCGTGCCGCCCGAAACCAACTGAATCGAAGGACTTACCGTGGCTGATACCTATGATCTCGTCATCCTCGGCTCGGGCCCCGGCGGCTACGTCGCCGCGATCCGTGCGTCGCAACTCGGCCTGAAGGTCGCGATCGTCGAGCGCGAGCGGCTGGGCGGCATCTGCCTCAACTGGGGCTGCATCCCGACCAAGGCACTGCTCCGCACGTCGGAAATCTATCATTACATGCAGAACGCCGAGAGCTACGGCCTCAAGGCGGACAATGTCGGTTTTGATCTCGCCAAGATCGTCGACCGCTCGCGCAAGGTCGCAGGCCAACTCAATGCAGGCGTCAAGGGCCTGATGAAGAAGAACAAGGTGACCGTCGTCGAAGGCGTCGGCACCGTCACTGCCAAGGGCAAGTTGAGCGTCAAGCAGGGCGACAAGATGGTCGAACTCGAAGCCAAGAACATCATCGTCGCGACGGGCGCGCGTGCGCGCGACCTGCCGTTCGCCAAGGCCGACGGCGAGCGGATCTGGACCTATCGTCACGCGATGGTCCCGACCGAGATGCCGACCAAGCTGCTGGTCATCGGCTCGGGCGCGATCGGCGTCGAGTTCGCCAGCTTCTACAACGACATGGGCGCCGACGTGACGATCGTCGAGATGCTCCCGCGCATCCTCCCCGTCGAGGACGAGGAAGTCTCCGCGTTCATGGACAAGGCGCTCAGCAAGCAGGGCATCAAGCTGCTGACCCAGACCGGTCTCGAAGGGCTCGTCCCCTCGGCGAATGGCGTCACGGCCAAGATCAAGGCGAAGGACGGCAAGGTTTCGGAAGAGACCTTCAGCCACGCGATCATCGCGATCGGCATCGTGCCGAACACCGAGAATATCGGGCTGGAGGCTTTGGGCGTCGAGACCGACCGCGGCCATATCAAGACCGACGGCTATGGCCGCACCAACGTCGACGGCATCTGGGCGATCGGCGACGTCACCGGTGCGCCGTGGCTCGCGCACAAGGCCAGCCACGAGGGCATCATCGCGGTCGAGAAGATCGCCGGCGGTTCGCCGCACCAGATGGACAAGGCGAACATCCCCGGCTGCACCTATTCGCGCCCTCAGGTCGCGTCGGTCGGCATGACCGAGGCGAAGGCTAAGGAAGCCGGCTACGAGCTTAAGGTCGGCAAGTTCCCCTTCATCGGCAACGGCAAGGCAATCGCACTGGGTGAGGCCGAGGGCTTCGTGAAAACGGTGTTCGATGCGAAGACCGGCGAACTGCTCGGCGCGCACATGGTCGGCGCGGAAGTCACCGAGCTGATTCAGGGCTATGTCGTCGCGCGCCAGCTCGAGACGACCGAGGCAGAGTTGATGGAGACGGTGTTCGCGCACCCGACTCTGTCCGAGATGATGCATGAGAGCGTGCTCGCCGCTTACGGCCGCGCGATCCACTACTGAAAGTGATCGATCCTCCCCCGCCAGGGGGAGGTGGCGCCGAAGGTGACGGAGGGGGAGGTTACGAAGCAGGCGTGGTCGCTTACCTCCCCCTCCGTCTGGCAAGGCCAGCCACCTCCCCCTGGCGGGGAAGGATTTTACGTTGGTACGCCGCGCTTGTCCGTCATCCTGACGAAAGTCAGGATCCAGGATACCGCCCGCAGCCCGTTGTACCTCTGGATCCTGAATTTCGTCAGGATGACGACGTGTGATGGCAGGCATGCTAGCGGCCCTGTACCACCGATATCCGGCCGATCGACCGATCCGGGCAAACTATCCCGTTTCGGCCTCATCTCTCTTGACCGCCGCGCATGACGCACCGAAAGGTCGCGCCAGCCGCCAGGTCCGGCTGGAAGGATCTCGCGGCTAAGACCCCAACGTGCAGGACGCGAATGCCGATCGAACCTGCCGCTCGCCCCCGACAGCACTACATCGCCATAGCCGCAGCCGCGCTGTGCATCTCATCGCTCGCGGTGTTCTGGCCGGGCACGGCGATGTACGACACCGTCGCGCAATACCGGCAGGTCCTGTCGGGCGTGTACGACGACTGGCATCCGCCGGCGATGGCGCGCGTCTGGGCGCTGCTCACGGCATTCGGCCCCGGTGCGACGCCAATGCTGGCCCTGCAACTCGTCACCTATTGGCTGGGCCTTGGCATGATCGCGGCCGCATTAGGCCGAGTCGGGCGTTCGCGGAGCGCCGTCGTCATCCTCGCGATCGGCTTGCTGCCGCCTTTCCTCGGCTGGCAGGGCGTCGTTCTCAAGGACGCGCAACTCGCCGGGGCGCTCCTCGCCGCAGTCGGGATCATCGGCTGGTGGCGGCTTGAGCGCCGACCGCTGCCCGGCGCGATGTTGGTTCCAGTCGCGCTGCTGCTCGCCTACGCCGTGCTGATCCGCGCGAACGCCGTCTTCATCGTCGTCCCCCTGCTCGTCACGCTCGCCCCGCGCCCGATTCACCCTGTGGCAAAGCTTGCAACCGGCCTTATCGCGGTGGTGCTTGTGCTCGGCGTCGCGCCTGTCGTGAACCACCGCCTGCTCCGCGCGCAACCTAGCGGCGTCGAGGCGACCCAGGCGCTCTACGACCTTGCCGGCATTGCCGCGCGCGTCCCGACGAGCGACACCACGGGCCTCACGCAGTCAGAGACGGCGACCGTGATCGCCCGGGGTTGTGCGAAACCGTTCTTCTGGGATCCGCTCGGCGACGAGGCGCATTGCGGGACGACGATGGCGCGGCTGCGCGCGCTGCCGACCGGGGCGCTGTACGTCACGCTGGCGTCGGCGGCGCTGCATCATCCGATCGCCTATGCCGGACACCGCCTTGCGCACCTGAACTCGACCGACCGCTGGTTGGTCCCATTCCATTGGCCGAGCGCAGCACCGCCTGCCGCGTCCGAGCCGAATACGCTGGGCCTCGCCAATCCCGGCGTCGGCGCACGCGCGTGGGAGGCACTGACCGCGGTCGTCGTCGAGACGCCGCTCGGCTGGCCGATCGCCTGGATCGTCGTCGCGATCGCCGCGCTTGCCGCCAGCCCGTCGCGTCCGCGCGATCCGGTCCGCGATCTCGCCACTGCGTTGCTCGTGTCCGCGCTGGCACTCGAGGCGAGCTTCGCGGTCCTGAGCATCGCGTCGGACCTGCGCTATCACCTGTGGCCGATGATCGCGACCGCGGTGGCGGTCGTGCTGCTCGCCGATCGCGCGCCGCCGCGGAAGATACTCGCGGTTGGCGCGAGCGCACTTCTTCTCGTCGTCGCCAGCGGCATCGTCGCACGCATAGGTCTGCCCCCCGCGCCGCAGACCTATGCAGGCATGCTCGGCTGAGGCCTCTCAAGCCGCAGGTCAGCGCCGCCGGCGCACCGTGCTGCGCGGACGGGACACGGTGTCATAATATTCGGCCGTGGTGGTCGTCGTGGTCACCGGCACGGATTGCACGATCACGGTCGTCGAACCGGCAGGATACGCCTGGCCACTGGTCGTCGTCACCGTCGTAACGCCGTCAGGCGATGTCCAGGTGCCCCCCGGTGCCACGGTATAACGACCGGGTTGCGAGTATCCGGCATCATAGGACGGCCGTGGCGGCGGGTAGTCGGCCGCATAGGACGGCGCGGCATAGTCCGGGGCATAATCGGGGGCATAATCGTCCGCACCCGCTGCATAGGCCGGCGGCGATGCATAGCCGGCGCCATAACCCCGAACCGGTGGCGGCGGTGCTCGGCGACCGCGATCCTCGGCCTTGTCGATCGCATAGCCGGTCGCAGCACCGACTCCTGCACCGATCAACGTCCCGCCGAGTCGATTGCCACGACCACCGATGACGTTGCCGGCGGCGCCGCCCGCGACCGCGCCAATCGCGGCGCCACCCAGACCCCTGTCACGGCGCGGCGCCGGACGATCTGCGTAGGGCTGGACGTAGCCGCGGTCGCTCGGGCTCGCATAGACATTGTCGTTGCGCGCATAGGCGCGTGGATCGGCTGCGACATAGCCGCCACCGCCAGCCCGGTCCCAGTCGATGTTGCTTGTCGTATCGTAGACCGACCCGCGCGCGTCGATCAGCACGGCGTCGTCGTAGTAGCGCGCCCAGTTATAGCCCTGCGGTGGCTGCGCGAGGCCGTAGTTCGACCAGTCGCCGACGTAGAAACGCGGTGCATTCCAATAGGCGGGCACAGCCCAGCCGCGATGCGGACGGCGATAGCCCGCCCAGCCACCGGGGGCGTTGGCACCCGCCCACCAGCGCCCGCCGATCTTGCTGCCCCAGCGCGAGGACCGTGGCGCAGCGACCGGCCGGGTCGGCGCCTGCACGACGGGCATCTGCGCGGCGATCGGACCGGGACGGCTGGGACGGGCCATCGGCGCCTGCATCGCAATGCCAGGGGCGGTACCGGGCGCGGGATAGCTTGCGCCGGGACGTTGCGCGTCCGCGACACCGCCCGCTAACACCAGCCCCGCGCTCGCGATCAAAAGCCTCCGCATGTCCGTCTCCCTGGTTTGCCACCTGATCCAGCGCAAACGCCGGAAATCTTAACGCGTTGCTTACCAAGTGTGCGGGGGAGTCGCCAGAAGGCGTGCTGTCCCGAAACGGGGCGCGTCAGTACGTGCTAGGCAAGCCGCTCGGCCAGCAATGCCGCCAGCGCCTCGCACCCCGCCGCATCCTCGGCATCGAATCGCGCGGGTTCGGGGCTGTCGAGGTCGAGCACTGCGATCAGTGTGCCGTTGCGGGTCACTGGTACCACCAGTTCCGACCGGCTTGCCGCGTCGCAGGCTATGTGCCCCGGGAAAGCATGGACGTCCTCGACCAACTGCGTCTTCAGCGTCGCGGCGGCGGCCCCGCAGACGCCCTTGCCCACCGGGATGCGGATGCAGGCGACCTTGCCCTGGAACGGGCCAAGCACGAGTTCGCCCCCCTGCGCATCGGGTACGAGGCGGTAGAAGCCCGCCCAGTTGAGGTCGGGGAGATATTCCCACACGAGCGCGGCGGCGTTGGCCATGTTGGCGATCGGATCGGTCTCGTCCGTCGTCAGCGCGTCGAGTGCGGCGAGGAGGTCGCGGTAGAGATCGGCCTTGGTGCCGGCGGCGATATCGAACTGGTACATGGGGTCTTCCTTAACTGAGAGGCAGCCAACGGTCCCCCAAATCCGTCACCCAGCAAAAGCTGGGGTGACGCTGCGGCAATGTAGCGATCCTCCCCCGCCAGGGGGAGGTGGCGCCGCACGCGACGGAGGGGGAGGACACGGAACATCCGACATCGCGGGCCTCCCCCTCCGTCTGGCTAGCGCCAGCCACCTCCCCCTGGCGGGGGAGGATTGCGAGGTCGTGCGCTAGGCTGGCCGACGGACGTTAGCGAGATGCCCATAGGCATGGCCCGCTCAATCGTCGCGAACCTTGCCGCGGCCCGCCTTGACGCCGCTCCGCACCTTCTTCGTGTCGACCCGCCGCGCCTTCGCCGCCTTGGACGGCTTGGTCGCACGGCGGGCCTTGGGTACGATCGTCGCCTCCTTGATCAGCGCGATGAGGCGTTCGCGGACTTCCTGGCGGTTGAGCAACTGCGACCGCGATCCTTCGCTGCGCAAAACCAGCACGCCGTCGCGCGTGAGGCGCGATCCGGCCAGCACGGCGATGCGGTTCTTCACGGCCAGCGGCAGGCCGAGCGAGAGGCCAACGTCGAAGCGCAGGATCACCGCGCTGTCGGTGGTGTTCACGTGCTGACCGCCGGGACCGCCCGAGCGCGTCGTGCTCTCGATCAGTTCGCTGTCGTCGATCGAGATCGATCGGGTGATCGGGATCGCGACCATTAGCCCTACCCTCAGCCCGTTCAGTCGTCGGTAGAGTCAGGCGTCGTAACTTCGGCAACCGGTGCGGCGTTAGCAGCCGGAGTCGCTTCGTCGGCGAACCCGGCCTTGGCGAAGCGCTCGGGCAGCGGCGCTTCGGCGAGCACGTCGGGCTTGCCCGGACGTGGTACGATCAGGCGCTGTGCATGGAGCATCATGCCGAGGCCGTCCGCCTTGCCGTAGACGCCGTCGCCGACCACCGGCGCACTGAGGCCGCTCGCGGCGTGGACGCGGATCTGGTGCGTGCGGCCGGTCTCGGGCAGGAACTCGACCAGCGAGCGTCCATCCCTGATCTCGATCACGCGCCACTTGGTGCGGGATTTCTTGCCGTCGGGGTCCTCGACCATCCGCCAGCCGGTCTCGGCGGTGCTGACCTTGCCGAGCGCCATCTCGATCAGGCCGGACGTGCCCTCGACCACGCCGTCGAGCAGTGCGACGTAACGCTTCGAGACGAGGCCCTGCTCGAACGCCTGCTGCAACCGGGCATGCGCCTTGGGGTTGCGCGACAGAAGCAGGCAGCCGCTCGTGTCGCGGTCAAGCCGGTGCACCGCCTTCGGCCAGCGCTGGAAGCCGAACTTCAGGCTTTCGAGATGATTTTCAAGGCTCAGCGAGCCATCGCGGGGCGGATCGACCGGCAGCCCTGCGGGCTTGTCGATCACCAGGGCCTCGCCGTCGAGGAAGAGTACGCGTTCACCATGCATGGCGCCGCCCTTGCCATCATTAGCGCCTGCGTGCCAGAGCCCGCGTCGATGTTGCACCGCACGCTGGCCCTCGCGCTCCTGTTCGCCCCCACGATCGCGGAAGCACAATTGTGCGAGGGACAGAGCGCGGCGATCGCGCCGGACGGTCGCGCGTTCGGGCATTTGCCGTACGGCGATGCGCCCGAGACCGAGCTGGTGACGCTGCCGTCCGAGTATTCGGTCGGCAATCCTTGCGTGGTACGCGCCGACATATTGCCTGACCTGTTGCGGCTGTTCGCGGCGGCTCAGAGCGATCCGTCGGTAATGGGCCAGCTCCGCGCCTTGTCGTGCCAACGGTCGATCGCGCGCCAGCGCAGCGTGTTCTGTCGCGGCGAGACGAGCAGCCCGGCGGATCGCGCGATTTCGGTCGCGCCGCCGGGGTATAGCGAGCATTCGACCGGCTATGCGCTGGATTTCGCGGTGCGTCCGGCGAACGGGTGCCCCGATGCGGAGGCGTGCATGGCTGCGACTCCTGCCGCACGTTGGCTGCGGCTGAACGCCCCGCGGTTCGGGTTCGAGCAGAGCTTTCCCGGTGGGAACAAGCAGCATGTGAAGTGGGAGCCGTGGCACTGGCGGTGGGTCGGCGCGAGCGAGAGTGCGCCGGGGGCGGCAAAGGCCCGGTTCGTGTTCGCGCGGGCGCGGCGGGAGTATCCGGCGGATCCGGGGGTGTTGCCGTTGGTCGTGAAGGTTACGGTTCAGCCGCCGTTGCCGGTGGCGCCAGTGGTGGTCGTGCCGTCGAAGAAGAAGCGGCGGTAGAAGAAAGACTGGTTTGATTGGGGCCACATGCCCCTGAGACCAGTACCACCCCGGCGGAGGCCGGGGCCCAGTCGGGCAACGTTGCTGACGACGGGGAGCGCTTCGTTATTGCCACCTTTCCAACTGGGCCCCGGCCCTCGCCGGGGTGGTAGGTTTTTCGCGGAGGCGCTTGGGAGCAATCATCCGACTAGCCGCCCCGCTCGCCTCAGTGCAGTACCAGCCCACCTGGGCGCACGACGCCGTCGCGCAGCGCGTGGTCATACAGCAACTCCGTCTCCAGCTTCACCTGATGCGACAAGCGATCGAGCATCGACTCCGCCTGCACCCCGAACGCGGCCCAGTCCTTCGGCGAGATCGTCGGCAGCCAGCGGCCGATGAACGCCTTCCAGTCCGAGCGGAGGATATCGAGATCCTCTTCCATCATCGCGATCGTGTCGGCCGAGCAATGCGCCTCCATCGCCACGACGGTGCGATCGATGACCTCGTCCTCGACGCCGAGATGATCGGCGACGGTCACTGCGAGTTCGATCAGCTTGCGCGAGGCGAGCGCGCTCTGGGTGCTCGGCTGCCGCGCGAGCAGGACGAGGTCGGCGCACTGCCCCGCGATCTTCTCGTGATCGTCGATCAGCCGTGTCCAGTTCGCGCGATCCTGGTCGGATACTGTCCGCACTGCGATCCTGTCGTTCATGACGCCGCCTACTCCTTGCGAGGGCCACCCGGTGATACTGGAAATACGCGTTACATCGTGTCAGGGATGCAGATAGCGTCGGCCAGCACCTGGTATCTATAGTATTTCCGGCAGTGCGACCGTGTCGAAACGACCGTTTGACGCAGGCCCCTTTGACATCACGCGGTGCCGCACCTATATCCGCCTTTCACCACAGCATCCGGGAAATGACATGCCGTCGCGCAGCGTGTCGATCGTATTGGATACCGAGGTTTCATACGCCGAAAGCCGCCGCACCTGATGCGCGCGGCCTTTTTGCGTGAACGTGCGTCCCGCTCGGGGGTTCCCGAGCACGAATTTTCGGCTGACGAGGCAAAATAAACCTATGGCATCCAAGGCGATCGAACACGGCACTGCAAAGCGCCGTATCCGCAAGGTTTTCGGCAACATCCACGAAGTCGTGCAGATGCCGAACCTGATCGAAGTCCAGCGCGAGAGCTACGAGCAGTTCCTGCGCTCCGACAAGTCGATCGGCCACGTCTCGGGTCTCGAGAAGACGCTGCGCAGCGTGTTCCCGATCCAGGATTTCGCCGGCACCGCCTATCTCGATTTCGACGACTACGTCCTTGAGCCGCCGAAGTTCGACGTCGAGGAATGCCGCCAGCGCGGGATCACTTACGCCGCGCCGATGCGCGTCACGCTGCGCCTGACCGCGTTCGAGGTCGATCCCGATACCGAGGCCAAGTCGGTCATCGATATCAAGGAGCAGGACGTGTACATGGGCGACATGCCGCTCATGACCGAGAACGGCACGTTCTTCATCAACGGCACCGAGCGCGTCATCGTTTCGCAGATGCACCGTTCGCCGGGCGTCCTGTTCGATCACGATCGCGGCAAGACGCACGCATCGGGCAAGTACCTCTTCGCAGCACGCGTGATTCCGTATCGCGGTTCGTGGCTCGATTTCGAGTTCGACGCGAAGGACATCGTCAACGTCCGCATCGATCGCAAGCGCAAGCTGCCCGTCACGGCGCTGCTCTACGCGCTCGGCATGACGTCGGAAGAGATCCTCAACTACTTCTACAACCGCGTGACGTTCGTCCGCGGCCAGGGTGGCTGGATCGTTCCGTTCCAGGTCGAGAACTGGCGCGGCCAGAAGCCGATGTTCGACATCGTCGATGCGAAGACCGGCGAAGTCGTGTTCCCGAACGGCCAGAAGATCAGCCCCCGCGCTGCGAACAAGGCGTTCAAGGACGGCCTGACCGACCTGTTGATCCCGACCGAGGAAATCTTCGGCCGCTATTCGGCGTACGATCTGATCGACGAGTCGACCGGCCGCATCTACATCGAAGCCGGTGACGAAGTGACCGCCGAGAACCTCGAACTGCTCGACCAGGCAGGCATCGAGCGGCTCGACCTGCTCGACATCGATCACGTCGCGACGGGTCCGTGGATCCGCAACACGCTCAAGGTCGACAAGGCCGAAGAGCGCGAGCAGGCCCTCAGCGACATCTACCGCGTGATGCGTCCCGGCGAGCCACCGACGCTGGAGACGGCCGAGGCATTGTTCTCGGGTCTGTTCTTCGATCCGGATCGCTACGACCTGTCGGCTGTCGGTCGCGTGAAGCTCAACATGCGTCTCGACCTCGACGTCGAGGATACCGTGACGACGCTGCGCACCGAGGACATTCTCGAGGTCATCAAGACGCTTGTGAACCTCAAGGACGGCAAGGGCGAAATCGACGATATCGACAACCTCGGTAACCGTCGTGTCCGCTCGGTCGGCGAGCTGCTCGAGAACCAGTACCGCGTTGGCCTGCTCCGCATGGAGCGTGCCGTGAAGGAGCGCATGTCGTCGGTCGACGTCTCGACCGTCATGCCTAACGACCTGATCAACGCGAAGCCTGCGGTTGCCGCGGTCCGCGAATTCTTCGGCTCGTCGCAGCTGTCGCAGTTCATGGATCAGACCAACCCGCTGTCGGAAGTCACCCACAAGCGTCGCGTGTCGGCCCTTGGACCAGGTGGTCTGACGCGTGAGCGCGCGGGCTTCGAAGTCCGCGACGTTCATCCGACGCACTATGGCCGCATCTGCCCGATCGAGACGCCGGAAGGCCCGAACATTGGTCTGATCAACTCGCTGGCGTCGTTCAGCCGCGTCAACAAGTACGGCTTCATCGAGACTCCGTACCGCAAGGTCGTCGACCACAAGGTCACCGACGACGTCGTGTACCTGTCGGCAATGGAAGAGGCCAAGCACACGATCGCGCAGGCCAACGCCGAGCTCGATTCGTCGAACGGCTTCGTCGAGGAACTGGTGTCGTCGCGTCAGGCTGGCGAATTCCTGATGGCGCTGCCCGACAACATCACGTTGATGGACGTCAGCCCCAAGCAGCTCGTCTCGGTCGCCGCATCGCTCATTCCGTTCCTGGAAAACGATGACGCCAACCGCGCGCTGATGGGCTCGAACATGCAGCGTCAGGCCGTGCCGCTCGTTCAGGCCGAGGCGCCGTTCGTCGGCACCGGCATGGAAGAGACGGTTGCGCGTGACTCTGGTGCAGCGATTTCGGCCAAGCGTGCGGGCATCGTCGACCAGGTCGACGCGGCGCGTATCGTGATCCGGGCAACCGGCGAGATCGATGCCGGCAAGTCGGGCGTCGACATCTACACGCTGATGAAGTTCCAGCGCTCGAACCAGTCGACCTGCATCAACCAGCGTCCGCTGGTGAAGGTGGGCGATGCGGTCCGTGCCGGCGACGTGCTCGCCGACGGCCCGTCGACCGAGTTCGGCGAGCTGGCGCTGGGTCGCAACAGCCTCGTCGCGTTCATGCCGTGGAACGGCTACAACTACGAGGATTCGATCCTGATCTCCGAGCGGATCGTGAAGGACGACGTGTTCACGTCGATCCATATCGACGAGTTCGAGGTGATGGCTCGCGATACCAAGCTTGGGCCTGAGGACATCACCCGCGATATCCCGAACGTCGGCGAGGAAGCGCTTCGCAACCTCGACGAAGCGGGCATCGTCTACATCGGTGCAGAGGTCGAGCCGGGCGATATTCTCGCCGGCAAGATCACGCCGAAGGGTGAATCGCCGATGACGCCGGAGGAGAAGCTTCTCCGCGCGATCTTCGGCGAGAAGGCCAGCGACGTGCGCGATACGTCGCTTCGCCTGCCGCCGGGCGTGTCGGGTACGGTCGTCGACGTTCGCGTCTTCAACCGTCACGGCATCGACAAGGACGAGCGCGCGATGGCGATCGAGCGCGAGGAGATCGAGCGCCTGAAGAAGGATTCGGACGACGAGCGTTCGATCCTGAACCGCGCGACCTGGTCGCGTCTTCGCGAGATGCTGCTCGATCAGACCGCCACCTCGGCGCCGAAGGGCGTCAAGAAGGGCGTCGTGATCGACATGGATCTGCTCGACAGCGTCGACCGCCACGAGTGGTGGAAGTTCGCGGTCGCCGACGACAAGGTCCAGAGCGATCTGGAAGCGGTCAAGATCCAGTATGACGACGCCGCCAAGCTGATCACGGACAAGTTCCACGATCGTCGCGAGAAGCTGGAGCGTGGTGACGAGCTGTCGCCGGGCGTGCTGAAGATGGTCAAGGTGTTCGTCGCGGTGAAGCGCAAGCTGCAGCCGGGCGACAAGATGGCCGGCCGTCACGGCAACAAGGGCGTCATCAGCCGCATCCTGCCGGCGGAGGACATGCCGTTCCTTGCCGATGGTACGCCGGTCGATATCGTGCTCAACCCGCTGGGCGTGCCGTCGCGCATGAACGTCGGGCAGATCTTCGAGACGCATCTGGGCTGGGCTGCACGTGGCCTGGGTCAGTCGATCACCGCGGCTCTCGAGACGTGGCGCGAAGAGAATCCGGACGCCAAGCCGGGTGCGATGCCGGAGGCGGTCCGCGATCGCCTCAAGACGGTGTACGGCGAGCAGTATCACGCCGAGATCGATGCCCGCACGGGTGACGAGATCGTCGAGCTGGCCAAGAACCTGAAGGGTGGCGTGCCGATGGCGACGCCGGTGTTCGATGGTGCCCGCGAAGCCGATGTCTCGGCGATGCTGGCGCTGGCGGGCCTCGACACGTCGGGTCAGTCGGACCTGTTCGACGGCCGCACCGGCGATCAGTTCGATCGCAAGGTGACGGTGGGCTACATCTACATGCTGAAGCTCCACCATCTGGTCGACGACAAGATCCACGCACGGTCGATCGGGCCGTACTCGCTCGTCACGCAGCAGCCGCTGGGTGGTAAGGCGCAGTTCGGTGGGCAGCGCTTCGGCGAGATGGAGGTCTGGGCACTCCAGGCCTACGGCGCGGCGTACACCTTGCAGGAAATGCTGACGGTGAAGTCCGATGACGTGGTCGGCCGCACCAAGGTCTACGAGGCGATCGTCAAGGGCGACGACACGTTCGAGGCCGGCATCCCGGAGAGCTTCAACGTGCTCGTCAAGGAAATGCGCTCGCTCGGCCTGAATGTGGATCTGAAGCAGTCGGAGCCCGGCTTCGACAGCGACGGCATCCAGATCGCGGCGGAGTAAGCCTCAACTCCTCCCCTCCCGCTTGCGGGAGGGGTCGGGGGAGGGCCTGTCCCCGCAGGCACCACCCCGAGAGGCTACGACATCCCCTCCCCTAGCCCCTCCCGCCATGCGGAAGGGGAATGGAGAATAAAATGAACGAGATGACCCCCTTCGCCAATCCGGTCGCCAAGACCGAGACGTTCGACCAGATCCAGATCGGCATCGCGTCCCCGGACAAGATTCGTTCGTGGTCGTTCGGCGAGATCAAGAAGCCCGAGACCATCAACTATCGCACGTTCAAGCCTGAGCGTGACGGCCTGTTCTGCGCGCGCATCTTCGGTCCGATCAAGGACTACGAGTGCTTGTGCGGCAAGTACAAGCGCATGAAGTACAAGGGCATCGTCTGCGAGAAGTGCGGCGTCGAGGTTACCGTCTCGAAGGTCCGCCGCGAGCGGATGGGCCATATCGAGCTCGCCGCACCGGTCGCGCACATCTGGTTCCTGAAGTCGCTGCCGTCGCGCATCGGCCTGCTGCTCGACATGCAGCTGAAGCAGCTCGAGCGCGTGCTGTACTTCGAGGCGTACATCGTGATCGAGCCGGGCCTGACCCCGCTCGAGAAGTACCAGCTGATGACCGAGGACGAGCTCCTCGACGCGCAGGACCAGTATGGCGAGGACGCGTTCTCGGCCGGTATCGGTGCCGAAGCGGTCCGCATCATGCTCGAATCGCTCGACCTCGTCGGTGAGCGTACCGCGCTGCTCGAAGAGCTCGCGGTCACCAAGTCCGAGCTGAAGCCCAAGAAGATCATCAAGCGCCTGAAGGTCGTCGAGAGCTTCATCGATTCGGGCAATCGCCCCGAGTGGATGATCCTCGAGGTCGTTCCGGTCATCCCGCCCGAGCTGCGCCCGCTGGTGCCGCTGGACGGTGGTCGTTTCGCGACGTCGGATCTGAACGATCTGTATCGCCGCGTGATCAACCGCAACAATCGTCTCAAGCGCCTGATGGAGCTTCGCGCGCCGGACATCATCGTCCGCAACGAGAAGCGCATGCTCCAGGAGGCCGTCGACGCATTGTTCGACAATGGTCGCCGCGGTCGCACGATCACGGGCGCCAACAAGCGTCCGCTGAAGTCGCTGTCCGACATGCTCAAGGGCAAGCAGGGCCGCTTCCGTCAGAACCTTCTCGGCAAGCGCGTCGACTATTCGGGTCGTTCGGTCATCGTCACCGGGCCTGAGCTGAAGCTGCACCAGTGCGGCCTGCCGAAGAAGATGGCGCTAGAGCTGTTCAAGCCGTTCATCTACGCGCGTCTCGATGCGAAGGGTCTGTCGATGACCCTGAAGCAGGCGAAGAAGTGGGTCGAGAAGGAGCGCAAGGAAGTCTGGGATATCCTGGACGAGGTGATCCGCGAGCATCCGGTCATGCTGAACCGTGCGCCGACGCTTCACCGTCTTGGCATCCAGGCGTTCGAGCCGGTTCTGATCGAGGGCAAGGCGATCCAGCTTCACCCGCTGGTCTGCTCCGCGTTCAACGCCGATTTCGACGGCGATCAGATGGCTGTGCACGTCCCGCTGAGCCTTGAGGCCCAGCTCGAAGCACGCGTCCTGATGATGTCGACGAACAACATCCTGTCGCCCGCCAACGGCAAGCCGATCATCGTTCCGTCGCAGGATATGGTCCTCGGTCTCTATTATCTGTCGATGATGAAGGAGAACGAGCCGGGCCAGGGGATGCTGCTCGGTGACATGGCCGAAGTGCATCAGGCGCTGAACGCCCAGGCGGTCACGCTGCACACCAAGGTCATCAGCCGCGTTCCGCAGACCGACGAGAAGGGCAAGCAGTACCTCAAGCGGTACGAGACGACCCCGGGCCGCATGCTGCTGGGCGAGTGCCTGCCGCACAGCCACAAGGTGCCGTTCGACACCGTCAACCGCCTCCTCACCAAGAAGGACGTGGGCGACGTGATCGACGAGGTCTATCGTCACACCGGCCAGAAGGAGACCGTGTTGTTCGCCGACGCGATCATGTCGCTCGGCTTCCGCCACGCATTCCGTGCCGGCATCTCGTTCGGCAAGGACGACATGATCATTCCGGACGCCAAGGTTGGTCTGGTCGACGACACCAAGGCGCTCGTGAAGGACTTCGAGCAGCAGTATCAGGATGGTCTGATCACGCAGCAGGAGAAGTACAACAAGGTGATCGACGCCTGGAGCCGTTGCGGCGACCAGGTCGCGAACGCCATGATGGACGAGATCCGTGCGGTGAAGGTCGACGAGGAGACCGGCCGTGAAAAGCCGATCAACTCGATCTACATGATGGCCCACTCCGGTGCTCGTGGTTCGCAGGCGCAGATCAAGCAGCTTGCCGGTATGCGCGGCCTGATGGCCAAGCCGTCGGGCGAGATCATCGAAACGCCGATCATCTCGAACTTCAAGGAAGGCCTGACCGTCCTTGAGTACTTCAACTCGACCCACGGCGCTCGTAAGGGCCTCGCGGATACGGCGTTGAAGACGGCCAACTCGGGCTACCTGACGCGTCGTCTGGTCGACGTGTCGCAGGATTGCGTCATCATCGAACCGGATTGCGGCACGACCCGCGCGCTGGAGATGAAGGCCATTCTGCAGGGTGGTTCGACGATCGCAAGCCTCGGCGAGCGCATTCTCGGTCGTACGACCGCGGAAGACATCGTCGATCCGAAGACCGGCAAGGTCGTCATCCCGTCGGGCACGCTGCTCGACGAGCCGATGATCACGACGATCGAAGGCCTTGGCACGCAGTCGTGCAAGATCCGCAGCCCGCTGGTCTGCGAGTCGAAGATCGGCGTCTGCGGCAAGTGCTACGGGCGCGATCTCGCCCGCGGTACGCCGGTCAACATCGGTGAAGCTGTCGGCGTCATCGCCGCGCAGTCGATCGGTGAGCCGGGCACGCAGCTGACGATGCGTACGTTCCACATCGGTGGTGCGGCGCAGCTCAACGAAACGTCGAACCTCGAGGCGCATGCCGACGGTACGGTGCAGTTCCGCGATCTGCGTATCATCGTCGACCAGCGTGGCCGTCGCGTGGTGCTCAGCCGCTCGGGCGAAATCGCGATCGTCGACATGGACGGCCGCGAGCTCTCGGTCGATCGCATCCCCTACGGTGCGTACGTGCTGTTCGACGATGGTCACATCGTGTCGCGCGGCGATCGGATGGCCGAGTGGGATCCGTTCACCATGCCGGTGATCACGGAGAACCCGGGCACGATCAAGTATGTCGACCTGATCGAGGGCAAGACGCTCACCGAGCAGACCGACGAAGCCACGGGCATCGCTCAGCGCGTCGTGATCGAATATCGTGCGGCGACCAAGTCGAAGGAGGATCTGCGTCCGCGCATGACCCTGCTCGACGAGACGTCGGGCGAGACCGGTCGTTACATGCTGGCGATCGGCGCGACATTGTCGGTCGAGGATGGCGCACAGGTGTTCGGCGGCGACGTCGTGGCCCGCGTCAGCCGCGAAAGCGCCAAGACGCGCGACATCACCGGTGGTCTGCCGCGTGTTGCCGAGCTGTTCGAGGCGCGTATCCCCAAGGACTCGGCGATCATCGCCAAGATCTCGGGCCGCGTGGTGTTCGGCAAGGACTACAAGGCGAAGCGCAAGATCGGCATCCAGCCTGAGGATGGCGGCGACGTCGTCGAGTATCTGGTGCCGAAGTCGAAGGTCATCGACGTCCAGGAAGGCGATTACGTCAAGCGCGGCGACAACCTGATCGGCGGCTCGCCCGATCCGCACGACATCCTCGAGACGATGGGCATCGAACCCCTCGCCGAGTATCTCGTGTCGGAAATCCAGGAGGTCTATCGTCTCCAGGGCGTGAAGATCAACGACAAGCACATCGAGACGATCGTTCGTCAGATGCTGCAGAAGGTCGAGATCACCGACGGCGGCGATACCACGCTGCTGAAGGGCGAGCAGGTCGATCGCGAGGAAATGGACGCGACCAACGAGAAGCTCGAGAAGAAGCAGACCCGCGCACAGGGCAAGCCCATCCTGCTCGGCATCACCAAGGCGTCGCTGCAGACCCGCAGCTTCATCTCGGCGGCATCGTTCCAGGAGACCACCCGCGTCCTCACCGAGGCAGCGGTCCAGGGTAAGCAGGACATGCTGATGGGCCTGAAGGAGAACGTGATCGTCGGCCGGCTCATCCCGGCAGGCACCGGTGCAGGCCTCAACCGCCTGCGTGTCGTGGCCAACAGCCGCGACGCCGCGATGCGCGTCCAGCAGCGCAAGATGGCGGAGGTGTCGATCGTGGCACCGATGTCGGCTGCCGACGAGCATGCTGCCGAACTGGCACGCTCGCCGCGTGACGCAGGCGGCACGGGTGAGGATCCGCTCGCAGCGGTCGTAACCTCGGGCACCGGCACCGACGCGGATGCCGGCGAGTATCTGAACGAGACCGAGTAATCGGTTTCGTCAGACGCCTTCCGCGCTGACTAAGGAAAAGGCCGCCGTCCGGGATACCGGGCGGCGGCCTTTTTCGTTTTGGGCCACAGATGCAGAGAAGTGCTGATCGACCTTCGGAGTTTTGCAGGGCTTCAGTCCAGAATTTCCCCGTCGGTTTGATAGGTTCGGGGGTACAGCTGTCAGGCAAACTGTTTCCCCGCGGAGGCGGGGATCCAGACTGGGCTCCCGCCTTCGCGGGAGAACAAGAAGGTGCCGCCGTCGAACTGCGGGTCGGCTCTTACTCGCGAGGGATACCGACGCGGTCCGGCGTCCCCCGTTCTGCAAGACAAGTCTTTCGATTTGCGCCACCGTGGATGCTGGAACTTGTCCGGCATGACGCGGAAAATGCGGATCTGGCGGTCCGAACTGACCGTAGGTCGGCCCCCGCCGCCAGCACATGTGGCTTCATGCCGTGCACCACGGCGTCGGCAATTTCGCCGCAATAAATGAGTCGCATTCCCGCTGTACGGCTGCGGCAGGTGCCGTCGAAATTAGCGGCGGGGAAGGACCATACGGACCCGATGCGAAAGATCGTCCTCGCCACGATCGGCTCGCTCGGCGACCTTCATCCCTTCATTGCGATCGGCCTCGCTCTTAAGGTTCGTGGGTTCACGGTCGTGCTGGCGGTTCCTGCCGATCACGTCGCCAAGGTCGAAGCCGCAGGCCTCACCGGCGTGGCGATCGTCGGAGGGTTCGACGCGCTGACCGAGACGTTGGGCATGCCGCCCGACGAGGTCGCAAAGCGGATCATGGCGGATCAGACCTATCTCATGAACCGAATCCTGATGCCGTGGCTGGCCGACAGCACGACGGCGCTCGACGACGCCATGGAGGGGGCAGTCGCGCTAGTCGCCTCGTTGTTCGTGTTCGCCGCGCCGATCGTCGCGGAAGCGCGGGGCGTGCCGCTGGTCAACGTCCTGCTCCAGCCGATGGCGACCTTCTCCGCCTATGCGCCTCCCCGCACGCCTGACTTCGCGATGATGGCCCACGCACCGACCGGGCCGATCGGCCGTGCCTGGAACCGGTCGGTGTACCGGGTCATGCTCGGCGTGCTGCGACATCGGTATGGACGCACCGTCGATGCGGTTCGCAAGACACGCGGCCTGCCGCCGTCACGCCAGGCGTTGCTGCTCGAGACGCCCGCGAGCGCAAACCTGACCTTGTGCTGCTATTCGCCGGCCATCGCACCGCGCCAGCCTGACCTCCCCGACATCGCGCGCGTCACCGGCTTTGCGATCTTCGACAGCGACTCGGGTGCGCCCGAAACGCTTGACCCTGCGCTAGAGGCGTTCCTCGCTGCCGGCCCACTGCCGCTGGTCTTCACGCTGGGATCCTTTGCGACGTTTGCACCGGGCAACTTCTACGCCACCGCAGCGGCGACCGCGCGAACACTGGGCCTGCGCGCGGTACTGCTGACCGGCAGCGACGATCAGGCAGCAGCGAGCGAACACGTGCATGTCTGCCGCTATGCGCCGCACTCGCTGCTGTTTCCACGGGCGTGTGCGATCATCCATCACGGTGGCGCAGGCTCCACCGGCCAGGCGCTACGGGCAGGCAAGGCGCAACTCGTCGTCCCGCACATGGGCGATCAATACGACAACGGGCACCGCATTCAATCGATCGGAGTCGGCAAGACGCTGTCGTCGAAGCACTTCACGATCGCGCGTGCTGGTGCTGCGATCACCGCCATCCTGACCGACCGGATGCGCGAGACGGCCGCGCAGGTCGGCGCGCAGGTTGCGCGGGAGAACGGCGCAGAGGCTGCTGCAGACGCGATCGCGGCGCTCGTCGTTGTGCGCGGCTGACTTGGTCGACAGTTTTCAGGGATCATGGTGACAAAAAGATCATCGACGCCGGGCGTTGCCGTCGCGCCTTGGCGGGGCTAGGCGGACTGCCGATGC
The DNA here is from genome assembly GCF_001421415.1 of Sphingomonas sp. Leaf208. GTDB lineage: Bacteria > Pseudomonadota > Alphaproteobacteria > Sphingomonadales > Sphingomonadaceae > Sphingomonas. The sequence continues at coordinate 443,199 of NZ_LMKH01000023.1, forward strand.
GATCGGCGTACCATCCTTCGTCGATCGAGACGCGCGGTTCGACCCGACGGCGGAGCGGTGCGTTCATACTGACCGTCATCGCGCATGTCCTGATCCTGCTACTGCTGTTGCGACTGGCGCCCTCGGTTACCTCAAAGCCCGAGGAGCGCCGCGAGCCGGTCACCTTCCAGATCGCCCCGGATCAAACTGCGCCTACTCCTCAGAAGCGGACGCCGTCACCGACTAAGGCAAAGCGTGCGAGCGGCGGATCGCCGCAGCGTGCCGCACCCAGGGTCCCGTCCGCACAGGCGCCCCCTGCCCCGCCGACATCGCCGCCACCGCTGCCGATCAAGATGCTCGGCGGGATGGAGATGTTCGATGCTGCCGATATCTCGAAGATGCCGTCGCACCCAGACGACCAGCTCGCCGGCGGTGACGGCGGCAGCGGGTCGGGCAAGGGCAAGGACAGCGGTTCGGCCTATGGTCCTGGTGAAGGCCCGGGTGGCGAGCGGCTGTACAAGGTCGAATGGTATCGCCGGCCAACCGATGCGGAACTCAACGGGTACCTGAAAAGCCCGCCGCCGCCGAACAGTTGGGCGAAGATCGCCTGCCGGATGATCGCGAACTACCAGGTCGAGAATTGCCGTGCGCTGAGCGAGTCGCCCGTCGGCTCGGGACTGGCCCGCGCGATGCGTCAGGCCGCGTGGCAGTTCCGCGTCCGTCCCCCGCGGGTGGGCGGGAAGCAGATCCTCGGTGGCTGGGTGGAGATCGATATCGAGTTCAATTCCGGGAGAGCACCGGACTAGGCAAGCCCTTGATCCTCCCCCGCCAGGGGGAGGTGGCACCGAAGGTGACGGAGGGGGAGGAGACGGGACAGCGGTCGGCGCTTACCTCCCCCTCCGTCTGGCAAGCGCCAGCCACCTCCCCCTTGCGGGGGAGGATCAGAGCCTCAGTCAGATCTCACTCGTGATCGAGTGCTTAGCCTTAGGCGACAACGTCCGTGCAAGCGTCTCGAACTGCCCGCTCTCGACGCGGATTTCGTTGAAAGCAGGCGGGCTGCCACGCGTGCGCTTCGACAGCGTGCCGGCACCGATCATCCGAATGATCCGCCCTGCCCGCTCGACCGGCACATCGAACGGATCATGGACATGCCCCGACAACACCGCGTGTGCCCCAGCCTCGGCCAGCGCCGTCAGCGCCTCGTCGCCGTTGCGCGTCTTGGCAGTCCCGGTGGTACCGCCTTCGATCAGCGGATGATGAGCACCGATGAAGATCAAATTACCTTTCGGCACGTCCGCGATCATTGCCAGAGCACGCTTAAGCGACCCGGGACTTACGCGACCCTTCGACCAGTTCCACCGCCACTGCGCGCGCGCCGTCGTTTTGAGCGGCACCACGGTGACGCCGGGAAGCTCCAGCGGCTTTTCGATCATCTGCTCGACGGCAGCGTAGCGCTGGTACGGCGCGAACAGCCGGCGGAACGGATCCCAGTAATAGGGGATGTCGTGATTGCCGACCTCCAGCGTCACCGGCACGCCAAGCGACCGCAACCAGTCGCCTCCCTGCTGGAACTCGTCCTTCGTCGCGCGCATCGTCAGGTCGCCGGTCATAATGACCGCGTCCGGCTTCTCGTCGGCGACGCGTTCGGAGAACCAGGCGATCGCCGCCGGGTCCTCCGCACCAAAATGCACGTCGCTGACGTGGAACAGCTTAAGTGTACCGCCCCCCATCGTCATGTCAGGCGAGTTCGGACAGCTTGGCGGGCTCATGCATCGGACAACCGTTGAATTTGCCGCGGAAATCCGCCGACTGCTTGTACGTGTCCTTGCGCGTGCGGTTCACGCCGCCGAGCGGCTGATGCGCGGTGATGCCGTGCCAGATGCTGTACGACAACGCGTCGTCGGTATGGTCGGTAACGCCCTGTTCCCACGACAGCTGCGCCGGCACTTCGAGCGTCGCGACCGTCACGAACGGACTCTGCTCCTCGTCCCAGACCACCGAGGCGTCCTCGATCGGCATCTTTTCGAGATCGGTGTTCAGCTGCACGCGGAACTCCCACTTGCCGCCATGCTCGATCATTTCCTCGCGGACGACTTCGCGCAGCGCATCCGGGCGCGCGGTGATGTCGACGAGATCACCGGTCAGCCGCGTCAGTTCGGGCAATGCCGGGAACAGCGCCACCTTCGCGATATACTCGCCGAAGCGGAACGGCGTCTGCGAATAGTAGGTCTCGCCGAGCGGATGGACGGGCTTGGCACCGCCAAGCGTGGTCAGCGTCGCCGACTGGCCGCCGACCGCCTCGAGCGCGGACTCGACGACGCGGAAGGTCGCGGACATCGCCTTCTTCACCCCCTCGAAGCGGTCGGTCGTCTTCGACAGGAGCTTCAGGTTCTTAGCGAAGGCCTTCGGGTCCGCCGCAGAGAAGGCCGGACCGTTGACCATGATGAAGTCCTGCGTCGTGTCGCCTTCCGACCCCGGCAAGCGAGCGCCTGCAACGTCGAGAATCTTCAGCGCGAGACCACGTGGCAGGCTGATGCTGTCATCGAGGATATCGCCGGCGTTGGTCGAGATGCGGATGATCGCCTCGTGGCGGCCGGGCGTCGAGAAGATGCCCTGCGCAAGCTCGGGCGGAAGATTGTCGGCGATCGTGAACGTACCGCGCACGATGCCATGCGCCTTGGCATGGACCGAGCGGACCGCGTGACCGTAGTCCTGCGATGTCGTCTCCAGGATATCCTGGAACGAGTCCTTCATGCCCTGCAGAGTCTCCTGCTCGTCGGGAGCGATCGTTTCGACGGACGGATCGAAACGGACGGGCTGGTTGCTAGGCATGAGTATCTCCTCTTGGTACGCATCGGTAACCCGTTGAACCGATGGACGTTCCGCTTTCGTTGCAAACCAGGCGGCAACGCGTGATTAAGGCGCCAAAGGAGCATCCATGCACATCCCCACGATCATCGCGCCGACCGTCACCATCGCCGGCACCACGGACCGCTTCCCCGTCCGCCGTATCTTCTGCGTCGGCCAGAACTACGCCGATCACGCGCGCGAGATGGGCTCCGATCCCGATCGCCAGGAGCCGTTCTTCTTCTCCAAGCCCGCCGACGCGGTCGTGGCCAACGGCAGCACGCTCCCCTTCCCGCCGCAGACCGAAGACCTGCACCACGAAGTCGAACTGGTGATCGCGCTCGGCACGGGCGGCAAGGATATCGCGGTCGAGGACGCCGCTGCGACGATCTTCGGGGCTGGCGTCGGCATCGACCTGACCCGCCGCGATCTCCAGGCGGCGGCAAAGAAGGCCGGGCGGCCGTGGGACATGGCGAAGGGCTTCGATCGCTCCGCCCCCGTCGGCGCGCTCACGCCGGGCGTGCCCGCCGCCACGGGCAGCATCGCGCTCGCGGTCGATGGCGAGACGCGACAGTCCGGCGACCTGTCGATGATGATCTGGAGCGTGCCCGAGATCATCGCGACGCTGTCCACCTTCGTCGAGCTGGCACCGGGCGACCTGATCTTCACCGGCACCCCCGCCGGCGTCGGCCCGATCCGGCGCGGACAGACCGTGCACGCTACGATCGACGGTTTTGAAACGCTTGTGATGACATTCGCCGACTGATCGTCCACGCTGCCGCGAATACCGATAATAAGCGGGGGTTGGATGACGAACACGATCGACACAGGGACCACCGGGTTCTTGAGCAGGGCGCGAACCGTCGCCGCGCCAGGCTTCAATCGCTGGCTCGTGCCCCCCTGCGCGCTCGCTATCCATCTATGCATCGGCATGGCGTACGGGTTCAGCGTCTTCTGGTTGCCGCTGTCGCGCGCGATCGGGATCACCGATCCGGTCGCCTGCCCCAACCTTACGCTGCTCGGCGCGCTGACCACCACGACCTGCGACTGGCGGGTGAGCGACCTCGTCTGGACGTACACGCTGTTCTTCGTCGTACTCGGCGCCGCCGCAGCGATCTGGGGCGGCTGGCTCGAACGCGCCGGCCCGCGGAAGGCCGGCGTGGTCGCCGCATTCTGCTGGTGTGGCGGCATGGGCATCGCGGCGATCGGCATCGCGACGCATCAGCTTTGGCTGATCTGGCTCGGGTCGGGCGTCATCGGGGGAATCGGGCTCGGCCTCGGCTACATTTCGCCCGTCTCGACGCTAATCAAATGGTTTCCCGATCGCCGCGGCATGGCGACCGGAATGGCGATCATGGGCTTTGGCGGCGGCGCAATGATCGGCGGACCGCTCGCCGACCTGTTGATGAAGCATTTCGCTAGCCCGACGGGCGTCGGCGTCTGGCAGACGTTCCTCGTCCTGGCCTGCATCTATTTCGTGTTCATGATGGCCGGCGCAATCGGCTACCGCGTCCCCGCTGAGGGCTGGGCACCTGCGGGCTGGATCGCACCGACATCGGCCAAGGCATCGATCAGCCGCTTCAACGTCGCGCTGTCGGACGCGCACCGCACGCCGCAATTCTGGCTGGTGTGGCTGGTGCTCTTCTTCAACGTCTCCGCCTCGATCGGGATCATCGGTATCGCCTCGCCGATGTTGCAGGAGCTGTTTGGCGGACGCCTGATTGATGCGCCGAGCGTGTTGTTCACCGCGTTCGACGACGACCAGAAGAAGGCGGCAGCAGCGGTCGGCGCTGGGTTCGTGGGTGCGATCAGCCTGTTCAACATCGGCGGGCGGTTCTTCTGGGCTTGGCTGTCCGATCGCATCGGGCGCAAACCCCTGTTCGCGACGATCCTCGCGGCGGGCGCGGTGCTCTACGGTTTCGCCGCACCGGCGCTGGCGGGCACGACCTTGGGCCTGTTCATCCTGGTCTTCTGCATCCTCGCCTCGATGTACGGCGGCGGGTTCGCGACTGCGCCGGCGTATCTCGCCGACCTGTTCGGGACGAAATATGTCGGTGCGATCCATGGCCGGTTGCTGACCGCCTGGTCAACCGCAGGCGTGGTCGGGCCGCTCCTCGTCGCCAACATGCGTGACCGCGCGATCGCGGCGGGTGTACCCCGCAGCGATATCTATCCGCCGATCTTCCTAGTGCTGGCGGCGATGCTGGTCGCTGGGTTCGTCGCGAACCTGTTCGTCCGGCCGGTTGCCGCCAAGTTCCACATGGCGGCGGACGAGCGGCCGATCACGGTCGACACGGTCGCTGGTGGATCGGTTGCCACGGCAACCGGGACGTCGCCGATCGTCGTCTTCGCGTGGCTTGCCGTTGGGCTGCCGATCCTGTGGGGGATCTACATGACGCTGTCGAAGGCGTTGATCCTGCTCAAATAGAACGCAACCTATCCGCGCCGGCATGGGTTGCCCCTGTTCATTCGACACAGGAGCAGCCCATGGCCGACCGGCTCACGATGCAGGATCCGCGCACGCAATATCCGCACCCCCCCTTCCCGCAACAGTCGCAGGAAGCACCGGGGATCGCGTCGAAGATGGATCCGAAACCCGATCACGGCGAAACGAGCTACAAGGGCTCGGGCAAGTTGGACGGGCGCAGGGCGCTCATCACCGGCGGCGACAGCGGCATCGGCCGTGCCGCGGCGATCGCCTATGCCCGCGAAGGCGCCGACGTCGCGATCGTCTACCTCCCCGCCGAAGAGGCCGATGCGAAGGAAGTCGTCGCGCTGATCGAGGCCGAGGGGCGCAAGGCGCTCGCGCTGCCGGGCGATGTGAAGGACGAGTCGTTCTGTCGTGCGGCCGTGCAGCAGACGGTCGATGCGTTCGGCGGCCTGGACGTGCTGGTGGTCAACGCCGGGCGCCAGCAGACGCGGCCGACCGTCGCCGACATCTCGACCGACGATTTCGACCAGACCATGAAGACCAACGTCTATGCACTGCACTGGTTCGTACAGGCCGCCGTCCCGCATCTTCCGGTTGGCGCGGCTGTGATCACGACCGCGTCGGTACAGGGCTATGACCCGTCGGACAATCTGCTCGATTATGCGACGACCAAGGCGGCGATCGTCGCCTACACCAAGGGTCTAGCCAAGCAGCTGATCGAGAAGGGCATCCGCGCCAACGTCGTCGCGCCGGGCCCGTTCTGGACGGTGTTGCAGCCCAGCGGTGGCCAGCCGCAGGAAACGCTCGAGACGTTCGGGTCGAAGAGCCATTTCGGCCGCCCGGGCCAGCCGGTGGAGATCGCCCCGGTGTACGTGCTGCTAGCCTCGCAGGAGGGCAGCTACATCACGGGTGAAGTCTACGGCGTGACGGGCGGCGCCGGCGTAGCCTGACTGCTTATCCTCCCCCGCCAGGGGGAGGTGGCTGGCCCTTGCCAGACGGACGGGGAGGTAAGGATTACCGTCGTTGCGCGTTCCTCCCCCTCCGACACCTTCGGTTCCACCTCCCCCTGGCGGGGGAGGATAGCCAAAAGGTCCACTCAACGCCGCTATTGCACATCGTTATCAAATCTGTACCTGTGCGCTGGTGACCGCCCGGCAGATCATACCCCTCGTCAAGACCACTCCCCGCGCATGACCCGCGGCACGATCAAGACCTGGTACCTCGTTCACAAATGGACGAGCCTGATCTGCACCGCGTTCCTGCTGATGCTCTGCGTGACCGGCCTGCCGCTGATCTTCGACGAGGAAATCGACGGCTGGCTCGATCCGCCCGCGCCGATGGCGACGCTGCCGTCAAACACGCCATCGTTGTCCCTAGACGCCATTCTCGGCCGCGCTGCAAAGGCCGCCCCCGGCGAAATTCCTCTCTACATCAGCTTCGACGACGAACGCCCGATCGTCTACGTCACGACCGGCCCGACGCCCGATGCCGCGCCCGCAGCGATGCACTTCCTCGCCTTCGACGCGCGCACGGGTACGAAGATGCCGCCCTATGTCCCCGGCGTAATGGCGTTCATCCTGAAGCTGCATACCGACATGTTCCTCGGCTTCTGGGCAGAGATCTTCCTCGGCGTGATGGGACTGCTATTCTTCGCCGCGATCGTTTCGGGCGTCGTGCTCTACGCACCGTTCATGGCCAAACTCGACTTCGGCACATTGCGACGCGGGCGGAGCAAGCGGCTCGGCTGGCTCGATCGCCACAACCTGCTCGGCATCGTCACGCTCGCCTGGGCGAGCGTCGTCGGCGTGACGGGCACGATCAACACCTTCGTCGTGCCGATCACCGGCATCTGGAAGGCGAACGGCCTCGCCGACATCATCGCCAGCGAAGCACGCACGCCATTGCCCGCCCAGCGCGCCTCGGTCCAGGCTGCGCTCGACGCGGTGCAACGCAAGGCACCCGAGATGAAGCCGCAGTTCATCGCCTTCCCCGGCGTCGTCTTCAGCAGTCACCATCACTACGCCGTCTTCCTGAAAGGCGCGACGCCGCTGACGTCGAAGATGTTGCTGCCCGGCTTCGTCGATGCCGCGACCGGACGGCTCGACGCGGTCGTGCCGATGCCCTGGTACATGCAGGCGATGCTGCTCGCGCAGCCGCTGCATTTCGGGAATTATGGCGGCCTCGCGATGAAGATCATCTGGGCCATCTTCGACATATTGACGATCATCGTGCTCGGCAGCGGGCTGTATCTTTGGCTGCGTCGTCGCGGGGGTCCGAGCGACCAGCGCGTCCGCGAAGTCGTGATGGCGGGAGAAATCGCATGACTCACAAGACCAACGGCCAGATCTTCGCACTGCCGATCCTGCTTGGCGTGTCGACCGTTGCGGGGCTCGGCGCCGGGCTCATCGGTGACGGCGTCTGGGATGTTGGCGCAGGCCTGCTGCTCGCGCTGCCGCTGGTCGTGACCGGCCGCTACTGGGTCCGTCCGCCCGAACCAGTGCTGCGCCTTCAACAGCTCCGGACCGCACCGATACGGCAATAACACGGAGCCGGCATGATACCGGCCCCGCGCTAGTATTGTGACCGTCAGGCGGACGCCATCAGGTCGCCGGCGTAGCCTGCCGAGCCAGTGTGGTAGTCGGTGCCCCGACCGAAGGAGCAACAGGTGCGGGAGCGACTGCACCGTTAGCCATTGGCGGCGGCGGGGGCGCCATACCCGCTGGCGGCGGCGGAGGAGCACCCGGTCCGCCGGGAGCCCCAGGACCTTCCGGACCACCCGGACCACCCGGACCGCCCGGACCACCAGGGCCATCACGCCCCGGACCGTCGCGTCCCGGGCCACCAGGACCATGCGGGCCACGCGGCGGTCCGCCGACCGGGCCCAGCGCCGTTACCTTGCCACCGGGTGCCACCAGGAACGAAGCGTGGACGAAGCCATCCTCGAACCGACCCTGGATCGTCACCGGCTGACCGGCCGCGACCAGGTTGCTGCCATCGCCTTCACGACCGAGATCGACCAGCGCGCGACCGGTGCGGTCGGCCATCACGAACTTGTTGCCGTAGGTCTCCGCGACCGTGCCGCGGATCGTGACGATGCCGTCCGACTGAAGCGAACGGATCGCGGTTGGCGTGGCGGGCGCCATCGTCACGCTCGGGCGGGTCGCGGCGACGGTGACCGCACCGGCTGCACCGCCGACGACGAGCAGGCCGGCCGCGGCGAGTGCCAGGCGGTTGCGGCGGAGATTGAAGCGCTTGTTGAGCGCGCCGTGGGAATGTTCGGTCATTGCGTCGTTCCTCTCATTGGTTGACGAATCACCGTCTAGGCGCGCGCTGCCGACGCCCGCTGAACCAAGCCGTTCAGATTCCGTTGGGGTCTCGGACATAGGGACATGCGCATGCGGGTATTATTGGTCGAGGACGATGCGGCGATCGCCGACGGGCTGGCGCGGGCGTTGCGCGCGGAGCATTTCGCGGTCGACGTCGCGAGCAACGGCGAGGATGGCGGCCATCTCGGCGCCACCGAATTGTACGACGCAGCGGTGCTCGATCTCGGGCTGCCCAAGCGCGACGGCCTGTCGGTGTTGCGCGACTGGCGCGCGGCGGGACGCGACCTCCCCGTACTTATCCTCACCGCCCGCGATGGCTGGTCGGAGAAGGTCGAAGGCTTCAAGGCCGGCGCCGACGATTATGTCGTGAAGCCGTTCCGTGTGGAGGAGGTCGTGATGCGGTTGCGCGCGCTGGTTCGCCGCGCGGCCGGCCATGCGGCGGCACGAGTCACGTGCGGGCCGCTGACGTTCGACGCGCAACTTGGTACGTTCGAGCTGAACGGCCTGCCGCTGAAACTCACCGCTTTCGAATGGCGAGTGCTGTCGGCGCTGATGCTCCGCCGTGAGGTGGTGATCGAACGCGCAGACCTGATCGAACGGGTGTACGAAGGCGACGCGGACGTCGACTCGAACTCGATCGAGGTCATCATCGGGAGGCTACGGCGCAAGGTCGGGCCGCAAATGATCGAGACGGTACGGGGTCGCGGGTATCGCCTGACGGCGGATGGTTCCTGATGATTGTCGTGCAGACCCATCGTCAAATCCACAGCACCACCCCGGCGAAGGCCGGGGCCCAGTTGGGGGAGGTCGCTAACGGAGCGCTGCCCATCATTAAAAAAACCTTGCCAGCTGGTCCCCGGCCTTCGCCGGGGTGGCGTGTAAAGTACGGATCGTCTCGCTTGGATAAGCAGGCGCAGTGACCCGCCTCCGCCTCATCCCCCGCTCGCTCTTCGGCCGCATGCTCGCGATCGCCGCGTTCTCGACTGGAATCGCGCTGCTGTTCGCCGGCATCACGATCGGCCACGTCCTCGAACGCTTCGTCACGCGCGGGCTCGACGAGCGCCTCGATGCGCAGGTCGCGGTGTTGGCGCGGGCTGTCCGCCCGGACGGTTCGCTCGACCGGATGCGCGCGATCGACCTGCCCGAGTTCGGCGAACCCGGGTCCGACTGGTCATGGCAGGTCGAAGGTCCCGCCGGTCGCTTCGATAGCGGCATTACCCCGCCCCCAACCGTTTCAAAGCCAGACCCAACCATTCCACCGCCGTCGCCCGCTCTACCTCGCAATGACGAGCGCCCACTTCCACCCGGCCCCGGCGGGCATGAAGACCATCAAATCCACCCTGGCGAAGCGCGCGATAGGAGCGGCGAGCGGCTGCACTCGCGCACCATGGACGTCGTCACGCCGCGCGGCACGGTGACGATCACAGCGATTGGCCCTCGCCGGATCGTCGAGGAGCCGTTGCGCGAGGCGATGATCCCGCTGCTCGGCTCGCTCGCCTTGCTTGGCGCCGGACTCGCGCTGGCGACGCTGGTGCAACTCCGCTTCGGCCTGCGCCCCCTGCGCGATCTCCGCACCTCACTCGCCGCCGTTCGGGCCGGCACCGAGCGCCACGTCCCCGACGACCAGCCCGGCGAACTGCAACCGCTCGTCACCGAACTCAACGCACTGATCGACCAGAACGCGGCCGGGCTCGCGCACGCCCGCCAACACGTCGCCAATCTTGCGCACGGGCTGAAGACCCCCCTCGCCGCGCTCTCGCTCAAGCTAGCCGAAGCGAACGCCGACGCAGACGTCCGCGACATGGTCGACCAGATCGATCGGCGAGTCCGCCATCACCTCGGTCGCGCTCGCGCGGATGCGACCGGCGGCGCGCGCACCCGGATGCCGATCGCCCCCGCCGTCTCCGATCTCGTCGCGGTGTTGCGCCGCATCCACGCCGATCGCCCGATGACGGTCGACATCGCGATCCCCGACGACCTTGCCGTCGCAATCGACCCGCAGGACTTGGACGAGATGATCGGCAACCTCCTCGACAACGCTTGGCGTCACGCGCGCGCCGCGCTTTCGATCGCTGCGAACCCGATCGACGGCACGGTCACGCTGGAGATCGCCGACGACGGCCAAGGTCTCGACGACACGGCGATGGCGCAAGCAGTCCTGCCCGGCCGTCGTCTCGACGAACGCGGCGACGGTCACGGCTTCGGCCTGTCGATCACCCGCGAGCTCGCCGAACTGAATGGGGGCACGGTGACGCTCGACCGTTCCCCCGTCCTCGGCGGCTTGTTAGTCCGCCTGACGCTACCTCAGCGCGGCTGATTTCACAGTGCGCGGACGACGACCGGTGACGGCGATGCCTTAGCCAGCGTGTTGCGCAACGGCAGCGTGAACGGCGCCGCCTCGATCTCGAAAACGTCGCCCTCCAGGGTCGTAACGCCTTCGCTGAACGACAACGTCGCCGTCCCGAAGAAATGGACGTGAACGTCGCCGGGCCGGCGAAACAGGTCGTATTTGAAGTGATGCGCCTCGAGGTTAGCGATCGTGTGCGACATGTTCGCCTCGCCCGAGAGGAACGGCTTTTCCCAAAGCAACGCACCGTCGCGGTGGATGCGGCTCATGCCCTCGACATGGTCGGGAATTGGGCCGGTCAGCAATTCCGGACCCAACGCCGCCGGCCGCAGCTTCGAATGCGCGAGCCAGAGGTAATTGTGCCGCTCGGTCACGTGATCGCTGAACTCGTTGGCGAGACAGAGGCCAAGGCGGAACGGCGTACCGTCCGGACCGATCAGATAGATGCCGGCGAGTTCGGGCTCCTCGCCACCGTCCTGCGCGAACGCAGGGCTGGTAAGTGCGCCGCCGGGCCCGACCAGACCCGATCCGTCGCCCTTGTAGAACCATTCGGGCTGCTGACCCGTCTTGCCCGGCGCGGGTTTGCCGCCTGCAACGCCGTCGAGGAACATGCGCATCGAATCCGTCAGCGTTTCGGCCGCGGCCGCAGCACGGTGCATCTTGTCGCGCCCTTCCGCAGAGCCGAGATGCGTCAGTCCGGTGCCGGTCATGATGAGATGTGCGGGATCGCCATGATCGATCGGCGACAGCAGGCGGCCGGCGGCAAGTTCGGCGGCGATGTCGACTGCCGCGCCGGTCCCGCACGCCCGAACCGCCGTCGCAAGATCGGTGCCCGCTTCGATCGCGCGCGCTGCGAGTTCGCGGACGCTGTCCACGCCCAGGACGAGGCTCGCACCCTCGTCGGTAGCGGCGATCACCGACCGCGTGCCGTCCGCTGCGCGATGCTGCAATAGGCGCAAACTGCTCACTTCTACTTCTCCTGCTAACGAGCGAAGAACATACCCGATTACTCGGACTGATTACAGGCGCTAGCGATGCCGATCGTGCTACTTTCGACCTCGCTCAACTACGCAAGAGGCGCTAACCGGTCCGCTAATTGTCAGACCACGATAATCCGAAAGTTTTCACCTTTTAGCGCGCCGCTTGTTCCGGCAACGCGTTGGTAGTCCGCGATCCCCACACCGCGTAGAACAACACGTAGAGTTCGCACGCCGCGGTTAGCAGGAACGAGTTCTGGAGACCGTAGGTATCGGCGAGCCAGCCCTGGACGATGACCAGCGCGCCGCCTGCGATCGCCATGATGAGCAGGCCTGACCCTTCCTCGGTCAACGGTCCAAGCCCCTTGATCCCGAGCGTGAAGATCGTCGGGAACATGATCGAGTGGAACAGCCCGACGGAGATCAGCGCCCACATCGCGACATGCCCGGTGGTGAAGGTGGCAATGAGCATCACGACGCAGGCGCCAATGCTCGCAAACGCCAGCACGCGCTCGGCAGGGATCGTACGCATCACGACGCTGCCGATCAGCCGGCCGACCATCATCCCGCCCCACAGGATGAACAGGTAATGCGATGCCTCCTCGTGCGTCAGGTTGCCGATGTTCGGCTGGCTGACGAAGTTGATAAACAGATTGGCGACGCCGATCTCGGCTATCAGATAAATAAAGATCGCCGGGATGCCGAACACGAGGTTGCGATGCGACCAGAGCGACTGGCCCTTGCGATCCGCCTTCGCCGAACGCTGCGTCGAAGACCCCATCGCCGGCAGCGGGAAGCGCGCGATCACGATCGCCAGCACGACCAGCACGGCCGCGACGATCAGATAGGGCAGCACCACTGACTGCGCGTCGGCAATCCGCTCGGCCTGCGTCAGCACCGCGGTTGAACCGGCGGCGGCCGTGCCGGAGGTCGAACGACCCAGGATCAGATACCCACCGAACAGCGGCGCGAGTGTCGCACCCGCCGAATTGAACGCCTGCACCAGGTTCAGCCGCGACGACGCGGTCTCAGGCGGACCGACGACGGCGACGTAGGGATTCGCCGCAACCTGCAGCAGCGTGATGCCACTCGCGATCACGAACAGCGCGACCAGCGTGACGCCGTAGGAGGGCAGCCGCGCGGCGGGCACCATCATCAACGCACCGACCGCCATCAGGCCAAGCCCGAACACCATCGCCCGCTGATACCCGACCCGCTCGATCAGCTTGGCGGACGGGATCGAGGCGAAGAAATAGGCGATGAACCAGACGCTCTCGATCAGCGTCGTCTGTGTATAGCTGAGGTCGAACACGCTGCGCAGATGCGGCAGCAGCGTGTTGTTGATGACCGTGATGAAGCCCCACATGAAGAACAGGCTGGCGAGCAACGTGAGCGCGGATCGATAGCTCGGCGCGCCTCCCGCGGCATGCACCACTCCAGCGTTAACGGGCTTTTGCGTCTGTATCGGCATCGCCATAGTCGTTTCATCCTCCGTGCCCTGTCGGTGACTGCAACAGTCTTTTCCCGCAAGGCTTGCCCAGAAATATATTGTCCGACTATATAGCCACACAAGGCGCGTCAACGGCGTCGGACGAATAAGGACGGGAACCGGAATGCGCGCAATCACAAAGTCGGGGATCATCGTGGCAACCTTGCTGGCAGCGCTTTCGGCGCACGCAGCCGACGCGGCAGAGGCGAAGCGCACGCCTGCCGGTACGCTCAAGGACGGTACCGCGATCGAGGCCGTAACGCTCAGCAACGCGCATGGCGTCTCCGCGCGCATCCTGTCGTACGGCGCGACGCTGCAATCGCTGATGGGCCCGGACCGCAACGGAAAGATCGCCGACGTCATGCTCGGCTATGACGATCTCGCCTCCTACGTCGACCATCCCAATTTCTTTGGCGTGACGGTCGGCCGTTTCGCCAATCGCATCGCCGGTGGCCGCTTCACGCTGGACGGCAAGGCGTACCAGTTGCCGCTCAACGACAAGGTCAATTCGCTGCACGGCGGCGGCAAGGGCTTCGACAAGGTCGCCTGGAAGATCGTCTCGGCGACGAACGGCCCGACCGCGACGCTCGTGCTGGGCTACCGCAGCCCGGACGGCGATTCCGGCTATCCCGGCAACCTCGACGTCACCGTCACCTATACGCTCGACGAAGCCGGCAATCTCGGCATTGCGTATGACGCGAAGACCGACAAGCCGACGATCGCCAACATGACCAACCACGGCATCTTCGATCTCGGTGGTGAAGGCTCGGCGATGGGCGCGTACGGCCACCGGCTGACGATCCCCGCCAAGGCGATCACGCCGGTCGACGACAAGCTGATCCCGACCGGTACGCTCCAGCCCGTCGCCGGCACGGTGTTCGATTTCCGAAACGGCCGCATCGTCGGCGAGGGCATCCGCGATGGTCGCGACCAGCAGATCCGCTACGGCCATGGCTATGACCATAATTTCGCGCTCGACAAGGGTCTGACCGCCAAGCCCGAACTGGCCGCGCGGCTGGAGGATCCTGTCTCGGGCCGCGTGCTCGAAGTCCTGACGACCGAGCCCGGTGTGCAGTTCTATACGGGCAATTTCCTGGACGGCACGTTCATCGGCAAGAAGGGCCATCTGTACCGGATGGGCGACGGCATCGCGCTCGAACCACAGAAATTCCCCGATGCGCCCAACAAGCCGAACTTCGTTTCCGCGCGTGTCGATCCGGGCAAGCCGTATCATCACGCGATGATCTACCGCCTTTCCGTCGCCCGCTGATATTCGATCTCCAGAAAGCTCCTCATGACCGACATGCCTAAGCTCCGCTCGCGCGCGTGGTTCGACAACCCCGAGAACATCGACATGACCGCGCTCTATCTGGAGCGCTATCTGAACTTCGGGCTTAGCCTGGAGGAACTGCGCTCGGGCAAGCCGATCATCGGCATCGCGCAGACCGGCAGCGACCTGTCGCCGTGCAATCGCCACCATCTCGTGCTCGCCGAACGCCTGCGCGAGGGCATCCGCGAAGCCGGGGGGATCGCGCTCGAATTCCCGGTCCATCCGATCCAGGAAACCGGCAAGCGCCCGACCGCCGGGCTCGACCGCAACCTCGCTTATCTGGCGCTGGTCGAGGTACTGTACGGCTATCCGCTCGACGGCGTCGTGCTGACGATCGGCTGCGACAAGACCACGCCAGCGTGTTTGATGGCGGCGGCGACCGTGAACATCCCGGCGATCGCGCTATCCGTGGGCCCAATGCTCAACGGTTGGCACAAGGGCGAGCGGACCGGTTCGGGGACGATCGTCTGGAAGGCGCGCGAGCTGCTCGCGACCGGCGCGATCGACGACGAAGGCTTCATCAAGCTCGTCGCGTCGTCCGCGCCCTCGACCGGCTATTGCAACACGATGGGCACCGCGACGACGATGAACAGCCTTGCCGAAGCGCTCGGCATGCAGTTGCCCGGCTCGGCGGCGATCCCCGCGCCGTACCGTGACCGCCAGGAGGTCGCGTACAAGACCGGCAAGCGGATCGTCGACATGGTTTCGGAAGACCTGAAGCCGTCGGACATCCTGACCAAGGAGGCGTTCCACAACGCGATCGTCGTCAATTCGGCGATCGGCGGGTCGACCAACGCACCGATCCACTTGGCCGCGATCGCGCGCCATATCGGTGTCGATCTGCCGATCGACGACTGGCAGACGCACGGCCACAAGGTGCCGCTGATGGTCAATCTTCAGCCCGCCGGAGAATATCTCGGCGAGGATTATTATCATGCCGGCGGCGTGCCTGCGGTGGTCGCCGAGCTGATGAAGCAGGGCCTGATCCACGAGGACGCCATGACCGCGAACGGCAAGTCGATCGGCGACAATTGCCGGACCGCGACGATCGAGGACGAGCGCGTCATCCGCCCGTTCGCGACGCCGCTGCTGGAGGATGCCGGGTTCATCGTGCTGCGCGGCAATTTGTTCGACTCGGCGATCATGAAGACCAGCGTGATCTCGCCAGAGTTCCGCGAACGGTATCTGTCCAACCCGGACGATCTCGAGGCATTCGAGGGCCCCGCGGTCGTGTTCGACGGGCCTGAGGATTATCACCACCGGATCGACGATCCGTCGCTCGGGATCACCACCGACACGTTGCTGTTCATGCGTGGCGCGGGGCCGATCGGGTATCCGGGTGCGGCCGAGGTCGTCAACATGCGGCCGCCGGCGTATCTGATCCGTGAGGGCGTCCATGCCCTCCCCTGCATCGGCGACGGTCGGCAGTCGGGGACGTCGGGCTCGCCCTCGATCCTCAACGCCTCGCCTGAGGCGGCGGCGATGGGTGGGCTTGCGCTGATCCGGACCGGCGACCGGGTTCGCATCGATCTCGCCAAGGGTAGCGCCAACGTGCTGATCTCCGACGAGGAGCTTGCCGAACGTCGTCGTTCGCTGACCGAGTCGGGTGGCTATGCCTTCCCCCGCTCGCAGACGCCGTGGCAGGAAATCCAGCGCGCCACGGTCGGCCAGATGGAGACCGGTGCGATTCTCGAAGGTGCCGAGAAGTACCAGCGGATCGCGCAGACGATGGGCCTACCGCGCGACAATCACTGAGGAGGACTTGCGCGCCGCTCGATCAGGGCGGTGCGCAGGCATTGGCAGACGATCTCGTCGCGCTGGTTGATCAGCCGGTGCGTGAAGGTGACGATGCCCGCGTTGGGGCGCGACTTGCTCGACTTCAGCTCGGTAACTTCGGTCTGGCAGCGCATCGTGTCGCCGATGAACACGGGCTTCGGATGCACCAGCTTGTCGTAGCCGAGGTTCGCGACGAGCGTGCCGAGCGTCGTCTCGCCGACCGACAGCCCGACCATCAGCGCGAAGGTGAAGGTGCCGTTGACGAGGATCCGGCCGAACTCACTCGCCTTCGCCACCTCGATGTCGAGGTGGAGCGGCTGCGGGTTATGAGTCATCGTCGAGAACAGGAGGTTGTCCGTCTCCGTCACCGTGCGGCGGATCTCGTGCTCGATCCGGTCGCCGATGCTCCAGTCGTCGAAATAGCGGCCGGCCATTAGGAATCCTTCTCGATGCGGACGAGCATGGTGCCCTCGGTCACCTGCCCGCCCTCGATGGCGTTGAGGTCCGCGACAATGCCGTCGAACGGCGCCGTCAGGGAGTGCTCCATCTTCATCGCCTCGAGCGTGACGAGCTTCTGGCCCTTGGCGACGGTATCGCCCGCTGCCACGTCGACCGCGATGATCCGACCAGGCATCGGTGACAGGATCGCGCCGTCCGCTGCTCCGCCCGCAGCGACACCAGACGCTCGCCAAGGCTTGAGCTGCCAGGTCTGGCCGGCTTCGGAGATCAGGACGTCTTCGAACGCCGACGTAGTTCCGGCCTGTCCGTCGAGATCGACCTCGACCGGTTCGCCGTCCAGCAGGAATGTCGCAGTACGGCGCGACAAGGCATTGAGACGGAAGCCCGAGATCGGATCGGTGGAGACGAGTGCGCCTGCGGCGTCGGCCAACGCCTCTTCGGTCGGGTGCGTCGGCGGCATGAGCGCGTCGCCTTCGCGGGCGATCAGACCGGTGTCGAGCGTGCCCGCCACGAAGTCGGGATGGTCGAGCGCCTCGACGAGGAACCCCGCGTTTGAGCGTACCGGCCAGACGACCGCACCGTCTAGCGCATATGCCAAGGCCTCGCGCGCAGTCTCTCTGTCTTCGCCACAGGCGATGACCTTGGCGATCATCGGGTCGTAGAACGGCGAGATTTCAGCGCCCTCCTCTACCCCGGTATCGACGCGGGCGGTGGTGCCGAGATCGAAACGTTCGAGCGTTCCGATCGACGGGAGGAACCCCTTGGCGGGATCTTCCGCATATAAACGCGCTTCCATCGCCCAGCCGTCGATCGCCAGTTCGTCCTGCCGCTTGGGCAAGGGCTCGCCCGACGCGACGCGGAGTTGCCATTCGACGAGGTCCTGGCCGGTGATCTCTTCGGTCACCGGGTGCTCGACCTGGAGCCGGGTGTTCATTTCCATGAACCAGATGCGGTCGGCGTGGAGGCCTTCGCTGGCGTCGGCGATGAACTCGATCGTGCCGGCGCCGACGTAATCGACCGCCTTGGCCGCCTTGACCGCTGCGGCGCAGATCGCTTCGCGGGTGGCGGCGTCCATACCGGGTGCGGGGGCTTCCTCGATCACCTTTTGGTGGCGGCGCTGGAGCGAGCAGTCGCGTTCGAACAAATGGACGACGTTGCCGTGGCCGTCGCCGAAGACCTGCACCTCGATATGGCGCGGCGAGAGGATGTATTTCTCGATCAGAACGTCGGTGTTGCCGAACGACGAGGCCGCCTCGCGCTGGCACGAGAGGAGCGCGTCGGCGAACTCTGCGGCCGTATCGACGCGGCGCATGCCCTTGCCGCCGCCGCCTGCGACTGCCTTGATCAGGACGGGGTAGCCGATCGCGTCGGCCTCCGTCTTCAGACGCTCGGGGGACTGGTCCTCGCCGAGATAGCCGGGCGTGACTGGTACGCCGGCGGCGATCATGCGCTGTTTCGCGGCGTCCTTCAGGCCCATCGCGCGGATGCTGTCGGGGTTCGGACCGACCCAGATCAGTCCAGCGTCGAGCACCGCTTGGGCGAAGTCGGCATTCTCGGACAGGAAGCCGTAGCCGGGGTGGATAGCCTCGGCCCCGGTGTCGAGCGCGGCGGCGATGATGCGGTCGCCGACGAGGTAGCTCTCGCGCGCCGGGGAGGCGCCGATGTGCACCGCTTCGTCGGCCTGGCGGACGTGGAGTGCGTTCGCGTCGGCGTCCGAATAGACCGCGATCGTGCGAATGCCGAGCGCCCTTGCGGTGCGGATGATGCGGCAGGCGATCTCGCCGCGATTGGCGATCAGGAGGGACTCGATCATCGATTCGCTCCGCGGAAGTGCACAAAGTGCAGACGCTCCAGCGATGTGCACATCGGGCTTGAAAGCCCCTCGACGGCAGGAAGATCGGCAGAAAGGATCGACTGGTTCATCATGGTCATCCCGGCATAAGCCGATGCGGGCGGTGTAGGACAGGCCATGTCAGTTCACGCAGCCGGTGGTGCGCTTCGACCAAGTCAGGTTGGCGATCTTCCAGCGGCCGGCTTCGCGGACCATGTCGAAATGGTCGGTGCCGCAATGCGAGACCTTGCCGTCGATCGTGAAGACGTAGGGCGACCAGACCATCGCGATGTCGCCGTCGATGTCGACCGCGGGATCGGTGAGGCGCTCGACGTAGCGTTCGGAGCCGGGCCTGATCGATGCGGCGAAGTCGGGCCAGCTGGTGCGGCGGACCGAACGCGTCCCGTCTGGCTTTTCCTCGGCGACGGTGGCGCTGCCGTCGGGGCGGACCTGGGCGAGGATCGCCTGGCCGTCGCGGGCGGCGAGCGCGACGAGGAGCGCATCGATCGGAACCATGACGCCCGCCTCTTCGGTCATAGCCGCAGGCGGCAGGCCGGTGCCTTTGACGATCGGCTGGACCGGGGTGATCTGTCCGGCGGCGAGGAGAAGTGACAGCAGGATCATCGGGTTACATCCTGAACACGCCGAACGCGGGGCGTTCGGGGATGGGAGCGTTGAGCGTCGCGGCGAAGGCCAGGCCCAGCACGTCTCGCGTTTGGGCGGGATCGATGATGCCGTCGTCCCAGAGGCGCGCGGTGGCGTACCAGGGGTTGCCCTCGTTCTCGTATTTCTGCCGGACCGGGGCCTTGAAGGCTTCGGCTTGTTCGGGCGTCCAGCTTTCCGCGTCGCGGTGGACGGTGGCGAGGACGGATGCCGCCTGTTCGCCGCCCATCACGCTGATCCGGCTGTTGGGCCAGGTGAACAGGAAGCGTGGCGAATAGGCGCGGCCGCACATCCCGTAATTGCCCGCGCCGAAGCTGCCGCCGATCAGCACGGTGATCTTCGGGACGGTCGCGGTGGCGACGGCCGTGACGAGCTTGGCGCCGTGCTTGGCGATGCCCTCCGCCTCGTATTTGCCGCCGACCATGAAGCCGGAGATGTTCTGGAGGAACAGCAGCGGGATACGGCGCTGGCAGGCGAGCTCGATGAAGTGCGCGCCCTTCTGCGCGCTCTCGCTGAACAGCACGCCGTTATTGGCGAGGATCGCGACCGGGATGCCCCAGATATGCGCGAACCCGCAGACGAGCGACGTGCCGTAGAGCGCCTTGAACTCGTGGAACTCGCTGCCGTCGACGAGGCGCGCGATGACTTCGTGGACGTCGTAGGGCGCGCGGACGTCGCTGGGGACGATGCCGTACAGGTCTTCGGGCGCGAACTTCGGCGGCCTGGGCTGCTGGAGGTTCACCGCGGTCTGCGCCTGCGGTTGCAGCGTCGAGACGATGTCGCGGACGATCGTCAGCGCGTGTTCGTCGTTCTCGGCGACGTGATCGACCACGCCCGAGCGGCGGCCATGCGTGTCGGCACCGCCCAGTTCCTCGGCCGAGATGACCTCGCCGGTCGCGGCCTTTACGAGGGGTGGGCCGGCGAGGAAGATCGTCCCCTGCCCGCGGACGATGATCGTCTCGTCGGACATTGCGGGGACGTACGCGCCGCCGGCGGTGCAGCTGCCCATGACGCAGGCGATCTGCGGGATCCCGAGCGCCGACATCTGCGCTTGGTTGAAGAAGATGCGGCCGAAGTGATCGCGGTCGGGGAACACCTCCGCCTGATGCGGCAAGTTCGCGCCCCCGCTATCGACGAGGTAGATGCAGGGGAGCCGGTTTTCCTGCGCGATCTCCTGCGCGCGGAGGTGTTTCTTGACGGTGAGCGGGTAGTAGGTGCCGCCCTTCACGGTCGCGTCGTTGCAGACGATCATGCACTGGCGACCGGACACGCGGCCGATGCCGATGATCAGGCCGGCGCCGGGGACTTCGTTATCGTAGAGGCCGTTGGCGACGAGCTGGCCGATTTCGAGGAACGGCGAGCCGGGGTCGAGCAGGCGTTCGACACGGTCGCGCGGGAGGAGCTTGCCGCGCGACGTGTGGCGCTCGCGGGACTTGGCCGAGCCACCTTGAGCCGCATCCGCCACGATGCAGCGCAGGCGGGCGGCAAGCTCTTCGTTATGTGCAGCGTTGGCGCGGAAGGTCTCGCTGTCAGAGGACAGCGCGGAGGTCAGGACGGGCGCGGTCATGCCAATCCTCCCCGGCACGGGGAGGGGGACCGTTCGTCCGCTTGGGCGAAGGGTGGAGGGGGGCTTCCGCCGGCGTTGCGTGCGGGGCGAGCCCCCTCCACCGCTACGCGGTCCCCCTCCCCGTTCCGGGGAGGATTTGCGGTGGCCATTACTGTGCCACCTTGGGAGCTGCCCCGATGAGTTCTCTGCCGATCAACATCCGGCGAATCTCGTTCGTCCCAGCGCCGATGTCGAGCAACTTCGCGTCGCGCATGAACCGCTCGACCGGCCAGTCCTTGGTGTACCCTGCCCCACCCAGCGCCTGGATCGATTCGAGCGACACCTTCACCGCGCTCTCGCTCGCCAGCAGGATCGCGCCCGCCGCGTCGAACCGCGTCGTCTTGCCCGCATCGCACGACTTCGCCACCGCATAGACGTACGCGCGCGCCGAACTCAGCGCGACGTACATGTCGGCGACCTTGGCCTGGATCAGCTGGAACTGGCCGATCGCCGTCCCGAACTGCTTCCGCTCGCGCACATAGGGGATCACGACATCGAGGCACGCCTGCATGATGCCGAGCTGAATCCCGGCCAGCACCGCGCGCTCATAGTCGAGGCCCGACATCAGCACGCCGACGCCGCCATTCTCCGGGCCCATGACGTTTTCGAACGGGACCTCGCAATCAGTGAAGACGAGCTCCGCCGTGGGAGACCCACGCATACCCATCTTGTCGATCTTCTGGCCGATCGCGAAGCCGGGCATGTCCTTCTCGATCAGGAACGCGGTGATCCCGCGCGAGCCCTCGCCGGTCTTCGCATAGACGACCAAAGTGTCGGCATAGGCCGCGTTGGTGATCCAGAACTTCGTGCCGTTGAGGACGTAGCCGGTGTCGGTCTTCACCGCCTTGAGCTTCATCGAGACGACGTCGGAGCCCGCGCCCGCCTCGGACATGGCCAAGCTTCCGACGTGCTCGCCCGACACGAGCTTGGGCAGATACTTCGCCTTCTGCTCAGGGCTGCCCCAGCGGCGGATCTGGTTGACGCACAGGTTCGAATGCGCGCCGTAGCTCAAGCCGATCGACGCGGATGCGCGAGAGACTTCCTCGACCGCGACGACGTGTTCGAGATAGCCGAGGCCGAGGCCGCCATATTCTTCCTCGACGGTGATCCCGTGCAACCCGAGTTCGCCCATCGCCGGCCACAGCTCGCGCGGGAACCAGTCGTCGGCGTCGATCTTCGCGGCCAGCGGCGCGATCTTGTCGGTGGCGAAGCGGTGCGTGCTCTCGCGGATCATGTCTGCGGATTCGCCGAGCGCGAAATCGAAATCGGGTATCATGCAGCCTCTCCAGACCTTGTGTTGCGACGATGATACTCGGTCGCGGTCCCTATGAGAAATTGATACGACCGAACACATGCGATAGACGCCGTCTATGGTCGTACCGCTATGATCGAACGCTATGTGTTGCGCTACTTCCTGGCGGTCGTCGACCAGGGCAATTTCACGCGCGCCGCCGCGCAGTGCCGGATCTCGCAACCAACGCTGTCGGTCGGGATCGCCAAGCTGGAGGCGTCGCTCGGGCAGACGCTGTTCCTGCGGACCAACCGGCGGATCGAACTCACCCCATCGGGTACGCGGTTCGCGGTGCATGCGCGCCGGATCGAAGCCGAGTTCGCCGCCGCCGAGCGGGATTTGCAAGACACCGCTCCGACCAAGCTCGTCCGCCTCGGGATCGCGACGACGTTGCCGCCGTCCTGGATAGCAGCCTCGTTGGACCGAGCGCGACGCGCCTCCACCACCGAACGCCTAGAAGTCGTCGAGGGACGGAGCAGCGAACTCGTCGCGCTGCTCGATCGCGGGCGGATCGACGTGATGCTCGGCGCGATCGGCGACGATGCGCGCGGTCGCGTGCTGTTCGAGGAAGGATTCGCGGTCGCGGTGGCGAGCGACCACCGACTGGCCGGACGCGCCACGCTCGCGGTCGCCGACGTCGCGGAGGAAACGATGATCGTCCGCCGCCACTGCGAAGCGCTCGCCGAAACAAGCCGCTTCTTCACCGCCCGCAGCGTGCGGCCCTTCATGGCCGCCCGCACCGTCAGCGACGACCGCGCACTGACCTATGTTCGTGCAGGGCTCGGGATGACGGTCATGCCGCTCAGTTTTGCCAGCGAGGGCATCGCGATGATTCGGTTGACGGGCTTCGATCCGACACGGCGCGTAGGCGTGCTGGTGGCGAACGATTCCGCTTCGCGGATCGAGGGAAGCGCCGTGGTCGCGGCGATCGAGGAGACGTTCAGGGACCTGCACGCGGCCGCAACCGGTACCGACGATCTCATCTGACGCTGTGTAAAAGCTGTCCCGGCGGACCGGTCATCAACGGAAATGGTGGAGCCGAGGGGGATCGAACCCCTGACCTTTCGCATGCCATGCGAACGCTCTCCCAGCTGAGCTACGGCCCCATTCCCGTTGGAAGGCGGGTCACTAACCGGACCCGCCCGGGTTGGCAAGCGGCGTAAATGCCGCCTGCCAAATTTATTCCACGCGTCGCTTGTAGATCAGCGCTCGTGCTCGTCCTGCGGCGTCTCGACGCCGAGGTCGTCGTCGCCGCCGAGATCGACTTCGTCGTCCGCCGACGGCTCTTCGTCCTCGCCGGTGATCGAGGCGATGTCCTCTTCCTCGTCACCCTCGAGATCCGCGTCGGGCTTCTTGGTGTCGGGCTTGGCGACCTCGAACGGCAGCGGCTGCTTCGACTTCAAGATGGGCTCGGGCTCCCACGCATACCCGCATTCGATGCAGGTCACGGGGTCGGCTTTTTCGAGGTCGTAGAAACGCGTCGCGCATTTCGGGCACGAACGCTTCGTGCCCCATTCCGGCTTGATCATGCCGATAGAACCTTTCGGATGAATGGATTGCGGGGGGATACCCTCGCAAAGTGGGCGCGCCTTGCCATAGCGCAAGGCCACTGTCAAAAGCCCGGCCCCATGGCACACCCCCTCCCCACTTCGATGGACGTTGTCGCACGCGGTCCTTTGACCGGTTCGATCGCGGTCCCCGGCGACAAGTCGATCAGCCACCGCGCGTTGATGTTCGCGAGCTTAGCTGTCGGCACCAGCCGGATCGAGGGGCTGCTGGAGGGTGAGGACGTGCTTGCCACCGCGGCGGCGATGCGGGCGATGGGCGCGACGATCGAGCGCGGCGAAGATGGTATCTGGACCGTGGACGGCGTGGGCGTCGGTGGACTGCTTCAGCCCGAGACGGCGCTGGAGATGGGCAATTCCGGGACGTCGACGCGGTTGCTGATGGGGCTGGTGTCGAGCCATCCGATCACCTGCACCTTTACAGGTGACGCATCGCTGTCGGGGCGGCCGATGGGACGGGTGATCGAGCCGCTGTCGCAGATGGGGGCGGACATTACGTCCTCTCCTGGCGGGCGGCTGCCGTTGATGGTGCGCGGGATGTGTCCGGCGGTGCCGATCGAATACACGCTGCCGGTCGCGTCGGCGCAGGTGAAGTCGGCGATCCTGCTGGCGGGGCTCAACACGCCGGGGATCACGCGGGTCATCGAGCCGGTCGCGACGCGCGATCATAGCGAGCGGATGCTGACCGGGTTCGGCGCGAAGCTGACCGTCGAGGAAACCGAGGCCGGGCGGATCATCTCGATCGCCGGCGAAGCGGACCTCAAGCCGCAGGATATCGTCGTGCCGGGCGATCCGTCGTCGTCGGCATTCTGGCTGGTCGCCGCGTCGATCGTGCCGGGGTCGGATATCGTCGTGCGCAATGTCGGGCTGAACCCGACGCGGATCGGGATCGTCACGGCTTTGCGGATGATGGGCGCGGATATTACCGAGCTGGACCCGCGCATCGTCGGTGGCGAGCCGGTCGCGGACCTGCGCGTCCGGCATGCCCCGCTGACCGCGATCGAAGTGCCGGCCGATCTCGCGCCGAGCATGATCGACGAATATCCGGTGCTGTTCGTCGCCGCCGCCTTCGCGACCGGCACGACCGTCGCGCGCGGCGCGCATGAGTTGCGCGTCAAGGAATCGGACCGGATCACGACGATGCGGATCGCGCTCGAAGCCTGCGGCGTGGCTTGCGAGGAGTATGAAGACGGCATGGCGATCACCGGGTCGGGCGGCGCGGCGATTCGCGGCGGCGCTCGGATCGCCTCGAAACTCGACCACCGCATCGCAATGAGCATGGTCGTGGCTGGACTTGGCGCGCTTGAGCCCGTCACGATCGATGATGTATCGCCGGTGGCGACGAGCTATCCCGTGTTCTTCCGGTCGCTCGACGCGCTTACCGGCCGGGGGAATTAAGATGATCATCGCAGTCGACGGTCCGGCGGCATCGGGCAAGGGCACGATCGCGCGCGCCTTGGCCAAGCATTACAAGCTGCCGTATCTCGATACCGGGCTGCTCTACCGCGCGGTCGCGTTGAGCGTGGCGCGGATGGGGCTCGATCCGGAGACGGAGGCCGACGCGGTCGCGGCGTGCGATTTCAGCGATGCGCTGCTCAGCGATCCGGCGTTGCGTGATGACGATATCGGCGCGCTGGCGTCCGTGGTGTCGGCGCATCCGCTGGTCCGCGCGGCGTTGCTGCACCGGCAGAAGCGGTTTGCGGCGCAGGAGGGTGGCGCGATTCTCGACGGGCGCGACATCGGGACGGTGATCGCGCCGGATGCGGATGCGAAGCTGTTCGTGAAGGCTACGCCGAATATCCGCGCGCAGCGGCGGCATGCGGAGTTGCAGGCTCGCGGCGGGACGGCGAGCAAGGATCGCGTGCTGGCGGATATCCGGGCTCGGGATGCTCGGGATAGCGGGCGGTCGACCGCGCCGCTGGTGATGGCGGCGGATGCTGCGTTGCTGGATACGAGCTTTTTGTCGATCGAGGCTTCGGTGCAGCGGGCGGTTGCGTTGGTTGAGGCGCAGCGGGCGAAGAAGGTTTCGGTTTAGGTCTTTCGCCCATTCCTGTTGGCCCCACCCCGGCGAAGGCCGGGGCCCAATTGGAACGTCAGCAGTAACGAAGCGCAGTCCTCAGTTGGCATCGTCCCCCAATTGGGCCCCGGCCTTCGCCGGGGTGGTTGCTCTGTTGGCAACGGAAGCGCGTCTTCTTCTCGCTCCCCTCCCTGGAAGGGAGGGGTTGGGGGTGGGTCGGCCAGCTTGCGCCACCCCAGATCGTCTATGCGGAGGCCGACCCACCCCCTGGCCCTCCCTTCTAGGGAGGGGGGATTGGCGGCACTCTCCTCCAAGGGGGATCAGTGGACCTAAAGCGCAGTAACCAGCGCAACCGCCCCGAACACCACCCCCGGAAAGTTCGCCACGACGATCGGCCAGTCCCGCTTGTCCTTCAGAAACCCATACCCGACCCACAGCGCGCAATTCACCATCGTCGCGAACGGCTGGACCACCGATCCTTTCTGACCCGCAAGGTTCAGCATGATCTGGTCGATGTACGACAGGTACATCACGATCGCCGTCACGGTGGCGACCCAGCCCAGCACGAGAATGCCGCGTTCGTTCAAATCTTCGCTCCTGTTGTGAGCGGCCCCTAACGAAGCAGCGGCGAACTTGCTCCGAGACGGGGTTTCGGCTATACGGAACCGTCCGGCGAGCGATGCTCGTGGAGGAAGGCGCGGAGACCCTCGAGTCTCACGCGCCGTTTTCGCATTCAGCGTCTACGTCCTCCGCTGCCTCGTGTCGTCCGGATGCCGCGTTCGACGTTCGGTCGTCGCGGCAACGAAGGCCAAGACCAGCGGACCCAACCGCTTGGCCGGAAACAGACTAGGATTACTGAATTCTATGGCAACCCAGGTAATGCCGACCCGCGACGATTTCGCGGCGATGCTGAACGAAACGCTCGGCGACGCCGACAGCTTCGAGGGCCGCGTGGTGCATGGCACCGTGACCGGCATCGAGAACGACATGGCCGTCATCGACGTCGGTCTGAAGTCGGAAGGCCGCGTGCCGCTTCGCGAATTCGCAGCGCCGGGCCAGAAGGCTGACCTCAAGGTCGGCGACGAAGTCGAAGTCTATGTCGACCGCGTCGAGAACGTCCACGGCGAAGCGATGCTCAGCCGTGATCGCGCCCGTCGCGAAGCCGCATGGGACAAGCTGGAAACCGAATTCTCCAAGACGACCCGCGTCGAAGGCGTGATCTTCGGCCGCGTGAAGGGTGGCTTCACCGTCGACCTGAACGGCGCCGTCGCGTTCCTGCCCGGTTCGCAGGTCGATATCCGCCCCGTGCGCGATGTCACCCCGCTGATGGACATCCCCCAGCCGTTCCAGATCCTGAAGATGGACCGCAAGCGCGGCAACATCGTCGTGTCGCGTCGCGCCGTTCTCGAAGAGACGCGCGCAGAGCAGCGTTCGGGCCTGATCCTCAGCCTGGCCGAGGGCCAGATCATCGACGGCGTCGTCAAGAACATCACCGATTACGGTGCGTTCGTTGATCTCGGCGGCATTGATGGCCTGCTCCACGTTACCGATCTCAGCTACAAGCGCGTCGGTCACCCGAGCGAAGTCCTGAACATCGGCGACACCGTCAAGGTGCAGATCATCCGCATCAACAAGGACACCCAGCGCATCAGCCTCGGCATGAAGCAGCTGGAGAGCGATCCCTGGGATGGCGCGATGGTCAAGTACCCGGTCGGCGCGAAGCTCACCGGCCGCGTCACGAACATCACCGAATATGGTGCGTTCGTCGAGCTGGAAGCGGGCATCGAAGGCCTCGTCCACGTGTCGGAAATGTCCTGGACCAAGAAGAACGTCCATCCGGGCAAGATCGTGTCGACCTCGCAGGAAGTCGACGTCATGGTCCTCGAAGTCGATTCCGAGAAGCGTCGCATCTCGCTCGGCCTCAAGCAGGCTCAGGCCAATCCTTGGGAGGCATTCGCTGCCGCTCATCCGATCGGTTCGACCGTCGAAGGCGAAGTCAAGAACGCGACCGAGTTCGGTCTGTTCATCGGCCTCGACAACGACGTCGACGGCATGGTCCACATGTCCGACATCGCCTGGGGTGTTTCGGGCGAGGACGCGCTCAACCTGCATCGCAAGGGTGAGACCGTCGAGGCCGTCGTGCTCGACATCGACGCCGAGAAGGAGCGCATCTCGCTCGGCATGAAGCAGCTCGAGCGCGGCGGGCCATCGGCCGGCGGCATCGCAGCAGCAGGCGACAAGCTGAACAAGAACGCGATCGTTACCGTGACCGTTCTCGAAGTCCGCGATGCGGGCCTCGAAGTGCAGCAGGGCGACGATGGCGCGACCGGCTTCATCAAGCGCACGGATCTGGGTCGCGATCGCGACGAGCAGCGTCCGGAGCGTTTCCAGGTCGGCCAGAAGTTCGACGCGATGGTCACCGGCTTCGATCGTTCGAAGAAGCCGACCTTCTCGATCAAGGCCATGCAGATCTCGGAAGAGAAGCAGGCTGTCGCTCAGTACGGTTCGTCGGACTCGGGCGCGACTCTGGGCAACATCCTGGGCGAGGCTCTCAAGGCCCGCACGGATGCCGAGAAGAAGTAAGTGTTAAGAAAAGCCTAACGGCTTATCGATGAAAACGCCCGGCATGTCTCGAACATGTCGGGCTTTTTATTGTCAGATCCACTTTGGTTTTTGACTGTTCGGTAATAAGTGCTAATGCCTCGCAGGTTGACCTGTATCAATCTGTACGCGTTTTTTTAGATGGGCGGGGGCTCGAATGATCCGATCTGAACTGGTCCTTAAGATCGCCGAGGCGCATCCGGACCTACAGCCTAACGAAGTGGAGCTGATCGTCAGCACCTTCTTCGACGAGATATCCAAGCGATTGGCCGCCGACGGTCGAGTCGAACTGCGCGGTTTCGGTGCATTCTCTACGCGTGCGCGCGATGCGCGGACCGGCCGCAACCCGCGTACCGGCGAAGTCGTCGAGGTCGAGGCCAAGCGCGTGCCCTATTTCAAGCCGGGCAAGGAAATGCGCTCACGCCTGAACGTGTGAGCGGTACCACTGCGCGGGACCGTAGACAGTCGAAGAATATGCTGCCGGCCTGGCAAGATGGGTTGACGCTGCGCGCGACCTCGTCTTGTTGGGCGCGTGTGCGGACGTGGCGAAACCGGTAGACGCAGGAGACTTAAAATCTCCCTCCCTAGGAGTGCGGGTTCGAGTCCCGCCGTCCGCACCAATCCTGTATATCTCACCGAACCTGCCTGACCGCTCAACGGCTGGCGCCGCCGGGTTGCCGGCAATCGAGCGTGGCGATGTTGAAGCCAGGAACGCCGATCGCCAACGTTCCGGCCTTTACCCCCTCGACGGCCAGCATCCCTGCGCGACGGCCTGCCGACCAGCGCTGTTCGATCGTGGGGCCTGAAAAGTCGAGCGCCTTGCCGGCGACTTCATCGGCCTGCTCGGTATAGGCGAGTCGGACCAGAGACAGCGCAAAGTCCTGGCGGCCGGCGTGCGCGGCTTGCCACCGTTCGATCGTGCGGCGGGATTGCGCGGCGAAGATCAGGTCCTGCATGCGGCTCGTCGCCTCGCCCAATGTCGTCGGGCGGGGACCGTGGAGCGGCAACAGGTCGACTGCGATGCAGAGTGTCGGTCGCGGTGGCGGATCGCTGAGGACCGGGTCGAGCGGCAGGTTTGCGGACAGGCCGCCGTCGACCAGCCAGCGGCCGTCGATCTCCACTGGGAGGAACGCGACCGGCAGTGCGGCGCTGGCACGGACATGATCGGGTCCGACCTGCATCGCGGCGCTGTCGAAGACGACGTCGTCTCCGGTTTCGAGATCGACCGCAGTTGCGGTGTAGCGGCACGGGCCCACATTGAGGCGCTCGAAGTCGACCAGCGTTTCCAGCGTCGTGGCGAGCTGGTTGGTTTCGAAGATCGACGGCTGGCTGTCGGTCCATGGTGCCAAGGCGGAGAGCATGGGGCCGAAGATGCCGGGTCGACCGAGCGTTGCGGACCAGCCGACAGCGTTCGTCCGGCGGCTGGTTTCGAGGGCACTCAACCAAGGGAGCGCCGCGGCGCCAGACGGTGCGGGTCGCCAGAACGTTCGCAACGTCTCGATCCGGCGATCGGGAGCGGAGCCGGCGATCAAGGCTCCGTTGATCGCGCCGATCGAGGCGCCGATAATCCAGTCGGGCTGGAGGCCGTGCGCGTGCAGCGCCTCGTAGACGCCGGCTTCGAATGCGCCGAGCGCGTTGCCGCCGCTGAGGACGAGCACGACGTCGAAATCACGCGCGGCCCCTGCCCGTTCGGCGTCCGGTGTCACCGGCTGGTATCCTTCGGCCGGCTCAGGGCAACCGCGATCCCGGCCCCGACGACACCGAGCAACAGAATGGCGGGATGGAGTTTCTGGGCCGGCAAGACGGTGCTCGACTTGCGCGCGTGGACGTCCTGGCTTCCGCGCAATGCATCGACGCGCGGCTCATAGAGGTTGTCGCGGCGTGTCGGGTCGCCGGGATCTTCCGGCTTCTGCTGCGCGACGGTGCCGAGCAGTTCCATGATCTTGTCGCTCAACCGTGGCGCGGCGCGCGATAGGAGCGAGGACAACAGCCCCCCGCCCCCCGCATACAGTGTGCGTCGCGGGGTCTCGCAGGCGAACAACACCGCGTCGGCGACGACCGAGGGTGCGTAGAGCGGCGGCGGCAGGCGTGGTGGCTGGTCCATGAAGTTGCGCGCATGCTCGGGGAATGGCGTGTCGATCGCGCCGGGCTTGATCAGCGTCACCGAGATCGCGGCCCCCTCCTGCTCCAATTCCATCCGCAGCGTGTCGGTCAGCGCCTGCACCGCATGCTTGGTCGCGCAATACGGGCCCTGCTCGACGATCGCGCGGTCGCTGAGGATCGAGCCGATGTTGATTATCGCCCCGCCACGCGCTCGCAGATGTCGCGCGGCAACGAGCGAGCCGTGCAGCACGCCGAAATAATTGACGTCGAATACCCGGCGGTGATCGGCGACCGGGACCTGCTCGAGCGTGCCGTAGGTCCCGGTGCCGGCGTTGTTGACCCAGCTGTCGAACCCGCCGAACGCTTCGACCGCGACGGCGGCGACGCGCTCGACCGCGGCCATGTCGCTGACGTCCGCGGCGCAGATCGCGATGCGTCCGCCATCGGCGGACAGGCGATCGCGGAGTGCCTCGAGCGCCACTTCGTTCCGCGCGGTCGCGGCGACGGCCGCACCGCGGCGCACGGCTTCCTCGACTATGGCGAGACCGTTGCCGCTGGTTGCGCCGGTGACGACGATGACCTGATCGCGGAGGGGTTTCAGGGTAATGGCCATGCCGATCAGCGTCCCAGTGGCGAGGTTGCGTAGCCGGCGAGCAAGGCCGCAACGTCGTCGTAGATCGCGATCGCGCCTGCCGCGTGCAGTTGCTCGTCCTTGAACTTGCCCGATCGGACCGCGACCGCGGCGATCCCACATTTGGCCGCTGCCTCGATGTCATAAGGCGTGTCGCCGACGACGATCACCTCGGCGGGATCGATTCCCGGGAGCTTCTTCAGCGCTGTCGCGAAGATGTCGGGGGCGGGCTTGGTCTTCTCGACGTCGTCGCTGCTCGTCGTCGCGGCGATCAGGTCGCGTGCGTCGAGCAGGTCTATGTAATGGTCGAGTTCTGCCTCGGAGGCGGACGATGCCAGTACGACCTGCTGCCCGAGACCATGCGCGTGCGCCAGCAGGTCGTGCGCATGCGCGAACGGCTTGGCGGTCTCCAGGTATTTCGCCTTGAAGATCGCGCCGTGCGTGTCGCCGAGCTTTTCCTGCCGATCCTCGTCCGCGTCGGGCAGCAGAGTCGGCACGAGCATGTCGGTCCCCTTGCCGATCTGGTCGTGAATCACCTGTCGGTCGAACGACGCGCCGACGGTCGCGAACGCCTCCTCCCACGCGAGGACGTGCATGTCGTTGGTGTCGACCAGCGTGCCGTCGATATCGAAGAGAATGGCTTTGATCTGCATGAGGCTATCCCGGATCTGAAATCGTGCACCCGCCCGTCGGAACGCCGCAGCGCCGTGCAAGGCGTGGCGGGCGAACGGCGTCGGCAGACTGCGATAGCGTCCTAACGGTCCACATTCCGAATTGGCCCCGGCATCCGCAAACTTGGTAGGGCAATCGCCGTCGCGCAGAGGAAGCCGCAGCATCAATGTCGCAACCGCAACGATGTCGCAGAGCGATCGAGCTCGACAAGTCCTTACGATCTATGGACTTTCATTGCGGCATCTCGATTTAGCTTAAGTTCTTCGATATTGATCACAATCAACATGAAATTTTAACTGCGGATATTGGCGTGACGCAGGAACGATGACGCCGCTTTGATCGCTATACTCCCCAGGATATGTTCACGCTGACGGCGGCGACGCGGAAACGTCGCGGCCGAGACTTCGTGGCGACACTGCATAGTGCTGATGATGATCAGGCGGCGTTTTCGCCATCGCCGAGTCATGTCTGACGCGATGTCGTGTCGTGCGTGGGCACTAGGCTGCAATTCTATGACGGAGATCTTCTGATGCGCGCACTTGTTTGGCATGGAAAAGGCGATGTTCGGGTCGATACTGTTGCAGATCCCGAGATCAAGCATCCGCGCGATGCGATCATCAAGGTTACGGCCTGCGCGATCTGTGGGTCCGATCTTCATCTGCTCGACGGATACCAGCCGACGATGCAGGCGGGCGACATCCTGGGTCATGAGAACATGGGCGTCGTCGTCGCACTTGGCTCCGAAGTCACCAATCTGAAGATCGGCGACCGCGTCGTGGTGCCGTTCACGATCAGCTGCGGCGATTGCTTCTTCTGTCGCAAGGGACTGTTCTCGGCGTGCGAGCGGACCAATCCGAACGCCGAGATGGCGATCAAGGCGATGGGCCATTCGCCCGCTGGCCTGTTCGGGTTCAGCCACATGCTGGGCGGTTATTGCGGCGGCCAGGCCGAGTATCTGCGGGTGCCGATGGCCGATATCGGTCCGATCAAGGTGCCCGACAGCGTCACCGACGAGCAGGCGCTGTTCCTGTCCGACATTTTCCCGACCGGCTACATGGCTGCCGAGAACGCGCAGATCGAACCAGGCGATACCGTCGCGATCTGGGGCTGCGGTCCGGTCGGCCAGTTCGCGATCCGCTCGGCGCTGATGCTCGGCGCGGGCCGCGTGATCGCGATCGACGAGGTGCCCGAGCGTCTGGCGATGGCCGAGGCCGGTGGTGCCGAGACGATCAACTTCGCCGAGGTCGACAGCGTTTATGACGAGCTCCAGTTCCGCACCAAGGGCCGTGGCCCCGACAGCTGCATCGACGCGGTCGGTGCCGAGGCTTCGGGTCATGGCGCGATGGATGCGGTGATCGACAAGGTGAAGGCGGCGACGTTCCTCGCCACCGACCGCGTCCACGTGTTGCGTGAGGCGATCATGAGCTGCCGGATGGGTGGCACGGTGTCGATCCCCGGCGTCTATGTCGGGATGGGCGACAAGATCCCGATCGGCGCAATGATGAACAAGGGGCTGACGATCAAGACGGGCCAGACCCACGTCCAGGCCTATACCAAGCCGCTGCTCGCGCGGATCGAGGCGGGAGACATCGACCCGAGCTTCGTCGTCACGCACCCGGCCAGCCTCGAGGATGCGCCCGAAATGTACCAGAAGTTCCGCGACAAGCAGGACGGCGTCATCAAGGTCGTGCTTCGGCCGTAACCCCTTCCCGGCCCGGTCCGCTCTCGATGAGCGGACCGGGCCGGTTTTTGATCCGCTACATTCAGAAGGACGTACCGATGAGTGACAAGGTTCATACCCCCGTTCCCGGCAATCCAGCGAGCAAGGGCGCACCGGACGGCGTTTCGGACTCGCCCCACGGCAAGGACGGCGCCGACGTTCACGGTCGCAGCGAAGGCGGCGAAAGTGGCGGCGGGTCCTATCCCAACCCGCATGCCGGCAAGACCGAGACGAACACCGGTTTCATGGCGCATGGCGGCCAGACCGACATCGCCTATCACGGCGGCGGTCAGGCTGGCGAAGACGGCGGCAGCGCGGCTAACGGCGTCGCAGGCTCGGACGGCGGTGACCGCACGACGATCGCCGCCGACCCGGATGCCGACCGCGAACCGCATGCGATCTCGGCCGAAGGTCACACGATCGAGGTCGTCGAGACGTCAGGCATCGCCGAAGCCGAGGCCAACGGCAAGATCGGCACCGATGCGGACTATGAGGACGAGCAGAAGCAGCCCGGCGCCGGCTGAGGTCGCCGCG
Source organism: Sphingomonas sp. Leaf208 (assembly GCF_001421415.1). Taxonomy (GTDB): domain Bacteria; phylum Pseudomonadota; class Alphaproteobacteria; order Sphingomonadales; family Sphingomonadaceae; genus Sphingomonas. The sequence continues at coordinate 477,394 of NZ_LMKH01000023.1, forward strand.
CTTCGATCCGCGTTTCCCAAGTTTCAAAACCAGTCGCCGCGCATTCCGCCGGTGAGCCCATAAGGATGATCCCATGTCTGCACCCGAAGATCTCCAGGAAATCTACACCGACGAGCTGAAGGATCTGTGGTCCGCGAACGACCAGATGAAGAAGGTCCTCAAGAAGATCACGTCGAAGGCGAGCGATGCTTCGCTGAAGGACATGCTGACCAAGTCGCAGGCGGACATCGAGACGCATACCGACCTGCTCAAGGACCTGATCGCGTCGAACGACGAGAAGGGCTCGAAGGAGCATTGCAAGGGCATGGAAGGCCTGGTCGCCGAAGCCACCAAGCACGTCCTCGAGGAAGGTCCCGAAAAGGGTCCGCTACTCGATGTGATGATCATCGCGCAGTATCAGCGGATGACGCATTACGGGATCGCCGGGTTCGGCACGGCGACGGCGTACGCCAAGGCGCTGGGTCTCAAGGACGATCACAAGAAGCTTAGCGCGGCCACCAAGGACATCTATGGTGGCGACGAATATATGACGAAGCTCGCCGAGACGACCGTCAACATCGACGCCGAAGACGAAGACGAATGACGTCGAATGCCCGCCGGCATGCAGTCGGCGGGCATCCGCATCCCATACATTGCCGGACGGAAGAGACGAGATCCATGACGACCTATCCGCTGAGTGAGCCAGCCACGATCTACCGCACCGACACATCAGGTGGGGAGCGGAAGAGCGTTGCGCGCGGGTCCTTGGCCGACTGTGCCGACATCCTCGCTGGTTGGTCGTCGGAGGATCGCGCTACGGTCGAGATCGAGGTGGACGACATGGCACTGCGCTATGGATCGGACGAGATCGAGGAGCTTCTCCAGTTCCTTCGCGAGGAAGACGCCGATCGGAAGTCCGTCGCCGGATGACGCGTTAGCGGCTGTGCGGTCTTATTGGCCTCGGTGGACCGACCAGGTCTACACGTGCGCGTCAGGCGGAAATGGATCGCTGCACGTGATCCGGCCCGGCGCATCGACGCGGCCGGACACGCGACGCCGAAATCGGGGAGCCGTCGCCGTGGTCACCGTGACGTCGTACCAGCCGAAACTGTCGCGGAGAGGCCAGCGATAGCGTGTTTCGGCCAATGGTATCACCTTGGGCAGCATACCGATCGCCGCAACGCTCGCCACCAGACCATGATCGCGATGGCTGCCGGGCAGTCGCAGAACGAGATCGTCCGCGGTGGTGATCCACTGCATCCGGTACAGGTGCGCTGGATCGTTTCCGCTGCCGGCGAAATGGCGGTGGAAGCCGTTCGGGCCGAGCACCCACAGATCGTAAAGGCCCGCGTCGTCGAACGGCCACCGCCCGTCCAACGCGTGTCCGGGTTCGACGGTGAAGCGGCGCGGCGCTTGGGCCAGGTCGGTGCGGTCGTAAACGTGGAACACCGCCGCCTGCGTCCCTTCCGCAGTGAAGCGTAGATGGAGCGCGCGATCGGCGATCCTCTCGCTTACGGCCAAGGCATAGGGCAGCGGACGAGCGCAGCGGATGCCGGGTTCCTGCCATGGGTGCAGCGACCCGACTGGCGCCTGGGGGCTTATCTGCTTGGGGATCGCCGCGGCCCGGACGGCATCGGGCCGTGGATCGGGCATCGCGGCGAACGGTGCAGGGTCGGCGGCGGTGAAGTCGAACGCGGACGTCAGGTCGCCGCAGACCGCGCGGCGCCACGGTGCGATGTTGGGTTCGTGAAAGTCGAACCGGCGTTCGAGGAAGCGGATCACCGAGGTGTGATCGAACACCTGCGAGTTGACCCACCCGCCCCGGCTCCACGGCGAGACGACGTACATCGGCACGCGCGGGCCCAGCCCATACGCCCGGCCGCGATAGGCAGGAAGATCGAGCGCGGCATCGCTTTTGCTCGGGTGGAGGTGATAGCTGCCATCGCAATCGACCGTCGAGCCGCCGAGCAGCGTGCCGTCGGCGGCGTGCGAGGGGGGCGCCGGCGGCGGGACGTGATCGAAGAAGCCGTCATTCTCGTCGAACATCACGAGCAGCACGGTTCGCGCCCAGACCTTGGGGTCGGCGGTCAGCGCGTCGAGTACGTCGGCGATATAGGCGGCGCCTTGCGCGGGGCTCGATGGGCCGGGATGCTCGGAGCCTTTCGCGGTGGCGATGACGTACGACACTTGCGGCAGTCGCCCGGCGAGAACGTCGGTGCGCAAGACGTCGAGCCCGCGGGTCGTCAGCGCGCGCTCTCGTAATGCGGCATCCCCACCACCCTGGTGCGCATCGCGGAACGCGGCGAAGCCGACCAGCGGGTTGTCGGTGAAATTATCGGCCATGTCCTGGTAGATGCGCCAGTCGACACCCTTCGCTTGCAACCGCTCGACCACCGTCGTCCAGCGATACGGATCGGCAGCGCCGCCGTCCGCGGGAAAACTGTCGTGCGAATTGCCGATTGCAGGACCGCCCAGCGTGCCGCCGGGATCGTTGGTGCCGCTCCACAGGAACAGGCGGTTTGTGTTGGTCCCGGTCTGGACCGAGCAATGATACGCGTCGCAGACGGTGAACGCCTCCGCGAGCGCGAACTGGAACGGGATGTCCTCGCGTCGATAATGCCCCATCGCGCGCTGGCTCTTGGCTTCGGGCCAGTGCGCCATCCGCCCGTCGTCCCAGCCGCGTTGCGCATCGGGCCAGCTATGCGGCGTGCCCTCCATCCGCATCAAATCGAAATTCGTCCGCGTGGCGAGGTGGAACGGCAGGACCGTCCTAGCGCCGCCGGGGGCGGTTCGATCGCTCTGGTACCAGACCGGCGCCGGCTTCGTCGCGTCGGCCTCCGACGGGACGGGGATCGGCAACCGGTCCGCAAACCCGCGGACGCCGCGCAGCGACCCGAAATAATGATCGAAGCCGCGATTTTCCTGCATCAGTATGACGACGTGCTCGACGTCCATGATCGAGCCCGTCTTCACGTCGGGTGCGATCGCCGCCGCCCGCGCGATCGCCGCGGGAAACGTGGACAGCGTCGCACCGGACAGGCCGGCGGCGAGCAGCGTACGACGAGAAACTTCTGTCATGGCCACGATCCGAATGATGAACGTGCACGATCCGCAAAAGCGTGGGATCGCACAAGATACTGCGGGCCTGCTCCGTATGCCCGATGCGTGTCATGTACGTGACACGAGGCCTCGCGCGGGGCGGGGCGTCCGCACCGATGATAGGCGCGACGATCGCATCGCTCCGGTTGAGCCTGCGGACACGCTGCCATATGCTGCGGTCGCCGTGCCGGGCGACCCCGGCATTTCGCTCGATCGATCCGGCGATTGCCACGTACGATCCCTCGATCGCGCCTTGGGTCTTACCGCGGCGACGATCGACGACGACATGACGGTTCAGCCGGACGCGACGCCAACAACGGAGACGATTATGACCACCGCCTATGACACCAAGCTCGGGCTCTACATCGCCGGCGAATGGCTGAGCGGCGACGGTCGCGAGACTCGCGACGTGCTGAACCCGGCGACCGGTGCGGGACAGGCGGCGTTGCCGCTCGCCAATGCCGCCGACCTCGATCGTGCGCTGGAGGCGGCGCAGCGCGGCTTTATCGCATGGCGTGCGACCCCGCCGGAAAAGCGTGCCGCGATCCTGGTCCGGACCGCGCAGCTGCTGCGCGAACGCGGCGATCACATCGCGCGTATCGCAACGCTCGAGCAGGGCAAGATTCAGGCCGAGGCGAAGGGCGAGGTCGCGTTTGCCGCCGCGCTGCTCGATTTCCACGCCGCCGAGGGCCTGCGCGTCTATGGCCGCGTGCTGCCCCGCCCATCGGGTACGCGGAGCCTGGTCCTGCACCAGCCGGTCGGCCCGGTGGCGGCGTTCTGCGCGTGGAACTTCCCGATCATGAACGTCGTGCGCAAGATCGCGCCGGCAGTCGCGGCCGGCTGCTCGATCATCATCAAGCCGTCCGAGGAGACCGCGGGTAGCGCGGTCGAGGTCATGCGCTGCTTCCAGGACGCCGGACTGCCCGGCGACGTCGCGCAGTGCGTGTTCGGGGTCCCCGACATGGTGTCGCGCCACCTGCTCGCCTCGCCGATCACGCGGAAACTGAGCTTCACCGGGTCGGTGCCGGTCGGCAAGGCGCTGATGAAGCTGGCCGCCGATACGATGATGCGGACGACGATGGAGCTGGGTGGACACGGCCCGGTGCTGGTGTTCGACGATTGCGATCTGGAGAAGACGCTCGATACGCTGGTCGCGCACAAGTTTCGCAACGCGGGCCAGGTCTGCGTCGCGCCGACGCGCTTCCACGTACAGGATGGCATCTACGACCGGTTTGCCGCCGGTTTTGCCGAGCGGACGCGCGCGCTGAAGATCGGCGACGGCATGGATGCGGCGAGCCAGATGGGCCCGATGGCCAACGCCCGCCGTCCCGATGCAATCGCCGAGCTGGTCGGCGACGCGACGGGGCACGGCGCCAAGCTGCTCGCGGGCGGCGACTATGGCGGCCAGGGCGGTTTCTTCTTCCAGCCGACCGTGCTGGCCGACGTCCCCCTGTCGGCGCGCGCGATGAACGAGGAGCCGTTCGGCCCGGTCGCCCTGCTCAGCCGGTTCGCGACGGACGAGGACGCGGTGACCGAAGCCAACCGCCTGCCGTTCGGGCTGGCGGCGTATTGCTTCACCGAGAATGGCCGTCGCCAGAACATGCTCGGCGACGCGATCGAGGCGGGGATGATCGCGATCAACAACGTCCGGCTGAGCTATCCCGACAGCCCGTTCGGCGGCGTGAAGGAGAGCGGGCATGGTTCCGAGGACGGTCCAGAGGGCATTGCCGCGCATCTGGTCACGAAGGCCGTGCATATCAGCTGACCACGCGGTGCAAGGCCTTCCGCGGACGGTCGGCCTTACGCTCCGTCGCACTGGATTTCGGGAAACGCCCCCCCGCCCGTTCGATCAAGGCTATTCGTCGTCGGCACCGTCTACCGTTCAGGTTCGGCGCGCTAATCAGGGCGCGGCTTACGGTGACGGGGAGGTGACGATGACGACGATCAAGGGAAGCATGCTGGTGTCGATGCTTGGGCTGGCGTGCCTCGGAGCCTGCGCCTCGACCGGCACGAACGACCGGGCGAGGACGGGACTATGCCGCCCCGATGCCGCCGCGGCGCTCGCCGGGCAGACCGCGCCTGACGACACGGATATTCTTCGCCGGACGGGGAGCGCCGTGGTCCGTCGGCTCGCACCCGGCGATCCGATGACGCGCGATTACCGGCAGGAGCGCGTGACCGTCATCGTCGCGGACGGCCGGGTGGTCTCCGCGTCCTGTGGTTGAGCGTGGAGCCTGGCTGCTGGCGGCAATCCTGGCATTAGCCGGGACGTTCATCACGGGTTGTACGGCGCATGTCCCGGTCGAAGGTCCGATAGCGCTTGGGCAGACCGCGTTCGTCGACGGACCGAAGGTGCGCGCGGACCGGGTCATCGAAGACAGTCGCTGCCCCGTCGGTGTGCAGTGCGTCTGGGCGGGGCGGCTCGTGGTACGCGCGACCGTCATGGGCGGCGGCTGGTCCAGGCAGATCGATCTGACGCTCGGCATGCCCGTCAACGTCGCGGACGGCGCGCTGACCCTGGTCGCGGCCAGTCCGGCGCGGCGAGTGGATGCTCGTCCCGCAAACGACAGAGCCTATCGCTTCACCTTCGCATTTCGAGGCGGCCGGTAACGTTGCGAGGCGTTTATCGGGTGGTACGCGGTGCCCTCTGCGTTGCCCCGCGGGACGTCCGGGCCTACACCGTCGACGATGCTGACGTCGACGATCCACCAGATTCTTGTGCTGCGATCGGATTCACGCGGTCGACCCGGTTTGCGACTAGGTGCTGAACGCAGACGACGCTCGCGGCTTACGGCAAGCGTCGCGCTATTCGCCGGGTGCGCGGTGCTGGCCGCGTGCGATCGGCGGCCGGATACCGGCGCGGTGGTGGTCAGCGCGATCGGCGGGGTCCCGCATGTCGCCGATGCCAGCCGCGTCGCACTCGACACTCCTGCCCGCCTGCTGATGGATTCGACCGCGCAGGGGCTGGTGCGGTTCGATGCCGCGGGACAGATCGAGCCGGGGATCGCCGAGCGCTGGATCGTGATCGACGGCGGGATGAGCTACATCTTCCGCCTGCGCGAGGGCGACTGGGGCGATGGTACGCCGGTGACCGCCGAACAGGTGGTGACGATGCTCCGGCGACAGATTGGCGGCCCCGATACTGCACGGGCAGCGGCGGGCGCGCGCAATCCGCTCGCGCCGTTCCTGACCGCGATCGACGAGATCGTCGTGATGACGCCGCAGGTGATCGAGGTGCGGCTGTCGCGGCCCCGCCCCGACCTGCTGAAGCTGTTCGCGCAACCCGAACTCGCGTTGCTGCGGCTGCGTCCGACCGGCGGGACCGGGCCGTTCCGCGTGGCACATCGCGGTCGTGCACCGTTGCTGCGCCCGGCGTTCGATCCCGGCCAAGCCGATCCCGACGACCAGCGCGAGGCAAAGCCGCAGGAGGACGTCCGGCTGATCGGCGAGCGTGCGGCGCGGGCGATCGCCCGGTTCGCCAATCGCGACTCCGATCTGGTGAGCGGCGGCAGCTTCGTCGACTGGCCGTTGCTGGCGGCGACCAGTATCGCGCCGGCGAACATCCGCGTCGATCCAGCGGTGGGGCTGTTCGGCCTGGCGATCGTCCGGCGCGACGGGTTCCTGGCCGATGCCGCCAACCGCGCCGCCGTGTCGCAGGCGATCGATCGGTCGGCGGTGACGGGGGCGGTCGCGCCGAACTGGGACGCGGCGGACCGCATCCTGCCCGATATCCTCGACTCCGCCTCGCTGCCGCAGGTGCCGGCATGGACACTGCTGACGCAGGACGAACGTCGCGCTGCCGCGCGCCAGCGGGTTGCAGGCTGGAAACAGCAGAGTCCGGGTCCGATCGAACTGCGGGTCGCGCTGCCCACCGGGCCGGGGGCGACATTGCTATATGCGCAGGTCGCGGCATCGCTGATGGCAATCGGGATCGTCCCCCGGCGAGTCGGGATCGACGACGCCGCGGAACTGAAGCTGGTCGATGCGGTCGCGCCCTATGACAGCGCGCGCTGGTATCTGGCGGCGGCCTGCGTCGCATGTGGCGATGCGGCGCGGACGGCACTGGAGGCGGCGCGCGAGGCTCCGACGTTGGCCGAACGCGGCGCCAGGATAGCCGCCGCCGATGCCGCGATGAACGAGGACGTGGCGTTCATCCCGCTGGCGCGGCCCTTGCGTTGGTCGCTGGTCTCCCCACGCCTCAGCCAGTGGCAGGCGAACACCCGCGCGTGGCACCCGTTGAACCGGTTGCGCGCCGATACCAACTAGGGTCCATGAACCCGCGCACCACCCGCATCGCCCCCGGCGAAATCTTCCAGACGCTGCCGTTCGGCACGGACGCGCTGTCGGTACGCCGCCGCGTCGAGGCGATGGAGCGCGTGATGGAGGGGTTGTTCGTCATCCCCGGCACCAACCGCAAGGTCGGCATGGACGTCGTGCTCGACCTCATCCCGTTCGCCGGCAGCACGATCGCGGCGGCGGTCGGCGCGTGGATGGCATGGGAAGCGCGCAACATCGGCATGTCGAAGATCCAGATGGCGCGGATGTTCGGCAATGTCGGGATCGACTGGGCGTTCGGTATGATCCCGTTCGTCGGCGCGATCCCCGATTTCTTCTTCCGCTCGAACACGCGCAATTTGCGGATCATCAAGCGTCACCTCGACAAGCATTATCCATCGACGACGACGCTTCAGGGGTAACCGGCTACAAAACAGTCATTCCCGCGCAGGCGAGAACCCATACTGGCTAGCCTTTCCAATGATCTCGAATGTCATCCAATATGGGTCCCCGCCTGCGCGGGGATGACGATACTTAGCGACTCAGAGTAGTCGTTACGGCCCGACGTCGGCATCGCGTGCCGCCGGCTTGTAGCTCGCACTCGTTCCAAGCCCCAGCGCGACCGCGACGCGGTCGTTCCAGCCATAGGGGTCGGCGCGGATCACAGGCTCGCCGGCGTCGTCGAACAGCACGGTCTGGTACAACAGACGCACCGGGATCTCCTTCGGCAATTTGACGAACGTCTCCTTGCCGGTCGCGCGAGCGGCGTGCCACTGATCGGTCACGCCCTCGTCCTTCGCGAGCAGTTCGGCGAACCCGAGCGCATCCTCGACGCGGACGCAGCCATGACTGCGCTGGCGCTGGACCTCGGCGAACAGCTGTTTCGCAGGCGTGTCGTGCAGGTAGATCGCGTGCTCGTTGGACATGTCGAACTTGACGAGGCCGAGCGAGTTCTTCGGCCCCGATTGCTGGACCAGCCAGCCATTCTTCCACGCGAGGTTGTTGGCGCGCAGATACCCGGCGCCCTTGCCGGCCATCTCCTTCTTCTCGACCGAGCGCGGCACCGTCCAGGTCGGATTGGCGACGAGGCGGAAAATCGGCGACCCGAGCTGCGGCGTTTCCTTGTCGGGTTCGCCGACCACGACCTTGCGACTGTCGACCAACTTGCCGTCGCGCCAATAGCTCAACCGTGCCGCCGCGAGATTGACGTCGATCCGCGTCGTCGGCGCGTTGCGATCGAGCCACCGGAGCCGCTCCATGTTGACCGCGATCGCGCGCGCCCGGTCTGCGTCGGACAAGTTGAGGATGCCGAGCGCCGCGCTGCCGATCATGCCGTCGGGCTTGATCCCGTAGTCCGCCTGCATCTTCTTGATCGCGAGGATCATTGCCGGGGTCAGGCGATCGCCTTGCGCGGCCCCCTTGTCGAGATAATCGAACACAACGAGCTGGTGCGCGATCGCAGGGACCCGCGGATCGGCTTCGCCCGGCGTGATCGGCTTGCCCGTGTCGGGGATCGCGGACGCCGGCGTCTGCTCCCATTTCGGCGTCGCGAGATAGGCCTTCGATAGGCGCGCGTAATTCTCGTCCTGCGGTGCCAGTCCGGCGAGCCACTTGCCAATGTCGCCCGCTTGGAGCGCCGCGGCGAGGCCACGGCCGAGATCGACCTGCGGGCGCGGTACGGTGTAGACGTCGAACAACTTGGTCGGATCGGTCGCGCCCTGCGACAGCGCCTTGCCATATGCCAGCGCAGCCTTGGTCAACGCGTCGTCGCCGGCACCGGGCTGCGCGCTCGCATCGAAGCTCATCCGGTCGAGGCCGTGAGCGCCGCGCGCCGCGATCGCCTTACGCAACTGCCCGGCGGTGGTCGTGGTCCACCCGGTCGACGCAGCCGCCGGAGCCGCCGCCGCCGCGGGCTGCTGCGTGTTCGAGGCGGTCGTCGTCTTCACCTCGCACGCCGAGAGTGCACACGTCATCGCCAGCAGCGATGCACCGATCAAACCTAGACGCACCAGCAATTCCCCCACAATCTGGACATACAACGCTCGGGTGTCGGTCTCCGCTCCACAACGGAGGAGCGGAGACGTAATTCTTCCACAAGATCGTCAGCCCGTGCCTTTTGCATGGCGCGCGCCGTCATTCTGCAACCCGGATCGCGCCCGTCGCGTTATAGGGCCCACGCATGATCAAGGTCGCCAGCTACAATATCCACAAGGGCATCGGGCTCGACCGTCGGCGCAATCCCGAACGCGTGGTCGAGGTCCTGCGCGAGATCGATGCGGACGTGATCGCGCTCCAGGAGGCGGACCGGCGGTTTGGTGCCAAGGCCTGCGTGCTGCCGCATCACCTGCTGGAGGAGCATAGCGACTGGAAGCCGGTCGACTTCGGCCTGCGCGCGCTCAGCATGGGATGGCACGGCAACGTCATTCTCGTCCGCAAATCGGCGCGCGTGGTCGACAGCGAACCGCTCCACCTGCCCTCGCTCGAACCGCGCGGTGCTGTAATGGCCGACGTCCAGTTCGCGGGCGGCATGCTCCGCGTGCTCGGCATGCATCTCGATCTGTCCGGCTTGTGGCGGCGCAAGCAGGCCGCCGCGATCATGAACCACGTCGATACCTGTGCGCAGGCGCATCCGACGGTGATGATGGGCGATCTCAACGAATGGAGCGCGGGCGCCGGGTGCCTCCGCGATTTCGGCCGTGACTATGCGTTCGCGGAGACCGGCGCGAGTTTCCATTCGCGCCGCGCGGTCGCTCGGCTCGACCGGATCATGGTGTCGTCGGACTTGAACGTGGTCGAGTGTGGCGTCCATGCGAGCCCGGCGGCGCGGAAAGCCTCGGATCACCTGCCGATCTGGGCTATTCTGGAGCCGACAACACCGACGAACCGAACCGGCGCCACCGGATAAAACCCCGAGCGATCACACCCGAGCGATCGAGGCGGCATGAGGATGTAGAATGCGCGAGAAGGAACTGCGACTGGCGCTCGTCTGCTATGGCGGGATCAGCCTTGCGGTCTACATGCACGGCATCACCAAGGAGATCTGGCGCCTCGTATGCGCCAGCCGGGCCTTCCACGACGGCGACACGCCGAAGGGCGGCAGCGAAGGCGTGTATCACGCGCTGCTCCAGGAGATCGAGGCGCACGGCGCGATCCGAGTCCGCGTCCTCGCCGACATCATCGCGGGCGCCAGCGCGGGCGGGATCAACGGTATCTTCCTCGCGCAGGCGATCGCGACCGGGCAAAGCCTCGACCCGCTCACCGACCTGTGGATGACGTCGGCGGATGTCGAAGCGCTGATCGATACCGAGGCGGCACCCAAATCGCGCTTCTCGAAGGCGTGGGCGATGCCGCTCGCGTGGATGGCGGCGGGCCGCAGCACCGACAAAGTCGACGCGCTCGATGATCCCACACGGGAGGAGGTGCGCACCAAGCTGTCGCATTTCATCCGCTCGCGCTGGTTCGAGCCGCCGTTCGGGGGGAAGACCTTCACCAACCTCCTGCTCGATGCGTTCGATGCGATGGCGGCGAGCGAACGCGGGCCGCGCCTGTTGCCGCCGGGCCAGCCGCTCGACCTGTTCGTGACGGTCACCGACTTTTCCGGGCATCCGGAAAGGTTGCAGCTCAATTCGCCGGCCGAAGTGGTCGAGACCGAGCATCGCCTGGTGGTCGACTTCACCGACAATGGCGGAGCGTGCGATACGCTCGCACCGCCCGCGGAACTGGCGTTCGCGGCGCGTGCGACGTCGAGCTTTCCCGGCGCGTTCCCGCCGTTCACCGTCGCCGAACTGGACGGCGTGCTGAAGGATCGCGCGATCGAGTGGCCGGAACGTCCCGCGTTCCTCGCGCGCGTCCTCCCCCGTCATACGGCCGCGAACGCAGCGGAAAGCGCGGTGCTGATCGACGGGTCGGTACTGGCCAACGCGCCGTTCCGGCCCGCGCTCGATGCGCTCAAGGAACGGCCCGCGCGGCGCCAGATCGACCGGCGGTTCATCTACATAGACCCCTCGCCCGACATCAAGCTGCGGCTCAATCGCGGTGGCGGGACGCCCGGTTTCTTCCAGACGATCATCGGCGCGATCAGCGACATTCCCCGCCAGCAACCGATCCGTGACAATCTGGAGGCGATCGCCGAACGCTCGGCGCGGATCGACCGGATGCGCGGCATTCTTACCGCGATCCGTCCCGAGGTGGAGGCCGACGTCGAATCGCTGTTCGGCCACACATTGTTCCTCGACCGGCCGACCGCACCGCGGCTGATCGCGTGGCGGCGGCGCGCGCAAAAGGCGGCGGCGGCGAGCTCGGGCTATGGCTTCGTCGCGTACGGCCATCTCAAGCGCAGCGCGGTAATCGAGACGCTGGCGTTGCTGTTGTTCGATGCCGGAGAGCACCACCGGCCGCGGCGGCTGGCACAGATCCGGGCGGCGATCGTCGCGCATGTCGCCGCGTCGGGCGCCGACCTGCTTGGCTCGGGGCAGGCGGGCGGAGCCAGCGCCGCGTCGATCGCGTTCCTGCGGACCTTCGACATCGGCTTCCGCATCCGCCGGCTGCGGCTGATGGCACGGCGCCTGTCGGAGGTTGAGACCGCCGCCGACGAGCCCGAACTGGGGCCGATGCGCGACGCGATCTACGAATCATTGTCGCCGTATCTCGACCGGTTGCGCGCCGAGATGCACGCCGGGCTGCACGATGCGGTGCGGGCGATGCGCGGCGACGCGACCGCGGTGCTGGAAACGCTCGGCCGGACGTTCGACCTGGAGCGCCTCGATGCGGAAACCGACCAGCGGCTGGCGGAGGCGTTCGCCGCACTCGCCAAGCCGACGCGGCGGACGCTGTTGCTGGCGTATCTCGGCTTTCCGTATTTCGATACCGCGACCTTGCCGCTGTTGCAGGGCGAAGGGCTCGACGAATTCGATCCGATCAAGGTCGACCGGATCGCACCCGACGATGCGACCTCGATCCGCTCCGGCGGCGCCGAGGCGACGTTGAAGGGGATCCAGTTCGGCACGTTCGGCGCGTTCTTCAGCCGTGCCTACCGCGAGAACGACTACCTTTGGGGACGGCTGCACGGGTCGGAGCGGATGATCGACATCACCGTCTCGACGCTGCCGTCGACCGTCCGAATGAAGCCGGGTCGCGTCGCGGCGATCAAGCGCGCCGCGTTCCTTGCGATCCTCGATGAGGAGGAGCCACGGCTGACCGCGATCCTGCCGCTGATCGCGCAGTTGCGGACGGAAATCGGCTAAAGCCCCTCTCGCTAGGTAGAAGACTGGCCAAAAGGCGGATGTGGCGGTAGCTCTGCGTTTCCAACCGCGTTTCGACGCGATGGGGTATGATAAAGGGTCGCCGCATGCAGTTCCTGAAAATCCTGTTCTGGTGCCTGCTGGCGTTCATCGCCGCGGTCTTCACCATCAGCAACTGGAACGCCGTCCAGATCCAGCTCTGGGGCGGGCTGATCGCGGACGTGAACCTGCCGCTGCTGCTCTTCGTGACGTTCCTGATCGGGTTCGTGCCGACGATGCTCTACAACCATGCGATCCGGTGGCGGCTGCGCCAGCGGCTGTCGACGTGCGAGCGCGAGTTGCTGGACCTGCGCACGCCGCGGCCGGAACCGGTGGCGTTCGTGCCTGCAGAGACTTCCGCAACGATCGCACCGAGTGTTGTGCCGACCGCTACGCCGCCGGGGTCGCTCCCGTGAGCAACCGGATCTACGTCGCACTCGACACCCCCGACCTCGCCCGCGCCAAGGCGATGGCGACGCGCGTCCGCCACCATGTCGGCGGGATCAAGCTGGGGCTCGAATTCTTCTGCGCGCACGGCCAGTCCGGCGTGCATGCGATGGCGGAACTCGGCCTGCCGATCTTCCTCGACCTCAAGCTCCACGACATTCCTAACACGGTAGCCAAGGCGGTGCAGGCGTTGGGCGCGCTGAAGCCGGCGATCCTGACCGTGCATGCGAGTGGCGGGCGGGCGATGCTGGAGGACGCGAAGGCTGCCGCCCCGCTCGGCACGAAGGTGATCGCGGTGACGATGCTGACCAGCCTCGACGCGACCGATCTCGCCGCGACCGGGGTCATCGGCAGCGCGCACGACCAGGTTTCGCGGCTCACCGAACTCGCCTGCGAGGCGGGAGTAGACGGCATCGTGTGTTCCGGCGCGGAGGTCGCGGCGGCCAAGGCAATCTGGCCCAAGGGGTTCTTCGTGGTGCCCGGCGTGCGCCTGCCCGACGGCCAGATCGGCGACCAGAAGCGCGTCGTAACTCCGCGCCAGGCGATGGACGCCGGCGCCTCGATCCTGGTCGTCGGTCGCCCGATCACGCAGGCCGAAGACCCCGACATCGCCGCCCGCGCGATCGGCGCGACGCTTTAGCTGCACGCGTAATTCACGATCCTCACCCGCCAGGGGGAGGTGGCGCCGAAGGCGACGGAGGGGGAGGAAACGGAACGTCGGTCATCCCTTCCCGCCCCCTCCGTCAGGCTGCGCCTGCCACCTCCCCCTTGCGGGGGAGGATCGTTGGACCTCCGCGATCCGTTTAGGAAACCCCATGACCACCGCCAAGATCTGTGGCCTATCCACTCCCGCCACGCTCGACGCAGCGATCAAGCACGGGGCGAGCCATGTCGGGTTCGTGTTCTTCCCCGCCTCGCCGCGCCACGTGACGTTCGCGAAAGCCGCCGAACTCGCCGCACGCGTACCGCGGCACGTTGCGAAGGTCGGCGTGTTCGTCGATCCCGAGGACGACATGCTCGAACAGGCGGTTAGCTCGGCCGCGCTCGACGTGCTGCAACTCCACAAGGTGGCTCCAGCGCGCGCCGCCGCGATCCGCGCGAAGTTCCGGATCGAGACCTGGGTCGCGGTCGCGGTTCGTACGCGCGGCGATCTCGATGCGGCGCATGGCTTCGTCGGAGTCGCCGATCGCATCCTCTACGATGCAAAGACGCCGGACTCGGCGGCGCTGCCCGGCGGAATGGGCTTGCGGTTTGACTGGGACTTGCTCGACGGGTTCCGGCATCCGCTGCCCTGGGCGCTATCGGGCGGGCTCGATCCTGCGAACGTGGCAGAGGCCATTCGTCGGACAGGGGCGGAACTGGTCGACGTGTCTTCGGGCGTGGAAAGCGAACCGGGCACCAAGGACGAAGCTAAAATCGCGGCGTTTCTGAAGGCGGTTGCCACGCGCTAGCACCACCCCGGCGAAGGCCGGGGCCCAACTGGAAAGGTCGAGGTAACGGAGTATCCGGCTCGCCAAAAAGCCTTTCCGAATTGGGCCCCGGCCTTCGCCGGGGTGGTCTTTAGCGGAAACGGAAGGGGTGACAGCGATTTACGAAGTGCTAAACGCCCAGTCATGAACGCTCCCACCCTCGCCCCCAACTCCTACCGCGCCCAGCCCGACGAGCGCGGCCATTTCGGCGACTTCGGCGGCCGCTATGTCGCCGAGACGCTGATGCCGCTCGTCCTCGAACTCGACGAGGCGTACCGCGCCGCCAAGGCCGACCCTGCGTTCAAGGCGCAGTTCGACGATTTGCTCGAACATTATGTAGGCCGCCCGAGCCCGCTTTATTACGCCGAACGGCTGACAGAAGCGCTGCGCGAGTCCGCGCCCGAAGGCATGGGTGCGCAGGTCTGGTTCAAGCGCGACGAGCTGAACCACACCGGCGCGCACAAGATCAACAACTGCATCGGCCAGATCCTGCTCGCGATGCGGATGGGCAAGACGCGGATCATCGCCGAGACCGGCGCGGGCCAGCACGGCGTCGCGACCGCCACGGTCTGCGCGCGGTTCGGCCTGCCCTGCGTGATCTACATGGGCGCCAAGGACGTCGAACGGCAGGCGCCCAACGTGTTCCGCATGAAGCTGCTCGGCGCCGAAGTCCGCCCCGTGACCAGCGGCGCACACACGCTGAAGGACGCGATGAACGAGGGCATGCGCGACTGGGTCGCGAACGTCCACGACACCTTCTACATCATCGGCACCGCCGCCGGCCCGCATCCGTATCCCGAGATGGTCCGCGATTTCCAGAGCGTGATCGGCACCGAGGCGCGTGCGCAGATGCTGGAGCGGGTCGGTCGCCTGCCCGACATGCTGGTCGCGGCGATCGGTGGCGGCTCGAACGCGATCGGGCTGTTCCACCCGTTCCTCGACGATGCCGACGTGCAGATGCTGGGGGTCGAGGCCGCGGGCCATGGCCTCGACAAGCAGCACGCGGCGAGCCTTGCGGGCGGTTTCCCGGGCGTGCTCCACGGCAACAAGACGTACCTGTTGCAGGACGAGGACGGCCAGATCACCGAGGCGCATTCGATCTCGGCCGGCTTGGATTATCCGGGCATCGGCCCCGAGCATGCTTGGCTGCGCGATATCGGCCGCGTCCAGTATGACAGCGCCACCGACACCGAGGCGCTCGACGCGTTCCAGCTGCTGTGCCGGACCGAGGGCATCATCCCCGCGCTCGAACCATCGCACGCGATCGCGACGGTGACCAAGAAGGCGCGCGAGATGCGGCAGGACCAGATCATCCTCGCCAACCTGTGCGGCCGCGGCGACAAGGACATCTTCACGGTCGCCGAAGCGCTCGGGGTGGCGATATGATCGCACTTCTGCTCCCCTCCCGCCTGCGGGACGGGTCGGGGGAGGGCCTGTTCGCTCCTCAGACCTTGGATGTGCGGCTATGTCAGCCCCTCCCCCAACCCCTCCCGCAAGCGGGAGGGGAGCTGTGAGCCGGCTCGCCGCCACCTTCGCACGCACCGCCGCCGCCGGTCGCGCCGCGCTCGTCGCGTTCGTCACCGCCGGTGATCCGACCACCGAGGCGACCGGCCCGATCCTCGACGCGCTCGTCGCGGGCGGGGCGGATGCGATCGAACTCGGCATGCCGTTCACCGATCCGATGGCCGACGGCCCCGCTATCCAGGCCGCCAACATCCGCAGCCTCGCGCAAGGTACGCGCACCGCGGATATCCTCGCGACCGCCACCGCGTTCCGCGCGCGGCATCCGGACGTGCCGCTGGTGCTGATGGGCTATGGCAACCCGATGCTCCGGCGCGGCGCGGACTGGTTCGCCAAAGCCGCCGTTGCCGCCGGTGTCGACGGCGTGATCTGCGTCGACGTACCGCCTGAGGAGGACGATGCGCTCGGCCCGCAGTTGCGTGCCGCCGGGATCGACCTGATTCGCCTCGCCACCCCCACAACCGACGCCGCGCGGCTGCCGACCGTGCTCGATGGTGCGAGCGGGTTCCTCTATTACGTATCCGTCGCCGGCATCACCGGGCTCCAACAGGCGCAGCAATCCTCGATCGAGGACGCAGTCGCCCGCCTTAAGGCACAGACCGACATCCCGATCGCGGTCGGCTTCGGCATCCGCACCCCTGAGCAGGCGGCCAACGTCGCCCGCGTTGCGGACGGCGTCGTCGTCGGCTCGGCGATCGTCGAGCTGGTCGCGCAGCACGGTGCAGCTGCCGCCGAACCGGTCCGCGCCTATATCAAGTCTCTCGCCGATGCCGTCGCCTCGGCCCGAAAGGTCCCCGCATGAGCTGGCTCAACAGCGTCCGCAACGTCCTGCCCTTCGTTGCGAAGCGCGAGACGCCCGAGAATCTCTGGCACAAGTGCAAGGGCTGCGGGCAGATGGTCTTCACCAAGGAGCTCGAGGACAATCTGTACGTCTGCCCGAAATGCGATCATCACGATCGCATCGGGCCGAAAATCCGCTTCGCCCAGCTGTTCGACGAGGGCAGCTGCAGCGAACTCCCCGCACCCAAAGTGCCCGAAGACCCGCTGAAATTCCGCGACCAGAAGCGCTACACCGATCGCCTCAAGGCCGCGCGGACCGACAACAGTGAGCAGGACGCGCTGATCAACGCACGCGGCGCGATCGACGGCCACCGCGTCGTCGTCGGCGTGCAGGATTTCGGCTTCATGGGCGGCTCGATGGGCCTGGCGGTCGGCGAAGCCTTCGTCCGCGGCGTCGAGGCCGCGATCGAGGACCGCGTGCCCTACGTGATCTTCACCGCGAGCGGTGGCGCGCGCATGCAGGAGGGTATCCTCAGCCTGATGCAGATGCCGCGCAGCACGGTCGCGATCCAGATGCTGCACGATGCCGGCCTGCCGTATATCGTCGTGCTGACTGACCCGACGTCGGGCGGCGTGATGGCGGCCTATGCTATGCTCGGCGACGTCCAGATTGCGGAGCCGAAGGCGACGCTGGCGTTTACCGGTCGCCGCGTGATCGAAAGCACGATTCGGGAGAAGCTGCCCGAGGATTTCCAGACTAGCGAATATTATCTCGAGCACGGGATGATCGACATGGTGGTCCACCGGAAGGACCTGCGCGAGCAGCTCGGCACGGTCATCGGGTATCTCAGCGCGCGCGAGGCCGCGTAACGCACTCCCTCTCCCCTCCGGGGAGAGGGTCGGGGTGAGGGGCAGCCCAGCAGCGCCGCGCCCCGGAACTGCCCCTCACCCCAGCCCTCTCCCCGGAGGGGAGAGGGAGCCTAGAAGAATGCCCGACCACGCGACGTCCTCGTTCCCCGCAGTGCAAGCACAGCTCGACCGGCTGACCGCGCTGTCACCCGGCGCCGACATCCTCGGCCTCGAGCGCATCACCGCGCTCCTGAGCCGCCTCGGCGACCCGCACCTCGATCTCCCCCCGGTGTTCCATGTCGCCGGCACCAACGGCAAGGGCTCGACCTGCGCGTTCCTGCGCGCCGCGATCGAGGCTGCCGGGCACAGCGTTCACGTCTATTCCTCGCCCCACCTCGTCCGCTTCAACGAACGCATCCGCCTCGCGGGCAAGCTGATCGAAGACGACCTGCTCGCCGCCTTGCTGTCGGAAGTGCTCGACCAAGCCTTAGATCTGCAAGCCAGCTTCTTCGAAGTCACCACCGCCGCCGCATTCCTCGCTTTCGCCCGCACGCCAGCGGCAGCAACGATCGTCGAGGTCGGTCTCGGCGGGCGGCTCGACGCGACCAACGTCATACCCAATCCGGTCGTCACCGGCATCGCCGCGCTCGGCATCGACCACC
Source organism: Sphingomonas sp. Leaf208 (assembly GCF_001421415.1). Lineage (GTDB taxonomy): Bacteria > Pseudomonadota > Alphaproteobacteria > Sphingomonadales > Sphingomonadaceae > Sphingomonas. The sequence goes on from NZ_LMKH01000023.1 coordinate 495,754, forward strand.
AGTCGTTCCTCGGCGACACGCTGCTGGAGATCGCCGGCGAGAAGGCAGGCATCGCCAAGCCCGGTGTGCCGCTGGTCACGATGGACTATCCCAAGGCCCTCCGCGCGAAGATCGCTGCGGTCGCCGATGCCGCCGGCGCGCCGGTGTTCGCCCGCGGCACAGCCTGGACGAGCGAAACCGCACGCTCGACCGTCCGCTACGAGGATACCGGCTTTTCGGTCGTCACCAACCGCCCCCGCCTCGTCGGCGCGCACCAGTCGCGCAACCTTGCGCTCGCGATCGCGATGCTCCGTCACCAGGGCGCGCTGCACATTCCCCAAGCGGCGATGCGCGCCGCCGCGGACTGGGCGCACTGGCCTGCGCGGATGCAGCGATTGTCGGATGGCCCGCTGCTCGCGCGATTGCCCGAGGGCAGCGAGCTGTGGCTCGACGGCGCACATAATCCCAACGCCGCGCAACCGGTCGCGCGCTCTCTGCGGACGCTCGCCAAGGGCCGCCCGGTGACGCTGATCCTAGGCATGCTCGCGAACAAGGATGCGGACGCCGTGATCCGCATCCTGTCGCCGTCGGTCGGCCACGTCATCGCCATCCCCGTCCCCGGCCACGCCCATCACGCGCCCGAGGAACTTGCGACGCTCGCCCGATCGTTCGGAAAGACCGCTGGAACAGCCGCCACGCCCAGTGAAGCGCTAGGCTCGATCGCCGCACAAACCGACCAGCCCCAACTCGTGCTGATCGCCGGATCGCTCTACCTGGCCGGTGAAGTGCTCGCCGCAAACGACCAACCGCCGGACTGAGTCCTTATTGCTATTGACTATCAATAACCAACAGGCGACTTTGTGGGCACCACCACGGAGTCGCGTGAATGACCGATACCCGCCCCAATTCGACGACCAACTCGACGGCCGCCTCGACACAGACCATCTCCAGCGCGACCTCGCTGCTGCCCCACGCGCTACCGCCCTGTGAAAACGCGCGGATCGCCTTGTTCGCGATGCGGCGGATGGGCGCACACGGACTTGCCGACGCCCGCGCTTCGCACACGATGTTCACTGCGTTCGGGCAAGGGTTCCGTCGCCCGCTGGTGCTGCTCAGAGCGCTGATGGCGGACCTTGCCGGCACATCGGCAGGTACGATCGCGATCGCCCCGTGCTGCTGCGCACGGATGACGCCGGCGGAATCGGCGATGCTGTCGGTACTCGCGCGCGTCGAGACCGCGCCCGAGATCGCACGCTATCTGATGGCAGACCTGCTCGGCGTCCGCCGCATAGACGGCGTCCTCGCCAGCGCCGCCGCGGTCGCCGCAGCCTTCGCCGACGAGGGTCGCCCGATCACGGTGTAGCGGTGGAAGCGTCCGGGGTTTCGTCCGCCCGCGCCCGCCGGACGCTCTCGACCACGAACCCTTGCCGCCACAAGATCCACAGCAGCACTAGGCCGGGGATCGCGACGACCATCGTCAGCATCCAGAACCCCGGCCACCCGAGCGCGGTAGCCGCATAGCCGGCAGGGGCCGCCAGCCACGTCCGCCCGACCGCGGCGAACGAGGACAGCAGCGCGAACTGGGTCGCTGTGTAGGCCAGGTTCGACAGACCCGAGAGATACGTCACGAACACGGTCAGGCCAATCCCGCTGGTCACCTGCTCCGTCGCCACCGCGATCGTCAGCCACGTGTTCGAATGGCCATGCCAGGCGAGGATCACGAAGGTGAAGTTGCTCAGCATCATCAGCACGCCCGACACGAACAGCGCGCGGCCGAGGCCGAGCCACGCCATGAACGGTGCTCCGAGCGCGGTGCCGACGATCAGCCCCCAGAAGCCGACGAGCTTGTTGATAGCGATGAACTCGGTGTCGCTGAACCCGAGCTCGACGATCATCGGGTTGAGCATCCCCTGCCCCATCGCGTCGCCGAGCTTGTAAATCAACACGAACAGCAGGATCAGCACCGCACCGCGCCGCTGGAAGAATTCGCGGAACGGGCCGATGATGGTATCTTCGAGCCAGCGCCCGCCGGTCTCATGCGGCTGCTTGGCCAGCACGCGATCGTGAAGGCCTCGCCCAGCCCATAGAGCGGCGAGCGCGCCGGGAATGACGCAGAATGCGGTCAGGCCGTAGCCCAGCGCCCAGCCCAGCCCCAGGCCTTCGGACGAGGCGATCGCGATCGTGCCGACGCCTGCGGCCAGGTTGCCGAGGCGGTAGCCGAACTGGTTGTTGGCGGTGCCGTGCGGGAGTTCGTCCTCAGGCAGGATCTCGATGCGGTACGCGTCGATGACGATGTCCTGGGTCGCGCCGAGGAACGCGGTGACGATCGCCCAGAACGCGAAGACGCCGAGATGCTCCTGGGGCGCACTGAACCCGAGCATCCAGACCGATCCGAACAACAGCGCCTGGACCACGAACAGCCATGCGCGGCGCTGTCCGACCAGGCGGGTCAGCACTGGGATTTCGAACCGGTCGATGAACGGCGCCCACAGGAACTTCAGCGTGTACGGCGTGGTCAGGCCGATCGCGAACCCGATCGTCTTCTTGTCGATACCGACCTTCGACAGCCAATAGCCCATCGTCCCGAGCAACAAGGCCAGCGGAAAGCCGCTCGATATGCCGAGTAGCAACGCGGCGATCGGCCTAGGCCGAAGGTACGGCGCGAGCGTTGCTAGAACGGAACGGCGTTCGACGGGATCGGGTGCGACGGTATCGATGGACATGCGCCAACCATAGCGCGCTGTCCGAGCGAGGGAAGACGTTAGCCGACCACCGTCACGCCGTCCGCGGAAACAACGTGAACCCCGACGGCACGCGCGTCGGCTTACCACCACCGAGCATAGCCTCGATAGCCTCGATCGCAGCGATCAGGTCGCGAGGCATGTACGGCTTGGCCATGCAGCCGGCGGCGAGCGTCGTCGCCTCCACAGGGCAGCTCCCCGTCACGAACATCACTGGCACGCCGCGCGCCTGCGCCGCGCGCGCTACGTCGATCCCGGAACCGTCCGCGAGGTTCACGTCGACCAGCACCAGATCGATCACCGTATCGCTCGCAAGGATCGGCAAGGCTTCCGCGACCCGGTCGATCGTCGCGACGATCGTGAACTTCGCGTCGGTCAGGAAATATTCGGTGTCGAACGCGACCAGCGGTTCGTCTTCGACCACCAAAAGCCGGACAATCTGCCGCTTCTTCTTCCCGAACAACATTGCCGACAGGCCCCCGGACGCGAACGAAAGGTCGTTACGCTCGCGAGTTCTAACGCACCGCCGCACGAACGGTCGCAAATATTTTCGCGCTGGACGCCGATCCATAGTATCAGCCGCGCCATGACGACTTCAAAAGACGATAACCCGACTGCCAGCCCGTCGAACGACGCGCCCGCAACCTCCCCCGAAACGCCGACCGCACCAATCAAGGGCGACCGCATCGCCAAGCTGCTCGCGCGCGCCGGGATCGCCTCGCGCCGCGATATCGAGCGGATGATCGCCGAGGGCCGCGTCGCGCTCAACGGCAGCATTCTCGACACGCCCGCGACCATCCTGCGCAATCTCAACGGCGTTACGGTCGATGGTGACCCGGTCGAGGCACCCAGTTCGGCTCGGCTGTTCCTGTATCACAAGCCGACCGGGCTGCTGGTCACGGAGCGCGATCCTGCCGGCCGCACGACGATCTACGACCGCCTGCCGCGCGAACTCCCGCGGCTTGTGCCGGTTGGCCGCCTCGATCTCAACACCGAGGGGCTGTTGCTGATGACCACCGATGGCGGCCTCAAGCGCCAACTCGAACTGCCCGCGACGGGTGTCGAGCGTGCCTATCGTGCGCGTGCCTATGGCAACATCACGCAGCCGCAACTCGAGGAACTGATCGAGGGTATCGAGATCGAAGGCGTCCGCTACGGCTCGATCAACGCGAATATCGAGCGTCGCACTGGCGCGAACGTCTGGATCGAAATGATCCTGACCGAGGGCAAGAACCGCGAAGTCCGCCGCGTGCTGGAGCATCTCGGGTTGCAGGTCTCGCGGCTGATCCGCACGCGCTACGGCCCGTTCGTACTGGGCGATCTCGCACCGGGGCAGATCGGCGAGGTGCTGCAGCACGACGTCGTCGCGTTCCAGAAGGAGCTGGCGAAGGGCAAGCCCGAGGGTCCGGGTGCGCGCGCGAACATCGGGATCAGCGCGAGTGCCGGTGCGGGGGCCGGAATCGGTGCGCGGTCTAGCCAGCGTGGCAGCAATGCACCGCGACCTGCGCCGACGGCACGGCCGGCGCCGGGTGCGCGTCCGGTTTCGGGTGCGCGGCCTGCTGTTGGTGCGCGTACGCCGGTTCGCAGTCCGTATGCGGCGCCTGCAAGCTCGGGCTTTTCGAGCGGCGCGGTACCGACCGATCGGCCTTCGCGACCGGCGCGTCCGGAGCGGATCCGGCCGACCGCGGCGATGCAGCGCGGCGACGTCAACGATCCCTGGGCGCGGCCCGATACGCGCAACGCCGCGCGGCCGACGGGAACGCATCATGCGCGGCCGACGAGTGGCGAGACGTCCAAGCCCTATGTGCGGCAGGAGCGTGCGGACCGCGGCGAGGAGCTGAGCACGAACCCCAAGATCAAGCATTTCCGCGCCGCCAAGCCACCGCGGGAGCGCGCTGCGCCGTCGCGAGTCGGTGCGGGCGCTACGGTGCAGCGTCAGGAGCAACCGCGGGGCTTCCGTCCGCAGGCCGACGATACGCGGGGACGCAGTTCTCTCGACAAGCGCGCGGCGCGGAGTGCCAGCGGGCGTCCGGGTGCCGAGCCACGGCCCGTGCGATCGGAGGGTCCGGCGCGGCCTGAACGAGGCAGTCGTCCCGCAGCGCCTGGCAAGGGTCCGTCGGGAGGGCGCGGTCATCCGCCCCGTGCACCACGTGGAGGGAAGCACTGATGCGGATCATCGCAGGACTGTACCGCGGCCGTCAGATCGCCGCGCCCAAGGGTGACACCACCCGTCCCACCGCCGACCGGATGCGCGAGACGTTGTTCTCGATGCTGACCAGTCGCGTCGGCAGCTTCGAAGGGTTGGCGGTCGCCGATCTGTTCGCCGGCTCGGGCGCGCTGGGGATCGAGGCACTCTCGCGGGGTGCGGCGACGTGCATGTTCGTCGAATCGGACAAGCTGGCGGTCGACGCGCTGAAGGCGAACCTCGCCAAGCTGGAAATCCGCGGTGATGTCCGCGCGACGTCGGTGATGGCGCTCGGGCCTGCGCCGGCGCCGCTCGACGTGATCCTGATGGATCCGCCCTACAACACCGGCGCCGGATTGGTCGCGCTCGACAAGCTGTCGCGGCTGGGTTGGGTCGGATTGGCGACGTGGATCAGCCTGGAGACGGCGAAGGCCGAGATCGTCGAACTGGCGGGCTTCGAGGTCGACGCCACACGCGTGCACGGCAAGGCGCGGCTGACGCTCTTGCGGCCAGTGTCGGCGTAAAAGAATGCTCTCCCGCAAAAGCGGGAGAGCATTCTATTTGTCGGTCGTGCGGCCGAGGCTCAGCAGCCCCCCAAGGCTCAGCACCCCGGCCGCCATCAGATACCCGCCGACCAGCCACAACCCATGCGGGGCCAACGCCTCAGCGACGATCGGCGCCAGCGCACCACCCAGCACGCCGCCTAGGTTGAACGTCATCGACACGCCGGTGTAGCGCACCCCCGCCGGAAACAGGCTCGGCAGCCAACCGCCCAGCGGCCCGTACGCGAACCCCATCACGAACAGCGCGCCCGACAACCACAGCCACACCGTGAACAGCGATCCCGAGCCCAGCATCGGCCCCATCAGTGCGCCGACGCCGATGCAGCCGGCAAACCCGATTGCGAGCATCCGTGCTGCTGAATGCCGGTCCGCCAGCACGCTCGCGACGATCACGCCGCCCGCGAGGAACCAGATCGCGACGAGTTCGACGCCGAGGAACGCCTCGCGCGAATAGCCGAGCGTCTTGGTGCCGTAACCCAGCGCGAACGCGGTCGCGAGATAGAATAGCGCGAAGCATGCGATGACTCCGAACGTGCCAGCCAAGGTCGCGCGGAGGTGCTGTGTGAGAAGTGTCGCGATCGGCACCTTGGGGAGCGCCTCGGTTGCCTCCGCTTCGAGGAACGCTGGCGTCTCGGTCAGCTTGAGCCGCACCCACAGGCCAAGCCCGACCAGGATCGCGCTGAGCAGGAACGGGATGCGCCAGCCCCAGGCGATGAACTGCGCCTCGTCGAGCACCAACCCGATGATCAGGAACAGCCCGTTCGCGGCAAGGAAACCCACCGGAGCACCGAGCGGCGGGAACATGCCCCAGGTGTTCTTACGGTGCGGCGGCGCGTTCTCGACCGCGAGCAACGCCGCCCCGCCCCATTCGCCGCCAAGCCCAAGCCCCTGACCAAGCCGCATCAGGCACAGCAGCGCCGGAGCGATCCAGCCGACTTGCGCATAGGTCGGCAGGAAGGCGATCCCGACGGTCGATCCGCCCATCAGCAACAGCGATGCGACGAGGGTGGACTTGCGCCCGATCCGATCGCCGAAATGCCCGAACACGATCGCGCCGACCGGGCGGGCCACGAAGGCCAGGCCGAACGTCGCATAGCTCAGCAGCAACTGCGCCGAGGCAGACTGGCCCGAGAAGAACAGCGGACCGAACACCAGTGCCGCGGCGGTCGCGTAGATGTAGAAATCGTAGAACTCGACCGCAGTGCCGACCAGGCTGGCGGCGAGGATACGGCGGTGGGAGGCTAGCGTCGTCATGGGCACGGTCTCGCCGGGGAGGCGGTTCCGGTCAACCGATTGCGGCTTACAATCCTCCCCCGCTAGGGGGAGGTGGCGCGTAGCGACGGAGGGGGAGGACACGCAACCGAGGTTACCCTTTCCTCCCCCTCCGTCTGGCAACCGCCAGCCACCTCCCCCTTGCGGTTGCGGATCAGACTGGGAGGACGATGCGTGCGACGAGGCCCGGCGCGTTGTCGGCGAGCTCGAAATGGCCGTCGTGCAGTCGCGCGACCGCTTCGATCAGCGCCATGCCGAGCCCCGCACCGGGCGTCGATCGTGCGCTGTCGAGGCGGCCGAAGCGCTTCAGCGCCTGCGCGCGGTCGGAGGCGGCGATGCCGGGGCCGCGGTCCTCGACCTGGATCGCGACGCCGTCGGTGCGGTGGACGATCCGCAGGGTGACTTCGCCACCGCCGGCGCCGTGGCGGAGCGCGTTGTCGATCAGGTTGGTGATCGCCTGGCTGATGAGTTCGCGGTGGAGCTTCATCGGCGGCGGGCGGTCGTCGATCGCGATCGTGAAGACGAGGCCAGCGTCCTCCGCGACGGGCGCGTAGAGTTCGCCGATCTCCTCCAGCAGGTTCGCCGGCGAGACCTCGATGAAGCGATCGCGCGATACCGAGCCCGAGCGGCTGATCTCGATTACCATCGTCAGCATCCGCATCACGAGGTCGGTCTCGACCAGCAGGCCACCCAGCGCCGCTTCCCGAGCGTCGGGGTCGGCGATCAGGACCGCCTGCTCGGTCTTGGTGCGTAGGCGTGCGAGCGGGGAGCGGAGGTCGTGTGCAAGGCTGTCGGTGACGATTCGCAGTTCGGCCATCACGCCTTCGAGCTTGCCCAGCATGACGTTGAGGCGGGCGGCAAGGCGGTCGAACGCATCGCCGCCCCCCGCGATCATATCGACGCGGCGCGACAGATCGCCCTCGCCAGCCGCCTCGATCGCCTTCGCGATGCCGTCGAGACGGCGGCTGACGTAGCGCGTCAGGACCAGCCCCCCGACCACGCCGAGCGCGAGCGACAGGAACACAGCAACCGCGAGCGCACGTTCGATCGCGCGTTCCTCCGCGGCGATCAGGTCGAGATTGCGGCCGGTCAGGAGCCAGTAGCTGCCGAGCGGATGGAGCGCGTACCCCGTCTCGCGTGCGGACCAGAGTTCATCGGCGCCGAGTCGTGCGATGCGAAACTGCGTGATGCGAAGCGGGACTGCGAGGCGTTCGGGTGCAATGCCGACGACGGCCCTACCCTTCGGATCGACGACTGCGAGGACGAGCGAGACGTCGCCGGGGACGACAGCGCTGTCGATCGCCTGACGGATCGCGGGGAGGCCGCCGTTACGCCAGACCGCACGCAGGGCTTCCGATTGTTCGGTGGTCTCGCGCCGGATCGCATCGATCGCGTCCGCGCTGGTCGTTTTCCAGACGAAGCCGACCAGCGCAAGATTGGAAATCAGCGCGAGTGCGATCGAGAGCAGCGCAATTCGCGCTGTTACCGAAAGGCGAATCACCCTTCGACGGCGAGCCGATAGCCTGCGCCGCGGACCGTGTGGAGGATCGGCGTCGGGAATCCTTCCTCGAGCTTGCGGCGGAGACGGCCGATATGGACGTCGACCACGTTCGAGCCTGGGTCGAAATGGTAGTTCCAGATCTTCTCGAGCATCATCGTGCGCGTCACGACCTGACCAGCATGGCGCGCGAGAAATTCGAGAAGGTTGAACTCGCGGGCGCCAAGCGGGATCGAGCGACCGGCGCGTGAAACGGCGCGGGCGAGCAGGTCGATCTCCAGGTCGCCGACGGAGAGCTTGGTCTTTTGCGGTTCGGTCGCGGCGCGATCGGAGCGGCGGAGCATGGCCTCGATCCGCGCGGAGAGCTCGGCGAATGAGAAGGGCTTGCACAGATAATCGTCGGCACCGGCCTTGAGCCCATCGACGCGATCGTCGACGGCGGCGAGTGCGGACAGGATCAGGACGGGCGTGGCGATACCGGCAGCACGAATCGCGCTGACCATCGACAAGCCGTCGAGGCCCGGCAACATGCGGTCCGCGATAATGAGGTCGAAGATGCCTTCGCTGGCCAGGAACAGGCCGTCGCGGCCGTCTGCACAGGCTTCGATTGCATGGCCGGCCTCAGCCAGGCCCTTGGCAAGATAGGCGGATGTCGAGGCGTCGTCCTCGACGATCAGGATCTTGCGGCTCAACGCGGTATCACCTTCCCTGCCACCGATTTCGGTCACCATCTCCTGCCCTTATAAACGGAAAGGCCGGCGGAAAGAACCCTTCCCGCCGGCCCCCACGGTACCCCCGGGAGTGACGGGCACCGATCTCTGGAAACTCATGCGGCCGTTGCTGGCCACGTGGTCGTTCTAGGATCGGGCGGGGGTCAGGGCGATGACCGAGGGGTGACAATTTCGTCATGTTGATGTTGTTGTGGGGCGCGATACGAAACCGTCCGGGAAATCTACCCAAACCCTACCCCGTCATCCCGGCGAACGCCGGGACCCATGGTTGCGGAGTGGGTAGTGGTCGTGCGCCATCACATGGTCCGCCGTATCCGTGGGTCCCGGCGTTCGCCGGGATGACGGAGAGGGGGGCGGAACGCGCTTACTTTTTGTCTAGAATCGCAGCGATCGCCGAGCCGACGTGCGCGATGTCGGCCATGCCGTCGACACGGTGGACCAGGCCTCGTGCGTCGTAGATCGGCAGGATCGGTGCCGTCTTCGCGCGGTATTCGGCCATGCGGTTGTGAACCGTTTCCGCGTTGTCGTCGGGACGGCGCTTGAACTCGGTCGAGCCGCAGACGTCGCAGACGCCGGCGACGACCGGCTTCTTGTAGCGATCGTGATAGCCCGTGCCGCATTTGGCGCAGGTGTAGCGGCCGACGACGCGGTCGATCAACGCGGCCTCGTCGACGCCGAGTTCGATGACGTAGTCGAGCGTCCGGCCACGATCCGCGAGCAAACCGTCGAGCGCCTCGGCCTGTGCGGCCGTACGCGGATAGCCGTCGAAAATGACGCCGTTCGCCGTGTCCGGCTGATCGAGACGCTCACCGATGATGCCCGACACGATCTCGTCAGACACCAGACCGCCGGACTCCATCACGGACTTCGCCTGGAGGCCGACCGGCGTTCCGGCGGCGACCGCTGCACGCAGCATGTCGCCGGTCGAAAGCTGCACCATGCCGCGCTCGCTGACTAGCGTGGCGGCTTGCGTGCCCTTGCCCGCGCCGGGCGGTCCAAGAAGGATGATATTCACGAAACGCACTCCCCTCGTTCGTGCAGGATTTTTACGGCGTTAGACCCGCAGCTTAACGAAGTCGATTGCCCTTGAGCTTCGCCTTCTTGATCAGGTCGCCATATTGGTGCGCCAGCAGGTGCGACTGGATCTGGGTCACCGTGTCCATCGTCACGTTGACGACGATCAGCAGGCTCGTGCCACCAAGGTAGAACGGGATCTGCAACGCGGTCACCAGATATTCCGGCAACAGGCAGATGATCGTCAGATACGCCGCACCGATCACGGTGATGCGCGTCAGCACGTAATCGAAATAGTTTTCGGTGTTCTTGCCCGGGCGGATGCCGGGAATGAACCCGCCATTGCGCTTCAGGTTGTCGGCGGTTTCCTCGGGGTTGAAGACGACCGCGGTGTAGAAGAACGAGAAGAAGATGATGCCGGCGCCGTAGAGCAGCATGTACACGGGCGAACCATGCTGAAGGTACTGGTTGAGGGTGATGACGAAATCACCCCACTTCGATTCACCTGCGACACGCTGACCGGCGAACTGCGAGATCGTCAGCGGCATCAGCAGCAGCGACGACGCGAAGATCGGCGGGATGACGCCGGCGGTGTTGATCTTCAGCGGCAGGTGGCTGCGATCGGCCTGCATGCCGCGCTGCGTCTGGCGCTTGGGATACTGGATCAGGATGCGGCGCTGCGCGCGCTCCATGAAGCAGATGAAGAGGATCAGCACGACCACCGCGACGACGATGCCGATCAGCTTGATCGGATCGAGCGAGCCCGAACGGCCGCCTTCGAGCAGGTTGACGAGCGTGACGGGGAGATGCGCGACGATGCCGGCCATGATGATCAGCGAGACGCCGTTGCCGATACCGCGGCTGGTGATCTGCTCGCCGAGCCACATCAGGAACATCGTACCGCCGATCAGCGAGATGACCGCGGCGACGCGGAACATCATGCCGGGCTCGATGACCGCCTGGATGCCTTGTGCTGCACCAAGCGTCTCAAGGCCGACGGCGATGAAATAGCCCTGCACCGCGGTCAGCCCGACGGTGCCGTAGCGCGTGTACTGGTTCAGGCGCTTGCGACCCGATTCGCCGTCCTTCTTGATGGCGGCGAGCGTCGGCGACAGCGAGGTCGCGAGCTGCACCACGATCGAGGCGGTGATGTAGGGCATCACGCCGAGCGCGATCAGCGACATGCGGCTGAGCGAGCCACCCGAGAAGGTGTTGAAGAAATCGAGCACGCCGCCCTGCGTCTGCTGCGAGAGCAGGCCGAGCGCGGTCGGGTCGACACCCGGCAGGGGGACATAGCTGAGCAGGCGGAAAATGATCAGCGCACCGATCGTGAACCACAACCGCTTCTTGAGGTCGGTCGCCTTCGCGAATTTCGAAAGGCTGATGCTTTGCGCCATCTGGTCGGCTGCGGATGCCATGCGTGTGATCGTCCTGGAAACAAAGAAGGCGGGATGCGTTGTGACCGCCCCCGCCGCTCATATAGGCGCACGGGCGCGCTTGTCTAATGGCTAAGGCGGATATGGATAGGTGGCGGGACCACCTCGTCAATTGATTTACCCTGCCACATCGGTCGCACCCGGACCAATTAACCCATTCCGTTCGTCCCGAGTAGCCGTCGAGCTTGTCGAGACGGCGTATCGAAGGACTGACCCGCTTGGGTCTTGTACCTCGATACGAGTTCTCGACTGCGCTCGACCTCTACTCGGCACGAACGGGATGGGGGAGAGATCGTATAGGTTGCCGCGGCGGAGCGACTAAGAGGGACTTAACAAAAAAGGGAGGGAGCGCACTCGGCACCCCCTCCCCCATCAAGGTCAGGCCTTGAACGACGCCTTGTGCGCCGCACGCTCCTTGTACTTCACGCCCTTTTTGGCGGCAGCCTTCTCGGCTGCGGGCACGAAGTGGATCACCTCGACCTTGCCGCCGATCTTCTCGACCGCTTCGATCGCGCCCTTGGACGCGCCGTCGACGGTGAACGAGAGGACCGTGGTGAGCTCGCCCTTGGCGAGGAGGCGGACGCCGTCCTTGCCGCCGCGTGCCAGGCCAGCGGCCTTCAGCGCGTCGTGGTCGAGCGTTGCATTGGCTTCGATCTTGCCGGCATCGACCGCGAGCTGGATCGCGCCGATGTTGACCTCTGCGAAGTCCTTGCGGAAGATGTTGTTGAAGCCGCGCTTAGGCAGACGCATGTGCAGTGGCATCTGGCCGCCTTCGAAGCCGGCGATGGACACGCCCTCGCGGCTCTTCTGGCCCTTCTGGCCGCGGCCTGCGGTCTTGCCCTTGCCCGAGCCGATGCCGCGTCCGACGCGCATCTTGGACTTACGGGCACCTTCGTTATCGCGGAGTTCGTTGAGCTTCATGGTAATGCACTCGCTTTCGCTTGTTACGCGCTGGTTTGAAATCGCCGGGTTCGAATCCGGAAATAAGGAAGGGGGCCGTTAGCCCCCTTCCCGGTATTTGTCACTAGGTAGCGTGAAGGCTCAGCCTTCGACCGACACCATGTGCTGCACCTTGCGGATCATGCCGCGGACCTCTGGGCTGTCTTCCAGCTCGCGGGTCTTGTGCATCTTGTTGAGACCGAGACCGATCAGCGTTGCGCGCTGATCCTTCTCGCGGCGGATCGGCGAACCGGTCTGCGTGATCTTGATGGTTGCCATGATCGCTTACTCCGTGATCGCAGCTGCATCGGCCTCGGCGGTCTTCGAACCACCATGGCCGAGCAGGTCGGCGATCTTCTTGCCGCGACGCTGTGCGACGGCCTTGGGCGAGGTCTGCTCGCCAAGGGCCTCGAACGTGGCGCGGATCATGTTGTAGGGGTTCGACGTGCCGACCGACTTGGTCACAACGTCCGCAACGCCCAGCGATTCGAAGACTGCGCGCATCGGGCCACCGGCGATGATGCCCGTACCCTGAGGTGCCGACCGCAGCGTGACCTTGCCGGCACCGAAGTGACCGTTGCCGTCATGATGCAGCGTGCGACCGTCCTTCAACGGAACGCGAACCATCTTCTTCTTGGCAGCAGCCGTCGCCTTCGAGATGGCTTCCGGCACTTCGCGTGCCTTGCCGTGACCAAAGCCTGCACGACCCTTGCCGTCGCCGACGACGACCAGCGCTGCGAAACCGAAGCGCTTACCGCCCTTGACCGTCTTCGAGACGCGGTTGATGTGCACCAGCTTCTCGATCAGCTCTTCGCCGCCATCGTCCGCACCCGGACGACCGCCACGATTGTCGCGACCGCGACCGCCGTCGCGACCACCGCGGTTGCCGCCTGGGCCACCGCTGCGGTTGCCGCCGGGACCACCACGACCACCGCCGCCGCCGCCACCGGGACCGCCGCGACCGCGACCGCCACCGTTGTTGCCCTGGTAGCCAGTGCTCTGCGGAACATTCTGACCCGTGACGTCCTGTGCGGTCGTCTCGGGAGCGATTACTGCCGGCGTGTTGTTTTCGTCAGCCATGTCTTAGAACTCCAATCCGGCTTCGCGCGCGGCATCGGCAAGAGCCTTCACGCGACCGTGGTAGAGGAAGCCGCCGCGATCGAACACGACCTGGGTCACGCCCGCTGCCTTGGCAGCCTCGGCGACGCGCTTGCCGACCGAAGTCGCCGCGTCGATGTTGGCGCCGGACGTGCCGCGCACGTCCTTCTCCAGCGTCGAGGCCGATGCGACCGTCGTGCCGGCGGCATCGTCGATCACCTGAGCGTAGATGTGCTTGCCCGAGCGATGCACCGACAACCGAGGACGGGTGCCTGCACGTGCGCGGAGCGCAGTACGGTTGCGGCGACGCCGCTTGGCGAAAAGAGAAAGTCCCTTGGTCATTACTTCTTCTTCCCTTCCTTGCGGAAGATGAACTCGCCGTCGTACTTGATACCCTTGCCCTTGTAAGGCTCGGGCTTGCGCCACTGACGAATTTCCGCGGCCAGCTGACCGACCATCTGCTTGTCCGAACCCGAGATCTCGATCGTCGTGTTGTCGGGGGTCTTGACTTCGATCCCCTCCGGAACGTCGATGTTGACGTCATGGCTGTAGCCGAGCTGCAGCTTGAGGTTGCGACCCTGCGCCGCGGCACGATAGCCGACGCCGGTGATCAGCAGCTTCTTGGTGAAGCCTTCCGACACGCCGGTGACCAGGTTCTGCACCATGGTCCGCTGCATGCCCCAGAACGCGCGAGCGCGCTTGGTGTCGTTGGCCGGCTGCACCGAAATGCCGCCGTCTTTGATCGTGTAGCTGATCTCGTCGCGAAGCGGCATCTTGAGGGTACCCTTGGGGCCCTTCATCGTCAGCTGCTTGTTCTCGATGGTCGGCGTGATGCCTGCCGGTACGGTGACCGGCTTCTTACCAATGCGGCTCATCAGAACACCTCCGCGAGGACTTCGCCGCCGACGTTCTGCTCGCGTGCTTCGGAATCCGACAGCACGCCGCGGGGCGTCGAGACGATGGTGATGCCGAGGCCGTTACGGACGCGCGGGAGTTCCTGCGAGCCGGAATAGACGCGACGGCCGGGCTTCGAGACGCGCGCGACATGCTTGATCGCAGGCTGGCCCTCGAAATACTTCAGCTCGATGCGAAGGCCGGCCGCGGGGCCCATCTGCTCTTCGCTATAGCCACGGATATAGCCTTCGCGCTGCAGAACGTCGAGCACGCGGACGCGCAGCTTCGACGCCGGCGTGAGGACGGAGTCCTTCTTCGCGCGCTGGCCATTACGGATACGGGTGAGCAAATCACCCAGGGGATCGGTCACTGCCATGATTTAGTCCTTACCAGCTCGACTTCGTGACGCCGGGGATGAGGCCCTTGTTGGCCAGATCGCGCAGCTGAATACGGCAGAGCCGGAACTTGCGGTAATAGGCGCGCGGGCGACCGGTCAGTTCGCACCGGTTACGGATGCGGGTCGGGTTCGCGTTACGCGGCAGTGCCGCCATCTTGAGGCGAGCGATCAGACGCTCACCATCGTCGAGCGTCTTGTCCGCTGCGATTGCCTTCAGTGCCGCGTACTTCGGGGCATACTGCTTGACCATGCGCTTGCGGCGCTCGTTCTTGTTGACTGAACTCAGTTTCGCCATCGACTTAAGTTCTTTCTTTGCTAGCTCCCCTCCCGCTTGCGGGAGGGGTTGGGGGAGGGAAGGACCAACGCCCGTTAGGCGCGAGGCCCCTCCCCTGACCCCTCCCGCAAGCGGGAGGGGGACTTAGATTAAGCTGCCTTCTTCTCGTCGGCAGCGTCGTCTTCGATCGGGAACGGGAAACCGAACAGGCGGAGAAGCTCGCGAGCCTCGTCGTCCGTCTTTGCGGTCGTCGTCACGATCACATCCATGCCGCGGACCTTGTCGACCCGGTCATAGCTGATTTCTGGGAACACGATCTGCTCCTTGATACCGCAGGCGTAGTTGCCACGGCCATCGAAGCTCTTCGGGTTGAGGCCGCGGAAATCGCGGACGCGGGGAAGAGCGATCGTGATGAAACGGTCGAGAAACTCGTACATGCGCTCGCGGCGAAGGGTGACCTTCACACCGATCGGCATGCCCTCACGCAGCTTGAACTGCGCGATCGACTTCTTGGCCTTCGTCACGACAGGCTTCTGACCGGCGATCAGCTCCATTTCGGAAGCAGCCTGGTCGACCTTCTTCTTGTCCTGCGTGGCTTCGCCGACGCCCATGTTCAGCACGATCTTGTCGAGCCGGGGGATCTCCATGACGTTCTTGTAACCGAACTTCTCGGTCATCGCCTTGATGATCGTCTCGTCGTACAGCTTGCGCATGCGCGCAACGTAGACGGCCTCGGTGCCGGTGTTCTCAGCGCCAGTGTTCTGATCAACCATTGATCTTCTCCCCGGTCTTGACGGCGACGCGGACCTTCTTGCCGTCCTGCTCCTCGAAGCGGACGCGGGTCGGCTTGCCGTCGGCGGTCACGTGCGCGACCTTCGAAACGTGCATCGGTGCTTCCTTGCGGATCAGGCCACCCTGCGGGTCACCCTGAGTCGGCTTGGTGTGGCGCACGGCGATGTTGACGCCCGATACGACGACCTTGTCGGTCTTCGGCATGGAGACGGTGACTTCACCGGTCTTGCCCTTGTCCTTGCCGGACAGGACGATGACCTTGTCACCCTTCTTGATACGCTGCGACGCCATTACAGCACCTCCGGCGCAAGGCTGATGATCTTCATGTGCTTCTTGCCGCGCAGCTCGCGAACGACTGGGCCGAAGATACGGGTGCCGATCGGCTCCTCGTTCTTGTTGACCAGCACCGCGGCGTTGCCGTCGAAGCGAATGACCGTACCGTCTGCACGGCGGATATCCTTGGCGGTACGCACGATCACCGCGCGGTGAACGTCGCCCTTCTTCACACGGCCACGTGGCTGCGCTTCCTTGATGCTGACGACGATGATGTCGCCAACGCCTGCAACACGACGCTTGGAACCCCCAAGCACCTTGATGCACTGCACCCGCTTCGCGCCGCTGTTGTCAGCGACGTCGAGATTGGACTGCATCTGGATCATGGATCCGTATCCCTTCTCTGTCTCTGGGGTCGATACCGACCGAACCCCGCCTAAAAAATCACCCCGCCACGGACGAACCGCAGCGGGGAGGAGCGGCCGCTTAGCCGTTCCAGTTTACGAAAACAAGAGTGCAGGGAGTTGCCCCCCTGCCCTTGTGTTTGATTCAGCCCTCGGCCGAAGCCCGCTCCGGCGTCGCGTGGGTGTTGACCCGCTCGATAACCTTCCAGGTCTTCAGCTTGGAGATCGGTGCGGTCTCTTCGATCCGCACGGTCTCGCCCTGCTTGAACTCGTTGCTCTCGTCATGAGCATGATACTTCTTCGAGCGACGGATGATCTTCCCGTAGAGCGGGTGCTTCACCTTACGCTCGACGTTCACGACCACCGTCTTGTCGCCCTTGTCGGACACGACCAGACCGGTCAGCACGCGCTTCGGCATGATACGTTCCTTACTTCGCGGCTTCAGCGCTGGTGCGCTGAGCCTGCAGGGTCTTGATGCGAGCGATGTCGCGGCGGACCTCACGAACGCGGCTCGGCTTTTCGAGCTGGTTCGTGGCGGCCTGGAAGCGCAGGTTGAACTGCTCGCGCTTCAGTTCGCCGAGCGACTCCGACAGCTGGTCGTCGCTCTTGGTCTTCATGTCGTCGATACGAGCCATGATCTTACTCGCCTCCCAGATGCGAGGTGTCGCCCAGGCGGGCAACGACCTTTACCTTGATCGGCAGCTTCATGGCCGCCCGCTCGAACGCCTCGGCGGCGATCTTGCCGTCGACGCCGTCGAGCTCGAACAGGATCCGACCCGGCTTGACGCGAGCGGCCCAGTATTCCGGCGCGCCCTTGCCCTTACCCATGCGGACTTCGGCTGGCTTTCCCGAGACCGGAAGGTCTGGGAAAATGCGGATCCACAAACGCCCCTGGCGCTTCATGTGACGCGTGATCGCGCGGCGGGCCGCCTCGATCTGGCGTGCAGTGATCCGGTCGGGTTCCATCGCCTTGAGGCCGTAGGAGCCGAAATTGAGCGAGAAGCCACTCTTGGCGTCGCCCGAAATCTTGCCCTTGAAGGCCTTCCGGAACTTGGTCTTTTTTGGTTGCAGCATGTCTGTTCCTGCCCCTTAGCGACGATCGTCGCGCTGCGGCCGCACGCCGGAGGTCTGAGCCTCCATCATGATGCGGTCGTACGACGTCGGATCGTTGCCGAGAATCTCGCCCTTGAAGACCCAGACCTTCACGCCGCAAACGCCATAAGACGTGTGCGCCGTAGCCTCGGCATAATCGATGTTCGCGCGCAGCGTGTGCAACGGAACCCGACCCTCACGATAGCTCTCCGACCGTGCGATCTCGGCGCCGCCAAGACGGCCACCGCAGTTCACCCGGATGCCCTCGGCACCGAGACGCATCGCCGACTGGACCGCACGCTTCATGGCGCGACGGAAGGCAATACGACGCTCGAGCTGATCGGCGATGCCCTGCGCGACGAGACGCGCATCGACTTCCGGCTTGCGGATCTCGACGATGTTCAGCGACACGGTCGACGACGTC
Organism: Sphingomonas sp. Leaf208; assembly: GCF_001421415.1. Classification (GTDB taxonomy): domain Bacteria; phylum Pseudomonadota; class Alphaproteobacteria; order Sphingomonadales; family Sphingomonadaceae; genus Sphingomonas. Next base: position 513,760 of record NZ_LMKH01000023.1, read on the forward strand.
ATCTTGCCGATCGTCGAACGCAGCTTCTCGATGTCCGCACCCTTCTTGCCGATGATCACGCCGGGGCGTGCAGCGAAGATGGAGATACGGGCCAGCTTGGCCGGACGCTCGATGACCACCTTGGAGATCGCAGCCTGCGGCAGCGTCTTCATGATGAATGCGCGGATCTTGAGATCCTCGAGCAGGAGCCGACCATAGTCGGCGCCTTCGGCGTACCAGCGGCTATCCCAGGTACGGTTGATCTGCAGACGCAGACCGATGGGGTTGCTCTTCTGACCCATTATGCTTCTTCCTGCTCGCGCACGACGATGCGCAGACGGCTGAATGGCTTGAGAATGCGGGTCGACTTGCCGCGGCCGCGGGTAGCGAAGCGCTTCATCGTGATCGACTTGCCGACCGAAGCCTCGGCGACGACGAGGGCGTCGACGTCGAGGTTATGGTTGTTCTCGGCGTTGGCGATGGCCGAGGCCAGCACCTTGCGCGCTTCGATCGCCATGCCCTTGGTCGAGAAGGCGAGGATGTTCATCGCATCGCCGACCTTCTTGCCACGGATCAGCGCAGCCACGAGGCCGAGCTTCTGCGCGGAACCACGGATCTGCGTACCGACCGAAAGCGCCTCGTTGTCCGCGACCTTGCGCGGGCTGACTTGCTTAGACATCAGCGCTTGCCCTTCTTGTCGGCGGAGTGGCCAGGGAAGTAGCGCGTGGGCGCGAACTCACCGAGCTTCATGCCGACCATGTCTTCGTTGACCGAGACGGGCACGAACTTGCGGCCATTATAGACGTTGAACGTGAGACCCACGAACGACGGCAGGATCGTCGAGCGACGCGACCAGGTCTTGATCGGCGAACGCGCGTTGGTGTCCTGGGCGGTTTCTGCCTTCTTGAGCAGATGAAGGTCCACGAAGGGGCCCTTCCAGACTGAACGAGCCATGTTAGCCCTTCCTCTTCGTCGAATGACGCGACCGGATGATCATCTTGTCGGTCGACTTGTTATGACGCGTGCGCGCACCCTTCGTCGGCTTGCCCCAAGGCGTAACCGGATGACGGCCACCCGAGGTACGGCCTTCACCACCGCCGTGCGGATGGTCGACCGGGTTCTTGGCGACGCCGCGCGTCAGAGGACGGATACCCATCCAGCGCGAACGCCCTGCCTTGCCCAGGTTCTGGTTCTGGTTGTCGGGGTTCGAGACCGCGCCAACCGTCGCCATGCAATCGCTGCGGATGTAGCGCTGCTCGCCCGAGTTCAGGCGGACCATCACCATGCCCTTGTCGCGACCGACGACCTGCACGTACGTGCCGGCCGAACGGGCGATCTGACCACCCTTCATCGGCTTCATCTCCACGTTGTGGACGATGGTGCCGACCGGCATCTGACCGAGTTCCATGGCATTGCCTGGCTTCACGTCGGTCTTCTTGGCCGCGAGGACCTTGTCGCCGACGGCCAGACGCTGTGGCGCCAGGATGTAGGCGAGCTCCTCGTCCGGGTACTTGACCAGGGCGATGAACGCGGTGCGGTTGGGATCATACTCGATCCGCTCGACAGTGCCTTCGACGTCCCACTTGCGACGCTTGAAGTCGATGTAGCGGTACTTCTGCTTGTGACCGCCGGCGATGCCGCGCGAGGTCACATGGCCCTTGTTGTTACGACCGCCGGTCTTGTGCTTACCTTCGGTCAGCGCCTTGACGGGGCGACCCTTCCAGAGCGACGACTTGTCGACCAGGATGAGACCGCGGCGTGCCGGCGATGTCGGATTATAATGCTTGAGTGCCATGGCCTCAGATCCCCGTCGTCACGTCGATGGACTGACCGTCCTTCAACGTCACGATTGCCTTTTTCATGTCGGAGCGCGAGTAGTTCGTGCCCTTCCACTTCTTGGTCTTGCCCTTCTGGACGAGCGTGTTCACGCCGACGACGTTCACGTCGAACAGCGCCTCTACGGCCGCCTTGATCTCGGGCTTCGTGGCATCGTTCGATACCTTGAACACAACCGCGTTGAACTCCGACAGGGTCGTCGTCTTCTCGGTGATGTGCGGGGCGAGGATAACGTCGTAATGACGATTATCGATGCCCGCCTTCTGCTTCTTAGCCATGGAAGCGCGCCTCCAGCTTTTCGACAGCGGCGCGCGTCAGCACCAGCGTGTCATGCTTCAGGATGTCGTAAACGTTCGCGCCGGCAGCCGGCATCACGTTCACTTCGTACAGGTTGCCCGCAGCGAATGCGAAGCTGGTGTCGACCATGTCGCCGTCGATGACGAGCGCACGCTTGCCGAAGCCGAGCTTTGCGAGATCGCCCTGCAGCGTCTTGGTCTTGCCACCCTCGACAGCCAGGCTGTCCATGATGACCAGCGAACCCGCCTTCGCGTGGCTGCTGAGAGCCATCCGCAGGCCGAGCGAGCGAACCTTCTTGTTCAGCGACGGGTTGAAGTCACGGACGCGTGCGCCGTGAGCCTTACCACCACCGATGAACACAGGTGCGCGACGATCGCCGTGACGAGCCGTACCGCCGCCCTTCTGGCGACCGAACTTCTTGCCGGTGCGTGCGACGTCTGCGCGCTCACGGGTGCCGCGAGCCGTCTCGCGACGCTTCTCGAGCTGCCAGGTGACGACACGGTGCAGGATGTCGGCGCGCGGATCGAGGCCGAAGACCTCGTCGTTGAGCTCGATGTCCGCCTGGTCGGTACCGGCGAAAGATGAAATCTTGATCTTCACGCTCAGCCCTCCTGGCCGTCGGCTGCAGGTGCGTCGGTCGTTTCGGCCGGCGTGTCTGCTGCGGTGTTGCTGTTTGCGGTCTTGAGACCAGCGGGGAACGGTGCGTCGGCGTGGCGCGCGACCTTCACCGAGTCCTTGACGAAGAGCCAGCCGCCCTTGGAGCCAGGAACCGAACCCTTGACGAACAGGAGACCACGCTCGACGTCCGTCGATACGATCTCGAGGTTCTGCTGGGTGCGATACTTGTCGCCCATGTGGCCGGCCATCTTCTTGTTCTTGAAGACCTTGCCCGGATCCTGGCGCTGACCGGTCGAACCGAGCGAACGGTGCGAGACCGACACGCCGTGGGTTGCCCGCAGACCGCCGAAGCCCCAACGCTTCATGCCGCCCTGGAAGCCCTTACCCTGGGTCTTGCCCTGGATATCGACGATTTGGCCTGCAACGTAGTGGTCGGCCGAGATCTCGGCGCCGACGTCGAGCAGGCCGTCTGCGTTCACGCGGAACTCATGGACGACAGCCTTGGGCTCCACTTCGGCCTTGCCGAAATGGCCGCGCTGCGGCTTTGCGACATTCTTCGACTTGGCGACACCTGCACCAAGCTGGACGGCAGTGTAGCCGTCACGATCCATTTCGCGAACGGAAACGACCTGATTGCCTTCGAGTGCCAGAACGGTGACCGGCACGTGCCGACCATCTTCCTGGAACAGGCGGGTCATCCCCATCTTCTTCGCGATCACGCCAGTACGCATGATCTTGTCCCTTCCTAGACAGAGGCCCCGTCGGACTATTCCTCGGGGGCTTGCGGACCATGTCCGGAGCGAACTCCATGATGCGTCCACCTGACCCCATTCCCGGCAAAAGCCCTGAATGGAGTCGGTTCAACCCGGTAAATACGAAACGTGCCCCCGTCCCGGGCTGGTGCTTCCGCGAATACGGAAGCGTGACGGGGGACGCTGCCCCGTCGGTTTTCACCGACGGCGGTATCCCAATGTCGAACGGCGCGGGACCGTTACCGGTCGACCGCGCCGCGCCAGCCCTTAGGCGAGCTTGATCTCGACGTCAACGCCAGCGGCGAGGTCCAGCTTCATCAGCGCATCGACCGTCTGCGGCGTCGGCTGGACGATATCCAGCATACGCTTGTACGTGCGTACCTCGAACTGCTCGCGCGACTTCTTATCGATGTGCGGGCCGCGGTTGACGGTGAACTTTTCGATGCGCGTCGGAAGGGGAATCGGACCGCGGATGAGCGCGCCGGTGCGGCGTGCGGTGTCGGCGATGTCGCCAGTGGCCTGATCGAGCACACGGTGATCGAACGCCTTCAGACGAATGCGGATATTGCTGTCCATAGTCCCTACCGATGCGAAAGAGCGGGCCCGTTTCCGGGCTCTTGCTGGTTGATGTTTAAACCGAAGGCGGGCCATTACGGGAGAGTCGGTTGAAATGCAACTGGCGGTTGAGGGTTTTCCAGGCGAAGGCACTATCGAAATGCGCCCTGTCCTCCCCCTCCGTCACCTTCGGCGCCACCTCCCCCTTGCGGGGGAGGATTGAAGATATCGACACGCTGCCGCTAAGGTCGCCCCCGCTACTTGATCCTCCCCCGCCAGGGGGAGGTGGCACGCGAAGCGTGGCGGAGGGGGAGGCAGGCGATGCGGCTCGAAGGATCCCTACAAGGTCACACCAATGCCAAGCGTCTGCGAAAACAAATGACCCCGCCGGAGATAGCCCTCTGGCTAGCGCTGCGAGCTAACGAAGAAGGCCTACGCTTCCGAAAGCAACACGCAGCAGGTCCCTACATCCTGGACTTCTACTGCGCACCAGCCCGACTCGCCATCGAAGTAGACGGCGAAGCCCACAACCACGGCAACCGCCCCCAACGAGACGCCACCCGCGACGCCTGGCTAGTCGCCCAGAACATCCGGACCCTCCACTACCCGGCCCGAGAAATGCTGGCCAACCTCGACGACGTCGTCCGCCAGATCACGTCCGTCGCACTCCAACGCCGAACCTCCATCGAGAGCTAATCGCCCCCTCCCCCTCCGACGCCTCCGGCGCCACCTCCCCCTAGCGGGGGAGGATTGAGTTGGAAGCTGAATGGCCGGGTTGGAGAAATTAGCGGAGGTTACGGCGTACGAAAGTGTAGGATGGTGCGTTGCTTCGATCCATCACCTCAATGCTGGACGGATCGCGCTCCCGATCAAGTCGTAGCTTGAGCGGATATGCACTGCGATCGATATCGAGCCGGTTGCTGGCGACGCTTACAAGGGCTTTTGGCAGGACGTAAACGCCGCCCTTATCCCGCTCGATAACATAGGACACAGCTTCGTTCCCGCCCCGCAATTCCCCACCTTGCAGGGCCAAAACGCCACAGCAGGGATTGTAATAAATCCCATCTGCACTGATTGCAGGCAATCGTGATTCATCAGTCGAGAGAATGATGATCCACGCAGCTACGATGACAAGCACCAGCGCGATCGATAGCGATTTGCGAGTTGCCATAGGCCCTCATACCAAAGTGGGGATGTCCGTCATTGGGCGGAAGCGGACCACGTCGATCACGCTGCCGAGCCACTTTGCGTCCCACCTAATCAAAACACGAAAAAGCCCGGCCTCTCTCGCGAGAAGCCGGGCTCTTTTCGATCACCTCCCGAAGGAGAGGATGCTTACTTGTCGATCTGGCTGACGACGCCTGCACCGACGGTACGGCCGCCTTCGCGGATCGTGAAGCGCTGGCCCACGTCCATAGCGATCGGTGCGATCAGCTTGATGCCGAGCGACACGTTGTCGCCTGGCATGACCATCTCGGTGCCCTCAGGCAGCTCGACGGTGCCGGTCACGTCCGTCGTACGGAAGTAGAACTGCGGGCGGTAGTTGGCGAAGAACGGCGTGTGACGGCCACCCTCTTCCTTCGACAGCACGTACACTTCCGAGTTGAAGTCGGTGTGCGGCTTGATCGTGCCTGGCTTGCAGAGCACCTGGCCACGCTCGACTTCGTCGCGTGCGACGCCGCGGATCAGTGCGCCGACGTTATCGCCAGCCTGGCCCTGGTCGAGCAGCTTGCGGAACATCTCGACGCCCGTGACCGTGGTCTTGCGGACGGTCGGGTGAATGCCGACGATCTCGACTTCCTCGCCAACCTTGACGATGCCGGTCTCGACGCGGCCGGTGACAACCGTACCACGACCCGAGATCGAGAACACGTCCTCGATCGGCATCATGAACGGCTTGTCGAGCGGACGCTCGGGCTGCGGGATGTAGTCGTCGACAGCCTGCATCAGCTCGGTGACGGCGTCGGCACCCAGCTTCTGGTTCGAACCCGACAGTGCGCAGGTAGCCGAACCCTTGATGACGGGGATATCGTCGCCCGGGAAGTCGTACGAGCTGAGCAGCTCGCGGATTTCCATCTCGACCAGCTCGAGGATTTCCTCGTCGTCGACCAGATCGACCTTGTTCATGAACACGACCATCGCAGGCACGCCGACCTGGCGTGCGAGCAGGATGTGCTCACGGGTCTGTGGCATCGGGCCATCGGTCGCCGAAACGACGAGGATCGCGCCGTCCATCTGGGCTGCGCCGGTGATCATGTTCTTCACATAATCGGCGTGGCCCGGGCAATCGACGTGCGCATAGTGACGGTTGGCCGTCTCGTACTCGACGTGTGCGGTCGAGATCGTGATGCCGCGCTCGCGCTCCTCGGGAGCCTTGTCGATGTTGGCGAAGTCGACGGCGGTACCGCCGGTCGTCTCTGCCAGAACCTTCGTGATCGCAGCGGTGAGCGACGTCTTGCCATGATCGACGTGACCGATGGTGCCGATGTTGAGATGCGGCTTGTTCCGCTCAAATTTTGCCTTGGCCATTGTTTCCTACCTTCTGATTCGTATTCCGGTGCCACCCCGGGAACCGCGCGAACGCGGCCCAATAGCGGCTGTTAAAGCGTTGCGCCAGCCCCTGCCTTGCGAAGGGGGCCGACACGGAAGTGAATTCCGTGTCGTCGGTCTTCGGGCGAGCCCGAGGCCGGCCGGCCTTTCTGCGTCTCCGAGCCAGGAAAGCCTGGCTCGGTGCGCCTCGGGCTTACGCCAGCTTAGCCTTCACCTCGTCAGCAACGTTCTGCGGCACTTCGTCATAGTGCGAGAACTGCATCGAGTACTGCGCGCGGCCCTGCGTGAACGAACGGAGCGAGTTCACGTAGCCGAACATGTTCGCCAACGGGACCATCGCCTCGACCGTCTGAGCGTTGCCGCGGCTATCGGTGCCCTGGATCTGGCCACGACGGCTGTTCATGTCGCCGATGACGTCGCCCAGATAATCCTCCGGGGTGACGACCTCGACCTTCATGACCGGCTCTAGCAGCGTGATGCCCGACTTCTGTGCAACTTCGCGCATCGCGCCACGTGCACAGATTTCGAACGCCAGAGCCGACGAGTCGACGTCGTGATACGCGCCGTCATACAGCACGATCTCGAAATCGATGATCGGGAAGCCGACCAGCGAACCCGAAGCAGCGGTTTCGCGGAAGCCCTTCTCGATCGCGGGCAGATATTCCTTCGGAATGTTGCCGCCCTTGATCTCGTCCTTGAACGTGATGCCCGAACCGCGCTCGCCCGGCGTGACCTTGACCTTCACGCGACCAAACTGGCCGGTACCACCCGACTGCTTCTTGTGCGTGTAATCGACGTCGACCGGCTTCTTCAGATACTCGCGGTATGCGACCTGAGGAGCGCCGACATTCGCCTCGACCTTGAACTCACGCTTCATACGATCGACCAAGATCTCAAGATGGAGCTCGCCCATGCCCTTGATGATGGTCTGACCCGACTCGGGGTCCGAAGAAACGCGGAACGAAGGATCCTCGCGGGCGAGACGATTGAGCGCGACGCCCATCTTCTCCTGGTCGGCCTTGGTCTTCGGCTCCACCGAAAGCTCGATCACGGGCTCGGGGAATTCCATCCGCTCGAGAATGATCGGTGCGTTCATCGCGCAGAGCGTGTCACCGGTCGTGGTATCCTTGAGACCCGCGAGCGCGACGATGTCGCCAGCGAATGCCTCCTGGATGTCCTCACGGCTGTTCGCATGCATCAACAGCATGCGACCGACCTTTTCCTTCTTGTCCTTGACCGAGTTGGTGACCTGCGATGCGGTCTCCAGCTTGCCCGAGTAGATGCGGGCGAAGGTCAGCGTGCCGACGAACGGATCGTTCATGATCTTGAACGCGAGTGCCGAGAACGGCACCTCGTCCGACGAAGGACGCTCGTCCGGCGTCACGCCGTCGAGCTTCAGACCCTGGATCGCGGGAACGTCGAGCGGCGAAGGCAGATAGTCGACGACGGCGTCGAGCAGGGGCTGAACGCCCTTGTTCTTGAACGCCGAACCGCAAACGACGGGGACGAACGCCATGCTCAGCGTACCCTTGCGGATCAGCTTCTTGAGGTCGGCGACGCTCGGCTCGTTACCTTCGAGATAGGCCTCCATGAGGGCGTCGTCCTGCTCGACGGCCATCTCGATCAACTCGCTGCGATACTTCGCGGCCTTCTCGACCAGATCCTCAGGGATCTCGGCATATTCGAACTTCGCACCAAGCGACTCTTCGAGCCAGATGATCGCGCGGTTCTCGACGAGATCGACCAGGCCCTTGAAGCCGCCTTCCATGCCGATCGGAAGATACAGCACGGCCGGACGCGCGCCGAGACGCTCGATGATCGAGTTCACGCAGAAGTAAAAATCGGCGCCGGTGCGGTCGAGCTTGTTGACGAAGCACATGCGCGGCACGCCGTACTTGTCGGCCTGACGCCACACGGTCTCGGACTGCGGCTCGACGCCGGCAACGCCATCGAAGCATGCGACTGCGCCATCGAGCACGCGGAGCGAACGCTCGACTTCGATCGTGAAGTCGACGTGGCCAGGCGTATCGATGATGTTGATAAGGTGCTCTTCGCCCTTACCTTCTTCGGCGCGCCACTTGCAGGTGGTCGCAGCCGACGTGATCGTGATCCCGCGCTCCTGCTCCTGCTCCATCCAATCCATCGTCGCGGTGCCTTCGTGCACTTCGCCGATCTTGTAGGACTTGCCGGTGTAATAGAGAATGCGCTCGGTCGTCGTCGTCTTACCGGCGTCGATGTGCGCCATGATGCCGATGTTGCGGTAACGGTCGAGCGGATGGCTGCGGGCCATGATCGTGCTTCCTTAAGGATATGGGGAGCCGAACGTGCCGGCTCCCCAATATATAGGTGTTTGCATGACAGGCGAAAGACCGCCCGTCACACGGATAGCAATGCTAGGCTTCAAAGCCCGCTGTTACCAGCGGCAGGAAGCCCGATGTTACCAGCGGTAGTGCGAGAATGCACGGTTGGCTTCCGCCATCCGGTGCGTATCTTCACGCTTCTTGACCGCGTTGCCACGGTTGTTGGCGGCATCCATCAGCTCACCCGACAGCCGTGCGGCCATCGTGTTCTCGCTGCGCGAACGCGCCGCACCGATCAGCCAGCGAATCGCCAGCGCCTGTGCACGCTCGGGACGAACCTCGACCGGCACCTGGTACGTTGCACCACCGACGCGGCGCGAACGGACTTCGATGCCCGGCTTCACGTTGTTCAGCGCATCGTGGAAAACGCCGATCGGATCGCGCTTGGCGCGGCTCTCGACGGTTTCGAATGCACCGTACACGATCAGCTCTGCGACGGACTTCTTGCCGTCCAGCATGACGCTGTTCATGAACTTCGACAGAACCTCATCCCCGAACTTGGGATCAGGCAGGATGACCCGCTTTTCGGGACGACGACGACGTGCCATTTCAATTTCCTTGTAGACTTCAGCCGGTTCCGGAACACGTCCGGGGCTTACTAAGCTTCGTAACTTCCGAGGCGTGGATCCCGGATAAGATCGCCTAAAGCGATCTTTCCGGGATGATCATGCCCCCGGCATGATCACTTCGGACGCTTGGCGCCGTACTTGGAACGCGACTGACGCCGGTCCTTCACACCCTGTGTATCGAGCACGCCGCGCAGGACGTGATAGCGAACACCGGGAAGATCGCGGACACGACCGCCACGGATCAGGACAACCGAATGCTCCTGAAGATTGTGGCCCTCGCCCGGGATGTAGCTGATGACTTCGCGCTGGTTGGTCAGGCGAACCTTGGCCACCTTGCGCAGAGCCGAGTTCGGCTTCTTCGGGGTCGTCGTGTAGACGCGCGTGCAAACGCCACGCTTCTGCGGATTTGCTTCCATCGCAGGGACCTTCGACTTGGCCTTCTGCGGATCGCGGCCCTTGCGGACCAGCTGGTTGATCGTCGGCATTGAAGCCTTCACCTTTCAAGTGGTTACTTTGCTGGAGCCATGAGGCGCCTGAGAATACAAAAAGGACCATAGGAACGCGGGAGCGCCCCTCAGGTCCTGGAATGCATCCAGCAATGTTCAAGCATGCCCGGCGGGAAACACTCCCGAAGAACAGGCCGCGCCTATAGGTCAGGACGGGGGTGAGGTCAACGGGTTGGAATCGGATGGGGCTGGCGAAGGATTGGCTTCGTGGGCAGAGACAATGGCTCACGCGAATCCGACGACGACACCTCTCTCATCCTCCCCTGCCAGGGGGAGGATGAGAGAGGTGTCGGAGGGGGAGGAACACGCCACGCCCGTTGCCCTTACCTCCCCTCCGTCTGGCAAGCGCCAGCCACCCCCCCATGGCGGGGGAGGATCGCGCGGCACCCTCTACCGCGATCGCGTCCCGAGCACCGCCAGTAGCGTCTTCTCGAATCGCGCAGGATCCTCGACCTGTGGCGAGTGGCCCAAGCCCTCCAGCATAACCAGGTTTGCATTCGGCATCTGCTTCACCGCCCGCGGCGCGACCATCGGCACCGGCTCGAGGAACTTGCGCAAGTTCGCCGGCGCCTGCGCCCGGCCAAACGCAGTCTTGTCGAGCGTACCGACGATCAGCGTCGTCGACGGCGTGATCCGGTACAGCTCATGCGCGACCGATTGCGTCTTGATCATCTCGCTGGTCTTGGCCTGCGCGAGCGCCACGGTGTCGCGCCCTGCCCCCTGGTACATGCCCGCCTGCATCCAGACCCAACGATCATAGGATGGCTTCCACACGCCGTGATAATAGTTCTCGAGCTGATATGCCTTGATCGACGCGTAGCTCGTCTTCCTCTCGTTCGCCCACAGCGTGTCGACGTCGGTATAGGGCACGCCCTCCTCGCCGCGATCCTTCAGGCCGAGCGGATTGACGAGCACCAGCTTCTCGACCGACGCCGGATAAAGAATGGCGTACCGCATCGCGAGCATCCCGCCCATCGAATGACCGACGAACGTGGCCCGCGTGATGCCGCGCGATTCGAGCAGCCGCTTGGTGAACGTCGCGAGCATCTCGAAGCTATACTGTGCCGCGCGCGGCTTGGACGATTTGCAGAAGCCGATCTGGTCGGGAACGATCACGCGGTAGCCGACCTCGCTCAGCGCCCGTGCGGTGCTGCCCCAGGTCGCGCCGCAGAAGTTCTTGCCGTGGAGCAGAACGACCGTGCGGCCGTTGGGACGCTGTGGCGCGATGTCCATGAACGCCATCTGCGCAGGGCTGCCGACGATATCGACTTCCATCGTCTGAACCGGCCACGGATAGGTGAAGCGTTCGAGCTGCGGCCCCAGATCCGGCACCTGCGGAACTGGCCCCGCCCCCATGACCAACGCCGCGACCGGCAGCGCCAGCATCATCAATCCCGCCTTCATAGTATACGCTTCCCACATCCAACGAGACGGCTTTAAGGTTAACGGGCAAATCATACATTGCGCAACGCATCATCCTTACGACGATAGTTGCGGGACGCTTACAGGACGAATTGCACGCGAGACGCTTGCCCTTCCCAAAAACGCTGGGTAAGGGGCGCGTCCGTGTAGGAGTGTAGCTCAGTTGGTTAGAGCGTCGGTCTCCAAAACCGAAGGCCCTCGGTTCGAATCCGAGCACTCCTGCCACCCCCTTTAAATTCCCGGCAAAAATCGCGGCGATTGCGCTCACCGCTCTCCCGCGTCCATCACGATTGCAGAAATTGCATTTCATAATGCAATTTTCGCAATTGATCTATGATGTGCTGCGATGCACAACGATCAGGCCTTTCAGGCATCCTCTCCTAAAAACTTTCACGGCCGGTCTTGTACCGGCCTTTTTTTTGGTCTCGATCGCGCGTACACCGTCCGTGCCGTCGTCAAGCCGAACGATAAATAGAAACCGTGGGAGCGGAGCCGCCGGTCAAACCGGCACCGGCAAGACGATCGTGCGGGGGATCGAGTGACCCAAGCGCTCTCCCCCGCCACTTCTCCCGGTCACCGCCGTGTCGCTTTCGATACGACGCCGACCCCTCTCCTGCCGCGCACTTGCTTTCACGACGGGTGGAAGCTATCTGCCGCGCTTCCGACAGCGAGGACGGACCTGCCGCCGCTGCCCTTCACAGGGAGCGGCTAGTGGGTCTATGCCTCGCATCTCAGTTTCTCAATAAGCGGGTGCGAAGAACATCGTGGCGAAAACGTCCCCACTCGAATTCATCCAGCAGGTCCGCAACGAGACCGCGAAGGTCACGTGGCCGACGCGTCGCGAGACGGTCATGACCGGCGTGATGGTGGTGATCATGACGACGATCCTCGCGGTCTTCTTCTTCGGCGTCGACTCGATCCTGCAAGCGATCGTTTCCCTGCTCCTCAAACTCGCTCAGTAAGCAAGGTTCCGTCATGGCGCGCTGGTACATCATTCACGCCTATTCGGGCTTCGAGGGCAAGGTCCGCGACTCGATCATGGCCGAGGCGACCCGGATGGGTCTCGAACAGCTCGTCGAGCAGATCGAAGTCCCGACCGAAACCACCACCGAGGCCCGTCGCGGCAAGAAGATCGCGGTCGAGCGCAAGTTCATGCCGGGCTACGTGCTCGCAAAGCTGAACATGAACGACGACGTGTATCACCTGGTGAAGAACACGCCGAAGGTCACCGGCTTCCTCGGCAGCATGGGCAAGCCGCAGGCGATCAGCGAGGCGGAAGCCACGCGGATGCTGAACAGCAAGGAAGAAGCCGCCGCTGCGCCCAAGCAGAAGGTCAAGGTCGACTACGAGATCGGCGACCAGGTCAAGGTCCTCGACGGCCCGTTCGCGACCTTCAACGGTTTGGTCGAAGAACTCGACTTCGACCGCAGCCGCGTCAAGGTTTCGGTGTCGATCTTCGGGCGTGCGACGCCTGTGGAGCTCGAGTTCGAGCAGGTCGAGCGTAGCAAGTAAGGCCAAGTCGCACGGGATCAGCGCTGGCTGATCCCGAGACGACGCCAGCCCGGCCGGCGGGCCAACGGCCCGGCCGACGACGCGGGATTTACTCCCGCGTCGCGTTACCGTTTAGTTCGTGCCGACACATAAGACTTGTTTCCCCGCGAAGGCGGGGATCCAGACTGGGCTCCCGCCTTCGCGGGAGAACAAGGCGGCCGTAGTGATTGTCCTAGACCGTGCCTATGTCCGGTCGGGACAACTGCGAACAGCTCGCGCGCCTCAAAACCGCACGCTATCCGCCACCGCCTGAGCCGCTGCCGCGCTACGGTCGTAGTAGTACAAACTCGGCGCCTCGTACGTCACCAGATACAGCTTCCCCCCGATCACCGCACCACGCGCTTCGCCACGGCGTTGCAACGTCTCGTTCTGTTTCGAGAAGGTGTAGGTGAACCGCACCCCCTTGTTGCCGGCGAACTCTATCGGCGCGATCGTGTCGATCGCCATCGACGATGCGTCGCGCGCGATCCGATAGCTGTTTTCCAGCAACACCGGGATATCGGTGATCAGCATCGTCGCCGAGACCTTAGGCAACGGCCTGTTCTTCTTGTCGACCTCGCGGAACAGCGGCCTGCCGGACTCGATGCCGCCATAGAAGCTGAGATCATTCAGTTCGTCGCCATCCTGCGTCCAGGTTTCGGCGGCGCGACCGGGGCGTTCGGAGAGCTTGTTCCATTCCGTGCCCGGCTGGACGGTCATCGCCGACTTGGCGACGGCGATGCGCTGCCCGGCGGGGATGAGCTTGTTGCCGGCCGCGACGGGGGCTGCGCACGCGAGCGTTGCGACCGCGGCGAGCAGGGCGAGTTTCTTGGACATGGTCGTCCTCCTTACGAGATCAGCGTGGCGATGAGCGCGGCGTCGGTCGCGGCCGGCTTGAGGCGGAGATACGTCGCGAGCGCGGCCTGGCCTTCGGGGACTTGCTGGCTGCGGAGCAGCGCCAGGCCCAGACCGCGATACGCCTCGGGCGGCGCGTCGCCCTTGCCGATCGCCTCCTGGTAGAATTGTGCAGCACTGACGAGGTCACGCGGATTGCCGCGCTCGCGGTACAGGTCGCCGCGGGCGCACAGCAGCGGCGTCGTCCAGCCGGTACCGTCCGCCAGATTGGCGAGCAGATACTCGCTACCGCCGAAATCGTTGAGCTTGATCTGGTCGTTGAGGAAGACCGGCAGCCATTTCGCCATCGCCGCTTGATGCGTGTCGACGACCGCGGGCTTGACGTCATGCGCCTCGATCGACGCAGCGCGCAGATACGTTGCACGCGCGAGATCGGTCGGATGGGTGGCGAAGACGCCCGCAACGTATTTGTGTTGCGCCCTGCCCCTGCGACCGATCGCGGTCGCATCGGCCTCGCCCATGACGTGCTCCCAGACGTCGGCGGCGGCCGAAGACGGGTATTGCGAACGTGCGAGATACTGGAAGCCGGTCATGTCGGCCTCGCGTTCCTGGTCGCGGCTAAAGGCGTACATCTGGCCCACCACGGAGTATTGGATGTTGGCGCTGTTGCGGATGAGGATCGACGCCCACGCCATGACGTCGGTGCCGGTGCGGTGGCTCTTGAAGTCCTTGAGCGAATGCCGGAGCTCGAAATGGCCGAACTCGTGGCCGAGGATCGCCCCCAGCTCGGCTTCGCTCCGGACACGAAGCAACAGTCCGGTCCAGACGACCATCGCGCCGTTGGGTGTCATGTATGCGTTGAACGCCGGCACCTCGTCGATATAGAGCCGGACCGATCGACACCGATCCTCGCCGACGGTCCGGCACAGCACGCCGCGGACATACGCGTTGAGCGCCGGATCCTTGATCAGCGACCGGGAGTCGCGCTGCACCCGCTCGCGTTCGTCCGCCTCCATCCATATCCCGCGCTCGTCGACCGTCGTCGGGGTATAAGCCTGCGTATAGGTCGGAAGCGGCGGGCGCTTGTCGGCTGCGAGCGCAGACGTACCGATCGCGGTCGCTAGCAGAAGGCCGACCATCGAAATCCGCATGTCAGTGCGCCGAAGCTATGGCGGGCGCAGCGGCAATCGGAGCTTCGATCGGTTTCCCCGGGAAGCCCTCGAGCAGCTGCCGCACGCGCTTGTCTGCGCCTTCGGCGTCACGAACATCGCCGCCCATCTGCATATCCGCGTTCAGCCAGACCAGTTCGCCGGTACGCAAGTCGACCAGCCCAGCGAATCCCTTGTGCACGCCCGCGGTGACGCCGACACGTGCCATCGCCGCAAAGACTTGCAGCATCTTCCGTCCGGTCGAGCCGAAATGATCCTCCGTCGTGATGAACAGTGCATAGTCCGCCTTGTCGAGCCCCGGCAGCGTGCGGACATCGGGGCCGAGCCCCCATTCGAACTGGTCCTTGCGCTTCTTGGTGGGCAGGCGGTTGCCCTTGAAGAACTGATACTCGATCACCGACGACGCGACCGCCCCGAACAGTTCCTGATACTCCGCGACCTTGGCCGAACCCGCACCGACCGGATCGACATAGCCGACGACGCTGTTGCCGAGACCGGTCTGCGCCTTGGCGAGCGCGGTGGCGATGTTCTCCTTCGCCTGATCCGTCCAGTCGGCGTTCGGCTCGTACATCCCGCCAGTCGACTGCGCACCGACCCGGATCGATGGCCGCATCAACACGATCCGCGCAGTACCGGGCGCCAGGACGAAACCAGGCTTCAGCCCAGTCTTCTCCTGCGCATACGCCGGCGCGATGGCCGAAACCGCAAGCATCAGCGCGACCAGCGTCGCCCGGCACAAAATGATCATACCCACCCCTGTTCCCGGATGCCCCCATCCGATTCAGGGCATATTAGAGCCGGAGCAGCTCATCGTCCGAGAATTATTTGGTTCAAAACGAGTGCTTTCCGACCTCCAAGGGCCGAACTCTTGCTCTGTGCATCATGGCCGGCTCGACCTGTTTACTCGGGCGGATAAAAATGTTCGCCTACCAGCCATATATGTCGCGTCGAAGAAGAGTACCGGATCGATACCTTTACTTGCGCCGCAATATCATTCGGCGAATCAAAATATATTTCACTCGCGAGGCGCAATAACTGTTGGTCGAACTGGCATAGATTTGTTCATTATCATCGGGTTGACCTGAATACCTCCTACGCCCGAAACGATACCGCATTTATTTTACGTTTGGTTAACCATAACTAGTTATATTGCGCTAACATTTGTAGGACATCCGCGTACAAGACGTTGCGTAGTTACCAATACGCCAAACGAATATGACGTCCGGCGTTATCGGTAAACTCTATGTACCCCATGACCAACTCGACACGCATGCAACCGTATTCAGCGATCCGCCTACAGGAAATGACTGATGCCCCTGACGACCACGGCCTTAAAGAAATCGCTCGAGCATGGCGATCACTTGCGTTCAGGGATTGCGACGGCTCGCCCGTCCCCGGATTCAAACGAAGCCGGTCATCGTATCTTGTTCCTCGACCTTGACAATGCAGCTGCCAACGGTGTTCGTCGTGAACTCGAAGAGATGGGCCACAAAACCGCCTGGATCGGCTTGGCCAGCGAAGAACGCGCCGGGCTGGCGTTTCAACCAGACCTCATCGTGATCAACCCCGATGCCTCGATCGGCAATCGTCACGCGTTCATCGCCTTGTTGGACAAAGAACAGTTTGCCGGGACACTGACGCTGTTGCGGCCCAGCGTGCGTTTCCGGGATGCGATTGCCCTGGCGGAACAGTCTGGGATCGATCACGTCGACTGGCTCGACGCGCCCTATACCGCGCAGGACATTGTCGACCGCCTGGCTCATATCGCCCGACAACCGCATGACGGAGACACCGGCGATCGTCATTTCCTGTCGTGGCTGATTCAGCAAGGCCGGTTGCTGCCCAATCTCACGCATGAATTCCATGAGAAACGCAGCCTGCACGACGACAGCATCGCCGGCTACGAAACACTCACGCGGTTGCGCAATCGACCGTCGCTCAACCCCGAGCACATCTTCGCACCGTCGACGATCCTCTCGCTGGAGGTCGCCGCGACGTCGCTTGCGGTGGAAGCGGCTGCACGACTGCTCGCGGCGCTGGAAGCCGAGGGCAGGCCAGTGCCTATCGCGGTGAACTGCAGCGCCGCCGTGCTCGCGCATCCGGATTTCCTCGCCGCGATGCCGATCCTGCTGCGACGCCACAACGTCGCCCCCGGCATGCTCGGGATCGAACTCACCGAGATCAGTTATTCAGGGCTCGACGGTCGCTTGCTGGAAAACATGCGCGAGCTTGGCACGATGGGCATACCCATCTCGCTCGACGATTTCGGCAAGGGCGCGACCAACTTCGATCGCATTTCCGACTTGCCTGTGTCCGAGGTCAAGATCGACCGGAAGATCTTCCAGAAATGCCGCAAGGGCGAGTTCCCGCCTTCGCTGCTGAAGGAAATCATCGATTATTGCCGGAGCCGGTCGATCGGAACGGTCATCGAGGGCATCGAGACCGCCGACGATCTCGTCCTGGCGAAATCGCTCGGTGCCGACTGCGGGCAAGGCTTTTACTGGGGAAAACCCGTGCCGATTGAATCGATCGTACTCCATCATGGTGCCTGACAACAGGTTCGGCCGCTTCATAGGCCGGACGTTCGACGAGGCTGAGCCCGTCGCCACGAACCCGGTCGAAGGTGAGCGGCCGTCGATGCGGCTCGAACTCCGCGAGGTCGAGGGGCTCGACCTTTCGCCACCCCTCGTGCTTGCAGGTGTCTGGGCCTGGCTGTTGTTTCACGAGGCTGGCGGGCTGATCAGCTATTCAGATGGATACGCCACGCGGTCGGCCTGTTACGCCGCAGCCAAGCAGATCGCCTGGCCAGTCGACGTCTTCGAATAAACCGCGGTCGATCGCGCAGCCTCCCCCACCTCCGCCTCCGCGCGACGACGCGAACGCCGGTTGCCGCGCCCTACGTTTTCGGCTATGCGCGCCGGCTTCCACCTTCACTGTTGGAATTGCGGGAGGTTGCCGAGAGGTAGCCGCCATCACCGCTAGGCTCACATAAAGAGAGTGACATGGCTAAAAAGATTACCGGATACATCAAGCTGCAGGTGCCTGCAGGCGAGGCAAAGCCTGCGCCGCCGATCGGGCCTGCGCTGGGTCAGCGCGGCGTGAACATCATGGAGTTCTGCAAGGCGTTCAACGCCGGCACGAGCGAACTGAAGAAGGGCATGCCGATCCCGACCGTCATCACGGTCTATGCGGATCGCTCGTTCTCGTTCGAGACCAAGACTCCGCCAGCATCGTACCTGATCAAGGAGGCCGCTGGTCTCAAGTCGGGCTCGAAGGAGCCGGGCAAGGTCGTCGCCGGCACGATCAAGCGCAGCCAGCTGAGCGAGATCGCCACGACGAAGATGAAGGACCTCAACGCCAACGATATCGACGCTGCGACGAAGATCATCGAAGGCAGCGCCCGCGCAATGGGCCTCGAAGTGGTGGAGGGCTGATATCATGGCTAAGCTGAGCAAGAAGCAGAAGGCCGTCACGGTCGACCTCGTCAAGCTGCACGGCATCGACGAGGCCATCGGTCTCGCACGGTCGGGCGCCACGTCGAAGTTCGACGAGACGATCGAAGTCGCGCTGAACCTGGGCGTGGATCCGCGTCACGCAGACCAGATGGTCCGCGGCGTCGTCACGCTGCCCAAGGGCACCGGCAAGACCGTCCGCGTCGGCGTGTTCGCCCGCGGCGCGAAGGCTGAGGAAGCCCTCGCAGCAGGCGCAGACGTCGTCGGCGCCGAAGACCTGATGGAAATCATCCAGGGTGGCACGATCGATTTCGATCGCTGCATCGCTACCCCGGACATGATGGGCATCGTCGGTCGCCTCGGTAAGGTGCTGGGTCCCAAGGGCCTGATGCCGAACCCGAAGCTCGGCACGGTGACGATGAACGTCGCCGCCGCGGTTCAGGCTGCCAAGGGCGGCCAGATCGAATACCGCGTCGAGAAGGCCGGCATCATCCACTCGGGCATCGGCAAGGCGTCGTTCCCGGCGGAAGACCTGCGCGCGAACTTCGACGCACTGGTCGACGCAGTGGTCAAGGCCAAGCCGACCGGCGCCAAGGGCAAGTACGTCCAGAAGGTCGCGATCTCGTCGACCATGGGTGCAGGCATCAAGGTCGACACGACCGAGGTTGCTGGCGCCTGAGCCGCACGTGGCTAGCGCAAGCTAGCCACGAGACGGCGAGCGCCCGGCCGGCGCGGGCAACCGCGACCGACGAGGACGGGATTTACTCCCGTCCTGCCGCTGAGAGACAGGAAAGGGCCGGGAGCGATCCCGGCCCTTTTTGCGTATTGGCGATACCGGTCGTTCGGCGAAGATCGCCCCTACCCCACTCCGTCATCCTGACGAAAGTCAGGATCCAGGGTTATGGACGTCGCCCCTCTGACTCTGGATCCTGTTGTTGCCCCCTAAAGGCCTGACAGGGCCTCGCAGGTTTGCGCGATGAACTCGCGGGGTGATCGATAGCGCAAAGCGCGGTGCGGATGCACCTCGTT
>NZ_LMKH01000024.1 GCF_001421415.1 Sphingomonas sp. Leaf208
CTGACTTTCCTCAAAGCGGATATGGCAGACGGCCGCGAGGAAACCTACAAGGTAACATTCGAAAAAGGTAAGCCACAGACCTGGCTCATTGGTGGCCTTAAGAACGGTAAGTTTGCCGGACTTTACACCGACGACGAGTAGCGGGTACCGCCACGATCCAGATCTGCGTGGCAAATCGCTGACTTTTATAAGCGATTTGCACGCATTACAGTACGAAGGATCAGGACATCGCCCGTGCCGAGGCGATGTCCATAGGACTGACTTAGAGCGGTGATGCGGGGTCGGTCAGGATGCCACAGGCAGCAGCTGCCTTGCCGACTTCAAGCGGCACCTTGGGATCCTTGACCTGCCCAGACACGCGAACGAAGTCGCTGGCCGTCAGGCGGCCTGGGGTCGTATCGCCTTCGCGCGACGCCTTGGCGGCGCGACCGAGTTGCTGCAGCTGGCCAAGCGACAAGTTTGCCTCGAGCCGGTCGCCGACGCACTGCGACTGCGCCGGCTGAAAACCCTATCCCNGACGCCTTGGCGGCGCGACCGAGTTGCTGCAGCTGGCCAAGCGACAAGTTTGCCTCGAGCCGGTCGCCGACGCACTGCGACTGCGCCGGCTGAAAACCATATCCCTCGAGCGAGGTCGCGATTTTTGCTGACGGATTGACGCAGGCCGCAAGCGACACCGTCGCGATGCCGACGCCAACAAGCCCGATCCGGGAAAGACTGCGATGCCGTGCCATGAAAGCCCCTTATTTTAGGAGTCATGCAGTCAGACCGGTATGGCCAATGATCTGCTGATCCCCAGCATCAAACCAGCAAATTAGTCTAAAGGTTTCTGGTATAATTGGCAGCTTATCGCGTACCTAAATACCAATTTATCAAAACTCGGACGATGTCGCAGTATCGGCATTCCCTACTTCGGCACGCGCGCGATAAAGCAACGCAAACTTCTCGTGCAGTCTCTTTGTGCTGCTATCGGTCGAGATCAAAGCGCGGTGACTATGCCACTCTGCGCGCGCAGCGTTGTAAGCGCGGTTGCTGGAATCTCGCTCGGTGTTCGCGATGTTGCTGGTACTACGCATTTTTGTACTCTCCTGCATCTCCCTAACCAGCAAAATGAAAAGTTAACATGGTGCAAAAGTACCTCAACCTTGGTGCATTCGGCATAGTCACCGTAGCATTGCGACCCCTGCCGTCGATTATGGGGCGGATGTAGCGCGTCTGTGGGGTGTCATGCCCAGCGGGTAAATTTGACGAAATTTTTCAAAGGCGGTCTGTCTTCCACACCGGTTTCATTACCTATTGGAGTAAACTAAGATTACACAGCTAGCCAATCCTAGTTACCCATAGAGTGGCGAGCCAAACCTATCACTTCTCTAGCTATAGCCAATACATCAGATATAGTGTTTGGTTAGCCATGCTGACGCGTATACCGATCTGTCCTACAGATCATGATACTTGTTGCCGCCAAGTATCAAAATGGGTCACTCCTTAGGTGACGTGATATTCATTTAATCCAAGCGATGGTTTTGCCGTATCTTCGTTATACGAGGAACGACGATGACAAACGCCTGCATAGATATCTTCACGCGACCCCACCAGCCTTCGACGGGGTGGGTGTCGAACGCGCGCGATCGCGACACGCAATATGAATGCTTTATCGAGCAAAACCCGGCTCCGGCCATCGTTTGCAGCTTGCGCGATCTTCGCTACGTCACCGTCAATCGTAGCTTCCTCACGCTGACGAACAGCGCTGACGACCATTGGCTGCGGCGATCGATATATGAACGGGATATCCTCGACGGGGCAGTGAACGCCGATCTCGTGAAGCGCGCACTTGTCGAGGCGCAAACCATTCCACAGACCTTGGCCGATCTCGCAATGCCTGACGGCACAAGCCGGCGCGTGATCGTGGCAGGCCAGCCGGTGACGGTCGCCGGTCAGCCCTGCATGTTGTTTACCTTCACTGATATTGAAGCGTGGCGGGAGAGCGAGCCGTACCATGCTCGGTATCGAACAAGTGTCGAGGCAGCATTTGCGAACTCGTCGGCATGTATGATGATAGTCGACGCCGCTAATAACGTGGTGAACGTGGCGAACGAAAGCCTATGCTCGCTGACTGGATATCAGGCAGACGAGTTGGCCGGACGTTCGATCTATGACGTGGATCTCTGGCCATCGGGGATAGCATCCGGCACGGTTCATACCAAATGCGGACAGCATCTCGAATGCCTCGTTTCACAGGCCAGTGTTACGGTTGGCGAGCAGACCTATGTGCTTTGGACGTTTCAAGACGTCACCAAACGTAGAATGGACGAACGCGATCTCGCTGCCGCGATCGAAGCCACGATTACGGAATCCAAGTGGCTCAGCCATGCGATATTGGATAATCTGACGCTTCGGTCCGAACCAACGCGTATTAGCGTTCCCTCTGGACTGAACGACCTTACTGTACGCGAGCGCGAAGTGCTGGCGCTGATCTGCGAGGGTATGGACGACAAGACGATGGCGCGTACGCTGAACGTCAGCGGAAACACGGTCCGCAACCACGTTGCTCGCGTTTACAGCAAGATCGGGGTCAACCGTAGAGTAGCAGCAGCGGCCTGGGGCCGGGCACGTGGGTTCGACAGCGGTTCGGTGCGTACAGTTTTGCCATCGGCGCCGTTGACCTGTCCTGAGCCACCAGCGCTTGAGGCCGCATGCATCTCGGTGTGTGCGATTTCGTCATTCTGACCTTTCCCAAAAGGGATCGAATTTTGGGAATGGCCGCAGCAGCCTTACGTCTAACCCTAGAGTCTGTTATGGACTTGGAGGCGGGCCTGATTCATCCGGTATCGGATGAGCATTTGCCGCAAGCCGTACCCGTCTGACGTCAGCACCGAGGAGTGGTCGCTGGTCGCACCGTACCTGCTGTTGCAGCGCGAGGATGCCGGCCAGCGGGGGCACGACCTGCGCGAGGTGTTCAACGGCCTTCGCTACATCGTGAAGACGGGTGCGCCGTGGCGGTGGATGCCGAACGACCTTCCGCCCTGGGCGGCGGTGTACCAGCAGACGCAGCGCTGGCTGGCGGCAGGATGCTTCGAGGCGCTGGTCGACGATCTGCGCGCGGTGTTGCGCCTGGCGGCAGGCCGCAAGGCCGAACCGACCGCCGCGATCATCGACAGTCGAACGCTGCGCTCCACACCGGAGAGCGGCGAGCGTGCCGGCTACGACGGTGGGAAGCGCAAGAAGGGCTCGAAGATCCACATGGCCGTCGATACGCTGGGCCACCTGCTGGCACTTCATGTCACGCCGGCCAGCGCAGAAGACCGCGGCGAGGTAGAGCGGCTCGCGCGTACCGTGCAGGCCGTCACCAACGACACCGTCGAACTTGCCTGGGTCGATCAGGGTTATACCGGCGAGCGAGCCGCCAACGCCGCAGCCAAACACGGCATCACACTTGAGGTCGTCAAATTGCCCGAGGCCAAGCGTGGTTTCGTCCTCTTGCCGCGACGCTGGGTTGTCGAGCGGTCATTCGCATGGGCGACCCGTTTTCGACGCCTCGTCAAAGACTACGAGCGCTACGCTGAAACACTCGCAGGACTTCACGTCATCGCCTTCGCTTGCCTCATGATGAAGCAAGCCGCTGCCTTCGCCGCAGGTTCATAACAGCCTCTAGATTACCTCAAACGTTTCCTTGCCCCAGTACGCACCACTCATTGTTTCAATAAGATATTTACCGGGTTTCAGTAAGCCTCGCGAACCAGTGGATACAAATCCCTTGGGAACATTGGGATAAGCAAAGTTCGTGATGCATAATTCATTTTCACGCTTCATATCAATCGTCCAAACTTCGAGACCTGTCTGATCTTTTAAAGTTGCAAACCTTAGACATGGAATTGCACCGTTGGTAGTTGTTATCTTAAATTCTACATTTTGACGGCTAATCTCGGTTATTTCTATTTCGGACACGCCATTGCAGGCAGAAGTACATAGCCCAAGAAAGACAACACTGCTAATTAACCAGGCTAGTGATCGCATTGTAAAACTCTACCGACTAGGCACCATTAATATGCTTAGCATACACCTACAGCTTCACGCCTGCCACATGCAAGCGTGGCGCATCGTAGGTTTACAACTGTCACGCATACATTCCCGAGTAGGATCGAGTTTCGGGAATGGCCGAGATGGAAAGAGGGCGGACGGTCCGCGTTCCGCAGCGTAGCACATCCAGAAGCCGCTACTTTAAATGGCTTCCTATTGTTTTTAAGGTCGCGGCATGAGCAAGGAGCCACTATTTCCCCACCTACGAAAGGCTTGGCCGTTCGGCTGTCTTACGGTCGGCCTTCTTGCGTCTGGCATCGGCGGTATTGTACTGGTGGGCAACGTGTTGGGTACGTGCAATCGTTCAATCGGTTGTCCTGAAACGCATACTCTGGCCAGTCTGAGTTGGGCGCTATTAATAGCTTCATTATTCGCCGCGCCAATATGGCTGGTCTGCGGGATTTTGAGAAAGCTGGTTTACCCTTCGGGTGGCGCATTTATGACCAACTACCTTCTGACGTTCGTGGTGATTCTTACTGTGCTGTTCTGCTTCAGCCCTGCCGTCGACCTTCTATTCAGGATCGATAGATGAAAGCCCTGACGATCCGCATTAGATGGAAGTGAGTCCGCCTTTGATTAGCATCGGTCGGCACTTTCCTTACCTATAGCCATGTGAGCTACCATTACGGCTGCGGCCTGCGTGTCTGTTTTTCGACGTTCGTGTCCGATCCGGCTTTCTCGCGAGGGAACCAATTTCGGGAATGTCTGGAACGGAGAGTAAAGCAGATCGCCTGCATTCGGGAAGGGGCGAGGGATACCCGCCTATGGCTTTCTCAGATCAACATCTTGAGGTTCAAGGTGGCGGGCGCGGCCGTGGAGCAAATCATTATCGTGAACATCGTTAGGTGGTTTACGTCCGATACCGTCATGACCCACTCTTCTCCGCCCCAGAACACCTCGCCCTGATCACGTATAAGTAGACCTGCATATTTTAGTGCGAAGGAACGGATGCAGCAAGCGACGGTAAATTCTCTCCGACACAGGGAATGGCCGGATTAGCATCGGCAATCTCGAAATAGTAAATTGGCATTAGAACTCCCGAAATTACGCGGGAGCACCAAGTCTCTCAGTCGCCGACAACCAACGATTTACCGTAAGCGAATACCGTAGGGCTTCGGTTCCACTGGACGCATCTGACCTGACGGTCCGTCTGGTAGCTCATGTTTAATCGCATTTCGCTTGGTCTGCCGCCGAGGTAGACGATCAAAAAACGTCTGCAATTGGGCGAACTGTTCGGTGAGAGGTGGCTGGCAACACCCCAAGATTGTGGAGAGCTTGCGCTGCGATATTGTGGAGGACGACACCGTTGAGCTAGCTTATCAATGAGGCTGATCGGAGCATGGTGATGAACATCCAAGGCTTGTATGCGGTGGCATGTGTAACTGACATGCCTCGCGCCGAAGATTGGTATACGACTTTGCTTGCCCGACCCGCTGACGACCATCCTATGCCTGCCCTGACGCAGTGGCGGAACATTGGCACGGCGGGTATTCAATTAATCTGCGATTTCGAGAAGGCTGGACGGTCCGTAGTTACGATCGTGACGCCCAATATGGGCGTGGAAAAGGACAGACTTACCGATCTGGGTCTCGATATCGGCCCGATCAGCCGGGGTAGTTTTGGCGCGATAGCCGAGATTGCTGATCAGGATGGCAACAGGATCATCATAGCGGAGCCCCCAAAGGATTTCACCGGTTGACCAAAGAGCTGATCTCGCACGTCCACCATAATAACGGATACCGGACATATCCACCCGTTTAGCCCAAACCGTCTACTATTGGCATGTCACATGCTGGCAAAGCCTAGAACGTTAGCCTTGTAATAACAGAACTTGTCATTTGCCCACCCCAACCTTTGCTAGAACCCGATTTTATAGGTTCGGAGCAAAAGTCGTGCTGAACCAATGTCCGCTTTCGCGGATGCGAATTGCCCATCTTTGCGTCGGCGATTGGGCGGTTTGGTCATTTTGGCCATTCCCAAAAGGGAAGGACTTCCACGATCAAATTGTACGTCTGATTGAATGGCCTCGCGCCATCGGGCATCGCCTCGGGTGTGTGGTACATTAGAACAAGAGGTAGGACGCATGATGCGAGATTGAATTTGCCGGGTACCCAACGTTTTAAAAACGTTTTGTCGGACATTTTGATATGGATTAATGTGCTTTATCTTGAGAACACTTTGAATTAGCTCGTAGATAGAGAAATAGGGGGGTAGTGCGCCGACCCGCCCCTAGCTGGGAATCTGTCACTCATGGAACATAATAGCGGTAATCAATGCCCCCGCGTGTTCGCGAGGCAACTCGAAGATATGATTGCATTTGCTGATGCAAAGCAGGACTTCGCCTTAGCAGCTTGGCTAAGCCAAGCGCTCGATCGATTGATGGGCGATCATATTAAGCCCTAACCGGGGTTGCCTTCCGCTACGGAATTTGTTGATATCGCTACTCAATGAACTGGAGTGGCGCGTGAGGGGTAACGACGAGGCTGTTCAGCTAGCGATGGCGATACTGCGCTTCCGCAAGTATCGAGCCTCCGTGTTGTCGCGTGATATATTCGGCGAACCGGCCTGGGAAGTGCTTCTTGAGCTGTTCGTCGCGGACGCAAACAGCGTAGGTATTACCGGACGAATTGTTGCGGAAAAACATGACATCTCTACAGCGGTCATAGGGCGTTGGCTCAAACATCTTACTGCCGAAGGCCTTCTGATTGGCGACGGCACCGGGAATGTGGACGATGAGCTAACGCTATCCGGGGTAGGAATGGACAAGATGGAAACCGCGCTACTCGAAGCACGGTTTCTCAAAGACCAATTCGGCCCACAGCCTAGCATAGCAAACTGAAATAGTGCTCGTTACCGGGTCCCCTTCGGTGGAAGCTTGAACTTGACCCGCTGAACGCAGCCTCGACGGCCTGAACCACTCTCTACTACCCG
The DNA here is from genome assembly GCF_001421415.1 of Sphingomonas sp. Leaf208. GTDB lineage: Bacteria > Pseudomonadota > Alphaproteobacteria > Sphingomonadales > Sphingomonadaceae > Sphingomonas. Next base: position 7,006 of record NZ_LMKH01000024.1, read on the forward strand.
AGCATTGGAAAGCGCATTGCGCGCGGTATCGCCGAACGCCTCGTCCGGTTCAGAACCTAGAACCCTTACGTTTCCTACTTCTCCCCATGGCGCCGTATCATAGCCAATTACGGCCGCCCCTTCGATCCCGCGGCGCCAGAACGCTCTAGGGTAGGCGCTTCCGTCGAGAAGACCCGGGATCGACTTGGGATCCACGATACAACCGGGCTGATCTCCTGTATCAAGAGGCGTGTCTGGCACCGGTACGGGCGCCGCAAGGTTGGCGCGTCCGTTATAGTAAAAGTGATAGGTGCATCCGTGAAACCCCGCTCCCGGCTCGTAGCGGTTGGCGAGCAAAGCTTCCCGGCCGGCGCGCTCGAGCCCTGTATCGCCGGACGTACCCAATGTCTGGACGTTGCCAGGCTTACCCGCGGCGTTAACGTCGAATGCTAGAAACACCCAAGCTGGTCGGCGCGCCGGTTGCGACAGCTTCTCAAAGGCAGGCAGGTTAAGACGCCGGTACTGGCCTGGCTCGCGGGGGCAATTTGAGTCTGTAGGACGAACTCGTTCAAACAGGGCAGGCGCAAACCCTGTGGCATCCGGACGGCTCGCCAGCTCGTACAAATCCGGCATCGACGCCTTCTCGATCGGCGTGACCGATGCTTTGAAGGACACGCTGCATTTCGCCTGCGGCATTCCGGTTGGAAAGCTCGAAGCCGCCAGCGCAGGGGCAAGATCACTCGTGTCGACATACCAACCCGGAGATTCCGTCATATCACGGCGGATCGTGCGGGCACGTCCCTGCGCGTCGATTACGAAGGAGAACCGATATGTGGGTGAGGGGCTTTCGGTAACAGCGGGACCGTAACGCGTCGCAACTGCCGTGAAAGGCCGAACGATACTATCGGCTGCTATCGGCTGCCCTGAACAGGTGACATCGCTGGCAGTGAACGACACGACCTCCGTTCGCTGGGTGGCGAACGGTACCGGGGGGGCAGGGACACTGAGCAGCGCGAGCATCGCAACGGGCATGGCGTGATCTCCGAATTTAAACGTTGATTATCCCGCTGGCGACAACGTGCCTAGTGATCGCTCTAGTGAAAACTCTTGAACCTGCAGAGGTCATAGCCCGCCAAGATTTTCGCTTTCTCAAAACGCGTTCTCATTATATATTCTCATTGAACGCTAACTTTGTTGGCTAGCTGAGAAGGGTCGAACCATGACGATCGACGACGCGCTGCGCGCTTATGCCTCAGGACACAGCTCGTCCAAGGAGACGAAGGAACGTACCGGGCTGGATTATGCTCAGGTCCTGGATGGTCTCGGCCGGCTGAACCTTCGCGTACCACCGCCCGCCTTCGACGGCCCCGACGGCCAAGCGCTGCGTGAGAGCGCAGATCGCTTCACCGCGTTCCTGAAGCAGGCGCGCTGACATGGCGGATCCCCGCTGATGCTCATCGGATATGCCCGGGTCTCGACGTCGGACCAGAATTTAACGCTGCAAACGGACGCTCTGACCGCTGCGGGATGCGAACGGATCTGCAGTGACACGGCGAGTGGCGCGAAAGCCGACCGTCCGGGTTTGTCGGAAGCGTTGAACGTCGCTCGCCGGGGCGACACGCTCGTCATCTGGAAGCTCGACCGCCTTGGCCGTTCGATGAAGGGCCTTGTCGAACTGGCGGCTGACCTTGCTACCCGCGGTATCGAGTTACGGTCCCTGACCGACGGGATCGACACAG
>NZ_LMKH01000025.1 GCF_001421415.1 Sphingomonas sp. Leaf208
CGAGTTTGAACTCTCGGCTGAACTTCCGTCGTTGCATTTACACCCTCCGGTTCCGAAAACACCTTATCTCGGTGTCCACGAAACCGGCAGCAGCTCAGGTGGTGCCCCGCTTCGCATATCGCTGCACACGGCAACGGCGACGTCGTACAACGTCGACAGCCATAACACCGCACTCTACGCGGATACGTCCGCCAGCCCAGCTCGCGTCTGGTCAGAAGGCGGCAAAGGCGTGGGCGGCACGAAGGGTGCTGGTGCGGTGCCGTTTGAAATCTTGATGCCTGACGAGTCCGTCGCACCGAACTGGGGCGCGGTCTATTACCCGGCCATCTCAACGCTCGGCATGGCGACGTACCGCATGGAGTTGACGATGGTCCAAGCTGCCGAGTCCCTGGCTGAGGCAGCTTGTGCGTCACTCGATAGTGGCGTGACCATGCAGGTGCAGGCTTGCACCGACAGCGGCTATAACGCGCTGCGTACCATCATGATGGCCGCGCCCGAGTTCGTCGCTCCTGTTCTTCCGCAGACCGCATAAGGAAACGCTCAAATGATCCGCAATTTACTCGCAACGACCGCCGCGACGGCCCTGATCACCACGCCGGCCTACGCGGACGTTCGCCCGCAAGCCGGAAAGGTGTACGAGAACATCGTCAGCAACGGTTCGTATAAGTTCCTGGAGAGCAAAAAGGGTGACGCCAACCGCGTGACGGTCCGGAACGCGAAGCTGACGGTCTCCCGCATCGGCTTCCAGATCAACACGTTGGTGAAGGGCTTTGTTTTAGACCGCGTCACCGTCGCTGCCACGAAGGTGAACAAGGGCGGCGACTTCCCCGCTGGCCTCGTGGTCGGCGCAGGTTCCGGCCCGAGCGAGGTGACAGTCTCCGACGCCGAGTTCAGCGGTTTCACCATGGATCAAGTGCCGGACAAATATACGAACGGCGATGGCGTCGATTGCAGCACTCGGACCGCTAGCCTTCGTATCAGCCGCACCTACCTGCACGATAACAGTGACGGCGGGCTCGATACCAAGTGCATCACGGTCGCCGATGACCTGACGGCAGCGCGCAACTACCGAAATTTCCGGATCTGGGGTCAGTTCACCGGCACGAAGCTGACTAGCGTTGATCCACGCAATGCGCACGTCTGGATCAGCGGCGGCGCGGCGCAGGTGGTAACGATTGATCGTCTCGTCGTTAAAAACACCGTCAACACCGCATCCGTGCTGTTCATCGCATCAGAGTTGCCGGTGACGGTTCTCGTCAAGGCATGTGAGGTAGCCGTGCTGCCCGGGACGCTGCTGCAATCAGGAGGCAAGAACGCGCGCGTCACCTGGGGTCCGACGTGCCTCCGTGATGCGAAGGGCTACGCGATCAACACAGCGATCATGCCGGCTAAAGCTGCAACTGCCCCCGCGGCCCCGGTGCCGCAGATAGTCGATGCCGGTCAGTTGCTGCCGGATGGCAAACCTGATGGCCTGATTAAGCTCGGGGCCAAGTGGGCGAAGGTGCTCGGCCTGAAGCCGAACACTATCGTCCGCCACCTTGATGGCTATCGGTACCAAGTCGTTCGCTAGGCTTTGCGCTTGTTGATCACAGCCGGAAGATGGCGGTGAGGGCAATCCCCCCGGCGCGGTCACCCTCCGAAATGGTTGGAGGAAACAATTCGCTCAGGTTTTAGAGGGCCGGTCAAGACGGTGAACGTTCGATAGCACCTTGCGCCGCTCAAGCCGCCACGCCTCGAAGGCAAACAGCGGCAGGCATAAGATCGCCGGGGTCCAGTAAGAGGACCAGTTCCCGGTAAGCGCAGGAGGCAGAAGAAGCGTTAGCGCAATTACCAACTTTATCGTCTGATACGGCATGACGGGCCACTTATACCCATCACTTGTCCGTTGCAGACGATAGACGAGATACTCAATCCATTTTGCCAATATTTCGCTGGCGATTATGGCTGCAACGACAGGCGTATATAACACGACGACGAGCACCGCTCCGCGGCGGAATGCTTGAAGCGGGACGTAGAGCCAGACCCGGGTCGCCTTATCCATTCGGTTGTAAAGCCAGTACGTGGCTTGAAGTCCGCAAAGTACAGCCAGCCAAACAAGGGCGGTCGTCATCACCGTAGGCATCGCTACCAGCAAGCTTCCGATCAAACCAAGGGCAAGTGCCACCCCCCATGCTCTCAGCGGAAATCGGCGGTCGTCGAATGCAACGGCGGCAGACGTCAGTTGAGGGTCGCTCTCATATAGCTTGGCAGTTACGTCGTTGTCGTAATACCCGACCTCATAAACTGCCCACATCGAGTAGAACAAGCATATCAAACCCAAGATATGCGAGAGCGTGAATGATGTGCTCAACCCCACTAAAAGCCACGGCAACAGGTCCTCTCGCAACAGCTTTCGCGACGCCCTCATTCTCGGCTTTTTGACGTAGGTAATGTAGTCACCGGGAACGTATGCGACGCCCTTAAACGCTTTGTCGAAGATCGCTCCCGTCCACTGCGTCAGGCACGGCACAGCGCAAACCTGAAGAAGCGGTGTGTCTGTACGGGAGTCCGTTATGACAATGGAGCTCGCTAGAAATTCGTCATCGTATCTCGTTCTTAGGAGAGCTAGTTTTCCGTTCGCTCGATCCCGCAAATAGAGAAGGCGACAGGCAACAAGGGTAGGTTTCTCCAAGCCAAACGCGTTCATCATTGGCTCGATGACGATGCGGAAGCCGTTGGTCGCCACAATGACATGGTCACCATTTGAGCGCAGGCCTTCAACCAGTTGCCGATTCAGGCGACTGGGAACGACTTTGCGGCAGAAGCGGCGCCATCTCAGTAGCGTCCATGGAAAGAGGGCTACTACTAGCAGCAGTCGCCAATTGTCGCGGGTATCTTTGCGCCTGACGAAACGCCACGGTGCTGCCATGTCAAGCAAGCGAAGCAGATAGGCAGCGATAAGGGACGGCTGGGCGAGGCGGATGAAATCCTCTGTCGAATTGTGGAGATACAATGTTTCATCTAAATCAACGATGATGCCGCCCTGATGCTGTTCTAGCCTACAGAGGGTCTGAGTGGCAGTAATTTCGTCGATGAGGACGAAATCGCGGTTCGGCAACGTCACCTCCCCGATCGCCCCTTGCGCCTGCGTAATCACGGCTAATCCCCCACAACCGAAGAAGCTCGAATAGCAGCAACGTGACCGACGGGGTAGCGGTAACAATCAGGTATCAACTTAACCTATCTCAACATGGATGCCATTGTAATAAACGGACGGCAGTAGAGTCTGGGTATCAATTTGCCAGGCGTACTTTAGACATATATGCCGTCGTAATCAGCGCCACTGGCGCGATAGAACCGGGGGGGTTTAATTGCGCATCGATATCATCGACGGCATTCGCGGCCATCTTTTGATCGGCATGCTTGTTGCCCACCTAAGCTTCCAACCAGATACGACGTGGTTTCGGTTTATCCACCACCACTTTGTCATTGGATTATACGATGCGGAGTTTTTTGTCCCAGTAGCCGGCTTTCTCATCGGCGTTATGCTTATGGGCAAGCTCAAGGAACCTCGCAGATTTTGGGCGTTCCTCAAAGGTCGACTTTGGACAATATACAAGTACTACATCCTGTCGGCTATTCCTTTTCTGCTGATAACCGTAGGATTTTTCAGTCAAACAGCCGGCATATTGTCTGCTTATGACACCGGTGATCTTTTACTGAATACTGTTTTTGGCCAGCGAGGTGGAATGTACTCTGACATTCTCCCGATGTATTTCTATGATTTCCTTATGCTAGTAATATTTTGGAAGATATTTGGCGTGAGACCCGAACTGTGGTTGGCAGCCTCAGTTATAACTTACGTTTTTTCACAGATTTATCCTAGTCACGGTTTCTTTGGCCTGAGTGATTTCGTGCTATTTAATATAGCCGCATGGCAAATCATTTTCTTTGCTGCGGTGTTTGCAGGCCATCGGTCGGATAAAATACCTGCTCTGTTCAGAATCGGTTACCCTTGGCAACGTTACGCCATTTTCGCCTGTCTGTGTGTCGCCACAATAGTTTTGCGGAGTAAGCTGTTTTACGATCCTGCAGATGTTGCCAATTACAGTTTTTCCACGACCGTGCGTAAGCAGCTGCATCCGCTACATCTTCTACATACTACCATTGCGATATCGATGTTGGTTGTATTACTCGCATCTCAAGACCGCGCCATCAAGTTGATTTCTGCGCCGATCCGATCATATTTTGCATTGCCTGTAATTCGGGCAATCGGTAAGTATTCAATTCAGATGTTTGTCTTTCACGTGTTCCTGATGGCCGCTTTCATCGAAATCAATCCCCAGCTAGGAAAGATTGCGAGTGCAGCACTTGGACTGTCGTTTCTCGTAGCCTTCGTGGCCGCGCCGAATTTGTGGAGACATTTCACTTGCGGAAAAAGGATTGAGCATGCTGGCGAGAATGTCTCCATCCGTCCAGTCAACTCCGCGATTGCAGCGTCTAGCAACTGAAACCGAATTTTCAAAGTATCTACAGAAAGCGCACTTGGCCCCTTTGTCCGCATGATGGACAAAGGGGATCGAGATGCCTCAAGACCGGCCCGGCGGCTTTAACCTGGGACCAGTTGGTGAAGGTCGCGCACTCGCCGGAAAAGCCATCTAGATTGTAGATTTCGCACATCGAACTTAGCGGGACGTCATTCTCCGATAGCCGCAACGTGCCGGAATGCCCACATTCGCAGACCACTGGGCTTCTGGTTTGGATCGTCATTCCTGAAGGTTACTTTCGGCTAGCTGGCGCACCGGCGCGGTCCTAATCAAGACACCTCCAACCTTCGGATGCGGCTCAGGTCCGTTTGTGGCACTCACCGCGGCATTAGCGATGCCCTCGTCGTCTCGCTAGCCGGCCAGATTACTTCCCGATGATAATGGCGGAAAAAAAGTTCCTCGCTCTCTGAGGTGCGGCGCAAAGCAAAACGGAGATCGAGGAAGTATGACCGAGCGGCCGAGCTCGGGCGTCGGTCCATCACGGTTGAAGATGCTGCAAAATCAGGATTGAGTCGGTCAAGGGCGTGACAACTTACGGTAGTCTTAGCGCCTGATGAGCCGCGACCGCCATCTCGCGAAAGGCCGTCTTCCAGGTCGCACCAGCGTCCCCCCACGGCGTCCGGTCCTCCACGCGCTCCATACGGCTTTCCCACATGTACGCTGCAACGTGCTCGATCAGTAAGCGTGGTCTGAAGGTCGCCTTGTAGGCGGAGCGTTCAACGGGTTGATGGCGGCTCTTTGAACGAGGCCGTGATGTCAGACGAGACTATCGAACC
>NZ_LMKH01000026.1 GCF_001421415.1 Sphingomonas sp. Leaf208
AGACCTGCAAGGCCAACGGCGTCGACCCGCAGGCCTACATCGCCGACGTCACTGGGAAGATCGCAGCGGATTGGCCGGCCGCGCGATGGGACGAACTCATGCCTTGGAACTGGTCCGCGCAAACCGCAGAGCGAGTGGCGCAAGCCGCGTAATCTGCGGCCTGCCGGCCACGCTTACGGTGCATCCATAATCGACGCAGTGGCTACCGAAATCATTTGTATACCCGACGGCCGTCCAGTTGCTGTCATCATGTCAACGTCGGTAACGTCTCGATGATCGATCCACCATTTGGCCTCTGTCACTTGGAGACATGCATGATAATCGGCAACCTTACAAAGTGCTTTTATCGCTGCGAGGCGCTTCGCCCTGATGGTCGACGCCCAGCTGATCTGGTGATCAGTGCCGGTCAGCGCCGGAAGGCCGAGGTGCATGACTGCAGCACTGCTGAGCGCTGCAGTAGCGGCGGCCTCGGCTCTCTTTTCGACACCGAAGCAGTCGCGACATGTTGTTGTCTTTAACCACCGCGCCTTGCGTCCCTGTTGGCTATCATAGCCGGCAGATAATGAGTCTGCTCATGACCGCAAGCATGAATGATTTTCTGTTCCATGGCCGTGATGATGCCCGTCCATGTTTTGAGTGCAACGTCAATGAGTCAGGCTGAATCGGAATTACGCCCAGTGGGTAACGACTGAGCAAGAAGCGTCTTTCTAGGTCAGCGCAACGCCTTCGGCATTTACCAGGTCAGGGCCAACTAACGTACCAATTAGCCGTACGCGCTTTTCTACCAGATCAACCGGGGTGCGATGCAGTTCGAGCTGGTAGCGCCCACCAACATCCCGACGAAGATAGAACTCTCCGCCTTCGCGAATTAAGGTGCCCACCTCATCGATCCGGGCCCCAATCGCTATCATCGCTTCGGCATCATTTCACTCTGATAACGTACAACTTTGCCAATCGGACGGTTAGAAAGTACCATCGGGCATGTGTCAGCTATCACGTTCGGCACGCTTGCGATCGGCTTTCTTTGCACGGCTCACCGCAGCGGCATGCTGACGCGCACGTTTTTCCGATGGCTTCTCGTAATGGCGACGCAACTTCATCTCTCTATAAACACCCTCGCGCTGCAGCTTCTTTTTGAGTGCACGAAGGGCTTGGTCGACGTTGTTGTCGCGGACGGTGATCAGCATGGCTGCTGGGCTTTCGTGCAGGTTCGTGGGTCGCTTCAGAACGCCCTATGGTCCAAGGTTGCCTCTGCCAAGTACGAATGCAAGATTCTTTGGGCTCAAACCCAATCAAGCTATTGATTTAAAGAGGGCTTCCTGATTCACAGAGCGTGGGACGATAGAGGCGGTAGAAGGCGTTGTTCTGGTTATCGGCCGAGGCATGGAAGGCGATCGAGCCGCATTTGCCGAAGAACCAGCTCCGCGCCCGGCGGGTCGACGACCGACGGGTAATTTCGGGCATCATTCATGTGCTGAAGGTCGGCTGCCGGTGGTGCGACTGCCCGGTGGACTACGGTCCGACGACGACGATCTATAATCGCTTCATCCGCTGGTCGCAGCGGAGGTCTGGGGTGAAATTGGTCGCTACGCTGTCGACGCGGGCGTCGTGACAAGAAGCACGGCGATCGACAGCACGTACATCAAGATCCACCGCGCTGCATTTCGCGCAAAAGGGGGCGCTCCGCGCAAGCGATTGGGCGGTCCCCGGGGCCCACCGTATAGACCGTACCCGAAACCGACACAGGTGGTCAGGTAGAGTATACCAAGGCGCTTGAGAGAAGTGTCCGCGATATCTGCTTGCCGACAAACCTGTCCTGAGCTTGTCGAAGGGGGCTACGATGCCGATAGCCTGCGCCGTTCACTCCGTGAGGCAGGCGCTATCCCCGTCATTCCTAGACGCTGCAACCGGAAGCGAACCATTCGCTACGACAAACAGCGATACTGCGGTCGCCACCTCGTCGAGAATGCCTTCTGCCGCCTGAAAGACTTCCGCCGGATCGCTACCCGTTACGACAAGCTCGCCGCCAACTTCCTCTCAGCCGTAGCTCTCGCAACAGCTCTCGCCTTCTGGCTGTGAATTAGTCTGAACCCTAGTAGTTATCGCGACAAAACTGGCGCCAGTATAATCGGTGTTTAGCCGGCTGAAATTATGGCCCCTGTGATATTGATCGAAGACTGCTCGGAGCGCGTCAAATTGCTCGGGGGTAATTTCCAAAGTGCGAGAGTTGACCTGTGTCGAGTCCAGATGGCCCTTGAAGTGGGTCATTACCGCTCGGGAACAATTGCGTAGTCAAGCGTTAGTGCAAACCGGGTTCCGCAACGTCCCCGGTCGGCCCGCTTTTCCGAACCCCCGGGGGCGGGCCGTTATCCCGATTTTAATTATGCGCCGTCATATAAGTTCTCGAGGCTTCGCCCTCACACCGCACGGCCCCTGCTCGCCGTAACGCCCCCCCCCAGATCGGGCGAGCAGGAAGTTCAGTTCAAAAAAAAGCAGCCCTTGTAGCATACTGGTCGCGTGCATATTTCGATTAACGCTGATAATTGGAATCGCACGTGTCGTTGCTTCCATAAAGCCCTGCCTACCATCTTGTGATATCGGTCGCTTCTCGGTTGCCTTTGGGGTAACATTACCAGCCGCAGCTGTAATGATTTACAGTTTAAGTATTACCACGAATGATACAGGGTAAAATGCATAGTCGGTATTAAGCAGCTATTATTGAACCATATGCCGCAAAAAATCTGTCACTCTTCAAGGCGCAGCGCGAGCACATCGAAGAGTGAGGGAGTCTAAGCAAGCGCCAGCCTCGAGCTTCGGTCCATCACAAATTAGAAAATGCGGTATCGGACATGAACCATTTCGGACAGCTTTGTTCATATTGTAGTTCGGTTGCTCGCAACCTGCTTATCCGGTACGGAACGCTTCGCCCCATCGATACGTCGTTTACGAATTTGGGGACGGCCCAGCTGCTCGGGCAACAAAGCTTTAACTTCTGTCATACGAAACCACTTAGACTCATCGCGCGCGCTCTAGCTTCGAGAACGATTCCTAGCTTCGCCCGCATGGCGATCCCACCTTGGTATTCCGGGTGGGATCGCGACGGCATTGCAACTCGCGGAATTATATAGATGCGGCAAAAAGCTTCTCCGCCGCAGATTCATAAATCGGCTGCCTGAGACTACCTACTGCTCCGGGGAGCTTAAAATTTCAGTGCCGTCATCCAGCCGGAACGGCTCGTTCTCCGACTCTGAGTCAACCCCCGCCGTAACGATGATGCCCAAAAGCGCGGTTTCGCGAATGTAGAAACTCGCCCCGGCTACCGTTCGCATTTCGATTAGGCGGCCGACGCTCTTTGCTTCCACCACTGCGACAGGTTCGGCACTTCCCAGTACCAAAGCTGAAACGCCGCTTCCTCGTGTAAGACCATCCAAAAGCTTATCGACCAATCGGTCAGCGGCGTCGTCGATTTCGATCATAGCGTTCCTTTCAGGCCTTTGGCGCAACACCTAACACAAGAGGGTATCTGCTGACCAACGCCGTAGTGGAGGCCGCGCTATCGAAGCCGGCCGCCTATAAGCGCTTCGACCACGAAATACGATTGTGCGCCATCCAGACGGCTTTCGTTATCAGTTAGTATGATAGAATGTTCTCTGATCTCCGAGGTTCGGCGTAAAGCAAAACGGAGAGTGAGAAAGTATGACCGAGCAGTTAGGCTCGGGCTCCTGTCCATCACTGCGCTATTGGATATTAACGTCGCGGATGCTGTATACATCAAGTTTGATATTGTAAGAGGCTCACTGGCTCGTCAGTTTCCCGCGACGTTCATGGATGGAAGCCAGTATGCGTTCGTGCGCTCGGCCGTCCCCCCTGTCATGAATGGCTCGTCTATGAGCTCAGCTGGCAGCGAGTAGGCGACCATATCACGTGTCGTGTCTGTCGTCTTGTAGCCCCTGGCAATTGGCTTACCCCATCTTCCGCGGCTTCCGCGTCAGCCAATCTATTTAAGAGCCTATGCGCAGTCGACTGATTCAGGCAAACCGTTCTGATGATTAAGATCTTTTCGGTCCTGACGCTTGCATTCTCACCCGCGTCAGAAGGAAGCGTGCCACTGACACGGGCAGCTTGGGAAAGCTGCCTTCAATCATTCGCTCAGACAGAAAGTTTAGGATCTGGAAGTGAGGTTACGATCGCCTTGAACGCCTTAAGCGCCTGTTCTTCCGAGCGAGGTCTATACACCAGGGCTCTAACACGAAGCGCGAACGGCATAATTGAGAATGGGCAGACGCCGGCTGCTCAGGCCCAGCAGCGATTATCCGTAGATCAACGAGATCTCACCGTTCGCCTTATAGCTTTCATACGGCGAATCCGACGGTAGCAATTTACTACTGGATGGTAAACGCCTCACCGCCCGAGCAAACTAACATTAACTTAGACTGTAATCATCCGGGTGGCTTTATTTGAAGATTAGCTGTTTCCGTCCGAGTGCTTAATCCTACGGTTGATGGTGCGGTCCTTTCGCTGGAATGGAAGGAAACCGTATGGGACAGGTTCGTCACGGGAGCGCCACGACCACGCATGCAGTCGGAACAGCAATGCCGCAATCGCGTGTTTTGTTTTAGATACTGAGGCGAGAGCTGAAAATCAATCCAAAGACTGTGTTGAAATGGCCAAAGCAGGCGACGGTTGAGGGAATTGAAGACCGGACAGCATGTCCTTCACTCCACGACCGTTACCAAAGCCCGGGAAGTGGCGATTGTCGTATTCTGCTGTCACACGATTGCCTCTATGCTTTGCAGCCCTTGATCCCTCATCTGACACGGTCAGCGCTGCAGCGTTGCCTGCAGCGGCACCGCATCTCTCTTCTACCGGACATCGAGGGCGATAAGTCTGAGCGACAACGTTTCAAGCGCTACCGATCGGCTTCTTTCACAAGGGTATCGTCAAGGTTCAAACTGCCGTAGAATTCAAGGCCACTCAGCTTGTCGACGAGGCTGACACGCGAACGGCATGGGAGTTCCTCCACACGATCCTGACTGACAATAGTATTCAATTCGCTAAGCAGCTGCGCAACAGAAACACGGACGAGCCGCGTCAGATGCGTTTCGACATGATCTATGAGGCAAACGGCATCGAGCACGGGCTATTCAAACCCATTGAGGTGGCCCCCTAAATGACCTGACAGGGCCCCGCTCTTAGATAAGAGTGAGGCATATGACTGACGGTACGACCAGGCGTTACAACGATGGCGAGGT
>NZ_LMKH01000027.1 GCF_001421415.1 Sphingomonas sp. Leaf208
AACGAGGTGCATCCGCACCGCGCTTTGCGCTATCGATCACCCCGCGAGTTCATCGCGCAAACCTGCGAGGCCCTGTCAGGCCTTTAGGGGGCAACAACACCCATCGATTACGGGACCAACGGCCACGAGCGGATGAACCGCACGATCTGAGAGGTGACCGCCTATCGCTTCCGTTACGAGAGCGGTCGGGTGTTGATCGTAGCGCGTGGCATCGTGACGTCAGTCCTTTAGGCGGCCAAACAAAATCTCGGTACGGCCCCGGCTTCGGGCGCGGTCCTTTTCGTATTTGAAGGGCTTTATCCGTAATCTTTCGGCCCGGAATGCAAGGCATTATACCCTTTACCTGAAGGACGTCCCTATACCAGTCTGTGTCGTAGCCGCAATCGCTCGGCAGCCACTGCGCCGGAAGTAGATCGTCGAGTAGCGCGGCAGCGCGGTAGTTACTGACCTGGCCAGCCATCATGAAGAAGCTGAGCGGTCTACCTTCTGCATCAGTGCCAGCTGCCGATGGGCCCTGCTATCGGCTCCGTGGTGCTACGACTACCTTGCCGTCTTTGACACAGGTCGGCCCCAGAATCAGATTTGTACCCGTCACGCCTCGTTTGATCCACTGAACCCGCATGGATGCGGGAACATGGAGTTCGCACGCATCAATCCGGACGACCCCGTTGGTGCCTTGGAAGCCAACGAGAAGGCCATTGGGATCATTATCGTAAGCGATCAGCTTCTTAAGATGGATATTGCAGGTTACCGCTGGCGAGGCGAGGCAGGAGATATGGCCGTCTCGAGGATTGCGGCTGACTAACGTGTCGCCGACCAGCGGCCCCCAATCTTTCAAACCGACGCGACTACCTTCCACGGTCACAATACCCTTCAGTGTCGTATTCGCTTTCGTATCGATCGACGCATCCCAATAATTCTTGAAAGTCCCCCCTTCAATCACGAGTGTGGTTCGCTGAGCGCCCATGACGCCGTCCGTATTCTTGAACTTTGTGCTGACCGGAAGGAACGGGTCGTAGCTACCAATGGCCGTCACATTTCGCAGGGTCAGCATACTGCCTCCGCCAACGGCGAATGAAGCGCTGATTTTTGTCGGTCTTCCATTGTGACGCCAAATGCCGCCATCAACCGTTACATGTGACCCGTCTTTGACCTGTACCCCGTAATGGCTGGTCGTAACGAGATAATTCTTAAGCGTGACGTTGTCGTATCGTCGAGGTACACGGTATTTCACTGGTCCGGCGTCGGTGTTGATCACACTGGTCGTCTGCGCGATCGTTTTAAAGCTTGCTTGTTTCGGTATAGACTGTTGGGTGTAGGCTGCCGCACTACCAATTAACACAGCCGCAACGGGAATGACAATTTGGATCATTTCAACCACCTTTAAGATTAAATCGATGTCTTTGTGTCTTTAGATGAATAACACGGTCCTGAACGGCTTCCCACTGGATGCTCTACGATCGATGATCGTGATGAGAACGGTCAAAAGGCAGCCGTTTCACGATATATTCTTGGCAAATGTGTTTATACTAAGTGACCCCGACCATGGTGGGCATTCGCCCGAAAGCCACGCCGCGCTAGCAGGGGTGCGCTCGAGCTAGGTTGCGAGTGAATCTTATGCTGATGGTTCACCGCATCAAGGCAGCGTGAGGCACAGACGGGTTATACCGATTTGTATTAGCCATGATAATCCGTCATGAAGCACTCGCTGCTCTTCCCTGGGTGGCTGGCACCTCGTTTGCGCCGCACCAACGAAACGAGGTGCCAAATCTTAGCAAATCTTTGGTCGTGGTCATGGAGCACCTAATAAGAATCACGCTATAGGTGTGACTATACAATATTGTTGTGGCAGTCTCACACTGAAATACTAGTCATTTTTCCTCGCGTTAGACTATCATTTCTTAACAATTAGGCACGGTAGATTTACTTGTAATGCCGCTATAGCCGGTCCGGTCAAGCCATTCTTCGTACCTGGTGCGCCAGTTTTTCCTCCGTCTGGAACGGAAAGCTTACGCCACTTTGAGGTTTTCGGTTATGTTGGGGCACGTATCCACCATGCGGATGGTCGATCCATGGTGGAGCCTCGACGAGCCACCGGGTCGCAACGATGGCGAGCGTCGCGCAACTGATATTGAGCGCTAAGCGCTTTTTTGAATAAGGCAGGCGTGTCACGACGTAGGATAGTTCGATGGCGATCGCCGCTAGACAAAAGGTTGTAATCTGCAACCGCGTCTCGATAAACAGGAAATGATGGCGGCTTGCGGCGCCTGCCACCGTGAAAGCAGCAGGCCATGTCATCTTGGATTTGATTAGCACGGTGCTTCATTAGCTGGCACCGTGCGGATCAGCCAGTCCTGTGGCCGCAATGACAGTAGGGAACTAGGCGGCGTGGATGAATTGGTTGACGCTGGATCGAGCGGTTGATTCAAGGCTTCCTTTTGGAGGCGTGATTGAGCCGGGGCGATCTGAGCGAGGCGGAGTGGCAGGTCTTGAAGGATCTGTTGCCGATCGAACCATCGATGCGTGGTCGCGGACGGCGCCCAACCGAGAACTGGGCGGTTCTGATCTGTATTCTCTGGCGGCTGCGCTGCGGGGCGCCCTGGCGCGAAGTGCCGAGAAGTACGGCAAGTGGAAAACGATTTATCGGCGGTTCAGGCGCTGGAGCGAGGCCGGCACCTGGGAGATTGTGTCGGTCACCCTGGCCGAAAGAATGGCGGACACCGGCCACTACAGCATCGACAGTACCACCATCCGCGGCCACGTCTCGGCAGCGGGGGTAAAAGGGGGACTTATCGACAGGCTCTTGGACGCTCGCGGGGCGGGTTCGGCTGTGAGGTTCACTGCATCGCCGATGCTGATGGGCGACCGCTCGCCTTCCATCTGACAGGTGGGCAAGCCGCCGACTGCAAGGCGTACGACACGCTGATCGCACTGCCCTAGGTCGAGCCGGCCGCGCTGCTGGGTGACAAGGGGTGCGACGCCGACGCCATCCGTGACGCTCTACGTGGCCGCGGGATCGACGCCGTCATCCCAGGATGATCCAACCGTAAGAAGCCGATCATCCATGACCGCACCCTGTACAAGGAGCGCAATCGTATCGAGCGCATGTTTGGTCATCTTAAGATTAATCGCGCGGTCGCCACTCGATACGACCAACTCGCCGAAAGCTCAGCATGATCCAGATCGCTGTCACCCGCTACCTGCTCAAATTCGTCCACGCCGCCTAACGATGGCTAGCTTCCACGGTCCGGAAAGCGCATCGCGACTGATCGTTCGAAACTCCGATCTAGGGCTCAAACCCAATCAGGCTATTCATCTGAAGTGGGCTTCCTGATTCACGGAGCGTGTGACGATGGAGGCTGTAGATGGCGTTGTTCTGGTTATCGGACCAGGCGTGGACAGCGATCAAGCCGCATTTGCCGAAGAACCAGCCTGGCGCCCGGCGGGGTCGATGACCGGCGGGTGATTTCGGGCATTATCCATGTCCTCAAAGTGGGATCTCGATGGTGCGACTGTCCAGCGGATTACGGCAGAAGCTTCGTACCCAGATACAAGATATTGAGCAGGATGCTATTAGGCGTACCGGCCAATAATATTGATCCACCATCGTTGCATCGTGGACAACGGCCGATCACATACTCCCTTGGCGGGTTGGTCGGCTTGCGACAAATCTACCAATCATATAGTGAAATAACAAATTCTTGTCGTGAACGTGACCTGCTCCCCGTTTTCAGGCCGCTGATAACTTAGCTTGGGTTTCCATATGCCCCTGGCGGGGGCGGTTCGTAAACTCGGCGGGTGCCATCCCGCCAAGACTGCTGTGCGGACGCACGGTGTTGTAGTCCGTCCGCCATGCCTCGATGATCCGTCTCGCCGCAGCCAGCGAGGGGAACAGGTGTTCGTTCAGACACTCGTCGCGCAAGCGACCANCGGTGTTGTAGTCCGTCCGCCATGCCTCGATGATCCGTCTCGCCGCAGCCAGCGAGGGGAACAGGTGTTCGTTCAGACACTCGTCGCGCAAGCGACCATTGAACGATTCCACAAAGCCATTCTGCTGCGGCTTCCCCGGGGCGATGTAGTGCCACTCGACCCCGGTGTCCTGACACCAGGCGAGGACGGCATGACTGGTCAGCTCGGTGCCATTGTCGCTGACCACCATGCACGGCAGCCCGCGACGCTCGGCGATGGCGCTCAGCTCGCGAACAACCCGCCGACCCGACAGCGAGGTGTCGACGATGCATCCCAAGCATTCCCGGCTGTAGTCGTCGATGACGTTGAGCATGCGGAACCGCCGGCCGCAGGCCAACGAGTCCGATACGAAGTCGAGCGACCAGCGCTGGTTGGGT
>NZ_LMKH01000028.1 GCF_001421415.1 Sphingomonas sp. Leaf208
TAGCCGTCCTTCAATCGCAAAATCTCACGCCCGTTTACATCGAGAAACTCCGTGCTTGATCAAACCGGCTTTTTGAGCGGCTCCGACAATTTGTTGTCCGGAAGCATGTTCCGCAAATGCTGGTGCACCATTTGCTTGTTGAACGGCTTGGAGATGAACGTGGCCTTTTCGGGCATCTCGCCCGCTTTTGGTAGAACATGACCGGACGCGATCACGATTTCGATAGCGGGCCAGCGTTCGGCAACATGCCGCGCCAACGCAAAACCGTTGGTATCGCCGGGCATGTCGACGTCGGAGAACAGCAGTACGATGCTTTCCCAGTTGGTGGCTAAGACACTCTTTGCCTCGTCGCCATCCATGGCCTCGTAGAAGCGGAATCC
Organism: Sphingomonas sp. Leaf208; assembly: GCF_001421415.1. Lineage (GTDB taxonomy): Bacteria > Pseudomonadota > Alphaproteobacteria > Sphingomonadales > Sphingomonadaceae > Sphingomonas. The sequence goes on from NZ_LMKH01000028.1 coordinate 381, forward strand.
GGCGTCTTCGAGGATCGCAGTCGTGTCCATCATGATGAGCGGATCATCATCGACAACGAGGGCGTAGGGTACGGTTGAAAGTGTCATGGAGCCCTAACCCGCCCGCTATCTGCCGAGTTGCGGCGCGCGAGGATTTCTGGTCGATTTTCTCGGAATGCGACTGCGGAATGGCCGCATTTACGAGCCATGCCGGGTGTCATTTGCAGGCTGTTAACCGAGTAGTTTTGTCACAATAGCCATCATAGCCTACTGACACTAAAGGACTAAAAAACGCAGCGTCCAACGTCGTAAGGCCCGTTGAGCACGCGAACGGGGTGACGTGTGCGAGATATCCAGGAAGAAGCGCGGATCGTCCGCGAGCTGACGCGCGGCGATAGCGGATCTGACCCTTTTGCCTCGGCCGTGCGGGCAACGCGCATGCCGATGATCATCACCGACCCCCGGTTGCCCGACAATCCCATCGTGTTTGTGAACGACGCCTTTGGGAGGCTGACTGGTTATGCCCGCAGCGAGATCATGGGGCGCAACTGCCGGTTTCTGCAGGGACCGAACACGGACATGGCCGACGTCGGCCGGGTGCGGGACGCAATACGCGTCCGGGAGTCGATCGAACTCGACCTGCTGAACTACAAGAAGGACGGCACACATTTCTGGAACCGGTTGCTGGTTTCACCCGTGTTCAACGACGACGGGATGCTGCTCTATTTCTTTGCCTCGCAGTACGACGTCACTCTCGAGCGCGAACGCCTCGTCAATCTTCAGCTTGATCGCGATGCCCTCGAAGCAGAGGTAGAGCGCCGCATTGCCGAGCTTCAGGAGAGCGAGCAGCGGCTTCAATTTGCCCTCGATGCCGGCCGCCTGGGATCCTGGAGCATCAATCTTGATACGTACAGGCTAACGGCATCTTCCGAGTGCAAGAGGATATGCGGTCGTGCCCCGACCGATCCTTTGACCCTCGACGAACTGCGAGAGTCGATCCACCCGGAAGACCGGCAGATGCAGATCGATGGCATAGAGCGTGCCGTACGCGACCGATCGCTGCTGGACCTCGAGTACCGCTTGCGGACGCCGGCAGGCGAGGAGCGCTGGGTACAGATCCGGGGACAGGCGAGCTACCGCGCCGATGGAACACCGTTGGCAATCGTCGGGACGACCCAGGACGTGACCGCACGGAGGCGCGCTGAGGAGCATCGGACCCTTCTGGCTAATGAGCTAAGCCACCGAGTGAAAAATACGCTCGCGTCCCTGCAGGCGATCGTCTCGCAAACGATGCGCCGGGCGACCTCCGTGCAGGAGGCCGGCACGACGCTGCAAGCACGCATACACGCGATGTCTGCCGCGAATGACTTGCTGATCAGTGACCGGTTCGAGAGCACGTCCCTGCGTACGCTAATCGAGCGCACGCTTACCCCCTTCGGGGTAGAAGACGGTCAACGCTTCAAGCTTTCCGGTGAGGACCTTCAGCTCCCGCCCCGCCTTGTCGTCGCATTCGCCCTTGCCCTCCATGAGCTTGCAACCAACGCGGCAAAATATGGCGCGTTATCGACCGCCGATGGCGTGATTGATCTGAGCTGGAAGGTCATGGACGGCGGGCAGCCGCATGATCTCCACCTCACATGGGTTGAGTCAGGAGGCCCACCGGTTGAGCCGCCGACCCGGACCAGCTTTGGCACACAGCTCATTCAGCGTGTTTTGGCGCACGAAACCGGTGGAACAGCAAAAATCTCATACCTTCCTGGTGGGGTCGTGTTCGAGGCCGTCGCACCGTTGGTAGACAGCGCCGACAACGACAACGAGCAGCAGGATAAAGCCGAAGAAAGGAACTGAAGGGCTGGCCACCTTCAGTGTCCCATCTGGATCGGCAGAATGCGCCGGATAAGACTAGATATTTCATGAAGATAACTGGCAGGACAATTGTAGGCAAACCGCGCCGCTGCCCAGGCACTTCTGTTAATACGCAATTTCGACGGTAAAAATTGTTGACGGCTGTTCGAGGATATAGTCTGCAGCTACTAGTCAACCACACATCGATACCATCGGGTAGCATCGCCTACTCCGCTATAGAGCCGGCGTGAGACCTAATAATCCCGAAGACGAAGAAGCATTCCGGACGGAACTTGGTGAACCCGAGACTGGTCAGGATCTGGTGAATGCGCTTGCGGAGCTCCGGATTCTGGCGATCCGATTAGATTTTAAAGTCGTTGGAGCCATCGTTGACAGCGCTATCGGTATGATCCCACTTACAAAGCACTGAGACAGTGCTCTTGACTTAGCGTGATAACCCCTATCCGTTTGTCACTGATTAGCGAGCGACGGCCCGTCCCCACAGGGTAGCAAGGACGGACCGGCCACGGCCGGAGGACGATCGCGGCAAGGCATAAACGTTATCCGTTATGTTAGTTTCCAGCGATTTTGCAAGTTTGCTTTGGCATATATGCCAAGTTTTCAAAAACTGACCGTTTTTAGAAAGGCATCAGTCGGCTTAGCAGGTTTCGATTGCCGAATTTTGGGTCGGTTCAGTATTTTAACCTTAAATAAATGGCCCTAACCGGTCTGACATTGCCAGCGATCGATCAAATACCTACATGCGCGTCCAGAAATGGAGAATCCTATGTCCGACACTACCCTTGATTTAAACCCTGTTGAGCTTGCCACGGAATTGACAATTGCTTGGTTGGCTAACCCCAATACGCGTACCAACGCCGACGACGTTCCGGCATTCCTGAACAAAATGTACGAAACGGTTTCGGCGCTGGTAGGCGGTAATACTACGGCTGCCGAGCCTGAGGTACCTGCTCAAGAATACACCCCGGCAGTGACGGCTCGTAAGTCGCTTGCTAGTCCCGACCACATTATCAGCATGATCGATGGGAAGCCGTACAAGACGCTGCGCCGTCACCTCGCGACCAACGGTATGACGCCAGTGGAATATCGCGAGCGTTATGGCCTAAAGGCCGATTACCCTATGGTTGCTCCTACCTATTCAGAAGCACGTCGCACGATGGCCAAGAGCATCGGCTTGGGTCGCAAGTCTGGCCTGAGGTGGCCCCCTAAATGACCTGACAGGGCCCCGCTCTTAGATAAGAGTGAGGCATATGACTGACGGTACGACCAGGCGTTACAACGATGGCGA
>NZ_LMKH01000029.1 GCF_001421415.1 Sphingomonas sp. Leaf208
GGTTCATAAAGTTCGAAAATAATATTAACATTCACTCGTATTCATATCAAATACATTAATTTTAATTTAACTGTATCTAAGTTACAACAGATTGCAGTGATTTTTGCTGATTTCAAAATATCTATTARYATTGATTCAAAAATACAACATGGCGTTTTTACATTCTGACATTTAAATTTGGAATTCTAATCTACAAACTACATACAAGTTCTTATTCTTTGGAAACCCGCCATAGGTTTATTAAAAAAAACATTGAAACTTAAATTAAAGTCGTCTTTTARCAAGRATCTAGTTATTTTAATTATTTAAATAATGTTTCTACATGATTATAAGAGTTTTTTACAATATTTCCCCTATTAAGTCTATATTCTACATCTATTTCTAATGTAAACAGTACTACATGTAAAATACAACATCAAACACACTTGCAACACAAWTATAACCGAAGAAGTGTAATCAAAGAGTTTCAACTACTCACCACTAGATGACGCTAAACACAATTTCTAACCTACTAAAAAACTACGTTTCTTCGGTCAAATTAAGTATAAACAGCCGATTTTGACGAGAAATTTCTATAAAATTAATAAAAAAGGAACTTTAAGACACTTGATTGACTACTTTTCTAAAAAATCTACACGTTTCTATAGCAAAAATATACTCGTGACGTGAAATAACTATTTAAAATCTAACACTATTGTCACTACGTCATCTATTTGTGAAAAATAACGAAAAWRTCACGAAATATATTTTACTAGCGCAAGCGAAATCCAACAGGCAAGATACAGTCGTTTTTGGTTTTCTAATTCAAAATTATCAACGCTCAATATAATTGTAGTAAAAAGTCATTACAAACAAACTATTAATTAGTTACAAAAGGTTCCAGATAGAGTTCTAGATACGTTAACTGACAGATACTGCCATATAAGTAGTCAAAAGTAAAAACATTTCTTTGGCATTATCTATTAGATAACTATTTTGAACATTAGCTGGAAGCTGTGAATCTAGCCATAAATATACTAAAATATTCAACACTATCTTTTATTAGATAAAAAACAGTAATTTTGTCGTAAAAATATTGAAAACATTGACAAATATGAAACAGAAAAATCGTATTTTTTTATCAGTACACGTCAGCCATCTTCTTTTCCATAGACAACAAACATTTTTCCCGCCTTTTCTTCAAAGAATTTACGTCAGTATGGTTTACCGAAAATATAAAAAGAAATACTTAAAAAAACAATTATTTCAAGAAATAAATAGTTTTGAGCGATATAACCTTGTTTTTTTATTTGTATATTTAATGAGACGCTGTTTTGTTTAAATATAATTTTAGAACTACTCAGTTCTCTAGCTAAAAAAATAGAAGGCAGTGAAGTTAAAAATATCACCAAATAAAAAAAACTTTTTACAAAAAAACAAAACCGACTTTGAAGTCGGTGTCTGCAGGTCTGTTGACTGTGTTTATTTTGCCACCGACTTCTAGAGCCACCAAAATGCCGGAGATATGGATTAACATACATAAAAAAAAAGTACGGTCGAATTGAGAACCTCCTCCTTTTTGGGAAGTCGGTTAAAAAATAATATGCTATCTACTTTAATTTAATGTTATTGAAAAACCTAATTGGCTCTATATCTACAAAATATTTTATCTTGGTTAAAAAAATATAACATAATTACTCAAGCTCTAATTTTGGGCGTAAATTAAAGTATTTACCGACTTTAATTATTTGATGTATTTTCAACTGAATACGAAAACAACCTTTTAAGTTTGCTAAAAAAATGTCTGTCATCGCAATAAATATATTCAAATAGAAAAATAAAATAAGTTTTACTAAACAATTTAGGATGTAGTACATAGAAATATCTATTATCGCAAACCATTCAAATTAAAAAGTTATAAAATTTTCGCTAAAAAGGTAACTACAAAAAAACCTGCAATTTTTTCAAAAAAAAAACAGCGTCAACACAAAACTACAAATAAAAGAACCAAGCGCAAATAATTTACGTACTTTCAAAAAAATCAAAAAGATCAATGTTTTCTCGGGATCAAAAATAGGTTATACGTATCTTTAGGCAAAGCCACACACGCCGGTTTCTGTCTTAGATCTTCCAAATTTTCAGCCCCAATTTCAAACTCCTGCATTATACTGGCAAACATGACGAAACTCATCGTAGTTACTAAAGTTTGACCAATGCACGTTCGCTTACCTATACTAAAAGGCAGGAAATGTGGGATGTTCCTCTTAACAGACCAGACTTCTTTTTCCGTCTCCGCTGGCTTGCTCGGCCTTTCCCCATCAGATTCCATGCCGGAATCACAGAAAGAATTCCTTCGAACCCTAACTTTGGTCTTTTCTAGAAACCTTGATGGGTCAAATTTCTCCGGCTCATTCCAGTATTCCTCTGAAGTGTTTAGTTCATAGTTGTTTATGAAGACTATCGTTCCTTTTTCTACGCCATATCCTGAGATTGCTGCGTTCTCCGTAGCTACATGAGGAACGATAGGGGATGAGGCGTATCTTAGACATTCTAAGACAGTTGCTTCTGTGTATGGCAAACTATGACGGTCGAGTAATGTAACAGGCCTTTTGCCTTTAGTCAAACCGTCTAATTCTGCCCTAATCTTCCTGCCGACTTCAGGGTCTCTCGCCACAGCTGTCAAACATAACATGACAAGATTACCCACCGAAGAATGACCGCCTAGAAAATCTTCAAGCATGAAGATTATAGTATTTCTATCAACCGTCGGGTCTTCATGTAAAACTTTTAGCAACCCATCTAGAAAGTCCTTTTCAGGCCCTTCTATGTCCAGATCCAATTCCCTCTGTTCTACGATCCTTGAAAGAATGAACGAGCGAATATCTGAAGACCAGTTAGACAGTTTATCTAAATGCTTCTTGTAAAAAGGTTGGAGCCACGGCAGAAAATCTAAGGCATAACCTTGGTTAATCTCCCAGAAAATTTCGTCAAAATGGTCGACGATGCGCTTGAAATCTTCGTCGTTTTCGGCGTCAAATCTCACGTTGCACATGTAGTGCGAAAACATATTCATTGCTGTAGTCATTAAGATCGGTTTTAGGTTGATGCTGGAGTCTAAAGTACGGGTTATGTTTTTAAGTGTTTGTAGCAGTTCTATGGATTCGAATGTAGCGACGTCTCCGATGCGCGCGAAGTTGTCGGTGTGTTGTTTGGGTCCACAATGGCGGCGGGCGAGATTTCTTCTTCTTAGTTGAAGGTTTGACCAATCGCATAGTGCTAAGGAATTATTCCTATCGCCAGCAAAAAGTTGATGAAATCGGATAAAGTCAGGCCGTCCGCCGAAGAATTTTCCATTTTGATTCAAGACCTCCCGGATGAGGTCCAAATTATTAACCACTAGGCATTTCGACGTTCCCAATTGCAGCGTAAAAATGTCTCCATAAGTTTTCGCCAAGTCCGTGAAAGACTGGAATGGCGATTCG
>NZ_LMKH01000030.1 GCF_001421415.1 Sphingomonas sp. Leaf208
TTCAGAGAAACCGATCAGCAAGTCAGCGCGTGACCCGCCATTGTCGAGGAGGTTGGTGTAATAGGCCTTACCGCCCGCATCGGCTCCACGACCAAGGGCGTGCTGGTAGACATAGTCAACAAATGCGCCGTTCGAGAGCGCGCCGGTCGCTCTTTGAAACTCGCCGCTATTAAGCAATTCCGAAGCAACGGCCGCGATGGATGCGCCGCGGTCCTCGATACGATCGACGTAGAAGTCCAAGCCGACGGCGTCAGGGTGACGCTGAAACACCGTGTCATACAGGCGAAGAACCTGCGCTGCGGCGTGATCTGGATCTGCGTCGAATACGCCATCCTTAAAGGTGATCGTTTCGATACTGGTGACTGTGTCTGTTCCTACCGACGCCCCGCCCCGTAGGGTAAGAACGCCGTTAACGTTAGTCGGCGCAAAGCTTCTGAATAGCCCGTCGTAACTGGCGCGATCTAGGCCTGACCCACCGTCGAGGATGTCGTTGCCCCCGCCGCCCACCAAAATGTCATTGCCGGCGCCGCCATACAACCGATCGGCAGCAGAACTGCCGCTCAAGGTGTCGTTGCCGCCGCGTCCATCGAACATCACCCCGACGCCGCCTAGGTCCGATGATTTCGAGACAGTAAATGTGTTTTCCGCATCGTCGCCTGAGTACGATGTGGCATATCCGGACAAAGAAGCGGTATAGATTTCAAACCCACTAATTAGAAAGGTTGCTCCGCCGCTTTTTGCCGTCCCAAGCGCAAGGTCCAGTGTAAAGTCAATATTGGTTAAAAGCGTATCATTACCCGACCCGCCTCGCGCCTCACCAAGGCGACTACTGTTGTTTGAGTATCCGCTGATAAAAATAGTATCATTGCCTTCATCACCGAAAGCTCGCGATCCGCCGGAGATACTTGCGTAGTCGTCGCCGGCACCAAGATGATAATCGAAATCAGGCCCCGAAAACGCCGAGCTTATAAAATCGTTCCCGCTTCCAAAAATGGCACTCTCCGTGTTTAGAAGAAGGTACTTCTGCGAACCTACAGTTAGACCAAAAGCAGATTGTCCGGATGCGTCCCTTATGACGCCTATGCTGGCTGGCTGAACATTTGAGAGGTCAATAGTGTCAAAGCCATCACCACCATCGATCAAGCCGATGGCTGAGGGTGGCGGGTTAGAAACTTGGACAGCACTGAATTTATACAGGTCATCGCCCTGTCCTCCGTAAAGGTTGTCCGCACCGAGTATGCCGTCAATCGTGTCGTTACCCGCCAATCCGTAGATGGTATCCGCAGCGTCGGTGCCGGTAAGCACGTCATTCCCAGCAGTCCCGTTGATTGTCGCCATGCTTGTTTCCTCACTGTATTTTTGTCGGTCTACCGTGATCGGTTTTGACTGGCCAATTATTTGGGTGTTCGTCCGGACTACACCCCGCCGTTCGTCCTGAGTTGAGAGTCATGTGGAGGCAACATTCGCGCCGCTATCCGGGAAAATCCCGGATACGTTCGAGTTTGTCGATCTTACATAAAGCCGCGGCTCAGAATTCAAGCTTAGGGCGTACGGCCTGCCGCATCTCATGGCATGTATATTGCCCGAATCGGTCGACTGCGCATAGGCTAGGTAAATGACAAATCCACCTCTTCATGTCGACGTTATCGAGTTCCTCGACGATCGGAGCCTACTGGAAGAGTATCGGCGGACCGATAGGGAGNCGCATAGGCTAGGTAAATGACAAATCCACCTCTTCATGTCGACGTTATCGAGTTCCTCGACGATCGGAGCCTACTGGAAGAGTATCGGCGGACCGATAGGGAGCTAGGGACCCGTGTCGTAGATGATCTACTGGCCGAGATCGCCCGTCGTAACCTCGAAATATGATATCCGACCGCGACGCGTGGATGAAGGCTGGGGTGATCGTCGCCGAGTATGGGACTCTAACTACCGACTACATCATTTCGCAGTTGGGCGATGTCATCGACGGTAACGTAGCGGTTGAGGACTGGCGTCGTGTCGCTACTGCGGTCGACGCTATCACCAACGCACTGCGTCAGTAAGTAGCGAAATGAAGCTGAACATCGTACGGGTCGCAGACTGGGTTGCGATCATAATAATCACAGCCTTTTTGCTGTTCCTGCCGTGGCTTGTTTTGCAATACCTTCCAGTAGAGCGCCGATAGCCGGGTCATGGCTCAAGGCTTTCACCCAGAATATGCGCCGGGTCGGCGTAGCTGACGAACGATGCCGTTGAACAACGCTGTCACGCTCTGGCTTCGGCCGGTCTCGTGCTCTTGCTGCGCGCCCTCCCAGAACATTACGAGCGGCCAGCGTTCCGGACTCGTTTGATCGAGCGTCGAGCGAAGGATCTGGACCACTAGATCAACCGTGATTCGCGTTTGCCGGTGCATGCGCCTGTGGGGACGGAGGCGGAACAAATGCGGAAGGATTCGATACAGCTGGACGGTGCCGGCTCTGTACGAACAACGATGAGATTGTGGTAATCGAGAACGTCGCTAAATACGGGTGGGAGAGCCGTACAGCGCAGGTCGAAGGTCGCAGGCCCTAGCCGCCGCCGCTGTGACACGGAAGATACGTACGCGATGAGAACGGCCGAGATAGCGCTGCGTGGTGATCTGTCACGTGGCAGCTGAACTAGTTCTTGAATATCGTATTCGGCTACGATGCCATACGAGGGTTATCTGCGGCACCTAGAAGGCGCCGTCACATCGGCTGACGGAGCTGCTGACATGAATAAATTGTTTGCCTTCTACCTTCTAAGCTGTGCGTACTTGTTTATGCTGCGTGCTACATCTAGTCACCGCCAAAGCCTGTTGCACCGCCAGATGAATCGCTAGCACTCCGATCTTGCGTAGTAGCGCCGCACGGCAAAAGGGAGGGCAAGAATGACACAGATTATTAGTGCTGATACGACTTGGAAAGCCGGGCAGACGATCGTCCTATCCGATAAGATCCAGGTAGCTCCAGGAGCTACCTTAACGATTGAGGCTGGCGCGGTGGTGCAAGGCAACGGCCAAAACATTCAAGTCTTTGGTAGTGTCGTTGCGGGCGGCACGATCGACAGGAGTGTAGAGCTCAATAATGTGTCCATAACCTTCTCGCAAAATTACAAGCAGGTTGGTCACTTTGAGGCTAGTCACACTCTTTTTTCTGGTGGATCTTTCCTGCCAGCCACCGGTGACGGCAGTTATGGTTCCTTTGACATTTCCGACTCGACATTCAATGGGACGTCGGGCTTTTACATTTGGTATCCAGCCGATGATAGCGTTTTCCAGGGCAATTACTTTGTGAACACCCAGGGCCTTTCGATCGGCATCAGCGGACCGAAACTGTTAATCGACGGCAACCTTTTCACCGGGCAGACTACAAATTACAATACAGGGAATGCCGCCGTTGGCGTGTGGGCAAACTATTCGAACTCAATAGAAGTCTCAAATAATACATTTTTGAGTTTAGATCGTACGGCGCTTGGGCTGGCCTACGGATATGATAGCTCGTCGATGTACGCCCACGATAATTTCTTTAACACAACCGAAACTTCTACTATTGATCGAATGATCACTGATAGATCGGACGACCTCAATTATTCGAGCTTCATCAACCATTCCCCGGTTTTGAGCGCGTCGACCAACGGCATGCTGAACCCGGTTATTGGAACCGCTCAGTCAGACATGTTGACTGGCGGTTCAAGGAACGACCTTCTGCTCGGAGGGTCTGGAAATGATGTTCTGAACGGCGCAGCCGGTAACGACTTTATCGACGGTGGCAGTGGGCTCGACCACACGAATTACGCAAACCTATTCGAAACTTATGCAGCAAGTGTCGTGGATAGTATAACGATGATCCACGGAGGTGCATCCGAAGGAACTGATAGGTTGGCCAGCGTAGAGTATATTGCCTTTGCAGACGGTGTTTTGCAGTTCAATGCTGACGACGTTTTTGGGCAAGTACTGCGCGTCTACGACACGGTACTGGCGCGTGCTCCAGACGCCGCTGGTCTTGATTACTACGTTGACCAGATGGAAGATCGTGGCCTTACTCTTTTCAACGTCGCCAACGATCTATCTGGCTCTATGGAATTTCAAGCTGCAACCGGCGGGCTATCTAACGAGCAATTCGTGAGTTACGTTTTTCAACATGCACTCAGCCGGTCTCCGGATGCTGGGGGCAGCGCCTACTACACGCATGCATTGGACAACGGTATGAGCCGCGGTGCGTTTGTGGTAGAGTTGTCGGAGTCGACTGAGCATCGCGCTCTGACTCAGGCTCAGGTGGCGCAGGGATTTTTCAACACGAATGATACCTACCAGTCCGTAGCCTTGCTTTACGACAGCTTTGCTGGGCGCCTGCCAGACACAGGCGGCCTTACCTACTACGCAGAGAAGGTGAAGTCGGGCGCGCTAACCCTGAGCCAGGTTGCCAATGACTTTGCGGGATCCACGGAGTTTAAGTCGGCTATTGCGGATAAAAGCAATGGCGAGATAGTCGACTTCATCTATCAGAACACGCTGGACCGCGCTGCTGATGCGGGAGGTAAAGCCTTCTATACGAACCAACTCAATAGCGGCGCCACTGCAGCGGGCGTGCTGCTCGATGTGGCTCTGAGCCAAGAGCACTACAATCTCTTCGCTAGTCACATCGTCTACGGAATTGACGTTTTTTAAATCTAGCGGTGGAGCGCCCCCGCATCTGTTCCCCACTGCGGTTTTAAAAGACGTCGATACCGCCGATTATCGAGCCGGCGAGGTAGTTGTAATGCTCTTGGCTCTGTGAAAACTCGAGCAAAAGCGCTCCCTTGCTGAAGCCATTGTCCAACGCGGTGGTGTAGTAAGCTTTACCGCCTGTTGTAATGCTCTTGGCTCTGTGAAAACTCGAGCAAAAGCGCTCCCTTGCTGAAGCCATTGTCCAACGCGGTGGTGTAGTAAGCTTTACCGCCTGCATCGGCTTCACGATCAAGTGTATTGCGGTACATGTAGTCGACCAGCTGACTATTGGTGAAGCCATTGGTGGCCTGTGTGAATTCTGCAGAGCCGGCGAAGTCATTGGCCGCCTGCGTAAGCGTGAGGGTTCCTGTCTTCAGGCGCTCGGCGTAATAGATCAATCCGCTTGTGTCGGGCTTCCGACCAGCGAAACTGTCATAAAGCAGTGCCACTGCCTGATAGTTGTCGTCCGTATTAAAATACCCCTGCGCCACGGTATTCGCGGTGAGAGCGCGGTGCTCTGTNGCGAAACTGTCATAAAGCAGTGCCACTGCCTGATAGTTGTCGTCCGTATTAAAATACCCCTGCGCCACGGTATTCGCGGTGAGAGCGCGGTGCTCTGTGGATTCAGAGAAACCGATCAGCAAGTCAGCGCGTGACCCGCCATTGTCGAGGAGGTTGGTGTAATAGGCCTTACCGCCCGCATCGGCTCCACGACCAAGGGCGTGCTGGTAGACATAGTCNAAGTCAGCGCGTGACCCGCCATTGTCGAGGAGGTTGGTGTAATAGGCCTTACCGCCCGCATCGGCTCCACGACCAAGGGCGTGCTGGTAGACATAGTCRACAAATGCGCCGTTCGAGAGMGCGCCGGTCGCTCTTTGAAACTCGCCGCTATTAAGCAATTCCGAAGCAACGGCCGCGATGGATGCGCCGCGGTCCTCGATGCGGTCGACGTAGAAGTCCAAGCCGACGGCGTCAGGGCGACGCTGCAGCACCGTGTCGTACAGGCGGAGAACCTGCGCTGCGACCGCCTCGGGGTCCGAGATAAGCGAACCATCCTTGAAGGCGATATACTCTACGGCGGTCAGCGTGTCCGTGCCTTCCGCGCTGCCACCACGCAGCGTCGTCGTTTCGCCGGCGGACGACGCGCCATAAGTCCGGAATAGGTTCACATACGCCGCGCTGTCTATGTCGGCGCCGCCATCAAGGGCATCGTTGCCTAAACCGCCGAGGAGAACATCGTTGCCCGCGCCGCCGGTCAGCCTGTCGGTCCCCGAGCCCCCAATCAGCCGGTCGTTGCCGTCACCGCCGTCGATCGTGTCGGCCCCAGCGCCACCATCTATGAGATTGTTCTCTGCGCCGCCGAACAGTTTGTCGTTGCCAGCATAGCCGAGGATCGGTCCACCGGTGCGGCCTAGACGCCCGTCGTACAGATCGTCGCCGATATAGAGTGCCGCGGCACCAAGGATCGTTCCCTGGTTGACCACGCTGATTGAAAGCCGATCGTCAGCGTAGTCGGGAATTGAAGCATTCGAACCGTAGCCGACCTCGTTGATCGTGGTAGACGCTGTAATCGTAACTTGGCCATGACTGCTGATCGCCAGTCGCGCCTCTGGGGAAGTCGACTGGTCCAGAATCACGTTACCGTCACTCTCGCCGTAAATCAGCTGGAAACCATCCGCATGGATTAACCGTCCATTGGACGTGTCGGAGGTGAACGTGCCCGTGTCGAGCGTCGTGAAGTTTCGGAATGACGAAAGGTCTAAAGTGCGGCCCTCGGTAATCACAACACCCAGAGTGTTGCGTCCCTCACCCCCGTCAATCACTCCCGTGATGATCGGTTTGTTTGGGTCAGCGAAGAAGTTAGACCAAGTGTAGCGAAATTGGTCATCTCCTTTTCCTAGCGCGACGTTGCCGACGCTGCCGCCGTTAACAAGCTCGAACGAATCGGCGCCATCGCTGCCCGCGACCGCGGACAAGCTGCTGCCAAATCCCATTGTGATATAGCCGCCGGAGATCGCTAGGGTAACATTGGGGTTGCGGCTTGATGCAATCCCGTAAAATCCGCCGGGGGCAACAGTTATCGCGGTCAGTCCGGAAATTCCGTCGATGCGACTAGCGCCCGCGCGGACTTCCAGCAGCTCGAAATTGCTGGCCGTCACGCCGCCTGACCCAGTAAGGACCAGTGTGTCGATCCCGGCCCCGCCGTCAGTGGTTAGCCAAGCGCTACCGCCTACCTCTAGCCGATCGTTTCCGGCGCCCAGACGTAGCACCCCTTGTAGCGTACCGGAGAAGCGTGCCACGTCGTCACCGTCACCTAATGCAACGTTGCCCGCGATCAGGCCCTCGTTGACGACGGTGTCGGCAAAGGCCGATCCGGAGATGGCAGTCTCGTTGGAGTTAGAACCAGAGGTGCGGATGATGCCGCCCAACAGGTTGACGATCGTTGTGTCGCTGCCCGTCACCGCGATTACGGGACCGTCTCCTGTAGCCGAAATTACTCGACCGCTGTCCTCATTGACGAACACTACGCGAGATCCAGAGATTGTCAGCGCGGGCGTACCGTTCAGCGTCGCGCCATTGCTAAAAGTCTCTCCGTCCTGCCGCAGTTCCATTGCCATAGAGGCCCCCTTCTTTAAGCGTCGTTATCCCCGTGATCCCCCCCGCATTCAAGGTCGCATAATCTCTTTCTCGTCGGTTCCAGCTGCGAGGCCGAAGAACAAGAGCGATGACGGCGCGGCGACGATCGCCGGCAAGAGGAAACATAGGAACTGCTTCACCTGTTGGTGCCATGCGCCAAACGCGGCGAGCCCCAGACTTGCGACGGCGAGGGAGATAGATTCCGACTTCTTTCAACGAGTGAACTAAGCCCTGAACTCGGGAACTTCCTCGTCAGGGCAGAACGCAGGCCACGAGTCGTACTTTAGCAAGGCAGTAGGCCGGCCGGTAAATTGTCTCGTTATTCCGTGCGCGCGTTCGGACGGCCGTGGGGGGATGACTCATCTATAAATATTTGTTGGCATCTTAGCTGTTCGATTGGCATTGGCCAGGAATGGACATGCCTGCACGAATTATCATCGCTATTTCGATTATCGGTGGAGGCATCTTGGTCGTTGTGCCGATCTTGATCATGTACGCGCGCCGTCGACGCGCCGACAAACTCCGTCGTCGGGGTATCAAGAGCTACAATCGTGCCCCTGCATCGACCCGGAAGAGGTAGTAACCCGCGTCCGCTATGCAGATATTTGCCCGAATCGGTTGACCTCGCATAGGCTAGGTAAATGACAAATCCACCTCTTCATGTCGACGTTATCGAGTTCCTCGACGATCGGAGCCTACTGGAAGAGTATCGGCGGACCGATAGGGAG
>NZ_LMKH01000031.1 GCF_001421415.1 Sphingomonas sp. Leaf208
GAGGTGCATCCGCACCGCGCTTTGCGCTATCGATCACCCCGCGAGTTCATCGCGCAAACCTGCGAGGCCCTGTCAGGCCTTTAGGGGGCAACAACAGGCCAGACTAATGAAGCAAAGGCAGATGCCATGCCCGCTCCGGCTCCGCGCAAGCGCAAGACTGAAGAAGCAGCAGCCGAATAAGCCATGGCCTGGCTTCCTGAAAACGGGAAGCCGGGCCACTGTAGAGTGCAGTCTAAGCCGTCTACGAACTGTGCTTACCGTTGATGGGCTCACACTCGATTGTGTACGTACATCGGACGCGCGGCCCTTTTGCTCGCGCTTCCAAATCGGGTGACGGATCAGCACCTAATCCAGCCTATTCCCCTCGCATCCATACCGTTGCGAAGCGAGGTCATCGCACCCCCGATCGCAGCCGCTACGAACTGCTACCGGCAACTGCAGACAACGATCCGTCTGGATTACGCCCCTCACGAATTAGCACCGCGTCCTGCTGCACTCGCCGAATATCTTGCGAACTGCCTTCTCTAGCTGGCGGTAGTGCAACCTCGGCAATTCCCCCAACGTTAGCCGAACCATGCAGCGCACCTGCTATTTCGCGATCAAACTCACCTGCTTCGATCGCGGACCGCATGTTCACCAAGTAATCGGCAAAGCGGTCTGCGGGGATGAAGTTTGTTGTTTGGCCGCCAATAGTAAGTGTCGCCCCGTTTCGAGTGGTGGGCGTGAAGGCAACATGCTCACCGTCACGGACGAACCATGTTCCTGAAGGAACACCGTCGGTCGCCCATGCCTTTTCGGCTAAATATAAATCCTGCAAGACTTCGTTGCGGTCGGAAACTGGGTTAGCAGATGGAGGCGAGACTACATCCTGAAGCGTAGATTTCGCAGTGTTGACAATGCTTTCTAGTGACATTTCTATCCTCCGATCCTGCCCAGAACGTGGCGTTTGTAAGCTGTACATGCCATCGTATAGTCAATTCGCGTCGAGCTACTGGTTCCTTGCCCAGCGATCGGGGCTTGGTGGTCCATTACCGACTCTTGACCCGGTGGTTTCCATCTAATCCTCAGTTCTGAACGAAGGTCGCTTTACCTTTGATGCCATCCGTAACGGTCTAATTCGCAGATCGGGTGCAGGCTCGCGTCATCAAATCGATAAAGCGTCTTCGTCGTGACGCAAAATCCCGCACGAGCGCCTGGCCTTGAATTGCCTTGCTAGCCGCTGCGGTTTATATTCATATCTAGAAAAAATGTCAGTTAAGTACTGTTTGCCTGATAAGGCGACCCACCTATCCAATACTCGCAGAAGCTACCGGCAACCTGAGGCGGGCACGATATTGAACCTCCATGAGCTCTTTCCCGCCTGTTTGGCGCGGTACATGGTTTGATCGGCGGTGAGCAATGTATCGGTGAAATCAGTTCCTGTTGCCGCCCCCAAGCTGCAGGTTGCCGACACGCCAGTTGATTGAAGCGCCGCCATGATAGCGCCGTGGATCTTACCGCTTTTTCTCTCGGCAGAAGCCTGGTCGCGAACTGCGAGACAGAAGGCGAATTCATCACCCCCCAGCCGTGCCGTGATGTCGTAAGGGCGAACGGCGGACGCGAGCGCTGTTGCTACGATGCGTAAAACCTCATCACCGGCCGCATGACCGTGTTGGTCGTTTACCGACTTGAAATCGTCTACGTCGATCACCCCGCACATGAGAATCCGATCGTCACGCGCACTGGCTAACTCCAGGCGAGCGCATTCGATCTGAAAGGCTCGTCGATTGCCGAGACCTGTGAGGGGATCGATGCTTGCTGTGGCACGCTCCCGATCGAAGGTTCGCCGGAACGCGCTCACGAACAGAATGATAAAGAGGACCCCGAAGGCTCTCGCACCTACATTCCAGATAGCGGTTGCAGTAGGGACGGTCGACGCCTGCGCGGAGAGGCCGTCTCCGAAGCCATTGAGATACAGGGTTACAGCCACGCCCAGCAGACCTGACAGCAACCCTGCGACCCGGCCGAGACACCATACGGTAAAGCATAGTGGCAGCAGGTAGACCGTATTCAGCGAGAAGTGCGGTCCGGTGGATCCGTCCAGGATGAATACGATCACCCAAATTATCGTCAGGCCGACGGCAGCTCCCGAACGGTTCAAGTCCGCCGATTTGCGGAGCGCGAGTTCCAATGGCGTCAACTGCGATTGAGGATTTCTCGAAGTTAAGGAGATCTTTCGGCGCATTTCGGTCCTCAACTCGCATGGTCGCGGACGCCTTTAAAACGGCCTGTGATTATGGATACTAACACGGTGATACAGCCCCGGCGACCTACTCTGACTGCAGTGCGGAACGAGGGGCCTAGCGGCTGCGTCCCAGCCCCAGCCCCTGTGATTGTGGATCACGGCCCGTGATCGTCGCCCGCCCCTGCACGTAGACAATCTTGGGACTGTCGCCGATCTTCGGGACCTGTTGGAAAGCGGCAGGCTCGTGTCGAGCGACCCCGTTGCCGTGTACCTGATAAACGCCTCTGGCGCTGACGTGTAAGATCGACCCGGCGTACGTTGCCCCGTCGTCGGCCTTGGCTGATGCTGCGGTATCGAGGCGGAAGACGCCCTTTGGCAGCATGCCTTGCGGATCCGACTTCTGGACCTCCCACTTACCCTCATATCGACGTTCGTGAAGCCGACTGCCGTTCATGACGACGACCTGTTCCGCACCGTCGGGGATAGATCGACCAGCCGGCACCTTGTCGGCTAACCCTGCCAGAGTGCTTCCCCGGCCCAGGCTCAGGAGTCCTTGCACGCTACCTCCTTGCGCAGAGCTTCGTTCGTGTTGAGGTCTTGAAAACTCTTCAGCATGGCGTCCTCGAACATCGAAAACTTTGGCGTCGAGTTCCGGTCCGTGGGCTTGGCTTTCGGAGGTTTCCCGGGGCGGTCCATTGTGTCTCTCCTTATGCTGCTGTGCCAACTGTCGTTCCATACCTTCTCGGTAGGCAAGCACCCGATCGAGTGCCGTTGCACCCGGCACACGTTCGAAGGTGAGGTCGGCATCCCCCCGGCTTTGCAGCGCGCTAAGCAGCTGCTCTGGGCCAAGCTCCCCGTCTAGTGCCGCCTTTCGCGCTGTCGCGTGCTTGTAGGCCGGTTCTAGCGAACGATTGCGATACGAGGCTGTAGCAAGCCGCGTGGCGATGCTCTCGGCTTGCCGGCGCGCGGCAGGCAAAAGCGCTGACAGCTCGGCTTCGGCCTCACCGATGGGCAGTGTATGCGGTCCCGCAATCGAGGCGGGACCGCGATCGACCGACTGCCGGACGATCTCTTGCAGTCTGTCTGCGCCGTTGATCATGTTCAGCGACATGCGCGCCTGGATCAAGGACCGCGGGCCTTCGTCAGAAAGTTTGACCGCCTCGATGTCGGGAAAAGCCCGGTGTAGCACCTCGATGTCTCGCGCCATGTAGAGGTTGTCTCGCGTCACCGCGTCCACATCGGTCGCGCTCCAGTCGAGATGGTGCCCGACATGCTCGGCAAGATGTTTGGTGAAGCTGCGAAGGGTGCGGCTGTTTCCCTCGGAAAAGGGATGCAGATAGTCGAGATCGCCGTAGGTTTTCGCCAGCGCGCCCGCGAACTCGAGGGGCGTGAGGCCTTTGAAAGCGTCTCCGCCACGTAGCTCGCTCAGTACCCTATCAAGGCGGGCGTCTACTTCCGGTCGCAGAGCGTAGTGGACCGGATAGCTGACAGCCCGATTGGCTTCGAGCCGACGTTCTTTGACGTGGCCCCGTGCATTGGGACGATACTCACCGGGGTTGTGATGAGGGAAATCCTGAAAAATTCGTTGGTGGATCTCCCGCAGATGCGCGGCATCGAATGTGCCGCGGACCGGGTCGAGCTCCAATTCGACAATTCGCGCATTGCAGACTTCGCCCTCGTTGCTCGGGCGAGAATCGGACATTAGCCGATGGCTTTAATTGCATTGACGTACTCGGGCACCGTCAGGTGCCCGGCGACAAAGCGTTCTCCAACACGCTCGGCTTCTTCGGAAAGGACGAAGCCTTCGTACCGTACGCTGCCGCGCGCAAAGTCGATCGCACGTTGCCGACGAGCCTGTTCGTCGGGGTTGATCGTAGGGGTTTTGATCTGCCGATAGACGTTCATGGCGTTAGGGCCTCCAGGGTCGTCAGACGGCGATCATAGCCGCCAAAGGGCACGATGTGTAGGCGGCAGGTCTTCACGATGCCGGCTCGCCGCCACCAGCCGGAAAATGCCTGTAAAAGGTTGCGACCGAGACGCCGATCGCCTCGGCCACGTCTCGCGGACGATCGCCAGCAGCGAGCAGCTTCATAGCTGTGGCCCTCTTTTTTGGCGTCAGGACCGACTTGCGCCCCCTGCCCGGCCCGTTCTTGCAACGGGCCGCCAGTAGCCCGGCCATTGTTCGTTCGCGGATCAGCTCACGCTCCATTTCCGCGATCGACGCCAGAATGTGAAAGAGCAACCGGCCGGTCGGCGTCGCTGTGTCGATCC
>NZ_LMKH01000032.1 GCF_001421415.1 Sphingomonas sp. Leaf208
TCCGGCCAAGAAGACAATGGCGTCGGCTATCTCGTCCGGCGAGGCCTTGCGCCCAAGCGGCGTGTCCGCCAGCAGCGCGCGCTGTCCTTCCTCCGACGTGTGCGCTCCCGCCGTCAGGGGCGTGGCGACGTGTCCGGGGTAGAGGAGTTGGCGCGTACCCCGTTGCCCAGGGCTGCGCATTCGAGCGCGGTAGCCTTGGTGAACATGCGAACGCCGCCCTTTGCCGCACAGTAAGCGCCGGTGTTGGCGGCACCCGCGATGCCGCGGATCGACGACATATTGACGATCGCACCGCCCGTTGGCGACTTCGCGAGCTCCGACGATGCTGCGGGGCGGGACCCGTATATGGACGGCTCGTCGAATGGCTGCCGGCGAACATTCCCCTCGACGACGATGGATCGTCGATCGTGCATGGCGACTTTCGCTGCGACAATCTGATCTTTCATCCCAGCGAACCCCGGATATTGGCCGTGCTCGACTGGGAATTGTCGACACTCGGGCATCCGGGAGCGGACTTCGCCTATCATGCCATGATGTACCGGATGCCGGCACATATCGTCGCCGGACTCGGCGGTGTGGATCCGGCTTCGCTGTGGATCCCATCCGAAGAGGCGTATCTGCAGGCCTATTGTGCTCGGCGTGGCTTGGCTTCGATGCCCGGATACGACTTCTATATCGCGTTCAACTTCTTTCGCCTCGCCGCGATCTTCCACGGAATAAAGGGCCGCGTGCTGAACGGTACGGCGGCGTCCGCCGAGGCACGCCAGCGCGTCGCGGTGCTGCCCGAATTGATGGCGCTGGCCTGGGCGCAGGCGGAGCGCGCGACGCGTCGCTGATATTTGGAGAGTTGCGTATGTCCGATCCTACCGCATTCTGCTGCGTTGCAGCGCTANGGCGCTGGCCTGGGCGCAGGCGGAGCGCGCGACGCGTCGCTGATATTTGGAGAGTTGCGTATGTCCGATCCTACCGCATTCTGCTGCGTTGCAGCGCTATTGGCGGTGTCAGCGCCCTCCGTGGCTCTTGCTCAGGTGCCCCCGCGGCCGGTTCCCCCCGAACAGACGACACAGCCGGCCACGACGAGCGCGTTGCCAGACGACAGCGTGTTGCCCGCGCCCGATCGCTTCAAGCGGTTCGACGATCTTAGTCTGAAGGGCTGGGCGATCTCGTATCCCAAGGTCGCCGATACGATCCTCGCCGATCATCTGGGCGTTCGTGATGCGCTCGCCGATATCGGCATCGGCATTTCGCCGATCAATACGGCTAATTTCCAGTATGACTTCTTGCAGAACGATCGCGGCTATCGTGGACCACAGCTTTATAACGGTCAGCGGATACACGAACCAATACCACGGCCAGCCTCACCGCGACCTATGATCTCGGCCGTATTGGCCTCAAGGGTGGACAGGTCGCGACGACATTGAGCATCGTCGACAACAGCTTTCCAGCAGTGAACGGTCCGAAGAAAATCCGGATCGGTCGTCTGCACTATTATCAGGATGTGATCGCCGGGGTGTTGGACTTCAAAGCGGGCTACATCGACAACACGCAGGAGTTTCTCGGGATCAACGTCGGTGGCAATCTGGCAACCGGAAACCTTGGACCGCAGGCGACGATCCCGTTCCAACTCGGTTTGAGTTATGGCGGGTTTGCCGCGCCNCCGGAAACCTTGGACCGCAGGCGACGATCCCGTTCCAACTCGGTTTGAGTTATGGCGGGTTTGCCGCGCCCGGTATCAACGTCCGGGTACGATCCAAGACCGGCTTCTATAACAAATTCGGTATTCAGCGCAGCTTGCCACCAGGGGGCGCGACAGCGGAAAACGCCGTAAACCCAGGAGGTTTCCGATTCTCCCCTCCAGGGACTGGCGTATTATTGATCGACGAAATCGGTTTCAATCGGGCATCGGCGCCCGGAACGAAATCTGCCTGGGTACGGTTCGGCGGCATTCATAATTCGACGCGCTACACTCGCTTTTCCGACGGTGCGCAAAAAGAAAATTGGGCCGTTTTCGCCGCTGCCGATCGACAGCTGATGCAGACCGATCCGGCGAAACCCTTTCGCGGAATCTATGCCGGAGCGACATTCAACTACGCGCCACCGGAACAGAACTTTTACACGCAATATTACGAGGGCCGAGTCTATGGCGTCGGTCTCATCAAAAGTCGTCCGTTCGATCTGGCATCGTTGGTAACAACGTATAACGTATATAGTCCGGAGGGACTGCGCGCTCGTGTCCCGACAAACCAATCATTCTACAGAGGTACCTGGGCTGCCACGGCCAGCTACGCCTATCGCGCTGCGGCGGGGATCTATATCCAGCCGGGCTTGGGAGTAACGGTGCATTCGATCTTCAGCCCAAGGTTCGGGCCAGCACTGAACGGCTACCTAAGCCTGATCACGCTGTTCTAAGTCTTCCACCAGCGCGCTGATTGCATATCGCCAAGATGCCCATCAATTTCCTGGAGCAATCTGGACCGTCCAAGGGGTGTTCGCCAACGTTCACTTGCCATTCGCAAGGGGCCGATGTCATGGCCGGGTAGTCGCTCATCACGCTATTTCCGCACAGATCTTCCTCGAGTTCGAAAGTGTCGAAACAGCGTACCTGGCACCGAGACGAAGGATGCGCCAAGCCCGGGTGTTGTTGCCCCCTAAAGGCCTGACAGGGCCTCGCAGGTTTGCGCGATGAACTCGCGGGGTGATCGATAGCGCAAAGCGCGGTGCGGATGCACCTCGTT
>NZ_LMKH01000033.1 GCF_001421415.1 Sphingomonas sp. Leaf208
ACAGAGCACCGCGCTCTCACCGCGAATACCGTGGCGCAGGGGTATTTTAATACGGACGACAACTATCAGGCAGTGGCACTGCTTTATGACAGTTTCGCCGGTCGGAAGCCTGACACAAGCGGATTGACCTATTACGCCGAGCGTCTGAAGGCAGGAACCCTCACGCTTACGCAGGCGGCCAATGACTTCGCCGGCTCTGCAGAATTTACGCAGGCTACCAAAGGCTTCAGTAATGGTCAGCTGGTCGACTATATGTACCGCAATACACTCGATCGTGAAGGCGATGCAGGCGGTAAAGCTTACTACACCACCGCGTTGGACAATGGCTTCAGCAAGGGAGCGCTTTTGCTCGAGTTTTCACAGAGCCAAGAGCATTACAGCAGGCGGTAAAGCTTACTACACCACCGCGTTGGACAATGGCTTCAGCAAGGGAGCGCTTTTGCTCGAGTTTTCACAGAGCCAAGAGCATTACAACTACCTTGCCGGCTCGATCATAGGCGGTATCGACGCAGCTTAAGGCTTGGGCAGGGGGAGCTGCTTAACGACTGCTCCCCCTGCTAGGTAAGGCTGGCGCAGCTACCGATGGACGATCCCCAAGCATTCTATCTCAACGAAGAGGGTTCCAAGTTTGGAGCTTGAGAAAGCGTGTCCCGCGCATGCTCGTTGATCTCTGCCATTCTCCGGTGCCCCATCGCGTCCACCGCAGCAGTTGTCAGCTGATCAGCAAGATCAAGCGCTAGGTTCGGCTCAAGGGTCGCCGCAATCCCCTGCCCCTCAATGACGACACAGCCCTCGGAGGCCTGGCTCGTCACTCCGTCGACGTGCGGTTCGTAAGCCATCCGACTTCTCCAATCGAAACAATAACGAGCGTCAAGATGGGAATGGTGCGAGTTGATCCAAATTAAATTATCTGACCAACTGTGAGGTGGCCCCCTAAATGACCTGACAGGGCCCCGCTCTTAGATAAGAGTGAGGCATATGACTGACGGTACGACCAGGCGTTACAACGATGGCGAGG
>NZ_LMKH01000034.1 GCF_001421415.1 Sphingomonas sp. Leaf208
GACACTCGCATAACCTCCCTTTCGAGAAGCTTGGAGCATCTGGTTTTCTTGCGACCGCACCAACCAGACCGTGTGGCCGTTCGCTGCGGTGACACCCCTCTAGGCGGGGTTCCGATTCGCGTCAAACACAATCTTTCACATTTGTGGCAATTTTCTCGGATTGGCGCGTTTAGGACGCCCCACACCCCTTCCAAGCCGCTGATCACGACACGTTCAACGACCGCGTCCAGCGCCTTTGCCGCTGCACGTCACGTCCGACGCCTTGGCTCGATCGTCTCTACGTCATCGCCTTAAGCGATTGTGAAGGCCATTACCGCTACATGCCCGATACGATGGACACCGTGAGCCCCGCACCTGTCGCCGCCACTCCCGTTCCCGGCGAACCAAGTTCGCTTGCCGGACAGGTGCGCAGCGCGTTGATCTGGCGATCGGGGAGCCAGATCGTCGCGCAACTCGTGCAATGGAGCGCCACGTTCCTCGTCATTCGTATCCTGGCGCCATCGGATTACGGCCTGTTCGCGATGTGCCAGGTCATCCTGACCTTCATGGGGATGCTCAACGGCTATGGCCTTGCCAGCGGATTGATCCAGCAGAAGACGATTACAGAGCGCGAAGTTCGCCAGCTGTTCGGCATGCTGATCCTGCTCAACGTCACGTTGGCCATCATACAGGTATCGTTAGCGCCGCTCGCGTCGGCCTATTACCGGCAACCGATCGTCGGCGAGATGCTCCGGGTACAGGCGTTGCTATACCTTACGACGCCCTTCATCGCGTTGCCGTACGCGCTGCTTTCCAGGTCGATGGACTTTCGCCATCAGGCGAAGGCCAACATCACCGCGTCGATCGCCTCCGCCAGCGTTGCCTTGGGTGGCGCGCTGTACGGTCTTGGGGTCTGGACGCTCGTGATCGCGCCGATCGTGCTGTTCAGCGTGCGCGGGGCGATGATGACGTGGAGCGCGCGGTCGCTCGTATGGCCGAGTTTCGACTTTCGTGGCGCGGGCACGATCGCGCGCTATGGCGGGGTGATGGCGGCGGGGCAGTTGTTCTGGTTCCTGCAAAGCGAGACCGACGTTTTCATCGCCGGGCGCAGCTTCTCCGCGCACACGTTGGGGATCTACACGACCAGCCTGTTCCTGACACAGATCTTCGTCTCGAAGTTCGTGCCGCCGCTCAACGAGGTCGCCTTCTCCGCCTATGCGCGGATGCAGGCTGATCCCGATGCGATCGGACGCGCGTTCGTGAAAGGCGTTCGGATGGTGATGATCGTCGCGATGCCGTTCTACATGGGGCTGGCCGCGACCGCCGAGCCTTTGGTGCTGACCGTGCTGGGCGACAAGTGGCGCGAAACGGCGCCGATCGTCCACCTGCTCGCGCTGGCGATGCCGTTCATGACGTTGCAGGTGCTGTTCACGCCCGCGTCCGATGCGCGCGGCCGTCCGGGGATCGGCGTCCAGAACGGCGCGGTCGGTGCGCTGATCCTGACCACGGCCTTTCTGGTCGGCGTCCAGTGGGGCCCGACCGGCATGGGTGTCGCATGGATCACGGCCTATCCGCTCTATCTGGCGATCAGCGCCTGGCGGACGCTGCCGGTGATCGGCGTTCGGGCGCGGGACGTGGCGCGCGCGGTCGCATCGCCGGCACTGGCGGCGATCGCGATGGCGCTGATCGTCGGGCTGGTGGATCGAGCGTTGCCACCGCTCGACGCGCATTGGCGGCTGGTTGTGCTCGTGGCGATAGGCGCCGCGGTCTATGCTGCGTGGATGCTGATCTTTGCGCGGGCGACCGTGCGCGAACTGATCGCGGTCGCGCGGAAGCAGCCGGTCGCCGCTTAGTTACGCGGACTGGATATATTCGCGCATCGCCGCGGCATCGGCCTCGATCCGGTCGATGCGGTATTTGACGAGATCGCCGATCGACACGAACCCGACCAGCGTGTCGCCATCGATCACCGGCAGGTGGCGGATGCGCCGCTGCGTAATCAGCGACAGCGCACCGATCGCCGACTCGTTGGGTCCGATCGACTTTACCGCGGTGGTCATCACGTCGCCGATCCGCCGTTCGAGCGCCGCTGCGCCATCCGACTGCAGGCAGTGGATGACGTCGCGTTCGGAGAATATCCCGACGACCTTGCCGCCATCGAGCACCGGCGCCGCGCCGATCCGCTTCTCCGCGAGCAGCGCCACCGCCTGGGCCACGGTAGAGTCCGGGGCCAACGACTGTATGTCGCCCTTGTCCTTCAGGATCGCCGCGATCGTCATCTTCGCCTCTCCTCAATTGCGTCTGTTGCGCCTGGGTTGAGGAAACCATGTTTGCGCGGCAATGTGAAGCGATGACCGATCGACTGCCTGAACCACCGGCCGGGTTGGACGACCCGCATTACGCTGCATTCGCATGGGCGCGGTTCCGGGCGATCATGGCGTGGATGGTGCTGGCGGCGGCGATATGCGTCGCGGCGATCATTGCGGCGATGGCGCATGTGCAAGGGCCGCTGCATTTGGTGACGATGCTCGCGGTGATGGGCGGGGTTGGCGGATCGGTGATGATGGCCGGACTGTTGATGGGTCTCGCATTCCTCAGTTCGGGAAGCGGGCATGACGAGGACGTGACGCGGCTCGATTGAGCGCGCGGCGCTGATATGGTCGGGCATGAAAAAGGCCGGCGTCGCGTGAAGCGGCACCGGCCTTTTCAGGTCTTGGCGTGATCCCGGAATGCCCGGGATGACGGCTTCAGCCTGCGACCTCGTCCGGTACCGCACGAACGCGGCGACGGCGGGGTTTTTCTTCGGGCGCAGCATCGGCGGCGGGCGAGTCCTTCGCAGGTGCTGGCGCCGGCGTTATTGCCGAGATCCCGAGCGATGGCGGCAGGCGGTCCGCGTCGAATGCGGTCGGTGCCGCATCTTCGGTCGCGCCCTGGTCCTGTGCGACAGGTGCGTCGAGGCTGCGATCGCGGCGCGGGCGACCGCGACGGCGGGGCTGTTCCTCGGTCGCAGCGACCGGCATCGCCGTCTCGACGGTTTCGGTTGGCTGAGCCACCTGCTCGGGGGCTTCGGTTACCGAACGGACCGCATCGGCTTCCGAATCCTGGTTGGCGTTGGCGACCGGTGCGCTCACGCGGGGCGTGCGGCGGATCGTCTCGCGCTGCGGCGCATCGCGGTAATCGCTGCGGGGTTCGCGGACCTGCTCGTCACGGGGCTGGGTCTCGCGCGACTGAGTCTCGCGTGCCTGGGCCTCACGGGCCTGATCCTGCTCTTCGCCGTTGCGGTCGTCGCGGGGCTGAGCATCACGCGACTGGGCGTTGCGCTGGTTGCGCGGATTGTCGCCACGGACGCGATCTTCGCGCTGACCCTCGTTGCGCGGCTGAGACTCGTTACGCTGACCCTCATTACGCTGGCCCTCGTAGCGGTTGTTCTCGTACCGCAGGCGCTCTTCGCGCTGCGGACGATCTTCACGCTGAGGGCGGTCCTCGCGGTTCTGGGTGTCGCGAGGCTGGTTCTCACGATTCTGACGGGGCGCGTTCTGGTACTGGCCATTCTGCTGGCCGCCATTCTGCTCGCCACGAGCCTGCTCAGGCGTACCCTGCTGCTCGCCGGAGCGGATCGGTTCACCCTCGTCGCCGTAATCGTCGTCGCCGTCGAGATCGAACGGCTGCTGGCGGCGCGGCTGCTGCTGCGCCTGCGGCTGGCTCTCTTCGAAGCGGGCGCGGGTTTCGCTCAGGACGCGGAAATAATGATCCGCGAACTGGAGGTAATATTCGATGTTGACGCGGTCGCCCTGCTGCTGCGCGTCGCGCGCGAGGTTCTTGTACTTCTCGTACAGCTGGCTCGCGTTGCCGCGCGCGCGGCTGTCGATGCGGTTGCCGGTATCGCGACCACCCTGGCCGCCACCGCCACCCTGGCGTTGACCGCCACCACTACCGCCGCCGCCATTATTATTGTTGCCACGACCGCGACGGCGGCCGGCTTGCCGGTTGTTGATCAAGCTTGTGTCCTCAGTCGTCGAACCAAAATCTGGTCGTGCTCCGAAATGCGGTGCAAACCCCCGTCGCGCACCGACGATCTAAACGAGATCGGTGCGTCGAACTTGCCAGGGCCACCGGACTGCAGCGACCTCAAAGCGAAGGATGCGGGTCATCGCTCTAAACCGACCAATCGTCGAGAGTGCGTGCCCCTGCCCGCGTGATAGCGTCCGCAAGGGACCTACTACAAGCGAAATGTGAGGTTTAGCGCCATATTGTTCAAGTCGCGGGGGCGTGGGTTGCCACTAACGCGCGCGCGTTGCCGCCATAGTCGTGATGGAGCGCGACGTGCAGACCTTGCGCTTCGAGCAGCGCCGTGACGGGGGGAGCCTGCGTCGAGCCGATCTCGATCACCGCCGCGCCGCCGGGGGCGATCAGTGCAGGGAGCTGTTCGGCGAGGATCCGGTAGTCGTCTAGCCCGTCCGCGCCGGCGAACAGCGCGGCGTGGGGTTCGTGGTCGTGGACTTCGGGCGAGAGGCGTTCGTCGGTAGCGATGTAGGGCGGGTTGGCGAGGATCAGGTCGAACTGGCCGACGATCGCGCTGGCCCAGCTGCCGTGGATGAAGTGCGCGCGGTCGGCCATGCCCAGGGTTGCGGCGTTGGCGCGGGCGTAGGCGAGCGCTTGGGGAGAATAGTCTACGCCAAGGCCTACTGCAGGCCATTCGTCGAGCGCGGCGAGGAGCAATGTGCCGGGGCCGGTGCCGAGGTCGAGTATCGTTGCGGGAGCGCGGCCGGCGAAGTGCGCCTGGGCTGCGATCAGGAGCGTTTCGCTGTCGGCGCGGGGGACGAGTGCGCCGGGGCCGACGGCGAGATCGATCGACCAGAAGCCGCGGGTACCGGTTATGTAGGCGATCGGCTCGTGGTTGACGCGGCGGTCGACGAGCGCGGCGAATGTCTCAGGGACGGCGTAGCGATCCGGGTCGAGGAGGATCGCGTTGCGCTCGACGCCGAGTGCGTGCGCCATCAGGAGTTCCGCGTCGAGGCGCGGGGTGGCGGAGAAGCCGAACTGCGCAGCGGCGGTGGCGAGCGCTGCACGTACTGCTCCCCTCCCGCTAGCGGGAGGGGTCGGGGGAGGGGCTGTCACCGAGCGATGCCCTTAGCGGGAAGCCCCTCCCCTAACCCCTCCCGCAAGCGGAAGGGGAATGCCGTTGCGGCTGGGGAACGCTCAGCCATCCAGCTGCGCCAGGCGGTCCGCTTCGTCCTGCGCGACCAGCGCGCCGATCAGTTCGTCCATCTCGCCCGCGACGATCTCCGGCAGGCGGTGGAGCGTCAGGTTGATGCGGTGATCGGTCACACGGCCTTGCGGGAAATTATACGTCCGGATCCGCTCCGAGCGATCACCCGAGCCGACCATCGACTTACGCGCCCCCGCCCGCTCGGCATGCAGCCGGTCGCGTTCCGCCTCGTACAGGCGGGTTCTGAGCACGCGGAGGGCCTTGGCCTTGTTCTTGTGCTGCGACTTCTCGTCCTGCTGGATCACCGTCAGCCCGGTCGGGATGTGGACGATCCGCACCGCGCTGTCGGTGGTGTTGACCGACTGGCCGCCCGGCCCGGACGAGCGATAGACGTCGATGCGCAGGTCCTTGTCGTCGATCTTGACGTCGACTTCCTCCGCCTCGGGCAACACCGCGACGGTCGCCGCCGAGGTGTGGATCCGGCCGCCGGCCTCCGTCGTCGGCACGCGCTGGACGCGGTGGACGCCACTCTCAAACTTGAGCTTCGCGAACACGCCCTGGCCGGTGACGCTGGCGACGACTTCCTTGAAGCCGCCCGCGTCGGACGACGAGCCGGAGATCATCTCGACCCGCCAGCCCTGCGATTCGGCATAGCGCTGGTACATCCGGAACAGGTCGCCCGCGAACAGCGCCGCCTCGTCGCCGCCGGTGCCGGCGCGGACCTCGAGCATCGCCGAGCGCTCGTCGGCGGAGTCGCGCGGCAGCAGCGCGAGCGCGAGCTTGCGGTCCGCGGTCTCGAGCAGCGTGCGGTTCTCGTGCAGCTCGTCGGACGCCATCGCGCGGAGTTCGTCGTCGGCATCCTCGGCCATGAACGCGAGGCTTTCGGCCTCTTGCCGCAACCGGCGCACTTCGGTGGCGGCCTGGGCTACGGGTTCGAGCTCGGCATATTCCTTCGACACCGCGACGAAGCGGTCGGAGGGAAGGTCGCCGGTCGACATCAGCGCTTGCAGCTCGTCACGCCGCGCCTCGATCGCGCGAATGCGGTCGGGGGAGATCTGGGTCATGAAATCCTCCCCGGCACGGGGAGGGGGACCGCCCGAAGGGGGGTGGAGGGGGCGGGCCGCAGGCGTTGCGCGACGGGGAGCCCCCCCTCCGTCAGTGCCGCGCACTGCCACCTCCCCGTGCCGGGGAGGATTTGCGAATGATCCGTCACGACAGCAGCGTCTTCAATTGGGCCTCAAGCCCTTCGGTTTCCGACCCGAGCATCTTCAACTTTCGAATGACTTCGCCGTCGATACGACGAACGCTCGCGATCGCCTGCGGGGCTGCCTTGACGGCCTTGTCGAAGCGTTTTTTCGGCGAACCGGAAGCAACCAGATCGGCAGAGACTCCATTTCGCCGGAGGTCGGAAATCAGGGCGATCGCGTCGAGACTCGAGTCGTCGTCCTCTGCAACGACGATGACTTGGGCACGCTGCTCAGTCGGTTCTTCCAGCAGCATAGCCAGCCGCTCGACACCCGCGGCCCAGCCAACGCCTGCCGTCTCGGTCCCACCAAGCGACCCGATTAGCCCGTCATAGCGTCCGCCCGCCAGCACCGTCCCCTGCGCGCCCAGCCGATCGGTCACGAACTCGAACGCGGTGTGGCGGTAGTAATCAAGGCCGCGGACCAGCCGTGCGTTGCGCTCCCACGCGACGCCCGCCGCATCGAGTCCGGCGGTCACCGCCTCGAAGAACGCGCGCGCCTCGGGGGTCAGATACGCGTCGATATCGGGCGCGCTGTCGGCGATCGGGCGGTCGCGCGGGTCCTTCGAGTCGAGGATCCGCATCGGGTTCTTTTCGAGCCGCGTCAGGCTGTCCTCGGACAGTTCGCCGCGGTGCGCCTCGAAATGTGCGACCAGCGCCTCCCGCCAAGCGTCGCGCGTCGCGGCATCGCCCAGCGTGTTGAGCTGCAACGTCACGCCCTCGGAAATCCCGAGTTCGCGTAGCAACTGGTCCGCCAACACGAGCAGCTCGACGTCTGCCGCCGGTTCGGCCGCACCGATCACCTCGGCATCGATCTGGTGGAACTGACGGAAGCGGCCCTTTTGCGGGCGCTCGTAGCGGAACACCGGGCCGCTGGTGGTGAGCTTCATCGGCGCGAACTGCTGCCAGCCTTCGGTCAGATACGCGCGGGCGATGCCGGCGGTGAACTCGGGGCGGAGCGTCAGCGAGTCCCCGCCGCGATCCTCGAACGTGTACATCTCCTTCGATACGACGTCGGTCGTCTCGCCGAGCGATCGCGCGAATACCGCGGTGGATTCGAACACCGGGATGTCGACGCGCTGGAAGCAATACAGCGCCCGCACCCGCTCGAACGTGGCGAGGACGTGCGCGAACCGGCGCTGCTCGTCGCCGAAAATGTCCTGGGTGCCACGAATGCGGCGCGGGGTTTCTGTCTTAGCCATGATGCGCGCGTATCTAGGCGACGTCCCCGCTAAGCGCTAGCGCTGTGGCATGAACGACAAACCCAGATATTGGGGCCTCGGCCAACGCGTTGCTCCGCCGCGCTTCATCCTGTTCGTGCTGGTCTTCGCGATAGGCCTCGCCGCGCTGATCCCGCGGTTCGGGCTCGGGCGCGGTACGATGGCCGCGTTCGACGTTGCCGCGGTCGTGTTCCTGATCGCGGTCTCGACCTTGTTCCGCAACGCCACCGCCGCCCGGATGCGCCGCGCGGCGGAAGAGAACGACGCCAACCGCGCAGTGCTGCTCGGATTCAGCGGAACGATCATGCTGGTCATCCTGGTCGCGGTCGCCAAGGAATTGCAGGGCAAGAACGACGCGGTCGGGATCGCGTTGACGATCTCGACGCTGGCGCTCGCGTGGCTGTTCTCGAACATGATCTACACGCTGCATTATGCGCATCTTTATTATGTCGACGATCCGGACGGCAAAGACGCCAAGGGCCTCGACTTTCCCAAGTGCGACGAACCCGATTACTGGGACTTCGCCTATTTCGCGTTCACGCTGGGGATGACGTTCCAGACCTCCGACGTCGAGATCACCTCGCGCCGGGTGCGCAAAGCCGCGCTCGGCCAGTGCATGGCGGCGTTCGTGTTCAACATCGGTGTGCTCGCGTTCACGATCAACGTGCTCGGGAGTGGTTGAGCAGTCCCGGTAAAGGACTGGACGGCTGCCCTTTATCGCGATTACACCTCGGGTCATCGTCTCTCAGCCGGAAGGCCATTCCTTGATCCGCAAGCTTCTCGTCGCGTCCCTGCTCGCATCCGCCGTACCCGCCGTCGCGCAGGTTCCCGCCGGCAACACCGCGCCACAGCCGGTGCCGTTCATCGACACCATTCCCGATGCAGTCGACACGCCCTATCCCGGCACGCTCCTCCTCGACGTCGACGCGACCGATACCGAGCGCGGCATCTTCCGCGTGAAGCAGACCATCCCGGTCGCCAAATCCGGTCCGATGGCGCTGCTCTATCCGAAGTGGCTGCCCGGCGCGCATTCCCCACGCGGCGAGATCGAGAAGCTCGCCGGTCTCGTGATCCGCGCGAACGGCAAGATCGTGCCCTGGACGCGCGATCCGGTCGACGTCTTCGCGTTCCACATCGACGTGCCGACCGGCGCGAAATCGGTGGTGGCCGAATTCCAGTTCATCTCAGCGACCAAGGGCGACCAGGGCCGCATTGTCATGACGCCGACGATGGTCAGCCTCGAGCCCAATCTCGTCAGCCTGTATCCGGCGGGCTATTTCACGCGCCAGATCCCGATCAAGATGACCGTCACCTACCCGACCGGCTGGACTGCGGCGGGTGCGGTGCCGGCCAAGGTCTCGGGCTCGACCTACAGCTATGACACCACCAACTACGAGATCCTGGTCGATTCGCCGACGCTCGCGGGCAAGTACGGCAAGGTCTGGCCGCTCTCCCCGCGCGTCGACCTGAACGTGTTCGCCGACAGCCCTGACCAGCTGGCTGCCAAGCCCGAGCAGATCGACGCGCACAAGCGCCTCGTCGACCAGGCGGTGAAGACCTTCGGCGCACAGCACTACGATCACTATGAATTCCTGCTGTCGATCACCGACCAGCTTGGCGGAATCGGCCTCGAGCATCATCGCAGCTCCGAGAACGGCGTCCGTCCCGGCTATTTCACCGAATGGGAAACCGGCGCCGCCGCGCGGAACCTGTTGCCACACGAATACACGCATAGCTGGGACGGCAAGTTCCGGCGCGGCGCCGACCTGTGGACGCCCGACTTCCGCACGCCGATGCGCGACTCGCTGCTGTGGGTGTATGAAGGCCAGACGCAGTTCTGGGGCTATGTGCTCCAGGCGCGCTCGGGCCTGGTCAGCAAGCAGGACACGCTCGACGGTTACGCCTCGATCCTCGGCAATTACGACACCGCGCCCGGCCGCCAGTGGCGTCCGCTGATCGATACGACCAACGATCCGGTGATCTCGGCACGCAAGCCGAAGGGCTGGACCAGCTGGCAGCGCTCGGAGGATTACTACAATGAGGGCCTGATGGTCTGGATGGAAGTCGACGCGATGCTTCGCCAGAAGTCGAACGGGACCAAGTCGATCGACGATTTCGCCAAGGCCTTTTTCGGCGTCCGCGATGGCGATTACGGCGAGCTGACGTACACCTTCGCCGACGTCGCGAAGACGCTGAACGGCATCGTCCCCTATGACTGGGCGACGTTCCTCAACACGCGCCTGACCGAGACGGGCAAGCCCGCCCCGATCAACGGCTTCGCGATGAACGGCTACAAGCTGGTCTACGGCCCCCAGCAGAGCCCGTATCTGAAGCAGGCGGAGAAGAGCCGCGGCACCGACGTCAGCTATTCGCTCGGCATGGTGATCAACAAGGAGGGCGTGGTCACCTCGTCGATCTGGGACAGCCCGGCGTTCAAGGCGGGCCTCGACGTCGGTACCGAGATCGAGGCGGTCAACAGCGAGGCCTATTCGTCCGACCGGATCAAGGCGGCGATCCTGGCCGCTAAGGGTACGAAAGTGCCGATCCGCCTGACTGTAAAGAACAATGACCGTTTCCGCGACATCTTGCTCGATTACCATGACGGCCCGCGCTATCCGCGGCTACAGAAGGTGGGTACAGGTGACGGCGGACTGGACAAGCTGCTGACGCCGCGCTGACCAGAGACTAATCCAACGTGGTGCCGGCCGCTCCCCAGACGAGGAGCGCCGGCATCGTCATATCGAAAGGACCGCCATGCGTATCGACCTCATCCCGACCGGCAAGAACCCGCCCGAGGATCTGAACGTCATCATCGAAGTGCCGACCGGCGGCGAGCCCGTGAAGTACGAGTTCGACAAGGCATCGGGCGCTCTGTTCGTCGATCGCATCCTGCACACGCCGATGCGCTATCCGGCGAACTATGGCTTCGTGCCGCACACGCTGAGCCCCGATGGCGATCCCTTGGATGCACTGGTGATCGCGCGCTCGCCGTTCATCCCCGGTTGCGTCGTCCGTGCGCGGCCGATCGCGGTGCTGAACCTTGAGGACGAAGCCGGCGGCGACGAGAAGCTCATCTGCGTGCCCGTCGACGCCGTGTTCCCGTATTACGCCAATATCGGCGAGCGCGGCGACATGCCCGAGATCGTGTTCGAGCAGATCGAGCACTTCTTCACCCACTACAAGGACCTGGAGAAGACGAAGTGGGTCCGGGTCGGCAAGTGGGGCGACGCCGAAGAAGCCAAGCGCGTCACGATCGAGGCGATCGAGCGCTACAACGCCGAGAAGGCCAAGGGCGAAGAGCCGATGAACGCGGACGACACCGCAGGACGCTGATAGCATGACCACGGCGTCTCGTCCGTTCGACGGCATCCGCGTCCGCGCGGCGCAGATCGGACTGTACGAGACGCCGATCCTGCACGGACGGCTGGCCGATGCCGCCGCCCTGACCGCGGCATTGCGCACCGCGATCCTCGATCGCTACGCCGCCGCGCCCAGCTTGGCTCGATCGAATGTCGGTGGCTGGCATTCCGCTACCGACATGCTCGACTGGGGCGGGCCGGCAGCGGTCGCGCTCGCCGATACCGCGGTAAAGATGGCGAAGCGCGCCTCGCATTTCGATGGGCGAGATGCGGCGACGGTCGAGTGGACCGTCAAGATGTGGGCGAACGTGTCGCCGCCCGGCGCGCTCAATATGAGCCATGCGCATCCCGGCGTGCTGTGGGCCGCGGTCTATTACGTC
The DNA here is from genome assembly GCF_001421415.1 of Sphingomonas sp. Leaf208. GTDB lineage: Bacteria > Pseudomonadota > Alphaproteobacteria > Sphingomonadales > Sphingomonadaceae > Sphingomonas. The sequence goes on from NZ_LMKH01000034.1 coordinate 11,391, forward strand.
GACATGGGCACCCCGCCTGCGGAGGGCGAAGCGGGCGGCGAGCTGTTCTTCGAGGACCCGCGCTTTCCGGTGCCGTTCATGCGGCTGCCGGGATTTCGCCTGATCGGGATCGACGGCCAGCCGCAGCCGGTCGAGCGCCGCCTGCCAACCGAGGCGGGCGACCTGATCCTGTTCCCCGCCTGGCTCCGCCACGGCGTCCGCCCGCACTTGGGAACAGGCGACCGCATCTCGATCGCAATGAATATCGACGTAAAGGGGTAGGCGGGCGCAACGGACAATCCTCCCCCGCCAGGGGGAGGTGGCTGGCACTTGCCAGACGGAGGGGGAGGTAAGCGCCAACCGACGTTCCGCGTCCTCCCCCTCCGTCACCTGCGGTGACACCTCCCCCTGGCGGGGGAGGATTGTTTGCTGCCCTACCGCCCGGCGAGCTTCACCAAAGCATCCCCCGACATTCGCTGGATCGTCCAGTCCTCCATCCCGACCGCGCCGACCTTCCGGTAGAAAGCGATCGCGTCGGCATTCCAGTCGAGCACCGACCATTCGAACCGCGCGCAGCCGCGATCGAGCGCCATGCCCGCCAGATGCGCCAGCAACGCGCCGCCGACCCCCTGCCCGCGCGCTTCCGGCGTCACGTACAGATCCTCGAGATACAGCCCGCGCTTGCCCGTCCACGTCGAGAAATTGTGGAAGAACAGCGCGAACCCGAGAGGCCCCTCTGCGTTCTCGGCGATCAGAGCCTCCGCGGCAGGCCGCTCCCCGAACAGCGCCTCTGCCAGCATCGGCTCGGTCGCCTCGACCGCATCCGGCTCACGCTCGAACGCGGCGAGTTCGCGGACGAAGCGCAGGATGGTGCCGACATCGGCAGCGGTGGCGGAACGGATGACGGTCATGCACTAGCCTCGATCGATGTCTGCGCGATGTCACGCCGCCGCGCCGCGTACAGGCACGCGACGACGATGATCGCCGCGCCCGCCAGCGTGAACGCCGATACCCGCTCGCCGAACACCAGGAAACCCAGCACGGCCGCATAGACGAACGACGTGTATTCGGTGGTCGCGAGGAACCCGGTATCGCCGTGCGCATACGCCCAGCCGAGCAGCCAGAGCGACGCGGTTGCCAGCCCCGCGGCGAGCAACAGCTTGGGCCACTGCGCCGCTTCGGGCACTACGGCCAGCCAAGGCGCGGCGAGCGCCAACGTCGCGGTGATGACGAGCGCCTGGAAGAACGCGATCTCCCCCGGCCGCGCCGCCTGGCTCTGCAGCCGTGCGATCACGAGGTTCACCGCATACAGGACCGCGGACCCGAGCACCGCGAGCGCGCCATGAAACGTCTCCGGTCCCGCGACGCCGCGCCCATGCCCGATCATCACCACGAGCACGCCGAGCAACGCGGCGATCGACCCGACCACCGCTTTGCGCCCGACCCGCTCGCCGAGCGTCACCGCGCCAAGCAGCAATGCGAGGATCGGCGCGATGTAGGTCAGCGAAATCGCCTGCGCCATCGGCACGCGCGCGAGCCCCCAGAAGAACAGCACCGCCATCGCGGTGGTCACCAGCCCGCGTGCCAGATGCAGCTTCAACGCGCGCCCGCTCGGCCGCCCGCTGTTCCCGAGCTTCCACGCGACTGCACCGAGACCGACGCTGATCATCTGCCGCCAGAGCAGCGCGTTATAGACGCCGATCGCGAGGACGAGCGACTTCATGACCGCGTCCATCATGGAGAACAGTCCGATGCCCAGCGCGGCGACCGCGAAGGCTAAAGCGGGCGAAACGGTGCGGGATGTCATCGGACTAGACCGCATCATCAACGATCGATGTTCGGATCATCCTCATGCGGTCCGCTTAACCCGCATCCTATCGGGACGCCATCGCCGGTGCTGGAATTGCCGTTGCGGACGTCGACGGGTTGATAAAGCGGTGTCCAAGATGCTGTTCCCCCGCGAACGCGGGGGTCCAGGACCACGAACGCTATCGCCGGTAACCCTGGACTCCCGCTTTCGCGGGAGAACGGCAGGAGGATGCGCGCGTCACGCCGTCCTCCTCACATAAGTCAGAGTTAGTGAAAGGCGCGCGTAAGCAGCTAACCGCTGAAACCTATTCCGCCGCCATCTCCGGTACCAAGGCCGCGATAGCCGCATCCGCCGCGTCGATTTCCGCGGCTTTCGCCTCGACCAGCCGGACGATGTGGTCGACCATGTCGGCGTCCTGGACGTGGTGATCGGTGACGCCCGAGAGGTACACCATGTGCTTGCCGTTGCCGCCGCCGGTGATGCCGATATCGGTCTCGCGCGCTTCACCGGGCCCGTTCACCACGCAACCGAGCACCGACAAGGACATCGGCGTGCGGATATGCTGCAACCGCTCCTCGAGCGCCTGAACCGTCCGGATCACGTCGAAGCCCTGGCGCGCGCACGACGGGCACGACACGACACGGACGCCGCGGTTGCGGATTCCGAGCGCTTTGAGGATCTCGAACCCGACGCGCACTTCCTCCTCGGGCTTGGCGGAGAGCGAGACGCGGATCGTGTCGCCGATGCCGTACCAGAGCAGGCTGCCCATCCCGATCGCCGACTTGACCGTGCCGCCGACGAACCCGCCCGCCTCGGTGATGCCGAGATGCAGCGGGCAATCGACCTGTTCGGCAAGCTGCTGATACGCCGCCACCGCGAGGAACAGGTCGGACGCCTTCACCGCGACCTTGAACTCGTGAAAGTCGTGATCCTGCAACAGCTTGATGTGATCGAGCGCCGACTCGACCAGCGCATCGGGGCAAGGCTCGCCGTATTTCTCGAGCAAATGCCGCTCGAGCGAGCCGCCGTTGACGCCGATACGGATCGCGCAGCCGTTGGACTTGGCCGCGTCGACGACCTCCTTCACGCGCGCCGCGGAGCCGATATTGCCCGGATTGATCCGCAGACAAGCCGCCCCGGCGTCCGCCGCTTCGAGCGCACGCTTGTAGTGGAAATGGATGTCCGCGACGATCGGCACGCGGCTGGCGCGGACGATCTGCTTGAGCGCGGCGGTCGATTCCACGTCGGGGCAGCTGACGCGGATGATGTCGACGCCCGCGTCTTCGCAGCGCCGGATCTGGTCGACCGTCGCGCGGACGTCGTCGGTCGGCGTGTTGGTCATCGTCTGCACGGTGACCGGCGCATCGCCGCCGACGGGGACGTTGCCGACCATGATCTGGCGGCTCTTGCGGCGGGTGATATCGCGCCAGGGACGAAGGGACATGGGGATTCCTCGGGAGTTCGAGGCCTATATAGCGACTTGCGCGCTGGAACGGAACATCGCTGGCCCGAGTAGCGATCGTCGGCCATAGCGGCGCACGGCTTTAGGAGCGAACGCGATGACCCTGTCCCTGTACGATGCGACGATTCCCTCGAATCTCCAGATTCTCCGCGCGGTCGACGCGCTGCTCGACAAGGCGGAAGCGTTCGCCGTCGAGAAGAGTATAGAACCCGCGACGCTGATCGATGCGAAGCTCGCCGACGACATGCTGCCGTTCGGCTATCAGGTGAAGTCGTGCGCCGCGCATTCGGTCGGCGGGATCGAAGGCGTCCGCTGCGGCACCTTCTCGCCCGATCGATCGGCCTGGCCGACCGACTTCGCGGGTCTCCACAGCGTGATACGCGATGCGATCGCCACGCTGGAGGGGATCGACCGGGAGACGTTCGACGCGCTCGCCGACAACGACACGACCTTCGAGTTCGGCACGTTCGTCATGCCGTTCACCGGCGCGAACTTCCTGCTCTCGTTCTCGCAGCCGAACTTCTACTTTCACGCCAGCACGGCCTACGCGATCCTCCGCGCGCAGGGCGTCCCGATCGGCAAGCGCGACTTCATGGGCACGCCGCGCATGAAGGGTTGAACGCCCGACCTAAGCTCGAACGATCCTCCCCGCCAGGGGGAGGTGGCACCGAAGATGACGGAGGGGGCGGTAAGGGCAACCGCTGTTCCGTGTCCGCCCCCTCCGTCTGGCAAGTGCCAGACACCTCCCCCTTGCGAGGGAGGATTTCAGTGGGACACCGGTCGGTGCCGAATACCGCCTCAGCCGGCCCACGCTTGCGGCACCGCTTCCCGCCCCGTAGGGCCGCGCGATGACGCGGCATTATGGCATGGACTGGCTGCGGATCGGGGCGTTCGCGCTGTTGATCCTCTACCATATCGGCATGGTCTTCGTGCCGTGGAACTTCCATGTGAAGTCGCTCCATGTCGAGGACTGGGTGCGGCTGCCGATGCTGGCGAGCAATGCGTGGCGGCTGACGCTGCTGTTCGTCGTCTCGGGCTATGCCAGCCGCGCGCTGCTCGCCCGGTCGAGCGGCACAGGCGGATTCTTCGCCAATCGCTGCTACCGCCTGCTCGTGCCGCTGTTGTTCGGCATGGCAGTGATCGTGCCGCCGCAACCCTGGGTCGAACTGGTCACCAAGCACGCCTATGCCGGCAGCTATCTGACGTTCTGGACGCATGATTATTTCCGGTTCGGCAAGCTCGCCGGACTGTCGTTGCCGACCTGGAACCACCTCTGGTTCGTCGTTTATCTCTGGGTCTACACGACTGCGCTGACGCTCGGGCTGGTCGTCGTCCGCGGCGATTGGCTGCAACGCGCGTTCGACTGGGTCTTCGGCAGTTGGGCGGTGCTCGTCCTCCCCGTCGCATGGCTCGTGTTCGTTCACGCCTGGTGGTTCCAGATGGCCGCGGAATCGCAAGCCCTGTTCGGCGACTGGGTCGCGCACGTCACCTATTTCCCCGCCTTCCTGTTCGGCTTCGGCCTTGCCCGCTCCGAGCCCGCAATGGCGGCGATCGCGCGCTGGTGGAAGGTCGGCTCGGTCGCCGCAATGGTCGGTTATATCGCGATCATCGGCGTCGAGCTGGAATGGCCCGGCGACATCGTCGCACCGCGCTGGATTTACCCCGGCTACGGCGTCGCGCACGCGCTCGAGCAATGGGGGGCGATCGTCGCGCTGATCGGGATCGCCGAGCGCCACTGGAACCGCGACCATCGCTGGCGCCGCACGCTGACCGAGGCGGTGTTCCCGTTCTACCTCATCCACCAGACGATCATCGTCCTCGTGATGTACGCGCTGCTCCCCGCCGGCCTGCCGGGCTGGGCGGAGTTCGCGTGCCTGCTCGCCGCGACGACGATCGGCTGCATCGCCTTCTACTGGATCGGCCGCAGCATCGCGCCGCTCCGCCCCGTTATCGGCCTCCGCGCCCTACCCTCGAAAGACTCAACATGACCTGGACCCTCGTCATCCACGGCGGCGCCGGCAAACTCGACAGCGAGATGGTCTCGCCCGAGCAGGATGCGGGCGCGAGAGCCGGCCTGTCTCGTGCGCTCGACGTCGGGTCGAAGGTGCTGGCGGACGGCGGCGGCGCACTCGATGCGGTCGAGGCGGCGGTGCGCGTGCTGGAGGACGATCCGCACTTCAACTCTGGGCGCGGCGCGGTTTTCACGCATGACGGCACGCTGGAGCTCGACGCCGCGATCATGGACGGCCGCACCCGCGCAGCCGGTGCCGTTGCCGCAGCAACCGCGACGCGCAACCCGGTAGGTCTTGCTCGCGCGATCCTCGACGACGGCCGCCACGTCTTCCTCGCCGGCAAGGGCGCGGATGCGTTCTCGCTCGAACGCGACCTTCCCCAGGCGGATGCCGCGTGGTTCGCGACCGACGAACGCCGCCGCCAATTCACGGAGTTCCAAGCCGATGGCGGCGGGTTCGACGTCGACATGAAATACGGCACCGTCGGCGCAGTCGCCTGCGACACGCACGGCCATGTCGCCGCCGCCACCTCGACCGGCGGCGTGACCGGCAAACGCTGGGGCCGGATCGGCGATACGCCCGTGATCGGCGCGGGCACCTTCGCCGACGATCGCGCCTGTGCTGTATCGTGCACCGGCTCGGGCGAGTTCTTCCTCCGCGTCGGCGTCGGCCATGAGATCGCCGCGCGCGTCCGCCTGTCCGGCGAGTCGCTGCAGGTCGCGGCCGACGCGGTGCTGGCCGAAGTGAAGGCACTCGGTGGCACCGGCGGCGTCATCGTCGCGGGACCGGACGGCGACATGGCCTGGGGTTTCAACACCGTCGGCATGTACCGCGGACGCGCGTCATCCGAGGGTAGCCGGACCGTCGCGATCTACGCTAACGAGCCGGCATGAAGCGCTTTCTCCTCGCTGCGATCGCCTCGCTCGGCCTCGCCTCCCCCGCCACCGCGTTCTGGGAGTACGGCCACCAGACCGTCGCGCAGATCGCCTATTCCAACGTCACGCCTAAGACCAAGGCCGCGATCCGCAAGCTGCTCGCGCAACAGGCATTGCTCGACACGCCCGAGTGTCCGGCCGGCACGATCGAGCAGGCGAGCGTCTGGGCGGATTGCATCAAGCCGCTGAAGACCACCGACGGCAAGTCGCGCTTCGGCTTTGCGTATACCTGGCATTTCCAGGATGCCGACGTCTGCGCGCCGTTCGACCTGACGCCCGCGTGCAAGGACGGCAATTGTGTCTCGGCGCAGATCGAGCGCGACGTGAAACTGCTCCGTGACCGCGCCACCTCGCCGAAGGACCGCGTCCAGGCGCTAGCCTTGCTGATTCACTTCGTCGGCGATCTCCACCAGCCGCTCCACGCCGGCGACCGCAACGACAAGGGCGGCAACGACGTGAAGGCGGATTACGGGATCTACGGCCCGGCGCGGTTCAACCTGCATTCGATCTGGGACGGCCCGCTGGCCGAGCGCGCGATCTCGACGCCGCCGTCTTTGGTAAGGCGGTATCCGGCGGCCGAGCGGGCTAAGATCGGCGCGGGGACGGTTACCGACTGGAGCCGTGAGTCCTGGGAAGCCGCGCATACGGCGTATGCGGCGGCGCTCGGCGGGGATGCGTGCGGCGCGGTGCCGGCGCGGGTGAAGATGGACGACGCAACGATCGCGAAGATGGTCCCGGTATCGCGCGAGGAAGTGCGCCGTGGGGGTATCCGCCTGGCGAAGCTGCTCGACAAGGCGCTGGGCTGACCCACTTACCCTCTCCCCTCCGGGGAGAGGGAGGGGCCCGCGTGCGCTTGCACGTGGGAGGGTGAGGGGCTTGAGGCTCGGACGGTCCGTCCCAAAGCTCCTCACCCTTCCGTCGCCAAACGGCTCCTCCCTCCCTCTCCCCTGAGGGGAGAGGGACTGCCGCGACAAACTTAGTTCAGCACCACCGTTACCGCGCGACGGTTCGCCGCCCAGCTCTGGTCGTCCGAGCCCATCGCCACCGGGCGCTCCTTGCCGTAGCTGATCGTCGTCATGCGCGACGACGACACGCCCTTGGCCGCCAGATAGTTCTTGGTCGCGTTCGCACGCCGATCGCCCAGCGCGAGGTTGTACTCACGCGTGCCACGCTCGTCGGCATGGCCTTCGATCGTGATGCGCTGGTTCGGGAACTTGGCCAGCCACTGCGCCTGGCTATCTAGGATCGCGCGCGCGGTCGGATCGATGTCGTACATGTCGAGCCCGAAGTTCACCGTGTTCGAGCTCACCGAGCGCTGGAAGTCGGCATCCGACCCCGGCACGATCGCCCCGCCGACATTGCCGTTGTTCATCCCCGCATTGGGATCGACCGCAGCATTGTTGTCGACCGGTGCGGGCGGCAGCACCTCGGGACGCTTCTTCGCACAGCCGGCGACGGCGATCAGCGCGGTACACGCAAGCAAGATGTTGGAAAGCTTCGACATAGATAGTCTCCCGTAGAAAATCACGTTTCCCCGTTATGCCCCCATAGCAGGTTTAGGGCCGCAAGGGGCCCCATGCCGGATCCGAGCCGTCGAGCGGCGTCGGGATTTTCCGCTCGTTCACGCCGGTCAAGTCGACCGACCAGAGTTCCGCCTTGCCGCCGCTGCCGCGTCCCGAGCGATAGAAGTTGATCACGCGACCGTTCGGCGACCAGCTCGGACCCTCGTCCTGCCAGTCGTTGGTCAGCAATTTCTCGCCGCCGCCGCTCGGGCTCATGATGCCGATCCGGAAGCCGCCGCCGAGCTTGGTGAACGCGATCAGGTCGCCACGCGGGCTCCACACCGGCGTCGCATAACGCCCGCCGCCGAAGCTGATCCGCTGCTGGTTCGATCCGTCGGCGTTCATCACATAGATCTGCTGGCCGCCCGACCTATCGCTCTCGAACACGATCTTCGAGCCGTCGGGCGAATATGACCCGCCGGTATCGATCCCCGGCGAGTTAGTCAGCCGCTGCGGCGTGCCACCCTGCGCCGACACGCGGTACACGTCGGTGTTCCCGCCCTGCGCCATCGAGAACAGGATGTTGCGCCCGTCCGGCGAGAAGCGCGGCGCAAACGTCAGGTTCGCGTTCGCGACCACCAGCCGCTGCTTACCCGAGCCGATGTCGTAGACATAGATCGCCGGGCGATTGTTGAGATAGCTCATATAGACGATCGACTGCTGGTTCGGCGCGAACCGCGGCGTCAGCACGATCGACTGGCCGTTGGTCAGGAAGCGGTGATTGGCGCCGTCCTGATCCATGATCGCAAGCCGCTTGATGCGGCGCCCCTTGGGTCCGGTCTCCGACACGTAGACGACGCGGCTGTCGAAATAGGCACCCTCGCCGGTCAGTCGGGTATAGACCATGTCGGCGCACTTGTGCCCTGCGCGACGCCAGTCCGATGGCGGTACGACGAACCCGGTTCGGGTCAGTTCGGCCTTCGACGATACGTCGTACAGGTAGCAGCCGACGGTCAGGTTGCCGTCGCCGTTGGCGCGGATGAAGCCCTGCACCAGCGCCTGCGCGCCGGTACTGCCCCAGTAATCGAACCCGGGCGCGGTGACTTCGGGAAAGGTGATGGGGCGGAGCTGACCCGGCGACAGCGGCGTGAACAGCCCCGAGTTGCGCAGATCGTTGGTGACGATGTCGGCGAGCTGGCGACCGAGCACGTCGGTGGAGCCTGCCGGGGTGGAGACGACGGCGGACGTCGGCATGACGGGGATCGCGATCGGCATCGGCGCGGAGATACCGCCGGTGACGTCGACCACGAGTCCGCCGGATTGATCGCCTGCGGGGGCTGGAGCTGCAGGGTCGGCGGGGGCTTGTTGTGGTGCTGGAGCGGGTGCGTCCTGTCCATACGCTGCACTGCCGAAGACGAACGCGAGCAGGCCAACCGAAGCCAGAATCGATCGAGCCGTACGCCCACCCAACACCACCCCGGCGAAGGCCGGGGCCCAGTTGGGGGACGTCGCAGAAGAAACGCTGCGCATCGTTACATCGACCTTCCCAACTGGGCCTCGGCCTCCGCCGGGGTGGCGGTCAGGCTGGGCGAGGGAGAACGGTGAAGGGAAAAACCCCAGGATCGATCGAGTCATAACGGACATCCTCAGCCGGGAAGTTTGTAGCGCAGGCTGAAATTGCTCCAGCCGTTCTGCACGTCATACAGGTCGTCGGGCAAACCGCGTAGCGGCGAACATCCGACGAAGGTCGCGATCGCCAGATCGTCGACGCGGTCGACATAGCGCCGGTTGTCGTCGTCGACGCCGGCATGACCGCTGATCGTCGGCCGCGACTTCAGCGTCCCGTCGCGGTTGAGCTTCAGGTTGATCGTCACGCGGATCCGCTCGGCGCCCGGCCCCGGCGTGACCTGGCGGTTGGCGCAAGGCTGCACCTGCCGCAAGATCGCCGAGCCGATATTCGCCGCCGCCTGTGCGCCAAGCTTGGCGGCCTTGGGCGCTTCCGACTTGCTCGGCGACGGATCGGCCGACAGCCCCTTGAGGAAATTGTCGCCGAGCCGCGACCCGCGAGGCCGCGACACCTTCGCCTCGGCGGTCGAGCCGCTGCCCTTGGTCGAGGACGGTTTCGCAGGCTTGGCCGACGACGCGGAGGACGTCTTGCCCGACGTGGACGAGGTCTTGGCCGGCGCGGCGCTAGGTTTGGCCGCAGCCTTGGTCGGTGCGGCCTTCGCGGGCGCGGCCTTGGCGGGTGGCGCCTTCTCGGGCTTGGGTTGTGGCTTCACGACGGGCTTAGGGACCGGCGCGGGCTTGGCGACGGGTTTTGGCGGCGCGGGCTTGGGTTTGGGCTGAGGCTTCGGCTCGGGTGCCGGCTGCGGTTTGGGCGCAGGTTTCGGTGGTGCGGGCTTGGGCTGCGGCGCAGGCGGCACGGGATCGGGCTTCGGCTCGGGCTCGGCCTCTTCCGGAGCAGGCGGCGCGGCATCCTCGGGCGCACCTTCGTCCGGCGCGACCGACTCGGCCGGCGTCTCCACCGATTGCGGCGCGGTCGCTTCCAGCGCGACGTCGGGCACGAGGCTCACGTCGATCGGCTGCTGCTCGATCTTCTTCGGCAGTTCGGGCGCACCGAGAAAGCCGAGCGACAGCGCGCCGAACAGCAGGACGTGCCCGACGACCGCGACGCCAAGGCCGATCTTCTCCGAACGGTCCATCAGCCAGCCATCAGTTCTGGTTACCCTCGACGGTCACCAGCGCGACGCGGTTCAGCCCGGCGCGGTTGAGTTCGCCCATCACGCGCATCACGCGGCCATAATCGAGCTTCCGGTCCGCGCGCAGCAGCACCTGCGGTTCGTCGCCGACCGCTCGGCTGGCGGCGATCGCGGCCAACCGAACCGGCAGCGCATCGTCGGTCACCTGATCCTTGTCGATGAACAGTGCGCCTGTCCCGTCCATCGAGATCTCGACCGGCTTCTGCTCCTGGTCGAGCGCTTTCGCGCGCGCGTCGGGGAGGTTCACCGGTACGCCCGCGGTCATCAGCGGCGCGGTCACCATGAAGATGATCAGCAGCACCAGCATCACGTCGACCAGCGGCGTGACGTTGATATCCGCCATCGGCGCGCGGCGGCCGCGGCCACGGGAAGAAGGGAGATTCATCGCCACTCTACTCCCCTCCCGCTCGCGGGAGGGGTCGGGGGAGGGCAGCGCCGCGAATGCTGCTGTCGGAGGAGAAGGTAGAAGCCCCTCCCCTGACCCCTCCCGCAAGCGGAAGGGGGAATAAGAAGGACCATCATCGCGACCCGTCCAGCTGGCGGCTCAAGGTCGTGTGGAAACCGTCGGCGAAGCGGTTGAGGCTCGCCTCGATCCGGTTGATGCCGTGCGAGAACCGGTTGTACGCGATCACCGCGGGGATCGCCGCAAACAACCCGATCGCGGTTGCGAACAGTGCCTCCGCGATTCCCGGCGCCACCACCGCGAGCGACGTGTTCTGCGCTGCCGCAATGCTCGTGAAGCTCCGCATGATGCCCCAGACCGTCCCGAACAGCCCGACGAACGGCGCGACCGATCCTACCGTCGCCAGCACGTTCAGCCGGTCCGACAGCTTATCGATCTCGCCCGCGACTGCTGCGCCCATCGTCGTCGCCAGCCGCTCGCGCGTGCCGCTCTTGTCGATCGTGCCGCCCGCGGTCGAGCGCCGCCACTCGGTCACGCCGGCCGCGAACACGCGCGCCGACGGTAGGTCGTTCTCGCCCTCCGCCTTGTAGAAGACGTCGATATCCTCGGCCTTCCAGAAATCGCGCTCGAACCGCGTCATGCCCTTGCGCGTCTTGCCGATACGGCGCCAGAACGCGACGATCAGCGCCCAGGTCCAGATGCTGGCGAGCAGCAGCCCGATCATCACGCCCTTCACCACCCAGTCGGCCTGAAGGAACAAGTGGATTGGCGACAGCGTCGCGCTATCCATAGTCAACACCGGATTCATGCTTCCCCCTGCCAGACAAGGCGTTCGTAGATATCGATCCAGGCGCGCGGCTGGCGGCGTGGGCGGCCATTGGGAGCGACCAATGCCGCCACCACGTCCGCCTCGGCCAAGACAAGCCCGTCGCGCATGACCCTTTGATGAATGGTGACCCCGGCCGAGCGGACACGGCGTATCCGCGAGACGACCAGCAAGGCGTCGTCGAGCTTCGCCGGCGCGGCGTAGCGGATGGCGACGCTGGCGATTGCGTAGGAGCCCTCGCCCGCCTCGAACGTCGCGCGCTGGTCGATCCCGCCGACCCTCAGCATGTCCGACCGCGCGCGTTCCATGTAGCGCAGATAATTGGCGTGATAGACCGCACCCGACAGATCGGTGTCCTCGAAATAGACGCGCACCGGAAACCGGTGCTCGCGCCCTTCGAAGCGGCCTTCCGCCGGACGATCTGAAACCTCAGCCATTCCGGCGGCTGTTAACCCAGTCTTTGCAGGTAAGCCAAGCTTTGCCTTCACCATGTCGGCACTGGCCGGGGGCTGGCGAGCGGCGTACGCTGGCAGGGTTCAACGCAGGAGACTCGCATGGCCGATCGTCCCACCGGCGGAATCACACCGTTCCTCGTCATCCGCGACCAGCGAGGACGCGAGGCGCTCGCGTTCTACGAGGCTGCGTTTGCCGCGACCCTCGTCGAGACGAACTTCGCAGACGACGGCGTTCGGCTGATGCAGGCCAGCTTGCGAATCAACGACGCCTGGCTGATGCTGTCCGACGAGTTTCCCGAATGGCGTGGTCATGCCGAGCCCGAACCCGCCGGCATAACCTTGCATCTCAGGGTCGACGACACCGACGCCTGGGTAGATCGTGCGGTGACGGCGGGAGCGGTCGTGACGATGCCCATCGCCGACCAGTTCTGGGGTGATCGCTACGGCCAGGTGCGCGATCCGTTCGGCCATAGCTGGTCGGTCGGATCGCCCATCAAGGCCTGATCAGCTTATTGGAAGACGCTGGGATCCAGCTTCAGGCGCGGCTGAGCGGGCGGAACCGGCTGCGAGATCGGCTGGAGCCGCGCCTGCGTGACCGTCTGCGCAGGCATGTTCGACGCATATTGGCGCGAGACGATCAGCTGCGGCTGGACCGGACGCACGGTGCGACCGCGCCACGCGTCGACCGCACGGTAGAAATCGGTGAACGGCCGCTCTAGCACGGGGAGATTCTGTGCAGCGAAAGCAGGCAATGCCTCGGCCGTCAGCCCGGCGCTCTGCGCGAGAACCGTCTGCGCCGCGGCGCAGAAGTCATCGCGTGCGGGCGATTGCGAGAAGAAGTTGTACAGCCGCGTCATCGAATCGTCGTAGCGATCCTGCCAGTCGCCGCCGCCCGACTTGTACTCGCTGGCGTAGGTCGCCTCGGCCTTGGCGAGCACCGGCTTCTGCGCCGAAAGCAGCGCGTTGTAGCCCGCGACGATAACGACTTCCTGCGGCCCGCGACATGCCAGTGCGGCGACGTTCAGCGCGGCGCGGAGATGCCAGACCTTGGCGGACGTCGTCAGGTTGCGATTCGGTGTGGGATAGGTGCCGTCGGCCAGCGCGACCGGGATGACGATCGTGGGCGACGCGCCCTTCGGCATCACCGGGGCAGGCACCGGCACCATGATGACGGGCGGCGCGACGGCAGCCACGGTCCGTGGTTTCTGTGCGCAGCCGGCCAGCAGGCCCAGCGCGGTAACGGACAGCAAAGCAAACCGACGACTCATCGCAACCACCTCATGACGTCCCCCGACGGGACACTCTATGCATGGGTTAGGTTAACGAGACGTAAGCCGTACGCGCTTTGCGGCGAATGGAGAGGGGATGAGGTTGGGGGTTCTGGCTGCCTGCGGCTGGGACGTGATGTGGCTTCAACCTCACCCCCCACTCCACCACCCCGGCGGAGGCCGGGGCCCAATTGGAAAGGTCGAGGTAACGGAGCGCGACCTTAGTGAACGACGTCCCCCAATTGGGCCCCGGCCTCCGCCGGGGTGGTACTAGGAAGACGCCCGTGCATCACCACCTGAGCAGAAGACGCCGCCCTCTCAATCCTCCCCCGCCAGGGGGAGGTGGCGCCGCAGGTGACGGAGGGGGAGGACACGGAACAGACGTTTCGCCACCCTCCCCCACCGTCAGGCAAGAGCCTGCCACCTCCCCCTTGCGGGGGAGGATCGAGCGCTAAACCGCACGCGCCTCGAGCGCAGCCGCCGCCTGCGTCATCAATCCGCCGATGATGTCCGCGACCGGTTCCTCGCGCTTGACCATGCCGACCGACTGGCCCGCCATCACCGAGCCATGCTCTACATCGCCGTCGATCACCGCGCGACGCAGCGCACCCGCCCAGTAATGCTCGATCTGCAACTGCGCCTCGGCCATTTCCACGCGGCCACCGTCGAGATGCCCGGCAACCTCGCGCTGCTTCGCCGTGAACAGCTCGCTCGACGCGTTCTTCAGCGCGCGGACCGGGATCACCGGAAGCCGCGCATCGATCTGCACGCTGGCGATCGCATCGCGCGCCGACGCCCGGATGAACGCCTTCTTGAAATTGGCATGCGCGATCGATTCGGTCGCGCACACGAACAGCGTGCCGAGCTGGACGCCCGCCGCACCCATGTCGAGATACCCGGCGATCGCCTCGCCGCGACCGATCCCGCCCGCGACGAACACCGGCACCTGCTCGGCGATCTCGGGCAGCATCTCCTGCGCGAGCACGCTGGTCGAAACCGGGCCGATATGGCCGCCGGCCTCCATCCCCTCGATCACCAGCGCATCGACGCCGCTGCGGATCAGCTTCTTCGCCAGCGCCAGCGCCGGCGAGAACGCGATCAGCTTTGCGCCTGTCTCCTTGATCGCCTCGATGCTGCCCTTGGGCGGCAGGCCACCGGCAAGCACGACGTGGCCGACCTTATGCTTGGCGCAGACCGCGATCAGCTCGAACAGGTCGGGGTGCATCGTGATAAGGTTCACGCCGAACGGCTTGGTCGTGAGAGCCCTGGTCGCGGCGATCTCGGTATCGAGCAGCGCGGGCGTCATCGCGCCGCACGCGATCACGCCGAACCCGCCCGCGTTGGAGATCGCCGACACGAGGTGACGCTCGCTCACCCAGGACATCGCGCCGCCGAGAATGGCGACCTCCGACCCGAGGAACGCGGCGCCGCGCGCCATCCGGCGTTGCAGCCGCTCAGTACCGATCGTCATGCATCCATCCCCGTCGTCCCGGCGCCTGCCGGGATCATGTCGTTATCTATCAAGCTCAAGCCGCATCCTCGGCATCGAGCCCATACGCCGTATGCAGCACGCGCACGGCCAGCTCGGTATAATCCTCTTCGATCAGCACGCTGACCTTGATCTCCGACGTCGCGATCGCCTGAATGTTGATGCCGCGCTCGCCGAGCGTCGTGAACATCGTCGAGGCGACGCCCGCATGGCTGCGCATGCCGACGCCAACGACGGACACCTTGGCGACGCGCGTGTCATGGACGATCGTCGCATAGCCGATCGCATCCTTCGCCTTGTCGAGCACGTCAAGCGAGCGCGCCAGATCCGCCGCCGGCACCGTGAAGGTCACGTCCGTGGATCCGGTCGAATGAGCGACGTTCTGCACGATCATGTCGACGTTGATCCCCGCATCCGCGAGCGGCGCGAAGATCGCCGCGACCGAGCCCGGCCGATCGCTGACCTGCGTCAGGGTAATCTTCGCCTCGTTCTTGTCGTGCGCGATGCCGGTGATGAGCTGGCGTTCCATATCGTCGATTTCCTCTTCGCCCACGATCAACGTGCCGCGGTGACCATCATTGGTGTCGCCATCCTCGAACGAGGACAATACGCGCACACGCACATTCTCTTTCATCGCCAGGCCGACAGACCGCGTCTGCAACACCTTGGCACCGACGCTGGCGAGTTCCAGCATCTCTTCATACGTGACCTTGCTCAGCTTCCGCGCGCGGGGCACGATCCTGGGGTCGGTCGTGTAGACGCCGTCGACGTCGGTATAGATGTCGCAGCGGTCGGCCTTCATCGCCGCCGCCATCGCCACTGCCGACGTATCCGAGCCGCCGCGACCGAGCGTCGTCACGCGCTGGCCGTCCGCGACGCCCTGGAAACCGGGGATCACGGCGACGACGCCGTCCGCGAGGCTGGCGTCGAGCGCGGCCGTGTCGATCTCGCCGATGCGGGCCGATCCATGCGCGTCCGACGTGTTGATCGGCAACTGCCAACCAAGCCAGGACCGCGCCTTGCAGCCGGCCGCCTGCAAAGCGATCGCGAGCAGACCGCTCGTGATCTGCTCGCCCGCCGAGACGACGACGTCATATTCCTTCGCATCGTACAGCGACGACGCCTCGCGGCAGAAGCCGACCAGCCGATCGGTCTCGCCGGCCATCGCGGAAACGACGACGGCGACCTGGTTGCCGGCGTCGACTTCACGCTTCACGCGCGCGGCGACGTTGCGGATACGCTCGATCCCAGCCATCGACGTCCCGCCGAATTTCATCACGATACGGGCCATTGGCAGCGCAAATCCCTTTGGGTCGAAGCGGCGGCCCTGATAGGTAGCGCGCATGATACTGGCAAGCGACACCGTAACGAACGCAACAATCGATCCGCGCGAGGCCGCGCATTTCGGCACCATGGCAAAGGACTGGTGGGATCCGAAGGGCTCGTCCGCCCCGCTCCACAAGCTCAACCCGCCGCGGCTGCGCTATATCCGCGAACAGGTGGATGCGCATTGGGGCGGCGACGGCTCGACCTTCACGCCGCTGGCGGGAAAGACCGCGCTCGACGTCGGTTGCGGCGCGGGGTTGCTGTGTGAGCCGTTGGCGCGGCTCGGCGCAGAGGTTACGGGGATCGACGCGGCGCCGGAGAATATCGCGGTGGCGGAGATCCATGCGGCGCAGAGTAGTCTTGCGATCGACTACCGCGCGGGGGGAGTCGAGGGGCTGGTCGGGCAGTTCGATCTGGTCACCAGCCTCGAGGTAATCGAGCATGTCAGCGACCCTGCCGGCTTCGTGCGCGGTCTCGCGCGGACGTTGGCGGAGGGCGGATTGCTGATTCTTTCGACGCCCAACCGGACGCCGTTGTCGCGGTTGGCGATGATCACCGTGGCGGAGGGCGCTGGCGTCATTCCAAAGGGTACGCATGACTGGAACAAGTTCCTGACGCCCGAGGAACTGACCGCGTTGCTGAAGGACGCGGGGCTGCGGGTGACGGACACGCGGGGGTTGAGCTTCTCGCCCGCAACCGGGTTTGCGCTGAGCGATTCGACAAGCCTCGATTACTTCCTGACCGCGGTAAAAGCCTGACTCGTGCGCGCAGCTACACCACCCCGGCGAAGGCCGGGGCCCAATTGGGAAGGCCGTGGTAACGAACCGCCGCCCTCAGTCATAACCGTCCCCCAATTGGGCCCCGGCCTCCGCCGGGGTGGTAGCAAGCGGGGTGGGGCTGAGTGATGGACCACACCACTCCCCAAAATTGTTCACCCGCGAAGGCGGGTGCCCAGACTGGGCACCCGCCTTCGCGGGTGAACATGCTTTTGGCGTTTGCGGCGCTGGCGATACTCCTCATCGCCCTCACGCTCCTCCGCCCCGTCGACCACGACGAGAGCCAGTACGTCGCCGCCGCCCTCCTCACCGCGCACGGCCTGCTCCCCTACAAAGACTTCGCTTACCTCCAGACCCCGCTCCAACCCTATCTCTTCGCCCCGATCGCTTTGATCGCAGGCGCCTGGACATGGCCAACCCTCCGCATAGCCAACGCCCTCCTCGGCGCAGCCACCATCGCCGCGGTCCACCGCGCCGCCCGCATCGGCGGCGCCAGCACGCGCGCCGCCACCATCGCAACCGCGCTGTTCGCCACCTGCGACATCCTCCTCTTCAGCATCGGCACAGCCCGCAACGACGCGCTCCCCGCGGCCTGCCTCGCGCTGGCCCTCCCCGCGATCGTCCGCACCGCCCGCGACCAGGCAAGCCGCCGCGACGCGATCCTGATCGGTGCGTTGCTCGCCGCCGCCGCGACAGCAAAAATCTCCTATGCCCTCCCCGCACTCACCTACGGCGTCTGGACGCTGTTCAGCCGCAACCGACGCCCGTGGTGGACATTGCTAGGCGCAATGCCGTTCGCGCTCTTCACCCTGGCGCTGTTCGCCGCATCGCCGGAAGGCTTCCTGTTCGGCGTGCTCACCTTTCCCGGCCAGGCACCAACCGAATGGTACCAGTCCCGCCCCTGGAAGCTGTCGAACGCGGCCAAGATCATCGACACGCTCAAGTTCCTGGCACTGGGCTCAGCCCTGCTCGCGATCGTCGCCACCGCGGGCAGACGCCATCGCTGGCACCTTATCCTCGACCTGCTGATCCTCGCCGGCCTGATCGCCGCGCTCGCACCGGTGCCGACGTGGCGGCAATATCTGCTGCCAATGCTGCCGGCGCTATTCGTGCGTCTCGCGCTAGTCTGGCACGCGCACCCGCCCGGCAAGGCCATGCGGATCGCTGCGGTCGTCTTCGCCTGCGCCGGACTCGCCCCAACCGTCGAGGCCGTCGCGAGCGGCGGCATCCCGATGCTCGATGCGATGCGAGACGCCGCCGTGGTACGCGAGATCCTGGACCGCGAACACGTCGCCGGCCCGGTTGCGACGCTCTCCCCGCAATTCCTCCCCGGCCGAGCGATCGACCCGCGCTTCGCCACCGGCCCCTTCTATTTCCGCAGCACCGCGTTGCTCGACGCGCGTCAGGAGTACGCCCTCCACCTCGTATCGCAGGCCCGGACGCATCTCCTCGACTATCCGTCCGCCATCCTCACCGACGGTGAAGGCGCCTGGAGTAGCGGTGATGATCAGATTGATGCAGTCCTGGCTGCCTACGCCCGAAGCCACGGCTATCGCCCAGTCCCCGTCCCCGGGACCCGCTTCACCCTGTACGTCGCACGCCGTGCTTCGCCGCGACCAGCCCCGCATAATAGTCCATGAGCTCCACCGCATGCTCGCGGTCGCTGCGCACATGCCGCGCCGCCACCGCCGCCGCCCGCCGCAACAACGCCGGATCGCGCGCGAACAACCGCCCGATCGCCGCCGCCGCACTCTCCGCGTCGCGCGCCGCGTAAAGCTCGCTCGCGTGGCGGTCGGCGACCTCCGCGCACCCACCCGTATCCGGCACGATCAGCGGCAGGCCCGACGCCATCGCCTCCGACGCGACCAGCCCGAACGGCTCCGCCTCCGACCCGTGGATCAGCGCATCGCAACTCGCCATGATCCGCGCGAGTCGCTCGCGGTCATACACCGGCGCGAACATCCGAATATGCGGCGAGCCGCCAATCCGGCGCTGGATCGCCTTCGTCTGCGCACCCGCACCGATCAGGACCAGCCCGACCGGCAAAGTCGCCCCCGCCCGGGCCACCGCATCGACCACCAGCGGCCAGCGCTTCTCGCCGTGGTGCCGCCCGAGCCCGAGCAGCAGCATGCCGTCCTCGGGCAACCCGCACTGCCGCAGCAACGCCGCGCGCAACCGGGTATCGCGCAGGTCCGGCGAGAAATGCCCGCGCTCGATCCCCAGCGGCATCGCCGCATCGATCCGTAGCCCGCGCGCGCGCAACCTTTTCTCCAGCGCCGGGCCGTTGGTGACGACGACATCGTATTTCTCGAGGAAGCGCCGCATGTACCGGCTGTACCAGGCGAACCCGCGCTCGATCTGGTCATGGCTCGCGACGCCCGCGAACCAACGCTGCGCATACGCCGCGATATTGTCGTTGTGCATGAAGAAGGACTTCACCGCGCGCCCCTGCCAGTCGCCGACGAACCACGCCGGGCGCCACGGCGAGCAGCATTCGACCACGTCCGGATCGAGATCGTCGAGCACGCGGTGGATCGCGCCCTCGTCCCAGAACAACCCGTAGTTGCGATCGAACGGCATCCCCGGCGATTTGAGATAGAGGATCCGCCCGCCGCCCAGCCGCTCCTCGACGCGGTCTTCCTTGCCCGGCGCGACGACGATGAGTTCATGACCCATGTCCGCCATGATGCCCATCTTCCGGTCGACATAGGTCCGCACGCCGCCGCCGGTCGGCGAGTAGAACTCGTTGACGTCGACCACTCTCATGGCGTCACGGGCCCGAACCCACCAAGCCCGCGCAGATACTGTACGGTGATCCGCACCGTCGTCACGCCCGCGCCGACCTCGACCAGCGCCTGCTCGACCTTGGGCCGCGACCGCCCGAGCCTCGCGTTGCTCGCGAACCCGGCGCCATCTGTCCAGAAGCTGAACTTGTTCTTTCCGTCGCGATTATGCGTCAGCAACAGCGCATAGCGGCCCGGCCGCGGCCCCCGGATGCACAGCATCGGCGCCCCGTTCGGCGGCGTCGGCACCACCACCCGCCGAAACGTCTTTCCCGCCGCGATCAGCACGTGGTCATCCTTGAGAAAGCCCGCCTCGTCATCAGGATAGAGTTCGAGCTTCAACTCGCCCGTACGATCCTTCAACCCGGTGACCTCCACCGCGATCGCCGGCCCCTCGCCCGGTCGACACGCCGCTGCATCGCTACCGAGCACCTGCGCCCCGGCCGGCCCTGCAAACGCAGCAATCGCGACCAGCGCGACACAGGCGCGGATCACGCGCGCAACCGGGTGAGCCCGGCGTGAATGCCGAACAGGAGGATCAGCGCGACATGCACCAGCAGCGTCAGCGCGGCGGTAAACGCGATCAACTCCGACAGCGCCTGGTCCTGCCCGATCAACAGGATCGCGGCGTTGGCGAACAGCAGGTCCTTGTTCGGCACCAGTGGCAGGCGCGATACCAACAGGCGCCCGGCGGCAAGGAACAGCCACATCCCCACGGGCACGCCCGGCAACGCGAAATGCCACGCGAATGCGATCAGCACCGATCCGCACAGCAACCGGATGCAGTGGATCCCGAACACCCACCAAAGCTTCGCGCGCGGCAACGAGAATACCCGGCGCGAGAAGATCAGGAACGGCAGCGAGATCGCCAGCGTCACGCCCGCCGACGCGAGCACGGTGCGGAACTGGTCGTGCGTCAGCAGATGCCGGCCAAGCGGCAACGCGATCGCCACCAGCAGCAGCGTCACCGCATTGCCCGCGATCGCCGACAGGATCGACACGTCCTTCACCGCACCGAACGGCGACGCCACCATCCGCGCCTTGGCCCGCGCCCAGGCATAGAAATACGCGTCGCCGGAGTATCCGAACACCACTTCGTTCGCGATCCGCTTCTTGATCAGCGCAACGAGGCCACCGAGCGGAATGCCCCAGAGCCGGCGGAAGATGACGTAATCCCCGGTTGGCGGCGACATGTAGAGCAGGCCGAAGCACAGATAGAAGCGCGGGTCCTGCGGCACCGAGCGCGACAGTCCTGAAAGACCGTGGCCGAGCAACTCGCGTCCCAAGCCGACGATCATCGCCAGCGTCAGCACCGCACCGATGATCGCGGGCCAGCGGCTGCCGAGCGCCTTCAGCGGCTCGAGCCCGGCGCGCGCGATATCCGCATAGCCGTCGCGATCGGCAGTTTTGGTACGGAAGTTCACTCGCCGGTCCTCAAACCATTGTCCTCAAGCCGTTCCGCCGCCCTTGCCCGCCTCCGTCGCGCGGCCTGATAGCCACCCGCCGCCGTGCATGCACGCAAAGTCGGTATCATTCGGTCGCGATCTCCGCTCTACCCATCGCGCAGTATGATGACCCCCATATGTCACTCGTGAGCAAGCCACCGATCGCCCAGCACATTCTGACCTATGCCGAGGATCTGCGCGGCGGCGGGGTCGAGCGCGCGCAACTGCGCCTCGCACGCGGCTGGCTCGCGGCGGGCCGGCGCGTGACGCTGGCGATCGAGGATATTTCCGGGCCGCTGGCGGCGGAACTGCCGGACGGGTTAGAGGTCGTCGCGCCGTCGCGGCTGCTCGCGTTGCCGAATGTCGTGCGACGTCTCGGGCCGGACATCATATTTTGCCCCGGTAATTTCTATACCGGCATCGCGGCATGGACGAGGCTGCGGCTCGGCAGGACGTGCCCGCCGATCGTCGCCAAGATGTCCAACGCCCCCGCGCGCGCCGATCACGGCCGCGTGATGCACGCCGCGCACCAGGTCTGGCTCGCGCGGCACGGCGGGTTCCTCGATCACCTCGTCGCGATGACGCCGGCGACGGCGGACGAGGCGGCGTTGGCGACCCGGATGATCGGGCGGACCAGCGTCATCCCGAACCCACCAGCGGTGCCGATCCCCAGTGCGCTGCCCGACCTGCCACCGCGCTTCATTCTCGGCGTGGGTCGACTCGAACCGCAGAAACGCTGGGACCGTCTGATCGCCGCACTGCCGCTGCTGGCGGACCAGACGATACCGCTCGTCATTCTCGGCGAGGGGAGCGAGCGGGGGGCGATCGAGGCGCAAATCCACGCGCTCAGCTTGGGGAAGCGCGTTTTCCTGCTCGGCCACAGCAGCGATCCGCTCCCGGTCATGACCCGCGCCGCGGTACTGGTGCTGACGTCGGATTACGAAGGCGTACCGGGAGTTTTGCGAGAGGCAGTGTCGGTCGGAACGCCGGTGATATCGACCGACTCGAGCGCGGCGGTCGCGGAGATTATCGATCGGCCAAAGAGTGGGACGATGATTGCTAGGGACGACGCTGCTGCATTGGTTGGAGCGCTGGATGCGTGGCTAGAGCCAACTCGGCAGCGACCCGAACCAGTCCCCCAACCGGGTGCGGACTCAGCCAACCGCTACCTCGCACTCTTCGACCAACTGGTGAGGCGGTAACTCCCCACTCGATTACCCGCCCCATTGACGTCCCCGGCCCTCACCCCCCGTCATCCCCGCGGACGCGGGGACCCATACTGGCAAACCTCGGAGGATATGGGTCCCCGCGTCCGCGGGGATGACGGAATGGGAGCTTGAACCCAGATTAACTGGGACGGGCACCCATAGCTGATCAAGCCGTAGCCTCACCCTCACCCGCCTCGGCCTTTTCCTCTTCCCGCTCCGACCGCCGCTCCAGCGCAGTCTTCATCATCGCGGTCATCGGATCGGCCAGCGCCAGCCCCAGGATCCCGAACAGCGCGCTCGCCAGAATCTGCGCACCCAAGGTCAACGCCGGTGGCAGATCCACAGTCCGCTTGGCCACCATCGGCACGATCACATAGCCATCGATCGTCTGCACCACGAGGTACGTCCCGATCGCCCAATACCCCGTATCGACACCCGCGCTGAACCCGACCGCGACCATTAGCACGCCGGTCACGATCGCGCCGACGTTCGGGATGAACGCCAGGATGCCCGCGATGATGCCCAGCAGCATTGCCATCGGCACGCCGCCGACCGCCAGCGCGATGCCGCTCGCTACACCCTCGACCGCCATCCCCAGCAGGCGCCCGGCGAGCAACCGCCGCAACGTCGCGCCCATCTTGACCAAAGTTCTGGCGAACTCGGGGCGCAGGTCGAGCGGCACCATCCACTGGAGCCCGCGCGAGTACGTTCCCGGGTCCATCGCGATGAACAGTCCGAGGATCAGGATCATGAACATGCTGGTGATCGCGCCGATCGCGCTGCCCACCCACGACGTCACGCGCCCGACCGACCCGAGCGCCTGCTTGACGATCCCGTTGACGTCCGACGCGCCCGGCATCAGCCCCTGCGAGGTCAGATAGCCCGTGAAACGATTGGCCTGTGATTCCAGCGTCGAGCGCAGTTGCGTCACCTGCTCCGTGACCTGCACGCCAGTCAGCACGAACGTGCCGACCAGGAACGCGAACGTCAGCAGCACGACGATCAGCAGCCGCCAGCCACGTCCGATCGGCAGCACCCGCCCGAGAAGCCGCACGCCGCCATCTAGCAAGGCCGCGAACACGACGCCGGCAAAGATGATCAGCAACGGCTGGACCAGCACGATCAGCAGCGCGATCACGCAGGCGAGCCCGAGCCAGATCGCCGCGCGCTTCAGTTCCTTGCGCAGGAACGGATCGCGCATCTCGACCGGGCTCAGTTCGTCGACCGTCTTCGTTTCGGCCATCTTAGTTCACCTTGGCGGGATGAAGCGAGGTGCCCGCGCGATCCGAGCGCAATGACCCCCACCACGTCAGCGGATTGAACGTCGCATCGCCGTCGAGGCTGAAGGTGATGAACTCCGCACGACCGCCGAGATTCTCGTACGGCACCGGTCCCCCAAGACCGAGCTGGCTCAACGCGAACCGGCTGTCGGCCGAGCGATCGCGATTGTCGCCCATCAGGAAGACGTGGTTCGCGGGGATCGTGATCTCTGAGAAATTATCGCCTTGGCTGTCCGATTCCAGATCGATCGTCTCGTAGCGGCGACCGTTCGGCAGCGTCTCGGTATAGGTCGGCAGGCGGCACATCGCGCGCCCGTCGGGCAGCGTCTCGCGTGCGCCGGGATAGTCGATCTCGCTGCACGGGCTGTTGGTGTCGACCGGGATCAGCGTGTCGTGGAGAGCACCCCGCTTCACCGCGACGCCGTTGAGGAACACGATCCCGCCGCGCACGGCGAGCTTGTCGCCCGGCAGGCCGATGACGCGCTTGATATAGTCGTTATGCGTGCCCGGCGGCGTCACGATCACCACGTCGCCGCGCGTCGGCAGCGAGCCGAACAGGCGGCCGTGGATGAACGGCAGCGACACGCTCCAGCTGTCTTCCTGCTGGCGCAGCACCACGCCCTTGAAGATCGCGACCGGGTTCGGGATCGTCGGCGACACGAACGACCAGCCGTAGGCGAACTTGGTCACCACCAGCCGGTCGCCGATGCGCAGGCCGGGAAGCATTGATTCGCTGGGGATATAGAAGGGCTTGGCGATAAAGCTGTGGAAGCCGAGCACGACCAAGATCAGCCAGAAGATCCCCTTCACCTCGCCCCACCAGTCGGTGCCGCGGCGGCGTGTCGTTTCCGGTGTGGTGCCGGCCAGTGGCGCGGTATCGGCCGCGCCGGTCTGCGCAAGGGGGGTCTGCGCGAGGGGCTTTTCGGGGAACTCGTTGCCGTCCAACGCCGCGTCCTTCATCGGTTCGTATCCTGGCGCATGTCCGGGGATATCAGAGGTATGGCTTCGATGATCACGAAGGCCTGCGCCCACGGATGATCATCGGTCATTGTCAAATGCACGCGCGCGGCGTGGCCTTCGGGGGTCAACGCGTCAAGCCTCGCTTTGGCGCCCCCGGTCAACGCCAGCGTCGGCGCGCCGCTGGGGGCGTTGACCACGCCGATGTCGCGCATGAACACGCCCGCCCGAAACCCCGTCCCGACCGCCTTAGAGAACGCCTCCTTGGCCGCGAACCGCTTCGCCAGCGTGCCGGCCTTGGTAAAAGGCCGCCGCGCCGCCTTAGCCCGCTCGACATCGGTAAACACCCGCTGCTCGAACCGCTCCCCGAACCGCTCGACCGACGCCGCGATCCGCTCGATATTACACAGGTCGGACCCGAGCCCGATAATCACGACACGGCCTGGAGTCGGAAGACAAAAGGTTTTGTTCGCGCGGAGACGCGGAGGCGCGGAGAGTATGAGAGCCGCAAGCGCGGCGAAGGTGAGAAGCAAGCAGGACAGCTCCCGGCAACCCCCTTCTGCTCCGCGTCTCCGCGTCTCCGCGTGAACAAACCTTCTGACTTACCGCGCCGCATCCATAGCCTCACGCATCAGCCGAACCGCCTCGCCAAGCCCGACGAACAGCGCCTCGCCAACCAGGAAGTGCCCGATATTCAGCTCGCGAACCTGCCGGATAGCCGCAATCGGTGCGACGTTGTCGTAGGTCAGCCCGTGGCCGGCGTGCACCTCGATGCCGTTCTTCGCCGCCAGCGCCGCTGCGTCGCTCAGCCGTCGAAGCTCGACCGTCCGCGCCTCGCCCCACAGCTCGGCATAAAGCCCGGTATGCAGTTCGATCACCGGCACCTTGAGCCGCACCGCCGCCTCGATCTGGCGTGCGTCGGGTTCGATGAACAGCGAAACGCGGATGCCCGCCCCCGCCAGCGCATGGACCAGCCGCGCCATCCGGTCGTAATGCCCGGCAACGTCGAGCCCGCCCTCGGTGGTGAGTTCCTCGCGCTTTTCCGGCACGATGCACGCGGCGTGCGGCTTGTGGCGCAACGCGATGCCGAGCATCTCGTCGGTCGCCGCCATCTCCAGGTTGAGCGGGATCGTAAGTTCGGCCGACAACCGCGCGATGTCGTCGTCGGTGATGTGCCGCCGATCTTCCCGCAGATGCGCGGTAATCCCGTCCGCTCCAGCCGCCGCCGCGACCAGCGCCGCACGCACCGGATCGGGATACCCTGCCCCCCGCGCATTCCGCACGGTCGCGACGTGATCGATGTTCACCCCAAGGCGCAGGTCCCGGCTCATGCCGCAGCCCTGCTGCCGGGCTTGATCGCCGGGATCGCCGCCAGTTCGGGCGGCAGCGCATCCGCCGGGTAAGTCGGCACATCGAGCCGGATCAGGGGGAAGAACGACACGCCCAGATCCGCCGTCCCGTTCGATCGATCGACCAAGGCCGCCGCCGCGACGGTCACGCCGCCAGCCCGCCCGATCGCCGCGATCGCCTCGCGCGACGACAGCCCGGTGGTGACGACGTCCTCCATCATCAGTACGCGCTGCCCCGGCGCCAAGCGGAACCCGCGGCGCAGTTCGAACACGCCGTCGGGCCGCTCGAGGAACATCGCCTCGACGCCGAGCGCCCGCGCCATCTCATGCCCCGCGATCACGCCGCCCATCGCCGGCGAGACGATCGCACCGATCTGCGCACAGATCTCGTCCGGGATCATCGAGACCAGCGCCTTGGCCAGACGCGCGCCTCTTGCGGGGTCCATCAACACCCGCGCGCATTGCAGGTAGCGCGAACTGCGCAAACCGGAGGACAGGATGAAATGCCCTTCGAGCAACGCTTCTGCAGCGCGGAATTCGGCGAGCACGTCGTCTTCGGTCATCGCGGGTCATCGCTCCAAATGGTCTGTCCGCGCTGATACGAGCGCGCGAAACCGCGTGCAACGAGAACCGGCACGTTGCTACTCCTCCCGAAGTTTGGAGGTGGCGGTGAGAGACAAGACTTGAGGCAAGCCCCCCCGCTGGGTATAGCTCTTCCCAAATCATAAGCAGACATCCGCGCGTCCGGAATCGGGTTCGCTATAAACCGGGGTCAAGAAAAACGATGCGCAAGATGGGGATGAGAGGATTTGCGATGGCAGCGGGGCTCGCACTGGCGAGTCTCGGTGGTGTCGCCGGGCATGCGGCCCAGCCTGCTGCCACGCCGACGTCAGCAGCACCCGCACCGCAAGCAGCTGCAGCTCCGGGGGGCGTGTCGAACACTGCGCCGACGACCGCCGCGGCAACGCCCACCGCCAACCCGTCCAGCCCCGAACTCGCGATGGACGGTGCGCCCGCGATGACGGTCAAGCCGATGATCGGCCAGCCCACGGACGGCCTGTTCGGGCTCCAGCCGCAGGTCACCAAGAACGGCCAGTTCGCGCACTGGATGCACAATTCGATCCTGGTGCCGACGATCACGATCATCTCGCTGTTCGTCCTCGCGCTGCTGTTCTGGGTGTCGTTTCGCTACCGCAAGGCACGCAACCCGGTCGCGTCGAAGACCAGCCACAACACCTTCATCGAGATCATCTGGACGCTCGCGCCGGTCGTGATCCTCGTCCTGATCGCGGTCCCCTCGATCGGCCTGCTGCAAGCGCAGTTCAAGCCGGCCCCGTCGGGCGCGGTGACGCTGAAGGCGATCGGCAACCAATGGTATTGGACCTATCAGTACCCAGACAATGGCGGGTTCGAGATCACCGCCAACATGCTGAAGGAAAAGGCTGACGTCGCCGCAGGCGAGCGTGGCCGTACCGATGCCGACGGCCCCAAGCTGCTCGCCACCGACAACCGCATCGTCCTTCCCGTCGGCGTGCCGATCCGCCTGATCACCACCTCGAACGACGTAATCCACAGCTGGGCGGTCCCCGCCTTCTGGATCAAGCTCGACGCGATCCCCGGCCGTTTGAACGAGACCAGCTTCACGATCGAAAAGCCCGGCCTGTATTTCGGCCAATGCTCGGAGCTCTGCGGCGCGCGCCACGGTTATATGCCGATCGCGGTCGAGGCGGTTCCGCCCGCCGAATACGCGGCGTGGGTCCGCGCCAAGGGCGGCACGATGCCGACCCCCGGCAAGGCGTCCGACAAGATCATCCCGCAGCCCGGCGCCGACGGCTCCGCGGCGAAGGTCGAGGAGGCCGCGGAAACCGCCAACGCCACCGGCCCGGTCGAGAACGTGACAACAGCAGCCCCCGCGACGACGCAGGGCGCGACCTCAAACCCGGCCGGCGCCGGCAACGCGGGACAGTAAGATGACCGACACCGCTCTCACCCCGTCGGCCTTCATGTCTCACGAAGCGCACGACCATCACCACGATACCGATCACAAGCCGGGCTTCTTCGCGCGTTGGTTCATGTCGACCAATCACAAGGACATCGGCACGCTGTACCTGATCTTCGCGATCGTCGCGGGGATCATCGGCGGCTCGGTCTCGGGCCTTATGCGCGCCGAGCTCGCGCATCCCGGTATCCAGTATCTGCAGGGCTGGGCGAGCATGCTCCACGGCGGCCCCGCCAGCCTCGACGAGTCGCTCCATCTCTGGAACGTGTTGATCACCGCGCACGGCCTGATCATGGTGTTCTTCATGGTCATGCCGGCGATGGTCGGCGGGTTCGGCAACTGGTTCGTGCCGATCATGATCGGTGCGCCGGACATGGCGTTCCCGCGCATGAACAACGTGTCGTTCTGGCTGCTGATCCCGGCCTTCACGCTACTGCTGGCCTCGCCGTTCTTCGGTGGTGCGGGTAACGGCTGGACGCTGTACGCCCCGCTCTCGACGTACGGCGAGCCCGGGCCGTCGACCGACATGGCGATCCTCGCGCTGCATCTCGCCGGCGCGTCGTCGATCCTCGGCGCGATCAACTTCATCACGACGATCTTCAACATGCGCGCACCCGGCATGACGCTGCACAAGATGCCGCTGTTCGTGTGGTCGATGCTCGTCACCGCGTTCCTGCTGCTGCTCGCGCTGCCGGTGCTCGCCGCGGCGATCACGATGCTGCTGACCGATCGCAATTTCGGCACGACGTTCTTCGATCCGGCCGGTGGCGGCGATCCCGTCCTGTACCAGCATCTGTTCTGGTTCTTCGGCCATCCCGAAGTCTACATCATGATCCTGCCGGGCTTCGGCATCGTCAGCCAGATCATCTCGACGTTCAGCCGCAAGCCGGTGTTCGGTTATCTCGGCATGGCGTATGCGATGGTCGCGATCGGCGTGGTCGGGTTCGTCGTGTGGGCGCACCACATGTTCACCACCGGCCTCAGCGTGAACACCAAGATGTACTTCACCGCGGCGACGATGGTCATCGCGGTGCCGACCGGCATCAAGATCTTCTCCTGGATCGCGACGATGTGGGGCGGCTCGCTGACCTTCAAGACGCCGATGGTGTGGTCGATCGGCTTCATCTTCATGTTCACGGTCGGCGGCGTGACCGGCGTGGTGCTCGCGAATGGCGGCATCGACGATTACATGCAGGACACCTACTACGTGGTGGCGCATTTCCACTACGTGCTGTCGCTGGGTGCGGTCTTCTCGCTGTTCGCCGGGTTCTACTACTGGTTCCCGAAGATGACGGGGAAAATGTACAACGAGTTCCTCGGCCAGTTGCACTTCTGGGTGTTCTTCGTCGGTGTGAACGTGATGTTCTTCCCAATGCACTTCCTTGGCCTGCAGGGCATGCCGCGCCGCATCCCGGACTACACGCCGGAATACGAGCATTGGAACACGGTCGCCTCGGTCGGCTACATGATCATGGCCGCAGGCATGGTGGTATTCTTCGTCAACCTGATCTGGTCGCTGGTCGCGGGCAAGCCGGCAGGCGACAACCCCTGGGGCGACGGCGCGACGACGCTGGAGTGGACGATCTCCTCGCCCCCGCCGTATCACCAGTTCGAGACGCTGCCGCGGATAGATTAGGATGCGAGGCCGCGTAGCCCCAGCTACGCGCCGGTGCGGCCCAGCGGCACGCATCCGACCGACCGGCCGGCGCGGCAACGCCGCGTCCGACGACACGGGATTTACTCCCGTGTCGGGGCCAGCCAAAAAGAAAGACGCCTCGGGGAAACCCGGGGCGTTTTCGTGGATAGCCGTCCCAGTGCCACGATGTTTCCGCGCAAAGGAGGGGACCCACGTTAGGAATGAAGGAAGCGAGCGCCCGCGGCCGTCATCCCCGCATACGTCCTCCCAGCGGGGTTGGGATCGCACCCTGTGCCTCCATTCGCGTGTCACCAGCGAGACCCCAGCTTTTCTAGGGCTGGCCAGATCCTAGCCCGAGCGCCTCACATTCATCATTCCACAGGACAATCGCGCTAACCCCGCGTCATGCCCAGCGCGCCACCCCCAGTACGCCCCGACGCGCCAACCGGCATCGCTTATTCGACCTTCGCTCTGCTCTCCGCGTTCGCCGCATTCGCGTTCACGATCATCGTCCCCACCATGCTGCGCGACGGGGATACCGGCTGGCATCTCGTCGCCGGTGCCTGGATCGTCGCGCATGCAGCCGTGCCGACCACCGATCCGTTCTCGTTCAGCGTCGTCGGCCGTCCCTGGGTCGCACACGAATGGCTATCCGAAGTAGCGATGTACGCGAGTTACCGCGCGGGCGGTTGGAGCGGCGTGATCGTCCTGGTCGGCGTGGCAATGGCGGCGCTGTTCGCGCTGGTAGCGGCTGAACTCAGCCGCTGGATGAGCGCGCGGGCAAGCATCATCGCGCTGCTGCTGCTCGCCACCGGGCTACTTCCGTCGCTGATCGCAAGGCCGCACATGCTGGTGCTGCCGATCCTTGCCGGCTGGACGATCGCGCTGTTGCGCGCGCGCGAACACGACCGAGCTCCACCACTGCCGATGGCGGCGGCAATGTTGATCTGGGCGAATGCGCATGGCAGCTACGTCTTCGGACTGGCGCTGGTCGGCGTGTTCGCGCTAGAGGGGCTGCTGGCCGCCAAGCCCTCCGACCGCCGCATCGTGATTCAGCGCTGGGGCCTATTCGGAATTAGCGCGACGATAGCCGCAGCCGTCACACCGTGGGGCGTGCACGGCCTGACGTTTCCATTTTATCTGAACGACCTGAAAGCGCTCGGTCAGATCAACGAATGGCAGCCGTCCGACTTCAGAACCTTTTCCGGCTTCGAGGCGATCTTGCTCGCGAGCCTCGCGTTCCTGCTGGCACGGCCGATCCGTATCCCACCGATCCGCCTACTGCTGGTACTCGGCATGCTCCACATGACGCTACAACACACTCGACATGAAATCATCCTGGTGACCGTCGGCATTCTCGTGTTGGCCAAGCCACTTGGCCGCGCGTGGCGCTACCGCGATACCAGCTTTTCGAAACCCCTTACCCGTGGCTCAGAGCAACCGATCGTTGCCATTCTGGTATTCGCGCTTGCAGTCGGTCTCACAGCCTATCGCGTGGCAGTGCCGGTCGTTCGCACGGAAACCAAGGGCATTCCCGTCCGCGCGCTCGCGCATCTGCCGCCCGCGCTACGCCACCAGCGCGTCTTCAACGAATACGGCTTCGGCGGGTCACTGATCCTCGCGGGCATCCGTCCATATATCGACGGGCGAACCGACATGTACGGCGACGCCTTCACGCTCGACTATTTTGCGATTGCCCGCGGCGACGCGGATCGCTGGCATGCGGCGAATGCGACATGGCATTTCGGCTGGACCATCCTGCCGCCACGCTCGCCGCTGGTCCGCTTGCTCGACCATGACCCCAATTGGCGGCGGATCTACGCGGACGATACCGCGGTCATTCACCAAGCCATACCCACGCACCGGGCAAACCGCTGAGCCATCACGAAGGCTTTCCGACCTCCGCCGCAACGCGTATAGCGTACCCGAACCATGACTCCTGCCACCCCCCTCCTGCCACCGGCGCATTGGCGCGATTTCCTTGCGCTGACCAAGCCGCGCGTGATGACGCTCGTCGTCTTCACCGGGCTATGCGGCATGCTTGCCGCGCCAACCTCGGTGCATCCGGTGATCGGCTTCACCGCGATCCTCTGCATCGCGCTCGGTGCAGGCGCGGCGGGCGCGCTCAACCAATGGTACGAGTCGGACATCGACGCGGTCATGCGCCGCACACAGAAACGCCCGCTGCCCGACGGCCGGATGGACCGTCAGGCCGCGCTCCATTTCGGCGTAGGGCTCGGCGCGTTCTCAGTGCTGTTCATGGGCGTCGCGGTCAACCTCGTCGCAGCCGCGATCCTGACCGTCTCGATCCTGTTCTACGTGCTCGTCTACACCGTCTGGCTGAAGCGCCGGACGCCGCAGAACATCGTCATAGGCGGTGCCGCGGGCGCGTTCCCGCCATTGATCGGCTGGGCCGCGGCGACCGGCGATATCGCGCTGCTCCCCGTCCTGCTGTTCCTGTTCGTGTTCCTCTGGACGCCGCCGCATTTCTGGGCGCTCGCGCTGTTCATGAAGAGCGATTACGCCGCCGCAGGGGTGCCGATGCTTCCCGTCGTGTCGGGCGAGCGGACCACGCGGACGCAGATCGGGCTCTACACGATCCCGATGGCGGCGGTCGCGATCCTGCCCTGGCCGCTTGGGCTCACCGGTCCGATCTACGGCATCGCGGCCGTCCTGCTGACCGGCTGGTTCGCACTGCTCGCCGTCCGCGTCACGAAGCGCACCACGCATGCCGACGATGCGATGAAACCGGAGAAGGCCTTGTTCAAATACTCGATCCTGTATCTGTTCGTGATGTTCGGCGCGCTGGTCGTCGATCGGTGGTTCGCATGAGCATGCCCGATCCCATCCGCGACGAAGACCTGATCCGCAGCCGCCAGCGCGGTCGCGCGCGCGTCATGGCCATACTGCTTGGGGCGTTCGTCATCCTCGTCTTCGCGATCTCGATCGCCAAGATCCGCGCAGGCATGCCGCACTGATGGCCGGCTGGAAGGCCATGTCGCGCACCAACCGTACCGCGGCGCTCGCGGTGCTCTTCATCTGCTTCATGACCGGGCTCGCCTGGGCCAGCGTGCCGCTCTACCGCCTGTTCTGCGCCGCGACCGGGCTCAACGGTACCACCAACCGCGGGCTGGCCGCCCCCGGCGCGGTTGATCACAAGCTCACGATAGACTTCGACACCAACGTCAGCCCCAAGCTGCCGTGGAGGTTCACGCCCGAGAATCGCTCGGACACGGTCGATATCGGCGCGCGGGACATGGCATTCTTCACCGCCACGAACACCTCGAACAAGCCGCTGACGGGCACCGCGACGTTCAACGTCCAGCCCGCGCAGGCCGGCAAGTATTTCACCAAGATCCAGTGCTTCTGCTTCACGCAGCAGACGCTGAAACCCGGCGAGACCGCGCGGATGCCGGTGATCTTCTTCGTCGATCCGAAGATTCTGACGGACCCCGACGCTGCCGACATCCAGACGATCACGCTCAGCTATACGTTTTACCCGGTGGATTCTGCGAAAACAGCCAGCTAGAACGTCGCCAAAGAAAATAGGGGAGTACCGATGGCCGGCGCCAAGAACCATGATTACCACATCCTGCCGCCGAGCATCTGGCCGCTGGTCGGATCGTTCTCGGCGCTGATCATGGCGGTCGGCGGCATCATGTGGATGCACGGCGGCCATATCGACAAGCCCAACGGCGGCGGCTGGGTGTTCTTCATCGGCCTCGCAGGCGTGCTCTTCACGATGTATTCCTGGTGGACGCAGGTCGTGCACGAGGCCCGCGCGGGCGATCACACTCCCGTCGTCCAGCTCCATTTCCGCTACGGCATGATCCTGTTCATCGCCTCCGAAGTGATGTTCTTCGTCGGCTGGTTCTGGGCATTCTTCGACTTCTCGCTGTTCCCGACCGCGATGACGTTCGCCGACGGCACCGTCACGCGCGCCGTCGAAGGCGGCGCGGCGATCGTGGCGCAGTGGCCGCCAAAGGGCCTGACGGTCATCAACCCGTTCGAACTGCCCCTGCTTAACACGCTGATCCTGCTGACCTCGGGCACGACGGTGACCTGGGCGCACCACGCGCTGATCCACAACCAGCGCGGCGGCGAGAAGACCGGGCTCTGGGGCATGATCGGCGTCGGCAACCGAGACGGCGTGCTCAAGGGCCTGTGGCTGACGGTAATCCTCGGCGTGCTGTTCAGCTCGATCCAGGCGTACGAGTATGCCCACGCGCCGTTCCCGTTCAAGGGGATCAACTACGGCGCATCGTTCTTCATGGCGACCGGCTTCCACGGGTTCCACGTGCTGATCGGCACGATCTTCCTGATCGTCTGCCTGGTCCGCGCCTATCGCGGCGACTTTACCCCACGCCAGCATTTCGGCTTCGAAGCGGCGGCGTGGTACTGGCATTTCGTCGACGTCGTGTGGCTGTTCCTGTTCGTCACCGTCTACGTCTGGGGCGGCTGGGGCGCCCCCGTCCACGGCGGTTGAGCGACTACCAGCTCATCTCTGGCCGCCACCTCGGCGGCTACCACCCCGGCGAAGGCCGGGGCCCAGTTGGGAAGGCTGCAGTAACGAAGCGCTGTCCGCAGTTAGCGGCGTCCCCCGATTGGGCCCTGGCCTTCGACGGGGCGGCGGCGGTTTTGGATGCAGCACGAACGCGAACCAACCGTCGCTCCCTTACCGTGTTCTACTGCGAAGGCGGGAGCCCAGTCTGGGTCCCCGCCTTCGCGGGGATACAAATGAGGCGGGGCTCAATAAAGCGATGACCGAAGATCCATACCCACTCGCCAACGCCCCCACGATCGCGCAGGTCGCGCTGAAAGGCCTATGCCCCCGCTGCGGTAAGCCCACGCTCTTCGCCAAATGGTCCAACTTCGCCGATCGCTGCTCGAACTGCGGTCTCGACT
Organism: Sphingomonas sp. Leaf208; assembly: GCF_001421415.1. GTDB lineage: Bacteria > Pseudomonadota > Alphaproteobacteria > Sphingomonadales > Sphingomonadaceae > Sphingomonas. The sequence goes on from NZ_LMKH01000034.1 coordinate 45,955, forward strand.
TCAGCAAGTTCAACGTTGGCGATGGCCCCGCGGCCTTCCTGACCCTGATCCTAGGCGCGCTGGTCGTGGCCCTCGCGATCACGCTCGAACTTAAGGCCCACCCGCCACTCTGGCTGCACATGCTGATCTGGATCCCCTTCACCGCAGGCGGCGTCGTGCTCTCACTAAGAGCAGCCAAGGGCGCGCTCATCTCCGCCGAATACCGCAATGCAGCCCGCGAAGGCCAAATCGACCCGTGACCCGACCCGCACGACGCATCCCAATAATACCGACCATCCTCGTCACGCTCGCGATCGCGGCGATGATCGCGCTCGGCCTGTGGCAACTGCTCGACCGCCTCCCGAAAAAGGAAGCGTTCCTCGCGCAGCTGGCCGCCAACCCCGCCAAGCCGCCAATGGCCTTCCCGCGCTTCCCCGACGAGACGCTCCTGTTCCGCCACGCGTCGGGCCTCTGCCTCCAGCCGACTGAGATCAAACTCGCTGGCGCCGGCAAATCCGGTTTCCGCGCGATCGCCGAATGCAAGACGGGCGCCGAAGGTCCCGGCATGGTCGTCCAGCTCGGCACCACACGCGATCCGATGGCCAAGGTCGCCTGGGCCGGCGGCGAAGTCTCCGGCTACATCAGCCATGCCCCCGACGGCCGCTCGCTGATCGGATCGCTGTTCGATCACACCCCGCAGCGCCTGATGCTGGTCGCTGATACCCCACAAGCGGGTCTCAACCCCAACGGCAAGCCCGACATCGCCTCGGTCCCGAACAACCACCTCGCCTATGCCGGCCAGTGGTTCTTCTTCGCCGCCATCGCCGCGATCATCTACACGCTCGCGCTCCGCCGCCGCCCGCGCTAGCCGTTCTCCTGCGAACGCAGGAGCCCAGGGTACCGCGCGCATTCCTCCGTAACCCTGGATTCCTGCGTTCGCAGGAAAACGAGCGGTGCGGGCAGCTTGTCGCCTCCCCCCCCATTCGCTAACCGCTTGCCATGCGTTACATCAGCACCCGCGGCTCGGCGCCGATCCTCGATTTCGAAGCGGCGACGCTCGCCGGCCTCGCCTCCGATGGCGGCCTCTACCTCCCCGACGCGTGGCCGACGATGACGCGCGACGAGATCGCCGCGCTCGCCGGGCTATCCTACGTCGACACCGCCGTCGCGGTGATGGCCCCGTTCGTCGGGGACGCGATGACGCGCGAGGAACTGAAGGCGCTCTGCGAACAGGCCTATGGCCGGTTCTCGCACGCCGCAGTCGTCCCACTCGTACAGCTCGACCACGACCAGTGGCTGCTTGAGCTCTTCCACGGCCCCACGCTCGCGTTCAAGGACGTCGCGCTTCAGCTGCTCGGCCTGTTCTTCGAGCGCTTCCTCGCCGGCACGGACAAGCGCCTGACGATCGTCGGCGCGACCAGCGGCGACACCGGCTCGGCGGCGATCGACGCGGTCGCGGGGCGCGCGGGGATCGACATCTTCATGCTCCACCCGGTCGGCCGCATCTCCGACGTGCAGCGCCGCCAGATGACCACGGTGCTCAGCCCCAACGTCTACAACATCGCGATCGAGGGCAGCTTCGACGATGCGCAGGCGCTCGTGAAGGCGATGTTCAACGACCGCGCCTTCTCGACCAAGTTCGCGCTGTCCGCGGTCAATTCGATCAACTGGGCCCGCCTGATGGCGCAGGTGGTGTACTTCTTCTACGCGGCCGTCCGCCTCGGCGCGCCCGATCGCGAAGTCGCGTTCGCGGTACCGACCGGCAATTTCGGTGACGTGTTCGCGGGCTATGTCGCGGCGAAGATGGGGCTGCCGGTGGCCAAGCTGGTGGTCGCGACCAACGTCAACGACATCCTCCACCGCGCGCTCAGCACCGGCGATTACTCGAAAGGCGGCGTCCAGCAGACCCCGACCCCGTCGATGGACATCCAGGTCAGCTCGAACTTCGAACGCCTGTTGTTCGATCTCGACGACCGTGACGGCGCAGCGCTCGCTGCACAGATGGCCGACTTCGAGTCTTCGGGAGCCATGCGCCTCACCAATGCACAGTCGCAGGGTGCCTCGGCCCTCTTCCAGAGTGAGCGCATCGACCTCGACGACATGACCTTGGCGATGCGCTGGGCACATGAGCACGCCGGCCAGGTGATCGACCCGCACACCGCGATCGGCCTCGCTGCAGCCCTGCGCACCGAAGTCCCCGCCGGCGTTCCCATCGTGACGCTCGCCACCGCGCACCCCGCCAAGTTCGGCGATGCGGTCGAGCGCGCGACTGGCGTGCGTCCCTCTCTGCCCGCGCGAGTCGGCGACCTGTTCGACCGCGAGGAGCGCTACGCCACGCTGCCAGCGACGTTCGACGCGATTACCGCCTACATCACCGAGCGCGCGAAGCCGTCGGCATGAAGCTACATACCCTCATCGGCGAACCCTGGGCGGATTACGGCCTCGTCGACTCCGGCCACGGCAAGAAGCTCGAACGCTACGGCCGCTTCCGCTTCATCCGCCCCGAGCCGCAGGCGATGTGGGCGCCCGCCTCAACCGACTGGCAGGCGCAGGGCGAATTCGTCCCCGGTTCCGACGAAGACGGCGGCGGCCGCTGGGAGTTTTCGGAGCCCGTCCCCCGCGAAGGCTGGACGCTCAAGTGGAACGAGGTGTCGTACACCGCGCAGACCACCCCGTTCCGCCACCTCGGTTTCTTCCCCGACATGGCGCCGGTCTGGAGCTGGATGCGCGAGCGCGTGGCGGGGCTCGACTCGCCCGAATGCATGAACCTGTTCGGCTATACCGGCGTCGGCACGCTGGCGATGGCGACCAAGGGCGTCCGCATGGTCCACGTCGATGCGTCGAAAAAGTCGGTCGAGGCGGCCAAGGCCAACGCGAAACTGTCGGGCATGGCCGACGCACCGATCCGCTGGATGACGGATGATGCGGCGAAGTTCGTCGCGCGCGAGGTTCGGCGGGGGCGGCGGTATGACGGGATTTTGCTCGATCCGCCGAAATATGGGCGTGGACCTGAGGGTGAGGTGTGGCGGCTGGAGGAAGACCTGCCGAAGCTCATCGCCGATTGCCGGAAGCTACTCGACGAGAACTCGCGGTTCCTGTTCCTGACGGTCTACGCCGTCCGCATGTCAGCGCTCGCGATTGGCGAACTGTTGAACCAAGTGTTCGCGGACCTGCCCGGCAAGGTCGAAGTCGGCGAACTCGGCGTCCGCGAAGAAGCGCGGGGGCTAGTCCTCCCCACCGCGATCTGGGCCCGCTGGAGCCGCTGAGTCAGGCATCCCCCTCCCTGGAAGGGAGGGGTTAGGGGTGGGTCGGCCGGTTGGGGGAGCACCGGTACCCGCCCCAGGCCGACCCACCCCCGGCCCCTCCCTTCCAGGGAGGGGAGCAGAAGATTACCCCGGAATCTGCTGCGAGATGCAGTGGAAGCTCCCGCCGCCCGTCAAAATATGATCCGCGCGCTGTCCCACAACCTCACGGTCCGGGAACAGCGCCTGGATCGCCACCACCGCCGCCGCATCGTTTTCGGCCCCATACAACGGCACCACCACCGCGGCGTTACCAATGTAGAAGTTCATATAGCTCGCCGGCACGACCTCCTCGTCGCGCAGCACTCGGCCCGGCGACGGGATCGTCACCACCTCCAGCCCAGCCGCTTCGGCGTCCCGCGCGGCGTTCTGGTACACCTGCCAGTTCGGATCGTTGTCGGTCGCCTTGGGGATCGCCACGCGACCCTCACCGACGAACCGCGCAAGGTTGTCGACATGGCCATCGGTATGATCGTTAACCAGCCCGTCGCCCAGCCACACCACGCGAGTGTAGCCAAGATCCGACGCCAGCCGCGCCTCGATCTCAGCCTTGGTCAGCGAAGGATTACGGTTGCGGTTGAGCAGGCACTGCTGCGTCGTGACGACCGTCCCGGTACCGTCGCCGTCGATCGCGCCGCCCTCGAGAACCCAGTCGCACGCCTCGACTTGCGTGTTCCGGCTCTCCGCCAGCCGCTGCCCGATCGTATCATCGCCGGGCAGGTCGTACTTCCCGCCCCAGCCGTTGAACCGGAAGTCGCGCGCGCTGCCGTCGCCGACGATGATCGGCGCGGTATCGCGCAGCCAGATATCGCCGAACGGCTCGACCACCACGTCCGCGAACGGCGCCAGCTTCTTGGCGGTGGTCGCCGACCCGACATCGGCCGCGACCAGAATCACCGTCTCGCCCTTGCCGCCGGCATGTACTGCCTTGGCAAACGCGACGACCTCGTCCCGCGCGGGCTCCAGATCCTCCAGCCACAGGTCCGCATGGCTCGGAAAGCCGATCCAGACGGCCTTGTGGTGCGCCCATTCGGCTGGGGTCGAGACGGCGGATGTGGTCACGTTACTTGGCTCCTGCGCGATCGCGGTCACGGATGCCGCGGAATTCGGCGGTCTTATACCAGTTCGGCCACAGACTGGTATCGTCCGCGAGCTTGCGCCCGAGCCCGTAATAGATCGTCAAATCCTCGACCGCGCCCGACCAGTCCCACTTGGCGTCATATTCGTCCGCCGGCTTGTGATAGCGATGCGCGACATAATCCTCGCGCGCCGCATGTCCCGCAGCCGTTCCACCGACGACAAGGTCCTCGCCGCTGCCGCCATCGAGCATCGGCACGCCCAGCTTGGCGAAACTGAAGTGATCCGACCGGTAGTAGCCGCCGCGCTCCGGGTTCGCCTCGACGCCGATCACGCGGCCCTCGGCAGCGACGAACGGCTGCACCAGATCCTCGATCTCGGATTTCCCCGCGCCGGTCAGCACAAAGTCCTTCGCCCGCCCGTCGACGTTCAACACATCCATGTTCACCCCGCCGACGGTATGCGCGAGCGGATAGATCGGATGCTCGGCATAATAGCGCGACCCGAGCAGCCCGGACTCTTCCGCCGTCACCGCCAGGAACGCGATCGAGCGCTTGGCCGGCCCCGCCTTCACCTGAGCCTCGGCCAACGCAACAAGCCCGGCGACCCCACTCGCATTGTCCGCCGCGCCATTGCAGATGTCGTCGCCATCGACCGCGTCGCAGCGCCCGAGGTGATCCCAATGCGCCGAATACATCACGTAGTCGTTGGGAGCTGCCGTCCCCGGCAGAACACCGATCACGTTCTTAGACGCCTGCCGCTTGATCGTGTTGTCGAACCCGCCCGCGAACTTCAGCCCGAGCGGGACCGCCTTGAACCCCTTCACCTTCGCCGCAGCTGCCAGCGCCGCGTAATCCTTGCCCGCGCTCGCGAACACGCGCTCCGCCGCGGGCTTCTGCATCCAGCCTACGATCTGCGACTGGTCGAGATGATCGCCCTTCTCGTCCAGCTCGAGCTGCGGCCCGGTCCACGACGACTGCACGACAGCCCACGGATACGCCGCCGGCTCGGTATCGTGGACGATGATCGCCGCCGCCGCGCCATGCTTCGCCGCATTCTCGAACTTGTACGGCCAGCGCCCGTACCACGTCATCGCCCGGCCTTCGAACGGCCCCTCGCGCGACATCGTCTGCCAGTCCGCGTCGTTGATGAGGATGACCACCGTCTTCCCCTTCACGTCGGTGCCGGCATAATCGTCCCAGCCCTTCTCGGGCGCGGTGATGCCGTAGCCGACGAATACCACGTCGCTGTTAGCTACCGCGGACTTCGGCGCCACGCGGTACGTGCCCGCGACCATGTCGGTGCGATAGGCGAGACTGACCGGTGCCTTGCCGCCGGTGAAGCTGAACGGCGCGACGTTGCCCGCGGTGATTTCCACCATCGGCACATCCTGCGTCCACGATCCCTTATTACCGGGCTTCAACCCCGCCGCCTTCATCCGCTCGACGATATACGCGACCGTCTTCGCCTCCGCAGGCGTAGTCGGCGCGCGGCCCTCGTAGGCGTCCGACGACAGCACCTGCGTGACGGTCTTCAACGTCTCGACCGAGATCGCAGGGGTGATCTGCGCGGACGCGGCGGTCCCGAGCAGCAGCAAAGGCAAAATGGCAGCGCGCATCTACATATCCCCGTTAAGTCATACGCGTTTTGGCAGTGCGCCCGATACCGCGCAAGCGCCGCTGCTCTTGCCGTGCTGCCCGGCGTCGATAGGATACCCCATGGGGACATTGGGGGGAAACGGCGATGCGGTTACGATTTGCAATTCGTACGAGTGCTGCCGTCTGCGTGGCATTGGGAATGCCGCCAGCGCAGGCAGCCCCCAACCCCGTCGGACCGACCGCCGCCGCGTTCGGCGCTCGTGAAGCCATCCGGCAGATCAGCCTGTCGCCGGACGGCACGCACGTCGCGCTGGTCGTGCCCACGAACGGCCGCGGCGAAGCGCTTCAGATTGCCGATCTCGTCGCGGGCGGCAATCCGAGGACGATCCTGACTGCATCGGGAAACCCCGATCATCTCGTCGATTGCCATTGGTCGACCACGACCCGGCTGGTCTGTCAGATGGTCACCGTCGCCGACAATGGCTACAATATACTGGGTTTCAGCCGCGCGATCGCGCTCGATAGCGACGGCGGCAAGATGAAGATATTGACCGCATCCGACAACGCCCGCGCGCTGGACGTGATGCAGGACGGCGGCACCGTGATCGACTGGACCGCCGCCGGCGCGGCCGGATCGGTGCTGATGACGCGCAAGTTCGTACCCGAAGTCACGACCGGAACCCATCTAGCGAACGAGACAGACGGCCTGGGTGTGGAACGAATCGATACCGTCACGCTCGCCCGTCGAACGATCGAACAGCCGCGTGGCGGTGCGGTCGAATATATCAGCGATGGCCAAGGTGTCGTGCGGATCGTCGGAACGCGTGCCAAGACCGGTATCGGATACGATGCCGCCACCATCAGCTATTCGTATCGCAAACCCGGCGACCGTGGTTGGCAACCACTCGGCCGCCTGACGATCGGCGGGGGTGGGGATACGGGCTTCAATCCCTATGCCGTCGATTCTGGTCTTAACGTCGCCTATGGTTTCGACGACAAGGACGGCCGGACCGCGCTCTATAAAATCGCGCTGGACGGCAGCTTGAAGCGCGAGGTCGTCCTTGCTCGAGCCGATGTCGACGTCGACCAGTTGATCAGGATCGGGCGACAGAAGCGCGTGGTCGGCGCGTCCTATGCTACCGATCGCCGCGAGACGGAGTTCTTCGACCCAGCGTTGCGGGCCCTCGCCGCGTCACTGCGAAAGGCACTGCCCGGCCAACCTCTGATCACGTTCGTTGACGCGAGCAGCGACGAAAGCAAGCTGTTGCTGTTCGCCGGCAGCGACGTCGATCCCGGTCGCTACTATCTGCTCGATCGGGCGACGCGAAAGATGGAGGAAGTGCTGCCCGCACGGCCGCAACTTGCAAAGACCACGCTCGCCAGCGTCAAGCCGATCACCTTCCGTGCCGCCGACGGGACCATGATCCCCGGTTATTTGACCTTACCCGCCGGCAGCACGGGGAAAGGGTTGCCGGCGATCGTGATGCCCCACGGCGGCCCCGGTGACCGGGACGAGTGGGGCTTCGACTGGCTCTCGCAATTCTTCGCGGCGCGCGGGTTCGCGGTGCTGCAACCGAACTTCCGCGGATCGACAGGCTATGGATCGGCCTGGTTCAAGAAGAATGGCTTCCAGTCCTGGCGCACCGCGATCGGCGATGTCGACGACGCAGGCCGCTGGCTGGTATCACAGGGCATCACGGTACCGGACAAACTCGCGATCGTCGGCTGGTCGTATGGCGGCTATGCGGCACTGCAATCGTCGGTGGTGGATCCGGGTCTGTTCAAGGCGATCGTCGCGATCGCGCCGGTCACCGATCTCGATAGCCTCCGCGAAGAGTCGCGGAACTATAGCAACTTCAAGATGGTCGACGCCTTTATCGGGCAGGGCCCACACATTCGCGAAGGCTCGCCTGCGCGCAATGCCGACAAGATCAAGGTGCCGGTCCTGCTGTTCCACGGCGACAAGGACCGCAACGTCGGGATCGGTGAATCCCGGCTGATGGCGAGCCGGCTAAAATCGGTCGGGGGCAAGGTCGAGCTGGTCGAGTTCGCCGGGCTGGATCACCAACTTGACGACGCAAGTGCGCGGACGACCATGCTGACGAAAGCGGATGCATTCCTTCGGGCGTCACTCGGCATGTAACGCAACGAAAAAGGGCGGCCCCACAGGACCGCCCTTTTCCTCGTATCGATCGTACCGAAAGATCAGCGCGAGTAGAACTCGACGACCAGATTCGGCTCCATCTTCACCGGGTAAGGCACTTCGTCGAGCGTCGGGACGCGCGTGAAGGTGACCTTGGCCGCGCCGTCGGTGGCGACGTAATCGGGGATCTCACGCTCGGCAAGGCTCTGCGCTTCCATGACCAGCGCCATTTCCTGCGCCTTGGTGCCCAGCGTGATCTCGTCGCCGACGAAGCAGCGACGCGAGGCGATGTTGCACTTCACGCCGTTGACGCGGATGTGGCCGTGCGAGACGATCTGGCGTGCCGCGAAGATCGTCGGCGCGAACTTGGCGCGGTAGACGATCATGTCGAGGCGCTGCTCGAGCAGGCCGATCAGGTTCTGCGAGGTATCGCCCTTCAGACGCGCAGCCTCGTGGTAGCACGCACGGAATTGCTTCTCGGTCACGTCGCCATAATAGCCCTTGAGCTTCTGCTTGGCGCGCAGCTGAATACCGAAATCGCTGACCTTGCCCTTGCGGCGCTGGCCGTGCTGGCCCGGGCCGTATTCACGCTTGTTGACCGGCGACTTGGGACGACCCCAGATGTTCTCGCCCATACGGCGATCGAGTTTGTACTTCGCGCTTTGACGCTTCGACATAGTATAGCCTTTGCAAATGCAAACAACGTTGGTCCCGGTATCGCTCTGCTGGTCGTCGTTAAGACAAGGCAGGGCCACCGCTTCACCGGGGTGCAGGGCCATTGCGAAGGCGGGCGCCTAGACGGGGGGCGGTCCAGAGTCAAGCTGGACAGGCCGGATGGGGCTCGGCAAGAGACGGCGCATGACCATTCTCCCCGGCCCCGATTGCACCACCATGACCGAGGTCCGCGCGGGCGTCGACACGCTCGACCGCGACTTGGTCGCGCTGCTCGCGAGACGCTTCGCGTACATGGACGCCGCCGCACGCATCAAGCCCGAGCGCGGACATGTGCGCGATGAGGCGCGGAAGACGCAGGTGATCCAGAACGCGCGGGCTGAGGCGATGAGGCTCGGGGTGCCGGACGCGGTGGTCGTGGATTTGTGGGAGACGCTGGTAGAAGCCTCGATCGCCTATGAACTGGCCGCGTTCGACCGCCGCTAGGATAACGCACGCCCCCTCGAGATAAGGCACTCCCCTCCCTGGAAGGGAGGGGATGGGGGTGGGGCGGCCTCGCAACTGCCGCTACGCCTGCCAAGCAGCCGACCCACCCCCGGCCCCTCCCTTCCAGGGAGGGGGGAAGAGGTGCGCCTATTTGGGGAGGGAACTCAGCCCCGCGGCCTCTTCCCCGCCAGCGACGACAACACCCCGCGGAGAGTCCGGATCTCCTGGCTCGACCAGCCCGGCTTGGTCAGCAGAGTCCGCAGGGTCCGCCGCGTCGACTGCATCTTGTCGGGCAGGTGGAAGAACCCCGCCCCCATCAGCATCGCATCGAGCTGCCCGATCATCCCATCGAGTTCCTCCTGCGGTGCGGGCGGCATGATCGGGTTGATCGACGGCTGCGACAGCTCACGCTCGGCGGTGAGGCCCTTCGACCATTCATACGCGACCAGGATCACCGCCTGGGCGAGGTTGAGCGAGCCGAACTCAGGATTGATCGGCACCGTGATGATCGTCCGCGCGACCGCAACGTCGTCGGTTTCGAGGCCGGAGCGCTCGGGCCCGAACAGGATCGCCGAACGGCCGGGGGCGGCGTGGATCTCGGTCGCGGCCCGTTCGGGGGTGACGACCGGCTTGGTCACACCGCGCTTGCGGACGGTGGTGGCGAACACCTGCGCGCAGTCGGCGGTGGCGGCGGCGACGCTGTCGTAGACCTTCGCGTTTTGCAGCACGATGTCGGCACCGCTGGCGGCGGGACCGGCGGAAGGGTTGGGCCAGCCGTCTCTCGGGGAGACGAGGCGCATCTCGGTCAGGCCGAAGTTGAGCATGGCGCGCGCGGCCTTGCCGATGTTTTCGCCGAGTTGCGGGCGGACGAGGACAATGACGGGGGGCGGGGTCGATGTGCCGACCGTCGCTTCCTCGCCCATACCAGCCTGCTCGCCCTCCCCATCCCGTTCGTCCCGAGTAGAGGTCGAGCTTGTCGAGACCTCGTATCGAGGGATAGGTTCGGAATGCTCAGGCTTCCGCGCCGCCGCCGACACTGCCGCCCAGTCATCGCGGAACAGCGCTTCCTTCTTCTTCCGCGACCAATCCTTCACCTGGAACTCCGCCGCGAGCGCTTCCTGCCGTGAGGGGAATTCCTGGCTCCACATCAGCGTCACCGGGCGTCGCGTCTGCGTGTATCCCGGGATTTCTCCGAGATTGTGCTGGCCGACCCGTCGCTCCAGATCGTCGGTATGTCCGGTATAATAACTGTCGTCGGCGCAGCGCACCACATAAGCCCAGAATGTCATGGGTGGGGCTTATCCCTCGATACGCCGTCTCGACAAGCTCGACGTCTACTCGGGACGAACGGAATGGGGGGTGGCGGGCCTTATTTTATAATGGGGTGTGAGGGCACGAATGCGCCGATGAGGATGGGGCCTCACGCCGATCCACTGTCGCTCATCCACTCCCCTACCCCGTTCGTCCCGAGTAGCGATCGAGCGAAGTCGAGAGCGCGTATCGAAGGACAAATAAGGGAGCGCATCACTCAGCCCGCCCAACCTCCTCCACGCTCCCGGCAAAAGCCTCGAAGTCCTTCGCCTCGCTGAAATCCCGGTACACACTCGCAAACCGGATATACGCCACCGAATCGAGCCCCTTGAGCCCGTCCATCACCATCTCGCCGATCCGCTTAGACGTGACGTCGTTCTCGCCCAGCGTCTCCAGCCGACGCTGGATTCCACTCACCAGCTTCTCGATCCGCCCAGCTTCGATTGCCCGCTTCCTGGTCGCGATCGACAACGACCTGAGCAGCTTCTCGCGATCGAATGGCTCCCTGCGCCCCTCGCTCTTCAACACGAACAGCTCGCGCAGCTGGATTCGCTCGAACGTCGTGAAACGCGCGGCGCACCCCTCGCACTGGCGCCGCCGTCGGATCGCCGCCCCGTCTTCGGTGGGGCGGCTGTCCTTTACCTGGCTGTCTTCATGTCCGCAGAAGGGGCAGCGCATTCAGACCTTCTTCTTGCCCTTGTAGTACGCGTAGCCCGCGCCTGCGAGTGCACCGAAGATCGGGCCGATCACCGGTACCGGGATCGCGACGACCGCGCCGAGCGCGCTCCACTTGGCCATGCTCTTGCCGAGGCCGGGGGTCGCCTTGATGTCGTTCTGGACGTCGTCGAACTTCGACATGCTACTTATCCTTGATAGATCGGGAAGCGCGCGCAGAGTGCACGAACACGCGTCCGAACGTCCGCCTCGACTTCGGGGTCCCCATGCTCGCCCTTTTTCGCGAGGCCGTCCAGCACGTCGGCGACCATGTTACCGATCTCGCGGAACTCGGCCGGGCCGAAGCCACGCGTCGTACCCGCGGGTGAGCCGACGCGGATGCCGCTCGTCTTCACCGGCGGCAGCGGATCGTTGGGAATGCCGTTCTTGTTGCAGGTGATCCCCGCACGTTCCAGCGCCTCGTCCGCATCACGGCCGGTGATCCCCAGCGGCGTGAGATCGATCAGCGCGAGATGCGTGTCGGTGCCGCCCGAGACCACGTCCGAGCCGCGTTCCTTGAGCGTCGCCGCCAGAACCTTCGCGTTCTCGACGACCGCAGCGATGTAGCTCTTGAAATCGGGCTGCAGCGCCTCGCCGAACGCGACCGCCTTCGCCGCGATCACATGCATGAGCGGCCCGCCCTGAAGCCCCGGGAACACCGCCGAGTTGATCTTCTTCGCGATCGCCTCGTCATTGGTCATGATCATGCCACCGCGGGGACCCCGCAGCGTCTTGTGCGTGGTGGTCGTCACGACATGCGCATGGCCGAACGGCGTCGGGTGCAGGCCCGCTGCGACGATGCCGGCGAAATGCGCCATGTCGACCATGAAATACGCGCCGACCTTGTCCGCGATCGCGCGGAACTTGGCGAAGTCGATCGTCCGCGGATACGCCGAGCCGCCCGCGATGATCAGTTTCGGCTGATGCTCGACCGCCAGCGCCTCGACCTGGTCGTAGTCGATCAGGTGCGTGGTCGCGTCGACGCCGTACTGGACCGCGTTGAACCACTTGCCCGACATCGCCGGCTTCGCGCCATGCGTCAGGTGACCGCCCGCATCGAGGCTCATGCCGAGGATCGTGTCGCCCGGCTTGACCAGCGCGAGCATCACCGCGCCGTTCGCCTGCGCGCCCGAATGCGGCTGAACGTTGACGAACCCGCAGCCGAAGATCTGCTTGGCGCGCTCTATCGCGAGCGTCTCGACCGTGTCGGACGGCGCACAGCCCTGGTAATAGCGCTTGCCCGGATAGCCTTCCGCGTACTTGTTCGTGAACACCGAGCCCTGCGCCTCGAGCACAGCCTTCGAGACGATGTTCTCCGACGCGATCAGTTCGATCTGCGTCTGCTCGCGTTCCAGTTCGGCAGCGACGCCGGCGAATACGGCAGCGTCCGCATCGGCGAGGCCGCGCGTGAAAAAGCCGTCGGGCTGGACGTCGTGGAGTTCGCGGGGCTGAGTGCTCATGCGGGGACCTTTAACTTGTCGACACGGAGTTGATGACGGCCGCCGGCGAAATCGGCGGTCAGGAAAGCTTCGACGCACGCCTTCGCCATTTCCTCGCCGATCAGGCGTGCGCCCATCGCGATGGCGTTGGCGTCGTTATGGATGCGCGCAAGGCTCGCCGACAGCGGTTCGGAGACGAGTGCGCAGCGGCAGGCGGGATTGCGGTTGGCGGCAATCGAAATGCCGATCCCGGAGCCGCACAGCGCGATGCCGCGCTCGGCGCTACCATCGGCGATCGCTGACGCAAGCTTGAACCCATAGTCAGGATAATCGACGCTGGCGGTACCCTCAGGCCCGAGATCGAGCACGTCATGCCCCGCCTCGCGCAGCCACGTGGCGAGCACCGCTTTCAACGAAACGGCGGCGTGATCGGACGCGATGGCGATGCGCACCTGGCGTATTCCTGTGACGGGAGATCGGGTGCCCAGCCCCCTACCCCCCCGAGCCGGAATTTGCCACACCTGTTCGCGGGCGCTTTCGTCAGGATGGCGCGTTAAGGTCAGGAATGACGTCGAACGAGACCGTAAAGGAGACATTCATGAAGGCCCTCACCCTGCTTGCCGCCGCCGCGCTGACCGCATGTTCCGGCCCGGCCCCCGATACCAGCAGCGACGGCAACATGACGTCCGCCGGATCGGTCGAACGCAAGGTCGCCGCTCCCAAGCCTAAACCGGCGCCCGACTACACCGGTCGTTGGATCGGCGTCGAAGGCATGGTCCTCGACGTAGCCCCGACCGCCACCGCCGGCCACTACGCACTGACCATGCAGTGGGACCTCGACAACAAGGGCAAGTTCGACGGCATCGCGACCGGCGACACGATAGCGTTCGATCGCGGTGGCGTCCGCGAAACGCTGCGCCCGACCAACGGCGACGCGACCGGGCTCAAATATCTGTTCGGCAAAACCGACTGCCTCACCGTCAAGCCCGGCGAAGGCTATTGCCGCGACGGACTTAGCCGCTAGGTTCCGCCCGTGACCCGAGCCTATCCAGACGCCGACGCCGCCCGCGCGCACCTCTCCGAGGTGCTTCTGCGCACCGGCCAGGAGGACCGCGACGCGTTTCGCGAACTCTATACGCTGACCAGCGCGAAGCTTTTCGGGATCACCCACCGTATCTGTGGCAACGCCCAAGCCGCGGAGGATGTGCTGCACGAGGTCTATCTCACGATCTGGAAACGCGCCGGTGCCTGGGAACCCGGTCGCGCGAGCCCGATAACCTGGTTGGCGACGATCGCGCGCAACCGCGCCATCGACTGGCAGCGCGCACAGGGCGTCCGCCGTACGAGTCCGCTAGACGATGCGCCGGACATCGCCGATCCCGGCGAGGGTGCCGAGGCGGGGATGCTCGCGAGCGAGTCATCGCGCGAACTGATCGAGTGCCTGAACGGTCTCGAACCGCAGCAGCGCGACGCGATCCGCACCGCATTCTTCGACGGCATCACCTATGCCGAGCTCGCGATCAAGCGCGCCGTGCCGCTGGGCACGATGAAGAGCTGGGTCCGCCGCGGCCTCGCCCGCCTGAAGGATTGCCTCGATGGTTGATCCGACTACCGATACCGGCGTGCCTGAGGACGTGGCGGCCGCGGAACTCGCGCTTGGCCTGCTCGAAGGCGAGGAGCGCGGAGCAGCACTGCGCCGCGTGCTCGCCGAGCCCGGTTTCGCCGCGCAGGTCGAATGGTGGCGGTCGCGTCTGGCGGTCCTGTTCGACCTCTGGCCCGAGCGTGCAGCGCCGCCGCATCTCGCCGCCCGGATCGAAGCCAGTCTCGACGGAACGCCAGCCTTCGCCCCAACGAGCCGCTTCGCATGGCCGGCGCTCGCCGCCGTCACCAGCGCGATCGCCGCATCGCTATTGCTGTTCGTCATGGTCCGCCCACAACCGACCGTGCCCGTCGCCCAGCCGGTCCCCGTCGCCCACGCGTCGAGCGTGCTCGTCGCGATGCTTGGCGATGCGAAGTCGCCGGTTGCAGCAGTGTACGATCCCGCAAACGGCGCGCTCCGCGTCGCGGCCGGCCCCGGTGTTCCGGACGCGCGCGTCGCGCAACTCTGGGTGATCGGCGGCGACGGCGTGCCGCATTCGCTCGGCTTGCTCTCGGGCCGTCCGACCTCGCTCGCGCCCAAGGGCGTCGACCGCGGTCGCATAACCCCCGGCGCGACGCTGGCGATCTCGGTCGAACCGCTCGGCGGCTCGCCGACCGGCCTGCCGACTGGCCCAGTCGTCGCCACCGGCGTGGTCGCGCGCGTCTGATGCCCGTGCGACCTACCGCGACCGGCGGCATCCCGCCGATCGCGCGGCTGCTCGGGCTGAGCGGCCTCCTCCCACAACTCGCGGCAGTCGCGCTGCTGCTGAGCGGCGATCCGCAAAGCCGATTCTCCGCGCTGGCGATCGCCTACGCCTATGCCGCGATCATCCTGAGCTTCCTCGGCGGTCTCTGGTGGGGTCTCGCCGCACGCACCGACTCGCCGCCGCGCTGGCTCTGGTTCGCGAGCGTCGCTCCATCGCTGATCGCGCTGGCCACCGCATGGCCCTGGATGGTCGGCCTGCGCTGGCCCGGCCCCTCGCTGGTCGTGCTCGGCATCAGCCTGATCGCCGCGCTGCTCGTCGACCGCGCACTGGTCCGCGCCGGCATCGCGCCACCCGGCTGGATGGCCTTGCGCATACCCCTGTCGCTCGGCTTGGGCGTCCTGACGATGCTCGCCGCCGCACTTTAAGGCCACACCGCACGACTCGCGGGCTAGCTCGATTCATGGTACGAATCGGTCATGAATACATCCGCCGCGAGTCTCCGCACCGATCGGCAGGAAAAGGCGCGTTTCACCACCGCCGAGTTCCTGCGCATTGGTGAGTCCGGCGCGTTCGACGACATGAAAGTCGAACTGGTCGAAGGGGAACTCGTCCGGATGAATCCGCCCCAGTTTGCGCATGCCTCGCGCCAGGCCAAGATCACCATTCGCCTGTCGCGTCTATTTGCTGAGTCGAGAATCGTTGGCGAGGCCGGCGTCGATCTGGGTAACGATACGGTACTTGGTTGCGACGTCGCGGTTCTACGTACGTCGGTTGGAGAAAACCGCCTGTTGCTTGCCGCCGACTTCCTACTCGTCATCGAAGTCGCGGAAACGTCGGTCGCGCGCGATACCACGATGAAGCGCTTCGCCTATGCGCGCGGCGGCATTCCGCACTACTGGGTAGTCGATGGCATTCGGCGCATCGTCCATGTCTACGCCAACCCCTTGGAAGGCGATTACACGCGGTTCCATTCGGTAGGTTTCGGCGAAACGCTAGACGTGCCGGGCACCGACGGCACGATCACGATCGACTGACCAGCGCTGCCCCGCAGTGAGCGGGGCCTGCCTCAGGCCGCCTTGCGCAAGTCCAGGCGGCTCCAGATCTCCACCAGCGCATCCGTCAGTTCGCGCATCATCGCTTCGGTATGCGCCGGCCCCGGCGTAAACCGCAGCCGCTCGGTGCCGCGCGGCACGGTCGGATAGTTGATCGGCTGCACGTACACGCCGTATTCGGCAAGCAGCACGTCGCTGATCTTCTTCGCCTTGACCGGATCGCCGACCATCAGCGGCACGATATGCGTATCGCCGAGCATCACCGGCAGCCCGGCGTCCTTCAACATCGCCTTCAGCATCGCCGCGGACGCCTGTTGCCCCTCGCGCTCGACGCTCGAGCTTTTCAGATGCCGCACGCTCGCAAGCACGCCAGCGACCAGTACCGGCGACAGCGACGTCGTGAAGATGAACCCCGGCGCATACGAGCGGATCACGTCGACGATCGTACGATCGGCGGCGATATAGCCCCCCATAACGCCGAATGCCTTGCCCAGCGTCCCCTCGAGGATCGTGATCCGGTGCGCGACCTCGTCCCGCTCCGAGATGCCGCCGCCGCGCGCGCCATACATCCCGACCGCATGGACTTCGTCGCAATAGGTCAGCGCGTTGTACCGGTCGGCGAGGTCGCACACCGCGGAGATCGGCGCGATGTCGCCCTCCATCGAATACACGCTCTCGAACGCAATCAGCTTTGGTGCAGCCGGATCTTCGGCCGCAAGGAGCTCTTCGAGATGCGCGAGATCGTTATGCCGGAATACCCGCTTCTCGCAGCCTGAGTTGCGGATGCCAGCGATCATTGACGCGTGATTCAGCTCGTCGGAAAAGATGATGCAGCCCGGCAAGACCTTGGCCAAGGTCGCCAGCGTAGCCTCGTTCGAGACGTAACCGCTCGTGAACAGCAAAGCCGCTTCCTTGCCGTGCAGGTCGGCGAGTTCGCCTTCCAGGTCGACATGGTAATGCGTGTTGCCGCCGATGTTGCGCGTGCCACCCGAGCCCGCGCCGACGTCGTGCAGCGCCTCTTCCATCGCCGCGATCACCTTGGGGTGCTGGCCCATTGCGAGATAGTCGTTCGAGCACCAGACGGTGATCGGCTTCGGCCCGTTATGCCCGGCGAAACAACGCGCGTTCGGAAACGCGCCCTTGTTGCGGAGAATGTCGATGAACACGCGGTAGCGCCCTTCGGCGTGCAACCGGTCGATCGCCTGCGTGAAAACGCGCGAATAATCGACCCGCGGACCCTTGATCGAATCCGTTGCCGGAATGCCGTCGCTAATCATGGCCTTGGGCACTACGCCTCGCTTTCACTCGTTTCCAGCGCAATACCGCTCTTACGGTGATCGCTTTCCTCATCCTGGCAGCACATTGCCACGATGCGGCTGCGACGCAAGGTGGCACATTGTCCCAGGTTAACGCTTAAAGCTGCTCGATCCTGCCGAGCCCGTGCGCCGCCAACGCCGGTCCGAGCGCGCGCTCCTCGTCGCCCAACCGGGTGAAGACGGCAACGCCCTCCCCCGCTCCCGACCATGATTCGCCCTGCATGAGATGCACGATCCGCCGCGCGATCCCCGGGCCACCGTCGACGAACCGCACACCGGGAGCAGCGGCCGCAAGCTCCGCTTCCACCAGTGGAAAATGCGTGCAGGCGTTGACGATCACGTCGATCGCGTCGCCGCCGGATTGCGAAAACAAGCCGTCTAGCACCGCTGCATAGCGTTCCGGCGCGACGACTCGGCCGTGCAATTTCGCCTCGGCCATCTCGACCAGAGCCGCCGAGCCGTAGCGCAGCACCGTACAATCGCCCGCGAACTTCGCCGCCAGATCATCGACATACGCCTGCCGCACCGTCGCCTCGGTCCCCAGCACGCCGATCGTCCGAGTCTTCGAACGCACCGCGGCGGGCTTGATCGCCGGCACCGTCCCGACCACCGGCAGGTCGAGCGCCGCGCGCACCACCGGCAGCGCGATCGTCGAGGCGGTGTTGCACGCGATCACGATCAACCGCGGCCGATACCGCTCCGCCAGCCGCCCCAGCAGCACAGGCACGCGGGCGGCGATCTCCGCCTCGCTCTTGGTCCCGTACGGAAACCCGGCCGAGTCGGCGGCATAGACGAACGGTGCATCGGGCAGCGCCGCGCGCGCCGGACCGACAATCGACAACCCGCCGACACCGGAATCGAAGAACAGGATGGGGCGCGTGTCCATGCGCGGTCCTTAGGACGAATTAACCGGGTTAAACCAGAGCAACAGATCCCCCTCCCTGGAAGGGAGGGGTTAGGGGTGGGTCGGCTTCCGCATCCGCAAACCTCGCGACACGAGCCGACCTACCCACCCCCAGCCCCTCCCTTCCAGGGAGGGGAGCACGTCGGGCCCGCTTGGCGACCCCCGCTCAAACTCAGGCCATTTGCCGTCGGCGCCGTGTCGTTTATAAGCCCCTCCAGAACGGGGGACATAGTTGCAGACGGAAATTCTCTGGGTCGCGCCCACGCTATCGCTCGTGCTGAGCTATCTGCTCGGCTCGATCCCGTTCGGCGTCATCCTGACTCGGCTCGGCGGGGCGGGCGATCTCCGGACGATCGGCTCGGGCAACATCGGTGCGACCAACGTCCTGCGCACCGGGCGCAAGGGTCTCGCCGCCGCCACGCTACTGCTCGACATGGCCAAGGGTGCGGTCGCCGTGCTGCTGGTCGCACACCTGTTCCCCGGCAACGCACTGCTCGCGGCTGCCGGTGCGTTCATCGGCCATTGCTACCCCGTCTGGCTGAAGTTCAAGGGCGGCAAGGGCGTCGCAACCCTCATGGGCATCGTCGTCGCACTCCATTGGCCGCTCGGGCTGGTCTACGCGGTAGTCTGGCTCGGCCTGCTCGCGGGCCTGCGCATCTCCTCGGTCGCCGGCATGGCCGCAGCCCTCAGCGCGCCATTTGCCGCGGCCCTGTTCGGTCGCTTCGATCTCGTCCTGCTGCTGCTCGCACTCGCGCTTATTGTGCTGTGGAAGCACCGCGAAAACATCGACCGCCTGTTCTCCGGCACTGAGCCGCGCATCGGGTCCAACCGGCCAAAGAGTGGCTGACCCGACGGTCTCAAGACTTCGGCTCATCCGCACGACCGGGATCGGACCGGTCACCTATCGCCAGCTCATCGCCCGCTTCGGCAGCGCCGACGCCGCGATCGAAGCACTCCCGATGCTCGCCCAACGCGGCGGCGGACGCGCGCCCAAGATCGCCGATGCCGCCCTAGCCGAGCGCGAAATGGCCGCCACCGCCAAGTTCGGCGCACGCTACCTCTTCCTCGACGACCCGGACTATCCCCGCCTGCTCGCCGAGATCGAGACCGCCCCCCCGGCCCTGATCCTCCGCGGCGACATCGCGCACGCCAGCCGCCCCTGTATCGCGATGGTCGGTGCTCGCAACGCATCCGCCGCCGCCTGCCGCTTCGCCCGCCAGCTCGCGCTGCAACTCGCCGAAGAAGGCACCACGATCGTCTCCGGCCTCGCCCGCGGCATCGACACCGCCGCGCACATTGGCGCGCTCGGCGGAGGCTCCAGCGGGGCCACGATCGGCGTCATCGCCAGCGGCATCGACATCGCCTACCCGCCCGACAACACCGCCTTGCAGGCACGCATCGCCACCGAAGGCCTGCTGCTCGCCGAACAGCCCCCCGGCACCGAGCCCAAGGCGCGCAACTTCCCCTCGCGCAACCGCATCATTGCCGGCCTCGCGATCGGCACGGTAGTGGTCGAGGCTGTCCCCAAATCCGGCTCGCTCATCACCGCGCGCCTTGCCAACGAGTCCGGCCGCGAAGTCATGGCCGTCCCCGGCAGCCCGCTCGATCCGCGCGCGCAAGGCTGCAACCTGCTTATCCGCGAAGGCGCCACCTTGGTGCAATCCGCGGCCGACATCCTCGAACAGATCCGCCCGTTCGACCCGCGCTCGGTTCGCTCGCCGATCGATGCCTACGCCGCCTCGCTCCGGGAAGACGCGACCGATACCGAGCGCCGCAAGATCACCGACCTGCTCGGCCCCGTACCGGTGACGATCGACGAACTCATCCGCCAGTCGCACCTAAGCCCGGCGGTCGTCCAGACCGTGCTGCTCGAACTCGAACTCGGCGGCCATCTGGAACGTCATGCGGGCGGCCGAGCCAGCCTGCGCTGATCGTCCTGGTTTCAGGACGCCGCGAAGGCCACGCTACCCTCAGCCTGCGATTTCGCCACCCAGGCCGCAGCCCAGTCCTTTGCCTCATGCGTCTTCGCGATAGCCGCAAGCAGCAGGTCCAGTTCGTGCTGGTGCGAGGCGATCAGATTGAGGACATGAGGCTCCGGATCCGACTGGCGAAGGATGACGATGTTTTTGGCAAGGAACGAACACTTCCATTTCGCTATCGCGAGGTCATGTCGGGTCACGCTCTATCCTCCCGGTCCAGTGCAGAACATCGGTTCGCGCCTTCCAGCAACGATCCATCATAATTACGCCGAACTGCAAGTCCTTGGCGAAACGAGGTATCCGGTTGCGGTAGCCAGGAAGCTGGACGAAAATTGTGCGCGCGACCAGATATAGCGGGCGGTGAAAGGGATGACTGAGGACCGTCAATTGTAACGATCTCTGCGCCTGATCTGATCGGACGCAACGAAAGGGACTGGTCTACTGTCATCATACCGACACGGATATTGTGCCAGCAGCGCCGGCATAATCCGGGAAATACCCCGCCCCCAGGAACCCCTCTCGAAAAGCAGCGCCTGCGTCCTCATCTGCGTACTTCGCTCATACCCGCCCCGGGTTGACGGCACCGCCCCTTCGTCCCCACCCTCGTACGCGTACACGTAAGGACCCTGGTTTCCCCATGCAGCTTGTCATCGTCGAATCGCCTGCCAAGGCCAAAACCATCGAGAAGTATCTGGGCAGCGATTACCGCGTCCTGGCCAGCTACGGCCATGTCCGCGACCTGCCGCCCAAGGACGGTTCGGTCGATCCCGACGACGCCTTCGCGATGACGTGGGAGAATTACGCGGACAAGTCGAAGCAGCTGAAGGCGATCACCGATCTCGCCAAGCTCGCCGACCGCCTGATCCTCGCGACCGATCCGGATCGCGAGGGCGAGGCGATCTCGTGGCACGTTCGTGAGGTCCTGCGGGCGCGGAAGGCGCTGCCGAAAGAGGTCGAGCGCGTCACCTTCAACGCCATCACCAAGGCGACCGTCACTGAGGCAATGAAGAACCCGCGCGAGTTGGACGACGACCTGATCGACGCGTACCGCGCCCGCCGCGCTCTGGATTACCTGGTCGGCTTCACGCTCTCGCCGGTGCTGTGGCGCAAGCTGCCCGGCGCCAAGTCCGCCGGTCGCGTCCAGTCGGTGTCGCTCCGGCTGATCGTCCAGCGCGAGCGCGAGATCGACGTCTTCAAGCCGCAGGAATACTGGTCGGTTACGGCCGAGATGGAGCATGACGGCACCGCCTTCACGTCGCGCCTGACGCAGTTCGAGGGTAACAAGCTCGACCGCCTCTCGATCGGCAACGAAGGCGATGCCCTGCGCGCCAAGCAGGCGGTGCTCGACGGCAATTTCTCGGTCCAGTCGGTCGAGACCAAGCCCGCCACGCGCAACCCGCCGCCACCGTTCACGACCTCAACGTTGCAGCAGGAAGCTTCGCGCAAACTCGGTTTCTCGGCTGATCACACGATGCGGATCGCGCAGGGCCTCTATGAGGACGGCGCGATCACCTACATGCGTACCGACGGCGTGCAGATGGATTCGAGCGCGATCAGCGCCGCGCGTCTGGCCGTCGCGAACCGCTTCGACGCGAGCTATGTCCCCGACAAGCCACGCCAATATCAGTCGAAGGCGAAGAACGCACAGGAAGCGCACGAGGCGATCCGCCCGACCGATTTCGGCAAGGACAAGGCCGGCGGCGGCGATCATGCGCGCCTCTACGACCTGATCTTCAAGCGCGCGCTCGCCAGCCAGATGGCGTCGGCGCGGATGGAGCGCACCACGGTCGAGATGGCCGACGGCACCGGCCGCAACATCCTGCGCGCCACCGGCCAGGTCGTGCTCTTCCCCGGCTATCTCGCGCTATACGAGGAAGGGTCGGATGACTCGGCCGACGAGGACGCCCGCCGCCTGCCGCGGATGCGCGAAGGCGATGCGCCCGCGAAGAAGAAGGTCGACGCCGAGCAGCATTTCACCCAGCCGCCGCCGCGCTTTTCCGAAGCCTCGCTGGTCAAGCGGATGGAGGAGCTCGGCATCGGCCGCCCGTCCACCTACGCGTCGATCATCAAGACGCTGAAGGATCGCGCCTACGTCCGGATCGAGAAGAACCGCTTCTTCGCCGAGGAGAGCGGGCGCCTGGTGACGGCGTTCCTAGAGCGCTTCTTCGAGAAATACGTCGGCTACGACTACACCGCCGAACTGGAGGAAGAGCTCGACGACGTCTCCGGCGGCCGCGCGCAGTGGCAGTCGGTGCTCGACGCGTTCTGGCGCGATTTCAAGCCGCGCACCAACGAGGTGATGGAGCAGCAGCCGTCCGCGATCACCGCCGAACTCGACACCTTCCTCGCGCCGTACCTGTTCCCGGCCAAGGCTGACGGCGGCGATCCGCGTCTCTGCCCGAACTGCGGAGAGGGCCAGCTGGCGCTCCGCGGCGGCAAGTTTGGCGCGTTCATCGCGTGCTCGAACTACCCCGAGTGCAAATACACGCGCCGGTTCGCGCAGCCCGGCGGCGACGCCGAGGCGGACGCAGGCCCGTCGACGCTCGGGACGCATCCCGACACCGGCCAGCCGATCGAGCGCAAGTCGGGACGCTTTGGCCCGTATCTGCAGATCGGCGAAGGCGAAGACCGCAAGATGGCGTCGATCCCGAAGGACATCGGCGAGCTTAATCTGGAATGGGCGGTCAAGCTGCTGTCGCTCCCGCGGACGGTCGGCAACCACCCCGAAACCGGCGAACCGATCATCTCCACGATCGGCAAGTTCGGCCCGTATCTGAAGCATGCGGGCAAATACGCGCGGCTCCAAACAACGGCGGACGTGTTCGAGACGGGCATGAACGCGGCCGTCGTGAAGCTGGCCGAAGCGGCAGCCGGCGGCGGACGCACCGCACGCGGGGCTCAGGCGCCGCTGAAGATCCTCGGTAACCATCCGCGCACCGAAGCCGAGATCAAGCTGATGGAAGGCCGTTACGGGGCCTATGTCACCGACGGCACGACCAACGCCACACTGCCCAAGTCGATCGAGAAGGACCAGCTGACGCTTGAGGAAGCCGCGTCCTTGATCGACGCACGCGCCGCCGCGGCGCCGGCAACGAAGAAGAAGAAAGCGCCCGCCAAGAAGCCGGCGGCAAAGAAGGCACCTGCGAAGGATGCGGCTGAGGCAAAAGCTCCAGCCAAGAAGGCTCCGGCCAAAAAGGCCCCCGCCAAGAAAGCCGCCCCAAAGAAGAAAGCGGAAGCCTAATTCCCCTCCCGCTTGCGGGAGGGGCTAGGGGAGGGACCGAAATACCCCACGAACGCAACGTTCGCGGTGATTCCCTCCCCCAACCCCTCCCGCAAGCCGGAAGGGAGCCCTAGGATTAAGCCGCCCGGCGTTGCGTCAACTGCATCCAATCCCGCGCGGCGCGCTGCGCCACCGAAATCTCCCGCGCGGTCATATCCTCGGCGATTTCAGCCCGACATTCCTGCGCCGCGATGTTCCCCGACACCGCCGCCAAGTTGAACCACTTATGCGCCTCGATCAGGTCGAGGACGACACCCGAAGTCCCCGTCGAATACACCATCCCCAGTTCGTAGCACGCCCGGTCGTCGCCGCGCGCGGCATCCGCCAGACGGCGTTCGATTCCGATATTCGCGTTCTTAAGACTGCTGCCCATGGTCTTGCCCCCAATGTTCTTGAAGGCATCCTGCGGTGATCCGGGCTTCCAAATGGTTAATGGGTTAACGTCTGCTTTTTACAACTCGCCCGGACGGTCGATCGCGATGTTATCGATCAGCCGCGTCGCGCCCATCCGCGCCGCCGCCAGCAACCGCCGCGGACGGTCCGCCGCAGGGTTCTCGGCCAGCGTCTCGGCATCCGCCAGCGCGACGTAATCGATCGTGAACCCCGCCCCGACCAAGGTCGTCCGCGCATCGTCGAGCACTGACTCGACGTCCTCACCCTTCGCGATCGCCCGCGCGGCGACACCCAGTGCACGCGGCAGGGCCACCGCCTGCTTGCGCTGCTCGTCGTCGAGATAGATGTTGCGCGAGGACATCGCCAGGCCGTCGTCGTCGCGCTGCGTCGGCACCCCGACTATATCGATCGCGAAATCGAGATCGGCGACGAACCGCCGGACGACGGCGAGCTGCTGGTAATCCTTCTCGCCGAAATACGCCGCATCGGGCCCGACCTGGTTGAACAGTTTCGACACGACCGTCGCGACGCCATCGAAATGACCGGGCCGCGAGGCGCCGTCGAACCCGTCGCTGACCCCCGAGACGCGCACCGTCGTCGCGAACCCGTCGGGATACATCGTCTCGACCGACGGCAGCCAGAGCAGGTCGCACCCGGCTTCGTTCAGCATACGGATATCGGCCATCTCGCGCCGCGGATAGCGCGACAGGTCCTCGTTCGGCCCGAACTGCGTCGGGTTGACGAAGATCGACGCCACCACCTTGGTCCCCGGCCGCTTCGCAGCCTCGATCAGCGCGACATGGCCCGCGTGGAGCGCGCCCATCGTCGGGACGAGCGCGACGCGCTGCCCCGCCGCACGGAAGGCGGCGACGCTTTCGCGCAACGCATTAAGGTCCCGGACGGTGTCCACGTGAAACTCCTACTCGATAAGTGCGGTCGCGGCTTCTATGAAGGGTGACTGTTACGATCAATAAGGAAACGCGCGTTGGCCACGGGCCCGGATACACCCCAAGCTTCGACGCACGTAATCGTGTTCGCCAACGAGAAGGGCGGCACCGGCAAGTCGACGACCGCGGTGCACGTCGCGATCGCGCTGGCCGCCAAGGGTGCGCGCGTCGCCTGTCTCGATCTGGATCATCGCCAGCGCACCGTCGGCCGCTATCTCGACAACCGCGCCGAGACGATGAAGCGCAACGGCTCGATCCTGCCGATGCCGCGCCACGCCACCTTGTCGGACCAGAGCGAGGACCAGTTCGAGGACCTGTGGCACTCGCTCAGCGAAGGCTCGGACTTCCTCGTCGTCGACACCCCCGGCCGCGACGATCCGTTCGCGCGCACCGCCGCCGCGCTGGCGAACACACTGGTGACGCCGATGAACGACAGCTTCGTCGACTTCGACCTGATCGGCCAGGTCGATCCCGAGACGTATCAGGTTACCCGCCCGAGCTTCTATTCCGAACTGATCTGGGACGCGCGGAAGCAGCGCGCACGCGCCGACGGCACGACGATCGACTGGGTCGTGCTGCGCAACCGCCTCCAGCATATCGAGGCGCGCAACATGCGCCGCGTGTCGGACGCGCTCGCGCAACTCGCCAAGCGCGTGGGCTTCCGGATCATCCCGGGGCTCGGCGAGCGCGTGATCTACCGCGAGATGTTCCCCGCCGGGCTGACGATGATCGATTCGAAGGCGTTCGGCAGCATGGGCCTCGCGCATGTCGCCGCGCGCCAGGAACTGCGCGAGATGATGGCCGCGTTGCAGCTGCCCGAAGTTGTTGAGCAAGCGCCGGACGTCGCTGCGTGAAGTGGATCGTCGCCGCAGTCTTCATCTGGCTGGCCTGGCATTACCTTCGCCCCAAGCCGAAACAACGCGTGGTGACGGATGACGCGGAAGCCCGCTCGATCCTCGGCATCGACAGCAACGCAGATGCCGACGCGATCCGCAGCGCGCACCGCCGCCTGATCGCCTCGGTCCACCCCGACCGCGGCGGCTCGACCGACCTGACCCGGCGAGTGAATGCGGCGCGCGACCTGCTGCTGAAGCGAACCCGGTAAGCCGTTCTCCTGCGGACGCAGGAGCACAGGGTTACGAACGCTATCGCTCTTGGCTCCTGGGCGCCCGCTTTCGCGGGGGAACCGCAGTGAGATATAATCGTCGAGAGGCCCATGACCCACCAGTTCGACCCAACCTCGCTCCGCGAATACGACATCCGTGGGATCGTCGGCAAAGCGCTCGGCCCCGCCGATGCCACCGCGATCGGCCGAGGCTTCGCCACCCGCATCCGCGCCGCCGGCGGCACCCGCGTGGCGGTCGGCTATGACGGCCGCAACTCCTCCCCCGAACTCGAAGCCGCGCTCGTCTCGGGCCTCGTCGCGGGCGGCGTCGACGTCGTCCGCATCGGCCTCAGTACATCGCCGATGCTCTACTACGCCGAGGCCACGCTAGAAGTGGACGGCGGCATCCAGGTAACCGGCAGCCACAATCCCCCCGAGTATAACGGCTTCAAGATGGTGCACGCGCACGCGCCATTTTTCGGCGACGACATTCGGGACCTCGCCGCGCTCGCCGCATCGGGCGCCTGGAGCGAAGGCGCGGGCGAAGTCACGGAAGCCGACGTCCTTGACGCCTATACGAGCCGACTGATGGCGGGCTATGCAGGCGGCGCGTACCGGATCGGCTGGGACACGGGGAACGGCGCCGCCGGCCCGGTGATCGAGAAACTCGTGAAGCTCCTGCCGGGTGAGCATCATATGATCTTCGCCGAAGTCGACGGCAATTTTCCCAACCATCATCCCGATCCTACCGAGGAGGCGAACCTCGCCGATCTGAAACGCCTGGTCGCGGAAAAGAACCTCGATTTCGGACTGGCGTTCGACGGCGACGGCGATCGGATCGGTGCGGTCGACGGTTCGGGACGCGTGATCTGGGGCGATCAGATTCTGTCCATTCTGGTCGAACCTGCGCTGCGCGAACACCCCGGCGCGCCGATCGTCGCCGACGTGAAGTCGTCGCAGGCGCTGTTCGACCGAATCACGGCGTTGGGCGGCAAGCCGGTGATGGCCGCCACAGGCCACAGCCTGATGAAGACCGCGATGACCTGCACCGGCGCGCCGATCGGCGGTGAGTTGAGCGGTCATCTGTTCTTCGCGGGCGAATATTACGGGTTCGACGATGCGCACTACGCGGCAGTGCGGCTGATCCGCGCGGTGCATCTGTCGGGGCGTTCGCTGACCGAGTTGCGCGATGCGATGCCGGCGCTGGTGGCGACGCCCGACCTGCGGTTTCCAGTCGAGGACGGACGGAAGTTCGCGGTGGTGGACGAGGTGATCGCGCGGTTGAAGTCGGAGGGCGCGGAGATGAACCTGACCGATGGGGCGAGGGTGACGACCGCCGACGGGTGGTGGCTGCTGCGAGCCTCGAACACGCAGGCGATGCTGACGGTACGTGCCGAGGCGACGGACCAAGCAGCGCTCGATGCGCTGCTGGCCGAGGTAGACGCACAACTCGCGGCCAGCGGCGTTGTGAGATCGGTACCGTAACAAGGCCGCCACCCCGGCGGAGGCCGGGGCCCAGTTGGAAAGGTGGATGTAACGAAGTGCCGCGCTCCGTTAGCTACGTCCCCCAACTGGGCCCCGGCCTTCGCCGGGGTGGTACTGGTGGAGGGCGCTCCCAAAATTAGACGAGCACCTCGCGGCGAGCAGTGCAGTACCGCCCCCTCCCCCGTCATTCCCGCGCAGGCGGGAACCCAGACTGGCTGGCCGCGCAACAGAATCGCAACCGTTCGGAGGATATGGATCCCCGCCGTCGCGGGAATGACGACGACGTGGCGAGTGGCGGCAGTAGACGGACCGCAGCCACACATGATTGACACGCCATCCCCCCAGCCTACCGTCCCGCCACCACCCCAAGGAGTCCCCCAGTGGAGCGCCCAGTCGACGAATTCCGCTCCAGCACCCGCCGCTGGCTGCTCGGCAGCTTTGCCGGATGGGGCACCCTCCTCACTTGCCTCGCCGGCGTGGGCTTCGTCATCATCGGCGTCCGCTGGCTGAAAAACCGCAGCGCCAGCTACGAGATCACCGACCAGCGCCTCATCATCAAGCGCGGCATCCTGTTCAAGACGATCGACGAGATCGAGCTCTACCGGATCAAGGACGTCCGCCTCGGCTACTCCCTGCTCAACCAGATGACCGACATCGGCACGATCACTCTGACTTCGAGCGATCGCACGACCAACGGCGGCGAGTTCACCCTCCGCGATATCCCGATGGCACGCGACCGACGGGAGGGTCTCCGGAAACTGGTCGACCGCGCCCGCCAGCGCCGCGGCGTCCGCGAACTCGACGTGGATGACTCATACGCGCTGGATTAAGCGCGCTTTTGTCCCCACATGGCGGGCATGGCGCCCCCCTACCCCAAGCCCAAGCAGCAACCCCAGATGATCCGGGTCGTCGACCTCGAGACCACCGGCTCGGCCCCGCCCGCGCACGGCGTGTGCGAAATCGGCTGGCAGGACGTCGCGCTCGGCGAGGACGGCCGCTGGGAGATCTATGGCGAGGGCGGCAGCCTGCTCGTCAATCCCGGCCGGCTGATCCCGCCGGTGACTCAGGCGATCCACCACATCCTCGACGAGCATGTCGCCGACGCGCCATATTGGCATGACTGTGCGCGACAGGTGCTCGACCCGTGGCCACGCCGGCTCGCACTCGCCGCGCACCGCGCCGATTTCGAGCAGAAGTTCTGCACCCCTGCGCTGACCCGCGATGCCGAATGGATCTGCACCTGGAAATGCGCGCTCAGGCTTTGGCCTGATTCGCCGAGTTTCTCAAATCAGGTGCTGCGCTATTGGCGCAAACCCCACGGCATGGAGCACGAGCGCGGCCTGCCCGCGCATCGCGCCTTTCCCGATGCCTACGTCACCGCGTTCCACTTGCGCGACATGCTGAACGAAGCGAGCCTTGCGCAGCTGCTCGAATGGTCGCGTGATCCGGGGCTGATCCCCCGTGTCCGCTATGGCCCCGATCGCGGCAAGGAGTGGTCCGAACTCGATCATGAGACGCTGATGGCGTTCATGACCGACCGCGATTCCGACATCCGCTTCACCGCCAACCACGAGATGGACCGGCGCAGCGGCGGCGGTCTCGTCGGCAAGGCGAGCGCGCAGGACCTGCTGCTCTAAATCAATATCGTTACGCTGGCGGACCCGGCAGTATCGCTGGCGTAACGACATCCGCCAGCCTACACCGCCCGTCCTATGGTTCGCGTACGCCTGAAACTGCCCTCTTCGGAAGGGCGAGTCGCACGTTGGCTGGTCGCGTTCATGACGCTCGGCTTCATCGCGCTAGCCGCCGCCGCGATCGCAATCGGCTGGATCACCGTCCGCAACCGCACCTATACCGCCGAGATCCTCCACACGCAGGACGTCCGCCAGGCGATCGCCACGCTCCAGATCCAGATGGAGCAATCCGAGACGGCGCGGCGCGGCTATATCCTGGCCGGCAAACCGCTGTTCGCCACCGCCTATGCCCGGAGCGCGGGCAACCTCGTCCCGTCGATCCGCAAGCTGCGCCATCTGACCCGCGACAATCCGCGGCAGGGTGCCCGCCTCGACCTGATCGAGCCGCGCTTCGTCCAGTTGCGCGCGCTCCGGACGCAATCGATGACCTTGGTCGCCTCGGGTCGGATCGCCGAGGCGCAGCGCCGGTTCGCGGTCGACGCCAGCGTCCCCTTGATGCGTGGCATCCGCTACCGCACCCAGGCGATGGCCGCCGACGAAGTCCGCCTGCTCGCGATCCGGACCGAGCGGCAGGAACGCACCAGCGCGCTGTTCCTCTCGGTCGCCGGGCTCGCCGCAGCGCTGCTGCTGGTCGTCGCGATCCTCGCGGTCCTGCTGATCCGCCGCTACACCGCGGACCTCGCCGCCTCGCGCGACAGCCTGCGCACCCTTAACGAGACGCTTGAGGAGCAGGTCACGGAGCGCACCGCCGATCTCAGCCGCGCGAACGAGGAAATCCAGCGCTTCGCCTATATCGTCAGCCACGATCTGCGCTCGCCGCTGGTCAACGTGATGGGCTTCACCGCCGAACTCGCGACCGCCGCGGGGCCGCTCGCCGAACTCGTCGATCGCGCCGAGGCCGAAGCGCCGCACATCCTGACCGAAGACGCACGATTGGCGGCGCGCGAGGACCTGCCCGAGGCGATCGGCTTCATCCGCACCTCGACGCAGAAGATGGACCGGCTGATCAACGCGATCCTCAAGCTCGCGCGCGAAGGGCGGCGGACGATCGCCCCCGAGCATATCGACCCCGCGCAACTGGTCGACACGATCGTCGGCGCGATGCAGCACATCGTCGACGATCGCGGCGCCGTGGTGCGCGTCGAGCGGCCGATACCGGCCATCGTCACCGATCGCCTCGCGCTCGAACAGATCCTGTCGAACCTGATCGAGAACGCGACCAAGTATCTGAAACCAGGCCGCCCCGGCGAGATCGTCGTGAAGGGCCATACCGAACGCGGGCGCGTGATCCTGTCGGTGGTCGACAACGGCCGCGGCATCGATCCGCGCGATCATCAGCGCGTGTTCGACCTGTTCCGCCGCTCGGGCGCGCAGGACCAGCCGGGCGAAGGCATCGGACTCGCGCATGTCCGCGCACTCGCCTATCGTCTGGGCGGCACGATCGACGTGCAGTCGACGCTCGGCGACGGCGCGACCTTCCGGCTCAACCTGCCGACCCACATGACCATCCAGGACGCAGCATGAACGATCACAAGACCGTCGGCATCGTGATGATCGAGGATGACGAGGGCCATGCCCGCCTCATCGAGAAGAACATCCGCCGCGCCGGGATCCTGAACGATATCCGTCACTTCACCGACGGCACCACCGCGCTCGACTTCCTGTTCAATGCCGCCGATGGCCCCGCGAAAAGCGGCCCGGCGATGATCCTGCTCGACTTGAACCTGCCTGATATGAGCGGCACCGACATCCTCGCGCGAATCAAGGCCGAGGGCAGCCCGCTCAAGCGCACGCCGGTCGTCGTGCTCACCACCACCGACGACAAGGTCGAGATCGAGCGCTGCTACGATCTCGGCTGCAACGTCTACATCACCAAGCCGGTGAACTATGAGAGTTTCGCGCAGGCGATCCGCCAGCTCGGGCTGTTCCTGTCGGTGATCCAGGTCCCCGAAGCCGAGTGAGCGAAACGCGCGTCCTCTACATCGACGACGACGCCGGCATCCGGCGGCTGGCAGCGCGTGCCCTGGAACGCCGCGGCTACCGGATGACCGTCGCCGAGACGGGGGCCGAGGGTGTCGTGAAGGCCGCCGCGGAACGCTTCGACCTGATCGCGGTCGACCATTACATGCCCGGCATGGACGGCCTCGAGACCCTCGAAGCGCTCCGCCGCCTGCCCGATCCGCCCCCCGTCGTGTACGTCACCGGCTCCGAGGAAGGCCGCATCGCAGTCGCCGCGCTGAAGGCAGGGGCGGCCGATTACGTCGTGAAGACGGTCGGCGACGATTTCTTCGACCTGCTCGCCGCCTCGTTCGAACAGGTGCGCGCGCGTTCCCTGCTCGAGCAGGAAAAGGCGTCCGCCGAGGCCGATCTCCGCGCCAGCAACGCGCGACTCGAGGCCTTACTCGGCGAGGTCAACCACCGCGTCGCCAACTCGCTGCAACTCGTCTCGGCGATGGTCCGCCTCCAGGCGACCGCGCTGACCGACCCGTCCGCGCGTGAGGCGCTGGAAGATACGCAGCGCCGCATCCAGGCGATCGCGCAGGTCCACCGCCGGCTCTACACTAGCAACGACGTCGAGAGCGTCGACATGCAGGAATATCTCGGCGCGTTGGTCGACGAACTCGCCGAGACCTGGTCAACCGAGGCGCTCCCCCGCGCCTTGAGCCTCGCCGCCGAGCCGATCCGCCTGCCCACCGACCGCGCGGTGTCGCTCGGCGTCATCGTCACCGAACTCGTCACCAACGCGTGCAAATACGCCTACCCCAACAGCGGCGGCGAAGTCCGCGTCGCGCTCCGCCGGATCGACGACGACGTCTTTTTGCTCGCGGTCGAAGACGATGGCTGCGGCATCCCCGAAGACGCCGTCCCGCGCGGCACCGGTCTCGGTACGAAGCTGATCCGCGCGATGGCGCAGAGCCTGCAGTCGATCGTCGAATACGACCCGACCCACACCGGCGTCCGCGCCACCCTCCGCGCGGCGGTACGGTAGGACGCGCCGGCTACAACGACGGAATGATTCGTCTGTCGAGCCCTCCACCGTTCGTCCTGAGTAGCCATCGAGTAGCGGCATAGCCGCGTATCGAGAAGGCGTATCGAAGGACAGGTTGGCGAGCGGAACCGATGCTTCGATACGCGCCCTCGATACGCTTCTGCGAAGCTACTCGGTCGCTACTCAGCACGAACGGGGTTTTCTACGGGATTTCAGATCGCGCGCACCGCCGCCAGGATCATCCGCCCGGTCAACCGCGCCGTCTCATCCTCCGACAGCCGCGGCCGCGACAGGGTACGGTGGCCAAGCCCGAACATGAAGGCGAGGATCAGCTCCTCCGCGCCCTCCAGTTCATTCTCCTGCAAGTCCGGATTGGCGACGCAGGCGAGTTCGCGGATCATCCGGCGGAAATCGCGGCACAGGTCGGCGATCGTGTCCGCAACGTCGGCGTTGCGGTGCGCCTCCGCCATGATTTCGAACGACAGCGCTTCGTCGCCCTTCGACAGGGCACGCCGCGCCAGTTCGACGAACCCTTCCTCGATCGAGAACCGCTCCGATTTGACCGAGTCGTTCATCGTCTGCAGCTCGCCCATCTTGGCCGCCGCATCTTCCATTACGATCGCCTGGATCACCGCGTTCTTGCCGGTGAACAGGCGATAGATCTGGCCGACGGACACGCCCGCCGCCACCGCCAGTTCGGACATCGGGGTTTGATGAAACCCTTGTGTCGCAAACAGATGACGGGCCGACGAGACGATACGCTCCCGACTTCCCATTTCATGCTGCACTGCACTCAAAACCATGTTCCCGACGCGTTTTTAGGTTGACCGGCCGCTCGCACAATCCTAGCGGGCAAGCAAGCGGAATGAACGTTCATTCCGGTGAACCTAATCTGCACGGACGTCGGGATGCTTAACATGCAGCAATTGAACCTCAAGGGATCGGTGGCGCTCTTCGCGCTCTCCCTGCTGTCGGCTTGCGGCAAGGAGCAGGCTCCGCCGCCTCCGCCCACACCGACCGTCGGCGTCGTCAACGTCGGCGAGGAAGCGGTCGTGCTCACCTCCGAGCTTCCCGGTCGTATCGCCGCGGTAGAGACCTCGGAAGTTCGTCCGCAGGTCAGCGGCGTCGTTCGCGACCGCCTGTTCACCGAGGGTGCGATGGTCAGCAAGGGCCAGGTGCTCTACGCGATCGAGGACGCCCCCTATCGCGCGGCGCTCGCCAGCGCACAGGGCCAGCTCGGCGCGGCCCAGTCGCAGATCAACGCGACCCGCCTCCAGGCGCAGCGCTACGGCCAGCTCGTCCAGCTGAACGCAGTCAGCAAGCAGGAAGCGGACAACGCAAACGCATCCGCACAACAGGCTCGCGCCAATGTTGCAGCGCAGCAGGCGGCGGTTCAGTCGGCGCGCGTCAACCTCGGCTTCACGCGCATCAAGGCACCGATCTCGGGCCGCATCGGCCGGTCGCTCGTGACCGTAGGCGCGCTGGTCCAGACCGGCCAGACCGATCCGCTCGCGACGATCCAGCGCACCAACACCGTCTATGTCGACGTCGTCCAGTCGGCGGCGCAGCTGCTCGATCTGAAGCAGGCGATGGCAAGCGGCGGCGTGACCCGCGGCGACGGCAGCGCGCGCGTCCAGCTGATCCTGCCGAACGGCACGACCTATCCGATCGAGGGCCGCCTGCAGTTCGCCGAAGTCACGGTCGACCAGACCACCGGCGCGGTGACGCTGCGTGCAAGCTTCCCGAACCCCAACGGCCTGTTGCTGCCGGGCATGTATGTCCGTGCGAAGCTCGTCGAGGGCACGCGTCGCCAGGCGATCATGGCACCGACCGCTGGGATCACGCGCGATCCGCGCGGCGGTGCGACCGCCCTGGTCGTCAACGCGCAGAACAAGGTCGAGCAGCGTAATGTCACGACGGACCGCGTGATCGGCGACAAGTGGATCGTCACCAGCGGCCTGAAGCCCGGCGACAAGCTGATCGTCGAGGGCCTGCTCAACCTGCGTCCCGGCGCGACCGTCAAGCCCGCCGCCCCGCAGCAGGTCGCCAAGCCCGCCGGCGCGGCACCCGGAGGCGGCGACGCGTCCGGTGCGACCAGCAACAGTTCCGCGCAGGCCGGGAAGTAACCGCCCATGTCACGCTATTTCATCGATCGACCCATCTTCGCATGGGTCATCGCCATCATCCTGATGCTGGCCGGCATCCTCGCGATCCGGTCGCTGCCGATCGCCCAGTTCCCTGAGATCGCCGCCCCCAAGGTGACGGTCGCGACGTCCTATCCGGGCGCCGACGCACAGACGCTTGAGAACACGACGACGCAGATCATTGAGCAGCAGATGAAGGGCATCGACAACCTTCGCTACTTCGCCTCGACCTCGGACGGCTCGGGCAACCTCGCGATCACGCTCACCTTCGAGCAGGGCACCGACCCCGACATCGCGCAGGTCCAGGTGCAGAACAAGCTGCAACAGGCAACGCCGCTCCTGCCGCAGGAAGTGCAGCAGGCCGGCCTTCGCGTGACCAAGGCGACCGCCAACTTCCTGCTCATCATCGCCGCCTATTCGGAAAACGGCGACCACGACCAGGTCGATCTCGGCGACATGATCGCCTCGAAGCTCCAGGATCCGCTCAGCCGCATCAAGGGCGTCGGCGACACGCAGGTGTTCGGCGCGCAATATTCGATGCGGATCTGGGTCGACCCGTTCAAGATGTCGAACCTCGGCGTCACCGTCACCGACATCACCTCCGCACTGACCGCGCAGAACGCCCAGGTCTCGGCCGGCCAGGTCGGCAGTCTGCCTGCCGTGAAGGGCCAGTCGCTCAACGCGACCGTGACCGCACAGTCGCGCCTCCAAACGCCGGAGCAGTTCCGCGCGATCATCGTCCGCTCGGCGACCAGCGGCGCGACCGTGCGCCTGTCGGACGTCGCCCGCGTCGAGATGGGCTCGGAGAACTACAGCTTCCAGGCACGCTATAACGGCAAGCAGGCGGCAGGCTTCGGCGTGAAGCTGGCACCGGGTGCGAACGCGCTCGATACCGTCAAGCTGGTCAAGGCCGAGGTCAACCGGATCGCCAAGCAGTTCCCGCCCGACGTCAAGGTCGCGTTCCCGATCGACAATTCGACGTTCGTGCGGCTGTCGGTCGAGCAGGTCATCCACACGCTGATCGAGGCGATCGTCCTCGTCTTCCTCGTGATGTTCCTGTTCCTCCAGAATTTCCGCGCCACGCTGATCCCGACGATCGCTGTCCCGGTCGTGTTGCTCGGCTCGCTTGCCGTGCTCCAGGTCGCGGGGTTCACGATCAACACGCTGACCTTGTTCGGCATGGTGCTGGCAATCGGCCTGCTCGTCGATGACGCGATCGTCGTCGTCGAGAACGTCGAGCGCCTGATCCAGGAGGAAGGGCTATCCCCGAAGGAAGCCGCCAAGAAGTCGATGGACGAGATCAGCGGTGCGCTGGTCGGCATCGGCCTCGTGCTGTCGGCGGTGTTCCTGCCGATGGCGTTCTTCAGCGGCTCGACCGGCGTGATCTTCCGCCAGTTCTCGATCACCATCGTGTCGTCGATGGCGCTCTCGGTGCTGGTCGCGTTGATCCTCACGCCCGCGCTCTGCGCGACGATCCTGAAGCCTGCCAAGGAAGGGCATGGCGAGAAGAAGGGCTTCTTCGGCTGGTTCAACCGCACCTTCGACAAGGGCGTCGGCAAGTATGGCAACGGCCTGCGCCGCGTCGAGAAGGGCTGGGTCCGCACGATGCTGGTCTATGCCGTGATCGTCGTCGCGATGGCGTTCATCTTCGTCCGCCTGCCCTCGGGCTTCCTCCCCGAGGAAGATCAGGGCGTGATGTTCGCACAGGTCTCGATGCCGTCGGGTACGCCGATGGAGGAGACCACCCGGACGATGGACAAGGTCCGCGATCACTTCATGATCGACGAGAAGGCCAATACCGCGGGTATCTTCACGATCAGCGGCTTCGGCTTCGTCGGCCAAGGCCAGAATGTCGGCATCGCCTTCATCCAGCTCAAGCCCTGGGAAGATCGTAGCGGCAAGGAGAACAGCGTCGCCGCGGTTGCCGCCCGTGCCAACCAGGCGCTCGCCGGGATCCGTGCCGGCATGGTGATCGGCTTCGTGCCGCCCGCCGTGCAGGAACTGGGCAACGCCAACGGCTTCGACTTCATGCTGAAGGACAATGCCGGCGTCGGTCACGAGAAACTGCTCGAGGCGCGCAACATGCTGCTTGGCATGGCCAGCCAGGACAAGCGCCTGATGCAGGTCCGTCCGAACGGCCTGGAGGATGCGCCACAGCTGAAACTGAACGTCGACCAGGCGCAGGCGGGGGCACTCGGCCTCAGCCAGCAGGACATCAACACCACCGTCAGCACCGCATTCGGTGGCGCGTACATCAACGACTTCATCGACCGCGGTCGCGTGAAGAAGGTGTTTGTGCAGGCCGACGCACCGTTCCGCACGACGCCCGCCGATCTCGGCAACTTCTACGTCCGCGGCACGACCAGCAACGCGATGGCGCCGTTCTCTTCCTTCTCGACGACAAGCTGGAACTACGGCCCGTCACGCCTCGAACGCTATAACGGCGTAGCCTCGTTCGAGATCATGGGCTCGCCGGCGCCGGGCGTCAGCAGCGGCACCGCGATCAAGGCGATGGAGGAGATGGCGGCCAAGCTGCCCCCCGGCATCGGCTATGAGTGGACCGGGCTCAGCTATGAGGAAAACCTATCGGGCGGCCAGTCGACCACGGTCTACGCACTCTCGCTGCTGATCGTGTTCCTCTGCCTGGCCGCACTGTACGAGAGCTGGTCGATCCCGATCGCCGTCCTGCTGGTGGTGCCGCTCGGCGTCCTCGGCGCGGTCGGCGCGGCGATGCTCTTCGGGCTGAACAACGACATCTACCTCCAGGTCGGGCTGATCACGACAATCGGCGTGGCGGCGAAGAACGCGATCCTGATCGTGGAGTTCGCCGAGGAGAAGATGGGCGACGGGATGAACGCGGCCGATGCCGCGGTCGAGGCGGCCAAACTCCGCCTTCGCCCGATCCTGATGACGTCGTTCGCGTTCATCTTCGGCGTGTTGCCGCTCGCCTTGTCGAGCGGTGCCGGCGCCGGCGGCCAGAACGCGATCGGCTGGGCGGTGGTTGGCGGCATGCTGTCCGCGACCGTCCTCGCGATCTTCTTCGTGCCGCTGTTCTTCCTGCTCGTGAAGCGCGTCTTCAAGCAGGACAAGGCCGGCTCGGGGCAGGACCGCGACCAGGTGCCCGACCGCGACGGCAACCGTGACGACAACCGTGACGGCGGCACCAAGCCCCCCCACGACCAGCGGCCGCAGGAGGCCTGATCCAGATGTTCTCGACCAAGATCTCCAGCCGCACCGCGCTCACGTTCGCCGCCGGGCTCACGCTCGCCGGATGCAACCTCGCCCCCAAATACGTCCGTCCGGAGCTTCCCGTGGCACCAAGCGGACCGACCGGGCCAGCCTATGCGGCCGGCAACGCCGCGAACGCGATCGTACCGGCGGACACCGCGTGGGAGGCGTTCTTTACCGACGACCGCCTGCGCGGCGTGATCCGCCTCGCGCTCGACAATAACCGCGACGTCCGCATCGCGGTCGCCAACGTCGCACAGGCGCGCGCGCAATACCGCGTCCAGCGCGCGGACCTGTTCCCGACGATCGGCGCAACCGGCAGCGCGACCTACCAGAAGTCGCCGTTCGGTGCGGTTGGCGGCGGCGTAGGCGGTGTCGGCGGCGGCACGGGCGGCGGCACTGGTGGTGGCACGGGCGGCGTCGGTGGCGGTACCGGAACGGGTGGCGGCACCGGTGGTGGTACCGGCGGCGCTGGCACGGCCGTCACGGGCAGCGGGCGCGCCGACATCTATTCGGCCAATGTTGGCATCTCGGCATGGGAAATCGACCTCTTCGGCCGCATCCGCAACCTGACGCAGGCGCAGCAGGAAGCGTATTTCGCGGCGGAAGAAAACCGCAACGCCGCCCAGGTGTCGCTCATCTCGGAGACCGCGACCGCGTGGCTGACGATGGCCGCCGACCAGGACCGCCTCAAGATCGCGCAGGATACCGAGCGCGCGTTCGGCCAGACGCTGAAGCTCACGCAGGACCGCTTCCGGATCGGCATCGCCTCCGAGCTCGAAGTGCGTCAGGCGCGCACCACCTATGACCAGGCGCGCTCGGACATTGCCGACGCGACCACGCTGATCGCGCAGGACCAGAACGCGCTCAACCTGCTCGCCGGGACGACCGTGACGCAGGATCTGCTTCCCGCGCGGATGCCGGACAAGACGCCGACGCTGGAGAATCTGCCCGCCAACCTGTCATCGGAGGTGCTGTTACGCCGCCCGGACGTCGCCGCGGCCGAGCACAACTTGATCGCCGCCAACGCGAATATCGGCGCGGCGCGCGCGGCGTTCTTCCCGAACATTTCGCTGACCGCGGCATTCGGCACGCTCAGCCTTGGCTTGTCCAACCTGTTCGGCAGCGGCAGCCAGCAATGGTCGGTCGCCCCGTCGATCACGCAGCCGATCTTCGATTTCGGTCGCAACAAGGGCAACCTGCAATACGCCAAGGCGACGCGCGACGCGATGCTGGCCACGTATGAACGGAGCATCCAGACCGGCTTCCGCGAGGTCGCCGATGCGCTGGCACGTCGCGGCACGATCAACAGCCAGCTCGAGGCTCAGACGTCGCTGCGTGACAACGCGGCCGGCGCGTATAACCTGTCGCAGCTCCGCTTCCGCGCCGGTATCGACCCGTTCCTCAACACGCTCGATTCGCAGCGCGCGCTCTACACCGCCCAGCAGAGCCTGCTCGCGACACGCCTCGTCCGCGACAGCAACGCGGTCGAACTCTACCGCTCGCTCGGTGGTGGCCTGAAGTAAGGCCTGCTTCCAACAACATGACCTGCCCCCCTCCCTGGAAGGGAGGGGCTGGGGGTGGGTAGGCCCGCTCGTGTCGCGGCGTCTGGACAGATCGAAACCGACCCACCCCCGAACCCCTCCCTTTCAGGGAGGGGCGAGAAGGTTCTAGTTCGCCGGCTCCGACAACGGCGCGAACCGTGCCACCTGCCGCCCGACCAGCCGCAACTGCTCGAGCACCGCAGGATCGCTCGCCCCGCCCTCATCGTCGAACTTCGTCACCTGCGTATTGATCGCGGCGGCAAACGGCGTCGGCCACCCGCGCAACGCATGGACGATCGACCGCAACGCCGCGATCGTGCTCCCCGTCGCCTGCCACCCATACGCCGTCGCGATCAGCCCGACCGGCATGTCCGCCAGATACGGCCGCTCCGGATCGCGCGCGGTTTCCTCCAGCAGGTCGAGCGCGTTCTTCACGACGCCTGAAATGCTGCCGTGATAGCCGGGACTTGCGATGATCACCGCCGACGCCTCGCGCACCGCCGCGACGAACGCCTGTTCGTCGGGCGTCCGCGTCGTCGCCTTCGGATCGTAGAGCGGCAGCCGCGCCATGTCGGCGCCGCCGAACATCTGCGTGCGATAGCCCTGTTTCTCGACCGCATCGAGCGCGATCCGCAGCGCACGCTCGGTCGACGAGACGCCGCCGATCGTGCCGCCGATGCCGACGACCAGCGGCAGGACGGCGGGAGGAGTGTCGGAAGCGGCCACGGTTTTATCCTGTTCGAACGTCATGCGATGCTCTTTCCCGTTTCGTCGCGCGATGACAACAGCGCTTCGGTCGGTTCTCGTCCGGCGAACGTAGTGCCGCTGTCGCTAAGCCCCTGTACACGTTAAGCATGCGCAGGAACGGACGGCGCAAGCACAGACTTGCCCGAGCTGTCATAGAACGATAATACACCTGACGTCCGCCGCTTGGCCGACCCGCTGGAACGACCGATGCGCCCCGATCCCTTCGACCCCAACCGTTCCAGCTCCAGCGGCGACCGCGAGCCCTACGCCTATGAGCGCGAGCGGCTGATCACTGAGCGCGAACGCCTGCGCCAGAAATACGAGGCCGAGCGGGACGGTGAAGATCCCGCCCCGTATGATCGCGACTTCGGCGCGGCCTACGCCACCCCCAGCACGCCACGACGCAAGCGTCCGATCGGTCGCTGGATCCTGCGCGGAGCGGGGATCGGCATCGTCCTGCTGGTGATCGCGATCATCTGGCTGGCGATCACCGCACCGCTGTCGAAGTCGCTCCAGCCACCGACCCCGCCCTCCATCACGCTGACCGCGGACGACGGCACGCCAATCGCGCGACGCGGTGCGATCATCGGCAAGTCGGTCGATGCCTCGAAGCTTCCGGCGCACGTCACGCAGGCGTTCCTAGCAATCGAGGACCGGCGCTTCTATTCGCACTGGGGCGTCGACCCGCGCGGCATCGCGCGCGCAGCCTGGGCGAACATGGGCTCGGGCGGCGTGCGCCAGGGCGGCTCGACGATCACGCAGCAGCTCGCGAAGAACGCGTTCCTCGATTCGGACCGCACCGCGACGCGGAAGATTCGCGAGGCGATGATCGCGTTCTGGCTCGAGGCATGGCTGTCGAAGAACGAAATCCTCTCGCGCTATGTCTCCAACGTCTATTTCGGCGACAACACCTACGGGATCAGCGCGGCCGCCAAGCACTATTTCGGTCGGACCCCCGACAAGCTCAACGTCGGCCAGGCGGCAATGCTCGCCGGCCTCGTCAAGGCACCGTCGCGTCTCGCCCCCACCTCCAACCTCGAAGGCGCGCGCAAGCGAGAGGCCGTCGTGGTCGGCGCGATGGTCGACGCGGGCTTCCTTACCAAGGCGGAGGGCGAGGCGGTCCAACCGCAGCGCGTACTCGGCAGCCGCCCGTCGCAGCTCCCCAACGGCACCTATTTCGCCGATTGGATACTCCCCGAAGCGCGCGACCAGGCCGGTGAGATCAAGACCGAGGCGACCGTCCAGACGACACTAGACCCGCGGCTACAGCGCGCGGCAGAACGCACCATAGCGCGCGCGGGTCTGCGTCAGGCGCAGGTCGCGCTGGTGGCGATGCGACCCGATGGCCGCGTCGTCGCGATGATCGGCGGCAAGAACTACGCGAAAAGCCCGTTCAACCGCGCGACGCAGGCGCGGCGCCAGCCCGGCTCGACCTTCAAGCTGTTCGTCTACCTCGCCGCGATGCGCCAGGGCCTCACCCCCGATTCGACGATCGAGGACCGCCCGGTGACGATAGGCGACTGGACCCCGAAGAACAGCGACGGCCGCTATCAGGGGACGATCACGCTGCGCCAGGCATTCGCACGCTCGTCCAACGTGGCGGCTGCGCGGCTCACACAACAGGTCGGCGTGAAGGCGGTGATCAAGGCGGCGCGCGATCTCGGCATCTCGACGCCTATCCCGAGCGAGGCGACGATCGGCCTCGGCACCTCGACCGTGTCGCTGCTCGAACTGACCGCCGCCTATGCCGCGATCGCGCGCGAGCAATATCCGGTCCAGCCGCGCGGGCTCGCCGACGTCCGCGAGAAGGGCTGGTACCAGTCGCTGACCGGCGGCGCGACCGAGATGCCGAGCAATATCCACGACGAGATGCTCGACCTGCTGGCGGCCTCGATCCGCACCGGCACCGGGCGCGGCGCGAACCTCACGGTCGACGCGTTCGGCAAGACCGGCACGACGTCGGACAACAAGGACGCGCTGTTCGTCGGCTTCGCGCGCGATCTGGTGGTCGGCGTGTGGGTCGGCAACGACGACAATTCGTCGAACCCCGGCCTGTCGGGCGGCGGCATCCCCGCACGGATCTGGCGCGACTTCATGCAGAGCGCGCTGGGGATCGCACCGATCGCGGCGCCTGCGCCCGCGGTGGAAGAGGTCGATCCGGACTCACTGCCAGCGGAAGACCAAGAGAATTCCATTCTGCCGCTAGGCGGGGAGATCGAAGGAATGGGCTTCAACCTGAAGATGGGCGAGGACGGCACTATCTCCGTCGGCCCCTCCCGCCGCGACCGCCAGGAAGGCCCGCCTCCCCGCGACGATCGCCGGCCGCCGGAAGAAGAACCGGGACCCGACGAGGGGCAATAGGGCTCCAGCCGTAGAGCAGCTTGTTTCCCCGCGAAGGCGGGGACCCAGACTGGGCTCCCGCCTTCGCGGGAGAACAAGAAAGCGGTCGCCAACGTCCGAGCGGCGACACTCCCGTTGACGCCAACACCGCATCGCAGCATGTCTCCCCCATGCGCTTCTTCTCCGACAACGCCGCCACGATCCACCCTCAGGTCATGGCCGCGATCGCCGCCGCCGACACGCTCGACACCGCCTATGCCGGCGACGCGTGGAGCCAGCAGCTCGACGGCCGCCTGTCCGCGCTGTTCGAGACCGACGTCGCCGTCCTCTGGGTCCCCACCGGCACCGCCGCCAACTGCCTCGCGCTCGCCGCACTCTGCCCCCCGCACGGCGGCATCGTCTGCCACCGCGACGCGCATATCCAGAACGATGAGGGCGGCGCGCCCGAATTCTACACGCACGGCGCCAAGCTGTTCCTCGCCGACGGCGATGGCGCAAAGCTGACCCCCGACACCATCCGCACCGTCCTCGACGCGATCCCCGACGACGTCCACCGCGTCCAGCCGCACGCGATCTCGATCACCAACGCCACCGAATATGGCCGCGTCTACCAGCCGCATGAAGTCGCTGCGATTGGCGCGCTGGCAAAGGACCGCGGGCTCGGCTTCCACATGGACGGGGCGCGCTTTGCCAACGCGATGGCGCGTGTCGGCTGCTCGCCCGCCGAGATGACGTGGCGCGCGGGCGTCGACGCGCTGAGCTTCGGCTTCGTCAAGAACGGCGCGATGAGCGCGGAAGCCTTGGTCTTCTTCAAGCCCGACCTTGCCGCCGTCACGCAATACCGCCGCAAACGCGCAGGCCTGCTGCTGTCGAAGGGGCGCTATCTCGCCGCGCAGATCCTCGCCATGCTGGACAACGACCTCTGGCTCGCCAATGCGAAAACAGCGAACGACTCCGCCGCCAAGCTCGCCACCGCCGCCGGCGACCGCCTCGTCCACCCGGTCGAGGCGAACGAAGTGTTCCTCCGCGCCACGCCGGAAGAAGCCGCAGCGCTGCGAGCGAAAGGCTTCGACTTCTACGACTGGGCCGCGGGCGAGGTTCGCCTCGTCACCGCCTGGGACAGTCCGGCGGACGCGGTCGGCCTGCTCGCCGATGCGATCCGGGAGTTATGACCCCCGGCCCGACCGACCCACCACAGTCGACCCGCGCGGCCGTACTGATCCCGTTCGGCATCGTCACGCTGATCTGGGGCTCGACCTGGCTCGTCATCCGCGACCAGATCGCGGTGGTGCCGCCGAGCTGGTCGATCAGCTACCGCTTCCTCGTCGCCGGCATCGCAATGGCGATCTACGCAGGCATCAAGCGCGAAAGCTTCAAGTTCGACGCGCGCGGCTATACGTTCGCGGCCGTGATCGGCATCGCGCTGTTCACGTTCAACTTCAACTTCGTCTACCGCGCCGAGCATTACGTGACCTCGGGCCTCGTCGCGGTCGTGTTCGCGCTCCTGCTCGTCCCCAACGCGATCTTCGGCCGAATCTTCCTCAAGCAACGGCTCGGACGGCAGCTGATGGTCGGGTGCGCGGTCGCGATGGC
Source organism: Sphingomonas sp. Leaf208 (assembly GCF_001421415.1). Lineage (GTDB taxonomy): Bacteria > Pseudomonadota > Alphaproteobacteria > Sphingomonadales > Sphingomonadaceae > Sphingomonas. The sequence goes on from NZ_LMKH01000034.1 coordinate 89,761, forward strand.
GGGGGTCGCGTTGCTGTTCGTCAACGAGGCGCGGGTCGATCCGCACGGGCCGCGCTCGGCGACGATCGGCATCGTCCTGACGCTGTGCGGCGTGATGGCCGCGTCGGTCGCCAACGTCATCCAGGGCAGCGCGTTCGCCAAACGCTATCCGATGGCACCGACGCTCGCGATGGCAATGCTGATCGGCGCGAGCCTCGACGCGGCGTTCGCCTGGATCACCACCGGGCCGCCGGTGTTCGAGCCGCGCTTCGGCTATGTCGCGGGCATCCTCTATCTCGGCGTGTTCGCCTCCGCGCTCGCTTTCCCGCTCTATTTCAACGTCATCCGCGCGATCGGCCCAGCCAAGGCGGCCTATTCGGGCGTCATCGTGCCGGTGATCGCGATGCTGCTATCTACGATCTTCGAACGCTATCACTGGTCGACGCTGGCCGTCGCCGGCGCGGTGTTGTCGGGAATCGGCCTCGTCATCGCACTCAGCGCACGCAGGCCGGCGCGGTAGTTGGGCCAGGCGGGCGTCCAGCCAAGCACGCGCTTAGCCTTACCGTTCGCCACCCGCCGGTTCTCGTTATAAAATCCGCGCCCCATCGCCGAGAGTTCCTCGAGCGTCACGAACGGCGGCGCGGGCATCCCAAGCAACATCGCCGCGAACGCCACCACGTCGTTCTGCGACGCAGGCACGTCGTCCGCAAGATTATACGCCCCTGCCGGCGCATCGAACCCGGCGATCACACCCGAGACGATATCGTCGACATGCGCGCGACTGAACACCTGGCCGGGTTGCTCGATCCTGTGCGCCTTGCCCTGCCGCACCCTGTCGAGCGGCGAGCGCCCGGGACCATAGATACCCGGCAACCGAAACGTCCGCGCACCAATGGCCAGCCAGTCCGCATCCGCCGCCGCGCGCGCGCTCCGACGACCGCCACCGATCGGTGCCGTCTCGTCCACCCACGCACCCTGCGCATCGCCGTACACCCCCGTCGACGACAGATAGCCGATCCAAGCGCGTGTCCGCAGCAACAACGAACCGTAGCGCCCGAGCACCGGGTCCGCCTCATGCTCGGGCGGCACCGACGACAGGATATGCGTCGCCGCCGCGATCTCCGCCGTCACCGCATCCGTATCGTCAAACCTGAGCGTATCGCCGCGACCGTCGCGCGTGGTGCCGACGACATGCCAGCCATCTGCCGCAAGCCGCTCGGCAAGCCGCGACGCGGTGTAGCCGAGACCGAAGACCAGCAGCCGGCTCATTTGCCCACCGCCGCGCCAGCCATCGGCCCCTTGTACAACGTCCCGAAATAGTCGCCCGAATTCCACACCGGCCGCTGCGCCCCGTCGGCGATCTCGCGCGCGATCCGGTAGTTCGCATCGACGAACCGCACGCCCTGATCCCACAGGATCGGCTGCGTCAGGTCGTCCGACGGCTTGTGATAATTGTTCGCCATGAAATACGCGACCGCGGCCTTGCCCGGCCCCTTCTGGCCCGGCCACAGGAATACCGACGGGATCCCCTTCTGGACGAAGCGGAAATGATCCGAGCGGACGAAGATGCCCTCCTCCGGCATCGGGTCGGGCGACAGGCCGACGCCGATCGCCGCCACCGCCTTCTGGACGATCGGGCCGATCGTCGAGCGCTCGGCGCCGAACACCACCATGTCCTCGAACTTGTAGGTGAGGATCGGCATGTCGAGGTTCACGTCCGCGACGATCGAGGTCAGCGGCACGGTCGGGTGATTGGTGAAGTAATCGCTGCCGACCAGCCCCTTCTCCTCGCCGGTGACGGCCAGGAACATGATCGTCCGCTTTGGCGCCTGGCCGCTGGCGGTGAAGCGCTTGGCCTCCTCGATCAGGCTGGCGATGCCGATCGCATTGTCGAGCGCGCCGTTGTTGAGCGCATCGCCCTTCACTGGCTTGGTGATGCCGATATGATCGAGATGGGCGGAGAGCACGACGACCTCCTTGCCGACCACAGGATCGTTGCCGGGGATAATGCCGACGACGTTGCTGCTGGCAGCGGGCACAAAGTTCGTCTTGGTCGCGACGGTGACCATGCCGACCAGCGGCACCGCCTTGAACTTCGCGTTGTCGCTGTTCGCCTGCTTGACGACCTTGCTCCAAGGCGTCTTCGCACCCGCGAACAGCTTGGCCGCACCGACCATGCTGACCGTGCCGAGCGACGGCGCGCCGGGCGCATCGACCTTGCCGGTGCCGTCGGGATTCGCCCACGTCATCCGCGGCGTCGCATAAAACTCCGCCATCTTGCCGAACGTCCGCACCTTGGCCGAGCGCGGGCTTTCCAGCGTGATCACGCCGACCGCGCCCTTGGCCTGTGCGATCGCAGCCTTGGTGCCGCCCGAGCCGAAGAACGCACGCTCCTCGCCACCGAACCGCGCGGGCGAGCCGCCGAAATACGCGACGATCTTGCCGCGCACGTCGACGCCCTTGTAATCGTCCTGGCCATATTGCGGCGCGTCGATCCCGTAACCGACGAACACGACGGGCGCCGACACGCTGGTCTCCGCCTTCGCGCCGTTCGCGGCGGGCACGTAATCCTCACCGAACACGAACGGCTGCGCAGGCCCGCGACCGGTCCAGATGAAATCGCCCTTGCTCGCCGCCTTGTACGACACGAGCGGCACGGTCTGGAGATACCCGCCCTGATCGCCACCCGGCCGCAGACCCGCCGCATAAAATTGCGCGGCGACATATTGCGCGGCGATATCGAACTCGGGGCTGCCAGCCTCGCGACCCTTCATCGCGTCCGACGCGAGAAACAGCACGTGCGCCTTCATCGCCGCCTGATCCGCCGGCAGCGGTGCGGCGAGCTTCGCGTTCAGCTCGACCGTATTTGGCGCGGTCACCGGAGCCGGCGCGGGAGCAGCTTGGGGCGCAGTCTGAGCAAGGGCAGAGGTAGAAAGCGCGAGCACCGCGAGCGCGCCGATAGGACGATACATCCGAAAATCCTTGCAAAGGGAACGTGTTGCAGCGGCGTAGCATCCACCGTCACCCGCGCAAGCTTTGGGGCATGGAGCAAAGACCTTCTCCGCAGAGAAGTACCACCCCGGCGGAGGCCGGGGTCCAGTTGGGAAACGGTGCTGACGCAGGCTGCGCTCCGTTACTGCAACCTCTCCAACTGGACCCCGGCCTCCGCCGGGGAGGTGCAAGTAATCGAACCGCACGCCCCCAAGCTTTGGCTGGCGGTAGGACGCCACAGCCCTATATTCGCAAACATATGCTCGATATCCAGAACAGTCTCGCCCACCCGCTCGTCATTCGCCGCGAGGACTATACCCCGCCCGAGTGGCTGGTCCCCGAGACGAAACTGGAGTTCGACCTCGATCCCTCCACCACCCGCGTAACGGCAACATTGTCGGTCATGCGCAACGGCGATCACGCCGCACCGCTGCGGCTCGACGGCGCGGGCCAGAAGCCGCTCTCGGTCACGGTCGATGGCGTCGCGATCAACGACTGGCGGATCGACGGCGAACAGCTCGTCATTCCCCTCGCCGGCGCCGCACATGTCGTCGAGACTCAGGTCGAGATCGCCCCCGATCGCAACACGCAGTTGATGGGGCTCTATGCCTCGGGCGGTAATCTCTGCACCCAGTGCGAGGCCGAGGGCTTTCGCCGCATCACCTATTTTCCCGACCGCCCCGACGTGCTCAGCATTTATTCGGTCTGCATGACCGCCGACAAAAAGCACTTCCCCGTGCTGCTCGCGAACGGCGACCCGGTCGCGCAGGGCGATCTCGACGATGGCCGCCACTGGGCGACGTGGCACGACCCCTTCCCGAAACCCTCCTATCTGTTCGCACTGGTCGCCGGCGATCTCGCGGTAAACCGCAGCAGCTTCACCACGATGTCGGGGCGCGAGGTATCGCTCGGCATATGGGTGCGCGAGGCTGACCTGCCCAAGACCGACCACGCGTTGAAAGCGCTCGAACTCGCGATGGCGTGGGACGAGACGACCTATGGTCGCGAGTACGATCTGGACGTGTTCAACATTGTCGCGGTCGACGACTTCAATTTCGGCGCGATGGAGAACAAGGGCCTAAATATCTTCAACTCGCGCTACATCCTCGCCGACCCGGATACCGCGACCGATTACGACTATGACGCGATCGCCGCGGTCGTCGCGCACGAATATTTCCACAATTGGTCGGGCAACCGGATCACCTGCCGAGACTGGTTCCAGCTGTCGTTGAAGGAGGGCTTTACAGTCTACCGCGACCAGGGCTTCTCCGCCGACCAGGGCTCCCGCGCGGTCAAGCGGATCGAGGACGTCCGCGGCCTGCGTGCGTCGCAATTCCCCGAGGATTCGGGCCCGCTCGCGCACCCCGTGCGGCCTGAATCCTACCAGGAGATCTCGAACTTCTACACAGCGACGATCTACAACAAGGGCGCCGAGCTGATCCGGATGATGGCCGCGATCCTCGGACCGAAGGGCTTCCGCGCGGGCACCGACCTGTATTTCGACCGGTACGACGGCACCGCCGCCACCTGCGAGGATTTCGTCACGTCGATGGAGGAAGGCGGCAACGTCGACCTCACCCAGTTCCGCCTCTGGTATTCGCAGGCAGGCACGCCGCGCGTCTCGGCAAGCCTGTCGCACGACGGCGACCGCGCGACGCTGCAGCTCGCGCAGCAGGTACCCGCGACGCCCGGCCAGCCATTGAAGTCGCCGATGGTGCTGCCGCTGCGTGTGAAGCTGTTCGGTGCCGAATCGGGTGCGGCGCTAACCGACGAACGCCTCGTGCTGTTCGACGACACGCTCGACACGATCGAATTCGAAGGCCTTGCCGAACGCCCGGTGCTGTCGATCAACCGCGGCTTCTCCGCGCCGGTGGTCATCGAAAGTGACCGCACCGCCGCCGACCTCGCTTTCCTCAGCGCGCACGACGACGATCCGTTCGCGCGCTACGAGGCGATGCAGCAGCTGATGCTCGATACGCTGGTCGCCTCGACCGGCGGTCATGCGGATCACGAGGCCGTGATCGCCGCGGTCGCGAACACGCTTGCCAACGCCGATCTCGATCTGGCGTTCGTCGCGGAGGCGGTGTTGCTTCCGTCGGAAAGCTTCATCGGCGACCAGATGGCCGTCGTCGACCCCGACGCGATCTTCCGCGCCCGCGAGGCACTGCGTCGCGATCTCGGGACGCGGCTGGAGACGCAGTGGCGGCAGGCGTATGCGCGGGGTGAGGGTCAGCCCTATGCCTACACCCCCGAGGGCAAGGGCCTGCGTCGACTGCGGTCGGTCGCGCTCGGCTATATAGCGGCGAGCGGCGCGGACGATGCGGCGGACCTCGCCTTCGCGCAGTTCGATTCGGCCGACAACATGACCGACCGAATGGGCGCGCTGACGACGCTGGTGAGTAGCGCGTCAGAGATCCGCTCCACCGCGCTCGACATCTTCTACAGCCAATATTGCGACAACCCGCTGGTGCTCGACAAGTGGTTCCAGGCGCAGGCGCAGTCGTCGCGCGACGATACCGGTGCGATCGTGGCGGGGCTGGCCGAGCATGCCGACTTCACGCTGACCAACCCCAACCGCGCCCGATCGCTGATCGGCGCGTTCGGCGCGAACCAGCGTGCGTTCAACACTGTCGACGGGAGTGGGTATCGATTCCTCGCGGACCAGCTGATCGCGCTGGACCGCCTCAACCCGCAGACCGCGGCGAAACTCCTGCCGCCGCTCGGCCGCTGGCGCCGATTCGACGCGGCGCGCGCGGGGTTGATGCGCGCGGAACTGGAACGGATCGTGCGGACGCCGGGGCTGTCCAAGGACCTGTTCGAGCAGGCTTCTAAGAGCCTCGAAGGCTGAACCTAATCCTCCCCTGCAAGGGGAGGTGGCAGCGCATTGCGCTGACGGAGGGGTGACGCGCCGTCGATAGGGTGTCACCCCTCCGTCGCTTCGCGCCACCTCCCCTTGCAGGGGAGGATCATGGACAATGCTCTACCGGCGACTCGCAAAGAACCCGCGCAAAATCCCCGCAGCCTCAGTCTCCGCAATCCCCGCATAAACCTCAGGCCGATGATGACACGTCGGCTGCCCGAAAAACCGAGGTCCATGCTCGACCGCCCCGCCCTTCGCATCCGCCGCCCCATAATAGAGCCGCGCGATCCGGGCATGCGCGATTGCCCCGGCACACATCGCACACGGCTCCAGCGTCACCCAGAGATCGCACCCCTCGAGCCGATCACTCCCTAAAACCAAAGCAGCAGTGCGAATCGCCTGGATCTCGGCATGCGCAGTCGGATCGCACAACGCCCGCGGCGCATTCGCCCCCGTCGCGATAATAACGCCATCCTTAACGACAACGGCGCCAACCGGGACTTCCCCAGCCAGCGCCGCATCGCGCGCCGCGTCGAGCGCGCGGCGCATAGGTTCGGGGACAGGGAACATGGCCTCAGGCCCTGCCCCGCCGCCCGCCCCACGTAAACACCCGCGTAAAGATCAGTTCGGTGCCTGGCTGTTGCCCGGCTTCTCGACGTTGATCGTCGGCACCGCCACCGTCTTGTTCTCGGTGCCGAGCGTGACCTTGGCGACGTCGGCCTGGAACTTCGGCGCCTGAACGACGCCCTGGCGGGTCTGGTCGATGTTGATGATCCCGAAATACATCAGGCCGACCACGACCAGCACGACGATCGCGACGAGAGACAAGAGCGTACGCATGGGACATCCCCTTTTATTGAACAGTTCGATAGCGTAACAACGTCGTCGATCGCCGTGGGTTGCACAATGCTCATTGCGGACGACCGAGGACACGTTTGACGTGAATCGGTTGACGAAAGCCGGCGTGCCAGCTATCCGCGCGCCTTTCCGGGGTTCCTCCCGACACTTGAATAGGTAATCACATGTCGCGCATCTGCGAACTGACCGGCAAGGGCCGGATGGTCGGGAACAACGTCTCCCACGCCAACAACAAGACCAAGCGCACGTTCCTCCCGAACCTGCAGAATGTCACGCTGCTTTCCGATTCGCTCGAGAAGGGCGTCAAGCTGCGCGTCTCGACGCACGGCCTGCGTACCGTCGAGCATAATGGTGGCCTCGACAACTGGCTGGTGAAGGTCTCGGACGACAAGCTGTCGCTCCGCGTTCGTCGCCTGAAGCGCGAAGTCGTCAAGAAGATCGCAGCCTCGGCGGTCGCCGCTTAAAAGCGACGTCGTATTGCGATCACCGCGGCCCGCCCTGCACCTAGCAGGGCGGGCCGTCGGCGTTTGTGGGTTTAGCGATCCAGCCTGAACTTCAGCAGCAGCGTGCGCTGGAGAAACATCTGGTTGTCGTCCGACACGATCCACACGATCGTCGCGCCGTTCTCGACCGTCGTGTCGATCCCCTCGAAATTGTCGTGGATTAGCGGCGCATCGATCGTCGCGATCAGGCGGCCGCGTGCGATTCGCCCCGCCGCGACGTCGCGCGCGGCGACCCGTGATATCCGCGCCGAGAACGTGAACGGCAGTCGGAAACCACGATCGAGCACCAGCAGGTCGCCATTCGGCAACGCGGTGACGTCAGACGGGTCGTATCGCCCGAACGGTTCGTACGCGAATCGCTCCGGTTCCCCCGCCCCGGTCGGATCACCCGCGAAGATCAGCGCCTGCCGCGTGTGCAACCGTTCCTCGTCCGACCCGGCCCAGTCCGGCCGACGCACATGCGCCTCCTCGCTGATCACGACGAATCGCCCATCGGGCAGCCGCGCCATCGATTCGGGTCCGCCATTCGACGGCCATTTTCGCATCGCCTCGGGCATCACTCGCGCCTCGTACCGCGCAAACCCCGCAGCATAGCGCCAGATTGAATTGTCATCCTCGAAGCCGACCCAGATCTTTCCCGTGACCGGATCGATCGCCATCGATTCGCTGTCGCGGTCGCGTTTCTCCCAGCCGATGCCGGGGCCCGCGGGCAGGTTCTCGAATGCCACCCGGTGCGGAAGCCAGTCGGTGCCCATGTCGAACTGGACGATATTACCGCCGTCGCTCAGCAGCGTGAAGCGGTTGCCGGTCGCGGCCGGCGCGACGTCGAGCGACGAGAATCCCCCGAACGCCGGATCGCGACTGTCGAGCGCCACCCCGCCCAGATAGGTAAGCCCACCGACGCGCACATGCCGCGGGTTGGTCCGGTCGAGCATCACGCGGGTCGCGGTCAGCTGCGCCCGCTTGCCGAGCAGGTCGAGCCGCGCTTCGCCCGACCAGGTCGGCACGATCGCGCAGACGCTCGCGGCGACGAACAGGACAGTGATCAGGCGCCGCATCGCGTCCCTCATAGGGTGTCCGGCGATCCGCGGAAGCATGAACAGCGGATAACGGAGGCATTCAGGCTTAGCTCAATGCGAATCACTCATAAGCGTCTCATCGAGGATGGAAGCACGGCCCCCGCCGCCGCCGAAATCCCCAACGGGAGACGCACGATGTTCAAGACTTTTACTCTCGCCGCCAGTGCCCTCGCATTGGGTGCGACCGCCCTCGTTCCCGCTGCCGCCGATGCGCAGCGCTGGGGCTCGCGCTACGAGCGTGGCTACGATGGCTACCAGGGTGGCGGCTATCGCGATGGTGGCTACGACCGCGGCTACCGCGGCGACTACCGCGAGTATCGCGGCAACGATCGCCGCTACAACTACCGCAGCCGTCGCGGCTGCGACAACACCGGCGGCACGATCATCGGCGCGCTCGCCGGCGGCCTGCTCGGTCACACCATCGCCGGTCGTGGTGACCGGACGCTCGGCGCAGTCCTCGGTGCAGCCGGTGGTGGTCTTGCCGGCAACGCGATCGATAAGTCGGATAACCCAGGGTACTGCCGGCGCTAGGCCCGGCAAGCCCGGGCCGGTGCTCGCGAAAGCGAGCAACCGCCGGCACGGACGGCGGGCAGGCTAAGCCTGACCCGACCGACGACGGCTTCGCCGACGTCGCGCCCGTTCGAGCCACACCAGTTTCCCAGTTCCCTCGCGTAGCGTATCGAGGGCGAGGGCCGGCTTCCCGTACGGGAGCCGGCCCTTTGTTCGTCTATCGTTTTCCTGCGAACGCAGGAATCCAGGGTTACTCAGCCCAGCCCCCGCAACCCTTGGCTCCTGCATTCGCAGGAGAACAAGAAGTTACGCGATCCGGTCCGGGACCTCGGCCGCATCCTCGGCGATCGCCGCATCGGGCGCCACCGCCTCCCAGGGAAACACGAACCAGTCCTTCGTCACAGCCCGGTCGATCGTCCGCGCACAATACTCGATCCGCTCCGCCGAACTTACGTTATCGATCAACATCGCAAACCGCACCGCGCCCTCGACAGCACCCGCCGCCGCCAGCGCACGCCGCAGATGCGTGATCGTCCGCCCCGAATCATTGATGTCGTCGACAAACAGCAGTCGCTCGCCCCCTCGCGTCCGCGCGGCAAGCTTCACCAGCGGTTCGTCGGCAAAGTCCTTCACCTGGCTCGAATAATCCACCGACAGTGTCGGCAACCCGATCGCATGGCTGAGGAAAACCGCCGGCACGAGCCCGCCACGGCCGATGCCGATAATGTAGTCGGGTTTCCACGCGGTATCCTCGACGAGCTTGGCGGCGAGGATGTGCACGGCAGCGACGAACTCGTGCTGTCGAATAGGGGTAAAGATCGGCATCGGTCGGATGCTAGCGGGTCAGGGCGAAGACTTCACCCAAAACCCGCCGCATCGCTCTCTTGTTTCCCCGCGAAGGCGGGGACCCAGTCTGGGCTCCCGCCTTCGCGGGAGAACAAGAAGCGGGCATTATCCTCGCGGCTCAGATCGTATCCAGCGCCTGCTCGAAATCAGCGATCAGATCGTCCGGATCCTCCACCCCGATCGAGATCCGGACGAGGTTGTCCGTAATCCCCAGAGCCTGCTTCCGCGCATCCGGCACCGACAGATGCGTCATCCCCGCAGGATGGCTAGCCAGCGTTTCGGTCCCCCCCAGCGACACCGCCAGCTTGGCGATCTTCAGCGCATCGAGGAATGCGAAGCTCTCGCGCTCGCCGCCCTTCAGATACAGCGAGAAGGTCGAGCCCCCGCCGGTGCAATGCCGACGATAGATATCCGCCTGCCGCTCCATACCTGGCTCGTCCTCGAGGAAGCCCAGATACGCGACCCGCTCCACCTTCGGATGGTGACGGAGAAAAGCGCAGACCTTCGCGGCATTCTCACCCGCACGGCTCATCCGCAGCTCGAGAGTCTCCAGCGACCGCAGCAACATCCACGCGGTGTTCGGATCGGTGATCGTCCCGATCGTGTTCCGCATCGTCCGGATCGTGTTGATGTGCTCCTTCGACCCCAGCACGCCGCCCGCGACGAGATCCGAATGCCCGCCGACATATTTGGTTAGCGAGTAGACGACGATGTCGGCGCCATGCTTGAGCGGCTGGAACCACAGCGGCCCGAGGAACGTGTTGTCGATCGCGATCGGCGGCTTTTCACCCTTGAAGATGGCGTCGCGGCTGGCCGCGACCGCCTCGACGTCGACCAGCGCATTGGTGGGGTTCGCCGGGCTTTCCAGATAGATCAGCGCGACGTTGCCGGTCGCCGCCTCGGTCATCACCGCATCGATCTCTTCACGAGTCGCACCCGCCGGGAAGTCGAGCCACTTCACGCCGAACTTGCCGAGCACGCGGCCGATCAGCGTCTCGGTCGCCGCGTACAACGGCCCCGAATGGACGATCGTGTCGCCCGGCTTGACCATCGCCAGGAACAGCGTGGCGATCGCCGACATCCCCGACGAGAAGGCGAGCGCGTCCTCCGCCTCTTCCCAGACGCCGAGGCGATCCTCGAGGATCTCCTGGTTCGGCCCGTTGAAGCGCGAATAGACGAGGCCCTCGGCCCCGCCCGGACGCTTGCCGGTAACGCCTTCGAAGTGGCGCTTGCCCGCCGCCGCGTTGGGAAACACGAACGTCGAGGTGAGGAAGATCGGCGGCTTCAGCGAGCCTTCCGATAGCGCGGGATCGTAACCATGCCCCATCATCAAGGTCGACGGCTTCAGCTTGCGCCCGCCGATCTTCTCGACCTCGGGCTTCGGCGCGACGCGCGCGGCGACGCCGGTCAGGTCCGCTTCGGTTTCGGCGGGGACTGCGCCGGCGTTTTCGGGGGTATCGGACATCAATATGCTCCTGCGTGGCCCGTCTTATGCGAACCGATGTGCGGAGCCTAAACGACCGGCGCAGGTTTTGGGAACCGTTACGGCCTCCCGCTACAGCCCAATGATGCTGATCTGGCGCCCATAGGAGGGCTCGCTGCGATGGGTCGCGCGCCGATAGCTGAAGAAGCGATCGTCACCCTCGTCTTTGGCGGTGTACGTGTCGAGCCCGAGCGCCTCGATCCGCCCGATCCCGGCGACCGCGAGCCGGCTGACGACATAGGCCTCCAGGTCGAACTGGTAATGATCGCCCCTGTTCTCGACGGCGCGACCGTCCGCGAAAAAGCGCTCGTTCTCCGGGTCCGCTTCGCAGAACCGTCGGATGAAGCCGTCGTCGACCTCGTAGCTCGCGCGCGCGATGCACGGCCCGACCGCGGCGACGATCCGGTCGCGGTGCGCACCGATCGCCTCCATCGCGAGGATCGTGGAATCGGTGACGCCGCCGAGCGCGCCCTTCCAGCCGGCGTGGGCTGCCGCAACGACGCCGGCGTGCGCGTCGGCGAACAATACGGGCGCGCAGTCCGCGGTAAGAATACCGAGCGCGAGGCCGGGACGGTTGGTGACCAGCGCATCGGCATGCGGACGGATCGCGTCGTCGAACGGCTCGATCACGGTGACCGCGTCGGCGGAATGGACCTGGTACAGACCGACGAGTTTCGCACCGGGGAGAACGGCTTCGGTCGCGCGGCGGCGGTTCTCAGCGATGGCGGCGGGGTCGTCGTCGGACCCGATGCCGACGTTGAGACTCGCATACGCGCCAGTCGAGACGCCGCCACGCCGGCCGAGAAAGCCATGCGGGATGTCGCCAAGCGCCTTCGCGCGGATGAGGTCGATGGTCATTTTAGGTCACCCAACATCAAACACTGCCCCCACCCCGGCGCAGGCCGGGGCCCAGTTGGGGGACGGTGCTGACGACGGGCAACGCGCCGTTACCAAGACCTTTCCAACTGGGCCCCGGCCTCCGCCGGGGTGGCGGCCTTTCGCTACGATATCTCTGGAGGCATCAAGCATCACAACACGAGCCGCATGATTCGGTCATCGTCAGGCTGCTCCCCAACCATGAACACATACCGCCCGATCTCGACAAAGCCGTAACGCTGGTAGAACCGGTGAGCCCGGTGGTTATCCACATACACGCTCAGAATCATTTCCGTCCGCCCATCGGCGCGCGCGACATCGATCGCCCAATCCATCAACGCCGGGCCGACACCTGCACCATGCTGGTCACCCCGCACGTAAAGCTGATGAAGTTCGATCGCGGACGCAGGCCAATCGCCAGGAAACGCCACCGGGCCGATCTTCGCAAACCCGACGATCGCGCCCGCCGCGTCTACCGCGACGCGCACCGTGAAGGCAGGGTCGGACAGTTGAGCCGGCAACCCCGTCTCGCCGAACGCCTGGTCGAGGAAGGCGGCAAGATCTTCAGGGCGATACAGCGTACCGAACGTGTCGGTAAACGACCGCTTCGCCATTGCAGCGAGTTCTGCACCGTCGGCAGGCACGGCATCGCGATAGGCGATCATGCAAACGCCGCCGGCGTCGGCCAAGTCGGCGCGGTGATCGCGAGCGCTTTGAAGAGCGTGCCCATATCGTCCATCAACCGCCTACGATCCGCCGCCAGTGCTTCCGCCCGCGCAGGCGACGCCTTGGCGAGTGCCGACGTCCGCGAATCGATGCCGAGCGCACCGAGCAGGTCGCGCTGCGTCACCGGCCCCCACGCGACCGCGCCCTCCGTTTGGGCGGCCGCAGCGAGCGTGGTGAAGTCGACATGCGCGGTCAGGTCATGCTCGCCGGGCGCCTCGAACGGATTGGCGAACGCATGCCCGCGCACCGCCTGCAACGTGTCGCCGAGCGCCGGCCCCTCATAGCCATAGTCGACCGCGATCAGCGCACCGCCCTGCGCGGCGATCCGCTTGGCGAGACCGCGAATGATCGTCACGGCGGCGGGCGAGGTTTCGAGGATCGAGCCCGCGGGCGCGTCGCGGAACGGCTCAGGGATGACGGCATCCGGGAGCGGTTTCCCGGCGATCGGGAGGAACAGCAGGTCCTGCGCCGCGACGAGCCGTTCATGCCACTGCTCGCGCTTCACCAACTGCCGGATCGGCAGCGCGTCGAAGAGCTCGTTGGCGACGACGATCAGCGGGCGATCGGTCGGCAACGTGTCGACCGCGTCGTGCCACGTGGCAGCGGGCAAGCGCTCGGCCTGCGCGGCACGCAGCGCGGGGCTGGTCTCGACGAAATGCACCGGCGGCGTGAGTCCCGCCTTCGTCATTGCGCGCGCAGCATCGGCAGCAAGCGTCCCGCGGCCCGGTCCAAGTTCGACCCAAGCCACCTCGGGGCAACCAGCGCGGTCCCAAAGATCGGCACACCACAAACCGACAAGCTCGCCGAACATCTGGCTGATCTCGGGCGCCGTTGTGAAGTCGCCCCCCGCCCCCAGCGGATCGCGCGTCGCATAATAGTGCGCGTTCGCCGCCGCCATATACTGCGCAACGGGGATCGGACCTGCGAGCGCAATCGCTCGGGCGAGGCGTTCCGGGAGGGCGGTGTCAGTCACGGGGGTGTCGGGCATGTCGACCATCTCAAAAATCTCTACCACCCCGGCGGAGGCCGGGGCCCAGTCGGAACGTCAGTAGTGACGTGCGTTGCGCGTCGTTACATCAACCTTCCCAACTGGGCCCCGGCCTCCGCCGGGGTGGTGCTTCTATTCGAAAGGAAGGGTCAGGCGACGCTCGCCGTCCCCGCGATCGACTCCACGCGCACGCGCCGCTTGGCCGACGTCGCCACGAGATACGCCCCACCGACGATCATCGGCACGCACAGCCACTGCCCCATGTGCAGCCCGGTATGCTCGGCAAACGCCCGCAGCTGCGAATCCGGCTCGCGGAAGAATTCGACGGTAAACCGCGCGAGGCCATACCCCAGCACGAACAACCCGACGAGCTTGCCCGGATCATAGCGCGCCTTGGTCTTCCAGAACGCGAACCAGAGGAGCGCGAACAGCAGCACGCCTTCCAGCCCCGCCTCGTACAGCTGGCTCGGATGCCGCGCCGGCTCGACCATGCCGAACGGCACCGTGCGCTCGAAGATGATCCCCCACGCAACATCGGTCGGCTTGCCCCACAGTTCGCCATTCACGAAGTTCGCCAGCCGCCCGAAGAACAGCCCGAACGGTACGCAGCACGCTATATAATCGTGCACGCGCAGCCAGTTGAGCTGATGCTTTCGCGCAAACAAGATCAGCCCGATCGACGTGCCGATGACGCCACCGTGGAACGACATACCGCCGTCCCAGAGCCGGAAGATCCGCAAGGGATGCAGGAACATCTCGGGCGCGTAGAAGATCACATACCCGAGCCGCCCGCCGAGAATGATGCCGAGCGTCGCGTAGAACACCAGGTCGTCGGCATGCCGCCGCGCCATCGGTGCACCGGGCTGGGCAAGCAGCTTCAGCAGATACCACCAGCCGAGCAGGATCCCGCCGATATAGGCGAGGCTGTACCAGCGCAGCGTGAAAAACCCGATCGAGAAGACGTCGGGGTGCAGCCCCAGATCCTCGAAGCGGATGTGACTGCCGACGGCAGGCGCTACGGCACCCGCAGCGGCGGTGATGGTCCACAGGATCAAAGGCTTTTCCCCACGCGTTCGCCCCTGCATAAAGGCCGATAACGATAAGACCAAGTAGGAGAGCGATATGCGGACCGAGCTGGACCTGGCTATGGATTCGACGATGGCCGCGCTGACCGCGCCCGACGGGATGCTCGCGCTCGGATCGGTCGAGCGGTTCGGCGTCACGCTGCCGACGATCGCCGCCGCGCCGCCCGCGCTCAGTTACTATTTCGCACACTATGCCAACGAGCACCGCGACGCCGTCTTCCTCGTCTCCGGCGCCGAACGGCTGACCTTCGGCGAGGTCTACGCCGCCGCCGAGCGCACCGCCCGCGCCCTTGTCGGCGGCTACGCCATCGCCAAGGGCGACCGAATCGGCATCGCGATGCGCAACTCGCCGTCTTGGATCGTGCTGTACATGGGCATCATCATGGCCGGCGGCGTCGCGACCCTGCTCAACGGCTGGTGGCAGTCGGAGGAACTGGAGACAGCGATCGGCGAGGTCGATTGCGCACTCGTGTTCGCCGATCCGGCCCGCGTGAAGCGCCTCGCGCAGATCGCAGGCCTACGGTCGCCAGTGGTCGAGATCGACGATTCGCGCGAGCTCGACGCCGCGCTCGGAGCCGTGTTCGCAAAGGACGATCACACCGCCGACCTGCCGCTGCTCGGACCCGAGGATCACGCAACGATCCTGTTCACGAGCGGTTCGACCGGCCAATCGAAGGGCGCGCTGTCCGAACACCGCGCGGTCGTGCAGGGCATCTTCAACTATCTCGGCCAGGCGATGATGATGGTCGGCATCGCCACCGCGCAAGGCAATCCGCCGGTCGGCCAGCCGGTCACGCTGCTGACGATCCCGCTGTTCCACATTACCGGTGAGGTCCCCGTCTTCCTCCAGAGCTTCGCGATGGGGCGCAAGCTGGTGCTGATGCCGAAATGGGATGCAGGCGAGGCGATGCGGCTGATCGAGGCGGAGGGCGTCACCTATTTCGTCGGGGTGCCGCTGATGAGCTTCGAAATCCTAAACCACCCCGACCGCGCGAAGTACGACCTTTCGACCGTCACCGATTTCGCCGCGGGGGGCGCACCCCGCCCGGTCGATCACGTCCGCCGCATCGATGAGGAAATGGGCGGAAGCGCACCGCTGATCGGCTACGGCCTGACCGAGACCAACGCGGTCGGCACCGGCAACTGGCGCGGCAATTATCTCGCCAAGCCCAATTCCGCCGGCCGCCCCGGCGCACCTTTGGTCGATCTCGCGATCTTCGACGATGCCGGCCACCCGGTCGACCAGGGCCAGCGCGGCGAGGTCTGCATCCGCACGATCTGCAACTTCAAGGAATATTGGAACCGTCCGGATGCGACCGCCGCGGCGTTCACGTCGGACGGCTATTTCCGGACCGGCGACATCGGCTACCTCGACGAGGACGGCTATCTGTTCATCGTCGATCGCAAGAAGGACATCATCATCCGCGGCGGCGAGAACATCTCGTGCCAGGAGGTGGAAGCGGCGTTGTACGAACACCCAGCCGTCGCGGAGGCGGCGGTCTTCGGGTTGGCTGACGAGCGCTTCGGCGAGGTCCCCGGCGCAGTGGTAGTGCCGCAGGACGGCGAGACGCTGACCCCGGACGACCTGACCGCGTTCCTCCACCAGCACATCGCCGCGTTCAAGATACCGCAGCGGATCTGGATTTCGGAAGAGCCGCTCCCAAGACTGGGGACGGAGAAGATCGATAAGGTCTCACTAAAAGCTACTTACAGAGCGCTAGCCTAAATTCCCTCGCCCCTACGGGGAGAGGGAGGGAGGAGCCACTTGGCGACGGAAGGGAGAGGGGAGTGGGACTCCCGGCGCAGTCCCGGAGACCCCACTCCCCCTCATCCGACGCTTCGCGCCACCTTCTCCCCGTGGGGGAGAAGGATTAGAGCCACCCCATGATCAGCAGGCGTGAGATTTTAGTCGGCGGCGGCGCAGGGATCGGGCTCGTCGTCGCCTGGGGTCTCTGGCCACGAACCTACGCCCCCAACCTCGTCGCCAACCCCGGCGAAACCCCGTTCGGCGCATGGCTCAAGATCGGCACCGACGGCCACGTCACCGTCGCCGTCCCGCAGGTCGAGCACGGCCAGGGCGTCTACACGACGCTCCCCCAGATCGTCGCGGACGAGCTCGGCGCGGACTGGCGCACGATCGGCGTCGAGCCCGCCCCGCTCAACCCGCTCTACGCCAACCCGATCGGCACGCACGACCTGTTCGAAGGCCTGTTCGATCGCCTCCCGCAAGGCACCCCGCAACCACCGATGCTGACCGGCGGATCAAGCTCGATCCGGATGTTCGAGCAAGCCTGTCGCGAGGCCGGCGCAGGCGCCCGCGCGCTGCTCTGCATGGCGGCGGCCAAGCGCTGGGACGCCGACTGGACCCAGGTCAACGTCGACGCGGGCTTCTGCACCTACCAAAACAAGCGCATCCGCTTCGCCGAACTCGCGGAGGAAGCCGCCAAGTTCACCCTCCCCGATCCCCTCCCACTCGGCATCCAGGGTGCAGGCAAGCTTGTCGGCAAATCCGTCCCCCGCCTCGACACCCCCTCGAAAGTCGACGGCTCGGCCAACTTCGCCGGAGATGTCCGCCTCGCCGACATGGTCCACGCTGCAATCCGCCAGGGCCCGGTCGGCGGGCGCCTGGCAAAGGTCGACCGCGCCGCCGCCGACCGGATCCGCGGCGTGCTGTCGGTGGTCGAAAACCCGCGCTGGGTCGCGGCCGTCGCGACGACAGGGTGGGCTGCGCAAAAGGCGCTCGACGCACTCGCACCGCGATTCGAGAACGACGCCCCGCTCCCCGATACCAGGTCGATCGACGCAGCACTCGACGCCGCGCTAGCCCATCCCGGCAAGCAGATGGCGTCCGCAGGCGACGTCGCCGCAACCTTCCAGGGCGCCAAGCTCGTCACCGCAACCTACCGCGCGGGTCTAGGCCTGCACGCAGCGATCGAAACCCGCAGCGCGACCGCCTCCTTCTCCAACGGCCGCCTCGAACTTTGGCTAGCAACGCAAGCGCCAGGGCTTGCACGATCGGCAGCGGCACGCGCGGCGAACCTCAACGAGGACGGCGTTGACATCCATCCGATGCTGATCGGCGGATCGTTCGGCGCCGCGCTCGAGCACGACGTCGCCGAGCAGGCCGCAGTGCTGGCGGTAAAGCTAAGACGCCCGGTCAGCCTCGTCTGGTCGCGTGGCGAGGATTCGCTCCACGATCACTACCGCCCACCCGCCGTCGCGAAGATGGCCGCACGGCTCGCCCCCAACGGCGCGATCATGGGCTGGTCGGCCAACATCGCCGCGCCCTCGACCGGCGCCGAGATGGCACGCCGGATGATGCCAGGCCTCGCAACCGAAGCGGCGCTGATCGGCGTCAAAGGCGACCGCTATGCCGTCGCGGGCGCGGCGCCCGTCTATCGCATCCCCGCCTACGCGATCGAGCATCACCCTGCCGAGATCGGCATCCCCACCGGCCACCTCCGCGGCGGCGCACACGGCTACACCGCGTTCTTCACCGAATGCTTTCTCGACGAACTAGCACGCACCGCGCAGTCCGAACCGATGTCGTTTCGTATCGCCATGCTCGGCGGCGAACCGCGACTCGCGCGCTGTCTCTCGACCGCCGCAGCGCTCGGCGGCTGGGACGGCGGCGTCGCCGGCAGCGGCCAGGGCATCGCAGCCCACGCCTTCCGCAGCAGCTACATCGCCGTCATGGCAGAGGCGCACATGGGGCCCGACCGGCGCCCGGTGGTCGACCGCCTCGTCGCCGCGGTCGATTGCGGTGCGCAGATCAATCCCGACATCGTCCGCCAGCAGATCGAGGGCGGGCTGATCTTCGGCATGGCCGCCGCGCTCGGCGCATCGACCGGCTTCACCCGCGGCCTTGCCGACGCGCGCGGGTTCGACACGATCGCCCTGCCCCACCTTGCCAACACGCCCGACATCACCGTCGAGGTGATCCGCAGCGACGAAGCCCCCGGCGGCGTCGGCGAGCTCGGCGTCCCCGCGGTCGCGCCGGCGATCGTCAACGCGCTCTATGCGTCAACGGGCTTCCGCATCCGCAATTTGCCTTTAAGACCAGCGCCATGACCCTGCCCCCCGATCATCCCCCGATTCCGAAGCCCAAGGTCGGCGTGTTGCTGATGAACCTCGGCACGCCCGATGGCCCCGATGCGAAATCGGTGAAGCGCTACCTCGGCGAGTTCCTGTCCGATTCGCGCGTCGTCGAAATCCCGCAAATCGCGTGGCAGCCGATCCTGCGCGGCATCATCCTCAACACCCGCCCTAAGAAGTCCGCGCACGCCTATTCGCAGGTCTGGCGCGAGGACGGCTCGCCGCTCGCCGCGATCACCCGGTTGCAGGCCGCCGCGCTGAAGGATTCGTTCGGGCCGGAAGTACTAGTCGATTGGGCGATGCGCTATGGCAATCCATCGATCTCGGACCGGCTGACCGCGATGAAGGCGGCGGGTTGCGAACGCATCCTGCTCGCGCCGCTCTACCCGCAATATTGCGCAGCAACGACCGCGACCGCGAACGACAAGGCGTTCAAGCATCTCGCCGGTCTGCGCTGGCAGCCGGCGATCCGCACGTTGCCGCCTTACTATGACGACACGCTCTATATCGACGCGCTGAAGGACTCTCTCGAAGAGGGGCTATCCGCGCTCGATTTCACGCCCGATGCGATCGTCGCCAGTTTCCACGGGATGCCGAAGCGCACGTTGCAGCAGGGCGATCCGTATCACTGCCACTGCCAGAAGACCGCGCGGTTGCTCGGCGAGCGCATGGGGCGCGAGCTGACGATCGCGTTCCAGTCGCGGTTCGGGCCGCAGAAGTGGCTGGGGCCGGCGACCGACGAGACGCTCGTCGCGCTCGCCAAGGCGGGCAAGACCAAGGTCGCGATCTTCGCGCCGGGCTTCTCCGCCGATTGCCTGGAGACGCTGGAGGAACTGTCGATCCGCGGTCGCGAGAGCTTCGAAGAGGCTGGCGGCACGCACTTCGCCTATCTGCCCTGCCTCAACGACAGCCCGGTCGGCGTGGAAATGTTGCGCAGCATTTTAGCGCGCGAGCTTGAAGGATGGGTGCGGGCTGGTTAGCCTCCCACAAAATACTGAGGAGAGAGACTGATGGCACGCGTCGCAATTGTAACCGGTGGTACGCGCGGAATCGGCGAAGCGATCAGTCTCGCATTGCAGGACATGGGCCTGACCGTCGCGGCCACCTATGCCGGCAACGATGACCGCGCGCGCGAGTTCACCGAGCGCACCGGGATCAAGGCGTACAAGTGGGACGTCGCCGATTACGACGCGTGCCAGATCGGCTGCGCGCAGGTCGCCGCCGATCTGGGCGACGTCGATATCGTCGTGAACAACGCCGGCATCACCCGCGACGGCACCATCCTGAAGATGACCTACCAGGATTGGAAAGAAGTGATGGACACCAATCTCGGCGGGTGTTTCAACATGGCGAAGGCCGTCTTCCCCGGCATGCGCACGCGCAAATGGGGGCGGATCGTCAACATCGGCTCGATCAATGGGCAGGCCGGGCAGTATGGCCAGGTGAACTATGCTGCGGCCAAGTCCGGCATCCACGGGTTCACGAAAGCCTTGGCGCAGGAGGGCGCGCGCGCGGGCGTAACGGTCAACGCGATCGCGCCTGGGTATATCGATACCGACATGGTCGCGGCTGTTCCGGCCGACGTGCTGGAGAAGATCGTCGCGAAGATCCCGGTCGGGCGCCTTGGCCAAGCTACCGAGATCGCCCGCGGGGTCGCGTTCCTGTGTTCGGAGGAGGGCGGATTCGTCACTGGCTCGACGTTGAGCATCAATGGCGGTCAGCACATGTACTGACGGACGCAGGCGCGGCAACGTCCGCGCCATTGACCGCGAGCAAAGCGAAGCGGGCAGCGCCCGGCACGGCCGGCGGGTCGGTTTACCGAACCCGTCCGACGGCGGCTTTGCCGGCGGCGCTGAGTCGATGTCTACCGGATTACTAAGGACGGTATTGCTAGATCCTGGGCCCCCGCCTTCGCGGGGGAACTAGGAAGGTAGCGCCGCCTAGACCGAACCCCACAGCGTCCGCGGCGAACAAGGATGCCACCGCAAAAGCTTGGCATCCTACTCCCTCTCCCCTCCGGGGAGAGGGTCGGGGTGAGGGGCAGCTCCAAACACTGTCGCCTGGAACAGCCCCTCACCCAACCCTCTCCCCGGAGGGGAGAGGGCTACCCAGCCATAATCATCCGTCGCTAGCACGCTCGATATCCGCACCAACCGCGCTCAGCTTCTCTTCCAACCGCTCATACCCACGATCGAGGTGATACACCCGCCCCACCGACGTCTCGCCATCCGCTGCCAACCCCGCCAAGATCAAGCTCATCGAAGCCCGCAGATCCGTCGCCATGACCTGCGCCCCGACCAGCTTGTCGACGCCGCGGACCACGGCCGTCCGCCCGCGCACCTGGATATCCGCGCCCATCCGCGTCAGCTCCGGCACGTGCATGTAGCGGTTCTCGAAGATCGTCTCGGTCAGCACGCTGGCGCCGTCCGCCTTACACAGCATCGCCATGAACTGCGCCTGCATGTCCGTCGCGAAACCGGGATACGGCGCGGTCGACAGCGTCAGCGGCTTCAGCACGCCATCCGACGCGACACGCACGCCGTCCTTGGTCGGCGTCACCGACACGCCGGCCTCGACCAGCGCGTCGATCGTCGCGCCCATGTCCGGGATCGCCACGCCGACCAGCTCCAGGTCGCCGCCGGTGATCGCCGCCGCGCACGCGTAACTGCCCGCCTCGATCCGGTCAGGCATCACCGCATAGGTCGCGCCGTGCAGCCGATCGCGGCCCTCGATCGTCAGCGTCTCGGTGCCGATCCCGTCAATCGACGCGCCCATCGCGACCAAGCAGTTGCACAGGTCGACGATCTCGGGCTCACGCGCCGCGTTCTCGATCACGCTCGTGCCCTTGGCGAGCACCGCCGCCATCACGACGTTCTCGGTCGCGCCGACCGACACGATCGGGAAGCGGAAGCGTCCGCCCGGCAGGCGTCCTCCCGGCGCGATCGCCTTCACATAGCCCGCCGCCATCTCGAGCTCGGCGCCGATCGCTTCCAAAGCGCGCAGATGCAGATCGATCGGGCGATTGCCAATCGCGCAGCCACCCGGCAGCGACACCGTCGCCTCGCCGCCACGCCCGAGCAACGGCCCGAGCACCAGGATCGACGCACGCATCTTCCGCACGATGTCGTACGGCGCCTCGGTCGAGGTGAGGTTACCCGCGCGGATCGTCATTACCCGGCCAAAATCCTCCGGCCGCGTCCCCTGGATCGCGGTCGACGCGCCGAGCTGGTTGAGCAGGTGGCCGAAGCCGTCGACATCCGCCAGCCGCGGTAAATTGCGCAGCGTCAGCGGCTCTTCGGTCAGCAACGCGCACGGCATCAGCGTGAGCGCGGCGTTCTTCGCGCCGGAGATGGGCAAGCGCCCGGACAGGCGATTGCCGCCGCGAATGAGAATACGGTCCATCCCGGGTGTCTATCGCGGCTGGCGTTCTGCGCAAGGGCCGCGCATCGATCGGGCGACGGGCGGATGCTGGCCGGGGGTCGAGTCCCGCGTCGGGACCGGGGGCGCCATCCGAAGCGCTAACACACCCCGCTTGATCGACTTTAATGCGCGGAAATCCTAGCTTTGCTCTGTGGTTCTCGAACATTGGGGACCATTACAGAGTGCCGGACAGCTGCTTCGCCGACCGCGTCGGCGATCTCATCGACCTGTCGATGAACGAGAAGGCTGCGTTAGCGCGGTTGGAGGAGCGCCCGCGAGACTTGCGTCGCGGTGCCGTCCTCGTGCGCGAGAATGATCCGCAGGCCGAACTCTTCATCCTGCAGCGCGGCATGGCAATGAGCTATGTGCTGCTCGACGACGGCAGCCGCCAGATCCTCCGCTTCCTCTATGCCGGCGACATGCTGGCGGTCTCGGCGCTGGTCTATCGCGATTCGCCCGAGACGGTGGTCGCGCTGACCGACTGCACGGTGTGTTCGTTCGATCGCTCGGCGATGACCGGGCTGGTCACCGATCATCCGCGGCTGTCGGCGCTCATCATGGTGATGAACCAGATGGAGAAGGTCGCGCTGACCGACCGTCTCGCCGCACTCGGCCGGACCTCGGCCAAGGCGCGGATCGCGGCGTTGCTGCTCGAAATGCGCAACCGCCTGCGGATGCGCGATCGCGCGATGGGCAACAGCTTCACGCTCGGGCTGACGCAGGAGGAGATCGGCGACGCCACCGGGCTCACCGCGGTCCACGTCAACCGCATGCTGCGCCAGTTGGAAGAGGACGGCCTGATCCGCCGCGAAATGGGCCGCGTCACGCTGCTCAACGAGGTGCAGTTGGCGCAGGCGGCGAACTACATCGACCGTTTCGAAGGGCTCGACCTGCGCTGGCTGCCCCCAGCGCGGTAACTCTCAATCCTTCCCGCCAGAGGGAGACGGCTGGCTCTTGCCAGACGGAGGGGAGGATACGAAGCAGAGGTGGCGCGTGCCTCCCCCTCCGTCACCTTCGGTGCCACCTCCCCCTCGCGGTGGAGGATTAGCTCAAAGTCTTAGGCTCAAGCCTTCTCCAGCGTGCACTGTAGCGGATGCTGGTTCTGCTTGGCGAAATCCATCACCTGGCTGACCTTGGTCTCCGCCACCTCGTAGCTGAAGGTCCCACATACCCCGACACCCTTCTGGTGGACGTGCAGCATCACGCGAGTCGCGGCCTCCATGTCCATGCGGAAGAAGCGCTGGAGACACAGCACGACGAACTCCATCGGGGTATAGTCGTCGTTGAGCATCAGCACGCGGTACGGCGTCGGCTGCTTTGTCTTCGCGCGCGTCTTGGTCGCGATGCCGGCGCCGGTACCGCCCCCGGTGCCATCATGGCCGTCCTCGCCATTATCGTCGCGGCGCTCGGCCATCTGCTCGCCCGTCCGCTGGGGAGTCGTCATTTCGTGGGTCAAAAGCATGCTGCCAAAATATGGCATGCCGGGGGGCAAGGGCAAGGGGGCGCCGGCAAACGTCGCGCGAAAACCGCAAACGCAAAAGGGGCGACCGTCTCGTGACGGCCGCCCCTTTCGTAACGCACTGCCCGAAGGCGGCGCGCTGTCGACTTAGGCCGAGATCTTCATCTTGTCGGTCGCGACCGCAACGCGGTTCGAGATCGGCTGTGCGAACTCGCCGAACATCTTGAGCATCCGCTCGGTCGAGCGCGAACCCTCGGCGATCATCGTGTCGAACGCGGTGCGCGCATAATCGCCCTGGAGCTTCATGAACTCGGTTGGCGACTTGGCGGCTGCGAGCGTCTTGGCGGCTTCGGTCGCGCTCTCGAACGAGGTCTTGGCGTAGTCGGCCGCTTCCTGGCCGAGCGCCTCGACGTTCTTCGCGGCGATCTTCGACGACTCGACGAGCGCCTCGATGTTGCCCTTGCCGAATGCGACGAAATCTTCCGCCATCTTCGCGGACTTCTCCATCGCGCCCTTGGCCTGCTCGTTGAACTCGGCGGTGTTCGAACCGCTGAAGAGGGCCTTGGTCTTCTCGGTGATGCTCTGGATCGTGTCCATCGTGGCGTCCTTTGTTTCGCTGGCAGGGATCCCCGTTGGCGCAACGGCCTGGATCGGGGCGGGAATGTCCGTGTGCGGCGATACAAAAGCAGCCGCGAGAGGTTGAGGTGCCGGCGTCTTGGCGATCGGCTCAGGTGCCGGTTTCGCCGGCTTGGCGACGGTCCGAGGAGCCTTCGCGGTGGCGGCAGGCTTCGAAACGACCTTGGCCGTTCGTTTCACGATATCCACCATCCACGCACCTCTCTTCGGAGTTATGTCGCGGTCTTCATACACCAATTCTCGCGCCGCACAATAAAATTGTGCACTGCACCATGACGCGTACGTAAGGTAGCGCTATCGGCTCTTCACATACTCGCCCGGCGCCTCGCCGAGCGCCTTCAGAGCCCCCTCACCCGGCAGCCGCGCACCGTCCGCGGCCACCGTCTCGGCACCAAGCGCGCGCAACCATTCGACCCAATCCGGCCACCAGCTGCCCTTTGTCTCCGTCGCCCCGGAAACGAAGTCGTCGAGCGACGTATGCGCGCCCGGATTGGTCCAGTATTGATACTTCCCCGCAGCCGGCGGGTTGACCACACCAGCGATATGCCCCGACCCGGCCAGTACGAACTTCAGCGGCCCGGCAAACAATTGCGTGAGTTTCCAGACGCTTTCGGCCGGCGCGATATGATCCTCGCGCCCCGCCTGGACATAGCTCGGCGTCACGACCTTAGTGAGGTCGATCGGTGTCCCGTCCACCGTCATCGTGCCCGTCACCAGCAGATTGTCGCGGTACAGGTCGGTCAGATAGCTCAGATGCCATTTCGCCGGCAGGTTGGTGGTGTCGCCGTTCCAGTGCAGCAGGTCGAACGGCACGTAATCCTGCCCCAGCAGGTAATTCTGCGTGACGTAGTTCCAGATCAGATCGCGCCCACGCAACAGGTTGAACGTCGTCGCCATGTACCGCCCGTCGAGGAACCCCTCGGGTGACAACGACGCGACCATCTTCAGCTGCTCATCATCAATGAAATGCTGCAGTTCGCCAGCCTGCGCGAAATCGACCTGCGCGGTGAAAAACGTTGCGCTTGCCACCTTTGCGGCCTCACCCCGCGCCACCAGCAGCGCCAGCGTCGCAGCCAGCGTCGTCCCCGCCACGCAATATCCGATCGTATGCACCGCCGGCACCTCGAGCGCAGCGCGAACCGTGTCGATCGCGTCGACCTGCGCCCCGACATAGTCGTCCCAGACCACGTCCTTCATGCTCGAATCGGCCGACTTCCACGAAACCATGAACACGGTGATACCCTGCTCGACCGCCCAGCGGATGAAGCTCTTCTCGGGCGTCAGGTCGAGGATGTAGAACCGGTTGATCCAAGGCGGGAAGATCAGGAGCGGCGTCGCCAGCACCTTGTCGGTGGTCGGGCTGTACTGGATCAGTTCGTAGAGCGGCGTGCGTTTCACCACCTTGCCCGGCGTCATCGCCAGGTTGCGCCCGAGTTCGAACGCGCCATCGGGCGTATGCGTCACCTGCCCGCGGGCAAGATCCGCCATCATGTTCTGGAGACCTTTGAGTAAATTCTCGCCGCGCGTCTCGATCGTCTTCTCGATCACCTGCGGGTTGGTCAGCGCAAAATTGGTCGGGCTCATCGCATCGACGAGACCCTTGGTGGCGAAGCGCAATTGCTGCTTCTGCTTCGGGTCGAGACCGTCGACCGCCTCGACGCCGCGGAGCATGTGGTCTCCGATCAGTTGATAACTCTGCCGGATCAGGTCGAACACCGGCTCGCGCCATTGCGGCGCCTTGAAGCGCTTGTCAGTGACGGGCGCGGCCTCGGGCGCCTTGGCCGGATCGAGAAACCGCTGCCACAAAGTCAGGCTCTCGGCCCAGAAATCGCGCGCGCGCTCCAGTGTCGCGGGGTCGGTGAAGCCGGGGATCGCGGGAATACCCTCGGGCTTGGCCTGCATCGCCGCGAGCCCCTGCTCCATCATCATCTGCTGCGCGCGGCCCATCACCCAGGTCCAATGCTGGAGATCGGGGAGGGTCGGCGTGGAGGCGTCGGGAGGAGTATCGGCCATGGCATCCTCTGCTTTTTCGGGAGCTTAACGCAGGCGCGGACCAAGCGGAAGCGTCACCGCATTGACAGTATCGACACCGAGACCTGACGATCCTCCCCCGCCAGGGGAGGTGGCTGGCCCTTGCCAGACGGAGGGGGAGGACATGGAGCAGAGGTTGCGCCTGCCTCCCCCTCCGTCACCTTCGGTGCCACCTCCCCCTTGCGGGGGAGGATAGACTGAATACCCCAGCTTTCGCCCCCGCGACGAATGAGGCGGATGACGCCTCCCCTCACCTGCGGTACAGCACCCGCTCCTCCAGCTTGAGGCTGATCATGTCCGAAGACTTCTACCGCATCAAACGCTTACCCCCCTATGTCATCGCCGAAGTAAACGCGATGCGGGCGGCGGCGCGCGCGGGCGGGGAGGACATCATCGATCTCGGCATGGGCAACCCCGACCTGCCGCCCCCCGAGCACGTCATCGAGAAGCTCGTCGAAGTCGCGCGCAAGCCCAGCGCGCACGGCTATTCGCAGTCGAAGGGCATCCCCGGGCTCCGGAAAGCCCAGGCGAATTATTACGGCCGCCGCTTCGGAGTTGATGTCGATCCCGAGACCGAGGTCGTCGTCACGATGGGCTCGAAGGAAGGCCTCGCCAGCCTCGCCACCGCGATCACCGCGCCCGGCGACGTCGTGCTCGCGCCCAACCCGTCCTATCCGATCCACACCTTCGGGTTCATCATCGCCGGCGCGACGATCCGCGCGGTGCCGACCACGCCCAACGAGGCGTATTTCGAGAGCCTCGAGCGCGCGATGGCGTTCACCGTCCCCGCGCCGTCGGTGCTGGTGATGGGCTATCCGTCGAACCCGACCGCCGAAGTCGTCGACCTCGCCTTCTACGAGCGCGTCGTCGAATTCGCGAAGAAGCACAAGCTGTGGGTAATCTCCGATCTCGCCTATTCGGAACTGTATTTCGACGGCAAGCCAACCCCCTCGATTCTCCAGGTGCCCGGCGCGAAGGACGTCGCGATCGAGTTCACCTCGCTCAGCAAGACCTATTCGATGGCCGGCTGGAGGATGGGCTTCGGGGTCGGCAACAAGACGCTGATCGCGGCGATGACGCGCGTGAAGTCGTACCTTGATTACGGCGCGTTCACGCCGATCCAGGCCGCCGCCTGCGCCGCGCTGAACGGCCCGCAGGACATCGTCGAGCGAAACCGCCAGCTCTACCACAAGCGCCGCGACGTTCTGGTCGAGAGCTTCGGTCGCGCCGGCTGGGACATACCGAGCCCCCGCGCGAGCATGTTCGCCTGGGCACCGCTGCCGCCCGCGCTCGCGCACTTAGGTAGCCTTGAGTTTACCAAACAATTGCTGACTCACGCGCACGTCGCAGTGGCCCCAGGGGTTGGCTACGGCGAAAACGGCGAGGGTTATGTGAGGATCGCGATGGTCGAGAACGAACAGCGACTCCGCCAGGCGGCGCGCAACGTGAAGAAATATCTCCAGTCGATGGGCGTCAACACGCCCGCGCGTGGCGCCGGCTAACCCGCCAGCGTGGATATCAATCCGTTATATTCGGTGGCCGGCGTGCTCGTCGGCCTCATCGTCGGGCTGACGGGTGTCGGCGGCGGGTCGCTGATGACGCCGCTGCTGGTGCTCGTCTTCGGCTTCCACCCCGCCACTGCGGTCGGCACCGACCTGCTCTACGCGTCCGCGACCAAGACGGTCGGGACGACGGTGCATGGCTGGCGCGGCACGGTCGACTGGCAGGTCGTACGTCGGCTCGCGACCGGCAGCGTCCCCGCGGCGATCACGACGTTGCTCGTGCTCAACCATCTCGGCGAGAAATCGTCCGACACCGGCCACGCGATCACCGCCGTGCTCGGCGTCACGCTGATCCTCTCGGCAGTCGCGACCTTCTTCCGCGGCAAGATCGTCGCGTGGCTGACCCCGCGCATCGGCACGGTCGGCGGCGAGCGCCAGGCGATGCTCACGATCCTGCTCGGCGCGGTCCTCGGCGTGCTCGTCTCGCTGACCTCGGTCGGCGCCGGCGCGCTGGGCATGACTGCGCTGCTGATCCTGTACCCGACGCTGCCGATCAACCGGCTGGTCGGCTCCGACATCGCTCACGCGGTGCCGCTGACTCTGCTCGGCGGGATCGGCCACTGGATCCTCGGCTCGGTCGACGTAGACCTACTGGTGTCGCTGCTGATCGGCTCGATTCCCGGCATCATCGTAGGCAGCCTTATCGCCACGCGCGTCTCCGACCGCGTGCTGGTCCCCGTGCTCGCGACCGTGCTGGCGCTGGTCGGCGTGAAGCTGATTCTCTGACATGCGGCCAGGCTTTGCCTTCTCGACCAGGTTCCGCGTGCGCTATGCCGAGATCGACGGCCAGCGCATCGTCTTCAACTCGCGCTATCTCGAATATGCCGACGTCGCGGTGACCGAGTTCTGGGAATGGACCGGGATCGCGGAGGCTCTGCCAGACCTCTGGCCGACCACCGAGTTCAACGTCCGCCGTACCGAGATCGATTACCTCAAGCCGTTCCGCCTCGGGGATACGGTCGAGGCGTTCGTGCGGATCGATAAGCTCGGTACGACGAGCCTGACGAAGCGGTTCGAACTTGCACATGCGGAGACGGGGGAATTGCACACGGCGATCACGATGGTCAGCGTGCACGTCGACCTAGAGACGGGGCGGCCGGTGGCGCTTCCGGATGCCATCCGAGCGGTGCTGGAGTCGCTACCCAACGGCTAACGCAACGGTCCCCCCTCCCTGGAAGGGAGGGGTAGGAGCGTCTCCGCGGTCATCACTTCGGCAACGGGTCCGAAGGCGACGACCTCCGCCGCCTCGGCCTCAGCCTCAACCCCATCCCCAGCGACCTCCCCAGGCAGCGCCCAGATAAGATCCCCCTTCCCCAGCACGCGCCCGTCATGCGACCGCACCGACACCGGCTGCAACGGCCGCCGATCGCGTTCGTCCACCAGGATCGGAAACGCCGGCACGCACGTCTCCCATCGCTCGCCCCATTGCCGCAGCGCGATCATCGTCGGCAGCAGCGCGAATCCCTTGTCGGTCAGACCGTAGGCGATCTTGCGCCGATCCTCCGGGATAGGTTGCCGCTCCAGGATCCCATGCTCGACCAGCCGCGCCAGCCGGTTCGCCAGGATATTACGCGCAATCCCCAGTTCCGACTGGAACTCCTCGAAATGATGCAGGCCGTTGAACGACGCGCGCAGGATCAGGAACGACCAGCGTTCGCCCATCGCCTCCAGTGCGGCGGGCAGGCTGCATTCGAGCAGGGGTTCGCGCAATTTTCCCACGGCGTCTTCCTTATTGGACAGCAACGGTACCGCATAAAAGGCCGAAGCGAAATGCTCCTCCGATTTCAGTTGCAACTCGCAACTAATCGGAATAGGTCTCGATTAGAAACCTTTTAGGAGTCTACCGATGTCCGTCATCACCCGCGCGCTTCTGACCGCCGTTCCCGCCCTGACGACGGGGTTCGCCGCACTGGTCGCGACACCGGCATCGGCCCAGACGCCCATCAATTATTATGTAGCCGTCCCTGCCGCCGCGCCCACTTCCACCCGGCTGATCACCAACGGCACGCCGTGGCGCTGGGAGAATGCGGCGTTCGTCTCCAGCAAGGCACCGCAACGCGACGTGATCCTCTGTGCCGCGGTCGCCAAGCGCGTCGGGCCGCTCGCCAGTTTCACGGTCGCGGGCAAGGCCTATGACGCCGACGCGCTGGCCGCGTGCAACAACCACGCGAAATAACGAGGAATTTGTTGCAATGCATCGCAACCCGGCCCCATCTATAAGCCGTGTTGCGCCAATATGAACTGGTCGATCGCGTCCTCGACTACGATCCCGATGCCGATGAGGCGCTGCTGAACCGCGCCTATGTCTTCTCGATGCAGGCCCACGGGAGCCAGAAGCGCGCGAGCGGCGATCCGTATTTCAGTCACCCGATCGAGGTGGCGGGTATTCTCACCGACCTCCACCTCGATGCGGAGACGATCGCCACCGCGATTC
Source organism: Sphingomonas sp. Leaf208 (assembly GCF_001421415.1). Taxonomy (GTDB): domain Bacteria; phylum Pseudomonadota; class Alphaproteobacteria; order Sphingomonadales; family Sphingomonadaceae; genus Sphingomonas. The sequence goes on from NZ_LMKH01000034.1 coordinate 120,182, forward strand.
TCCACGACACGATCGAGGATACCGTCGCCACCCCCGAGGAGATCGAGCGGCTGTTCGGCGCCTCCGTCGCGCGTCTGGTCGACGGCGTGACGAAGCTCAGCAAGATCGAAGCGCAGACCGAGAACGAACGCGCCGCCGAGAATCTGCGCAAATTCCTCCTCGCGATGTCCGACGACATCCGCGTGCTGCTGGTCAAGCTCGCCGACCGGCTGCACAACATGCGGACGCTCCACCACATCGCCAAGCCGGAGAAGCGCCGTCGCATCGCCAAGGAGACGATGGACATCTACGCGCCGCTTGCCGAGCGGATCGGCATGTACGAGTTCATGCGCGAGATGCAGTCGCTTGCGTTCGAACAGCTCGAGCCCGAGGCCTCCGAATCGATCAACCGCCGCCTAGAACAACTGAAGAAGGGCGACGGCGACCGCATCGCCAAGATCGCCTCCGGGCTCAAACTGGTCCTGTCGCGCGCCGGGGTCGAGGCGGATATCTCGGGCCGCGAAAAGCACCCCTATTCGATCTTCCGCAAGATGTCCGAACGCCACATCAGCTTCGAACAACTCTCCGATGTAATGGCCTTCCGCGCGATCGTCCCGACCGAGGAGGATTGCTACCGGGTGCTCGGGATCATCCACCAGCGCTGGCCGATGGTGCCGGGCCGGTTCAAGGATTACATCTCGACGCCCAAGCGCAACGGCTATCGCTCGCTGCACACCTCGGTGATCCACGCCGACAGCGCGCGGATCGAGATCCAGATCCGTACCGCCGACATGCACGCACAGGCAGAGTTCGGGCTGGCGGCGCACTGGGCGTACAAGCAGCAGATCAACGGCAGCGACCGCCAGGTCAGCTGGATCCGCGACCTGGTCGAGATCCTCGATACCGCCGAGAGCCCTGAAGAGCTGCTCGAACACACGCGGATGGCGATGTACACCGATCGCATCTTCGCGTTCACGCCGAAGGGCGAGCTGATCCAGCTCCCCAAGGGCGCGACCTCGATCGATTTCGCGTACGCGGTGCACACAGATCTCGGTGACCAGGCGGTCGGCGCCAAGGTCAACGGCCGCGTGGTGCCGCTGTCGACGGTGATCGAGAATGGCGACCAGGTGCAGATCCTCCGCTCGAAGGGCCAGTCGCCGCAGCCGCAATGGCTCAACGTCGCGACCACTGGCAAGGCGCTCGCCGCGATCCGCCGGCACCTGCGCCAGAAGGAGCGCGTCGAGCAGATAGCGCTCGGCCGCACGCTGTACGACGACATCGTCACGCGGTTGCCTGCGCAGATCGGGACGGATGCATTGAGCCACGCGCTGAAGCGGCTGAAGCTCCCCGACGATTCGTCGCTGATGGTCGCGATCGCGCGGCGAACGCTGTCTGATGCTGCGGTGATGGAGGCGCTGATGCCCGGCTCGGCCGGCGCCGACGTCACGCATGCGCTGGCGCCGCAATCAAGCGCGATCTCGATCAAGGGGCTGACCCCGGGCGTGGCGTACGATCTCGCGACATGCTGCCATCCAGTGCCGGGCGACCGGATCGTCGGGTTGCGCCGGCCGGATGCGGGGATCGAGGTCCATGCGATCGACTGCCGCGTGCTGGGCGAACTCGCCGAACGCTCGGAGAACGAGACCGACTGGGTCGATGTCGCCTGGGGGGACGAGACCGAGGGTGCCGTCGCGCGCATATCCGTGATGGTGAAGAACGAGCCAGGCTCGCTAGGCATCGTCTCGTCGATCATCGGCGGCCACAAGGCGAACATCATCAACCTGCGGCTCGATACGCGCGACAAGAGCTTCCACACCAACGAGATCGACGTCGAGGTGCACGACGTGCAGCAGTTGATGCGGCTGATGGCGGGGCTGCGCGCAGCCGATGCGGTGCACACCGTAGAGCGGGTGTAGCATTTGATGATTATTGCTGCCTACAACTCCCATTGACGCTAAACGGCGCGGATGAACCGTCCCGCGTTATCGATCGTCGTCCCCTGCTATAACGAGGCGGCGTGCCTCGACATCCTGCACGCGCGCATTTCCGGCGCCGCGAAGGTCGCGGTCGGCGACGATTACGAGATCGTCCTGATCAACGACGGCTCGCGTGACGACAGCTGGCCGGTGATGCATCGCCTCGCCGCCGCCGACCCGCGGCTGGTCGCGATCAACCTGTCGCGCAACCACGGCCACCAGCTGGCGTTGACCGCCGGTCTCGATCTTTGCGCAGGCGAACAGATCCTGATCATCGACGCCGACCTTCAGGATCCGCCCGAGCTGCTGTCCGACATGCGCGCGGCGATGGCGGCAAGCCAGGCCGACGTCGTCTATGCCGTCCGCCGCCAGCGCGCCGGCGAAACCGTCTTCAAGAAAGCCACCGCCGCCGCCTTCTACCGCCTGCTGACGCGGATGACCGAGACGCCGATCCCGCTCGATACCGGCGACTTTCGCCTGATGAGCCGGCGGGCATTGGACGCGTTCCTGTCGCTCCCCGAACAGGCCCGCTTCATCCGCGGCATGGTCGCCTGGATCGGCTTCAAGCAGGTCCCCTTCCCCTACGACCGCGCCGAGCGGCTCGCTGGAGAGACGAACTACCCGCTGGCGAAGATGATCCGCCTCGCGTTCGACGCCGTCACCGGCTTCTCGACCGCGCCGTTGCGCTTTGCCAGCCACGCCGGGCTCGCGCTGACAGGCGTATCGCTGCTCCTGTTCGTCTACATCGCGATCGGCTGGCTCTCGGGCAGCGCGGTGCAAGGCTGGACCTCGACGATGCTCGTCACGGTGTTCCTGGGTGCGGTGCAGATGTTCGTGCTGGGGATGATCGGCGAGTATCTCGGACGGCTGTACGTCGAGTCCAAGCGGCGGCCATTGTATATCGTCGCCGACGTTGCGGGGCCGATCCAGGGGAAGGCCACCTTGGGGTTCCGTGCGGAGCCGGTCGAAGTGGTGCGGTTGCCTGACGGCTCCCTTCCCTTCCACCCCGAATAACGAACGCGCCTGCCGATCGCAACACCACCCCGGCGGAGGCCGGGGCCCAGTTGGAAAGGTCGCAGTAACGAAGCGCACCCGAAGTTATCGACGTTCCCCAACTGGGCCCCGGCCTTCGCCGGGGTGGTAGTTGCTTGATGCTTGCTGGCCAATTCGAGAAGGTGCGCCGCCCCCTACGCCGTTCGTGCCGAGTAGAGACCGAGTAGCTCCGTAAGGAGCGTATCGAGGGCTCGTATCGAGGTATGGGCCCCGCGCGCCAACCTATCCCTCGATACGCCATCTCGATACGTGGCTTCGCCACTACTCGACGGCTACTCGGGACGAACGGAAGTAGGCCGCGCAGATACCTCGATCGTTACCGCGGCACCGCCAGCGTCACGATCGAAACCCCCGGCGTCATCGGCACGCGCCCGACCAGATGCCGTTCCAGCCGAAAGATCTTCTCGAACAGCGCATTCACTAGCTTAGGCGGCGGCGAATCGTCGCTGTCGTCACGCCCGGTCATCCGCCCGGCGATCCGCGCCGCCGCCGCCAGTGGAAACAGCAGCGAGTTGAAATACCCCAGCTTCTCCGGCTTCAGCCCGGCCGTCTTGATCGCCGACTGCAACGTCGCCTTCGAGTACCGCCGATGGTGATGGTTCACCACGTCGTGCGCGCTCCACAGCCACGCATGCGCCGGCACCGCGATCAGGATCTTGCCACCCGGAGCAAGGCAATCCGCCATCGCCTTCAGCGCGGCGACGTCGTCCTCGATATGCTCGACCACATCAAGCACCGCGATCAGGTCGTAATGCGCGCGGGGAACGCCCGGCAGTTCGGGTAAAGGCGCGCCCCCCACCGGCTTGCCGAGCCGCTCGCTCGCGATCTCTCGCGCGGCGGGGTCGATCTCGATCGCGTCGATCTCGCCGAACTCGGCCAACATCGGCAGATTATGCCCGGTGCCGCAACCGATCTCGAGGATCTTCGCATCCTTCGGCAATGCGCCGTAGCGTGTCAGGTAATCCGCCAGGATGTCGCGGCGGGCGCGGTACCACCAGTGCGTGGAATCGTGGGCGGCCATCCGGTCGTAGACGATGCGGTCCATTACTTGTCGACCCTGCGGTTGAAATTCATGTCAGTTGAAAACCCAGAAACGGTTGAGCACGAACGTCACGATCGCGGCAAGAAAGACGGCGGGGATCAGCGGGATCCAAGGATGCAGATGGAGCAGCGCGGTACCGATCCAGGTGATGACCGCATTGAGCGCGAGCCCCGAGCCCTGGACGATCACGAACTTCACATGCCGCCCCGCCCCCGGTTCCTTCGCATGCCCCTTGAAGCTCCAGCGGCTGTGCAGGAAGAACCCGACCACCACCGCGACGGCAAACGCGAACGGCACCGCCGCCACCGCCTGGCGTGGCGGGAAGACGTAGGCGGTCAGCGGCAGGTAGACGAGCGAATAGACGACGCTGGAAATCCCGCCGGCGATGCCGAAGCGCACGAGCTGGCCGAGCACGCCGCTCGCCCGCATCTGCTCCACCTGTCGCCAAATCGCCTGCATGCCCGCCTTGTTCTTTACCCGCACCGCGATAGAGCGGCCGCGAAGACAAGCCCGCGCATCTAGAGTGCGTGCGGGCCGGAGGAAAGCGTTTTGGATCAGGCACCACTTCAGCGGCGGACGTTGCTGGACGAACTCGATCGGCATTGGATCGCGCTGACGTTGCTCGCCTGGGTAGCGGTGGCGGCGTGGTCAATGGTTGATCGCTGGGGCCAGATCCGCTGGCTGTCGCTCGGCGATACCGACGACAACATGCGCCTGATGCAGGTCCGCGCGCTGCTCGACGGGCAGGGTTGGTACGATCTACGCAACTACCGGATGAACCCGCCGGTCGGCTTCGATATCCACTGGAGCCGGATCGTCGACCTGCCGATCGCCGGCCTTATCCTGTTCTTCCGCCTGTTCACCAGCAACAGCTGGGCCGAACGGCTCGCCTGCGGGATCGCGCCGTTGCTGCCGTTGTCGATTGCGATGCTCGGCATTGGCGCGACCGTGCGACGACTGATCAGCCCATATGCATGGCCGCTTGCGGTTGTGTTCATGGTCGGCGCTACGGCCACGATGCTGATGTTCATGCCCGAGCGGATCGATCACCACGGCTGGCAGCTGGCTATGCTGAGCCTGACAGTCGCGGGGCTGTGCGATACGAACGGGCGTCGTGGCGGCGCGATGGTGGGGATCGCGAGCGCGGTGTCGCTGTCGATCGGGCTCGAACTGTTGCCCTACGCGGCGATGGCGGGCGCGATCATCGCGCTGCGCTGGGTGTGGGACCGGTCGGAAGCCGAGCGGCTGTCGATCTACGCGCTGACGTTGGGTGGTGGCAGCACGCTCGGGTTCGCGCTGTTCGCGTCGAACGCCAACCAGGCGATGCGCTGCGACGCGCTGACGCCGGTATGGCTGAGCGTGATGATCGCGGCGGGGATGCTGCTGTTCCTGCTGGCGCGGTTTGGGCCGGCGTCGCGGGGGGCTCGGCTGGCTCTGGCAGTGGTGGCGGGCGCGGCGATCGTTGCCGGATTCGCGCTGGTGTTCCCGCAGTGCCTGGGGCGGCCCGAGGGCATCTCACCCGAGCTGCAGCGCAACTGGCTGGACAATGTCCGCGAGGCCAAGCCGATCTACAAGCATAGTTTCCGCGTCGGGTTCGCGCTCGCGACGCTACCGATCATCGGCTTGATCGGGGCGGCGATCGCAGCGTGGCGTGCGCGTCGCGAACCGAGCGCAGTCGGCTGGGCGGCGGTCGCGCTGTTCACCGCGTTCGCCTGCGCGATGCTGTTGTGGCAGGTCCGCGCCGGACCCGCCGCGCAGATGCTGGCGATCCCTGGAGCGACCGCGCTGGCCTGGCTGATCATCCCCCGATTGCTCGGCAACCGATCGATCGCGGTGCGCGTGCTGGGGACGACTGCTGCGTTCCTGATCGTGTCGGGCATGTTCGCCGGGATGGTGCTCAAATACCTGCCGATCGACCGGCCGAAGCCGTATGAAAAGCGCGTCAACATGGCGACCGGCGACTGCCTGCGCACGACCGTACTCCTCGCGCTCAACAAATACCCCGCGCAGACGATCTTCACCTTCGTCGACATGGGCCCGCGGCTGATCACGATCACGCATCACGACGCGATCGCAGGGCCTTATCATCGGAACGGCGACGCGATCCTCGACGTGCAGCACGCGTTCGGACGGTCTGCGGACGAGGCGCATGCGATCATCAAGCGCCACGGCGCGACGATGCTGCTGCTCTGTCCGAACGCGGCGGAATCGACTAACTACAAGGCGCGTAGTCCGAAGGGGTTCTACGCCGAACTCGCGAAGAATGAGGTCCCCACGTGGCTGACCCCGCTCCCGCTACCCGCGATGTCGCCGCTTCGGTTGTTCAAGGTCGACTGACCACCACCCTCCGGTTCTCCTGCGAGCGCAGGAGCCCAGGGTAACGAAAGACAACGTCTGTAATCCCGGTTCTCCTGCGTTCGCAGGAGAACCGGGATTAGCGCAGCACTACCGACAAACCATCGAGCACGAACTGCACCGCCAGCGCGGCGAGCAGCACGCCGAGCAACCGGGTAATCACCGCCTCGATCTTCGCGCCGAGGATTCGCATGATCGGCCCCGCCGCGAGCAGCGCGACTAGCGTCAGCAGCAGGATCGTCACCATCGCGCCGAGCACCACAAGCGAGCGTTCGATCCCGCTGTTGCGGCTCATCAACAGCATCACCGATGCGATCGAGCCGGGGCCGGCGATCATCGGCATTGCCATCGGGAAGATCGAGACGTCCTCGACCTCGGGATCGCTCGCCACCTTGGCGGCACGGTCCTCGCGGCGTTCGGTGCGCTTTTCGAACACCATTTCGAGCGCGATCAAGAACAGCATGATGCCGCCGGCAATGCGGAAGCTCGCCAGGCTGATGCCGAGCCCCTTCAACAACGCCTCGCCGAACAGCGCGAACACGAACAGGATCGCCGCCGCGACACCGACAGCGCGCATCGCCATCGCACGCTTCTGCAGCGTCGACGCGCCCGCAGACAGCCCGGCATAGATCGGCGCGCAACCGGGCGGATCGATTACGACGAAGAACGTGATCAGCGACGAGATGTAGAGTTCGATCACAGGCTTGCCTCATCGATCGCGACGCCTTCGCGACGTCCTGCCGAGACCAAGGTGTTGCGCAAGAGGCAGGCGATCGTCATCGGCCCGACGCCCCCCGGCACCGGCGTGATCGCACCCGCGACCTCGACTGCGCTGGCGAAATCGACGTCGCCGACGAGGCCGGCATCGGTACGGTTGATGCCGACGTCGATGACGGTCGCGCCGGGCTTGAGCCAGTCGCCCTTTATCATCTGCGGAATACCGACCGCAGCAACGACGATGTCCGCGCGACCAATGTGCGCGGGAACGTCCTTGGTGCGACTATGCACGACGGTCACGGTGCAGCTCTCACGGAGCAGCAGCTGCGCCATTGGTTTGCCAACGATGTTGGAGCGACCGACGACGACCGCCTCGAGCCCGCTGAGGGTCGGCAGCACGCTTTTCAGCAGCATCACACAGCCGAATGGTGTGCAGGGCACGAACCCGGGCAGGCCGGTTGCGAGACGCCCGGCGTTGATCGGGTGGAAACCGTCGACGTCCTTGTCGGGATCGATCGCGGAAATGACCGCCTGCTCGTTGATATGCTTCGGCAGGGGCAACTGGACCAGGATACCGTCGATCGCCGGGTCTGCGTTCAGCGTCGCGACCAAGGCCAGCAGATCTTCAGCAGCCACGTCGGCGGGGAGGCGGTGCTCGATGCTCTCCATTCCGGCCTCCCGCGTCGCCCTGCCCTTCGAGCGGACATAGACGTTAGACGCGGGATCCTCGCCGACCAGAACTACGGCAAGGCCGGGCGCACGGCCCGCCTCGGCGCGAAAGGCGGTGACGCCGTTTGCGATACGGGCCCGGAGGCCGGCGGCGAAGGCCTTGCCGTCGATGATGGTCGCGCTCATGCCCGCGGCTCATAGAGCGCGGACGCAATTTCCGCCAGCGTAGTGGCGTTGCCGGCGATGTGCAGGCGCTTCAAGCGGGCGGTTTCGCCAGCGACGATCGTCACGGCACGCTTGGGTACGCCAAAGGTCTTCGCGACGAGCGCCACCAACCCAGCATTCGCGGCACCGTCCACCGGCGCCGCCGCCAACCTCGCGACGAAATGCTCTTCGGTCCCGGTGGTCAGCGCATCGCGACCCCCGCGCGGCGTTACCCGAACGGCGATCGCCAAGCCGTCAGCCAGCGCTCGCCAAGCGGCCTTCCCGCTCAATAGGTCGCGACGAGATAGTTCTGTGCGATGTTCGGAATGACGATGTTGCTAAGGATGTAGAGGATCAGCAGCACGACCAGCGGCGACAGGTCGAGCGCGCCGAAATCGGGAAGCACGCGGCGGATCGGGCGGTACATCGGCTCGGTCATGCGCTGCAGCGCGGTCCACACGGTGCGGACGAAATCACTGTGCGTATTGATGACGTTGAACGCGATCAGCCACGACAGGATCGCCTGCACGACGATGATCCACCAGATGACGGTGAGCAGCAACTGGACGATCTGAAGAAGGGCGATCAAGGCGTAGGTCTCCGCTGGTGTGTTGCCGATATAAGGTGGCGGGGGGAGAACGAGAAGCCCTGTGGTGTCGGGAGGTGTACCAACTCTATTCTACCGACGGACCGTCATCACATATGCCCGCCCCGAGCGATCCTCCCCCGCCAGGGGGAGGTGGCCCCGAAGGCGACGGAGGGGGAGGATACGGAACGGAGGTTAGCGCGTGCCTCCCCCTCCGTCTGGCAAGTGCCAGCCACCTCCCCCTTGCGGGGGAGGATCGTTGGGTTGGCCAGGGCTACCCCCTTTACCGCGAGCGCCCGTTCGCGCTCACCAGCGTCCCCGCGCCCTGCTTGGTGAAGATCTCCAGCAGCATCGCGTGGGGCACGCGGCCGTCGATGATCACCGCGGCGTCGACCCCCGATTCGACCGCTGCGACGCAAGTGTCGAGCTTCGGGATCATGCCGCCGGTGACCGTGCCGTCGGCGCGGAGTTCGGCGATCCGCGCGGGGTCGAGGTCCGTCAGCAGTTCGCCTTCCTTGTCGAGCACACCGACGATATCGGTCAGCAGAAAGAAGCGCGCCGCGCCCATCGCAGCCGCAATCGCGCCCGCCATCGTGTCGGCGTTGATGTTGTAGGTGTGGCCGTCGGCACCAATGCCGATCGGCGCGATCACCGGGATGATGTCGGCGGCGATCAGCGTGTCGAGAATCGTCCGGTCGACCGCGATCGGCTCGCCGACGAAGCCGAGATCGACGTGCCGCTCGATCCCCTGCAGCTTGTCCGGCTCGCGCCCGTGGCCGACTTTCTGCGCGAGGACGAGGCCGGCGTCCTTGCCCGAGATGCCGACCGCACGGCCGCCGGCCTGGCCGATCCAGCCGACGATTTCCTTGTTGATCGAGCCGGCTAGGACCATCTCGGCGATCTGCGCGGTCTCCGCATCGGTGACGCGCAGACCGTCGACGAAGCGCGATTCGACGCCGAGCCGCTTTAACATCGCGCCGATCTGCGGGCCGCCGCCGTGGACGACGACCGGGTTGATGCCGACCGCCTTGAGCAGCACCATGTCCTCGGCGAAATCGCGCTGCAGCTCGGGGTCGCCCATCGCGTGGCCGCCATATTTCACGACGAACGTCTTGCCGGCATAGCGCTGCAGGTACGGCAGCGCCTCGGTGAGCGTTTCCGCCTTGGCGAGCAGGGCGGGATCGGGCGTGTGATCGGTCAACTAAACTTCCGTTCGTCTCGAGTAGCCATCGAGCGCTTGTCGAGATGGCGTATCGAGAGACCTGTACCTCGATACGAGCCCTCGACAGGCTCGGTCTCTACTCGGCACGAACGGAAAAATCTAACATTATGCCCGGTCCAGCCGGCGCCCCAGTCGCACGAAGAACGTGATCATGAACGGCACCAGCACGATCGACAGCACGACCTTGGTCAGCATCTGCCCCTCCATCAACGCGACGATCGGCCGCTCACCCAGGAACGAGATGGTGATGAACAGGATCGTGTCGATGATCTGCGAGATGATGCTCGCGATCATCCCGCGCAGCCACACCAGCTTGCCCTCGCCACTGCCGACCTGTCCCGACAGCTTCGAGAAGATCAGCACGTTGAGCGTCTGCGAGATTCCGTACGAGATCAGCCCCGCGATCATCATCCGCGAGCTCTGCCCGACCACGACCGGGAACGCGTCGACCGCGCGCGGGTACATCCCCGGATCGTGCGGCAGCGCCAGCACCAGGTGGATCAACGCCGCGGACACCAGCAGCGGGATGAACCCCAGGCGCACCAGGAACGTCGCGGTCTTCTGGCCGTGCAGCTCGGCGATCGCGCTGCTCAATACCACCAGCAGCAGGAAGCCGAAGATCCCCGCCTCGACCGCGAGCGGGCCGAGCGCGACCTGCTTTACCCCCAACACGCCGGCGATGCACACCATGCCACCGTACAGGACCGAGAAAACGAAGAGCGAACGCGGGAACGCGGCGGCATGATTGCTAGGGGGTGGCTTATCCATCGCCGGGGACGCTAGCGAAAACGCGCGCGCCGTCAAATGACTAGCGCGCTTCAAATAACTGGCGAGCGCGGCGCTCGCGTGTCATGTCGGTCGCTTGCGCAGCCGGGGGGCGGCGCGTGTCATCGCAAGAAAACGCAGGGCGTCCATGGAAAGACTCTTCATCGGTTTGGCGGGCATCGCCGTCATCCTGGGCATTGCCGTGCTGTTGTCGAGCGACCGCCGTGCGATCCGCTTGCGTATCGTCGGCGCTGCGTTCGCATTGCAGGCCGGGATCGCCGTGCTCGTGCTGTATTCCAGCTTCGGCAAGGTCGTGCTCGGCGAGATGTCCGGCGGCGTCGCCAACCTGCTCGGTTATTCGCAGAAGGGCACCGAATTCCTGTTCGGCAAGATGGCGACGCCCGAGATCGGCGGACAGAGCTTCGCGATCGCCGCGCTGCCGGTGATCATTTTCTTCGCCAGCCTCGTCTCGATCCTCTATTATCTCGGCATCATGCAGTTCGTGGTGCGCTGGGTCGGCGGCGGGATCGAGAAGGTCATCGGCGTCTCGAAGGTCGAATCGCTGTGCGCGGCAGCGAACATCTTCGTCGGCCAGAGCGAATCGCCGCTCGTCATCCGGCCGTATCTCGCGGGCCTTACACCGGCGCAGCTCTTTACCGTGATGACCAGCGGCATGGCCGGCGTCGCGGGCACGATCCTCGCGGCGTATGCGTCGATGGGGATCCGTATCGATTATCTGCTGGCGGCAAGCTTCATGGCCGCACCGGGCGGTATCCTGATGGCCAAGATCATCATGCCCGACCGCGTCACGCCGCCGGAAGGCGAACTCGCACTTGGCGATCTGCCGGGTGAATCGTCGGCGGGCGAACCGATGCCGCAGGCGACGCACGATGAGGAAAAACCCGCCAATCTGATCATGGCCGCCGCCCAGGGTGCGCAGACCGGCGTGCGCCTGGCCGTCGCGGTCGGCGCGATGGTGCTGGCGTTCGTCGCGCTCGTGGCGCTCGCGAACGGTCTGCTCGGCGGGCTCGGCAACATGATCGGACTGCCGGGGCTGAGCTTCCAGGGGCTGCTCGGCTATGTCTTCGCGCCGATCATGTTCCTGTTGAACGTGCCGTGGAGCGAGGCGGGGATCGCCGGCGGGCTGTTCGGGCAGAAGATCGTGCTGAACGAGTTCGTCGCCTACATCTCGCTCGGTACGCAGCAGGGGCTGAGCCCGCGGACGATCGCGGTCATCACCTTCTCGCTGTGTGGGTTCGCGAACTTCTCGTCGATCGCGATCCAGATGGCGGTGACCGGCAGCCTCGCACCGAACCAGCGCCCGATGATCGCCAAGCTCGGCCTCCGCGCGCTTGCCGCGGGAAGTCTGGCGAACCTGATGTCGGCCGCACTCGCGGGCCTGTTGATCGGCTGAATTCCATTGTCGTGCGGTTATCCCCGCCGAACAGGTAACCGTCATTCCCGCGCAGGCGGGAACCCATACTGGCAAACCTCACAATGTAATCGCGACAGTTCGAGCGTCTGGGTCCCCGCCTCCGCGGGGATGACTAAGCGTTGCATGTCGGAGAGGATGCCCGCCCTCCGTCAAGTCGACGGAGGTTGGAACGGAGCCGAGACTACAAAGCACCCTAACGCAATCGGGCCCGCCGCCTTTCGGCAACGGGCCCGACGCAAACTACCTCGCGGGGGGAAAGCGAGGCAGCTATCTCGCGGAATCGCCGATTACGGCAGCATCACCGTGTCGACGACGTGGATCACGCCATTCGACTGCATGACGTTGGCGATCAAGATCCGGCCCTTGTGGCCCTTGCCATCCATGATGCCCCAGCCGCTGCCGACCTTCTTGAACATCAGCGGCTCGCCCTGCACGGTGGTGTAGGTCGCGGTGCCGCCGTTCGCCTTCGCCTTGGCGGCGATGTCGGCGGCGGTGATCGTGCCGGGGACGACGTGATAGGTCAGGACGCTGGCGAGCTGCGCCTTGTTCTCGGGCTTGAGCAGCGTGTCGACGGTGCCGGCCGGCAGCTTCTTGAACGCGGCGTTAGTCGGCGCGAACACGGTGAACGGACCCGGGCCCGACAGCGTCTCGACCAGGCCGGCGGCCTTGACCGCGGCGACCAGCGTCGTGTGATCCTTCGAATTGACGGCGTTCTCGACGATCGTCTTGGTCGGATACATAGCGGCGCCGCCAACCATCGGGTTGGTCTGCGCTGCGACGATGGCGCTGCCGCTGACGGCAACGGCGGCCGCGACGATCGCGGTACGAATGACGTGGTTCATGGCTTCTCTCCTGCGTGCGGAGCCGGTGGGCGGCGCCACTGCGGGGAGATACGCGCACGCCGGAATAAGGACGCAGCCGGCGTTCAGATCGCCGCGAGAAGCCCCGCCCAGGCCGCGATCTCATCGTCATGCCGTCGCGTGACGACCAGATCGCTAGCGATCGCCGTGTCGAGATCGACCTCGACCGAGCCGGTCCATTCGAACGTCGCATTGCCCGACAGCGTCACCATCGCCGCCTCGCTCGCCTCGGCACGGACCAGACCGCCCTTGTTGAAGACAGTCGTCGGCGTGTCGTACGCGATCCGCCCGGTCAGGCACGCGGCATAGGTCGACGCCGCCATCGCGCTGCCGCAACTGTCGGTCAGCCCGACCCCGCGCTCGAACGTTCGTACGAACAGGTCGCGTCCACGGACCTCGACGAAACTGACGTTCGCCCGATTGGGCAACCAGTCGGGTGCCGCCTCGCAAGCCTCGCCGACGCGGACGAGTTCGGCCTCGTCGATGGCATTTACGAACGTCACGAGATGAGGGTTCGGCATCGCCACCGCCGTGAAGGCGCGGTCCGTCGGCAGATTCGCGATCGGCGCATCGATGAAGCGATCGGTCCCGACGGCCATCGGCCACGCCGCGACATCGAGAGACGCAGGCCCCGCGATCTCGCGCACGGTGAACACACCATCGGCGATATCGGCGTCGCGCTCGACGGCCGCGTCGCTGATTTTCAGCAGCGCCGACGCGGACTCAGAGCCAGTAGCCGCGAACCCCGCGCGCGCGACGCAGCGCAGGCCGTTCAAACACGTTTCCGACTCGCTACCGTCGGAATTAAACATCCGCATGCCGAACGCATGGGTGTCATCGCCGGCGGTCAGCAGCAGGAGCCCATCGCCACCAACCGGCCCCTCGCGATCCGCCAGCGCCCGCGCAACGGCCGCCCAAGCCGCATCGCCAAGCGTCGACGCGCGCGCGTCGATCAGCGGAAAGTCGTTACCGGAGCCGTGGCATTTGATGAGGTCGAAGCGCATGCCAGCCACTTAGTCACGCCCGCGCACCAATGCGAGCGCCTAACCAATCCCGTAATGCGCAGCCAGCCGATCGAGCGCGAGCGTCAGCACGACCCGCCCCGCGCGTGCCGGCCACTGCAACGCCTTCTCCGCGACCGGCAGCCCCTCCCCCGCACAGACCACGCGCCACAGAATATCCGCTAGCCCGGGCCCCGCCGCCGCTAGCGCCACGTCGAACCGACGCTTCGCCGCGATCTGCGCCGATGTCGGATCGAGCCCGTCGCCACCTCCCCCATCGACCCGCTCGACCCAGCGCATCGTCACGCTCGGCGCGATCGACGCGCGTTCGTAATCCGCCCGCAGCCGCTCCCCCGCCTCGAACTGTCTCACGTCGATCAACGCGCGCGACCGCAACCACCCGAGCGGCGACTCGGCGAGGTTCACGGTGACCGTACGACCACGACGCATGGCCGCCGGTTGTGGAACACCCTCCGAATCGATCGTCCGCTCTACCAGTTCGCGCATCCGCCATCTCCCGTTGCGCTTGGCGGTTGCCATAGCTCCACCGTTGTAGGACAGGAGAATAACCTATCTGGTTTGGAGCCGTTCGATGATAACCGCCATTCGCGATGTCCGACGTGCCAAGGGATTGACACTGGAGGACGTCGCCAGGCGTTGCGATCCACCGACCACCGCGCAGACGATCGGGCGGTTGGAGACCGGCACGCGCACCGTCTCGATCGGCTGGCTCAACCGGATCGCCACCGCACTGGGCGTAGAGGCAAGCGATCTCGTGACACTGCCGGATCGCACCGACCTGCACGTCGCCGCGATCCTAGATGGACGCGAAGCTCACGCCCCGCGGCGAACTACTACGGCACCACCGCCCCAGGTCGCGCCAGGCCAGATTGCAATTTCCGTCGCGAATGGCACCGGCGACTACCGCGCAGGCGATGTAATCTGGGCGGCGATCCTCGCTCCCCAAAATTTCGCAACCGCCCTCAACCGCGACGCCCTCGTCCCGCAAGCGGCAGGAAAGTTCGCGTTCGGACGGCTCACGCAATGCAACGGCGACGTCACTGTCCTGCCGCCGGGCACCGGCACGCGGTCGCTCACCATCGCCGACCCCGCCTGGATCGCGGTCGCGGTGCGGTTGGTTCGCGAACTGTAGAAGATGGCGGATAACGGTGGACAATGACGGGCTCGAACCGCCGACATTCTCGGTGTAAACGAGACGCTCTACCAACTGAGATAATCGCCCCTCTCGGGTGCACGTCCGATGCCAAAGCCGGGCGGCCGGGGCAAGCTAAAAGGGCACGGACCGTCACGGAATGCGGAGGTCGGCGCCCTTGGTGGCCACGATATACCCACGCATCGCCTCGCTCGCGCGATCGGAAAGCACCATGAAGGCGCGGCGTCGGTCGAGCAGGTCGGGGCGGCGTTCGAACAATCCGGTGTCGGTCATCCGCGCGATCCAGCGCAGCGCAGTCGTCGGTGCGACCGCGGCGGCGATGCACAGGCTCGACACCGAAACACGGCCCCGCTCCAGTTCGGCGGCGTAGAGATCGAGCAGCATGTCCCAGCCGGGATCCTCGAACAATGTCGCGCCGAAGAACTGGTCGCGCAATCGGCGCGCGCGGATTGCTCGACGGACATCCGCCGCGCTCGGCTCGACCAAGGCAGGCGGTGCGCCATAGCGATTGGTGCGGTCGCCGACGATCGGCGCGGCAGGTGCGTCGCCCTCGATCTCGGCTCGCGTCAGTCGGGCGAGCGCCTCGGCGATCCGCGCGACCTCGGTGTTCAGCCGCTCGAGCCGCGTGCCGTCGGTCTCGCGGTGGAAATCGAACACGCCCGCCGGCATGCGCGCAGCTTCCGCCGCGACCACGATCGCCGCGACGCAATCGCCGACGGTGGGATCGACCAGCAACCGCGTGCTGCCGCCCAGCGTCGCCGCGGCAACGACGTCGATCTCACCGAGGCCCATGGCCACGACCAGTCCCGCCTGCATTTTGACGGCCTGATCGACGATACCTGGCAGATGTTCGGCTATTATCGCTGGATCGACTCCGCCGGCCTCGACGACGATCACCTGCGGCGTCGCATGATCGACGAAGCCTGCCTGCCAATCGAGTCGGGCAACGATCCGACCCTGCAGCGCGGCAAGGGCAACGGTCAACCGGTCCGGTGCGCCCGGCGCGGCGATCAGGACCGCGTCGATCCCCGTGTCGTAATTCGCCGCGTCAGGCGGGCCGTCCGGTCGAGTCATCAAGGTCTCCGCTGTGATGCGGAGACTAACCTGCGTCAGGTGAGGAGTTACACCCGAACTGGATCGAGTTCCGTTGCAGTTGGGAACCCTATGCGAAGAACTCAGTCGAGCGCCTTGACGATATCCTCGACCATCTTCTTCGCATCGGCCAGCAGCATCATCGTATTGTCGCGGTAGAACAGCTCGTTATCGACGCCTGCATAGCCGACGCCGCCCATCGAACGCTTGATGAACAGCACGGTCTTGGCCTTTTCGACATCAAGCACGGGCATGCCGTAGATCGGCGAGGACTTGTCGGTCTTTGCGGCAGGGTTGGTCACGTCGTTCGCGCCGATCACGAACGCGACGTCGGTCTGCGCGAACTCGCTGTTGATGTCCTCCAGCTCGAACACATCGTCATACGGCACGTTCGCCTCCGCCAGCAGGACGTTCATGTGCCCCGGCATGCGCCCCGCGACGGGGTGGATGGCATATTTCACGCGGACGCCCTCGGCCTTCAGCTTGTCGCCCATCTCGCGCAGGACGTGCTGTGCCTGCGCGACCGCCATGCCGTAGCCGGGGACGATGATGACCTGTTCGGCCTGGCTCATCAGGAACGCGGCATCCTCCGCCGAGCCGCGCTTCCACGGCCGATCGACGGCTGAGCCGCCACTTCCCGCGCCTGCATCGCTCGTACCGAAGCCGCCGGCGATCACGCTGATGAAGCTGCGGTTCATCGCGCGGCACATGATGTAGCTGAGGATCGCGCCCGAGCTGCCGACCAGCGCCCCGGTGATGATCATCGCGCTGTTGTGGAGCGTGAAGCCCATCGCAGCGGCCGCCCAGCCCGAATAGGAATTGAGCATGCTGACCACCACCGGCATGTCCGCGCCGCCGATCGGGACGATCAGCAGGAAGCCAATGACGAAGCTCAAGACCGTGATCGTCCAGAAGATCCATACCGACTGGTCGGTGACGAAATACGCGATCAGCCCTAGGATGGCGGCGAGCAGCGCAAGGTTGATGACGTGGCGCCCAGGCAGCATGATCGGCTTGCCGCCCATGTTACCGTTGAGCTTCAGGAACGCGATGACCGAGCCGGAGAAGGTGATCGCACCGATCGCCACGCCGAGGCCGAGTTCGATCCGGCTGACGGTGTGGATCACCGCGAACGGCTGGCCGATCAGCGGGATGACGAGGTCGGAGATCCCGAACGCCTGCGGGTTGAGATACGCAGCGACGCCGACTAGTACCGCAGCGAGCCCGACGAGGCTGTGGAATGCGGCGACGAGTTGCGGCATCGCGGTCATGGCAATCCGGCGGGCGGTGACGAGGCCGATCGCCGCGCCGACGCCGATTGCCGCAAGAATTTCGACGACCGTGGTCCAGTCGATAGCGCGCACGGCTATCGTAGATCCGGTGTCGGAAACGAGAAGGTGCTGAACGAATGGCACATGCGTCACCAGTGTCGTCACGACCGCGATCGTCATGCCGATGATGCCGAACCGATTGCCGCGTTGGCTTGACGCCGGGCTCGACAGCCCACGCAGCGCGAGGATGAAGCACACCCCCGCCACCAGATAGGCGAGCGATGCCCAGGGGCTGACCGTCAGTTCATGCATCGCGCGTCCCCTTCACGTCCGTATCGCTCACTTGCTCGTGGCAGGCGCGACCGGCCGTTCCTTTTTCTTGTACATCGCCAGCATCCGCGCGGTGACCGCGAAGCCGCCGAAGATGTTGATGCTCGCCAGCACCACCGCCAGCAACCCGAGCGCCTTGGCCACGCCCGATCCTGCACCAATGCCAGCGGCGGCCGCAGCAATCAGCGCGCCGACGATGATGACCGAGGAGATCGCATTGGTCACCGCCATCAACGGCGTGTGCAGTGCAGGCGTCACCGCCCAAACCACGAAATACCCGACGAAACACGCCAGCACGAAGATCGACAGGATCGCGATAAAGTCCATGCTATTCCTCCTGTGCGGCGAACCGCTCGACTGCAACAGCTACGATTCCACGAACCATGGCGTCGCAATCGTGAAAAATCTCGGCCGCCGGAATCCGCAGAACGGCAATGCCGCGCTCGCCAAACCAGCAATCCCGAGCGGCATCCCGCGCTGGACGATCACCAAAATCATGCGCTTTCCCATCAACTTCGATGATCAAACGCTGCATGACCGTAGAAGTCCGCGACATACGGACCCGCCGGATGCTGCCGGCGAAACTTGAAACCGCCCGGTCGCTCACGCAATGCAATCCATAGAGCCAATTCCGGTGGCGACATCGCCCCGCGACGCTGCTTCGCCAGAGCTCCGGTCGCCCCGTCCCCTGCAACATCTCTAGATCCTCCCCTTGCAGGGGAGGATAGAAGATCATGCCAGCAGCCTTGGGTTCACGATCTTGCCGCCCTGCGTCAGCCGGATCGCATCGCCGATCTCGGCATCGAGCACGGGTCGCCCGGCGTCTTTGTCCCAGAAGGCGTTGAGAAAGTTGAACAGGTTGCGCGAGAACAGCGCGCTCGCGTCCGCCGCCAACCGCGACGGCACGTTGCGGTGACCGACGATCTTCACACCGTTCACCACGACGACTTCACCCGCGACCGAGCCCTCGACGTTGCCGCCCTGCTCGACCGCAAGATCGACGATCACCGAGCCAGGCTTCATGCTCGCAACCTGCGCCGCCGAGATCAGCCGCGGTGCAGCACGTCCCGGGATCAGCGCGGTCGTAATCACAATATCCTGCTTGGCAATATGCCCCGACACGAGCTCCGCCTGCGCCGCCTGGTATTCGGGCGACATCTCGCCGGCATACCCACCCGTCCCCTCGCCTTCGATCCCCGCGACGTTCTCGACGAAGATCGGTTTAGCTCCGAGCGACTGGATCTGCTCGCGAGTCGCCGCGCGCACGTCGGTCGCCGACACCTGAGCCCCGAGCCGCCGCGCAGTCGCAATCGCCTGGAGCCCCGCCACGCCGACGCCCATCACGAATGCCTTGGCCGCCGAGATCGTCCCCGCCGCGGTCATCATCATCGGAAACGCGCGGCCATATTCGGCCGCCGCGTCGAGCACCGCCTTGTACCCCGACAGGTTGGACTGCGACGACAGGATGTCCATCGACTGCGCCCGCGTGATGCGCGGCATGAACTCCATCGCCAGCGCTTCGTAGCCCGCCGCGGCATACGCCTCGATCCGCGCACGCTCGGCAAAGGGATTGAGGCTGGCGACGATCCACGCCCCGGTCGTCACGCCATTTAGCGAAGCAGGATCAGGCCCCTGCACGCCGAGCACGATATCCGCCCCCGCCAGCGTCGCCGCACGGTCGCCCACCGACGCGCCCGCATCCGAATACGCTGCGTCGGCGATCGAGGCGGTCTCACCCGCCCCCGCTTCCACGGCCAGCGTAGCCCCTAGCGCAATGAATTTCTTGACCGTTTCCGGCGTCGCGGATACCCGCCGCTCGCCGTCCGCTTGCTCTTTCAGGACGGCGATCTTCATGGCGTTACGAGATCAGCCAGATCACGAGCGCGACGACCAGCGCACACCCGACTGCGCCCCATTTCATCATTCCCGTCACGCTCGAATAGGTCGCGACGTGCGCCTTCATGTCCCCGTTGCCGGCCATGGTTCGTGCCCCAATCCTGTCAGTGCCATCCTCTATGGCCGAGACCTTATCGCGCGTATCCTGGAACGCCAAGCAGGACATTTAAGTCGCTCTTTACTTGCGCTAGCTATTGCACGTGCCGGAACGGGACAGGATTCGCCATGACGCGCAATGGCCAGCGCCTATTATTGCTGATCGACGACGAGCCCACGCAGCGGCGGCTGGTGGCCGCACTCGCGGCGCGCGGCGGCTGGCGCGCGGTGTTCGCCGCGGACGACGAGACCGCGATCGCCACGCTCGGCACGCAGGACGGCATGCAGCTCGACGCGATCGTGATCGATCACTGGGCGCCCGACGAGGATGCGACCACCCTGATCGCGACCCTGCGCGAGCGGCGTCCGGCGCTGCCGATCCTAGTCATCACGGCGAACGGATCGGTCGCGCACGCGGTCAGCGCGATGCGCGCCGGCGCCACCGATTTCCTGGTCAAGCCGCTCGCACCCGATCGCCTGCTCGCCGCGCTGGACTCGGCAGTGGCCGGCAAATCGTCGGGCGAGCTCCGCCCGCTGACCGAGAAGATCCCCGCCCTGCTCGCGTTCGACGAGATCGTCGGCTCCTCCCCCGATTTCCGCGCCGCCCTCGCGATCGCCGCGAAAGCCGCTCGCGCCCGCGTCGCGATCCTGCTCGAAGGCGAGATCGGCGTCGGCAAGGACGTCATCGCCGAGGCGATCCATGCCGCCTCCCCGCGCGCGAAGAAGCCGATGATCAGCGTCAATTGCGGCGCGATCCCCGCCAATCTCATCGAATCGGAAGTGTTCGGTCACGAGAAGGGCGCGTTCACCGGCGCCTTCGAGCGCAAGATCGGCCGGTTCCACGATGCCGATGGCGGCACGCTGTTCCTCGACGAGGTCGGCGAGATGCCGCTCGAGGCGCAGGCTAAGCTGTTGCACGTCCTGCAAACCGGCGAAGTCCTCGCGATCGGCGCCCGCCACCCGCGCGAAGTCGACGTCCGCGTGATCGCCGCGACCAATACCAAACTGCTGGACGAGGTCGAGGCGGGGCGCTTCCGCGAAGACCTGTACTACCGTCTCAACGCCGTCCAGGTGACGATCCCGCCGTTGCGCGAACGCACCGGCGACATTCCCGCGCTCGCCCGCCACCTGCTCGCACGGATCGCCGAACAGCCGGGGTTGCGACCGCTCGGCATCACCGATTCCGCGCTC
Source organism: Sphingomonas sp. Leaf208 (assembly GCF_001421415.1). Classification (GTDB taxonomy): domain Bacteria; phylum Pseudomonadota; class Alphaproteobacteria; order Sphingomonadales; family Sphingomonadaceae; genus Sphingomonas. The sequence goes on from NZ_LMKH01000034.1 coordinate 141,096, forward strand.
GCGTTGTTGGTCCAGTACGACTGGCCCGGCAACGTCCGCCAGTTGCAGAACGCGCTCTTCCGCGCCGCCGTGCTGTGCGAGGACACCGCGCTGACCGAAGAGGATTTCCCGGAGATCGCCGCGCTCGGCACGCGCGAGCGCCCACCTGCTCCGGCAGCGATTGGTGGCGGTGGCGTCACGCTGTTCCGCCCCGACGGCAACCTCCGCGCGCTCGAGGAGATCGAAGCCGACGTCATCCGCCTAGCGATCGGCCACTACCGCGGCCGCATGACCGAAGTCGCCCGCCGCCTCGGCATCGGCCGCTCGACGCTGTACCGCAAGCTCGGCGAACTCGGGATCGACAACGCGGCGTGATGTAGCGGCTGGGTTGGGTAGGAAAGCGGACTGTCTGCTTTGGGGGCCACATCCCAGCAAACCGACCACTGATCGGTTATCCCAGACGCATCAGTATTCTGCATCGCTGGAGCCCTCTGTCTCCTGCTGTTTTTGCGCTGATGCGAAACTCGTGAGTTTCGCATCACTCACGCGAGATGGTGGAGGTTAACTGCCGTTCGCTCATCCGCCGACTGGATGACGATCCAGCCAGATATCGTTCTGCCAATCCTCATAGCCGAGCAACATTCCGAAGCTGCGCTCGTGGTCGTTGGTCCATCCGCCATAGTGGGTAATCAGCTCTGACATGGCATCAATGCGCCACGCTTCACCCGGCAGGGTGTAAAAGATGCGACGAGATTGCCAATCTGGACGAAGCGGGACTGGCTCATCGATGATTCGCCGTTCGAAGCGACCCGCATCAACATGGCGGTCGAACAAGCGCAGATACCGAAGCACGCACTCTGGCTCTCTGCCGACGATGTCGCTGAACATCGTCATCGGCTTGATACCCCTCAGCATGAGTCCAAGCTCCCGGTTTGTATGGACGAGGTAGGGTAGCGCTCGGAGGCTTTCGGGCAACATTGGACCCACTTACGCTAGCGCGGCAACGTCCGCTATTGCGGCGACCACAGGCGCTAATCTCGCTAATGCAAAACTTTTGATTTTTGTATTAGCGATAGTGGCGATGAACGGATGTCCGCTTTCGAGACTGCCAGTTGCCAACCGGAACCGTCCGCTATTGGGCGAAAACGGAATGGCTGAGATGGAGAGGAGGGAGGAAGTTCCCATTATCGCCGCAGCGACTTACTATCAACGGTACGCAAACGTTATTGGCTGAGGTGCAAGCCGTTCATCGCCGCAAATGTGCGGACGAGATCGTCGCACGCTCTCTTGGAAGCTTCGCACAACACGCTCATCTCAATCTTTGAGCCGACCGCTCGGGAAATGACCTGTCGTTTCACGACGGCGGGGTAAGCCGCATACCCTTTCGGTGAGAATGACCAAATCGTGTAATCCGCCTCGCTTGTGGCGATCAGCCAACCGTTCTCCGTCGTAAAAACTACATTTCGGTTTGAGCGAAGATCGGCCATCGCAGCGGCCACTGTGTCATATCCAACCTGAGATCGAGTGGTCTCAGGAACCTCGGTGTGCACGGTCTGGCTGGCGGAAGTTGGCTGTGCGGTTCCGAAAAGAAGGGCAAGAACAGGACCAAGGCGGTACGCGCGGGCGGAGTGAGTCATACCTCACCGTAACTGAACTTCGAGAGTGCGCAACGTCCGCTTATGGGCAAGCGCAGTCGACCAATGCTGATCGGCAACTACGAAGCGGCGTCCGAATGACCGCGTTACTTACCCCCGCACCCGATCGATCAACGCCATCGCCGCATGGGGTGCGCGAACCTTCGCGCCGTTGATGAAGAACACGAACGTCTCTCGCGGCGTCTTCGTCGGCGCGGCATCCTCGACATAGGGCAAGCCCTCGGGCCGTCCCCCCGCCGCCCAGGTCTTCGCCTTGTCCGCCCACTCGTCCAGCGCGGTCGGCGCGTAGCCGGCGACAAAGCGCTCCTCGGCATCCTCCAGTCGCGCATAGACGAAGTCGCCGGTCACGTCGGCGATCGCGGGATACTCGGCCGATTGCGCGAAGACGATCGCGACGCCCGCATCGCGGCACATCGAGACGAACTCCGGCACCGCGAAACTCTCATGCCGGACTTGTATCGCATGACGCAGCGCGAGCCCGTCCTGCTTGGCAGGCAACAGCTTGAGGAACGCGGCGAAATCGTCGGCGTCGAATTTCTTGGTCGCCATGAACTGCCATAGGATCGGCCCGAGCCGATCGCCGAGCTCGACGATCCCCTGCCCGGTGAACTTGGCGATCGACTCCCCCGCCTCGGCCAGCACCTTCCGGTTGGTGCAATAGCGCGACGCCTTTAGCGAGAAGACGAACCCGTCCGGCACCGCCTTCGCCCAGGATGCGAACGTCGCGGGCTTCTGGCTGCCGTAATAGGTGCCGTTGATCTCGATCGCGGTGACGTGTTCGGCGGCATAGTCGAGCTCGCGCTTCTGCGCCCATTTCTCCGGATAGAAGGTCCCGCGCCACGGCTCGTAGGTCCAGCCGCCAATACCGATTCTGATGGTCATGGGCGGGAGTGTAGCGCGCGGGAGAAGGGCTTGGCGATGCCCTATTCGGTGATGACGCCGCGCAGCCCCGGCAGGTCGAGAATACGGACCTGCGCATAAGCCACCGCGACCAGGCCATCGCGCTCGAACCGCTTCAGATGCCGGTTGAGCGTCTGGCGCGCGATGCCGACGACGCCGGCGAGCTCCTCCTGACGGATCGTGATCCGACCATCCCCCGCCTGCGACGCACGCATCAGCGCCTGCGCCAGTCGCACACGGATCGACTGCCCGACGCTCTGCGCGATGAACCGCAAGGCGGTGCGTTGGTGCGCGCACACGAGCAGTCCGAGATCGCGGTAAAGCTCGGGGTCCGCCGCCGCCGCCCGCGCGAACGCCGCCACCGGCACATGCAGCAGTCGCGCCGTGCCGAACGCCGTCGCGTCATGCGGCCTGGGATGGCCATCAAGCGTCGACAATTCACCGAACCACGTTCCCGACCGCACGATCAGCGCGAGCAGTTCGGCACCATTGGCGGACAAGCCCTTCAACCGGACCTGTCCGTCCAGAACCGCCCACAACCCGTTCGGCGGATCGCCGGAGCCGTAGATCCGCGCGCCGTTCTCCAGCACCTCGACTCGCGCCTCCTGCAACAGGCGCTCGCGACGGCCCGCCGGTATCGCGCCGAACCAGCTATCGGTCGCCAGTATCGCGTGATCCGGATCGTGCATCGCGCAAGGCTAGGCGAAATTTCGAGATTGTCACTATCGAGACAAAGTTTGTTGAAGGCCGGTCGTACAAGGGATCAAACATAAGGAGGCGGATGATGGCAACGGCACTGAAGGCGATGGAACCGACGGCGGCGGAAACGACGATCAAGGACCAGGTATCGGCCGAGGAATGGGCGTTGCGCGTCGATCTCGCCGCTGCATACCGACTGGTCGCGCTCTACGGCTGGGACGATCTGATCTTCACGCATCTGTCCGCGCGCGTCCCCGGACCCGAGCATCATTTCCTGATCAACCCGTACACGCACATGTTCGAGGAGATCACCGCATCGTCGCTGGTCAAGATCGACGTCGACGGCAACAAGGTCATGGACACCCCTGCCCCGGTCAACCGCGCAGGCTTCGTGATCCACTCGGCGGTCCACGCCGCGCGCCACGACGCGGTGGCAGTGCTGCATCTCCATACCCCGCACGGCCAGGCGGTGTCGGCGATGGCCGAAGGGCTGCTCCCGCATACGCAGACGGCGATGATTGCCGGGCACGACGTCGCCTATCACGACTTCGAGGGCATCGCGACGGAACTGGAGGAACGCGAGCGGCTGGTGCAGGATCTCGGCACCAAAAATGCGATGATCCTGCGCAATCACGGCACGCTGACGGTCGGTGAATCGGTGCCGCAGGCGTTCCTCCGGATGTATTTCCTCGAACGCGCCTGCGAAGCCCAGGTTCTGATGCTCAGCGCCGGTCGCGAGAATCTGAACAATCCGAACCAAGGCGTTGCGGAGAAGGTCGAGGGGCAATCAAGTTCGACGGGCATGCGCATGCTCGCCGACGGGCTCGCCTGGCCGGCGTTGCTACGCAAGCTCGACCGCGTCAATCCGGGCTATCGGGACTGATCGCGACCAGCTTCGGAGGGCAACGCATGCCGCATTACGGCGATTACCAGAACGAGATCTATTTCGCCGGCCTTGCCGGTGTCGTCCCGAAGTTGCCGGTCGATTTCGCATCGCTCGAGGCTCGGGCGGCAGCGGCCTTGCCACCGTCGGTGCTCGGCTACCTGCAGGGTGGATGCGGCGACGAATTCACCCAACGCCAGAATGCCGACGCGTTCCGGCATTGGGGCATGACCCCGCGGATGATGGTCGATGCCACGCGCCGCGACCTGTCGATCGACCTGTTCGGGATGACGCTGCCCAGCCCGATCTTCATGAGCCCGGTCGGGATCAACGGGATGTCCACGCAGGACGGCCACGGCGATCTCGCCGCCGCGCGGGCGGCCGCGCTGACCGGCGTCCCGCTGGTCCAGTCGACGCTGTCGAACGATCCGCTCGAAAGCGTCGCCGCTGCGATGGGCGACGTGCCCGGCTTCTTCCAGCTCTACACGCCCAAGGACAAGCCGCTCGCCGAGAGCCTCGTCCACCGTGCCGAGGCGGCCGGATACAAGGCGATCGTCGTCACGCTCGACACCTGGGTCACCGGCTGGCGCCCGCGCGACCTGAACGTCGCGAACTTTCCGCAACTGCGCGGCCATGTGCTGGAGAATTACTTCAGCGACCCCGTCTTCCGCGCGATGCTTGCCAAGCCACCGCGCGAGGACCTGCCCGCGGCGGTGCGGCAGTGGGCCGGGACGTTCGGCAAGGTGCTGACGTGGGACGACATGCCGTGGCTGCGGTCGATGACCAAGCTGCCGATCGTCCTTAAGGGGATCTGCCATCCCGACGACGCGCGGCGCGCGATCGATCTGGGGGCGGACGCGATCTATTGCTCGAACCACGGCGGACGCCAGGCGAATGGCGGGATCGCCGCGATCGACATGCTGCCCGCGGTGGTCGAGGCGAGCGGGGCCGTGCCGGTGCTGTTCGACTCCGGCGTGCGGTCGGGGAGCGACGTGGTCAAGGCACTCGCACTCGGCGCCACCGCGGTCGGGATCGGCCGGCCCTACACCTACGGCCTCGCGCTCGACGGCGCGAACGGCGCGGCGCATGTGCTGAAATGCATCCTCGCCGAAGCCGACCTACTGATGGCCGTAAACGGCTACCCGACGCTCGCCGCAGTCCGGGAGGCCGGAGCGACACGGACGGGGTACTGAAACGAGACGATCAGCCGGCGGTCTCGTCGAGTCGGCGTGCTTCCTCGACCAGCATCACCGGCACGCCGTCGCGAATCGGGTAAGCGAGCCCGGCAGCGTCCGAAATCAGTTCCTGCGTGGCCTCGTCATAGCGAAGCGGCGTGCGCGTCATCGGGCAGACGAGGCGTTCGAGCAGCCAGGGATCCAGGGTTTTCATCGTCAAACTCCTTCGCCCCGTGACGGCGGCGCCGCGGCGGCCTGGGCAATGCGACCGGACTCGCTGCCGATCCGTCGCTGCGTCGCAACGTGTTCGATCGCGGTAATCTTCTTGGGATCGAAGAGGTTGGCGAAGAACATGCCGATCATCATCACGGCGCCATGCGCGCGCCCCTTGCTGGGCGACTTCATTGCAACGTCACCGATTCGTCACCGTCGTGTCGCCCGAAGAACTGCATCAGCTGGATGATCAATTCGGCACGCTGCTCGATATCCGGCGCTTCGAGCAACGCCTGCTTTGCGGCTGCGTCGAACGGTGCGATCTGCGCGATGCCGTTGACCAGGCTCTCGTCATCGAGCCGTCCGACCGCATCCCAATCGACCGCATAGCCCTGCATGTCCGCGAACCGGCGCGATTCCAGTTCCAGCGAAGAGCGCCGGCCGAGCGACAACGCGTCGTCCTCGATCAACGGCAACAACTCCGCCTCGACCTGGCGGAACGCGGTCGTCACGTCGAGCTCGCGGACGATCCGGAACAGCGCGATGCCCTCCAGCACGACGTTGTAGCGCCCGTCGTCGAGCGCCTCGACTTCGGCGATCTTGCCGACGCAGCCGATGTCGTACAGCGCGTCCGCGTCGTCATGTGGTCCACCCCGCGGCTGGATCATCCCAATCCGCCGGTCGCGCGCCATCGCATCGCTGATCATCGCCCGATAGCGCGGCTCGAACATGTGCAGCGGCAGGTGCATGCCGGGGAACAGCAGCGCCCCCGGCAACGGGAAGATCGACAGTCGCGTGGTGGCGCGCGGGGGGGCGGACTCGGTGGTCATCCGAACAGGATCGCAGACAGGCGGCGTCGCTGTCCAGACACCCACGGGTCTTCAAGCCCGACGACCTCGAACAATTTCAGCAACTGCGTCCGAGCCGCGCCCTCGTTCCAGTCGCGCTCGGTGGCGATGATGCCAAGGAACGTGTCCGCCGCCGCATCACGGTCGTTCGCCGCCATCTGGCCGTTGGCGAGCGCGAACCGGGCCTGCAGGTCGTCGGGGTTCGCCTCGACCGCAGCGAGCAATGGCGACAGATCCTCAACCGGCGGGGCCGACTGCGCAAGCGCAAGCGCCGCCTGTGCGCGGGTAATCGCCGAGTCCTTGGCGATCGCCGGATCGAGGTTCGCCAGCCAGTCCGTCGCTTCGTCGAGCTGCCCGGTCGCGACCAGCGCGCGGACGAAGCCGGCATGGACTTGCGGATGCTCGGGTGCGATCTCGGCGATTTCGCGGAAAATCCCGAGCGCGCGCTCGCCGTCATTGGCCGCCAGCGCCTCTTCGCCGATCGCGATCAATGGCTCGACGTCGGGCACCGCGTCGGTTGCGCCTGCTTCGATCGGCAGCTGCTTCAGCAACTGGTCGAGGATCACCCGCAGCTGCGATTCGGTCCGCGCGCTGGTCATGTCGGCGACCAGCTGGCCCTGGAACATCGCATAGATGGTCGGGATCGACTTGATCTGGAATTGCGCGGCGATGAACTGGTTCTTGTCGGTATCGACCTTCGCCAGCACGACGCCCTTGTCGGCGTAATCCTCCGCGACCTTCTCCAGCGTCGGCGTCAGCGCCTTGCACGGCCCGCACCATTCCGCCCAGAAATCGATGATCACGAGGCTCGTCATCGACGGTTCGACGACATCGCGGCGGAACGCCTCGACGGCGTCCTTCTCCGCGGGGGACATTCCAAGCGTGGCCAAGTTCAACTCCCGTGTAATCCAGACGCGCTATCTGGGGCGCGCCCGCGGCGAATGCCACCTCTAGGATGGATAGGCATGCACGACAAACGTGCCTTGGCATTCGGCTCGCGGCGTCGAGGCCTCATTTGTCTTGCTTGCGGTTCCGACATCCATGGGTGCGCATGGGCATAGATACGACCTTGCAAGACGGTGCCCCCGAATTGGCCAGCATTTCCATCTTCAGACAAGCCACCTCCCCGGCGAAGGGCGGGGTCCAGTTGGAAAGGTCGCAGTTACGGAGCGCAGCCTTTATCAGCAGCGTTTCCCAACTGGACCCCGGCCTCTGCCGGGGAGAGGCCTCTATTCGGAGGGGGTAGGCGCCAAACCGGTCCGGGTGACAGAGCGTTCGGCGATGTTGGGCACCACACCGACAAGCGCCGATAAACCTCAATGAAAGTCCCGCGACTTGGGAAGGACCCGCACATCGCGAGGATGCGTCGCCCGCGGATGGTGCGCACGAGCATCGGGACTCCGCGTGAGGACCGGCCGGATCACCTCGTCCACGCGCGCGAGCGGCGGCTCCAGCGCGTGATCCTCCGACAACAGCCGCAGCATCTCGGTGCGGTCCTGCACGCGCGACGTCATCAGGTGCGTCACGCCTTCCTCGCTGCGCTGGATCACGCCCTCCAGCACCATCAGCCGCGAGGCCATCACCGCGCGGCGGTTCGCCTCGAAATCGCGCGCCCACATCAGCCCGTTGGTGATCCCGGTCTCGTCCTCGATCGTCACGAAGATCGCATTGCCCTTGCCCGGCCGCTGGCGGACCAACACCACCCCCGCCACCTTCGCACGACGCCCGTCCTTGGTCGCATTGGCCTGCGCGCTCGACAGGATCCCCTCGGCGGCAAAACGCGCGCGGAGGAATTGCATCGGATGCGCCTTCAACGACAGCCGCGTCGTCTGGTAATCCGCCGCAACCTGTTCCGACAGCGGCATCGCCGGCAGATGCGCATCGGGCTCCACGCCAAGCTCGGGCACCTCTGCCGCCGCGAACAGCGCAAGCTGCTTGGGCGGCGTCCGACGGACGTCCCACAAAGCGTCGCGCCGCTCCTTCGCCACCGACCGGAACGCATCCGCATCGGCCAGCAGGTTCATCGCCCGCTGCGGCAGGTTCGCCCGACGCGCAAGGTCCTCGATACTAGCGAACGGCGTGGTCCGAACGCGAACGATCTCGTCGGCCCAATCCTTCCGAAACCCATCCACCTGCCGAAACCCAAGCCGCAAATCCTCCCCGGCACGGGGAGGGGGACCATCCGCAGGATGGTGGAGGGGGGGCGCCGCAGACGCTCCGCTGGGAAAAGTGGCATCCGCAAACGCGCCGCCGGTAACAGTGACTCCCGCAAGCGATACGTCCGCGGAAGCCCCCCTCCACCCCGCTTCGCGCGGTCCACCTCCCCGTACCGGGGAGGACAAGCTGTTATCCCACCCGCTCGCATTCACATCGACCGGCAGCACGGTCACCCCGTGCTCGACCGCATCGCGCACCAACTGCGCCGGCGCATAAAACCCCATCGGCTGCGAATTGAGCAACGCACAACAGAACACCGCCGGATGGAAGCATTTGATCCACGACGACACATACACCAGCCGTGCGAACGACAGGGCATGGCTCTCCGGGAATCCGTACGACCCAAACCCCTCGATCTGCTTGAAACAGCGCTCCGCAAACTCGGCCTGGTACCCCCGGCCGACCATCCCGCCGATCAGCTTGGCGTGGAAATTGTCCATGCCGCCGACCTTGCGGAACGTCGCCATCGACTTGCGCAACTGGTTCGCCTCGTTCGGCGTGAACCCGGCCGCGACGATAGCCAGCTTCATCGCCTGCTCCTGGAACAGCGGTACGCCATAGGTGAAGCGGAGCAGTTGCTTGAGTTCGTCGGCCGGCCCGAACTTCGGATCGGGCGAGGGATATTCGGCCACCTCCTTGCCGCTGCGTCGCCGCAGATACGGATGCACCATGTCGCCCTCGATCGGCCCGGGCCGGACGATCGCGACCTGCACCACCAGATCGTACAGCTCGCGGGGACGCAACCGCGGCAGCATGTTGATCTGCGCCCGACTCTCGACCTGGAACACGCCGATACTGTCGCCCTTGCAGAGCATGTCGTAAACTCGTGGGTCCTCGGCCACCGCGATCGTATCGAGCAGGTGATCGCCGAGCCCGTGAAGACGCATCAGGTCGAAGCTCTTGCGGATGCACGTCAGCATCCCGAGCGCGAGGATATCGACCTTCATCAGCCCGAGCGCGTCGATATCGTCCTTGTCCCATTCGATGAAAGTGCGCTCCTCCATCGCGCCGTTATGGATCGGCACCATCTCGTCGAGCCGCCCCTGCGTCAGCACGAACCCGCCGACATGCTGCGACAGATGCCGTGGAAATTCGAGCAGCCGGTCGACCATCTCGCGCAACCGCGCGATCTCCGGATTGTCGACGTCGAAGCCGGTTTCGGCAAAGCGCTGTTCCTGGAACCGGCTCGAGAAACTGCCCCAGACCGTGCTCGTCAGCCGTTGCGTCACGTCCTCGGTCAGCCCGAGCGCCTTGCCGACCTCGCGCACCGTGCTCTTGGGCCGATAATGGATGACGGTCGCGGCGATCGCGGCGCGGTCGCGGCCATAGCGGCGATAGATGTACTGCATCACCTCCTCGCGCCGCTCATGCTCGAAATCGACATCGATATCCGGCGGTTCGTCGCGCTCGCTCGACACGAACCGCGAGAACAGCAGGTCGTATTTCATCGGATCTACCGACGTGACGCCAAGCAGATAGCACACCACCGAGTTGGCGGCGGACCCGCGCCCCTGGCACAGGATCGGCGGATCCTGCGCGCGCGCGAACCGGACGATGTCGTGCACGGTCAGGAAATAATAGGCGTATTTGCGCTCACGGATCAGCGCGAATTCCTCGTGGAGCAGGGCCCGCATCTTTTCCGGCACGCGGTAGTCATAGCGTTCCAGCGCGAGCTGCCAGACATGATGCTCGAGCCAATCCTGTGCCTCCCAGCCTGCAGGAATGGGTTCGTGCGGATATTCGTATTTGAGATCGTCGAGAGAGAACGCGATCCGCGACAGCAACCGCGCGCTCTGCGCCACCGCATCGGGGCGATCGCGAAACAGCCGAGCGATCTCCTCCTCGGGTTTCAGATGCCGCTCGCCGTTCGCGGCCAGCAGGCGCCCGGCCTTATGGATCGTCGTGCGCTCGCGAATGCAGGTGACGACATCGTGCAGGTCGCGGTCGTCGGTATAGGCGTAGAGAGCATCGGTGGTCGCAAGCACGGGAACGCCCGCCGCGTCGGCAATCCGCCCCAACCGCGCCAGCCGCCGCCGATCGCGACCGCCCCGCGGCATCGTCACGCCCAGCCAGATCGAGTCCGGCCCCAGTCGCTTCACCGCCTTCAGGATCGTCCGCAGCTCGCGCTCGCCTCGTTCGGGCAAGGCGTCGCCGTCGGGCAAAGGCGATACCGGCACGGCGCCGCGGGCGCTGCTTTCGGGCATGACCACCAGCATCATGTCGGCATGATGTGCGATCAGGTCGCCCAACCCGAGGATACATCCGCCCTTTTCGGCGCGCCTGTTGCCGACCGTCAGCAACCGGGTCAGTCGTCCCCAGCCGCGTCGTGTCGAAGGGTAGGCGACGATGTCGGGCGTGCCGTCCTCGAACACCAGCCGCGCACCGACCACCAGTCGGAAATCGATCGGCGGCATCGCCATGCCGAGCAGGCCGTCGCGTGCCTTCTTCAACGCCTGGTGTGCGCGGACGACGCCCGCGACGGTGTTGCGATCGGCGATACCGATACCGCCAAGCCCCAGTTCCACCGCGCGCCCGACCATCGCGCCCGCATCGCTCGCCCCGTCGAGGAACGAGAAATTGGTCGCGGCGACGAGTTCGGCAAACCCGGTCATGGCGCCGCGCCGTTCACGCGAAGACGCCGTGGAGGTACCAGCGCGGCGCCTCCATCTCGGAATACAGGCCGTGGCGGAAGATCCAGAAGCGGCGGCCGCGGCGGTCTTCGATGCGGTAGTAATCGCGCGTCGGGATGTCCTGCCGCCGCCACCATTCGCCGGCGATACGCTCGGGGCCTTCGCTGTGCGCCACGTCGTGGACGGTACGGCGCCAGCGGAAACGGTGCGGCGGCCCGTCGGGAACCTCGGCCATCATCGATTCGATCGGTTGCGGCGGATCGAACAGGTAGATCGGACGCAGCGGCGGCTCGCCCGTCTCCGGCGCAGTCCAAGGCGTCGGGGCGGGCGCCTCGGCGGCAGGCAGCATCAGCTCCGCCTGTTCGGGGATATGGCTGTCGCGTGCGGAGAACCGGCGCACGCGCGCCCGGCCCAGCCGCGTGCCGAGCTGATCGACGAGCTGCGCGACCTCACCCTTCTGCGCCTCGCCGCCCTCCAGCTTCAACTGCGACGCATCGAGCTTCTCCGCGAGCGCAACGTCGAGCCGGACCAGATCGTATCCGAAACCGGGATCGAGCGGGTCGGCGAGGCTGTCGATCCGCTCGCGGAACAGCCGCATCAACAGCGCCACGTCGCGCGTCGGCTGGCCGGTCTCGATCCGCAGCCGCTGGACGAGGCCGTCCGCACGGAAGAGGCGCGCCTCCCACCGCCGGCCGCCTTCATGACGGTCGGCAAGCTGGGCCGCAGCTTCGGTGGCGAGTTCGGCGAGCATCTCCAGCGCGTATTCAGTGCGCGCGATCGGTTCGGCGAAGCGGCGTTCGACACCGATCTTGGCCACGGTGCGTCGCGCGACGATCGGTCCCTTCACCGACCCGTCGAGCCGGCGGATCATCATCGCCGCCTCCTCCCCGAACCGCGCCGCGATCGTCGCGAGCGGCCGTGCCATCACGTCGCCCACCGTCTTCAGCCCGGCACGCGACAAGGCGGTCGTCGCATCCTCATCCAAGCCCAACGCCGCCACCGGCAACCGCTTCACCGCGCGCTTTTCATCCGGAGCCGGCGCCCCCGCATACCGCGCCAACGCGCGCGCCGTATCGGGGGTGTCGCCGAACGCATGGCGTACCAGCAGCCCCCGGCGTGCAAGGCGCTCCTCCAGATCTGCCGCCAATCGCCGCTCGCCTTCGAACTCGTGCACGCACCCGGCGATGTCGAGGATCAGCCCATCGGGTTCGTCTAGTGCGACCGAGGGCGTATACCGCTGGCACCCGTCCGCAAGCCGCTCGAGCCATTCGTGATCGGCATGCGCGTCATCCTCGTACACTTCCAGTTCCGGAACCCGTGCCCGCGCATCCGCCAGCGTCAGCCCCGGCTGGAGCCCCGCCCGCACCGCCTCGCGGTCGAGCGCCTTCAGCCGGACTCCACCCGAGACCGTCTCGACGAACGCGATCGGCGTCTCAGCCCGTCCGACGAACAAATGCGGCCGCATCGTCCGCAGCCGCTCGATCGGCAGCCACGGGAACACCAGCGCCAGGTAGCGCCGGGGAATCACCAGAGGCGAAGGCGGTTTGGTCGAAGATATGCGCGTCACGGTCCCACTCCACGCGCCAGCGAAGCCCGGCCTGGCCTCCGCGTCGACGCAGTAATTCGATATCGAAGGCAGGTTTGCCCGGTGCGTCGGCTTCCAGCGGTCGCGACCGACACGCGGCAACCTGCCAACGCGACGCCGCCGCGCTCGGCACCGACTCGGCACCGATGCGCAGGCTGAGTATCGTCACGCCCGAAGCTTCGGCCGCCAGCATCAGCCGCCGCGTCGCGGTAAGATCGATCTTCGGCGCGCGCCCCCAGGACTCGATCAAAAGCGTGCCGAGCCCGTGGCACCGCGCGGCATCGGCGGCGGCCCGCAGCAGGCTCGCCTCGTCCTCGACCAGCCCCAGCACCAGCGACGTCACGTCGAGCCCCATCTCGACCAGCCCGGTCGCATGCAGCCGCCCGCCCTGGCGCTCGCTCGCCTCGGTCCGCAGCCACATCACCGGCGCCGCCTTTGCCGCCAACACCGAAGCGATCGCGAACCCCGCGCCACTCGCAGAATCGTCGACCGTTGCGAAAATCTCGTGGAGTTGCGCCTTCGCCATCCCCTGCGTCAGCCACGCATCGTCCGCACGGCCATCACCCTGAGTCGGCATCCCCGTCGTGGCAATCCGCTTCAGGCGGGCTATCAAGGCAAGCGACTCGTTCACAATTGTTCTTGTAATGTTCTAGTGCCGGAGTCGCCAAGCGGAATCTTGTTTGCGTCGAATTTCACGCGAAAGTCGAAAAGGCGCTTGCCGTCCCGGAAACACCGGGCTAACAGCGCGCCTCACCCAGTCACCGTGTCGCTTTCGACCGGAGACATAGGCGCCAGAGCGGGCGTAGCTCAGGGGTAGAGCACAACCTTGCCAAGGTTGGGGTCGAGGGTTCGAATCCCTTCGCCCGCTCCAGTTTTCCCAGGAAAACAGCGGTCCAGTGCGAGGCGACAGAGCCTCAGCCTTCCGATCCACCATCTTCATCACCGTCACTTCGCATGGCATTTCCCATGCGCTCGCCTTACGCTCGTCGCATGGCAATCCCTCGGCGCGCGCGTCACCCGTTGATCCTGTCGGCCCTGCTGCTGGCCGCCCCCTCCTCGGCCACTACTGTCTCGGCCCCCGTTTCGGTCGCCACCGACATGCGGCGATGGCAGGCGCAGGCCAAGCGCGTGACTATCACCCGCGACGACTGGGGCATCCCGCACATCAAGGGCCGGTCGGATGCCGATGCGGTGTTCGGGATGATCTATGCGCAGGCGGAGGACGATTTCCCGCGGATCGAGGCGAATTACCTGACCGCGCTCGGCCGGACCGCCGAGGCGGCCGGCCCTGACGTGGGCGAGGATGCTGTCTGGGCAGACCTTCGCCAGCGCCTGTTCGTCGATCCGCCCACGTTGAAGGCGGACTATGCCGCGAGCCCGGCATGGTTGCGCACGCTGATGCAGGCCTGGGCGGACGGGCTGAACTATTATCTCGCGACGCACTCGCAGGTGAAGCCCCGCGTGCTGACCCGGTTCGAGCCGTGGATGGCGCTCAGCTTCACCGAAGGCAGCATCGGCGGCGATATCGAGCGGATATCGCTCAGCGACCTGAAGACTTTCTACGGCCGGCCGACCCCACCGACGCCGGAAGAACTGGGGATGATCCCGCGCGAACCGTCGGGGTCCAACGGCATCGCCATCGCGCCCCGGCTGACCGCGAACGGCCAGGCGCTGCTGCTCATCAATCCGCACACCAGCTTCTATTTCCGCTCCGAGGCGCAGATGACCAGCGACGACGGGCTAAACGCGTATGGCGCCAGCACCTGGGGCCAGTTCTTCGTATACCAGGGCTTCAATCCGAGGGCCGGGTGGATGCACACGTCGGCGACGGTCGACAACGTCGACGAGTTCGCCGAACGGATCACGCGGCGTGGCGGCGGCTATGCCTATCGCTACGGAACGGCCAGCCGGCCGGTCGTTGCGAACACCGTTACGCTGCGAGTCCGCCAGCCCGATGGGACGATGGCCGAGCGCCGTTTCACCACCTACCGCACGCATCACGGCCCGATCGTCGCCACCAAGGCCGGCAAATGGATCGCCACCGCGCTGATGTGGCGCCCGGTGCCGGCGCTCGAGCAAAGCTACCTGCGGACCAAGGCGACCGATCTCGCAGGATACATGAAGGTCGCGGCGTTGAAGGCGAATTCGTCGAACGACACGCTGTTCGCGGACAGCAAGGGCGAGATCGCGTTCCTGATGCCGCAGTTCATGCCGATCCGCGACGATCGCTTCGACTATACCCGCCCGGTCGACGGCAGCGACCCCGCGACCGACTGGCATGGCCTGCATATGCTCCCCAGCCTGCCGAGCGTGCTCAATCCTCGCATAGGGTGGGCGCACAACACCAACGACTGGCCGTGGAGCGCGGCGGGCCCGGACAGCCCCAAGGCGGTGGACTATCCGCGCTACATGGACCAGGTCGGCGGCAATGCGCGGGGCGTCCATGCCGACCTGTTGCTGACGGGGAAGACCGGCTGGACACCCGACACGCTGCGGGCCGCCGCGTTCGATCCCCATCTCCCCGCCTTTGCGCGATTGCTGCCCGGACTGGTCGCCGCGTGGGAGGCACTTCCCGCCAGCGATCCGCGTCGCCCTGCGCTTGCCGCACCGATCGCGCTGCTCAAGGGCTGGGACCATCGCTGGGCCTATGATTCCACCGCGACCAGCCTCGCGGTCTTCTGGGGCGACCAATTGTGGCGTGAGGTCGGCAGCTTCGCGCAGGCCGAGCGCCTGAACGTGCCCGACTATATCGCCACGCGAGTCGGCCCTGATACGAAGCTCGCCGCGCTGAGCACGGCCGTCACTCGGCTCAAGCAGGATTTCGGCGATTGGCGGACGCCGTGGAAGGACATCAACCGCTTCCAGCGGCTCGACGATTCGATCGCGCCGCATTTCGACGACGCCCGCGCCTCGACCCCAGTGCCGTTCACCTCGGCGCAGTGGGGCAGCCTCGCATCGTTCGGCGCGAAACCGTGGCCGGGGACGAAGCGCTATTACGGCACCAGCGGCAACAGCTTCGTCGCGGTGGTCGAGTTCGGCGCGCGGGTGAAGGCGATGGCGGTGATGGCCGGCGGCCAGAGCGGCGACGTCCGATCGCCGCATTTTGTCGACCAGGTATCGCGCTATGCCGAGGGACGGTTGCGGCCGGTCTATTTCCATCCCGACGAACTCACGGGGCACGTCGAACGAACCTATCGACCGGGTTACTGATCTACCGCATATCCCGCGATGTCGGTGCTTGCGGCGCCACCCAGGCTATTGCACGGACTGGACATGCCTGACGCCCCTCCCCTTCTCGCGGTCCGTGCGCTCGGTAAGTCGGTACCGGGGCCGCGGCGGCTGTTCCGGCATCTGGATCTGGAGGTCGGCGCGGGCGAACTGGTCGCGATCATCGGCGAATCGGGGGTCGGCAAATCGACTTTGCTCAACATCCTCGCCGGGCTGGACGAGGCGGACGAGGGCAGCGTGGCGATCGACGGCATCGACCTCGGTACGCTCGACGAGACCGCGCGGACGCGGTTGCGGCGCGAACGGATCGGCTTCGTGTTCCAGGCCTTCCACATCCTTCCCTATCTGACGCTGCGCCAGAACGTCGCGCTGCCGCTGGCGCTCGTTTCGCCGGACAATGCCGCGGCATCGACGCGCGCGGAAGAGATGCTCAATGCGGTCGGGCTGGATGGTCGCGGCGACGGCTATGCGCGGGATCTGTCGGGGGGCGAGTTGCAGCGCGTGGCGATCGCCCGTGCGCTCGTCCACCGCCCCGCGCTGATCCTTGCGGACGAACCGACCGGCAACCTCGATCCGGAGACCGCGGCGCGCGTGCTGTCGCTGTTCGCCGACGCGGTGCGCGGCAATGGTGCGGCGGGCGTGATGGTGACGCATTCGGATGCGAGCGCGGCGATCGCCGACCGCGTACTGACGCTGGGCGCCGAGGGACTGGTGGAGCGGCGTGGCGCCTGAGATCGGCCTGACGTCCGGGTCCGGGCTCTGGTCGGGACGGCTGGGACTCCGCTGGCTGATCGCGGGCGAGTGGCGGTTCCACCCTGCCCGCTTCCTGTTGACGGCGGTCGCGATCGCGGTCGGCGTGGCGCTTGGCTTCGCGGTGCATCTGGTCAACGGTTCGGCGCTGGCGTCGTTCGACGGCGCGATGCGCGGCGTCAGCGGTGCCGCCGAACTGTCGGTCCGCGCGACCAGCCCGCTCGGCTTCGACGAACGCCTCTATCCCCGCGTCGCACGAGCCGATGGCGTCGGCGATGCCAGCCCGGTGCTGCGCCTCGATGCGCGGATCGGCAAGGCGCGGCTGACGCTGCTGGGCGTCGACGTGATCCGGGCCGCCACGGTGACGCCGTCGCTGATCGGCATCCGCCCGCGTGGTCCCGATACCGGCAACGATACGGCGTTCGACGAGTCCGCGCTGTTCCTGTCGCGCGCGGCACTGACCCAGGTCGGTGCGAAGATCGGCACGCGATTGGTTGTCGTCGCCAACGGCCGGTCGGTGCCGCTGCGGGTCGCGGGCACGCTGCCGGCGACGGACGAATCGACCGCGGTCGGCGTCATGGATATCGCCGCGGCGCAGTGGCGGTTCGGGCGTCTCGGGCGGATCGATCGTCTCGACCTCGCGCTGTCGGATCGCTCAATCGCGGAGCCGGCGTTGCGCGCGATCCTGCCCGCGGACGCTATCCTGTCGACCGCCGAAACGCAGAACGCGCAGGGCGATGCCCTGTCGCGCGCGTACCGTGTCAATCTCGACATGCTGGCGCTGGTCGCGCTGCTGACCGGCGGTTTCCTCGTCTATTCGGCGCAGTCGCTGTCGGTGGTGCGGCGGCAACGTGCGTTCGCCCTGCTCCGGACATTGGGCATGCCACGCGCCGGGATCATCGCTGCGGTCGTGATCGAGGGGCTCGCGATCGGACTGGTCGGCGCCGCGGCAGGATTGGCGGCTGGGTATGGCCTGGCATGGGCGGCACTCCACTGGTTCGGCGGCGACCTCGGTGCGGGCTATTTCGGCGGCAGCACCGCGCGCGTCGTGATTCAGCCCGGCGCCGCGATCGGGTTCTTCGCGCTCGGCCTGCTCGCCGCGATCCTCGGCAGCGCGTTGCCCGCCCGCGTCGCGGCGCGGGCTGCACCGGCGGCAGCGCTCAAGAACGCCGGCGACGTACTCGATCCGCGGCGGCCGATAGCGTGGTGGCCTGCCGCCGCGTTGCTCGTCGCAGGAGGCGCCGCGTCGCTGTTGCCCGCGATCGCCGGACTGCCGCTGTTCGGTTTCCTGGGGATGGCGCTGATGCTCGCGGGCGGTGTCGCGGGTGTGCCGTGGTTCGCGCGCACCCTGCTGACCCCGCTGGCGCGGCGGACGCGAGGCAGCGTGCCCGGGCTGCTCGCGGTCCGCCACCTCCACGGCGCGCCCGGCGAAGCGGCGACCGCATTATGCGGGATCGTCGCGTCGACCGCGCTGATGATCGCGATGGCGACGATGGTGACCAGCTTCCGCGGCGCGGTCGACGAGTGGCTCAACCAAGTGCTCGGCGCGGACCTGTATCTGCGCACCACCGCCGGTGCGACGTTCGATCCGGCGACCCGCACGCGTATCGCAGGCACGCCGGGTATCGCCCGCCTCGCCTTCAGCCGCCAGATCCCGCTGACCGTTGCCGCGGATCGCCCACCGGTCAGTCTGATCGCGCGACCCGAGCGTGGTGGCCGCGATCCATTGCTGGTGCTGATCGATAGTGGGCCACCGGTGCCGAAGAACGCGCTGCCGATATGGGTCTCCGAGCCTGCGCAACGGCTTTACGGCTGGAATCCGGGCGAGCGCATCACGCTGCCGATCGCCGGCCGCACGCAGTTCACCGTCGCCGGCATATGGCGTGACTACGGACGCCAGGCGGGCGCGGTGCTGATCGATGAGGGCGACTACCAGCGCCTGACGGGCGACGATCGCCGCGACGAGATTTCCGCGACGATCCTGCCCGGTGCGGATCCGGCCAAGGTCGCGCGCGCGATGACCGATCGCCTGCCCGCCGACCTGCGCCCCCAGGTCGAAGTCGGCCAGCCGGCGACGCTGCGGAAACTCGCGCTGACGCTGTTCGATCGCAGTTTCGCGGTCACCTATCTGCTGGAGGCGGTGGCGATCCTGGTCGGGCTGGCGGGCGTGGCGGCGACGATGTCGGCGCAGACGATCGCGCGCGAACGCGAGTTCGGAATGCTCCGGCATCTCGGCCTCACCCGCGGCCAGCTCACCAGGATGCTCGCCACCGAGGGTGCGATCGTCGGGCTCACCGGCGCGCTCGCGGGGATCGGGCTCGGCCTGGTCCTGTCGCAAGTGCTGATCCACGTCATCAACCCGCAGTCGTTCAACTGGACGATGACCACCCGCATCCCGCTCGGCACGCTGATCGGCGTCGCGACCGCGCTGACGGGCGCGGCGGCGGCGACCGCGATGCTGGCGGGGCGGCGCGCGACGGCGAAGAGCGCGGTACAGTCGGTGCGGGAGGATTGGTGATGCTGCGACCTTGGGCCCTGCTCGGCTGGATCGCCGCGATCGGTGTCGCCGCGCCAGCCGCCACGCCGCCCGCCCCCTATCCGGTCGTGCGGCCGGGGATCAGCTTGCGCTTCCCCGCGGATCACGGCGCGCACCCGGCGTTTCGCACCGAATGGTGGTACGTCACCGGCTGGCTGCGGACCGAGGATGGCAAGGATCTCGGTTTCCAGGTGACGTTCTTCCGCACGCGCCCGCCGGTCGATCCACGCAACCCGAGCCGGTTCGCCGCACGCCAGGTCCTGTTCGCGCACGCCGCGCTGTCCGATCCGACCACGGGCAAGCTGCTCCACGGCGAGCAGGCGGCACGCCAAGGCTTCGGTCTCGCCCAGGCGCGCACCGGCGATGCCGACGTCGCGATCCGCGACTGGCGGTTGCGCCGTGCAGGCAATGGCCGCTGGACGACGCGTGTAAACGCGGACGGCTTCGGCCTCGCGCTCGACTTCCAGCCGACGCAGCCTCCCCTGCCGCAGGGAATCGGAGGCTATAGCCGCAAGGGACCACGCCCCGAGGAAGCGAGCTATTATTACTCGGTGCCGCATCTCCGCGTGACCGGCCGCGTCCGCAAAGGTGGCGGAACAGTCGCAGTAACCGGCGAGGCGTGGCTCGATCGCGAATGGTCGTCCAACTACCTCGCCCCCGCCGCGCAAGGCTGGGACTGGACCGGGCTCAATTTCGACGACGGTTCCGCGCTAATGGCGTTCCGCATCCGGCGCAAGGGCGGCGGGACGGTCTGGACGGGCGGTTCACTCCGCCGCGCCGACGGCAGCATGACGGTGTTCGGCCCCAACGACGTCGCCTTCCGCCCGCTCGCGACATGGCGGAGCAAGGCGACCGGCGCGCTCTACCCGGTCTCGCAGGAACTGAGCGTGCGCATAGCCGGCGGCATCCAGCGCTGGCGCCTCGTACCGATGTTCGCCGCACAGGAGCTCGACGCCCGCCGCAGCGGCCTGCCGGTCTATTGGGAGGGCGCGGTCCGCACCCGCGGCGGTCGCGGCTATCTCGAACTCACCGGGTATGAGCGCGCGCTGGAGATGTGAGCGCGCAAAATTTGCGGCGGCAGCGGACGAAACGCGTGCCAGCGCGTTGAGGTCGCTCGAACCGAAACGGGAGAGGACCGGGTTTGCCGCATTTTCTGGTTGCCGAAAGCGAGACCGCGGACGAGCGCGAGGCGCGTCGTCGCCATGCCGGCAAAAGCTCGGGCGAAACCTATGCGTCGACGCTTCGTCAGCTCCGTCCCGATGCCGAGATCACGATCGTCGCACCCGCCGACGACGATGCGCAGGTCTACGAGGCCAACGCCCTGAGCCTGTTCGACGCGGTGTTCATCACCGGATCGCCGCTCCACGTCTATGACGACAGCCCGGAGGTCCGACGCCAGTTGACCTTCATGCGATCGGTATTCGCATCGGGCACGCCGTCGTTCGGATCCTGCGCCGGATTGCAGCTCGCGGTCGCCGCTGCCGGAGGGAAAGTGCGCAAGATGCCGCAGCGGATGGAGGCCGGGATCGCCCGCCGCATCACGCCGACCGACGCCGGCCGCGATCACCCGCTGCTCGCCGGCCGCGCTCCCAGCTGGGACGCCCCCGCGATCCACGGCGATGAGGTCGAGACGCTTCCCGCAGACGCGACCCTGCTCGCGAGCAACGCCGTCACGACGACTCAGGCCGCCGAGATCCGCCACGACGGCGGGATTTTCTGGGGCGTGCAATATCACCCTGAACTCGCGCTCGGCGAAATCGCGGTCGCGTTGCGCCGCCAAGCCGAGGACATCGTCGAAGCCGGACTCGCGGAGACGACCGACGACGTCGAGCACCGCGCGGACCAACTCGACGCGCTCCACGACGATCCCGATCGCCGCTCGCTGCTATGGGCGCTCGGCGTCGATGACGAGTTCGCCGACGAGGCGCGCCGCCGCACCGAACTGACCAATTTCCTCGATCACCTCGCGGACATCGACGCCAGCGATCGCGCACACGCCGCATCGCCCGATCTGTGTCCCGCCTGACTCTTTTACCCGCAACAAGGAGCGACCAATGTCCACCACTCTCAAGGCAAAGTTCGATACCCGCCGCGAAGCCGAGATGACCGTCGAGCGCCTGGTCCAGGAGCAGGGCATCGAGCGGACCGACATCTTCATCACCACCGACGGCGCGGACAACAGCGTCGGCGACGAGAAGGCCGGTTCGGATACCGAAGGCAAGAACCCGACGCCGGAATCACGCGACGATGCGGCGCTGGAAGGCAAGATCGTAGTGTCCGTCGACATCGCGGACGATGCCCGCGCCGCCGAGGTGAAGGCCGCGTTCAAGGAATTCGACGCGAGCGACATCCAGGGCTGATAGCCGATCGAGGTACGGCGCTAACCACGCCGTACCTCCTACTCATCAATGCGGGGCGAGTCTCCGGAACGTTTCCAGGACCACGGCCTCCATGATCGGCTTGTCGAGCACTTCGGCGGGCGGATCGCAAGGCACGCAGGCTTCGGGCGTTCCGGTGATGAACATGACGGGTATGTTGCCGTGCGCGGCAATGATCCTTTGTACCGCAAGCGGCCCGGTTCCCTCGCGAAGTCGGACGTCGGAAACGATCATATCCGGGATGTGCGCCCCTGCGGCCACGACCGCGTCGGTCTCGCAATCCGCCTGATCATAGGATGTCGCGCCGGCCTGCTGAATCAGGCTGATGATATGGTCTGCGATCAGCCAGTCGTCTTCGATCACAAGTACGTGGCACATTTGGGTTTCCCGGTAAACTCAGGGTCCCTCAACGCGCCGGATGCCAGTCGGGCCCAGTCTTCACATAGATTAAGTTAAATCACTTAACTTTGTTTTGGTGTACTCTCACCGTCATCCACCGTCGCAAACCAGTCCGCATAGGGTGTCGTGCGCGCCATGTGCCGGTTGAGATCGGGCGCGCCATCGGTCCACCATACCGGCCCCCGCTCGCCCAGACAGTGCTTCGCGGCATCCACCGCGGCCCGCGCAGCCGCCTCCGCTGCGCCATCGCCATCCCGCTTCGCCGCGGCCACGCCTCGCCGCCCGTCCATCAACGCCGCAACCAGTCGCACGCGGTCGTCTTCGGCCAAACCGGGGTTCGCAGTCCGCCAGAGCCGCCCGCGCACCACGATATAGCGTCCGTCGGGGGTCGTCAGCGGGGATGGTTTCGGCATCGACGCAAGCGAGCCTAGAGCGGTGCATCGATCGTGAAGACGACGCCGGTGTCGCGATACTCGATCCGGGCGGTGCCGCGCATGTGCTGTGCGAGCACGCGTTCGATCATCCGCGATCCGAAACCGGTGCGCGTCGGCGGGGTGACCACCGGGCCGCCGGTCTCCTCCCACATGAAGGCCAGCCGGCGTCCGCCTTCACCGATGCCGACGCTCCATGAAATCGTGACATGCCCGCCCGCGACGTGGAGCGCGCCATATTTGGCGGCGTTGGTCGCCAGTTCGTGAAGCGCCATCGACAAGGCGAGCGTCACGCGCGGCTCGAGCCGGACATGCGGCCCCTCGACCGAGAACAGGCGACCGCCGCCATCATCGAACGGCGCCATCACCCCGGTCACGATATCCGCGATCGTCGCACCCTCGACCTCGTCGCGCAGCAACAGGTCGTGCGCGACCGCCAGCGATCCGATCCGCGCACCGATCGTGTCGCGCGCCTCGGACATGGACGCGGCATCGCGCAACGTCTGGTTGACGATCGCGCTGACCGTCGCGAGCGTGTTCTTGACCCGGTGCGTCAGTTCGCCCGCCAGCAGCGCGCGATGTTCCTCGGTCCGCTTGCGCTCGGTTATGTCGGTCGAGAAGCCGGTCATCGACAGCGCCGTGCCATCCGCGCGCGTCAGCAATTCGCCGCGGATCGCGACCCAGCGAACCTCGCCCGTCGGCGTCACGATGCGGTATTCGATGTCGTAGTCGCATCCCGTCGCGATCGTCTCCTGGATCGCTTCGACGACGCGCGGGCGATCCTCCGGATGGATCGTTTCGAGGAACTCGGGATAACCGAACGCCGCGCCCGGATCATAGTCGAAGACGATCTTGCAGCCATCCGATGCGTCGAGATGCTGGCTGGCGGGATCGAAGGTCCACGCGCCCAGCCGCCCCGCCTTCAACGCGAATTGCAGCCGCGCGGCGCTGTCCGCGAGCCGAACCTGAGTCTCCGCGGCGGACGCCTCGAGCTCGCGCTGCTCGGCCTCCAGCAGCGCGAGCGTTTCGCGTTCGAGCGTCACGTCGTGCTGGGACGCGACGTAATAGCGCAGATGCCGGCTGCGATCGAACACCGGCGCGACCAGCAGCCGGTTCCAGAACGGCGTCCCGTCCTTGCGGTGGTTGAGCAGGTCGATCTCGAGCCGCTCGGACCGCCCGATCGCATCCCGCAGCCGCGACACGTCCTCGGGATACGTCTCCGGCCCTTGCAGGAACCGACAATTCCGCCCGACCACCTCGTCGCGGGCATAGCCGGTCAAGCGCTCGAACGCCGCGTTCACGTGAATGATCGGGTTGTCGGGAAGCGTCGGATCGCTGATCGCCATAGGCAGGATCGCTTCGTTGAATCCGACCACGAAAGGATCCGCCGCGTCGAGCGAACGGCCGAATGCCGCCAGGATCAGCGTATGATCGGCATCCTCGTCCCGCAAGGACGTCTGGTTCTTACTCTGTTCCAAGCAAGTATTTGCTACCCAAAGTCTCGCGCGTCGACAATAGCATACCGTCATTGCGCCGAAGCATTTCCACCGCCGGGGTGCGTGGCGGGAGAACGCACGAACGCGACGCGATCGCGCCACGCATCTGCCGATACGCCGTCAGGCGGCGATCCGCGCAACGGCGGCCGCCTCTCCGCCGATCGGGCTCGAACCCATGCCCACCGCCGCTGGCACGAGGGTGTCGACCGCATCGGTGAACGGCACGACCGGTCGCCCGACCAGATAGCCCTGCACCGCGTCGCACCCGATCGAGCGCAGCAATTCGAGCTGTTCGCGCGTCTCGACCCCCTCCGCATGCGTGAGGACGCCGAGTTCCTGGCCGATCGCGACGGTCGCGCGCAGCACCGCCATGCACCGCGCGTCGGAGCCCGCCTCGATCACGAAGCTCCGGTCGATCTTGATCCGGTCGAACTGGAAATCGCGAAGATGCGCGAGCGACGACTGGCCGGTGCCGAAATCGTCGAGCGCGACCTTGATCCCGGTCCTGCGGATCCGCGCCAGCATCGCCGCCGTGCGCGCGGCATCGTCGATCAGCGCGGTCTCGGTGATCTCGACCTCGACCCGCTCCGCCGCGACACCGTGGACCAGGATCGCCTGCGTCAGGTGGTGCAGCAGCGCGTCCGACTTCAGCTGTCCCGCCGACACGTTGATCGCGACGTGGAGGTGGGAGGACCAGCCCGCCAGCTGGCGGCACGCTTCCATGATCACCCACCGGCCGATTTCCTCGATCAGGCCGCAATCCTCGGCGATCGGGATGAAGGTATCGGGCGAGATCCAGCCGCGCGTCGGGTGGTTCCAGCGGATCAGCGCCTCGTATCCCGTCGTGATGCCCGACGACAGCGCCACCACCGGCTGGAACGCGAGCGAGAAGCCGCCATTCTGCACCGCCTCGTACAGGTCGTCGGTGATGTGCTGCCGTTCGACCAGGCGTTCGGCAAGGCCCGAGACATAGGGTTGCGCACGCCGGCGCCCGCGTCGCTTCGCCTCGTACAGCGCCATGTCGGCACGCTTCATCAGTTCGTCGGGGGTCAGGTCGTTGGCGAACCCGGCGATGCCGATGCTGCACCCGGGCAGCAGCCGGCGTTCGTCGATGATCACCGGCGCGCTCAGCCGGACGACGATCGTGTCGGCCAGCGCGGTCGCCGCATCGCCGAGCTGCGTGGCGATGATCGCGATCTCGTCGCCGCCCATCCGCGCGACGAAGCTGTCGTCGGGCAACAGGCTCGTCAGCTCGGCCGCGACATGGATCAGCAACGTATCGCCGACCGCATGGCCATACGCATCGTTGATCCGCTTGAAATCGTCGAGATCGATCAACAGCAGCGAGAACGGCTTGCCCAGACCGATCCGCGCCTCCTTCTCCTCGCGCAGCGCGCGGCGGTTGCGCAGTCCGGTCAGCGGGTCGTGATAGGCGAGATGCGTGAGGTTATCGAGCGCACGGCGTTCGGCGCTGACGTCGTTGAACGTCAGCACGATGCCCTGTCGCGGGATCGACCGGCACTGCATCTGATACGTGCGGCCATCCTCCATCTCGCACTCGCGGTCGAAGTCGTCGTCGAGCTGCACCCACTGCTTCATCGCGCCCCCGACCAGCGTACGCTTCTCCGCCGCCCAGCCGCGGCATGTCGCGATGACGTCGAGGAACTGGTCGATCGTCAGCCCTGGGCCGATCGCGTCGACCGGCGTGTTGAACAGGTCGAGGAAACGCCGGTTGAAATGACGCAGGCGGCCTTCGCGGTCGATGAACACCAGCCCGTCGGACATGCTCTCCATCACCGACTTCAGCGTCTGCGCCTCTTCCTCGCGCGTCGTCTTGAAGCGCGCGAAGGTCAGCAGGCTGCCGAGGCACGTGACCGACACCGCGAACGTCATGCAGGCCGCGACCAGCCCAGGCGACAACACGCTGCCGGGCACGTCGTTGATGCTGCCGAGGACGAGGTCGCCCGACAGCGACAGGAAATGCGTGACGCAGATCGACAGCGCGAACACCAGGCACCCGATCGGCCGCGAGCGCGACCAGCCACGGTTGATCTGCCACGACGACAGCAGCAGCGTCCCCATCACCAGCCCGGCGACATTGGTCGGCCACGAAAAGACGTGGATGCAGTCGGTCATGCCGGTGATGCCGACCGCGTGCATGCACCAGATCCCCGCCCCCGCCGCACCCGCGGCGACGATCCGCCCCTTGTGCGATCGCAACCGCGTGATCGCGACGATCGGCACGCCGACGGTCAGTATCCCGACCAGCGCCGACACCGTCGTCACGAACGGGTCGTAGCGCAGCAGCAGGTCGGGCCGGTATGCGAGGATGGCGATGAAGTGCGTCGCCCACACCCCCAGCCCGGCGGCCAGCGCCAGCGCACCGTGCCGCCAGCCGAACGGCTCGCGCTGCGGGGCGTTGGCCATGTCGGTGGTCAGCAGCGACACCGACCAGCTCGCGGTCAGGCAGATGCCGATCGCGACGACGACCAGATAGCCCGAATGCTGGAAATGGAGATTAAAGAGAGTGGGTAGCATGGTCGCTCGGTCGTTTTTTCCCGAGTGACACGAACACCTTAACGAAAAGGCACGCGCCGCTGCCCGCCTGTCGAGCCGCGTTGATGCAGGTTACTCGTTCGCGTGAAAGAACCGCAGGATCACGCTCGTGCCACTGGCCACCTCGCCGAACGCCACGGTCGCGTTGAGGCGAGTCGCTGCCGACCGCACGATCGCCAGGCCGAGGCCGCTTCCCTCCGGACTCCCAGTCGCGCCGAGCCGGACGAACCGGTCGAACGCCATCTCGCGCTGGTCGATCGGTATCCCCGGCCCATCGTCGACCACCGCGATCGTCGTTTCCGACGGCGTCGTCCGGAGCCTCACCGACACGGTGCCGCCGCGCCGGTTGTAGCGGATGCCGTTGTCGATCAGGTTCGATACGATCTCGAAGATCAGCGTGCGGTGGCCGGGAACGACGTGGCTGACCTCGGGGTCGCCCTCGATCGTCAGGTCGATGCCGGCTTCGATCGCGCGGTTGATCTGTCGCGTGATGACCGCCACCGCCACTTCGCGCAGATCGACCGCCTCGAGGGGCGCGGACACCCCGGCCTCCTCGGCGCGCGCCAGCGCCAGCAACTGCGTCACCAGGCGTTCGAGGCGCACCACCGCGTCGGCGATCTCGTCGAGCGCGACGCTGCGCTCGGGACCCGAGCCGCGACGAGCGAGTGCGACCTGGACCTTCAGCACCGACAGGGGCGTGCGCATCTGGTGCGATGCGTCGGCGGTGAAGCGGCGGACGCCGACGGTCGCGGTGTCGAGCTGCGCCAGCAGGCGGTCGAACGCACCGGCGAGCGGGCGGAGTTCGCTCGGGAGCGGACCGGTATCGAGCGGCGAGAAATCGGGGCGAGCGCGTCCATCACGTGCTTCGACGGCACCGCGGAGGCGGGCGAGCGGGCGGAGGCTCCAGCCTAACGCAGGCCGGATGAGCAGTGCCGCCGCGCCCACGAGAACGCATTCGCCGATCAGCAACGCCAGCATGAGGCGGCGGGTGAGCGCACCACGGTTGTCGAGAGTCTCGGCGATCTGCACGATCACGGGCTTGTCGATCCGGGGGAGCGAGCGGCGGACCTCGGCGATACGGATCTGCTGGCCGCGGTAGCGCGCGAAGCGATAGCGCGGCACGTCGATGTCGAGCGTCGCAGGATCGGGGGCGGGCAAATCCGCATAGCCCGTCAGCAGGTCCGGGCCGACGGCGACGCGGTAATAGACGTTGTCGCGCTCGGTGTTCTCCAGCATCCCGAACGCCGCCGACGGCAGATCGAGCGTCACCTCGCCGCGCTCGACCTGCACCGTCTCCGCGATCGCGCCGAGCGCACCGCCGAGCACGCGGTCATTGGTGCGGCGGACGACGTCGGCGATCAGCGTCGCACCGACCACGCCGATCAGGATCGCCGCCGCCAGCAACGGCCCGAGCACCGCGACCAGCAGGCGCGTGCGTAGCGCTGGCGTTCGAGTCTCAGCCGGCATCGAGCATATAGCCGACCCCGCGGACGGTGCGGATACCGGGGCCGTCGGGCGCAAGTTTTCCCCGCAGCCGCGTGACATGGACCTCGATCGCATTGTCGCCGACCGGCTCGTCGAACCCGAACACCTCACCGATCAGCAACGCGCGGGGAACGACCCGGCCTGCTCGGGTTGCAAGTGCCTCCAGCACCGCGCGCTCCCGCCGACGCAGATCAAGCGCACGACCGGCGATGTCCGCGTCGCCGGTCGAGCGGTTGATCGTCAGCGTACCGACACTGAGCACCGGCAGCGGATCGCCGCCCCGCCGCCGTCCCAGCGCCCGAACGCGCGCCTCCAGCTCTTCGGGATCGAACGGCTTCCGCAGATAATCGTCGGCGCCGAGATCGAGCCCGCGCACGCGGTCGTCGAGCGCATCGCGTGCGGTCAGCATCAACACCGGCACCCGCTCACCGCGCCGCCGCAGCGTCTCCAACACGGTGAACCCGTCGATGCCCGGCAACCCGACGTCGAGGATCACCAGCGCATACGGCTCCCCCGCCACCACCGACAACGCGTCCTCGCCCGTCGCCACGTGATCGACCGCATTACCGCCCGCACGCAGCAACGCCGCGATGCTGCGCGCCAACGCCGCGTCGTCCTCGATCAGCAGGATGCGCATGAAAAACCATGAAAGGTTGGTGACAGGTTCGGTTCGTACTCCACCGTTGCAGTCTATCCGAACACAGAGACGGAAGGCGAGGAGAGTGACGATGGCACGAATTTTTCTGAAGATCGCACTGCTGGCTACGAGCTTCACCGCGACCGCCGTCGTGGCGCAGCGCCCTGCCAACTACCCGCGCTCCTACGACCAGCTGATCTCCGACGCGCGCGTCGAGCGACAAGTGCGGATCTATGGCAATGCCGATCGCGCCGAGCTGCTGCCGGTCGTTGCAGCATTCCGGAAGCGCTATCCGGGCATTACCGTGCTGTACGCGGACATCGGCTCGACCGAGATGTACCGCCGCTTCGTCACCGAGACGCGCGCGCGCCGCATGTCCGCCGACCTCGTCTGGTCGTCGGCGATGGACCTCCAGGTGAAGCTGATCAACGACGGCTTCGCGCAAGGCTATGCGAGCCCGGAAAAGCCCGCGCTGCCGCCCGTATCGGTGTGGAAGAACATGGGCTTCGGCGTCACCGCGGAGCCGATCGGGATCGTCTACAACAAGCGTCTCGTGCCCGCCGGACAGATGCCGCGCACGCACGCCGCGCTGGAGACATGGTTGCGGAAGAATGCGCGCGCCCTGACAGGCCGGGTGACCACGTTCGATCCGGCGCGCTCGAATGTCGGCTATCTGTACCTGTCGGAGGATCTCGCGATCACGCGCGACACGCGGTCGTTGCTCGAGGCGATCGCCGCGACCAAGCCCGTGCTGTCGCGGACCAGCGAGCCGATGCTGCGCGGCGTCGCCGAGGGGCGGCAGGCGATCGCGTACAACGTCATCGGCTCCTACGCGGTGGAACGGGCGCGGACCGATCCCCGCATCGGCGTCGCGTTCCTCCAGGACTATACGATCGTCACCTCGCGGATCGCGTTCATCGCGCGCGAGGCCGCGCATCCGGCGGCGGCCAAGCTGTTCCTCGATTTCCTGCTGTCGCGCGAGGGTCAGTCGCTGCTCGCCAGGCGCAGCCTGTGGCCGGTCCGCACCGACGTTGCTGCCCGCCGTCTCCCCCAAGCACAGGCCCGGCCGATCCGCGTCGGCCCGCAACTTCTCGTCAACCTCGACCGCGTCAAGCGCCAGCGTTTCCTGCGCGACTGGACCGCGATTCTCGCCACCGGAGCCCAACAATGACTCTCTTCCGTACCGGGTGCGCCGCACTCGCGCTGATCACCGCGACTCCGGCGCTGGCCCAAGCTCCGACCGACGCCGACCTCGCCGCACTGGTGCGTGCGCAGGCCGCCGAGATCGCGGCGCTGAAGTCGCGTCTCGATCGGCTGGAGAACAACGCCGCCGTCGCGCAGGCGTCCGTTCCCGCAGCCCCGTTGCAGCCGGCACCGCAGGCAGTCGCGCAGAACAACGAGCCGCGCCGCACCCTGCCGTTCGCGCCGCAATTGGCCCCTCCCGGCCCCGCCGATCGCAGCGTCGCGCAGGCGGTCGCCGCACGCGACAATCCGTCGGGCGTGACCACCGAGTGGGGCGCCGGCCTGCCCGTGTTCCACTCGGCGGACGGCGTCTACACGTTCAAGCCGCGCGGCCGCATCCTGACCGACGTCAGCTCGAGCTTCGGCTCGAAATATGACGGCCGCAACATCACGACGACGGGCATGCGCGCACTCCGCCTCGGTCTCGAAGGCGGCGTCGGCACGCATTTCTTCTACCAGTTCGAGAGCGATTTCTCGGAGAACGAGGTCGACGTCGTCACCGCGTTCGTCGGCTGGCGCAACAAGATCAAGCCGGGCCTCGACTACGACGTCCGCGCCGGCCACCTGTTCAACGATCGCGGCTTCGAAGGCTCAACCGGCTCGGATTCGACCCCGTTCCTGGAGCGCACCACGGTCGCCACCGCGATCATCCCGCAGCGCGGCTTCTACGGCATCGGCGTGATGCCGCGCATCTTCTGGAAGACCGGCCACGCATCGGTGACTATTACCGGCGACCGGATCGACGGCACGCAGACCGTCGGCGACAGCCGCACGGTGCTCGGCCGCGCGCACTGGAACCCGATCAAGTCCGATACCGGCGTGCTGCACATCGGCGCGTGGGGCTTCGACGAGTCGCTCTCCTCGGTCGCGGGCACGCTGACCCGCAACACGGTGATCGGCGGCCGCTTCAACGGCGCGCTGCGCGTGTCGACCGGGCCGCTGATCGGCGGCACCGGCACGACCGGCTACGGGGTCGAGCTCGGCGGCTATCGCGGTCCGTTGTGGGTGATGGGCGAAGCGGGCCGCCGCAACGCGCGGCTCGACGGCGGGCGTCCCGATTTCGTCAGCAAGGCGTGGAGCGTCTCGGGCGGGCTGTTCCTGACCGGCGACCTGCCGCCGTACAACCCGCGGCTCGGCAGCTTCGGCCAACCCAAGGTGTTGAAGCCTACGTTCGACGGCGGGGTCGGTGCGATCGAGCTGACTGCACGCTACGAAAGCCTCGATTTCGACAATCTGCTGACCGGCGGCGACGGCTGGGCGGCGACCGTCGGCGTCAACTGGTACCTCAACTCCTTCACCCGCTTCCAGGTGAACGCGATCCAGTGGAACACCGACAACCGCGCCGGCGACTATGTCGGCAACGACAGCGGCCAGACCCTCAGCGCCCGCGTCGGGGTGACGTTCTGATGCTGGCAGTCGCCAACACCCCTCCGTCACCCCGGACCGGTTCCGGGGTCCACCGTTCCGCAAGCCAAACTCTCATGATTTTGCGGTGCCGTGGATGCCGGAACGAGCCCGGCATGACGGAGAAGATAGCGCGTCCGTCGACCCGGACTGGTCGGCGTTGGGCGCCCGTATTCGACACTACGCCAACCCTATTCACGCCCTTTCCTAGGACGATGCGATGAACCTTGCCCTGCTCGGCTTCCTGATGGTCGCCACGTTCATGACGTTGATCATGACCAAGAAGATGACGCCGCTGGTCGCGCTCATCGTGATTCCGTCGATCTTCGGCGTGTTCGCGGGCGAGGCCGCGGGCCTCGGCCCGATGATGATCGACGGCATCAAGAACCTCGCGCCGACCGGCGTCATGCTGCTGTTCGCGATCCTGTTCTTCTCGACGATGACCGACACGGGCCTGTTCGATCCGCTGGTCGGACGGCTGATCCGGATGGTCCACGGCGATCCGATGCGAATCCTGATCGGGACGGTCGTGCTGTGCGCGCTCGTCAGCCTCGATGGCGACGGCTCGACCACCTACATCATCACGATCGCCGCGCTGTTGCCGCTCTACAAGCGCTTCAACATGAACCGGCTGTACCTCGTCTGCCTGTTGATGACGACGAGCGGGATCATGAACCTGACGCCGTGGGGCGGGCCGACCGCGCGCGCGGCGAGCGCACTGAAGCTCGATCCGGCGACGCTGTTCCTGCCGCTGATCCCCGGCATGATCGCAGGGCTCGCCTTCCTGATCGGCCTCGCCGTGTATTTCGGGCGCAAGGAGCGCGTGCGGATGGGTGAAGCGGGGATCACCGCGGACACCGAGTTCACCGGCATGGCCGTCTCGCAATATCCCGAGGCACGCCGCCCGAAGCTGATCTGGTTCAACGCCGCGCTCGTCATCACGCTGCTGACTTTGCTGGTCTGGGGCATCCTGCCCTTGTCGGTGCTGATGATGCTGGCGTTCGCGATCGCGATGATCGTCAATTACCCCGGCGTCGCCGACCAGAAGGAGCGCATCTCCGCGCATGCCGGCAACGTGCTGGCGGTGGTGTCGCTGATCTTCGCGGCAGGCATCTTCACTGGCATTTTGGGCGGGACCGGCATGGTCGAAGCGATGAGCAAGGCGGTGGTCGGCGTGATCCCGCCCGCGTTCGGGCCGTACATGGCGCCGATCACCGCGGTGCTGAGCATGCCGTTCACCTTCTTCATCTCGAACGACGCGTTCTATTTCGGGATGCTGCCGATCCTCGCCGAGGCCGGCGCGCATTACGGCGTCGCGCCCGAGGCGATCGCGCGCGCGTCGCTGATGGGCCAGCCGGTCCATTTGCTCAGCCCGCTGGTGCCGTCGACCTATCTGCTGGTCAGCCTGGTCGGGATCGACCTCGCCGATCACCAGCGCTTCACGCTCGTGCCCGCGATCGCCGTCTGCGTCGTGATGACGATCGTCGGCATGATCGCGCTCGCCTTCCCGTTCGTCGCCTGACGTGAGCATCCCCGCAACCCGCCGCTACCGGAGATTTCGCATGGTCCGACCGCGTACACCGTTGATGCTGCTCCCCGCGATGGGCTGCGACGGGCAGCTCTGGGCGCGCCAGATCGTCGACCTCGCCGCCGTCGCACAGGTCGAGTTCGGCGACCTGTCGCAGGACGATACGTTGTCCGAAATGGCCGCACGCGTGCTCGCCAGCGCACCGCCGCGGTTCGCTGTCGCGGGCGTCAGCCTCGGCGGCTACGTCGCGATGGAGATGGTGCGCCAAGCCCCCGACCGGATCGAGCGGATCGCGCTGTTCGGCACCCGCGCGTCGATGGAGGTCCGCCCGCGTACCGTTGTCGGCCAGGGCCTACTCGCCACCGCACCGCACGCCGACCCGCGCCTGACCGCGATCGTCGCCGGCCCCGCACAGGCGATGGCGGAACGCGTCGGCCAGACCGTCTTCGAACGCCAGCAACGCGCGCTGCTCGCCCGTCCCGACATCAGCGAGGCGATCGCCGCGATCCACGTCCCGACGCTGGTGGCGGTCGGCGACCGCGACCTGATCTGCACCCCCGACGACGCACGGGCGCTGAGTGCGCGGATCGAGGGGTCGCAGTTCCACATGCTGCGCTCCTGCGGCCACCTCGCACCGATGGAGCGTCCCGGCGAAGTCACCGCGCTGCTCCGCCAGTGGTTGAAGACCGGCTGATCAACTAGGAGGGCCCTCTGCCAGGACCGTGCAGGCGTCGTTCGCTCAACGGTCGGCACGGACCCTGCCCTTCGACGAAAGCGCATCATGACCTCGACCGACCACCGGCTTCGCGTATTGGCAATCCTGTGGTCGATCGGGCTCTTGGCATCCGGCTGGGCCCCCGCCGACCGCGCGACGTGGTGGATGGAGATCGCACCCGTCCTCATCGCCTTCCCCATATTGGTCGCTCTGCGACGCAGCTTCGCGTTCACGACGCTCGCCCTCGTGCTGATCGCGCTCCACGGCCTCGTTCTCATGCTGGGCGGCGCCTACACCTATGCCCGCGTACCGATCGGTTTCGCGGTGCAGGACTGGCTGCATCTTGCGCGCAATCCGTATGATCGGTTCGGCCATCTGATGCAGGGCTTCGTGCCCGCGATCGTCCTGCGCGAGATCCTCATCCGGACCGGCAGCATCGCGTCGCGCCGACTGCTGACGGTCACCGTCCTCGCCTACTGCCTGTCCGTCAGCGCCTTGTACGAACTGATCGAGTTCGGCGCCGCCGTCGCGCTCGGCCAAGGCGCGGACGCGTTTCTCGGGACGCAGGGCGACCCGTGGGATACGCAGTGGGACATGCTGATGTGCCTGGTCGGCGCCATACTCGCATTGCTCCTGCTATCCCGCGTTCACGACAGGCAGATTGCCCGCCTCAGACCTTGAGGCCCTGCAACAGCTTCGGGAGATCGCCGCTTTCACCGCGTGCCTCCGCCATGAAGCGGTCCTTGAGCGGCGGGATCGCGTTGACAGCGCTGATGCCGAACCGGCGGACGGCGCTGGCGGTCTTGCCAGGGAGACCGAACAGGCGGGTGAGCGTGTCGGTGGCGGCTGCGGTCATGAACGTGTCGAGCCCGCGCCAGCGCTGATACCGCGCGAGCAGCGCCGCGTCGCCGAGATCGAGGCCGAGCCGCTTGCCCTCGACCAGCACTTCGGCGAGCGTCGCAACGTCGCGGAAGCCGAGGTTAAGCCCCTGCCCCGCGATCGGGTGGATGCCGTGGCCTGCGTCCCCAACCAGCGCGAGCCGCGTGTCGGTGATGCGCGCGGCGTGGTGGAAGCCGAGCGGGTAGGACGAGCGTGGCGTCGCCATCGACAGCGTGCCGAGGAAGCCGCCCATGCTCTTTTCCGCTTCGGCGAGGAACGCGCGGTCGCCGAGCTTGAGCATGCCGGGGGCGTTCTTCGCGTCGACCGTCCAGACGATCGCCGAGCGATGGCCATCGGCGTCATCCGGCAGCGGGAGCAGCGCGAACGGGCCGCTCGCGTAGAAGATCTCGTACGCGACGTCCTCGTGCGAGCGTTCGTGGTGGAACGCGGCGATGATCGCGGTGTGCTCGTACGACCAGCGCGCGATCGTGATCCCGGCGGCCTCGCGCGTCGGCGAGTTGCGGCCCTCCGCGGCGATCAACAGCGGCGCGCGGATGACGTCGCCCGAGTCCAGCGTGGCGGTGACGCCCGATTCGGCACGGTCGACCGTCGTCGCGCGCGTCTGCATGCGGAGGTCGACATGCGCTGCGGCGGTCGCGGCGTCGAACAGCGTGCGGCGGAGGAGCTTGTTCTCGTACATCGTGCCGAGCGCGCCATCGTCCGCGGCGGGGACGAAATCGAGCGCGCCGGGTTCGAGGCCGTCGCTCACCCGGATCTGGCGGATCGCACAGCCCTGCCCCGCCAGCGTCGCGCCGATGCCGATCGCGTCGAGCATGCGGTGGCTGGCGCTTGCGACTGCCGAGGCGCGGCCGTCGAAGCCGGGCGCGAGCGTCACCGCGGGGTCCGCGGGGTCGATCACGATCGTCGAAATGCCGTGCACGTCGAGCGCCACGGCGAGCGTCGCACCGACCAGCCCGCCACCGAGGATGATTACATCTGTGTCCATGGCGCCCGCTTTATCCCGCCAGCCGGTCGCTGCCAACGACGTTCCCGACGCGGTTTAACCCGTGTTTCAGCGTGGTTGCTTGACGTCCGAGCAACCCAGCGCGATGCAAGATCACTATCAAAGTGAATCTGGAGAATACGGGTCATGGCCAGCCGCGCGCAGCCAGCCTTGTGGCGTGAGACGGTGAAGGCGGGTGCCGTCCGCAGCGGCGCGCTGATCGCGGCGATCGCCTTGTTCGTCGGCACGCTGCTGATGGCGCTGGCGCTGGCGAGCTATCACCCGAGCGACCCCGCGCTCAACACCGCGTCGGGCGGCGACCCCGCCAATCTGGTCGGGCCGCCGGGGGCGTGGTTCGCCGATATCGCGCTCACGCTGTTCGGACCCGCCGTCGCGCTGTTGCTCCCGATCGGGCCGATTCTCGGGATGCGACTGTGGCGTGACGCGCCGCTGGGGCATTGGGTGCGGATGGTGCGCGGCGCGGCGATAGGCGTCGCACTGATGGCGAGCGCGCTGGCGTTCGTGTCGGGCACGTCGGTGCTCGCGCTCCCCGCCGGCTGGGGCGGCGTGATCGGCCTGTCGGTGTCCAGCGCGGTGCATTGGGCGTTGAGCTTCATCGGCCAGCCGGTCGCCGAACTCTGGTCCGCGCGCGCGATCGGGCTGGTCGCGGCGATTGCGGGCGCGATCGTCTGGGGCAAGAGCATCGAGATCGATCTCGGCGAGCGCAAATGGCGCCTCCCCCGCCGCAACCGCACCGAGGCGCTGGGCTATGACGGCTTTGCGGAGATCGACGAAGACGACGACGAGCCGCTGACTCTGACCCGGAAACCGGTCGAGCCGCGTGCCGTGGCAGAGCCCGACCCGCGCCCTGCCCCGGTGATCGCGGATCGCCAGAACGCGCCGTCGCAGGCGAAACCCAAGGAGCGCCAGTCGTCGCTCGACCTGCGCGACAATTTCACGCTGCCGAGCCTCGACCTGCTGACGCCGTCGCCGCCGAGCCAGGGCAATGTGATCGACAAGGCCGGGCTCGAACGCAACGCACGGCTGCTCGAGAACGTGCTCGACGATTTCCACGTGAAGGGATCGATCATCGAAGTGCGGCCGGGTCCGGTCGTGACGATGTACGAACTCGAGCCCGCGCCCGGCATCAAGGCAAGCCGCGTGATCGCGCTGGCCGACGATATCGCGCGCAACATGTCCGCCATTTCGGCACGCGTCGCGGTGATCCCAGGGCGCAACGTCATCGGGATCGAGCTGCCCAACGCCCGGCGCGAGGCGGTGAGCTTGCACGAACTCGTCGGCAGCCAGACGTTCGAGGACCAGTCGGCGCAGTTGCCGATCATCCTGGGTAAGAACATCGCGGGCGATTCGGTGATCGCCGATCTCGCGCCGATGCCGCATCTGCTGGTCGCGGGCACCACCGGCTCGGGCAAGTCGGTCGGCCTGAACAGCATGATCCTGTCGCTGCTGTACAAGCTGACGCCGAATCAGTGTCGGATGATCATGATCGATCCGAAGATGCTCGAACTGAGCATGTACGACGACATTCCGCACCTGCTGTCGCCGGTCGTCACCGATCCGGCCAAGGCAGTGCGCGCGCTGAAATGGGCGGTCGAGACGATGGAGGACCGCTATCGCCAGATGTCCTCCGTTGGTGTCCGCAGCCTCGCCGGCTTCAACGACAAGGTGCGCGGCGCGAAGGCCAAGGGGCAGCCGCTCGGACGGAAAGTTCAGACCGGCTATCATCCCGACACCGGCGCGCCGATGTACGAGGAGGAGAAGCTCGAATACGACGTTTTGCCGCAGATCGTGGTGATCGTCGACGAGCTTGCCGATCTGATGATGACCGCGGGCAAGGAAGTCGAATTCCTCATCCAGCGGCTCGCGCAGAAGGCACGCGCGGCGGGCATCCACCTCATCATGGCGACGCAGCGGCCGTCGGTCGACGTCATTACCGGCGTCATCAAGGCCAACCTGCCGACCCGGATCAGCTTCCACGTCACCTCGAAGATCGATTCGCGCACCATCCTCGGCGAGCAGGGTGCGGAGCAGCTGCTCGGCAAGGGCGACATGCTCTACATGCCCGGCGGCAAGGGCATCGTCCGTGTCCACGGGCCGTTCGTGACCGACGACGAAGTGCGGCTGGTGGCGGATCACTGGCGCTCGCAGGGGCTGCCGGATTACATCTCCTCCGTCACTGAGGAGCCTGAGGAGAGCTTTGCGCTGGAGGGCTCGCCGACCGGTGAAGACTCCGCGGAGGACCAGCAATATCGCCAGGCGATCCAGCTGGTGTGCGAGTCGCAGAAGGCGTCGACCTCGTGGCTGCAGCGCCAGTTGCGGATCGGCTACAACTCGGCTGCGCGATTGATCGAGCGGATGGAGAAGGACGGCATCGTAGGTCGCCCGGATCATGTCGGCCGCCGCGAAGTGCTGCGCGATACCGAGGGGCATGCGATCTAGCGTCGGACTCGATCCTCCCCCGCCAGGGGGAGGTGGCTGGCACTTGCCAGACGGAGGGGGAGGCAAGCCACCACCTCGGCTCCGTGCCCTCCCCCTCCGTCACCTGCGGTGCCACCTCCCCCTGGCGGGGGAGAATTCCTGGAATCCCTTGGCTTGTCGAGGGTTTCGGACTGCGAAGGCCCGGTATACGGGATTGATACAGGTTACGAAAAACAGGTGGGCGTTATGGGAAATTGGCGGTTCTGTGCAGCAGCAGCGTTGACGCTCGCAATACCCGGTCAGGTCTCCGCGCAGGATACCGCCAAGCAGACCCCCGGCAGCAGTGCGACCGACACGCAGCACCGCCCGCGCTCCGGCGTGCGCCGTGACAGCGATCTCTCACCCTCTGCGCTGACCGCCGATACGCAGCGTACACCGCCCCCCGGCCTGTTCGCCGACTGGTTCAATATCCGCAAACGACTGGCCGATCGCGGTATTGGGCTCAGCGCGCGCTATGCCTCGGAAAGCGCGTATAATTTTTCCGGCGGCGACCGGAAGCTGCTGCGCGAGACCGGTCAGTTCGACGTCGGCGTGCTCCTCGATCTCGACAAGGTCGTCGGCCTCAGGGGCGGTGCGTTCCAGGCGACCGTCACCTACCGCCGTGGCCGCGATCTGGGTGCGGACGCCAATCTCGGCGTGCTGCAACAGGTGCAGGAAGTGTACGGCCGCGGCCAGACCGTCCGCCTCACGCAATTCTGGTACGAGCAGAAACTTGGCGAAAAGCTCGAACTCAAGATCGGCCGCACCAATCCGGGCGAAGATTTCGCGTCCTTCTCGTGCTATTTCCAGAACCTCAGCTTTTGCGGTGCGCCGCCGGGGAATCTGAATGGCGATTACTGGCAGAACTGGCCGGTCAGCCAATGGGGCGCGCGGCTGCGCTACGACGTCAACGATCACCTCACGCTGAAGACCGCCGCCTACGAAGTGAACCCGCGCAACCTCGAAAAGGACTTCGTGATCGGCCGGTTCCACGGCGCAACCGGCGCGCTGATCCCCGTCGAGGCCGAATGGCGGCGCGGCGACGACGACGGCCGGGTCGGCGCGTACAAGGTCGGCGGTTGGGTCAATACCTCGAACGGCGACGACGTGTTCTACGACCTGAACCGCCGGCCGATCGCGATCACCGGCCTCGAACCGCTCCGCCGCAGCGCGCGCTACGGCGTGTATTTCAACATCCAGCAACAGGTCACCGGCACGTCTAAGGACGGCAAGTCGGTCACCGGGCTCAGCGTGTTCCTCAACGCGACGCAGGCCGACCGCGCCACCTCGACCACCGACAACCAGATCGCTGCCGGGCTGTTCTACAAGGGGCTGGTGCCGTGGCGGCCGAATGACATCCTCGGCTTCGGCGTGGCGCGGACCAACGTGAACGGACGCGTAGCGAAGGGCCAGGCACTCGATCCGGCGCGGCCCGCGGTGCAGGATGCGGAATACGCGTCGGAAATCTATTACAGCGTCCACCCGACCAAGTGGCTCGAGTTGCGCCCGAACGTTCAGTTCATCCACAACCCCGGCGGCGTGCACGACGCGAACGACGTCGCGGTGCTCGGGCTGAAGGGCGCGATTACGCTGTAGCCGTACGCTCTGGCGGAACCCGCCGAATTCAGTGGCGGTTCAAGCGCGGGCGGGCAACGGTCGCGCCTTGAGGAGATTTCGATGTTCAATACCCGCCCCGCGGTGATCGCGACGATCGCCGCTTTGTCCGTCGCCGCCGTGCCCGCGCCGATCGCCGCGCAGGCGACCGGTGATCTCGCGGCTGTGCAGAAGCACCTGCAATCGGTCGAGACGATGACCGCGAATTTCTCGCAGGCGGATCGCAACGGCAAGGTGCTGACCGGCGTGCTGACGCTGAAAAAGCCCGGCAAGCTGCGCTTCCAGTACGAAAAGGGCGTGCCGATCCTGATCGTCGCGGAGGGCGGCGCGCTGACCTTCATCGATTATTCGGTGAAGCAGGTGCAGCGCTGGCCGATCAAGAACTCGCCGCTGGGCGTGCTGCTCGATCCGACCCGCGACATCACGCGGTATGCGAAACTCGTCCCCGGCTACGACCAGCGAATCACGTCGGTCGAGGCGAACGATCCCAAGCACCCCGAATATGGCCGGATCACGTTGGTGTTCGTCCGCAACGCGAGCGCGCCGGGCGGGTTAATGCTGCAGGGCTGGGTCGCACTCGACAGCCAGAACAACCGGACGACGATCCGCCTGACCAACCAGAAGTTTGGTGAACCGGTCAGCGACAACAGCTTCCGCTGGAACGATCCGCGCCGCACGGGTGTAAGAAAATAACATAAAATTCGTGTCATTCATGCAAGCGACAGGTTCGGCCTCCTAGAGAGTGGCTCGCGGATGTGGGGCATTCGGGATTTTTCCCCCTGTTGCCCGGATGGTTTCCCCATTTCTTGCCTGCGTGACGAACGCTGAGTTGGCCCTCGCTCCATGCCCCCGGAGCGGGGGTCTTTCGCGTAGAGCGGCAGGCAAAAAGATCTGCCTGACTCGCTCGAGCGCGGCCGACGGGCGATAGCCCGGTCGACGACATGGGCTTTGCCCGTGGCGCCTTCTGACCTTCTAAAACCGAAGCGTCGGATGCGTGGAAACCGACCCACCCCCTGCCCCTCCCTTTCAGGGATGGGAGACCGTTGCGCTTCAGACGCTTCCTTGTCCCCACCCCCCCGCAACGCTACATCGCGCCGGTGAAGATCGTCTCCTGGAACATCAACTCGGTCCGTTTCCGGATCCCCATCGTCGAACAGTTTCTGCGCGACGAGCAGCCCGACATCCTGTGCCTGCAGGAGACCAAGGTCATCGACGGCGACTTCCCGTTGGCGGCGTTCCGCGCGCTTGGTTACGAACACATCGTCCTGCACGGCCAGCGCATGCATCACGGCGTCGCGATCCTGAGCCGTGTGCCGATCGTCGAGGACGACCGGTTCGACTGGCAGGCGAACAGCGAGGCGCGCCACATCGGCGTCCGGCTGGAGAACGGCGTGCGGCTCGAGAACGTCTACGTCCCCGCCGGCGGCGATGTTCCCAATCGCGAGGTGAACCCCAAGTTCGGCCAGAAGCTCGACTTCATCGAGCGCATGACGACCTGGTCGGAAACCCTCCCCGGCCCCACCATCCTGGTCGGCGACTTCAACATCGCCCCGCTCGAATCGGACGTCTGGAGCCACAAGCAGTTGCTCGACGTCGTCAGCCACACTCCCATCGAGGTCGAGGCGCTCGGGAAGTTGCAGGCGGCAGGCGACTGGGTCGATCTCGGCCGCCATTTCCACCCCGCCCCCGCCCGCCTGTTCACCTGGTGGAGCTACCGAGCCAAGGATTGGGCAGCCTCGGATCGCGGGCGAAGGCTCGATCATATGTGGGCAACCGGTGCCGCGGCCGAAGCCGCGGTGTCGCATCACGTCTACGAACGCTGCCGGAGTTGGCTGAAGCCGTCCGACCACGTCCCGATCATGACCGAGTTCGCGTTTTGAGTAATCCTCGCGCAGCGGCACGCGCGGTCGACGCGCTGCGCCGCGGCTGGCCGATCGCGATCGACGGGCTGGTGCTGCTCGCCGTCGAGACGGCGGATGCCGAGCGGTTGGCGGCGTTCGATCCCGAAGCGAGTGGCAGCGTGCTGATCTCGTCGGGCCGCGCGGCAACGTTGAAGCTCGCGAACCAGCTCCCGGCCGCGGATCCGACCGAGCCCGTGCTCGTCGATCGCGCCCCCTGGATCGACTTCGCCGCCGCGACCGCGCTGGCCGATCCGCAATTCGACTTGGCCACCCCCCTCAAGGGTCCGTTCCAGACGCTCCCGCTCGCCGATCCGGACGCGGCGGCAGCTGCCTTGCGACTTGCCCGGATCGCGGGATTGCTGCCGGCGTTCTTCCTCGGCACGGGCGAACCCGAGGTCCGCATAACCACTGCCGATATAGACGCACACGAAGATGCGAACCGACTGACACTCGCGGCACGCGCGCGGCTTCCGGTCGAGGGCGCCGAGGATGCGGAGATCGTCGCCTTCCGTAGCCCCGAAAGCGCAGACGAGCACATCGCGCTGCTGATCGGCCAGCCCAACGGCCAGCCGCCGCTCGTCCGCCTCCACAGCGAGTGCCTGACGGGCGACGTGCTCGGCAGCCTAAAATGCGACTGCGGGCCACAGTTGCACGCCGCGATCCACGCGATCCAGCATGGCGGCTGGGGGATCCTGCTCTATCTGCGACAGGAAGGCCGCGGGATCGGCCTGGTCAACAAGCTGCGCGCGTATGCGTTGCAGGACCAGGGGTTCGACACGGTCGATGCGAACACGCGACTTGGCTTCGCGGTCGACGCGCGCGATTTCGGGGTGGCGGCGCGGATGCTGACGCTGCTCGGCCAGCGCGAAATACGGTTGCTGACCAACAACCCCGCCAAGGTCGCCGGGCTCGAAGCGGCTGGCGTGACGGTGATCGAACGCGTGCCGCATTTCCTGCCGTCGAACCCGCACAACGCGCAGTATCTCGCCACCAAGCGCGACCGCACGGGGCATCAGTTCTGACCGATATCCCACCCTCAAGACGCCTGATCGTGGTGTTCGGCGCGGCGGTTCGTCCCGACGGCAGCCCGAGCCCCACCCTCGCCCGCCGCATCGCGTTCGCAGCGGCGGCGGCGGCGCGCTACGTCGATGCGGACCTGTTCTGCTCCGGCGCGAAGGGGACGCATGGCCCGTCCGAAGCGTCGGTGATGGCGGGTGTGCTCGCCGAGACGGTCGATCGTTCGCGAATCCATCTCGACGAGGTGAGCGTGGATACGTTGCAGAGTGTCGTGGCCGCGACCGCGTTCGCGCGCGCGGGCCACTATGCGCAGTGCATGATCTGCACCGACGGTTATCACCAGCCGCGCATCCGTATGCTGTTCGCAATGCTCGGCATGCCCGCGAGTGCGATCCACGTGCCGCATGGCGGGAGCCGGCGGTACCAGCTCAAGATGCGGTCGCGGGAAGCGGCGGCAATTCCGTATGATCTGGTTGCGGGGATCGGTGCGATCTGGCGGCGTAAGCGGGGCTAGCGGTTCTCCTGCGAACGCAGGAGCCCAGGGTACCGAGCCCAGTCCGTGGTTACCCTGGATTCCTGCGTTCGCAGGAAAACGGTTTTGCAGCCCCGATACCTTCTCCGTCACTCTGGCATGACGGGGCAAGCCGCTAGTGTGCCTCGATCAACCGCGCGACGTCCTCAAAACTCTCCGCCAGCGCATCGACACCGATCGCCTTCAACCGCGCACCATGCTCGGCATTGCAATGTGACCCCGCCGACAAGCCGATAACATAGCCCCCCGAAGCCACAGCCCCAGTCGCACCCACAGGCGAATCCTCAAGGATAGCCGTCCGCGCAATATCGACGCCAAGTTGCCGCGCGCCGAACAGATACAGATCAGGCGCGGGCTTGCCGTTCGTCACATGCTCCCGCCCGCTATAGAGGTGATCACCGAACGCATCGCGCAAGCCGATATGCTCCAGATGCCGCGCGATCCACGAGACGGGGCTCGACGAAACGATCGCCTTGGGCAAATCGGCAGGGAGAGAGCGGACGAACGCAACCGCGCCCTCGATCGCATCGACGCCAGCCGCCATCACCCGCTCGTCCTCGGCCTTCCGCGCGGCGTAGAACTCCTCGGGCAGCGGCCGGTCGATCCAGCGCTCGATCGCGTCGATGAACTGAGGCCCGGCAAGCCCCATGAAGTTCGCCATCGAATCTTCGGCGCTGGTCGGGTGCCCCGCGGCGGTCAGCCATTCCGCGATGTGGCGATTGCCGACGGCTTCGCTGTCGATCAGCACGCCGTCGAAGTCGAACAGCAGCGCATCGAACCGAACTGGAATGCTCACACGCCCGTCCCCCGCGCGCCGAACAACGCGCTGCCGATCCGGACGTGAGTCGCGCCGATCGTCACCGCGGTCTCGAAATCGTCGGACATGCCCATGCTGAGCCCAGTCAGCCCGTGATCACGCGCCAGCTTTGCGAGCAACGCGAAATACGGCGCCGGCTCGATATCCGCGGGCGGCAGGCACATCAGTCCCGCGATCGGCAAACCGGCGGCGCGCGCCTGCTCCACCAGCGCGGGCAGGTCCGCGATCGCGCACCCACCCTTTTGCGGCTCATCGCCGATGTTGACTTGAAGGAAGCAGTCCGGCCGACGATCGCTCGCCTCCATCGCC
The DNA here is from genome assembly GCF_001421415.1 of Sphingomonas sp. Leaf208. Classification (GTDB taxonomy): domain Bacteria; phylum Pseudomonadota; class Alphaproteobacteria; order Sphingomonadales; family Sphingomonadaceae; genus Sphingomonas. The sequence continues at coordinate 185,215 of NZ_LMKH01000034.1, forward strand.
TTCCCCAGCGCGGCGACCAGCGACGGGCGATCGACCGCATGGATGCAGTCGAACAACGCCACTGCCTCGGCTGCCTTGTTCGACTGGAGCTGCCCGATCAGGTGCAGCTCGACGTCGGGATACGCCGCACGCAATGCCGGCCATTTCTCCGACGCTTCCTGCACGCGATTCTCGCCGAACACGCGCTGGCCCTCGGCGAGCAGCGGCTCGATCGCCTCGACCGGATGCGTCTTGGAGACAGCGATCAGCGTCACGTCGTCCGCGCGGCGATCCGCGATCTCGGCGGCCTTGGCGATCCGGGTGCGGATGGCCTGCAATTTGGTGGTGTCGTCAGCAATCATGCGGCGCGCTATAGGCAGCGGCGTGGCCCGTCGTAACCCCATTCCCGCGCGCTGGCTGATGACCGACGAGCGGATGGGCGACGCCTTGTGGCGTGCGTTGAGGCGATTGCCCCCCGGATCAGGGGTGGTGTTCCGGCATTATGCCACGCCCGAGCGAGATCGGCGGGTATTGCTGCGGCGGGTTATTCGCATCGCGCAAGCGCGCCGGCTAGTCGTCGTGGTGGCCGGAAAGCCTGTGATCGCGGCCAACGGTGTGCATGGTCGAGGAAAGACTCACGGGATCAGAACCTGGCCAGCGCATTCGAGAGGCGAGGCCTTGGCTGGCAAGCGCGCTGGGGCTGCTGCCCTGTTCGTGTCGCCGATCCATCCCACCCAATCGCACGACGGCACGGCGGGGATCGGTCCGGCGCGGGCTATGCGGATCGGACGGGGACTCGGGGGGATACCGATGATCGCGCTAGGCGGAATGAGCGAGTTGCGCTGGCGGCGCATCCAGCGTTTCGGCTTCCACGGCTGGGCCGCGATCGATGCCTGGATGCCTAGTACGCCGTCATCCTGACGAAAGTCAGGATACAGAGTAACCGATCACTGCGTCTCATGGCACTGGATCCTGACTTTCGTCAGGATGACGGGAAGGGAGAGTTGCGCACCACCCCAATCCAGCTAGCTACTATCGGTCTCTGTTTCCGACGAGCCTCGCTCTGTCGGACGCTTAGAACCGGAACGCAGTGCCCAGGTACACGGCTTGGCTGTCACGACGGTCATCATCGACCTTCACGAAGCGCTCGCGGTCCGACCGGTACCGCACGCCAGCCGTCACCGCGAGGCTACGCGTCAGAGCGTAGGACCCGCCAAGATCGACCGAATAGCTCGGCGCATCCTCGACGAGGCGCGGCGCGCTCGACAGCGGACGATCCGCCGCAGCCTTCACCGTCCCGCTGAAGCGCTTGGCGCTATAGCTCACCGCAAGGTCAGCCGCCTCGCGCCCACCCGGCATCACGCCGAGATCAAGCTTGTTCACGTCACCCGAGATCGCGAACCGCTTCCACCCGACCGACATGCCGAGGTTGTAGGCGATCGGCGCAATACCGACGGTCGGCGTGGTCGAAGCGAGGCTGGCCGTGTTCGCGACACCGCGGTTGGTCTGCGCACGGACCGCGACGGTCACCGCGCGGTTGTCCTGGCGCGTTTCGGCGGGCGTGAACTTGAAGCTGCCGGCGTCGAAGCCACCGCGCGCGAACATCGCGGCAAGGCGGGGGTCGGCAGCGGCCGGCGTGAACGATCCGATACCGCGAACCGCGGCGACGTTATGCTTGGCGATCCGGGCGGGCTGTTCGCTAGCGCCAAAGGCAGGCGCGACGATTGCGGCGGTGGCGACAAGCGCCCCGGCAACCACCCCAACTATTCCCCCACGCGTCATCACAACGAATCTGTCCTTCGAATCCCGTAATCGGATCCTGTTAAACCGCATCTAACATTAATTGATCCACAGCAAAGGCCGCAGAACCGCCCATTCCCACCCTTCGTCGCCGAATTGTCGGACAGTGTTGCAATCAGCACACAGATCGCCGCGATAGCGCTACCGAATCGGTCGCTTTCCCGGATCGGCCAGCCCCCCGCGCATACGCTCGTCGCGCACGCCGGCGTCTGCTTGCGGGCACGCGGGCTCGCCTGTAGAGCAAGGGCTGATTTTCTTGCCAGGATGATGCCCATGTTCCGCCGCTCGCGTATCGCAGTCGTGCTGTTTGCCCTGCCTCTCGTCGCTTGCGGCGGCGGATCGGCACGTCCCAAGGCGGATCTCGCCGCGTCGAAGATCACGACGATCGGCGTGAACAGCTACCTGTGGCGCGCAAGCCTCGACACGCTGGGCTTCATGCCGCTGCTCCAGACCGACTCCAATGGCGGCGTGATCGTCACCGACTGGTACATCAATCCGCAGACGCCGACCGAGCGCATGAAGGTCACCGTCTCGATCCTTGACCAGGATCTGCGCGCCGATGCGCTGCGCGTCGCTGCCCTGCGCGAAGTCAATCGCAACGGCCAGTGGGTCTCGTCGCCGGTCCAGGCAGCGACCACGCAGAAGCTCGAGGACATCATCCTGACCAAGGCCCGCGACCTGCGCCGCGCCTCGATCGCGGGCTGAGGACTGATATAATGGCGTCGCGTTTCAATGCGTTGAAGGCGGACGCGGCGTGGCAGAAGGTCTGGGACGAGCGCAAGACGTTCGCCGCCGACGATCTGTCGACCAAGCCGCGTTCGTACGTGCTCGAGATGTTCCCCTATCCGTCGGGGCGCATCCACATGGGGCATGTCCGAAACTACACGATGGGCGACGTGCTCGCGCGGTTCCGTCGGATGAAGGGCATGGAAGTGCTCCATCCGATGGGCTGGGACGCGTTCGGCATGCCCGCCGAGAACGCGGCGATGGAAAAGGGCGTGCATCCGGGCAACTGGACGCGCGCCAACATCGCGACGATGAAGGCGCAGCTGAAGCGGCTCGGCTTCGCGCTCGATTGGACGCGCGAACTGGCGACGTGCGAGCCTGAATATTATGGCCACGAGCAGGCGCTGTTCCTCGACCTGTTCGCGGCGGGGCTGGTCTACCGCAAGGAATCGGCGGTCAACTGGGATCCGGTCGACATGACCGTGCTCGCCAACGAGCAGGTGATCGACGGTCGCGGCTGGCGCTCGGGCGCGCTGGTCGAGCGGCGGAAGCTGTCGCAGTGGTTCCTGAAGATCACCGACTTCGCCGACGAACTGGTCGACGGGTTGGGCGCGCTCGAACATTGGCCCGACAAGGTCAAGCTGATGCAGGAAAACTGGATCGGCCGCAGCCAGGGCCTGCAGTTCAAGTTCGACCTCACTGCTCCCCTCCCGCGAGCGGGAGGGGTCGGGGGAGGGCTTGACACGAACGCGGCGGCAGCGTCCGAGGATGCCTCCCCTCCCCTGACCCCTCCCGCAAGCGGGAAGGGAATAGAGAGCGTCGAGGTCTTCACCACGCGTCCCGACACGATGTTCGGATCGAGCTTCGTCGCCGTCGCCGCCGATCACCCGATCGCGCGCGCCATCGCCGAGACGAACCCCGATGCGGCTGCGTTCATCGAACTCTGCAAGCGTGGCGGCACTACTGCGGCCGAGCTCGATACGCAGGAGAAGCTAGGCTTCGACACCGGTATCCGCGCGGTACATCCGCTCGACAAGAAATGGCACCTCCCCGTCTACATCGCCAACTTCGTGCTGATGGAATACGGCACCGGCGCGGTGTTCGGCGTCCCCGCGCACGACCAGCGCGATCTCGATTTCGCGCGCAAATACGACCTGCCCGTCAAGCGCGTCGTCAGCGAAGGCGATGACGAAGCCCCCGTGTTCGTCGGCGACATCGCCTGGACCGGCGCCGGCACGATCGTGAACTCGCATTTCCTCGACGGCATGGACATCGAGGACGCCAAGCGCGTCGTGATCGAGCGCGCCGAGAGCGAAGGCTGGGGCAAAGGCACGACCGTGTTCCGCCTGCGCGACTGGGGTGTCAGCCGCCAGCGGTATTGGGGCACGCCGATCCCGATCATCCACTGCGACGCATGCGGCGCGGTGCCGGTGCCCAAGGACCAGCTGCCGATCGTCCTGCCCGAGGACGTCAGCTTCGACATCCCCGGCAACCCGCTCGATCGCCACCCGACCTGGAAGCACGTCCCCTGCCCGTCCTGCGGTGCGAACGCGCGGCGCGAGACCGATACGCTCGACACGTTCGTCGATTCGTCGTGGTATTTCATCCGCTTCGCCAGCCAGCCGGACGCGAAACCGTTCGACCGGACGGGCGCGGAGAAGTGGCTGCCGGTCAACCAGTATATCGGCGGTGTCGAGCACGCGATCCTGCATCTGCTCTACGCCCGCTTCTGGACGCGCGCGCTGAAGCATATCGGCATGCTCGACATCGCCGAGCCGTTCGCCGGGCTGTTCACGCAAGGCATGGTCACGCACGAGACGTATAGCCGAGGCGACGCCGGCGACGCGCTGCCGGAAGCCGACACCGACGACGACGATTCGAGCGACGCACCGGTAAAGACGAAGTGGCTGTCCCCCGACGAGGTCCGCAAGACCGACGCGGGGTATATCGAGATCGCGACCGGCGGCCCTGTGACGGTCGGTCGCGTGACGAAGATGTCGAAGTCGAAGAAGAATACCGTCGATCCCGAGCCGATCGTCGACCAGTATGGCGCCGACGCGGTGCGCTGGTTCGTGCTCTCCGACTCGCCCCCCGAGCGCGATCTCCCCTGGAGCGAATCCGGCATTGAAGGCGCATGGCGGTTCGTCCAGCGTCTCTGGCGCCTGATCGAGTCCGACGACACCGCCAAGGCCGAGGGCGACGACATTGCCCTTCGCAAACTCTGCCACCGCACGACCGTCGGTATCGAGAGCGATATCAACGCCTTGCAGTTCAACAAGGCGGTCGCGCGGCTCTACTCGCTGTGCAGCGCGATCGAGAAGGCGGCGCCCTCCGCAGACCGCGAACAGGCGATCCGCACGTTGCTGTTGCTCGTCAGCCCGATGGTCCCGCACGTCGCCGAGGAAGCTTGGGCGACCGCCGGAAACGACGGCCTGATCGCCGACGCCGCCTGGCCGATCGTCGATCCGGCGATGCTGGTCGACGACGAGGTCACGATCGCGGTGCAGGTCAACGGCAAGCTCCGCGACACGCTCGTCTTCCCCAAGGGCGCACCGAAGGACGAGGTCGAAGCCGCCGCGCTCGCCTCCGAAAAGATCGTCCGCCTGCTCGAGGGCAAGCCGCCCCGGAAAGTGATCGTCGTGCCCGACCGTCTCGTGAACATCGTCGCATGAAGCGCCTAGCGATCCTCAGCGCGTTGGCGCTCGCTCCCGCGCTGTCGGGCTGCGGCCTGCACCCGCTCTACGCGGGCGGCAGCAGCGGCCCGGTCGCCGGCGCGCTCGGCCAGGTCGAGATCGCACCGATCGCGGGCAAGAACGGCTGGCTGATGGCCACCGCGCTGCGCGACCGCCTACCCTCGAACGGCGCACCGGCGCTCTACCGGATCGACATCCGCCTCGACGACACGATCAGCGGCCTCGGCGTCCGCACCGACGACAGCGTCTCGCGCGAACGCCGCACGTTGCGCGCGCGTTATCAACTCGTGCGGATCGGCGACAATTCGGTGCTGCTCGACGCGACCGCCGGCTCCGACGCCGGCATCGACGTCGTCCGCTCCGAATATGCGACGATCGCGGCCGAGAACACTGCGCTCGAACGCCTGTCGCAGATCGTCGCCGACCAGATCGTCGCGCGCGTTGCGCTGTATGCACGCAACACGCCTGCGGTCGCCGCGGCGCAGGCCACTCCGCCCGCCAAGTGAAGGCCAGCGCCGGCCAGATCCGCGGTGCGCTGGCCAAACCGGGCGGCGACATCCGCCTGTACCTGCTCCACGGCCCCGACGAGCCCGGCGCGAGCGACCTCGCCCGCGTGCTGGCCAAGGCGATGGGCGCGGATGCCGAGCGCGTCGATCTCGACGGCTCGACGCTGAAAAGCGACCCCGGCCGGCTGACCGACGATGCCGCCTCGCTATCGTTGTTCGCCGGCGCAAGGTTCGTCCGCGTCGCCTCGGCAGGCGAGGAAAGCCTCGAAGCGTTCACCAACCTCTTGGCCGCCGAACGCGTCGGTAACCCCGTCGTCGCGATCGCCCCGACCGTCAAATCCACCGCCAAGATCGTCAAGCTCGCGATCGACTCGCCACGCGCGATGGCGTTCGCCTGCTACGCCCCGACCGCGCAGGACGCCGAACGCCTCGCGACGACGATCGCCAACGAGAACGGCCTCCGCCCCGCCCCCGGCGTCGCCCGCCGCCTCGTCGATACGACCGGCGGCGACCGCGCCGTCATTTCGCGCGAGATCGAGAAGCTCGCGCTATACCTCGATGCCGCACCCGATCGCCCCGCGGACCTCGATCACCACGCACTCGATGCCGTCGGTGCAGACCTCGGCGATGCGGAAATGAGCCGTGCGATCGATGCGGTGATCGAAGGCCGGGTCGACGATCTCGGTGCCGAACTCGCCGTGCTCGAAGAAGCCGGCACCTCGCCGATCCCCTGGCTCCGCCAACTCGTCCGCCGCCTGATCGCGCTCGCCGACATGCGTGGCGAAATCGACCGCGGCGAAGCAGTCGACGCGGTGATGAAACGCCACCGCGTGTTCTTCAAGGAAGAGGCCAGCACGGCTAGGTCGCTACGCCGCTGGTCACCGGTAATGCTCGCCACCGCGATCCAGCGCGTCCGGACCGCCGAGCGCGCGATCATGGCGTCGGGGAATGCCGGCGGGGTGGTGGCGGAGGCAGCGGTGGTGGCGCTATCCCAAGCGATCGCACGGCGAAACTAACGCATTTGCCCCCCCCCGTTCGTGCTGAGTAGAGACCGAGTAGCTCCGTCAGGAGCGTATCGAGGGCTCGTATCGAAGCATGGGTTCCGCGCGCCAACCTGTCCTTCGATACGCCATCTCGATACGCGGCAATGCCGCTACTCGATGGCTACTCAGGACGAACGGGGTTGAGATCCGTCGCCACTCAGATCGCCCCACCCGTAAGCCGCTGGCAAACCATATCGAGCTGGTCCAACGTCGAGTAACTCAACGTCAACGTCCCCCCAGTCTCGGTATGCGCAACCCGGACCTGCAACCCCAGCAGATCCGCCAACTGCCGCTCCAACGCCGCGATATCCGCATCCGGCACCCGAGGCTCGGACGACCCACCGCCGCCACGACTCCGCCCAGGCTTCGCATCCCGCGCCAGCTTCTCGGTCTCGCGTACCGACAGCCCCCGCGACACGACCTGGTCCGCGAGCGACTCCACATCGGGCGACCCGAGCAAAGCCCGAGCATGCCCCATCGACAGCGACCCATCGACCACCTGCGACTGCACCTGCGCAGGCAGCTCCAGCAGCCGCAGCAGGTTCGCGACATGACTGCGCGACTTGTGGACGATCTTGGCGAGCACCTCCTGCGTATGCCCATATTCGCCCGCCAGCCGCTGATACGCCTGCGCTTCTTCGATCGCGTTGAGATCCTCGCGCTGGATGTTCTCAATCAGAGCGATCTCAAGCGTCTCGGCGTCGTCGAAGTCGCGGACGACGACCGGCACCTCGTGCAGACGCGCACGCTGCGCCGCCCGCCAGCGCCGCTCGCCCGCAACGATCTGAAAGTCATGCCCGTGCGGTCGCACCACGATGGGCTGGATCAGCCCGCGCGACGCGATCGACGCGGCCAGTTCGTCGAGCATCGCTTCGTCGAAATGGCGACGCGGCTGATCGGGATGTGGCGATAGCGAACTGACCGGCAGCATCCGCACACCCGACGATTGCTGCGCCGCACCATCGGCTGAAACCGGCGTCTCGCGCGCCATCTCGCCGAGCAGCGCGTTGAGGCCCCTGCCCAAGCCCGGCCGACCGCGTTTGTTACCGTCGCTCATGCCGCAACCTGCGCAGTTGCCGGAAGCCGCCCGATAAGTTCGCGGGCGAGCGCAATATACGCCTGCGACCCCGAACACCGGTGATCGTAGATCAGGGCCGGCAACCCATGGCTTGGCGCCTCCGAGAGCCGGACGTTGCGCGGGATCACCGTCTCGAAAACGACCTTGCCCAACACGGCGCGAACATCCGCCGAGACCTGATCGGTCAACCGGTTCCGGCGATCGAACATTGTCAGCGCCACGCCCAAAATCGACAGGCCTGGGTTAAACCGCTGGCGGATGCGCTCGACCGTACTCAACAACTGCGACAACCCCTCAAGCGCGAAAAACTCGCATTGCAGCGGCACCAGCAGTGAATCCGCCGCGACCATAGCGTTGATCGTCAGTAGCCCCAGCGACGGCGGGCAATCGATCAGCGCAATGTCCCACGGCCCCTGCGCCGCCTTCACCGCGCGATCGAGCCGGTGCGTCCGCGCGTCGAAATCGACCAACTCGATCTCCGCCCCCGACAGGTCCACGGTCGCCGGCACGATATCGAGCCGCGGCACGCGCGTATGCACCACCGCTTCCTCGATCGACGTTTCGCCTACCAGCACATCGTAGCTCGACCGTTCGCGCTGCGAATGGCCGATGCCGAGGCCGGTCGATGCGTTGCCCTGCGGATCGAGATCGACCAGCAGCACGCGCATACCCGTCGCCGCGAGCGCGGTCGCGAGGTTGATGGCGCTGGTGGTCTTGCCCACCCCGCCCTTTTGATTGGCGACCGCGATGGTGATCATCGCGCGCTTACCCGATCCAGAACCACGATCGACGACTCCGGGTTCGTGACGCTTTGTTCCACGTGGAACATAAACCGCCAATGCTGCTTGAGCGCGGCCAGCTCCTCCTCGTCGAAACGCCCCCGAGGAAGCAACCACCGCGTCTCCGTTGTGGCGCAGTGCGCCGCGCCACGCAAAAGGTTTTGCAACGACGCGACCGCACGAGCGGAAATGATCGAAGCGTCCGCGGTCATATTTTCGACTTTCGAGGCGTGAACGCGGACCTGCTCTCCAAGCCCCAGCCGGGCGACACACAGCTGAAGAAAGTCCGCACGCCGGCGCCGGGGCTCGACCAGATCAACCGGCCCCTCGCGAACCAGTGCAACGACCATACCAGGAAATCCCCCGCCAGTGCCGATATCGAGCCAGCGCTTCGACGACGTATCCGCCCCTGAAAGCGCAACCAACTGAAGCGAATCCACCACGTGCCGGTCCCAGATCGTCGGGATCGTCGACGGCGCGATTAGGTTCTGATGCGGCGCTTCCTCGACGACCATCGCCACGAACGCGTTCAAGCGCTCGGTCGCTGCCGCCCCGAACCGCTCCTTGGTCCAGCCCTGTGCGTCGTCTTCAGTCATGCTGGCACTCGTTTCGTATGCAATAGAACAGCCGACAAAGCCGCCGGGGTGATCCCCCGCACCCGCGCCGCCGCCGCCAGCGAGGTCGGCCGCGCAGCGCTCAGGCGATCGATCATCTCGTTCGAAAGGCCCGGCACGCGATCATAGGCAAGGTCCTCCGGCAAACGGATCGCCTCGTCGGCCCGCAACCGCGCGACCTCCTGCGCCTGCCGCTCGATATACGGAGCGTAGCGCGCGTCCTCTAACACTTCGTCAACGACCGCCATCGGGATTCCCGCCGCAGCGTCCGGCGCGACATGCGCGAGCGTCACGCCCTCAAACCGGAGCCAGTCGAAGGCCGTCCGCCGCGCGCCATCTCGACCAATCGCCACACCCTGATCGGCCACGTGGGTTGCAGTCCGCTCGCAGTCGAGTGCCGAACGGAAACGAGCACGATCCTCGGCCAGCGCATGCTGATGTGCCAACCGCTCGGGTCCAAGACACCCCGCCGCCTCCGCAATCCCGCCCAGCCGAGTCTCCGCATTGTCCGCGCGCAACGACAACCGGAACTCCGCCCGTGCCGTCAGCATCCGATACGGCTCGGTCACCCCCTGCAGCGTAAGGTCGTCGATCATCACCCCAAGATAGCTCGACGCACGATCCAGGATCACCGGCGCCAGCTCGCACGCATACGCCGCCGCGTTTAGCCCAGCGACGAGACCCTGCCCCGCCGCTTCCTCATACCCGGTCGTACCGTTGATCTGCCCCGCGCAGAACACGCCCTCGATCGCACCCAACGCAAGCCGCGTATCGAGCGCGCGCGGATCGATATAATCATATTCGACCGCATAGCCCGGCATCGTCATAGTCACCCGCTCAAGCCCGGGAATGCTGGCCAGCATCGCCGCCTGAACCTCGACCGGCAGCGACGTCGACAACCCGTTCGGGTAAACCGTCGCATCATCGAGCCCCTCGGGTTCGAGGAAAACCTGGTGCCCGTCCCGGTCGCCAAACCGATGCACCTTATCCTCGATCGAAGGACAGTAACGCGGCCCCGCCGCCTCGATCGCACCGGTGAACAAAGGCGACCGGTGGAACGCCTCACGAATAATCGCATGCGTCCGATCGGTCGTCCGCGTGATGGCACACGCGACCTGGGGCAATGGACGCGCACCGGTCATCGGCGACATAGTCCAGGGATCGAGGTCCGACGGCTGTTCGGCAAGCGCGCCCCAATCGATCGTCCGCCCATCGAGACGGGGTGGTGTCCCGGTCTTGAGTCGCGCCATCGGCAGGTCCCGCGCGCGCAACTGGTCCGCGAGTGGCTTGGCGGCCCGTTCGCCGATCCGGCCCCCTTCCTCGCGGTCATCCCCCCGGAATATACGTCCCCCAAGGAATGTCCCGGTCGCCAATACGACCGCTCGTGCTGCGACGATCGAGCCATCCGCCAGCACGACACCCGCCAAGCGATCGCCGTCAAAGTGCAACTCAGTCGCCTCGCCCTCGACGATCGAAAGCCCCTCGGTGGCCGCAAGCATCGCCTGGATCGCTCCCGAGTAAAGGCGGCGATCAGCCTGGATCCGAGGCCCCTGCACCGCCGAACCCTTGCTGCGATTGAGCATCCGATAATGGATCGCGGCAGCATCGGCCGCGCGTCCGATCAGCCCGTCGAACGCGTCGACTTCGCGAACCATGTGCCCTTTTCCGAGCCCACCAATCGCCGGATTGCACGACATCGCGCCAATATGCGCAGCGTCGAACGACACGAGCGCAGTACGCGCGCCCCGCCGCGCCGCCGCGGCTGCGGCTTCGGTTCCGGCATGGCCACCGCCAACCACCACTACATCGAACATGCTATGGCCGTAGAACGCCGCGACCTACGCGTCAAAGTTGTTCCACGTGGAACATCACTTCCCAATGCAGAAACGTCCGAACAGCGCGTCGAGCATCTCCCCCGTCGCGTCGAGCCCAAGTACGCCAGCAAGAATCGCGCAAGCCTGTCGAAGGTGTTCCGCGACAATAAGCGCATCGGAGCTTCGATACCGAAGAGCCTCGACTGCCGCAGCGCATTGCCGGCGCTGGTGCTGCTTCAATGTGATCTCATCACCACGCGGCAGCATCGCAATCGCTCGCCGATGCAGTTCCCCCCAAAGGGCATCGAGCGATTCCCGGTCGGTGTGCGAGACCGCCAATGTCCGGTCAGCGGGCAGTTCCCCCCGCCCCGGCAGATCGGCGCGCGCATGAATCCAGATCGCATCGGCGCGGCTCGGCGCGGTATCGGCCAGCCACATCACGATGTCCGCCGCGGCGAGCGCACCTTCCGCACGCGTAACGCCGATCGCCTCGATCGGGTCGAGCGTATCGATCAAACCCGCGGTATCGGTCAGCACATAGGCAACCCCGTTCCGCATCACCGGCACGTCGATGCGGTCGCGCGTCGTTCCCGAGATCGGCGAGACGATCGCCGCATCGCGCTCGCCGAGCAGGTTGAGCAGCGTCGACTTGCCGCTGTTGGGAGGACCACCGATGACCACGCGCAGCCCGTCCTTGAGCCGCTCGACCGGCGGGGCATCGACCACCGCCTCGATCTGCGCCGCGAGCGCAGCGATCTCCGAGACGATCGCATCGAACGCCGCGGTATCGCTTGCGACGTCGTCCTCGTCGGCGAAGTCGAGCATCGCCTCGATCCGCGCAGACAGCATCGCGACCGAGTCCATCCAGCCGCGGACGGCTTGGCTCACGCGACCTTCCGCCGCGGTCATCGCAGCGACGCGCTGGCTCTCGGTCTCGGCTTCGAGAAGGTCGGCGAGCCCTTCGGCTTCGGTCAGGTCGATGCGGCCGTTGGTCAGCGCGCGACGCGTGAACTCGCCCGGCTCGGCATGACGAAGGCCGGGCATCCCCGACAACGCACGCTCCACCGCCGCAATCACTGCCCGACCACCGTGGCAGTGAAACTCGACCAGGTCTTCGCCAGTCGCCGTCGCGGGTCCCGGAAACACGATTACCAGCGCGCGGTCTAGCAACGCCCCATCGGTGTCCCGCAGTCCCCGGAGGCTGGCATGGCGCGGCACCGGCAATGGTCCCGCCAGCGCCTCGGCCGCAGCAAACGCCTGACGCCCGCTCACCCGAACGACGGCGATCGCCGCTGGCGGTCGCCCGCTCGATACCGCGAAAATCGTCTTCACGGGAAACTCAGCCGCTTTTCGTCGCGCTGTCGAACAGCCGCTTCCACATCGCCATCCCCGCCTCGCCCATCGGCTGCCAGCCGCGCATCATAGATTCGAGCATTTCCGGCTTCATCTGGCCGTCCGGAATAGCCTCCATCATCATCGCGATGTAGCGGTCGTGGATCGGCGTCAGGTCGGGCAGCCCGACCGCGCGACGTGCTTCTTCGGGGGTGCATTCGATCTCGATATTCATCTTCATGTGACGCACCCTCGATGACGCTTGAGCGGTCCATCGCGGCGCTGCATAGCGGGGGAATGTATGCGCGCGATGCCGCCTCGATCGCAACGCCTATCGGTCTGGTCCGCGTGACCGGCACGGGGGACCGGATCGACGCGATCGATATCGGCGTGGAGGATGGTTCGACCAGCGATGCCCCCGCGATCCTGGAAGCACTCCGCCAGATCGAAGCATATTTCGCCGGACGGCTGACCGAGTTCGACCTACCACTCGCGCTCTCCCCTACCCCGCGCGGTGCCGACCTTCGCCAGGCGATCGTCGACATCGCCTACGGGGAGACGGCCAGCTACGGCGCACTCGCCAAGGCGATCGGCTCGAGCCCACGCGCGATCGGCCAGGCGTGCGCACGCAATCCTTTTCCGATCATCGTCCCCTGCCACCGAATCCTTGGAGCCGGCGGAGCGCTTGGTGCGTACTCCGCGGGGGACGGCCCGATCACCAAATCCCGGCTACTCGACCACGAGCGGCCTCCAGGAGGACTGTTATGACGAACACTACCAAGATTGCCACGCTCGCGGGCGATGGCGAATTCACCGCGTATCGCGCGACGCCAGCGGGCACGCCAAAGGCCGCGATCGTCGTGATCCAGGAGATCTTCGGCGTGAACGCCGGGATCCGCCGCAAGTGCGATACGCTCGCCGAGGCCGGCTATCTCGCAATCGCCCCCGACCTGTTCTGGCGCCTCGAGCCGGGCATCGAGCTCGATCCGGACATCAAGCCCGAGTTCGACCGCGCGCTCGGTCTGATGGGTCAGTTCGACCAGAATAAGGGCATCGCCGATATCGAGGCGACAATCCGTGCGGCGCGCGCCGAACTCGGCGACGACGCCAAGGTCGGCGTGGTCGGCTACTGCCTCGGCGGGCGCCTCGCGTTCATGACCGCGGCACGTACCGACGTCGATGCGAGCGTCGGCTATTACGGCGTCGGGATCGACGGCCTGCTCGGCGAAAAGCACGCGATCGCACATCCGGTGCTGTTGCACGTGCCGGAGGAGGATCACTTCGTCGACAAGGCCGCACAGGCAGCGATGCACGCCGGGCTAGACGATCACCCCAAGGTGACGATCTACGATTACGCGGGCGAGGATCACGGCTTCGCGACCGAGTTCGGCGAGCGTCGCTCGGACGCATCGGCCAAGCTGGCGGACGAGCGTACGGCAAAGTTCTTCGCGGAGAATCTGGGCTAACCACGCCCTCCCCGTCACTCCTGTTCCGGGGTGACGGGGTGCTGACGACAGACATGAAAAAGGCCTCGCCGGACGATCCCGGCGAGGCCTTTTCCTTATCCCACTCGCACCGCGATCAGCGCAGCAGCGAGATGATCCCGAGCGTCTCGCCGGTGCCGACCCAGCCCTCGTAGATCATCTTCAACGCGACCACGAGGATCACCGCGAGGCCCATATACGCGATCCAGCGATACTTGTTGATCACGCGCGCGATGTAGTTCGCCGCGAGACCCATCATCGCGACCGACAGCAGCAGGCCGATGACGAGGATACCGGGATGCTCGCGCGCCGCGCCGGCGACCGCCAGGACGTTGTCGAGGCTCATCGAGACATCGGCGACGGCGACGGCCCAAGCAGCGCTCGCAAAGCCCTTCGAGGAGCGGATACCCGATCGCTCGTCGCCCTCGATCTCCTCGGAGCCCGCATTCTCCGCGCCCTCGCGGATTTCGCGCCAGAACTTCCAGCTGACCCAGAGCAGCAACAGGCCGCCCGCGAAGATCAGCCCTACGATCCCCATCAGCCACGTCACGATCAACGCGAAGAAGATGCGCAGCACGAGCGCGGCGCCGATGCCGATCAGGATGACCTTCTTGCGCTGGTCGGTGGGCAGCCCGGCGGCGAGCGCGCCGACGACGATCGCGTTGTCGCCCGCGAGGACGAGGTCGATCATCAGGACCGATCCGAACGCGGCAAGCGCCTTCGGGTCGCCGAGGTTGGAGAAGTCGGCGACGATGTGCTGCCAGATCTCCAGCGGCGAGCCGGGGCCCGCGGTGCTCGATGCGGCGGCGGCCAGCATGGCGATGATACTCAAGATGTCAGCTCCCGGTGACGTGGGTCACCAGCGGCGAGCGATGGTGACGGATTATAGGGCGTTTAATAGCGAAACGGCACGCGAAAGCCATTGCTCTCGCGTGCCGCTTTTGCTTGGCCGGACATGGGCAAAGCCCATGTCGTCGGTCGGGGCCCTGCCCCGCCGGCCGGATCGATGCGAGTCCCGCTGCAGCATGCAGCGGGCCGCATTCGATCATTGATTCATACTGTCGAAGAAATTCTCGTTGGTCTTCGAATCCTTCATCTTGTCGAGCAGGAACTCCATCGCGTCGATCGTGCCCATCTGCATCAGGATGCGGCGCAGGACCCACATCTTGCTGAGCTTGGCCTTGTCGACCA
Organism: Sphingomonas sp. Leaf208; assembly: GCF_001421415.1. Taxonomy (GTDB): domain Bacteria; phylum Pseudomonadota; class Alphaproteobacteria; order Sphingomonadales; family Sphingomonadaceae; genus Sphingomonas. The sequence goes on from NZ_LMKH01000034.1 coordinate 200,254, forward strand.
GCAGCTCTTCCTTGCGGGTGCCCGACTTGCCGACGTCCAGCGCCGGGAAGATGCGCTTGTCCGCGACCTTGCGATCCAGCACGATTTCCGAGTTGCCGGTGCCCTTGAACTCCTCGAAGATCACCTCGTCCATGCGGCTGCCCGTATCGATCAGCGCGGTGGCGATGATCGAGAGCGAACCGCCTTCCTCGATGTTGCGTGCGGCACCGAAGAAGCGCTTCGGACGCTGCAGCGCGTTCGCATCGACACCACCGGTCAGGACCTTGCCCGACGACGGCACGACGGTGTTGTAAGCACGACCCAGACGCGTGATCGAGTCGAGCAGGATCACGACGTCCTTCTTGTGCTCGACCAGGCGCTTGGCCTTTTCGATCACCATTTCAGCGACCTGCACGTGGCGCTGCGCGGGTTCGTCGAAGGTCGAGCTGACCACCTCACCCTTCACGCTGCGCTGCATGTCGGTGACTTCCTCGGGGCGCTCGTCGATCAGCAGGACGATCAGGAACACCTCGGGGTGGTTGTCGGTGATCGCCTTGGCCATGTTCTGCAACATGACCGTCTTACCGACGCGTGGCGGTGCGACGATCAGCGTGCGCTGGCCCTTGCCCTGCGGCGAGACGATGTCGATCACGCGTGCCGACTTGTCCTTGACGGTCGGGTCGGCGGGATCGAGCGTCAGCTTGCTCTCGGGATAGAGCGGCGTGAGGTTGTCGAAATTGACGCGGTGGCGGACGACGTCGGGGTCGTCGAAATTGACCGCGGTCAGCTTCACCAGCGAAAAATAGCGTTCGCCATCCTTCGGCCCGCGGATTTCGCCCTCGACCGTGTCACCGGTGCGCAGCCCGAACTTCCGGACCTGGTTCGGCGAGATGTAAATGTCGTCCGGACCGGCGAGATAGTTCGATTCCGGCGAGCGCAGGAAGCCGAAGCCGTCGGGCAGCACTTCGATCGTGCCGAGCCCCATGATCTGGTCGCCATTGTCCGCCTGGACCTTCAGGATCGCGAACAGCAGGTCTTGCTTACGCAGCGTCGAGGCGCTCTCGACCCCCAGTTCCTCGGCCAGCTGGACCAGCTCGGCGGGTTTCTTTTTCTTCAGGTCTTTGAGATGCATGGGGATTTCCGGATAGCAATCAACGGGAGAACGCTCGGTCGGCGGTGCGCTTGGGAAGCGGAACTGGGCGAGACGAGTCTGGCAAGACACGACCGGGCAGGACGCCAGGAGGCCGTGTTGGGAGAAGGGGTTAGAATTGGGGGGCGGGTTAGTCAAGCGGGCCTTTACCCCCCTCCCTGGAAGGGAGGGGTTGGGGGTGGGTCGGCCAGTTTAAACCACGCGCGTCCGTCATGCGGAAGCGAACCCACCCCCGGCCCCTCCCTTCCAGGGAGGGGGGAAGATTAGAACGGCTTAACGATCACCAACACGACGATCAGCGTCACGGTTACCGCGGGGATCTCGTTCAGCATCCGCAACTGCTTCCCCGCCAGTGTCGGCTTCCCCGCGGCGAGCTTCTTCGCATAGCCGACCGCCCAGCCATGATACCCCGACAGCAGCAACACCAGCACCAGCTTCAGGTGCAGCCACCCCAGCCCCGGCGCACCGTCCGCCAGCCCCAGGTTGAGCGCCAGCGCGATCCCAAGCACCCAGACGACGATCATCGCCGGCGTCAGGATGATGTGGCGGATCTTGCTCTCGCGCTCGACCCAGTTCGCCGCCTCTGTCGTATTACCGGCCGCCAGCGCCTCCTGATGATAGACGAGATAGCGCGGCAGCATGAACAGCCCCGCCATCCAGAAGATCACGAAGATCAGATGCGCCGCCTTCACCCAGTCATACGTGCCACCAAGAAAACCGCTCATGTCGTGCTCCTTACGCGGGCGATCAGCTGCTCGACATGCGCGATGGGCGTGTCGGGCAGGATGCCGTGGCCGAGGTTGAAGACGTGCGGACGCTCGACGAATGCCGCGAGGATCCGGTCGATCGCCGCGTCGAGATCCGCCCCGCCTGCGATCAACGCCAGCGGATCAAGATTGCCCTGCACCGGCATGTCCGCAGGCAACGACGCATGCGCCCAGACCGGATCGACCGTCTCGTCCAGCCCGATCGCATCGACGCCGGTCTCGCGCGCATAGGCAGGCAGCTTGCCCCCGGCCCCCTTCGGAAAGCCAATGATCGGCACGCCGGGGCAGCGCACGTGGAGCCGCTCGACGATCGACGCGGTCGGCGCGATCACCCAGCGCTCGAACTGCGCGGGCGAAAGTGACCCCGACCAGCTGTCGAACAGCTGCACCACGTCGACGCCCGCCTCGACCTGTCGCGCGAGATACTCGACGGTGTTGTCGGCGATCGCATCGATGATCGCACCGAACGCCTCGGGGTCGCGATACGCGAAACGCCGCGTCTCGGACTGATCCTTCGAGCCCTTCCCCGCCACCATATAGGTCGCGACCGTCCAGGGAGACCCCGCAAAGCCCAGGAAGGTCGTCTCTGGAGGCAATGCCGCAGCGACCTTCGCGACGGTGCCGTAGACCGGCTCCAGCCGCCCCATCACCGGCTGCAACCGATCGAGCGCATGATCGACCAGCGCCGGCTCGAGCCGTGGCCCCTCGCCGACCCCGAAGCTCAAATCCTGCCCTAGCGCCCAAGGGATCATCAGGATGTCCGAGAACAGGATAGAGCCGTCGAACCCGAACCGCCGGATCGGCTGCAGCGTCACTTCGGCGGCTGCGTCTGGATCGGTGGCAAGCGCGAGGAATCCACCCTTCTCGGCGCGGAGTTCGCGATATTCGGGGAGATACCGCCCCGCCTGCCGCATGAGCCACAGCGGCGGCATGGCCTGACGCTCTCCGCGAAGGGTCGCCAGGAGTGGCTTGAAGACAGGCGAGTTGGGGGTCGGATCGGTCAGCGGAGCACCCTTCTTCTACTATAAGAAGATTCAAGAAATAGGTTGTTGCAGTGGTTGGGCGGTTGAACCCGGGACTTATGCGGTGATCCCGGAAATGCCAACAGCTTGACCCCTCGGCACGCCCACAAACGCGCTGATTCGATTCAAGGCTCCCCGTTACCCACAGCCTGTGGATAAAATCGCCCCCTGTGCGCGGGCGTGTGGATAGAATGGGTGTTATCCACGGCACACCGGTCGCTTGGCGAGGGGGATGAGTTACGCTAGCCCTTCTCCCCATGTTATCCACAGATTCACGCCCAGGGACCCCGTCGCTGGGGACAAGATGCCGATGATCCGGCTCCACCTTCATTTGCTGTCGGATTCGACCGGCGAGACGCTGGAGAACATCGCGAAGGCGGCGCTGGCGCAATATGACGACGTCGAGACGGTCCGCCATTTCTGGCCGATGGTGCGGACCGAGGCGCATCTCGAGCGCATCCTTCAGGAGATCGCGCAGAACCCGGGGCTGGTGGTCTTCACGCTGGTGAACCCGGCGACGCGGCGAATTCTCGAGCAGAGGTGCCTCGCGTTGGGGTTGCCCGCAGTCGCCCCTCTCGACCCGGTGAACGACGCGCTTTCCGGGTTGCTCGGGCAGCAGGCAAAGGCGCGACCTGGCCGCCAGCACGTCCTCGATGCAGCGTATTTCGCGCGTGTCGATGCGATCCAGTGGACGATCGCCCACGACGACGGGATCGCCTCGGAAGAATGGGAGGAGGCCGATATCGTCCTGGCGGGCGTGTCGCGTTCGTCGAAGACGCCGACCTCGATCTATCTCGCCAATCGCGGCTACAAGACCGCGAACATCCCGATCGTCGTGGAAAGCCCACCACCGCTAAACCTCTACAAGCTCGCCAACCCACTGATAGTCGGCCTGACGACCAGCGCCGACCGACTGATCCAGGTCCGCCGCAACCGCCTGCTGTCGCTCAACCAGCAGCCCGACACGTCCTATGTCGAGGAGGAAGCGGTGATGCGCGAACTCGCCTTTGCGCGCCGCATGTTCGCCGACAATGGCTGGCCGGTGATCGACGTTACGCGCCGCTCGATCGAGGAAACCGCGGCGGCGATCATCGCCTTGTGCAACCAGCGCCGCGCCGACGCCGCTCCGAAGGTCGAGTCATGAGCCTGATCCTCGCCTCGCAAAGCGCCTCGCGCCGCGCGATGCTGACCGCTGCGGGCGTACCGTTCGAGGCGACCTTCGCCGGCGTCGACGAGGATGCGGCGAAGGCGGCGCTACGCGACCTGTCGCCGCGTGACCTCGCCGATGCGCTGGCCGAACTGAAGGCGCTGAAGGTTTCCGCAAGGCTGCCCGGCTATCTCGTCCTCGGCAGTGACTCGCTGGTAGCACTGGAAGACGGCAGTATCCTCGACAAGCCCGTCGACCGCGCCGACGCGGCGGCGCATCTGCAACTGATGTCCGGCAAGCGCCACGACCTCTGGAGCGCCGCGGTCATCGCCGAGAACGGCCAGGCGATCTGGCGCCACGTCGAGCGCGCTAAGATGCACGTCCGCCCGCTATCCGACGCGTTCATCGAGACGTATCTCGATGCGGAATGGCCTGCGATCTCGGGCTGCGTTGGCTGCTACCGGATCGAAGGCCCCGGCGCGCAGCTGTTCGCCAGGATCGAAGGAAGCCAGTTCACGGTACTCGGCATGCCGCTGCTCAACGTCCTAGATTTCCTCCGCGTGCGTGGCGAGTTGCCGACGTAATCTCAAACGGGACGACGCACTGTAATCCTCCCCCGCCAGGGGGAGGTGGCTGGCGCTTGCCAGACGGAGGGGGAGGCATGCGAAACGCGCGTTCCGTGTCCTCCCCCTCCGTCACCTTCGGCGACACCTCCCCCTTGCGGGGGAGGATTGAATGACCGTCGCGCATGGCATTCCGCGTCCGCTAGACTAAACCTCGTTCACCCGCGAAGGCGGGTGCCCAGACTGGATCCCCGCCTCCGCGGGGAAACACGGAGCCTTGAATGACCCGTCCCTATGCAGAAGTGATCGGCGATCCGATCGCACAGTCGAAATCGCCTTTGATCCACAGCTTCTGGCTAGACGCGCTCGGGATCGACGCGGAATACCGCCACAAGCTCGTGACCGCCGAAGACCTCCCCGCCTATTTCGCCGAACGCAAAGCCGACCCCGCCTGGCGCGGGTGCAACATCACGATGCCGCACAAGATCGCCGCGCTCGACCACGTCTCCGATCCCGGCAACGTCTGCGGGACGATCGGCGCGATCAACACCGTGTTCCGCAACCAGGCGGGCGACTGCATCGGCACCAATACCGACGCCGCCGGTTTCTGGGCACCGATCGACGATCTCGACATCGCCGGCCAGCCCGTCACGGTGATCGGCGCCGGCGGTGCAGCGCGCGCAATCCTGTTCGCATTGTCGCGGATGGGTGTCGGCCCCGTCACCATCCTCAACCGCAATCCGCTCAAGGGCGCGGCTTTGCTGTCGACGTTCGGCCTCAAAGGTCAGGCGCTCCCGATCGGCCCCGCCGCCCCGCCCTCGCGACTGCTCGTCAACGCCAGCGTGCTTGGCATGGCCGGTCAGCCACCGCTCGACATCGATCTCGGCGCGCTCGAACCGGACTCGCTCGTCTACGACATCGTCTACTCGCCGCTCGAAACCGGTCTCCTGAAAGCGGCGCGCGCGCGCGATCTCGAAACCGTCGATGGCCTGGAGATGCTGATCGGCCAAGCGGCGGTAGCGTTCGAGATATTGTTCCACGTGGAACCACCCCGTGATCGCGACGACGAACTCCGCGCTCTGCTGACAAAATGATCATCGCCCTCACCGGCTCGATCGGCATGGGCAAGTCGGCCGTCGCCGCGATGTTCGCCGACGAGACCGTCCCCGTGTTCGACGCCGACGCCACCGTCCACCGACTGCAAGGCATCGGAGGGCGACTCGTCCCCGCGATCGAAACCGCTTTCCCCGGTATCACCGCTAACGGCGCAGTCGACCGCGCGAAACTCGGGGCGGCGGTCTTTGGCGACGACGCCGCGATCAAGCGGCTCGAAGCGATCGTCCACCCCGCGGTCGGCGAAGAGCGCGCCGCCTTCCTCGCCCAGCACGCCGGCAAGCGAGTCGTCTTCGACGTCCCCCTGCTGTTCGAGACCGGCAGCGACCGCAACGTCGACGTGATCGTCGTCGTCTCCGCCGCCCCCGATGTCCAGCGCGCCCGCGTCCTCGCCCGCCCGGGCATGACCGCGGAGAAGTTCGCCGCGATCCTCGCGCGCCAGACCCCCGACGCCGAAAAACGCGCCCGTGCGGATCACGTCATCAACACCGACACCAGCTTCGACGCAACCCGCGCGCAAGTCCGGGCGGTGCTTGCATCCTTGGAAATCTGAGCCGATACCATCGGGATGCGGGAGATCGTCTTCGATACCGAAACCACCGGCCTCAGTTTTTCCGGCGGCGACCGCATGGTCGAAATCGGCTGCGTCGAGATGCTCAACCGGGTCGAGACCGGCCGCACCTTCCACGCCTATTACCATCCCGAACGCGACATGCCGGTCGAGGCGTTCAACGTCCACGGGCTGAGCGCGCAGTTCCTCTCCGACAAGCCGAAGTTCGCCGACGCGGTCGAGGATTTGCTCGAATTCGTCGGCGACGCGCCGATGATCGCGCACAATGCCGGCTTCGACTTCTCGTTCCTCAACGGCGAACTGACCAAGTGCGGCCGCCAGATCGTCCACATGAAGCGGATGGTCGACACGCTGCAGATCGCGCGCAGCCGTCACCCCGGCGCCAAGCATTCGCTCGACGCACTCTGCTCGCGGTTTGGAATCGATCGCAGCCACCGCGTCCTGCACGGCGCGCTGCTCGACGCGCAGTTGTTGGCGCAAGTTTACGTCGAGCTGATGGGCGGTCGCCAGATCGGTCTCGGCCTGCTGAGCGATACCGGCAGCGCCGCCGCGGCTCCGATCGTCGCACAGGCGCCTCGGGTCGTTCGCCCTGCCCGCGTTTTCGCGGTGAGCGAGGGAGACCTTGCGGCCCATGCTGCGTTTATGAAGGGGATCAAGGATCCGATCTGGGGGGCCGTGGCGTCCGGATGACGCTGGCAGGGTGGAGCCAATAGGACCGCCCGAAGACTGTAACGCCGACAAGGAGACGACAATGGATATCCGGATTTCTGGTCATCAGGTTGACACTGGCGAAGCACTCAACAGCCACGTGGAAGACCGACTCCAGGGTATCGCCGACAAGTATTTCTCGCGCGCCATCTCGGCGGAAGTCACGTTCGGCAAGGGCCCGCACGACGCCGGTTTCAAATGCGACATCGTCTCGCACGTGATGAAGGGCCTCGTGATCAAGGGGCACGGCGACGCCTATGACGCGCGCGCCGCGTTCGATGCCGCCGCCGCCAAGATCGAGACCCAGCTCCGCCGCTACATGCGCCGCCTGAAGGATCGACATGCCGGCGAAGCGGTCGCGATCGCCGAGAGCAACGGCTACGACAATGCCGGCTACACGCTGTTCCAGGAAAGCATCGAGGAAGACGATGTCGCGGACGCACCGCTGATCATCGCCGAAACGCGTGTCGATATCCCCGAGGCCAGCGTGTCCGACGCGGTGATGATGCTCGATCTGCGCAACACCGCCGCGTTGCTGTTCATGAATGCGGGCACCGGCGCGCACAACATGGTCTATCGTCGCGGCGATGGCACGATCGGCTGGGTCGAGCCACAGCGAGCAGCGGCCACCCCGGCCCAATAAATAAGGGTCCATAAAGGCGCGGGTCTCAAGGCCGCGCCTTTACGCCCCCGCGCAACCCGCTAAGGCGGACGCGCGCGGGGGCGCTTGAGACATTGAACACAATGACCGATTTTAGTGACATGCTGCGTCCCGACGCAGTGCAGACGGGCGTGATCGCCAAAAACAAGAAGGCAGTGTTCCAGCATCTCGCCACGGTTGCGTCTGAGATACTCGATGCAGACCCCAAGATGATCGCCGACCGGCTGGCTGCGCGCGAGAAACTCGGCTCGACCGGGTTCGGCGGCGGCGTCGCGATCCCGCACGCCAAGCTCGAAGGGCTCGCGCAGGTAACCGGCGTCTTCGCGCGCCTGACAGAGCCGGTCGACTTCCAGGCGGTCGACGATCTCCCCGTCGATCTCGTCTTCATGCTGCTCTCCCCCACCGATGCCGGCGCGGTCCACCTGAAGGCGCTCGCGCGCGTCTCGCGACGCCTGCGCGACAAGGCGTTCCTCGAGAAACTGCGCGGCGGCGGTTCGCCCGACGCGGTCTACGCGCTGTTCACCGCCGACGAGGTCCGCGATGCAGCCTGAGTCGGCTCCCAGTTCGGCCCCAAACACAGCCGGCGCAGACGCACATTTCCGCGCACTGGGGTCGCTCTACGCGCAAGCCCCGATCAACCGCTTCTTCGACTCCTCGCTGGAAATTCCCGAAGCCGGCGTCGCACGCATCCATTTCACGATCGACGAGCGCCACTACCATGCCGGCGGCGCCGCGCACGGCACCAGCTATTTCAAGATGCTCGACGACGCCGCGTTCTATGCCTGCAACAGTCTGGTCACCGACCGCTTCCTGCTCACCACGGCCTTCAATCTCCTCCTCACACGCCCGCTGAAGATCGGCCCCGTGATCGCCGAAGGACGTTGGATCAGCGGCAAGCGACGCGTCTTCGTCGCGGACGCCCGGCTGATCGACGCCGACGGCGAAGAAGCGGCAAGAGGCACCGGCACGTTCATGCGCTCGCGGATCGCGCTCGCCGGCCTCCCAGGATACCGCAGCGCAGCATGAGCGGTCGTCTCCCCAGCGGCGTGCTCGTCAGCGCCCTGCTGCGGCGCGTCAACGACGCCGGCGGCTTCGGTGCGGTAATGGCGAAAGGCGACCCCCAAGGCGGCGCGATCCTGGTCATCGCGGTCGACAAAGGCGCCCCTCCCCGCCTCCTGGAACGCGGCATCGGACCCGACGGACGGACCGCGCTGATCGACTCCACCCCGCTCGAAGATCTCGACGGATATTGGCGTCGCCGCCGCGCAAGCGACCCGGATCTCTGGGTAATCGAGGTGGACATCGCAGCGGCGGAACGGTTCGCCGCTGAAACGATCCTCGACGATTGACTCGAAAGCCCCCCCAATAGAGGGGAATTGCAACATTGATTGGCGTTGTGCTGGGACGGGTGCGATCCGGATCAGTTACGCAGTCGGGGGGATGCCTGGACGATCGGCTCGTACGATTGCTTCCGCGGTCCAACCGCATCTGAATAAGTTTGAATGACGATTCTTCAGCGGGCTGCGACGATCGCGGTCATGACGTTTTCTCTCGCCGGCCTGGTCGGCAACAGCGCTCCCGGTCAGGCAACCGGTATCGATCGCTCGACCACTAATCTCACTGCTCTCGCCAATCTAAACGCGCTCTCGCCGCAGAATGTTCCGCAGATCGCTCCAGTTGCCACCGCCGTCGCACCCGTCGAGACGAACGCCGAGAACACCGCAGTTAGCCCTGCCGTCGCAGAAGCCGAAGAATTCGACACGCTCGCCCAGGCCGTTGCCGCGCAGGATAGCGCCGCCGCCGACGAAGCGCTCCAGTGCCTTGCCGGCGCGATCTACTTCGAATCCAAGGGTGAGCCGCTGACGGGCCAGCTCGCCGTCGCCGAAGTCATCATCAACCGCGCCAAGTCGGGTCGCTTCCCCGCCAACGTCTGTGCCGTCGTCAAGCAGCGCGGCCAGTTCAGCTTCGTCCGCGGTGGCCAGATCCCCAACATCAACGCCGGCACCGCTTACCGCACCGCGATCGCGGTCGCCAAGGTCGCGCTCGCTGACGCGTGGAACAGCCCGGCCGACAAGGCGCTCTACTTCAACACCCCCGATCGCCGCCCCAGCGTCCGCGCGATCAAGGTCGCCTCGATCGGCAACCACATCTTCTATCGCTGATATCCCCCGGATATCGCTGAAGTCCGACCCCGTCCCGCACCCAGCGGGGCGGGGTTTTTCATATCCGCTGACGTTTCAGCCTACCGCAGCACTCGTGCCGCCAACTCCGAACAATCCGCATCTCTAGCCGTCGGTCCCTGCTTGCCCGTGATCGCCCGGCCGATCGCCTTGAAGATATTCCCCACCGATTTCACCTCCGGCGGGATCGTCACGTGCGGCTGCTGGATCGTCCCGGTCATGTACGCCGATCCCGGCAACTGCAGCAGCGCATGTTGCTTCGGCGCGCCGCTCAGCCGAATGTCGACCGCCTCGGCGGGAAACACCACGCTCCCCTGCCCGCGCAACTGGCTGGCGGTGGTATCGACGATCATCGGATCGACGCGCCCTCGCCCCCGCGTCACGTCGAGTTTCACCACCACGCAACGCAGCCCCGCGCGCTCGCCATCTTTCGCCAGCAACGCGCGCGCCGCATCGAACCCCAGCGCCGCGGCGATCCCCTGCGGCAACTGCCCGTCCCGCGCGACGAACCCGATGCTGCCATCGGCGTTCCCGACCGCAGCCCGGATCGTCTCGCCCGGCCCCGTCAGCCGCACCCGTGCGCTCACGTTCCCGCTGAAGTCGCCGCGCCCGCCTGCCAGCGCCTGCACGCTGCTACCCCGCAACCGCAGGTCGATCGCGACGGTCGGCGTCTTGCGATCGCCCCGCTGGTCGACCGTGACCTTGCCGGTAACGGTCCCCTGCGGCAGCCTCGCGACGAGCCGGTCCAGCGTCAATAGCTGGTGATCTATCGCGATCGTCCCCTTGGCGGAGACGATCGGCGACTTGCCCTTCGCTGCGACGATATGCTGGATGCGGAACCCGAACTCAGCGTCGGTGCTGTCGATCTTGCCGATGTCGATCCGCGTATTCGGCACCAGCCTCGGCCCGATCGCCCGCTCCAGCGCGGCGCCCTTGGCCTGCGCCTCGTCCGACGACAGGTCCGCGAAGTCGAACTGGCGCGAGACGATGTCGCCGTTCACCTTGCTCCGCCCGTGCCGCTTGTCGACCGTCACATGTCCTGCGAAATCCGACCGCCCGACCACGCCCTTCAACTGCGTGATGGTCCATTTCGGCGCATCGTGGCGGACGTGCGCGCTGAACGACACCGGCTGCGTCCGGAACAGCCCCGCCTCGATCACCGCGTCGATCAGCTTCAGGTCGGTCGCGCGCGCCGTCACGTCGAGCGTCATCGCATCGGTATCGAGCGGCCGGTCCATCACGCCCTTTGCCGAGATCGACAGTCTGTCCCCGTCGATCGACGCGGTGAACGGCCACGGCTTGCCCTGCGATCGCTCGATCGACGGCCCCGAGACGGCGATCCGCACCGCCGCACCGCGCACGGTGCCGGTGCCGTTCGCACGGATGCCCGTAACCGGATCGGACGAGAATTGCGCGGTGACCTGCCGCCCCTGCTTGGCATCGCGGTAGGAGACCACGCTGTCGCGGATGACGAGCCCCTGCAGGTCGTTCGAACTTCCGCCGCTCTTGGCCTTGCCCGGCCGATCCCAGTTGGTCCGCCCCTGCTTGTCCCGGACCAGCGCCAGGTACAGCCCGGACGCCTTCACGTCGCGCGGGCCGAACCCGCCCTTCAACAGCGACAGCGCGGAGAAGGTCGCCTCCGCCTCGCGCAACCGCACGAAATCGCCGCTACCGGCCCACGCCGCCTGCGGAATACGGACCTGCGTGATGCGGATCGTCGGCGAGAAACCGAACCCGTCGACGCGCTCGATCCCGCCGATCGTCACCGGTCGCCCGAAACGCGCGGTCAACTGCCGCTCGATCACGCCTTTCAGCGATCCCCAGGGAAATACGGCGAGCCCGATTATGACCGTAGCCATCACGGCCACGACGACGATGCCGGTGACTTTCACCCAGCGCTTGGCGACCCATCTTCTCATCTACTGCGGCGACGCGTCGAAACGAGAAACGTTCCGCAAGCGTCAGGACCGCTGCCGCAGAATGACCGCGGCGCGTAGGGCTCGCTAGACCCGCACGCCCTTCGGCGCCAACCGGCGGATGTCGAGGACGTCGACCTGCGCGAGCATCACCGCGCCCAGCGCCTTGTCCCCGGTCTCGACCAATATCCCCTCGTGCGTCGCGCGCACCGTCCGCCACGATACCTCGCGCACTGTCAGGGTCTTGCCGATCCGCTTCACCGCAGCGACACGCCCGTCATCCGCGATCGCCAGCGCGCCCTGCCCGTCCGCTCCGACAACGGCACCAGCCACCGCAAACCCGCGAAGCTGTGCCTGCGCCGCGTCCGCCGCCTCTTCCGGTGTCTCGATCTTCACGACCCGCCGCATCCGTACGACCACCCAGGCCAGACCCGCGAGCAGCAGCACAACGACGGCCACGATGCCGCCGACGATGGCAGGCGTCATCGCGGCCCTGCGAGCGCGTCCAGCATCGGTCGGATTCCGCGCAGGTCATATCCGGCGTCCTCGGCCTGCGCGAGCAGCAGGTTCGGGTTCCGCCCCGCCTTCGCCGCCGCCAACGCCCACAAATTGCAGCTCCGCGTCCCCGATCGGCAATAGGCCAGCACGGGCCCGTCCGAATCCGTCAGCGCCTCCGTCATCGCGTCGATCTGTGGATGCGAGAACCCCGCATGCGTCACCGGAATCGAGACGTATTTCAGCCCGGCCGCTTCCACCGCGGCGCGGATCGCATCACCCGAAGGCTGCCCCGCATCCTCGTCGTCGGGTCGGTTGTTGACGATCGTCTTGAACCCCGCCGCAGCGATTTCCGCGACTTGCTCGACCGCGATCTGTGGCGCGACCGAAATACTTTCGTTTATTTGCCGTATCATGCGGACTCGCGGATGACCTGGAGGAAGGCATCCCCATAGGCGTCGAGCTTGCGCGCGCCAATGCCTGATAACAGGCTCAACTCGGCACGCGACGCCGGCCGCTGCCGCGCAATGTCACGCAACACCGAATCGTGGAAGATCACATACGGCGGAACGCCCGCTTCCTTCGCCAGATCGCGCCGCCGCACGCGCAACGCCTCGAACAGCGGATCGTCGACCGGGTTCGGCACAGCGCCAACCGCGCCCTTGCGCCGCCGCTCGCGCTTGGGCGGCACGACGATCGACACCGCCGCCTCGCCCTTCAGGATAGCCTTCGCGGCCGGCCCGAACTCGAGGCCCCCATGAGGATTGGTGCGCAGCGCATCCTTCAGCATCAGCGCCCGCGACACCGGCTTCAGCAACGCGACCTCGTCGCCTTCGACAATCCCGTACACCGACAGCGCCTCGTGCCCGTTCATCAGGCTCCGCTCCGACGAGACGCCGGTGAGGATGCCCTCGATATACCCGACGCCGTACATCTGCCCTGTCCGGAACACCGCCGACAGGAATTTCCGCGCCGTCTCGGTCGCATCGACCGCATCGACGTTACCGAGACAATTGTCGCAATTCCCGCAATCCTCGAGCCGCTCCTCGCCGAAATGCTTGAGCAGGATGCGCCGTCGGCACCCGGCCGTCTCGACCAGCCCGCCCATCGCGGTCAGCCGCTGTCGTTCACCCGCCTGCCGCTCGGGCTCGACCTCGCCGATCCGCTGCCGCGCGCGCGCGAAATCCTCCGCGCCCCAGAACAGATGCGCGATCGCCGGGTCGCCATCACGCCCCGCGCGGCCGGTCTCCTGATAATAGGCCTCGATCGATTTCGGCAGCCCGGCATGCGCCACGAACCGCACGTCGGGCTTGTCGATCCCCATCCCGAACGCGACCGTGGCGCAGATCACCATGTCCTCGCTCGCGACGAAATCCGCCTGGTTCTTCGCCCGCACCTGAGGATCGAGCCCGGCATGATACGCTCGCGTCGGCCGCCCGCTCCGCCCTAGCGCCTCCGCCAGCTTCTCGGTCGCCGCCCGCGTCTGCGCATAGACGATCCCCGGCCCCGGAATCTTCTCCAGGATGTCCGCGATCTGCCGGTTGACGTTGTCGCGCCCCGAGATCGCATAGCGGATGTTCGGCCGGTCGAACCCCGACACGATCAGCCCCTCCTGCGAGATCCCCAGCTGCTCGAGGATATCCGCCCGAGTATGCGCATCCGCGGTCGCCGTCAGCGCGAGGCGCGGCACGTCCGGGAAACGGTCGAGCAGAGGCCGCAGCAACCGATAATCCGGCCGGAAATCATGCCCCCATTCGCTGACGCAATGCGCCTCGTCGATCGCGAAGAGCGACAGCTTGGCCTGGCTGAGCAGGTTCCGAAAACTCTCATTCGAAGCCCGCTCCGGCGCGACATACAGCAGGTCCAGATCGCCAGCCCGAAACCGCGCGATCGTCTCCTCGCGATTGGTATCGACCGACGTCAAAGTCGCCGCCTTGATCCCGACAGCAGTCGCCGCCCGCAACTGGTCATGCATCAACGCGATCAGCGGCGACACGACCACGCACGTCCCCTCCAGCATCGTCGCCGGCAACTGATAGCACAGCGACTTCCCCGCGCCCGTCGGCATGACCGCCAGAGTCCGCTGCCCCGCGAGCACCCGATCGACGACATCGCGCTGCACGCCACGAAAATCAGGAAAGCCGAAGATGCGCTGGAGATCGGGAAGAGGGTCGAGTGCCATTGCCATGCGATCTAGGCGTCGCGCAGTCGCCCGTCGAGGGGCGAGCCTGCATTGGTTATCCAATCATTACCGATCATAAATTCGTTGCGAATACGATATGACGCGGCAAGATCGCGGCGCCTGACGCCGGAGACCTTACGATGATCGCCAATATCCTTAGAACCGGCGTGGCGGCATCGGTCCTCGTGAGCAGCGTCGCGCTAGCCGGCGACACGGCCCCGGCCATCCGCGACGTACCGGTCGGCGGGATGATCGCCGCAACGATCGACGGCAAGCCCGTCACCCTGCGCGTCGACCCCGCCGCACCCGGCCTGGTCTTCGTCACGACCGCAGTCGCCGAGCGACTTGCGCTGAAGGGCGGCGCGTTGGGACTCGGCTATTCGGTCGGCGGGCAAGGCGCGATGCAGGCGACGACGGTCCGCCCGATGACGTTCGGGATCAACGCGGTGAAGCGGCGGATCGGCTTTCCAAGCCACAAGCACGAGACCAAGGGCAAGGCTGCCGACCCGCGCTGGGTCGGGCGGCCCTATGCCGATGTCGGCGACGGCAGCATCGGCCCGGCGTCGCTGCCCGAACCCGTCGTGCGCATCTTCCTGAACGCGCCGCGCGCTGGCGAGCGGACCGTCGCGTTGCCGATGGTCGACGGCGGCGGCCTGCTGGGCAAACTCTCCGGGACCTTCGCGCAGATCACGATCGGCGGCCAGCCGATCCGGGTCCGCTTCGATCCCTATCATCCACGCACGACCGTCACCGCCAACGCCGCCACGCTGATCGCGCAGGCGCAGCGCGGCACGCTGGCCGGCCTCACCGCACCGGTCGAGATCGCCTTCGGTATCGCCCGACCCGTTCGCACGATGATGCTCGCCACCCCGCTCCTCGTCGGCCCGCTCGCGCTATGGTCACTCGGCGTCCGCACCACCGACGTCGGCAGTGCCGCCGCGATCCCCGACGCCGACGCGCCACCACCCGACCCCGACGAGATCGTCGTCACCGCCAAGGGCAAGCGCGACGCCAACCGCGACCGCCTGACGCTCGGCGCCGATCTGCTCGACCGCTGCTCCAGCATCGTCTTCGACAAACCCGCCAAGCAGATCCGCCTGACCTGCGGGTAGACTCGGTCCGTTGATGGTGGGGGAAACGCACAAGTCCCAGGACGCCGTCGCCAAGCTTGTTTCCCCGCGACGGCGGGGACCCAGACTGGGCTCCCGCCTTCGCGGGAGAACAAGGAAGGGAGGCTGCCGTTCGAATGCGACCGCCGTACTTGCGTCATGGGATGAGAACGGAACACGTCCGACGCGCTGCGGGAGCGGCGGCGTGGGCGTGAGCGCGCCTATAAACGACGGCTACGCACGGCGGCCCGCGCCCCTACTCCGCTGCCAACGCCCCATCGTCATCCCCGGCGCGCTCCTGCGCCTGCCGGTTCCACATCTCCGCATACACGCCACCCTGCCGCAGCAGCTCCGCGTGCGTCCCCTTCTCGACGATCCGCCCCGCCTCAAGCACGACGATCTGGTCCGCATGCACCACGGTGGACAGCCGATGCGCGATCACGATCGTCGTACGCCCGCGCTCGATCGCCTCCAGCGTGTCGAGGATTTCGGCCTCGGTCCGGCTGTCCAGCGCCGACGTAGCCTCGTCCAGGATCAAAATCGGCGGGTTCTTGAGCAGCGTCCGGGCGATCGCCACGCGCTGTTTCTCGCCGCCCGACAGCTTCAACCCACGCTCGCCCACGCGCGTCTCATACCCGAGCGGCTGACGCTCGATGAACCCGGCAATCGCCGCACCCTTCGCCGCAACCTCGACCTCGGGCATCTCCGCGCCCTCGCGACCATAGGCGATATTGTACCCGATCGTGTCGTTGAACAGCACCGTATCCTGCGGCACGATCCCGATCGCCGCGCGCAAAGACGCCTGCCGAACCTGCGCGATATCCTGCCCATCGACGGTAATCCGCCCGCCTGTCAGATCGTAAAACCGGTACAGCAACCGCGCGAGCGTCGACTTGCCCGCCCCCGACGGCCCAACGACGGCCAGCGTAGATCCCGCCGGCACGTCCAGCTCCAGGTCGCGAAGGATCGGCCGCCGCGCGTCATACCCGAACGACACGTTCTCGAACCGCACATGCCCCGCGCTCACCGCCAGTGCAGGCGCATCCGGTGCATCCACCACGGTCGCGGGCGTATCGATCAGGTCGAACATCGCCGCCATGTCGAGCGCACCTTGCCGGATCGTGCGATACACCATCCCCAGCAGGTCGAGCGGCCGGAACAACTGCGCCAGCAGCGTCAACACGAACACCACGTCGCCCGCCGACGCCTCGCCGCGGCTCCACCGCCACACGACGAAGCCCATGCCGCCCGCCAGCATCACGTTGGTGATCAGCGCCTGGCCGAGGTTGAGCCACGCGAGCGAATTCTCGCTCTTCACCGCAGCCTCGGAATACGCGGTGATCGCGCTGTCGTAGCGCCGCGCCTCGCGCTCCTCCGCGCCGAAATACTTCACCGTCTCGAAGTTCAGCAGCGAATCCACCGCATGCGCGACCGCGCCGGTATCGAGGTCGTTCATCCGCGCGCGCAAGGCGTTGCGCCAGTCGGTCACCATCCGCGTGAAGAGGATGTAGCCGACCACCATCACGACGGTCGCGACGACCAACGGCCAGCCGAACTTGGTCCAGAACAGCCCGAGCACCAGCACCAGTTCGAAGACGGTGGGCGCGATGTTGAACAGCAGAAAATACAGCATCGTGTCGATGCTCTTGGTCCCGCGCTCGACCACCTTGGTGACCGCGCCCGTCCGCCTGGACAGGTGAAAATCGAGGCTCAGCGCATGCAGATGGCGAAACACCTGCGCCGCCAGTCGCCGCGACGCGTCCTGCCCGACGCGCTCGAACACCGCATTGCGCAGATTGTCGAACAGCGTCGTCCCGAACCGCGAGGCGGCATACCCCACCACCAGCAACACGACCAAGGTCAGCGCTCCGCGATCGTTCCCCGCCATCCGGTCGACCGCATATTTCAGCGTGAACGCCGCGCCGAACACCTGGATCAGCTTCGACGCGATCACGAGCAGCATCGCGACGACGATCCGCGCCTTCAGCTTGGGCTGCCCCGCCGGCCATAGGAACGGCAGGAAGCGACGGAGCGTCGGCAGCAAGGGCTGGTCCGCGCGGGTGGAGGTGTAGGTGTCAGGTGGCATGGATCGATGCGATGTAGGCGCAGTCAAGCCCCGGCGAAAGCAGTTGGGGGAACAATCCTGCCACTTCGTCGCTTTTGTTATCGTGTCCGATGTCGGCCACGTCGCCTGCCACCGCGAGCCACTGGAGAATGAAATGGAACCGCTGTTCTACGTCATGGCCATCATGGGCTGCGGTGACGGCAATGTGAATTGCACCGAGGCGCGGGTCATTCCGGCGCGCTACGAGACGATGGCGCAGTGCCGTGCGGCGCTGCCCGACCAGTTGGCGCAGAACACGGACGTTCCGTACCCGATGATCGGCGCGAATTGCCGTGCGCAGGGCCAATTGATGGCGAAGGCCGGCAAGGCCAAGCCACAGGGCTAGACTGTTTCCCCGCGAAGGCGGGGACCCAGACTGGGCTCCCGCCTTCGCGGGAGAACAAATTACCGTCGATGATTACCTAGGCCGCGTCCACAACCGCGCATCCCGCGCTGTCCGCGGATACAGCGTATCCCGCCGAGCCGCTTCCCGCGCCGCCGTCACGATAAACCCCAGCTTCTGCATCCCCGACGTCGTCACCCGGTGATCCCACGCATGCTCACCCCGAGCCGCCACGGTCCGCCCGATCGCCCCATAAATCCCCGCCGCCGACAGAACCGCCCACGCCGAACGGAACGATAGCGCCGGCGTCCCCTCCCGCGCACTCGCCTCGAACGCCGCAGCCCGATCCGCCATCCGCTTCGTCAACACCGCGAGGCGCGAGCGAAACGGCGGCTTCATGTGCTGACCCGGCGGAAAGTCCATCTCCACCAGCCAGTCCTCGGGCAGATAGCATCGCCCGACCCGATCATCCTCCTCGACATCGCGCGCGATATTGGCGAGCTGGAACGCCATCCCCAAGTCGCACGCACGATCGAGCGTGTCCTCGTCGTCGGGATCGACGCCCATCGCGATCGCCATCATGCACCCGACGACACCCGCGACATGGTAGCAATATTTGTAGAGGTCGTTCTCCGACCGCGGCCGCCACTCGCGCGCATCCAGCGCGAATCCCTCGACCAGATCGCGCGCGAACCGCTTCGGCAGCCGGGTCTCGGCCGCAAAGATCCGCAACGCATCGAACGCCGGCTCGCCCACCACCTCGCCCGCGAGCGCCTGCTCGGTCATCGCCGACAAAGCCACCAACCGCGCCGGAGCGTCGTCGACCACGGTCATGCCGTGCCCATGATCCTGCCCATCCGCGATATCATCACACCGCCGACACCAAGCATACAGCAACCAAGCCCGCTCCCGCGTTGGCTTGTCGAACAACAGGCTGGCTGCCGCAAAACTCTTCGACCCACGCGAGATCGACTCATGCGCGGTCGCGACGATCGCCTCGCGCGAGGGGAGGGGGTGGGTCACAACCTACCCCCTAGCGCTACCACCATTGCAGGCACCACCCCGGCGAAGGCCGGGGCCCAGTTGGGGGACATCAATTGGCTGGCGCTGCGCGTCGTTACTGCAACCTTCCCTACTGGGCCCCGGCCTCCGCCGGGGTGGCGGCGAACATTGGGATGGCGGCAGGTGCTGGAGTGAGCCCGCAACCTCACAAATCCGACGCGTTCATCCGCACGATCGGCTGCGTCGGCACGTGGCTCGCCATCCGGTCGAGCAACACCTCCAGCGTATCCGCCACGATCAGCAGATCCCGGTGCTGCGGCCGCAAAAACCCAACCTCGCCCATCTTCTCCCAAAACGCGATCAGGTGATCGTAATACCCAGCGGTATTCAGCAACCCAACCGGATCCGCATGATACCCAAGCTGCGCCCAGCTCAGCGCCTCCCACAGCTCGTCCATCGTTCCCGTCCCACCCGGAATCGTCACGAACCCGTCGGAGAGATCGGTGAACATCTGCTTGCGCTGATGCATGCCGCTGACGACGTGCAACTCGGTCAGCCCCCGATGCGCAACCTCCGCATCGACCAAGGCCTGAGGAATGACCCCGATAACCTCGCCGCCGCCTTCAAGCGCCCCATCCGCGATCGCACCCATCAGCCCGGTCCGCCCGCCGCCATAAACGAGCCCAATCCCCCGCTCGGCAAACGCGCGTCCGAGCGCCCGAGCGCCCTCGATATAGGTGGGATCAGCCGGCGTCGCCGACCCGCAATACACAGCAAGTCTCTTCATCCCGCACCGCTAGGGGAAGCGCGCGGGGTGCCGCAAGGAAAGAATGGGTTCACGCGGAGACGCGGAGACGCGGAGGTGTTGCGTTCCGGACAGCGCTCGCGCTGTCTTCACCCGAGTTCCGCAAATCGTTGAAGACACGGTCGCTAAGCGACAAGCGCAACACCTCCGCGTCTCCGCGTCTCCGCGTGAACAAACCTTACTTCTCGCCTTCCAGCATCAACCGCGCCGTAGCCTTCGCACTCCCCACAACCCCCGGAATCCCAGCGCCCGGATGCGTCCCAGCGCCCACGAAGTACAAATTCGGAATATGCTCGTCGCGATTATGCACCCGGAAATACGCGCTCTGCGTCAGCACCGGCTCCAGCGAGAACGCCGACCCCAGATGTGCATTCAGATCCTCCGCGAAATCCTTCGGCGCGTACGAGAACTTCGTCACGATCCGCTCATGGATGTCCGGGATCAACCGCCGCCCGATCTCGTCGAGGATGCGCTTCTCCAGGATCGGCGCGATCTCGTCCCAGTCGACCGGGAATTTCCCGAGATGCGGCACAGGCGCCAACGCATAGAAAGTCGAATGCCCCTCCGGCGCCAGCGAAGGATCGGTCACGGTTGGATGATGCAGGTACAGCGAGAAATCTTCCGACAGCACGCCGTGGTCGTAGATGTCCTCGAGCAGCCCCTTATAGCGCGGCCCGAACAGGATCATGTGGTGCGGGATGCCCGGCCACGTGCCCTTGATCCCGAAATGCACCACGAACAGCGACGGCGAATATTTCTTCCGCTCGAGCGACCCGGTCTTCCGCTTGGCGCTGCGCGAGGTCGCCAGCAGGTCGCGGTAGGTGTGCATGATGTCGCTGTTCGCCGCGATCGCGTCCGCCTGGCCCGACCAGCCGCTCGCGGTCGTCACGCCGGTCGCACGGTCGCCCAGCGTCTCGATCGACGTCACCGGATCGTCGAGCCGCAGCACGCCGCCCAGCCGCTCGAACTGCGTCACCAGCGCCGCCACCAGCCGGTTGGTCCCGCCACGCGCGAACCACACGCCGCCGTCACGCTCCAGCTTGTGGATCAGCGCATAGATCGCGCTCGTCGTCATCGGATTGCCGCCGACCAGCAGTGTGTGGAAGCTCAACGCCTCGCGGAGCTTCTCCGACTTCACGAAGCTCGACACGATCGAATAGACCGACCGCCACGCCTGATACTTCGCCAGCGCCGGCGCCGCCTTGATCATCGATCCGAAGTCGAGGAACGCGACATGGCCGAGCTTCTCATAGCCCTCGTGAAACACCCCCGCCGAATATTGCAGGAACTTCTCGTATCCCGCCCAGTCGCCGGGATGCAGCTTCTCAATCTCGGCGCGCATCTGCACGTCGTCGTTGGTGTAGTCGAAGTTCGTCCCGTCGGGCCAGTTCAGCCGGTAGAACGGCAGCACCGGATCGAGCGTCACGTCCTCGCTCATGTCACGCCCGGTCAGCGCCCACAATTCGCGCAGGCAGTCCGGATCGGTGATGACGGTCGGGCCCGCATCGAAGGTGAATCCGTCCCGCTCCCAGAAATACCCACGCCCGCCCGGCTTGTCGCGGCTCTCGACGATCGTCGTCTGCACGCCCGCGGATTGCAGCCGGATCGCGAGCGCCAGCCCGCCGAAACCTGCGCCGATGACTATTGCGGTCTTCATGATGACATACTGCCTGCGATGGCGCGGACGGCGCGCACGATGGGGACGGGGGGCTTGCCGGTCAGAACCCGAGCCTTGTCGGAAAGCGTCGAGCGTCCGGCGTAGAAACGGCCGATAAGCGAGGGGGAGAGGCGGTAAAAGCGCTCGAGGATGCGGTAGCGTTCCTCCGGCTCGGCGGCGCGGAACAACATCGTGTCGAGCATCCGGTAGAATCCGCGCGACTTCCACGTCGCCCGCGCCATCGCATGCGTCGCATCGTGGAGTTTCGCGCCCGAGAAATCGCCGAGGCCCGCAAGCATGGAAGCAGTCCGAACCGCGTCGGGCAGCGAGTACCCCGTGGTCGGATGGAACATCCCCGCGCGCATGCCGGCCTTCGCCACCCGAGCACCGCCCGACCGCCAATACGCCTCGAAATCGCCCCCCATCGCGACCGGAAGCACGCCGGACTCTTCGCGTACGACGCTCTCGACCGACCAGCCGCGCCCGGCAACATAGTCGTCGATCCGCGCGCCCAGCACCGGAATATCGAGATCGGGCGTGTCGCTGTAATAGGTGTCCTCGACGAACATCCGCTTGGCCGAGAACGGCAGGCAATAGACGAAGCGATACCCGTCGATCTGCGGAATGGTCGCGTCCATCACCATCGGCCGCGGGCTTTCGTGCGGCACGCTCAACGCCAGTTCGCGCCCGAGAAACTTCTGCCACGCGAGATCGAGCAGCGACAAATCGCCCGCCCCCCGCGCGTCGATCACGCCAGTCGCCTCGATCCGGTCGCCATCGGCCAGCACAACCGCGGTCGCACTCGCCCCCGACACCTTCCGCCCGAGCATCAAAGCATGCGGCGGAAGTACGCGGCGAACCTCGCGGTCGAGCCGCGTGCTCTCGATCGAATAATAGGTCGCATCGATCGTCCGCTCATGCGCCGGGAAGCGCACGTCGTATCCGCGCCACGCATGCACCACGAGCGGCGCGACGATCCAGCGATCGCCTTGCGCCACGTCGCTGCCGAAGAACGACCAGAGATGATTGCCGCCGACGACTGGCGCAGCGTCGATCAGCCGCACGTCCAACGCCGGATGCTTTGCTTTCAGCGCCAGCGCAATCATCCCGCCGGCCAAACCCGCGCCAACGATCGCAACGTCGCAGGAGATCGTCGATGCCATGCCTCCGACTAGCGCAAAGCGGGGGACACGAAAACAACCTTTCCGAACCAATCGCCCGCGAAGACAACCTGCGTTGCCGGAGGTGGGGGCAGGGACTCCCTTAGTATCCTCCCCCGCCAGGGGGAGGTGGCTGGCCCTAGCCAGACGGAGGGGGAGGAAAGGGAAACGTGGGTTCTGCATCCTCCCCCTCCGTCACCTCCGGCGACACCTCCCCCTGGCGGGAGAGGATCGAACGATTAAGCATAGCGGCGTGCGAACGTGCGAACGTGCGAACCGTACGAAGAGAAAAAGCCCAACCTGCCCCCCTCCCTGAAAGGGTGGGGCTGGGGGTGGGTCGGCTTCCGCAAGTTCGAACGCTTGCGACTAAGGGGGGTAGGGGGGACTGGCCTCCTCAAACCGGAACGCCAGTGGCTCAAGCTGGCCGACCCACCCCCGACCCCTCCCTTCCAGGGAGGGGAGAGTGCGCGGCGACGGATACCCTTCCACCAAGATCGCTCTTAGACAGTACGAATGCCTACATCCGCCCCCAAACTAACCACCGCCCGCCTGACCCTAACCGCCCACGCCGCCACCGACCTCGAAGACTGCGCCACGATGTGGACCGACCCGCGCGTCTACACGATGATCGGTGGCCAGCCGCGCACCCGAGAGGACGTCTGGATCCGCCTCCTCCGCTCGATCGGCCAATGGACGCTGTTCGGCTACGGCAGCTGGATCGCGCGAGACACCGCCGGCAACCTGATCGGCGAACTCGGCCTCATCGAAGCCCGCAGAGCCATCGAGCCCCCGATCGACGCCACCCCCGAAGTCGGCTGGACGCTAGCCGGCGACGCGCAAGGCAAGGGCTACGCCTCCGAAGCGCTCGCCGCGATCCTCGCCTGGACCGACGCGCGCATCCCCGCGACAACCTGCATCATAGACCCCGCCAACGCCCCCTCGATCCGTCTCGCGGAACGGCTGGGCTACGGCTTGCGCACCACGGGCACCTACCGAGACGCCCCGATTCTGATCTTCGACCGAGTCGCGGCGTCGCAAAGTCCCGGCGCTATTTCTGCGCAGTAACCACCGGAGTCTGCACCGACGCGATCGGCATGGGATCGCCCGCCCGATCGTAGAACGCCATCAACACCAGCCCCAGCGCCAATATACTCCCCGCGATCACATAGATCAGGCTCTTGTGATCCCTGCCGGAATTAGCGCTGGTATTCGTGCCGGTATCCCCGCGCGCGGCGTTTTGATGTGCCATGCATCTCTCTCCGTATTGGCAGGTCGTCCTGCTCTGGAGAGGGAGGCTATCAGGTTTCGCCGCACTGCATAGAGGCTAATGCAACCGCATCGAACGCGCCGGGAAAACACCGCCCGACCTACGCCAATCCCGGCGCGATCGGCCAATAGGTCGCATACCGCTCATGCGCGACGCGGAAATACGGCACCATCCGCACCGGCTGCCGGTCCGCCGCGAGGATCGTGAACTCCAGCGGCCGGTCCCCCGCGCGCATCTTCTGCGCAATCGTATCGGGATCGCCCGCCAGCGTCGGCGGCGCAAACGGCGCGGCATTATACTCGCCATATTTGCGCTCGTTGACGATGATGTCCGATCCCGGCGCCAGCCCCTCGCGCCCGAAGCTCCCCGCCATCACCAGCGGCCCATAAGTGAACGCGACGATATCCGGCGCGGCCGGCGATCGCTCGACCCCGGGTCGCATATCCAGCCGCAGTTCCACCGTATCGCCGTCGCGCCACCCCCGCGCCAATTCCAGATACCGCCCCGGATTGGTCGACCGCACCGCCTCGACCCCGTTTACCAGCACCACCGCGGTCCGGCTCCACCCCGGATGCCGCAGCTTCAGCGTCAGCGCGGCCGGTCGCTTCAACGTCCAGCGCAGCGTCGTCGTCGCGGTGTCGGGGAACGCCGTCACCTGCGTCAGCACCGCGTCCTTGTCCTTCCAGCGCACGGCGGAGGGCACGAACAAATTCACGTACAGCGCGCGGTCGTCGTGGAAATAGATCGAGTCGCGATATTTGACGTGGTTCTCCATCCCTGTGCCGGTGCAGCACCAGAACGAGTTCTCGGGCGTGTGATACAGCTTCATGTACCCCGGCCGCGCACCCTGGAAGTACGTCGCCATGCCGCTGTCCGGGTCCTGCGACGCGAGAATCCCGTTATACAGCGTCCGCTCGTAATAATCGGCATAGCCCGCCTGCGGATCGTGCAGGAACAGCGCCCGCGTCAGCTTCAGCATGTTGTGCTGGCAACACGTCTCCGATCCCTTCGCCGACAGGACATGCTCGGCGAAATCGGCGACCGGAAAGAAATGCTCGTTGTCGCCGTGCCCGCCGGTCGCGAACGACCGCGTCAGCGCCACCGTCTTCCAGAAGAATTCGGACGCATCGCGGTATTCGGGCTTTCCCGTCACCTCCCACACCCGCTGGAAGCCGATGATCTTCGGCACCTGCGTATTGGCATGCAGCCCGTCGAGATGGTCGCGGCTCTTGGCCAGCGGCGCAAGGATCGCCTTGTGCGAGAACCGCTCCGCCATCGTCCGATACTCGGCGGTCCCGGTCATCGTGTAGAGGTCGGCGAACACCTCGTTCATGCCGCCATGCTCGGTATCCAGCATGGTCTCGAACTGCGCGTCGCTCAGCGGACGGCTCGCGACCACCGCCCAGTCCGCCAGCCGCAGCAGCACCGCGCGCGCCGTGCCGCTGTCCGCCAGCAACGTCGCATCGCGCAGGCCCGCATACACCTTGTGCAGCGTGTACCACGGCACGCCGGTGATCGGATCGCCGCGCAGATGCGCCGCCACCAGCGCCGGCCCGTCGGGGAATGCGCAGACCAGCCCGGTCCCCGACGCCGCCTGGCACGCCGCCAGTTCGCGCGCGATATGGTCGATCCGCGCCTTGAACCGTCGGTCGCCGGTCGATCGATACGCGAGCGCGCACGCCGACAGATAATGCCCCAGCGTATGCCCGTGGCAGTTGATGTCCGCCCACAGCGGATCCGATTCCCAGCCGCCATAGACCGGCGCCTTCGGTGCCAGCCCGGCATTCACCCGGAAATTGTGGAGCATCCGGTCGGGTTGCAGCGCGAGTAGATACGCCTCGGTCTTGCGCTGCGCATGCAGGAACGGCCCCTCGCCGAGCGTGACGTCGGCTAGGTCGAACGCCTGCAATGTCGCGGTCGGCACCGTCACGGGCACCACCTCTGGCGGCACGAACGCAAACGCCTGCGAACCGATCGACAGCGAGCCCACGGTCAGCGCCCCGGTCGCGACACCCGTCAGGAATTTCCGGCGGGATTGGCCCCCGCGGCACAGCTCGACCATAACGACACCCTCTTATGCTATCATTATTTGTCTGAGTAGCAGGCGTGTCGTGCAGGCGAAAGAGGCAGAGGGTCAGGGTACCCGGTGCGCGCAGACGTAGCCGGCGAACCGGGGCACGAGCCGCGTCGTCTGCATCGCGCCCATCGTCACCGAGGTCTGGCACGCCAGTCCGTCGCGGTGGGCGCAACGCCGGTCCGCGATATTGACGGCAGCCAGCCGCGCGCGGTCCAGCCGCGACAGGCTCCGCTCGAACCCGTCCTGGAGATAATCGAGGTCGCCGGGGGTAATCGTCCGTACACGGCGTGCCGGGCACAGCCTGTCGGTACGCCGCCCCAGCGCCTCGAACCCTGCACGGGTCGCGGGGGGCATACCGGAATACCCCGTTACGGTCAGGATCAACGCGAGCAGAACCATCGACGACTCCATCATGCTGTATCGCCCGCGACTATCACGCGACTGCAACCACGTCTCGCGGCCCCCCTGGTCGAGGCGCTCCAATCACCGGCGCTGTGGTAATTCCGCTACGGGTGCGGTTGATTCCGATCAACATCGGCGCGCCGGGTCTGGTACTGACGATCACGACGGCTATGGGGTAACGCATCGCATGAGGTGGGGAGGTTTTCCCCCGGTTCATGTGGCGGGGCGCATGGGGCGGCTGGCTGATCACGGCGAGCCATCATCGGCGACATCACGAACGACACGGGTGCAACTATGGCCTCTATTTCCGCTTTTGGGATCGGCTCTGCGGCACCGACAAGCAACGCGGCGATCTTGCCGGCGCGCATGCGAAAGCGGCTGTTCGTAGTCGCGGCAGCAACGACGTGGGCGATGCTGTCGGCGGCGGCGCCCGTCACGCGGCTCGACGTCCAGGTCAACAATCTCCGCTCGTCGAAGGGGATGATCCGGATCTGCCTTACCGCGGACCCCGACAATTTCCCCGCCTGCGTCGACGACGCCAAGGCACTGACGCGGACGCTGCCCGCCAGTGTCCACGCCACCAGCTTTTCGGGCCTTCCCCAGCGCGGCTATGCGCTCGCGATCATCCATGACGAGAACAGCAATGCGAAGCTCGATACGATCGCGGGCATCCCGCGCGAGGGCTATGGTTTCTCGCGCAATGCCGCGGTCCGCTTCGGCCCGCCGCGTTTCGATGCCGCCCGGTTCATGCTTGCCGGTGATGCCGAAATGCAACAGGTAAAAATGCGTTACATCTTCTGACCGATCGCAGCGGACCGAAAACGGTTTTACCGCGTTGCGACGTGGAACCTTTTTCTCCGGAGCATTTCCTTGCGCGCATTCACCCTTCTCATGTCTGCCGCAATTGCGGTGCTGGCAACCGCCACCCCGGTGCTCGCCCAGACCGATCCGAACCCGTCGCCAACGATCACGGACCCGCGCGATAACAACCGTATCACCATAGCGGTCGGTGCGGTGTCGATGCCCGATTACGAGGGTGCGGACAGCAATTCCTTCACCCCCGCCGGCGCGATCGTCGGCACGGTGCGCGGGCATGACTTCTTCCTCCGCGGCACGCAGCTCTATTTCAACCTGATCCCGAACACGGGCGAAGTCGGCATCAACTACGAAGTCGGCGTCATCGGCGGCATCCGCCGCGATCGCACCGGCGACATCGACAACCGCCAGGTCCGCGCACTCGGCAAGATCGATACCGCGTATGAACTCGGCGGCTATGTCGGCATTGGCAAGACCGGCGTCATCACCAGCGATTACGACACGATCACCGCGCGCGTCGCGTACGTCCACGACGTCTCGGGCACCTATGACAGCTACGTCATCACCCCGCAGGTGAACTACACCACGCCGCTGTCGGTCCGCACGCTCGTCTCGCTCGGCGTGTCGGCGGATTACGCCGGCAAGGGCTTCGGCCGCACCTACGCGGCCGTGACACCGATCGGTACGCTGAACAGCGGCCTGCGCACCTACGACATCAACGACAGCGGCTTCCGTCGCGCGAACGCCTCGCTGTTCGTCGTGCAGAGTCTCTCGGGCGATCTGCGCCACGGCTTCGGCGTCGGCGCGGGCGTCCTCTACGGCCGCATGCTCGGCAAGTACAAGAACACGCCGATCGTCGCCGACGTCGGCGATGCGGACCAGTGGCTCTACGCCCTCGGCCTGACCTACACCTTCTAAGCTATCGATTTCGGCGGATCCGGCTCGGCCCGATCCGCCGAATGCGTTACCTTTTCTCTCTCTCCGGTAGGGAGAGAAAAGAGGGCCTGCCGGGCGTTTTCCGGGAAGACCAGGGAAAGGTGAAGCCGGCATCCAGCCGCCACCAAAACCCCAATCATCGCAAGCAGGTAAGCCTCTCTGCCGGGTCGTGAAATTTATTTCATCGCACCCCCTTGAAGCGTGCATCCATTATTCATCCGCGTACGTTCCTCGCCACGGACGGCTTTTTTTATGTCCGTAATTGAGCGCGTTACGAGCGGGATTCGAGCAATCGACCCGATCGGGGCATGCCCCGTTGCGCGACTGCCGCAGAGCATTTCGACGTCCGCAACAGCAAGGGGAGGACCCTGATATGACCGAGAGCGTGCACCTGATCGAAGCCCTCGATGCGCGAGTGGAACGCCGCAGCGAGCGACGTGAATTCTTCAAGACCGCGCTGGGCGCCGCTGCGATGACCGCAGCCGGTGCGACCGCGCTGTCCTTCTCCACGTCGGCGTCGGCACAGACGATCACCGATGCGGACGTCCTGAACTTCGCACTCAACCTCGAATATCTCGAGGCGCAGTTCTATTCCTACGCCGCCTACGGCACCGGCCTCGACAACAGCCTGCTCAGCGGTACCAGCACGCAGGGCGCGGTTCGTGGCGGTCGCCAGGTCAATTTCACCGACCCCATCGTGCGCCAGTACGCACGTGAGATCGCGCAGGACGAGATCGCCCACGTCAAGTTCCTCCGCACCGCACTCGGCACCGCCGCCGTCGCGCAGCCGGTGATCGACGTCAGCGTCTCGCCGACCAGCGCATTCTCGCTCGCGGCACAGGCTGCTGGCCTCGTCCCCGCCGGCACCGCGTTCGATCCCTATGCTTCGGACGAAGCGTTCCTGCTCGGTGCGTTCATCTTCGAAGACGTCGGCGTGACCGCATACAAGGGCGCTGCCCCGCTGCTCACCAGCAAGGCCTATCTCGAAGCCGCCGCCGGCCTGCTCGCGGTCGAGGCGTATCACGCCGCGATCGTCCGCACGACGCTGTACGGCAAGGGCATCGCGACCCCGTCGCTGCGCCAGTCGGCCGATGCGATCTCGAATGCACGCGACAGCCTCGACGGTACGACCGATCTCGATCAGGGCATCTCGCCCATCTCGCAGACGCCGATCAACCTGAGCACGACGCAGGCCGCGGTCACCGCGTCGAACATCGTTCCGCTCGATGCGAACGGCGTCGCCTTCAGCCGCTCGGCCAGCCAGGTGCTCAACATCGTGTACCTCAACAAGGGTGCGGCGTCGGCAGGCGGGTTCTACCCGAACGGCATGAACGGCAACATCAAGACGAGCATCGCGGCAAGCTGATCGGTCATCCGATCACCCGCTCTTCTTCGATATTCAGGGGATTAACCCAATGACCGATCTCAATACCAAGCTGGAAATATTCGACGCGATCGCCAGCCGTCGCAACGAACGTCGTAACTTCCTGCGCTTCGCCGGCGGTTCCGCTCTCGCCATCGGCGGCGCCACGCTGCTCTCGGCATGCGGCAGCGACGATTCCGATCTAGCACCGACCCCGACTCCGGGACCGGCGCCGGTCGCAGCACTCAACGACGCCGACGTGCTCAACGTCGCTCTCAACCTCGAATATCTCGAAGCGCAGTTCTACGCGTTCGCGGCATTCGGTGTCGGCCTCAACGCCAACATGCTGACCGGCATCGGTACGCAGGGTGCCGTCACCGGCGGTGCACAGGTGCCGTTCCAGGACACCGTCGTCCGTGAATACGCGCGCGAAATCGCGATCGACGAAGTCGCACACGTCGCCTTCCTGCGCTCGGCCCTCGGCAGCGCCGCCGTCGCCCAGCCTGCGATCGACATCTCGGTCGGCACGGCAGCCGCTCCGGGTGCGTTCACCGCGGCCGCCCGTGCGGCTGGCGTCATCGGTGCGACGGGTGTGTTCAACCCCTATGCCGACGACAACAGCTTCCTGCTCGGCGCGTACATCTTCGAGGACGTCGGTGTGTCGGCCTATAAGGGCGCAGCACCGCTGATCGCCAACAAGACCTATCTCGAGGCGGCCGCCGGCATCCTCGCCGCAGAGGCGTATCACGCAGGCCTGATCCGCACGATCCTGTACCGCAAGGGTCTGCAGACGCCGAACCCGATCCCGTCGCTCATCACTGCCGCGAACCAGATCAGCGACGCACGCGACAGCCTCGACGGCTCGAGCGACGACGACCAGGGCATCACCGGGTCGGATCCGACGATCTCGAACATCGTGCCCACCGACGCGAACGGCCTGGCCTACAGCCGCTCGGTCGCTCAGGTGCACAACATCGTCTACCTGACGCCCACTGCGAAGATCGGCGGCGGCTTCTTCCCCAACGGGACCAACAACCGCCTCGACTCGCTGCGGACAAGCGGCGCCAACGCGTGATCGCGATCACTGCCTGAAACTGAAACCTTGGGCTGCGGCGAGCAATGGGAGCGCCGCGGCCCTCGTTTGGGGAACGACCATGACCAACTTCACGAAGCTCACCATGCTCGCCGGTCTCGCGACCGCGGGCATTTTCGCTGTCCCGGCCGCCGCGCAGGACATGACCACCGACACCAAGCCGTTCTCGGGCGTCTATATCGGCGCAGCCGGCGGCTATGACGTCCAGGGCAACGACGTCGGCTCGTCGATCCTGTTCGACCGCAACAACGACGGCAATTTCAGCGACAGCGTCAACACCATCACCGGCGCCAACGCCTTCTCGCCGGGCTTCTGCAACGGCTCCGCCCGCACTGCGGTGCCGGCCTATGGTTGCCGCAACGACGATGACGGTTGGTCGTATTACGGCCGCGCCGGCTTCGACGTGCAGCGCGGTCCGTTCGTGGTCGGCATCGTCGGCGAATTCGGCAAGTCCGAGATCACCGACAGCGTCGCCGCCTTCTCGACCACGCCCGCCAGCTACACGATGGCACGCAAGCTGAAGTGGGAAGGCTCGGCCCGCCTTCGCGCCGGTCTCGCCGCGCGCAACACGCTGTTCTACGCCACCGGCGGCGCCGGCTATGCCAAGATCGACAACCTGTTCTTTACCACCAA
The DNA here is from genome assembly GCF_001421415.1 of Sphingomonas sp. Leaf208. Taxonomy (GTDB): domain Bacteria; phylum Pseudomonadota; class Alphaproteobacteria; order Sphingomonadales; family Sphingomonadaceae; genus Sphingomonas. The sequence continues at coordinate 231,475 of NZ_LMKH01000034.1, forward strand.
CACCGCCAACGCGTTCGCAGCCACCGGTTCGGACAAGAAGTGGGGCTATGTCGGTGGCGGCGGCATCGAGCAGAAGCTGACCAAGAACATCTCGATCGGCATGGAATACACCTACCACCAGTACAAGGACGACGACGCCCGCGTCCTCGTCACCGCCGGCAGCGCGATCACTGGCAGCCCGGTCCTGCTCGCGAACAACCCGTTCGTCCTCGCCCCCAACACCGCCGGCACAGCCTTCCGCCGCAGCGACGACCAGTTCCGCTGGCACTCGCTGCGCGGGACCGTGAGCTTCCGGTTCTAAGGCGAAGGGCGGCCTGCACCAAGCTGGTGCAGGACTCGCCCAAGCCCGGCCAGCGCAGCAAAGCACGCCACAAGGCGTAGCTTAGCTACGACTGACGGCGCGCGGAGTGACAGAAAAGGCCGTTGCCCCAACCCGGGCAGCGGCCTTTCTCGTTTCAGCAAACGTGTGCTCGCTATCAAAACTCACCACCCACCCCGCTACCACCCCGGCGAAGGCCGGGGCCCAGTTGGAAAGGTGGAAATAATGGAGGGCCGCCGATCGTTACCGCCGTCCCCCAACTGGACCCCGGCCTCCGCCGGGGTGGTGAACTTCGATCGGCAGGACGCCCAACCGAATCCCAGGCGCACTTCCCTCGCGCACCCCCAAGCCCCCCAAATTCCCCATTGCACCCCGCCCCCAGCCCCCTATGCTCACCCCACCCCGGGGGAGCGCTAATCCGCGCTTGAGAGGAAGGCAGGAGCCTTCGACCCGCTGAACCTGATCCGGTTGATACCGGCGGAGGGAGGGAGCGGTCGCCACAGAACCGCAATCCTTGCTCCGAGACCCGTAGGAGCAAGCGCATGGCCATCGATACGCAATCCAAGACTGCAGACATCGGCGTAACCACCGGCCCGATCCGAGGCTCCCGGAAAATCCACGTAGCGGTCCCGACCAGCCCGGACGTCCGCGTCGCCATGCGCGAGATCGTCCTCGACCCCAGCTGCAGCGAGCCCCCCCTACGCGTCTACGACACCAGCGGCCCCTACACCGACCCCCGCGCGAAAATCGACATCAACGCCGGCCTCCCCCAACTCCGCCGCGCCTGGATCGAAGCCCGCGGCGACGTGGAATCCTACGAAGCCCGGGAACTCCGCCCCGAAGACAACGGCCAGCTAGGCCCCGACCGTTCCGGCGGCGTCCCCCAATTCCCCGCCACCATCAAACGCCCCCTCCGCGCGCGCGCCGGCGCCAACGTCAGCCAGATGCACTACGCCCGCCGCGGCATCATCACCCCCGAAATGGAATACGTCGCCACCCGAGAAAACCTCGGCCGCGCCATGCTGAAAGACTACAAGCGAGACGGCGAATCCTTCGGCGCGCAGATCCCCGACTTCGTAACCCCCGAATTCGTCCGCGACGAGATCGCCCGCGGCCGCGCGATCATCCCCAACAACATCAACCACCCCGAATCCGAACCGATGGCGATCGGCCGCAACTTCCTCGTCAAGATCAACGCCAACATCGGCAATTCCGCAGTCGCCTCCAACGTCGCCGCCGAAGTCGACAAGCTCGTCTGGTCGATCCGCTGGGGCGCAGACACGGTGATGGACCTCAGCACCGGCCGCAACATCCACGACACGCGCGAATGGATCCTCCGCAACTCGCCCGTGCCCGTAGGCACCGTCCCCATCTACCAGGCGCTCGAAAAGGTCGGCGGCGTCGCCGAGGACCTCACCTGGGAGATCTTCCGCGACACGCTCATCGAGCAGGCCGAACAGGGCGTCGATTACTTCACGATCCACGCCGGGGTCCGCCTCGCCTACATCCCGATGACCGCGAAGCGCGTCACCGGCATCGTCTCGCGCGGCGGCTCGATCATGGCGAAATGGTGCCTCAGCCACCACAAGGAGAGCTTCCTCTACGAGCGCTTCGACGAAATCACCGAGATCATGAAGGCCTACGACATCGCCTACAGCCTCGGCGACGGCCTGCGCCCCGGCAGCATCGCCGACGCCAACGACGAAGCGCAGTTCAGCGAACTCTACACGCTCGGCGAACTCACCCACCGCGCGTGGAAGAGCGACGTCCAGGTCATGATCGAAGGCCCCGGGCACGTGCCGATGCACAAGATCAAGGAGAACATGGACAAGCAGCTCGAAGTCTGCGGCGAAGCGCCCTTCTACACGCTCGGGCCACTCACGACGGACATAGCCCCAGGCTACGACCACATCACCAGCGGCATCGGCGCCGCGATGATCGGCTGGTACGGCACCGCGATGCTCTGCTACGTCACGCCGAAGGAGCATCTAGGCCTCCCCGACCGCGACGACGTGAAGGTCGGCGTGGTAACCTACAAACTAGCCGCCCACGCCGCCGACCTAGCCAAAGGTCACCCCGCCGCCCAGATGCGCGACGACGCGCTCAGCCGCGCCCGCTTCGAGTTCCGCTGGAGAGACCAGTTCAACCTCTCCCTCGACCCCGACACCGCCGAACAATACCACGACCAGACGTTGCCGGCGGAAGGCGCCAAAACCGCCCACTTCTGCTCAATGTGCGGCCCGAAGTTCTGCTCGATGAAGATCACGCAAGAGGTCCGCGACTTCGCGGCAAAGCAGAACCAACCGGCGGACACGTTCCTAGCGGCGGACGTCGATCAAACCGACACCAACCGAGCGCTCTTCGCCAAGGGCTCACATGCTGATGCCGAAAAAGGCATGGCTGACATGAGCGAAAAATTCCGCGAACGGGGCAGCGAGATTTATCTGCCGGCGGAGTGATTGAACGGTATGCCTAGGGTTTAGCCAGAGATCGTTCTCTGGCTCTACCAAGGATGTAGTCGCGAAAAGAGCGGTGGGAAATTACGTAACTGACCCACATACTTTCCGTTGCTCGGTTCTGAGCAGTCTCGACGCCTCGTCTATAAATGAGATTGACTGGGGCTCCCTTCGGCTCTTTGCCGATACCGCCCGCGATTATCGCATTTATGCTGGCGCGCGTTTTGGGTCGGAATTCGGGCGGGATCTCAGACAGGATGGTTTCTAGTGTATCCCGCCAAGCGGGGATGTCGGTACCCGGATCGTCCAGAATCTGGCGGATTTGCCACCAGTAGTAGTTGATATTAGAACCTGACATGATTTTGGGCTCATGTGCCGCAGCCATATCAACATTGGAAATAACGGTGCCGTATTCGATCGTTCGAGAATTTGTTTCAGGGGTACGGACTGACCGTATGACGATGTCATCTTTTACCTGAGCGCCTATAAAACCCGGCTTGCCGTACTTTCCGGCCTTCAGGAACGCGGCCGGCAACGAAACGTCTGCGATTTGATGTATCGAATGCATCAGGCCCGCAACGTGATCGGACCGTTCGGCGAGCGCAGTGACCCACGAAGACGGCATCAGCAATTCAGCGGCAAAGCGATTGGCTTCCGTCTCCATTTCCCTGTATTTTCCACGCTCCAGCGATCGTGGCATTTCGATATCGTCGACAATCGTGCCAGCATGCCACGGAATGATAATATGCCCGATTTCATGAGCGAGGGTGAAGCGCTTGCGCACCGTGGGCATATTTTTGGAGACCCAAACCTTCGGCCGTTTTCCCCGTACCTTAAGGTCCAGGCACAACCCATCGATCTCAGTCGGAAAGTCTTTGAAGGATAGAGTGGCAAAACCCCGGCATAGGGCTTCGACGTCAATGGGTGGGGTTAGACCAAGCCGCTCGACCAATCGGGCGGCCATCCGCTCCTCGGGATGACGGAGATCAACGATCAGGCTGTGCGGCAATCCACCGTGTGAGCGTAACAAGTTTTCCAGCTTCATCAGAGCGAGCCGCAATCCGCTCTTGAATTCGTATGTTGTCATTAACCGCCTCTCTGAGGGGCCTTTCCGTATGGCGCGCCGTCAGGATGGTATCGATTGCGTCAGGATCGGATACCCACAGCGAGTACTCGTCGAATGTCATCCCCAGATACTCGTGAATGTCCAAGGATGAATCGGAGGCATGCCATGCCTCTACGAAATCTTCGATCTCGTCCGATAGTACCTGTCCACTCAGGGCAAGCGAGATGAAGGACGAATCAGACATCAATCTTCCTTCCCTTTACGGGTAGCTTAAATAGCACGCCGGTTATCGCATCGGCCGCACCTAAATGAACACCACGGGCGGTAAACACCTCTACCTCGCCGTGAAGATCATCCCATGTGTATAGGCGTTTGCCGCTAACGCTTCTCCACCGCCGAGAACCGTGCACAAATCCCAATGCCAGACATTCGTCCAAGAAGCACGGCGTTGGTTTGCCTACCATCAACGCATAAGGACACAAAGTTCGCGCGTGTGCCACGTAATTCGAAGCGGGGAAGCCAATCAATCATGGTGTCGGCACGACAACACCTCAATCGTCTGCTCGTCACCCGTCACCCGTCACCCGTCACCCGTCACCCGAACCCGGTACACCAGTCGGTGCTCGCCCGTGATCCGTCGAGACCACCAGCCCGCAAGGTTTTGCGCAACGGCTCTGGCCTGCCCATGCCGGTGAGCGGGTGTCGCCTGCATTCCTCGATAAGGACGTTGATTCGTTGTAGAAGCTTGGCGTCCGCCTATTGCCCGCCGAGATACTCGGACCAGCCTTCCGGATCGAACGTGACCTTCAAGGTTGAATGAGCGCGTGCTCTTCGCCTTCGCCGGCATCAAGCCGCGCGATCCCGTCCAGCAACCGCTTCGCATTCGCCGGCGACGCCATCAAATGCAGCGTCTCCTCCATCCCGGCCCATTCGCTCGCCGAAATCAACACGACATTCTCGCCGAGCTCGCGCGTGATCATCACGGGAGCGCGGTCCGCTACGACCTTGTCGAGAACCGCCTTCAGGTTCTCGCGCGCTTCTGAGTAGCTCACGGTCTGCATAGGGCAAAGATGGGCGACATTCTGCTCGATGTCGAGAATGTCGGCCGCCGAGAAGGATGCCCCCGCGCCACACCCTCTCCATAAAAAGTCCAACAGCCTACGCAAACGCTGTCCTACACGCCGCCCGCCTGATCCGCTCCGGCCATGACCAAACCCACGCGCGCGCGCGCTCGCCGCGATGTCATGCCCGACATCGCCCCCGCTCTCGAACCGGCCACTCCCGAGGCAACCGCACGGACCACCGCGATGACCATCGTCGAGGCGGAGCATCTCCCGACGGTCGAGGACTTCGACCTTGCCGAATACGACTGGGTGCCGGTCCGCCGAAAGGTGCGGCACGATGGCTGGACGGTCGCGACGCAGCAGGCGTTCATCGGCGTGCTGGCGGATACCGGCTCGGTCACGCAGGCCGCGCGCGAGGTGAACATGTCGGCGACCTCGTGTTACCGCCTGCGCCGCGCGGCCGATGGCGCGGCGTTCGCGGCGGCGTGGGATGCGGCGGTGCAGACCGCGTCGCTGCGGCTGGTCGATCTCGCCTTCGATCGCGCGGTCAACGGATCGCCCGAGCCGGTGTTCGATCGCGACGGCAATCGCGTCGGCCAGCGCGTCCGCTTCAACGATCGCCTGCTGATGTTCCTCCTGCGCGCGCACCAACCGGATCGCTATCGCACCCCCGGCCAGGCGCCTGCGCCGGCGCCCATCCCGGTGTCGCCGGTCGAGGCCACGCTCGCCGCGCTCGCGCCGCCGATGCCCGCCGAACCGCACCGCCTGATGGCCCCCGAGGCGCTGGTGATGGCGCTCGAAGTCGCCGATATCCGCGCCGAACCCATCGCCCAGCACCGTCCCGCGGCAACCGGTTCCGCACCGTCCGTCCAGACGTTCGAGGCGCAACTCGCCGCCGCGAAGGCGACGATCCCGCCCAAATATCCCGAGAGGGTCCGCGTCCAGGAGGGTGAGGATGACCATGAAGGTCCTGGCCGGCGCCGTTTCCGAGCGTAACTTTATCGTGACCTTTGGCGCCGGCCATCTCCCGACCTAACGCTTCCGAACGAACTCCGCGCGCAGCACCAGCCCCTTGATCCCCTCGTACCGGCAGTCGATCTCCTGCGCGTCGCCGGTCAGCCGGATCGACTTGATCAGCGTGCCGCGCTTCAGCGTCTGCCCCGCGCCCTTCACGGTCAGGTCCTTGATCAGCGTCACCTGATCGCCGTCCGCCAGCACGTTGCCGACCGAATCCCGCACCACCACCGCGCCGTCGTCCGCCGCAACAGCCGTCGCCGCACCGCCCGCGACCCACTCGCCAGTCGCTTCGTCGTACACATATTCGCCGTCGCTCATCATTCAGTCTCCGGCAGCGCCCAGTCGATCGGCGCGCGCCCATGGGTTCTAAGAAAGTCGTTGGCCCGGCTGAACGGCCGCGATCCGAAGAACCCGGTCCGCGCGGCCAGCGGCGAAGGATGCGCGGACTGGATCACCAGATGCCGCCCACCCTTAGTAACGTCATCGACGAACGCCGCCTTCTTCTGCGCATACGCCCCCCAAAGCAGGAACACGACCGGTTTGTCCTGCGCGTTCACCGCCGCGATCACCGCATCAGTAAACCGCTCCCACCCATGCTTGCTGTGCGACGCAGCCTCGCCCATCCGCACGCTCAGCACCGCGTTGAGCAGCAGCACACCTTGTGCGGCCCAATGGTCCAGCATGCCATGAGATGCCCGCGGGATCCCGAGATCCGCCTCCAGCTCCTTGTAGATGTTCACCAGGCTAGGCGGCGTCCGCACGCCCTCGCGCACCGAGAAGCTGAGTCCGTGCGCCTGCCCCTCGCCATGATACGGATCCTGCCCCAGGATCACGACCCGCACCTGATCGAGCGGCGTCAGCTCCAACGCCCGAAACCGGTCCGCGTCGTCGGGAAACACCCGAGCCCCAGCCGCCCTCTCGCTCTCCAGAAACGCGTCGAGCGCCCGCATGTACGGCGCCTCGAACTCGGCGGTGAGCGTCTGCCAGCTTTCGGGGAGCGTATGATCGAACATCCCCGCCGCATGTCGGACAGGGCAGGGCAGTGTCAATTGCCGCTCCTAGTTCCCCCGCGAAGGCGGGGGCCCAGGATCACAAACGATACCGCCCGCAACCCTGGACCCCCGCCTCCGCGGGGGAACAGCAAGAAGGCTCGCACTCCGTGACGCCCCCCCTTATATGCGCGCCCATGACCGAGATCACCGTCGCCGCGCTGCAGCTGGGCTTCACGCCCAACATCGACCGCAACATCGCCAACGTGTCCCGCCTCGTCCACGAGGCCGCCGCGAAGGGCGCGCAGGTCATCCTGCCGCCCGAGCTGTTCGAAGGCGAATACTTCTGTCGCGTCGAGGATGAAGGCCTGTTCGCAAACGCCGCGCCCGTCGGCGAGCACAAGGCGGTGCTCGCGATGCAGGCGCTTGCCGAAGCGCTCAAGGTCACGATCCCGACCAGCTTCTTCGAGGCGGACGGCCCGCATCATTACAACAGCCTCGCGATGATCGGCCCCGACGGCAACGTCCAGGGCGTCTATCGCAAGAGCCACATTCCCGACGGCCCCGGCTATGAGGAAAAGTTCTACTTCCGCCCCGGCAACACCGGCTTCAAGGTCTGGCCCCACCCCGCGGGCAAGCTCGGCGTCGGCGTCTGCTGGGACCAATGGTACCCGGAAACCGCACGCGCGATGATGCTCATGGGTGCGGAAGTCCTGTTCTACCCGACCGCGATCGGCAGCGAGCCGCACGACACGTCGCTCGACACCGCCCGGCTCTGGCGCCGCGCCATGGTCGGCCACGCGGTCTCGAACGTCGTCCCGATCGTCGCCGCCAACCGAGTCGGCGTCGAGCACGGCCAGACCTTCTACGGCACCAGCTTCATCGCCGACGAGCGCGGCGACATTCTGGCGGAGCTTGGCCGCGACGACGAGGGCGTCATCACCGCGACGATCGACCTCGACATCGTCAAGCGCCACCGCGCCGCCTTCGGCTTCTTCCGCGATCGCCGCCCGGATCTGTACGGCCGTCTGGTCCAGGACATCTGACCCATCGATCCTCCCCCGCCAGGGGGAGGTGGCTGGCGCTTGCCAGACGGAGGGGGAGGAAAGGGTGACCGAGGTTCCGTGTCCTCCCCCTCCGTCACCTTCGGCGACACCTCCCCCTGGCGGGGGAGGATCACAACCAAGCCAACCCCGCCAACAACGCCCCCACCAGCGCAGCAGCCCCCGCAACCCACAGCAACCACCGCCGCCCGGTCAGCGCCGTAATCGACGCCAGCGCGATCGCCACCTGGATCGCGGTCACCGCCAGCGCCAGCTTCGTATGCGGCCGCAGCGCCTCGTCCGACTCCCCATCCGCCGCCGCCGAGCGCCGATCGAGCGTCTCCGCCTCCCGCTTCAACGCCGTCCCCCGCGCCTTGTACCGCGCGATATCCGCCCGGTGCGTCGCCATCTGAGTCGCACCGAACCCAGGCGGCGCGAGGTCGACCTCCATCTGCGCGATATGCCGCTTCAAGTCCTCCGCCTGGTAATAGCCCCACGCATCCGACGCCTGCGCCTTGATCAGCACCGCCTCGTTCTTGTGGAGCAACGCCTCGTTCTGCGTATGCCCGCCGAGGAAACTGGTCACCGCCGCCAGCGTTGCCAGGATCGCGGTGAACAATGCGATCCGCTGGTCGAACGCCTCACCCTTGACCGCGCGTTCCTCCGACAGTTGCTCATGCAACCCGCGTACTTCGAAATCATCATCCATGTTGGTCGTCATGGCCCTCCGCGCGTGACTGGACGCTGATGATCGCGTGACATAGTCGTCAGCGCGCCATGATCCGCACTCGCTCGATACTGCTCGCGCTCTCGCTCCTCGCCGGCTGCGCGACACCGGCGACAAAGACCTTTCCGCTGAGCGATCACTTCGACGGGACGCGCTTCTTCAACCCCGACGGCGTGCAGGGCAGTACTGGCGAGCAGAAGCAGGGCCCGGTCGCGCTGCTCCGCAACCTGGTAAAGCCGCCCTACCGAAGCTGGCCCAAGGTGCCCGTCACCCCGACGCGGCCCCCGGCCCGGGTCGAGGGCCTGACGATGCGCGTCACCTGGATCGGCCACTCGACCGTGCTGGTGCAGACCCAGGGGCTCAACATCCTGACCGATCCGATGTGGCTCGAGCGCTCGTCCCCGGTCCAGTTCGTCGGCGTGAAGCGCGTCCGCGAACCCGGCGTGCGTCTCGCGGACCTGCCGAAGATCCACCTCATCCTGCTCAGCCACGACCACCGCGACCACCTCGACATGACCGCGATGAGACGGCTCTGGCGGCGCGACAAGCCGCTGATCGTGACCGGCCTCGGCAACGACCAGATCCTCGCGCGCAGCGGCGTCCATGCGATCGCACTCGACTGGGGCGGGCGCGTGACGTTGCGTCCCGGCATCGACGTGATCGTCGACCGCGCGCATCACTGGAGCGAATACGACCCCGGCGACCGCGACAAGACGCTCTGGGCAGGCTTCACCGTGACGCTACCCGGTGGGAACCTGTATTTCGCGGGCGACACCGGGCCGGGCGACATGCGCTGGGCAACCGAAGCGCGCGCCGCCGGCCCGGTCCGCCTCGCGATCCTGCCGATCGGCGCGTATCATTTCGCGGGTCACCAGACCGACAACCACATCGGCCCGGACCAGGCGGTGACCGCGTTCGAACAGCTCGGCGCGGCCTATGCGATTGGCGTCCACTGGGGCACGTTCGAGCTGACGTCAGAGGGTATCAACGAACCGCCCGACCACCTCCGCGCGGCGCTGATCCGCGAACACATCCCCGCGAACCGTTTCCGCACCCCAGAGGCCGGCGAGCCCTGGGTGATCGATTAGTCGTCCAACTCCCCTCCCTGAAAGGGAGGGGCAGGGGGTGGGTAGGCCCGATCAAGCCGCAACCGATCCGCGATCCGGACACCAACCCACCCCCAACCCCTCCCTTCCAGGGAGGGGAGCAGCGTCACGGCTTCTTAAACCGTCTCGCGCAACGCCAGCGCCCGCTGGAACACCGCGTCGAACATCTCCGCCGTTAGCACACCGGTGTTCACGTTGTAGCGCGAGCAGTGGAAGCTATCGATCAGGATGCGCCCATCGGGCATCACATGCTCCGCCCCGTGCGCGAACCGCGCCTTGGGCAGCCGCCCACCCAGCATCTTTACCGCCGACTGATGCGCGATATGCCCCAAGGCCACGAACACCCGCGCGCTTGGCACCGCATCCGCCTGCGTCTCGAGGAACGGCCGGCAGGTGCGGATTTCCTCCGGCGTCGGCTTGTTCTCGGGCGGCAGGCACTTCACCGCATTGAGGATGATCGCGCCGTCCAGCGCCAGCCCGTCCTCTGCCTTCGCGCCATACGTCCCCGTCGCAAGCCCGAACCGCCCGAGCGTCTCGTACAGGAACTGCCCCGCGTAATCGCCCGTGAACGCGCGCCCCGTACGGTTCGCGCCATGCTTCCCCGGCGCGAGGCCGATGATGCCGAGCCACGCCGCCGGATCGCCGAACGCAGGAACGGGCGCGTTCCACCAGGTCGAGAACTCGGTCCGAAGCTGCTCACGCACGGCGACGAGGCGCGGGCAAAGCGGGCAGTCATGCGGCGGCTCGGTCTCGGGCAACGCGGAGACAGGCGTGAAGACGGTCGTAACGTCGACTTCGCCGTTCTCTTCGACGGTTTCGGGAAGCTCGGAGGTGTAAGGTGTGGAATCCATGGGATTGCGCTAGGCGGACCAAATGTCGCCTGCAACCCCGCTCCCGCCGATCGCGCAGGCCGCAACCACCTACGCGATCGCGCTCGGCTCCAACCGACGTGGCCGCCACGGGGCCCCAGAACGCGAGATCGCCGCCGCGCTGGAGACGCTCGGCACTGTCGTCGCACGATCGCCGACCGTCGCCAGTGCACCGCTCGGTCCCTCGAACCGCCGCTACGCCAACGCCGTCGCACTGATCGAGACGCAGGAGGACCCCGCCGCGCTGCTAGTCCGCCTCAAACGGATCGAGCGCGCGTTCGGTCGCCGCCCCGGACGCCGCTGGGGAAGCCGCGTGATCGATCTCGACATCATCCTCTGGTCGGGCGGCGCGTGGTCGTCGCCCGGGCTCACCGTGCCGCATGCCGCGTTCCGCACCCGCAGCTTCGTCCTCGGCCCCCTCGCTGGCCTGATCCCGACATGGCGCGATCCGCTGACCGGACGAACGATCCGGCAATTGGCGCAATCGGTTGACCGAAAGCGGCCACGCGATTAGGTGCGCGGTCCACGATGGCGGGGGTCCGTAGCTCAGTTGGTAGAGCAAGCGACTTTTAATCGAGAGGTCCCGGGTTCGAGCCCCGGCGGACCCACCATCGATGCCTCGGGCGATGCGCCGAGCAGGCGGCGGCATGTCCCGGCGATTCTCGCGGGCGCGTCAGTCGCGGCGATTGGGCTTGCCCTCATCCTCCTCGTCGGACTCGCGGTCGATCACTGGCCGTTCGCGTTCGACCGGTCGATCATCCTCGGTCTGCGCGCGTGGGGCGGGCCGTCATGGCTGCCCAAGGTCGCAGCCGACGTCACCGCGCTCGGCGGCGGCATCGTCCTGACGATCGTCGTGGTGGTCGCCGCTGGCCTCCTGATCGTTCAGCGCCTCTGGCTGACCGCCGCCGCGATGGTCGCGGCCAGCGTCACCGGCAATATCGTGGTCGAACTGGTCAAGCTGCAGGTCGCCCGCCCGCGCCCCGACATCGTCGCGCACCTCGTCACCGTCACGCATATGAGCTTCCCGAGCGGGCATTCGGCGAACAGCGCGATCGTCTATCTCACGCTCGCCGGCCTCGCCTCGCAGGTGACCCGGGATCGCGCGACCCGAGCGTATCTGCTGGTCGTCGCGATCCTGCTGGTCGGCGCGATCGGCTGCAGCCGCGTGTATCTGGGCGTCCACTGGCCGAGCGACGTGCTTTCCGGATGGAGCTTCGGCACGCTGTGGGCGCTCGCCTGGTGGCTCGCCACCGCCCGCGCGCGACGGGCGATCGGCGGTGAGCGCCACGCGTTCGGCACCCCGCCCGCCGACCCGGCCTCCTAGCGGCCCTTCTCCGCCAGCGCCCGCTCCCACGCCAGCGCATCGCGGACGATGCCGTCGAGATCGGCGTGGCGTGGAGTCCAGTCGAGCGTCTCGAGGATCGCGCGATTGTCCGAGATCAGCATCGCCGGATCGCCCGCGCGACGCCCTTCCAGGCGACGCTCGATAGTCCGGTTGGTAACCTTGTCGACCGCATCGAGCACCTCGAGCACCGAGAAACCCTTGCCATAGCCCGCGTTGAGCGTGTGGCTCTTGGCAGGGTTCGCGATCAGGACTTCCAACGCGGCGACATGCGCAGCGGCGAGGTCGGTGACGTGGATGTAATCGCGCACGCCGGTGCCGTCTGGCGTGGCGAAGTCGGTCCCGTAGACGCCGACCGCGTCACGCTTGCCGGTCGCGGCCTCGACCGCGATCTTGATCAGGTGGGTGGCGCCGACCGTCGACTGACCGCTGCGCCCCTGCGGATCGGCGCCGGCGACGTTGAAGTAGCGCAGCGCCGCGTAGTTCATCGGATGCGCCGCGGCGACGTCGCGCAGCATCGCCTCGGTCATCAGCTTCGACATGCCGTAGGGGTTGATCGGCACGGTCGGATCGCCCTCCGCGACGGGCACCTTCTCGGGCGTGCCATAAGTCGCGGCGGTCGACGAGAAGATGAAGTGCGGCACGCCCTCGACGACCGCGCTCTCGATCAGCGCACGGCTGGCGGCGGTGTTGTTGCGGTAATATTTGAGCGGATCGCTGACCGATTCGGGGACCACGACCGAGCCGGCGAAATGCATGATCGCGCGGACGTTATGCTCGCGAATCGCCGCGCGGACCTTCACATCGTCAGCGACGTTCGCCTCGACGAGTGCGGCGCGGGCGTCGACCGCCCAGTCGAACCCGGTGACCAGATTGTCGAGCACGACGACGTCATATCCCGCATCGAGCAGCGCCAGCACAGCGTGGCTGCCGATATAGCCGGCGCCGCCGGTGACCATAACCTTACCGTCGATCATACGCGTCTCCTCTTTGTTGCGCGGTAGCGACTTCCTATCTTGGGAGAAAGGAGATCGTGATGACGGATTATGTAACGCTCGCCGGCGGCTGCTTCTGGTGCACCGAGGCGGTATTCAAGGACGTGATCGGCGTGAAGAGCGCTGAGAGCGGCTATATCGGCGGGCACGTGCCGAACCCGAGCTACAAGCAGGTGTGCGGTGGCGACACCGGCCATGCCGAGGCGATCCGGATCGGCTTCGATCCGGAGCAGCTGAAGCTCGCCGACCTGCTCGACATCTTCTTCGCGACGCATGACGCGACGACGCTGAACCGACAGGGCAACGACGTCGGCACGCAGTATCGCTCGGCGATGTTCCCGGCGGACGATGCGCAGAAGGCGGAGATGGAGGCGGCGTTGGAGCGGGCGCAGGCGGACTCGCCGAAGCCTATCGTCACCACGATCGAGCCGATGGACACGTGGTACGAAGCCGAGGGCTATCACCAGGATTACTGGGAAACCTCGGGCCGCTCGAACCCGTATTGCATGGCGGTGATCCCGCCCAAGCTGCAGAAGCTCCGCAAGAGCTTTGCCGCACGGTCCAAGGCGGCGGTGAACGCGTAAGATTGGACCAATGCTGTTCCCCCGCGGATGCGGGGGCCCAGCTGAATATCGTAGTCCGACCTGACCCTGGACCCTCGCCTCCGCGGGGGAACGGGATTTAGCGGTGAGCGGCGCGGCGCACGCGGTCGTTGATCGCTTCGCCGATACCTTCAGGCGGAATCGGCGCAACAGCAATCTTCGGACGTTCGTTCGCATCGGCAGCGTGAAGCAGGTCGAACAGTCTCGCTGCGGCTTCGACAAGGTTTCCCGACGCGGAGAGCGACACGTCGCCTGTCACATCGCCGAAACCAATCAGCCACTCATCAGACCCTGTCTCGGTCGCATTCAACCGGAGCGGCTTGCTCGGCGCATAATGGCTCTCTAGCTGCCCTGGCGCCGTCACCCCACTACCAATCCCCCCCGGCGAAGGCCGGGGTCCAATTGAGGGACGGTCATGACGCAGGTCGTGACCGGTTACATCCGACGTTCCAATTGGGCCCCGGCCTCCGCCGGGGGGGTGCTCTAAGTACTGCCGGATAGCCTCCGCAGTTACCGGCCCCGGCCGCAACACCGTCCGCCCCGCCACGATCGTCGACTCCAATCCCGCCTCGGTAGCCCCATCGTCGAGGATCAGCGGCACGTTCCCCCCCAAGCTCCCCGCAACGTGCGCAGCGCAAGTCGGGCTGATCCCCCCGCTCGCATTGGCCGAAGGCGCCGCCAAAGGCCGCCCCGACGCCGCGATCAACCCCTGCATAGCCCGGTGCCGCGGCACCCGGATCGCGATCGTATCCAACCCCGCCGTCACCAGCGAAGCGATCCCCGAATCCCCCCTTACCGGCAACACCAGCGTCAAAGGCCCCGGCCAGAACGCCGCCGCCAACGCCCGAGCATCCGCATCGAACACCGCAATCCGCTCCGCCGCCGCCAGATCCGCCACATGCACGATTAGCGGATTGAAGCTCGGCCGCCCCTTCGCCGCATAAATCCGCGCCACCGCCTCCGCATTCGTCGCGTCCGCCGCCAGCCCGTACACCGTCTCGGTCGGCACCGCGACGATCCCCCCGTCGCGAATCAGCGCGGCGGCTTCGGCGATCGCGGCCGTGCCGTAGGGTAAAATCCGAGGGTGTGGACGGGTCATTCCACAGGCGTATAGCGGGTCCAAACCGTAGCGATAAGAGGATGCGATGGCCTTCACTCCAGCAACCACCGAACAGCGTTTCGTGCTCGACCATGTCGTGCGGATCGGCGAGATCGCCGCGACCGAACGCTATGCCGCCGCCAGCGACGACGTCGTCGACGCGGTCCTCGAAGGCGTCGGCCAGTTGGCGTCGGGCGAATGGGCGCCGCTCAACCGCACCGGCGACACCGTCGGCGCAAAATGGACCCCCGACGGCGTGGTCATGCCCGACGGCTTCGCGCAGGCGTACAAGGATTATGTCGAGGGTGGCTGGGGCGGAATCGGCGTCGAGGAGGAATGGGGCGGGCAGGGCCTGCCGTTCGCGATCCAGACCGCGGTGCTCGACACGCTCGGCTCGGCGAACATGGGCTTCGCGCTGTGCCCGACGCTGACCGTCGGCGCGATCGAGGCGCTCCAGCATCACGGCTCGCCCGAGCAGCGGGCGCTCTACCTTCCTCATCTCGCTACCGGCGAATGGACCGGCACGATGAACCTCACCGAGCCGCAGGCCGGCTCCGACGTCGGCGCCCTCCGCGCCACCGCCACCCCGCTCGGTGACGGCAAGTGGAGCATCAAGGGCACCAAGATCTACATCTCGTTCGGCGATCACGACATGGCACCGAACATCGTCCACCTCGTCCTCGCGCGGACGCCGGGCGCACCCGCGGGCACGAAAGGCATCTCGCTGTTCCTCGTCCCCAAGTACCGCCTCCAGGACGACGGCACGC
The DNA here is from genome assembly GCF_001421415.1 of Sphingomonas sp. Leaf208. Lineage (GTDB taxonomy): Bacteria > Pseudomonadota > Alphaproteobacteria > Sphingomonadales > Sphingomonadaceae > Sphingomonas. The sequence continues at coordinate 246,936 of NZ_LMKH01000034.1, forward strand.
CGGGCGACTTCAACGACGTCCGCGTCGTCTCGATCGAGCACAAGATGGGGCTTCACGCCTCGCCCACCTGTGTCTTGAGCTTCGGGGACAACGACGACTGCATCGGCGAACTGATCGGCGCGGAGCTCGGCGGCATCCGCGCGATGTTCACGATGATGAACAACGCGCGGTTGAACGTCGGCCTCCAGGGCGTCCAGGTCGCCGAAGGCGCGACACAGGGCGCGGTCGCCTACGCGCTCGACCGCGTCCAGTCGGCGCGCGCCGGCTCGCCGAACAAGGACTCGGTCAAGATCGTCGAGCATCCCGACGTCCGCCGCATGCTGATGCGGATGAAGGCGCAGACCCAGGCGGCCCGCGCGCTCGTCTACTACGCGGCCGGGCAGGTCGACCGCGCCAATCTCGGCGACCATGCCGCGCGCAACCGGCTCGAACTCGTCACGCCACTCGCCAAGGCGCACGGCACCGATCTCGGCAACGAAGTCGCATCGCTCGGCATCCAGGTCCACGGCGGCATGGGCTATGTCGAGGAAACCGGCGCCGCACAGTATTTCCGCGATGCCCGCATCACACCGATCTACGAGGGCACGAACGGCATTCAGGCGGCGGATCTGGTCGGGCGCAAGCTCGGCCTGGATAACGGAGGCGCGTTCGCAGCGCTGATCGCCGACATCCGCGCGGAAGCGAAGGACGAGCGGCTCCTGGCGCTGGTCGACGCGTGCGAAGCGATCGGGCGTAAACTCGCTACCGCGGACGTCGACGACAAGCTGGCCGCAAGCTACCCCTTCCTCACGATGCTGTCGGTCGCCACCTGCGGCTGGCTGATGGAGCGGCAGGGCGGCGTCGCCGGCAGTGACGATTTCGGCCGGATGAAGACCGCAGCGGTGCGCTTCTACCTCGACCAGATCGTCCCCGAGGCGATGGGCCTGAACGCGGCCGCGAACGCGAGCGCGGCGGTGCTCTACTCGATCGAAGCGGACCTGTTCGCGGCCTGAGCTAACCCCGCCACCCGTCATCCTGACGAAAGTCAGGATCCAGAGCCAAGCACGGCGACGCCTTTGGCTCTGGATCCTGGGTCGAGCCCAGGATGACGGGATGACGATGGCGACGTTCTTCTTCCCGTCTGTGTCGACACGACGGCCTTCGCAATCCTCCCCCGCAAGGGGGAGGTGGCACCGAAGGTGACGGAGGGGGAGGAACACGCAACGACGGTAAACCCTTACCGCCCCCTCCGTCTGGCAAGCGCCAGCCACCTCCCCCTTGCGGGGGAGGATCGACGTCCAGCGCCTCTCGGTCGTGACAGCGCCAAACCACACCGTCATGCCGGGCTCGTTCCGGCATCCACCAGTCCGCAAACTCGTGAGAATCGAGAGTGAGGAACGGTGGACCCCGGAACAAGCCCGGAGTGACAAAGCGAGCAGGGATGGCGCCCCTTTTCCCGTTCGCCCTGAGCGTAGTCGAAGGGCATGCCCAACGCGCAGGTGCTTCGACTTCGCTCGGCACGAACGGGGGGAGGGGGCGTTGCGTCATGTGCAACATCAGGTCCCCGCACTCGACGCCCCCGCCCAACGGACGGTATGGGGAAACACAAAATCTCTGAAAGCCCGACCGATGTTCGACCTCGAAGCCTATCTCCTCCGTGTCGCGATGCCCGCGCGGCCCACGCTCGACTCGATCGGCCTCGGCCGCCTCCAGCACGCGCACCGCCTCTCGATCCCGTTCGAAGACCTCGACGTCGTCCTCGGCCGCGGCATCGCAATCGACACCGATTCAGTCTTCGCCAAGCTCGTCACCGCACGCCGCGGCGGCTATTGCTTCGAACACAACCGCCTCTTCCTCGACGCGCTCGCGGAACTCGGCTTCACCGCACGCCCGTTGCTAGCCCGCGTGTGGATCGCCACGACCGACGTACCGCCGCTCACGCACACCTTCGCGCTGGTGACGATCGACGGTCAGGACTGGATCGCCGACACCGGCTTCGGCGGCAGCTACACGCCCGTCCTCCCGCTCGCCGACGGCGCCGAGGCAACCGCCCCCGACGGCGCCCGTTTCCGCCTCGAAGCGACCGAACAAGGCTGGACGCTGCTCCGCGACGGCGATCCGATGACTACCGATGGTCGCGGCGAGACGGGAGGATTCCAGCCGCAGTACAGCTTCACGCTCGCGCAAGTGTTCGACGCCGATCTCGCGCTGTCGAACCACTGGACTTCCACCGCACCGTCCAGCCGCTTCACGCACACCCCGATCACCAGCATCGTCCTGCCGAACGGCTTCGCCTCGCTGATCGGGCGCAACTACCGCCGGCGCTCGGGGACCGACACGACCGTCGGCGAGATCACCGACCCCCGCGTGTACCGTATCCGCATGAGCCTGTTGTTCGGGATCGACCTGAGCGTCGAAGATGTCGCCGCGCTGGGATTGTTTTGAAGCAGCACCCCGCTTCCGTTCGTGCTGAGTAGCGACCGAGTAGCTGCGTCAGCAGCGTATCGAGGGTGCGTATCGAAGCATGGGTTCCCCGCGCCAACCTGTCCTTCGATACGTCCTCTCGCTACGCGGCTTCGCGCCTACTCAGGACGAACGGGGGGAGCACGAACGGGACAGGGTGAAGACAAACGCAAGGGGCAGGGGAGGCGGAGGAAATCGCTCGCAGCGACTTAAGCCCGCTCACGCTCCAGCAGATCATGCGCATCCAACCCCAGCAGGTCGATATGCCCCAGGATCCGCGGCCACTGCGTCGTCACGAAATTCTCGCGCTCCGCCACCCGCAAAGCCTCCGCCGCACCCGGCATCACGAACATGCCGACCCCGCGCCGGACCTCGACATACCCGTCGTCCTGAAAGCTCTGATACGCCTTGGCGACCGTCAGCGGGTTCGCCCCCTGCTCGGCGGCGAACGCGCGCACCGACGGCAACTGATCGCCCGCACGGTAATCACCGCGTAAAATCCCCGCGGCGATCGTGCTGCGAAGGCGGATATAAACGGGGCTGTCGTCGCTGCTGAGCGCTGTCATGCTGTTCTAATACAGCAATCTGGCGGAAAGTCGAGGCTCAGGATTCCCAATGGCTTACGAGCCGTGCCATATCCGGGCGAGGCCGTTCGTCGAGCGCGCGCGACGGCGTGCCGATGAACATGAACCCCGCGATCCGCTCCGCCGCCGTCCCGAACGCGTCGCGCACCAGGTCTGAATAGGCGGGCCATCCCGTCAGCCAGCCGCCCGCAAACCCCTCCGCATGCACCGCATGGAGCAGGTTCATGCATGCCGCCCCCGCCGAAAGCTCCTGTTCCCAAAGCGGAATCTTGCTCTCCTTCGGCGATGACAGCACGACCACCAGGGTCGGCGCCTGGTGCGCGAACTGGTCGAGCGACTCGAGTTCGGTCCGCGACGCCGAAGGCCGTTCCGCCAGATACGCGTCCGTAATTAGCGTCGACAGTGCCGCGCGATGTTCGTCACCCACGACGACGAACCGCCACGGCGCGAGCTTGCCGTGATCGGGCGTCCGCGCCGCGATCTCGAGGATCGTCGCCAGCTGGTAGGAATCGGGGCCGGGCGCGATCAGGTCGCGGGGCTTTCCCGATCGGCGGGTGGCGAGCAGCGAGAGCGGCGTGGAGCGGTCGTTGAGCATGTCCCGGAAGATAAGCCCTGATGTGCGATATTTACAGGCCGAGCTTTGCCGCTAGGTTGCGCGCCATAACGGCCCCGCGTTCGACGGCGGCCAAGACGAGTATCAGGGAGCGTAAGAATGGTGGACACCCCGACCGCGGATACCCCGCGAGAGCCGGATATCACCCATATCAACCCGGCGTCCGGCGAAACCTGGTTCGGGCATCCCCGCCAGCTCGCGCGGCTGTTCACCACCGAAGCGTGGGAGCGGTTCGGCTATTACGGCATGCGCGCGCTGCTCACGCTGTACCTCACCAAGCATTTCGTGTTCGGCGACCGCGAGGCGACCGGCCTGTACGGCGGCTACACCGCACTGGTGTACCTGACGCCGCTGGTCGGCGGCTACCTCGCGGACCAGTATCTCGGCTCGAAGCGCGCGGTGAAGTTCGGCGCTATCATCATGGCGCTGGGCTATCTGCTGCTCTGCTTCGGTGGCGAGACCGCCAAGCCGTACGCGACGATCGCCAACCAGCGCTACGCGATCGAAGTCGTCGACCAGGCCGACAGCGAAGTCCGCTACCTCGTCGACGGCGCGAACAAGCTGAAGATCAAGGGCAACGACGACGGCACCGTCTCGCTGCTCGCCCCCGACGGCTCGACCGCACGCACGGTGGAGAAGGGCGGCTTCGAATCGGGCGCCGAACGCAGCAGCTTCTACGTCACGATCATGCTGCTCGCGCTCTGCATGATCTCGGTCGGCAACGGCTTCTTCAAGCCCAACATCTCGACGATGGTCGGCGAGCTCTACGCACAAGGCGACAAGCGACGCGATGCCGGGTTCACGATCTTCTACATGGGGATCAACCTCGGCTCGCTGTTCTCGCAGCTGCTCTGCCCGTTCCTCGCGGTCGCGGTCGGCTGGTGGGCAGGCTTCGGCCTTGCCGCGATCGGCATGCTCGCCTCGTGGACGCTGATCCAGTTCGATGGCGGCAAGCTCAACGGCTACGGCGAGCCGCCGGTCCGCACCGGTCCCGATCGCGCGCTCGGCATCTATGCGCTGGCGTTGCTCGGCATCCCGATCTTCTACCTGCTGTTCGTCAACCTCATGAACGCGGTGCCGCCGGTGCCGGGCTCCGGGATCGTCGGCTACATCGCCTCGCTGTCGCTGATGGGCAAATTGCTGTTCGGCACGTTCCTGATCGCGGTGCCGGGCATCCTGATCTGGTCGTTCATCAACGGCGAGCGTCGCGAGTTCCAGATGATGCTCGCGGCGATGGTCCTGATCGTGTTCAACGTCGTGTTCTGGACGCTGTTCGAGCAGGCCGGGTCGAGCCTCACGCTGTTCGCGGATCGCAACACCGACCTCAGCGTGTTCGGCCTCTTCAGCATCTCGGCGGGCCAGACGCAGTTCTTCAACGCGTTCTTCATCGTCGCGCTGGCGCCGGTGATGTCGATCCTGTGGACCAAGCTCGCCGCCAAGGGCCTGGAGCCGTCGATCCCCGTCAAGTTCGGCATCGCGCTGATCGGCGTCGGTGTCGGCTTCCTGTTCCTCGTCTGGGGCGCAAGCATGGTCGGGCCTTCGTTCAAGGTCGCGATCTGGTGGCTCGCCGGGCTGTATTTCATCCACTCGTTCGCCGAGCTCTGCATCTCGCCGGTCGGCCTCAGCATGATCACCAAGCTGTCGATCGCACGCGTCGTCGGGCTGATGATGGGCGTGTGGTTCCTGTCGATCTCGGTCGCGCAATATGTCGCCGGCGTCGTCGCGCAGGTCGCGAGCGTCGAGACGGTCGGCGGCCAGGTGACCAATTTGAAGGTCAGCCTCGATACCTATGCCGGCGTGTTCTGGACGATCGGCCTGGTCTCGGCCGGGATCGGCGTCGTGCTGCTGCTGATCTCGCCGCTGATCAAGAAGTGGATGCACGGCGTCCAGTAACGAAATCCCCCTCCCGCTTGCGGGAGGGGCTAGGGGAGGGCGCGACGTACGTACTGGCGTCCGGCCTACTGCGACAGCCCCTCCCCCGGCCCCTCCCGCAAGCGGGAGGGGAGGCCGTCAGATCCGCGTCATCGACAACGCCTTCTCGCCATACCGCGGCCCAGCAGTCCCACCCCTCGGCGCCGCCGCATCCAGCTTCGCCAGATCGTCCGCCGACAGCGCAACCTCCGCCGCCTTCATGCTATCCTCCAGCGTAACCCGGCGCTTCGACCCCGGGATCGGCACGATGTCGTCGCCCTGCGCCAGCAGCCACGCGAGCGCCACCTGCGCCGGCGAAGCCGCATGCGCATCGGCAATCGACTTCACCACCGCCACCATCTCCATGTTCTTGGCGAAGTTCTCCTCCGAATAGCGCGGATCGTTGCGCCGATAGTCACCCTCGGGAAGATCCGACCGCGCCGTAATTTGCCCCGTCAGGAACCCGCGCCCCAGCGGCGAATACGGCACGAACCCGATCCCCAGTTCACGGCACAGCGGTAGGATCTCGTCCTCGACATCGCGCTCCCACAACGAATACTCACTCTGCAACGCCGCGATCGGATGCGTCGCCGCAGCCCGCCGGATCGTGTCGAGCCCAGCCTCGGACAGCCCGAGATGCCGCACCTTGCCCTCGCGCACCAGCTCCGCCATCGCGCCGACCGTATCCTCGATCGGCACGCCAGGATCGACCCGGTGCTGGTACAGCAGATCAATCGTCTCGACCCCAAGCCGCTTCAGCGATCCCTCGCACGCCCGCCGTACATTGGCCGGCGTGGAATCGACCCCCGTCATCCCGTTCTCGTCATAGCGAAACCCGAATTTGGTAGCGATCACGACGCCGTCGCGCTTGCCGCGGATCGCCTTGCCGATCAGTTCCTCGTTGACCAGCGGGCCATAGATCTCGGCGGTATCGAACAGCGTCACGCCCAGCTCGATCGCGCGGTGGATCGTGGCGATGCTCTCTTGCGGGTCCGCCTCGCCGTACATGCCCTTGCCGATGCCGGCCATCGGCATGCAGCCTAAGCCCAGCGCGGAAACCTCGAAATCAGGGCCGAGCGTGCGATACTTCATGCGGAATCTCCTGAGCACCGTTCCCGTGATCGGACCGCGCTGCGACGGAGATGGTGACGGCGGTATCCATCGTCACGTTCCCGACGGTCCGAAACAGGTCGGGTATGGTCTCGACTGCGATGAGCAGACCCAGCACCTCGAGCGGGATCCCCATCGCCAACGCCACCGGCGCGACCGACGCGACGAAACTGATCGTGCCGGGCAGCGAGATCGACCCCATCGTCGTGATCGCCGCGGTCGCCACGCCCGCCGCCATCTGCCCCGGGCCGATCGGCAGCCCCAGCCAGTGCGCGACGTACAGCGCGACCGCCAGGTTCATCGCCGGACTGGTTGCGCGGAACACCGCGACCGACAGCGGCAGGACTATCCCGGCGGTGGCGGGTGACGCACCGAGGTCGGTCGAGGCCTTCAGCATCGCCGGCAACGAGGCGAGCGACGATTGCGTGCTGATCGCCACCGCCTGCGCCGGCGCGACCGCACGCGCGAACCGGCCGAAGCCGACCCGCCCGCCGATCATCCCGATCGGATAGGCGGACAGCAGGACGATGAACCCGATCGCCGAGACGCAGACGATATAGTGCAGCAGCGCGCCGAACGCCGCAGTCCCGGTGCGTGCGCCAACCCCGTAGGCGAGCGCGAAGATGCCGATCGGGGCGAGCTTCAGCACCCATGTGATGATGATCAACAGCGCGTCGACCACCGCCTGGAAGAAGCCGGTCAGTACGCGACGGCGATCGTCGGGCAGTTTCGTCACGGCAAACGCGAACGTCAGCGCGAAGACGGTCAGCGGCAGGAACGAGTCGCTGGAGGCGGCCGCGACGATATTGGTCGGCACGATCGTGTCGAAGAACGCACCGATCCCCGGCACCGGCCCGACCGGCGCGGCGCCGGTCAATGCGGCGCGCAGCGCGGCGCCGAGCGCGTGCGGCAACGGGAAGGCTTCCAGGATCAACGGCATGACCAGCGCGGACATGATCGTCGTACTCCACAGGATGACGACGATCATCACCATCGCCCGCACGGTGATCCGCCCGGCGCGCGCCGCCTCGGTGGTCGCGCCGATCCCGGTCACGAGCAGCCCGACGACCAACGGCACGATCACCATCTGCAACCCGTGCAGCCACGCCGAACCTATCGGCTGCGTCACGGCCGTGAAGGCGATCGCGTTCGCCGGCGACCAGGTCGCCGCAGCGATGCCCATCGCGATGCCACCGATCAGGGCTGCCAGAATCCGTGTAGTCTGCGACATGCTCGCCCTTCGTGTTCGACCGCGCTATCAACGGCTTCGGACACCGATACGGGACGGAAAGCGGACGCGATGGCAAGAAAATACTTCGGCACCGATGGCATTCGTGGCGCCACCAATGTCTCGCCGATGACGGCGGAGATGGCGATGAAGGTTGGCATGGCCGCCGGCGCCTACTTCCTGCGCGGCGATCACCGCCACCGCGTCGTGATCGGCAAGGACACGCGCCTGTCGGGCTATATGCTCGAATCCGCACTGGTTGCAGGGTTCACCAGTGTCGGCATGGACGTCGTCATGGTCGGGCCAATGCCGACACCCGCGGTCGCGATGCTCACCCATTCGATGCGCGCCGATATCGGTGTCATGATCTCTGCTAGCCATAACGCCTACGCCGACAACGGCATCAAGCTGTTCGGTCCAGATGGCTACAAGCTGTCGGACGAAGCGGAGGAAGCGATCGAGGCGCTGATCGACGGCGACATCCCGCTCGTACCGTCGAGCCAGATCGGCCGCGCGCGCCGTATCGACGATGCGCAGGGTCGCTACATCCACTTCGCCAAGTCGACCTTCCCCGAGAATCTTCGCCTCGACGGCATGCGGGTCGTGATCGATTGCGCGAACGGCGCCGCTTACAAGGTCGCACCGTCGGCGCTTTGGGAACTCGGCGCGGACGTCGTCGCGATCGGCGTCACGCCCAACGGTACCAACATCAACGACGGCGTCGGCTCGACCGCCCCGCAGACGCTCGCCGAGACGGTGGTCGCCAGCGGCGCGGACATCGGCATCGCGCTCGACGGCGACGCGGATCGCCTGATCGTCGTCGACGAGACCGGCACCATCGTCGACGGCGACCAGCTGATGGCGACGATCGCGGCAAGCTGGGCGCGGCAGGGGCGGCTGGCGGGCGGTGGCCTCGTCGCGACGGTGATGTCGAACCTGGGCCTGGAGCGTCATCTCGCGGCGCAGGGCCTCGGCCTCGTCCGGACCAAGGTTGGCGACCGCCACGTGCTCGAGAAGATGCGCTCGAGCGGCTACAATGTCGGCGGCGAGCAGTCGGGCCACATCATCCTGTCCGACTACGCGACGACGGGCGACGGGTTGGTCGCGGCGCTTCAGATCCTGGCGGAGGTCAAGCGTTCGGGGGCACTGGCGAGCGAAGTGCTGCACCGGTTCGAGCCGCTGCCGCAGTTGCTGAAGAACGTCCGCTTCGCCGGTGGCAAGCCGCTCGACGATGATGCCGTAAAGGCGGTGATCGCGCAGGCCGAGGCCGAACTGGCCGGCAACGGACGTCTCGTCATTCGGCCATCGGGCACCGAACCGGTGATCCGCGTGATGGCGGAAGGCGACGATCCGGCACAGGTCGAGCGTGTCGTCGACCGCATCTGCGACGCCGTCCGGAAGGCTGCCGCCTGATGCTCGAGATGCGCCCCGCCTGCGAACGCTGCACCACCGACCTTCCCGCCGACGCGCCGGGCGCATTCATCTGCTCGTTCGAATGCACCTTCTGCGCGGAATGCGCGGACGCACTCGACGAGCGCTGCCCGAACTGCGGCGGCGAATTGCTCGACCGCCCGACCAGGCTGGGCGAGGCGCCACCGCAAAAGCCGGCGGGCGCGCGGCGGCACTAGGCGCCGGTTGGGTAAGCGCGACCTCGCTCCTTGTTGCACCCCAACCCCTCCTACCACCCCGGCGGAGGCCGGGGCCCAGTTGGAAAGGTCCAGGTAACAGATCGCAGTCCGCGGTTAGCAACGTCTCCCAATTGGGCCCCAGCCTCCGCCGGGGTGGATGCAGGCGTATGTCCAGCACCCCTGTCCTACATCCGACCGATCATGCCATAGCCGATCCCATGACCGCCAACCGCGCCAAACCCAGTCCGGTATCCCCATTCCAACCCCGCCTCCGGCAATGTGCAGACTCGCGCCAGCGTCTGCACTTCGTGCACTTCGCCCCGATCTGGGACACTTTATGACAGCGCGGGTTCTTATAATAGCAGGCTCCGACTCGGGCGGCGGCGCAGGAATTCAGGCGGATATCAAGACGGTAACCATGCTCGGCGGCCACGCAATGACGGCCGTTACCGCGATCACCGCACAGAACACGCTCGGCGTGCAGGCGGTCCACCAGATCCCCACTGACATCGTCCTCGCGCAGATAGACTCGGTCGTCTCGGACATCGGCATCGACGCCGTAAAGATCGGCATGATCGGCTCCGCGGACACCGCCAATGCGGTCGCTGCATATCTAGAGCGTCTTTCCCCCCTCCCTGAAAGGGAGGGGCCGGGGGTGGGTAGGCCGCTGGGTGAGCGCGACACCAGCCCCAAGCCAACCCACCCCCAACCCCTCCCTTCCAGGGCGGGGAGCAGCCTCCCCATCATCTTCGACCCGGTGATGATCGCCACCTCCGGCTCAGTCCTCGCGGACACCGACACGATCGCCGCCTTCACCCGCCTCATGCGGATCGCGACGCTCGTAACCCCCAACCTCCCCGAACTCGCAGCCCTCGGTGGCGAGCAAGCAATCCGCGCACTAGGCCCGGCCGTCCTCATAAAAGGCGGCCACGCCGAAGGCCCCTCCGTCATCGACCGTCTCATCACCAACGCCGGCGAAACCGGCTGGACCAACCCCCGCATCGAAACCCGCCACGCCCACGGTACCGGCTGCACGCTCGCCAGCGGTATCGCCACCGGGCTCGCCCAAGGCCTGCCACTCGACTCCGCAATCGAGCGCGCCATCGCGTTCGTCCGCGCCGGGCTTGCCAACGCACCGGGGCTAGGCGCAGGCCACGGCCCGATGGGGCACGCCCTCGGCATCAGCCCGTTCGACCAGTTGAAAGACTACCAATGCCCGGCATGAAACACGAAAAGCTCTGCGTCGGCCCCGTCGCCGGCGTCGACGAGGCCGGCCGCGGTCCGCTCGCCGGACCGGTCGTTGCCGCCGCGGTGATCCTCCCCTCGAAAGGCGTCCCCCGCGGCATAGACGATTCGAAGAAGCTCTCCGCCTCCGAACGCGAACGGCTCTGCGCCCGTCTCAAAGGCTGTGCGATCGTCGGCATCGGCATCGTCCAGCCCGACGAAATCGACACGCTCAACATCTACTGGGCAACGATGAAGGCGATGACGCTCGCGGTCGACGCGCTGGCGGTCGAACTCGGCCATGCCCCCGGCCACGTCCTCGTCGACGGCAACCGCTTGCCCCGCTGGACCTACCCCGCCACGCCGCTGGTCGGCGGCGACGCGAAGTCGCTGTCGATCGCCGCCGCCTCGATCGTCGCCAAGCACACGCGCGACCTCATCATGATCGCCGCCGCCGACGTGCATCCCGAATATAACTGGCATTCGAACAAGGGCTATGGCTGCGCGCACCACATGAAGGCACTCCGCGATCACGGCCCCACGCCGATTCACCGCCGCAGTTTTGCCCCCGTCGCCGCCGCCTATCTGGCGCGCGAGGGACTTTTCGCACAGGAAACGACGAGCTGAGTCTTTCGCGCCACACCCCAAGGGCTTGAGCCGCGAGTCTCCCACGACTCAACATCTGGGCAACGGCGACTCGATTGGCCGCAGCGACGGAATCGTACCGAAACGCCGTTAACGAATGTTTGCTTGACGGAGTCGGACAATTCCGCCGCTATGGGCGTCGATAAGGGGCGGAAAACATGGGTTTGATCGACACGATCGCACGGCCGCGTGCGAAGAAGGCAGTGGAGCCGGCGGTTCAAGCCGTTCTTCCACTCGACCAGATTTTACGTGGCGACTGCATCGAGCACATGAAGGCGCTCCCGTCGAATTCCATCGACATGATCTTCGCCGACCCGCCCTACAACCTCCAGCTCGGTGGCGAACTCTATCGCCCCGACGGCAGCCATGTCGACGCGGTCACCGACGACTGGGACAAGTTCGACACCTTCGCCGCATACGACCGCTTCACCCGTGCCTGGCTCAAGGAAGCACGCCGCATCCTCAAGGACGACGGCGCGCTCTGGGTCATCGGCAGCTATCACAACATCTTCCGCGTTGGTGCCGCGGTGCAGGATCTCGGCTACTGGATCCTCAACGACATCGTCTGGCGCAAGACCAACCCGATGCCCAACTTCCGCGGCACCCGCTTCACCAACGCGCACGAGACGCTGATCTGGGCGTCGAAGGGCGAGAAGGCGAAATACCACTTCAACTACCGCGCGATGAAGACGCTCAACGACGAGCTCCAGATGCGCAGCGACTGGGAATTCCCGACCTGCGGCGGCGCCGAGCGGCTGAAGAAGAACGGCACCAAGGTCCACCCGACGCAGAAGCCCGAAGCACTGCTCTACCGCATCCTGCTGGCGTGCACGAAGCCCGGCGACGTGGTACTCGATCCGTTCTTCGGCACCGGCACGACCGGCGCGGTGGCCAAGCGCCTCGGCCGCAGCTGGATCGGCATCGACCGTGAAGGCGACTACATCGAAGCCGCGCAGGAGCGGATCGAGGCCGCGCTGCCGCTCGACGAATCGGCACTCGCCACGATGATGAGCCCGCGCACGCAGCCCAAGGTCGCGTTCGGCGTGCTGGTCGAGAACGCGTATCTCGCCCCCGGCGCGGTGCTGACCGACTCGAAGCGGCGGTGGCGCGCGACGATCCGCGCCGACGGTTCGCTGCTCAGCGACTGCGGCACGATCGGCTCGATCCACAAGCTCGGTTCGACCCTCCAGAACGCCCCCGCCTGCAACGGCTGGAGCTTCTGGCATTACGAGAGCGACAAGGGCCTGAAACCGATCGACGACCTCCGCCAGACGTACCTGCTGGCGACTACTGTCTGACCTTCTTGCCCCCCTCCCTGAAAGGGAGGGGCTGGGGGTGGGTTGGCTGCTTGGCGGGCGATACGTAAACCAACCGGCCGACCCACCCCCCGACCCCTCCCTTTCAGGGAGGGGAGCAGGAGACCGACCATCCACCTCCGCCCCGTCCAGTTCGTCGACACCCCGATCGGCTACGCAGACAACAGCGTCGCGCACCTGGCGGGGGGCCTGCAATGGTTCGCCGCCTACGAAGTGATCGAAGGCCGCACCCGCCGGACGATCCCCGTCGCCGACGTCGCAACGCTGGGCGAGCGCGCCGCGCACCTCCACGCCGCCATCACCGCCCCACGCGCGCCCCTCCGACTCGGCGAACGCACGCTCCGCTTCGACCAGCCGATCGTCGCCGGCATCCTCAACGTCACCCCCGACAGCTTCTCCGACGGCGGCAAGCATGTCGACGACCCCGCCGCCGCAGCAGCAGCCGGCATCGACATGGCCGCCGCCGGCGCGACGCTGATCGACGTCGGCGGAGAGTCAACCCGTCCCGGCGCTCCCGCGGTATGGGAAGGCGACGAGATCGCGCGCCTCGTCCCCGTCGTCGAACGGCTCGCGCTCGCCGGCGCGATCGTCTCGGTCGACACGCGCAAGGCCGCCGTCATGGAGGCGACGCTCGCCGCCGGCGCGCATATCGTCAACGACGTGGCTGCGCTCCTGTGGGACGATCGCGCGCTGGATGTTGTCGCGAAAAGTGGCTGCCCGGTCGTCCTGATGCACTCGCCCGATCCCAGGAAAGGCGGTCACGGCAACGGTGGCTACACCAACGTCCTGACCGACGTGTTCGACTGGCTCGAAACCCGCATCGCCGCCGTTGTCGCGGGTGGCGTCGACGCCACGCGGATCATGGTCGACCCCGGCATCGGCTTCGGCAAGACGCTCGCCGAGAACCTCGCGCTACTCAACGGCCTGGCGATCTTCCACGGGCTCGGCTGCCCGATCATGCTCGGCGCTAGCCGCAAGCGCCTGATCGGAGCATTGTCGAACGAAGCGCCGGTCGACCAGCGCCTCGCCGGTTCGCTCGCGTTGGCACTCAAGGGCGCCGAGGCCGGCGTCCAGATCCTGCGCGTCCACGACGTCGCCGAGACGGTGCAGGCGGTAAAGATCTGGCGCGGTCTGCGCGATCAGTCGCTCGTGGGCGGCTAAGCGGGGCGGCTGATCGTCGCTGCATTGCAGCGAAACGTCTCTTCGCGCATTAAACGCCCAGTAAACAAGGGAGCTTTCGTTTGATCGTCACCGCAACACCACGCCTCAGTCAAATCTTGAGCGAGGTCTGGCGCCCGCTGCTGGGTCTTTTCGTCTGGGACGTCGTCGTCACGATCACCTATTACGTCCTGCCGTTTCATGCGCCGGCCCTGCCACTGACGCTGTTCGGTACCGCGCTGGCGCTGTTCCTCGGCTTCCGCGACAACTCCGCGTATCAGCGCTGGTGGGAAAGCCGCGGGCTATGGGGCCTGATGATCAATGCCTCGCGCAATTTGGCGCGAATGGCGCGCAACATGCTGCCCGAGCCCGAAGGCCACGATATGAAGCGGACGATCGTTCTCCGCCAGATCGCCTACGTGAACGCATTGCGCTGCCAGTTGCGGAAGCAGCCAGCACCGCCCGAGGTGCTGCGCTTCCTGTCGAAGGAAGAGGCGTCGTTCGCGCTCGATCGCACCAATATCGCCAACGGCCTGCTCGACGGTACTGGCCGCCGAATCGATATCGCACGCCGCAATGGCTGGATCGACACCATCCAGCAGACGCAGTTCGAGGCGATCCTCGTCGATATCGCCAACGCGCAGGGTGGCATGGAGCGTATCAAGAACACGCCGCTGCCAAACCAGTATCGGTTCTTCCCCAGCATCTTCACGCGGCTGTTCTGCATCCTGCTGCCGATCGGGCTGGTCGAGACGCTTGGGTTCGCGACGCCGATCGGCTCGACGATTGCCGGGTTGATGTTCCTCGCCGTGCTCCAGATCGGCGACGATCTGGTCGATCCGTTCGCGGATACAATTCACGATGTCCCGTTGAATGCAATGTGCCGGACGATCGAGATCGACCTGCTTCAGGCGATCGGCGACGAGGCTCCAGAGCCGTTGCAGCCTGTCCGTGGCGTGCTGTGGTAGGAAAGACAGGGGGCGGCGCTATGGAGCGTCGACTTCCTCTACAGAACGGCTGCCCCACGGGGTGCGTTGAAGAAGATAAGGCCGGATCACGCAAAGTCCGTTCCGGACTGTCGTAGATCAAAGCACACCGCCGACTTTAGTGCGTGACCCCGTGGATGTTCCCGGGACGATCCGCCCGTACGCAGCTATCCTGTAATGGGAAAGAGATCGAACGGTCTCGCCGTTGAATCTCGGACAGGCGAATGCAAAGCCATTGGCCGTAGATCGCTGTTCACCAGCGAGACAAGTTCAGCTCAGATTCCCGACGGGTCCGGGGCGGTGTCCGTTTCGGTTGCCGTTTGTGGCGTTGGCATGACGACCGGCGCCGGCTGCGGCTGTCCCGCCTGGCCGATCAGCGCTGTGTTCTCGATTAGATCGAGCGCTTGGCGGGCGACAACATAGCGCCGCGCCGCGTCGATCCAGTTGCCGGCCTGCGCCGCGCCGGGGAGGCGGGCGACTTCGGCGCGGGCCGCCTCGACCTGGCCGGCGCCGAGCAGTCGCCGCGCGCGCGCGAGGCGGTCGGCGGGCATCGGCGACGGCGTTCCCGCCTTGCGCAGCACTATCAGTGAGTCGATCTGATGCTGGATCGTGTCGAGCCAATTCTCACCGGTCGAACTCGTGATGTCCGGCGCTATCGCATCGAGGCCCTGGCGCAGGTCCTCGAGCGTCACCGGCTGGCGCGCAGACTGGATCAGCAGCATGGTCGCACGGGGCTGGGCCTGACCGAACCGCAGGCGCAATTGCTCCTCCAGATAGCCAAGCCCGACTCCGCGATCGAGCGCACGGCGCGCGGCAAAGGCGACCAGCAGGCCTTCCGCGCGCGTCGCCTGCGCGCCGGCGGCGGCGGCGTCCGTAGTGATCGCCGCGGTGCGCGCCTCGAGCGCGGTCAACTGGCCCGCCAGCGTCGCCTCGCGCGTTGCCAGCACGGCGGTGTCGACCGGCGCGGCCGCCTGGGGCTGGCCATCCGGGCCGAGCGGTTGCGACGGGATATACCCGGAACTGCTCGCGCCGGCTTTCTGGCCTGCGACGGGTGCGCCAGCGGTGGTCGACGCCGTGGCGCCGAACCAGGGCAGCTTCCTCGCGGCATAAGCCATCAGCCCGAGCCCGGCGATAAACGCGAGCGCGGTCAGGGCGACGATAACGCCCATTCTGGGTCCGCGTGCCCGTGGGCGATCGGTCGGCACGTAGTCGCTCATGGCGTGCTTATCCCCGCCACGCACCGGATGGTCAATCGCGCGTATGTTCGCACGCGCAGCAGCCAGAGCGACGAGGGCCGGATCGCTTGGTTGCGGGGCGATCGAGACGGTCGCCCAGCCGGTTCCGGCCGCTTCGGCGACGGCAGCGCTGATTGCGGCGATCTCGATTCCGGATCGGTCGATGCCCGCCGTATCGAGCATCTCCTTCAACCGGGTCGCGGCGCGTTCGGAGTGCAGCAGCACGACGGTATCGGCGAACGAATGCGCCACCGTCGCGTCGATCGGCACATCATCGCTCGCGTAGACCGTGACCGCCTCGATCCCGTCGCCGGTCGGGGCACGATCGCGCCCGGCCAAATGCAGCAGGCGCGCGAAACCGCGATCGCGCGCTTCGTAAACGGCATCGCGGGCATCGCCCGACCCGGTCACCGCGACCGCAAAACCCGCGTCGGTTGCCGCCGCCGCGGTCGCCGCGCCGACCGCGACCACCGGCAGGCGCTTCAACGCGTCCAGTCCTGCACCGCCATGCCGCACTGCGTTCGCGCTGGTCAGCAACAGTCCGTCGAACCCCGCCGGATCCGGTACGCTCCAGTCGACCGGCGTTACGGCGAACAGCGGAACCTGCCGTACGTCGAGCCCGAGCGTCCGGAGCGCTGCCGCAGTCCGTGCATTGCCGGGCTCCGGCCGCACGACGACGACGGCATGCGCGGACGTCATGCCGCGAACAACCGGCGGACGCTCGCCGGCGCACGCGTAAGCAAGTCTACCGCCAGCATCGTGCCCAAGTCTTCGCCCGCGCCGCCCTCGATCGATCCGGCGACGTCGCACGTCCCGTCCTCGGCGATCAGCTCGGCGCGCAACGTCAGCGTCTCGCCTGCCAGCGACGCGAGTGCCGCGACCGGTGAATGGCAATCCGCCCCGAGCCGGGCCAGCAACGCGCGCTCGGTCAGCACGCACAGGCTGGTGTCGGCATGGTCGATCGCGGCGACGATCGCGTGCGCGGCGCTACCGTCGAGGACCTCGATCCCGACCGCGCCCTGCGCCGGCGCGGGCAGCATGATGTCGGTTGGGATCGCATGGCCGTCGTCGCGCCCGAGGCGATCGAGCCCCGCGGCGGCGAGCAGCGTGGCGTCCATCTCGCCGCTCGCCACCCGGCCGAGCCGCGTGTCGACGTTGCCGCGGATCAGCACGATCTCCAGGTCGGGCCGCAGCCGCAGCATCTGCGCGCGGCGTCGCGGCGAACTCGTGCCGACGACGGCGCCCGGGCGCAGGTCGGCGAAGGTCTCCGCGCCGATCAGCCGATCGCGCACGTCGGCCCGCGGCAGCATCGCGGCGATCCTCAGCGTGCGCGGCCGGATCGTTTCGACGTCCTTCATCGAATGCACCGCGCAGTCGATGTCACCGTCGTGCAGCGCGCGGTCGAGTTCCCTGGTCCACAGCGCCTTGCCGCCGATCTCGGCGAGTGCGCGATCCTGCACGCGGTCGCCCGTCGTGCGGATCACGACCGTCTCGACCTTGTCCGCTGACCAGCCATGTGCCGCGCACAGGGCATCGCGGACCAGGCCTGCCTGGGTGAGCGCCAGCGGCGAACCGCGCGTACCGAGCCGAAAAACTGTCATCCTGCGTGCCATGCAGAAAGGGGCCCCCTTCGACAAGCTTCACGCGGGCCTATACAGACATGCGATGATCATTCTCGGCATCGAATCCTCCTGCGACGAAACCGCCGCCGCGCTCGTCACCGGCGACCGGCAGGTCCTCGCGCATCGGCTGCTCGGGCAGGAAGCGGCGCACGCTCCGTTCGGCGGCGTCGTCCCCGAAATCGCTGCGCGCGCGCATGTCGAGGCGCTGGAGCCGCTGATCGTCGCGGCGCTGGCCGACGCGAAGCTGACGCTGGCGGATGTCGATGGGATCGCCGCGACCGCGGGGCCGGGGCTGATCGGCGGGGTGATGGTCGGGCTGGTCACCGGCAAGGCGCTCGCGCACGCCGCGGGCAAGCCGTTGATCGCGGTCAATCATCTCGAGGGTCACGCGCTTTCGCCGCGCCTGTCGGACCCGGACCTCGAGTTCCCATACCTGCTGTTGCTTGTGTCGGGCGGGCATTGCCAGTTGCTGCTGGTTGAGGGCGTCGGTGCGTATCGACGTCTCGCCACGACGATCGACGATGCGGCGGGCGAGGCATTCGACAAGACCGCCAAGCTCTTGGGCTTGGGCTTTCCCGGTGGCCCTGCCGTCGAACGGACCGCGGCGTTGGGAGATCCCAAGGCCGTCCCATTGCCGCGCCCGCTCAAAGGCTCGGCCGAACCGCATTTCTCGTTCGCCGGCTTGAAGAGCGCGGTCGCGCGTGTCGTCGGCCAGTATTCGCCCGAGGATATCGCCGCCTCGTTCCAGGCGGCGGTGGTGGACTGCCTGATCGACCGCACGACCAAGGCTTTGCGGACATCGCATGGTGCCACCGCGCTCGTCGTCGCGGGCGGAGTCGCGGCCAACACAGCGGTCCGTACCGCGTTGCAGGGTCTTGCCAGCGCGCACGGGCTCCGTTTCGTCGCGCCGCCTCTGTGGCTGTGCACCGACAACGCCGCGATGATCGGCTGGGCGGGGGCCGAGAGGTTCGCCGCGGGCCTCACCGATCCGCTCGATGTCGCCGCGCGTCCGCGCTGGCCGCTCGATCCGAATGCCGAAGCGGTACGTGGCGCGGGGGTCAAGGCATGAAGATCGGCGTCATCGGCGGCGGCGCGTGGGGCACCGCCTTGGCGCAAGTCGCAGCCTATGGTGGTCGCGAGGTGATCCTTTGGGCGCGCGAGGGCGCGGTGGTCGAGTCGATCAACACTGCCCATGAGAACACGCTGTTCCTCGGCGGCGTCGCGCTGTCGCCGACGATCCGCGCGACAGACGACCTCGCCGCGCTGGCCGACATGGATGCGATCCTCGTCGTCGCGCCGGCCCAGCACGTCGGCAGCGTGCTCGCCGCCGCCCCGATCGGCCGCATTCCGCTCGTGCTCTGCGCGAAGGGGATCGAGGCGGGTAGCAAGCGGCTCGTCGGTGAGGTCGCGCGCGCGGTACATCCCGATGCGCCGATCGCGGTGCTTTCGGGGCCGACCTTCGCGCACGAAGTCGCCGCCGGGTTGCCGACCGCGGTGACGCTCGCCTGCGAGGATGCGGCGCTTGGCGAACGGCTCGCGATACGCCTCGCGGCCCGCCATTTCCGGACGTACGCCTCGACCGACGTCGCGGGTGCGGAGATCGGCGGCGCGGTGAAGAACGTCCTCGCGATCGGTTGCGGCGTGGTCGAGGGGGCAGGTCTCGGCCAGAACGCGCGCGCCGCCTTGATCGCGCGCGGGTTCGCCGAGATGACGCGGTTCGGGCTGGCACGCGGTGCGCGCGCCGACACGCTGGCGGGGCTTTCGGGGCTGGGTGATCTTGTGCTCACCTGCTCCTCGACCAGCTCGCGCAACTTCTCGTTGGGTGTCGGCCTGGGGCGTGGCGATTCGGCGGCGACATTACTGGCAGATCGCCGGACCGTCGCGGAAGGCGCCTTTACCGCGCCTGTCCTCCGCGAAGCCGCCCGTGACGCGCGCGTCGACATGCCGATCACCGAAGCCGTCTGCCGCCTGCTGGAGGGCGCGCCGGTGAGCGACGTCATCGGCGACCTGCTCGCCCGGCCGTTGAAGGGCGAGGCGGGCTGACCGCCAGGCGATCCGCGAATGGGCTTGCCTCGTTCGCGGATTGTTCTATTTCCGGCGCATGCTCGACATGCCGCCGGACTCCTGCATCGACGAACCTGGATCACCCTTATGTGCGGCCGACGTGGCGCGCGGCGTGATCCGGATGTTGCTGCGCCACGATCTCACCGCGATGACCGAAGTGCCCCTAGATGGCGGCCGCCGTGCCGACCTGATGGCGGTGGACGCGCGTGGCCAGATCGTGATCGTCGAGATCAAGGTGTCTCGCGCCGATCTGCTAGGCGACGGGAAGTGGCCGGATTATCTCGGGCATTGCGACCGGTATTTCTGGGCGGTCCCGGCCGGGTTCGACGTCGGGCCCCTGAACGGGCCTGTGTTCCTGCCGGAGCGTACCGGGATCATCGTGGCGGACCGCTACGACGCGGCGATCGTGCGGGAGGCGCATACCGTGCCGCTGCCCGCGCATGTGCGGAAACGGTGTACGCTCGCGTTCGCCCGGCGCGCGGCACGGCGGCTGATCGCGCAGATGGACCCGGACGCCGACGGGTTGGCATTCTAAAGGAACGTCGTGAACTTCCCCCCTCCCTGGAAGGGAGGGGTCGGGGGTGGGTCGGTTTCCGTATCATGCAACCGTCGGGTCACACGCTGGCCTACCCACCCCCAGCCCCTCCCTTCCAGGGAGGGGAGCTTGTCGTGGTCCTGGCGGCGTTGGCGACCGTAACTCCAGCTTAGAACTTCGGGCCCGAAACCGCCTTGCGCACCTTCTTCGGCGCATCTTCCAGCAGCTTGCTCACGATCGGGTTGCGTCCATCCTGCTTGGCATAGGCGCGCGCGGACATGCCCGCCATGATATCCGCCTGGTCGGGATCGGCGTTCTCGGCCAGCAGCACCCGGATCATGCCCACGTCGCGGCGCTGTACCGCGCGAATCAGCGGCGTCTCGCCCGCCGAATTGGCCAGGTTCGGGTTCGCCCCCGCTGCGGTCAGGATCGGGATCATGTTCGTCTGCCCCAGCGTCACGGCGAGCAGCAGCGGCGTGTTGCCCTTGCCGTCGCGCAAATTCGCGTCCGCACCCTTTTGCAGCAGGAAGCGCAGATACACCTCGTCGCTGCGCTTGATGACGATGTGGAGCGCGCCTTCGCCGCTGGTCACGTCGCGCGTGTTGATGATGTTGCTGCCGGGCTTGCCGAGCATCTCCAGCACATCGTTGTTCTTCGCATCGCGCACCGCGGACAGGAACTTGTACCCCTCCGACTGGCCTTGCGCGAACGCGGGCGCCGCGACGCAGGCGAGCGCAGGCGTCAGGAGGGTAGCGGCGAGCATCAGGCGGATACGCATCGAGAGACTTCCTTGGTTCGTCCTGGATATCGGTGACGCTTGCGCCGCAGTAGCGAACAGATCAAGGCTGGCGGGACCATGACCCTCCGTTTCCTTCTCATACCGGCACTCGCCTTATCCGCGTGCACCGCCTCTGCACCGCCCGCCAAACCGCCGCTCGAAGGCGCGCGGATCGGCGGCGCCTTCACGCTGACCGACCAGAACGGGAAGACCGTCACCGAACAGGCGTTCGCAGGCAAATACCGGATCATGTATTTCGGCTACACCTTCTGTCCCGATGTGTGTCCGACGGATGTCCAGGCGATCGGCGCCGCGGTGAAAAAGCTCGAAGCGAGCGACCCTGCGCTCGCCGCGAAGATCGTGCCGGTGTTCGTGACCGTCGACCCGGCGCGGGACACCCCCGCGGTGCTCAAGCAGTTCGTCTCTGCCTTTCACCCGCGCATGGTCGGCCTCACCGGCACCGACGCGCAGATCGCGCAGATCAAGACCGAATATGCGGTCTATTCGAGCAAGGGCGATGCGTCGCCGGGTGGCGGCTACCTCGTAAACCACTCGCGCCAAGCCTATCTGATGGACCCGGACGGCAAGCCCCTCGCTTTGCTGCCGCAGGAACAAGGTCCCGACGCAGTGGTGACGGAAATCAAGCGCTGGGCCCGGTGAGCGCGCGCTTCTGGGAAGATACGCCGATCGACCAGCTCGACCGCGGCCAGTGGGAAGCGTTGTGCGATGGCTGCGGCAAATGCTGCATCCACAAGCTCGAGGACGAGGATACCGGCGAGCTCGTCGCGACCAACGTCTCGTGCCGCCTGCTCGACCGGCGCAGCGGGCAATGCTCCGATTACCGCCACCGCCACGCCTATGTCCCCGAATGCGTGCGGTTGACGACCGGCAACGTCCGCGGGATCGACTGGCTGCCGTCGACCTGCGCGTACCGCCTGCGCGCGGCCGGCGAGCAATTGCCCGAATGGCATTACCTCGTCTGCGGCGACCGCGAAGCCGTCCACCGCGCCAAGCAATCGGTGCGCGGCTGGACGATCAGCGAGGACGAGGCCGGCGAGCTCGAATATCACGTGATCGACCGCGAGCTCTGACCCGGTGATAGCCCGATGATCGAGGGCCTGGAGATCGTCCGTCACCCGCGCGCCCGCCGCGCGCGTCTGTCGATCGATCCCGCGAGCGGCCGCGCAAGGCTGGTCCTCCCCAAGCGTGCGGCGTTGAAGCAGGCGCTGGCCTGGGCGGAGGACAAGGCCGGCTGGATCGCCGAACAGCGCGCGCTGCTCCCCCAGCCGCGCCCGTTCGTGCCCGGTGCGGTCCTCACCGTCGCCGACGAGCCGCTGACGATCGAGTGGACCCCCGGAAGTCGCCGAGCCGTGGTTCGCGAGGGCTCGGTCCTGTCGCTGTCAGGCCCTTCAGAAACGATCGCGCGTCGCGTCGAGGCTTGGCTCAAGCGCACCGCAATCGCCGTGCTGGAAACCGAAACCGCCGAATACGCCGCCAAGGCCAAGGTGACCGTCGCGCAGGTCGCGGTCGGCGATGCCAAGGGCCGCTGGGGCAGCTGCGCGTCGAGCGGCATCATCCGCTACAGCTGGCGGCTGATCCTCGCGCCAAGCTGGGTGCGCCGCGCCACCGTCGCGCACGAAGTCGCGCACCGTGTCCACATGAACCACGCGCCGGTCTTCCACGCGCTGGTCGAGCAACTTTACGGCGAAGATCCGACACCCGCGCGCGTCTGGCTACGCACGCACGGCGCGGGCCTTCACTGGTTCGGACGCTCTTCCTGATCGCTCTGGAAGCGCTGCGTCTGCACCTGATCGCGCGGCACATCGCGTTGGAGCGGTTGCCGCCCCGCCGGTGACGGCTCACGCCGTTCACGCCCGATAACACGGTCGATCCAATCCTGGTTCATCTGCTGTTGGGGCGGAGCAGGTGCCACCTCGGGCTGATCCGCATCGGGTCGCGGGATCGTGTCGCCGGTCTGCGCATCGGTCGGCACCGGCGGCTGGCCCTGCTCGATCGGATTGCCGTCCGCATCGACCGCCATCTGGCCGTTGTCGGGCTGCCCGAAATAGCTCTCCTCGTCGGGTTCGAGCTGCCACTCGGGCAAGGTGACCTTCGTATCGAACTGCTCGATCGGTCGGTTGGCGGTCGCAGGCTTCATGAACGCGGCCCAGGCCTTGGCCGGCGCGGTGCCGCCGTGCAGGCCGGCGATCGGCTTGGCATCGTCGCGGCCCATCCACACGCCGGTCGTGATCCCGCTGGAGAAGCCGAGGAACCAGCCGTCCTTCGATGCAGTGGTGGTGCCGGTCTTGCCCGCGACCGGCCGACCGATCTGCGCCGCACGCCCGGTGCCGGTGTTGACCGCGGTCTGCAACAGGTCGGTCATTTCGGCGGCAACATAGGGCGCGACGAGCACATGGCTGCGGTCGACCTCATGCGTGTAGATCGTCTGGCCGTTCGCCGTGACGCGCGTGATCCCGTACGGCGTCACCGCGACGCCCTTGCTGGCGACCGAAGCGAACGCGCGCGTCATGTCGATCACGCGAACCTCCGACGTGCCCAGCACCATCGACGGATGGACGTTGACCGGCGTCGTGATGCCGAACCGCCGCGCCATGTCGGCGACCGTGTTGAAGCCGACCTCCTGGCCCAGCTTGGCGGCGACGGTGTTCAGCGAATAGGCGAACGCGGTCCGCAACGACACCGCGCCGGAGTTGCGCCGCGAATCGTTGCGTGGGCTCCAGCCGTTGATCGTGACGGGTTCGTCGACGATCGAGTCCTCCGGCTTGTGGCCTGCCTCAAGCGCGGCGAGGTATACGAATAGCTTGAACGACGAGCCCGGCTGGCGGACCGCCTGCGTCGCGCGGTTGTAGATCGACGAGACGTAATCCTTGCCGCCGACCATCGCGCGCACTTCGCCGCCACGATCGAGCGCAACCAGCGCACCCTGCGCTCCGGGAGGTGCGTTGGCGCGGATCGCATCGTCCGCCTGGCGCTGCATCGTCAAGTCGAGCGTCGTCCAGACTTCGAGCGGTTCGGTCGTCTCGTCGATCAGCGTATCGAGCTGCGGCAGCGCCCAGTCGGTGAAATACCGGACGCTGTTCTGCTTGGGCTCGGGCGCGAGTTTCAGCCCGGATACGTCCGCATCGGAAGCCTCCGACGCGGTGATCGCGCCGGTTTCCTGCATCGTCTCCAGCACGACACCGGCACGGCCCATCGCCGCCTCGGCATCGGCGGTCGGCGAGTAATTGGACGGCGCCTTGACCAGGCCGGCGATGACCGCGGCCTCGGCAAGGCTCAGATGATCCGCGCCGTGGCCAAAGAACTTCCGGCTCGCGGCATCAATCCCGTAGGCGCCGCCACCATAATAGACCTTGTTCAGATAGAGTTCGAGGATCTGGTCCTTCGAAAACTTCCATTCGAGCGCGAACGCCAGGATGCCCTCGCGGAATTTACGCCCGAATTTCTTCTGGTTGTTGAGGAAGACGGTACGCGCCAGCTGCTGCGTGATCGTCGAGCCGCCTTGCGTCCAGTGGCCGCGATCGAACCGCACCTTCACGGAGCGCGCGATGCCGACCGGGTCGACGCCGATATGCGAGCGGAAGCGGCGATCCTCGACCGAGACGGTCGCGTCGCGCATCGCCTTGGGGATCTGTCCGTATGGCAGCCACTCGCCGAAGCTCGGCCCCATCGACACGATCACGGTGCCGTCGGCGGCATGGACTCGGATCATCTGGCCGTTGGGCGACGACTTCAGGCTGTCGAAACTCGGCAATTGCGACATCGCGATATAGACCGCGATCGCCAGCGCACCGAGCGCGAGCACGCCGATCCCGACGCAGAGCTGCAGGAAGACGACCAGCCGTCGCCGCCAGCGTGACGCCGGCGGAGTTGGGGGCCGACGGGACGGGGAAGCAGAACGCGTACGGGCCATGTAACCCACAGAATTACGCGCTAAGCCCCCGCCCTACAAGCGACATCAGGCCGCGACGTTCGCTTTGCGCGGCCGGAATTCGAGCGAGAGCGAATTCATGCAATAGCGCTGCCCGGTCGGCGGCGGGCCGTCCGGGAAGACGTGGCCCATATGGCTGTCGCAGCGCGCGCACCGCGTCTCGATGCGGGTCATGCCGTGGCTGCGATCGGCGTGATCGGTGACCGCGTCGGGGCCGATCGGCTGCGTGAAGCTCGGCCAGCCCGACCCGGAATCATATTTGTCCGCGCTGTCGAACAGCTCGTTGCTGCACGCGGCACACCGGTAGATCCCGTCGGCCTTGTTGTCGTTCAGCACGCCCGCAAAGGCGCGCTCGGTGCCGCCCTCGCGCAGCACATGATATTGTTCGGCGGTTAGCCGCTTGCGCCATTCGGCCTCGGAAAGATTGAGCTGGTCCATGGACATGCATCTCGTGCTGGCGGGTCGTACTGGCGGGACGGTTTTCAAGACTGCCCCAATCTGGTTGCACTGGCGATGACCTGGATCAGTGCGGGGCGCAGGAAAGGAAGCAGCCACGCGGCGCGCTCGCTCTCGGCGATGTGGCGGACGATGCCGGCGATGCCGATCGGGCGAGCCAGGCGGCTAGCGAAATCCTCCTGCCATGACGCTGCGGCAGCGGGGCCGCCTTTTTCGTAGGCGCGTGCGGCCGCGACTCCGCTGGCCAGCGCGATGCCCATGCCTTCGCCGGCGAGCGACGGGATCACGCCAGCCTGGTCGCCGAGTCGGAAGAGTGCGTCGGCGCCGGTGCGTTGACGCCAGCCATAGGGGACGTTGGCGATCGCATCGATCGAGGCGCTCGGGTCGATCAGCGCGACCCATTCGCCGAGCGCGGGCATCTCTTGACCGAGGGCTTCGAGCAATTGCGCGGGGGAACCTGCCGCCTGAAGCCGTGAGCGATGAACCGCCATGCACAGGTTCGCGGTGCCGTCCTCCTGCATCGCCAGGCCGGCATAGCCGCGATCGAACAGATGAAGCTCGATGCCGCCGGCGAGCGATTTGCTAAGTGCAGGCGAGGGGGCGATCCGAACGCGGATACCCAGCGTCGGGTCGGCACCGCGCGCGTCCTCGGGGCGCGCCATCCCGCGAACGTCGTGCTTGCCGCTCGCGAGGAAGAGCGCGTCGGTCGCGATCGTCGCACCGTCCGCGAGCCGTGCGCTCGTCCCATCGATCTCCCGCACGGTGACGCCACGTTCGACCGGCGTACCCAGCCGTTCGGCTTCGTCCAGCATTACCGTATCGAGACGATGACGCGTAACCGAGACCGCCGGATGGGGCAGGGCGGCCTCCGCGCGGCGATTGCCCGCAAAGATGCGGGCACGCGTCACGCGATCGGGGTTGAGCATGTCGGGATCGATCCCGAGCCCGGCCAGCGTCTCCAGCGTCCGCCAGCTCAGGAATCCGCCGCAGATCGCATCACCGGTTTCGCGCGATCGCTCGACGAGCAAATGCGGTAGGCCGGCACGCGCCAACCCGATCGCGGTCGCGGCACCGGCGAGCCCGCCGCCGACGATCAGCGCAGGCGTTCGACGCATAACCGGAACGGGAAGACGCGGCGGACCTTCGCCTCGGTGATGCCGGCCTCGGCGAGCAGCGGCGGCCATTCGTCGGGGCGATAGCTGCGCGCGATCGACAGCGTCCCGTCGTGCCGGACGATCGGGTGCCAGCGTGCGATCGTTGCAAGCACGGGGAAACCCCAGTGCGCAAACCCGTGCCGGTGGAGGTCGTTGACGAACCACCCCGCGCTTGCATGTCCTTCCATAAAGCGGAGGAATGCGATCAGCTGGTCGTGGCTCATGTGATGCGCGACGAGGCTGCTGACGATCACGTCCCACGGCTCATGGGCAAGGTCGGCATAGTCGCCCGTGACATAGCGGATCGCCCCGCCATGCGCCCGTGCCGCCTGTTCGCTGCGAGGGTTGAGATCGACCCCGACCAGCTCCACGTCGAGACCCTTTGCCTTCGCCCAACGCGCGATCCGCCGCAGCATGTCGCCATCGCCGAACCCGACGTCGAGCAACCGGAAGCTTTTTCGCCCCGCGGTCGCCCTCGCGAGAAAGTCGAGCGTCGGGCGACGCGCCATCGTCACCGTGTTGACCGTCGCGAGATCGCCGACGACGTCGGCATAGGTCGCCGCGTCGAGGTCGTCGGCGTCCATCAGCTCTTCGGCCTGGCTGCGGACCGCGAGGCTCATGCCGCGCTCCGGAACCCGAAGCCCTCCGCCGCCAGCCCCGGCCCGAACGCGAGCGCCACGCCGTGCGCGACCGGCGGGCCTGCGAGCAATCGCTCAAGCACGAACATCAGCGTCGCCGACGACATGTTGCCGTTGTCCGCCAGCACCTGCCGCGACGCCGCCAACGCCTCGGGGTTCAGATGCATCGCATGCTCGACCGCATCAAGGATCGATCGCCCGCCGGCATGGACCGCCCAGCCATCGATCGATTCGGGCGGCCGACCCGCACTCACGATCGCACGGAAATCCTCGTCGGACAGCGCGGCGGCGATCCGTCCCGGCACTTCGCCCGACAAATGCATCGCAAAGCCCGCATCCGTGACGTCCCAGCGGATCAGCGTCTCGCTATCCGGCAGCGACGCGGCGAACGGCGCTTCAAGCGCGAACCCGGTCGCATCCGCCGTTACCAGCGCCGCCGCAGCCCCATCGCCGAACTGCAGCATCGCTAGCAATGCCTCGATGTCGTTGGCCGGTTGCAGGTGCAGCGTGGACAGCTCCACGGTGACGACCAGCACGCGCGCGTCGGGCTCGGAGCGAACGATATGCCGCGCACTCCGCAACGCGACGATCGCGGCGTAACAGCCCATGAAACCGATCAGCAGCCGCTCGACGCTCGACGATAGGCCAAGCCGGCGCGCGATGATCTGGTCGATCCCCGGCGCGACGAACCCGGTACAGCTCGCCACGACCAGATGCGTGATGCCCTCGACCGCGACCTTCGCGCGCAACGCCTCGATCGCGCGGATCGCGAGGTCGGGCGCATGCTCGGCATACAGCACCATCCTCTCGGCCGTCCCCGGATGCGGCTCGGCGGCGTAGAAGCCGGCGTCGTCGACCGGCGAGCCACCCCCCGCGGTCGGCGGCAATACCGACCAGCGATGGCCGATCCCCGACCGCGACGCCATCCGGTCGAAGACGCGTTCGGCACGCGCATCGACCCGCGTTCGCGCCCAGGCAATGAACGCCGCGTGGATATCGTGACCGGGAACGGCGGACCCTACGGCATTGAGATAAGCGGACACGATACCCTTTCCTGCGATCGACGCCCAACGCATGGCACGTTCGATCGGACTATGGGACGCACGCTATATCTGTTCGTCGCAAATCGGTTTCGCGTCTGAAGCGATATGTTGGCCGTAAAGCATCCTCAACCCCAACTTGCGCGTTGCTATAAATATACCGGTTCGTGGTTCTCATCCAAACCCAAAATGAACGGCTGGCGAGCTTATAAGACCCATAACGATTTGATTAATATAAAATAAGTTTGAATATCATACCTAGATATAGTTCTATTTGTTGACGTGCGTTTCCGCATTTAACAAATCGGCAGGACGGCGCTGAAGTTTTAGCGTTTAGTTCGAAGGTCGGGGTATCTCAGCCCTTATCTGGGATGGTCGAGGATTGACGTGCGATAGCAGCGACAGGCTGCGGGCATGGCGGTTCCGATCGGGGGTCGATGGTAACGGGTCGATGGCAATGGGGAGCCTTTGGTGAAAAACGAAACCGTCGTGGAATTGATCAAGGATCTGACTGCAAAATTGTCGGCCGTCGCCGAAGAATTCAACGGACGGGTCGCCAAGGCCGCGGAACCGGTGCCGGCTGGGAACGAACCGAATGATGCCGCGCTCGTCGAGCATGCGAATGCGGTGCTCGAACAACGGCGATTGCGGCGGCAGTTCCTGCCCGGCGAACTGTTCCATGAACCGGCCTGGGATATGCTTCTCGCACTGTTCGCATCGCGCGACGATCGTATGCCGATGAACATCAAGGCGCTGGTCAGCATGTCCGACGCGCCTGTCACCACATCGCAGCGCTGGATCGAACATCTCCACAAACTGAAACTGATCGACCGCGTCACCGACCCGACCGATCGGCGCCGCGTCGAGATATCGCTGAGCTATACCGGAGACCAGCAGATGAAGGCTTATCTGCGCGCGCTTCTTCGCGACTAGCTCGATCACTACGCCTGTCACGGCCGGCCATGACGCGTCTTCTCAAGGGACGTCGTCTGGCCGGTCTTTTTGCGTCTGGACGGTATCTGCGTAAATAAAGCCACTACGGTTCTGTATTTATCAACAATAGAACGGCAATGACGAAAGATGCCGTTTTGCTGTGTGATTTAACAAACGTTTATCTGAAAACGGATGTTGTCACATTAACTATCATAGTTTGGCTTTATGATCCCATTATGATTTCGTAGTATTTGATTAAGTGGCTTCGGACAATTTGTTCCCGATCGAAGGGAAGAAAATTGATTCGTCTGATGTCACAGCATGGAGGAAAGAGCGGGCGGTTTCGACGCGCTGCGGCACCTTGCCTGCTGTCCTGCATACTGAGCGCGGGATTGCCGCAGCCGTTGCTTGCCCAGACGCCAACGATAGCGACGCCGATCGGCACGCCAGCGGGTACGCCGATCGTCAATACCGCCGGCCTGCGATACGATGCCGATGGTACGGCGCAGTCGACAAACTCGAACACCGTCACGATCATTGTCGCCGAGCGACTGGACGTGGCGCTGGTCCGCGACGGGCAGGGCGCGATCGTTGTGTCTGCGCAGCCGGTCGCCATTCCCCTCACGCTGACCAATCTCGACAATGGCGCCGAATCGTTTGTGCTGGCCGCATCCGTGTCGCCCGGCATGGCGACGTTGCGCGCGCTGGTGATCGATACCGACGGCGATGGCCTCTACGATCCTGTCAAGGACGTCGCGCCGGTCGATGGCAAGACGCCGCTCTTGTCGCCCGGCCAGTCGATCAAGCTGCTCGCGATCCTGGTAGCAACGCCGGACGGCGGCACCACGAACGCAGTGCTGACGGTTACTGCGCGCTCGACCACGGGATCCGGGACGAGCGGCAATTCCTACCCCGGCGCGGGTGACGGCGGGGGCGATGCGGTCGTCGGACCGACCGGCGCACTCGCCACCGTCTCGGTTCCGATCGGCACGGGCCCCACCGGCCCGATACTGCTCAAGAGCCAGTCGGTGCGCGCCGCCGACGGGTCGCAGAACGCGGTACGCGACGCGGTCATCACCTATACGCTGGAGGCGCGCTTTACCGATGCCGTCAGCGGTGCGCGGATCGCCGATCCGATTCCTTTAGGGACCGTCTTCGTTCCGGGCAGCCTGACGCTTGACGGCGCACCGCTCAGCGACGGCGCCGACGGCGATGCCGGCCGCTTCGATGCAGGCGGCTCGCAGGGGCCGGGGATCACCGTCGCGCTCGGCCAGATCGCCGCGGCGTCCGCCCACACCGTCCAGTTCAAAGCCAAGATCCAATGAGGAGCATAGCCATGATCTCACGTCCGATGATTGCCGCCATCCTGGCGTCGACGGCCGCCGTTGCGTCCGCCGCCGCAGGACCCTTGCAGGTAACCAGCAGCATCATGGTCGAGGCGCGCAGTGCCGCGCCCGACGGCACCACGCGGGTCACGCTGGTCAAGCCGTCGCGGGTGACGCCGGGCGACAAGGTGATCTTCGTCCTCGCCTATCGCAACAGTGGCGCACAGCCGCTGGCGAACGTGGTGCTCGACAACCCGTTGCCGCGCCAGATCGCCTATCGATCGGCCAATCCCGGTTCGCCCGCGCCCGACGTCTCGGTCGACGGCAAGACTTACGGTTCGCTCGCCACCCTCCGCGTCCGCAGCCCCGACGGCAGCACGCGCGCGGCGAGCCCCAACGATGTCACCAGCGTCCGGTGGCGCCTCGCAAGTCCGTTAGCGGCGGGTTCGCAGGGCCAGTTCGCGTTCCAGGCCGTCCTCAAATGATCCGGCCGATCTCTCTCTCCACACCCGACCAAAACCATCACAGAAGGAAGACCTGACAATGCACGCAAAAGGGGTAATACGCACGCTGCTGGCCGGTACGGCCGCCATCGTGTCCGCCGGTACTGCCAGTGCGCAGACCGTACCGGGACCGGCCGGCACCGGTGCCGGAACGACCGTCACCAACACGGCAACGGCAAGCTATTCGGTCAACGGCGTCACCCAGTCGGCGACGTCGAACGCGGTGAGCTTCGTGGTCGATCGCAAGGTCAACCTGACCGTCATCGCCAACCAGCAGGCCAACACGCAGGTCGCGATCGGCAAGGCCAATGTGGTCACGACGTTCAAGGTGACCAACAACACCAACGGCACGCAGGATTTCTTGTTGTCGGCAAACCAGTTGCCGATCCAAAACCTGTTCGCCGGCGACAATTTCGACCTGACCAACCTCAGGGTCTTCGTCGATTCGAACGGCAACGGAACCTACGACGACGGGGTCGATAAAGCGACCTACATCAACGAACTCGGCGCCGATCAGTCGGCGATCGTCTTCATCGTCGGCGACGTGCCCAACGACCAGGCCGCCGCACTCGCCGCCGTCACGCTGATCGTGCAGGTCGCCGCGGGTGGCGATCCCGCCGCACAGGGTGCACCCCTGGTTCCCACCGTCGGCTTGAACGACGATGCGGTCGTAGACGTCGTCTTCGCGGACAATGACTCGGATGGTCTCGGCCTTGATACCGCGCTGAACGGCCAGGGTCGTGCGTCGGCTGCCTACGAGATCGGTACGCGCAACGTCGCATTGAGCGTCGCCAAGTCGCAGGTGGTGATTTCCGATCCGATCAACCTGCTCGTCGCACCGAAGGCGATCCCGGGCGCGGTCGTGCAATATTGCCTGGTCGTCACCAATGCGACGGTGGGCACCGCCGCCGCCAACGTCAACCTGACCGATATCGTGCCGGCCAACACGACATATCAGCCAGGGACGCTGACCATCGGCCTCCCCGGAATAAACCCGATCTGTACGCTGCCCGGCAGCTTCATTGCGAACGATGCGGGCGGGCTGATCACTGGTACGACGTACACCGGTTCGTATGATGCAACCGCCAAGCGGATAACGGCAACGATTCCGGTACTGCTCGGCGCCACCTCGGTCGCGGCCAGCTTCCGCGTGACGATCAACTAAGCTCCACGCCCTCGCACAAAGGAACGACCGATCCCGGCGCGTGGAGACGCGCGTCGGGAGAGGACCCTTCATGTCCAGCTTCCTTCGCCTTTCGCGCCTTTGCGCGCTGCTCCTGGTGCTCCTGCTCGGGCTGATCGTCGGCACCCTGCCGGCGGCCGCGCAGACCGGTGTCCAAACGAGTCGTATCCAGAATACCGCGACGCTGTCGCTCGACGACGCGGGCAGCGATTCCGGCTTACGCACCGTTCCGTCCAACACGGTCTCGCTCGACGTAAACCGTGGCAAGCGTCCGACGACGCTCTCGTTCCGGCTGGCGCCCGCGAACTACGCTTTCACTGGAGCGAAATGTCAGACCGCCCCCACGTATCTCTTCACCCCGGCACCAATCGATGGAGCCACCTTCGCGGCGGCGCCGAAGGTCGCCGCGCTCGACGTCAAGGAGGACATGATCCTGGTGCTCGACAACCAGGCCGGCAATCATGACCCCGCCGTCCGCGAAACGTCGATCATCACCGCCAATATCGGCCAGAGCAACGTCACGCTGACGCTGACCGAAACCACGCCCGACAGCGGCATCTTCGCCGGCGGCGTTCCGTCGACCGCAACCGGCCGATACGCCGATCTCGAACCCTGCGAAGTGCGCACGCGCGGCGCGAAGATCACACTCAGCTTCGCCGAGGACGATTTCAGCTTCGCATCGACCACGTCGATCCTGATCGATCCGGCCGGCTATACGTTCGATTCGCGGACTGGTGCGCTGGTCGACGGCGCCACCGTGTCGCTCGTCGACGAGGCAGGCCAGCCGGCGATCGTGTTCGGCGACGACGGCGTCAGCAGCTACCCTTCTACGATGGTGACGGGCGAGAGCGTCACCGATGGCAGCGGGCGTGTGTATCCCGGCGAGACCGGCCGCTATCGCTTTCCGCTGACGGCACCCGGACGCTATGCGCTGAAGGTCACGCCGCCGGGCACCTATGTCGCGCCGTCGACCGTCGATCGCGCAACGCTGGCGGCGCTGAAGGACCCCAAGGGCGCGCTATTCATCCTCAAGGACGCCAGCTTCGGCGATACGTTCACGCTGTCGACGCCGGAGCCATTTTCGGCGGACATCCCGCTCGACGCACCCGGCGCCGGCACGCTGTTGCTGACCAAGGTCGCTTCCGTGCGTGAGGCGGCGCCCGGCGATTTCGTCCAGTATCTGCTCCGCATCACCAACCGAGATTCGGTCCCGGCGCGCGGGCTCCACGTTGCAGACACGCTGCCCAAGGGACTGCGCTACGAACGCAATTCCGCGCGCGGCGGTGACGAGCCGACCGTGTCGACCGACGGCCGCAGCCTCGACTTCGTCATACCCGTGCTCGCGGCGGGTGCGTCTACCGAACTCAAGTACGTCGTCAGCATCGCCCCCGGCGCACCCACCGGCGAAGCGCTCAACCGCGCCCGCGTTGTCGGCCAGGGCACCGTCACCAGCAACGAGGCCGCGGCCTCCGTTCGCCTGCGCCCGCTACTGTTCACCGACGCGATGACGATCATCGGCCGCGTGACCGAGGGGAATTGCGGCGATCCGGTCGACAAGCGCAAGGGCGTGCCCGGAATCCGCCTGCTGATGGAGGACGGAACGTTCGTCTCCACCGATCGCGACGGGCTGTACCATTTCGAGGGCGTCCGCGCCGGGCGTCACGTCGTCCAGATCGACACGTCGAGCATCCCCGCGACGCACGCGCCGGTCGCCTGCGACATCGACACGCGCCAGGCCAACAGCCCGATCTCGCGCTTCGTCGAGGGAGACGGCGGCCTGCTCAAGCGCGTCGACTTCCAGTTGAAGCCGACAGGTAAGGCCGCAGCCGCCGACGCCGGGCTCCCCGTCACGGTCGCCGATGCCGCCGTCGCCGCGGGCAGCCGCGACTGGTTGGCAGGCGAGCAGACGGCCGGCATCGACTGGCTGTTCCCCCAGGCCGACCACAACCCGCGCGCGCCGATCGTTCGCGCGGTCGTCAAGCACGCGCCCGGCCAGCGGGTCGCGCTGACGATCAACGGCAAGCAGGTCGAGCCGCTCGCGTTCGACGGCACCGATCAGCGCGACGGCACCGACATCGCCGTTTCGCGCTGGACGGGTATCCCGTTGATCGACGGCGACAATCGCCTCCAGGCACGCGTGCTCGCCGCCGATGGCAGCGTCGTGAAGACGCTCGACCGCGTGGTGCATTACTCCGGACCCGGCGTTCGCGCGGTGTTCGATGCCGCCAGCAGCCGGCTCGTCGCCGATGGCCTGACGCGCCCGCTGATCGCGGTGCGCGTGACCGACAAGACCGGTCGTCCCGTGCGCGCCGGCACGCTGATCCCCTTCACCGTCGACCAGCCCTATACCGCGGCGGTCGAGGCCGAACTCGAACAGGGCCGCCAGCTTGCCGGTCGCGAGCGGTCGTCCACTACCGCGCAGGTGGTCGGCGACGACGGCCTCGCCTTCATCGCGCTCCAGCCAACCACGCAGGCGGGTGCGGTGCACGCGATCGTCTCGCTGACCGAGGACAAGATCGTCCACAGCAGCGAAGTCCGCGCCTGGCTGGCTGCATCGCAGAAGGATTGGGTCGTCGTCGGGTTCGGCGCAGGCTCGCTCGGCTACGACATACTCAGCAAGCGCCAGTCGGGCCTGCCCAAATCGCAGCGCAACAGCGTGGTCACCGACGGCCAGCTCGCTTTCTATGCCAAGGGCCGCGTCAAGGGCTCGTGGCTGGCGACGATCGCCTATGACAGCGACCGCAAATACGATCCCGACCGCGGGCTGCTCGGCACGATCGACCCCGACCGCTATTACACCGTCTATGGCGACGGCTCGCGCCAGGGTTATGACGCTGCAACCCGCCGGAAGCTGTACCTGCGGCTCGAGCGTCGTGAGTTCTACGCGCTGTTCGGCGATTTCGAGACCGGGTTCACCGATACGCAGCTGACGCGCTACAACCGCACGCTCAACGGCATCAAGACCGCGTACGAAGGCAAGCGGGTCCGCGCGACCGGGTTCGCGGCGCATACTGACACGCTGTATTCGCGCGACGAAATCCAGGGCAACGGCCTCAGCGGTCCCTACCGCCTGTCGGGACGTAACATCGTCCCGAACAGCGATAAATTGCGGCTCGAAACGCGCGATCGCTTCCGCTCCGAGCTGATCGTCGCCAGCACCGAACTCACCCGCCACATAGACTACGACATAGACACGTCGATGGGCACGGTCCGTTTCCGCCAGCCGATCCTGAGCCGGGACGGCAACCTGAACCCCACCTTCATCGTCGCCGACTATGAGGTCGAGGGCGGCAGGTCCGCGAAACTGGCGGCTGCCGCGCGCGTGGCGACCAAGCTCGCGAACGGCCGCGTCGAAGTGGGCGCTGCGGTGATCCGCGACGAGACCGTCGGCAAGGCCACCGTGCTCGGCGCCGATATCAAGGCGCACGTCACCGCCAATACCGAACTGCGCGGCGAGATCGCCAAGGGCGGTCGCGGCGGGCTGGGCCAGGGCCTCGCCTATCTGGCCGAGGTCGATCACCACGGCACCAAGCTCGACCTGCTCGCCTATGCGCGCCAGCAGGATACCGCGTTCGGCGTCGGCCAGCAGAACCTCGTCGAGGCGGGGACGCGCAAGTTCGGGCTCGACGGCCGGCTGCGGTTGACCGACCGGCTGAGCGTGACCGGGGTCGCCTGGTACCAGCAGCAGTTGACCAACCCCGGTACGCGCGCAGCCGGCGAGGCGCGCCTGGAATATCGCCGCGACACCGGCACGATCTTCGTCGGCGGCCAGTTCGCGTCGGACCGCGGCATGGACGGCAAGAACCGCGACAGTCGTCTGCTGACGGTCGGCGGCACGCAAGCGCTGTTCGGCAATGCGGTGACGCTCACCGGCCAGACGCAGTTCGCGCCCGGTGGCGACAGCGACAGCGTCGACTTCCCTATCCGCCACCAGATCCAGCTCGCCTACCGCATCAAGCCCGGCATTCGCCTGATCGGCGGGTACGAGATCGCGAACGGCGACGGCTATGTCGCGCATACCAAGCAGTTCGGCGTCGACGTCGCCCCCTGGACCGGTGCCAAGCTGATGAGCACACTCAACCAGCAGGCGATTGGCGAGAACGGCGCGCGCACCTATGCGCAATACGGGCTCAGCCAGTCGGTGCCGCTTGGCAAGAACTGGACCGTCGATGGCACGCTCGACGCGAGCAACACGCTGAAGGGGCAAATTCCGGACGGCGCGGTCGTCAACGCGTTCCAGCCGGTCACCTCGGGTGGCTATGTAGGGCAGGACCAAACCAATGGCGATTATGCCGCGGTGACGCTGGGGGCGACATACCGCCAGGCCCGCTGGTCGGTGAACGGGCGCCTGGAATACCGCAACGCCGACAGTGGCGATCGCTGGGGGATCACGACCAACTTCCTGCGCACGCTGGGGCAGGGCAAGACGCTCGCGTCGAGCATCAAGGCGTACACGATCAAGGACAAGACCGGCGCGGTCGCGACCTATGCCACCGCCGACGTCGCGCTCGCGCTGCGGCCGCTCGACAGCCGCTGGTCGGTGCTCGAACGGCTCGAACTGCGGCACGAGAGCGCGGATGCCGGGTTCACCGACACCAATTCGCTCGGCGTGCCGGCGTATGGCGGCGGCGATCAGGTGACGTCGCGGATCATCAACAACCTCGCGGTCAACTATCGCACCGGCCCCGAAGGGCTTGGCCACGGTACTGAGGCGACGCTGTATTACGGCGCGAAATACGTCGCCGGACGCTTCGCCGACGATACCTATGACGGGTATATCGACGTGACCGGGTTCGAGCTGCGCCAGGATGTCGGCACGCGGTTCGACATCGGCGTCAGCGGTTCGGTCCAGCATGCGTGGGAGCGTGGTGCGTGGTCGTGGAGCGGCGGACCGTCGGTCGGCGTCTCGCCCGCGCAGAACACGTGGATCAGCGCCGGCTACAACGTGTCCGGCTACCGCGACCGCGATTTCGAGGACGACCGCTACACGCGGCAGGGGCCGTACGTCACGATGCGGCTGAAGTTCGACCAGACGACGATCGGTGGCGCCACGCGCGCCCTGTTCGGTGGTCGACGTTAATTACAGGGAGAGATATATATGCCGATGCCGAACCAGCCCACACCCATGCCGCTGCCACGCGACTTTACCGACCACGGTCCGTGCGTCGAGGACCTCGCACGGGCGTTCGCGGCACAGGATGCGGCGACCAGCGAGGCGCTGATCGAGACGCTGGCGACGCAGGCGATCCGCCAATGGCGGCTCGACGACGCGACGTTCTGGCAGCGCGTAAAGTTCCAGGCGCGGATGATCCGGGCGAGGCAGGGGTCAGGGAGTTCGGGGAAGCACTGACCTTCTCCCCCCCCCTTGCGGGAGGGGTCGGGGTAGGGCGTGGCCGCAAATGCCGTAGCCAAGGAGGCCAGCCCCTCCCCTAACCCCTCCCGCAAGCGGAAGGGGAACAGGCCCCACTACTTCTCGTCGGTGGTCAGCTTCACCTTGTTCGGCAGCTTCTTCCCCTTGGTCCGGCGCGAAGGCAGCTGAACCGGGTTCTTCTTCTTCCACTGCGCAAACGTCATCGGCCCCTCGGGCGTGTCGATGATCGTGTCGTCGATCGAACTCATGCAATGCCTCCGCCAAGCCCAACGCACGGCCGCGAAAGGGGGACCCTCGAAGGGGGTGTTTACTCTAATCTGAAAAATGGTGCGGCCAAGAAGACTCGAACTTCCACGGGCTTTCGCCCACAACGACCTCAACGTTGCGCGTCTACCAGTTCCGCCATGGCCGCCCATGAAACATCACCGGGCGGACCCGGCATCTGGTAGGCGAGCGCCACTAGCAAGGGTTTCTGCATCGTGCAACGCCCTTTGCGAAAAAGCCGCTATCCAAATCCGATCGGCACGTTTTTTCCAGCGCCAACACGATGATTTTCCGCTGGTGGGGGCGAACGTAGACTTAGCGTGTCGCCTCGCCGGCAAAGCTCAACTCGAGGCGCTTCGAGTTCGCGGGCACGTTCAGCGTCGCGGAGTTAAAGTCGATCGCACCGCCCGGCGCCAACGTCCGCTGCTGCGGGGTGATCGTCCAGCTATACACCAGCCGTCCCTGCGCATCGCGGAGTTCGGCGCGGATGTCGGGCACGCGCTGGCGCTGGTTCGACGGGTTGGTGACCTGGCCGCTGACTGCGAACAACTCTGAGCCATTATCCAGTTCGCGCCGCTCGATCGGATTGTCGCGCAACCGCAGAGGTGTCTCGTCGCTGCCGGTCCCAAGACCGAGCTTCGCCGCGACTCCGGGCGCACCGAGATAGACGATCGCTCCCGCCGCGATCAGCATCAGCAGCCCGGCCAGCACCGCGACGATCGTCCAGCGCCGCGTCGTGTTGCGACGCAGGCGAACCGGCAGGTTCTCGATCTGCGGCGTTGCCGGCGGAACGAATGTGGGTGCTACGACCGCAGGCTCGGGCGCGACCGGTGCGGCAGGAGCGAAAGGTGCGAACCGTTCGGCCGGCTCCGCGATCGGCGGCCGCGCCAGAGGGGCGAGCGGTGGCGGCGCAGGTGCAAGCGGAGCAGATTCCGGGATCTCCAGCGCATCCTCGACCTCCGGTGCGGCGGCCTGGAACCAGCTATGCTTGCAATTGGCGCAGCGCACGGTGCGCCCCTCGGTCCCGATCGCGCTGTCGGGGACCAGATAGCGCGTGCTGCACTCGGGACATTGGAGGATCATGGATACGCTTCACCAGCGGTCGCCGGAGCGCGACCGTATCTCGCGCCGAATAAGCACGCGGCCCGCATATGTGGCAAGCTTGAAGCGGCGCGGGCTTTCATGCGAAAGCGCCGATACGGGCATTGGCACGGGCAACAAGCGGGCGAGAGCGGGCGCAACCACGTCATGGCGAATATCGTCCAATTCGAGAATGTCGGGCTTCGCTACGGCACGGGTCCGGACGCAGGGCCGGAGACGCTGGCGGACCTCAGCTTCACGCTGCGCAGCGGCGCGTTCTATTTCCTGACCGGTGCGAGCGGTGCGGGAAAGACCTCGCTGCTCAAGCTTCTCTATCTCGCACAGCGCCCGACACGCGGCGTCATCCGGCTGTTCGGCGAGGACGCTGTGGTGTTGTCGCGCGACCGGCTGCCCGGATTTAGGCGTCGGATCGGCGTCGTCTTCCAGGATTTCCGGCTCGTCCCCCATCTGTCGACCTGGGACAATATCGCGCTCCCCTTGCGCGTGGCGGGGATGCCAGAGGCGGACATCGAGCAACCGGTGCGCGAAATGCTCGCCTGGGTAGGGCTCACCGAGCGTGCGGATGCGCGGCCCGCGACGCTGTCGGGTGGCGAGCAGCAGCGCGTCGCGATCGCCCGCGCGGTGATCGCGCGCCCCGAGATCCTGGTCGCGGACGAGCCGACCGGCAATGTCGATCCCGACATGGCGGAGCGACTGCTGCACCTGTTCGAATCGCTCAACAAGCTGGGTACGACCGTCGTCGTCGCAACGCACGACTTCCACCTGCTGGGGCGGATACCGGGGGCACAGATGATGCGGCTCGATCGCGGGCGGTTGCTCGATCCGACCGGCTCGCTCCGCTATCCGCCGACGCGGCCTGATTCGTGATGCGGTCGAAGGCGCGATCTTCGGCAGAACGCCGCGTGCTCGACGAAGCGGGCGGACTGCGCGCGATGACGTGGGTGATGGCGATCATGCTGTTCCTGACGATGCTCGCTGCGGCGTTGGGTTTGGCGACGGCGGGTGCGGCGCGGTTGCTCGACCGGCAGTTGGCGGGGCGGTTGACGGTGCAGGTCGTCGATGGCGATCCGGTGCGGCGTGACGCTGTCGCGGCGCGCGTGCTGGCTGCGCTGCGGAGAATGCCGGCGGTGGCGACGGCAACGCCGGTCGATCGCGCCGAACTCACACGACTGCTGCAACCCTGGCTCGGGTCCGATGGCGCCGATCCGCAATTGCCGGTGCCGGCGATGATCGACGTCGACCTTGGCAATCAGGACGAGGCGGTCGCGGCGCGGGTCGCGACCAGTGTCCGCCGCCTGAGCCCGATCGTCCGCGTCGACCGCCACGAAAGCTGGATGTCGCCGGTCAACGACGTGATGGGCTCGCTGACGTTTCTCGCACTGGCGCTGGTCCTGCTGATGGCGAGCGCGACAGCCGCGGTGGTCGTGCTCGCCGCACGCGCTGGGTTGGAGACGCACCGCGAGACGATTGCGGTGATGCACATGCTCGGCTCGACCGATCTCCAGGTCGCGCGGCTGTTCCAGCGGCGGATCGCGCTCGACGCGACCATCGGCGGACTCGGCGGCGGTGTCGCGGCGTTGCTGGTGGTCGCGTTCGTCGGGATCCGGTTGCACGGACTGGGTTCGGAACTGCTCGGCGGGGTGACGCTGGGCGGGGTGGACTGGGTGGCGCTCGCGATGCTGCCGATCGCGTTCGTCGTCCTCGCCACGCTCGCCGCCCGCGTGACGATCGTCCGTGCACTGAGGCATATCCTGTGATCGTCCGGCTGTTTGGCATCATGGCGCTCGCCTGGGCGTTCGGGTTCGCGTTGTTCATGCTGTTGCTGCCCAAGCCGCTCGACGGTTTCACGTCCGACGCTATCGTCGTGCCGACCGGCGGGGCAGGGCGGATCGACCGCGGCATCGCGCTGCTCCGCGATCATCAGGCGAAGCGAATGCTCGTGACGGGTGTCGCGCCGGGGGTGCGGCCGATCGATCTTGCGCTGGAATATCGGACATCGCCGGCGCTGTTCGCGTGCTGCATCGATCTCGGCGCAGACGCGGTCGATACGCGCTCGAACGCCGAGGAGACCGCGCAGTGGGTGCGCGTCCACAGATACCGCTCCGTGCGGCTGGTAACGTCGGACTGGCACGTCGCCCGCGCGCGGATGGAGCTGGCGGCGGCGCTCGACAAGAACGTCGTGATCCTCGGCGATGGGGTGCCTGGCACGCCGCGGCTCGGGACCTTGGTCAACGAATATAACAAGTTGATCCTTCGCCGGATCGCATTGTGGATTGGATTTGGCGGATGATCTGGCTGCGCAACTGGGCGTTCATGCTCGTTTTCTACACGATTTCGGTGCCGATCGTGGTGACCGTGCCGATCTCCGCGCTGTTCGGCTCGCGCGCGGTGATCGTGCATTCGACGATCTGGACGCGGTTTCATCGATGGTGCGCGCGGGTGATCCTCGGCGTGCATATCCGGGTCGAGGGGACGCGACCGACCGAGCCGGCGTTCTATGCGTGCAAGCACCAGGCGATGTTCGAGACGCTCGAATTGCAGGCGTTGCTCGACGGCCCCGCGATCGTGTTGAAGCGCGAACTGGCGGATATCCCGGCCTGGGGTTGGGCGGCGCGGCGCTACGGCGCGATCGTCGTCGACCGCGAGGCTTCGGCCAAGGCGATGCGGAACATGATGCGGGAAGCGACCGCGGCGAAGGCGACCGGGCGTTCGATCCTGATCTTTCCGGAGGGGACGCGGGTGTCGCCGGGCGAGCATCCGCCGTTGAAGCCGGGGTTTGCCGGGCTGTACCGTGCGTTGAAGATGCCAACGGTGCCGATCGCGTGCGACAGCGGGCTAGTGTGGCCGAAAAAGGGTCCGAAGCTGCCGGGGGTGATCACCTTCCGGTTCGGCGAGGTGGTGCCGCCGGGCCTGCCGCGCGAGGAAGCGGAGCAGCGCGTCCATGCGGCGATGAACGCGCTGGATTAGACCAAGCAGTCCACCACCCCGGCGAAGGCCGGGGCCCAATTGGGGGACGTTTTTTAATGTGCGTTGCTCGCGGTTACTCGAGCCTACCCAATTGGGCCCCGGCCTGCGCCGGGGTGGTGTTCAGGTAAGTGGAGCGCCCTTACCCGTGCGTTCGCCCAAAATCCTGGACGTCATCGTCCTGCCCCTGCTCGACGATACTCCGCCGGATCGCCCGCGTTCGCGTGAACAGGTCGAACAATGCATCGCCATCGCCCCAGCGGATCGCGCGCTGGAGATGACTCAGATCCTCCGAGAAGCGCTGGAGCATCTCCAGCACCGCCTCACGGTTGTTGAGAAAGATGTCGCGCCACATCGTCGGGTCCGACGCTGCGATCCGCGTGAAGTCGCGAAAACCGCCCGCGGAATATTTGATGACCTCCGACTGCGTCACTTCCTCCAGATCCCCCGCCGTGCCGACGATCGTATAGGCGATCAGATGCGGCAGGTGGCTGGTAACGGCGAGGACGCGGTCGTGATGCTCGGGCGCCATCGTCTCGACCTGCGCGCCGAGCCTGCGCCAGAA
Source organism: Sphingomonas sp. Leaf208 (assembly GCF_001421415.1). Lineage (GTDB taxonomy): Bacteria > Pseudomonadota > Alphaproteobacteria > Sphingomonadales > Sphingomonadaceae > Sphingomonas. The sequence continues at coordinate 289,461 of NZ_LMKH01000034.1, forward strand.
TTCGGACACGCGCTCGACCGCGACCGGGTCGGCGCCTTCGGGGGGCGTGACGATGCACCAGCGATGGCGGAACAGCGTCGCGAAGCCAGCCTCCGGGCCGCTTCGCTCGGTGCCGGCGACCGGGTGCGCGGGGATGACGGTTGCGTTCGGTAGTGCTTCAGTCAGCGCGCGGACGATCTCGGCCTTGCAGCTGCCGACGTCACTGACGATCGCATCCGCCGGCAGTTCGGCCGCGAACTCGGCGGCGACCTCGCCCATGATGCCGACGGGCACGCACAGGATCACGAGGTCGGCGTCGATCACCGCCGCGCCGGCCGAATCCGCGACGTCGTCGCAGAATTGCAGCCGGTCCGCGGTCTCGCGCACGCTCGCGTCGGCATCGTAGCCGGTGACGCGCACCGTCGGCATCGTCGCCTGCACCGCGCGCGCCACCGACGAGCCGATCAGTCCCAGCCCGATGATCGTGACGCGCGCGAACGGGAGCATCAGGCGGCTTCGACCAGGTTGCGCAGCGCCGCAGTAACGCCGCGCGTTTCCTCCTCGGTGCCGATCGTGATGCGCAGTGCGTTGGGCAAGCCCTGACCCGGCAGCCAGCGGACGATGTAGCCCGCGTCCATGAGCCCGTGATACGCAGCGTCGGCGGTCAGCTTGCCCTCGAACAGCACCAGCACGAAGTTCGCCTTCGACGGTACGGCGCGAAGCCCGGCGTTGCCCATCTGCCCGATCTGCTCGACGAACCAGCCGCGCCAGGTGTCGTTATGCGCCCGCGTCGCGTCGACGAAAGCGGTGTCGCCGATCGCGGCGACCGCCGCCGCTTGGCCTGCGGTGGTGACGTTGAACGGCGCGCGGATGCGGTGCATCGCGTCGATGATCGGCGCGCAGGCATAGCCCCAGCCGATCCGCTCGGCGGCGAGGCCGTGGATCTTCGAGAAGGTCCGCGTAACGAGCACGTTCGCCTCGGTCATCGCCAGCGCGAGGCCGGCATCGTCCTCTTCGGGCGACAGATATTCGGCATAGGCCTGGTCGAGCACCAGCAGCACCGACTTCGGCAGCCCGGCATGCAACCGCGCGATTTCGGCGCGCGGCGTGAACGTGCCGGTCGGGTTGTTCGGGTTGGCGACGAACACGACGCGCGTACGCTCCGTCACCGCGGAAAGGATCGCGTCGACGTCGGTCGCATAGTCGCGGTCGTCGACGATCACCGGCTCCGCCCCCACCCGGCGCGTGGCGATCTCATACACCGCGAAGCCGTAGCGGACGTGGATGATCTCGTCGCCGGGCCCGGCATAGGCGCCCGCGACGAGATGCAGGATTTCGTCCGAGCCTGTGCCGTAGATCACGCGCGCCGGGTCGAGGTCGTAATGCGCCGCCAGCGCCTCGCGCAGTTCGACCGCGCCCGCATCCGGATAGCGTTCCAGCGTGCGGTCGGCGGCATCGAACGCAGCCTTCGCGGCTGGGCTGGTGCCGAGCGGGTTCTCGTTCGACGACAGCTTGATCACCGTGCGGCCGTCGTCGGTCGTCGAACGGCCGGGGGTGTACGGCGCGATCCCCAGGATCCAGGGCTTCGGCGCAGGGGCGGGCGTGATGTTTGTCATGGCCGCGGGACATAGCGGGCGCGGTGGCGCGGTGGCAAATCTTTGTGCGTGGGGGTGTGGGGAGGGCGGCATAGAGCCGGACGACAATCCCATCCGTCATCCTGACGAAAGTCAGGATCCAGAGCCACGGATGTCACCGCTCGTTACCCTGGGTCCTGACTTTCGTCAGGATGGCGGTGTGGTCCGGACGGTCCGCGCCCGACAGGGGTAGGGGTAGGATCGTACCCAAGTCCGGACCACCACCGCGCTGGCATGACGGCGGTAGCCTATGGTAGCGCGCGGCATGCTCGACACGCCTGCCATCGACCCCGAGACCGGCCATGACACCGACCAGCGCTTCGGCCTCGCGCGGCGCGTCACGTTGCCGGGGCCGCTGCGCCTAGACGGTGGCGTCCTGCTGTCGCCAGTCGATATCGCCTACGAGACCTATGGCACGCTCAACGCAGACGCCTCGAACGCGGTCCTGATCTGCCATGCGCTGACCGGCGACCAGCACGTCGCCTCGCATCACCCCCGCACCGGCAAGCCCGGCTGGTGGACGCGGATGGTTGGCGAGGGCAAGCCGATCGACCCCGCGCGACACTTCGTCTTGTGCGCGAACGTGCTCGGCAGCTGCATGGGCACCTCGGGGCCCGCGACGATCAACCCGGCGACCGGACGGCCCTGGGCGATGAATTTCCCGGTCATCACGATCCGCGACATGGTGCGCGCTCAGGCGATGCTGCTCGATCATCTCGGCGTCGGCGTGCTCCACGCGGTGGTCGGCGGATCGATGGGCGGGATGCAGGCGCTGAGCTGGCCCGCCACCTTCCCCGAGCGCGTGAAGGCGTGCGTGGTGATCGCCTCGACCGCGCGCCATACCGCGCAGAACATCGCGTTCCACGAGGTCGGGCGGCAAGCGGTGATGGCCGATCCGAACTGGCGCGGCGGCGAGTATCATGACGATGCGGCACCGACTGCCGGGCTCGCGGTCGCGCGGATGGCGGCGCACATCACGTACTTGTCGGAAGCCGGGTTGACCGAGAAGTTCGGCCGCCGTCTACAGGCGCGCGACGCCAAATCGTTCGGGTTCGATGCGGATTTCCAGGTCGAGAGCTATCTGCGCCACCAGGGGCTCGCGTTCACCGACCGGTTCGACGCGAACTCCTACCTCTACATTACGCGGGCGATGGATTATTTCGACTTGGCTGAGGAGCATGGCGGGCTGCTCGCCAACGCCTTCCGCGCAACGAAATCGCGGTTCTGCCTCGTCAGTTTCGACACCGACTGGCTGTATCCGACCGCCGAGTCGCGTGCGATCGTCCAGGCGCTGAACGCAGCCGGCGCGCCGGTCAGTTTCGTCGAACTGTCGAGCCCGTATGGCCATGACGCGTTCCTGCTGGAGGCGCCCGATCTCAACCGCGTCGTCGACGGCTTCCTGAGGGCCGGCCGATGACGATCATCCTGTCGGACGACGCAACCAGGTTGCAGGTCGACCGCATCCACGGGTGGCTTGCGAGCAGTTACTGGTCGCCAGGGATCGAGCGCGGTCTGGTCGAACGGGCGATCGCCGGCTCGCATTGCCTCGGCGCATACCAAGACGAAGCGCAGGTCGGGTTCGCGCGGATGATCACCGATCACGCGACCTTCGCTTGGCTGGCGGACGTATGGGTCGAGGAATCCGTGCGCGGGCAGGGGCTAGGGCGCCAGATGGTAAGCTGGTTCCTCGAGCATCCGTCGTTTGCCGGGTTGCGCAGGTTCGGGCTCGTCACCGCCGATGCGCACGGCGTGTATGCGGGCCTCGGTTTCCATCCTCTCGTGCGCGCCGATCGCTACATGGAGAGGCTCGCGCCGGGCTTGGCCGAGCAACTGCGGACCGCACCATGAACTTACGTGCCGACCTTGCTGTAATCGCCGAGAACGTCGCGCAGGGCAGTCGGGTGCTCGACATCGGCTGCGGCGACGGCGCGCTCATGGCTGCACTCCGCGATACGCGCGAAGTCGACGCCCGCGGGCTGGAGATCGATGCGCACAACGTGGCGTCGGCGGTCGCGCGCGGCCTGTCGGTGATCCAGGGCGATGCCGATATCGACCTCGCCGGCTATCCCGACGCGAGCTTCGACTACGCGATCCTGAGCCAGACGCTGCAGACCGCACGCGCGCCCGATCTCGTGCTCGATCACCTGCTGCGGATCGGCCGGCGCGCCTTCGTCAGCTTCCCCAATTTCGCGCATTGGCGTGTGCGGCTGTCGCTATTGTGGGGCGGCCGCATGCCGGTAACGCGGCAATTGCCCGAGAGCTGGTACGACACGCCGAACATCCACCACGTCACGATCGACGATTTCCGCGCCTTCGTGAAAGCGCGCGGGATCACCGTCGAGGACGCCTGGTTCCTGTCGGGCGACAAGCGCACCGGCGCGGGCGGTGCCAACCTGCTTGCCGAGCACGCGGTATTCCTGCTGAGACGGTAATCGATTGCGGAAATCGGCAACGATCAGGCCATATCGGGACAAGCGGTTGATCTAAATCACCGATTTGGCGGAACCGATTAGCGGGCGACTGGTTACTTCGCCGATGACCAAGACCGCCCTCATTGTCGAAGACGAAATCTTCGTCGCGCTCGACCTCGAGAGAATCCTCATGGATGCCGGCTACGGCGTCGCGGGGATTGCGGCTGACCGCGACAGCGCGATCGCGGCGGCGCCGGGTTGCAACTTCGCGTTCGTCGATATCAACCTGCGCGACGGCCCGACCGGGCCTGAGATCGCCAGGCGGATGGCGCAGGACTACGGCGTAAAGGTCGTGTTCGTGACTGCAAACCCCGCCCAGATCGGCGATGCGGATTGTCTGGGGTATATTCGCAAGCCGTTCAGCGATGCCGCCATCCTCGCCGCTGCCGCTTTGGCGTGCAACGACGACACAAGCGCGCACGACGACGTCATTCGCGTCAGCGGCTGAACGCGGTCTTCGGAATAGTCAGGGCGACGATCAGGCCGTCGTCGTTCCACGTCCGGTTCACGTTGCCGCCTAACTGACGCACCGCGCTCATTTCGATCAACTGCGTGCCAAAACCCGGTGGCGTCGCAGGCTGGGTGACGGACGGACCTCCCACCTCTCGCCAGTGCAATGTCACCGTATCGGTATTAGCCGCAACGGTGATCCGCACCGTGCCGAGTTCGGTCGCGAGCGCACCGTATTTGGTCGCGTTGGTTGCAAGTTCGTGAAACATCAACGCGAGCGGAGTCGCGGAACGATCATCGATCGTCACATCGTCGCCCACGACGCTGACACGGGCGCCATCGATTCGCTGATACGGCTCGAACAATTCGTGCAGCAAGCCATGCAGGCTATTCTGCGCCATCGATGGTCGTGAGTTGGCGCTATGCGGGCGGACGAAATCATGCGCGCGACCCAGCGCGTTGATGCGGTGACGCAAATCGGTCGCGATCCCGGCAAACTCCGGCTTTCCCCTCGCCGAGAACGCGATGAGTCCGGCGATCACCGCGAAGATGTTCTTGATGCGGTGGCTCAGCTCCTGGCTGATGACCTCGCGCTCCTCATAGGCCAGCTTCTGTTCGTGGATGTCGGTACACGTCCCGAACCAACGCGTAATCGCGCCGCTCGCGTCACGCACCGGCAGCGCACGGCCGAGCACCCAGCGGTACGTGCCGTCGAAATGCCGAAGCCTGTATTCGATGTTGTACGGCTCTCCGGTGTCGAGCGACTGGCGCCAGATCGCCCAGGCGCGATCCTGGTCGTCGGGGTGGAACATGTCGTTCCAGCCTTCGCCATCGGTCGTTCCTACCGGCGTACCGGTGAACTCGTACCAGCGCGCGTTGAAGTAATCGTGGAAGCCGTCGGGCAGCGTCGACCACACCATCTGCGGCATGGTGTCGGCGAGCGTGCGAAACTTGAGGTCGCTCGCCTCGAGCGTACGACGCGCCTCCGCCTCGGCCATAGCCTGCTCGCGTGCGGTGCGGCGATCGTCCAGCCGGCCCATCGCCGCCTTGGCCAGCAGCGTGAGGCCGTCGCGCTGGAACCGGGTCAGGCCTTCGCGAGGCTCGTTCGCGAGCACGCAGAGCGCACCCAGCGGCACGCCCTCGCTGGAGACGAGCGGCGCGCCGGCGTAGAAGCGCACATACGGCTCGCCCGTCACCAGCGGGTTGTCGACGAAGCGCGGATCGGCCTGCGCGTCGGGCACTTCCATCACCTCGTGATGGTGCATCGCGTGCGCGCAGAACGACATGCTGCGCGGAGTCTGCTCCAGGTCGAAGCCGGTCCGCGCCAGGAAACGCTGATATTCCTCCTCGACCAGGCTCAGCAACGCGACCGGGGCGCCGCACAGCTCGGCTGCGAACGCCACGATATCGTCGAGCTGGCCCTTCGCGCGCGCACCGGCGACGTCGTAGGCCGAGATCACGCGGGAGCGCTCGGCCTCGTCGAACGTGGCGGTATTGGGAACGGAATACAGCGTCGTCACGGCAATCAGAACGGCACGTCGTCGTCGAGATCATCCGAGAAGCCGCCGGTCTGGCCGAAGCTGCCGCCGCGTGCGCCGCCACCGCTACCGCCACCCGAGGGTGCGCTGCCGCCGCGACCGCCACCGCCACCGCCGTAACCGCCGCCGCCACCCGACGAACCACCGCCGAAGTCGTTGCCGCCGCCACCGCCGGCCCAGTCGTCGCCACCGCCGCGGCTACTACCTCCGCCGCCTGCGCCGCCACCCTGGCCGCCGTTCGGACCGTCGAGCATCGTCAGCACGCTGTTGAAGCCCTGCAGTACGATCTCGGTCGAATATTTGTCCTGACCCTGCGCGTCCTGCCACTTCCGGGTCTGGAGCGCGCCCTCGATATAGACCTTCGAGCCCTTGCGGAGGTACTTTTCGGCGACGTTCGCGAGACCTTCGTTGAAGATCGCGACCGAATGCCATTCAGTCTTTTCCTTGCGCTCGCCCGACATCTTGTCCTTCCAGGACTCGGATGTCGCGATGCGCAGGTTGACGACCTTGCCGCCGTTCTGGAACGCCTTGCTCTCCGGGTCGCGACCCAGATTGCCGACGATGATGACCTTGTTGACGCTGCCTGCCACGAACCCAGGACTCCACTAGTAAGGTTTGATTGCTCAGACGAGCATGAACGAATATACGGTAGCGGCGTAGGACCTGGGTGCAGATTACCCGGTGGAAGGGATGATCGCTTCTGGGGAGAAGGACCAGGACCTACGCCTTGAACGGATTTGGAGTCCGCTCAGTGCATCACCTACAAACCAGCGGCTACCGCCAGCCAATATGTGATTCCGGCCATGATGTAGGCGGCGGCGAACAAATAGCCAACCATGAAGGCGGGCCATTTCCACCCATTTGTCTCGCGGCGGGTGACGGCGATCGTCGAAATGCACTGCGGCGCGAACACGAACCACATCAGGAAGGCAAGTGCGGTCGGGAGGCTCCAGCGACCGCGCAGGTTCTCGATCATCGCCTTGCCGCCCTGGTTGCTGGCGGGATCGTCGATCGCATAGACGGTGCCGATCGCCGCGACCGCGACTTCGCGCGCGGCCATCGCCGGGATCAGCGCGAGGACGATGTCGCGGTTGAAGCCGATCGGTGCGAATACCGGCGCGATGCCGTTGGCGATGCGGCCGGCGACAGAATAATCGACGGCCGAGATCTTCGGTGCGCCAGCGGGCTGTTCGGGCGGCTTGGGGAAGCTCAGCAGCACCCACAGGATGATCGTCGAGGTGAGAATGATGCCGCCGGCGCGCTTCAGGAAGATCTGCGCGCGGCTCCACAGGCCGATGCCGACGTCGCGCCACTGCGGCCACTGGTATTTCGGCATCTCCATCATGAAGCCCGACGATACGCCCTTGGTGACCGTCCGGCGCAGCACCAGCGCGGCGACGAACGCGCCGACGATGCCCATCACGTACAGCCCGAGCATCACCAGACCCTGCAACCCAACGAAGGGCAGCACCTGCGTGTTCGGGATGAAAGCACCGATGATCAGCGTGTAGACCGGCAGCCGCGCGGAGCACGTCATCAGCGGCGCGATCAGGATCGTCGTCAGGCGGTCCTTCTCGTCGTCGATCGTCCGCGTCGCCATGATGCCGGGGATCGCGCAGGCGAAGCTCGACAGCAGCGGGATGAACGCGCGGCCCGACAGCCCGACGCTCGCCATCACCCGGTCCATCAGAAACGCCGCGCGGACCATATAGCCGCTCGCCTCGAGCACGAGGATGAAGAGGAACAGGATCAGGATCTGCGGCAGGAACACGATCACCGCACCGACGCCGGCGATCACGCCGTCGACCAGCAGCGAGCGAAGCAGCGAGTCGGGCAGTTCGGCGGTCAGGAACCCCTGCAACGCGGTGAAGCCCGCATCGATCGCGTCCATGAACGGCTGCGCCCAGCTGAACACCGCCTGGAACATCAGGAACATGATCGCGAGTAGCAGGATCGGCCCGGCGACGGGGTGCAGCGCGACCGCGTCGAGCATGTGCGTCCAGCGGCGGACCTGCGTCTCGGACACGGTCGCCGAGGTGGCGATCTGGCGCGCGCGACGCTGGAGCGTGACGATGTCGTCCTGCACGCTGCCGTCCGATTTCCGAAGGCGCATCGGGCCGTTGACGACGATGCCGGACAGCGCCGCCTTCAACTCGTCGAGGCCTCGCTTGCGCACCGCGACGGTCGAGATCACCGGCACGCCGAGTTCGCGTTCGAGCACCTTGGGGTCGAGCTTCAGGCCGTCGCGCTCGGCGAGATCGACCATATTGAGCGCGACCACGACCGGCAGGCCGAGTGCGATCAGCTGGAGCGTGAAGCGCAGATGGTTGTCGAGATTGGCGGCATCGACGACGACGACCAGCGCGTCGGGCAGGCGTTCGCCGTCCTGCGTGCCGGTGACGACGTCGCGCGTGACGCGCTCGTCGGGGGAGGAGGGTTCGAGGCTGTACGCGCCGGGCAGGTCGACCAGTTCGATCGGCCGGCCGTCGTCGAGCATCAGCCGCCCGACTTTCCGCTCCACCGTGACGCCGGGATAATTGCCGACCTTCTGGCGCGCACCCGTGAGCGCATTGAACAGCGCGCTTTTGCCGGCATTGGGATTGCCGACCAGCGCAACCAGCGGTGCTGCGTTCATTTTAAAGGATTATTCAGCCGCGGCAGGCATTGGCGAGACGTGGATCGCGCCGGCGACCGCACGGCGGAGCGCGACGGTCATCCGGCCGATCCGGCAGGCGATCGGGCCCTGGCCCAGCGTCGCGCGGTGCAAAACTTCCACATCGACACCCTCGTCGAAGCCCAGTTCGCGCAACCGGCGCGCCTCGGGATCGGCAAGTCGTGCCCATTCGATCGCGGCAACGATGCCATGCTGCTTGCGAGGCAGCGTTTCGAGGCTGACGGAACGATCGGGGCGAGTGTCCATGATGCGAGTGATTATCAGTAACGCCCGGGGAAGGGAAGCCCTAACCGTCGTGGGTTACGACCGTCTCAACGCCTCGCGATCCTGACGAAAGCTTGGCGCCAGAGGTACTTAGCGGATCGTTGGTGGCTTCAGGCAGTCGGATAGCGCAGGCGGCCAACGAATCGCGACAGGCTGAAACCGTGTTCGGTGCGCTTGAGGAACCCGGCCTTGGCCTTCTCGAACTGCATGATCCCGTTGATGCGACGACCGAGGAACGCACGGGTGTCGGCGAGGCTTTCGCTCTCGTCGTCGAGGAAGACCGTGATCGTCGACGCGTACACGCCGAGCAGGATCGTCCGCTTGGTGTAGTAATTATAGTCGGTCGCGACATCGCCGGCCGCGCGCCAGATCGTGTCGACCGTCCGCCAGCCAAGCCGCGTCGCTTTCGCCAGGTTCTGAGGGAGTGCGAGGATCGCGAGCGCACGCCGCAACGATTCGCGATCGATCGACGTTGCGTCGAGCCGCGCCGCGACCAGCGCGGTGATCTTCTCGCGGACCTTCATCAGCGCGAGCCGCTCGGGCGGCACCGCGGCCAGCATCACGTCATCGATGTGCGCGAACCACGCGTCGATCATGTCGACCGGGCCGTCCTTGAACGCGAGCGCGGCGATGTCGGTGTCGACCCCCTCGGCCTGCGCAGCCATGTCGCGCGCGGCATCGCTCCAGCCGTCGAACGCCGCGTTGGCGGCGATGCCGGGTGCCAGCAGGGCGCGGATTTCGTCGAGCGTAAGGTCCTGGGTCATACCGTCTCCTGCCGTTCAAAATCAGGCGTATCAAGCGTGTCTTCAAGGGGGACTTCCGGGGGAGGTCCCCGGCGGACGAGCACCAGCGCGACCCCCACCATCACGACACCGACCAGATCCGCCGCGCCAAGCCGCTCGCCGTACACCAGCCACCCTACCACGCCGGCGACCACTGGCTGGATCAGCAGCGCAATCCCGATCACCAACGGCGAGAAGCGGCCGAGCGCGTAGATCATCAGGCCTTGCCCGAGCACCTGGCTGCACAGAGCGAGCCCGATCAGCGGCCCCCAGTGCGTCGGCATCACGCGCTCGCCCATCGCCAGCGCGAACACGAGCAGCGGCACGATCCCCGCCAGCGTCGACAAGGTCAGCGCGGACAGCGGCGCCAACGTCGCCCGCGCGCGCGCCATCAGGATGAAATAGACGGTATAAAGCAGCCCCGCGAGGATGCAGAGCAGATCGCCCACGAGGTTCTTCGCATCGAGCTGATACGACCGCCCGAGCAACAGCGCAGCGCCCGTCGCCGCCAGTACCAGCGCCCAGCCCTGAGTCCGCGTCGGCCACGTCTTCGCGATCAGGAAGCCGTAGATCGGAAAGATCAGCGTCGCCGCGTTGCCGAACAGCGTCGCATTGGCGAGCGTCGTGCGCCGAATGCCGAGATGCCACGCGCCGAGATCGGCCGCGAAACACACGCCGCCGACGATCAACCCGATCCACACGCCGCGGCTCAACCGGGTCGGCCGCGCGCCCTGCTGGACCGCCAATGCGATCAGGAACGGCACCGCCAACGTCAGCCGCCAGAACCCCGCGGCCACCGGGCCGACCTCGGTCGCACGGACGAACCACGGCCCGAACGCCAGCGCGACATTCGCCACCACCAGCGCGGCGAAGGCGATAAGTCCCGGCGCGGCAACACTTTCCGCAACCGGCGTCAAACCGTGCGGCGTATCGGGCACGCTAGATAATCTTTGCGGGTCGGGGCGATGCATGCCGCCCTGTAGCCTCCTATCTTCCGCCCGTCAGGCCAATAAGGAGCTTCCATGCCTAGCCTTTTCGATCCGATTACCCTTGGTGCCGTCGAAGCGCCGAACCGCATCATCATGGCGCCGCTCACCCGCGGGCGTGCCGACAGGGATGCGGTGCCGTCCGACATCATGGTCGAGTATTACACGCAGCGTGCGAGCGCCGGCCTGATCATCTCGGAAGCCACCGGCATCAGCCGCGAAGGTCTCGGCTGGCCGTTCGCGCCGGGTTTGTGGACCGATGCGCAGGTCGCCGCCTGGAAGCCCGTCACCGACTCGGTTCACGCCGCCGGCGGTCGGATCGTCGCGCAGCTGTGGCACATGGGTCGCCAGGGCCACTCGTCGGTCTACGAGACGCAGCCCGTGTCGTCGTCGGCAACCGCGACCGAAGGCCAGGCGCACACGTTCGAGGGCAAGAAGGATTTCGAGGTCGCGCGTCCGCTCGAGACCAACGAGATCCCGCGCCTGCTGGCCGATTACGAGCTGGCAACAAAGAACGCATTGGCGGCCGGCTTTGACGGCGTGCAGATCCACGCGGCCAATGGCTATCTGATCGACCAGTTCCTGCGCGACAACGCCAATTTCCGTACCGACGAATATGGCGGCTCGATCGAGAACCGCGTCCGCCTGCTCCGTGAAGTCGCCGAGCGCGTGATCTCGGTTGCCGGCGCCGACCGCGTCAGCGTCCGCCTGTCGCCCAACGGTGATTCGCAGGGCGTCGACGACAGCAACCCCGAGGCGCTGTTCACCGCCGCCGCAAAGGCGCTGTCCGATCTCGGCATCGCGTTCCTCGAACTGCGCGAGCCCGGCCCCGACGGCACGTTCGGCAAGACCGACGTCCCGAAGCTCAGCCCGGCGATCCGCAAGGTCTTCAACGGCGTCCTGGTCGTGAACTCGGACTACACGACCGTCGAGGAAGCGCAGGCCGAGCTCGATTCGGGCAATGCCGACGCGATCACCTTCGGCCGTACGTTCATAGCGAACCCGGACCTCCCCGAGCGCCTGCGCACCGGCGCGCCGCTCGCGAAGGACGATGCGAAGACGTGGTACAGCCAGGGCCGCGAGGGCTACATCGACTACCCCGCGCTCGAAACCGCGAACGCCTAAGCTTGATCTTCCCTCGCAAGGGGGATGTGGCAGGCGCCAGCCTGACGGAGGGGGAGGCACGCGAAACGCAGGTTCCGTGTCCCCCCCTCCGTCACCTACGGCGACACCTCCCCTAGGCGGGGGAGGATCGTGAAGACGAATCCCTAGTCACCGGAGATGTCATCGCCTAGCAGCGCGCTTCTGCGCCTCTAGGTGGCGCACCGGTGACGACAGGATCAAACATGACCGACGGCTGGCCGAGCGGCGGCAGGGGAACGGGACCGCTCACGCCGGGCGCCGCCGACCGTGCCGCAAAGCGGGCGGAAGAGCGCGCCAATGGCCGCGAGCAGCGCGCGAAGGAACGGCTTGCCGCGTCCGAACAGCGATCCGAATCGCGCGCCGCGCAACGTGATCTTCAGTCCCAGGAGCGCGAACGTGCCCGCGAAGACCGCCGAATCGAAGAGGATCAGCGGATCAAGGCGCGGCTTGATGCGCCGCCGACCAACGATGTCGAGGCGCTGAAGATCTCCAAACGCCGCCGTTCGGGCGCGCTTGCGCGCAGCGGCGAAGAATCGAAAACTGATCGCGACACGCGTAGCTACAAGACCATCGTCGACACCGTGCGTATTCGCACGCTCGCCGATCGCGGCGCGTCGGTGGCAGGGCTCGCCGGCGCGTTCGGCATCACGATCGAAGAGGTCGAGGCGGCTTTGCTGGAAACGGCCCCGCAGGACTAGGGGTTAGGTGGCGGTACGACCCCCGGCCAGCCACGCCTTAGCCTCGTCGATATCGAGGAACGTCCGGCAATTCTCGGCCTTCAGATAGCGTTCGGTCTGGAGCTTCGCCAAATGCGACGCGACCACCGCCGCGATCGGTGCCGACGTCACCTTGAGCGCCTTGGGCATCATCGCCTCCAGCGCATCGACGACCTTCAACGGCTGGATCGCGGCCTTGCGCAGGTCGGCAAGCACGACGAACCGGCCGTGATACAGCCGCGCTGCCGATCCCCGAGCTAGCAGTTCCGCAGAGAACGTCGCCGTCGTCGCGACCGACCAGAACCCCTCGGTGACGATGTTGAGTGTCTTGGTCGGGACGTCGAAGCTGATCGTGTACATAGTGGTTTCCGGTAACATCAGCGTCTTAACGAGACCCTGATGACTAGGGATCTTTCGCCGCCGGCTATCTTTCTTGTTCTCCCGCGAAGGCGGGAGCCCAGGGTCACGAACGCCGTCGTGTCCCGCCTGTGCGGGGGAACGGATATGGGGATAAGAAAGCTTTAATCCGTACCCGGCAGGTCGACATGGATCCGGCGGAAGCGCGCCTCGACCAGACTGTACGTACCGAACAGCGCCAGCCCGATACCGGTCAGCGCCAGCAGCCACTTGCCGCCCGGTTGTGATTGCAGCCGCTCCAGCGCCTCGGCCACGCCGCCCGCGTCGCTGGCATGTGCGGTCCAGGCAGCCAATCCGAACAGCCCGGCGACGATCAGGAACACTAGCGCCCGCGCACCGTAGCCGATCCGGCCCATCGTGCAGACATAGCCGGGCGCAGGGGCGTCGCCGCGCAGGTCGTGGATGAAGTCGCCGCGCCACGCCTTCTGGGCCTGCTGGAACGCAGCGACGAGCACGCCGACCGCAACCGCGCCAACCAGAACCCGTCCCGCCGGCTGGTCGAGCAGCAACGCGGTCCAATCACGCGCGCTCTCGTCTCCGGGCGAGACGGCGACGTCGCGTGATCCGGTCTTCACGGCCAGCTTGGCAGCGGTCCAGGCGAGGATCAGGTGCGCGATCCCGCTGACGACATGACCGATCCGCTTGAGGCTGCCCTCGACGTCGCTGCCGATCTGCTCGGGGTTCGCCGCCGCCGCCGCCTCCGTCAGTCGCCAGACCGCATAGCCGAGCAGGCCGGCGGCGACGATCGCGAGCAGTACCGGGCCGAACGCCTCGTCCGCCATCGACCCGATCGCGCCCTGGTTGTCGGCGATCTTGCCACCGCGCAACGCCGCGTCCACCGCGAACCACCCGACGAGAATATACACCACCCCGCGCGCGGCGAAGCCGAGTTTGGCGAGCAACGTCGCATTCGCATCCGAAATCATGAGCGCCCCTTTGTTACGGAGGCATAACGGCGCGGCGCGCGTGACGTTCCTGTGGTGAGGCAGTAGAGGACTGTGGGGGGCGGCTATCCCTTCCGAGCAAGCAAGATTTGTTTTCCCGCGAAGGCGGGGATCCAGTCTGGGCTCCCGCCTTCGCGGGAGAACAAGGAAGGGCATCATGCCGCGCAATTACCGACACGTACTTGCTCAACGGACATCGGCACCGTGGTTGTTGCGGGCGGCGCGCCGACCTGCCTTCGGTCCCACCGAAGCTATCACCATTTTCGCCGTTCTAGGGCGCAGACCTGATCGATCCTTCCTGTGGCGCGTCAGGATCGTAAAATCGAACGTTGGTTCGGTCTCACGCTGCCAAGGGAAGGGGCCCCGGGGCGACTTCGCTGTCGGAAGGGTGAGATCGAGGTTACTCATCGGACGTTTCCGTCGTGGGATTATCGAGCTTCGCGCCGTCGAGCGTCCTCTCGATCCGAGTCTTCGCGGCCGCGTCCGCCGCCTTTTCTGCCGTGGTCCGCCCGAACAGCCTGCGGTTCCGATCCGCCTTCGATGAAGCCTCGTCACGAGCCCGCTGCTTCCGAACGAGCCGCAGGTTGATCACGTCACCCACGCTCTGCTCTCCGCGCCCGCCAGTCGGCGAAGCTCTGGCCCCAATCGTCCACCGGCAGCGATTCGAGCGGCGGGGGAAGTGTCGTTCGGCCGCGGTTGGTTGACCCGAGCCGTTGCGCGAGCGCGATAGACTCCACGTTGTCGGGTGCGATGGTGTGGATGATGTCGGCCCAGCCGAGCACATCCACCGCATAGTCGATCGTCGCCGTCGCGGCCTCGCGCGCCAATCCGCGTCCGGCAAACTGCGATGCGAGTCCCCAGCCGATCTTCGTACCCGGCCAGTCTTCGGGCTGCCACGGACCGACGCGGCCAATCCATTCGCCGGTATCGCGCAGCGTCACCGCGAACATCGAGAAGCTGCGGATGCTCCAAGCCCCCGCCATCGCGCACAGCCCGCGCCAAGCGACGCTGCGCGACTGCACGCCGCCGAGATGGCGCATCGTGACGGGATCGGCGTGGAACGCGTACCATGCTTCGGTATCCTCCGGTCCCAAGGGCCGGAGCAACAGGCGCTCCGTCAGGAGCACCGGCGCGGTCATACGATGAAGCGGTCCTTCAGCGCTAGCATCGCCAGCGCCGCATTGGCCGCGCCGCCGCCCTTGTCGCCTTCGGTGGGCTTCGCACGCGTCAACGCCTGTGCTTCGTTCTCGGTGGTCAGGATGCCGTTGCCGATCGGCAGGCCATCCATCGTCAGCTGCATGATCCCGCGTGCGCTCTCGCCCGCGACGATCTCGAAATGATAGGTCTCGCCGCGGATCACGACGCCGAGCGCGACATACGCGTCGAACGTCTCGCTCTCGGCCGCCAGCGCGATCGCGCCGGGGACTTCGAGTGCGCCGGGCACGGTGATCGTCTCGTGCGTGTGGCCGGCCGCTTCGATCGCGGCCTTCGCACCCTCGACCAGCAGGTCGTTGAGGTGATCGTAGAACCGGGCTTCGACGATGAGGAGATGCGCCATCAGTTGCTCTTTTCCGTGTTCAGGGACGCGATCGGGCGCTCGCCGACGATCGACAGGCCGTAGCCGTCGAGGCCGACCAGCGTGTGATGCGTGTTGGTGATCAGTACCATGTCGTGGACGCCGAGTTCGGTCAGGATCATCGCGCCGACGCCGTAGTCGCGCAGTTCCTCCATGTCCGGGGTGATCTCCGCGCCGGCCTTCTTCATCACTGCGGAAGTGAAGGTGTTGCTGCGCGGACGGTTGATCACGACGATCACGCCCGCGCCCTCGTCCGCGATCATCTGCATCGAGCGTGCGAGGATCCGGCCGCGATCGCCCGATTCGCCGAAGATGTCCGCGAACGGCGACAGCGCGTGCATGCGGACGAGCGTCGGCTTGGCGGGGTCGATCTTGCCCTTGACCAGGGCGACCTGCTCGGTGCCGGTCGCCTTGTTCCAGAACGTCAGCGCGCTCCAGTCGCCACCCCATTCGGAGGTGAACTTGGCCTCGGCGCGCTTCTCGACGAGGTGATCGTGGCGGCGGCGATAGGCGATCAGGTCGCGGATCGTGCCGATCTTGACGTTGTGGAACTGTGCGAAGGTGACGAGGTCGTCCATCCGCGCCATCGTGCCGTCCTCGTTCATGATCTCGCAGATTACGCCCGAGGGGTTGAGCCCGGCGAGCCGCGCGACGTCGACCGCGGCCTCGGTATGGCCGGCGCGGATCAGCACGCCGCCGTCGCGCGCGACCAGCGGGAAGACGTGGCCGGGAGTGACGATGTCCGGCTTGCCCTTGGTCGCATCGACCGCCACCGCGATCGTGCGCGCGCGATCCGCGGCGGAGATGCCGGTGGTGACGCCTTCGAGCGCCTCGATCGAGACGGTGAACGCGGTCTCGTGCCGCGTTCCGTTGTTGCGGCTCATCAGCTCGAGCCCGAGTTCCTCGGTGCGCTCCCGGGTCAGCGCGAGGCAGATCAGCCCGCGACCGAACTTCGCCATGAAGTTGATCTTTTCGGGCGTCGCCATCTGCGCGGGGATGACGAGGTCGCCCTCGTTCTCGCGATCCTCGTCGTCGACCAGGATGAACATCCGGCCGTTGCGCGCCTCGTCGATGATCTCTTCGGGGCTGGAGAGGTAGCCGTGCTTGAGACGGGCCAATTCGGAAGAACGTTCAGCTGGCTTTGACACGGTAATGCTCCATGCGTTGGAGATAGCGGGCGAGGACGTCGATCTCGATATTGACCGACTGCCCCATCTGGATCGTCCCGAGCGTGGTGACTGCCCAGGTATGCGGGATGATGTTGAGGCCGAACTCGACCTCGCCGTCGATGTCGCGCACCGTGTTTACGGTCAGCGAGACCCCGTCGATCGTCACCGAACCCTTGGGTGCGATGAACGGCGCGATGTCGGCGCCGGCGCGGATGGTGACGCGGTGCGAGCCGCCTTCCTCCGCCAGCGCGACGACGGTGCCGAGGCCGTCGACGTGGCCCGTGACGATATGGCCGCCGAGCTCGTCGCCGAGCTTCATCGCGCGTTCGAGGTTGAACTTGCGGCCCTCGGTCCACTGGTCCTTGGCGGTGCGGCTGATCGTCTCGCCGGAGACATCGACCGCGAACCAGTTGGGGCCTTTGTCGACCACGGTCAGGCAGACGCCCGAACAGGATATCGACGCGCCGAGATCGACGGTGGCGGTATCATAGGCGGTGCTCACGACTACCCGCGTATCGCCGGGCGATTCCACGGTTGTGACGGTGCCGATGTCGGTGACGATTCCGGTGAACATTATGCCTCGTTTCGTTCGCGCTCGTAGACCTCGAGCCGGTCCATGCCAAGTTGCCGCGCATCGACGATTGCCCATCGACCATGCGCATCGGCCAGGTCGGTGAGGCCGATGTCGCGGAGTGCGGGCTTGCCGCCGCCGATCAGGATCGGTGCGCGGTAGAGAAGAAGCCGGTCGACCAGATCGGCGGCCAGGAACGCCGACGCTACGGCCGCGCCGCCTTCGACGAGAATGTGGTCGACGTTGGGGAGGGTGGCGATGGCGTGCGGAGCGGTGACGACTGTCCAACCGGGCAGGTCTTGGACGGTCGAAGATAAAAGCACGCACATCGGTCCGCGAGCTTCCAGCCCCGGTAGCCGTACGTCAAGTCGCGGTGAATCGGCGTCATACGTGCCGCGACCGACGAGGATCGCTTCATGCCTGCTACGCTCCAGATGCGCGTGGGCGCGGGCCTGCGGGCCGGTAATCCAGCGACTCGACCCGTCCGCCATCGCGATACAGCCGTCGAGCGACGTCGCGAGCTTCAGAGTGACTAGCGGGCGATCAAGTGCTTGCCGAGTGAGAAAGCCAGCCATCGAACGTCTGGCTTCGTTCGCGCGAACACTGCGCGCGACGATAATGCCAGCGACCTCCAGCCGGGTAAAACCCTGGCCTGCCGTTCGTGCGTCGGGGTCTTCGAGGGCGGCAACGACACGCGCAACGCCTGCCTCGATCAGCAGTTCGCTGCACGCGGGCCCACGCGGAGACTGATGCGCGCACGGCTCCAGCGTCACGTAAGCCGTAGCCCCCCGAGCGTTCGTGCCAGCCTCGGTCAACGCCATCGCCTCGGCATGCGGTCGCCCGCCCGCCTGCGTCCAGCCGCGCCCGAAGACGCGGCCGTCGCGCACGATCACGCAGCCGACGTTGGGATTGGGCGCGGTACGCCCTCGGCCGCGCTCGGCGAGTGCCAGCGCGGCGCCCATCCAGCGCGAGTCGGCCTGGGTCAGATCCCCATGGCCTTTAGCTTGTCGTCCAGCCGCTTGAACGACTCGCGCTGCGCGTCCTCTCGGGCCTTTTGTTCCGCGAGCGCCTTGGCCTTGATCGGAGCGTCGATCTTCTGCTGAGCTTCGATCTGCGCATCGGTGCGATCGGCGGGCCATTGCTCGACGTAGATGATCTTCGGGCGGTATTCCTTCTCGACGTACGAATCCTTCATGAACGCGTAGATCAGGAAGCTGGTGACGCCGAGCGCTGCGACGAGAAAGATGAGCTCGTACGGCCGGCGCTGGCTGAGGAAGAGCCGCAGGTCGCGATAGGCGACGATCGGCGTGAAACGACTGAAAAAGCCCATGCGCGCCAAGATAGGGGGGCGGAGCCGGCTAGGCCAGCCCCGCACCCCTCAAGCTTTAGTTCTGGAGCACGAACGTCAGCGCCATCGATCGCCACGCCTCGACCGGAACGCCGTCGCGAGTCGCAGGCTTGAACCGCCATTTCGCCAGCGCGCGGTCGAGCGTCGCGCGGTAGAACGCGTCGGTGGTCGCGCTGACCCGCTCGACCTGCTTCACGCGACCGTCGACACCGACGAGCACGCGCACCACGACCCGGCCCTCGCGTTCGGCGCGGCGTTCTTCGGACGGGTAGCTTGGCTGGAACTCGGCGGCGTATCGTGGGTCAATGCCCGGCTGGACGAATACCGGTGCGGCTTTCGGCGGCTCGACCGCGACGGTGCCTGTTCCAGTGCCTTCGACCCCGATCGGCGGCGTATAGGGGAGCGGATCGGGGGCGACCGTGAAGCCGTCGGTTTGCGGTATCTGCACTACCGTAATCGGCGCGTCGGGACGCGGGGCGGGGCGCGGCTGCTGGCGGACCAGAGGATCGGCGGGCGGCACTGGCTCGGGCGGCGGCGGCGGTGTGTACGGCACATAGGTCACGAGCGGTGGGTCGGGGGTGAAGGGCAGCACGTTAGGCGCCGCGATGAACAAGGCTCCGATCACCGCGCAATTGATCGCCAGCGCGACGCCGAGGCTCCCGGGATTAAATCCGCCCGTCCGGTTCAGTCGATCCGCGTACATTACCGTCTCCTTCGCTTCTCCTTGAGGATGGCGGCGAGATAGGTGCCGCCGGGCTGGGATGGTACATCATTACATTTCGGGGGCAAGGGGTTTGGGGGGTGGGGTGGGCGAGGTGAGCTAACCCCGTTTCGCCGCTCTCGGGCGATGTTTGCCGGTCGGCCCCAATTGGCTCGGCCAACCTACCGTACTGCGCTGGCGGTCACATTCTTCGGCCAAGTGCACCACCCCGGCGAAGGCCGGGGCCCAATTGGAAAGGTTGGAATAATGGAGCGCGGCGCCCGTTCGCGACGTCCCCCAATTGGGCCCCGGCCTTCGCCGGGGTGGTGATTAGGGTGTGGTGCGTTACTTTTTCCGACCGCCGGCCAAGTGACCGCCAGCAAAGTATAGTCTGCAACTATCGGATCGGCCGCAGCCCGCCCTCCTTGTTCTCCCGCGAAGGCGGGAGCCCAGGCTGGACTCCCGCCTTCGCGGGAGAACATGCTTTTTTGGCGACCTTCGGAGAGGCTCGATCAGCGCGCCGCCAACCGCTCCAAAGCCCGCTCCCGCCCGATCAGCGGCAGCAACGCCGCCATATCCGGTCCATGATCGCGGCCTGTCAGCGCGCGCCGCAGCGGCAGGAACAACGCCTTGCCCTTGCGCCCGGTCTCCGCCTTCAACCGAGCGGTCAGCGCGTGCCAGGGATCGCTCGACCAGTCGATCTCCCCAGCCGCCACCAGCGCCTGATCGAGATACGCCGCGTCGATATCACCCTCGACGGCAACCGGCCCCTCGATCACCCCCCACCAATCCGCCGCATCCGCCAGCGTCACGAGGTTTGGCCGCACCGCCTCCCACGCCGCCACGTCCATGCCCCCAGGCAACCGTTCGGCCACCGCATCGAACGGCAGCGCATGCAGAATCCGCGCATTCAACGCCGTCAGTTCCGCCTCGTCGAACCGCGCCGGCGCTCTTCCGAACCGCGCGAAGTCGAACCCGGCGATCAGCGGCGCGGCGTCGGCGATCGGCTCGACCGGGTCGCTCGTCCCGATCCGCGCCAGCAGCGCCCGCACCGCCTGCGGCTCGATCCCGACCTCGCGGAAATGATCGACGCCGAGCGACCCGAGCCGCTTCGATAGCTTGCCCTCCGCTCCCGTCAGCAACGCCTCATGCGCAAACCGTGGCGGCGTCACGCCGAGCGCGGCGAACATCTGCAACTGGAGTGCGGTGTTCGACACATGATCCTCGCCGCGCACGACGTGCGTCACGCCCATCTCGGCATCGTCGATCGCCGACGGCAGCATATACAGCCACGACCCGTCCGCGCGCCGGATGACCGGATCGCTCATCGTCTTCGCCTCGAAGTGCGCGGCGCCGCGGATGAGGTCGTCCCAGGCGATCGGCGCCTCGTGATCGAGCTTGAACCGCCAATGCGGCTTCACGCCGCCCGCTTCCAGCTTAGCCCGCGCATCGTCGTCCAACGCCAGCGCGGCGCGATCGTAGATCGGCGGCAACCCGCGCCCGGCCTGGATCTTGCGCTTCAGGTCGAGCTCCTGCGTCGTCTCGTACGCCGGATACACGTGCCCGCTCGCGACCAGTGCCCCGAACCGCGCCTCGTACAGAGCGAACCGCGCCGACTGCCGCTCTTCCGCATCCGGCGTCATCCCGAGCCAGTCGAGATCGGCGCGGATCGCGTCGACGAAGCGCTCTTCGCTGCGTTCGGGATCGGTATCGTCGATCCGCAGCACGAACTTCCCGCCATTCGCCCGCGCGAACATCCAGTTGTGGAGCGCGGTGCGGATGTTGCCGACATGCAGCCGGCCGGTGGGCGAGGGGGCGAAACGGGTGATTACGGTCATCCTGCCGCTGTACGGAGCGGCGCGGCGGCGGGCAAACCCTTCCACCAAAGGGAAGCTGCGCCTAAGGGGTGCGGAATATCGAGCGGGAAATAGCTTCATGAAACTGATGACCGGCAATTCGAACCTGCCGCTGGCGCAGGAAATCTCCGCCTATCTCGAGATCCCGCTGACCGACGTCAGCGTGCGGCGCTTCGCCGACGAGGAGGTCTTCGTCGAGATCAACGAGAACGTCCGCGGCGAGGACGTGTTCGTGATCCAGTCGACCGGCTATCCCGCCAACGACAATCTCATGGAACTGCTGATCATGATCGACGCGCTGAAGCGTGCGTCGGCGCGGCGTATCACCGCTGTGATCCCGTACATGGGCTACGCGCGGCAGGACCGGAAGCCAGGCCCGCGCACGCCGATCTCGGCCAAGCTGGTCGCGAACCTGATCACCGTCGCGGGCGCCAACCGCGTGCTGTCGGTCGATCTGCATGCCGGGCAGATCCAGGGCTTCTTCGATATCCCGACCGACAATCTCTACGCGGCGCCGGTGATGTCGGCGGACATCCTCGCGCGGTTCAAGGGCAAGAACCTGATGGTCGTGTCGCCGGACGTCGGCGGTGTCGTCCGTGCACGCGTGCTCGCCAAGCGACTCGACAACGCCCCGCTGGCGATCGTCGACAAGCGTCGCGAGCGCGCGGGCGAGTCGGAGGTGATGAACATCATCGGCGAAGTCGAGGGGCGGTTCTGCATCCTGGTCGACGACATCGTCGATTCGGCCGGGACGCTGTGCAACGCGGCGGCGGCATTGAAGGAAGCGGGTGCCGAGGACGTTGTGGCCTATGTTACACACGGGGTGCTGTCGGGTGGTGCGGTAGCGCGAGTCGAAGGCTCGGAACTGCGTGAGCTGGTGATCACCGATTCGATTGGGAACCACGAAGTCATCAAGGACGCGCACGGCAAGATCCGCCATCTCCAGATCGCGCCGCTGCTCGGGGAGGCGATCAAGCGGATTGCGGACGAGACGAGTGTCTCGAGCCTGTTCGACTGAGAGAGATTTGTTTCCTCGCGAAGGCGGGGACCCAGACTGGGCTCCCGCCTTCGCGGGAGAACACATTAAGGCAAGTCACCGTCGGCAAAGCCGCCGTCGGATGGGTTCGCTTGGGCAACCCACCGGCCAAGCCTGCGATTGCGCATCGCTACGCTCGCGCATCGGCGCGGACGTAGCCGCGCCTATCGCTGGCTTAATGCTACAATATGCTCGAACACCGCCGGATGCAGCGGTTTCGCGAACGCGCAGCCGTATTTGAACTTGTCGCGCCAGGCGACCACCGCCTCGAGCGCAGCGAGACCCGGCAACGTCAGCCACACCACAGTTCCCGGCCACAACGTAAAGCTCGTCTCCGCACGAAATCCCGAGAGCGACAAATCCGTCACCTCGATCTCGAATCGCGTCTGGCCCCGATCGCGCAAATGCGCGCGCATCTTGACGGCCTTGCGTAGCGCCTGACGGAGCTCCTCGCCTTTCGGTTCGGCGGGGGGGATGGGGACGGGCTGTGTCATGTCCGGAACACTGCTCCCCAAGTGGTTACTAATCTCCAAACGCCTTACGATTCGGCCGCTTGAGGTTTGGCCGCGCGCGGCTGGACTAATGTACCATTGGCACCGTCGAAGTAGGTTCGGAACGCAATGATGCGGAGTCGGATCGCCATGGTCCTGCTGTAGAGGCGGCGGAGCGCGACGCCAAAGGAATTGCTTTAGATCAGGCCATTCGCAGTCGATAAATCCATCTATTGATAACGACACGCAACTGCAAATGCCTTAAGGGTGGATTTGCTGGCCGCCCTGTGCTTTACGCCCAACCAATTCCCGAGTTTCCTAAAAATTGCGTGGAGCCTTCCCGATGAACATCCATGAATACCAGGCCAAGGAACTGCTGGCCAAGTTCGGCGTCCCCGTGCCTGCCGGTTTCGCGGCACTGACCGTCGAGGAGGCCGTTGAGGCCTCGAAGAAGCTTCCCGGACCGCTCTATGTCGTCAAGGCGCAGATCCACGCCGGCGGCCGCGGCAAGGGCAAGTTCGTCGAGCTCGGCCCCGATGCCAAGGGCGGTGTCCGCCTCGCCAAGACCGAGGATGAGGTTCGCGCGGCCGCGACCGACATGCTCGGCAACACGCTCGTCACGATCCAGACGGGTGACGCGGGCAAGCAGGTCAACCGCCTGTACGTCACCGACGGCGTCGACATCGACAAGGAATTCTACCTCGCGCTGACGCTCAACCGCACCACCGGCCGGGTGATGATGGTCGTCTCGACCGAAGGCGGCATGGACATCGAGGCCGTCGCGCACGACACGCCCGAGAAGATCCAGTCGATCGACATCGACCAGGCGACCGGCTTCATGCCGCATCACGGCCGTGCCGTCGCTGCCGCACTGAAGCTGACCGGCGATCTCGCCAAGCAGGCCGCGAACACCGCGTCGAAGCTGTATGACGCGTTCATGGGCACCGATGCCGAGCAGATCGAAATCAACCCGCTCGCGGTCACCAACGACGGCAAGCTGATGGTGCTCGACGCGAAGGTCGCATTCGACGGCAACGCGCTGTTCCGCCACAAGGACCTGCTCGAACTGCGCGACGAGACCGAGGAAGATCCTGCCGAGCTCGAAGCGTCGAAGTACGACCTAGCCTACATCAAGCTCGACGGCGACATCGGCTGCATGGTCAACGGCGCCGGTCTCGCGATGGCGACGATGGACATCATCAAGCTCAACGGCATGTTCCCGGCCAACTTCCTCGACGTCGGCGGCGGCGCCAACAAGGAGAAGGTGACGGCGGCGTTCAAGATCATCCTCGCGGATCCGAACGTGAAGGGCATCCTCGTCAACATCTTCGGCGGCATCATGAAGTGCGACATCATCGCCGACGGCATCGTCGCCGCGGCGAAGGAAGTGAACCTCTCGGTGCCGCTCGTCGTCCGCCTCGAGGGCACGAATGTCGAGAAGGGCAAGGAGATACTCGCGAACTCCGGTCTCGCGATCGTTCCGGCGAACGACCTTGGCGATGCGGCCAAGAAGATCGTCGCAGAGGTGCAGAAGGTCGCAGCGTAATCGCGACTGACCCACGCATACTGATTCTGCGAAAAACAGGGCTCGGGCGGAAACGTCCGGGCCCTTTTTCGTTGATGTCGTACACTATCCGGCAGGTGGTCCGATCGGCATCTCGCCGTGACGCTACGGCATAGCGATGTTTCCATACCGGACTTGCGAAAACGGCTCGAAACGGCCATCTGTCGCGCCAACGCCGCCATACTGTGACGGTGATCGAAACGAATGATTTCACCTTGGAAGGAACCCCGATGAAGGTGCTGGTGCCGGTCAAGCGCGTGCTTGACTACAACGTGAAGCCTAGAGTGAAGGCGGACGGAACGGGCGTCGATCTGGCGAACGTCAAGATGAGCATGAACCCGTTCGACGAGATCGCGGTCGAGGAAGCGATCCGTCTCAAGGACAAGGGCGTCACCGAGATCGTCGTCGTCTCGATCGGCGAGCAGAAATCGCAGGAAACGCTCCGCACCGCGCTCGCGATGGGGGCCGACCGCGCGATCCTCGTCGTCAGCGAGACCAAGGTCGAGCCGCTTGGTGTCGCCAAGATCCTCGCCAAGATCGTCGAGGAGGAAAAGCCTGACCTCGTCATCCTCGGCAAGCAGGCGATCGACGACGACAACAACCAGACCGGGCAGATGCTCGCTGGCCTCCTGAACTGGGGGCAGGGCACGTTCGCGTCGAAGGTCGAGATCGCCGACGGCTCGGTCAACGTGACGCGCGAAGTCGATGGCGGCGCGGAGACCGACACGCTGAAGCTGCCCGCAATCATCACCACCGATCTTCGTCTCAACGAGCCGCGCTATGCCTCGCTGCCGAACATCATGAAGGCGAAGTCGAAGCCGATGGCGCAGAAGACGCCCGCCGATTTCGGCGTCGACGTGACGCCGCGCCTGACCACGTTGAAGGTAATCGAGCCCGCTAAGCGTTCGGCCGGGATCAAGGTCGCCGACGTCGACGCGCTGGTCGGCAAGCTCAAGGAAATGGGAGTCGCCAAGTGAAGACGCTCGTCTGGGTCGAACATGACGGTCAGGCCGTCAAGGATGCCACGCTGTCGGCGGTCACGGCCGCCTCGCAGCTCGGCGAAGTCCATCTGCTGGTCGTCGGCCAAGGCGTCGACGGCGTCGCTGCCGAAGCGGCGAAGATCGCTGGCGTCGGCAAGGTGCATGTCGCGGACGACGCTGCGTTCGCGCATGCGCTCGCCGAGAACGTCGCGCCGCTGATCGTCGAGCTAATGGGGCATCACGATGCGTTTGTCGCGCCGTCGACCACGCACGGCAAGAACATCGCGCCGCGTGTCGCTGCGTTGCTCGACGTCATGCAGATCAGCGACATCCTGTCGGTCGAGAGCGAAGACACGTTCACGCGCCCGATCTACGCCGGCAACGCCATTGCAACCGTGCAGTCGACCGACGCGAAGAAGGTCATCACGGTGCGCGGCACGGCGTTCGCCAAGGCTGCGACCGAGGGTGGCTCGGGCGAGATCGAGGCAGTCGCATCGACCGGCGACAAGGGTCTCTCGACCTTCGCCGGCTCGGAGATCGCCAAGAACGAGCGTCCCGAGCTGACCAGCGCGAAGATCATCGTCTCGGGCGGCCGCGCGCTCGCCTCGAGCGACCAGTTCCATGCGAT
Organism: Sphingomonas sp. Leaf208; assembly: GCF_001421415.1. Lineage (GTDB taxonomy): Bacteria > Pseudomonadota > Alphaproteobacteria > Sphingomonadales > Sphingomonadaceae > Sphingomonas. Next base: position 315,378 of record NZ_LMKH01000034.1, read on the forward strand.
GATCGATCCGCTTGCGGACAAGCTCGGCGCCGGCGTCGGTGCCTCGCGCGCGGCGGTCGACGCGGGCTATGCGCCGAACGATTATCAGGTCGGCCAGACCGGCAAGATCGTCGCCCCGGAAGTGTATGTCGCGGTCGGCATCTCGGGCGCGATCCAGCATCTCGCGGGGATGAAGGACTCGAAGGTCATCATCGCGATCAACAAGGACGAGGACGCACCGATCTTCCAGGTGGCGGACATCGGCCTGGTCGGCGATCTGTTCAAGATCGTGCCGGAATTGACGGCGAAGCTGTAGGCGAATGCCGCTGCGCACGGCGAAGCCAAGCGCAACAGCAAGCCTGGCCGGCGGCGCTCCAGCGCCGACCGACGACGCGGGATTTACTCCCGCGTCGCGTGCCACGAACGGGCGGTGTGACTTTGGTCACGCCGCCCGCTATTGTGTCTACCGAACATGCAGGTCTGCCGGCGTCGAACCGATACGCTTACAAACCGCGGTCTATCTGACAAAGGAACCACCTCCCCGGCGAAGGCCGGGGCCCAATTGGGAAACGGCGGTAACGACCAACGGTCCTTCGCTACATCGACCTTTCCAATTGGACCCCGGCCTGCGCCGGGGAGGTGCATCTATCGAAGCGGGATACGTACCGAATACGTCTGGAGTACCGAGATCCTCCTCGTGCCCTCACGCACAGTTGCCGCACAATACCCGCCTCCCCAATTACCCTGCATGTACGGCGTCCACCCGAACCCGCGCGACCGCCTGATATCCGCGGCCAGCGCGGCGATACTCTGCGCCGTCATCGGCTACGCGCTGATCCTCGAGCTTGGCGTCAGCATTCCCACCGCTATCCCCGATGCGCTGAAGACCTTTTCGGTTGGCCCGAATCCCCCTCCACCGCCACCGCTTGAAAAGATCGTTCCCCGCCCCGCGAAAAGCCACCGCCCCGAAGGCGCGGCTTCCCCCGCCAACCTGCGCTCGAAGGCGACCGAACTCGTCGTTCCCAAGCCGATCATCCCTCCGATCGTTCCACCGCCCCCGGTTATCGCTGCTCTCAAACCGGGCCCCGGCAGCGACGCCACCACGGGCGCTGCCCCCGTTCCCGGACCAGGGACCGGCGCAGGTGGCGAAGGGAACGGGACCGGTAGCGGGCGCTCCGGAAATGGCGACGGCGATGGTGGCGACGAGACTCCGCCCCGCCTTCTCAAAGGCCGTTTCAAGAACAAGGATTTCCCCAACGCCGAGGCGGTGATCGGCGCAGGCGGGGTCGTCGGCGTACGCTACACCGTCGAGACGGACGGCGGCGTAACGCACTGCATGGTCACGCGCTCGAGCGGCAATGCGGTGCTCGACGCGACCACCTGCCGCCTGATCGAACTGCGCTTCCGCTACCGCCCCTGGCTCGACGCCACCGGTCGGCCGGTTCGCTCTACCGTCGTCCATAACCAGGAATGGGTGAACCAACTCGATCCGCCGTCACGCGGTAATTGAAGCCGATCGCCCCAGCCGCCCGCCACTGAGCACCCGCGCGACGGTCGGCGAGAGCGCCATCAGCACTCGCCCCAGCACGACCGTGACGCCGAGCACCAGCAGCGGCTGGACCAGCAGATATGCGGGATAGAATCCCGCCCCCAGCGCGCCAGTCGCCAATCCGATCACCGGCCCGAACAGCCACAGCAGCACCAGATGATCGCAGAATGCGAGAAACCCGTAGCGCTCGATCCCGCGCAATCGGTCCGCAACATTGCTCCCAGCCAAGCCGCCAGAACAGCACCGCGGAGGCCAATCGAAACACGATATCGAATGCCGCCATCAGATGCGGATATGCGTCGAAGAACGCGTTCCCCAGCAGCGCGGTCCACAGCCGTGGCGCAATCAGGACGACGAATGGCAGCCCGCATAGGGCGATGGGCCAACCCGCCGCCCGCTCCGCCAGGCCAAACCGTCGCACGGCGACTCCCGCGGTAAAGAACAACAGGATCTGCGGTCGCAGCAATGGCGGAACGTGTACTCCGGACACGCTCCACACGACCACTATCGATGCGACCAGCGCCAGCCAGGCATTCGACGCGCGTACCAGACCGGGCGCGATGACCATGCAGACGAACAGGTCGCGCAGGAATGGCATCTGCACGTTGACGTCGTTTGCCTGCACGAGCGGCACCGGTTCGTTGAGTGTCCAGCCGATGCTGGTCGGCGTCGGCGCTTTCAGGTCGCCGAACGTCGCCGCCGCCCCCACCAGCACAATCGCGATCGCGTTCCACAGAACCATCGGCAGCAGGATCGTCCGCGCCTTGCCGAGCACGAACGCCGCGTAGCCCTGGCGCGTTGCGGTCGAGACGACCAGCCAGCCGGAGATCATCCCTAACAGCGGCACAGCGCTACGTCCGAACACTTCGCCGAGCACCGTTCGCAGCACCGCCTGCCAACTGAACGCCTCCGCCGCCAGTTCCTCGGCAGTGCGTCCGGTCCAGGCGTGGACGTAGACGATCCCCATGATCCCGATCAGCCGCGCGATCGCGATCGCAGTGGACAAGCGCGTGTCGCTGGTCCGGGCACTGCTTCCGACGGGTAATTCGGTCGATCTGGTCTTCAAGTCCGCCACTTCGCTCTGGTTCGGCGCGGCGTACCCGGCTTGTCGCGCGCGAACACCTCCTTCAGGATGAAATGGACGTTACGGGGGACCAAGAGATGATCGCCGCCTTCCTGCTCATCGCCGCGCAGTCGAGCCCCGCCGCGGTGCCGGACCCGAAGATCGCGCAGCGCGTCGCGCGCGTGCTGGAGCGTAGCCCGGTGATCGACGGGCATAACGATCTCGCCTGGGAAATCCGCGACCTGCACGACGCGAAGGTCGAGGCGGTCAATCTCTCCGTCGACACCGCGCGACTGCCGAACCCGTTGCAGACCGACATTCCCCGCCTGCGCAAAGGTCATGTCGGCGGCCAGTTCTGGTCGGTCTACATCCCCGCCGACGCGCCGCGCGCGGTGGAAATGACGCTGGAGGAGATCGACATCGTCCGCCGTTTCGTCGCGGCGAACCCGGCGACATTCGAACTGGCCACCAATGCCGCGGACATCCGTCGGATCGAGAAAGCGGGGCGGATCGCGTCGCTGATCGGCGTCGAGGGCGGACACCAGATCGACGGGCGGCTGTCGGTGTTGCGCCAATATCGCGCGCTCGGTGTGGCGTACATGACCCTGACGCACGGCAAGAGCCTGAACTGGGCGGACAGCTCGACCGACACTCCGCGCGCCAACGGGCTGAGCGACTTTGGGCGGCAGGTGGTCGCGGAGATGAACCGGATCGGGATGATCGTCGACGTGTCGCACGTGTCCGACGCGACGATGGCGGCGGCGCTGGCGGCGGCCAAGGCGCCGGTGATCGCCTCGCACTCCAGCGCGCGAGCGATCGCCGATGCGCCGCGGAATATCCCCGACGACCTGCTCCGCGTGATCGGCGCAAACGGCGGCGTGGTGATGGTGAACTTCTATCCGTCGTTCCTGTCGGGCGAGTGGCGGGCCTGGGATGTGGCACGCTCGGCCTATGCGAAGTCGGTCGGCGTTCCGGCGAGCGTCTATGGCGCCAAATCACCTGCGCCGTTGGTAGCGTGGGATGCCGCGCATCCGGAGCCGCGGGTCACCGCTGCAACGGTGGCAGATCATGTCGAGCATATCGCGAAGGTCGCGGGCCATGATCATGTCGGGATCGGCGGTGATTTCGACGGCATCCAGGGGACCGGGCCGATCGGTCTAAAGGGCGTCGACGGCTATCCGCTGCTGTTCGCCGAACTGGCGCGGCGGGGGTGGAGCGATGGGGATCTGGCGAAGCTGTCGGGCGGCAACGTTCTGCGTGTCATCGAAGCGGTCGAAGCGGTCGAAGCGGTCGCCAAGGGGATGACGGGTGTGCCGCCGGTCGACGCTACCGATTTGGCGTCTCGGTAGGGCAGGTTCCCGACACATACCCGATCGTCATCCCCGCGCAGGCGGGGATCCATATCCTCAGCGCTTTGCGATTCCTTCGTGAAGCCAGCCAATATGGGTTCCCGCCTCCGCGGGAATGACGGTTATCTGCCTGCTGCGAGAGAATACGAGGACCGTTTATCGCGCTTTAAGGATCCGGCATCCGCTGCGGCACCGGCGGCTCCACCACCAGCGGCGGCACCGTGCGCAGAACCAGCCCGATCACCAATGCCGCCACGCCGAGCAACAGGCAGAACGCCGTCACCCCGGGCCAGCCTGCATGCGTCCACGCGAACCCGCCGGCCGATCCCAGCACGCTCGATCCCATGTAATAGAAGAACAGGTAGAACGCCGCCGCCTGTCCCCGCGAACCCTGCGCCCGCCGGCCGACCCAGGCGCTCGCAATCGAATGCGCGCCGAAGAAGCCGATCGTCACCACCGCGATCCCCGCGATCACCAGCATCAGCGGTGTCATCGCGGTCAGCGCGACCCCGTCGATCAGCAGCACGACAGGTATCCAGAACACCTTCCGCCGCCCGAGCCGCCCCGCTAGCGTCCCGAACTTAGCCGAACTCACCGATCCTAGCACGTATAGCAGGAATACCCCGCCGACCGCCGCTTGGCTGAGGTTGTAAGGCGGGCTCATCAACCGGAAGCCAGCGTAATTATAGATCGTGACGAACACGCCCATTAGCAGGAACGCCTCGAGGTACAGCAACGGCATCGCGCGATCGGTGAACAGCGACCCGGCACTACGCAGCAGCGCGCCTGGCCGTCCCACGCTCGGCGTGAAATTGCGCGAGAGCGGCGCAAGCCGGCGGAATGCCTCCGCCATTGCGAGCCCTGCGACGCCGACCGCGGCGAGCGCCCAGCGCCAGCCTTCCAGATCGGCGACGATGCTGACGACAAGTCGCCCAGCCATGCCGCCGAGCGCGCTGCCCGCGATATACAGCCCCATCGCTGCGCCGACCGAGCTGGCGTCGACCTCCTCCGCGACATAGGCCATCGCGACCGCCGGCACGCCCGCAAGCGCTACGCCGGTCAGGAAGCGGAGCACGAGCAACCCGCTCCACCCCGGTACGACCGCCACCGCCAAGGTCAGCGCGCCAGCCGCGAACATCGCCGCGATCATCAGCGGACGCCGGCCGACTCGGTCCGAGACGAACCCTGCGAACAGGATGCCGATCGCCAGTGGCCCCGTTGCCAGCGACACCGCCAGCGACGCTTCTTCCGCCGTCAGCCCGAACTGCGCGGCGAACAGCGGCAGCAACGGCTGTACCGAATACAACAGCGAGAAGGTCGAGAAGCCGGCGAACAGCATTGCCAGCGTCAGCCGGCGGTACGCGGGCGTGCCTAGAGTGATAGGTGCTTCAGAAGCCACTCAGGAAACTCGCGACGTTGTGGCCAAGCGCGTCCACTGCATACCCGCCCTCCATGACGATGACAGTCGGCCAACCGCGCGCGGCGATGTCGTGCGCGAGCACCGCGTAATCGGGCGTGGTCAGCTTGAAGTGGGATATCGGGTCGCCCTCCCACGTATCCGCGCCGAAGCTGACGACCAGCAGGCCGGGGTCGAACGTGGCGATCGCGTCGAGTGCGGTCGTCTGCGCGGTGCGGAAGGCATCGATCCGTGTGCCATGGGGGAGGGGAATGTTCAGTGTCGTGCCGAGCCCTTCGCCTTCGCCCGTCTCGTCGGCATGCCCCCAGTAGAACGGGTAGTCGGTCTTCGGATCCGCGTGGACCGACGCGTAGAACACCTCGCCTCTTGCGTAGAAGATGTCCTGCGTGCCGTTGCCGTGGTGATAGTCGATGTCGAGCATCGCGACGCGGGCGACACCGGCGTCGTGCGCGGCCTGCGCGGCGATCGCGGCGGTGTTGAGGTGGCAGTATCCGCCGCAATAGTCTGCGCCGGCATGGTGGCCGGGCGGGCGACACAGCGCGAACGCCGCGCGGTCGCCGTCCAGTACGGCGTGCGTCGCGGCGAGCGCGGACTGCGCGCTGCCATAGGAGGCGGCCCAGGCCTCGGGCGTGATCGGCGTGGTCGCGTCGAAGCTGTGTGCGCCGATCAGTGCGTCGATCCGGGTGAGATCGAGCGGACGGCGGCCGCGGATCGGGAAGGTGTAGGGGATTGCGTCGCCGTCTCGCCCCGCCTCGCGCCACAGCCGCGCAGCGTTCTTGAGGAACGCGGCATAGGCGGGTGAGTGCACCGCGAGGATCGGTCCTTCACCACGATCCTCCGGCGGCTCGACCGGACCGATTGCACGCAGGATCGCGTCGACGCGCGCGGGCGTCTCGGCATAGGCGGTGAACGCGCCGTTATGGAGTTCGCGCGCAGGGGCGTGGGTTCGCTGGGCGTCGTCGAAGAACAGCCGCATTGTTGCTCCTTGGTGCGCGGTCACGAGGGAAGAACCAACCGAACGCGTCCGGGGTCCTACGGGATCGCGCGGGTACGGCAATCCGAAGGCTCAGAACAGCGCCAGTTGCCGATCGTCGTCGCCGCTCAGCAGCCAGCGCCCGAGTACATCGTGCCGAGTCCGGCCGACATGGCTGTGGACCAGTACGAACGCATCCACGTCCCAGCCGATCGGCGCAATGGGTTGCGTGAACGACACGCCGTCGCGGTAGCCGAGCGTCATGTGCGGACTGAACCGATAGCCTTCGCGGGCGCGTAGCCCTGCCGCCTCGCGTGCCACCGCAATCCGCTGATGCAGTGCCGCGAGCGAGGCGTTCTTGTGGCGCGGACGCAGGGCGATGGAGCGATCGCTGCCGACCGCGGTATCGAACTGGAGTGCGAATGGCGCCCCTTCGACCGCATCGCCGATCGCTTTCAGGTCGCGTTCCAGCGTGGTCGAGACGCGATCATGGTCGTCGAGGATATCGATCGTCACGTGCAGATGCTCGGGGCGCAGCTTGTCCCGGTCGGTTTCGAACCACGACGCTGCAGCGGTGATCTGGCGCGCTAGCGGGAGTGGCGGGCGGAGCGCGAAGAACAGGCGATGACGCGCGAGTGGTCGATGAAACATGCCGGTTTCCGAATCGGGGGAGGCGGACTTGTTGCTAATATGTTCTCGTTAAGCTGTCGAGGCGATACGGCCGCTCGGCCAACCTGAAACCACACCCCGGCGAAGGCCGGGGCCCAGTTGGAAGGGTCGTGGTAACGGCGCTCTGCGCCCGGTTATGAATCTTCCCCGACTGGGCCCCGGCCTCCGCCGGGGTGGTACTTCTTCGAACGCGTCGTCTTACCGGGCGAGCGCTTCCGCGATCAGTTTCCGCGAGTTCGCGACGCCGTACAACGCGATGAAGCTGCCCATTCGCGGACCTTGCTCCGAGCCCAGCAACGTCTCGTACAACGCCTTGAACCAGTCGCGCAGGGTCTCGAACCCGCCGGTCTTGCCGATTTCGTAGACGATGTTCTGGATATCCTCCGCGCTCGCCTCCGCCGGCAACGCGGCGAGCTCCGCATCCAGCCGCTCCAGCGCTGCGACCTCGACACCCTCGGGCGAGCGCCGCTTCAACGTCGGCGCGACGAAATCGCGACTATAGGCCAGCGCATAGCCGATCAGCCGGTCGAGCTCGGGATACTTCTCCGCCGACGCATCGGGCACGTAGTTCGCCAGATAGCCCCAGACCTGCTCCTTGCTCGCATCGCCCATCACGCCGACGAGGTTGAGGAGCAGCCCGAACGTCACCGGCAATTCGCCGGTCGGCAGTTTGCCATCGTGGATGTGATGGACCGGATTACCAAGCTTCTGCTTCAGGTCCTGTCCCGCATAATTGCCGCGGAACTGCCAATACTCGTCCACCGCGCGCGGGATCACGCCCATGTGCAGCGACTTGGCCTTCTTCGGCTCGCGGTACGCGTAGAACGCCAGCGATTCCTCGGGGCCATAAGTCAGCCACTGCTCGAGGCTCAGCCCGTTGCCCTTCGACTTCGAGATCTTCTCGCCATTCTCGTCGAGGAACATCTCGTAGTTGAAGCCCTCGGGCGGGCGTCCGCCGAGCACGCGTGCGATCTTTGACGACTGCGTCACCGAATCGATCAGGTCCTTGCCCGCCATCTCGTAATCGACGCCGAGCGCGACCCAGCGCATCGCCCAGTCGACCTTCCACTGGAGCTTGGCCTTGCCGCCGAGCACGGACTGCTCGATCCGCTGGCCTTCGTCCTCGAACGCGATCAGCCCGGCTTCGGCATCGATCACCTCGATCGGCACCTGCAGCACGATCCCGCTGGTCGGCGAGATCGGCAGCACCGGCGAATAGGTCGCGCGACGCTCAGCCCGCAGGGTCGGCAGCATCACGTCCTGGATACCCTGGAAGTGACGGAGCACGCTCTTTAGCGCCTTATCGAACCGCCCTCCGGTGTAATATTCGGTCGACGACGCGAACTCGTAGTCGAAGCCGTAGCGGTCGAGGAACTCGCGCAGGATCGCGTTGTTATGTGCGGCGAAACTCGAATGCGTGCCGAACGGATCGGGGATCTGCGTAAGTGGCTTGCCGAGATGCTCGCGCAGCATGTCGCCGTTGGGGACGTTGTCCGGAACTTTCCGCAAGCCGTCCATGTCGTCCGAAAACGCGATAAGCCGTGTCGGCGTATCGCTCAGCGCGTGGAAGGCGTTGCGCACCATCGTCGTGCGCAACACCTCGTTGAACGTGCCGATATGCGGCAGGCCCGACGGTCCATAGCCCGTCTCGAACAGCACCGGATCACCCGACTTGCCGCTCGGATACCGCTTGAGGAGTTTACGCGCCTCCTCGTACGGCCAGGCTTTGGTCTCGAGGGCGGCGGTGCGGAGTTCGTCGGTCATAATACAGCGCGACTAGCGCGTGCATTCGTGTCCGTCACCCCCACCGCCGCTCGCGACTCAGCGGCAACGATCCTTCGCGGTGATCGTCCGGTCGACCGCACGGCCACCGAGCGCACCCGCCGCACCGCCTGCCAGCGTGCCGAGCAGCCCGCCGCCGACCGCATTGCCGAGCACCGCGCCGCCGACGCCGCCTGCGACGAGGCCGGTCGTGCCGCTCGAATGGCGGCAACGCTTGGCGCGGTAACGACGGTCATGACCGCGATATTCTCGCTTCGAGCGGGCTTCGGCCTTGCCCGTGGGGATTACGGCGGCGGCCGGGATTGCGAGCGAGAGCGCGCTCAGCGCCATGAGAAACTTCCGCATAATAATCGTCCCTGTTGATCTAGATAAAGCTCGGTGTCGATGAGTGCGCAACGCACGTGAACCGTGCCGGTTGCGTAACGGCCGATATGGGTGAGTTTGTTAGTGAAGGTTTGCACAACCGCGAGGGGTGCAGCACTTCACGCTGAAACCGACGACAGCGTGTTTCCCCGCGAAGGCGGGGATCCAGACTGGGCTCCCGCCTTCGCGGGAGAACAAGCAGTGAGAGGTTGCCCTTTCGTTCTCATTGCAGCAAGGTCGCGGAGTGCTTCGCTATCCTGCCCTCCACGCCAGCCACGCCGGCATCTGGATCGCGAATGCGGACGGTGCGCGTCCGATCGGGCGGGGCGAGGCGATCCGGATCGCCGCCGATACGCCGGTCATCATGCTCAACGCGCCGCTGGTCGGGCAGCGACTTGGGTATCCCGATCTGTCGGGGCTCGACCTGCTCGAACTCTACGCGTTCCTCCGCCCCGCGCAGTTCGCGGTGCCGACGCCGAAGGGGATTGCACGGGTTACCGGGCTCGACGTGCCGACCGAGGACGCGGAGGTTGCGCCGTTCCTGCTGCGTGCGGCCGAAGCGATGCTGGCGCTCACCGATGGCGACTGGCCCGAGCGCGAGGGCGCGTGGACCGCGGCGCAATCGCTGTTTCGGCTGCGTTGGCCTTGGGCGCTGGTCGTTGCCGAGCGGCTGAAGAAGCCGGCGGTCAACGAACGCTGGCTGTTCTCGTCGCTTCCCGAATGGGAGGAGCACGCGCCGCGACCTGCGCCGCGCACCGTGACGATCGAACCTGGTGACGCCGAAGCGCGGCTGGTCGACCTCACCGGCCATGGCGCGGAGGAACGCCCCGGGCAGCGCGCCTATGCCGGCGCCGCCACCGCCGCCTTCGCACCACGGGCAATGCGCGATACGCCGAACCTCGTCCTCGCCGAGGCGGGGACCGGGATCGGCAAGACGCTCGGCTACCTCGCCCCGGCCTCTCTCTGGGCTGAGAAGGCCGGTGGCGCGGTATGGATCTCGACCTACACCAAGACGCTGCAACGCCAGCTCGGCCAGGAAACCGCGCGCCTGTATCCCGACGCCGCGATCCGGAAAGCCAAGGTCGTCACGCGCAAAGGCCGCGAGAATTACCTCTGCCTGCTCAACCTCGAGGATGCGCTGCAAGGCGGGTTCGCCGGCCGCGCGGCGATCCTCGCACACCTCGTCGCGCGCTGGGCGGCGTATAGCGCGGACGGCGACATGGTCGGTGGCGACCTGCCCGGCTGGTTGCCGACGCTGTTCCGGCGCAACGGCTCAACCGCCCTGACCGACCGGCGCGGCGAGTGCGTTTATGCCGGCTGCCCGCACTACCGGAAATGCTTCATCGAGCGCGCCGCCCGCGCCTCGTCCGACGCCGACATCGTCATCGCCAACCACGCGCTGGTGATGGTCAACGCCGCTAGAGGGCGCGAACTGGCAACACGGCCGACGCGCTACGTGTTCGACGAGGGCCATCACATCTTCGATGCCGCCGATTCGATGTTCGCGACCGCGCTGACCGGCGCCGAGACGATCGAACTTCGCCGCTGGATCCTCGGTCCCGAATCGAGCGGTCGCGGTCGCCGGCGAGGGCTCGCCGCGCGCCTGTCCGATCTCGCCAGTTATGACGAACAGGGCGCGCGGGCGATCAGCGATGCGGTCACAGCAGCGGGAGCGTTGGCGTCCGATGGCTGGCTGCAACGCCTCGGCGAGGGGGCGCCGTTCGGGCCGATCGAGACGCTGCTCGCTGCCGTCCGTGGGCTCACCTACGCGCGGGCCGAACAGCCGGGCGACGCGGGGTACGGTCTGGAGACCGAACTGGCCGAACCCGACGCGACGCTGATCGAGGCAGCCGCACCTGCCGCTGCGGCACTCGACGCCCTCGTTCGTCCGCTCGTGACGCTCGGTCGCCGGCTTGAAGCCGTGCTCGCCGAAGCCCCCGACTGGATGGACGCGCCCGCCCGCGCGCGAGTCGAGGGCGCGATCGCCTCGATCGGCTGGCGCGCGGAGACAGTGGCGTCGTGGTTGTCGCTGCTCGCGCGGGTAGGCGGACCGGTCGACGGCGATTTCGTCGACTGGCTCGCGGTCGACCGGATCGAAGGGCGCGAGTTCGACATCGGCCTCCACCGCCACTGGCTCGACCCGACGCGCCCCTTCGCCGAGATCGTCCTGAAGCCCGCGCACGGTGCGCTCGTCACCTCGGCGACGCTGACCGGCGGCGGTGATTGGGAGGTGGCCGAAGCCCGCACCGGCGCGCCGCATCTCCTCCGCCCCGCCGCACGGTTCGAGGCGAAGAGCCCGTTCGACTATACGCGCCAAGCCGAAGTGTTGATCGTCACCGACGTGAAGCGCGGCGATATCGGCGCGCTCGCCAATGCCTATGCGCAGTTGATCGTCGCCAGCCGCGGCGGCACGCTCGGGCTGTTCACCGCGATCCGACGGTTGCGCGGTGTCCACGGCCGCATCGCCGACCGACTCGCCCGCGAAGGCCTGCCGCTCCACGCGCAGCACGTCGATCCGATCGACACCGGCACGCTGGTCGACATTTTCCGCGATGATCCGGGGGCGTCGCTGCTCGGCACCGATGCTCTGCGCGACGGTGTCGACGTCCCCGGCGAATCGTTGCGGCTGGTGGTGATGGAGGGCGTGCCCTGGGCGAAACCCTCCGTTCTTCACGCCGCGCGCAGGTTGGCCGGCGGTGGTTCGGCATATGACGACCGGCTCGTCCGCGCGCGGCTTGCGCAGGCGTTCGGTCGGCTTATCCGGCGCGCCGACGACTCCGGCGTGTTCGTGATGCTGTCCGCCGCGATGCCGTCACGCCTGCTCAGCGCGTTCCCGCCGGGGGTGCCGATCGCCCGCGTCACGCTCGAAGAAGCGGTGGCCCGAGTCGCAAGCCGGCTTTCCTCCGGCCCGTGCGTAGGGCATGAAAGCCGCGAACCGGCTTGAGGATTGCCATGAAGACGTTGACGCTGTTGCGCCACGCCAAGTCCGGCTGGGACGATCCGGTCGCGCGCGATTTCGACCGCCCGCTCAACGCCAAGGGCAAGCGCGCCGCGGCGATGGTCGGTCGGCACATGCGGTCACTGGGTCTCGCGTTCGATCATGCGATCGCGTCGCCCGCGGTACGCGTGTCGGAGACCTTGGAGCAGATCGAATCGGGCTATGGCCGGACGATTGCGCCGACGCTGGACCGGCGGGTGTATCTCGCGTCCGCGGCGACGTTGCTGGATGTGGTGCACGGGTTTCCGGCCGAGGTCGAGAGCGCGTTGCTGGTCGGGCACAATCCTGGGTTGGAGGATCTCGTGCTGATGCTGGTCGCGGATGGGGCCGATCCGCTGCGCGACGCGGTCGAGGACAAGTATCCGACGGCGAGCATTGCGGAGCTTCAGTTCGACGGGGAATGGGCGAGCATCGCAACCGGCACCGCCCGCCTGACCCGCTTCATCCGCCCGCGCGATCTCGACCCTACTTTAGGCCCCGACGCCGACTAAACCATGTTTCCCCGCGAAGGCGGGGACCCAGACTGGGCTCCCGCCTTCGCGGGAGAACAAGTGGACGGCATGCGCCGTCAGACACGCACCACTCAAGTAAGCCGCCACCCCGGCGGAGGCCGGGGCCCAGTTGGGGGGCGTCGCTAACGAAGGACATCGCTTCGTTATTCCCACCTTTCCAACTGGGCCCCGGCCTTCGCCGGGTGGTGCAGGTGTTTGGGGTAAGCTCACTCTCAACAAGACTAAGACCCGGAAGACACTCAGCTCTTCTCAGCCATCCGCGCCTTCAAATCCGAGAACGCATTCGCCGGCCGGAACTCGTCCTCGCTAATCACACCCGCCGCTGCCAACGCCGCCGCCGCATTCGGCCCGCGCGGGAACGGATCGATCGACAGCGCCAGCGTATCCGCCGCCGCTTCGCCAAGATCGATCGTGCCACCCTCGATCGCGACCGTGTCGAGCGCATCGTCGGACAGTTCGACCTCGTCGCCCTCGGACACCAGCTGATCGACGAACAGCAGCGCGACCGGCTCGTCGATCTGCGTATCGAGCGGTTCGTCGGTCACCGAACACGCCTGCACCGCCGCGCCGGTCACGCGGCCCTTCACGACGATGCCGCTGTCGGTGCGCTTGATCCCCAATCGCGCGTCGAGTCGCGTGATCGAGAGCAGCGCGAACCGCTTCGCCAGCGCCGCGCGCTCGTCCTCGGTCGCGACGATCTCGACGATCCGCTCGCGCTCGCCGATCGTGTCGAGGCGTTCGGGGCGGCTGAACTCGGACTTCACGGCAATTCTCCAGATAACAGATTCGGTAGTGGCATCGCTGCCAGCCCGGCATGAAACGCCATCACCGACTCGCGGACATGCGCCAGCGCGGCATCGTCCGGCACCGCGCCGCGATACAGGTTGCGCACCAAAGCCGGCGCGATATCGCCCGCTGCCAGTCCCTCGCGGTACGCGCCGAGGCGGCCGCCGAGCATGCTCATCATCTTGCCGATATGCTTGCCGACGATGATGTCGCCGATCCCGATTTCCCGGAGCTGCCCGTCCATGTCGTCGACGAAGCGCTCGGCCAGACGTGCCGCTGGCTCGCCACCAGCGGGCTCCGTCTCGAGCCGCAGCATCACGATCGCCAGCAACGTCGCGATCATGTCGAAGCGGCCGTCGACCGTGTCCGGCACTGCGCCCTCGCGATACCAATGTTCCGCGCGCGCCCGGCCAACCACGGCGTTGTACAGCGGCAGCGCCTCGTCGGGCTTCTCGCCGAGCAGTCTTCCCAACCAGCTCAAAATCTATCGTCCTCGCCACGAAGCCGCGCTTCGGCTTGTTTGCCCGCGCATCCTCGCATATCGAGGCGATCGGCGGCCGATGCAATCGCGTGGGACCCGTCACGTGTTTTCGCGTGCCCCGGTTGGGAGTTTATATGAGCGTGTTTTCCGCCCGTACGGGTCTCGCCGCCGCACTTGCGGTCGCCGCATTGGCCAGTGGGGGCTGCACCCAGCTGCGCTCGCACCAGGGCTATGTGGTCGATACCGACCTCGTCAACTCGGTCCAGCCGGGCGTCGACAACCGCCAGTCGGTGCTCGCCACGCTGGGCAAGCCGACGCTCGCCGGTCAGTTCGACCAGGGCGACTGGTATTATCTCGCGCGCGACAGCCGCAACCTCGCGTTCCGCAACCCGCGCGCGAATGCGCAGATCACGTTGCAAATCAGCTTTGACCAAAAGGGCACCGTCACCGCGATCCGCCGCGGCGGGCTCGAGCAGGTCGCGTCGATCGCACCTTATGGCAAGAAGACGCCGACGCTGGGTCGCGAACGCGGCTTCTTCCAGGATCTGTTCGGCAATATCGGCACGGTCGGCGCGGCTGGGGCTGGCGGCGGTCAGGGCAATGGCAGCAACACCGGCGGCGGTGGCCGCAATCAGCCGTAAAGCTTAGGCATCCGCTGGACAGTCCGGAGGCCGGTTAGGCCGCACCGTATGCCTGAGCAGCGGTGCGGCCGGGCCGGGCATCATCGGCGCCGATCCCGAAAGGGGGGAAAGGGATCATCGTCGTAACGCACGTTCGACGCGATGGTTCGCCGCGTCAGGCTGTAATTCGCGAAAACGACAAACATCCGTTCTCGATAAGACTATATCCGTTACGACGGTGACTTGCGGTACCCTTGGTTCGGGGGTGTGGCTTGGGCGAGTCGCTGTGGATTATCGACGCGTCCGCGCGCGAGATGCTGCTGTTTGCGGGCGTCGGACTGCTACTCGGTGGTATCGATGATCTGCTGGTCGATCTTGTCTATATCGGTCACCGTATCAGGCATGGCGGCCGGGCTCGCCTGACTCTCGCCACTCTGCCGTCGCCGCGCATTGCAGGACGGATCGCTGTGTTCGTCGCGGCGTGGGACGAGGTCGCGGTGATCGGCGGGATGCTGACGACCGCGCTCGATCGCTACGATCACGATAATTACCGCATCTATGCTGGCGCCTATCCGAACGACCGGGGGACGATCGATGCGATTGCCGCGGTCGCCGAGCGCGACGCGCGTATCCGGCTCGTGATCGGGCCACGCGACGGACCGACGACCAAGGCCGACTGCCTCAACACCCTGTGGCGCGCGCTGTGCCGCGACGATCTGAGCGAGGGGGCAGGGACGGATCGACTGACCAAGGCGGTCGTGCTCCATGATGCCGAAGACGTCGTGCACGCGCAGGAGTTGCGCGTCTTCGACAGCCTGATCGAGCGATACGACGTCATCCAGCTTCCCGTCCTGCCGCTAGTCCACCGCGGTGCGCGGCTTGTGTCGGGGCATTATGCCGACGAGTTCGCCGAATCCCACGCCAAGCAGATCGTCGTGCGGACCGCATTGGGCGCCGCGATGCCGCTTGCCGGCACCGGCTGTGCGATTGCACCCGCCGTCCTCGCGATGATTGCGCAGGCACGGGGCGGTGATCCGTTCGACGCCACCAGTCTGACTGAGGATTACGAGCTGGGTTTGCGGCTCGCCGAGCTTGGCGCACGATGCATCTTCGCGCGTGTCGCGGCGGACGACGCCGGGACGGTGGTCGCGGTACGCGCGTATTTTCCGTGTACGCTCGGCGGCTCGGTGCGCCAGAAGACGCGGTGGATGATGGGTATTGCGCTGGCCGGCTGGGATCGTACCGGCTGGGGGCGGCCTCGCGCGGTCGCCGATCACTGGATGCGAATGCGCGATCGACGCGCGCCGCTGGCCGTCGTGATCCTCGCGGTGGGCTATCTTGCGGTGCCGATATGGGTGTTCTCGCTGCTGGCGCACGGCCAAGCCGGCGGGGCGTCACCCTACGCGAACGGCGCCTACCCGATCGCGTTCTGGCTGCTCGTCGCCAATGGCGCCTTGCTGGCGTGGCGGTTGATCGTGCGGATGATATTCACGGGACGCAGTTACGGCATGCGCGAGGCGATCTGGGCGCTGCCGCGATTCCTGGTCGGCAACCTCGTCTCGCTGATCGCCGCACCGCGCGCGGTGATCGTCTATATCGGCATGCTGCGCGGTGCCGCGCCGGTCTGGGACAAGACACAGCACGAGTTTCCCGACGCGCTGCCCATCGACATCATCACTGACAGCATCAACCATCCAGGCCTCGCCGCCGCGGCACGATGAGTGTCGGGCGCCCGCTGCGCTTTCTTGCATTGGCGTTGGGCGGATGGGTGATGGTCCGCGTGGCGTTGTTGTTGCCGGAGGTAGCCTCGCTTCCACCCTCGGAGATAATCCCGCGGGTTGTCGAAGTGCTCGTGCCGCAAGTCGCCGCAGCAATTCTCGAGCGACCCCGCGTGGCTCCGCGGGTGGTGACTATGCCACGCGTCGCTGTCGCATTGCCGATTTCCGCCAAGGGTCGACCATGGCAGGCACCGACGATTGCGCCGCCGCGCCCCGTAGCGCGCGTTCTTCCCGATTTGCCAGCCGTCGCAGAGCCTCGGACATACCTCGTTCCGTCGCCGGTAGCACCGCCCATGGTCGCCAACGGGCCAAATCGTCTCAGCGGAAGCGCATGGCTGCTCGTGCGTGGCGGTCCCGCCGGTACGGTGTCGGGCGGGCAGCTCAGCGCATCGCAGGGCGGTTTGCGATTAGCCTACGCGCTCGGCAGCCGTCGAAAGGTCGCGCTGGTGGCGCGCGTCGCCACGCCGCTCAAAGGTGCCGGACGGGAGGCCGCGCTCGGGATCGAATGGCAACCAACGCGGTTGCCGATCCGCCTCGTCGCCGAGCAGCGGTTCGCGCTCGATGGCGGACGTGGCGGACCGACGATCGGCGTGATTGCCGGCTATGGTCCGGCCGACGTCGCACCCGGTCTCCGTCTGGAAACGTACGGTCAAGCCGGCGCGATCGGGCGAGGCGGAATCGAAGGTTTCGTCGATGCCTCTGGACGACTTACGCACCCGATCGGGACGCTCGCCGGGGCAAAGGTCGATGTCGGTGTCGGTGTGTGGGGAAGCGCGCAACGCGACGCCGAACGCTTCGATATCGGACCCTCGATCGTCGCTGCGCTACCGGTCGCACGCAAGACGATCCGCCTTACGCTCGACTGGCGCGAACGCATCGCCGGTGGCGCACGTCCGGGCTCCGGACCGGCCCTATCGATCGGTAGCGACTTCTAAGCGGTCGAGCCTAGCCCCGCCCGCGCAATCCGGTGTAACGCAGCCGTCGTGGATCTGTATCTTCCCGTCGCGAACCTGTCGGTCAACGCGCTCGTCATCATCCTGCTCGGCGGGGGAGTCGGACTGTTGTCGGGGATGTTCGGCGTCGGCGGCGGCTTCCTGACGACACCGCTACTGATCGTCTATGGCATCCCACCGACCGTTGCCGCAGCCTCGTCCGCGAGCCAGGTGACCGGCGCGAGCGTCTCCGGCGTGTTCGCGCATTTCCGGCGCAAGGGCGTCGATACCAAGATGGGCGGCGTTCTTGTCGCGGGCGGTATCTTGGGTTCGTTCTTCGGTGCGTGGCTGTTCCGTCTACTCCAGCAGAGCGGCCAGATCGATACGGTGATCGCGATCGTCTACGTGGTCATGCTCGGGTCGATCGGCGGCCTGATGGCAAAGGAATCGATCGGCACGATCGGCCGCGCGCGCACCGGACGCCCTCCCAAGGCGCGCAAGCGTCGCCATCACCCGCTCGTCGCCGCGCTACCGCTCAGGACGCGCTTCTACGCGTCGGGGCTCTATATTTCTCCACTTGCGCCGCTGTTGCTGGGCTTCTTCACCGGCATCCTGACGATTCTGCTCGGCATCGGCGGTGGCTTTATTCTCGTCCCCGCGATGATCTACCTGCTGGGCATGGCGACGTCGGTGGTGGTCGGCACGTCGCTGTTCCAGACTCTGTTCGTGACGGCGGTCGCGACGATGGTGCACGCGACCACCACCAAGGCGGTCGACATCGTGCTCGCCGCACTGCTCCTGCTCGGCTCGGTCGTAGGGGCGCAGGTCGGCGCGCGGTTCGCGACCAAGTTCCGTCCCGAATATCTCCGCCTCGGGCTCGCCGTGATGGTGCTGCTGGTCGGCGCGCGTATCCTGCTCGGCCTGGTCTGGCGCCCCGAGGAAATCTTCTCGGTCGCGCTGTCGTGACGGGCAAGACATGAAGCCGTGGCCGCTTCTAACGCTGACGCCATTGCTGATGGCGCAGGCCAAGCCCGTGCTTGTCCCCGACGTGTCACAACGCAATATCGAGATCGCGTACAGCTTCACCGGCGCCGAGTTGCTGCTGTTCGGCGCGATTCTCTATCCCGGCGGGCGCCTGCCGACCGGTGAGCAACCCACCGACATCGTCGTCGTCGTAAAGGGCCCGACCCAGTCGATCCTGATGCGCGAGAAGGAGAAGGTCGCCGGCATCTGGGTCAACGCCGCGCGCCTGCGATACCGCTCCGCGCCCAGCTTCTACGCCATCGCCTCCTCCAAACCGATCGACCGTCTCGTCGACGACCGGACGCGCGCGATCTACGAACTCGGCCTCGACAGCCTGCAATTGTCGCCAGCGTCGAGCGTACCCGCGCCGATCCAGGACCGCTTCCAGAAAGGGCTCGTCGACCTCAAGCGCCGCGCCGGCCTGTATTACGAGGCGCCGCGTGCAGTCGAGATCACCGACGGCGTGCTCTATCGTGCGCGCGTGTCCATACCCGCCCGCGTGCCCGTCGGCCGGTTTACCGCGGAGACGTTCCTGATCCGCGACGGCCGCGTTCTGGCAGCCGCAGTACGCGACATCGACATTCGCAAATCGGGTTTCGAGCGATTCGTCGCGCGCGCCGCGGATCGCTCGTCGGTAACGTACGGGCTGGTCGCGGTTGCGCTGTCGGTGTTCCTCGGCTGGGCAGCGGGCTGGATCGCGCGCAGGGTTTAGCGCGTCTCAGCGACTAAACGCGTACCAACGCGCCGGTTTTCTCAGCAAGTTCAACACCGTCGTCATCGGATATTTACAATTATCGCGGCAGGGTCGGTCTGAAATGACTGGAGACTTTGCGGCGATGAGCGACATGCCGGGACCTGGCGCATTCTTGCGCGCGGCACCCCTGACGAGCGGATTCGCGAGCGCGAGCACCGCGGCCGCGCCCGTCGGCGTCGTCTTCGCGATCGCCGGATCGAGCAGCCGCATCCTGCTCGATCGCGCTGCGATCGCGGTGCTGCATGACGATGCCGATCCGGTCGTCGTAGCAGCCGGACAAGTCGGCAGCCAGATCAAGATGCGCGTCGGCGCGACGTGGCTGGTCGCCAATATCCGCTCGCTCAAGCTGGAGGATGCCGCCGGGACCTGTGTCGCGGCGGAGATCGACTATCTCGGCGAAGGCGACGAAGAGCAACTCAGCGGCAAACTCTACCGATTCCGTCGCGGCGTCACGCGCTATCCGATGCCCGGCTGCGAGGTGTTCCCGATCACCACGGCGGACCTGCAACAGGTCTATGCCGCCGACGACCGTGCGAACATCACGATCGGCACGGTCTATCCGACGACCGATATCCCCGCCGCGCTGTACGTCGACGCGATGCTCGGCAAGCATTTCGCGCTCGTCGGGTCGACCGGCACGGGCAAGTCGACCAGCGCCGCGCTGATCCTCCACCGCATCTGCGAACTCGCGCCGCAGGGGCATATCGTGATGATCGACCCGCATGGCGAATATGCCGCCGCGTTCAAATCGAACGGTGCGATCTACGACGTTTCGAACCTGCAGATGCCGTATTGGCTGATGAACTTCGAGGAGCATTGCGAGGTGTTCCTCACCAGCAGCGGCTCTGCGCGACAGTTCGATGCGGACATCCTCGCCAAATGCCTGCTCGCGGCGAAGGCGAAAAGCCGCCTCGGACAGGAGATCGCAAAGCTCACGGTGGACGCGCCGATCCCGTATATGCTCAGCGATCTGACGACGATCATCAGCGCCGAGATGGGCAAGATGGACCGCGCGGGCGACACCGCGCCCTATCTCCGGCTCAAGTCCAAGATCGACGAGATCAAGGCCGATCCGCGCTACGGCTTCATGTTCTCCGGCATGCTGGTGGCGGACACGATGGCAAGCTTCCTCGCGCGCATCTTTCGCCTGCCGGGCGACGGCAAGCCGATCTCGATCATCGACGTGTCGGGCGTGCCGTCAGATATTACGTCGGTGGTGGTCGCGGTGCTCGCGCGGATGACGTTCGACTTCGCGATCTGGTCGCGCAACGAACCGCAGCGCCCGATCCTGCTCGTTTGCGAGGAGGCGCATCGCTACATCCCGGCAGGGCGGGAGGCGAACAGCTCGGTCGGGCGCATTCTCGGCCGCATCGCCAAGGAAGGGCGCAAATATGGTGTGTCGCTGGGGCTCATCACGCAGCGTCCGTCGGATCTCGCGGAGGGTGTGTTGTCGCAATGCGGCACGATCATCGCGATGCGCCTTAACAACGACCGCGACCAGGCCTTCGTCCGCGCGGCGATGCCCGAGGGCGCGCGCGGCTTCCTCGATTCGATCCCCGCGCTACGCAATCGCGAGTGCATCATCTGCGGCGAAGGCGTGACGATCCCGATCCGCGTGAGCTTCGACGGATTGGAGGAGGAGAAACGCCCCGCCTCGGGTGATCCGCTATTCTCCGAACTATGGCGCGACGTCGGCGGTGAGGACCAGATCATCGGCCGCACGATCCAGCGCTGGCGAGCACAGGGGAAGTAGGTGCGATCGGTCAGTGCAGGGATCGACAAGCATAACCCGTCACTAGCTGTATTCCGGTAAAAGAGGGGATCTGATCGTGCACGTCATCACATGCCGGTCTTTGTTTTTCGGTCGATCAGGACGGCCTGCTGCCATCGGCTCGGGGCCTTGTCGGTACGGTGAATGCAGCCCGCCCAGCAACAGGGGCGCTTCTTGCCCTCGAACAACTCCTGACCCGTACGCTCTATGCGGCGCTGTCGCGTTTTCGGCTGTTTTGCGTCCTCTATCCAGCAGATGAACTCGTTCCGGCCGAGCGGGGTCAGCGTCTGCCACAGTGCAAAGAGGCTTGGATCGGAGCAGATCGCCGACTGGAGATCGTCGCTGGCGGTATGGACAGTGCCGTGAAGAAAAGAGTTCGCCACGAGTCCTCCAAGCACTATCGGCTAATGTAATGGGCCATTCGCACGAAGAATAGCCGTTCCTCACGTTGTTGACGAGCGCACGGCTCGTAATGAGCAACCAACATAAAACTCCGTCGATGCCGCCGTCGCGCACCGCGTCGACGTTCATCGGATGGTTAGGCGCCGACCCGTATTGCCAGCAGCTGAGCAACCCTTGCCTTGAACGCGCGCAGTTTCTCCCCCGACAACTGCGCCACGCTCGCAAACGAGACCGATCGCGGGTTGATGGCCGCGCCGTTCTTCCACACTTCCCAGTGCAGATGGGGGCCGGTCGACATGCCGGTCGATCCGACATAGCCGATCACCTGGCCCTGCCGGACGCGGGTGCCCGACGATACCGCGATCCGGCTCATATGGCCGTAGCCGCTCGCCATCCCGCCGCCGTGCACCAGTTTGACGAAATTGCCATAGCCGCCGGTCCGCCCCGCGAATGCTACGACGCCGTCGGTCATCGCGTGGATCGGCGATCCGTACGGTGCGCCGATGTCGAGGCCCTTGTGCATGCGCGTGAAGCCCAGCAGAGGGTGGAACCGCATGCCGTAGTTCGACGTGATCCGGCCGGTGACCGGCATGCCAGAAACGGCGCGGCGTTCGGTCTGGCCGTTCGCATCGAACCAACCGCCGCGACTCGACTCCCCGTTTAGACTGGCGTCGACATCGACGTTCATCGCGTCCGGCGCGAACCGCACGAGCTGCACCTTGCGTCGGCCCTGATCGATCCCGGCGAACAGTAGCTCGCCCATCCGGGTCTCGCCGGTTGCGGCACGCTCGCGCTCGACGATCACGTCGAAGCTATCCGCGGAGGTCACGTCGCGGCCGATCGAAAGTCGCGTCGAGATCGCCTTGATGAACGACTCCACGGCCTTTCCGGGAACACCGGCGGCGCGCGCGGATCGGTACAGGCTGGAGCCGACCAGGCCCTGGATCCGCAGCGGGGTCGAGTCGACCGCGATCGGCTTGCGGTTCACGGTCAGCCCGCGCGCACCACGCGTGAGCGACAGCGCCAGATCGAACCGCGCGCGGAAATCGAGCTGCTCCAGCGGCCGCGCGACGGTGCGATCCGGCCGCCGCCCGAGCGTCAGCGCGATCCGCGTGCCCGCCGGAATGGCCTTCGGATCGACCGACTGC
Organism: Sphingomonas sp. Leaf208; assembly: GCF_001421415.1. GTDB lineage: Bacteria > Pseudomonadota > Alphaproteobacteria > Sphingomonadales > Sphingomonadaceae > Sphingomonas. Next base: position 337,727 of record NZ_LMKH01000034.1, read on the forward strand.
GCGACCAGCGCCGCCGCGGCCTCGGCATCGTTTCGGCCGACGCCGGCGCGCATCAGCGCCCGGTCGAACGCATCGCCCTGGCCGAGCGTCGCCGACAGTTCGAGCGTCGGACGCTCGGGCGCATTGGCGAGTGGGGCAACGAGATCGTTCACCGCCATCCGCCGCCCGGTGGTCGCGCCCTGAGCGAGTGGCGCGATTCCCTGCGCGCGCGTTTCCTCCCACTCGGCACCAGCGAGCGGCGCCGGTACCGTACCGATCAGCGGCTTGAACCCCGGCGCCAGCATCACCGTGGCAGCGCACAGCGCGGTACAGGTCGCGAGCCCGCGCCACCAGTCGCGACTGCCGATTCGTGCGCCGAGATCGGGCACCCAGTCGATCCGCGAGGGGGCAGTCTTCGGCGCGATATCCGGTTGCCGATCGAGCGCACGACCAAACACGCGTGCCCCGCCGCCCGCCAGTTCCAGCGCCTGATCCTTCTGCAAATACACGCGTGCCCGCCCCGAAATCGTCCAAATTTTTCGTGCGCCGTTTCATCCTCGGCGCGAGCGTGGGGTTGTGGCGAGGACATGCTAAAGTCAAATTAACCGGGGTGATTGTGGGCCTTGGCGGCGGCGGGGCGTGCTCGGGTCGGGGCGGACGAGATTTGGGGTACGATACCCTGACTTTTGACTGTCCGGTTTGAAGACCGTCCAAACCTTTCTACCACCCCGGCGAAGGCCGGGGCCCAGTTGGGGAACAGGATTAACATAGGGCCGCGCCTCGTCACCTTGGCCTGCCCAACTGGGGCCCGGCCTTCGCCGGGGTGGTGTTGGATATAAGTGAACGCGTCCTCTCCGCTCGCTGGTTCAGCAATCGAGCGCACCCGGCAATTCACCCCGCCAACACCGCGCAATTCCACCCAGGTCATTGCGCCGGCCCACTTTACCCCCGATGTTGCCCGCCATGAGCGACGAAGTCTCCGCTGGCGTGACCGCGGTTCTTGGCCCGACCAACACGGGCAAGACGCACCTCGCGATCGAGCGGATGTGCGCGCATTCGAGCGGCATGATCGGTTTCCCGCTGCGTCTGCTCGCGCGCGAGGTCTACGACCGCGTCGTGGCCATCAAGGGTGCCAACCGCGTGGCGTTGGTCACCGGCGAAGAGAAGATAGTCCCGCCGGACGCGCGCTGGTTCCTCTGCACCGCCGAATCGATGCCCGACCGCGACGTCGCTTTCGTGGGAATCGACGAAGCGCAACTCGGTGCCGATCCTGAGCGCGGCCACGTCTTCACCGACCGGCTGCTGCGTACGCGGGGACGCGAGGAGACGATGATCCTCGGCTCCGAGGCGTTGCGGCCGATGATCAAGAAGCTCGTCCCCGGCGCGGAGATCGTCAACCGGCCGCGCTTCTCGACGCTGACTTATGCGGGCGCGAAGAAGATCAGCCGGTTGCCCAAGCGCTCGGCGATCGTCGCGTTCTCGGCGGAGGAAGTGTACGCGGTCGCCGAAATGCTGCGGCGTCTGCGCGGTGGTGCGGCGGTGGTGATGGGGGCACTCAGCCCCCGCACCCGCAACGCGCAGGTCGCGATGTTCCAGGCGGGCGAGGTTGATTACTTGGTCGCGACCGACGCGATCGGCATGGGGCTCAACATGGACGTCGCGCATGTCGCGTTCGCCAGCCTCAACAAGTTCGACGGCAAGCGCCAGCGTCGCCTGACGGTGGCGGAGATGGCGCAGATCGCCGGGCGTGCGGGGCGGCACCAGCGCGATGGCACGTTCGGGGCGTTGTCCGACGACGGTCCCGGCGCGTTCCTGCCCGAGGAAGTGCTGGCGATCGAGGAGCACCGGTTTCCGCGGCTTGAAAACCTCTATTGGCGGCAGGGCGATCCTGATTTTTCCAGCATTGACGCACTGGTGGCGAGCCTCGAAGCGCGCCCGCCCGCTGGCGTTTTGCGCGCCGCGCCGCAAGCCCTCGACCTCGGCGTCTTGAAGCGGCTGGCCGAGGAGGGCTGGGTGCGCGAACGGGCGCGGCATCCGGCAATGGTCGCGCGGTTGTGGGCGGCGTGTGGCTTGCCTGATTTCCGCAAAGTCGGGCTCGACCCGCATGCGCGGTTCGTGTCACGGGTGTTCGGACATCTGAGCGAGGGGCGGGGGCATATCCCACACCAGTGGTTCGCGGACGAGATCGCGCGCCTCGATACGGTGGCGGGCGACGTGCCGGTGATCGCCGGGCGGATCGCGGCGACGCGGATTTGGGCCTATATCGCGCAACGCGCCGACTGGCTGGCGGAGCCGACGCTGTGGGCCGCGCGTACCGCCGCACTCGAAGAACGTCTGTCGGATGCGTTGCATGCCAGCCTGACGCAGCGGTTCGTCGACAAGCGCACGACCGCGCTGATGCGCCAGATCGGCGCGGATGCGGGCGCGTTGCCGGTGGTGATCGGGCCCGAGGGCGAGGTGATGGTCGAGGATCATCCGATCGGCCGCCTCGACGGGTTTCGCTTTACCGTGGCGGCGGACGCGCGGGCGAGCGACAAGCGGCTGTTGCTCGCGGCGGCTGAAAAGCGTCTTACCGGCGAGCGGTCGCGGCGCGGGCAGTCGCTGGTCGATGCGCCCGACGCCGACATCGCGCTCGACGACGCGGCGCAGATCATCTGGGCGGGTCACCCGGTCGCCAAGCTTGGCGCGGGGCCGTCGTTCGCGCGGCCGAAGCTGATCCTCGATCGGTCGCTCGATTGTCTCGACAAGCCCGCGCGCGATCGGATCGAGGCACGGCTGTCGCTGTGGCTTGCTGGTATGCTGAAGCGGCGGATCGCCGTGCTGGTTCACCTCGCCGAATTGAGCCGTGATCCGAACGCCACGCCGGCGTTGCGCGCAGTGGCCAGCGCGATTGAGGGGGCCGGCGGGATCCTGCCGCGGTTGCCGATGCGACTAGCACTCGACGCGATCGATTCCGACGAGCGCAAGCGGTTGCGCAAGGTCGGCATTACGGTCGGTGCACTCGACCTCTTCGATGCGCGGTTGCTGAAGCCCGAGTCGGCGCGCTGGCGGCGGATTCTCGCGGCGGCTCGCGGGACGACGATCGCCGCCCCGCGAGATGGGGCGACCGTGCTGGCGCGCGGCAGCGAGGGTGCGGTTCTGGAGGCAGGGTTCCGCCCCCTCGGGCTCCAGGCGGTCCGGATCGACCTGATCGAGCGGATCGCGCGGGCCGCGCACGATTCGCGGCAGGGTCGCACGCCGTTCGCGCCCGATCCTGCTCTGGCGACTTCGATCGGCGTCGATGCCGCGTCGCTGGAGCGGTTGATGACTGAACTCGGGTTCAAGGCGCTGGCGGGGGACACGCCGCGCTGGGTCTGGCGCGGTCGTCCACCGGCTCGTGCCGTGACGCCAGCCCCGATAGATCCGTCGCGGCAGAACGCCTTTGCCGGGCTGGCCGCACTGGTCCGCCATGGTTGAAGGCGCGATGCGGATCGATCGGTTCCTCTGGTTCGTGCGGCTTGCGAAGACGCGCAGCGCCGCGCAGGCGATCGCCGAGAAGGGGCATCTCCGCATCGACGGCCGCCCGATCGATCGCGCACATTGCCCGGTGCGGATCGGCAACGTCCTCACTTTCGCCGCCAACGACGAGGTCCGGGTGATCCGTGTCGAAGCGCTCCCCTCGCGCCGCGGCCCCGCCCCCGAAGCTCAGGCGTGCTATCAGGACCTGATCGCTGGGAGGACGCCCGTCGGCACGATCCGCGATCCTGCTTCGGAATAAATTCGATCCTCCCCCGCAAGGGGGAGGTGGCGCCGAAGGTGACGGAGGGGGAGGATACGCAACCGAGGTTTTTCCTTTCCTCCCCCTCCGTCTGGCAAGTGCCAGCCACCTCCCCCTGGCGGGGGAGGATACGAGAGCGACAAAGCCTGATAACGTCTCGCAGAAGGCTTGCTATGATTGACGCGAGGGGCAGGCGCGCATAGTCGCTGGCGCGTTCGTCGCCGGAAAGGAATCCGGCCCAGGAGTTCTGCAATGACCTACGTCGTCACCGATGCCTGCATCCGCTGCAAGTACATGGACTGCGTGGAAGTGTGCCCGGTCGACTGCTTCTACGAAGGCGAGAACATGCTGGTGATCAATCCCAGCGAGTGCATCGATTGCGGCGTGTGCGAGCCCGAATGCCCCGCCGAAGCGATCCTGCCCGACACGGAAAGCGGGCTGGAGCAGTGGCTCGAGCTGAACACGACCTTCTCGGCGCAATGGCCCAACGTCACGCGCAACGACAACCAGACGCCGCCGGACGCCGACGCGATGAAGGGCGTCGAGGGCAAGTTCGACAAGTATTTCTCGCCCGAACCCGGCGCAGGCGACTGATAAGAGGCGGCGAACTCCGAAAAGGGCAAGCCGCCTGCCACGTTCGGCTGGTAATTTTGTTGCAAAGCTGCTAGATGGGTCCGCGACGGGCGCGATGATTCACGTCATCCGCTTGACGTACAGACCTATCCCTCCCCCGATGCAGCAACGACGAGTCCTTCGTCGAGGCGTCGCGGCGAGGCCTGATCCGGAAAGGCCCCAAATGGCTGCCAAGGCACTGTCCTTCGATGTCGGTGATTTCGTCGTTTATCCCAAGCACGGGGTCGGCCGTGTGATCGAGCTCCAGCGCTCGGAAATCGCCGGCACGACACTGGAACTCTACGTCCTCCGGTTCGAGAAGGAGCGCATGACGCTCCGCGTGCCGACCAACAAGGCCGAAAGCGTCGGCATGCGCAAGCTGTCGTCGGACAAGACGATGCGCGAGGCGATGGACACGCTCAAGGGCAAGCCCAAGGTCAAGCGCACCATGTGGTCGCGCCGCGCGCAGGAATATGAGGCGAAGATCAACTCGGGCGACCTCGTGTCGATCGCCGAAGTGGTCCGCGATCTGTTCCGTGCCGACGACCAGCCCGAGCAGAGCTATTCCGAGCGCCAGATCTTCGAAGGCGCGACCAGCCGTCTTGCTCGTGAACTGGCCGCGATGGAAGAGCTCGACGAGCCCAAGGCGCAGGAGAAGATCCTCGACATCCTCCGCGCCGCGGCCGCGATCTACAACAAGGACAAGGTGCCGGCATAACGCTTGGTTCTTTGACGAGACGAAAGGGCGGTCCTGCGGGGCCGCCCTTTTTCGTTCTGCTGCTTCCTTCCTCAAGGTGAATGGCGGTGCAGCGAGCCCGCGCCAGACAAGTTGCCCATTGCGCTGTCCTGCGTTGAGTGTATTGTTCGAATAACACACAGGAGGATGCGATGAACTTTCTTGCGCTCGGACTGATCATTCCTCTCGCGGCCTGCTCGTTCAGCTGGAACGGCGACAATGAGGGCTCAGGGGCTGCGGCGGCTGGTTCGGGGACCACCCGGACCTTCCAGGTTGCCGGTTTCAACGGCATCGACCTTCGGGGCTCGGACGACGTCGACGTCCGCGTCGGTAACGGCTTTTCGGTTCGCGCCGAGGGACCGAGCGAACAACTCGATCGCCTGCGCATCGAGCGCGACGGCGATACGCTCAACATCGGGCGCAAGAACGGCGCAAGCTTGGGCTGGAGCAAGGGCGCGAAGGTGAAGGTGTACGTCACCCTGCCACGGCTCACCGACGCGAGCGTTTCGGGATCGGGCAACATGGCCGTGGACCGTGTCGAGGGCGGCGGGTTCGAAGGCGGAATCGCCGGATCGGGCAATCTCGATATCGCCGCGATCAAGGTCGACGTGGCGAAATTCTCGATCGGCGGATCGGGCACGGCGCGCGCGAGTGGTACGGCGCGCGATCTTAAGGTGGACATCGCAGGCTCGGGCGATGTCGACGGCACCCGGTTTGAGGCGCAATCGGCGACGGTCGAGATCGCCGGTTCGGGAAGCGTGCGCGCGGTGGTGAACGGCGCTGCCAAGGTCGCCATGTTGGGCTCGGGTGACGTCGATCTCGGGCCGAAATCCCGCTGTACGATCTCGAAGATGGGCTCGGGGCGTGTCCGCTGCGGGCGGTAAGCCGCCGCCGGACTTGCGCGAGGGCACATAACCGGCGACTTTCGCGGGCATGAGATATGTGCTCGCCGCGTCGCTGCTCCTGTCCTCGCCGGCATTCGCCCAGTCTTCCGCGACGAGCCGGACGGTCTCGGTCGGCAGCTTCGATCGGGTGCGGGTCGAGGGGCCGTTCGAGGTCCGCGTCACGATCGGCTCGCCACGCGCGACCATCACCGGCCCGCGCGGAGCCGACGACGTGACGGTGCGCGTGGACGGCACCACATTGTCGGTACGCAAGGGGACCGACGGCTGGGGAGAGCAGCCGCGGAGTGGCGGGGCGGGGCCGACCGTCGTGACGCTCTCGACACCCGAGCTGACCTCGGCCAGCGTCGCGGCCGGCGGGCGGCTGACGATTGCGAAGATGCGCGGCATGCGCGTCGACGTGACGGTCAGCGGTAACGGGAGCTTGGCCCTCGCGGCGGCCGATACCGATCAGCTGAACGCGACGCTGATCGGCACCGGTCAAATGACGCTCGCCGGCCGCGCGGCGCGCGCGCGCCTCGTGACGAGCGGGCCGGGCGCGATCGACGCATCGGGGCTGGCGGTTAACGACCTGACCGTCCACCTCGACGGCGTCGGCGAGACGAAGGCGGCGGCGCGCTACACGGCGCAGGTGACGAACAGCGGGCTGGGAACGGTCACGATCACCGGCAACGCGAAATGCCGCGTCGATGCAGCGGCCGGTGGGCCGGTGGTGTGTGGGAAGCCGGCGGCGGGAGTCTCTGCTCCGTAGAAGGGGATGGTGTGCTGCTGCCCTATCCACAGCGACCTCTCCCGGGCGACATCCGCATCTGGATCGAGCCAGTCACTCTATCCGTATCGGCCCTCATACCTTCCGAACATGAATCGTCATTCCTGCGGAGGCGGGAACGCATACTGGCTGACCTCACACTGAGATCGCTATCCTTTGAGAATATGGATCCCCGCCTGCGCGGGGATGACGGTGGAGTTTATCGTCGGGTGGGATGAACCTCGACGAGATCTGGCCTCCACCCCTTAAATGAGCGCCAGCTCCGCCAGTTTCGTCATCAATGCCGGCGGCATCACGTCCAGCCCGGTCGCATCGCCACCCAGGTCGAGCGGCGCATCCGCCCCTTCCAGATACCGCCACCCCTGATGCGCGCGCTTTGGCTGCGCCTGCACCAGCACCAGCTTGGGATCGATGTGGATCGCGACGCGCCCCTCCTCCGCCTCACCGAACCCGAGGATCGGCGAGCGGGCGATCAGCTGGTGCTTCAGGATCCAGAACATCGAACCCTGACCAGCGACCTCCTCATGCCGCTTGGGCAGGTAGCGCGTGGTGAGAAACACCGGCCCTTCCTCGCCGCGCAGTCGGAGCCGCTCGGCGAGGTGGTCGACGCTTTCCGCGCCGAACGCGACTTTGGTGAGGTGGAGCGGCATAGCGTTGGAAATGGGCGTTAATACCGGACGATCAACCGTGCAGACCCCACAAAGACGCAAGCCCGAGGAACGAGAAGAACCCCATCGTGTCGGTCATCGTCGTAACGAACACCGCCGACGATACCGCAGGGTCGATCCGGAACTTGTCGAGCGTCACCGGCACCAGCACGCCGCTTAAGCCCGCGACGATGTTGTTGGTCAGCATCGCCGCCGCGATCACGATCGACAGATTCTGGTTGTGGAAGATCAGATACGTCCCGAGTCCGATCAGCGCGCCCAGCATGACGCCATTCGCCGCCGCGATGCGGAACTCGCGGCCGATCATCCGCGCGGTGTTCGAACTCGTCAGCTGGTTGGTCGCCAGTGCGCGGACCACCACGGCGAGCGTCTGCGTGCCGGCATTGCCGCCCATTCCCGACACGATCGGCATCAGCACCGCGAGCAGCGCGAAGCTCGCGATCGTCCCCTGGAACAGCCCCACGACCGACGACGCGACCATCGCGGTGCCGAGATTGACCACCAGCCACGTGAACCGCGTCCGCACCGTCAGCCGGATCGGCTCGTTGATGTCGCCGTCGCCTGCACCCGCGAGACGCAGCGTATCCTCGCCCGCTTCTTCCGAAATGATGTGAACGATATCATCGACCGTGATCATCCCGACCAGTCGGCCGCCATGATCCACGACTGCCGCCGAGATGAGCGCGTATTTCTGGAAGCGCAGCGCGACCTCCTCCTGGTCCATGTCGACCGGGATCAGCGTCTGCTCGCGCTTCATCACGTCGGCGATCGCGATCCCGCGCGGCGTGCGCAGCATCCATGACAGCTGGCACGTGCCGATCGGCTTGTGCGCCGGATCGACGACGAAGATTTCCCAGAAATCGGTCGTCAGCTCCTCATGGCCGCGCAGATAATCGATCGCGTCGCCGACGGTCCAGTGCTCGGGGACAGCGATCAGCTCGCGCTGCATCAGTCGGCCGGCGGACTCCTCGGCGTAGCTCAGTGCCTCCTCGATCGCCGCGCGATCATCGGGATCGAGCGCGCGCAGCACCGCGCGCTGCTCGTCCTCGTCCATGTCCTCGATGATCGCGACGGCATCGTCGGTATCGAGTTCGGAGGCGAGATCGGCGACCTGGTGCGGCTCGAGCGCATCGATCAGGTCCTCGCGGACGTAATCGTTCATCTCGGCGAACACGTCGCCGTCGAGCAGATCGGTGACCGCACGCGCCAGCGCCGCGCGATCCTGTTGCGGGGTCAGCTCGAACAGATCGGCGATGTCGGCCGGATGCAACGGCTCGACCAGCGTACGCGCCGCCTCGTCGTCGCCGTCCTCGACCGCATCGAGCACGGCCCGCACAAATTCGGGACGCAGATGGTCGTCGCGGTCGAGCTGGTTTTCGGGCTGGGTGTCGGTTTCGACGTCGGGAAGCTCGAGTTCGCTCATGGCTGCCTCCCTTAAAAGATGCGCGGTTGGGCCCTAACGCGGCCGGCGCGCATTTGCCAGTCGGAGTGCGGCTCCCTATCTGCCGCGCATCAATTCAGGAGAACATGAATGGCTGACACCCCCGAAACGCTCACGCTGACCCTCGACGGCGGCGACGTCACGATCAAGCTGCGTCCCGATCTGGCGCCCAAGCACGTCGAGCGGATCGTCGAGCTGGCGAACGAAGGCTTCTACGACGGCGTCCCCTTCCACCGTGTGATCCCGGGCTTCATGGCGCAGGGCGGCGACGGCGGTCGCGGCGACGGCACCGGCGGGTCGAGCAAGCCCAACCTCAAGGCGGAATTCTCGGCCGAGCCGCACGTCCGCGGCGTCTGCTCGATGGCGCGCACCAACCAGCCCGACACGGCGAACTCGCAGTTCTTCATCGTGTTCGACGACGCACGCTTCCTCGACAAGCAGTACACCGTCTGGGGCGAAGTCACCGACGGCATGGACCTGATCGACGCGCTCCCGAAGGGCGAGCCGCCGAAGACGCCGGGTAAGATCGTCAAGGCACGCGCGGCGTAAGCCGAATTCCCCTCCCGCTGGCGGGAGGGGCTAGGGGAGGGCGCGACGTACGTACCGGCGTCCGGTCAGTGAGGCACGCCCCTCCCCCCGACCCCTCCCGCAAGCGGGAGGGGAGTAGCGGTTAGACCTCCGCCACCGTCCGTATTAGCCAGTCATGGAACAGCTTGACCGGCTTGGTCTGCAACGCCCGCGGGCGGCAGACGAACCAGTAGCTGTACGGGCTCTCCACCTCGATATCGAACAGCCGCACCAGTCGCGGATCGTTTGCATCCTCGAAGTGGCTCGCATGCATGAACGCGACGCCGAGCCCTTGCGCGGCAGCCTCCAGCATCAGCGCCCCCGAATCGAAATGATCGATCGCCAGCGGCTCGATATCGTCGAGCCCCGCCGCCGTCCGCCATGCCGTAAACGTATCCGTCATGTCGCGGTGGACCAGCGCCGTCAGCGTCGACAGCTGTTCGGGTCGCGTGACCGGGTCCGCGCGCTCCAGCAGGCTCCGCGCGCCAATCACATAGACCGAGTTCCGATCGAGTCGCCGCGCGTAGAACGCCGGGTCGATCTCGCGCGACAGCGCGATTACCGCGTCGAGCCCATCGCCGAGCCGCGACACCAGATGCGCCGCGGTATCGATATCGAGATGCAGTTCGGGATGCGACGTCCGTAGCTCGCCCAACCGAGGGAACAGCTTCTGCGACGCATAGAGCGGCAGGATTCCGAGACGCAGCCGCAACACTTCGGTCGTGCTGGTCAGCGATTCGACCGCGTCCGACAGCGAGTCGAGCACCGGTGCGATCTGCGCGAGCAGCCGTTCGCCATCCGCATTCAGCACCATCGCCTGATGCCGCCGCGCGAACAGCGGCTTGGCGATGAACCGCTCAAGGCTTTGCACACGCCGGCTGAGCGCAGGTGCGGACAGTGCCAGATCCTCGGCGGCGGCCTTGATCGACCCCAGCCGAGCGACCTGCACGAACGCCTCGATAGCGCCCAATGGCGGCAGCCTGCGCATGATTCCTCTTTCGACTCGACGAGTGTGACAATGACCGCTGGACGCATTCATGCAAGCGATTGCAGTTAGCGCAATCGTAGCTGATCCCTTCGCACTTGCAACACGAACCGTCTCGACGCAAAAAGACCTCGCCTTTCAGGCATCCTCTCCTAAAAACTTTCATGGGCTGGCCTTCATTGGCCGGCCCTTTTTTTGTGTTTTCAACCCCTGACAAGGCTGGAACCGGCCCCCTATCTCGGACGCTACGAGATCGAATGGAGTCGACATGGCCGATAGCGAAATCCCCACGCGCAAAATTCAGGTCGCCAACGCGCGTCCCGAAGACAGTGGCCGCGGCCTGGCGCACCTGCCGCGCGCGCTGATGGCGACGCTCGGCATCGGCGAAGGCGACGTCATCGAGATTCTCGGTAAGCAGAACACACCAGCGCGCGCCGTCGGTCCGTATCCGGAGGACGAGGGTCTCGACATTCTCCGCCTCGATGGCCTCCAGCGCGCCAATGCCGGCGTCGGCTCGGGCGATTACGTCGAGGTGCGCAAGGCCGAATCGAAACCGGCGACCCGCGTCGTCTTCGCGCCGGCGCAGCAGAACCTTCGCCTCCAGGGTTCGACCAACGCGCTCAAGCGCACGTTCCTCGGCAGGCCGATCTGCCAGGGCGATATCGTCGCGACCGCGGGGCATCAGCGCGTCGGCAACATGCCGCCGGGCGTCCAGCAGTTCATGAACGCGCCGGCCTACGCGTTGCGGGAGATCCGCCTCGCGGTGATCGCCGCCAGCCCCAAGGGCGTGGTACACATCGACGAGAATACCGAGATCGAACTCCGCTCCGAGTATGAAGAGCCGCAGGCCGCTCGCCGCGCCGACGTCACCTACGACGATATCGGCGGCATGGCGCAGACGATCGACCAGTTGCGCGAGATGGTCGAACTGCCGCTCCGCTATCCCGAACTCTTCCAGCGTTTGGGTGTCGATCCACCCAAGGGCGTCTTGCTTCATGGCCCTCCCGGTACCGGCAAGACCCGCCTCGCGCGCGCTGTCGCGAATGAATCCGACGCACAGTTCTTCCTGATCAACGGTCCGGAAATCATGGGTTCGGCGTACGGCGAGTCCGAGTCGCGCCTACGCGAAGTGTTCGAGGAAGCCGCGAAGGCAGCGCCTTCGATCGTCTTCATCGACGAGATCGATTCGATCGCGCCGAAGCGTGGCCAGGTGTCGGGCGAGGCGGAAAAGCGTCTCGTCGCGCAGTTGCTGACGCTGATGGACGGCATCGAATCACGTGCGAACCTCGTCGTGATCGCCGCCACCAACCGTCCCGAGGCGATCGACGAAGCACTCCGTCGTCCGGGCAGGTTCGATCGCGAGATCGTCGTCGGCGTGCCGGACGAGCGCGGCCGTCGCGAGATCCTCGGCATCCACACGCGCGGCATGCCGCTCGGCGACCGCGTCGACCTCGACGAGCTGTCGCGCACCACCTACGGCTTCGTGGGTGCCGATCTCGCCGCGCTGACCCGCGAGGCGGCGATCGAGGCGGTCCGCCGGATCATGCCGAAGCTCAACCTCGAGGAGCGGACGATCCCGCCCGAGGTGCTCGACGAATTGTCGGTCACGCGCGAGGATTTTCTGGGGGCGCTCAAGCGCGTCCAGCCCTCGGCCATGCGCGAAGTGATGGTGCAGGCGCCGACCGTGCGGTGGGCCGATGTCGGCGGTCTCGACGACGCGCAGATGCGGCTGAAGGAGGGCGTCGAGCTCCCGCTCAAGAACCCAGACGCGTTCCGCCGTCTCGGTATCCGCCCGGCCAAGGGCTTCCTGCTCTACGGCCCCCCCGGCACCGGCAAGACGTTGCTCGCAAAGGCGGTCGCGCGCGAGGCGGAGGCGAACTTCATCGCCACCAAATCGTCCGACCTGCTGAGCAAATGGTACGGCGAAAGCGAACAGCAGATCGCCCGCCTGTTCCAGCGCGCACGCCAGGTCGCGCCGTGCGTGATCTTCATCGATGAGCTCGATTCACTGGTGCCCGCACGGGGCAGCGGTGCTGGCGAGCCGCAGGTGACCGAGCGTGTCGTCAACACGATTCTCGCGGAGATGGACGGGCTTGAGGAGCTACAATCGGTCGTCGTGATCGGCGCGACCAACCGGCCCAACCTGATCGATCCGGCATTGCTGCGTCCCGGTCGGTTCGACGAACTCGTCTATGTCGGTGTCCCCGACAAGGCCGGCCGTCGCCGCATCCTCGGCATCCAGACCGAGAAGATGCCGCTGGCGTCGGACGTCGATCTCGATCGCCTCGCGGACCGCACCGACCGTTTCACCGGCGCGGATTTGGAGGACGTTGTCCGCCGCGCTGGCCTGGTGGCGTTGCGGAGGTCGATCGATTCGACCGAAGTCACGATGGCCGATTTTGATGGCGCGCTGAAGGAGTCGCGCGCCAGCGTGACGCCAGAGACGGAACGCGAGTACGAACAGATGGCCGCCCGCCTGAAGCAGGACGCGACGGCCATTCAGCCCCTGGGCTTCGCGTTCCCCAGCAAGGCGGAAGACTGATCCTCGCTCCCCACCCGGTTCCCGCCGGGTGGGGAGATAGGCGTATCGAGCTTGCCACCGGGATCATTGTTGCACGCGGCATGGCCATGTTGTACCATTCGGTACAAGTTGATCGATAGGTGCCGCCATGTCCCGACCGCCACTGCCTCCGTTCACGTACGAGACCGCCGCGCACAAGGCGCGCATGGCGGAGGACGCGTGGAACAGTTGCGATCCAGACAAGGTGTCGCTTGCTTACACGCCCGACAGCATCTGGCGGAACCGCGCTGAGTTCCTGACCGGCCGCGACGCGATCGTCGTCTTCCTGACGCGCAAATGGGCAGCGGAACTCGACTATCGCCTTATCAAGGAAGTCTGGGCGCATGACGGCAACAGGATCGCGGTGCGGTTCGCCTATGAATGGCGCAACGACGCCGGCGACTGGTTCCGATCCTATGGCAACGAGAATTGGGAGTTCGACGACGCCGGCCTGATGGCGCGCCGCATCGCCTCGATCAACGACTGCGCGATCGCGGACGGCGACCGCAAGTTCCATTGGCCGCTCGGCCGTCGCCCCGATGACCATCCCTCGCTGAGCGATCTCGGCCTCTGACCGCGAAGCGCGTCCTGACCGATCGTGCCGACGCCTTGCCGGCACTGGCCGAGGCGTTTCGTGAACACGGCTTCGAGGGGGCCAGCCTGGCGACGCTCTCGAAGGCGACAGGACTCGGCAAGGGCAGCCTCTACAACTTCTTTCCCGGCGGGAAGGCGGAGATGATGGACGCCGTCCTCACCGAGATAGACGATTGGTTCGCTACGATGATCTTCGTGCCGCTGGAGCAGGCAAGCGATCCGGCCTCGGCGATCACCGCCATGATCGAGGACGTAACGACGTATTTCCAGTCCGGGGGCAGGGTCTGCCTCGTCGGCTGGCTCGGTCTGGGCGCCTCGGGCGACGTTTTTGCGGTCCGGATCAGCGGGTATTTTTCCCGCTGGATATCGGCCTTGGCGCGCTGCCTCGAAGCGAGCGCTCTTCCATCATCGCTGGCCGTGCGCCTCGCGGAAGACACGGTTGCCGGGATCCAGGGCGCGATCGTCCTGGCGCGCGCGTTGGGTGACGAGACCGCATTCGTGCGGATCGTCCGTCGGCTGGAAGGGATTTTGCTCGACGCGGTGGCATGTCATGGCAGGTCCGATGCGTAATCGGCCTGATCAAGCCTAAACGTCGTTCGCATCACGCAGCGAAACCCAAGCATAGCCGATCATCACCACGCAGGCCGCGCCCGCGACCAGATAGGGCAGCGAGTGCTGCGCTTCGTACAGTCCGACGCCTATCGATGGCCCCAGCACGAAGCTCGCGCCGTTGATCGACGTCACTTTCCCCGCGACCGAGCCTTGTGCGCTTGCACCGACCGCCAGCGAAGAGCCCGCCGTGAACCCCGGTCGCGTGAAGCCGAAGCCAAGGCTTGCCAGCGCGTAGGCAGTCGCGATCGTGTAAAGCGACGTCGCGATCCCGGTCAGCGCGGTGCCGGCCGCCGCCAGCACCAGGCCGGTCAGCACGAGTTGCCGCGGGGTCATGTTCAAGCGCGGGATGATGCCCCATTGCGCAAGCAGTGCGGCGCCTGCGCCCATCATCAGGACTATGCCGGTCGGCTCCAGTGCGAGTGCGGGCGCCAAGTGGAGGCGGTCGATCACGAGGAAGCCGATCGCCTGGCCCGTCATCGCCTGCGCGTGGCCCATCACCAGCCCGGCGATCATCCAGGCCCGGATCCGGGGATCGGTGTAGCCGACATGTTCGACATGCGATCCTGTCGCGGCGGCGACCGAGGCGCCGGTCGGCGCACCGCCGATCGAGGGGTAGGCCGAACTCGCGCCGTGCGTCTCGTGCGGGGCGACGATCTTGTCGTCGGGCAGCATCTGCCGCACCGTGATCCACACCGCCACGCCGAACACGGCGAAGAGGAACGCGGGGCCCGCCAGCCCGATCTCGACTCCGCCGATCGAGCCGAGGATCAGGTACGGCGCGATCGCCGGCCCCAATATCGTGCCGAGCCCGAACGCCGAGGCGAGCAATGTCAGCGCCTTTGTCCGCTCTTCCCGCGTTGTCTCGCCGGCGACGAGTGCCTGTACGGCCGGCGGTGCGGCCGCGCCGAACGTGCCGTAGATGAGCCGGCCGCCGATGAAGCACAGGAACGCGGTCGTGCCGCCGATCCAGGCGTTGATCCCGGCGAGCAGGAACACGCCGCACAAGGTCAGCGACACGCTGAACCCGCCGACGCCGAGCAGGATCATCGCGCGCCGGCCGTGCTTTTCCGACCGGTTCGCCCAGAACGGCGCGGCGATCACCCACAGCAACGCCGACACCGAGAACGCCGCCGCGACCGCGCTGTCGGCCACCCCGAGCGAACGCCCGAGTGCCGGCAGGACCGATTGCAGTGCTGTATTCCCCGCGGCGATCGTCAGCATCACGAGGAACATCAGCGCGAAGCGGCGGTCGATCTTCGGGCCGTCCGTCGATGCACCGGTCATGCTCGTGTCCACTGATAGGCGCGCTCGATCCGCGCGACTTTGACCGAATAGCTGTCGTACCAGAGCGCTCGCCCGCGCTCGCGAATCGCAGTGTGCTCGGGATGGTGGCGCCACGCGATCGCCGCGGCGTCGTCCGCCGAATAGCTGACCGTGATACCCATGCCGCCCGCCTCGCGCGCGCTGTCGACGCCGCGATAGCCAGGCTGAGTTGCGGCTAGCGCGTCCATGGCCACGGCGGCCTCGCCATAGCCGGCGGCGTCCGCGTCGTTACGGATCGACACGAAAATAACCGCAATCTGTCCTGCCCGATCGTCGTTCATGATCCGTGCTTAAGCGATGCCGTACGCTTGGCAAAGTTGCGAGAACCACTTGGCGCAGCACGACTTCCGCTTCGGTTCGTCGCCCGATGCAACCTGCGGCCCTTGAAACGCGTTCGGAATTCGTGCGACGGGAGGGCCAAAGCCTCGCCAGCGTGCGGGACCCCTGACCGTAAGGAACGCGATGCCCAGTTCGACCACCGCCACCCGGCGTGCACGCAGCCGACCAGCCGGCGTGCCGTCCCCGTGGCAGATGTTCTTTTCAGGGTTCCTGAAACACCCGGTGATGGTCGGGTCGATCGTGCCATCGTCGGACAAGCTGATCCGCAAGATGCTCGGTCCGGTGGACTGGGCGAACTGCAAGCTGTTCGTCGAATATGGCCCGGGCGTCGGCACGTTCTGCCGCCCGATCCTCGACCGGATGGCGTCCGACGCCAAGCTGGTGGTGATCGATACGAACCCCGAATTCATCCAGTATCTGCGCCACACGATCACCGACCCACGCTTCTTCGCGGTGCTGGGGTCGGCCGACGAGGTCGAGACGATCGTCGCCGACCACGGCGTCGAAAAGGCGGACTACGTGTTGTCGGGTCTGCCATTCTCGACGCTGCCCCCCGGCGTCGGCCCCGCGATCGCGACCGCGACGCATTCGGTGTTGCGGACCGGCGGTGCGTTTCTGGTCTATCAGTTCTCGCCCAAGGTGAAGGACTTCCTGACGCCGCATTTCGAGTCGATCGACCATGACATGGAGTGGTGGAATGTCCCGCCGGCGCAGTTGTACTGGGCGTGGAAGGACTGACGCAGGCGCGGCAGCGTCCGCACCGATGCGCAAAGCGTAGCTTCAGACCTGGCCGGCGGGTCGGCTAAGATAGCCGAACCCGTCGGACCGCGGCTTTGCCGTCGACGCTGGTGTTACTCCGAGTCAGGTAAACGGAAACCTCGTTCAAATCCTCTCCGTCATCCTGACGGAAGTCAGGACCCAGAGCCAATCAGGATGGCATTCTCGACCCTGGGTCCTGACTTTCGTCAGGATGACGGGAGAGAGTAGAGTAGATGCCCCTCGGCCCCCGACCCCCTATTCGTCGATCCCGAAGTTCAGCCCACGCGACAGGCTCGGGTCCACAACCGCCACGACGAAATACGCCCCGAGCTGTTTGATACGCTGCATCCAACCGGTGTTCGCCTGGTATAATTCTTTGGTCACCTCGACCGACCTTGCCACTTCACCATCGATATACCCGCGGACATGCGCAGCGAACGCCACATCCTCGATCCGCAGCATGAGTTCAAGGTTGATGAACAGGCTGCGCATGTCGAAGTTCGCCGAGCCGATATGGACGGCGTCGTCGATCACGTAGAGCTTCGTGTGCAGCTTGGTCGGCTGGTATTCGAACAGCCGCACGCCCTTGCGCAATAGTCCCGCATAGGTGAAGCGTGCGGCGGCGATCGTCGCGTTATTGTCGGATTTGCTCGCGGTGACGACCCGGACCTCGGCCTGCCGCCGCCCGGCCTTATCGAGCCGACGCAGCAGTGCGGGACTAGGCGTGAAATACCCGGCGATGATGTCGATCCGCCGCCCGCGTCGCATGTCGTCGCGCACCGCGCGAGCCCAGGGCGACAGCTTCCGCGTCGGTCCACCGATCAGCCACCGAGTTGCGCCCTTTGTCTCGCTCCAATGAGATAGCGCAGCGTTCAGATGACGCAGCTTGCCCTTGGGCTCATGGATCCAATCCTTCAGCGCATCGAAATAGCCGGCCAGCCGCCCCGCCGCCGGACCCTCGACGAGCAAGCCCAAATCGCGCCAAGCCTGTTCCGCGGCGGTGCCGAAATAATCGTCCTCGATGTTGAAGCCGCCGATGATGATCCGCGTTTCGTCGGCAAGCGCGAGCTTTTGGTGGTTGCGGAGCAGATAGCGGCGGCCGAACCGTGCGGAGAACCGGCATACCGACACGTTGGCGGCTTCGAGCGGCTCGAAGAAGGCGTGTGGCGCATCGTCGCTACCGAACCCGTCGACGATCAGCGCGACCTCGACCCCGCGCTTGGCGGCGGCGATGAGCGCGGCGTTGACGCGCTTTCCGGACTCGTCGTCGGCGTAGATGTAATAGAGGATGCGCAGGGTTCGCTCGGCGCCGTCGATCAGCGCGAGCACCGCGTCGAGGCGGCGGGGGCCGGTATCGAGCAGCGTCATCTGGTTGCCGTCGACGCTGAAAGTCGGCTGGTCTGCTGGATCTTCCATGGGCAGCCTGATGGACATGGCGGGCATCGGAGGCAAGCCAAGGCGCATTTCTTGACTTTGCAGGCCATCCCCCGTAGGCGACGCATTCTCATTCTATCGTTGTTACGAAGGAAGCCGCATGGCGCGCGTTACCGTCGAGGATTGTGTCGACAAGATCCCCAACCGGTTCGACCTGGTGTTGTTCGCGGCCCAGCGTGCGCGCCAGATCTCGGGGGGCGCCGAACTGACGCTCGACCGCGACCGCGACAAGAACCCGGTCGTCGCGCTGCGCGAGATCGCCGACGAGAACGTCAAGCCGGCGCATCTCAAGGAACAGGTCATCCAGGGCCTGCAGAAGGTTCGCGTCGACGATGACGACGAGGTCGATGCCGTCGGCAGCCTGGCTGCTTCGGCCGAAGCGCTGCGGCTTACCGCTGCTGCGCCGCCACGGAACCAGAATCTCGGGGCGGATTACGAGGGTTGAGGCAGCAGGATTAGCGAAAGCTAATCCGCGGCTTGGCCGAAACCCCGGCCGGCGGGCATAGCCCGGCCGACGACGCGGCTTTGCCGCAGCGTGAAATAGAAAAGCCCGCAGACCCAAGAGGTCCGCGGGCTTTTTCTATATTCCCTCTCCCTAAGGGAGAGGGAAGGGGCCCGCGGCACTTGCCGTGGGAAGGGTGAGGGCACGTGCTTCAGGCAGATCGCCGACCCACGCCCTCTCCTTGTTCTCCCGCGAAGGCGGGAGCCCAGTCTGGATCCCCGCCTTCGCGGGGAAACAAGCGTACTAACGTCGCGCTGAGTACCACCTTAAGACAGGGCGCCACGGCAAAGCCGCGTCGTCAGTCGTTGCTGCGCAACGCTGGCCGGGGTCGGTCCGCGACGCGGATTAGCCACGCTAATCCGCTGACCGACCCTTAAACCCCTGCGCCACCACGAACCACTCCACCGACCCCTTACGGCTAGCCGGCGGCTTGGCATGCTTCACCGTCTTGAAGTTCCGCTTCATCTCCGCAACCAGCTCGGAGTCTGCACCACCTGCGAACACCTTCGACACGAACGTCCCACCCGGCTCCAGCACTTCGCAGGCAAAGTGCAGCGCGGTCTCGACCAGCGCCATCGTCCGCAACGCATCGGTCTGCGGATGCCCGACCGTATTCGCCGCCATGTCCGACAACACCAGGTCCGGCGCGCCACCCAAGGCCTCGATCAACTTGCCAGGCGCGGCATCGTCAAGAAAATCCATCTCGAAGATCGTCACGCCCTCGATCGGATCGACCGGTAGCAGGTCGATGCCGACGACCGTCGCCTTGGGTATTCGCCGGCGGATCACCTGCGCCCAGCCACCCGGCGCGAGGCCGAGATCGACGACGCGCTTCGACCCGCGGATCAGCTCGAACCGCTCGTCGAGCTCGATCAGCTTGTAGGCCGCCCGGCTGCGATAGCCGTCCGCCTTCGCGCGCTTCACATACGGATCGTTCAGCTGCCGCTCGAGCCAGCGCGTCGACTGCGCGGTCCGCTTCCGCGCGGTAAGCACGCGGACATGACCGCCGGAACCACCGCGGCTCATGCCACCGCTCCCGTGGCTTTGCCGGGCTTGGGCGAACCCATCAGTCCGCGCAGGATACCCTCGCGAATGCCGCGGTCGGCGATGCCGAGCCGTTCGGCGGGCCACAAATCCATGATCGTCTCCAGAATGGCACAGCCCGCGACCACCAGGTCGGCGCGCTCGTTGCCGATGCACGGCAGCTTGGCGCGCTCCGTGATCGACATATGGGAAAGGTCGGCGCTGATCTTGCGCATCGCCGAGGCGGGCACGATCAGCCCATCGACAACCGAGCGGTCGTAATGGCTGAGCCCGAGATGCACGCTGCCGAGCGTCGTCACCGTGCCACTGGTGCCGAGCAAACGCGGCCGCTCGATATGCCGGGGTAGGCGGGCTGCAAACCCCGCGAAACTGTCCGCAACGACCTGACGCATCTTCGCATACGCGGCACGACGGCCGCCTTCGCCCTCACCGCCACCGGCATGCTCGGTCAGCGACACCACGCCCCACGGCGCCGAATGCCAGTCGAGCACGGTCGGGATCGGCGTCGAGGTATCGACCAGCACGAGCTCGGTCGAGCCGCCGCCGATATCGAACACGAGCGCGGGATCCTCCCCCGGCTCGATCAGCGCATGGCAGCCGAGCACCGCCAGCCGCGCCTCTTCCTCGGCGGAAATGATGTCGAGATGGATGCCCGTCTCGGCGAGCGCGCGCGCGATGAACGCAGGCCCGTTCGACGCCTGCCGACATGCCTCCGTCGCGACCGATCGCGCCAACGTGACGTTGCGCCGCTGAAGCTTGTCCGAACACACGCGCAAGGCCGCGATCGTCCGCTCGATCGCCGCGTCGCTCAGCTTGCCGGTCGAGGCCAGGCCCTCGCCAAGCCGGACGATTCGCGAGAACGCATCGATCACCGCAAACCCGCCAGCCTGCGGCCGCGCGATCAGCAATCTGCAATTGTTAGTGCCGAGATCCAGCGCGGCAAACGCCTGCGCATCGGCCCACCGCCCACGAGAGGGCCGGGTCGCCGCCGGACGGGCAGGACCATCCTGCCGGAACGGCATTCGGGCGGAAACATCCCCCATCGCCGTAAAACTCGCTATCTATGTCTGCCGCCGCGGGAAAATACCCGCTCGGTGCTTGGAGACGAATGTAGCGCGGCGGCGCGATTACGCAAGCGAAGTGGCGGAACGGCATCATCTTGGCGTTGACAGCTTCGGCGGCCCCCCGTAGAGCCCGCCCTCGCTGATGCCCCGTCGTCTAATGGTAAGACTGCGGTTTCTGATACCGCCTATTGAGGTTCGAATCCTCACGGGGCATCCAGCGCTTCCCGCCTGAGCGGTCGAGGCCATTCCAAAACAAACGACGAGTTCAACGAGCACCTTGGCGCTTGATGATCCCTGCATGCGTCGACCGGCTGCTCGGTCGGGTAAGCGCCGTTTTGCACTCGGTCGAGTAAGGCGACACGGAAGCCGCTTGCCCGAATTCGCCTCGGGACATGAATCCGCCGGTCACGATGCAAGACGCAGTCGCCATGCTCCACGCCGCCTTGGCGCTAAGAATTTTTCCACTGACGCCAAAGCTAGGCGCTAAGATTGGTTGAAACGCTCTAAGCCAGCGTCACCGATAAGGCGGTATCGACTGTTCGACGTCGTTACTTTTACAGGCTTGGGGCGCTGATATCCTCGCGTTCATTCCCTTGCGTCGCGCAGCGCTTCCAACTGAACCAGTCTCACCGGATCGTCGGCTGCGAGCGCCTCTTCGAGATAAAAGTTGTGCGCTATATCCCGCACCACCCGCTGCGCCTCGCCGCTATATTCCTCGGCAATTGCGGCGAAGGCGTCGATCAGTTCGCGTAAAAAATCTTTATCTAAATTTTCGAGCTGGTCCGCTAGCGCTTCCATCATCGTGACGGCCGTATCCAGGTTTAGCTCCTCTTCCTCGGTCAGCTCAAGAAAAACGACATAGTCCGCAATGATGTGTGCGATCTGGGTAACTATCATGGTTTGACGACCCTTACCTTGATGTTGGTGACGTTCATCCTCTTTAGGAGCTTAAGTGCCTTAATCTTCTGCACAGGAGTAGGAACTTCCCATACTCCAATAAGGCGATGTTGTGCCAAGACTTCCGATTGTCGCAAAATCTGGGACCGTGCACGTGGTGCGGTGACTATTTTCCATTTCCGGTCGATCACGTAATCGCCCTGGATTCCGTCGAACTTTACGGGTCGCTTTGAGCTGTCCGGCATCGTTCGTATCAACGTCGGCGCTTGACCGGGGCGCGAGCCAACCGCAGTATCGTTATACGTTTTCCAAGGTTTGTCGGACGTGACAGTCTCCTTCACCCAGCCAATCTGTGGCGGATCGTAGATCGTGCGGGGCCTCGCCATGCGCAGGCTGCGCATCGCCGAAACCTTGGAGAGCACCGCCCCAGGTGCGACCGCCAGCGCAATGTTTCCAGCGACTGATCCCGTGGCGCGACCGATCTCGCGGGCCGAGGCGTTGTCGACCGCGGCTGCCGCGCGCGTAAGCTGGACACGAGCTGGCGTATCTTCGGCAGCGATCGCAGTGTCGATCAAGCCCGCTATCCCGCGGCCGGCGTTGCGAACGGTGGTGACCGGATTTGTCGTCAGCGCAGCACGCACGCCAGTCACCGTTCCCGCGCTGACATCGTAAAGCCCCTGACCGACTCCACCGACGAATTCGGCAACAGGGCTCGACTGACTACTTGGCGGCGTTACCGGAGCGCGCGCGGGCGGTATTCCGACCGACCCGTGCTCTAATGATCTCTAGCCAACTCCCGCTAGCGGTCTCGCCTCCGGCACTTTGGCTTTCGGGTGCGCCGCAGTCCGCGACCCGATTCTTGGAGCGCGACCGACATGGGAGGACGTGCGACCGTTCCCGGCGTAAGTCGTATCGCCGTTGCTCGATCCATCATGGCGTCCCGCGCCTGCGAAGGTAAACTGGCCGTCCGCCAAATCATGCCATGGATTATATTTGAGTTCGAGACCGTCAGGACCCAGCGCCGATGGCACCTTGCCCGTCCGCAACCACCGCGAGAACGCGTTCCGCTCGCTACTGCCTGATGCCTGGACCATACCATCCCCCGCTGTCTTTGCGGTGAGAACATCTGAGCAACATTGTCCTACAAGTCAAGCGCGGCACACAGTGGTGCGCAGCTTGATCGTCTATAAGGCGCGATGCTTATAGTGTGGTGCCCGGAAGAGGACTCGAACCTCCACGACCTTGCGATCGCCAGCACCTGAAGCTGGTGCGTCTACCAATTCCGCCATCCGGGCACGGGGTAGGAGGGCGCCTCTAGGGGAGGGTCGCGATGCTTGTCAACACGCCTCTTGCTGGGGCAAGGGGTTATTCGTGATTGGCAGGCAAAACAAAGTGGACGGACGCGCGATGAACGACAAACTGGTGACGCTGATCGGGGGCGGCGGTTTCGTCGGCCGCTATGTCGCACAGGCGCTGCTGGCGACGGGCGCTCGCGTCCGCATCGCACAGCGCGATCCGCGGCAGGCGTTCTTCCTAAAGCCGCTCGGCGGACTCGGCCAGACGCAGTTCGTCGGTGCCGACGTCACCAAGCCCGAGACGATCGCGCATGCGGTGCATGGCTCGGATGTCGTGGTGAACCTGGTCGGCGTGCTGGCGGGCGATTTCCAGCGCGTCCAGGCGCTGGGCGCGCAGACCGTCGCGCAGGCGGCGGCTAAGGCCGGCGTCGGCGCGCTGGTGCACGTCTCGGCGATCGGCGCGGATCCGGAGTCTGCGTCGGCGTACGGCAAGTCGAAGGGGCAGGGCGAGGCGGCCGTACTCGAGGCGTTCCCCAACGCGACGATCCTGCGGCCCTCGATCGTGTTTGGCCAGGAAGACCAGTTCGTGAACCGCTTTGCCGGCATGATCGCCAAGGCGCCGGTGGTTCCGGTGCTGCGCGCAGGCGCCAAGTTCCAACCCGTGTTCGTCGGCAACGTGGCGGACGCCGTGGTCGCAGCGGCCTCCGATCCCGAGACGTTCGGCGGCAAGACCTTCGAGCTCGGCGGGCCCGACATCATCACGATGAGCAATCTCATCCGCTGGATCGCCAAGACGATCGGTCGCAACCCTTCGATCGTCGAGTTGCCGGACTTTGCCGGGGCGCTGATCGCCAAGGGCGGCTTCCTGCCGGGTGCGCCAATCACCAGGGACCAGTGGACGATGCTGCAAAGCGACAATATCGTCACCGGCACCGATGGCCTCGCGGCGTTCGGGATCGAGGCGACGCCGCTGTCGACGGTCGCGCCGGGCTGGCTGGTACGCTTTCGCAAGGCTGGACGGTTCGGCCGTCGCGCCGAGACGCATGCGGAAGTTCATGTCGCCTGATCCTGCGCGTGCTACCTACCCTTGAGACTGCCCTGACCTACCGCGCCGGAGCTCCCGCTTGACCGAACTTCTCACCGTCATCCTCCTCGGCATCGTCGAGGGGATCACCGAATTCCTGCCCGTCTCCTCGACCGGGCATCTGATCCTCGCGACGCGGTTGCTCGGCTATGACGCGGGGCGCTGGGAGGTGTTCAACGTCGTCATCCAGCTCGGCGCGATCCTGGCGATCGTGGTGCTGTACTGGCGGACGTTCTGGGCAGTCGGCATGGGGCTGTTGAAGCGTGAGCCGAAATCCTGGCTGTTCCTGCGCAACCTGGTGGTCGCGTTTATCCCGGCGGCGGTGATCGGTCTCGCGTTGCACAAGCATATCGAGGCGCTGCTCGGGAACGCGGAGGTCGTCGCGATCGCGCTGATCGTCGGCGGCTTCGCGATCCTCGCGGTCGAGCGGTTCGCGCCGCGCAGCGACATCAGCGGCGTGGCGGACATCCCGCTGAAGACGGTAATTGGTATCGGTTTCCTTCAGTGCCTCGCGATGGTCCCCGGCGTCAGCCGCTCTGGTGCGACGATTCTCGGTGCGTTGGCGCTGGGCGTCGAGCGGCGCACTGCGGCCGAGTTCAGCTTCTTTCTTGCCATCCCGACGATGTTAGGGGCAAGCGCGCTCGAACTGCTGAAGAACCGCGATGCGATCGCGAGCGGCGGCGGTGTGGGGCTTGGTGCGATCGCGATCGGCGCTGCGGTGTCGTTCATCGTCGCGCTGCTGGTCGTGAAGTGGTTCGTCGGCATCGTCACCAAGCACGGGTTCGTGCCTTTTGCCTGGTACCGGGTAGCTGCCGGCTCGGCCGCACTGGTCTGGCTGCTTAGCAAGTAGGCCCACTTCGGCATCAATAAGGCTTGTTGAGAGTTGTTCTTACACAATTTACCTGATTTGACGAATTAATACGTCAGCTATCCTGGCATAATGGGCGATTTTACGGTGACAAGCCTCCGACGGCGCAATAACGCGGCTGTCGGAGGCATGTATGGCGAACGATTCGATGCTAAAGTTTGTCGGGCGGGAGCAATCCTATCCGGCAAAGCGCACCGCGGATGAGCGGCAGGAGGATTTCCGCGAGATCGCGCAGCGATACGCGGTTCAACCCGCCGAGGAGCAGGCCGGGCGCTGCTCGCAGTGCGGCGTGCCCTATTGTTCGGTCCACTGCCCGCTGCACAACCACATTCCCGACTGGCTCAGGCTGACCGCGGAAGGTCGGTTGCGCGAGGCGTATGAACTCAGCAACGCGACCTCGACCATGCCCGAGATCTGCGGCCGGATCTGCCCACAGGACCGGCTCTGCGAAGGCAATTGCGTCATCGAATTCACCGGGCACGGCGCGGTCACGATCGGCTCGGTCGAGAAGTTCATCACCGATACCGCCTGGGAAAATGGCTGGGTCGAGCCGCTGGTTCCCGGCAAGTCGCGCGGCCAGTCGGTTGGCGTGATCGGTGCCGGCCCGGCGGGCCTGACCGCGGCGGAATATCTGCGCGGGCACGGCTATGACGTCCACGTCTACGACCGCTACGATCGCGCGGGCGGGTTGCTCACCTACGGCATCCCCGGCTTCAAGCTCGAAAAGCCGATCGTCATGCGCCGGGTCGAGCGGCTCAAGGCCGCCGGCATCGTCTTCCACGAAGGCTTCGCGGTCGGCGACGATGCGAGCCTCGACGATCTCCGCCAGCGCCACGACGCGATCCTGATCGCGACCGGCGTCTACAAGGCGCGCGCGATGGACCTGCCCGGCGGCGGATCGAACGGCGTGGTCGCCGCGCTCGATTTCCTCGTCGCGTCGAACCGCAAGGGCTTCGGCGACGCCGTCCCCGCGTTCGACGACGGCAGCCTCAATGCCGAGGGCAAGGACGTCGTCGTGATCGGCGGCGGCGACACCGCGATGGACTGCGTCCGCACCGCGATCCGCCAGGGCGCCAAGTCGGTGAAGTGCCTCTACCGCCGCGATCGCGCCAACATGCCCGGCTCGCAGCGCGAAGTCGCCAACGCCGAGGAGGAAGGCGTCGAGTTCGTCTGGCTCTCCGGCCCGCAGAGCTTCGATGGCGGTGACACCGTGTCGAGCGTCAAAGTCCGGAAAATGCGCCTTGGTGCGCCTGATGCGAGCGGCCGCCGCGCACCCGAACCCGATCCCGCCGGCGACTATTCGGTGAACGCGGATCTCGTCATCAAGGCGCTCGGCTTCGACGCCGAGGACCTGCCGACGCTGTTCGCAACGCCGGAACTGGGCGTGAGCCGCTGGGGCACCGTGCTCGTCGACGGCAAGACGCTGATGACCTCGCTCGACGGCGTGTTCGCGGCAGGCGACATCGTCCGCGGCGCAAGCCTCGTCGTCTGGGCAATCCGCGATGGCCGCGATGTGGCGGCAACGATGCACAAGTGGCTGAAGACCAAGGCAGCCAACGCAAAGGTAGCGGCGTGAGGTTGAACCCCGAAGAGGTCGCGGCGATCAAGGAGGCCGCTGTGGAGACGTTCGGCGAAACCGCGGTCGTGCGCCTTTTCGGCAGCCGAGTCGACGACAGCGAGCGCGGCGGCGACATCGATCTCCACATCGAGGTCGATGACGTTGCAGACGAAGGGCGTGCCCGCGGGAAATTCGAGGACAGGCTGTTTCAACGGATCGACCCCCAAAAGGTCGATGTAGTGCTCACCATCCGTGGCGGTACGCCGCGTGGGTTCGAGCGCATCGCCTATCGCGATGGGATCGTGCTGTGACGGAACCCGAAGAGGACATCCTCGAAATGATCTGCGACCGGGTGCGGTCGCTTACCATCGCTCTCGACGAGGACATGCGGTTGCTCGGTACCGTACCGGCCGATCTGACGGCGTTCGGGGCGATGACGGAACACGGCCGCGTCGGATCGCGCGCGCTGCTGAAAACGGTCGAGCAGTTGGAAGACCAGTTGATGCGGCTGTTCCGTACCATTCTCCAAGCACGCGCCGTGGATACGAAGGACCTGTACGCCCGCGACGTTGCCAACCGGATGGAGTCGCTGCGGATCATCGATAGCGCCGACGGCTGGATGACGGTCGTCAAGCTGCGCAATCGTCTGGTCCACGACTATCCGCTGACCAGCGAAGCACGGTTCGCCAAGCTGGTCGAGGCGGTCCAGGCCACCGACATTCTCCGTGCCGCTACCCAGCGCGCGCTCACCTACGTCGACAAGAAGGAATGGTTGGCATGACCAACGAAACCGAACGCGCCCGTCTCGCTGCTGAAGGCATGTACCGCCCCGAATTCGAGGGCGACGCGTGCGGCGTGGGTCTAGTCGCCGCCACCGATGGCCGCGCGTCGCGGCGTGTCGTGCAGTCGGCGGTCGATGCGCTGAAAGCGGTGTGGCACCGTGGTGCGGTCGATGCGGACGGCAAGACCGGTGACGGCGCAGGCCTGCACATCGACCTGCCGCTGCGGTTCTTCGACGATGCGGTCGCAGCCTCGGGCCACAAGGTCCGCCCGAACCGTCTCGCGGTCGGCATGATCTTCCTCCCGCGCACCGATCTCGGCGCGCAGGAGGATTGCCGGACGATCGTCGAGAGCGCGATCATCGAGGCGGGCTACACCATCTACGGTTGGCGGCAGGTGCCGGTCGACGTGTCGGTGATCGGCCAGAAGGCGCAGGCGACGCGCCCCGAGATCGAGCAGATCATGATCGCCGGGCCATTACCCGAGGAGCAGGACGCCGCCGAGTTCGAAAAGACACTGTATCTCGTCCGTCGCCGCATCGAGAAGCGCGTGATCGCGGCGCAGATCCAGGGCTTCTACATCTGCTCGCTGTCGTGCCGCTCGATCATCTACAAGGGGCTGTTCCTCGCCGAATCGCTCTCCGTCTTCTACCCGGACCTGTGCGATCAGCGGTTCGAATCGCGCGTCGCGATCTTCCATCAGCGTTATTCGACCAACACCTTCCCGCAATGGTGGCTGGCGCAACCGTTCCGCTGCCTCGCGCACAACGGCGAGATCAACACGATCCGCGGCAACAAGAACTGGATGTTGTCACACGAGATCCGGATGGCGAGCCTCGCGTTCGGCGACAATTCGGAGGACATCAAGCCGGTGATCCCCGCCGGCGCATCCGACACCGCTGCATTGGACGCGGTGTTCGAGGCGATCTGCCGCTCGGGCCGCGACGCGCCGACCGCCAAGCTGATGCTTGTGCCCGAAGCCGCCAGCCCGGACATGCCGCCCGAGCATACCGCGATGTACCAGTATCTCGCGAGCGTGATGGAGCCGTGGGACGGCCCCGCCGCGCTGGCGATGACCGATGGCCGCTGGGCAGTCGCGGGCATGGACCGCAACGCGCTGCGGCCGCTGCGCTATACGCTGACCTCGGACGGCCTGCTGATCGTCGGCTCCGAGAGCGGCATGGTCGTCGTCCCCGAATCGACGATCGTCGCCAAGGGCCGGCTTGGGCCGGGCGAGATGATCGCGGTCGACCTCGACGAAGGTCGCCTGCTCCAGGATCGCGAAGTGAAGGATCGCATCTCGGGTGAGGCGGACTACGCCGCGATGATCGGCGAATTCCACACGCTCGCCGACCTGCCCTCGGTCGAGGACGCGATCGTCCGCTACGACCGCGCCGAACTAGCCCGTCGCCAGGTCGCCGCCGGCCAGACGATGGAGGACATGGAGCTGATCCTGTCGCCGATGGTCGAATCCGCGAAGGAAGCGATCGGATCGATGGGCGACGACACGCCGCTCGCGGTGATCTCGGACAAGCCGCGCCTCATCAGCCAGTTCTTCCGTCAGAACTTCAGCCAGGTCACCAACCCGCCGATCGATCCGTTGCGCGAGCGCCACGTGATGTCGCTCAAGACGCGGTTCGGTAATCTCGCCAACATCCTCGACGTCCGGGATCAGCGCGAGCGTGTGCTCGTGCTCGATTCGCCGGTGCTGACGGGCGAGCATTGGTCGCGATTGAAGGCGCATTTCGGCAACGCGGTCGCCGAGATCGACTGCACGTTCGAGGTCGGCGGTGGCCCGGAGAAGCTGCGCGCCGCGATCCAGCGCATCCGCAACGAGGCCGAACAGGCCGTACGCCAGGGCAAGAGCGAACTCTTCCTCACCGATGAAGCGATCGGCGAAGACCGTGTCGGCATCGCCGGTGTGCTCGCGGTGGCGGCGGTGCACACACATCTCGTCCGTCGCGGGCTGCGGTCCTACGCGTCGATCAACGTACGCACCTCCGAATGCCTCGACACGCATTATTACGCCGTCCTGATCGGCGTTGGCGCGACCACCGTGAACGCCTATCTCGCCGAAGCCGCCATTGCGGACCGGCAATCGCGC
The DNA here is from genome assembly GCF_001421415.1 of Sphingomonas sp. Leaf208. Lineage (GTDB taxonomy): Bacteria > Pseudomonadota > Alphaproteobacteria > Sphingomonadales > Sphingomonadaceae > Sphingomonas. The sequence goes on from NZ_LMKH01000034.1 coordinate 366,959, forward strand.
GGCCTGTTCGGCGATCTCGACCTCGCCGAATGCCTCCGCCGCCACCGCGTCGCGGTGGAGGAGGGGCTGCTCAAGATCATGTCGAAGATGGGTATCGCGGTCATCTCGTCCTACCGCGGCGGCTATAATTTCGAGGCGGTCGGCCTGTCACGCAGCTTGGTGAACGACCTGTTCCCCGGCATGCCCGCCAAGATCAGCGGCGAGGGCTATGCCTCGCTTCACGTCAACGCGACCGACCGGCATGAGGCGGCGTTCGATCCGGCGGTCGCGACGCTGCCGATCGGTGGCTTCTATCGCCAGCGGCATACCGGCGAGACGCACGCCTATTCCGCGCAGTTGATGCACCTGCTCCAGACCGCGGTCGCGACCGACAGCTATACGAGCTATCTGCAATTCTCGCGCGGCGTGTCCGACCTGCCGCCGGTGTATCTGCGCGATCTGCTCCAGTTCAACTTCCCCGCGGAGGGCGTCGCGGTCGACCAGGTCGAGGCGATCACCGAGATACGCAAGCGCTTCGTCACCCCCGGCATGTCGCTCGGCGCGCTGAGCCCCGAGGCGCACGAGACGCTGGCGATCGCGATGAACCGGATCGGCGCCAAGGCCGTGTCGGGCGAGGGCGGCGAGGACAAGTCGCGCTTCGTGCCGTACGCGAACGGCGACAATGCCAACTCGTCGATCAAGCAGGTCGCGAGCGGCCGGTTCGGCGTGACGGCGGAATATCTGAACGCGTGCGAGGAGATCGAGGTCAAGGTCGCGCAGGGCGCCAAGCCTGGCGAAGGCGGCCAGCTGCCCGGCTTCAAGGTCACCGAGTTCATCGCCAAGTTGCGCCATGCAACGCCCGGCGTGACGCTGATCTCGCCGCCGCCGCACCACGACATCTATTCGATCGAGGATCTCGCCCAGCTCATCTACGATTTGAAGCAGATCAATCCGCGCGCCCGGGTGTGCGTGAAGCTCGTCTCGTCGGCGGGCATCGGCACGGTCGCGGCGGGCGTGGCGAAGGCGCATGCCGACGTGATCCTGATCGCCGGCCATGTCGGCGGGACGGGCGCGTCGCCGCAGACTTCGATCAAATATGCCGGCACGCCGTGGGAAATGGGCCTGTCGGAGGTCAACCAGGTGCTGACGCTCAACGGCCTGCGCGGTCGCGTGCGGTTGCGCACCGATGGCGGGCTGAAGACCGGGCGCGACATTGTCATCGCGGCGATCCTCGGCGCGGAAGAGTTCGGGATCGGCACGCTGTCGCTGGTGGCGATGGGCTGCATCATGGTGCGGCAATGCCATTCGAACACGTGCCCGGTCGGCATCTGCACGCAGAACGACGCGCTCCGGCAGAAGTTCGTCGGCACGCCCGAGAAGGTGATCAACCTGATGACCTTCATCGCCGAGGAAGTCCGCGACATCCTAGCGCGGCTCGGCGTGAAGAGCCTGGACGACGTGATCGGCCGCACCGAGTTCCTGCGGCAGGTCAGCCGCGGGGCGGAGCATCTCGACGATCTCGATCTGAACCCGATCCTGGCGAAGGTCGATGCCGACGATTCGCAGCGCCGGTTCAGCCTGTCGACGTTCCGCAACGAAGTCCCCGACAGCCTCGACGCGCAGATCATCAAGGATGCGGCGGCGGTGTTCTCGCGCGGCGAGAAGATGCAGCTGACCTATTCGGTGCGCAACACGCACCGCGCGGTGGGGACGCGGCTGTCGAGCGAGATCACGCGGAAGTTCGGGATGTCGACGCTGGCGGATAACCACGTCACTATCCGTTTGCGCGGCTCGGCCGGCCAGTCGCTCGGCGCGTTCCTGTGCAAGGGCATCACCTTGGAAGTGTTCGGCGATTCGAACGACTATGTCGGCAAGGGGCTCTCGGGCGGCACGATCATCGTGCGGCCGGCGGTGAGTTCGCCTTTGGCGTCGCAGGAGAACACGATCATCGGCAACACCGTGCTTTACGGCGCGACCTCGGGCTGGCTGTTCGCGGCAGGGCAGGCGGGCGAGCGTTTCGCAGTCCGCAACTCGGGCGCGATCGTGGTCGTCGAGGGCTGCGGCGCGAACGGGTGCGAGTACATGACCAACGGCATCGCCGTGGTGCTCGGTGCGGTCGGCGCGAACTTCGGTGCGGGGATGACCGGGGGGATGGCGTTCGTCTACGATCCCGATGGCGTATTCGCGAAGCGCGCCAACCCGGAGAACATCACCTGGGACCGCGTGAAGTCGCTCCACTGGGCGGACGTGTTGCTCGACCTCGTTCGCGATCATGCAGACCACACCGACAGCAAATGGTCGAAGGGCCTACTGGAAGATTGGGACCGGGTTGCTCCGCATTTCTGGCAGATCGTGCCGAAGGAAATGCTGACGCGCTTGTCGCACCCATTGGACGACAGCGCGGAACTGGTTGCGGCGGAATAAGCCCAAGCCCTCACACCACCCCGGCGAAGGCCGGGGCCCAGTTGGGGGAGGTCCCTAACGAAGGACGGCGCTTCGTTACCGCGACCTTTCCAACTGGGCCCCGGCCTCCGCCGGGGTGGTACCTCCTGATGAAGTTACCGACTGCCCTCTTGTTCTCCCGCGAAGGCGGGAGCCCAGTCTGGATCCCCGCCTTCGCGGGGAAACACTCTTTGAGCGCAGCGTGCGTTAAACCCAACCCGCGCTAGTGACACAGCCGCCCCCCACCGCCTAAACGGATGGCATGTGGCAGCTTTATCAATTCCCCCTGTGTCCCTTCTCGCGAAAGGTGCGTCTGCTGCTGGGCGAGAAGGGGGTCGGCTACGAACTGGTGCGCGAATCGCCCTGGGATCGCCGCGACGAGTTCATGGACATGAACCCCGCCGGCCAGACACCGGTGATGGTCGATGCGTCGCGCGGTGTCGCACCGCTGATCGATTCGATGGCGATCTGCGAATTCTTCGAGGAAACCGTCGAGAAGGCGGCGATGATCAACGGCACCGCGACCAACCGCGCCGAAATCCGCCGGCTGGTCACGTGGTTCGACACGCATTTCTACCGCGACGTCACCGGACCGCTGCTTCACGAACGCATGGTCAAGCGCCTCGCCCACCGTACCGCACCTGATGCCAAGGGGCTCCGTGAAGCGATGAAGGCCGCGGTCGGGCACCTCGATTATATGGATTACCTGCTCGATCACCGGAACTGGCTCGGCGGCGCGACGATGAGCCTAGCCGATCTTGCGGCTGCCGCGCAGATCTCGGTCACCGATTATCTCGGCGGGATCGACTGGAAGGGCCACGACCAGACCGCACGCTGGTATCGCGGCTTCAAGAGCCGCCCGAGCTTCCGCCCGCTGCTATCCGAACGGATGGAGCTGATCTCACCCCCGGCGCACTACGACAATGTCGATTTCTGATCAGATCACGTTCCCGGACTTCGAGAAGGTCGACATCCACGTCGGCACGATCGTCGAGGCCGAACCCTTCCCCGAAGCGCGCAAGCCCGCGATCAAGCTGCGGATCGATTTTGGTGCGGAGATCGGCGTGAAGCGCTCGTCCGCGCAGATCACTGAGCATTATACGCCGGAGACTCTGATTGGCCGCCAGGTCGCCGCGGTCATCAACTTTCCGCCACGTCAGATCGGCCCGATGATGTCCGAGGTCCTGACGCTCGGATTCCCCGATGCGGACGGGAAGGTCGTGCTGATCTCGCCGACCGGACCAATTCCAAACGGCGGGCGACTGTTCTGAACAATAATCCTCCCCCGCCAGGGGGAGGTGGCTGGCGCTTGCTAGTCGGAGGGGGAGGAACGCGAAACGGCTGTTCCGTGTCCTCCCCCTCCGTCACCTTCGGCGACACCTCCCCCTGGCGGGGGAGGATCAGCAGCACCCCCGCCGCTTACTGGCGCAGGTCGTTCTGCGTGATCGGCACGATCTTCACCTCGACGCGACGGTTCGCAGCGCGCCCGGCATCGGTGTCATTCGACGCGATCGGCTGCGTTTCGCCGTAGCCGCGCGTACCGATGCGCGCAGTCTGCACGCCGTGGCCCGCCAGATAATCCGCGACCGACCGCGCACGACGCTCCGACAGCGTCTGGTTATAGGCGTCGCTGCCGGTCGAATCGGTATGCCCGTACACGTCGATATAGGTCTGGTTGTACTGCGACAGCGTATCCGCGACCTGGTCGAGCGTCCGCTGGAACTGCGGCTGCACGTTGGCGCTGTCATACGCGAAGGTGATGCCCGACGGGATGTTCAGCACGAGATCGTCGCCCTGGCGGATCACCTGCACGTCGGTGCCGGCAGTGCGCGCGCGCAAGTCGCGCTCCTGCTTGTCCATGTACGCGCCGATGCCCGCACCCGCGAGACCACCGATGCCCGCGCCGAGCAGCTTCTCGGTCCGGTCATGTCGTCCACCGACCACGTCGCCGAACAGATAGCCGCCCAGCGCGCCGCCGATACCGCCGAGAGCGGTCTTCGAGATCGTCTGGCGACCCGTCTCGGGATCGGTCGTGCAGCCGCTGGTGGCGATCAGTGCGGCGATCGCAGCACCTGCGAACATCTTGGTTTTCATAGATAATCTCCCTGGGACGTGATGGATGACGGCATTTCGCCCGATACCGCCGATAACCCGGTGTCACGACGATTGTTCCGCCTGCGCACTGAACCGAGCCTGACCATCTTCGCGGCGTAATGTCGAGTATACGCCACCCTGCGCGCAAGGACGGTTGTGCGACGGACCGTTGTCCTGCAAAGAGCGCGTGAGCCAATGGCACCGCTTCCCCCCTTCCCCTGGATCGACGTCGCGATCATCCTCGCGCTCGTCGCGTTGAACGGTGTGTTCGCGATGAGCGAACTCGCGATCGTCTCCGCACGCAAAGCGCGGCTCGAGGCAATGGCGCGCTCGGGCAAGAAGGGCGCGCGCGCCGCCCTCGTGCTCGCCGCCGACCCCGGCAAGTTCCTGTCGACCGTCCAGATCGGCATCACGCTGATCGGCATCCTCGCGGGTGCCTATTCGGGCTCCAGCCTCGGCATGCCGACCGCCGCGCGGTTGCAGGCATGGGGCCTGTCCGCCTCGACCGCGGAGACCGCCGGGTTCGCGATCGTCATCGGCTTGACCACCTACGCGTCGCTGATCATCGGCGAGCTCGTCCCCAAGCAGTTCGCGCTGCGTGCGCCCGAGGCGATCGCCTCGTTCATGGCGCCGGTCATGCGCTGGCTCGCGATCGGCACCGCGCCGATCGTCTGGGTGCTCGATTCGACCAGCGCACTCATATTCCGCGCGCTTCGCTTGAACCGCGAATCGGAAGAGCACGTCACCGCTGAAGAACTCCACATGATCGTCGCCGAGGCGTCAAAGTCGGGCATCATCGAGGAGCATGAGCGCTCGATCATCTCGGGCGTCGTCCGCCTTGCGGATCGCCCGGTGCGCGAAGTGATGACGCCGCGGACCGAGATCGACTGGCTCGACTGCGACTGGGGCCCCGACGAGATCCGCGAGACGCTGCTCGCGTCGCAGCATACCCGCCTGCCGGTCGGCGAAGGCTCGATCGACGCGGTAAAGGGCGTCGTCCAGGCGCGCGATATCGCCGCGGCACTGTTCCGCGGCGAGCCGATCGACCTGCGCGCACTGATGCGGAAAGCGCCCGTCGTGATCGACCAGATCGACGCGATGGACGCGTTGCTGGCGCTCCGTGAGGCCGAGGTGCCGATGGCGCTGATCCACGACGAATACGGCCATTTCGAAGGCATCGTGACGCCAGCCGATCTGCTCGCGGCGATCGCCGGCGAGTTCAAGTCGGACTCGGATCCGGACGATGCGCCTTCTGTGGTGGTGCGCGACGACGGGTCGTTGCTGGTGGCGGGGACGATGGCGGCGGACTCGCTCGCCGACCGCCTTGGCATCGACCTGCCCGAGGACCGCGACTACGCGACCGTCGCGGGGCTCGCGCTGTCGGTGTTCCGCCATCTGCCGGGCGAGGGCGAGAGCTTCGTCGAGCAGGGCTGGAAGTTCGAGATCGTCGACCTCGACGGCCGGCGGATCGACAAGCTGCTGGTGAGCGAAGTCTGAGGGATTGGCTTGGCGCGCGTAAGGTCGAACACAGCGTCTCCGTTCTGCACCACCCCGGCGAAGGCCGGGGCCCAGTTGGCAAGTTCGCAGTGACGAAGCGCTACCTCCGGTTTGCAACGTTCCCCAACTGGGCCCCGGCCTCCGCCGGGGTGGTGATTGGGTAGGGTGGGTAGTCGCTCTTCACTCAGGTACTCGTGCCACACGCGCGAAGACGCGCTGATCCCCACAATCCGTTCGTCCTGAGTAGCCGCTGAGCTTGTCGAAGCGGCGTATCGAAGGACAGGTTGGCGCGCGGAACTCATGCTTCGATACGAGCCCTCGATACGCTCCTGACGGAGCTACTCGGTCTCTACTCAGCACGAACGGAAAGGGCAGGGGGAGGGAAGAAGAGACGAGCCCGTTCGGCTCCGCCTCTTTTACTGACCGGTTTCGGCAGCGGGCTTCGCATCAACCGCCGGCGTCGCGACCACCGGAGCCTCCATCGGCACCTCCGAAACCGGCTTGGCCCCAGGCTCCAGATCGCTCGGCACGAACGGCACCACGCTCGGCGGCGGCCCCGACATCCCCGCCGGATCACCTTCGACGCGCCCGTGGAGGTGGTCGATCTCCGCCTGCCGCCGGTTGAGATAGAACGACCGCGTCGCCGCATACGGATCCGGCGAGTTGTCGTGCAGGTCCTTCAGCGTCTGGTCGAACTCCGACCGGTGATCGAGTGCACCCAGGATACCCGCGGGGATGGCGTACGCCGTGCTGGTGAACGGCTTGCCGAAGGCGACCGGCAGGATCAGGCGATCGACCGCACCGCCCAGCAGATCGCGGATCGTGGTCGGTCCGACCAGCGGCAGGAACAGGAACGGGCCGTTCTTGACGCCGTAATAGCCGAGCGTGTTGGCGAACCCGTTCGACCGCCGCGGTAGGTGGAACGGCTTCTTTTTGGCCATGTCGAGCACGCCGGCCACGCCGATCGTCGTGTTGATCGCGAACCGTCCGACCGTCTCCGCTGCCTTGCCCGGCTTGAACTGGAGCAGGAAGTTCAGGAAGACGATCGGCTCGCGCAGATTGTAGAGGAAATTGTGGATGCCGCGTCGAATGGGGCTCGGCACGGTCTTCTTGTAGGTCCGCGCGACCGGGCCGATCACCGCGTCGTCTACCTTCTGCGTCACCGCGAACGACTCGGCGTTGACCGCGCGCAGCGGATCGCCCGCAGTTTCCTTGCGGCCGGTGACGATGATGTCGTTCGGCGTCCGCTGGGCGGGCGGGGTTCCCAATGGAGCGGGGCCGACCGGCGGAATGTCCTGCGTCGGCAGCCCCTGGGCGAAAATCTCGATCGCTGGAAGCGACGCGGCGAGCGCTAGCGGCGAAACCGCCATCGCCGCGACGGGTTGGAAGTCACCCGCGAACGGCGACACTACCGCGCCCGGCAGCGCCACGCTCGCACCGACGTCCGGCAACGCTATCGGCGCGGCCGTCACGTGAACGGGGGCAGCCGTCAACAGCATTGCGCTCATCGTTACCAGCATGTGCACTCATCGCCCTGTTATCGGCCGCTCTCCTACATCGAGATGCGACGCGCCTGACATGCCCGTCAGCGCGCGTGCAGCATAGAGCCAATCGTCATCCGCGCGTGCGGATCGAGGTTAACCGATCGTGCGGCTATCCTATCCTGCTAGCGCGTAGCTCAGAGCTTGCCGAACACCGCCTCGAAGCCGGCCTTGTCCCCGGCAGCGAGCAACCGCGCCTGCTCGATCCAGCGATCGCGACCCATCCGACCAGTGAAATTGCCAAGCTGCGCGTCGATGCGCTGCGCCTCGCTCTCCGACAGCGCCGCCATCTCGCCGACCGTCGACACGCCCAGCGTGCCAAGCTGCGCAGCGACCTTCGGGCCAAGCCCCTTCAACTGCGTGACGGGACCATCGGCATAGGACGGCGCGGGCGCAGACGGTTCGACCGGCGCCATCGCCTCGGCCGCCGGGCTCGCCTCCATCGGCGATGCGGCGGCGATCGGTTCGTCGTTCAACCGGTCGGAAGTGCTCGCGCTATCGACCTGGGGAGCGAGCGGTACGACCGCCGGTGGGGACGCGATCGGGTTTGGCGTGTGTTCGACCGGCGCCGAGACGGGCTTCGGTTCGGGTGTTGGAGCAGGTGCCACCGGGGCAGGTGCGGGCGTAACGGTCCGCGTTTGCGACTGGGACTGCTCACTACGGCGGTTTTCGTCGTTACGTTCTTCCGCGATAGGCTCAGGGGTAACACCGGCCTCCTTGGCGTGTGCGATCACGTCGCGCGTCGCCTTCGTGCGGCTGCGTTTCGCCCTGATACCCCAGATCAGCCCGATCAGGACCAGGATCGCGACGACGGCGATGATCATGAAGTGGATCGCCGTCAGCGTGGCGATGCCATCGGGCAACAGGCTCAGACCGGAGGTGGAGGTCGCGGAAGTTTCGTTCATTCCCATACCGTAGCGATGCGCGCGAAAGGCGGCGAGACCTAATTGGCAGGGCGGTCACCTCCGATCCTCCCCCGCCAGGGGGAGGTGGCACCGAAGGTGACGGAGGGGGAGGACACGGAACCGAGGTTATCCCTTGCCTCCCCCTCCGTCTGGCAAGCGCCAGCCACCTCACCCTGGCGGGGGAGGATCAGGCGCGCATCACCCGCGCGCGATTTCCCGCCAGCCGATGTCGCTGCGGTAGAAGCCCTCCGCGAAGTCGATCGCCTCGACCGCGCGATACGCGTTCGCCTGCGCCATTGCGACGGTGTCGCCGGTCGCCGTCACCGCAAGAACGCGCCCGCCGGACGCGACCAACCCACCGTCCTCAAGCCGCGTGCCTGCGTGGAACACAGTGCCGCCAGCAGCCCGCGCGGAGTCCAGTCCGACGATCGATCCGCCGGATTTGGGCGTCCCCGGATAGCCCTCCGCCGCCATAACCACTGTCAGCGCGGTTTCGTCGCTGAACTGCGCCGCAGGCATCTCGCCGAGCCGCCCCTCTGCGGTCGCCAGCATCGTCGCCAGCAGGTCACCCTGGAACCGCATCATCAGCACCTGCGTCTCGGGATCGCCGAACCGCGCGTTGTACTCGATGAGCTTGGGCCCCTGCGGCGTCAGCATCAGTCCCGCATATAGCACGCCACTGAAGGGCATGCCCTCCGCCGCCATCGCCGCCACGGTCGGCGCCACGATCTCGTCGATCGCGCGCTTTTCCAGCGCGGGCGTCAGGACGAGGGCAGGGCTGTACGCGCCCATCCCGCCGGTGTTCGGGCCGGTATCGCCTTCGCCGACGCGCTTGTGATCCTGCGCGGAGCCGAACGGCATCAGCGACACGCCGTCGGTCAGCACGAAGAGGCTCGCCTCCTCGCCTTCGAGGAACTCCTCGATCACCGCCTCGGCTTCCCCGTCGGCGAACAGCGCGTCGAGCGCGGCATCGGCTTCGGCAGCGCTGAACGCGATGACCACGCCCTTGCCCGCGGCGAGCCCGTCCGCCTTGATGACGACCGGCAGCGAGAAGGTGCGGGCGAGCGCGATATCCGCCTCTTCGCGGCTCTTCACGCGGACATAGCCCGCGGTCGGGATGCCGGCGCGAAGGCACAGATCCTTGGTGAAGCCCTTCGACCCCTCCAGCTGCGCCGCCGCCTTCGAAGGCCCGAACACGGGGACGTCCGCTGCGCGCAGCGAGTCCGCCAGCCCGTCGACCAGCGGCGCCTCGGGGCCGATCACGACCAGCCCGACCTCATGCTCGCGGACGAACGCCACCACCGCGCTATGATCCGTCGCATCGAGCGGCACGAGCGTCGCAACGCGCGCGATCCCGGGGTTGCCCGGCGCGGCATACAGCGTATCGAGGCCGCGAGATTGCACCAGCTTCCACGCGAGCGCATGTTCGCGACCCCCCGAGCCCAGCAGCAGGACGTTCATGCCCGATCCCTTTTCCGATGAATTGTCCAGCGACATGGGCCGGCTGGTAGCCGAGCCGGTCGCCGGCGACAACGCACTCGCCATGTCGGTCGGCGAACTCGCGTTCAAGCTGAAGCGGATGGTCGAGGGCGAATTCGGCCATGTACGGCTGCGCGGCGAGATATCGGGCTGGAAGCGCGTCGCCTCCGGGCATTGCTACATGTCGTTGAAAGACGACCAGGCGGTGATCGACGGCGTCATCTGGAAGGGCAATGCGTCGAGCCTCGCCTTCGTGCCGCAGGACGGCATCGAGGTGATCGCCACCGGCAAGCTCACCACCTATCCCGGCCGCTCGAAATACCAGATCGTGATCGAGCGGATGGAGCTGGCGGGCGCCGGCGCGCTGATGGCGCTGCTCGAGAAGCTGAAGGCGAAGCTGGCGGGCGAGGGGCTGTTCGACGGCACGCGGAAGAAGCGCCTGCCGTTCATGCCGAAGGTGATCGGCGTCGTCACCTCGGGCACCGGCGCAGTGATCCGCGACATTCTCCACCGCCTCGAGGATCGCTGCCCGACTCACGTCATCGTCTGGCCGGTGAAGGTGCAGGGCGAAGGGTCCGCCGCCGAGATCGCCGCCGCGGTGCGCGGGTTCGACGCGATCGTCCCCGGCGGCCCGGTGCCGCGCCCCGACCTGGTGATCGTCGCGCGCGGCGGTGGCTCGGTCGAGGATTTGTGGTCGTTCAACGAGGAAGTCGTCGTTCGCGCGGTCGCCGCCTGCACGATCCCGATCATCTCCGCCGTCGGCCACGAGACAGACACAACCCTGTGCGACTTCGCCGCCGACCTGCGCGCACCGACGCCGACCGCCGCGGCCGAGATTGCGGTGCCGGTGCTCGCCGACCTGCGCCTGACGATCGACAGCCACCGCAACCGGACCGAACGCTGCGCCCGCCGCCATGTCGAGCGCGGTCGCGAACGCCTCGATGCATTGGCACGGTTGTTGCCGAAGCGCGACCAGTTGCTCGGGCCACAGCGCCAGCGCGCGGACGATTTCGGCCAGCGGCTGGATCGCGGGCTGGAGCGGCGGCTGACCCTCGCGCGCGGCAGTCTCGATCGTTCGGGCGCCGCGCTCCGACCTGCCACTTTGGAGCGCAAACTCGAAGCCAAGCGCGCGCAGCTCGACGCGACGTGGCGGCTCGTCCAGTCGCTCAACCCCGACGCGATCCTCGACCGCGGCTATGCCCGCGTCACCACCCGCCCCGGCGGCGAGACGCTCGCCTCGGCCACGTCGGCGCGCGAGGCGGGGACGCTGACGCTCCACTTCCGCGACGGCGTCGTGGATGCGGTAACGGACACCGGCCTTGAGCGCCCCGCCGCCAAAACCTATGCTGCCCCCAAGGCGAAGGCCGCGCCCGATCCGGCGCCGCGCCAGCCGACCCTGCTGTAGAGAAGACCCGCCATGCTGATGTCCAACTCCGACCGTGCCGCGCGCCTGCACTATATGGCCAACGGTTTCCGCGTGCTCAGCCCCGGCGACCACGTCGCCTGCGCCGCCACCGGCCACCGCATCGCGCTCGAAGACCTGCGCTACTGGAGCGTCGCGCGCCAGGAAGCCTATGCCACCGCCGCCGCCGCCAGCGAAGCGATGGCCCCACGATGATCCGCGCGGCGGTGCTCGTCCTGCTGGCTGCATCCGGTGCCGCCGCCCAGCAAGCACCGCCCTCGAATACCGCGCTCCAGTCCACATTCCGCTGGACCGGCACGCTCAGCCAGGGCGGGCTGATCCTCGGCGCCGCCCCTGCCGGTACGCGCACGCTCAAGCTCAACGGCAAGCCGATCGCGCTATCCCCCGACGGCCGTTTCGTCGTCGGCTTCGACCGCGATGCAGCGCCGCAAGCATCGCTCGTCGCAACACTCGCCGACGGTCGAAGTGTTACGCAAAGCCTCACGATCGCACCGCGCGCATGGCGGATCGAGCGCCTCGACACGCTCCCCAAATTCCCCGCGCCCGACCCGGTCTTCGCCAAACTGCGTCCGCCCGAGCTAGCCCAGATCGTCGCCGCTCGCGCGCGCACCAGCGACGCGCAAGGCTGGCGCCAGGCGTTCGCATGGCCCGCCACCGGTCGCATCTCCGGCCTGTTCGGCGCGCAACGCATCTACAAGGGCGACCCCGGTAGCTATCATTCAGGCACCGACATCGCCAAGCCAACCGGCACGGTCGTCACCGCCCCCGCCGACGGCGTGGTGATCCTCGCGGCGGACCACCCCTTCACGCTCGAGGGAAACCTCCTGATGCTCGACCACGGCATGGGCCTCAACAGCGCGTTCCTCCATCTGTCGCGGATCGACGTGAAGCTCGGTGACCACGTGACGAAAGGCCAGCCAATCGGCGTGTCCGGCATGACCGGCCGCGCCACCGGTCCCCATCTCCACTGGGCATTGCGCTGGAACGACGCCAAGCTCGACCCGATGCTGGTGGCGGGCGTGATGCGACCGTAGGTGACGAGCGCTCAGTTCAGTCGTTTCGCCTTCACACCCGGCTGGCCGCCGACGCTTAGCTTGAAACTCCCTAAGGCACCGCGCTTGATGACGACTTTATCGTTTGCCCGTGGACGCCGCGCGATCGTGTAATCATCCGTCTGGATCCATCGCGCGCCATCGGCCAGTTGGAAACTCCATCGGCCGGCGCCATCCACCGACGCACCGGTGAGAGTCGTCTCGATCTGCGGCAGGTCGTTGCCGTTGCCGAACAAGCCGGTATCGGGCAGCGTTATCCCAAACAGATTTCGGCGCGTTTCGCGAACTTGTTGCTGGTCGATGACGACGACCGCTTGATCGGCTTCCGCGGTATCCAGCGCCGCCACCGAGTGATCGAAGCAGGCCAGCCGCGCCAATGGTTTGGTCACGGTGCGGCATTGCGTGACGGCAACCAGCAGCGGGGACCGCTCCGCCTTGCGCGGCTTGGACGCCGCGGCCGCAGGATACTGCGCCATGATCAACGAGGTTGAAATTGCCAGAATCGTGATCCGCATGAGCGTCCTACCTCGTTAGCGAGAAGCGTCGGAATAGGCAGCGCCGGCCAGAGCGGCAAGTCCATCACGTGCAGCATGCCGTTACGGCATCGTCCCGAAATTGTGGCCATTGGGTAACATAACTGTCGTAATGCGACGAGTAGCGGCGATCCCGTAATTTTCTTTTGGACAAGGCACCTCTGACTTGCGAGATCGTCGTCAGCTGCGGTCGGGCGACCGCACAATAGATCGTATCGGCCGGAAACGTTCGCCGATATAAAAGGGATAGACCAACCATGCGAAACCATATGTTTCGGGACTGCCTGCTCGCATCGACGATGATCGCGGGTGCTGCGATTGCATTGCCCGCCTACGCGCAGACTACCCCGGCACCCGCGCCGCAGGGCGCGACGAGTGACGACGCTGCAGCATCGACCACGCCGGCGCTGTCCAACACGCCGAGCCAGGACCCAGCTGCTGCCGGTACGGCTGGCAGCGGTGACATCGTCGTCACCGGGTCGCGTATTTCGAATCCGAACCTGACGTCGGCCAGCCCGATCACCGTCGTTAACGCAGCCGAGATCAAGCTGCGCGGTTCCAGCCGCATCGAGGACGTGCTGAACAGCCTGCCGCAGGCTTTCGCGTCGCAGAGCTCGTCGGTCTCGAATGGTTCGAACGGCACTGCCACGGCCAACCTGCGCAACCTTGGCGATCAGCGCACGCTGGTGCTGGTGAATGGTCGCCGCCTGATGCCGGGCGATCCCGTCTCGACCAGCTCGGCCGCGGATCTTAACGTGATCCCGGCGTCGCTGATCAAGCGCGTCGACGTGCTGACCGGTGGTGCCTCCTCGGTCTATGGTTCGGACGCTGTCGGCGGCGTGGTCAACTTCGTCCTCGATGATCAGTATGAAGGCGTCAGCCTAGATACGACGGGCGGAATCTATAATCACAACAACCGCAGCAAGCGCTTCCAGGCGCTGTCGGCCGCCAAGGGTTTTCCCGCCCCGAGTGGTCAGGCCTTCGACGGTACGCAATTTGACATCAACCTGAAAGTCGGCGCCGGTACCAGCGACGGCCGCGGCCATGTCGTCGGCTATATGGGGTATCGTAAGATCGGCGCGATCTTGCAGGGTGACCGCGATTATAGCTCGTGCGGGCTGAACGTGCCTGCTGCCGGCAATGAATATGTTTGCGGCGGATCAGGCACTGGCTTCCCCGCCAATTTCACGCTTCAGGCGCGTGATGGCCTGCCGCGCAACCTGACGCTGGACAGCGCTGGTAACTTAATATCCGGTCAGTCGCTCTACAACGCCAATCCGCTGAATTATTATCAGCGTCCGGACAAGCGTTACACCGCCGGCTTCCTTGCCAACTACGAAGTTAGCAGCGCCTTCAAGCCGTATGCCGAATTCATGTTCATGGACGATCGCACCGTGGCGCAGATCGCGCCATCGGGCGACTTCAGCAACACGACCACGCTCAACTGCAACAACCCGTTGCTGTCCGCGGCCCAGGTCGCTTCCTTCTGCCGTGCGACGAACCTGCTGACCGACGCCGGCACAGTGGCAGGGACTACGGGTGTACCGGCGGCGGTATTCCTGAATCCTGACGGCAGCACCTACAATCGCGCTGCCGTCAACATTGGGCGTCGCAACGTCGAAGGTGGCGGACGTCAGGCCGATCTGCGCCACACTTCGTATCGCATCCTGGCCGGTGCGCGGGGCGATATCGGTAAGGGTGTCTCGTATGACTTCTATGGTCAGTTCGGCAGCACCATCTTCAACGAGGTATATCGCAACGAGTTCTCGATCACCAAGACGACCCGCGCGCTCGACGTGATCGCGGGCCCCGGCGGTGTTCCCACCTGCCGGTCGGTCGTTGACGGCTCGGACCCGACGTGCGTTCCGCTCAACATCTTCGGTGCGGCTCGGATCACGCCGGAAGCCCTCGCCTATGTGCAGCAGAGCGGCTTCCAACAGGGCCAGACCAAGGAGAAGATCGTCAGCGGCTCGCTGACCTTCAAGGGCAGCGAATACGGTGTGCAGTCGCCGTTCGCCTCCGAGGGCATCGCGCTGAACGTCGGTGCCGAATATCGCGAAGAGTCGCTGTCGCTCGAGGTGGATCAGGCGTTCCAGACGGGCGATCTCGCCGGCCAGGGCGGCCCTACCCTGCCGATCAGCGGCGGCTACAACGTGAAGGAGGCCTTTGCCGAACTCCAGGTTCCGCTCGTCAGCGATCGCCCATTCTTCCAAGAGCTGACGGTCAACGGTGGTTTCCGCTACTCGGACTACAGCACCGCCGGTTCGGTCACCTCATACAAGGGCGAACTGGTCTGGGCGCCGGTCCGCGACATCCGCTTCCGTGGCGGGTACAACCGCGCGGTGCGTGCGCCTAACGTGCAGGAGCTGTTCGTTGGCCAGTCGGTGCAGATCGACGGCGCTACCGATCCCTGCGCGGGTCCTGCCGTCGGCGGCCTCGTCAACGGCAACACCGCGGCGCAATGTGCCCTCACCGGCGTCACCGCAGCCCAGTTTGGCGGCATCGATGTCAACAGTTCCGATCAGTATAACGGCCTGATCGGCGGCAACCCGAACCTGAAGCCCGAGAAGGCCGACACGTTCACGGCCGGCGTGATCATCCAGCCAACGTTCCTCCCGGGCTTCACCGCATCGGTGGACGCGTTCCGGATCAAGGTGAAGGACATCATCGGTGTCATCGGTGCCGATACCATCATCAACCAGTGTCTTCAGACTGGCGACGCCGCGCTGTGCGGTGCGATCAATCGCGATGCTAACGGGTCGCTCTACCAGACCACCCGCGGCTTTATCGTCGATACCAACGTCAACGCCGGTTCGTTGACGACCCAGGGCATCGATGCGTCGCTCGGCTACACACTGCGGACGACCAATATCGGTACCTTCGCGCTCGCCGCTAACGGTACGTACACCGACAAGTTCGAGTCGGATAAGGCTGGCGCCAAGTTCGATTGCGCGGGTTATTTCGGTGCGCAGTGCGGGTATCCGCAGTCCAAGTGGCGCCACAGTGTGCGTCTGACCTATACCGCGCCGAGCGGCGTGGGCCTCTCCGGCAACTGGCGCTATCTCTCGAAGACGAAGTTCGAGAATACCAGCAGCAATGCCGATCTTGCGAACAGCTTCTTCCCGCTGGATGCGAGCATCAAGGCGCAGAGCTATTTCGACCTGGCTGCCACAGTGCGGGTTGAGGATAAGTTCACCTTCCGGGCCGGCGCGAACAACGTGTTCGACAAGTCGCCTCCGATCCTCAGCTCGACGGCAACGCCGATCGGCTCGTTCGGTAACGGCAACACCTATCCTGGCATCTTCGAAGGCGCGGGTCGCTATCTGTTCGTTGGTCTGACCATCGATATGTAATCGATCCTTCGGGACCGAAATTGGGGCGGCAGATCATCGATCTGCCGCCCCTTTTTTTGTTCGAAGATGAGCGCGTCAGGCGACTTGCAGCACCAGCTTCCCATCGCCTTCGTCGACCTTCACGGTCGAGCCGTCCTTCACCTCGCCGCGCAGGATCATGTCGGCGAGCGGGTCCTGCAGATAGCGCTGGACCGCGCGCTTCAACGGTCGTGCGCCGTAGACCGGATCATACCCCACACGGCCGAGCCACGCCCTCGCGGCATCGGTCAGGTCGAGGATGATCTTGCGGTCGGCGAGCAGCTTGTCGACGCGCGATACCTGAATGTCGACGATCGGCGCCATGTGCGACTGGCCGAGGCGGTGGAACAGGATCACCTCGTCGAGCCGGTTGAGGAACTCCGGGCGGAAGTGCGATCGGACGATCTCCATCACCTGCGGCTCGACCGACGACACGTCGTCGCCCTCCGCCATGTTGGCCAGATACTGGCTGCCGAGGTTCGACGTCAGGATGATCAGCGTGTTGCTGAAATCCACCGTGCGCCCCTGGCCATCGGTGAGCCGCCCGTCGTCGAGCACCTGCAACAGCACGTTGAACACGTCGCCATGCGCCTTCTCGACCTCGTCGAACAGGATCACCTGGTACGGCCGCCTGCGCACCGCCTCGGTCAGCACGCCGCCCTCCTCGTATCCGACATAGCCCGGAGGCGCGCCGATCAGCCGAGCGACCGCGTGCTTCTCCATGAACTCGCTCATGTCGATGCGGACCATCGCGCTCGGATCGTCGAACAGGAACTCCGCCAGCGCCTTGGTCAGCTCGGTCTTGCCGACGCCGGTCGGTCCGAGGAACAGGAACGAGCCCAAAGGCCGGTTAGGATCCTGCAACCCCGCGCGCGCGCGGCGGACCGCGGTGGAAACCGCCTTCACCGCATGCGCCTGGCCGATCACGCGCTTGCCGATCGTCGCTTCCATCGCCAGCAGCTTGTCGCGTTCGCCCTGGAGCATCCGCTCGACCGGGATGCCGGTCCAGCGGCTGACGACGCCGGCGATGTCGTCCGCGGTGACCTCCTCGCGAAGCATCGCGCCCTTGGTCGCCCCTGCCGCCTCGTCGAGCTGGCGCTGCAACCCCGGAATCGTGCCGTAGGAAAGCTCGCCCGCCTTGGCGAGATCGCCCGACCGCTGCGCCTGCTCCAGCTCAAGCCGCGCGGCATCGAGCTGTTCCTTGACCCGCGCCTCGGCGTTGATCTTGTCCTTCTCGCCCTTCCAGCGCGTCGTCAGTTCGGCGGATTGCTCCTCCAGATTGACGAGTTCGCCTTCCAGCGTGTCGAGCCGGTCGACCGACGCGTCGTCGGTCTCGCGCTTCAACGCCTCGCGTTCGATCTTGAGCTGGATGATCCGCCGGTCGAGATTTTCGATCGCCTCGGGCTTCGACTCGACCTCCATGCGGATTCGCGACGCGGCCTCGTCCATCAGGTCGATCGCCTTGTCAGGGAGGAAGCGGTCGGTGATGTAGCGGTTCGACAGCGTCGACGCGGCGACGATCGCGCCATCGGTGATCCGTACGCCGTGATGCAGCTCGTACTTCTCATTCAGCCCGCGCAGGATCGAGATCGTGTCCTCGACGGTCGGTTCGCCGACCATCACCGGCTGGAACCGCCGCTGCAACGCCGGGTCCTTCTCGACGTACTTGCGGTATTCATCGAGCGTGGTCGCGCCGACGCAGTGGAGTTCACCACGCGCGAGGGCGGGTTTCAGCAGGTTGCCCGCGTCCATCGCGCCCTCGGATTTGCCCGCGCCGATCAGCTGGTGCATCTCGTCGATGAACAGGATGATGTCGCCCTCGGCGGCCTTCACCTCGTCGAGCACGCCCTTGAGCCGCTCCTCGAACTCGCCGCGATATTTCGCGCCCGCGATCAGCGAGCCCAGATCGAGCGACATCAGCCGCCGATCCTTAAGCGTATCGGGCACGTCGCCATTGGCGATGCGCAGCGCCAGTCCTTCGGCGATCGCGGTCTTGCCGACGCCGGGTTCGCCGATCAGTGCGGGGTTGTTCTTGGTCCGGCGCGCGAGGATCTGGATCGTGCGACGAATCTCCTCATCGCGGCCGATCACCGGGTCCAGCTTGCCGTCGCGCGCCGCCTGGGTAAGGTCGCGCGCGAACTTCTTCAGCGCGTCGTAGCGATCCTCGGCGCCCGCGGTGTCGGCGGTGCGGCCCTGGCGTATCCCGTTGATCGCGGTGTTCAGCCCCTCGGGCGTTACGCCGCCGGCCTTCAGCGCCTTGCCAGCTGCGGTGTTGAGCGACAGCGCGAGCGCGACCAGCAGCCGCTCGACGGTGACGAAGCTGTCGCCCGCCTTGCTCGCGATCTGCTTGGCCTGATCGAGCACACGCACCGCATCGTTGTCGATCCCCGGCGTGGTCTGCGCGCCCGACCCCGACACGACCGGGATCTTCGCGAGCGCCAGATCGGTTTCCGACGTCGCGCGCTTGGCATCGCCGCCCGCCGCCGCGATCAGCCCGGCGGCCATGCCCTGCTCGTCTTCCAGCAGCGCCTTCAACAGATGCTCGGGCGCGATCCGCTGGTGGTTCATGCGGATCGCGACGGTCTGCGCGGATTGCAGGAAGCCCTTCGCGCGGTCGGTGAATTTGTCGATGTTCATGACGAATTCCTGTGGGAGTGTTTCGGTGTTGGCCGAAAGATGGTGTTGTATTTGGGCAACACAAGAGGCGGGCGCAGGGTGGATGCTAGGGCCCGCGCGAGGCATCCGGAATAGCGTTTATTGTCGGTATCGAAGCGCCGCCGTCATCGCTATGTTCAGGTTCGCATGCTATATGCAGCGCGTGTCCACAGCGCTCCCCCATACCTACGCCATCGGCATCGAGCCGGCCGACATCGACTTCATGGGTCACGTCAACAACGCGAACTATCTGAAGTGGGTACAGGCTGCGGTGATCGACCATTGGCAGGGCCTCGCGCCCGCCGAGGCGGTGGCGGGGCACCTCTGGGTCGCGCTAAAGCACGAGATCACGTACCGCAAGCCGGCGTTCCTCGACGACGACGTCATCGCGACGGTGCTGCTCGAGAAGGTCCAGGGTGCGCGCGCGTTCTACGAGACGATCATCAAGCGCGGCGAAGACGTGCTCGCCGAGGTGAAGTCGAGCTGGTGCTGCCTCGATGCCGAGACGCTGCGCCCGTCGCGGCTGGCGAACAGCGTCGTCGAGCATTTCTTCCCGAAGACCGACCTTAAAGACTGACGTCTCTCGGCCGATCGACTCTCAGAAATCGATCGCCATGCCCTTCAGCTCCCAATCTCCGTACCGCGTAGGATCGCGCGGCTCGGGGTCTTTGTCCGGCACGATCGTCTCGGGTTTCGGGACCGGCGTATTCTTCGCAAGATATTCTGGTGGCTTCAGATGATCGGGGCGCTGGCCCATCGCGGCTCTCCGGATTGCGTGTTGGCGTCGTAACCGCCACATGGGCCC
Organism: Sphingomonas sp. Leaf208; assembly: GCF_001421415.1. Taxonomy (GTDB): domain Bacteria; phylum Pseudomonadota; class Alphaproteobacteria; order Sphingomonadales; family Sphingomonadaceae; genus Sphingomonas. The sequence continues at coordinate 386,735 of NZ_LMKH01000034.1, forward strand.
TGTCGCGCCGCTTTGCCACAGCCGCCGTGCGGCAAACCGAACGCGAAGGACCTTATATGCCCGACTATACCCACGCCCCTGAGCCGCTCGGCGTCCCCACCCGCCGCGCCGCGCTCCGCCTGCTCGACGCCGTCCTGCGTCGCGGCGAGTCGCTCGAATCCGCATTGCCGGCAGCAACCCGCGCGATCCACGGCCCCGATCGCGGCCTCGCGCATGCGATCGCCGCCGAGACGTTGCGCCGCCTCCCCGATCTCGACGCGATGATCGATTCGGTCACCAAGACCAACCTGCCCGACGATGCGAAGGCGCGGATGGCGCTGCGGATTGCGCTGGTCCAGGTGCTGATCCTCGGCACCCCCTCGCATGCCGCGATCTCGACCGTGCTGCCGCTGGTCGACGGTGGCCCGCGCAAGCTCGTCCACGGCGTGTTCGGCACGCTGTTCCGTGCCAACATGCTGCTCCCCGAGGTGCCGACGCTCCCGGCGCCGGTCGAACTGCGCTGGGAAGCCGCCTGGGGCGAGGAGATGGTCGACGCCGCCGGCCGCGCGATCGCGCAGGTGCCGCCGCTCGACCTGACGATCGCCGACCCGTCCGAGACCGAAGGCTGGCGTGAGAAGCTTGGCGGCGAGAGTTTCATGCCCGGTCACCTGCGTTTGGGCGACCATGATTCGGTGCCCGACATGGCCGGCTTCGGCGACGGCGCGTGGTGGGTGCAGGACATCGCCGCCTCGCTCCCCGCGCGGTTGCTCGGTAAAGGGGAGGGCCATGTTCTCGATCTCTGCGCGGCGCCCGGCGGCAAGACGCTGCAGCTCGCGAGCGCCGGCTGGACCGTCACCTCGGTCGACAATTCGCAGAGCCGGATCAAGCGCCTCCGCGAGAACCTCTACCGCACGCATCTGAAGGCCGAGGTCGTCAACGCCGACATCCTCGAATGGGCACCGGCCGAGCCCGCCGACGCGATCCTGATCGACGCGCCGTGCAGCGCGACGGGTATCTTCCGCCGCCACCCCGACGTCCTCCACCGCGTCCGCCCCTCGATCATCGCCGAGACCGCGGCGTTGCAGGCACGGATTTTCGCCAGGGCGGCGGACTGGGTGAAGCCCGGCGGCACTTTGGTCTACGCGACCTGCTCGCTCGAACCGTCGGAAGGCGAAGCGCAGCTCGACGCGTTCCTCGCCGCGCGCAGCGACTATACGATCGCCCCGGTAGACCAATCCGAACTTCCCGCTGGCATCACGCCCACGGAAGCGGGCACGATCCGCACCCTCCCGGGCATGCTCGCCGACCAAGGCGGCTGCGACGGCTTCTTCATCACCCGATTGAAGCGCAGCTAACTCTTCCCCCCTCCCTGAAAGGGAGGGGCCGGGGGTGGGTAGGCCTGTTCGAGCCCCAACGGTTCGACCCCGCGGAACCCAACCCACCCCCAACCCCTCCCTTCCAGGGAGGGGCGAAAACCAAGGCCTTCGCACCAACCGAATCCCGCGCTAGGACAAAATCATGCAACCCGTCCGCATCGCCCCCTCGATCCTCTCCGCCGACTTCGCCAAACTCGGCGAGGAAGTCCGCGCCATCGACGCGGCCGGCGCCGACTGGATCCACATCGACGTGATGGACGGTCATTTCGTCCCCAACATCTCGTTCGGCCCCGCGGTCATGAAGTCGGTCCGCGGCGTCACCACCAAGCCGTTCGACGTCCACCTGATGATCTCGCCCGTCGACGCGTATCTCGACGCGTTCGCGGAGGCCGGCGCCGACTGTATCACCGTGCACTACGAGGCCGGCCCGCACATCCACCGCTCGCTCCAGCACATCAAGAGCCTCGGCAAGCGCGCCGGCGTCGTGATCTGCCCCGGTACCCCCGCCAAGATGCTCGACTACCTCATGGACATGGTCGATCTCGTCCTGGTGATGAGCGTCAACCCCGGCTTCGGCGGCCAGAGCTTCATCCCCAGCCAGCTCAAGAAGATCACTGCGATCCGCACGATGATCGAAAAGAGCGGCCGCGCGATCGATCTCGAAGTCGATGGCGGCGTCGACGCGGAGTGGGCGAAACGCTGTATCGAGGCAGGCGCCGACGCGCTGGTCGCCGGCACCTCGGTCTTCCGCGGCGGGCCGTCGCAATACGCCGCCAACATCGCCGCGTTGCGGGGGTGAACGAGCCGCGTGATCTTTTAACCGATCCCGCCCCCGACGGGATCGACGAAGGCCGCCGCCTGATCCGTCTCGGCGGCGACAAGGGGTTGTCGCTCGCCGACCGGCTGGCGGAGCGCTTCCACCGCCTGACGTGGCGCACCCCGCTCCACACGCTGCGTCTCAAGGGCCGCTACCCGCTGAAGCTGATCGCGGTCCCCGAAGACCCCATTCTCGGCGATATTGCGCGCGGCACGCTCTTGCTCGAAGGCGTCCTCTCGTTCCGCGGCGAAGCGCGCGACATCGAGACGCTCGATCTTGCGAAGCCGCTCCCCAAACCCTTCGCCGAATACCTCCACAGTTTCGCGTGGCTACGCGACCTGTCGACCGTCGCAACCCGCGCGCGCGGCGCCCCGATCGCCGAATACCTCATGGGCCTCTGGCTGACCGCGCACGCCGACACGCAAGGCGGGATCGCGTGGCGCCCGGACATGTGGGGCCGCCGCATCCTCGCCTGGACCGCGCACGCGCCGCTGATCCTGTCCTCCTCCGACCAGATATATCGCTCGAAGGTGCTCAACGCGCTCGCCAAGGGCGCACTCCACCTCGATCGCACCGCCGACAAGGCCCCCGCCGGCGCCCCCCGCATCGCCGCCTGGTGCGGAGTCGTTGCGGCGGGCCTGCTGATCCCCGGCGGCGAACCGCGCCAGGCGTTCGGCGAGGCCGGCCTGCTCCGCGCGCTCGGCACCGGCCTGTTCGACGACGGCGGCTCGGTCTCGCGCAGCCCGGCAATGCTGCTCGATTCGATCCAGCTGCTCACGCTGCTCCAGGAAAGCTACGCTGCGCGCAGCGCCGAACTCCCCGAGACGGTCGCGGTCACGCTCACCCGGATGGTCGCGGCGCTGCTCGGTGTCGCCCACGCCGATCGCGGCCTGTCGAGCTGGCAGGGTGGCGGCCCGGCCAGCGAAACGCAGGTCGCCGCTGTCATCGAAGCCAGCGGCGTCCGCACCCGCCCGCTCCGCCAAGCGCGCGACTGGGGCTATCAGCGCCTCGCCGCCGGCACCGCAGTCCTGATCGTCGACGCAGCCCCGCCGCCGATCGCCCGCCTCGTCGAAGGCGGCTGCGCCTCGACGCTCGCGTTCGAATTCTCCGATGGCCCGGCACGCATTGTGGTCAACTGCGGCGGCGCCCGTGCGGGCATCGCCCAACTCCCGCCCGCGATGGTCGAAGGCCTGCGCTCGACTGCCGCGCATTCCACGCTGACGATCGCCGACAGCAACTCGACCGCTATCCTCGCCGACGGTACGCTCGGCCGCGGCGTTGGCGAAGTCGAGCTCAGCCGGCAGGAATCGGATGCCGCCAGCCGGATCGAGGCGAGCCACGACGGCTATGTCCGCCGCTGGGGGTTCCTCCACCGCCGCCAGCTGATGCTCACCGGCGACGGCCGCGAACTCCGCGGTGAGGACGCGCTGTTGCCGCAGGGTCGCAAGCGCCGGGCCGGGTTGTCGCTGTTCGCGATCCGCTTCCATTTGGGGGAGGGCGTGCAGGTCTCTCCCACCGCGGACGGCCTGGGCGCGATCCTCCGCCTCCCCGGCGGTGCGCTCTGGCAATTCCGCTGCCGCGGTGGCGCACTGGTGGTCGAGGACAGCGTCTGGATCGACGCTGACGGCCGCCCGGTCCCGACGCAGCAGCTGATGATCACCGGTGAAGCTGCGGCCGGCGGCGCGAGTGTGAGTTGGGCACTGAAGAAGGCCTGACAGCCAAACCATCGAGATTAACGCGCCACCCCGGCGAAGGCCGGGGCCCAATTGGGAAACGTCGCTAACCGGGGACGGCACTCCGTTATTGTCACCTTTCCACTTGGACCCGGCCTTCGCCGGGGAGGAACTACCTTTGTTGAGCGGCTGGACAGAGCAGAGGAGCCCTGTTCCCGGGCGGCAACCGACGCTAAGGCACCGCCGCACGGCGAACCCCGACGAAAGACCCTCATGACCAGCATCCCGATCAAGCGCGCGCTCCTGTCCGTCTCCGACAAGACCGGGATCGTCGATCTCGGCAAGGCGCTCGCGAGCCACGGCGTAGAACTCGTCTCGACCGGCGGCACCGCGACGGCCCTCCGCGCCGCCGGCCTGGAAGTCCGCGACGTGAGCGAACTCACCGGCTTCCCCGAAATGATGGACGGCCGCGTCAAGACGCTCCACCCGATGGTCCACGGCGGGCTCCTCGCGGTGCGCGACGACGCCGGCCACGCCGCCTCGATGGCCGAGCACCAGATCGGCGCGATCGACCTCGTCATCGTCAACCTCTACCCGTTCGAGGCCACCGTCGCGAAGGGCGCGGACCGCGACACCGTGATTGAGAACATCGACATCGGCGGCCCCAGCATGGTGCGCTCGGCGGCCAAGAACCACGCCTATGTCGCGATCGTCACCGACCCCGCCGACTATGCGCTCGTCTCGGGCGGCACCACCACGCTGGACGATCGCAAGAAACTCGCTGCCAAGGCGTTCGCCACCACCGCCGCCTATGATTCGGCGATTGCGACGTGGTTCGGCACGGTAGATCAGGCCGAGGAATTCCCCGCCACGCTGCCGATCACGCTGAAGCGCGGCGACACGCTCCGCTACGGCGAGAACCCGCACCAGTCCGCCGCCTTCTACACCGCGACCGGTTCAGTCCAAGGCATCGGCCAGGCCCGCCAGCTCCAGGGCAAGGCGCTCAGCTACAACAACCTCAACGACGCCGACGCAGCGCTCGAACTGATCGCCGAATTCCGCGACGCCGCCCCCTCCGTGGTGATCGTCAAGCATGCCAACCCCTGCGGCGTCGCCACCGGCGCCACGCTCGCCGAAGCCTATGCCGCGGCGTTCGCCTGCGACACGGTCTCCGCGTTTGGCGGCATCATCGCCGTCAACCGTCGCCTCGACGCCGAGACCGCGCGCCAGATAACCGGCGTCTTCACCGAAGTCGTTGTCGCCCCCGATGCCGACGAGGAGGCGATCGCGCTGTTCGCGGCCAAGAAGAACCTCCGCCTGCTGCTCACCGGCGACCTCCCCAATCCCGCACGTACGGGCCTCACCGCAAAGTCGATCGCCGGCGGCTGGCTCGTCCAGGGTCGCGACAACGGCACGCCGGGTGAGTTGAAGGTCGTCACCAAGCGCCAGCCGACCAAGCAGGAACTCCTCGATTGCCGCTTCGCCTGGACCGTCGCCAAGCACACCAAGTCCAACGCGATCGTCTACGCCAAGGACGGCAGCACCGCCGGGATCGGCGCGGGCCAGATGAACCGCCTCGAATCCGCGCGCATCGCCGCGTGGAAGGCGAAGGACGCCGCGGAGAAGGCCGGCTGGTCCACCCCGCGCACGATCGGCTCGGCGGTCGCGTCGGATGCGTTCTTCCCGTTCGCCGACGGTCTGCTCGCGGCTGTGGAAGCTGGCGCGACGGCGGTGATCCAGCCCGGCGGTTCGATCCGCGACGCCGACGTCATCGCCGCAGCGGACGAGGCCGGCCTGGCGATGGTCTTCACCGGCATGCGCCACTTCCGGCATTGAGTTGGGTATGGGGCCGGCGGGGGTAAGCAAACCCCGTCGCCTCACCCACTCCGTCACCCACCCACTCCGTCATGCCGGGCTCGTTCCGGCATCCACGGTTCCGCAAACTAAACGCTCGTGAGTACGCGGCGTGGTGGATGCCGGAACAGGCCCGGCATGACGGGGAAATAGGTGCCCGTTTTTCGAGCACCTGCACCGCACTGCACAAGTTTTAACCCCAAAACCCCCGCTGCCCGCCCTTCGAGCACTCCTGACCCCTCCACACCGCAACTGGCACGCACATTGCGAGGCACCTCCCGTAACAAGGGGAAGGGGCGCGATGAAACTCGTCATTGCCATCATCAAGCCGTTCAAGCTCGACGAGGTGCGCGAAGCGCTCACCACGATCGGCGTGGCGGGCATGACGGTCACCGAGGTCAAGGGGTTCGGCCGTCAAAAGGGCCAGACCGAGATCTATCGGGGGGCCGAGTACAGCACCAACATGGTGCCGAAGATCAAGATCGAGGTGGTCTGCGCCGCCAGCCTGTCCGACCGCGTGGTCGAGGCGATCCAGGCATCGGCCAACACCGGCGCGATCGGCGACGGTAAGATCTTCGTGCTCGACGTCGGCCAGGCGGTACGCATCCGCACCGGTGAAACCGACGATTCAGCGCTCTGAGGGGGGACGAGATGAAGCATGATTTGAAGAAGGCCGCCGTCGCGGCTCTAGGGTTCGGCGCGACGATGATCGCCGCCGCACCCGCCTGGGCACAGGCCGCAGCCGCACCGGTGGTCGCGCCCGTCGTTGCTACCGTGAACAAGGGCGACACTGCCTGGATGATGACCTCGACGGTCCTCGTCCTAATGATGATCCTGCCCGGTCTCGCGCTGTTCTACGGCGGCCTCACGCGGTCGAAGAACATGCTGTCGACCATGACTCAGATCGGTGCCGTCGCGGCGCTCGCGATGCTGATCTGGGTGATGTGGGGCTACACGCTGGCGTTCGGTCCCGACGTGACCAACCCGCTGCTCAGCAACTTCATCGGCAGCTTCGACAAGGCGTTCCTGAAGGGCGTTACGCCGGCTTCGCAGGCGGCGACCTTCACGGCTGGCGTCGAGATCCCCGAATATGTCTTCATCTGTTTCCAGATGACCTTCGCCGCGATCACCATTGCGCTGGTCCTGGGGTCGGTCGTCGAGCGCATGAAGTTCTCGGCGGTGATGGTGTTCGGCCTGGTCTGGCTTACCATCGTCTACTTCCCGATCGCACACATGGTGTGGGCATCGAGCGGCTATTTCTTCAAGGCAGGCGCGCTCGATTTCGCCGGCGGCACCGTGGTCCACATCAACGCCGGCGTCTCGGCACTGGTCGCAGCCCTGATCCTCGGCAAGCGTATCGGCTATCCGAAGGAGCCGATGGCGCCGCACTCGCTGGTCATGACCGGCATCGGTACTGGGCTGCTCTGGGTCGGCTGGTTCGGCTTCAACGCCGGCTCGGCACTCGAGGCGAACGGCTCTGCCGCCCTTGCGATGCTCAACACCTTCGTCGCCACCGCGTCGGCTGCGCTGTTCTGGATGCTTGCCGAGAAGCTCTCGGGTCACAAGGGTTCCGCACTCGGCTTCTGCTCGGGCATCGTCGCCGGCCTCGTCGCCGTCACGCCGGCCGCGGGCAACTCCGGCCCGTTCGGCGCCATCGTCCTCGGCGCGATCGCCTCGCTCGTCTGCTTCATGGCAGTGTCGAAGCTCAAGCCGATGCTCGGCTACGACGACTCGCTCGACGCCTTCGGGATCCACGGCATCGGCGGCATGATCGGCGCGATCGGCACTGCAGTGGTCTACGCGCCGTCGCTCGGCGGGCCGGGTGCTGCGGACTATGCGATGGGCGCCAAGCTCTTCGTGCAGCTCCAGGCGGTGATCGTCACGATCATCTGGGCCACGATCGGCACCACGATCGCGATCTACGTCGCCAAGGCCGTCACCGGTCTGCGGGTCTCGCCGGAAGTCGAGCACGAGGGTCTCGACATCGGCGAACACGGCGAGCGCGCTTACAACTAATCGGTAGCGGGCCACACGAGCTCGCACCCACGACGTTCCTCCTGCGGACAACCTTAGCCCGGTGTGGAAACACACCGGGCCTTTTTTATGTCGATCGAAGTGGTACTTCGATCGAGTTTGGAGGGGCTAAACCACTTCGTACGGCACGGCGCCGCGGCGGTCCGGATCGACCCGGATCTCGCTGGCGGCCGGCGGAAACGCGCGCTGGTCGCAGTCGGTGCGCAGGCAGATACGGCATGACGACCCGATCGGCGTGGCGATGCCTCCGGTCCCCAGCGCATCGGCATAGATGAACTCCGACGCGTTCGCCTCCTCGCACCCCAGCGCCACCGCATAGCGCCGCGCCGGTCGCGTGTACGTCTCGGACGGTTTCACCAGCCCCTTCGCCATCGAGACGTAGCGGATGCCGTCGGTCGTCTCGATCAACTGCGTGAGAATCCGGTCCGGGATCGCTACCGCCTCATGCACGATCCACAACGGGCACGCCCCCCCGAACCGCGCGAACTGCAGCCGCGTGGCGGAGTGCCGTTTGGTGATGTTCCCCGCCATGTCGACGCGGCAGAAGAAGAACGGGATGCCCAGCGCGCCCGGTCGCTGCAACGTCGAGAGCCGGTGACACGTCTGCTCAAAACTCGTCCCGAAAATCCGCCGCAGCCGGTCGATATCGTGGCGGACGCTCCGTGCCTCCGTCCGAAAGCGCGTGTACGGCATGACGATAGCCCCCGCCGCATAGTTGGTCAGCCCCGCGGTCAGTAGCGCGCGCGCTATCTCCGAAGCCATCTCCGACGCGGCGACGATCCCGCCGATGACGTCGCCGAACTCGTGCCGCGCGACTTGGTGCGCGAGCGAGAAGAGGGTCGTTTCGCCCGGCTGCGATCCGTCGAGCCGCAGCGTCGCGCCGTCATAGTCGCGAAGCGGTGCGGCGAGCGCTCCCGAGATCGCAACCGACACACCGCGCGCCGCGAGCCGAGCCTCCAGCGCCGCGATCCGGTCCGCGCCCAGCGTCTCGCCGATCTCCTCCGCCCGCCGGTCGAGCGCATCGACATAATTGCCTGCTGCATGAAACCAGTCGCGCACATCCTCCCACGGCAGCAGCCCCGGCGCGCCCGATCCCGCCACGATCCGATCGTCGAGCGCGCGCAACTGCTCCTGCGCGCGGCGATACGCGTCGTGCATCGCAACCAGACGCTGCGCCAGCAACGGCTGATGCTTCACCGCACGCCGCACCGCGGTCTCGTCGAGCGCTGGCGCCTCGACGCTCGTGTCCGACACCGCCTCCAGCGTCGCGATCAGCAGCGCGGTATCGTCCGCCGCGTCGATGCTGCCCCAGTCAGCGGGAAACTCGCGCGCGAGCGTGATCAGCACGCCTTCCGTCACCGGCCGGTCGCCATTCTCGATCTGCGAGAGATAGCTGACGGACAATCCGATCCGCACGGCCATCGCCGCCTGGCTGATTCCAAGAGCGCGGCGCAGGTCGCGCAGGCGGTGTCCGACGAAGAGGCGACGAGCGGGCAAAGTCATATCCCCGCCTAGTTTGCAAACATGCCTCCGACAAGTTTGCAACATTGCATTTGCGCATCGCATCCCGCTCTGTGAAGGCAGTCAGCAGGACGGAGAGACGATGTCATCCACGATCGAAGAGCTTGAACGCCGCCGCGAAGCCGCCAGAGTCGGCGGGGGCCTCAAGCGGATCGCAGCGCAGCACGCCAAGGGTAAGCTCACCGCAAGGGAGCGCCTTGACGTGCTGTTGGACGAGGGATCGTTCGAGGAGCTCGACATGTACGTCGAGCACAATTGCGTCGATTTCGGCATGCAGGACCAGGTGATCCCCGGCGACGGCGTGGTCACAGGCTCGGGCACGATCAACGGCCGCCTCGTCTTCGTCTTCAGCCAGGATTTCACCGTGTTCGGCGGGTCGCTCAGCGAACGTCACGCGCAGAAGATCTGCAAGGTGATGGACAGCGCGATGAAGGTCGGCGCACCGATCATCGGCCTCAACGACAGCGGCGGCGCGCGCATCCAGGAGGGCGTCGCCTCGCTCGGTGGCTATGCCGAGGTATTTCAGCGCAACGCGCTCGCGTCGGGTGTCGTGCCGCAGCTTTCGCTGATCATGGGCCCATGCGCAGGCGGTGCGGTCTACTCCCCCGCGATGACCGACTTCATCTTCATGGTGAAAGATTCGAGCTACATGTTCGTCACCGGCCCCGACGTGGTCAAGACGGTGACCAACGAGGTCGTGACGCAGGAGGCGCTCGGCGGCGCGGTGACGCACACGACCAAGACGTCGGTCGCCGACAATGCGTTCGAGAACGACATCGAAGCGCTGCTTGCGGCACGCGATTTCTTCGACTTCCTGCCGTCGTCCAATCGTGAAGGCGTGCCAGAACGCCCGACCGCGGACGAATGGGACCGGATCGAGGAGAGCCTCGACACGCTGATCCCGGCGTCGGCGAACCAGCCCTACGACATGCACGAGCTGATCCGGAAGACCGTCGACGAAGGCGATTTCTTCGAGACGCAGCCGGCGCACGCGGCCAACATCATCACCGGCTTCGGCCGGATCGAGGGCCGCACGGTCGGCTTCGTCGCGAACCAGCCGATGGTGCTCGCCGGCGTGCTCGACATCAACAGCTCGAAGAAGGCGGCGCGGTTCGTGCGCTTCTGCGATGCGTTCGAGATCCCGATCGTCACCTTCGTCGACGTTCCCGGCTTCCTGCCCGGCACCGCGCAGGAGCATAACGGCATCATCAAGCACGGCGCGAAGCTGCTGTTCGCCTATGCCGAAGCGACCGTGCCCAAGATCACCGTCATCACGCGCAAAGCGTATGGCGGCGCGTACGACGTGATGGCGTCGAAGCACCTGCGCGGCGACCTCAACTATGCATGGCCGACCGCCGAGATCGCGGTGATGGGAGCCAAGGGCGCGGTCGAGATCATCTTCCGCGGCAAGACGCCCGAAGAGATCGCCGAGCGTACCGCGGAATACGAGGCGCGGTTCGCCAACCCGTTCGTCGCCGCGTCGAAGGGCTTCATCGACGAAGTGATCCAGCCCCACTCGACCCGCCGCCGCATCGCGCTCGGCCTACGGAAGCTCCGCGGCAAGGCGCTGGAGAATCCGTGGAAGAAGCATGACAACATCCCGCTGTGACCCAGCGGCTTGTTGCATGATGATAAGCACATTATCATGTCATGCGAAGGAGTCGTGACATGCAGACCGAACGCGTGACGTTTCTGACTACCCCCGACCACAAGGCCGCGCTCGATGCGTTCGCGGCGAACAGCGGCATGTCCGTCGGCCGCGTCGTGCGTGAGGCGACAACGCGGTACATTGCCGCACCGGCGTCGCACGACGAGGAGGCGGCGTTGGCGTTTCTCGCACCGGAGATCGAGGCCGCTGTCGACGACATGAAGGTGTCCATCCAGTCGATGCGTAAGAATATCGCGCGCACCTGCGCTGTGGTCGATGCGGTGCTGGCGGGCGAAAGACCGTGAGTGCGGGCGAAAAGGCATTCGGCGTTTTCAAGACGATCCTGACGCTGAAAGACCAGCTGGATGGCCTCGATCGGGACGTCGCTCAGCTTGGCGGGCGGCTCGCGGGTCTTGCCGGCGCGCATGGCGACCTGCGCGATCGGGTTTCTCGCTTGGAAGGGGTGATCGAGGGCGCTGCAATGGCGGCGGCCCAGCAGCGGAGGATCGAGCAATGATTGCGTTTCTGCTGCTTCAAGCCGCGGCCGTGCCGACTACTGCGGCTACGCCTGCGCCAAATTGGAAGCTCGCCGATCGTACCAATTCGGCAGGCGTGCGCAGCATCTCCACGTCGGTCACCGGCAATGATGGTCTTTCACGGTTCGTCGTGAAGTGCGATGTCGCGGCCGAGCCGATCGTCTCGATCCAGTTCATCCAGCCGCAGCCGCTCGGGCAGGGACCGGACAAGCCTGTCGCGGTGCGCTTCGATGGCGGTCCTGCATTCACCTATAATTGGCAGTTTCCGGGAACCGGCACCTACGTCACCGATCCCGAGGCGATCACCAGGCTGACCACGTTCCTGGTGAAGTCGAAGACGGTACGCGTCGAAACCACCAACGGCGCGAACTTCGCGGTGCAGGCGAACTTCGTCGCGCCCATCAGCGATGCAATGATCCGGCAGGTGCTCGGTGTGTGTGGTTACACGCTCGGTGTCGTTCCCACGCCGCCGCCGCCGCCGAAGGATACGCAATGACATTGGGCCGCCTCAACCATGTCGGGGTAGCGACGCCGTCGATCGCGAAGTCGGTCGAGACGTATCGCCTGCTGCTCGGCGCGACCGCGATCGGCGAGCCGTTCGACCTACCTACGCAGGGCGTGAAGGTGTGCTTCATCGATGCGCCGAACACGCAGATCGAGTTGATCGAGCCGTATGACGACGCGTCGCCGATTGCGGGGTTCCTGCGCAAGAACCCGGCGGGCGGGCAGCATCATGTCTGTTTCGAGGTGGCCGATATCTACGCGGCGGTCGCCGAGCTGAAGGCGAAGGGCGCGACCGTGCTGGGCGAGCCGCGGATCGGTGCGCATGGCACGCCGATCGTGTTCGTGCACCCGAAGGACTTCGGCGGCATGCTGGTCGAGTTGATGGAGACGCCGGGCGATACCGGCGCGCACTAGGAGAGATCTGATGGCCGCGTCCGAGCATATCCTGAGCGAACGGCGCGGCGACGTGCTGGTGCTGACGCTCAACCGCCCCGACCGGCTGAACGCTGCGCCGCCGGCGATGTTCGAGGAATTGCGCGCGGCGTTGGGCGACTTGAACAGTGCGCGCGCTGTTCTGATTGCGGGTGCGGGACGCGCGTTCTGCTCGGGCGCGGATGTCGGCGGCGGGGCGCTTGGTTCGGACAATCCAGGCGAGGCGACGTTCGCGGCACTGACCGGCAGCTACAATCCGACGATGACGGCGCTCGCCGACCTGTCGGTGCCGGTGGTCAGCGCGGTGCGTGGTCCTGCGGCAGGGATCGGCTGCAGCCTCGCGCTCGCCGCCGATTTCTGTGTCGCGAGCGAGACCGCGTATTTCCTCCAGGCGTTCGTCAATATCGGACTGGTGCCGGACGGCGGCGCGTCGTGGATGCTGCCCCGTCTGATCGGCAAGGCGCGCGCGACGGAAATGATGATGCTTGGCGAGCGGGTGCCCGCGGCGAAGGCGCTCGACTGGGGGATGGTGCACAAGGTCGTGGCCGACGACGCGCTCGATGCGGAGGCATTCGCGCTGGCGGAGCGGCTGGCGGCGATGCCGACGGCGGCGCTGGGGTTGATGCGGCGGGCGATTACCAATGCGTACGAGACGGATTACGCGACCGCGATGCAGGCCGAGGCGGCGAACCAGCGCGATGCGCGCGGGTCTGCGGACTCGATGGAAGGCGGCCGGGCTTTCCTCGAAAAGCGCAAACCGGTGTTCACGGGGAAATGACCTCCGCCTCCAACACCACCCAGGCGTTTCTAACCACCACCCCGGCGGAGGCCGGGGCCCAGTTGGGCAACGGTCGATTGGCTGGTGTTGCGCTGCGTTACCTCGACCTTTCCAACTGGGCCCCGGCATCCGCCGGGGTGGTGCAAACTCATGACTGATACGCCCGAATCCAACCCAACCCTCGCCGACTGGCAGGCCGCCGCTGCCAGGGAAGTAAAAGGCGCCGACCTCACCTGGCCGACCCCCGAAGGCATCGACGTCAAGCCGCTCTACACCGCGGACGACGTCACTACCGACCCCGGCCTCCCCGGTTTCGCCCCCTTCACCCGCGGCGTCCGCGCGTCGATGTACGCCGGCCGCCCCTGGACGATCCGCCAGTACGCTGGCTTCTCCACCGCCGAAGCCTCGAACGCGTTCTACCGCCGCAACCTCGCCGCCGGCCAGAAAGGCCTGTCGGTAGCGTTCGATCTCGCCACGCACCGCGGCTATGACAGCGACCATCCCCGCGTTACCGGCGACGTCGGCAAGGCAGGCGTCGCGATCGATTCGGTCGAGGACATGAAGATCCTCTTCGACGGCATCCCGCTCGACAAGATGTCGGTCAGCATGACGATGAACGGCGCGGTGATCCCGATCCTCGCCTTCTTCATCGTCGCCGGCGAGGAGCAAGGCGTCGACCGCAAACTCCTCGACGGGACCATCCAGAACGACATCCTCAAGGAGTTCATGGTCCGCAACACCTACATCTACCCGCCCGAGCCGAGCATGCGGATCATCTCGGACATCTTCGGCTACACCAGCCGCGAGATGCCCAAGTTCAACAGCATCTCGATCAGCGGCTATCACATGCAGGAAGCCGGGGCGACGCAGCTTCACGAGCTCGCCTTCACGATCGCCGACGGCATGGAATACGTGAAATACGGCGTCGCGTCCGGGCTCGACATCGACAAGTTCGCCGGGCGCCTGTCGTTCTTCTTCGCGATTGGCATGAACTTCTTCATGGAGATCGCCAAGCTCCGCGCCGCCCGCGTCCTCTGGCACCGCGCGATGACGCAGCTCGGCGCGCAGGACGAGCGCTCGAAGATGCTGCGCACGCATTGCCAGACCAGCGGCGTCTCGCTCACCGAGCAGGACCCGTACAACAACGTCATGCGCACGACGATCGAGGCGATGGCGGCGATGCTGGGGGGCACGCAGTCGCTCCACACCAACGCGCTCGACGAGGCGATCGCGCTGCCGACCGACTTCTCGGCCCGCATCGCGCGCAACACGCAGATCGTGATCCAGGAAGAGACGGGGATGACCAAGGTCGTCGATCCGCTCGGCGGCAGCTATTACATCGAGAGCCTGACGCAGTCGCTGGTCGACGGGGCGTGGAGCCTGATCGAGCGAATCCAGTCCGAAGGCGGCATGGCGAAGGCAGTCGCGGCGGGCTGGCCCAAGGCGATGATCGAGGAAGCTGCGGCTGGGCGGCAGGCGCGCGTCGATCGCGGCGAGGACGTCATCGTCGGCGTCAACAAGTACAAGCTCGCCGAACAGGACGCGATCGAGATCCTCGACGTGGACAATGTCGCGGTGAGGGCGGGTCAGATCGAACGCATCAACCGCGTGAAGGCAACGCGCGACGAAGCAGCGTGCCGCGCCGCGCTCGATGCTTTGCGGGAAGGCGCGAAAGGCTCCGATAACCTCCTCGCCTTAGCCGTTGACTGCGCCCGCGCGCGCGCCACGCTCGGCGAAATCTCCTCGGCGATGGAGGACGTGTTCGGCCGCTACGGCACGCAGCCGACCCCCGTCTCCGGCATCTACGGCGGCGCCTACGAGGACGACGCCCGCTGGACCCGCCTAACCGACGGCGTCGAGGCGACAGAGCGCCGCATGGGTCGCAAACCCCGCATGCTCGTCGCCAAGATGGGCCAGGACGGCCACGACCGCGGCGCCAACCTCGTCTCGTCGATGTTCGGCGACCTGGGCTTCGAGATCGTCCCCGGCCCGCTGTTCCAGACCCCCGCCGAAGCCGCCGCGCTCGCACTGGAGAAGGACGTCGACATCGTCGGTGCCTCGAGCCTCGCCGCCGGCCACAAGACGCTGATACCCGAGCTCATCGGCTATCTCCGCGAAGCGGGCCGCGCGGATATCAAGGTGATCGCGGGTGGCGTTATCCCCGCACAGGACTATCAGGCGCTGCGCGATGCCGGGGTCCAGGCGATTTTCGGACCCGGCACCAACCTGATCCAGGCCGCCGAGGACGTGTTGAAACTCCTCGGCCACAACATGGCCCCGCAAGAGGAAGCCGCCGAATGACGACCGAAACTCTAGATCTTCTCCCCTCCCGCCTGCGGGAGGGGTCGGGGGAGGGCAGTGCCGCAAACACTGCCGCCGCCGCTTCTGGACAGCCCCTCCCCCGACCCCTCGGAAATCGCCGCGCTGTTCGACCTCCCGTTCGACGAACTCATGTTCCGCGCGCAGACCGTCCACCGCGCACACCACGCGGTCGGCGAGGTCCAGCTCTGCACGCTGCTGTCGATCAAGACCGGCGGCTGCCCCGAGGATTGCGGCTATTGCTCGCAGTCCGCGTCGTCCGACTCCGGCCTGAAGGCGGAAAAGCTGATGGACGTCGACGCAGTCCTCGCCGACGCCGCACAGGCCAAGGCCGCTGGCTCGCAGCGTTTCTGCATGGGCGCCGCATGGCGCAACCCGAAGCCGCGCGACATGCCGAAGGTCGTCGCGATGGTCGAGGGCGTCCGCGCGATGGGGCTCGAGACGTGCATGACGCTCGGCATGCTCGACGCGGACCAGGCCAAGCAGCTCGCCGACGCAGGCCTCGATTACTACAACCACAACATCGACACTTCGCCCGAGAATTACGGCAACGTCATCACCACGCGCACCTTCGGCGATCGGCTGGAGACGCTGGCGAACGTCCGTGACGCGGGGATCTCGGTCTGCTGCGGCGGGATCGTCGGGATGGGCGAGACGCGCAGCGACCGCGTCGGCTTCGTCCACGCACTAGCGACCTTGCCGCGCCACCCCGAGAGCGTCCCCGTCAACGCGCTGGTCCCGGTCAAGGGCACACCGCTCGGCGACATGCTCGCGGGCACGCCGATGGCGCAGATCGACGACATCGAGTTCGTCCGGACGGTCGCGGTCGCGCGGATCACGATGCCGCTGAGCATGGTGCGCCTGTCGGCCGGGCGCGAGAGCATGTCCGAGGCGACCCAGGCGCTGTGCTTCATGGCCGGCGCGAACTCGATCTTCACCGGCGACAAGCTGCTCACCACCGGCAACGCGGGCGACAGCGCCGACGCGACGCTGCTGGCGAAGCTGGGCATGAAACCGATGGTCGGTGCGGAGCCGATGCGGGAGGCCAAGACATGCTGCTGATCGCATTGCTGATGACCGCGGCTGCTCCGATGCAGTCGCAGGCGACGATGAACGCGTCCGCCGGTACGAGCTATGCTCGGGCGGATGCGGCAATGACTGCGCCGCGGAAGCGGACCTACGCCTATATGAAGGGCCGCGACGCGCAGGATGGGTCGCGTGGCGGCGGGGTCGGCTATGCCGCGGCGCTGCTGGAGAGCCAGCGGGCGTGGCTCAAGTTCCGCGATACGCAGTGCGTGATCGAAGGTGGGCAATATGCCGGTGGTTCGGCACAGGGCATGACGATTGCCGGGTGTAGGACCGACCTGACGCAGGCCCGCACGAAGCAGCTCAAGACGATGATTTGGTACCAATAACCAGTCCGCACCCGGACCGCGTCCGGCAAGACGGCACAGATTAGGGCGAGTGATGTTCAAGAAAATCCTGGTCGCCAATCGGGGCGAGATCGCGTGTCGGGTCATGCGGACCGCCAAGGCGATGGGCATCAAGACCGTCGCGGTCTATTCGGACGCCGATGCGCGCGCGCCGCATGTGCTGATGGCTGACGAGTCCGTCCGGCTCGGGCCGGCACCCGCCGCGGAGAGCTATCTCAAGGCCGAGCTCATCCTGCTCGCGGCCAAGGAGACCGGCGCGGACTGCATCCACCCCGGCTACGGCTTCCTCTCCGAACGCGAGAGTTTTGCGCTGGCTTGCGCCGAGGCCGGGATCGCGTTCGTCGGCCCGCCCCCCAACGCGATAGCCGCGATGGGCGACAAGATCGAATCGAAGAAGCTCGCCAAGGCCGCGGGCGTCAACGTCGTGCCGGGCTATCTCGGCGAGATCGACAGCACCGACCACGCGGTCGAGATCGCCGGCGGCATCGGCTATCCGGTGATGATGAAGGCGTCGGCCGGCGGCGGCGGCAAGGGCATGCGGCTGGCGTACAGCGAACAGGACGTCCGCGAGGGCTTCGAGGCGACCAAGCGCGAGGGGCTGGCCAGCTTCGGCGACGACCGCGTGTTCATCGAGAAGTTCATCGAAAGCCCGCGTCACATCGAGATCCAGCTGATCGGCGATCAGCACGGCAACATCGTCTATCTCAACGAACGCGAATGCTCGATCCAGCGGCGGCACCAGAAGGTCGTCGAGGAGGCGCCTTCGCCGTTCGTCACGCCGAAGATGCGCAAGGCGATGGGCGAGCAGGCGGTCGCGCTGGCACAGGCGGTCGGCTATTATTCGGCCGGGACGGTCGAGCTGATCGTGTCGGGCGCGGATACGACGGGGGAGGGGTTCTACTTCCTCGAGATGAACACCCGGCTTCAGGTCGAGCATCCGGTGACGGAAGAGATCACGGGACTGGACCTGGTCGAACTGATGATCCGGGTGGCTGCGGGGGAACCGCTTGGGTTTACGCAGGACGAGGTGAAGCTCAACGGCTGGTCGATCGAGAACCGGGTGTATGCCGAGGACCCGTATCGCGGGTTCCTGCCGTCGATCGGTCGCTTGGTGCGGTATAATCCGCCTCTCCCGTTCGCCCTGAGCGAAGTCGAAGGGTATGCCCCAAGCGAGGGTGCTTCGACTTCGCTCAGCACGAACGGGGAAGGAGACGCAGCCTCCGCGGAACCCCGCGTCCGCGTCGACGACGGCGTCCGCGAGGGCGGCGAGGTCAGCATGTTCTACGACCCGATGATCGCCAAGCTCATCACCTGGGCCCCCACCCGCGACGGCGCAATCGCCGCGCAGATCGCCGCGCTCGATGCGTTCGAGCTGGAGGGGCCGGGCAACAACATCGATTTCCTCTCGGCGATCATGCAGCACCCGCGCTTCCAGTCGGGCGCACTAACCACGGGCTTCATCGCCGAGGAATATCCAGAAGGCTTTCACGGCGCCCCCGCCGACGCCGAACTGCTGAAGACGCTCGCCGCCGTCGCAGCCTTCGCGGCCACCGCCGAAGCCGATCGCGCCCGCCGCATCGATGGCCAACTCGGCAAGCGCCTCCGTCCGCCCGCCGACTGGGTGGTGTCCATCGACAAGATCGACCACGCGGTGACGGTCTCGACCGACGGCATCATGGTCGACGGCGAAGAGCTCGACCTGTCGCTCGAATACACGCCCGGCGATCGCATGGTGGTCGCCGACGGTCACGGGACAGATGGCGACGAACACCTCACGATCCGCATCGCCAAGGCCCGCGCCGGCTTCAAGCTTACCGCGCGAGGGGCGAGCCACGTCGCCCGCGTGCTGCCCGCCCGCGTCGCGCCGTACACCGCGCACCTGATCGAGAAGGTGGCGCCGGATCTGTCGAAGTTCCTCATCTGCCCAATGCCGGGTCTGCTGGTGCGGCTCGACGTCGCGGCGGGCGACAGAGTCGAGGCGGGGCAGGCGCTCGCCGTGGTCGAGGCGATGAAGATGGAGAACATCCTCCGCGCCGAGAAGACGGGGACGGTGAAGTCGGTCGCGGCGAAGACGGGGGATAGCTTGGCGGTGGATCAGGTGATCCTCGAGCTCGACTGAGTTCGCGTCCAGGCCGATCCCAACTGCGGGCATACCCCGTCATGACGGACTCGTTCCGGCATCCACCGTTCCGCACATCCGAGAGACTTGAGTGTGCGGGACGGTGGGCCTCGGCCTCCGCCGGGTTGACGGAGGCGCGCACCTGGTCCTCGTCGGAATTATGGGAAGCGGACCGCACTTCTGTTTCCCCGCGAAGGCGGGGACCCAGTCTGGGCTCCCGCCTTCGCGGGAGAACAAGGAAGCGGGGTGGCGATCGTGTTTTCGACATCGCATCCCGACGGGAACGCCACCCCGGCGGAGGCCGGGGCCCAGTTGGGAGCGACTTGTGGTCGAGGCCGACGCTCCGTTACTGCGACCTTCCAACTGGGCCCCGGCCTTCGCCGGGGTAGCGCATGTAGCGGCAGAGGCACCACTCACAGCAACGCTTACGAAACCAGCGATTGCGTCCCGACCCGGTCCGACCCCACGCCCCCTCCCGTTTCCGACCTCATCGCTGTAAAGCACCCCGGATGACCCTCCTCCGTTACCTCGCCGCGCTCCTCCTTCTAGCCACCGCGCTCCCCGCGATCGCGCAGGACGAGCCCAAGGTCGCGACCGTCGCAGCGAGCCTCACCCAAGCCTCCGCCGAACTCCAGGCGATCGACGACGCGACCCCCGCCGCGCGTGACGACAAGGCGCGCCAAGCTCTCCGCACCCGCGCGCAAACCGTGCAGACCACCGCCGCCGACGCAGTCCGCACGCTCACCCCCGAGATGGCCCTCGTCCAGGCGCGTGTCGCGGAACTTGGTGCCGCCACCCCAGGCGTCGTCGAAGCGCCCGAGATCCGCCAGCAACGCAAGCTCCTCGCGCAGAGCCAGTCGGCGATCGACTCGGCGATCAAGCGCGCGCGCCTCATCGGGATCGAGGCCAAGCAGCAGATCGACGACATCGGCGCGGCCGAGGCGGAGGAACTCGGCCAGCAACTGTCCGAAAACACCGGCTCGCCGCTGTCGCCGACCTTGTGGGCCGCGATCGTCGATCACCTGCCGCGCGACACTGCGCGCATGATGCGGTTCGCCAATGTCGAGATCCGCCAGTTCGGCGCACGGTTCGACATGCGTGCCGGCACCGGCTTGCTGATCGGCATCCTAACCGCGCTGGTCCTGATCGTGCCGCTACGACGCTGGCTGCACGGCGTCGGCCGGCGCTATGCGACCAACCACGCGCCTGGCGGTCGCCTGCGACGCTCGGCCTATGCGCTGTGGCTGGTCGTGATCGGCACCGCGCTGCCTGGGCTTGCCGCATGGGCGATCGTCGCGTCGCTGCGCTGGGCCGGGCTTGTCTCCCCCGCCTGGAGCCGGTTCGGCGCGCTCTTCGTCGGGATCACATGGTTCTGCGCGTTCGTGTCGTCGCTCGGCGGCGCGCTGCTGTTGCGCGGCCAGTCGACCTGGCGCCTGTTGCCGATCGGCGACCCGGCCGCGCAGGCACTCCGCCCGTACACCTGGATGGCCGCCGGACTGATCTTCTTCGGCCAGTTGCTGATCGCGACCAACATGCTGATCGGGATAAGCGCGCCCGCATCGAGCGCGGCCAATGCGGTCGTCGCATTGCTCCACATCGTCCTGCTCGGCGCGATCCTGGTAACGCTCGGCCGTCTCCGCGCCGCCGCGCTGCCCGATCCGACCAAGCCTGCGCGCAACACGCTGCTCGCGATCGTCGCGACATTGGTCTGGCTGGTGCTGCTCGTCACGCTGATCGCCGGGTTGATCGGCTATGTGAACTTCGCGCTGAAGGTCGCGACGTGGCTGCTGTGGGGTGCGATCGTCGGCGCCTCGCTGTACCTGATGATGACCTTCACCGACGATGCGTGCCGGACGCTGCTGTCGAGCGGCAACCGTCTCGGCCGCTCGGCGAACAGCGGGTTCGGGGTCGACAACAAGACCGTCGACCAGATCGGCGTGCTGCTGTCGGCGGTGCTGCGGCTGTTGCTGATCCTGCTCGCGGTCGGCGCGGTGATGGCGCCGTTCGGGGCGGGCGTCGGCTCGGCGTTCGAGCTGTTCGGGACAGTCGCGAACGGCGTGACGATCGGCCAGGTCACGATCTCGCCGGGCGCGGTGCTGCGCTCGATCGCGGTGCTGTTCGTCGCGCTGGCGATCATGCGCGGACTCCAGCATTGGCTGGTGAACAGCTATCTGCCGACCACCGCGATGGATGCCGGCGCGCAGAATTCGGTGATGATGGTCGCGCGTTATGCCGGGATCATCGCCGCGGTGCTGTGGGCGCTCGGCGCGCTCGGGATCGGCATGGAGAAGCTGGCCGTGGTGCTCGGCGCGCTGTCGGTCGGGATCGGTTTCGGCCTGCAGGCGATCACGCAGAACTTCGTCTCGGGGCTGATCCTGCTCGCCGAGCGCCCGGTCAAGATCGGCGACCTCGTCCGGATCGGCAACATGGAGGGCGACGTGAAACGCATCAACGTGCGCTCGACCGAGATCCAGGTCGCCGACCGCTCGACGCTGATCGTCCCGAATTCGGAGCTGATCACCAAGACGATCCAGAACATGACGCTGGCAGCACCCATCGGCCGGATCCAGCTGCAATTCTCGGTGCCGCTCGAGGAGGATCTGGATGCGGTGCGGACGATGCTGTTCGCGGCATTCGCGGAGAAGCACGAGGTGCTCGACGATCCCGAGCCCAAGGTGTTCATCGATTCGATCGACGCCGGCCGCGCCAAGTTCAACTGCTTCGCGTACGTGGCGAGCCCGCGCGACGCCTATCCGATGCGCAGCGAACTGCTGTTCACGCTGCTGCGCCAGTTCCGCGAGGCGGGCATCGAGGTCGGCTCGACCGCGACCAAGATGGAGATCGTCGGTGGCATGCCGACTCCGCCCGTCTCCGAGCAGACCCCTGATCAGAATAGAGCGTAAGGCAAGGACACGGTGAATTTCGATCCAGCCGCCATGGTTCCGCGCGGGCGGATCCGCACGGTGGTGACCGATCGGGGTGCCGTCGTCGGGTCATAGGTCCAGCTGCCGCCGTTGTTCGACGAGAAGTCCACATCGTCCGTGGTGCTCGCCGGGCTGGCATAGGTGACCGCCAGCGAAGATGCGGGCGTGCCTTCCGCCGTCATGACATACGCAGTCGAAGCGGTCCCGTCGCCATCGAGCGCGATCTGTAGCCGGGCGGGCGTAGGCAATGTGAACGCCAGCGTGTTGCCGTCCAGCGCGAACGGATTGGGGTTCTCGATCTGCATCGCCATGCGCAGTTTCGCGCCGGGAATGGCCTTCGGGTTGTTGGTCGTCGCCGAGGCTTCCCATGTCGCGCGTTGCGTGATCGTGACGATGGCGTCG
The DNA here is from genome assembly GCF_001421415.1 of Sphingomonas sp. Leaf208. Lineage (GTDB taxonomy): Bacteria > Pseudomonadota > Alphaproteobacteria > Sphingomonadales > Sphingomonadaceae > Sphingomonas. The sequence continues at coordinate 409,084 of NZ_LMKH01000034.1, forward strand.
CGCGCCACCGTGATCGTCACGTCGACCGACGCGATCTTGTTGCCGACATCGTTGTCGCCTAACGCGCAGATGCCTGCAACGGCGACACCGTCACAGAATCTCCATGCCCAGCGAACCTGGAAATTGCCCTTGTAGATTCCCGCAGGCGGTGCCGTCGCACTGATCGGCTTGATATAGATCGGCACCGAAGCCTTGCTGGTGCTCAGCAACGACAGCGTCGAGCCCTCGATATACGACTGGCTGGTGTTCGCGACGAACGGCGTGGTGCCGTCCTGGCTCGCGGATAGCGAATAGGTGATCGATCCGCCCGTAGTGGCGGTCAGCGTCAGCGGGGCCGTCGTCAGGAGCGTCGCGCGCAGGTAATCGGCGCCGAGCAACGTCAGGATGCTGACGTTCGTGCATTTGAACGATCCCGTGGTCGCGATGAAGCCCGCCGTCGGCACCGCGGTCGGTGACAGGGTGCCCATATTGGCGGTCGACGGCGTCACGATATCGCACGCAAACGCCGGGGCCGCGGCGACCCCGAGACACAGCAACACCGCGGCGACCAGTCGCTTTACGCCGCGCGCCGACGCCGTTGCCAGACCATGTTCGATACCCACCGCATCCCTCGCACCCGTTTCGATGCTTCAGAGCTATCCCCACATTCGTTAATGCGTTTTGAAGAACCGGAAACGGGTGTTTTCGCGCATCGAAATGGCTTGCGTCGGTCTTGCGAAGGCGCGTAAAACGTTCACAACGCGGTGATGACGATCCTCCTTCCGCGATACCGCGCCTTGTGAGCGCACAGCCCCGCACGATCCTGATCGCGAGCGTCGCTACCGCCGCGCTCGCCGGTCTGTTGTTCGGTTTCGACACCGCGGTGATAGCCGGCGTCACTGGCGCGCTGAAGGCGAAGTTCGCGCTCAGCGAGGCGTGGCTCGGCTTCACCGTCTCGTCGGCACTCTGGGGTACGCTGCTCGGCGCGCTGTTCGTGGGCACGCTCGGCGATCGCTACGGCAGCCGCAACGTGCTGCGTATCCTCGCCTTTCTCTACGTCCTCACCGCGCTTGGCTGCGCGCTGGCGTGGAACTGGCACAGCTTCATCGGCTTCCGCTTCATCAACGGCATCGCGATCGGCGGCTCGTCGGTGCTCGCGCCCGCCTATATCGCCGAACTCGCACCGCCTGCCCAGCGCGGGAAAATGGTCGGCGGGTTCCAGTTCGCCGTCATCCTCGGCATCCTGCTCGCCTATGTCTCGAACGCGGTCATCGGTTCGCTCGATCTCGGCGATGTCGAGTGGCGGTGGAAGCTCGGGATCGTCGCGGCACCGTCGCTGGTGTTCTTCGCGCTGCTGTTCCGTATCCCGAACTCGCCGCGCTGGCTGCTAGCCAAGGGGCGCGATGCAGAAGCGAAGGACGTGCTGGCGCTGGTCGGCATGAGCCCCGACATCGCCCGGCAAGAGCTCGATACGCCGAAGGGCGATGCCAAGCTCTCTTGGACGCGCCATCGCAAGCCGATCACGCTCGCCTTCCTGGTCGCGATGTTCAACCAGTTCAGCGGCATCAACGCGTTCCTCTATTACCTCAACGACATCTTCAAGGCGTCCGGCGGCAGCCTCTCGCCCGATCTCCAGGCGGTGATGATCGGGGTCGCCAACATGGTCTTCACGCTGCTCGGCATGCTGCTGATCGACCGGGTCGGCCGCCGCACGCTGCTGTTGTGGGGCTCGGCCGGCATGACCGCGGCGCTGACCGTCGGCGGACTCGCGTTGCTTGGCGTGCTGCCCAACTGCCTGCTGCTGCCGTCGCTGATCGTCTTCATCATGTTCTTCGCGCCGGGTTCGGGCGCGGTGATCTGGGTCTATATCTCCGAGGTCTTCCCGCAGAACGTCGGTGCGCGCGGATCGAGCATCGGCTCGTCGAGCCATTGGGGCTGGAACGCGGTGATCGCGCAGGTCTTCCCCGTCGCCGCGGCATGGTCGGCAGGCGCCCCGTTCCTGTTCTTCGCGGCGATGATGGCCGTCCAGTTCGTCACCGTGTTCCTCTACTTCCCCGAGACCAAGGGCGTGCCGCTGGAGGAGATGGAAGCGCATATGTCGCGATAACCCGCGCATGTGACGAAAGCGCCGCCGAACCGGCACAATCCTGCGACAATTGCCGCCTAATCGGCATGCTCGATCATCGGGGTGGAACGGGTATGCGCAGTTTGGGTCTGGTTCTGGCAGTGAGCATGCCTGCAATGGTGGCCGCGCAACAGGCACCGTCGCGCCCCGCCGCCGCACCCGCCGCGCAAGCGCCCGAGCAGGACGAGGGCGCCGAATCCGAGGAGATCGTTGTCACCGGTTCGCGCAAACTCCCCGGCGCGGTGATCGGCGACATCCCACCCGACCAGACGCTGGGCCAAGCCGAAATCCGGTCCTACGGCGTCAGCACGGTCTCCGACCTGCTGAACGAACTCAGTCCGCAGACCACCAGCGGTCGTGGCAGTGGCGGCGCGCCCGTCGTGCTGCTCAACGGCCGCCGCATCTCCAGCTTCAGCGAGATCCGCGACATCCCGACCGAGGCGATCCAGCGCGTCGAGATCCTGCCCGAGGAGGTCGCGCTCAAATACGGCTATCGCGCCGATCAGAAGGTCGTGAACTTCGTCCTGCGCCGCCGCTTCCGCGCGGTGACCGCGGAGGCCGCCGACACGCAGGCGACCGAGGGTGGGGGCAATACCCCCAAGGGCTCGCTCGACATGCTCAACATCGCGCGCGATCGCCGGCTCAACCTGCACGTCGAATACACGTCGAGCGAGCCGCTGACCGAATCGCAGCGCGACATCCTCCAGCCTCAGCGCACCGCGAACAGCGGGCTCGGCGCGGATGGCAATGTCGTCGACCAGCGGCCGTTCCGCACGCTCCAGTCCGCGACCAGCACCTTCACCGCGAACAGCGTCTATGCACGCAACATCTTCGGCAACATCGGCGCGACGATCAACGGCCGCCTGGAGTCGACCGACAGCCGCAGCCTCAACGGCCTGCCCGTCGTCGCGCTGACGCCGCTCGGCAGCACCACGTTCGTCAATCGCGCGATCGAAGACGACGGCGTCCTGCCGCTGACCCAGCGGACATCGTCGATCGCCGCGCATCTCGGCACTACGCTGAACGGCGATATCGGGACGTGGCGCTGGAACGTGACGGGCAATTACGACCGCAGCGACACGCAGACCTTCACCGAGACCGGCCTCGATGCGAGTACCTTCAACGCCCGCATCCGCGCCGGAGATCCGACCGCCAACCCGTTCGGCCGCCTGAGCGCGAGCGACTTCGGTGCACTGCCAGGCAACCGCGCCTATGCGACACAGAGCACCGGCGAACTCGATGCGGTCGCTAACGGCACTCTGTTCTCGCTACCTGCGGGGGCAGTCTCGACGACGATCAAGCTCGGTGCCGAAACCGCCGATTTCAAAAGTCGCTCGTACCGCACCGTCAATCTCCTGGGGGTCGATACGCAGGGACGGGTGTCGCGCGACACGGTCAATGGCCAGGTCAATGTCGACGTGCCGCTGACGAGCCGGTCGAAGGACGTGCTGCCGTTCCTCGGCACGCTGTCGGCGAACTTCAATCTTGCCGAGGATCATCTGTCGGACTTCGGCACGCTGCAGACGCTCGGCTACGGTGCGAACTGGTCGCCGATCGAAGGCGTGCGCGTGATCGCCTCGGTGACCGACACCGACGAGGCGCCGACCGCGCAGCAGCTTGGCAACCCGTCGATCACCACGCCCAACGTCCGCGTGTTCGACTATGTGCGCGGCGAAACCGCGACCGTCACGACGATCAGCGGCGGCAATCCCGGGCTGGTCGCGGACAACAACCACGTCAAGAAAATCGGGCTGACCCTGAAGCCCTGGTCCGCCAAGGACCTCTCGATCACCGCCAACTATGTCGAGAGCCGGGTCGACAACCCGATCGCGGCGTTCCCGGCAGCGACCGCGGCGATCGAGGCGGCGTTCCCCGATCGCTTCCAGCGCGACGCGGGTGGCGCTTTGCTGCAGGTCGATCGCCGGCCGATCAATTTCGCGCGCAGCGACCGCTCCGAACTGCGCTGGGGGATCAACTTCTCCGCGCCGCTCAAGTCGAAGATTCAGCGTGAGCTCGAGGCCTATCGTGCGGGCACCGGTCCCAACCCGTTCGAAGGCCTGCAACCGCCCGGCGGCCGTCGTCCCGGTGGTGCAGGCGGCGATGGACCGCGCGGTGAGGGTGCGCGTGCCGGTGGTGGTCCAGGCGCAGGTGGCCCCGGCGGCGGCGGCGGCGGCGGCGGCGGCGGACGTGGCTTCGGCGGACGCGGCGGGCAGGCCGGTGGCCGCATCCAGTTCGCGGTTTACCACACCTGGCACTTCACCGATCGCGTCCTCGTCGCAGACGGCGGCCCGAGTCTGAACCTGCTGAACGGCGACGCGATCGGCAACAGCGGCGGGCAGGCGCGTCATGAGCTGGAGGCGCAGGCGGGGTACACCAACAACGGCCTCGGCGCGCGCATCTCCGCCAACTACGCGACCGGCACGCGCGTCAACGGCGGCACGATCGCCGCCCCCGAGACGCTCAACTTCGGCGGCCTCGCCACCGCCAACGCGCGGCTGTTCGCCGATCTCGGCCAGCGGCTGGAGTGGGTGAAGGCGCACCCATGGCTGCGCGGCATGCGCGTCAGCCTGTCGGTCGACAACGTCTTCAACACCCGCCAGCGCGTCACCGACGCGACCGGCACGGTCCCCAACACCTACCAACCCGACTATCTCGACCCGCTCGGCCGCACCGTCCGGCTGAGCATCCGCAAACTGTTCTTCTAGAGCCGCGGATCACTGGCTCAGGCGGACCGACAGCCGGACCGTCCGCGGCGCCCCCGGGAAGATCCACACCGGGCTGTACGAACTCTGCGCGAACCGAGCGTCGAACAGATTGTCGGCCTCGGCGCGCACCGACAGGCGCCGCGAGACCGCGTATTCGACCGCCGCCTTGGCCTTCACATAGTCCGGCAGGACGAGCCCGCTGGTGTCGATTGCTCCCGCGCGCTTGCCTATGTAGCTGGCGCCAGCGCTGATCGATGGCCCGCGGCCCTCATCGTCGAGGAAGCGCCCGATCGCGAACAGCGTCGCGGCATGTTCGGGCACGTTGAGGACGCGGTCGGTCGCGAAGATGCTGTCGTCGGTCCGCGCGCGCGTCCAGGCATAGTTCGCGACGACCTGCCAGCGCTTCGCGAGGCGCACCGAGGCGTCGAACTCGATCCCCTTGCTCGACAGCTTGCCGACCGGCGCGAGGAAGTTCGGATCGACCGGATCGTTGGTCAGGATGTCGCGCTTGGCGATATCGAAATACGTCACGGCGACGTCGACGCCCGGCAATGCGGCCGTGCCGCCGATCTCGTATCCCTTGCCGCGTTCGGGTGAGAAGCCCTGATTGTCACGCCCCGTACCCGAGTTGAGCAGGAAGCTTTCGCCCCAGTTCGCATGGACCGCAAAGACGTCGCTCAGCGCGTATCGGCCACCCAGCCGGAAGTTCACCGGCTCGTCGACCGTGCGCCCGACCACGCCGGTACGGTTGTTGCGGATCTGCTGGCGATACGCGTCGAAGCGGACGCCACCGGTCAGCGTGAACCGATCCGTCACGTCCCACATGTCCTGCGCATACAGCGTGGCCGACCGCCGCGTTTCATCATTGTCCGTGAACGGCGCCAGCGGCAGCGCCTGCCCGCCGTACACCGGCGCGAACACGTCGATCGCATACGGGTTGGCCGCAGTCGGGTTCCGCCGCAACAGCCCCTCGTGATAGTCGAGCGTATAGCCCTTCACGCCGACGCTGGCGCGGTGCGCGCCGAACCGTCCGGTCAGTTCCAGCCGCGCGGACAGATCATCGACGGTATAGTCGCGCGCGCGCCGCTGTCGCCATAGCGTCTGGCCGCCGACGAGCCGCGACTGGTCGGACGAGAACCCGCGGAGCGATCCCGTCCGCCAGGCCACGCCACCGTTGAGCGAGATACGGTCGTCGAGCCGCGCCTCGCCGGTCAGCTGATGACGCTGGTTGCGAAACCGCGTCGTGCCGTCGCGGGGCTCCCCATAGAAGCGCGACCGCGGCAACGCGTTGGCGTCGCCGCCGATCGCCGGGATGCCGCGATCGAACGGCGCATCGAACCGCGTGATCTCGCCGACATAGGTCAGCCGAAGGCCATCGCGCGGCGCCCAGGTCAGCGAGGGTGCGACGACGCGGCGGCGCAACGGCACGAAATCGCGCCAGCCATCGCTGTCCTCGGTGGCGACGACGATCCGTGCGGCGATCGTGTCGGACAGCGGACTGGTCGCATCGATCTCGACCCGGCGCGTGTCGAACGAGCCATGGGTGAACGTCGCGGTCGCGCTGGGCGTGAAGCGCGGCGTCTTGCTGACGATGTTGACGCGGCCGCCCGGATCGATGTCGCCGAACAGCGCGCCGGCCGGGCCCTTCAACACCTCGATCCGCTCGGTCGTTGCCGGATCGCGCGGCGGCGCGAGGCCCCGATTGGCGAGGAACCCGTCGACATAATATTCGGCGCCGCCGTCGGGTGTGCCGAGGAACCCGCGGATCGCGAAATTGTCGAGAAAGCCGCCGCGGTTGTTCTGGTTGCTGACGCCGCTGACGAGCTCCAGCGCGTCGCCGAGCCGGTACGTCCCCGCCGCGGTGAGCAGGTCGCGCTCGAGCGAGCGGCTGGATTGCGACATGCGTTCGGTGGCGAGGTCCGACGACAAGGTCCGATCCGCCCGCGTGTTGCGCGTGCCGAGAACGACGATCGTCTCGGCCTCGCCATCGACCCGTCGTTCCTCGCGCTCCGGCTCGCGGTCGGTGTCGTCCTGCGCCTCGGCAGTAATGGGGCAGGCAAGCAGCAAAAAAATGCTCGCGAAGGCGATCGATCGTGGACGCGTCGACAAAAAATGTTGCCTTCTCTGTGATGATGTATCATCGCGATTGGCGGAGGTGCTTCGATCTTGTCAACCGTTTTCAGTCCAATGCCCAACGTCGCCGGAACGCCGGCCGCGGCGTCCGATACCCATGTGCAAGCTCCGACGGGCGCGCAGGCCAAGCGGTCGCGGATCGTCTCGGTCGATGCGCTGCGCGGGTTCGTCATGCTGCTGATGCTCGTCGATCACACCCGCGAACTCTTTTATTACCACATGCAGGTGAGCGACCCGATGGCGTTGCCCGCGACGCCGCCGTCCCTGTTCTTCACGCGGCTCACGGCGCATCTTTGCGCGCCCGTCTTCGTGCTGCTGACCGGGCTCGCGGCATCGTTGTACGCGGACTCACGTAACGGAGATACTGGGGGCGGTAGGGCAGCGGCGTCGTCGTTCCTGTTGAAGCGCGGGCTGTTCCTCGTCGCGCTCGAAGTGACGGTGGTCAATTTCGCCTGGTCGTTCGATCCCACCCCCGCGATCGTCTATCTCCAGGTGATCTGGGTGATCGGGCTGGCGATGATCGCCCTGGCGGCGCTGGTCCATCTTCCGCGCATCGCCGTGCTCGTCCTCGGGCTGGCGATCGTGCTGGGCCACAATCTGCTCGATCCGATCACCTTCACGCCCGACCAGCCAGGGTATGTCGCCTGGAGCATGCTGCACGACCGCGGGTTCATCGACCTGCCGTTCGGCGCGCGGGCGCGGACATCCTATCCGTTGCTGCCCTGGATCGGCGTGATCGCGCTCGGCTGGTCGATCGGGCCGTGGTTCGCGCGGCAAGTCGACCGCGATGTTCGTCGTCGCCGCCTGATGGTGACCGGCGCGGCGGCGCTCGCGTTGTTCGCGGTGCTGCGCGCGATCAACGGCTACGGCGAACCGCTGCTGTGGCAGGTTGGCACGACGCCGCTCGCGACGATCATGAGCGTTCTCAACCTCACCAAATATCCGCCGTCCGCGGACTTCATCCTGCTCACGCTCGGCATCGGCATGCTGCTTCTGGCGGCGTTCGAGCGCACATCGGCGCGGTTGAACCGCGTGCTAGTGGTGTTCGGATCGGCGCCGTTGTTCTTCTACATCCTGCACCTCTTCCTGCTCTACGGCGTGAACAGCCTGACCGGCGCGGTGACGGGCGACGCAATCAAGGGGCTGGTCAGCGTTCCGAACGTCGCCTCGATCTGGCTCGTTGCCGCCGCCGCCGCCGTGCCGTGCTGGTTCGCGTGCCGGTGGTTCGGACGGTTCAAACGGACCCATACCGGCTGGTGGTGGCGATACCTGTGAGACGTCCCGGCGTACCAGCGCGGATCGCCTCGAAACTCGACGTATCTATCTGTTGCCCGACGACAAAGCGTGGCTATGCTGCGACGATATCATTCTGAAACACGGGGTAATGTTCGCATATGGCTTTGAAAATGACCGCGCTTGCCGGCGTCGCCGCAATTGCTCTCGTCTCGCCCGCATTCGGTCAGGGCCAGCGCACAGCAACTCCCGCGGCAAAGCCTGCGCCGGTCGCGGACCTCGTGAAGTCGGTCGATATCCCCTACCAGCAGTTCACGCTGAAGAACGGCCTGCGCGTCGTCGTGCACACCGATCGCAAGGCGCCCGTCGTGGCGGTGTCGGTCTGGTATAACGTCGGATCGAAGTTCGAGCCCAAGGGCAAGACCGGCTTCGCGCATCTGTTCGAGCATCTGATGTTCAACGGTTCCGAGAACGCACCCGGTGATTTCTTCGAACCGCTGAAACAGGTCGGCGCGACCGACTTCAACGGCACCACCTATTTCGATCGTACCAATTACTTCGAGACGGTGCCGACCGCGGCACTCGATCGCGCGCTGTTCCTCGAATCCGACCGCATGGGCTATCTCACCGGCGCGATCACGCAGGGTGTGCTCGACGAGCAGCGCGGCGTCGTCCAGAACGAGAAGCGCCAGGGCGACAACCAGCCCTACGGCCTGACCCAGTACAAGATCACCGAGGGGCTGTTCCCCGCGGATCACCCCTACGGCCACACCACGATCGGCTCGATGGCGGATCTCGATGCCGCTTCGCTGCAGACGGTGAAGGACTGGTTCAAGGATCATTACGGCCCGAACAACGCGGTGCTCGTGCTCGCCGGCGACGTCGATACGGCGACCGCCAAGCGGCTCGCGGAGAAGTATTTCGGCGGCATCCCGAAGGGCCCCGAGAGCATCGTCCCGCCCGCGCCGATCCCGACCCTGCCTGCCCCTGTCAGCGAGACGATCAAGGACCGCGTCGCCGCCGTCATGGTCAGCCGCAACTGGGTGGTGCCGGGCCTGAACGACAAGGACGGCACGGCGCTGGACGTCGCGGCGGGCGTGCTCGGCGGCCTCGCCAGCAGCCGGTTCGATACCGCTCTGGTCAAGAAGGAGAAGCTCGTCGTCAGCATCTCCGCCTATAATCGCAGCTTCAGCCAGCTCGGCATGTTCGGCATCCGCGCGATCGTCCGACAGGGCGTCGACCCCGCGCTCGTATCGAAGCGCATCGACGAGATCATGGCGGACTTCATCAGAAACGGGCCGACCGCCGACGAGGTCGGCCGCGTCGCGACGACGACCGCGGCCAGCACGATGGAGGGGTTGGAGTCCGTCGGTGGCTTTGGCGGCAAGGCGGTGACGCTGGCCGAGGGCGCGCTGTATTCGAACGATCCGGGTTTTTACAAGAAACAGCTCCTGCAACTCGCGGCCGAAACGCCCGCGAGCGTGAAAGCCGCTGCAGCCAAGTGGCTGTCGCGCCCGGCCTATTCGCTGACCGTCGTGCCTGGACCGCGCGACGCCTATGCCAACGCGGTCGTGCCGCCCAAGGTCGACGTGCCACCTGCCGCAGACGTGCCGTTCAAGGGCACGCGCGGGCCACTGCCCGGCGTCGGCACCGTCGCTGGTCTCAGCTTCCTGGCGGTCCAGCGTACCCGTCTCGCGAACGGTATCGAGCTGGTCTACGCGCAGCGCACCGCCGTTCCTGTTACGCAGGCGGTGCTCAGCTTCGATGCGGGCGTCGCGGCCGACGTCCCCGGCAAGCTCGGCACGCAGCAGCTGACGCTGTCGATGATGGACGAGGGCACGCCGACGCGTGATTCGGTCGCGCTGGCAGAGGCCAAGGAGCGGCTGGGGGCGGAGATCGGCACGGGTGCGTCGAACGACCGGACCTTCCTGTCGTTGCAGGTGCCGAGCGCCAATCTCGCCCCCGCGGTCGACCTGTTCGCCGACATCGCGCAGAACCCCGCGTTCGCCGATGCCGAGGTCGCGCGCGTCAAGAACCAGCAGCTCGCACAGATCGCGCAGGAACTGACCAGCCCGCAGGGGCTGGCGACGCGCGTGCTGCCGCCGCTGCTCGGGCCGAACTCGCCCTATGCCAAGGCGCAGGGCAGTGGTGATCCGAAGGCGGTGGCGGCGCTGACCCGTGCCGATCTGGTCGCGTTCCAGCAGGCATGGCTACGGCCGGACAAGGCGAAAATCTTCGTCGTCAGCGATCGTCCGCTCGCCGAAGTGAAGGCGGCGCTCGATGCGCGCTTCGGGACGTGGCGGCCGACCGGGGCGGCGGGCGTGAAGGCGTTCCCGGCGACCGTCACGCCGTCCGCGCCGAAGATCGTGCTGATCGACCGGCCGGACAGCCCGCAGTCGCTGATCATCGCGGGCGTGCCGACCGGGCTCAAGGGCACGCAGGACCTCCTGCCGATCGCGACCGCGAACGATGCGCTCGGTGGTAGCTTCCTCGGCCGCGTCAACATGGACCTGCGCGAGAGCAAGCACTGGTCCTACGGCGTCTCGGGTCGCTTCCAGCAGTCGGAGAATGCCGCGCCGTACATCCTGTCGGCACCGGTGCAGGCGGACCAGACCGGCCCGTCGATCGCCGCGCTGCGCAGCGACATCGGCGCGTTCCTCGGCAAGGAGCCGATGACGCAGGCGGAGTTCGATCGGGCGATCAACGGCGCGATCCGCTCGCTGTCGGGTAATTTCGAGACATCGGACGCGGTGCTGGGCGCGATGCAGCAGAACGACCTGCTCAAGCGTCCCGACAATTACTACGCGACGATCACGCAGCGATACCAGGGCCTTAACCTGCCGCAACTCAACACCGCGATCCAGCAGGCGCTCGACCCGAAGAAGACGATCTGGGTCGTGGTCGGCGATGCAAAGACCGTGCGCCCGCAGCTTGACAGCATCGGCCTCCCGGTCGAGGTCATCCCAGCGGCGTCGGTTGCCGGCGCCAAGTAGGTTCAAGAGCCCGGGCGTTGCCGGGCGGTGATTCAGGAGAGAGAGCAATGGCAAACGTCGATGGCAGCTGGGATTGCGTGGTCAAGTCGCCGCTGGGCGACCAGAAGATGACGCTGACCGTGAACAGCGCCGGCAACACCTTCACCGGTGCGGTGTCGGGCGCGATGGGCGGCATGGACGTCACCGGTGACGTCGATGGCGACACGATCACCTGGAAGCAGAGCATGACCGTGCCGATGCCGATGACGCTCGACTGCAAGGCGACCGTCGAGGACGACGTCCTAAAGGGCAGCGTCGCGGCCGGCGCCTTCGGCAGCTTCCCGCTCACCGGCACGCGGACGGCCTGACGGTATAGTTGAAGACCAACGAGCGTGACCCTATGCCCCCTCTAACTCCGTCATCCCAGCGAAAGCTGGGATCTCGTGGAGAGGCCACCGGCATCCGCCAAGCGGAAGACCGCAGCGTTCGCTGGGGTGACGGTCTGCCGCATACGACGGTCTGAGCTACCTTATGAGAGGGGCTCGTCTTTCCACGACGGAAAGGCGGGCCTTTTCTTTTTCAGTCCGGGAGGGAAGGAAGAAGAAAATGAAATCGACGACCCGTTTGTTTTCGGCATGCGCGATCGCCGCGTTGGTTACCGCGACAACCACCCCCGCGACCGCGCAGAACTACGACGAACGCCCCGCCAAGATGGCGCCGCGCGACGTCGGCTACGACTATGTGCGCAAGGTCGTTGAGATCCCAATGCGCGACGGGGTCAAGCTCCACACGGTCATCATCGTGCCGAAGGGCGCGAAGGACGCGGGCATCCTGATGACGCGCACGCCCTACGACGCCGACGGCCAGACCAAGGTCGACAGCGGCACCTATGCCGGCATCCTCGAGCATGGCGACGGCGCGGGCGACGTGATCGCCGCGGCGGGCTATATCCGCGTGATCCAGGACGTCCGCGGCATGCACGCGTCGGAGGGCATCTACATGATGAGCCCCGCGCGCGCCGGGACTGCGCAGAACCCGACCAAGACGGACGATTCGACCGACACCTACGACACGATCGATTGGCTGGTGAAGCACGTCCCCGAATCGAACGGACGCGTCGGGATCAGCGGGATCAGCTATGACGGCTTCCTGCCGCTGATGGCGCTGATCAATCCGCATCCGGCGCTGAAGGTCTCGGTGCCGATGAACCCGATGGTCGATGGCTGGCGCGGCGACGACTGGTTCCACAACGGCGCCTTCCGCGAGGGCATGATGCCCTACGTCCTCGGCCAGGAGGCGACCAAGGATGCCGGCACGCCGTGGATCACCGACACCGCCGACGATTACGACTATTACCTCAAGGGCGGCTCGGCGGGCGCGATCGGCAAGGCGCAGGGGCTTGAGCAGCTCGGCTTCTGGCGCAAGATCACGCAGCACCCCGCCTATGATTCGTTCTGGTCGACACAGGCGATGGACACCGTCCTGGCCAGCCAGCCACTCAAGGTGCCGACATTGATCGTCGGCGGGCTATGGGATCAGGAGGACATCTACGGCGCGCCCGCGGTCTATCGCGCGCTGGAGCCCAAGGACACGGCCAACGACATGGTCTATCTGTCGATGGGCCCCTGGTATCACGGCCAGGAGGTGCGCGACGGCAGCGCACTCGGCGCGATCAAATGGGATGCCGACACCGCCAAATGGTGGCGCTGGCACGTCCTCGCACCGTTCCTCGCGCATTACCTGAAGAGCGACCAACCGGCGATGGACGTCGCGCCGGTGACGATGTTCCAGTCGGGGCGCAACGAGTGGCAGCGGCTCGACAAATGGCCGACCGCGCAGACCGCGGGCACGCCGCTGTACCTCAAGCCCGGCGGTGCGCTCGGCTTCCAGGCCGCAGGCGGCGCGGCGGCTACGGCGGACTATATCTCCGACCCGGCAACACCCGTCAGCTACCGCGTGCGCCCGACCGTCCCGACCTATGCGACCGGATCGACGTGGAAACAGTGGCTGGTCGACGACCAGCGCGCCGTTTCCGGCCGTCCCGACGTGCTGACCTTCACCACCGACGCGCTCACCACGCCGACCACGATCGCGGGCGTGCCGGAGGTGAACCTGACCGCCTCGACCACCGGCACCGACAGCGACTGGGTGGTGAAGCTCATCGACGTGTATCCGGACGTCTATCCCGGCGACAAGGCGATGGCGGGCTATCAACTATCGGTGGCGATGGACATCTTCCGCGGCCGCTATCGTGAGAGCCTGGCCGTGGCCAAGCCGATCGCGGCGAACGTGCCCTTGAAATACAAGTTCGCGCTGCCGACCACCAACCACGTCTTCCTGCCCGGGCACAAGATCATGGTGCAGGTCCAGTCGAGCTGGTTCCCGCTCTACGATCGCAATCCGCAGACCTTCGTCCCGAACATCTTCTTCGCGCAACCCAAGGATTACGTGAAGGCGACGCAGAAGGTGACGGTCGCCGGACCCGACGAAAGTTACATCAGCCTTCCGCTAATACGTTGATTAGTCTTGCATCATCCCGGACACGTGCCGGGATGATGTAAGGAAAACATCGCCCTGCATCCGTCGTAATGTGGCAGCGTAACTGGTTCTTAGGAGGCCGTGGATCATAGGTCTGCGGCACAACAGACCGGATCGCCGATGAAACGCCTCCCCCTGATCGCGCCGAACCCGCCGCGGCTGAGCGAGCACCTAGATGCATTGCGCCGCGTCGAGGCGTCGGGCGTGTTCAGCAACAACGGCCCCGAGGTTCGCGCGTTCGAGGCCGGCGTCACCGATAAGCTCTTCGGCGGCCACGGTGCCAGCCTTGCGGTCGGCAATGCCACGCTCGGGCTGATGCTCGCGATCCGCCATGCGTCGGGCATGCGGACCGGCGGGCTGAATCCCAAGCAGGGCACGCTCGCGCTGATGCCCGCGCTCACCTTCGCCGCGACCGCGCAGGCGGCGGCATGGGCGGGGCTGACGCCGTTGGTATGCGACATCGACGCAAACGACTGGGGGGCGTGCGCGCTCGAGGAAGAACGGCTGCTCCAGCGCCACGGCGAGCGGATCGGCGTGGTCGTGCCGTACGCAACGTTCGGCAACGCAATCGATCTCGACCGGTACGTCCATTTCCAGCGGCGCTATGGCGTCGGCATCGTGATCGATGCGGCCTCCTCGCTCGGCACGCTAGACGATTCGGGGCTCGGCTTCGGCGCACGCGCGCCGTTCGCGGTGGTCCATTCGATGCACGCGACGAAGACGTTCGCGGTCGGCGAGGGCGGCTTGATCCACAGCGGCGACGTCGACCTGATCGCGACGCTGCGCTCGATGGGAAATTTCGGGTTCGAGGGCAGCCGCAACGCGACGCTGCCTGGGATCAACGCCAAGCTGCCTGAAATCACCGCGATCATGGCGCAGACCAAGCTGGCCGAGATCGATGGAATCGCCGACCACCGCGCCGTGCTCGAGGAAACCTACCGCGCCACGCTGCCCGACTTCCAGTTCCAGGCGGTATTGGGCCAGCGTCGCTCGATGCAGTTCATGCCGGTGCTGCTCCCCGAGCACATCGCACACCACCGCGACGCGATCGTCGAGGCGATCGAGGCTGACGGCGTCGGCTGCGGTCGCTATTTCAGCCCGCACCTCGGCGAACAGCCCTGGTTCCAGGCGACCGCGATGATCGAGCCGACTCCGGTCGCCGACAGGATCGCCGGGCGGATGCTGTCGCTGCCGATCACCGATGCGATGTCGGTCGCAGACGCGCGACGTGCCGCGGAAACGCTCGCGAACGCCTGCGCCGCGATCGTCCGGCCGCTCGACCGGCGTGCGTCGGTGCGAGGGGCGGGCGGCAAGATCGCCTCGGTGATCGTGATCGGCGGCGGCCCCGCGGGGACGGCGATGCTGACCTCGGCGACCAAGCGCGGCCTGCTCCCCGATCTCGCCGCGTCCGGGCTGATGGTGATCGAGCGCGGCAACGCGATCGGTGGCGGGCGGCTCGGCCGCTATGCGATCACGTCGGATTCGACCGCGCAGACCTTCCTGACCGCGGTCCGCGACAACGTGCATCCCGAACTCGCCCGGCTGGTCGATCATCCCGCCGGACGTGCGGTCGCGGCGCACGAGGGCGCGCTGGGCGTGCCGCTGACCGAGGTCGGGCCGCTGCTACGCGCGACCGGCGACCGGTTGACCGATATCGTCCGCGCCAATAGCGGCGTCGTGCTGACCGGGCATGAGGCACTAGGTGCGAAACGCGTCGGCGAGGGCCTGTGGAGCGTCCAGGTCCGCCGCCTCGCCGACGGCCATGTCTTCGAGCAACTCGCGCGCAACATCGTCGTCGCGACGGGCGGTCACCAGCCGCTCGACCGGCTTGCCACGCAGCGGGTCGCGGGCGCCGGCCTGATGGAGTTGGCGAGCGGACGCCTGCTCCAGTCCGACGACGTGCTGACGACTGGCGGGTTCGAGAAGGTCGCCGATATCCTGACCGGCAAGCGCGCGCCGAAGATCGCGGTGATCGGCGGTTCGACCAGCGCGCTGACCACGATCGCGCTGCTGCTGAAGAGCCAGCCGCCGCTGCCGCTCGGGGCAGGGGCGATCACGTTGCTGCACCGCAAGCCGCTCCGCCCCTTCTATCATTCGGTCGAGGCCGCGCACGCCGAGGGCTTCACCGATTTCGGCCCCGACGACATCTGCCCGGTGTCGGGGTTCGTCTACCGCCTCGCCGGTTTCCGCCTCGAAGCGCGCGACCTCGTGCTGCGGATGCTCGGTATCGACGGTCGCGTGCCCGATCCCCGCGTGGCGCTGCACCGGATCACGGGCGACGACGATGCGGTCACACGGGCGGCGATCGCCGAAGCGGATCTCGTCATCGCGGCGCTGGGCTATCGACCGATCGCGATGCCGATCGCCGACCGCGACGGCGCGCAGATGCCGCTGGCCGCGCATGACGGAAAGCCGATGGTCGACCGCCACTGCCGGATCGTCGACGATCAGCGCACGCCGATCCCCGGCCTGTACGGGCTAGGCCTGGCCGCCGGCTTCGTGCCCTGGGGTGCTCTCGGTGGCGAATCCAGTTTCTCCGGACAGGCCAATGGCTTATGGCTCTGGCAGAACGACGTGGGGTTGATGATAATCGATCAGGTGATGGCATCGAAGGCACTGGCAGCAGCGTGACGTCGGACGACCGAACGGCTGATCCCGTCGTGAGCCCCGCCGTTAGCCCCGTCGTCAGCGTGGTCATGGCCGCGTATAATGGCGCCGGGTTGATCGAGGAAACGCTCGCCAGCCTGCAAGCGCAGACCTTCACCGATTTCGAGGTGATCGTCGTCGACGACTGCTCGACCGACGACACGCGCGAGGTGGTGCGCGCTTGGCCAGATCCCCGCGTCCGACTGGTCCAGATGGCGAAGAACGGCGGCCCGGTGCTCGCGCGCAACCGCGGGTTTGCGGAAGCACGCGGCCGCTACATCGCCGCGCTCGACCATGACGATATCTGCCGCCCCGATCGCTTCGAGCGGCAAGTGGCGTATCTCGACACGCATCCAAACACCGTCTTGCTGGGCACCGCCGCCGAACTGCTGACCGCCGGCGTGGTCGGTCCGTCCAGCTATGCGCCGACCACCACGCCCGCGCTGGTCGCGTGGCTGACCTGCATCGAGAACCCGCTGGTCTGGTCGTCGACGATGATGCGGACGGAGGTGGCACGACAGCTTGACCCGGTGACCCGGCCGGAGCTCCTGTATGCCGAGGATTTCGACCTGTATCAGCGGATCCAGCATTTCGGCGCGATCGCGCGGCTGGACGAGGCGCTGGTGCTGTACCGCGTCCACCCCGGCGGCGTCTCGAAGCGGTTCGTCGATACGATGGAGGCCGCCTCGGTCCGCGTCCTGACCGAACGCTACGCCCGGCTGTTCGACGATCGCGCGGAGCGGATCGCGCGCCTGATCATGCTGCACAACATGGCCAAGCGCCCGGTGCCCGATCGCGCCGCGCTGGCCACGCTGGGCAGTGCACTGAGCGTGATCCAGGCGGACTTCCTGGCGACGCACGACTGCTCGGCACACGACATCCGCCTGATCCGCTGGGAGACCGCGCGACGCTGGGGCGATATCGGCCGGGCAGGGCTGCGTGCCGGGACGGTCAGCCTGCAGGACGTGCTGGCGGTGCGCCCCGATCATCTCGGGCTCGGCTATGCCGGCGTCGAAGCGCTGTTATGGTCGGGGCTCATCGGCGGCGTACGTCGCGCCCGCCGGAGGATGCAGCAGAGCCGCATGGCCCAGACCGCGGAGTAGCGCGGTCCGGGCCGGTATTTCAGACCTTGGCGGCGTAGATCATCCGACCGGCCCCGAGCCGTGCGAACACCTGGTCCAGATCGCGCTCGCCGACGGCGAAGCACCCCTGGCTGCGACCGAGCATGCCGTGGCTCTCGATCATGTCCTTGTTCGCGTACCATGCCGAATGCACCACGATCGCACGATCGAGCGCATTGTCGTTGGTCGGATCCAGCCCGATCAGGCGCTGCGAGCGGCCATGCTTGCCGACGTAATAGTCGTCGGTGACGAACGCGCCCTCGGACGAGGCATTCGAGCCGAAGCGGTTCGAGAAGCGCTCCAGATACCCGGTATGCGCCGGATCCGAGCCGCTGCCGTGCGCGACCAGCAACGACGTGCTGCGCCCGCTGGCGAGATCGATGAAGTGGAAGCGCGGCTTGCCCGACGGTGCCGCGAAATCGGCGATCGCGATCCGGTCATGATGCTGGATGCGGCTGCCATGACGGCTCAGCGACGCCATTGCCTGACGCAGCAGGTCAGGACGGACCACCTTCGGCGACGTCAGTGCGACCGTCGTGCGCGGTAGCGGTGGCTGCGTCATCGGCTTCAAATCACGTGCGGTCAGCGGACGTCCGAGACGCGTCGTCGCCGACACTGCCCCCGGCACCACTAAAGCCCCCGCCAATACCAAACCATTCTTCAGAAGCGCGCGTCGTTCGCGCACAAGACCTTGCTCGTCGTGCATCGATTTTCCCGAAATTGCCCCGTTTCTTGGAGACCCGTATAGCCGATTTTCCGTGAATATTCTGCAACCATTTCCACCGGTTGTGGGTCCGTTCCCTCGAACTACCCCGGCTTGGGGTCGGTTCGTCGACTCAATCCTCCGACGGCACGTTTCCGAGAATCGCGCGTTGGGCGAAAATATCGGGATTCGAGGACGGACGCGACGATGGGCAAGATGGCGAACGGGATAGCGCGGTCTTTCATGGCAATGGGGCTGACCTTTGCGATCCTCGCGGGCGCAAATCCCGCGCAGGCAGCATCGGCTGCCGCCATCGCCGCGATGCCGATCGAACAGGCCGCGACCGAACTTTCGCCCAACCAGTTCGTCTGGAAGGACAATGGCTCCAGCGAGCCCATCAGCATCGTCGTCAGCCTGATGGAGCAGCGCGCGTTCGTCTATCGCGGGTCGACGATGATCGCGGCGACGACGATCTCCAGCGGCAAGGATGGCAAGGATACGCCGGTCGGCACCTATCCAATCCTGCAGAAGAACGCGGTCCACAAGTCGAGCCTGTACGACGATGCGTCGATGCCGTTCATGCAGCGGCTGACCTGGGACGGCATCGCGATCCACGCAGGCCGCAACCCGGGTTTCCCCGCCTCGCACGGCTGCATCCGCGTCCCGCTCGGTTTCGCGAAGCAATTGTTCGGGGTGACGACGCTGGGGACGACCGTGACGGTGACGGACGATTTCGAGGGCGGCGTGATGCCGGAGGCGCCGGTCGCGGATCAGGAGACGGCGGTGGCGAACCTGCGCCAGTCGATCTCGCTGGAGCAGTGAATTTGTCAGGCAGCCATCTCGGTTGATCGGCTACCCCACCGTCATCCCCGCGGAGGCGGGGACCCATAACCTCAAACGGTCGCGATCATGCCGCCAGGTTTGCCAGTATGGGTTCCCGCCTGCGCGGGAATGACGATTAAATGTTTGATGGGAATAAATGCCGAACACGTCTGCGGGTAACGGCTAAGCCGCGATGGGGAGCCCGAGCTCAACCAATCGCGCGCGAAAATCCGCCGCATCGGTAAACAGCACCGATTCGATCCCCAAAGCCTTCGCGCCCGCCACGTTCGCCGCATTGTCGTCCACGAACACAGCCTCCTCCGCCGCCAACCCGAATCGCTTCAGCGCCAGCCGATAGATCGCCGCATCCGGCTTCACCATCTTCTCCTCGCCCGATACGACCACGTCGCGGAACCGATCGAACAGATGGGCTTCACGCGCGCGAAAGGGTGGCCAGAACTCGTGGCTGAAGTTCGTGATCGCGAACAGCGGTACGCCGGCTGCGTCCAGCTCCTCGACGATCTCCTGCATCCCGGCGATTCGCGCACCGATGCTCTCGTTGAATCGCTGGCCCCAGGCGGCGATCAGATCGGCATGTTGCGGATGCAACGCGGCAAGCTCCGCCGAGGTGTCGGCGAAGTCGCGGCCAGCGTCGTGCTGGAAATGCCAGTCGATCGTCACGACGTCGCGCAGGAACGCGTCGAGCGCCCGATCGTCGTCGATCAGGCGCTCGTACAGGATCCGGGGATCCCAGTCGTAAAGAACACGACCGACGTCGAAAATGACGGCGGTAATCAGGGCTTTAGCCCTGGCGTGCCTTAAAGCGACGGTTGGTCTTGTTGATGACGTAGGTACGGCCACGACGACGGATCACGCGGTTATCGCGGTGACGATCCTTGAGCGACTTCAGGGAATTGCGGATCTTCATGATCGATTCGCTTCTTTTCAAATCTAGGTGTGCGGAAAGACGGGATCGCCTAATGGCGGGGTGTGTCCAAGTCAAGCAACGGACACGCTCCTACCATCCGGGAACCCACTCGGCTGGTCGGAGCGTTACTATAGCGCAACATTCTAAGGAAGTCCCGATGGCGGTTCGTTCGATCCTGGTCCTGGCGCTGGCAAGCGCATCCCTCACCGCGTGTGCGACCGGCCCGTCGCTGCCGCCGACCGAAGTGCTGCGCTATCATCTCGGCGAGCCGATCGACCGCGGCACCATCGCCGTCCAGCCGCTGACCGCCGGTGGCCCGGCCAGCATCGAGTTCAAGACCTATGCCGCCGCCGTGCAGGGTCAGTTGCTCCAGGCCGGCTACAGCGTCCCCGCACCCGGCGCCAAGCCATTGCTGGTCGCCACCGTAGGCTTCACCCGCACCACGCAGGCAGGGCCACCCAAGCAGTCGCCGATCAGCATCGGCATCGGTGGCGGCGGCTTCAGCGGTGGCGGTGGTCGTCGTGGTGGCGGTGGTGGCGTCGGGCTCGGCGGCGGGGTCGGCTTCCCGATCGGTGGCGGCGGCAGCACCGCGATCCTCGTCTCCGAGCTGTCGGTGACGATCAAGCGCACCGCCGACCAGTCGCCCGTCTGGGAAGGCCGCGCACAGTCGTTCGCCGACGCGCGCAAGGCCGACGCGACGACCGATATCCAGGCCGGGAAGCTCGCCCGCGCGCTGTTCATGGGGTTCCCCGGCGAGTCCGGTCGCACTATCCAGGTGAAATGAACGCGCAAACCATGAGCCCCGTCACCGTCAACGCAGTCTTCGATGGCGGCAACATCCGTGTTGTCGCCGTCGAGGGAGACCGAATCGACCTGAAGATCGTCACCGATTTCCAGTCCGATTTCTTCCAGTGGTTCTATTTCCGCGTGGCGGGGGCGGCGGGACGTACGCTGACCTACCGCATCCTCAACGCGGGCAAGTCGGCCTATCCGTTCGGCTGGCCGGGCTACAAGACGCGCGCCAGCACCGATCGGCAGGCGTGGCGGATGATCGAGACGCGCTATGACAATGGCGTGCTCGAATTCGACTTCACCGCCGATACCGATCTTGCCTGGTTCGCCTATTTCGCGCCGTACACGATGGAAATGCACGAGGCTCTGGTGGCGCGCACCGCGCTGTTGCCGGGCGTCGCGCACCGCGAACTTGGCCGGTCGCTCGACGGGCAGGCGATCGATTGCTTCACGATCGGCTCGGGGCCGAAACAGGTCTGGATCTACGGTCGCCAGCATCCCGGCGAATCGATGACCGAATGGTGGATGGAAGGCGCGCTCGAGCGGCTGACCGATTCGGCCGATCCGATCACTGCCGCGCTGTTGGCGAAGGCGACCTTCAACGTCGTCCCCAACATGAACCCGGACGGCACGCGCCGGGGTCATCTGCGCACCAATGCCGTCGGGGTGAACCTCAACCGCGAATGGCACACGCCGACGCCGGAGAAGAGCCCCGAGGTCCTGTGCGTGCGCAACGCGATGGACCTGACCGGCGTCGACGTCGCGATGGACATCCACGGCGACGAGGCGATCCCCGCGAACTTCATCGCCGGATTCGAAGGCATCCCGTCCTGGACCGATGCGCACGGCGAGAAATTCTACGAATACGGCCGTCGGCTCGCGGCGCACACGCCCGATTTCCAGACCGAGAAGGGCTATCCCAAGTCCGCACCGGGCTCGGCCAACCTGTCGATGTCGACCAACCAGCTCGCCGAGCGCTTCGGCGCGGTGTCGATGACGCTGGAGATGCCGTTCAAGGATCACGACGCCAACGCCGATCCCGAATTCGGCTGGTCGCCCGAGCGGTCGAAACAGCTCGCGCATGCGATGCTCGAGACGCTCGCCGGCATGATCGAAGAAATCTGACCTGATAACAACGGCTTGGCACGGTTCAGAGGCTTGGGTCCAAGCGCTGCGAACCGTGCGTTGGTCTAACCTTATCCTAACCTTTGAACCCTTCCGTTCAGTCCCGCCATCCCAGGAGCCCGAATGCCGACCCTAGTCCTGATCCGCCACGGCCAGTCCACCTGGAACCTCGAGAACCGCTTCACCGGCTGGTGGGACGTCGACATGACCGCCAAGGGTGAGGCCGAGGCCAAGGCCGCCGGCGAGCTGATGGCCGCCAAGGGCCTCGACTTCGACCAGACCTTCGTCAGCCTCCAGACCCGTGCGATCAAGACGCTCAACATCGCGCTGGAGGCGATGGGCCGGCTCTGGCTCCCGGTCGAGAAGGACTGGCGCCTCAACGAGCGTCACTATGGCGGCCTAACCGGCCTCGACAAGGCCGAGACCGCGGCCAAGCACGGCGACGCGCAGGTCCATATCTGGCGCCGCAGCTTCGACGTCCCGCCGCCCGTGCTCGACGACGGCAGCGAGTTCGACCTGTCGAAAGACCGGCGTTACGACGGCATCGCGATCCCCAGGACCGAGAGCCTCAAGGACACCATCGCCCGCGTCCTCCCCTACTGGGACGAGCGCATCGCCCCCGCGCTCAAGGACGGCCAGCGCATCCTGATCTCCGCCCACGGCAACTCGCTCCGCGCGCTGGTGAAGCACCTGTCGAACATCCCCGACGACGAGATCACCAGCCTCGAGATCCCGACCGGCCAACCGATCGTCTACGAACTCGACGCCGAGCTGACCGCCACCGACCGCTACTACCTCAGCGAGCGCTGACGCCACCGGCCCTTACTGCTCCCCTCCCTGGAAGGGAGGGCCGGGGGTGGGTCGGCCGCTTGGTGACCACGACGTCCGAAAACCGGCCGACCCACCCCCAACCCCTCCCTTCCAGGGAGGGGAGCAGCATACCCACCAAAACATTGCCCAATCCCCCCCACGTCGCTAGGCACGGCGCTCCTTGAATCAGGGGGCGATCGTGGCTCTAGTCGGCATCATCATGGGCAGCACCTCCGATTGGGAGACGATGCGCCACGCCGCCGAGACGCTCGACGCGCTCGACGTCGCCTACGAGACCAAGGTCGTCTCCGCGCACCGCACCCCGCAACGCCTGTACGACTACGCGACGACCGCCGCCGATCGCGGCCTCAAGGTAGTGATCGCGGGCGCGGGCGGCGCGGCGCACCTCCCCGGCATGGCCGCGTCGATGACGCATCTCCCGGTGCTCGGCGTCCCCGTCGAATCGAAGGCGCTGAAGGGCATGGATAGCCTGCTCTCCATCGTCCAGATGCCCGGCGGCATCCCGGTCGGCACGCTGGCGATCGGCAAGCCCGGTGCGATCAACGCCGGCCTTCTGGCGGCCGCGATCCTCGCAACGTCCGACGATGCACTCGCCGAGCGCCTCAAAGCCTGGCGCGCCGCACAGACCGACGCCGTCGTCACCGACCCCGCCTGAAAGACGCTGACATGACGCCGCTTCCCCCCGGATCGACCATCGGCATCCTCGGCGGAGGCCAGCTCGGCCGCATGCTCGCGACTGCCGCGGCCCAGCTCGGCTATCACACGCACGTCCTCGCGCCCGACCAGGAGAGCGTCGCCGCGCAGTCCGCCTCGACCATGACGCGCGCTGACTATCACAACCGCATCGTCCTCGCCGACTTCGCCGACGCCTGCGACGTCATCACCTACGAGTTCGAGAACATCGCGGTCGAGCCCGTCGAATGGCTCGCAGACCGCGTTCCCGTCCACCCGAGCCCCCGCGCGCTCCGCGTCGCACAGGAGCGGATTGGCGAAAAACGCTTCGTGGAAAGCGTCGGCGGCTGTCCTGCACCGTGGGCCGCGGTCGACAGCCTCGAAAGCCTGCAGGCGGGCCTGGAGACGATCGGCACCCCCGCCATCCTCAAGACCGCCCGCTTCGGCTATGACGGCAAGGGACAGGTCAAGATCGACACGCCCGAAGGCGCGCAAGCCGCCTGGGACACGATCGGCGGTCCCGCAGTGGTCGAAGCCTTCGTGCCGTTCGACCACGAGTTCTCGATCCTGATCGCACGCGGCCTCGATGGCAACATCGCGCGCTACGACCCACCGCTCAACGTCCACCGCGACGCTATCCTCCGCCACTCGGCCGTCCCTGCACCCGCCGCCGTGCTCGTCCAGGCCGACGAAGCCGCCGCGCTGGCCGAACGGATCGCCGCGGAACTCGAATATGTCGGCGTGCTGGCGTGCGAGTTCTTCGTTGGCGCCGATGGTCCGGTGTTCAACGAGATGGCCCCCCGCGTGCATAACTCCGGCCACTGGACAATCGAAGGTGCCGAATGTTCGCAATTCGAAAACCACATCCGCGCGATCTGCGGCCTGCCGCTTGGCGCGACGACGCTGACCGGGCGTAAGGCGACGATGGAGAACCTGATCGGCGACGACGCGGATCGCTGGGCGGAGCTGCTGGCTGAACCAGGCGCCCACCTACACCTGTACGGCAAGGGCAGCGCGCGGCCGGGGCGTAAGATGGGCCACGTCACGCGGATCGTCCGCTAACCCCGCGTCCGTCATGCCGGGCTCGTTCCGGCATCCACCGCTCCGCATTATCGAGAGAATAGGGTTTGCGGACCCGTGGACCCCGGAACACGTCCGGGGTGACGGAGCGTGAATTTCGCTCCCCCCGTTCGTCCTGAGTAGCCGTCGAGTAGTCGCCGCAGGTGACGTATCGAGATGGCGTATCGAAGGACAGGTTGGCGCGCAGAACCCATGCTTCGATACGAGCCCTCGATACGCTCCTTTCGGAGCTACTCGGTCTCTACTCAGCACGAACGGGAGAGGGGAAACTTTGACCGTCGGCAGCGGGTTAAGCGCGCCGGTTCGGCTAGGCTGATCTAGGTACACTCAGCGCGATCGGTATAAGAAGAAAATGGTGCCCGGAGACGGGGTCGAACCGCCGACACTGCGATTTTCAGTCGCATGCTCTACCAACTGAGCTATCCGGGCACGTCCGGTCTGGGACCGGAGAAGCGTCCGACCTTGCGATCGGAAGGGCGCGTTTAGTCGGGGTCTTCGGCGCTGTCCAGCCCCGTTTGCGCAATTGATCGGCCGGGAATGCGATAGCCTTCGCCGAGCCACTGCAGCAGGTCGCGGTCGCGGTGGCGGCTTGAGCAGAACGGCTTGTAGTCGGCGACCGCAGGCTGGTCGCAGATCGGGCATTTGACGGTGGGGGCGGCGGGCGTCATCGGGCACTCTCCAGTTCGTGGACGACGCCCGTACGGCGCGTGAGTTCCGCGAGCCAATCGGCGTGGGCCATGAGGCGTGCATGGACGGCTGCGGGCAGGGTGTGACGGCGTGAGGCAGTCGGCGGCGTGCGTTCGAGCGTGCGGAGCGCCGCGCGGGTCTCCGTACCGACCGGATCGACGCGAAGGAGTTCGGGGATCGACGCGCGGGGTCTTGGCCGGACGATCTGGAGGAAGCCAAACCCGTTCATCGCTGTGCGCTCGAACGGTTGCGGCAGGGACTCGTCGATCGCGGCGGCGACCGCGTTGCGCTGCGCCTTGCCGACGATCGTCGGGAAATCGATCCCGATCGAGCCGCCGATTCCGTGCCGTCGAATCGCCCGCGCCACGGCATGTGCGGCGGCGATCGCGAGCGTATCCAGCGGCGGCGCGCCGTCGACGTCGAACAGCGTCATCGCCGGCGTCGGCGACAGGCGGAGCGCGCCGAGCGGGAACACGATCTCGCCACTCACAGCCTCGTCGAGCAGTTCGGACCAGCCCGCTGCCTCCAGCGCGTCGGGCTCGTGCGCACGCAGGCTACGGACGGGCAGCCCCGTCGCCATCAGTCGCTCGTACAGCGTCGGAGCGGGGCAGGGCAGCAGGTCGCTGGGGACGGCCTTGGCGAGCTTGGCGCGACCAGTTTCGGGGAGGGCTTCGCGGACGATCTCGACGGTAAGGCTGGCGCCCTGTGTGATGCCTGGGGGTAGGTGATTGATCAGTGCCTCGCAGCCGTCGAGCACGACGCGGCCACGACGGCCCGGCAGCAGTTCGACGAGCCGCGCGCGGGCGATGAGGCCGACTTTCAGTCCCTCAGCGTCAAGTTCGATCGCGGCTTCGACAATCTGGTCATCGTCCACCAGCGCGGCGCGCGCCTCGCCGATACCGGCTTCGTAGAGCCATGCAGGCCCCGTATCAGGCAAGCGCGACGCCCGCGGTCTTCAACAGCGCGCGTGTTTCGAACAGGGGCAGGCCGACGACGCCCGAATGGCTGCCCGATAGGAAGCGGACGAACGCCTCGGCGCGGCCCTGGATCGCGTAGCCGCCGGCCTTGCCGAGGCCTTCGCCGCACGCGAGATACTCGTCGATCTCGGCAGGCGAGAGCGGCTTGAACGCGACGATCGTGTCGGCGATCCGTGTCCGCACCTTGCCGGTCGCGTCGATCACGCAGACCGCGGACAAGCAGTGATGACGCCGACCCGACAGCTTGCCGAGCAGGTCGCGCTGGATTTCGATCGTGTCGGCGGGCGGCAGGATGCGGCTGCCCAGCGCGATCGTAGTGTCGCCGGCGAGCACGATCTCACCCTCGGCACGCGCAACGGCGCTGGCCTTCTCGACCGCGAGACGCAACGCATAGGCGCGCGGCGGTTCAGCCTTGCGCGGGTTCTCGTCGATATCGGGGGATTCCACGCGCGACGGCACGACGCCGAGCCGTGCGAGCAGATCGCGGCGGCGGGGCGAGGAAGAGGCCAGGACCAGCATTGGTGCCTCGATGCTTGGGCTACACGCCGTACGAACGGCGCGTGGCGCTTATTTGAAGCGGTAGGTGATGCGACCCTTGGTCAGATCGTACGGCGTGAGTTCGCACAGCACCTCGTCGCCGACCAGCACGCGGATGCGGTTCTTGCGCATCTTGCCGGCGGTGTGACCGAGAATCTCGTGGTCGTTTTCGAGCTGAACCCGGAACATCGCGTTGGGGAGGAGTTCCACCACGCGGCCGCGCATCTCGAGCAGTTCTTCCTTGGCCAAATATAATCTCTGAATTGGGGGAATTTCGGGACGAGCGCCCTTACCGCAAGTTCGCGAAAAAGGAAAGCACGGCCGAAGGCGGACACGGACGTTATGCCCGCACCCGCTTGCGTGTTCCGTATATCGGCCTTCGGCAGCCATTGAACAAGAGCGACAGACTGGGGCGCTATTACAACAGGTTGGGCTGGAGCGCGGTGGCCTCGCGCGCGGCACGCCGGAACGCAGCGCGGTCGACGTTGGGAATGCGCGGGCGCTTGCCTTGGAACAGATCGGCAAGCGTCAGGATCTGGAGCTTCGGAAACGCCTCGTCGACGCCCGCGCGGTAGATGCCGACCGCGGCCGCGCGGCGCTCCATCTCGCGTGTCGGCTTGGCATTCATGATCAGGATGCCGATCGGTGCCTTCTCGCGTGCGATCGTCGCGGCGAGCGTTTCGACCATCGCAGTGTCGGGATTGAGCCCGCCCTTCACCGACACGATCGCGCGGTGCGTCACCATCTTGCCCGACGCCTGATCATGATCGTTGAAGTAGATCAGCCCGTCGATCCCGCCATCCGCGCCCTTCTTCCTGCCGCCGTACGGCAGCGCGTCGACCATCGAGACGGCCCACCACTGGAACTGATATTTGTCGCGCAGCGCGAGATCATAGGCGGAGGCGAGATCCTTGGGTGTGCCCTCGACGGTGAAGGTGACGCCGGGAAACGCGTCCTTCATGCGCTTCTCGATCAGCGAGATGGCGAGATGCGTGACGTCGATCCCGATCCATTGTCGCTTGAGCTTTTCCGCTGCGTGGACCGCGGTGCCGCAGCCGCAAAACGGGTCGAGCACGACGTCGCCTTCGTTCGACGACGCGGCGATGATCCGCTCCAGCAACGCGGACGGTTTCTGCGTCGGATACCCCAGACGCTCCTTCGACGACGCGTTGATGATCGGAATGTCCCACCAGTCGCCCAGCCTGACCCCGTCCGCGAGATAGATACGATAGGGTTCGGCGTCCTTGCGCTTCTGCCAGCGGAACCAGCGGCCGTCGCCGTCCTGGCGATAGTGCGAGTCCTTCTTGCCGGAGGCCTCGCCATACGGAATGCGGATGTCGTTGAAGCGCCGCTGGTCGGTCTTGCCGTAGAACAGCAATGTGTCGTGGAGCCGCTGGAACCGGTTGCTAGCCGCGGTGTAGCGCCGGTAGCACCAGACGATCTCGTTCGCGATCTGGCGCTTGCCGAAGATCGCGTCGAGCAGGAGCTTCAGGTAATGGCTCGCGGTCGGATCGCAGTGGAGATACAGACTGCCGGTCGGCTTCAGCACGCGGTGCAGCTCCAGCAGCCGCACTGCCATCATCGCCAAATAGGCCATCATGTCGTTGTCGCCGAGGAAGCCGCGCATCGCGTTCAGTAGGTCGAACGCCTTGGTGCTACCGCTCCGCGCGACCTGGTCGAAGGCGTCCTCGGCGGTCTCGTTCCATTGCCAGGTGTCCTCGAACGCCTCGATCTGCGCGTTGGAGGACTTGCCGTCGGGCTCCTTGAACAGGATGCCGTAATTGGCGTTCGAATTGAACGGCGGGTCGAGATAGATCAGGTCGACACTCTCGTCGGCGATCTCCTTGCGAAGGACGGCGAGGTTGTCGCCGTAGAAGAGGTGATTCTCGGGACGGTTGCGCATTCGGTGATGATGCGGAGACAAAACTGCGTTCGTCCAAACAAGATGCATCCACAGTTGTCGTATATACTCCGTTATGGAGTTTTGGCGGGCAGTATCCGTGCGTTATGCTGGATTGTACTTCGTCAGGAATGCACCCATTGCCTTCAGAAACTCGAGTCTGTCCTCGCCGCGCGTGAAATGATGATCGCCGAGCGGTTGCTCGATATACTCGAACGACTTGCCCGCCTCCTTGAGTGCCGCTGCCATCATCCGCGATTGCTTCACGGGAACGCGCTTGTCCTCCTTGCCGTGCAGCATCAGGATCGGGATCGAAAAGGTCTGCGCACCGAAACGCGGCGAGACGCTGCGATAATCGGGCGCCTGCTTCTTTAGCCAGTCGCCGCGAGTCTTTCCATACAGGAACTTGCCGTCATAGCGCTGCATCGCCTGCAGATCGGACACGCCTGCATAGGAGATCGCGCACCGATAGAGCGCCGCGTCGCCGGTGCCGTTCCGCTGCGCCGCGCGCATCGCCGTATAGCCACCATAGGATGCCCCCGCCATGCACACACGCTTCGGATCGGCGATGCCCTTCTTTGCAAGATCGACAATCGCATCATCGAGATCGTCCTGCATCTTCAGGCCCCATTGCCCCTCGCCGAGCTTGGCGAAACTGGTGCCATACCCCGATGATCCGCGATAATTGGGCTGGATGACGGCGTAGCCGGTTTCTGCCAGATACTGCGTCCACCAATCCCAATCCTCCGAATCGCGCGCGAACGGGCCACCGTGCGGCAACACGATTAACGGCAGGTTCTTGGGACTGTGCCCGCGGGGGAGGGTCAGCAGCGCCTCGATCTCGACGCCGTCGCGCGCCTTGTACCGGATCGTCGACACCGGCGACAACGTCCGCGCTTTCAAATCGTTGTTTTGCCAGGAATAGCGCTGCATCGATCCGTTCGCGGGGTCGTAGAAATACAGCGCCCCCGCCTGCGACGGCGAGCCGACCTGCACTAGGAACTTCGACCGGGTGCGATCCCACGAGACGATACGCGCGCGTCGCTCGCCGACCGCCTTGTCGACCGCGTCCTGGATTTCCTTCAGCTTGGGGTTCAGCCAGACAATATGGCCGAAGCGATCGGTGACGGTGATGCCGTCGATGTCGTCGCCGGTCGCGTTGTCGATCACGCCATCGACGTCGTAGCTATCCGCACCGTACAGCTTCTTGCCCAGCTTCAGGTCGGGCAGCGACACTTCGAACACCTCGTCCCGACCGCCGGAATCGTCCGTCGCGATGGCCGTGCCGTCGGCGCGAAACGTCACCGGGATGACGATATCCTGCTTGCCGCGGGCCGATGCGATGACCTTGAACGGATCGCGATTGGCGCTGCGATACAGAAGCGAACTCTTGCGGGTGTCGTCGTCGTAGCGATAGCCCATCCGGACGACGCCCGCACCATCGGCATACCAGTCGAAGACGTTCGTCTGGCTGCCGGCAACGGTCTTGGTCTTGCCGGTCGACAGATCTACCTCGGCAACCGCGGGATACCATTGGCTTTCGCTTTCGATCCCGGTCTGGCGCGACAGCAGGACACGCGGCGTGCCGTCGCGCGCCGCCCACAGGATCTCGTCCGCGCGGACGCCCGAATTCTTCCAGTCGATCCGGTTGATCTTGGTCATGTCGGCTTTGACGCCCAGCGTGCGCGTGACGTAGATTTCCTCGCCGTACAGCATGTCCTGCGATCCGATGCCGACCGCGAGCCAGTCGTCACCGACCCAGCGCCACCAATTGATGTCGACCGTCGCCCCGACCTTGATCGCGGCAAGCTTGCCACCGGGAAACAGCGGCGCGACGACCAGCACCTGGACGCCGTCGATCGCCATCTTCGCGGCGATACGCCTGCCGTCGGGCGAGAGCTTCGGATTGGCGATGCCGGGCAGTTTGGCAAAGGTTTCGACCGGCACTCGGTCCGAGAGCGTGGCGTTCGCCTTCGGCGCGGGGGCGGGCAGTGGCGCAGTCTGCGCGACCGCGATCGTCGGTATCATTGCACCGGCCAGCAGGCTCATACGCCACGTCATTATCAGTCCCCCCCGGCCATTCCCCAACGACCGTTTGCGCAGAGTATCGCGTTCGGTAGCCGGCACAAGAGGAGGCTGCAGCAGATCAGTGCAACGCCGAGGTCGATGGGACTGAGCGAGAATTGCGCACGCGGCGCACTGCCTTGTTATCGCGCGGGAATGGATGGCAAACATTGAAGCACCGGGCAGGGAATGGATCGCAGAGCGGCCAGCGTGACTGGCCGATCGGCGATCCTGTTCAGCTCACCCCACTCCGCCGCCGGCGAGAGCCGCGAGCAACAGCAGTGCGACGATGTTGGTGATCTTGATCATTGGGTTCACCGCGGGGCCGGCAGTATCCTTGTACGGATCGCCGACGGTGTCGCCTGTGATGGCAGCCTTATGCGCTTCGGACCCCTTGCCGCCGTGGTGGCCGTCCTCGATGTACTTCTTGGCGTTGTCCCACGCGCCGCCGCCGCTCGTCATCGAGATCGCGACGAACAGCCCGGAGACGATCACGCCCAGCAGCATCGCGCCGAGCGAGGCGAAGCCGGCGGCCTGGCCCGCGACTGCTGTGATGATGAAATACACGGCGAGCGGCGACAGCACCGGCAGCAGCGAAGGGACGATCATCTCGCGGATTGCCGCCTTGGTGACGAGATCAACCGTCCGTGCGTAGTCGGGGCGGCTGGTGCCGAGCATGATGCCGGGGTTGTTGCGGAACTGCTCGCGGACTTCCTCGACGACCGCACCGGCCGCGCGACCGACCGCTGTCATGCCGAATGCGCCAAACAGGTACGGGAGCAGTGCACCAAGCAGCAGTCCGACGATGACGTACGGGTTGGACAGGCTGAAATCGACCGTGACATCGGGGAAGTACGTGGCGAGATCGGTGGTGTACGCGCCGAACAGCACGAGCGCGGCGAGCCCGGCCGAGCCGATCGCATACCCCTTGGTGACCGCCTTGGTGGTGTTGCCGACCGCGTCGAGCGCATCGGTCCTCTGCCGGACGTCGTCGGGCAGCCCGGCCATCTCGGCGATCCCGCCGGCGTTGTCGGTGACAGGGCCATAGGCGTCGAGCGCGACGACCATGCCGGCCTGTGCAAGCATCGCGGTGGCGGCAAACGCGATGCCGATGATCCCCGCCAACTGGTACGCGACGATCACCGCGACGACGATCACCAGCGTCGGCAGCGCGGTGGATTCGAGGCTGATCGCCAACCCCTGGATGACGTTGGTGCCGTGGCCGGTCTCGGATGCCTTGGCGATCGACTGGACCGGGCGGTGATTGGTGCCGGTGTAATATTCGGTGATCCACACGATCAGCCCGGTCACGACGAGCCCGATCATCATCGACCAGAACAGGTCCATGCCGGTGAAGCTCTGCGTCAGCGAAGGTGCCGCCTGCGTGGTGAGATCGTCGGTCGCGGGATCAAGGAAGCCGGCGCCCCCAATCACGCGGTGGAGGTCGCCGAGCACATATTGCGTTGCTAGATAGATGGCGGGAATCGACAGGATCGTCGAGGTGAAGAACCCCTTGTACAGCGCCCCCATGATGCTGCCGCTGCCGAGCCGCACCATGTACGTACCGATGATCGAGGTGACGATGCACACGCCGCCGACGAGCAACGGGAGCGTCATCAGCCGCATCAGCTCGGCGCCGCTCGCCTGGATCAGCAGCGCGATCGAGATCATCGTGACGCCCAGCGTGACGACGTAGGTCTCGAACAGATCGGCGGCCATGCCCGCGCAGTCGCCGACATTGTCGCCGACGTTATCAGCGATGACTGCGGGGTTGCGGGGGTCGTCCTCCGGGATGCCCGCCTCGACCTTGCCGACGAGGTCCGCGCCAACGTCCGCCGCCTTGGTGAAGATGCCGCCGCCCAATCGCGCGAAGATCGAGATCAGCGACGCGCCGAACGCGAGTGTGGTCAATGCCTCGACGATGATCCGGTCGTTGGGCGCGTGGCCCGCGGGGCCGGTGAGGTACCAGAAGAACGCGCTGATCGCGAGCAGGCCGAGCCCCGCCACTAGCATGCCGGTCACCGCGCCCGAACGGAACGCCATCGTCAGCCCGGCCTGCAACGACGTCCGCGCGGCCTCGGCAGTGCGGACGTTGGCGCGGACCGAGATGTTCATGCCGACATAGCCCGCGACGCCCGACAGCACCGCGCCGATGACGAAGCCGATCGTCGAGATATAGCCTAGCGTGACCAGCAGGATCGCCGCGACGATGACGCCGACGATTCCGATCGTGGTGTATTGGCGGCCGAGATAGGCCTTGGCGCCTTCCTGTATGGCGGCAGCGATGTCTTGCATCTTTGCGTTGCCGGGGGAGGCCGCGAGCACCTGTCGACTGGTGACGAAACCATATAGGACGGCGATGACGCCGCAGATCATGGCCAAATAGACGGTCGTCATACGGCGCTATCCCTCTTGTCAGGTCCTCTCCGGTCCCGGCTTTGCCGAGTCCCGTGTAAGGAACTTATCAGTGCAGGGGCATTGCGCAAGTTATCCTCGGGGTGTGTGTTCGAAGCCTAGACTTGGCGGGAGGGGGACGGGTTTGCCGCAGTCGTGAAGCGTAAGCCCCGAGCCGGTCGAGAACCCGCCGATCTGCGTGGCGTCGGTGACGAAATCTTGCGGTGCAGCAAAAAGGAGTTGGTAGTCGTCTCCCGCGGTGGCCGCGGCAAGCCGGTCGCCGGAGAACGCGTGATAGGCGTCGGACAGGGGGATGCGGGCGAGATCGATGCTGACGGCGAGGTTGCTGGCTGACGCCATGCGGGACGCGTCGATGAGCAGCCCGTCGGAGACGTCCATCATTGCATGGACGTGCGGGGCGAGGATGCGGCCGTCGGCGAGCCGTGGCTGCGGGCGCCGGTACGCAGCGAGCAACTCGGCTGGGCCTTGCTTTCCGAGTGCGATCGCGAGACCCGCGCCTGCGTCGCCGATCGTGCCCGTGACGTAAAGCGCGTCGCCGTTGCGTGCGCCATTGCGGGCAGGGGCGGCGGCATCGCTGCCGAACGCGGTAACGGTCAGGACGCGGAGGGTGTTCGGGGGGAGCGTCACGGTATCGCCGCCGATAATGCGCGTGTCGAAGGCCGTCAGGACTTCCGAGAGCCCTTCGAGAAACGCGTGGTCCCACGCATCGTCGCCAAGCGGGTAGTTGAGAAGGATGCCTTCAGGCTTCGCACCCTTCGCCGCGAGATCGGAGAGGTTGGTCGCGACCAGCTTCCACGCGACGTCCTGCGCGGGGTCGGTTGGGAGGAAGTGCACGCCTTCGACCATCGTGTCCGTAGTGACGACGAGCGGACCTGCGTCAAGCAACGCGGTATCGTCGTCGAGACCACGCGCCGCTGCGTGCAGCGGGAGCCGGCGGAGAGCGGCAATAAACTCGGCTTCGGTCACTATCTGCTCCCTCTCCCCTCCGGGGAGAGGGCTGGGTGAGGGGCTGTTCCAGGCGCTGCAATGCTAGGTAGCCCCTCACCCCGACCCTCTCCCCGGAGGGGGAGGGGGAGTCCGTCAGGCCCGCACTTCCTTCGCAATGCCATCAAGCAACCCGTTCACGAACCCCGATTCCCGTTTGTCGTAGAACGCATGCGCCACATCGACATATTCGCTGATCACCGCGGCCACCGGCACATCCTTGCGCGCCAGCAATTCATACGTACCGACTCGGATGATCGCCTTCATCGGCTTGTCGAGCCGCGCGAGCGTCCAGCCCTTGGCCAGCTTGCCCTCGATAAGCACGTCGATCTCGCCGGCGCGCGCGTTCGCGCCGGTCACCAGGTCGTCGAAGAAGTCGACATCGGCCTCGGCATATTCGACGTCTTCGATCGTCGCGCCGAGCCGGTGCTGGTGGAATTCGTTGAGCAGGACGGGCATCGCGGTGCCCTCCATCTCGTGCTGGTACGTGGCCT
The DNA here is from genome assembly GCF_001421415.1 of Sphingomonas sp. Leaf208. GTDB lineage: Bacteria > Pseudomonadota > Alphaproteobacteria > Sphingomonadales > Sphingomonadaceae > Sphingomonas. The sequence goes on from NZ_LMKH01000034.1 coordinate 443,547, forward strand.
GGACGGCGGCGAGGCGAGCGGCGGCACGCGCCTTGGTGCGGGGGGCGGTTCGAGTCATAAGCGGTTGCCTGTAGGCGCGGGGGGCGTGTGTGTCAGCCCTTTGCGTTTCGGGCGTGGAGTCGAAGAAAATTGGTTCACGCGGAGACGCGGAGCTGTCGACCTTGCCGCGCAGCGGCCCTGCAATAACCGGCCAAGGAGGAGATCGAAGCGGCTGCGCCGCCCGCAACACCTCCGCGTCTCCGCGCCTCCGCGTGAACCAATCTAGCTGTTGAGCCGCAACCGCAGCGCCACCGATTTTGCGTGAGCCGGCAGTCCCTCGGCATTGGCCAGCGCGACCGTGGCAGGTCCGAGTTCGCGCAAGGCAGCTTCGTCCAGAGCCAGGAAACTGGTGCGCTTCATGAAGTCGAGCACCGACAGTCCGCTGGCAAACCGCGCACGGCGGCCGGTCGGGAGGACGTGGTTCGGCCCAGCAACGTAATCGCCGATCGCTTCCGGCGTGTAGCGGCCGAGGAACACCGAGCCGGCGTGGCGGACGCGGTCGAAGAACGCCTGCGGGTCGGGGATTGCCAGCTGGAGATGCTCGGCAGCGAGACGGTCGACCAGCGGGATCGCATCGGCGAGCGTGTCGACGACGACGATTGCGCCGTTGGTGTCCCACGCAACGCGCGCGACGGCTTCGGTGGCAAGCTCGCGTAGCTGGCGGTCGACGGCTTCGGCCACCTTGTCGGCGAACGCCGCGTCGTCGGTGAACAGAATCGATTGCGTGGTGACGTCGTGCTCGGCCTGGCTGAGCAGGTCGGCCGCGGTCCATTCGGGGTCGTTGAGCGCGTCCGCCACGACGACGATCTCGCTCGGGCCTGCGACCATGTCGATGCCGACGACGCCGTAAACCTGGCGCTTGGCCTCGGCGACCCAGGCATTGCCGGGGCCGGTGATGACGTCGACCGGCTCGATCCGGCCTGCGCCGTACGCGAGCGCTGCGACAGCCTGCGCGCCACCGACGCGCCAGACTTCATCGACGCCCGCGAGATGTGCGGCGGCAAGGACGAGCGGGTTGATCTGACCGTCCGGAGTCGGCGTGACCATCGCGAGGCGGCCGACACCAGCAACCTTGGCGGGGATTGCGTTCATCAACAGCGACGAAGGATAGGCGGCACGGCCACCGGGGACGTAGATGCCAGCGGCGTCAACGGGGAGCCAGCGCGCGCCGAGCCTCACGCCTGCCGAGTCGACCGAGTCGCTGTCGAGCGGGCGCTGTTTCTCGTGATACGCGCGAATGCGAGTGGCGGCGAGCTCGAGCGCGGTGCGCAAGTCTGGATCGAGCGCCTCGAACGCGGCCTTGCAGTCGGCGGCGTCGATCTGCCAGCCCGTGGATTCGAGGTCGTGACGGTCGTGCTTCTGCGTGAGGTCGCGGAGCGCGGTCTCACCGTCGCGGCGGACGGCCGCGATGATTGCGGCGACGTCCTGCGTGACGCCCGCGTCGGACTCGCGGCGGTCTTCGACGAGCGCGGTGAAGCGCGTCGCGAAGTCCGCATCCGAAGTGTTGAGGCGGATCACTTGCCCCCCCTCCCGCATACGGGAAGTGGAGCAGAAGAGCGCGGTCATGCTGCGATCTCCTGCGCTTCGACGGCGCGGCGGAAAGCCTCGACCAACGGCACGACCCGCGCGCGCGTCTTCATCGCGGCGCGGTTGACCACGAGACGGCTGGTGACCTCCATGATCGTCTCGACCTCGACCAGACCGTTTTCCAGCAGCGTGCGGCCGGACGAAACCAGGTCGACGATCCGCGGTGCGAGCCCCAGCGTCGGCGCCAACTCCATGGCACCGTTGAGCTTCACGCACTCCGCCTGCACGCCGCGTGCCGCGAAATGCGCAGCCGTCACATGCGGGTATTTGGTCGCGACGCGGACGTGGCTCCAGCCGCGCGGATCATCCTGCGCCGCCATCTCGGCGGGTTCGGCGACCGACAGCCGGCAATGGCCGATGCCGAGGTCGACCGGCGCGTACAGTTCCGAATAGCCGAACTCGGCGATCACGTCCGACCCGACGATCCCCAACTGAGCCGCCCCGTGCGCGACGAACGTGGCGACGTCGAACGCGCGTACCCGGATCAGCGAGATCGCCGGGTCGTTGGTCGCAAAGCGCAACGCACGCGAATTCTCGTCCGAGAACGAAGCTTCGGGATGCACCCCCGCGCGCGCGAGTAACGGCAGGGCCTCGGCGAGGATGCGTCCCTTGGGGACGGCGATAATGATCTGAGAATCTGGCACGTGCCGGGCTTTACGGGGGGGGCTTGGCGGGTGCAACAACCTGCGCATGGCAAATGAACCGGCTAACCGTGCGGCGTTCGACATCCAGGCGGGCTATTGCATCGCGATGGACGCGCCCATCACGGCTCGCGTCTGCACCGCGCTGGCGGACGCGCTCGATCGAGACAGCGAGACGGGGCGGCGGGTGCTGGACTGGTCGGGCGAGCCGGTCGCGGATGCGCTGGCGTTGCGGTTGGTCGGCGGGCTGCATGCGCTCCACCGCGCGGGTGTCGATCCGGCGCTTTCTGCCGAATTTTCCGGCGCAGAGACCGACCCATCGTGTGTGTCGGCGACGTTGAAGGCAACGCTCGTCGCACAGGATGCGGCGTTGCTGCCGTGGCTCGACGGACCGCCGCAGACCAACGAGGCTGCGCGGTCCGCCGGAATGATGACCGGCATATTGCATCTGGCCGAGCGGTACGGGCCGCGGTTTGAGGTGCTGGAGATCGGATCGAGCGCGGGACTCAATTTGCTGATCGATCGCTATCGGTTCGACCTTGGCGGTGTGAATGTCGGGCCATCGGCGTCGCCTGTGACTATCCACCCCGAATGGCGGGGCGCGCCTCCGCCAGGCGCTCCGGTCGAGATCGAGTCGACACGCGGCGTCGATATCCAGCCGGTGGACGTCGCCGATCCGGTCGCGGCGGCGCGGCTCGAGGCGTATGTCTGGGTCGATGCGGTCGAGCGACAGGCACGGCTTGCGACGGCGATCGCTATGGTGCGCGAGGGCGGCGTCGATCTGGTCGAAGGCGATGCGGCGGACTGGGTTGAGGCGCAATTGGCCGAGCCGCAGCCCAAGGGCGTGACGCGCGTGCTGATGCATTCGGTGGTGTGGCAATATCTGCCGCCGGCGTCTCGCGAACGGATCCGGGTGGCGATGGATACGGCGGGGGCTCGGGCGACGGCAGAGCGGCGGCTCGGCTGGGTGATGATGGAGCCGAACCGCGATCTGCACCGGCATGAAGTCCGCGTGCGCGGCTGGCCGGGCGAGCGGGCGATGGAACTGGTCGCGCTGACGCATGCGCACGGCGCCTGGGTCGAGGGGCTCTCGGCGCCGTACGAGACGCGAGACTACGTCATGCGACGTGGCGCCTACGAGAAGAACTAAGGCGTCGGATACGCGAGCGGCCCGGGATCGCTCCCGGGCCGCCCAAACTTGGTAGAAGGTCTTAGTAGAAGAAGCCGTTGTTGACCTGTGCGACGCGGCCGTTGCGCGTGTCGACCAGGACGACGTCGCGGCCGTAGCGGACCCAGCGCTGATACCCGTAAGCGGGGCGCGACAGGCGATAGGTCTGGTAGTCGTTCACCCAGTAGTTGCGGCCATAATATTCCGGCGCGAACCGGTATCCGACGCTGACAGGGCGATAGCGATAACCGCGCGGACCGGCATAGGCCGGACGGCGGTAGAGGTTGCCGTGCGTACGACGATAGTCGCGCCAATCTTCGCGAGCCTCGCGGCGGTCTTCGCGCAGCTCCTGGCGGGCTTCGCGGACATCGCCGCGGTCGCCGTAGCGGCGTGCACGATCAAGCTCGCGACGGCTCTCGCGGATTTCGCGCTGGTCGCGACGGACTTCGCCATAGCTCTGCGCGGTCGCGAAGGTGGGGACGAGGGTGGCGGCGGCTACGGCCGCAAGGATCATCTTACGCATGATTGCTCTCCTGTATCGACGCCGGATCAACGGCATGAGGAGGGTTTTGCTCCAGCGCCGCTGAACGATCACAGAATGCGCTGGTCAGGTTTCAGACAGGTGGCGAAGGCACGGTCGAATACGGATCAGCGGCAATGTCTTGATCCTCCCCCGCCAGGGGGAGGTGGCTGGCGCTTGCCAGACGGAGGGGGCGGTTAGGGCAACCTCTGTTCCGCGTCCTCCCCCTCCGACGCCCTCGGCGCCACCTCCCCCTTGCGGGGGAGGATTGGAAGAGTGCTCAGACACCCCAGCGGCGCATCGCGGCGATCACAGCGTCGGGCTTCTGCCACGGCACGAAATGCCCCGCATCGATCTTTTCGATCGTCAGGTCGGGCACGTAATCGGCTAGGTCGAGCTGGCTCGGGAGCAGCGCGCTGTCCTGCATTCCCCAGATCACCAGCACCGGCATCCTGGTCGGCGGGAACGGTGCGTCGAGGAACGCGGGACGGGGCGGGGTCTCGTCCATTTCGGGGACGACGATAGCGCTCGCGCGGTACCAGTTGAGCATGCCGGTAATCGCGGCGGGCTGGCTCCATTCGTCAAGATAGGCGGCCTTGTCCTTGGCCATCGCGGCAAGGTCGGCGTGCTTCGAGAAACTCGTGTCGAAGAAGGTTTCGAGGCCGATCGACTCGATATGCTTTTCGAGATCGGGGTTGCGGAAGGCGCGGATATATTGGCTGGCGGCGCGCTGTTCGAGGTCGTCGAACATGGTCCGCTGGAAGACGAGCGGGTGGGGGGCGTTGATGATGACTAGCTTCGCGACGCGCTCGGGGTGGCGCAGCGCCGCCATCCACGCGACCGCGCCGCCCCAGTCGTGGCCGACCAGCGTGAAGCGGTCGATCTTCAGGTGGTCGGCGAGCGCGATCAGGTCGGCGACGATCTTGTCGGGGGTGTAGCTGTCGACGCCCTCGGGTTTCGACGAACGTGCGAAGCCGCGCTGGTCGGGGGCGATGACGTAGTGATCGCGGGCGAGGTCCGGGGCGATGGCGCGCCAGGTGCGGTGCGATTCGGGGAAGCCGTGGAGGAGGATGATTGGCGGGTTCGCCGGGTCTCCGCTGATCGCGACGTCCAGGTCGACTCCGGTGGATAATGGGATGCGTTGTAGTGTCATCGTTCCCCTCCCGCWRGCGGGAGGGGAGCAGAAGGTGTGTTCTCCCCTCCCGTTTACGGGAGGGGTTGGGGTGGGCTCCCGGCCAATTTCAAACGGATCGCTCGTTGATGGCGCGTGCCCACCCCCTACCCCCTCCCGCTTGCGGGAGGGGAGGAGTTACGGATAGCTGACCGTTTTCGGGATCGCGGGGATTTCTATCCATTCCTTTTCGTCGCCGGGTACTTTCGGGAAGTTGCCCGCGTTCCAGTCGCGTTTCGCCTGTTCGATGCGGTCGCGGCTGGAGCTGACGAAGTTCCACCAGACGTGGCGCGGGGTCGTGAACGCATCGCCGCCGCAGAGCATCGCGCGGCCGCCGTGCGCGGACCGCAGCGTTGCCGCGATACCGGGGCGGAGGACGTACAGTACTTGCGGTTCGAGGGGCACGCCTTCCAGCGTCGCCTCGCCCATCGCGAGGTAGATCGCGCGCTCCTCGGCGGCCGCGTCGATCGGCACGCTCGCGCCGGGATCGAGCGCGATATCGGCGTAGATCGTGCCCGAATAGGTCGTCGTCGGCGCGGTCTGGCCCCACAGGCTCCCCATGATGATCCGCGAGCGTGCGCCGTGCGCCTCGATCGTCGGCAGTTGCGCCTTGGTGACGTGCTCGAACGCCGGGTCGATCTCCTCGACGGCCTCGGGCATCGCCAGCCATGTCTGGATACCCGATAGGTTGGGGCCCTCGGCACGCTCGTCGCCGGGCGAGCGTTCGGAATGGACGATGCCGTGGCCCGCGGTCATCAGGTTGACCGCGCCGGGCTCGATTCGCGCCTGCGTGCCGAGCGAATCGCGGTGGTCGAGCGCACCGTCGAACAGATAGGTAACCGTCGACAGGTTGATATGCGGGTGCGGGCGCACGTCGATGCCCTGGCCGATGTCGAGATGCGCCGGGCCCATCTGGTCGAAGAACAGGAACGGGCCGACCATCGTCCGCTCCTTGTTCGGCAGCGTGCGATGGACCTTGAACCCGCCGAGATCGTGCGTCGACGGCAGGATGGTCTGAAGGACGAAATCATCGAGCATGGCGTTATCCCTTGGCAGGTTCCGTGGCGTCGAGAAGCTCGACCAAGTCTGCTGGATAGAGCGTTTCGTGGAAGCCCGCGATGTCGTTTCGGGAAAACCAGCGGTGACCGACGAGCAATTGCTTCTCCTGCTCGGTGAGATTGCCCGCCTTCACGTCGCAGGTGTCGACGTCGATCCGGAAATAGCGTTCGTCGGCGGTGACCTCGAGGCCCTCGAAGGTGCGGAAGTCGACGACGCGGCGCGCGACTTCGGGGCCGCAGTCGATGTCGAGGCCGACTTCTTCCCAGAGTTCGCGGCGAGCGGCGGCGGCGTAGCTCTCGCCGGGATCGACTGCGCCGCCGGGCGTGCACCAGAGCGGGGGGCGATCGGCGGGGGTGAAGCGGAACATCAGGACGCGGTCTTGTCCATCGACGAGAAGGATGCGCGCGGCCGGGCGCGGGGCGCGCTCGCTCATTTATCCTCCCCCGCCAGGGGGAGGTGGCAGTCATAGCCTGACGGAGGGGGAGGACACGGAACGACGGTCATCGCTTCCCGCCCCCTCCGTCTCGCTGCGCGATCCACCTCCCCCTGGCGGGGGAGGATCGATAGTGGGTCATTCTGCATCCAGCTCCGGATAGGCGCGGAAGATGCCGTCGGTGTTGAAGGCGAGGCGACGGTCGCTTTTCAGATACGCCTTGATGCCCGGCAGCGCCGCGACCTGGTCGTGGATGCGGACGAGGTTCGGGTAGTCGGGTTCGAGCGTCTTCATCCGCTTGGGGAACATGTACCGCAGCCCCTCGACGATCTGGAACAGCGAGGTATCGGCATAGGTCCATTTGTGATCGATCAGCCACTCGCCCGGATTGGCCTGCGCCGCATCCTCGAAATGGCCGAGGAATTTTGGCAGGCGCTCCTCGCGGAACTGTTTGGCGGCACGCGCGGCTTCGGGCTTCTGGTCGTCGTAATAGTCCATCATCGCGACCGGATGGTGAACGTTGTGAACCTCCGCGACGAGGTCGGCGATCGTCAGCTGCAACTGATTGAGCCACAGCCGGTCCGCCATGTTCGACGGCGCAAGCCCGTGGCGCTCGCCGAGATACATCAGGATATTGGCGACCTGCGCGATCACCAGGCCGTCGAGTTCGAGATAGGGCGGTGCGAACGGCGTCCGACCGGTGCGGTCGTTGAGATCGGCCATCAGGCCGTCCTCGCCGACTTTACGCGCGCAATCGTCGTATTCGATCTCGGCGCCTTCGAGTGCGAGCCGGACGAACTCGCCGCGCCCCTGGATCGAGGGCCAGTACCAGAGCTTGTAGGACATCAGCTTTCCCCGGGTGCGCGGGCCTTGATGGCGAGCGCGTGGATCTTCGTGCTCAACAGTTCGGCGAGCGCCTGGTTCACGAGGCGCTGGCGAGCGACGCGATTAAGTCCCTCGAACTGCGCAGTTTCCACCTCGACGCGGAAATGCGTCTCGCCGGTGCCGTCGTCACCCATATGGCCGGCATGGAGCCCGCTCTCGTTGACGACGGTCAGCTGCGTCGGGGCGAGCGCGGCGGTGAGGCGGGCGGTGATCTGGTCCTGTACGGAGCCGGTGGCGAGGTCTGTCATCGAACCTATATAGCCCGTTTCGGAAAGCGCGGGGAGCCAGTGAGCGAAGACGGTCAGAACAATCGCAAGGAACGTCCCAGCCCGCGGTTTCACGGTCGCGTGGAAGGGACCGGGCGCGTCTGCATGTGGCGCGACTGTGCCGAACCCGGCGAATTCCGTGCACCCCCGCTCGAAGGACCGAGCGACGGCGGCCCGCCGCAGTTCCGCTGGTTCTGTCTGGAGCACGTCCGCGCGTTCAACTCAGGGTATAATTTCTTCGACGGCATGACCGCGGACGAGATCCACCATGCGCAGCGTCCGATGGCGGGCTGGGAACGCGAGACGCGTGCGTTCGCCCATTTCGGCGGCGATACGCCGCCGAAATGGGCGGACTTCGCCGACCCGATCGACGCGATCGGTGCAAGGTTCGGCGAGCGGATGGCGGCGGCGCGCAAGGACGGCCGCGTGCTGTCCGACGGCGAACGGCGCTCGTTGCGCGTCCTCGGGCTAGGCACGGACACCGACCGGACGGCACTCCGCAAACGCTACAGCGAACTCGTTCGCCGCTATCACCCCGACCGCAACGGCGGCGACCGGGCGCATGAAGCGGAATTGCAGAAGGTGATCGCGGCCTACCAGCACCTGAAGGGGGCCACCGCGTTTGCCTGACGTAACGGGAATGTGATCCATACTTACTCTGATCGATATTTCACGACCCGCCAGCCGGAACCGCACGGCTGGCGAGCGGTTCGTCTAACTCTTCCGGTCAATCGCCCGACCAATCGTACAGCGGCGGTTGAGTAACTGCCCGCGCTTGGCCTAGAGCTACCGGGAACACGAGGCCAACATGACCGATATCCCGAATACCCAGCCAGACAGCCGCGAGACCACGATCCTCGACGCACCCGACCGCATGGTGAAAGTGCGCGAGATGTTCGGGATCGATTCCGACATGGAAGTGCCGGCCTTCTCCGAAGCCGACGAGCGCGTCCCCGATCTCGATCCGGCGTACGTCTTCGATGCCGACACCACGCTCGCCGTGCTGGCGGGGTTCGCGCATAACCGTCGCGTGATGGTCCAGGGCTATCACGGCACCGGCAAGTCGACTCATATCGAGCAGGTCGCGGCGCGCCTGAAATGGCCGTGCATCCGCATCAACCTCGACGCGCACATCAGTCGTATCGACCTGATCGGCCGCGACGCGATCGTCCTCAAGGACGGCCAGCAGATCACGGAATTCCGCGAGGGCCTGCTCCCCTGGGCGTTGCAGACCCCGACCGCGCTGGTGTTCGACGAATATGACGCCGGCCGCCCTGACGTGATGTTCGTGATTCAGCGCGTGCTGGAGACTGAGGGCAAGCTGACTCTGCTCGATCAGAACCGCGTGATCCGCCCGAACCCGTGGTTCCGCCTGTTCGCGACCGCCAACACGGTCGGCCTCGGCGATACGAGCGGGCTGTATCACGGCACGCAGCAGATCAACCAGGGCCAGATGGACCGTTGGAACATCGTCGTCACGCTCAACTATCTGCCCGCCAAGGTCGAGGCGCAGATCGTACTCGCCAAGTCGGGCGAATACGACAAGCCCGAGGGCAAGAAGACCGTCGAGAACATGGTCCGCGTTGCCGACATGACGCGCAAGGGCTTCGTCAACGGCGACATCTCGACCGTGATGAGCCCGCGCACCGTGATCACCTGGGCACAGAACGCTCTGATCTTCGGCGACGTAGGCTTCGCGTTCCGATTGAGCTTCCTCAACAAGTGCGACGAGGCGGAGCGGCCGCTGGTCGCCGAATATTACCAGCGCGTGTTCGGCAAGGACCTGCCCGAGAGCGTGGTGGGCAAGGCCTAAACCTTTGGCCAACGAAACCCCTCTCGATCGCTTCAAGGCGGTTCTTGCCGGCACCGCGCGTGCGATCTCGGAGGAGCCTGAGGTCGAACTCGCCTTCACGGCGGATGCGCCGACTCAGAGTGGCAAGCACATCAAGGTGCCGATGCCCGCTCGCGCCTTGCCGCTCGAGCAGGTCGCCGAGGCGCGTGGGTTTGCGGACGGATTCGCGCTCAGGTTGAAGCATCACGACATCGCGCTGCATAATCGTGCAGCGCCGGTCGAGGCGGTTGCGCGCGCGGTGTTTGATTCGGTCGAAACCGCACGGGTCGAGGCGCTTGGGTCGCGCGGTTATGCGGGGATTACCGAGAACCTTGAACGGGCGCTCGACGTTCGCCTTCGCGCCGATCCGATTACGCGTGCGCGCAATCGTGACGAAGTGCCGCTGTCGACCGCGCTCGGCCTGATGGTACGCGAGCGGCTGACCGGGCAAGAATCTCCCGCGATCGCCGCGCCCGGCCTCGCGCTGGTCCGCGAATGGATCGAGAGCAAGACCGACCTGGACGCGCTAGCCTATGCGCTCGACGACCAAAAAGCGTTCCAGGGCCTGGCGCGGAAAATGCTGCAGGAGCTGGAACTGGTCGAAGGCGATCAGGTCCCCGAGGAGAGCGACGAAGGCGGCTCCGAGGACGAGGGCACCGACGAGCAGCAGCAGGACGATGGCGACGAAGGCGACGACCAGGGCGAAGACGGCCAGGGCGAAGTCGAGGCGCGCGGCAAACAGTCCGAGCAGCAGAACGAGGAAAGCGACGGCCAGGAGCAGAGCGACGAGTCGATGGACGACGTCGACGGCGAGCCCGGCGACGACGGCGAGGAAGGCATGCAGCCGGTCCGCCCGAACCGTCCTTTCGCGGACATGGGCGGCGCGTTCGACTATAAGCCGTGGACGACGCAGTTCGACGAGGTGATCGCCGCGACCGAGCTCTGCGACGCCGACGAACTCGCACGCCTGCGCGGCTATCTCGACCAGCAGCTCGTGCACCTGCAATCGACCGTGTCGAAGCTCGCCAACCGGCTTCAGCGGCGCCTGATGGCGCAGCAGTCGCGGTCTTGGGATTTCGATCAGGAGGAGGGTATCCTCGATGCGGCGCGGCTGGCACGCGTGATCGTCAACCCGACGCTGTCGCTCAGCTACAAGGCCGAGCGGGAGACCGACTTCCGCGATACCGTCGTGACGTTGCTGATCGACAATTCCGGCTCGATGCGCGGCCGCCCGATCTCGATCGCGGCGATCAGCGCGGACATCCTCGCGCGCACGCTGGAGCGCTGCGGCGTGAAGACCGAGATCCTCGGTTTCACGACGCGCGCCTGGAAGGGGGGGCAGAGCCGCGAGACGTGGCTAGCCGCCGGGCGTCCGCCGCAGCCGGGCCGGCTCAACGACATCCGCCACATCGTCTACAAGCGCGCCGACGAGCCGTGGCGCCGCGCGCGCAACTCGCTCGGCCTGATGATGCGCGAGGGGTTGCTGAAGGAGAACATCGACGGCGAGGCGCTGATGTGGGCGCACGCGCGGCTGGTTGCGCGGCCCGAGGAGCGTCGCATCCTGATGGTGATCAGCGACGGCGCTCCGGTCGACGATTCGACGCTCAGCGTGAATTCGGGATCGTATCTGGAACGCCATCTGCGCCAGGTGATCGGCTGGATCGAGAGCAAGTCGCCGGTTGAGCTCGTCGCGATCGGCATTGGCCACGATGTCACCCGCTATTACGCGCGCGCCGTCACGATCATGGACGTCGAACAGCTTGGCGGCACGATCATCGAGCAGTTGGCCTCGCTGTTCGATACCGAATGATCCGTCGGTGACCGCGGGCGGCGGCATTACGGCGCCCGCAGGCGGGTTCCACGGACCCGTCAAACGCTCGATCACGATCGCCGGCCACCAGACGTCGATCAGCCTCGAACCCATCTTCTGGCAAGCGCTGGAGGCCGCTGCGAAGCGTCTTGCGTTGCCCTTGTCCGCGCTTGTCGCAGAGATCGACGCGATACGCATCTTGGCCGACAATCCCCCCAATCTTGCTAGCGCCTTGAGATCATGGCTGTTCTCGGCCGACGCATGAGAATTAGTCGCAATAGCGTTGACAGTGAGAACGACTCTCAATAGCGAACCCGCAACAATAAGGGGTTTCGCATGTCTGGTCTCTCGTCGCGTTCGTCCGCCGCGCCTGCATTTCTCGCGCTTTCGTGCGTAGGGTTCATTGCCAGCGCACCAGCCTATGCCGCCGATAAACCTGTCGATGCCGCCAAGACTCACATGGTCGACGACCAGGAAAAGCAGCTCAACCGCGACGAAATCGTCGTCAATGGCAAGACCGTTCCCGCGACCACGCTGGAGAGCCCGAAGGCGACGCGCAGCCTGCTCGACACGACGCAGACGGTCACGATCATCGGCGACCAGACGATCCGCAAGCAGAACCTGCTCACCTTGCGCGACGTGCTGCAGACGATCCCCGGCATCACCTTCGGTGCGGGCGAAGGCGGCGGCGGATACGGCGACAGCATCAACCTGCGTGGCTATTCCGCCAACAACGACATCACGATCGACGGCGTCCGCGACAGCGCGCAGTATAGCCGCAGCGAGACGTTCAACCTGCAACAGGTCGAGGTCTATAACGGCGCGAACAGCGTGTTCGGTGGCGGTGGATCGGTCGGCGGCACGATCAACCTCGTGACGAAGCGCCCGCAGGCGGAGACGCTGATGGTCGTCTCCGGCGGTGTCGGCACCGACGATTATTACCGCACGACACTCGACTCGAACGTCCGCGTCAGTGACCTCGTCGCGGTCCGGCTGAATGCAGTCGCACACAAGAACGACATTCCTGGTCGCGATGTGGAGAACAACAAGCGTTGGGCGGTTGCGCCATCGCTGATCGTCGGCGTCACCGGCCCGACCAGCCTGACGCTGCAATATCTGCATCAGGAAGACGAGAACATCCCGGTCTACGGCGTGCCGTACTTCCGCAATGCGGTGAACAATGGACCGCTGCCCGGTGCCGACAACTCGGCCTATTACGGCATCCGGAACCTGGACAAGCAGGACATCACCGTCGACCAGGCAACCGCCACGGTCAGCCACAGCTTCTCCGACAAGGTCTCGATCCGCAACCTCAGCCGATGGCAGCGCGTCCAGCAGGACTCGTTGACCAGTGCACCGCAGGCCCCGAACCCGAACGGGTTCTGCCTTTCGACCGGGTTCCAGCCGATCGCCACGTCCAACGTGTCCACGACACCGTTAGCCTGCACGCCCGCGCAGCAGCTTGGATCCTACATCCCAAGCGGCCCGCGCGGGTTCGTGCGGAACCAGGAAAACCAGATCCTCTACAACCAGACCGATTTCCGGGCGGTGTTTGATACCGCCGGGCTTGAGCATACGCTGGTGCTCGGCGCGTCGGTCTCGCAAGAAGATTACACGATCGTCACGGGCAACACGCTGCGTACCGCGGACGGTACGACGGTCGCCCAGCAGCCGATCAATCTCGCCAATCCGAACACCGACTATACCGGGGCGTTCAACTTCATCGAATCGGGCCGGTCGCAGGGTACGACCAGCAACGCCGCCGTGTACGCGTTCGATACGATCAAGATCATTCCGCAGATCGAGGCGAATTTTGGCCTGCGCTACGAACACGCCAAGGGGACCTTCCGTGCGGATACTTTTTCGACGGCGGTAACGATCCCCGCGACTCTCGGCACCTATACCCGCGGCCTGAACCAGACGAGCGACGAAACGCTGTTCTCGTACCGCGGCGGCATCAATTTCAAGCCGATCGAGACGGTCAGCCTGTATGCGTCCTACGGCAATTCCACCACGCCAACCTCGGCGACGGTGCGGCTCGGTTGCGGGACGCTGATCGGGACGCCAGCTATCGGCGGCGCGGGGGCGGGTACGGTCGATCCGTGCGACGTGCAGCCTGAAAAGGCGGTCAACTACGAGATCGGCGCGAAGGCCGACCTGTTCGGGCGCGAGCTGCAGCTGACTGCCGCACTGTTCCGCAACGAACGCACCAACTACCGCGTCGCCACCAACGACCCGATCGTGACGACGCTTGGCGTCACCGATGGCCGGTCGCGCGTCGACGGCATCGCGCTGGGTGCCAGCGGCAGCGTGTCGAAGGCCTGGTCGATCTTCGCCAACTACACCTATCTCGATGGCAAGGTGTTGCAGAGCGTGTCGAACTTCTGTCTCGACAATCCGGGTACGCGAAGCACGACGGTCACCACTCCGACGACGATCACGACGACGATCACCAATCCGTGCGGCAACTCCGCAGCGGTGCTCGATCCGCAGAAGGACCAGCAGCTCACCAACACGCCGAAGCATTCGGGCACCCTGTTCACTACCTACACGCTGCCGTTCGGTCTCCAGCTCGGCTACGGCCTGACCTATCAGGGGGCGTTCGCGCTCAACAACAGCGCGCTGGCCACCCCGCTCGCGCCGACGACCGTGGTGACGCCGGTCTTCCACTCGGCGGATTACCTGACGCATCGCGCGTTCCTGTCGTACACCGTCGGCAACGGCCTGACCGCACAGCTCAACGTGCAGAACTTCACCAACGAGAAATACTACACCGGCATCCGCAACAATGGCTGGGCGACGCCGGGCGAGGCGCGCTCGGTGCGGCTGACGCTGTTCTACAGCCTGTGAGGCTTGGCGGCGATGCGGGCAGTTTGCCGGTATCGCCGCTGCATTCTAGGGTGATGCCATGTTGATCGCGATCCCCGATGTCCTCGATGCTGCCGGCGTCGCCCGTGTCCGCGCGCTAATCGATCAGGCCGAGTGGATCGACGGCAACGCGACGTCGGGGCCACAGAGCGCGCTCGCCAAGCGCAACGAGCAATTGCCCGAGGACTCGGCGGCCGCGCGCGAGGCTGGCGGGATGGTGCTCGATGCGCTGGGGCGGTCGGCGCTGTTCGTCGCGGCCGCGCTACCGCTGAAGGTGTTTCCGCCGCTGTTCAACCGCTACGCCGGCGGACAGGATTTCGGGCTGCATGTCGACAATGCGATCCGGATGAAGCGCGGCACGGACTTCCGCATTCGCAGCGACTTGTCCGCAACGCTCTTCCTTGACGACCCCGCAACCTACGATGGTGGCGAACTGGTGATCGAGGACCAGTTCGGGCCGCAATCGGTCAAGCTGCCGGCCGGGCATATGGTTCTCTACCCCGCTTCCAGCCTGCACCGGGTGACGCCGGTGACGCGCGGGGTCCGTACCGCGTCGTTCTTCTGGTTGCAGTCGATGGTGCGCGACGACGGCGCGCGACGGATCCTGTTCGATCTCGACCAGGGCGTGCAGGCGGTCGCGGCGGCGCAGGGGCAGGGCGATCCGGCGACGGTGCGGCTGACGGGCGTGTACCACAATCTGCTGCGGCGCTGGGCCGACGCCTGACTTCTGCTCCCCTCCCTGAAAGGGAGGGGCAGGGGGTGGGTCGGTTTCCGCATATCCAGACGCCGCGACCAAAGCAGGCCGACCCACCCCCAACCCCTCCCTTCCAGGGAGGGGGGCATGTTGCCTGTGTGGCAAGGGTTGTGGACTTGAACCGGCCCCCCATGCGACGCTGACCGTACAGGGAGTAGATAATGAGCAAGCTGGCGATGCGACGCGCGTGGTTCCAGGTCCACAAGTGGATCGGGCTGGTGCTGGCGATCCTGATCATCCCGCTGTTGCTCAGCGGCGCGGCGCTGGTGTGGCATGACGCACTCGACCGGATCGTCGATCCGGCGCGCTATGCGGTTACGGGCAAGACCGTGGTCGGGCCCGACAGCTATGTCGCGGCGGCGCGCGCTGCGTTGAAGCATGGCGAGCGGATCGCGAATTTGACGATGCCCGACGACGGCGGCCCGGTGATCGTCGCGGCCAGTTCGGCCAGTGCGCCGATCCGGCAAGGGCCTCCCCAGCGGACGATGGTGTATCTCGATCCGCCGACGGCACGCGTGCTGGAGGTGTCGCCGTCGAACGCCGGGCTCGTGCGGTTCTTGCACGTGCTCCACGGGAGCCTGCAACTCCCCGGCGTCGGGCGCTCGATCGTCGGCTGGATCGGCGTGGCGATGATGGTGTCGTGCTTTACCGGGCTGTGGTTGTGGTGGCCGACGGTTGGGAAGTGGACGCGTGGGTTCCGGTTCCGACGGCACCGTGACGTCGAGACCAACCTGCATCACCTGTTCGGCTTCTGGATCGCGCTGCCGTTGTTCGTGTTGTCGCTGACCGGCGCGTGGATCTCGTTCCCGCAGTTTTTCGGAAAGCTCACCGGCGAGACGTCGCGGCCGAGAGGCGGTCCCGATCGCGGTGCGATGATGCGCGCGAAACCGCTGGCGTCGCCCGCGCAGCCACTCGCGGTGGCGATCGGCAAGGCGCGGGGTATCGTCGACAATGCGCCGTTGCGAAGCGTCACGTGGCCGACCGACCTCAGCCCGGACTGGACGGTGACGTTTCAGGGCAGGGGCCAGGGCAGAGGCTCACCGATCGGAGTGAAGGTTGCGGACGACACCGGCGGCGCGACCGCGGCACCGGCGCGGCCTCAGGGCGGCGTGGCGCGGTGGATGCGGCGGATCCACGATGGCACCGACATGGGTGCGCTGTGGCAGATCGTGATCTTTCTGGGCGGGGTATTGCCGGCCGTGCTGGCGGTGACCGGCGTGATCATGTGGGTGCGCGCACGCAAGTGGAAGGCTGAGCTGGCAGCGCGGCGGGCGTAACTCGTCCCTCGCCCCTTCGGGGAGAGGGAAGGAGGAGCCTCTTGGCGACGGGAGGGTGAGGGGGAGTTGGGATTTGCGTCCCGAGCCTCATGCCCCTCACCCTCCCACGCGCAAGAGCGCGCCGGCCCCTCCCTCTCCCCGCAGGGGAGAGGGGTTCTCTGATTTACCGCCCCAGCAGCACCCGCGCCTGCCCGGCGATCTGCGCGAGCATCGCGGCGTTCGGGACGGCCGCATGGCGCGCGCGGTCGATCACCGCCTTGAACTGCGCCACCCGCGCCGCATTCGTCAGCAGCCATTTCTCGACCGCACCCTGCGGATCCTGCGCACCGCACCGCGCGAGGAATTCCAGCCGCAACTGCTGGAAATCGCGTGCCAGCCCGGCGACCAGCAACCGCTCCCAAGGATCGGTCGGACTGATCCGCGCCGCATTCGCCTGCGCCCAGTCGAGCCCCAGCGCCTGCCCGAGATGCGTGAACGCCCGCGTCACCACCGCCTCGTCGAGCGTCATCCGCTCGCCGAGATCGGCCAGCCCGACCGCGCCGTCCATCTCGAACAAGCGGACGACCTTCCGCACCAGATCGCCCGGCGCGCCGACCGCCTCGAGTTGCCCCGCGATGCGGCTGCTCTGCGCGCTTGCCTCTTCGAGCAGCAATGCCGCGGTCTGGCTGTCGAGCTGCGTGATGCCCTTCGCCAGCCGCGCGAGCACGTCGCCCGGCACCGCGCCCGGCGCCGACACGCGCAACAGGTCGGCGATCTGCGAACGGGTCGCCACGGCCACTTCGTCGAACAGCGCGATCCGCGCCGCCTCGGGCATCTCCGCGGTCTCGATTTCCGCCCACAAGACCGGCAGGTCGAACAGGCGTTCGGCGACGACGAACATCGCCGCGATATCGCCCATCGCCGCGCCTTCCTCTTCCGCCAGTTCGAACGGGTAGAGGATGCCCAATCGGTTGACGATCCGGTTGGCGAGCTTGGTCGCGACGATCTCGGGCCGCAGCCGGTGCTCGTCGATCGCCGTCTCGAACCGCGCGCGCATCGCCGCGGGGAAGGCTGCGTGCAGGTCGGGCTTGAGCGCGTCGTCCTTGGCGATGTCGCTATGCTCGATCGCGTCCTGAAGCCCGAGCTTTGCCGTCGCCAGCAGCACCGCCAGCTCAGGCCGCGTAAGTCCCAGGCCGTCCTGACCACGACGCAGCAGAATGTCGTTCGACGCCAGCCCTTCGACCGCACGATCGAGCCTGCCGCCGCCCTCGAAGATCTCGATCACGCGCACATAGCTCGGCACCGCGACCGCACCGTCCGCCTCGGCGATCGACAGCGCCAGCGTCTGGAGGCGGTTGTCCTCCAGCACCAGGTGCGCGACGTCGTCGGTCATGCTGGCGAGCAGCGTGTTGCGGTCCTCGTACTCGAGCCGCCCCTCGATCATCTCGCGGTTGAGCGCGATCTTGATGTTGACCTCGTTATCCGAGCAATCGACGCCCGCCGAATTGTCGATGAAGTCGGTGTTAATCCGCCCGCCGCGCGCCGAGAACGCGATGCGCGCCGCCTGCGTGACGCCCAGGTTCGCGCCTTCGCCGATCGCGATGACGCGCAGGTCCTCGGCATTGACGCGCAGGCGGTCGTTGGCCGGATCGCCGACCGCGACGTTCGCCTCCGATGCGGCCTTCACATAGGTGCCGATGCCGCCGAACCAGAGCAGGTCGGCGGGCGCCTTGAGGATCGCCGAGATCAGCGCGCCCGGCTCCATCTCGCTCGCCGTCACGCCGAGCGCGGCCTGTACCTCAGGCGACAGCTTCACGACCTTAGCGGTGCGCGCGAACACGCCGCCGCCCTTCGAAATCAGGCTCGCGTCGTAGTCCGCCCAGCTCGACCGCGGCAGCGCGAACATCCGGTTGCGCTCGTCCCAGCTGGTCGCCGGATCGGGACCGGGATCGAGGAAGATATGGCGATGATCGAACGCCGCGATCACCTTGAGCGTCTTCGACAGGAGCATGCCGTTGCCGAACACGTCGCCTGACATGTCGCCGCAGCCGACGACGGTGATGCTCTCGTTCTGCACGTCGAGCCCGCGTTCGGCGAAGTGCCGCTGGACGCTCAGCCATGCGCCCTTGGCGGTGATGCCCATCGCCTTGTGGTCGTATCCGACCGAGCCACCGGAGGCGAACGCATCGCCCAGCCAATAGCCGCGTTCGAGCGCGAGCGCGTTCGCCACGTCGCTGAACGTCGCGGTGCCCTTGTCGGCGGCGACCACGAAATACGGGTCCTCGCCATCGAGGATCGTCACGCCGTCCGGATGCACGACCTTGCCCTCGACGATGTTGTCCGTGATCGACAACAAGGTGCGAATGAAGATCCGGTAGCTCTCGGTGCCCTCGGCCAGCCACGCGTCGCGGTTCGACGGGGCGGGGAGCTGCTTCGGATAGAAGCCGCCCTTCGCCCCAGTCGGCACGATCACCGCATTCTTGACGCGCTGGGCCTTCATCAGCCCGAGAATCTCGGTGCGGAAATCGTCGCGACGATCGGACCAGCGCAGGCCACCGCGCGCTACCGGGCCGGCGCGGAGGTGGATGCCTTCGATGCGCGGCGAGTAAACCCACACTTCGCGCCATGGCACGGGGGCGGGCAGGCCAGGAATCAGATGGCTGTCGAGCTTGAACGCGAGCGCTTCCGAGGCGGCAGGCGTGAACGCGTTGGTCCGCAGCGTCGCTGCGATCAGGTTGCGATACGCACGCAGGATACGGTCGTCGTCGATCGCCGTGACGGCATCGAGCCCGGCTTCGATCGCCTGGTCCGCCTCGATCGCGTTGCCCGGGTGCTCCGGATGATGGACCGCGGTGAACCGCGCGATCAACGCGGCGGCGACCTTCGGTGCACGGCGCAGCGCGTCGACGACGGTGGTCAGGCCATACGGAAGCCCCGCCTGGCGCAGATACCGGAACCACGCACGGAACAGCACGATCGCCTCGGGCCGCATGCCGAGTTCGACGATCAGCCGGTTGAACGCATCGTTCTCGGCGGCGCCTTCCAGCACCGCTGCGATCGCGCCTTCGAGTACGGGGGCGTCGCTCTGCTGCGCGGCGTCGTTCGCTTCCAGCACGAAGTCATGCACGAACGGCACGCTGTCGTCGCGCAACCGCGTCGGCAGTTCGCCGATCACGCGGAAGCCGAAATTCTCCAGCACCGGGACCGCGTCCGACAGGGGGAGCGCCCCGCCGAGCTTGTAGATCTTCAACTGCGGATCGGCGCCGGCTTCGCCCGGAACAAGGCGCACGCCACGCGCGTCCGTATCGGCCAGCGCGGCGATCCGCTGGATATCCTCGGCGGCCTCGGCGGGCGTGCTGAGGTTGCGGTAGTTCTGCGGGAACGCCGCCGCCCATTTGAGCGCAAGACGCGCCGCACGCGGTGGCGGCAACGTCTCGACCAAGGCGGCCTCGACGTCCGACACCCAGCCGCGCACCATCCGCTGCAACCGCAACGCGAGCGGTGCGACGTCGGGCATCCGGCCATCGCCGCGCAGATCGAGCGTGTAGCGAATCATCGCGACCTCGCCGTCCTCCAGCGCGATCGACCAGTTGAGCACGCTCGCATTCGCCGCTTCGGCCAGCATGTCGCCGATCGCAACGCGACGACTGGTGGTGACGTCGTCGCGTGGCAGCCAGACGAAGCCGAACAGGTGACGGCCAAGTGCGGATTCGACGAGCACGAGCGCTGGCCTCGGTCGATCCGCGATGCTCATCGCGGTCAGCGCCAGATCCTCCAGCGCATCGGGTGCGAACGCGATCACCAAGTCATGCGGCAGCGCAGTGAACGCATGCGTCAGCGCCTTGCCGGCATGACCACGCGGATCGAACCCGAACTTCGCCTTCATTGCCGCAAGACGCGTGCGCAATACCGGCACGTCGCGCGGCATCGCGGCCAGCGCAGCGCTGGTCCACAGCCCGCTGTAGATCGACAGCCCGGCGACCGTCGCGCCTTCCATCACCGGCACCACGACGAGGTCGAGCGGCACCGCACGGTGCACGGTCGAGATTAGGTTCGACTTCAGCAGCAGCGGCGCGTCGTTGCCCGCCTCGAACCACTTGATCGCGAGCGCGCGCGAGGATCCGGCGAGAATCGGCACGCGGTGTTCGTTGCGCGCGATACCGAGAGCAGCATGACCGCTCCCGTCACGATGCCAGATCTGATGTCCGAGCAGCGTCAGATGCCCGTTGAGAAACCACTGCAACAGCGCGGCGCCTTCGCCCTCGGGCAGCTTGGCGATATCGTCGTCGAGCGCGGCCTGCATCGCGCGCCAGTCGGTCACGGCTGCACGGACGTCGGCCAATACGGCCGTGAGGTCTTCGATCAGCCCGCGACGGTCGCGCGCATCGGCGCGCTCCATCTCCAGGTAAATCATCGATTCGGGACGACCCGCGCTTTGGCCATCCGCGTCGATCGCGTGCAGCCTGCCGTCGGGCGCGCGCGTCGTGCGGACGACGGGGTGGATGATCCGATCGACCGCGATGTCCTGCGCGCCGATCGCCGCCGCAATCGAATCGACCAGGAACGGCATGTCGTCGTTGACGATCGCGAGCCGCATCCGCCGTCGCGTATCGTCCGCGCTGATCGGCTCGATCGCGATCGCCGGCGCACCGTCGTCGCGGTGCGCGGCGGTCGCGGCGACGAACGCCGCGGCCTGAGCGACCTCGCTCGCCCCGAAGTTCCTCAGTTCGCCCGGAAGGGCCCGTTCGGTCAACCGGCCTGCAAGGGTCTCGGTGAGCTTGTTCAACGATTGGTTCGCCATAGGTCAGGGCCTATGCGCCCGCTAATCGCCTATCTCAACCCTTGTGGCGGGTGCGAAGGAATATGCTGCGGCGCACCTAGAATTCAGAGCGCTCAGCCGCTGCGATCGCGGCCAGATCACCGTCGAACCCGGCGAGAAAGCTCGCGAAACCACCTGCCGGCACCTGATGCCGCTGGACGTGTCGCAGCACCGTCGCGAACGTCTCCAACCGCGCTGCCTCGAAATTTGCGCCAAACACAAGCGCGACGATCTGCGTCATCGCGTCCGTCCCACCCGGCATGCAGGCAGCAGAGAGTATCGCGCTGAAATCATCGTCGTCCTGCACGGTCGACACCGCAAGATCATGCGCCCGACCCAGCGTCCGGTGCAGCGCCGCACGACTACGCGCTTCGGCCGCACGGACCTGCGCTGCGCTCTCCCGCGCCATCGCCAGTTGCTCGCCGAGCCTTCCGACAAGCACATAGTCGGCGGGCAAGGGGTCATCCAGCACCAGCTCCTGCAAGGCCGCGGGCTCCGGCTCGGCAGGCATGACATCGAAGCCACCGCTCGGCCCATCCGCCCACACCTGCGCGGTCGTGCCCGAGCCGTGCGGAGTCGCGTGAACGGCAGCATCCAGCTCGGCAGACAGCGTCGCCTGAAGATCCGCGTCCGCGAGTTCCTTCCAGTTGATCACGCCGTAGATGAAATCGATCGTCACGCCCCTCGACGCAGACGGGCCAGACGCGAACGGCATCAGGATCCCGCGATACAGCGTTGTCCGCCCCCTGCTGCTGACGAATTCCGCCTCGAAGCCGATCGGCGCGCGATTGGCAATGATCTGTAGGTAATGATCGGTCAGCCGCGACAGCAGCGACCGGCTCGGGACGTCCGCGATCGTCGCGATCGGCCCCTCGAGCCCGCACTCCTCGCGCAGCGCCCGCCCGAGATACGCGATCTTCGGATCGCCCATGCCCTGACTGAAATCAAGCAGCACGCTGTGCGGCCCGAAATCGGTGATCGTCTCGGGCTCGAGGTTGGCAATCGAAGGATAGGGGCGGTCCTTCAGCAGCGACACCCAATGATTGTAGGCGCGCACGTGCATCCGCCGTTCGTCGCCCCCGAGATCGAACATCACGTCGTTGACGCCAGCATCGGTCGAATCGTGTGCGCTGGCGTCCGCGGTCGCCCGTGACGCATCCCGCGCTAGCGCCACGCTATCCGCGCCCATTGCGCGTCCATCCTGTACGCTGCGCGCCGTCGTCATGCCCAAAGATCCCCGTATCATCGTCGCACTTGTGCACCGCGCTTGGTAAACACAGAGTAAACTCGCAAACCGCTTGTCAGCCCGCAAAACCGCTGGTAGTTGCCGCCCCCTCGACCGGATACATCCGTCATCGGGCCGCTTTAGCTCAGCTGGTAGAGCATCGCATTCGTAATGCGGGGGTCACAGGTTCGAGTCCTGTAAGCGGCACCACCTACTTTATGGCACTTCCAGAAGGTGACATCGACCCTCGCGGTTTACGGGCCGTTCGGATGGCCGCCGTCTGGGTCCTGCTTGGGGCGCTTTGGGTAGGGAAGCCGCCCCGACCTTCGCTATCCCCATTCGAAAGCTGCCCGACCGGGCGTTCTCAGTTTCATCCGCGAAGCCCACCAGGAATAGCGCAACGCGGTGGCTGTTCGGAGGCAGTTGTGCGAGTGCGTACCACCGGCTTTTGATCGCCGTCGTCTACTACCGCCAGTAATGTATCTGAAACGACCGTTTGCGCCCCCGTCGCCCTACACGCGACCAGTCTTTTGTGGGTGCCCGATGCCAAGCGTTCTAATCGCTGGGTTTGGCGATCGACAGCAAAGCTAATGACATTCCACGTCGATTTGAAAGGCTGCTCCCCACATTTGGTGTGTGCACGGTGGCTCATCACCGTCGCCCAGCAGCCCTTACAATTGACGGGCGCCTTCGGACGGGAGAATAGAACGAAACGCTCTCAAGTGAGAAGCAGCCCTACACAAAATCTACCGCCTTAATATATCGCGCTCAACTCCTTTTTTCGAAGGAGGGCTAGAAAGTCAACGCGGTCCCAACGAACGAACCAATGGCGCTTTGCCAGGTCTTCAATCGCCGCTTGGGCTTCCTGTCGAGAAACTCGTGAGAGGCCGCACCGGCCTTGCAAGCGGTTAAACCATCCGGCCCGCTTCTCTATCGATATAAACGGGCAAACGAGCATGTCTAAGACAAGATGCGCGGATTGGGCATCGACTCTCGGCCCTAACTCGTTGCCTACTATGTCCTGCGCTCGCTTAAACAGCTTC
Organism: Sphingomonas sp. Leaf208; assembly: GCF_001421415.1. Lineage (GTDB taxonomy): Bacteria > Pseudomonadota > Alphaproteobacteria > Sphingomonadales > Sphingomonadaceae > Sphingomonas. Next base: position 466,922 of record NZ_LMKH01000034.1, read on the forward strand.
GTAACCATGCCACGATGCTTTGACCTTCCGCCAAATAAGAATATAAAAGAGACGATCTCAAAATATTCAAACCGTTCGTATTCACTGCACAGTTGAACTATCAAGTCGTCAACAAGTGGTTCATCCTCTGCGATCTCTTTCATCGGCAGTAGGACATTAAGCACTTCTAGTGGGATCGCAGTGAGGTCTTTATGTCGCTCTTCGCGACCAATCGATCGGACTAGATCAATCGTCCAACGTACAACGCTTTCAGCCAAGAAAGGTAAGCGCTCCGGAAATTTGTCACGAAACAAGCGCGTAGCCGTAACGACAGCTCTCGCAACATAGAGGGACGCGCGGACTGTTGGATTCACTGTGTAGAAGAAATAGATCGTTTCAATCAGTAGCATCTGTACTGCAATGTACCGCTCCTCATCGACGTGCGGACCCTCATACGGTGAGGCGAAACCATCGCAAAGGTCGGTCACGCGCTTACTCGCAGCTGACACCACGTAGTCAGATATTGAGTCGTAGCCGGTTTCATGGACAGAGCAGATGGCTTTGACGCGCTTGATGAAGTCACGAATAAGGGCGTCAGACCGAAGTATCTTCTTTGGGTAGGCCGCTGGCTCGCCAAGGTCATTTGTTCGGTAGCAAATGATCTTATCGAAGAACAAGGAAACCGTATCGTTAGCATCAGATATAATCCGCGACCTCTTCGTAGAGAATGGTCTTTGAATTGTCTCTGTTTTACCCTCATTCACATGAAGATTAAACTTTGAAAGGCATGTCGCAATTGCCCCCGTAACCTTATCCGCATAGGCTGCGGTATGCGTAAATATATAGAAATCATCAACGTATCGACGAAATTCATAATCTTGTTTGTATATGACCTTACGGAACGTGAGTAGATCGATAATCTTTTTGTCTATCTCGGAAAATATAACCTCGGCAAAGATTCGGCTGACCTCAGGGCCAATACATATGCCGTTAGTTTCGTTATAGTTCATTGACTGCATCAGCTTATCGAACTCGTTGGCAAATCCGACAGAACCATTGCTCTCCTTCGCAGCATGAATACTATCAACGGCCCAATATAGCGTATGGGTGTATATGCTGTTAAAGCATTTACTGACATCGACAGATCTGAAGCTTGAAAATCTTTTTTCTAGGTGGAGGTAGTCATTAGAGTCGAAAAACTCATGAGCCCGACTGATCTTGTTGTACACAAAATATGACGCTGGATTTGAGACGGTGGTTGCTAGCGAAACAGTGTCAACTGAGGCAGCCTTATAGCGATTCTTTTCACTAGTTGGACCCTTTACAAAGAATGTGCCGCCTACTTTGCTAGGAGAGCGTAGCGAAGCGTCGCTCTTGGAGCAGAAGTGACAAATCAGCGAGTCGTACTTTGCGTAGAATTTTGCGACATCTTTTTGCGCGAGAGGGTGAAGCAGGCTTAGGCCGCGAGCCGATACAGCGTCCCGTAGCACACTGTATCGATAAGGCTTTGTATAGGCCTTGGCAGGCGTAAATATCGCGTCGATGAACCGTTTCGTGTTCAAATTATCATAGGTATGTGACGAGTTTGTGTAGAATCCATCGTTACTAAATATTATAGGAACCTCTTCGGGTAGGGTGTCGGTGATTACCGCGCGCATGTAATCCGAGCGGCGCACGTTCCCTTTGACGACAACTCGTTTACGCATGGAGCCAGCATCCGGTGAGATGCCGCAAGCGATCATCTTTAAAACTATAAAACCGACTATCGACGAAGCCAGTTTTGAAACCCATTCCTAGGAGAGATATTCTCTGGTCTTGGGTAAGCGTTGGTCTGATTCGGTTGTTTTTGTGAGTTGAGGTCACCGTGTTGATTAAGAATCTATCGAGCAGGTCCAAGGATTTCGCCGTTTCCGGATTGATGAGTGGGTAATTGAACCTGATACCAGCGTAACGAGTTTGCCCAGAAGTTTCATGATGATAGCCGAAATTGCTTGTAAGAATTTTGACGCGGTCAAGTAGGTCTGCAAATGAACCCCCTGAATTAAACGCCAGAAGTGCCTTGCATAGCCGACGTTTGAGACGTCCGACCTTCTTTTTTGACATGTCGACAAGGACATTGCGAGCGGAAGATCGGCCGTCATTCGTGATTTCATCTACTGTTATGTCGTAGCCAAGATATGTAATGCATTGACCGCCCGGCTTCGCTGCATTGTTGCTATACGGTTTGAATCCGAAGCCGTTGGTCTTGCTCCTATTAAACTCTAGTTCCTGCGGTAAAAACGATTTGGCTTCTTGAATGACTTCGTCAAACGGCATTTCCGGTGTCGACACAACAATTATATCGTCCACATACCTACTGTAGAACCTCACATCCTTTATCGCTGCCATATTCCGATCGAAGTCCCGTAACAGGTATTCCGAGAGGGTGGCACTTAGCCCTATCCCCCTTGGCAATCCCGAAATCTGCTTTTCTCTTAGAGCAGAAAAGAAGCACTTCAGTACTGATATAGACTGACGTGAAAACGCGGCATCGCTTTCTAAGCGTAGGAGAATATTGCTCGGATCAATACTTTCGTAAAAAGACCTTATATCAATCTTCGCAACGTTAAAGGGAACGCCTTCGGCGAGCAGATTGACCAGTGATTTCACGATTGATTGGCGATCAGATTGATGAACGCCCGTCACCCGTCGTACATTCTCCGCTACGTGGCGGATCAGCAGGGCTTCGGGTAATGAGGCATGGCGATAGATTGGTTTGCCCCCCAAATCATTCCGTCGGAGTGCGACCGTCTCGAACCCGTGCTCTGCAAGCCGGAGCGCTGCTTTCGTAATTGCTGGGCGATCGGCCTTGGTGGCAGTCCAAACCTTTGATTTGAAATCGCTCTTACGAAATTGTCGACTGATTGTTTTCGAGTGGATCGTGGAGTCGTACATTCGGTCGCCGCTCGGTCATAAACGCCTAAGCTACTGGCACGCCGAACGAAAGCAAGGACCTGCCGCGCAATGTTCGATTTCGATGCGGAGCAGCTAGTGACCCAGTTTATTGACCACTTTGCCGACTCATAACGGAAAACGTAATTCTGCGTCGTTCGACGGGCTCTCCCGATCATCGCGGCACTGAGTAGGGTCAAGAATGAACTCTGGACCCAAGACTGTAAACCTATCTGGTTCGAAGACGCGCAGATTCAGGTATCTTATATGGAAGCCCCACCCACCGGCGTTTCCAGCAACAGCTTCGGCTCGATCCCCAGCGCGTCCGCCAGTCGCCCCAGTGCACGCACAGACGGGTTCCTGATACCGCGTTCGAGATCGCTCACGTAGCTGCGTTCCATACCCGCATCGAGCGCCAGCCGCTCCTGCGACAGACCTTTCAGCTTCCGATGATGGCGCACGTTCGCGCCAAGGAGGGTATCAAATCGTTCTCACTACAATGCGGAGTCCCTCAGTTTGCTGATTTACGCTTTCCGAGATCGGGCGCGAGCCTTGGGTGGCTGTTTGGCCCGAGCTTTGCCCGGTGTAGGTGGTTTACTCACTGGGGGTTTCGGTTTCGTGGCCGATGCAGCAGGGGTGGGGGGTCGTTTCGGTACCGCAGCCGCGAGTTCCCGACGGACAGTTTTGATCACCGCGCCGATGCCCTCGGCGATATTCACGTAGGCAGCGTCGGAGCTTGACCACCGCTCAGGCTCGCGACCGTCGTCAGGTAACAACTTGAAACCGGCGGCGCGGGTATGCTTCCAGCCGCATGGCTTTACGACGACCCCTACTACGCGCAGCAGCTTGCGGGCGCGACGATCCATGGCTCGCCGATACTCGATGTTCCAACAATAGTTACTGTCGAGGTACGCAGGGCTAAACAGTGCTATGAAAATGTGAGCGTTCCGCAGTTCGCGAGCAATTGCAGGATCGAGTTGCGCTCCCGGCTCGATATTTTTGTCATACCAAACGGTAACGTCGTCGCGCTTCCATGGGGCTAGGTGAGTCTCGAGCTTTTCGCGCGCGGCTGCGTCCCTGTGAGAGTAGGAAACAAAGATGCGTATCTCCGGCGGCTTGGCCGGCTTCGCTGGACGATGCGCTGAGATTAACCGCTTACCTTTATCACCCGCTTTTGGAGAGGGAGCGGAGGTCTTTCGAGTACTAACTGCCATTTCATACATATAGCACACGCGGCACATTTGCCGAGGCACTGAACACCCGTCCGGCAAATCGCTCACCCGAGATCTCGAAAGCGAACGCGACATGCTCAACTACCGTGATCGCCGGGTTTTCAAAATACGCGGTAGACTGCGGCGTGTGCGCCCGTATCTCGGGAATACTCGAGCCCCCTGAGGTTCCCCTCCCTCACGTCGTACTTGAACTTCGGGCCAATCGCCTGCGCTTCCGTTCCACCGGGCCAGTCGATCCCAAACAACTGTTTCACCGTGTATTCCCCTGGTGTTGTCTGATTGATCTTCTTCTGGGCTTTGAGGAGCCAATCATTGCCGAGGCCCTGCCCACTTATATCCGCCATTCTTCGCCCCCTATTGACGTTGCTCAACTTCGTTAGTTGCCGACAGCAAAACGGCGGCGGGTACGCCCAGCGCATCCGCTAGCCTACCCAGAGCCCGCACTGACGGATTGCGCGTGCCCCGCTCCAGATCGCTGACGTAGCTGCGCTTCATCCCCGACTCTAGCGACAGCTCCTCCTGCGACATGCCGGCCAGCTTCCGATAGCGGCGTACGTTCGCGCCAAGGAGCTGCACCACATCCATGCGCTGACTTGGCCGCAGACGCATGTCCGCGTCTGTCCACCAGACGTGTCACTTTTACTTGCTTGGTCGACTTAGACCGGGAACCATCCACCTCAACAGGAGAAGCATCATGGAGTACGAGTACAAGGTCATCGACGTGGCAGACGGGGCAATAAGTTCCGTTTTGCTCGGCGAGGGCCGCATCGAGACAGCAGTCCTGCAAGCGTACATCAATGCCATGGCTTCCGAAGGATGGCGCATGGTGTTCATGGAGAAGGTCCAGCAACGCTACATGCTGACCAGCGATCGCGAGACGCTGATGGTCACCTTCGAACGTCGCGTCCCCGAAGATCAACGGGAGGCACGTGCTGCTCGCGTCATCGACGACGTTATCGCGGCAGAGGACGGGGCCAAGCGTACTGGTCGCCGGGCCGCCGCCGGGGCTGTTGGGCTTGGTCTCGGTGCAGCGGCGCTCAGCGCCTTCCTCTCCAACGATGACGATTAAGGAGAAACCTGATGGATATGCAGGAGCGCATTGCTGCGCGCCGTGCGGAGATCGAGCGCAACCGCTACGCAGAGGAGGCGGCGGCGCAGGCGATAGCCGACGGTAAGGACGAGGACGACCGCGTCCGCGAGCGGGCAGCAGAGGCGAGAGCAAAGGCTCGAAAGGCTGCAATTAAGGCCCGTGATGCGGAGCGGGCTGCATCGCCGGCTTCTCGCAAACCGGAAAATAAGGACGCAAATTCGATCATAGCGAAGTCTTCGAACAAGCAGTGGGAAACCGTAGATAAGTTGATCGTCGGCGTGCCGATCGTAGGTGGATTACTGCTGCTGTCGTCACATCCAATCTGGGCCGTAATACTGATCGTACTTGGCGGAATGCTTTACGTTGGTGCAAGAGCCAGTCATCGTGAGGCTACGCCGAAGCCAGATTCTGAACCAGCTGAAGCGGGCCCCAAGCCGAACGCGCTATGACATAAAATCGAACGACGTCTCACTCGGGCAATATTTAAGCCATAGCAAACGTTCTCGCGTTCGACTCCGCGGGGTTCGCAAATAAAGCGATGACATAACGTGAGCGTCACTTAGACGCCCGTTTTACCCTCCCCGGCGGCGCCTCTCGAAGCGCTCGTTTAACGAACACTACGAAAATCACCCCCAGGGCCTCTGCGACCAGTTCGCGGAGGCCTTTTTCATTGGAGTTCACCTCATGCTGTCACTGACCAACCGCGCCGCCGTCGAAGCGGCCATCAACGACGCCACCCGCGACCCCGCCCTGCGCGACCTGCTCGCCCTCCGCGCCCGGCACCTCGAAGACGACACCGAGCCGGACGTCGAACTCGGCGATCTGGCGCACTTCCATGCCGTCGAGCCGGGGGACGGAATGAAAGAGGTAAAGGAGGCCCTGGGCTTCGCCGTCGACATCAACTTCGTGGATGAACGCCGCTTCGGTGATCCCGACTTCGTCCCTTCGTGGGAGTGGATCGAGCACCACGGCGAATGGTTTGAACTGGCGTTCGTGCTGTCCGATTCAGGCTTCGGGCACGTACTTTTCATACCCGATCAGCAAGGCATCGATCAGTGCCTTCTCGACCTGTGCCGGAGCCACCTGACGCCCGCCTAATCGATGCCCCTTACCCAAATGACCGCACCGTCCAAGCAACTCGCTTCGGACGGCATTTTTATGTCTGGAAGGAAAACACCCATGCTGTTTCTAAACGATCGCGCCGCTATGGCACATGCGCTGACGCTCGACCTCGACCCAACCCTCCTTGCTCTGCTGCGCCGCCGCATCGGCGATCTTGGATATCTGATCGACGTGACCGAAATCTTGGTCATCGTCGCGGGCGACGCCGAGTCCGACATCATCCGGCAAGTCGGTTTCACCCCGCTCGTTGAACCCACTGACGAAGTCCGGTTCGATGCGCCTGGCTTCGCCCCCTTCTGGGATCATCTGGTGAATCACGGGGGCTGGTTCGAGCTGTCGATCAGTTTTGGCTCCGCCTTCGCCTACGTCCTCTTCATAAGCGATACCGACGGCGTTCTCCCCGACCTGCTCACTCTCTGCCGCCATTACGCGGCCTGACCTACCTCCAAGGAGAACATATCATGAACACAACTTTAAAACTGCTAACGGCACTTGTGATACTCGCAATCGCTCAGACCCTGACAACCGCCTTGGGCATCGTTCTTTTGATGTTGGCGCTAATGGCCGCGATTACCCATCCGCGTGAGACGCTCGGCTTCGCGTTTTGCTCTGGCATGCTAATGCTCGCGCTCAACGCTCCTGCCGTTTGCGCCGCCGCGCTGGGGGCGATCGGGGTGACTGTCGCAATAATAAATCGAGTAAAGCCGCCGCGGGAGACGCCGCTACCGCTTCCTTACATGGTCACGCTCGGCGATCGAACGTGACGTCGTCATGATTACCTACGCTGCGCAGTCTCGCTGCATGTTTTGAGTTGCGCGGCCTGTCGCTCCACAGCACGGCTAGGACTTCAGGGGGGCCGGGGAACCGAGATGTACAACACGGTGGAGAATCCTAAACTCCTGGAGTGGATGATGCGTACCTTCAAGCTGGCTGAGCAACAGGAGGGTAACGACGACCAGCTTTTTGGACCATACCAGATCAAACGCCGACCTCTTCACGTGCGATACCGTCCAGCCGCAGACGTTTGGGAGATCGTCGAGAATATTGACGACTATTTTGCGGCCTATCCCGCGCGACGAGATGAGGTTGTCCGCTTGGCTGACGAACACCGCGGGGTCATGGGACGGGCCGAATTCGTACGCTTCTTAATTCAAGCTGCCATCACCACGGGCATCAATCGGCGTACGGGCATTATCGAGACAGTGGAGTTAGGGGCGAACAGAGCGGCGGTACAGCGCTCTATCGATACCGGTGCGGACTACTCATCGATTCCTACCGAAATTGACGAGGCGTTCGTCGCCGCGACACTTGACGCGGGCCGGGGAACCCGACGGGGACGCGGGCTCTGGTGGGTGGACAGCGACAAGACCTACCACCTTTACTTATCAGCGAAGGTAGTGCGATCAGAACTCAACTTAACTTCAAAATATTCCCGCCCAACTTATGGCAGCAACTCTGACTTATAATATCGTGTAAATACAATGGATTAGACCCCTGTCGATTAATAGCTAGGCGCAAACACTAACGCGCTCAGCAGAGACGCCTGCGCATCCGGCTAAACGGCCGCTGCGTAGGAAAACCGGAATGTCCGGTGGAAGGCTCGTCAAACAGCATTCGCCCATCTGAGCACAGCTAAGGCCCGCTCGGCAGGGATGCCCGTTACCCGCCTAACATCCAGCAAACCTCCAAACCGCAAAACCTGCTTCTGCGGGCTCAAAACGCGCGTCGTCTCGCGAGAGCACGGCGGGCACACCGTACCAAGGCACACGTATGACAATATCAGCTAACGACATAACTTTTCTGAACGCCCCGCCCCCCGCAAATTTGGGGCGCGAGGCATTGGGGGCGCCTTGCTCCGACAAGGTCGATCTGTCCCAACTCAACTATGGGGCTGAAACCGCACCTGATGTGCTAATATCAGCCATTGATAACTCCAAGGGGGGCGAAGGGGGCACCGTAGACGAGCCCTCTCAGCCCCCTTCGAACGCGGTGTTCCTCAAGATCGTCATGGGTGACGTGGCCGAGGGCGCCGCTGCGGCGGTCTGCTCTAAGCCGGGCGACCCGACCTCAGGAGGTTGGGCGGCCGAAGCGGCCGGCGACGTCGATCGGCAATGCCCTATCGACAGGAACAACTATTTGAACTGCGCGAGCTTCGTTCCCGGCGAGGGCGACGCATTCCAAGCGCGGAAGGAGACGATCAGCGGCTTTCACTTCCTACTGCTCGACGACGTCGGGACGAAGGTCGATCGGGAGAAGCTGGCGAACGCTCTGCCGACGTGGGAGATCGAGACTAGCCCGGGAAACAGCCAGCTCGGCTTCCGTCTAGAACCGCCCATCCGCGATCTTGCCACGGTCAAACACCTTCAGGATGCAGTGATGGCAGCGAGCCTGTGCGATACGGGAGCCGGCGGCGCAAGTCGCTGGGCAAGGCTGCCAAACGCCATCAACGGAAAGGTGAAATACCGGGATGAAGGTGGGCAGCCGTTCCTATGCCGGCTGATCCGGTGGAACCCTGACGCGGCCTACTCCGTCCAAGGTTTAACTGACGCGCTTGGGCTGACGTTGCAGCCGCCGGCTGCGGCTATCCCGAACATGGTTCAGTCCGCTGCCCCAAAAACGATCCAATCGGCGGTGACCGGCAGCGACGTGTTCAAGCCGGCACCGAGCGAGAACCCAGTTGTCACGGCCTTGAAAGAGCGCGGCCTGTACAAGCGGCAGATTGGAGCCGGCAAGCACGACGTGACGTGCCCGTGGGTGAGCGAGCATACGGACGGCATCGACGGCGGCTCGGCATATTTCGAACCGGACGCCGACCGACCGATTGGCGGCTTCTGCTGCCAGCACTCGCACGGCGACCGTTATCGCATCGGTCAGCTGATCGAGTTTCTTGGCGTTCAGTCTGAGCAAGCGCGCGGGAAAGCCCGTATCGACGTCATGCCCGGAGAAATGAATCGGGTGCGCCGCGTCGCTGAATTGACGCTTTCGTTGCGTGGCGGCTATTACCAATCAGGCGGCGCAATCGTTGTTGTGCGGAACGATCCAGCAACGGGCGACGTCACTACCGAACTCCTCGGTGAAGCCGCGTTGACGGCGGCGCTCTCCGATGCGGCGGACTGGTATCGTTACGACGGTCGAGCTCAGAAATCCGTTCGTATCGACCCTCCAGCGCGCAATGTTCAGACGTTGCTGAAAGCGGCGCAATACGATTACCTGCCGGTGCTGAGCAGGCTCGCTCGACAGCCGTTCTTCCGCGACGGCACGGGCGAGTTCGTTTCGAAGCCCGGCTACGATGCCGCATCGCGATGCTACGCCGCGTTCGATGCCGGTAAGTTCGAGACGCGCAACCAAACCGAGGAAGATGCACGGCGGGCGTTGGCGAAGCTTGGGGAGCTGGTCGGTGAGTTTCGTTTTGCGACGGACACGGATCGATCTGCCGCTATCTCAGCCATGCTCACCGGCGCCGTCCGATCGGCGTTGCCCACCGCACCTGCGTTCAACATTACGGCGTCGACGCCGGGGAGCGGCAAGAGTTACCTCGCCGCAACCATCACTCCGTTCGCCGGGCCTGGAGCAGCGCTGAAGCTGCCCTATCCCACGACGAAGGAGGAGGCCGGCAAGGTGATGCTATCCACATTCCTTGGCGCTCCGGCGGCGGTCGTGTTCGACGACATGCAGGGTCCTTGGTTCCCATACGGTCCGATGAACAGTGCGCTCACCAGTGACATGATCGCAGGACGACTTTTGGGGGTTAGCCGCAACGTTTCGGCCAGCACGCGCAGCTTAATCGTTGGCACGGGCAACAACGTTCGGCCACTCGGCGACATGACGCGGCGGGTGCTTACGATCCGACTCCACCACCGCACCGCTACTCCGGCACTCGTGCGATACGACGGGCAGCCTGCGGTCAAGGTTGCCAGACGGCGGGAGGAGTATGTCGCTGCTGCTCTGACGATCGTAGCGGCATGGAAGGGCGCCGGATCGCCAAGAACGGACGTCCCGAACATCGGCAGCTTCGAGCAGTGGAGCGACCTGTGCCGGCAGCCGCTGCTATGGCTCGGTTTGCCAGATCCAGCAGCGAGCATCATCGAGCAGCTACACCACAATCCCGACCAGGACGCTTTCCGTGACCTCCTCAAGGCGTGGCATGCTGAGATCGGCGAGCGGGCGATTATGCTGCGCGACGTGCTATTGGTAGCTGGCGATAAGCCAGACCTACACGAAGCGTTGCTTGAGCTACCGGTGGTCGAACGCGAGGTCGTCAACCGTAGCCGCCTTGGCCAGTACCTCAGTCGCAACGCCAACCGAATCGTCGATGGGCTTGAGTTGCAGGAAGCGCCGTGTTCGCGGCGTAATGCTTGGCGTGTGGTGCGCATCGAGGCCGAAGAGGCCTAATCCGAGCCGCCAACCCTCTGTGCCGGTGCGATCGGCATGGCGGGGCGTGAATAATATCACCTTAGCTCGCGTTCGACGGTGATGTTCAACCGCAGGTGATCCGCGAGCCGAGCTCCGCTCAGGCGTAGTCAAACCTCGGGTCGGCGTAGCTGAAGGTGGCAGAGGGGGCAGCGCCTCCTCCGCCCCCTACGATACCGGGGTGCCGCAAAACACGCGCAGACCGCGCGGACCGCGTCGATAACCGGCCCGGAATCGCAACTGGCCCAACACTGTCCTTCTAAGCCCCGCCGAGCACCAAGCCGGCGGCACGGATGCCGACCTCATCTCGCCGCCGCCGTGCGCTCCCTCGGGCCGCTCTGGCGACGCGCGCCAATCCAAATTAAGGAGAATGTTCGTGAAAGTAAAGCTAGACCATACTGTCGCCTTAACTGCGCAGTGCCCTGATGGTAAAAAGAAGCTAGAGCTATTCGATTCGGCTATTACCGGGTTCACCCTAGAATGTCGGTCAACCGGTGGTAAAACGTACTATCTGCGTTACGATTGGGAAGGGAGACAAAAGCAATATAAGATCGGACGTTACGAGGATATCACGTTTGCGACTGCTAAGAAGATAGCACAACGCCTTCGGTCCGAAGTGACCGTTGGAAAAGATCCATCCGCGGCAAAGGCCGCTGCAAAAATGGTTCCGCTTTACTGCGAGCTATCAGCAATGCATTTAGCTGATGCGGAACTACATCAGCGGTCATACTCAACGACTGAGATGTATGTCCGACGGCACATTATCCCAAAATGGGGGAAGGTCCGACTGACTGACATTGATGGCCGCGCGGTGGCCCACTGGCTTGCAGCGAAGCGCGATGAAGGTCTGGCGCCTGCGACGGTGATCAAGATTAAGGCGATCTTCGGCCGGTCCTTCGAACTCGGCATGCGCTGGGGCATCGCAGGGTGCGACAAGAACCCCGTCCGCGGGGTGCAGAGCAAACCCCTTAACAACGCTCGCGAGCGCTTCCTAACGACCGAGGAGGCCAAGCGCCTGCTCGCGGCGGCGGCGAAATCCCGCAACCCTCAGCTTGCGTCGGTGGTCGGCTTGCTCCTGCTCACCGGCATGCGCGTGTCGGAACTGCTATCGACGCGATGGGAGAACGTGAAGGTTGATCGGCGCAGCCTGTACATACCGACCTCAAAAACGGGGCGGTCGCGGCACGTCCCGCTGGCTCAGGCCGCTGTCGACATAATCGAACGGCTGCCGCGCGCAGAGGGTGCGGTGTTCCTCTTCCCGAGCCCTAAGGACCCCGAGAAGCACCTTACGACGATCAAGCATGGCTGGCAGACCGCGCGGGATACTGCCGACCTACCGGGACTCCGGATCCACGACCTCCGCCATTCGGCGGCATCCTTCATGGTCAACTCCGGGGTCGATCTCTTCGCCGTGGGGAAGGTCCTGGGTCATGCGAACGTCGCCAGCTCTGCCCGGTACTCGCACCTCGCGAATGACACGTTGCTCGCTGCCGTCGAGGCGGGCGCTGCCAAGCAGGCTCAGTCTGCCTAACCTCAACTCCGCTCCGTGCGCTGGCTTCGGCTGGTTCGTGGGGCGGGGTGCTTCTTTATTTTTTTCGGAGTCACACCATGAACAGTCCTATCAACCCCGCCGATAACTTCCCCGTAACCACCCCCTCAGCGGAAATAGATGGCATCGGACGCATGCTAGACGGCTGCGGCACCGACAACCGAAACGACCTGCTCATCATCGCGATCGAGGCTTTACTCGAGAGCGGCAAATACACCGGTCGAGATATCGTCAGCGCGGCGGTTGCCCTCGGCTTTAAGGCTAGCCACGCCGGAGCAATCTTAAATGCGAACCGGGGTGGCAACCCTGCCCGTCATCGGTGGCAGCGCGGCGTTGAGGGGGTCTACTACCTTCACCCAGTGAAGATGGCGGCCTAAGCCCTCTGCATATCCTGCGGGTCGGTTTCGATCGGCTCGCGGGGCAGTAAATACGGCGATCAACTTGCAGCTAGACGTTGACTCGATCGAACGAGTGTTCCACCTTTGTTCTCATGGAACATGCACCCGAGTCGATGCGCAACGGCGCTGAACCGCTGTCTCAGACCCACCATCTGATTGCGGAAATCTTGCCCGAGCTGCGGCCAGCCGAGATGCAGACTGTCTACTTCCAGTGCATGGAGGACGGACCCGAAAGCCTGCTGGCGCCGATTGAGGCTGAGTTCGCGAGACGCGGCCTGTCGCCCCATGCGATGACGTTCAACTGATGGCGAGCTTGATCACCGCCGAACGGATGCGGGCCTGATCGAGCAGGCTCCCGGCTGGGCCCTCGTGGCGCTTCCGGTGCCGCGAGAGCGGTTGCGGACTGATGCACGACGTGAGGTTGCCCACTATGTCTATCGCGCTCTCTACCAGCCTCTGGATGTCGAGACGGGGCAGCTTCCTCTACCGCTACGATCCTGAAGCCGAACGACGCTTCCTTTACCTTAGGTGGTCGAGGATGCCCCGGGACGCTGGTAGAATGAGTGTATCTCGACCCGCGACTGCGTCGACTACGCTGCAACGCGTTCGTGACTGTTCCCCTTATTCGGCATCACCTTCTTATGGCACTTTCACTCGGGAACAGCGGCTGAGGTTGCAAGGCCTTTTCCGGCGGGTAGCGGCTTTGAGCGCTTTGCGTAGAGAAGCCAGTTGCGCAAATTCGACGCTCAGTTCTCTTCGGACGAACGCCCAATGATCGCGGTAGCGAAGAAAGCCAGCGTTTCCTGGAACTAAGCTTCTGTTTCGAGGTTAACCGGGCTTCCGCTGTTGAGTGGATACGAATAATTCGGCGTTGCGCAGCGTGGGTCAAGGATCGATACGATGAATCAGGCAGACCCCAGCATGTTCACCAGCCAGCTTGAGGCTATGATTGCATTTGCGGACGCTCACGAAGAGTTTGTCCTTGGCGCTTGGCTTTCGCAGGCGCTCAGTCGCATTAATGTTATCAACGGGACGTCACAGGGATGCTCTTCCGCTATTGAATAGGATCTAATCGCAACCCTAAACCAGCGAGAGAACATGAATAGCAATGAGGAAGCCGCACAGTTAGACAGCGCAATACTGGAATCTAAATTCCGTGACTCTTGCATAGTGTTCGGATAAGTCCGTTTCGTCTCTGAACCGGCTTCGATGTGCAACGTCGAGGCGTATGAGGCAATTCCTGTCAAGAGGGCGACGGCGGCAATGACGGCGCCGCCCGAGCGAACGGACAGTCGCTTTACGGGTATTCACCGGCTGCCCTCTGGTCGCGCAACACTTGTCGAGCTAAACGGATAAATGCTCATTTACCATTCTCTGACCCTTGTCCTTGCGTCCATGGTCGCCGCAGCGAGTGCGCAAGTTGTCGTTCCAGGTCGTTGGGATGTCACGTCGACCGTCGTTGAACTCTCTGTTCCGGGTGTGCCCGGCTTCCTCGTTCGGATGATGCGCGGCAAGTCGAAGGCAGAGCACAAACGCGTGGCGATGGGGCAGGGTATTGAGCAGCTTTTACTACCTGATCAGAAAGCGCAGTGTCGTGTTGAGAGCCAGCATGTAGCGGATGGTCGCTATGCCCAGATGTTGAGTTGTCCGCAAAAACGCGGCGAGCCGCTGCATATCGTGCGAACGGGAACCTACGATCGCTCTGGCTTCATGGGCGACGCGATTGTAACGGGCGTTACGCCGAAAGGGGCGATGAAGATCGTTTTGAAGCAACGCGCCGCCCGCATCGGTGACTAGGCGCTCGTGCTCGGGAACACCGCAAATGGTCGAGGCGAAGGTGCCACGCGCGCTGCGTCGTCAAAGCACGGGCACTCAAGGACCAGTTGCCCTCAGTCGAACATAGAAAGACCGTCTGGGATAGCGCGCAACGCGGTTGCCCTAACGAGACACCCGTAAAGATGAGCTCCCAGCAGGGTTTGATCTCCGTCGTCGGCAACGGCCAAAGCTTCGCCGATTATGGCAATCAACCGTTCTAGGTGCTGTGCGGTAGTTTCGCCCTCGATCACAGCTTCATGGCCTTGATCATCTCGGCATACAAAGCGGCACAACCTAGGTGCGCGATGCGAGCGGAAATGTCGTCGCAGATTGCTGCTTGCTCCCGCGCTTTCATCTCATTCCGAACAAGGTCGTCGAGGCTATCCGGTTTGTCCACAGCGTGGCTCCCACTAAGCGGGAGCGCTCCAGCGTCTCTCAGTCGCCGCCATGCCGTTGGCGAGTCGCGGCGATATCTGAGAGTATAACGTTACGGCTGCAGATGATATCGACAAGAACGACCTGACCCACGAATCTTCTGGCTAGGACGGCATGCTAATAGCGGGGTGATAGTACATCGCGCTAATTTTTCCCGCCGCGTTCAGAGCCAGGAAGAAATCAATTTTCGCGGTGGCAAAGGTGATGCGGAATAGATAGCCGCCGGGGGGATCGCCGAGATAGGTGACGGACTGCGGGGTGCCCAGCTTGATGATCATATCGCCGCCCTCCGGATGGTCGCGCACGGCCTTTCCGACTTCCGTCGTGAGTATGCTGTAGTCCATTTTGGCGCCCGGCGCGGCGCTCTTCAACAGAGTTTGAACGTGCTTTTCCGCCAAGGTTGCCCCGGCGGTCATCGAAGGCGCCGCTTGTTGGGCCGCGGCAAATTGAATCGCGAAAGTCGGAAGTGCGACAGTGCTCAACGCGGCGGCGGCGAGACGGATTTTCATGAGAAGGCTCCAAATCGAAAGAAGAGGAACGCCATACTGAACCGCGATACAGTTCGACCGCTGATGAAAACGATGTCGGTCTCGATATTCGCCGTTGCCAAACGATAACAGACAAACCGCTGCTGATCGAGAGGAACAATTGGAGGTACGGCAGCAGGCGGCACCCGCTATTTTATGACGTTCCCGCAATCGAACCGCGGCGGCTCAACCTGGAAGGCTGTTCGCTGGGTACCCCGTTTTAGGCACTGTTTTGGGCGCTGTGGGGGTGTGGATCGGCGCCGAAGGCGGGGCCCCGCCTCTGACGGACCCAATCACCTCGGATGTCCTGGGAAGATGGGTTTATGATGGAGTCCCGATGGACGCTAACTGGAGGCCGTGAACCTGATAATGAGAAGTAAGCTCAATGGTTCAAGTAAGACCTGCCGGGTCAAACTCTGATGCCGGTCGAGATCGCTTCTTCTGGATTGAGGCCAAGGCCTAATGCCGCCGCGTATAGCCGGACGGTGTACCCAGACCGTGCGGATTTCGCCCCACCGGCTTCACGAGCGGCGAAGCTGTTCTGGCCCTTGGCGTAATGCAGAGCGCGAGAACGTCGAAAGGCTATCGTTGTACGGGCAGGGAGGCCTTGGTGCTTTCGGCTTGTCGAGAAGGGGCCCTGCTTTCGGCGCTGATTCACATTCTCAGCTGACAAGCAATCGTTTAGCCCCTGGCAGCTGCAGCTTTAACCCAGCGTTGTAAATTCGCTGTGTAAGGCCATCGCCGTGAACAACGCTGAATCGCGTTAGGAATGCATATTAATCGGTTCGTCGCGCCGTTGATTCGCCCTGTCGATGCGTCAAAAATACTTAACTTTTCATTAACCATTTTCCGGTGGTTGTCAGGTTCGTCGTTTCCCAGCGACGCAATGGAGACGGACGTGCCGACTGACGCAAATCTCGAAATGGAATGTGATAGGGTACGGCGTATCGTCGCAGGATTGAACGATGAGCTTTCTCGCCAACTACTCGGCGCATATGCGGCCGATCTAAGGGACGCGCAGCAGAAGCAAAGGCTTGTTGAACGGGAATTGGATCTTCTACGTTCCGTTGGGCGTTCGCCAGCTCGCAGGAGGCGTTAATTCGTCGTTTACCCTTTCCCGGCAAGACAGGGGTGGGGGACACAGTATGCGATACAGAATTTATGAGTTGGGCAGTCGGGGCGAAATTGTATGTGGCGCGGACCTCTCCGCAACGTACGACGAGCAATCAATTAATGAGGCTGCCGAGCACCCAAACCGGTACGGACTTGAGATCTGGCAGGGGAACCGCAAGGTCGCGGTTATAAGTCCGCCCTTGAACCGTTCAGGAGGCTTCTTGGGAACCTCCACGGCCTACACCCTGACGTCGTCCCGTGGCCGAATGTCTCGCGCCCATTCCTGAAGAGCGGCACCTTAAAGCCGTAGTGCCCGCTGACGTCGGCTAGCGGTCTACGGGCGGCCGATGCGGTAAAGGAACCTCCGGACACCTTTCGGTGTTGTCTAAAAACATCGTCTGCTCTTCCAAAATGCTGGCGCAGTACGCAGCCCATTCAGCGCAACGCGTTCTTTGCGTTGCCCGGCAGCTAGCCCGCTAGTTGTTCGCTTCGGTACCGTGGATTGGTCACTCAGAAGCTGGGTTTGCAATGATGTCGGCCACGGCAGCAACCCGGTGCAAGTCATCAACACCATCGCTCAATTCGTCGATGCCACTAAACGATCACAGCACGTATCTTGCAGTTTCGTTGCCCGGGGTAGTGGCTACTTTTCCTTATTTCAGAAATATCTCGTGATCGGTCATCATATCTCAAGGTTTCGTCGCTGAATCTCAGCGAGCAAATGATCGACAAAAGGGTTCCGCTCCTCACTAGCCATCTGCTGGTACGCCTCCAGCAGACTCTGGTCATCGAGGAACTCGATCACGTCGGGATGCAGCGGCGCCATTGTCATGCATCGAGACTATGCGCGCTTCCACGATCCGAGCAAACGATATGTATGGACGAACTCTCACCCTGACTGTGACGTCGGCATCAGGTGGTGCGGCACTGTGCAGCCACGTCGGACGGCTTCACGGATATCTTCACTTGCCGTTTGATCGTCCCGTAACATTCATCAAGGAATGCCGGAAGGAACCCAGATAACACCGATGGTATGCGTTATTTCTTTCACACAGCGGACGGGTCACGCGACCGCGATATGGAGGGCACCGAGCTGCCAGATCATCGTGCGGCACGCATTGAGGCTACCAAGTTCGCCGGCGCCTGCATGAATGATAACCCTAACGAGTTGTGGGAGACCGGCGACTTCCGGATCGAGGTGACCGACGAACGTGACACACTGCTTTTTGCGATTATATAGATCGCCGTGGCCGCCCCGATGACCGGAGAGGTCCGCTAATGCCTCGCAACCCAAGCAAGCGGATCCATGGCCAAGACGTTCGCACGAGCAGGTAGTAACGAGCATTGAATGCCGGGCTTCGCCGGTTGATCTTCGCAAGAAACGCGTCGCTGTCCCATCTGCTTATCAAGAATGGCCGATACTTAGGAACTCGACCCGCTCGGCTTGCTCCGCGAGTTCATTCAACTTGACTGCAGACGCCAAAAGCGAGGCCTTGAGGTTCGCTAGCTGAGTGCCTTCCGCTGCTGCGCGATCATTTGCCGCACGATTGCCTAAATCTTTTCTCAACGCGCTTATGCTCGCGGCCTACTCCTCAGGTCCACTTCTGGACGTGTCGAGGTCAATGTCCTCGCCCGGATTGCCGCCACCTGCGCTCGAACCGCTACCGTGAACTTCCCCGGTCTTGTTATCGATGTACGCCCGCTTGCCCGCCTCGGGTGGGATATCTCGACCGTCAGCCGGTTCGGCTGCGTCAGCCCCAGGTGCACCATCCCGGTTCTGAAGATGTCGTTCGGCAGCATGGTTCGCGCTATCGTACTCATCGCCGGAGTAGCCTTTACCTTGACCGAACCCGTCTGCGGTACGGTCTGCCGACCCCGATTTCACTCGTACATTATCGCTAGGCTTCGGCGTGCTGTCTTCCGTCATGGCAACCTCCAAATCTCGTAGGCGACCAACGCGCGACCGACGGAAAGCTCCACAAAAAGATGAAGGGTTTGTAAGTTGACCGACGCTGCCATCGGCATAGCATCAATTTCGCCCATGAGGGGCAAGGAGACTCGCCACATGCGCACTATGTTGTTCGCTGCCGCCTCGCTGTCGTTGCTTATCGGTGCGCCGTCGATGGCTGCCCCATGCAAGGACGCCAAGGGCCGCTTCGCCAAGTGCCCTAAGGCGCCAACCAAGACTGTCCGGTGCAAAAGCGCGAATGGCAAGTTCGCGAAGTGCGGCACGGCTGGAGCCAAGCCTGTCTGAACAAACCGGCGCGGATCGATATGCCCGCGCCGGTTCTATTACTTCTTTATAGTGACTGGCGCCGCTACCGGGACAACGGCGGCGGGAGCTACGACCATCGGCGCGGCTGCCCCAGAGAATGCAACCGACACATCCTCGTCGATGAATGCAGTGACAGGCGTACCCAGCGGTATGTTCGCGCTGGTTCCAGTCATAAAGAACCCTGCGATCGGGATGACGACGAGCGACCCGACCACGGCTGCGGTTCCCGTGGTGCCCTTATCGTCCAGTTGGCCGGACATCCGGATTTGTCGACCGTTGGCGCGAACGTAGAGCACACGACCGTTGATACGGCCCGACTTGCCCCACATGCCCTTGTTGCGGACCTCAGTGACTTCGCCGGTCGCAGGGCTGCCTGCCGGTATCACCACGTTGCCGTCGATCATGACATTCTCAGCCGTCTCAAGCTGGAAACGTTGCCCAACCTTCAGTTTCTTGCCGAGCGTGGTCAGCGGTTCGCTCATCTTGAGCGGAACCGAGGTGCCAGCGCGTAACGTGCCAGAGGTCGTCGCTGCGGTGGTCACCGGCGCTGTCTGCGCCTGGATCGCAGGCGCAGACATTATAAGCGCGCATGCGAATGCGCCAATTGTAAATTTCATTTAAATAACCCCTCGTGATTCGGCCTCCCCAGGCCGACAGACAAACCGAAGTCTTTCTAGTTTAAGGGGTCAACCTAAACCCGACCGAGTCTGGTTATTTGTATTTAAAAGACGCTTTCCGCCGGCAAGCATAGATCAACTCCGCCGCCGTCACGGAGCACAACGGAACAAATCACTTCCCCAGGATTTCAACCTGACTAGTTCATAACGAACGACAGGGGATCGAGAAATGAAGAAGGCATTAGTTCTCGCGATGGCGGCAGGGCTAGTCTCCCTGTCGGCGTGCAACTCCAGCCCACGTGAACAGGCAGCCGACAACATCGAGTCCAACACGGAAGCCGTCGCAGACAATCTGGAAGATGCTGCAGACAACGTCAGCAACGACGCCGCCGAAGCAAGCCTTGAGAACAAGGCTGACGCCGTCCGTGCGACCGGTCAGAATCAAGCGGACGATATGCGGACGAACGATCCCGACACGAACCTGTCGAACGGCATCTAGTTTCACGAGACAGGACGAGCCGCTCCCAAGCACAGCTCGATCTGGAAGGGCGCCTGAGGAAACTTAGGCGCCCTTTTCGTGTGACCTATTCCGGAAAACGGCTTGCGGGGACCGATCTAACGCAGAGTTTAGGAAAGTCGGCTTTTACTGGTGGTTAGTGTAATACTAGCCCACCCCGCCACCTTGGCACGAGGCTGTTCAGCCAGACGAGACTTATTAGGAAAACGAATGAACGGCTATGTGGAGTTTCAAAGTCCAGAGGGAGAACCGATCGTCGTCAATGCCGATCGCGTAAACTTCGTTCGCCGGTTCAGAGGCGGGAATGATGCCAGCGCCGTAAACTTCGAGAAGGGCAGCTACGTCGTTGTCAGGGGAGGCTTGGCGTCGGTAATGAAAGCGCTTGAGGAGGGATAGCACAGGCGTCCAATGATGACCTTTGAGTAGGTTATAATTGATTCACTTTGGGACTGACGTTGCGCTTGATCCTTGCCCGACGCCCGATCTTCAGTGAGGTGATGCGCAGAGCTAGCCAATCCAAGACGGTCGAGCTCGGCATCCCGCCCGCGGCATCGATGGTGTCACACGGAGCGGGCGGGGTGTTTCACCGAAAATTAGGATGTTTGTTTTAGACAAAGTGATGAAGCCTCCGCTTCCAGTGTTGAGTATCCTTAGCGCCTCGCTTGTTTCAATCACACGGACACGCGGGGCGCTTATTTGACTTGGCGGGCCCCGAAGCTAGCGAGACGTGGATAGTCCTCGAAAGCGGGACCCCGGTCAAGAAAGGCAACCCCCTTTACTCGTTCGGAAAGTATGAGTTTTGAATGGGCCCCGATCGGCGCGTATCAAGCCCCTGACCAATTAATCTTAGGTGGCGTTTCAAGACGTTGCTAAAATCTACCGGGGTCGCACTTTCGACGCTAGACCTAAGTAATTAATGTTTTGCCTTCGCCCAGCATTTGCAGGCCCAAGTTTCGCGCTAATCCGATTCCAAACGCGTTTCGGCAGGAGCCTTGAGCAACGCTCGCAGCTGCCTTTGCAGCGCCATACTGCTCAGATGCGACCTGACATGGTCGAAACCCTCGCGCGACAACTGCAAGCGAATGTCAGTGATAGTGCGCGCTTTACCGCCCCGCGCGATCTCGAATGCTCGTTCTATGATCGCCATACGTGGCATTACCACGAGTAGCGAGCGATGAAGACCGTTTCCTTGCGATAAACAAATGTTACCTTTCTGGCGCCGTTTTGCTGAGTCCGGCGTTAAGCCTATATGACCACCGACCCATTGCGCGCCGCCTACGACGCGGGCTTGAGAAGCGGTCTGGCAAAGGGCTTGCCGAATACGTGCCCGTTTGCTGTGCACGAAGCCATGGACGAGCGGTTCGCTTGGTTAAGCGGGTTTAGCGTAGGTAAAATCGTTCGGGGCGGGAAATCCTGAAAGCAAGACGCCGCACCCAGTCAACATTGTAATTTAGTCCAATTTTTTCGTTAATTACGAAATCACTGCACCCAGAGAACTGGCCGGCTCGTACAATTTTGCGCCGACCTGCGTATCCCCTTTCCTGCCTCCAAGTTTTAAACGCCGTCAGGACTGCGTCGCTCTCCCAACGCCTTGGGCGCTGCCAGACCGCTGCCGCCCTCCTGTCCAGCCATTTTGGACGTCAAATTTTGTGTCCGTTCCTCTGGTGCGGAACGGTCGCATGCGGGCTCACGGCACCGATCGGCCCGCTGCTTCCAGCTGACTACCCTCCCTATTGCCCTGCGCCACGTTGTCTAACGCTCTCGACTTTCCGACTTTTTCCATGGGAACTCACGCGTACTGCCCGTTGCCAAACCGGCAATGCTTGCTTGGAAGGCAGGGGAGCGGTTCGAGCGGCCTGACGCTACCCGCTCGCGAGAGTTACTCGGAGATCGAAGCTTGTGCTACTTTCGCTTGCACGGAAACGCGCGCTGTAGCGCGTCGCGTACCACGAACGACGGTGCGCTCGTCGCCTTCTTGCCCCGGGTCCGCAGATATTTACGCGCGGTCGCCATGACTTCGATGTTGGAAGAGCGCGTCGGCAACGGGCAAATCTGGCGGGCCAGCGACAGCGTGTCGAACGCCGCCAGGATGTAGCCTGTGCAGAATGTTGGCGCGGGGTCGTTGTCACTGCCGCGACACTGTTCGACGAGCTGATTGGTGGTGAGCGCGCTTACGACGACCGGTCGATCTACCGCCGCAGCAAGGAGGGCAAACGTCAACATCATCGTCTTCGTCCCTTTCAACGTCGTCCGGACCGCGATCCACCACTGTTCCTGCGTATCGGCAAAGCACTACAGCCATGCCGGGATACACCTACTCGCTCGCCAGGCCGGTCAGATACGGCAGCAGGCGCACGCGTGGGAACACCTCGTCGAGCGACTTGGTATCGGGCAGGATATAGACCACGCCGCCTTTGCGCTGAAGCAGTGGGCGGAGCTTCTTCGTGTAGAAACCGGTCCCCACATTGATGCAGCCGAAGCTGATCCGGTTGTCGTCAGGCGTCGGAGACAGCAGCCGTTCGACACGATGCTCCGACTTGTGTGTGGTGATCACCGCATGCAGTGCCACCGAATTCGTGTAATCCACCCAGAGCACTCGCTGGCGCCCCAGCGCCTTGCCGAATTTCGCGACGAACCTGCCCGCAGGCGTTGTCCGTTCGGCCGGGCCGATCTCTGCAAGGTTCTTCGCGCCCACTCCGGGAGACGAATCATCGCCTATGCCGACGCCCAGCAGGACAGGCGCATACCCCTGAAATTCGCCCTTGGCACTGAACAGGAACAACGTCGCCGTCGGCTTATCGATCACGACATAGGGTAGCGTCCCGTTGTCGTGGGCAGCCGTCACCCATGCGATCATACGGTTTGCCGCTTCCGATCGCATGGGCTCCGGGTCTTCGGTCACGTCCTCGGCCGGAACGGCCTTCGGGCGTGGTTTCGCTACGACCTTGCGGTCGCGGGTGTGCGACGCGGGGGGCGTTGCGAAACCCGGTTGCGCTGCAAGCACTGCGATCATGAGCGCCGCGGCTATGCCAGTACGCGAGGCGATACGGCACAGCCAGTCTACGGCGGCGATCCTGTTCAGCAGATTTGTCCCTTCAGGCAACCGAAGTACGCGATACTGCGCTTAGCCGCGTGGCTTGCGCTGCCGCTGCTGCATCTGCTGCTCCATGCCATCGACGCGACCGTTGATCTGGTCGATCCGCTGACCGTTCTGCTGTGCTTGACCGGCAGCAGCCTGAGCCTGTGCCAACGCCTGGCCGGACGTGCCCTCGACGGTGCGCAGACGCCCGTCCATGCCGTCGATGCGGGTGTTCACGGTAGCGATCTGCTCCCGGACGAAGCCCTTCGTGGCGCAACCGCCAAGGCCCGTGGCGCCGACCAGAATCAGCGCGACCGTGGTAAATTTAGGAAGATTGGAACGCATATACTCACCTCTCCGAACGTGGATCGCATCTTCCATCCCACGCCCGCGGCGCACGACAATCGATTTTAGTCGAGACGTGCGACTAATACGTCGGGGACCAAACGCTCGGGGCTTGCGTTGGCGAAGGTCCAGAACGAGGAAGCGGCCATGAGCCACGCGAGCAACATTGTTATCTGCGATGGACCCGATAGCCCCCACGCGTTCGACGTCGTACCCCTTCAGCCGCGTAATGGCAGCCTGGATGCCATGTGCCCGGTCTGCAAGGGCCGCGGGCAGTGGAATACCGAGATTGATCTCGTGAGCTTCCGGTGCAAGCGTATGGCGTGCGATCGGTGCCATGGTGCTGGGTGGGTAGAAACTGGAACCGATCCGATCGGCCTGCCTGACATCGAAGTTTCACCGCAAGGGTATCCCCGTTGGACGATCCGCTTCGAACCCAGCGACACGGACGTAGATGTCGACCCGGCCCAGCCTGGTCTGGCTAAAACGTAGGTCAGCGCCCTGATCGTCGCTAGATCAACCTAGGCGCCACCGCGCGTGTCGGGAACACTGGTCCGCGTACCGTCATCCGGTCGGCCGGATATGGCCGCTGCAACGACAGAACGTCGTCATAACTACCGGTCAACCACCGATCATAATCGTCCGGCCGCAGGATCGTGATCATGGCCTTGGGGTGGATCGGCGTCACCAGTTCGTTTGCGTTGCAGGTAACCATCGCGAAGTAGCGCTGTTCACCGACCTGCCGCCAGAAGCCGGCAATGGCGAACACAGGCTGATCGGTCACCCCGAACCACATCTCCCCCTTGATCGGCTTTTTGCCGTCGCCGAGGTCGGTAGGTTCACGCGCCCATTCGCAGAACTCCGTCAGCGGGATCAAGCACCGGTTGGCCGGATCGCTGACGAGGGACCGCCATTGCGGTAGGTGCAGGGTGCGCACGTTCGTCTATGCAACCTTGCGACCAGCCTGCTTTGCTTGCCCCGCCAGAACGTCCCATTCCATCACATCAAGCCCGCGGTGGTCACCTTCGTTCCGCACGACATAGGCTCGACCGAACGGACGCAACTCCTTCGGATCAAACCTGTTGTCCATCGGCTTGTCGGCAAGCCAGTCCGCGCCAAACCGTTCGGTTATGGTTTCCGGTTCGCCGTCAAATCGTGCTCGGTTACACATTAAAGGCTCACTCGACCGACAAGCGCGCCGATCACGAGCACGGTGCCGATGATCGCCCAGCCCTCCCATGTTCGAGGGGCCAACCGATCCCTACTACCTTCGGCTGAAACCATTCGCGCGGGTTATTCGTGATGGTCCCGATACCGCTGAGAATGGTCAAGGTCCATGATTGCCGGGCTACTCGAGCTCAACAAACAACCGTCTTCGTAAAAGGAAAAAGGGCCCATCCGGAGCTACGAGGAACCGGATGGGCTCAGTTCCATCATCCCAACAACCGAGACCAGTCACATCTCAAGTATGCGTTGGTTTGGGCGATGATCGCCGACAGCGAAACGGGGGGCCGTGCTGCCGACGTCTGCTTATCTAGCGCCATAACAGCGGCAGCTCTATTGACCCAAGTTTATACCAATCACCTTATTACAACAGGCGTCTCATGCAACCTAACGGCCCGTCGTCCGGTTGGCGAAGGACGGACCGACCAGTCACTTTCCGGAGACACCTGGCGTCGCGTCAACGCGGAAAACTCGTACCGGTTTCGCGGTAACGGCCCGCCTCGATAGCCAAGAGGATAAGAGGCGGGCCGACCAAGTCACTGCCAAGCAAACCCGGTCAACGTCAACGAAGCACCTTGGGGTTGTTTCCAACCGTCATGACGGCCCGCCTCAAACGTCTTGGGCCGTGAGGCGGGCCGGCCGGGACGGGTGGAGATTAAACCCCCCGGCTCCTGGTTAACGGATCACTCTCCAAATCGTCTCAAACAAGAGGACTTTTCCATGGCGACGGCATCGCAGCCGGAGTGGCTCGCGAGGCCGAACCTGATGATCGCGATCGTGGGCCCCCTCGCTCCTCGACCGACGCAAAGGGGGCTTTGCCGCCGGGTTCGCGCTTCAGCGCCAATTCTGCCCAGCCTCGCCCATGGGCGTTTGTGCATAAATCTGTGGGTAACTCGTGGGCAACTCGTCGGCTACCAGCTGTTTTAACTGCCGGTCCTCAACCTAGAGCTGTTTCAGGCGCCTCAGCTCGCCGACCTCGAGACGTCGTACACCTTATTCCAGCCGTAGAGATTTCTGCATTTCCACCTCCGTGCCCGAAGGCTTCTGAAGGTTAGAAAATCCTCGCTCAAAATAGACTAAAAACAGGGGAGACGTCAGGCCTTGTGACGCTCACCATCACAAAGGCACAATGAGGGGCGGGCGGATGTGCGGCGTCAGGTCTCCTGTTTTCGCGATGCGTCTGAGGCGGTTAAGGTTTTAATAACGAAGCTGTCATGTTCGCAGCATATTGCCTTCATAATCGACAAGCGGACGGCGAGCGCGTGTTCAGAAAGCACCTCTTAGTCAACCGATGTCGTCGCAATAGGAGGGCAGAGCATGGCTAGTTTGGGTGATATCGCGATCGTCGGTTATGGTGCCGACGCGGGGGTCAAGTCGTTCGCCTTCGTATTGTTAGCCGATCTGTCTGGAGAGACGATCATTTTTACCGACAATGGCTGGCGCGCTGCCGGTGGCTTTCGCACGGGTGAGGGGACGGTCAGCTACACAGTGCCTGCCGGTACGCCAATCGGCACGGTCGTGACAATCTCGGGTCTGACCGGTTCGTTTAATCCCTCCACGACGGGCGATTCGATCATCGCCTATGTTGGCGATGCAGCGAACCCGACGTTCCTGTTCGCGATCGATTTCGCCGATACCAACGCGGCCTATGCCGGCGATGCGACCAACACCAATACCAGTGCTGTCCCGACAGGCCTGACCTTTGGCACCGACGCGCTGGCATTTGCAGAGGACAATGCCGCCTATTCGGGGCCGCTCGAAGGCTCCAGGGCGGAAATCGTGGCAGCGATCGCTGATGAGACGAACTGGACGGTGAACGATGCCGCCGGTGTTGCCTATCCTGCAAGCTTCGCGGTCAAGACCGGCGCAGCGGGCCAATTCAGTGTCGCCGACGTCTTGGTGGACGAGGGCAATGACGGCGTGACCGAGATGGTCTTTACCGTCGAACGCATCGGCGGTAGCACCGGCGCAGCCACGGTCGATTATGCCGCGACGTTCGGCACTGCCGATGCTGTCGACGTGGCGAGCGCCCTGCCAACGGGTACCCTGACCTTCGCCGATGGCGAAACCAGCCGAACGCTACGGATCGCGGTGAGCGGCGATACGAAGTTCGAAGCGGACGAGACGATCGCCCTGAGTCTGTCGAACGGAACCGGTGCCGCCATCGCTGACGGTGAAGCGTCCGGCACGATCCGTAACGATGATATCGCGGCTGTGGCGGCGCAGCCGTGGATCAACGAGTTCCACTATGATGATGCCGGCGCGGACGAGGGCGAGTTCATCGAAATCACAGGAGCCGCAGGCCTTAACCTGACGGGCTATTCGATCGTCCTGTACAATGGCAATAACGGCGCGCCCTACAGCACGATAGCTCTGTCGGGGATCATCGCAGACCAACAGAACGGCTTCGGCACGATAAGCGTCTCTGCGACCGGCCTGCAGAATGGGGCACCGGACGGCCTTGCGCTGATCGGTCCGAATGGCGTCGTAGAGTTCCTGAGCTACGAAGGCAGTTTCACTGCGGTCGGCGGCCCTGCCGATGGGCGGATCAGTACTGATGTCGGCGTGATCGAGCCCGGCGATGCCGAGGGCACCTCGATCGGTCGCGTCGGATCGGGCGACGAGGCGTCCGACTTCACCTTCGCGCTGATTACCGACGACACCCCTGGCGTGATCAACGCGGGCCAAAGCTTCGTGGCAGCGGTTCCGCAGCTTTCGGTGACTGACATCAGCTTCTTTGAAGGCAATGCCGATGGCAGGACCGTCCAGTTCACCGTTGTCCGGAACGGTGCCGAAGGCGCGTTCAGCGTCGATTATGCGACCGCCGACGGCACCGCTACCGCTGGTGCCGATTACGTCAGCGCTTTGGGCACGCTGACGTTCGAGGCCGGGCAGGATAGCGCCGTCGTATCGGTCACCGTGCTGGGGGATACGATGGCCGAAGGCGATGAGACCTTTTTCCTCAACCTGACGAACCCGACCGGCGGCGCGCAGCTGAGCGATGCGCAGGGGCAGGCAACTAGCCGCAACGACGATGACCTCCCGCCGTCCGTGTCGATCAGCGACGCCAGCGTGATGGAGGGGGACAGTGGGCAGGTTTTCGCCACCTTCACCGTGACCCGCACCGGCGGTGAAACGCCGTTCTCGGTCGGATACCAGACGGTCAGCAATACCGCGACAGTAGGGATCGACTTCGATGCAGCATTGGGCGTGATCGAATTTGCTGCGGGCCAAACGAGCAGCACAATTACGGTTGCGGTGAACGGCGACGATTCTCCCGAAGCTACTGAAAGCTTCTTCGTATCGCTGTCGAATGCGACGAACGGAGCAACGTTAGAGGACTCGCTGGGCCAGGGTAACATCCTAACCGACGACGTATTCGCAATCCATGACGTCCAAGGTTCTGCTCACTTTAGCGCGCTCCTGGCGTCCGACGGCGTGACCGGCTTCAATACTCAGTCGATGATCACCGTCACCATTCAGGCCGTCGTCACCGCGGCCGACGGCGTCGGCGCACGTCAAGGCTTCTACCTGATGGAGGAGGAAGCCGACTGGGACATCAGCGCGCTGACTTCCGAAGGCATCTTCGTAATGACCCGCGACGATAGCAACAACGGACGCACGCTCGCGTCGGTCGCGCCCGACCTTCGGGCTGGCGACTTGGTCACCGTTACCGCGCACATCATGGAATACCAGGCCTTTGGCAACCTGCCGCGTACGGTGCTGATGGGGATCGAGGGGATCACGGTCGACGCCCGCAATCAGGCGTTGCCAACGCTGGTGCTGGACGGATCGGATGGCCGCACCATCCCGAATTCGATCCTAACCGACGAGGTGCCGAACTATTTCAATACCGGCACCGCCCCTGGTTTTGACCCGGAGAATGACGCGCTCGACTTCTTTGAGACGATCGAGGGCATGCACATCACCCTGCCCGACATGGTGGCGGCGGACGGCTTTGTCTCGACCACCGGCGGCGATCCATATTTTAAGGCCTATTCGACCGTCCATGCCGATGCCGACCAGATCAACAGCCGCGGCGGCTACACAGTCGCAGGCGATCCCGCGCTGTCGCCCCCGAACACGCCGGACGACCCGCAGGACGATACGCATAGCGGCGGCAACTACCTCCATGACGGCGACGTCAATCCGGATATCTTCGAGGTCGATTTCTCCGACTTCGCAACACCGGCTTCTACCGGTCTAGTCGATACGGTGTCGATGGGCGACAAGCTCGGCGATGTCACCGGCATCCTCGAATTCGACTTCACGGATCTCAAGCTGTTCGTGACGGAGCCTGTGACAATTGTGGAAGACACGACGCCGGTTCGGGAGGTCACGTCTATCGTAGCGGACGAGCGGGCACTGACCTTCGCGACGTTCAACGTCGAGAATCTTGACCCCACGGACGGCACTGCGCGCTTCGCTGCGCTGGCGGACGCAATCGCCAACAATCTTGATGCGCCCGACATCCTCTCGATCGAGGAAATACAGGACAACAACGGCGCCGCTGCGGGCGACGGTGCATCCTCTACCGGCACGGATGCGTCGCAGACGTGGCAGTTACTGATCGACGCGGTCAACGCCGCGACGGGCGAACGCTACCAGTGGGTGGACGAGGCGCCCGTGTACAATGCCGAAGGTGGTGAGCCGAGCGGGAACATTCGCGTCGGCTTCCTGTACAATACTAACCGCGTGCAACTCGGCAACCTGGCCGCTGACGCCAGTCTGGCCGAGCGTCGTGCGTTCACCGACCGCATTGGCGACGGCGTTCGCGATGCGAGCGACGCCATCGCCTTCGACGACAGTATGATAGCCGATCAGATCAACACGACGGACTGGACGAACACGCGTAAGTCGCTGCTGGGCGAATTCACATTCAATGGCAACGCGGTCTATGTCACTGCCAACCACCTGCCCTCGAAGGGCGGGTCGGGCCAGTTCTGGCAGATTGATCAGAACATCGAGGCAGGCCAGCCGGAAAACGCCGGCTGGGAGAAGCGCAACGAGATCGCCGACGATATCTGGCACATGCTCAATACCGTACAGTCCGGATCGTTGGGCAACCGCATCATCGCAGGCGGAGACTGGAACGACTTCTACTTTTATCGTCCGCTCGAGGCGGCGACCGGGTACGTCGACGCGAACGGCAATGCCCGAGAAGGCGGCGCGCGATTTGACAACCTGACGGTCACCGAACTGACTGAGGCAGAGCGCTATACCTACGCCTTCGACGGACGCAGTCAGGCGATCGACCACGTATTGGTGGATCAGCAGCTTAGCGCCGTCGCCAGCTACGACGTTGTCCACATCAACACCGGGTATAATAGCCAAGGCGGCGTTAATCCGGCGCTGTCAGATCACGATCCGGCGTTGGCGCAGTTTGACTTCCGCAGCTTTGCCGAGACCTTGAACGGCACCGGTGATGTAGACCTCCTCCAGGGGTTCGGCGGCGATGACCGGCTGTCGGGCAACGCCGGAGATGATGTGATCGAGGGGGGAGCGGGCAACGATCTGCTGACCGGCGGTCTTGGGAGCGACTCGCTAAGCGGCGGCCCAGGTTCTGATACATTCTTCTACGACGCGAAAGGCGCTGGCGGATTTGATCGGATCATTGATTTCGGCAGCGACGATTTCGTGGTGGCCACCGCGGCGTTCCGCGACAACAACCGGGACGGCATTATTTCTGCCGGCCCCAACGGGGTGTTCGACTTGGCAAGCGGCGGTTCGGTGGCGGTCGCTTCGCCAGCGGGCGGCACGGTCCGCTCGCTTGAATATGACGGTGCGTTTGTGCGGGGCGGAACGTCCTATTTCGTTTACAGCAACGTCGGATCGGCGACTGATCCAAACCGGGCGGTGGCGCAGTTTGCGAACGATGTCGTTGGCGGTCCTAACGAGACGCTGAACGGCACGACCGGGAATGATATGCTCGAAGGGCGGGACGGCAACGATCGCCTGTTCGGGCTGGCTGGCAACGACAAGCTGGACGGTGGCGACGGCAACGATTTGCTTATCGGCGGGCAGGGTAGCGACCTCCTGATCGGCGGCGCAGGGTCTGACACGTTCCTATACGAAGCCGCAGGGGCTGGCGGACGTGATCGCATTGCCGATTTTTCGGACAACGATTTCCTCGTCAGCCTAACCGCACTACCGGACGGGAACCGCGACGGCATCATCGCCGCAGGTCGCGGCAACGTGTTCACATTCGGTAACGGTTCGGTCGCACTCGAAAGCGCGGCCGGCGCTGGCGTCCGGTCGCTGGAGTTCGACGGCACGGTAATGCGCGACGGCACTTCGTACTACGTGTACAGTCTCGTTGGTTCGACGTTAGGTTCGGCGGCGGCGCCTGATCAAATCTGACGTGAGAGGTAGCAGAAGGCGCGGGCAAAACGCTTGCGCCTTCTCTACCATGATAAGCGGTCCGAGCATTGCCGGCTTCACGAGAGAGGGTGACCGGCCGCGCTCCAATGCGCATCAGAGCCAGTTGAGAACAGAGCTATCGTCGTGTGGTTATGAAGGTGCAGGGCAATGTCCCAGGCTCGTGTTACCCGCTCTCGATCGCACCAGCGCAGAACGGTAGCTAATACGTGCTTGCAGGTATAGCGCAGGTCGACTTTCGGGATTTTCCCAAGCCAAAGTGCTTTCACCAGGAAGCGACCGATTGAAGGTCTTCGGTCAAACTGGGAAGGGGCTGGGTGCTGCCGCCGGGGCAGGCCGCAATGACTCGTAAGCACATGTAAAATCATAATTATTTGCGATGCGTCAATAGCCTTCGTAATGCGGGGGTCACTGTTGTTGCCCCCTAAAGGCCTGACAGGGCCTCGCAGGTTTGCGCGATGAACTCGCGGGGTGATCGATAGCGCAAAGCGCGGTGCGGATGCGCCTCG
>NZ_LMKH01000035.1 GCF_001421415.1 Sphingomonas sp. Leaf208
AGCGCGGCTGCCTGACCGACCCAGCCCGCCAGCGTCGAGCGGTCGATGTCCAGGCCTTGGGCGGCCATCATCTCGGACTGCCGGTAAAGCGGCAGATGATGTTCGAACTTCGAGACGACGACATGCGCCAGCGTTGCAAATGTCGCCTTCCCGCGGGCGACCGCCTTCACCGGGGCAGCCGCCTGGACGATCTTCTCACAGGTCCGGCAGCTGTATTTCGGTCGGACGTTCCGCACCACGCGCCAGTGCACCGGCAGGACGTCGAGCATCTCATGGGCGTCTTGCCCGAGGTGGCGTAGCGCACCGCCGCAGTCCGGGCATGTGCAGGTGCCGGAGGCGGGTTCGTGAACGAGCTCCTTGCGTGGCAGGTGGTCGGGCAACGCACGGACTGGTGCGGGCCGCCCGGGCGTGTCTGACAAGGCCGCGCCGGTCTCCGGGACTGCGCTCTCGGTTTCCAGTTCCTCGAGCGCGAGTTCGAGCTGAGCAATCTCGCGCGTCAGCTTCTCGGAGGATGCGCCGAACTGCATCCGCCGCAGCCGGGCGATCTGACCACGCAGAGTCTCGATGAGCAGGTCGCGAGCGGCAAGTGCTGCATTGGCCCGGGCGAGCGACGCCTCCAGCACGGCAATCCGGGCCTCGGCATCAGATGGGGCAAGAGGGGCTTGCGACACCTCATTTTCATAGCAGTTCGCGCACTCTCACACGAGCAAAAATGACGGAAAAGCTATGCTTTTAGCCTGCCAATGTTGGTGACCATGTCCGCTCTGGGCGCCGCCAGTCGATGCCCTCCAGAAGCATCGACACCTGCGCCGATGTCAGCGCCACTGTGCCGGTCGCCGTTACCGGCCAGACGAAACGCCCGCGGTCCATCCGCTTCGAAAACAGGCAGAGTCCCTGACCGTCGAACCACAGCAATTTGATCAGGTCGCCGCGCTTGCCACGGAACGCGAACAGCGCACCGGAATGTGGTTTCTCCCGGAGCACCTGCTGCACCAATACCGCCAGGCCATCGAAGCCCTTGCGCATGTCGGTGACGCCGCACGCCAGGAATATCCGCGTCGATGTCGGCTGCGGGATCATCGCGTCAGCACGCCGATCACGCGGCCATCGAAGCCCTTGCGCATGTCGGTGACGCCGCACGCCAGGAATATCCGCGTCGATGTCGGCTGCGGGATCATCGCGTCAGCACGCCGATCACGCGCGATAGCGCCTCGGCGTCGACAGCGCCGTCGACGGTCAGTCGTACACCCGAAGGCAGCTCGATGCCGATCTGCCCCGCGGTCCGGGCGTCCGCTGGCGCCTCGACGGGAGGCGCCGGCAGCATTACGGGCGGCTCGCTGATCCGGACTTCGGCAAATGTGGCCTGAGGCCGGGCCGGCACTCCGCTCAGTGCACCCGACATAGCTTGACGCCGCCAGGTGTAGATCGCGCCGCTGCCGACCTCGTGACGCTCGACCGCCGTCCTGACCGACCCATCCGGGCCAAACGCATCGCGTAGGATCGCCAGCTTCTGCTCGACCGTCCAGCGGCGTCGACCCGACACCCGACCGACAATCTCGATACGACCACTCTTACGACCGGTCGTATGACTACTCGCTACATCTGCAGCTGGTTCGATAGTCTCGTCTGACATCACGGCCTCGTTCAAAGAGCCGCCATCAACCCGTTGAACGCTCCGCCTACAAGGCGACCTTCAGACCACGCTTACTGGTTCGATAGTCTCGTCTGACATCACGGCCTCGTTCAAAGAGCCGCCATCAACCCGTTGAACGCTCCGCCTACAAGGCGACCTTCAGACCACGCTTACGTTCAAGGCTGCGAACAGCGGATCGAAGGGAGTGCCGATCGTCGCGGCGATCAGCGGCGAAATGCGGGACGGCCAGTTTAGCCATGCGTCGCGCGTGGTTCGGCTAACCTCGAAGAACAGGCTTTCGGCCTGCTGCATATCGATCAGTTCGCCATCGGCTTCCCTGTTCTTGCGTTCTTGCGAGACGGCCTGCGCTCGCGCCAATCGCCCGCGTTCGAGCACGAGGTTCGGCGCGTCGGGATCGCCGGCCGATCGTCCTGCGGCGACCTCGCGTAAGTGGCGGATGTAGGCCACCCGGCATTCGTCCAAGCTGTAGCTGCCGCGCCCGTTCGTCGGTTTCAGGATGCTCGATGCCACCAGCTGCGACACTGCCGCCTGCGATAGGTCAAGGTGGGCTGCCACCTGCTTCTGCGTCGTCATGATTATTATAACCCCCCTAGGGATGCTCATGGCTGGGAATGTTATGCGCCTTTGCCCCCCGTATTACCCGGGGGCGGGGGAAGGACCCGACGGGCGGGGTGGCGCCGCCCGCCCCGCGTTGCTATCGACGTGTCACCGCCCCGTGCTTCGGCACGCCGGTATGGAGCGTTGGCCGAGTGGTCGATGGCAGCCGGTTGAAAACCGGTAGGGCCTTTCGGGGTCCCGTGGGTTCGAATCCCACACGCTATTCTAGAAGCCCGCTCCGGCCTTGCGGCCGTCGAGCGGGCTTCGTCGTATCGGCCATCATGCGGCGATCGGAGGGGGCGCGCCGCCATCGTCGGCGGAGCGAGCGGCGGAGTTAAGCGCAGCCAACATTGCGCGCGCGAGATGAGCCGTTCCACGAGGAACGGTTAGAGCATCGGCGGGTGGGCGCTGTTCACCGCGAAGCCCGGCTCGGGCAACATTGGTAAGCCTCTCCCGAATTTCCTGTTCTGTCACCGCTCCAGGCGGTGCAATGAGTTGCTCGCGGATCTCATCCAGTGCGGCCAATAGCAGGGTGGACAATAGCATTCCCCGACCCGCCACTTCTATGTCTCCCCACCACAGGTCGGCAGCAGCGAGCAGGAGGATGCGCGCCGTCGTCTCAGTCGCTTCAACAGTGGTGCCCTGCTCGCTCTGCGCTGTCTCGAGGGCGCTCGCCATGACCTCGCGCGCGACGTCGGGCAGAAACATGTCCGTCTCGGGTCCCGGTTGCCCGAGCCGGAATAGCGGCTCGGATTTGGCTGGTTCGTCTTTCACGAGACGTAGCGGTTTGTCGTTCGGCATTAGGGTAACTCCTCTTGTGAACTGGTAGGATGATTGATCAGGCGCTGCCGTCAGGGTGCATCAGGTCCCAAGGACCGCCAGCGAAGGCTAGGATCGTGGACGCTCGGGTGAGTGCGTCGTTGAGGGCAGCGAGAGCGGCAGGCGGAATGTCTTCCGACAAGCACACAGTTGCGCCACTGGCCGCCTCGATCAGCGCGGCGGATGCCGCTCTGCCCTCGGGCGTCACTTCGAAAGCGATGTGCAATAGGCGGACCGCCGCCTCGATCGTTGGACCGTCGCGACGGGTTGGTACGGACTCATGCATTGGACGTGCCCTGTTCGTCCGGCTCGCGGTCGCCCGGTCCCATCGAGTACGTCGAGCCGTCCGCCCGAGCGCGCATGGCCGTACCGAATTTGCGCATGTTCCGATTGAAGGCGGCAATGTCGGCTGCTGGGATACGATCAGCCTCGGGCGCGACCGCTGCGACCACACGTTCCCAGGGCTTCGCGTCGGCATCGCCGCGGGTCCGGCCCTCCATGACCTGCACCATCGCCTCTAGGCGGTAGGCTTCCTCACGGCGGGTTGCGACCAACGGATCAGCGATCGCGCGGGTTTGCCCTACGGCGGGCATAAAGCCGCGTTCGGAGCGCTTGATCGCCTCGTCTATCGAATAGGCGAGGATATCGTGCGGGAGGTCTAGGAGTAGCCGGCCGGTCTCTTGAAGCCATGCGGTTACGCGGTCGGGGTCTTTCTCGTGGCCGTGTGCCAACGCCATCGACGATAACCGTTTTTTCAGCCAGTCGCGGGGGCAGGGCGCAAGCGAAGCGCGGTAGGCTCGTGCACCATCCGCGACCTGCCGGCGTTCATCGGTCGACACGATCGAAAACATGGCGTCGGCCGCATTCCACGGCGTGCTGCGGAACCGATTGTCAGCCAAAGTCGACGCGATCGAAGGCGGTAACGATGGCGTCACGGGCTGAGCCGCGATTTGGCGCCGATCGTCCAGCCTGGCGAGATTGCTCATTCGAAGTTTCCCATCGTGTGGAATTGCGAACCCATGTTCTCCAGGAAGCCTGCCAGTCGGCGCTGAGCTTCCCTTCCTTTGCGTGCCAATCGGCCATCGCCTCGATCTCAGCTTCCAGCCTGCCGGGAGGCCAACCAGCGACCACGGCTGCGGTTTTACCTGTCATGATCGGAGCGAAATTGGCCGGGATGTCGGCTTTCGCGTGCGCGCGCTTCCTCGAAGAAGACGAAGTCTTCTGAGAGATAGGTTCCTTGGGAGGTTCCGTGTCCCGTTTTTGGGACTCTTTCGTGGGAAAAACGGTACTGTTTAACGGTCCCGTTTCTGGCACTCTTTCCGATAAGGGTGCCGTTTCCGGGACTGTTTCGATCGGGAGGCGATAGACCTTGATTTGGCGCGTCCGTCCGCACCGACGGCCGGTATCGATCAGCAGTCCAGCAGCCTCGAGGGAGGCAACCGACTTCATTACCGTTTTGCGGTCGCAGCCGGTCCACTCGCAAAGCGCTGCCACGGATGGGAAGCACTCAGTCGTCGTTTTATCCGCGTTATCCGCGAACGCGATCAGCACGAGTTTATCGAGCGGACGCGGGGGCGCTTGCCGAGCAGCCCAATAGGCGGCCCTGCTCATCCGACGCACCCCGGCAACTGCGATACTGTCCGTTGGCGAGGGCAAATAGCTATGCTATTCGATCGATGCCCGCCCGCCTGGTGAGGTAATTCAGCCCCCGTTCCGGTTGCCGCCGGTACGGGGGTTTCTGATTCCGGGGGCGGCGGTGGACGGTACCGTGCAATCAACGCAGCTTCAGGTGCTCCGGTGTCGGTCCGGTGAAACTCGCAACATTTCGCTGTTTGTTCGCGGCCTGTTCTGCCGGCGTCACGCCCGTATGTGGCGGAAATCTGCCGTTTTTGAACCGTGCCCCTGTGTTGACATCGCAGGGGTCGCAAGTTCAATCCTTGCCACGCCCACCATTGAAAACCCCGCTAGTCCCATGGACTAGCCGGGTTTTTATTTGTCTCGAGTGCTAGCGGGGTCCCCGAAGGGACCCTCGTCAGGCGGGTATCTGGTCGATCGCGGCGGTGTTTTCGGCCTTGATGCCGTTCTCGCCATGCCGCAGCTTCGACAGCGCCTGATAGACCTGCAGCCGGGCGCGCATCACCGAACCGAGCGGGCGATGCGCCGCGAGTGCGTGCGCGGGGCGGAACGTCATCACGTCGTCGTAATACCGGACGCGCGCGGCGCTATAGGCTTCCTGCCGGGGGATGCGGATCGTTCCGACCGTCAGGTAGCGGCTGTCCTCCTGGGGCCAATCGACCGACGTATCCTCGATCGGCTGCGTCTCGGCGTTCGCCCATAGCTGTACGCGCAGTTCGAAGGCCGCGTCGTGTTCGCCGAAATAGCGGACGGCGGCATGACGGAAACCGTCCTCGTCCTGCTTTGCGTCGAGTTCCCAGTCCTTCAGCGCGGCCTGTTCGGGCGAGGCGGGGAAGGCGCCGAGCTTCGCGACGTAATCGCCGTAACGGATCGGGCATTGGCTGAAATACGGTTCGGCGAGCGGATGGCTGAACGGGTGGCCGAAAAAGTCCGCCTTGGGGCTCTCGGTGCCGACCGCGTGCAGCGCCTTGTTCACGTTGCGCGCGAGGCTCGACACCGCGCTCTTGAAGCCCTCCGGCAAGGGCACTGCCGCACCGATCTTCTTGGCGTCGCTCAGGAAGCCCTGCGCGGTGCCGGACGGAAACGTCGTGCCCGTCGCGAACACGAAATCCTGCGTGTCGGCATCATGGCCCGACAGCTTGTCGCCGGGTACGTCGAAGATCTTGATCGCCATGCCGCGGTGCGTCGAGACGCGGTCGCCGAGCGTCTCGCCGGGCCCTTGCGCGAAGCGGATCGCGACGGGGTGCGTGCCGGGCGTCGCGAACACGCCCTGCGCGAGTTCGGGTGGCAGGCCGGGCGCGATCGTCAGTTCGCCGATCACGCAGGCCGAACTCTTCGCGTGGCTCGCGCGGACCGCATGGCCCTCGCGCTTCTCGACGGTTTCGGTCTGCTGCGACATGCCCTGGATGATGCCGTCGATCGACTTCTGCTCGTCGGGCTGGATCGTCTCGATGTCGTCGCTGTAGGGGAGATAGGTCATGTCGGGCCTCACTTTGCGGGTGCGAACGAGAACAGTTCGGTCTTGAGCGATGCGGGCGCCCCGGGCTTGAACCAGTTGGTGTCCTGGATGTGGCTGGCGGTGACGTAGATGCGGCCGTCCGCGCCTTCCGAGAACGTGTCGGGCCAGCGCAGGCGGGCGTCGGTCAGCACCGGCTCGACATGATCGCCGACCAGCCGGGTGATCCCGTTGTTCACCGGCGACGTCAGGTACAGCGTGCCCGCCTTGCTCATCCACAGGCCGTCGGCGACGTGCGTCTGCGCGACCGTCTTCACGCCCGCGGCCCGCGCCGCCTCGCTGACGCCGTCACGCAGCAGCGTGGTGTCGATCGAGTAGAGCGTCTTGCCGGTGAGCGCCTGGTAATACAGCGTCTTGCCGTCGTTGGAGATCGCGATGCCATCGGCGGCGAAGGCGGGCTGGCGACCGTCGGGGCGGACGAGCGGCTTGCCGTCGGTCATCACCTTCACGGTCTTGTCGATCTGCGTTGAGCCATGCCCGTCGAGCGCGCGGAAGCCCTTGCCGGTTTCGAGATCGATGACGATGATCGCGCCACGCGTGCCGGAATCGGTGATGTAGCCGGTCTTGCCGTCGGGCGAGAAGCGGATGTCGTTGAGGTAGGTGCCCTGCAACGCGACGTCGAGCGGCACCTTGATGACCTTGGTCACGCGGTTGGTGGCGAGGTCGATTTTGACCAGCTTTGGCGCGCCTTCGAGGATCTTCTCGTTACCGGGCGCGCCGGGATCGAGCACCCAGAGGTTGCCGTGGCCGTCGGGGACGATCGACTGCACGCAGACGAAATAGTCGCCGACCGGCATCTCCGCCGACTTGGCGTTGCGCCAGCTGTTCCACTTGGCGTCCGGATAGGCCTTGAGCGAGCCGTCCTTCATCACTTCGGCGACCGAGATCGGGGCGTCGTCGGTCCAGCGGGGGAAGTTGACGAAGCGGCGGCCGTCGGCGGTGACGGCGACGCCGGTCGCCTGGTGATCGAACTGCGCGACCTGGGTGAGCGGGCGACCGCTGGTCTGCGATGCGGTCTGCGCGCTGGCGACGCCGATCGCCGCGGCGGCGACGACAGCGATCGCGGCAGCGCCAGCGAGGAAGGGTTTGGTCTTGGACATAATAAGGCTCCGGTCGGTGGTGTCGGACAGGTCGGCGGGATTGCCGGTGAAAAGCTGGATGAGATGGCGCGTGACCGCGTCGGGGGCTTCGCGCTGGATGAAATGGCCGACGCCGTTGAGCGTCACGAACGCGAACGGCCCGGTGAACTTGGCGGGTACCGAGGTGCTCGCCGATGGCGGGTTCACGCCGTCGACCGCGCCCTGGAAATACATCGTCGGCAAGGAGAGCGTCCTGGTCGCCTTGACCTTGTCCTCGAGCCACTGGCTGCGCGGATCGGGTTCAGCCTCGTTCCAGCGCGCGCGGTAGCTGTGCAGCGTGACGTCCGCCCAGTCGGGGTTCTCGAACGATCGTGCGACGCGGGCGAAGGTCGCCTCGTCGAACCAGCCGGGGGGCGACCAGTTGACCCAGTGGATGTGCGCGAAGCCCTTGTGATCGTCGCGAACGGCCTGCGCACCGCGCGCGGTCGCCATGAACCAGTGATACCATTGGCGCTGCGCCTGCTCGAACGGTGGCGTCGGCATGCCGCCGAGACGGGGCGGGGTGGCGAGCATCGCCATCCGTTCGACGCGGTCGGGCCAGCCGACCGCGAGTGCCTCCGCGGTGTTCGAGCCCCAGTCGTGCCCGGCGACCATGAATGTCCCGATCCCGAGCCCGTCCATCAGCGCGATCATGTCTATCGCCAGGATCGCGCTGTTGCCGGTACGTGGTGCATCGCGCACGAACCGGGTTTCGCCGAAGCCGCGCAAGGTTGGCACGATGGTCCGCAACCCGGCCGCGTTGAGCGTGGGGACGACGTCGTCCCAGGTCGATGCGTCGTCGGGCCAGCCGTGGATCAGCAGGACCGGCTGACCGTCGCGTGGACCGGTATCGGCATAGGCGAGTTCGAGATCGTCGGTCGTCTGGATCGGCATGATGGTCCTCGTCGGATCGGGGCGTCGGGCTCGTGGTGGAAGCTCACGGTAGAGCGGGCCGACGCGAAAGGGTCCTGGTATCGAAACAGTCTCCGGGGGCGGCTGTTCCGGCGGCTAAGCCAATGATTCGCAAAGGTGATCGGGCTGCGCGACGTTGTGGGCCGATTTGCGATCCGCGCGTTGGGGACGGCAGAACTCGAGGAGCACGACGATGGATTCACGACGTATGGCCGGTGCGGTCGCAGGTGGCCTGGTGGCCGGGCTGGGCATTACCGCGCTGCTGATGGCGGGCGAGCGCAAGAGCGGCGAACCATCCGAGATCGTCACGCTCGAACGCAAGACGGCGGAGAAGCTCGGCATCGACACGCCAGCCGCAGATGCCCTGCCGTCGTCGCGCGAGCAGGCGGTCACGCAGGGCGGTCACCTGTTGCTGTCTGCGGCGGCGGGTGCGGTATACGCGGCGACCGTCGACGAGGAGGCGTCGGTTATCGGATCGGGCCTGGTGTTCGGCGCAGCGTTCTATGCGGCCATGCACTGGATCACGGGGCCGTTGCTCGGCGTGAAGCCACCGGAGTGGCAGGCCGATGCGAAGACGATCGGCATGCACAGCGTGAACCATGCGGTGTTCGGGCTGGTCACGGCGCTGGGTGCGAAGCTCGCGACCCGACGCTGAAATCGAGTATCAGAAACGTGACGGTGTGCCTGTGCGGCACACCGTCACGCACCATCGTCAACCTGCCGCGTCGACCTGCGGCAGGTAGGCGGCATACCCATTGGCTTCCATCTCGGCGCGCGGGATGAACCGCAGCGACGCCGAGTTGATGCAGTAGCGCAGGCCACCCTTGTCCTGCGGGCCATCCTCGAACACGTGGCCGAGATGGCTGTCGGCGCCTGCCGAACGGATCTCGGTGCGGACCATGCCGTGGCTGTGATCGTGGAGTTCGGCGACGTGCTCGGGCGTGATCGGCTTGGTGAAGCTCGGCCAGCCGCAATGCGAATCGAACTTGTCGGCGGACGCGAACAGCGGCTCACCCGAGACGATGTCGACGTAGAGACCGGGCTCGCGCGTGTTGAGATACTCGCCGGTGCCCGGCCGCTCGGTGCCGCTCTGCTGCGTGACGTGGAACTGCTCGGGGGTGAGCTTGGCGATCGCCTCGTCGGTCTTCTTATAGTCGGTCATGATGATCCTCTCGCGCTCAGGAGAGCGCCGGTTGGCCGTTCGACGCGGACAGGCCGCCGTCGACCGGCAGGTTGACCCCGGTTATATAGTGCGCATCGGCGCTAGCCAAAAACGCGATGGCGCCGGCGATGTCTTCAGGCTGTGCGCCGCGTGCCATCGGGATGCGTTCCTCGAACTTCGCGA
Organism: Sphingomonas sp. Leaf208; assembly: GCF_001421415.1. Lineage (GTDB taxonomy): Bacteria > Pseudomonadota > Alphaproteobacteria > Sphingomonadales > Sphingomonadaceae > Sphingomonas. The sequence continues at coordinate 9,597 of NZ_LMKH01000035.1, forward strand.
TCAGGTCGGGCTGGTCCTTCATGCCTGCGGTCAGCGCGGTGTAGGTGAGCGACGGGTTGACCGCGTTGACACGGACGCCGTGCTTCGCCTCGTCCATCGCGAGCGCGCGGGTGAAGTTGGTGACCGCGCCCTTGGCGGCGCAGTAAAAGCTGTGGTTCCAGTCGCCGCCGAGGCCCGATACGGACGAGACGTTGACGATGCAGCCCTTGTTCGCGCGCAAGGTGCCGATCGCGGCGCGGCTCATTTGGACGACGCCGTAGAGGTCGGTCTCGATGACCTTGGTGAATTCGGCGAGGTCGCCCTCGTCGAGCTTGCCGAGATGGTCGACGCCGGCATCGTTGACGAGCACGTCGATGCGGCCGAACTTGTCGACCGCGCGCGCGACCAGCGCCTCGCAGGCGGCCATGTCGGAAACGTCGGTTTCGACCGTTTCGACGGTCGTGCCATCGAGGCTGGCGGCGACCTTCGCGAGGCAGTCCGCGTCCTTGTCGCCGAGTACGAGCGTCGCGCCCTCCGCGGCGAAACGACGCGCGGCGCCTTCGCCGATGCCCGAGGCGGCGCCGGTGACCACTATGATCTTACCATCGAATCTCATCGATCTGTGTCCTGAAGCTTTGGGAGATACCGCGATGAACGACCGACACGCGGCCCGGTTTCCTTGCTGAATCAAGGAGATCGCCCGTTCGCCCCATTGGCGGACCCCGGCCGGTCTCGCGCGCGTTGATGCGTTCGAACCTGTTTCCGGAGAACACCATGCTCGCATCCTTCCTGATGGGACTCGTCGGTGGCCAGCGCGCGATGACGCCGCTCGCCGCGGTCGCCATCGCCGCCGCTCGCGACGAGCTGCCCGCCGACAATGGTGCGCCGAAGCTGCTGTCGCACCCCGTCGTCGCGGCGGGTGCGCTGGCGCTCGCGATCGGCGAGATGGCAGGGGACAAGCAGAAGACCGCGCCCGACCGGATCGTCGCGATCGGTCTGGCCGCGCGGTTCGTCACATCGGCGATCGCAGGCGCGTCGCTCGTCCCGCGGCGGCAGCGGTGGATCGGCGCCGCGGTGGGTGGACTGACGGCGGTCGCGGCGTCCTATCCCGGCTGGCGTGCGCGGATGGCGGCGATGTCGCAGTACGGCCAGACGCCGACGGGGTTCATCGAGGATGCAGCGGTTCTGGCGGGTGCGGCGGCGATCGCGCGCAACGCGGCGAAGCTCGGCGCGGCCTGACGTCGGAGGCGTATTCCGGGCGGGCGGAAAAGCTGCCATGCGGCGACGATGATCCGTATCTCGCTCTCTACGCTCGCCTTCGTGTTGATTTCGTCCGGTGGCGCGGTCGCGCAGATAACCGTCGCGCCTGGCGACCAGCCGGCTGACATTGTCGTCACCGGGCGCGGGCTAGCCGATGCGCCCGGCGATCGTGTGTACGACATCGTCACGATCGATCGCGACCGGATCCAGGCTAATGCGAGCAATCGGCTGGAGAGCGTGCTGGCCGACGTCGCGGGGCTCCAGCAGTTTCGCCGGTCCGACTCGCGCAGTGCCAACCCGACCAGCCAGGGGATTTCGTTGCGCGGGATCGGCGGCAATGCGTCGAGCCGCGCGCTGCTGATCTTCGACGGCGTGCCGCAGGCGGATCCGTTCGGTGGTTGGGTCGCGTTTCCGGCGTATGCGACGGGGCGGCTCGGACGCATCCGCGTGACGCGCGGCGGCGGCAGCGGGTATCAGGGGCCGGGCGCGCTGGCCGGGACGGTCGAGCTCGAAAGCGCGACACCGGACCAGGCGGCGCCCTTCCAGGGCAGGGTCGCGTATGGCAGCCGGGATTCGGTCGATGCGCAGGGGTCGGCTGCACTGGTGCGCGGGTCGGGGTTTGCGACCCTGTCCGGAGCCTATGCGCGGGGGGATGGCTTCACGCCGACCGTCGAGGAAAGCCGGGGGATCGTCGATCGCGCCGCGCCGTACGAGCAGGCGTCGGGCGCGCTGCGGACCGTCGTCGGGATCGGTCCGAAGACCGAATTGCAGATGAACGCGAGCGCGTTCACCGATCGACGCGACCGGGGGACCGACTTCACCGACAACAAGAGCGAAGGCGCGGATGCGAGCGTCCGGTTGGTCGGGCGCGGGCGTTGGGGATATTCGGCGCTGGCGTATCTGCAGACGCGCGCGTTCGCGAGCAGCTTCAACAGCATCAATGCCGCACGGACGACCGCGATCCAGTCGCTCAACCAGTATAATACGCCCGCGACGGGGCTGGGCGGGCGGATCGAGATCGCGCCGCCGCTGGGCGAGAGCATTACGCTCCGTCTGGGCGCAGATGTTCGCGATGTCAGCGGCAAGACGCAGGAGCTGTATACGTTCGTCAACACCGTGCCGACGCGGCGGCGCGAGGCCGGCGGGAGCACGACGACGACCGGCGTGTTCGCAGACGGGAGCCTTGTCGCGGGCGACTTCACGTTCAGCTTGGGTGGCCGGGTCGACTGGTGGTCGATCGATGGCGGCTATCTGTCCGAACGGCCGCTGGCGACGGGCGCGGCGCTGACCAACCTGCGCTATGCGGACCGCGACGGCAGCGAGACGACCGGCCGGGCGGGCGTCGCGTATCAACCCGTCGAGGCGATCACGCTGCGGGCGGCCGGGTATCGCGGGTGGCGGCTGCCGACGCTCAACGAACTGTATCGGCCGTTCCGCGTCGGCAACGATGCGACCGCGGCGAACGCACTGCTGTCGCCGGAGCGGCTGACTGGGGTCGAGGGCGGTGTCACGCTGACGCCAGCGCCGGGCGTGAGCATCGCCGCGACCTATTTCTACAACCGGCTGAAGGATGCGGTGGCGAACGTCACGACGACCACGCCGACGCAGGTGTTGCCGGGGGTGACGACCTACAGGGTTCGCCAGAACCTCGACGCGATCCGCGCGCATGGGTTCGAGTTGGATGCTGCGTATCGACCCGGTCCCATCGGTTTGCAGGCGTCGTGGTCGCATACCAATTCGAAGGTCGAGGGATCGGGGATCACCGCCGCACTGGACGGCTTGCGACCGGCGCAGACGCCGCGTGACCAGGTATCGGGGACGGTCGACTGGCGGCGCGATGCGGCGGCAATGTCGCTGACGGTGCGGCATATCGGCCGGCAGTATGACGACGACCAGAACACGCGGGTGCTCGATCCGGCGACGACGCTGGACGCGTATGCGGCGCTGCCGATCATGCGCTCGCTGGTGGCTGAACTGCGCGGGGAGAACCTGTTCAACGAGCGCGTCGAGGCGGGGATCAGCGGCGCGAACATCGTCGAGCGCGCCACGCCGCGGACGATCTGGGTCGGGCTGCGCTACGGGGGGCGATGAGCCTTAGTCCGTTCCCGCTGCGACAAACGAAGACAGCATGTTTCCCCGCGAAGGCGGGGACCCAGACTGGGCTCCCGCCTTCGCGGGAGAACAATGTTGGGGAGCGTTGTGGTTTGGTACGAACCACCACCCCGGCGAAGGCCGGGGCCCAATTGGAAAGGTGGCAATAACGAGCCACCGCGCTCCATTATCGACGTCCCCCAACTGGGCCCCGGCCTTCGCCGGGGTGACGCGATGGACCGTGAGCCTACTGATACTCCCCCTGGCGGGGGAGGATCAGCGTTCCCCGCGTTGACCCGTGTCTGGCGCGCGACTAATGCCGCCTACGTGAAAGGTTCCCCGCAACGGGATCAAAAGGGAAGTCGGTGCGCGGGCCGGGTCGTCACGACCCCATCCGCAAGACCGGCGCTGTACCCGCAACTGTGACCGGATAGCGGCCACCCCGATATGCCACTGGGTTCCGGTCCGGGAAGGCGGGGTGGGCGCGGCGACCCGGAAGCCAGGAGACCTGCCTCTCACGGTCGATCCACTGCGCGGGCGGGTGTCCGGCGCGGACGAGTGCTCCGGTCCAGCCGGGTTTCCTCGAGCGAGAGACGTCTGGCCGCCCGGCGAATGGTCGCTGGCGGTTCTGGTTAGGACGCAGCCGATGACGAAATTCTTCCTTCTCCTGAGTGCCGCGGCGATCGCATCGCCCGCCTGTGCGCAGGACATTCCCGACGCCGACGCCCCCGAAGTCGTCGTCACCGCAACCCGCGCCGCACAACCGCTGAGCGAGATCGGCCAGGCCGTGACCGTGATCGACCGCGCCGAGATCGAGCGCCGCCAGACCACCATCGTCTCCGACCTGCTCGCGACCACGCCCGGCGTCACTGTCACGCGCAACGGCACGGTCGGCGCGCTGACCAGCGTCCGCATCCGCGGTGCCGAGGCGGACCAGGCGCTCGTCGTGATCGACGGCGTGCGCGTCAACGATCCCTCGTCGACCGGCGGCGGCTTCAACTTTGGCAACCTCCTTTCGAGCTCGGTCGAGCGGATCGAAATCCTGCGCGGCCCGAACTCGGTGCCGTGGGGCAGCCAGGCGATCGGCGGCGTCGTCAACATCATCACCGCCGCGCCGACCGAAGGCGTGCAAGCCCGCGCCAACGCCGAATATGGCTATGCCGACAGCGTGTTCGCGAGCGCGGGCGTGTCGGGCAAGTCGGGTCCGGTATCCGGATCGCTGACCGGCGGCTATCTGCGCGCTGACGGCATCTCGTCCGCAGCCAGCGGCACCGAGCGTGACGGCTATCGCCAATATGGCGCGACCGGGCGGGTCGGCGTCGAGTTCGCGCCGGGCATCGGCCTCGACCTGCGCGGCTATTTCGCGGACAGCAAGGTCGACATCGACGACGGTTTCGACCCGAATACGTTCGTGGTCGCGGACAGCCCCGCTTACTCCACCACGCAGGAGCTTTACGGCTATGCGGGGCTGCATGCGAACCTCGCGGACGGCCGGTTCAATAACCGCGTGGCGTTCACGATCGCCGACATCAACCGTGACAATTACGCGCAGCCCGGCGGGGACGTGACGTTTCTCGGCCGCGGCCGCAGCGAGCGTTATGAGTATCAGGGCGACTTCCACCCGATCGACCAGGTCCGCGTGGTTGCCGGCGTCGAGCGCGAGAACAGCCGCTTCAACGACGGCAGCACCTTCGCGCATACCGGCATCACCAGCGTGTACGGCCAGCTGATCGTCAAGCCGCTCGACATCCTCACGGTCACCGGCGGCATCCGCAACGACGATCACGACGATTTCGGCAGCCGCACGACGTTCGGCGCGAACGCCGCGCTGGCGTTGCGGACCGGCACCACCGTCCGCGCGAGCTACGGCGAAGGCTTTAAGGCGCCGACCTTGTACCAGCTCTTCTCCGACTACGGGAATCGCGACCTCGATCCGGAGACCGCGCGCAATTTCGATATCGGCGTCGAACAGGCGTTTCTCGGTAACCGTGCCCGGGTCGGCCTCACCTATTTCGATCGCCGCACGCGCAACCAGATCGACTTCCGCGATTGCAGCCCGGCCGAATTGACGACGGCCGGTTCGATTTGCGCCAACCGACCGTTCGGCGTCTACGACAACGTCGTGCGCGCCGAAGCGGATGGCGTCGAGTTTACGCTCGCGCTGCGCCCAGTCGAAGCGCTGACGCTGACCGCCAACTACAGCTATATCGATACCGAAAACCGCTCGATCGGCGTCAATTTCGGCAATGATCTCGCGCGTCGCCCGAAGCAGACCGCGAGCGTCGACGCCGATTACCGGTTCGCGTTCGGCCTCTCCGTCGGCGGCACCGTGACGATGGTCGGCGACAGCTTCGACGAGGCGGGCAACACCACGCGTCTCGACGGCTATGCGCTCGCCGGCGTGCGTGCGGAGCTGCCGATCGGCGAGCGGTTCGCGGTCTATGGCCGCGTCGATAACCTGACCGACTCGCGGTACGAGACGATCGCGGGCTACGGCAATTACGGCCGCGCGGCCTATGGCGGCGTGCGGTTGCGCCTGAAGTGAGGCGCGGGGCGATCCTCTTCGCGCTGCTGCTCGGGGGCTGCGCACAACCCCCCGGCGCGGGAGTAGGCGGGGGGATCGTCTCGACAAATCCGTGCGTGGATTCGGTGCTGGTCCGCATCCTGCCGCCTTCGCGGATCGCCGCGATCAGCCATTATTCGCAGGACCCTTCCGCGACCTCGATCCCGATCGCCGTCGCGCGCCGGTTTCGCGGCATCGCCGGGACCGCGGAGGAGGTGATCGCGCTCCACCCCGATCTGGTCATCGCCAGCACCTACACGCCGCCCGCGACTCAGGCGGCGTACGCGCGGGCCGATCTGAAGACGCTGCTGGTCGGCATCCCCGACTCGATCGCCGAGAGCCAGGCGCAGGTCACGCAGATCGCCGAGGCTGTCGGCGCACCGATGGGCGGCGCGCGGATCAATGCCCAGATCGACCGCGCGGTGGCGCGCTGGAGCAGCAAGAATGGACCGTCGCCGAGCGCCTTGCTCTATATCAGCGGCGATCTCGCGACCGGGGGGAACACGTTGCTGAACGACATGATGACGCGCGTCGGCTTCCGCAACGCCGCCGCGAGCTACGGCCTGACGCATACCGGCACGCTGTCCGCCGAGACGATCGTGACGCAGCCGCCTGCCGTGGTGATCGCTTCCGAACGCGCCGGCCGTGGGACAGCGCTTCGTCACCGCCTGCTGCCGCGCACGCCGCAAGCCGTGTTTCCCCGCGTCCTGATCAATTGCGGCGGGCCGACGATCCCGCTTGCGCTCGAACGTCTCGCCACGATCCGGGCGGGGCTGTGATGCGACGACTATACCAGAACCACCCCGGCGGCGGCCGGGGGTCAATTCGAATGGCGGAAGTAACGGAGTGCCGCGCGCCGTCACGACCGTCCCCCAATTGGGCCCCGGCCTCCGCCGGGGTGGTGGCGGTGGTCGGCTTAGGCGAGGAGGCGTTCCGATGACCCGCACGCTCAAACTTATCGTGCTCGTCCTGCTTCTGATTCTCCTATTCGGCCTGTCGCTCGGCTGCGGCAAGGTCTGGGTGCCGGCCTCTGCCTGGTTCTCGACCGACCCGCGCTGGTGGATCATTCTCGAGCTACGTCTGCCACGTGCGGTGCTTGGGCTAGCACTCGGCGCCACGCTCGGTCTGTCGGGTGCGGTGCTGCAAGGCTATCTCCGCAACCCGCTCGCCGACCCGTCAGTCGTTGGCGTGTCGTCGGTCGCAGCGCTCGCGGCAGTAGCGGCGATCGTGTTCGGGCTCGGCTCGGGCCCCGCGATCTTCGCCGCAGCGATGCTGGGGGCAGGCGGCGCGGTCGCGTTGCTCGCCGCACTGACGTGGCGGTCGCCGAGTGCGATCACCTTCATCCTCGCGGGCACGGTGCTCTCAAGCCTGGCCGGTGCGCTGACCGCGTTCCTGATCTCGATCGCGCCGAACCCTTATGCGGTCGCCGAGGTGATCGACTGGATCATGGGCGCGCTGACCGATCGCGGCTGGGACGACCTGAAGCTCGCGCTGCCACCGATGGCGGTCGGTGCGGTGCTGCTGTTGCTCACAGGCCGCTCGCTCGACGCGCTGGCGCTGGGCGAGGCGGCGGCGCGGTCGCTCGGGATACGGATGGGTCGCGTCCGGTTGCTCGTCGTGCTGGGCACCGGCCTTGTAGTCGGCGCGGGCGTCGCGGTGACCGGCGTGATCGGCTTCGTCGGACTCGTGGTGCCGCATTTGCTGCGCCCGATCTTCGGCCACCGCCCGAGCGCGTTGCTACTCCCCTCCGCGCTCGGTGGAGCGGCGCTCGTGCTCGCCGCCGACAGCCTCGTCCGCCTCGCACCCGGCGCAGGCGAAATCCGGCTCGGCGTCGCGATGGCGATGATCGGGGCGCCGTTCTTCCTAGGATTGCTCGCCAAGGAACGAGGTCGCGCATGGATCTGATCATCGATGCGCTGGGCGTGAAGCTTGGCAAGCGAACGGTCCTCAGCGACGTGTCCGCGCACCTGCGTCCCGGCCGCGTCACCGCGATTCTGGGCCCCAACGGCGCCGGCAAGAGCACGCTCGTCAAGGCGGCGGCCGCCCTCATCGATCGCAGTACCGGGAGCGTCCGGCTCGATACGCAGGACGTCGCCAGGATGGACCCGCGCGCCCGAGCTCGGGCGATCGGCTACCTCCCGCAGGACGCGACGGTGCACTGGAACATCGTCGCGCGCGATGTCGTCGCGCTCGGTCGCCTGCCGCATCTCGGCGCACATGCCGCGCCGTCGCCCGCCGATCGCGCGGCCGTGGAGCGCGCGGTGCACGATACCGAGACGCTCCATCTGGCCCACCGCCCGGTCGGCGAACTCTCCGGCGGTGAGCGAGCGCGCGTCCTGCTCGCGCGCGTCTTGGCAGGCGAACCGCGCTGGCTGCTTGCCGACGAACCGCTCGCCAGCCTCGACCCCTCGCATCAGATCGACCTGCTCACCCGCTTGCGCGGCTACGCGCTTGGCGGGGCAGGGGTGGCGATCGTCCTCCACGACCTCGTCCAGGCACAGCGCGCAGCCGACGACGCGCTGCTGCTCGGCGATGGCCAGGTCGTCGCCTTCGGACCCGTTGCCGAAGTGATGACCGCGGAGACGCTCGGCCGCGTATTCGGCGTCCGTGTAGCGCCACTCGAAGACGGAGATCGCCGCCTGCTCGTGCCGGTCGGACGCATCGGGGCGGCATAGACGGTCGACGCGCCGCGCCCGCGGCACTATTCCGCGCCGGGTGATCGATATTCCCGCTCCCCTCCGCCTGCGCCTCGACGGCGACGCTCTCGTCCAGAACTGGCGCACACTCGACCGCATGAGCGGCACCGCAGCGTGCGGCGCCGCGGTAAAGGCGAACGGCTACGGTCTCGGCGCGATCGAGGTTGCGCGGCGGTTGGCCAAAGCCGGCTGCCGCGACTTCTTCGTCTCGAACTGGCAGGAAGCCGCCGAACTCGCGCCACTGGGCCTGACCGTCTCCGTCCTCCACGGGGTTCGCGCGGAAGACATGCCCGCCGCAGCCGCCGGCTTCGCCCGCCCGGTCCTCAACACCCCGACCCAAGTTGCGCGCTGGAAAGCGGCCGGCGGTGGCGCATGCGACGTCATGGTCGACACCGGCATCAACCGCCTAGGGGTGTCGGCAGAGGATATCGCAGGCGGCCTGCTCGACGGCCTCACGATCGAAACGCTGATGAGCCACCTGGCGTGCGCCGACGAGGATTCGCCGATGAACGCGGTCCAGCGCGACCGGTTCGCCGCACTTGCGGGGCGCACGACGGCGAAGCGGATGAGCTTGGCCAACTCCGCTGGCATCGCGCTCGACGGCTATGCCTTCGACCTCACGCGGCCTGGGCTGGCTTTGTATGGCGGCATTCCTCGAGGCGATCTGGCCAATGCGATCCAGCCGGTCATGACGATCGAAGCGCAGATACTGCAACGTCGTCGCGTCTCGGCCGGAGAGACTGTGGGCTACAACGCGATTTGGACAGCAGAAGTGGACACGGACGTGGCGGTCGTGAACCTCGGCTATGCAGATGGATATTTCCGCGGCTTTTCCAACCGCGGCACCGCGTGGGCCAAGGATGCGTCCCTCCGGGTCATAGGGCGCGTTTCGATGGACCTCGTAGCGATCTCAGTCGCTCCGATGCCATTGCTGACGGAGGGCGACTGGATCGGCTTTGAGCCGGATTTGCCGCTCGCCGCCGCCGCGTCGGGAATGTCGCAATATGAACTCCTTACGGCCGCTGGCGACAGATTTGATCGAAAATGGATATAATATAGTTACTTTGTTTTAAAAATGTTGCCTGATTACAACGGTTTGTGGAAAAATGACAACTTTGTCACATTGACGTCGCGCTTCTCTGAACTCGACCTTACAAAATCGAGAAACACAGGGGGAATCAACGTGATGCGGTGCACTTTACTCGTTCGAGCTTCGGCTTTTGCAATCTTTGCGGCTGGGATGTCTGCAACCGTACAGGCTCAGACGACGCCGGCCGATCCGGCAGCGACTATCGCCCCTGATACTGACAATCCCACCCAGCCAAACAGCACGCTTAACGCCGACGGTACGGATCGCGGTGCAGATCAGGCGGAAGAGATCACCGTTACTGGATCGCGTATTCGGCTGCCGAATATCACGAGCCTGCAGCCGACGGCCACGGTCAGTCGTCGTTATCTTGAGGAACGCGGCTTTACTAATGCGGCCGATGCACTGAACGAATTGCCCGGCATCCGTGGCAGCGTCTCTCCTAACGGCGCGCAAGGCAGCTTCGGGCAGGGTGTGAACTTCGTGAACGGCTTTGGTTTGGGATCGAACCGTACACTCACACTCGTCAACGGTCGTCGTTTCGTGTCGTCTAACGTGCCGACACTATTTGGACAGGGATCGGCTGGCACCCAAGTCGACATCAACAACATTCCGACCGCGCTGATCGAGAGCATCGACAACGTCAGCATCGGCGGCGCACCGATCTATGGATCGGACGCGATCGCGGGGACGATCAACTTCAAACTTCGTACCGACTTCACGGGTCTGCAAGTGTCAGGTGTGAGCAGCGTCACCGAACAGGGAGACGCATACCGCTATAATTTCAGTGCCGTTGGTGGTTTCAATTTCGCGGGCGGGCGCGGCAACGTCACGGCGTCCTACACGCGTGATCATCAGGACGGCGTGCTGTACAACGCGCGTGGCTTTCTTCGCGAGAATATCGGGGGGGCGAACAACCCCACGACTGCGCAGTCCACGACGCTTGGCCGGCCGGCGGGGACCAGTTTCGCCAATGACGGACGGCTGAATCCGAATATCGGTTACAACGATTCGACGACGGACGGTTTCCCTGGGTCGGTGCTCGTCCGCAACCGGACGATCCCGCTGCTCAACGGCGGCGGCGTGATCACGTCCGCCTTTAACGCTGCCAATGCGTCGGTACCGGGCGCGGTTCAGAATTTTCAGTTCAACCGAAGCGGCAACCTGGTGGCGTTCAATCGTGGCATCCGGTTTGTGACGACGCAGGAAGCCAGCGGTGGCGACGGTTTCCGGTTTAACGACTATTCGCAGATCACCAGCGATGTAGGCCGCGACATCGGCACGATCTTCGCAAATTATGAAGTTAGCCCGGCGGTGAAGCTGTTCGCCGAAGGCTGGTATTCGCATAGCCGCGGCGACGAACTGGTTCAGCAGCCCACCTTCAATTCGAACCTGTTTGGTGGGGCCGCCGGGGCGCTGACGTTCAACGTCAACACGCCATTCCTCACGGATCAAGCGCGGGCCCAATTGCAGGCCCTTGGCGTCAATCGCTTCTCGGTGTCGCGAGCCTCGGCTGACTTGTCCGATCCGACCGGTTTCTCGACCAACGACGTCTACCGTCTGGTGTACGGGGTGCGCGGCGACGTGAAGCTCGGCAGCCGGAATTTCAACTATGAGATCAGCGCGAATTACGGTCGCGCCGACATCCTCGACTCGGGACAGGATCTCAATCAGCAGCGGTTCGTCAATGCGGTCAACGTGACGCGCAACGCATCGGGGCAGATAGTTTGCAATATCGCTGTGACGGCAGCGACGAACGCGGCGCCAGGCGGCCTTTTGCCGGTTGCGGATGCGGCGTGCGTGCCCTTGAACCTGCTTGGTGAGGGGCTTTCGGATCCAGCGGCTCGCGCCTATGTCATTCAGAATGTCGTCACGCGCAGCCGGCTTCAGCAAGCAGTGCTCAACGCGAACTTTGGGGGCAGCCCGTTCGATCTTTTTGGCAACCCCGTAGGCTTCAACATCGGTTACGAGCATCGCCAGGAAGAGGGTAGCTTTACGCCCAGTGCGTTCCAGCAGGCGGGCCTGGGTCGGTCGGTCGCCATTGCGCCTGTGTCGGGGCGCTACAACGTCGACGAAGCATTCGGTGAGGTGATCGTTCCGCTCGTTACGCCTAACAATGGCCTCAGGTTCTTGAACAGGCTCGAACTGAATGCCAGCGGCCGATACGTCGACAATACGGTTAATGGCGGGTTCTTCGCGTGGTCGGCCGGTGGCATTATCTCGCCAATCCGCGATATTTCGTTCCGCGGCAACTATACGAAGTCCTTCCGTGCACCAGCGATCACGGAGTTGTTCCTGCCGACGTCGAATGCGTTCAGCACGGTGACCGATTACTGCAATGCGGCAAACATCAATGCAGGCCCGGCACCTGCGAACCGTGCCCGAAACTGTGCGGCATTTATTGCGACCTTCCCGAACGCTACGCCGCTCGATGCGTCGTTCTCGACCGTGCCGAGCCGTTCGGGCGGCAATCCGACGCTAGACAACGAGGTAGCGCGCAGCTTCACCTATGGCGTTATTCTAGAGCCGCGATTTATTCCTGGTCTGACGATCTCGGTGGATTACACCAGCATCAAGATCTCGAAGCCGATCGCCAGCTTGACGATCGCCCAGATCGGATCGGCCTGCTTCGATAACGATTCGTTCGACGCCAGCGACCCGGCGAACGGTAACGCCTTCTGCTCGTTGCTACGCCGCTATCCAGCTGGTAGCCCGGGTATGGCTGCAAACGGTGGGCCGATTGCCGGACAGATCATTAGCGATCCGGCAAACCCGGGCATCAACTTTGCCTATACCAACGGTAACAAGTACACGTTCAACGGTATCCAGAGCGAACTCGACTACTTCCGACCGTTGTCGGGCCTTGGGCTCGCGGGTTCCGCTGGTATCCAGGGACGCCTGCAATATGTTCATCGTCGCATCAACGACGTTACGGGCATAGCGCCGACCCGTATCGACGGGACCTATGGCGATCCCACGTTCCAGGGCCAGCTGACATTGCGCTACGTCGGCGAGCAGTTCGGTATCTCCAGCTCGTTCCAGTATACTGGAGAGCAGTTGGCGTCGCGCGTTTCACGGGGTGCCGATATTCGCGAGATCGACGAGGTTGACGATTATGTGCTGGTCAATCCAAGCATGTATTTCGATGTCGAAAAGAAGTTCCGGCTTACGTTTTCGGTATCAAATCTGTTCAATCGCCATGGTCAAAAATATTATGGGGCGTACATTCCGAACAGCTATCTGAATTTTGACACGACGAGCCTGTTGCTTGGGCGGCGATTTACAGTTGCAGCTCGCGCAACCTTCTAAATATCGCTACCGTAAAGGCCCGTTCCAGCGATGGAGCGGGCCTTATTGCGTTTCGTACTGATCGAGTTTTACCGCTCGATACACATGGCGATACCCATGCCGCCGCCGATGCACAGCGTCGCCAGTCCGCGCTTCGAATCGCGCTTCTGCATCTCGTAGATCAGCGTCGTCAGGACTCGGGCGCCGCTAGCGCCGATGGGGTGGCCGATCGCGATGGCTCCGCCGTTGACGTTGACCTTGTTCGCGTCCCAGCCGAGTTCCTTGCCGACCGACAGGGCCTGGGCGCCGAAGGCTTCGTTGGCTTCGATCAGGTCGAGGTCGGCTAGCGTCCAGCCGGCCTTCTCCAGCGCGCGCCTTGTGGCGGGGACGGGGCCGATGCCCATCACCGATGGGTCGACGCCGGCCGAGGCCCAGCTCTTGATCGTCGCGAGGATGGTCGAGCCGCGGCGTTCGGCTTCGTCGCGACGCATCATTACCAGGGCGGCGGCGCCGTCATTGAGGCCGCTGGCGTTAGCCGCCGTTACCGTGCCGTCCTTCTTGAACGCGGGCTTCACACCGGAGACGCTCTCGATCGTCGCGCCAGCGCGGATGTATTCGTCATCGGCCACCACCGTGTCGCCCTTGCGGCCCTTGATCGTGACGGGCGCGATCTCGTCCTTGAAGCGGCCCGAACCGCGCGCCGCCTCGGCCTTGTTCTGCGAGGCGACCGAGAACGCGTCCTGCTCGCCGCGCGTGACCTGATATTGCTCGGCGAGATTCTCCGCGGTGATGCCCATGTGATAGCCGTTGAAGACGTCGGTCAGGCCGTCGCTGACCATCGTGTCGACGAGGCTGAGATTGCCCATCTTCTGCCCGCCGCGGATCGACTGCGCGTGCGCGGAGAGCGACATCGATTCCTGGCCGCCCGCGACGACGATGGTCGCGTCGCCGGTCTGGATCGCTTGCGCGGCAAGCGCGACCGCGCGGAGGCCCGAGCCACAGACTTGGTTGACGCCCCAGGCGGGGATCTCCTTCGGCACGCCGGCGGCCATCGAGGCCTGGCGGGCGGGGTTCTGTCCCTGGGCTGCGGTGAGGACCTGGCCGAGAATGACTTCGGAGACGTCTTCGCCGGCCACGCCCGCCTGTTCGAGCGCGGCTTCAATCGCGATGCGACCGAGTTCGTGCGCGGGTACGCTCGCGAACGCGCCGAGGAAGCTGCCGACGGGGGTGCGCTTGGCGGCGGTGATGACGACGTCGTGGGGGTTCAGGTCGGTCATGTCGGGATCCTCTATGGTTGGACCCCATGTAGGTCAGCCGAGCGCGGCGATCCAGTTGGCGAGCGGTTCCCACAGGCGCGAGCGTGCGGAGCGGCCGACGATCATGCCGACATGCCCCGCGCCGAGATCGCGGCGGTCGGCGAGACCGATCGCGGTGGCGGCGGGGACGATGCGGTCGCTGAGCGATACGAACTCGACCGTGGGGCAGGCTAGTGTGAGCGGATCGACCGGGGTGCCGGCGATGACCCAGCCGCCCTTGCCGGGCAGGTCGTTGGCGATGCAGTCCTCGAACAGCGACGCGGCGGCGGCGTAGGGGAGGGGGGCGCCGGCGTTGGCCCAATCCTCGAGTCGGACGAATGCGCGTGCTGCGTCGCTGTCTGTGGCGAGATCGGCGAAGGCTTCGTATTTTGCGATGGTGCGCGCAGGGTCGAGTTGCCAGAAGCCGGCCTGGAGCACTTCCATCGGGAGGAGGCCGAGCATCGCGGCGGCGGGCTGGACCGCAGCCCAGGTCGCGGCGAGCGTGGGACGGCCTTCGCCATAACCAGCGAAGTGCCACGGGGCGGCGATCGTTGCCACACCGGCGGTGGGCGTGATCGCAGCAGCGCCCAGCGCGAGCGTGCCGCCGAGGCAATAGCCGACCAGCACTGGAGGCTCGGGAAGTGCCTGGAGCAGCGGGACGAGCAACCGCTCGACATGCGCCGCCAGATCGAGGTCGCGGTCCGCGTCGCCGGGTGATCCCCAGTCGACCAGCCAAACGTGGAATCCCTGCGCTGCGATCCATTGCACCAGCGAAGACTCGGGCGAATGATCGAGGATGTCGGGCGGGTTTATCAACGATGGGACGAACACGACGGGACGCCCTTCGCCGCCATAATCGCGCAACGCGACCCGGCCAACGCGGTGGATCGCAGGCTTCGGATCGGGGCGTTGCTCTCGTGGCGCGCCCTGATACGCGCGCAATCCCGCTAGGGCGCGGGCCATGCGCTCCGGCGATGCTGCAGTCTCGTTGCGCAACACGGAAAGGAACAAGGGTAAGGGCCTCGGACCTTGTTGCGGTGCGTCATCAAAGACTGTAGCCTCCGTTTCAAACATAAGACGGGGGATCCATGAAGAAGCAAAAGGCTGCCGACGGAATCGTCATCATCAAGAAGTACGCCAACCGGCGGCTCTATAACACCGAGTCGTCATCCTACATCACGCTCGATCATCTCGCGACGATGACCCGCGAGGGACGCGACTTCAAGGTGGTCGATGCGAAGACCGACGAGGACATCACGCACAACGTCCTGACGCAGATCATCATGGAGGAGGAGAGCCGCGGCGAGACGATGATGCCGGTGAACTTCCTGCGCCAGCTGATCTCGATGTATGGCGACTCGATGCAGACGATGGTGCCGGGGTATCTCGAGGCGTCGATGGACAGCTTCCGCCGCAACCACGACCAGTTTAAGTCCGCGGTCGAAGGCGCGTTCGCGAACTCGCCCTTCGCCGACATTGCCAAGCGCAACCTCGAAATGTTCGACGCCGCAACACAGGCGATGACCCCGCCCGCACCTGCGCCTGCACCCGCCGCCAGCAAGGACGACGAGATTGCGGCGCTGCGCAACGAACTCGCCAAGTTGCAGGAAAAGGTCGAGAAGCTCGGCTGAACGATGGCCCCGGTTCTGTGGAGTTTGAGCGGAGGTCTCGCCGCGCTGGCCGTTGTGGCGGGGCTTGGCGAACGCAGACGGCGCCGTCGGCGCGATCCGGATTCGGTGGGCTGGGTCGACTGGCCGACCGTCCAGATGCTGGCGCTGATCGGACTCGCGGTGACGATCGGCCTCGCGTTCAAGACTTGAGGTAACCGCGCCTCGTCATCGGGGAGCGTCGGTACGCAGGCGATAGACGCTCTGCGGCAACCCGCCGATCTTCACTGAGCCGACCAATCGATACCGCTTGGCGATCGCGCGCAGTACCAGCGCCTGGGTCGCGAGGTTCGTGCTGGGTTTCGGCGCGCGTACGACGATCACGCCAGGCCGGGCTGCGAGCAACCGCGTGACTTCCACGACCGGATCGACCCCCGTGCCGTGCGACTCGGTCGTCTGGCCCAGATGACTGCGGAATATATACGGCGTCGGCAGGCAGGACCGGGTCAGGAAATAGAGGATCGGTTCGCTGCCATAGGCGAACATGCAGCCGCGGGGTTGCTGGCCGATCATCTGGACGAGTTGCGCGATCTGGTGGGCATTGCCACGCCGTCCGATGCGGACGCCGGTCATGACGGTCGCCGCCAGCGCGCCGGACACCAGCACGGCGGCAAGGCGGACCATGGTCGTGCGGACGGTCGGGCCGCTCAGCCCCGTGCCGGCGGCGACCGACAGCGGCAGCGCGAGGGGCAGCAGGTAGAGCAGCTCGAACGTATGCATGATGAGGATCGCGATTACGGCCGCCGCGAGCCATCCGAGCGCGAAGCTTCCCGTCCGACGGCCACGCCATGCAAGCCAGGCGAGCGGCAGGCTCATGCCCACGCCGCCCAGCAGCTTCAGCAGGTTGGAGCTGAGCGTATCGTCGTCCTGCTGACCGAAGATCGACAGGAAATTGGCGAAGACGAAGGCGTCGCCGTGGCCCGCCGCGGCATAGACTATCCAGGCAAGCGCGGTCGGGAACAGCGCTGCGCCGATCCACAAGGCGGCATCGGCCGCTAGGCGACCGATCGACCGCCCCTCGCGATACGCGGCCCACACCAGCGTCAGGCCGAAGAATATCCCCTCGAACATGGCGGTGTACTTGATTTGCATCGCCAGGCCGATCAGCAGCATCGCACCGGCACCGCGCAAGGAGATATGCCGGTGGCCGCGGGTCGTATCGAGCACCAGCAGCGCGGCGGCTGCCATCAAGGCATTGCCCCATATTGCCGACTGCCCGCCCGCACCGTCGAACACGATGATCCAGACGAGATAGATCAGCGCCGCGCCGACGCTCGTCAACGGGTTCGCATCATCGGAGGACAAGCGGCTGACGATCCGCGCGACCAGGAATGCCGTGGCGGTGGCGACGATCGTCGCGGCAAGCTGGTACATCAGCACGCCATCGCCGCCGACGCTGCGGATGCCGGCGAAGATCAGGAACAGGCCGACCGGCTTGCGATCGAAGATGTCGACGAACGGCCACGCGCCGTGCAGCAGGCGATCGCCGACCAGCAGGTAGAATTGCTCGTCGCTGTGGATCACCGGATTGCCGAAGAACGGACTACGGAGCGCGAAGGCGACGAGGAGCAGCAAGATTGCCTGCCCCGATCGGTGACGCAGGCTAAACATGGGCAGTCCTAATAAAAATGCGTCAATTCGAGCTTGCGTATGGTGCCGTCGCATAGTCCGAGCGTCACGACGCGGCCGGGCATGCCCGCCGTCCATGACGCGATCGGGCTCGTCGAATAGCCGCCGGTGACGGGTATGCCGTCGATCGTGCAGATCAGGTCGCCGTCCTTCCAGCCCGATACCGCCGCCGGGCCGCCGCGCATCACGTGAAGGACTTTCAACCGGTCCTTCTCGATGCCGATGAGCAGGCCACTGGTCGAACGCGGCGGCGGCAGGTCGGCCTTGGGACCTCGGCTGAGCACCATCCGCCGTGCGCCGGGATCAAGCAGGACGCGGTAGTTCTGAAGGAAGCCGGAGCCGATCCGCCCGGCGGTGCCGATCGCCTGCGAGAAGCCGTCTGCGGGTTCGATCCGGACCTCGGCCTCGCGCGCGATCATCTCGCCGACGCCAATCTCAGGAACGATCGCAAGACCGCTGACCGCCGGGCCGGCGAGCCCGAACGCGATTGCGCTGGTGGTGCGCAACGCTTTCAGGTTTGCCGCCTGCCATCCCGCCGCCGTGACGGTGATCGACGAGCCGTCGCCGGTGTCGACCACGATCGGCGCCAAGCGCCGGCCGCCCAGTGTGAGCGCGCTTTCGTAGACGCTGCGCTCGGCGGACACGCGCAGCGGTGCGTTCTCGCCCTTGAACGGCAGGCGGCCGGAGCGGAGCAGGCGGAAGCGCTTGGCGGCGTAATCGATGTCGAGCGCATGGCCGGCGAGCATGTCGGCACCGACCAGCAGGTCGACCGCGGAGGCGCTGCCGGTGGCGATCGCGGGCAGGTCGGCGACGGTCACGCCGCCACCGGTCCGCGCAAGGCCACCGAGCGCGACCGAGCGCGTCGGCATCCAGCCGAGTGCGACCGATCCGCCGATCGCGGTCGCGCTGCCACCCGCGACCAGCTTGGCGGGATCGACCGCGGGGGAGGCCTTGGCGAGCAGCGTGTAGCTGACGCCGGTGTCGAGGATCGCGGTCACGTCGCGGCCGTCGAGCTGCATCTTGAAGCGGATCTGGTTGCCGGGGGTGAGGTCGAACGCGATCCAGCGCGCTTCGGCGTCCGCCGAGAGATGGTAGACGCCGCGGTCGCGTGCGGCGGGGGACGTCGCGGTTGCCGGAGCGGATTTCGAAGGCTCGCGCGCCGAGACGAAGAGGACCGCGATCAGCGGGACGAGGGTGAGCAGGGCACGACGCATGTGGCGCTGTCCCCTAGCGGGTCGCGGGACGGGTACAAGCGGGGGCTTCGCTGGGGCGGGGCGGAGACGGGGTGGATAGCGATGCGGCGTGCTTGCCTGCGAGCAGTATCCGCTTGGCACGGCGCGCTTTATCTTGATCCAGTTAAGTCTGGCCTGGCGAAACAATAATTGCTCTCCGGCTAACGCGGGAGTCCCGGGTCACAAGCGGCGGCGTTCGTGACTGCTGGCCCCCGCGTTCGCGAGGGAACGGTAGGAGGGGCGTGCAGTGGCTTGAGCCAGTCTTGCAATCAGTCCGACGAACTAGCGCGCCGAGACCAGCCTAGAACAGTTCGGGATGCACTCAACGTTCGCAACGGCCGCCACCCCGGCGGAGGCCGGGGCCCAGTTGGGGGACGGTGATGACAGCGGACCGCGCTCCATCATTGCCACCTTTCCAACTGGGCCCCGGCCTCCGCCGGGGTGGTGGCCTACGCCCAGGTGATCGGCTTAACAGGGACGGTAACGGTCGAGGAGGTGGGTGCAATCGGCGACTCCCCTACAGGCACGCCTCAAGATACGCTTGGTCGAACCCGAACTGCTTGGCCTTTTCCAGCGTATACGGCCGCAACCCCATCGACCGGTACTCGCCGAGAATCTTACCGTCCGCCGACTCGTCCATATACTCGAACTTGAACAGCTCCTGCGTGACGATCACCGGGCCTTCCATGCCGATCACCTCGGTGATGTTGGTCACGCGGCGCGAGCCGTCGCGCAGGCGCTTCACCTGGATGATCAGCTCGACCGAATCCGCGATCTGGCGCGAGATGGCTTCCTTCGGCACCTTGATGTCGGACATCATCACCATGTTCTCCATGCGGGCGAGCGCCTCGCGCGGGGAGTTGGCGTGGAGCGTGCACATCGAGCCGTCGTGACCCGTGTTCATGGCGGCGAGCATGTCGAAACACTCTGAGCCACGAATTTCGCCCAGGATGATCCGGTCCGGCCGCATACGCAGTGCGTTCTTCACGAGATCGCGGATCGAGATCTCGCCCTGGCCTTCGAGATTGGCCGGGCGCGTTTCGAGCGGGAGCCAGTGCGGCTGTTGCAGGCGAAGCTCGGCGGCGTCCTCGATCGTCAGGACGCGCTCGCCCGGGTCGATCATCTTCGACAGCGCGTTGAGCATCGTCGTCTTGCCCGAACCGGTCCCGCCCGAGATGACGACGTTGAAGCGCGAGGCGCCGGCGATCTTCAGCGCGGTCGCCATCTTCAGCGACATCGATCCGAATCCCGCCATCATGTCGAGCGTGATCGGTTTCGCGGAGAATTTACGAATCGAGATCGCAGTGCCGCGAAGCGACAGCGGCGGGACGATCACGTTGACGCGAGACCCGTCCTTCAGACGCGCATCGGCGAGCGGCGAGGTCTGGTCGACGCGCCGGCCGACCGAGTTCACGATCCGCTGCGCGATCTGGAACAGGTGTTCTTCGTCGCGGAACTGGATCGGTGCGAGTTCGAGCTTACCCTTGCGCTCGACATAGGTCTGGTCGGGGCCGTTCACCATGATGTCGGTGATGTTCGGATCCGCCAGCAGTTCTTCCAACGGCCCGAGCCCGAGCAGTTCGTCGACCAGCACTTTTTCCAGCGCGAACTGTTCGCGGCGATTGAGCGTCAGCTTCAGCTCGGCGAGCACTTCGCCGATGATCGGACGGAATTCCTCGGCCAGCTCGTCCTTGTTGAGCGTTGCCGCAGCTTCGGGATCAACGCGTTCGAGCAGGCGCGGGAGCACCTGTTCCTTGATCTTGTGGATCGACTGTTCGAAGCCCTCGGTCCGGCTGTTGCCCGCTTCCCCGCTCGCATTCTGGCGATCGGACAGGCGCTGCATCGCGTCCAGCTGGCCGGCGGGCATCATGCCCGAACTGAATCCGTCGGTCTCCCCCGGCATCGGCAGCGAATCGATCGGCGGGAATTGGGCACCGCCCTCGGGTTCCGCGCGCGCCACAGGATTGCTGCCCGAGCTTCCCTGCATCGGACGCGCGACGCCGAATGCGGGACGGGCCGACTGCCCCCCGCTGATGCCATTACGACGCCCGAATGCGCTCATGCCTGTATCCCTGGATGAATGCCGACCGGGTTAGGCGCGAAGGCTTGATAATTTGCTAACCAAAACAGGCGCGTGAAAGCGCCGCTGTCGCGCGGTGCAATGGTCAGGGTTGATCGCCGCCGCGAACTCCCCGAAGGCATGCACATGATCCGCCTGCTGCTTCTTCTCGCGCTCATCTTCGGGTTGGCGAGCTCCGCATCTGCGGACGACATCGCCGCCACCGGGCGCGGCGTCGTGCGCGTCGTGACGATCGCGGTGGTCGACGACCAGGTGGTCGGCTTCGGCCATGGCAGCGGCTTCGCGATCGCGCCCAACCGGATCGTCACCAACGCGCACGTCGTCGATCTCGCCGAGCGCTATCCCGACAACGTCGTCGTCGGCATCGTCCCGACCGAGGGCAGCAAGTCCTACCAGGGCAAGGTGATCGCGTATGATTCGCAGCGCGACCTGGCGCTGATCGAGTTCACCGGAGCACGCCTGCCGCCGAGCGCGCTGTATACCGGGCCGATGACCGAGGGCGATCCGGTAGTGTCGCTCGGCTTCCCGGGGAACGTCGACCTGGCGACCGCGCGATCAGCGGCGGACTATATCCGGCCGATGACGCCGGTGCGGTCGGAGGGCGTGCTTTCCGGGCGGCGCGTGTTGAGCAGCGTCGAGGTGCTTCTTCACACGGCGAGCATCGCACGCGGCAATTCGGGTGGGCCGCTGCTTGATCGCTGCGGGCGGGTGATCGGCGTGAACTCGGCGATCACGCGCGGCGAGGAGGGCGATTCGACGTTCGGGTTCGCGATTGCGGATACCGAACTGGCGGGCTTCCTCCACGATGCGAAACAGCCTTATGCGTCGATCGGGACGGGGTGCACGTCGATCGAGGATCGCTTGCGGCAGGACGCCGACGCGGATGCGAAGGCGACCGCCGATGCGGCGTCCGCCAAGCGCGACGCCGCGACGCAGGATGCGATGACTCGCGAGGTCGCACTGGAGAAGGCGCGGACCGAGGCCGGGCGCGCGCGCGAGAACGTCATGGCGCTCGCCGGACTGCTGCTGGTGGCGGGGGCGCTGGTGATCGGGAGCGCGGGGTTGCTCGAATCGCGCGGACAACGGCGGCAGGCGGTGTGGGCGCTGGGTATCGGCGGGCTGAGCGTGCTGGTCGCGATTGTCGTGTTCGTGCTGCGCCCGTCGGGTGAAGTCGACGTGCCGCTGTCCGCGCTGCCGAAGACGCGGATATCGACGCCCGACGCGGCGCTCGGCAAGCTCATGTGCACGCTGATCCCGGAGCGGAGCCGGATCACGATCTCGTCGAGCGAGGGCGTGCCGATCGACTGGGGCGCGAAGGGGTGTGTCAACGGCAAGACGCAATATGTCGGCGCGAATGGTCGATGGGACCGCGTGCTGGTGCCCGACGCCGAGCAGACCGTATCCGTGCTGTCGTTCGATCCGGCAACGCGCGTCTATTCGAACACGCGCTATCTGATGTCGGCGGCGGGGATGGAAGCGGCCCGGACCGCGCGCGGCGTCGTGCCGAACGTGTGTAACATGGATGAGGCGGCGTTGGGTCGGCTTGCGGGGCAGCAGGCGGCGGTCCGTGCGGTATTGCCGCCGTTGCCGAACGAGAAGCTGGTTTATTCCTGCAAGTCGGCGCGCTGAGCTTCGGAGGCGAGTAGCGCGCGCTTGCGGTCCAGCCCGTAGGCATAGCCGCCGAGTGCGCCGCCGATGCGCTGCGCGCGGTGGCAGGGGATGACGATCGAAACCGGGTTTTGGCCGCACGCGGTACCGGCGGCGCGGACCGCGGCGGGGCGGCCGGCCAGGGCTGCGAGTTCGCTGTACGTGCGGGTTTCGCCGATCGGGATGGTGCGAAGGGCTTGCCAGATCGCTTCCTGGAACGCCGTGCCGCGGACGTCGAGCGGGAGGTCTTGGTCGCGGTCGGGGGATTCGACTGCCGCGACGACGTGCGCCGCCAGATCCGCGAGGGCTTCGTCGCCGGGCTCGATCGTGGCGTTGGGGAAGCGGCGACGGAGTTCGTCCGCGTCTTCGTCGAACGACACGCGGCACAGGCCCTTGTCGGTCGCGGCGACGAACAGCGCGCCCAGGCTCGTGTCGGCGATGGTCCAGCGGATCGTGACGCCTTCGCCGCCGCGCGCCCAGGCGCTGGGGGCCATGCCGAGCCGTTTGGCGTCCGCCTCGTAGAAGCGGCTGGGGGCGGAATAGCCGGCGTCGTAGATCGCTTCGATCACGGTCGAATCCTCCGATAAGGCGTTGGCCGCGCGTCCGGTGCGGAGCGCACGCGCGTAAGCGGCGGGGGTGACGCCGGTGGCGCGTTTGAATAGGCGGTGGAAATGATACGGCGCGTAGCCGACTGTGGCCGCGACCGCGTCGAGCGAGAGGCGGTCTTCGGCGGCTTCGAGCAGCGCAACGGCGGCGGCGACGGCGATGCGGTCGCGGCCGACTTCATCGGGTGTGCAGCGCAGGCAGGCGCGGAAGCCGGCGGCGCGGGCGCTGGCTGCGTCGGGGTGGAAGGTGACGTTCTCGCGCTTCGGGTGACGCGCTGGGCAGCTTGGCTTGCAGTAGATGCCGGTGGTCTTCACGCCGACGACGAACCGGCCGTCCCAAGCGCGGTCGCGGGCGTCGAACGCTGTCCAGGCGGTGTCGTCGTCGAGGCGAGGGGCGGTGGTCATGGCGTCGTTATAGGCGCTGTCGCCGCGCGTGCATCCCGTGGCTTGCGCTCAAAGCGGAGCTAATCGGATGCCCGGCCGTTCTCGTGGGCATACCTCCTAACGAAAGATGTCTCATGGCCTCCGACACGCCCGTCTGGTTCATTTCCGGCTGCTCGACCGGTTTCGGTCGCGAACTCGCCAAGCTCGTGCTCGCGCGCGGCTGGCGTGCGGTGGTCACCGCGCGAGATGCGGATCGCGTTGCCGATCTGGCAAAGGGCGCCGAGGATCGTGCGCTCGCGTTGTCGCTCGACGTGACGGAGCAGGCGCAGATCGACGATGCCGTGGCGCAGGCCAAGGCCAAGTTCGGGCGAATCGACGTGCTCGTTAACAACGCGGGATACGGCTATCAGGCGTCGGTCGAGGAGGGCGTCGAGTCCGAGATCCGCGCGCAATTCGATGCCAACGTTTTCGGGTTGTTTGCGCTGACTCGGGCCGTGTTGCCGGTGATGCGAACGCAGAGGAGCGGCAATATCATCAACATTACGTCGGTCGCGGGCCAGGTCGGGTTCCCAGGCTCGGGCTATTACGCCGCGTCGAAGCATGCGGTCGAGGGGTGGTCGGACGCGCTGCTCGCCGAGGTGAAGCCGCTTGGGATCGACGTGACGTGTGTTGAGCCGGGGCCGTTCCGGACGGATTGGGCCGGGCGTTCGCTGAAGCAGACGCCGGTGAAGATCGCGGACTACGCCGATACGGCGGGCAAGCGGCTGGATGGGACGCGTGAGGTTAGCGGGACTCAGGCGGGTGATCCGGTGCGGGCTGGCGAGGCGATGATTGCGTTGGCCGAGGATGCGAACCCGCCGCGGCATCTGGTGCTGGGGGCCTGGGGGTATGATGCTGTAACGAAGAAGCTGGCTGAGCGGCTGAAGGAGATTGAGGCGCACAAGGCGGATAGCCTTGGGGCGGATTTTCCGGAGGAATAATCTCGGAGCAGCGCGAGAGAGAGTTGTTTCCCCGCGAAGGCGGGGACCCAGACTGGGCTCCCGCCTTCGCGGGAGAACAAGGGAGCAGAGGTTGGCTTCACGTCTACAGCGCTAGTCTGCGTGAGGCCTTCTACCAAAGCCGCCACCCCGGCGAAGGCCGGGGTCCAATGGGGGGACGTTGCTAACGGAACGCATCCCTCAATTATTGCCACCTTTCCAATTGGGCCCCGGCCTTCGCCGGGGTGGTGCAAATGGGAAGGGGCCGATCAGCCCCCGTTGGCGCGGAACAGGTCCAGCGTCCGCTGTTTCGCCAGATCCGCACTAGGCTCGTGATAATCCTTTCGCCGGTCCGAATTGAACCCGTGCCCCGCCTCGTAGACATACACCGTCGCGTTCGGCCAATCCTTGGCGATGACCTGCTCGACGCCCTCCATCGGGATACCATGGTCGTGGCGACCGAAGTGGAGGATCACCGGCACCTTCGGTTCCTCGTCCGCCGCCGCCGGGATCATGCTGCCGTAATAGCCGCTCGCCGCCGCGACGCCGGTGAGCTTAGTCGCGGCGAACCACGCGACCGAGCCGCCATAGCAATAGCCGACCACGAACACCGGCCCGGCGGGGGCGAGCGTGTCGATGCAGGTCTGGACGTCCTTCAGCGAGAGATCGAACGGGTGGAGCTGCCGAGCGAGTTCGACGCCACGCGCGAGGCCGTCGCCCGAATAGTCCGCCTCGAAGCCGGGATGCTCGCGATCGAACAGGGCCGGTGCCAGGACCTCATAACCGTCCGCCGCGTACTCGTCGCAGAGGTCGCGGATGTGGTCGGTCACGCCGAAGATCTCCTGCACCAGTACGAGGCCGCCGCGGCGCTCGCCGGTCGGCTGCGCATGATAGACCGCGACGGTCGCGCCGTCGGACATCGTCATCGTTTCCATCGTGCCGGTCATTCTGATTCCTCGTCGTGTGATCCAATTCGTCACCATTATCGTCATTCCCGCGGAGGCGGGAAGCCATAGTGGCAGGCCGTGCGGTGAAAGCGCCGGGTCAGGAGGAAATGGATCCCCGCCTGCGCGGGGATGACGGGAAGGGGCGGAATCGTAAGCTTCCAACCTTCGGTCAATGACAAAACAGTCACAAACCCTTCCCTCTGACCCTCCCGCCGGGTTGCCAATCCGCGAACCCGATGCTACCCGCGCCGCGTCCCATGAGAGGTGCTTTCGCGCCCTCTTCCCCCATGGGGCGGCACTATTTTCGGTTTCAGGCGAGGATTCAAAGGTCCGTGGAGACATCCCCCGGTAATGTCGGCGGCGCCATTCAGGCGAGCTTGGGCGGGCGTTATGCGCTGGCCCTGTTCGAACTCGCCCGTGATGTGAAGACGATCGACGCGGTCGAGTCGAGCCTGGCGAACGTGCGCGACGCGCTTGCGCAGTCGGAGGACTTCCGTACGCTCACGTCCAGCCCGATGGTGTCGCGTGGCGCCGCCGTGAAGGCTGTCTCAGCGGTCGCCGACGAACTCGGTGTCGATGCGACCACCAAGAGCTTCCTCGGCGTCCTCGCCGAGAACCACCGGCTCGGCGCACTGCCGAAGATCATCAAGGCATTCCGGACACTTGCCGCGCAGCATCGCGGCGAGATCGCCGCCGAGGTGACGTCCGCGCATCCGCTGACCGACGAGCAGGTGATCGAGCTGAAGCATCAGCTCCGCCAGCGTGTCGGCCGTGAAGTTTCCGTCGACCTCAGCGTCGACCCATCGTTGCTGGGTGGACTCGTCGTCCGCGTCGGCAGCCAGATGATCGATTCGTCGATCAAGACGCGTCTCAACACTCTCGCGCACGCGATGAAGGGCTAAGCTAATGGATATCCGCGCCGCAGAAATCTCGAAGATCATCAAGGATCAGATCGCCAATTTCGGCACCGAGGCCCAGGTCAGCGAGACCGGCCAGGTGCTGAGCGTCGGCGACGGCATCGCGCGCATCTTCGGCCTCGACAACGTCCAGGCCGGCGAGATGGTCGAATTCTCGAACGGCGTGCAGGGCATGGCGCTCAACCTCGAGGCCGATAACGTCGGCGTCGTGATCTTCGGGAGCGATTCCGAGATCAAGGAAGGCGACATCGTCAAGCGTACCGGCACGATCGTCGACGTGCCGATCGGCAAGGAGCTGCTCGGCCGCGTGGTCGATGGCCTCGGCAACCCGATCGACGGCAAGGGCCCGATCCACACCACCGAGCGCAGCCGCGTCGAAGTGAAGGCACCGGGCATCATCCCGCGCCAGTCGGTCAGCGAGCCGGTCCAGACCGGGCTCAAGGCGATCGACGCGCTCGTCCCCGTCGGCCGCGGCCAGCGCGAGCTGATCATCGGCGATCGCCAGACCGGCAAGTCCGCCGTCGCGATCGACGCGTTCATCAACCAGAAGATCGCCAACGCCGGCGACGACGAGTCGAAGAAGCTGTATTGCGTGTATGTCGCGATCGGCCAGAAGCGCTCGACCGTCGCCCAGCTCGTCAAGACGCTCGAAGAGAATGGCGCGATGGAATACACCATCGTCATCGCCGCGACCGCGTCGGACCCTGCACCGCTCCAGTATCTCGCGCCCTACACCGGCGTCGCGATGGGCGAGTATTTCCGCGATCGCGGCATGCACGCGCTGATCTGCTACGACGATCTGTCGAAGCAGGCGGTCGCGTATCGCCAGATGTCGCTGCTGCTGCGTCGTCCTCCCGGCCGTGAAGCCTATCCGGGCGACGTGTTCTATCTGCACAGCCGTCTGCTCGAGCGTGCGGCGAAGATGTCGGACGCGAATGGCGGCGGCTCGCTGACCGCGCTGCCGATCATCGAGACGCAGGCGGGCGACGTTTCGGCGTACATCCCGACCAACGTGATCTCGATCACCGACGGCCAGATCTTTCTCGAGACCGACCTGTTCTTCTCGGGTGTCCGCCCGGCGATCAACGTCGGCCTGTCGGTGAGCCGCGTCGGTTCGGCCGCTCAGACCAAGGCGATGAAGAAGGTGTCGGGCTCGATCAAGCTCGAGCTGGCGCAGTACCGCGAAATGGCGGCGTTCGCGCAGTTCGGGTCGGATCTCGATGCGTCGACCCAGAAGTTGCTCAACCGCGGCGCGCGTCTGACCGAGCTGCTCAAGCAGGCACAGTTCTCGCCGCTGCCGTTCGAGGAGCAGACCGTGTCGATCTTCGCCGGCACCAGCGGCTATCTCGACAAGGTGCCGGTCGCCGACGTGACCCGCTACGAGCAGGCACTGCTGGCCGACATGCGTGCGAACCATGCCGACGTGCTGACGCTGATCCGCGATACCCGCGACCTGGGTAACGAGGCGAAGGACAAGCTGAAGGCAGCGCTCGAAGCGTTCGCGAAGACTTTCGCTTAAGTAAAACTCCCTCTCCCCGCTGGGGAGAGGGTCGGGGTGAGGGGTAGTACCGCGAGGTGCCGCTCCCGTGGCAGCCCCTCACCCCAACCCTCTCCCCGGAGGGGCGAGGGAGCAGGAAGAGAAGATGGCATCACTTAAGGCCCTCAAGATCCGCATCGGCTCGGTGAAGTCGACGCAGAAGATCACCAAGGCGATGAAGATGGTCGCCGCTGCGAAACTGCGCCGTGCGCAGGACGCGGCGGTCGCCGGGCGTCCGTATGCCGAGCGTCTCGAAGCGGTGATGGCGAGCCTCGCGGGGCGCGTCGGCATCGCGCCGGGCGCCTCGCCGCTGCTCGCGGGCACCGGCAAGGACCAGGTCCACCTGATCGTCATCGCGACGTCGGAGCGTGGCCTCGCGGGTGCGTTCAACACCAACATCGTCCGTGCGGCACGTCGCAAGGCCGAGGAGCTGATCGCGGCGGGCAAGACGGTGAAGTTCTACGTCGCCGGCAAGAAGGGGCGCGTGATCAAGCGCTTCTTCCCGAACGACATCCTCGCCGATCACGAGATGGGTCAGATCAAGCGGCTCGCGTTCAGCGATGCGCAGGAAATCTCCGAGGACCTGATCAAGCGCTTCGGCGAAGGCCAGTTCGACGTCGCGCATCTGTTCTACGCGAAGTTCGTCTCGGCGCTGGTGCAGGTCCCGACCGGCATCCAGATTATCCCGATTCCCCTGTCGGCTATCCCGGGCGCGGAAGCAAAGCCGGGTGCGCCCGCCGAAGCCGTGGTCGAGTACGAGCCCGACGAGGAAGCGATCCTCGCCGACCTCCTGCCGCGCAACGTCGCGATCCAGATTTTCCGCGCGCTGCTCGAAAACGCAGCGTCGGAGCAGGGCTCGCGCATGAACGCGATGGACAACGCCACGCGCAATGCCGGCGACATGATCACGCGTCTCTCGATCCAGTATAACCGTACCCGCCAAGCCGCGATCACGACCGAGCTGGTCGAAATCATCTCGGGCGCCGAAGCGCTCAAGTAAGTCCAAGGAAGCAGACAATGGCAACCGCCCCAGAGACCCTCGGAACCACGCTCGCCCCCAAGGCCACCAACAACACCGGCCGCATCTCGCAGGTCATCGGTGCGGTCGTCGACGTGCATTTCCCCGACAATTTGCCCGCCATTCTGTCGGCGCTCGAAACCGACAATAACGGCAACCGGCTCGTGCTCGAAGTCGCGCAGCATCTCGGCGAGAACACCGTTCGCACGATCGCGATGGACGCCACCGAGGGCCTGACCCGCGGCCAGACCGTCACCGACACCGGCTCGCAGATCCGCGTACCGGTCGGCCCGAAGACGCTCGGCCGCATCCTCAACGTCATCGGCGAGCCGATCGACGAGCGTGGTCCGGTCGGCGCAGAGACGACCGCTCCGATCCATGCTTCGGCACCTTTGTTCGTCGACCAGTCGACCGAGAGCGCGATCCTGGTCACCGGCATCAAGGTCATCGATCTGCTCGCGCCGTATGCGAAGGGCGGCAAGATCGGCCTGTTCGGCGGCGCCGGCGTCGGCAAGACCGTGCTGATCCAGGAGCTGATCAACAACATCGCCAAGGGCCACGGCGGCACGTCGGTGTTCGCAGGCGTCGGCGAGCGTACCCGCGAGGGTAACGATCTGTACCACGAGTTCCTCGACGCGGGCGTCATCGCCAAGGATGCCGACGGCAATCCGCAGTCGGAAGGCTCGAAGGTCGCGCTCGTGTTCGGCCAGATGAACGAGCCGCCAGGCGCACGCGCCCGCGTCGCACTGTCGGGCCTGACGATCGCCGAGTATTTCCGCGACGTCGAAGGCCAGGACGTGCTGTTCTTCGTCGACAACATCTTCCGCTTCACGCAGGCGGGCGCCGAGGTTTCGGCACTGCTCGGTCGTATTCCGTCGGCGGTGGGCTATCAGCCGACGCTGTCGACCGACATGGGCGCGCTGCAGGAGCGCATCACCTCGACCAACAAGGGGTCGATCACCTCGGTGCAGGCCGTGTACGTTCCCGCAGACGATCTTACCGATCCGGCGCCGGCAACGTCGTTCGCTCACTTGGACGCCACGACCAACCTCAACCGCGCGATCTCGGAGCTGGGCATCTACCCGGCAGTCGATCCGCTCGACTCGACCTCGCGTCTGCTCGAGCCACGCGTCGTCGGCCAGGAGCATTACGACACCGCGCGTGCGGTCCAGTCGACGCTGCAGAAGTACAAGTCGCTGCAGGACATCATCGCGATCCTCGGCATGGACGAGCTGTCCGAAGAGGATAAGCTCACCGTCCAGCGGGCGCGGAAGATCCAGAAGTTCCTGAGCCAGCCGTTCCACGTCGCCGAGGTCTTTACCGGCATCAGCGGCAAGTTCGTCCAGCTCGAGGACACGGTCCGGTCGTTTAAGGCCGTGGTCGAGGGCGAGTATGATCACCTGCCCGAGGCCGCGTTCTACATGGTCGGCGGCATCGACGAAGCCGTCGCCAAGGCCGAAAAGATGGCTTCCGAGGCTTAAGCCTTTCTAGCTCCCTCTCCCCTCCGGGGAGAGGGTTGGGGTGAGGGGCCGCCACAAGCAGCCTTCGCCCGGTACTGCCCCTCACCCCGACCCTCTCCCCGCAGGGGAGAGGGAGAAGGCGAACAAGATGCTGCATTTCGAACTCGTCACGCCAGAAAAGCTCGTCCGCTCGGAGGAGGTCTACATGGTCGTCGTCCCCGGCACCGAAGGCGATTTCGGCGTCCTCGAAGGCCACGCGCCGTTCATGTCGACGGTCCGCGATGGCGGCGTGCAAATCTTCCGTACGCAGAACGGCACGCCCGAGATCATCGCGATCAAGGGCGGTTTCGCCGAGGTCAACGCCAAGGGCCTGACCGTCCTCGCCGAACACGCCGGCGAATAACGCCTGTCAGGCGAGCGCCGGTGCTCGCCTGATCGATACCGATGGCCGACGCTGCAACCGTGCCAGCAGCGGCCGCTCGATCCACCGATGCACCGCCAGTCCCAGCATCGTCGACGCGACGATGAACGCCAGCGCGAACGGATAGGGCGACATGGTTGGGGCGTAGCCTCCGACCATCCAGAGCAGCGCGATTAGGCAGGGATGGGTCAGGTACGTCGAATAGGACGCATCGCCCACGCGTGCGACGATCCGTTCGAACCGTCCCTCCGCCGATGTGTCGATCACCCCGACTACCACTAGTGCCCAGGGAATGCCCCACGTCCAGGTCCGCGCGAAGCCCGAGGTGCCGGCAACGGCAACTTCGATCTGAAGCGGTAGCGGCACGCCTAGTCCGAAGGCGATCCCGACCACCAGCAGCACGGTCCCGATGACGAGCGCAGGCGTCGCATAGCGTGCGCTGATCCCGCTGCGCCAAGCCATCCACACACCTACGCCGAGCGCAAATTCGAGCAGGAGCGGGTTCAGTAGCAGCCTCAAAGGCGCCCAGCCGGGATGAACGACGCTGCCGATCAGCGCCAACGCCACCGTGAGGGCCAGCAGCGTTTCGACACGGCGCTGCGGCGCCCGCATGGCAACCGCCACGATGACATAGAACGCGAATTCGAACCCGAGCGTCCAGCCCGGATACAGCGCGGGAACATGGTAGCCCGCTCCGTCGAGAACGGGCAGCACGGTGATCGACATCCACGCCGCCGCAACCGTCAACGGGTCGTGCATGATTAGCATGTAGACTGCGCTGACGCTCGCGAACAGCGGCACGATCCGCAGCCATCGCTTTGCCAGGAACCGCCACGAATCAGCGTCCGCGGTCGCCAGCGATTGCGCCATGACGAATCCGCTGATGACGAAGAACAGATCGACCCCGCTCGCACCGAACATCGACAGGTTGGGGACCGACGGTACGAACTTCCCGGTCAGTGCGACCGGCCCGGAATCGATCATGTCGGACGCGTGCATCAGCAACACGAGCGTGGCTGCGAGTGCGCGAAGCCACTGGATGGGAGCGATGCGGGACGGCGTCATCCGGCAGGCATACCGGGCCTAGCGTTAAGGCCGCGTTGCCCGGACGATCAGAGGAAATTATACGGGTCGACGTCCACCGTCACCCGCGCCTTGGATGGCCATTCCAGCTTCCCCAGCCAGTCCCGTATGACGTCCTGCACGTCCAGCGCGCGCCGCGCGTGGACGAGCAGTCGGTAGCGATGCCGGCCGCGCAGCATCGCCAGCGGGGCGGGGGCGGGGCCGTAGACGTGCATGCCGTCGACTTCGGGCGCACTGCGGCCGACGAGCTTGGCCGTCTCGTGCGCGCAGGACTGGTCCTCCGACGACACCACGATCGCCGCGTACCGCCCGAACGGCGGCGCGCCCGCGTCCTTCCGCGCGTCCGTCTCCGCGGCGTAGAACGCGTCGGCATCGCCGGTGATGAGCGCCTGCATCACCTGTGCGCCGGGGCTATGCGTCTGGATGAACACGTGACCCGGCTTCTCGCCACGCCCGGCACGCCCCGAGACCTGCCGGATCTGCTGGAACGTGCGCTCCGCAGCCCGCAGATCGCCGCCGTCGAGGCCTAGATCCGCATCGACCACGCCGACCAGGGTGAGGTTCGGAAAGTGATACCCCTTCGTCACGAGCTGCGTGCCGACGACGATGTCGATATCCCCCGCCTCCATCCGCCCGACGAACTCGGCCGCCTTGGCCGGCGACCAGATCGTGTCGGACGTGACGACGGCCGTCTTCGCCTCGGGGAACAACGCCGTTACCTCGTCGGCGATTCGTTCGACGCCGGGCCCGCAGGCGACCAGCGTATCCTCGCCCTTGCACTCGGGACATACGCGCGGTGTCGGCTCGGCATGCCCGCAATGGTGGCAGGCGAGGCGGCGTGTGAGGCGGTGTTCGACCATCCAGGCGGTGCAGTTCGGACATTGGAACCGATGCCCGCACGTCCGGCACAGCGTCAGCGGCGCGTAGCCTCGCCGGTTGAGAAACAGCAGCGATTGCTCGCGCCGTTCCAGCGTCTCTTGCATCGCCTTGACGAGACGCGGGGCCAGCCAGCGGCCGCGTTCCGGCGGGTCCTTGATCAGGTCAATCGGCTCGATCGTCGGCATCTCCGCCGCGCCGAACCGGCCGGGCAGCTTCAGTTCGGCGTAGCGCCCCGTCGCGACTTGTTGCCGCGTCTCGATCGCCGGCGTGGCGGAGGCGAGGATGACCGGGCACCCCTCGAACTTGCCGCGCATCACGGCGACGTCGCGCGCGTGATAATGCACGCCCTCTTCCTGCTTGAAGCTGGTCTCGTGCGCCTCGTCGACGACGATCAGCCCGAGGTCGCGGTAGGGGAGGAACAGTGCAGACCGCGCGCCAACCGTCACCAGCGCCTCGCCGCTGGCGATCGCGCGCCATGCTCGGCGGCGCTGGGTCGAGCGCAATCCCGAATGCCACGCGATCGGCTCGCAGCCGAAACGGTCGTGAAAGCGCTTCAGGAACGGCTCGGTCAGCGCGATCTCGGGGAGCAGGACGAGCGTCTGGCGCCCATCGCGGATTGCCTGCGCGACCGCCTCGAAATACACCTCGGTTTTCCCCGAGCCCGTAACGCCGTCGAGCAACGTCGGGTGGAACGCGTGCTCTGCGACGCCAGCGACCAGGACATCGGCTGCTGCCCGCTGGTCCTCTGACAAAGTCGGCTCATGATGCTGCGGATCGGGCACGGGGTAGGGGACGTCGATGCTGACCTCGACCGCCTCGATCGCGCCGACCTTCACCAGCCCGCGGATCACCGCGTCGCTGACCTCCGCCAGCGTTGCCAGTTCGCGGATAAGGCCTTGGCGGTCAGCGATCCGCTCCATCGCCTGCTCGCGCTGGGGGGTGAGCCGCGGTGGCACGACCCCGGTAGAACGGTATTCTACAACGGTTCGTGCCCCCTCCAGCGCCGAGGTGGACGCCAGCGTCATCCGCAACACCGACGCCGCCGGCGCGAGGTAATAGTCCGCCGTCCACTCGACCAGCCGCCGTAGCGGCGCTCCCAGCGGCGGTACGTCGGCGACCGCGAGCAAGTTGCGCAACCGGTTGTCGCCGACCTCCGCATCGGACGGCATACGCTCGGCTTCCCACACCACGCCAAGCAACTGGCGCGGCCCCAATGGCGCGACTACGACCGAACCCGGCTCGACACTCATGCCGGCGGGCACGCGGTAGTCGAGCGGCCCGAGGGCGGCGTTGAGGATCAGGACACGGGCACGGGACGACATCGTGTTCGTATATGGGGACAGATCGACTCCGCGTGAACCGCTTACGTCGGGTTGGTCGATGCCGCCTTACGCGGCGTCGCGGTTCGGGCGGCGTCGTTCGCCGACACGCGCGCGCTTCGCCTGGTACAGGATCGTATCGGCGCGGTGGATGAAATCGCGCACCGAAAGGCAGTCGCGGTCGAGTGCGGTGATACCGACCGTGCCAGCGCTGACCATCGCGAGGCCATTCAGTGCGATCGGAAAGCGCAACGCTTCCTCCAGCCGTGCAGAGATATAGCCGGGGTTCGCGGCCATGCCGGGATCCTCGATCAGGATCGCGAACTCGTCGCCACCGACGCGGGCGGCGAAGCTGTTCTTGAGCCAGGGGGCCTTCAAGATCCGGCCGACGCCGCGCAACACGTCGTCGCCTGCGGTATGGCCCAGCGTGTCGTTTATCGCCTTGAAGCCGTCGAGATCGACCAGCGCGAGCAACAACGGCGTGCCGTCGGCATGCGACCGCGTCATGGCTGCATCGAGCGTACGATCGAACGCCGCCCGATTGGCGATGCCAGTCAGCGAATCGGTATTTGCCGAGCGCCGCAAATTGACCTCGAGCGCGTGGCGTTCCGTTACGTCCTGGAAGACGCCGACCAACGCTATGGTCTGGCCGTCGACGGTCTCGCACTCGCCGAGCACGCGGACACGGCGCTGTTCACCCTGCGCGTTCTTGAAATCGACTTCGATATCGAACGGCGCACCGGTTTCGATCGTCCGCCGAAGCGAAGCGTTCATCTCGTCGCGGGCATGCGGCGGATAGAATTCCATCGCCACCGGCATCTCGGGCAGGTCGCCGATCGGCAGGCCGTGAATGTGATAGACGCCGTCCGACCATTGCAGCTTGTCGTCGGCCAGCGACACGCGCCACGATCCGATCGCCGCCATCCGTTCCGCCTGCCGGAAGACGCGGTCCTGGCGGGCCAGCGCAGCCGCCTGGCGATCCGCAGTCGTCGCAATCGCGATGGCCTCGCGTGCAGCGGACCGCGCGGCGATCATCGCCTCGGCCAGGGTCGCGAGATGGGTCAGCGCCTTGCGCCCGGCGTCGTTCAGCGAGCGCGGTACAGTATCGACGACGCAGATCGAGCCGATCGCATAATATTCACCGCTCGCGTCGCGCGCATTGACCGGTGCGCCAGCGTAAAAGCGAATACCGTCAGGCGGTTGCGTCCAGGGATTGGCCACGAATCGTAAATCGCTCGACACGTCTTCGATGACCATCGGCCCTTTGCCGAGGATCGTGTAATTGCACATGCCGATTTCGCGCGACATCTCACCGCGTTCGCCGTCGCTCGCAGCCTTGATCCAGAGCCGGTTGCTGTCGACGAGTGTTAGCAAAGCGTTAGGGCAACCCAGCATTTCTGCGGCCAACGCGACCAATGCATCGAATTCGCGCTCGGGTTCGCTGTCGAGCAACGCCAAGGCCTGAAGCGCAGCCACGCGCCGTGCTTCGTCTGAAAAGTTGTCTGTGATGAGATCGACAGGCGACATGAAACTCGAATATAGCGGCTGGGTTAATTTTCTTTGCCTGTTCGGGGCGTTACTGTCCACACATGCCCACCGATAAAGACCAGACGCTCGAAATTCTGCCGCCGTCGATGCTCTGGGCGGAGCACCTCGAGCGCGATCGCCGGCGATCGGTCCACACGATCCGGGCTTATCGGGCGTCGGCCGAACGGCTGACGGCGTTCCTTGTCGGCCATTGGGGAGAGCGGATCACGCGCGGGGCGCTCGCACGCGTGACCGCGACAGACCTGCGAGCGTATCTGGCGCAACGCCGAGAAGCCGGGTTGGGTAACGCGTCGGCGGCGCGGGAATTGTCCGCGGTGCGCGGGTTTCTCGCCTGGGCGAACGAAGGCGCGGAGCAGCCGCGGATGCGGGGGCCGCGCGTGAAAGCGGGCGTGCCGCGGCCGATCTCGCCGGCCGAGGTGGTCGCACTGGCGGAGGAGGTGGCCGACGACGCGGCGGAGCCGTGGATCGGCGCGCGCGACTGGGCAGTGTTGATGCTGCTGTACGGCGCAGGCCTGCGGATCGGCGAGGCGTTGACGTTGCGGGGCGATATCCTGCCGCTTGGCGAGACGATCCGGGTGACGGGCAAGCGCGCCAAGACGCGCGTCGTGCCGCTGTTACCGCAGGTGCGTGCGGCGATCGAGACGTATGTCGCGCAGACGCCTTGGCCTGTCGCGCGCGGCGAACCGCTGTTCCGTGGTGCCAAGGGCGGGGCGTTGTCCCCGGTGATGATCCGCCGGGCGGTGCAGTCGGCGCGTGGACGGTTGGGGCTGGGCGATCGGACGACGCCGCATGCGCTGCGTCACAGTTTTGCGACGCATCTGTTGGGGCGGGGGGCGGATTTGCGCGCGCTACAGGAATTGCTCGGCCATGCGAGCCTGAGTTCGACGCAGGTCTATACGCAGGTCGATGCGGCGCACCTGATGGACGTCTATCGCAACGCCCACCCGCATGGCGGCGTCTAGCCCTTCGGCTTCCAGGTCAGCACGCGCCAGCCATAGCCGATGATGATGACCACGAACGTCGCCACCGCGACCGGGCCGACATAACGGTCGAGTTCCTCAAAATGCGAGCCGAGCAGGATGCCGGCATAAGTCAGCACGGTGTTCCAGATCGCGCTGCCCGCCGCGGTCCAGATCACGAATTGCCAGATCGGCATCCGCGTCATCCCCGCGGGCAGCGAGATGACGGTGCGGAAAGTCGGCATGAACCGGAACACGAAGATCACCCAGCCGCCGCGCTTCATGAAGAAACGGTGGATCTTCTCGACGTCGGACCATTCCATCGTCAGCCAGCGGCCGTTGCGCGCGATGAACGGGCGGAAGCGTTCGTAGCCGATGTTGCGGCCGATATAATACCAGAAGTAATTGCCGACGACCGAGCCCGCGGTACCCCAGGCGATCAGCGGCACGACGCTCATGTCGCCGCGCGCGACCGC
The DNA here is from genome assembly GCF_001421415.1 of Sphingomonas sp. Leaf208. Classification (GTDB taxonomy): domain Bacteria; phylum Pseudomonadota; class Alphaproteobacteria; order Sphingomonadales; family Sphingomonadaceae; genus Sphingomonas. The sequence continues at coordinate 46,641 of NZ_LMKH01000035.1, forward strand.
CATGCCGCCGAGCCCCATGATGACTTCGGACGGTACCGGCGGCACGATATTCTCGAGCGCCATCAGCAGGAAGATACCGAAATATCCGCCCCAGGCGATGAGATCGAGGATGAATTCGGTCATGGGTATCACATACTGCCGGGATGCCGGATGTGTTCCGTCGACATCACACCACCCCGGCGAAGGCCGGGGCCCAATTGGGGGACGGTTATTACGGAGGACGGCGCTCCGTTACCGCGACCTTGCCAATTGGGCCCCGGCCTTCGCCGGGGTGGTATCCTGTCCGCCTACCGCGCCGCGACCTTCGCCTCGATCGCATCCCAGATCATGCCGGCGACATCGGTCCCATCGAAGTTCGAGATCGCGACGATTCCGGTCGGCGAGGTCACGTTGATCTCGGTCAGCCACGTGCCCCCGATCACGTCGATCCCGACGAACAGCAGCCCGCGCTTCTTGAGTTCCGGCCCGAGCACCGCGCAGATCTCACGCTCCTTGTCGGTCAGCACCGACTTCTCCGCCGAGCCGCCGACCGCGAGGTTCGAACGGATCTCGCCTTCGCCCGGCAGCCGATTGATCGCGCCCGCGACTTCGCCGTCGATCAGCACGATCCGCTTGTCGCCCTTCGCGACGTCGGGGAGGAACGCCTGCACCATGTGCGGCTCGCGCCACGTCATGTTGAAGACCTCCATCAGCGCCGACAGGTTCGCGCCGTCCGACTCGACCTTGAAGATCGCCTTGCCGCCATTGCCGTGGAGCGGCTTGATCACGATCGCGCCGTGCTCCGCGAGAAACTTCCGCGCCTCGTCGAGCGAGCGCGTGACGAGCGTCGGCGGCATGAACTGCGGATAGTCGAGCACGAACACCTTTTCGGGCGCATTCCGTACCTGTGCCGGATCGTTCACGACGAGCGTCTTGTCGGCGATCCGCTCGAGCAGATGCGTCGCGGTGATGTAGCCAAGATCGAACGGCGGATCCTGGCGCATCAGGACCACGTCGGCCTCGTCGCCGAGATCGAGGTTCACCGGCTCGCCGACGCTGAAGTGATCGCCGACGACGCGCTGTACGGTGACCGGATGCGCCTTCGCCCAGATCCGGCCGTCGCGGTAGTTCAGGTCTTCTGCCGAGTAATGGAAGAGCGTGTGGCCACGGTCCTGCGCGGACAGCATCAGCGCGAAGGTTGAATCGCCAGCGATGTTGATGCTGTCGAGCGGGTCCATCTGGACGGCGACGGTGAGGCTCATGCGTCTTCCTTCTGTTCGGTCGAGCGCATGTAGGCGCGGGCGGGCGCGAAGTCACCGGGCGGCGTCACCCGATCCAGGCATTCTCGATATGGCGCGGGCGGGTGCCGGGGGCCAGCAGGATGACGTCGACGCGGATATCGTCGCCGGGTCCGGCATAGCGCGGCATCAAATATTCCGCCGCTGCGGCGACGCGGGCGAGGCGGCGTTCGTCGATCGCGAAGTCGAGTTCGGCGGCGGTCGCGCGGGTTTTCACTTCGACGAACGCGACGAGGTTTCCCTTTCGGGCGACTAGGTCGACCTCGCCGGCCGGGGTGCGCACTCGGCGATCGAGGATGGACCACCCTTTCAAGCGCAGCCACCATCCGGCCAGCCGCTCGCCACGACGGCCGGCGATCTCCGCGGAACGGCGGTCACGCATTCCTGCTCCCATCCCTGAAAGGGAGGGGTTGGGGGTGGGTAGGCCCATTGGCTGGCGATGCGGATCCCAAGCTGCCGACCCACCCCCGACCCCTCCCTTTCAGGGATGGGGGAAGAAGGGGCGTCACCCTTTCTCCGCCTTCAATTCCAGCGCCCGCGCATACAACGCCTTCCGGTCGAGCCCGAGCTTCTTCGCCACCTCGCTCGCAGCTTGCCCGGTCGACAGGCGGGTGAGCGCCTCGGCCAGCGCAGCATCACCGTCCTCCGCGCTCGCCGGCGGCGCTTCACCCGGCGGTGCGACAACGATCACGATCTCCCCTCTTGGCGGCGCATCCGCGTAACGCGCCGCTAGGGTCGACAACGTGCCGGTCACCGCCTCCTCGAACTTCTTGCTAATCTCGCGCGTCACCGCCGCCTCGCGGTCGCCGAGGCCCTCCGCCAGCGCCGCGAGGCATGCCCCCAGGCGCGGGCCGGACTCGTACATCACCAGCGTCGCGCGGATCGTCGCCACCTCCGCGATCGCCTCCGCCCGCGCGTGCATCTTCGACGGTAGGAACCCGACGAACAGGAACCGGTCGGTCGGCAGCCCCGCCAGCGTCAGCGCCGCCACCGCCGCACACGGCCCTGGAATCGTCACCACCAGATGCCCCGCCGCCCTCGCATCGCGGACCAGCTTGAACCCGGGGTCCGAAATCAGCGGCGTCCCAGCATCCGACACCAAAGCCACCGCCTGCGTCGCCATCCGCGCGATCAGCGCCGGGCGCACGCCCTCCGCGCTGTGATCGTGATACGGCACCATCGGTGTCTTCGTGCCGATGTGGCGGAGCAGACCGGCGGTGACGCGGCTGTCCTCGACCGCGATCGCGTCGGCGCGGCGGAGGATGTCGGCGGCGCGCGGCGACAGATCGCCAAGATTGCCGATCGGGGTCGCGACGATGTAGAGGCCGGGATCGAGAAGAGTTTCAGGGTTCATGGGGACGGTCATGGCAGACGCGACGACGATAGGGCAATCCGCACGTACTGCAGGGCGATGGGCGACCCTTGTCGCGGCGTGCCTGCTCGGCGCGTGCCAGACGATCGTCCCGCGTGGTCCTGTCGAGCCGTCGCAGCAGCGCCCGACCACGCGCCCCGTCGATCGGCCCGAGATCGGCGTCGAGACCGGCATTCCTCGCGATGCCGAGCGCAATCGCGTCGCGCTGCTCGTGCCGTTGTCGGGTAGCAACGCTGGCGTCGGCACCTCGATCGCCAACGCAACGATGCTCGCACTGCTCGATACGCAGAACCAGCGCGTCCGGATCACCAACTACGACACCGCGACCGGTGCCGCCGCCGCCGCGCAGCGCGCGATCGCCGAGGGCGCACAGCTGATCCTCGGCCCGTTGCTCGCCGACGACGTCCGCGCAGTGGCACCGATCGCGCGTGCCGCGAACATCCCGGTGCTCAGCTTCTCCAACGATCTCGGCGTGGCGGGCAACGGCGCCTACCTGATGGGCTATGTCCCGACCCAGTCGATCGCGCGCGTCGTCGATTTCGCCCGGACGCGCGGCGTCAGCAACTTCGCCGGGCTCGTCCCCAACGGACTGTACGGCGAGCGTGCCTCCACCGCGTTCCTTCGCGCAGTCGAAGGCGCGGGCGGCCAGGTCGTCTCGCTCCAGACCTACGCGCGGGGCCCCGGCGGCATTTCCGGCGCCGTCACGCGACTCGCGGCGAAGGCCCCCTATGACGCGGTACTGATCGCCGATGGCGGCGCCACCGCAGCCTCCGCGGCCGCGATGGTCAAGCGCGGCAGCGGCGCTTCGACGCGCATCCTCGGCACCGAACTCTGGAACTCCGACACCGCGATCGCCGCCAAGGCAGCGCTCAACGGCGCCTGGTATGCGAGCGTTTCGGACACGCTGTACCGCCAATACGCGGCCAAATACCGCGCACGCTTCGGGGCAGGGCCGTATCGCCTGTCGAGCCTCGGTTACGACTCGGTGCTGCTGACGGTCCGCATCGCGCGCGACTGGAAGCCCGGCACGCCGTTTCCAGTCAATCGCCTGCGCGACGGCGATGGGTTTGCCGGTATCGATGGCGCGTTCCGCTTCGGCAAGGACAGCGTCGCCGAGCGCGCGCTCGAGGTGAAGGAAATCCGCGGCGGCACGACGACGGTCGTCTCGCCCGCACCGGCCGGGTTCGGAAAGTAAGCTTCCCCCTCTCTGAAAGGGAGGGGTAGGGGGTGGGTCGGTATGGGGCGGGCGCACCGATAGCCAACTGGCCGCCCCACCCCTAACCCCTCCCTTCCAGGGAGGGGGATGATCGAAGATCAGCCTACGCGGTGACGATCTCAGGCAGGATCGCGTCGAGTAGGAGCGCGCCTGCCTCGGTGACGCGCAACCGGCCGGGCGAGTGGACGATCAGCCCCAACTCCTCAAGCCGCCCCACCGCCGCCAGATCCACCGGCACCACGCCCGCGTTCAGTGCGGTGATCCGGTCCAGATCCACGCCTTCCGTCAACCGCAACCCCATCAGCAACGCCTCGGTCGCGCGCGTCGACGGCGTCAGCGGATCCTCGACCTCCATGCCGTGGCCATTGCGCTCGATCGCGGCCAGCCAGTTCTCCGGCTTCTTGCGCCGCACCGTCGCCAGCCCGCCGCGCCGCCCGTGCGCGCCTGGCCCGATCCCGGCGTAATCCTGGTACCGCCAGTAAGCGAGGTTGTGGCGGCTCTCCGACCCCCGCCGTGCATGGTTCGACGTCTCGTACGCTGGAAGCCCGGCAGCGGCGGTATCGGCGCGCGTCGCCTCGAACAGGTCGGCCGCCGAATCGCCGTCGGGGATGACGATCCGCCCCGCCAAAGCCTCGGTCGCGAACCGTGTGCCGGCTTCGATCGTCAACTGGTACAGCGAGAGATGTTCCGTCCCCAGGCTCAACGCGCGCGCCAGTTCTGCGCGCCAATCGTCGAGCCGTTGGCCGGGAAGCGCATAGATCAGGTCGAAACTGACGCGGGGAAACACGCTCTGCGCGGTCGCCAGTGCGGCTTGCCCCTCGTTCACGTCATGCGCACGCCCTAGAAACTTCAGCGCCTGATCGTCGAGCGATTGCAGCCCCAGCGACACCCGGTTCACCCCGGCGTGTGCAAGATCGGCAAACCGCGCCGCCTCGACCGAAGATGGGTTCGCCTCCAGCGTAATCTCGATTCCCTCCGCGAATCCCCAGGCCTTCTCCGCCGCATCCAGCACCGCCGCGACCGTCGACGGCGGCATCAGCGACGGCGTGCCGCCCCCGAAGAAGATCGACTGCAACTTGCGCCCCGGCAATACCCGCGCCTCATGCGCAAGGTCGGTCAGCAGCGCATCCCGCCACGCCGCCTGGTCCACCTCCTCGCGAACATGGCTGTTGAAGTCGCAATACGGGCATTTCGACACGCAGAACGGCCAGTGGACGTAAAGCGCGAGGTCGCCCGGGGAATCGGGCCGGGGGCTTGGTGTTTCGAAGACGGGCATTATCTCGCGCATATGGTCGCACGGGGCGGCCGAAGGAAGCGCAATGACGGCACGGATGGGTTTGGCGATCGCCGGGGCGCTTTTGCTGGCAGGCTGCGCACAGGGCCCCGAGCGTGTCGTCGAGCGTCGCGATACCATGGCGCCGGCACCGCGCGGTGCGAGCCTGCTCAAGACCGCGATGATGGACGGCCACAATGCCGCACGCGCCGTCGTCGGCGTGGCGCCGCTCACCTGGAGCGATACGCTGGCGACCACCGCCCGCGCCTATGCCGAGGACCTGGCGCGGACCGGAAAATTCGCGCACGCCCCGCAACCCCAGGGCATGTCGCGCGAAGGCGAGAACCTCTGGACCGGGACGCGCTATGCGTATGCGTATACCGAGATGATGGGGCACTGGGTCGCCGAGAAGCGCGATTTTATCAACATGCCGACCCCCGGGTTCAGCCGAACCGGCAAGTTCGAGGACGTCGCGCACTATACGCAGATCGTCTGGCGCGGCTCGACGCAGGTCGGTTGCGCGATGGCGAGCAACAAGACCGACGACTATCTCGTGTGCCGCTACTCGCCCCCCGGCAACGTCTTCGGCGAGCGCGCTTATTGATCTGGAGCAAATGGTTAGACCCAAAGTGGTGGCACTTTCTTAAGCGGTCGTCGCTTAATCTGGTTGAATGATACCAGTATCCAAACCCGATGGCTCTCGGCCCACTGGCTGCGTCGGATGCCGAGACGGCGCCGGCCTGTCCTTCGCCTTCTCGATGGCGTTCCAGCCGATCGTCGATGTCGAGACCGAGACCGTCTTCGCCTACGAAGCGCTCGTGCGTGGTCCCGAAGGCCAGTCGGCGGCGAGCGTGCTGGCTCAGGTTGATGCCAAGAATCTCTACGCGTTCGACCAGCAATGCCGGGTGCGCGCGATCGAGGCGTCGGTGAAGGCCGGGCTGCTAGACACGCCCGCGCGGCTGTCGATCAATTTTCTCCCGAACGCGGTGTATTCGCCGGCGGCGTGCATACAACTCACGCTCAAGACTGCGGCGGCAGTCGGCATGCCGACCGACCGACTCATCTTCGAGTTCACCGAGAACGAGGAGATGCTCGATCCCGCGCATGTCGCGAACATCATCGCGACGTATCAGAAGATGGGGTTCGGCACCGCGCTCGACGATTTCGGGGCGGGGCATGCGGGGTTGAACCTGCTCGCGCGGTTCCAGCCGGGTATCATCAAGCTCGATATGGAGCTGATCCGCGATATCGACACGAGCCTGCCGCGGCGGATGATCGTCGAGGGGATGCTGCGGATGTGCACCGCGCTGGGAATCACGGTGATTGCCGAGGGGGTCGAAACGCTTGGCGAGTTCGACGCGCTGCGGGGGCTCGGCGTGCGGTATATCCAGGGGTATCTACTGGCGAAACCGGCGTTCGAGGCGCTGCCTACGGTGACGTGGCCGGTGAAGCAGGCGATCGCAGTCTGAACTGCACCTGCTCCCGTCATCCTGACGAAAGTCAGGATCCAGAGTAACGGGCGGTGTCCTTGATGGCTCTGGATCCTGACTTTCGTCAGGATGACGAAGGAAGGCGGTCGGCGGCAGGTTCCCTCCCGCCGATTGCTTAGAACACTGCCGCTTCCAGCAACTTGAACGCCTCGTTCCGATGACTGATCGCGTTCTTCGTCTCGTGCGGGAGTTCGGCATAGGTCTGGTCGTAGCCCAGCGGCACGAACACGGGGTCAAACCCGAACCCGACATCCCCACGCGGCGGCCAGACGAGCGTCCCCTCGGCACGCCCCTCGAACCATTCGACATGACCATCGGGCCAAGCCAGTGCCAGCACACTGACGAAATGGGCGCCGCAGCCCACGTCGGGGCCTTTGGCAACGATCGCGTCCTCGACCTTCTGCATCGCCATCACCCAGTCGCGACCGTTCGGCGTCTCAGCCCAATCCGCCGTGTAGACGCCCGGATCGCCGCCGAGCGCATCGACGCACAGCCCGCTATCGTCCGCGAGGGCGGGATAGCCCGACAGGTCGGCGGCCGATCGCGCCTTCAGCTCGGCGTTCGCAAAGAAGGTCGTGCCCGTCTCGACGGGTTCCGGCAGATCGAGCTCGGCGGCGGAAACGACTTCGAGTCCCCGTCCTTCGAGCAACGCGGCGATCTCGCGCACCTTGCCCTTGTTGTGGCTGGCGATGACCAGCTTGCCCGGCTCGAGCTTGCGGATCGCCTGCGGTTCCTTGCCCTCGCCGCTCACTTGGCGACGGCTTTCGCCTGCGCTGCGAAGATGTCGGTGCAGCCGATCCGCGCGAGGCGGAGCAGGCGGAGCAGCGCCTCCTCGTCATAGGTCGCGCCCTCGGCAGTCGCCTGTGCCTCGGCGATGTTGCCGTTCTCCAGTAGCACGAAGTTCGCATCCGCATCCGCGCCCGAATCCTCGATATAGTCGAGGTCGAGCACCGGATTGCCCTGGTAGATCCCGCAGCTGATCGCCGCGACCTTCTGCGTCAGCGGGTCGGCGGTCAGCTTGCCGCTCGCCAGCAAGCCGTCGATGGCGAGTCGAAGCGCGACCCAGCCGCCCGAGATCGACGCGGTGCGCGTGCCGCCGTCGGCCTGGATCACGTCGCAGTCGATCACGATCTGGCGCTCGCCGAGCAGCTTGAGGTCGACGACTGCGCGGAGCGAACGCCCGATCAGCCGCTGGATTTCCTGGGTGCGGCCCGACTGCTTGCCCTTGGCGGCCTCGCGGTTGTTGCGCGTGTTGGTTGCGCGCGGGAGCATGCCGTATTCGGCGGTCACCCAGCCTTCGCCCTTGCCGCGCATGAACGGCGGCACCTTCTCCTCGACGCTGGCGGTGACGAGCACCTTGGTGTCGCCGAAGCCGATCAGGACGGAACCCTCGGCATGCTTGGTGAAGCGCGGCTCGATCGTGATCGCACGCATCTGGTCTGGGGCGCGGCCGGATGGGCGCATAGTCTTATCCTAACGGGAGTGAGTGGTTGCCCGCTGCCTAGCCTTTCGTTTGGTCGCTCGCCAGCCTTCCCCGTCATCCTGATGAAAGAGCTCGTCATCCTGACGAAAGTCAGGATCCAGAGCCACGAAGGACAGCGCTCGGTTACTCTGGATCCTGACTTTCGTCAGGATGACGGCGTGGAGAGCGGGTGGTGGCGGCGCGCATTCCCCTTTGTAGGACGCGCGATCCGCCCTAGATCAAAGCGATGGCCACGCCCCCCGTCACCGAACTGACCGATCGCGCGCGCGACATTTTTCGTGCGGTGGTCGACAGCTATCTCGCCAGCGGCACGCCGGTCGGGTCGAAGACGATCGCGCAACTCACCGGTCTCAGCCTTTCGCCCGCCTCGATTCGTGGCGTCATGGGCGAACTCGAAGGCCTCGGCCTGCTCGCCAGCCCGCATACCAGCGCCGGCCGCATGCCGACCGACCGTGGTCTCCGCCTGTTCGTCGACGGCATGATGCAGGCGATGGAGCCGTCGTTCGAGGAGCGCCAGACGATCGAGGCGCGTGCCGGCGTCGGAGGCCCGGTCGAGGAGGCGCTCGCTGCGACCACGCTCGCGCTGTCAGGGCTGTCGGCGTGCGCGGGGCTGGTGATGGTCCCCAAGCGCGAGTTGAAACTCCGCCAGATCGCGTTCGTCGCATTGTCGCCCGAGCAGGCGCTGGCGGTGCTGGTCAGCGAGGACGGCTCGGTCGAGAACCGCGTGATCGCGCTGCCGAAGGGCATGTCGCCGTCGGCGCTGGTCGAGGCGGGAAATTACATGTCGGCGACGCTCGGCGGCCTGACGCTGGCGGATGCGCGGACCCGGATCGAGCGCGAACTGGCGGACGGGCAAGCGGCGCTCGATGGCGCGGCGCGGACGTTGGTCGAGCGCGGCATCGCGGTGTGGAGCGAGGATGCCGATCGTCGCCCCGTGCTGATCGTGCGCGGGCAGGGGCGGTTGATCGATGCCGCCGCCGCGGCCGATCTCGACCGGGTCCGCGACCTGCTCGACGATCTCGAGGGAAAGCAGGAAGTCGCATCGCTTTTGGACAGCGCGCGCGCTGGCGATTCGACCCGTATTTTCATCGGCGCGGAGACCAAATTGTTTGCATTGTCAGGGTCTTCGGTGATCGCGCGACCGTTCCGAGGATTGGACGGCCGAGTGGTCGGCGTGGTCGGCGTGATTGGCCCGACGCGGTTGAACTATGCGCGCGTCGTGCCCATGGTGGATTTCACGGCTGCAACGCTCGCCCGGTTGATGGGTTGAGCCGGCCCAATTTATAGGGAAAACCATGTCCGACATCGACCAGAACACGCCTGCAGACCTGCGCGAAGAGACCGCTGAAGCCGCCCCCGAAGTGGCGTCGAACGACCGCGTCGCCGAGCTCGAGAACCAGCTCGCCGAAGCGAAGCAGAACGTCCTCTACGCGCAGGCCGAGATCCAGAATGTCCGCCGCCGCGCCGAGAAGGAAGCGCAGGACGCTCGTGCCTATGCCGCCACCGCGTTCGCACGCGACGTGCTGTCGGTTGCGGACAACCTCTCGCGCGGCCTGTCGGCAATCCCGGCCGACCTCCGCGCTGATGACAAGATGAAAGGGCTCGTCACGGGGCTCGAGGCGACCGGTCGCGAACTGGAGAGCGTGTTCCAGCGCCACGGCATTACGAAGATCGCCGCCGAGGGCCAGATGCTCGATCCGAACAAGCACCAAGCGATGCTCGAAGTGCCGAGCGACCAGCCTGCCGGGACGATCGTCCAGGAGATGCAGGCGGGCTACATGATCAAGGATCGCCTGCTGCGTCCCGCCATGGTCGGCGTCGCCAAGGCGGGCTGAATCCGCCCCGGAACGGGGAGGGGGACCGCCACGCGCTTGCGTGGTGGTGGAGGGGGCTCACCTCCCGCGTACCATCTGCGGCCGGGGGCTTACGTCGAGCGTTACGAACGCAGCACGCCCCCTCCACCAGCTGCGCTGGTCCCCCTCCCCTTGCAGGGGAGGATTTGAAAGTCAGTCCATGAACCAGAACCTCACGACCGATCGCCAGACCTTCGTCACGCATCTCGAATGCTCGATTACCGGCGAGCGGTATGAGGCGGATCAGCTTCACGGGCTGTCGCGCGCCGGACGGCCGTTGCTGGTGCGCTACGATCTCGACGCGGTGCGAACCGCGATTTCGCGCGACACGATCGAGGCGCGGCCGACCGACCTGTGGCGGTGGCGCGAACTTCTGCCGGTTCGGCACACGTCCAACATCGTCAGCCTTGGCGAAATCGAGACGCCGCTGGTGCCGCTGACCAAGTCCGGCGGGCCTAACGTGCTCGTGAAGGACGAAGGCCGCCTTCCGACCGGCAGCTTCAAGGCGCGCGGCCTCGTCATGGCGGTCGCCATGGCGAAGGAGCTGGGGGTCACGAAGATCGCGATGCCGACCAACGGCAATGCCGGTGCGGCCTTGGCAGCCTATGCGACGCGGTGCGGGATCGAGACGATCGTGTTCTGCCCCGACGACACCCCCGAGATCAACGTCCGCGAGATCGCGATGCAGGGCGCGCGGGTCTGGCGGGTCAACGGCCTGATCGACGATTGCGGCGCGATCGTGGGGAAGGGCGCCGCGGAAGGCCGCTGGTTCGATTTCTCGACGTTGAAGGAGCCCTACAGAATCGAGGGCAAGAAGACGATGGGGCTCGAACTCGCCGCTCAGTTCGGCTGGAAACTACCGGACGCGATCTTCTACCCGACCGGCGGCGGCACCGGGCTGATCGGGATGTGGAAGGCGTTCGACGAGTTGGAAAAGCTCGGCTGGATCGGCTCGGAACGCCCGAAGATGTTCGCCGTGCAGGCAAGCGGCTGTGCGCCGATCGTCCGCGCGTTCGAGGCGGGCGAGGAGCATGCCGAGCGTTGGGAGGACGCGAGCACCGTCGCGGCAGGCATCCGCGTGCCGAAGGCGGTCGGCGACTTCCTGATCCTCCGCGCGGTTCGCGAGAGCGGCGGGAAGGCATTGGCGGTCGGCGATCCGGCGATCCTGAAGGCGGTCGATGCGGCGGCGAAGCAGGACGGGTTGCTGCTATGCCCGGAGGGCGGTGCGACGCTCGCGGCGTATCATCAGGCGTTGAACACTGGGCTGGTCGACGAGGACGACAAGGTCGTACTTTTCAACTGCGCGACCGGGTTGAAATATCCGATGCCCGAGGCGCCGCAAGCGCTTGATAGAACACGACCTATCGATTTCGACGCGCTGTAGACGGCGCATTTCTGCCGATCGGGTGGGTCTCGATCTACCAGATCGGTGGTTGAAATTGATCCATGTTGGCTGCAACGGGGCGCCCTTCTTTACAAAAAGGGTCTCCAATGCAGAAAATCGTCCAGGTCGTTTGCGTCTTGCTCATCGCGGCGGCGGTGATGTTCGGCGGTCGCTGGTACATGTACGTCGCACGGGGTTCGAGCCCTTATGACGAGGTCGGCATCGCGTTGAACGGTTATGCGCCGGGGCCCATGCGTGCCTGGGGTTGCCACAAGATGCAGGCGCGGTTCCCGGGCCAGTTGCCGCCTTATGGCTGTGCCGGGCCGGATGGTCGTAGCTGGCTGTAAAGCCAGACGCATCATCTAAGACTCTGTCATCCTGACGTAAGTCAGGATCCAGAGCCACAGCCGTCGCGCTGAGTTACTCTGGATCCTGACTTTCGTCAGGATGACGAGGGGAGTTGGCGGAACGAGCGGGCGTGAACGGCAGCACCGTCTCATACTGCGCGAGCGGCGGCGCGCCCGCCACCTTCGCGCCCGCACGCAGCAGGAAGGCGTGCCGCACGATCTCGCCCTGTTGCTCGATACCGTAGCGGTGCAGCGCCACGCCCGGTCTGAACGCATAATCGTACCGACACCAGGGATGCCGCGCCAAGGGCAGGAACACGCCGCGCTGGTGCTGCCAGATGTGCGTCATCTCGTGGACGAACAGCCCCTGCAATGTCAGGTTCGCGTGCGCGAAGTCGTCGCACCACAGATCACCCTTGGGGTGGAAGTGGATGCAGCCGCGGGGCGCCATCACCGTATCGCGCGGCTGGAAGAACGCCCATTTTCTGCGTGCCAGACTTACCTGCCCGTAATCGATCGCGCCCCCGAACACCGATGCCGCGAGCGCCGTCTCCCCCTCGGTAAGCCCGCGCCTTGAGCCTGCTCCGGTCACTTCCCTACCGGGGTTCCCGCCGCGACCACGGTCGCGTTGTTTATGATCCGCGTCCCATCGGCAAACGCGAACGTGAGCGTCACGCGATCGGCGGGCTTGATCCCCGAATTCATGTCGAACAGCATCACGTGCCGCCCGCCCGGCGCGAACGCCACGTCCGTATTCGCCGGAATCTCGACCTTCGCGAGCGGTGCCATCGTCGACATGCCGCCCTTGTCCATCGTCTCGTGCATCTCAGACCTGATCGCGACGTCGGTCGTGGCCGAGATCAGCGTCGCCGGCGTAGGGCCCCCATGCACCGTGAAATACGCCGCCGCAGGCCGTCCGGTCACCGCGCCGAGCCGCACCCAGGCCCCGTCGACGGACAGTTCCTTGGGCGGCGCGCACGACGCCAGTGCCATCGCGGCAACACCCAGTCCGAAAACGATACGCATAGGTTACTTTTCTCCGGGCCTGACCACTTGCGCATCCTATGACCGGTACAATCTTGCGGCAAGCGCGAGGCCACCTATATCGCGCCCATCATCAGAAAGGTTCCACTGCCGTAACGGGGTGGAACCGGTTTCGTATTTTCGTTTCAAGTGAGGGGCTAATCAGAACTCATGGCTAAAGTAATCGGTATCGATCTCGGCACGACCAACAGCTGCGTTTCCGTCATGGAAGGCGGCAAGCCCAAGGTTATCGAGAATTCCGAGGGCGCGCGCACCACGCCGTCGATCGTCGCGTTCGCCAAGGATGGCGAGCGACTGGTCGGCCAGCCAGCCAAGCGCCAGGCAGTGACGAACGGCGACAACACCATCTTTGCGGTGAAGCGCCTGATCGGCCGTCGCTTCGACGATCCGATCACCAAGAAGGACACCGAGCTGGTCCCGTACAAGATCTCGCGCGGGCCGAACGGCGACGCATGGGTTTCGGCGGGTGGCAAGGATTACTCGCCGTCGCAGATCTCGGCGTTCACGCTGCAGAAGATGAAGGAAACCGCCGAGTCGTATCTCGGCGAGACGGTCACGCAGGCGGTCATTACCGTTCCGGCCTACTTCAACGACGCTCAGCGCCAGGCGACCAAGGACGCCGGCCAGATCGCCGGTCTCGAAGTGCTGCGCATCATCAACGAGCCGACCGCGGCGGCGCTGGCTTACGGCCTCGACAAGCAGGACGGCAAGACGATCGCGGTCTACGATCTCGGCGGCGGCACGTTCGACATCTCGGTGCTGGAAATCGGCGATGGCGTGTTCGAGGTGAAGGCCACCAACGGCGACACCTTCCTCGGTGGTGAGGATTTCGACAACAAGATCGTCCAGTACCTCGCCGACGAGTTCAAGAAGGCCGAGGGCATCGACCTCGCCAAGGACAAGCTCGCTCTGCAGCGTCTGAAGGAAGCGGCCGAGAAGGCGAAGATCGAGCTCAGCTCGGCGCAGTCGACCGAGGTCAATCTGCCCTTCATCACCGCGGACCAGAACGGCCCGAAGCATCTGGTGAAGTCGATCACCCGCGCCGACCTGGAGCGGATGGTCGAGGACCTGGTCAAGCGCACGCTCGAGCCTTGCCGCAAGGCGCTCGCAGATGGCGGCCTGAAGCCCGAGGATATCTCGGAAGTCGTGCTGGTCGGCGGCATGACGCGCATGCCGCGCGTTCGTGAAGTCGTGAAGCAGTTCTTCGGCAAGGAGCCGCACACCGGCGTCAACCCGGACGAGGTCGTCGCGATGGGCGCCGCGATCCAGGCCGGCGTGCTGCAGGGCGACGTCAAGGACGTGCTGCTGCTCGACGTAACGCCGCTGTCGCTCGGCATCGAGACGCTGGGTGGCGTGTTCACCCGGATGATCGATCGCAACACGACGATCCCGACCAAGAAGTCGCAGACCTATTCGACCGCCGACGACAACCAGGGCGCGGTGACGATCCGCGTGTTCCAGGGCGAGCGCGAGATGGCCGCCGACAACAAGATGCTCGGCAATTTCGATCTCGTCGGCATCCCGCCCGCACCGCGCGGCGTGCCGCAGATCGAAGTCACGTTCGACATCGATGCGAATGGTCTCGTCAGCGTCTCGGCCAAGGACAAGGGCACCGGCAAGGAGCAGCAGATCCGCATCCAGGCATCGGGTGGCCTGTCGGACAACGACATCGACCAGATGGTCCGCGATGCCGAGACCTTCGCCGAGGAGGACAAGAAGCGTCGTGCCGGCGCCGAGGCGAAGAACAACGCCGAGTCGCTGGTCCACACCACCGAGCGTCAGCTTGCCGACAATGGCGACAAGGTCGACGAGTCGCTGAAGACCGAGATCCAGGCTGCGATCGACGCGACCAAGGCCGCGGTCGAAAGCGGCGATGCGGACGCGATGACCGAGAAGAGCACCGCGCTCGCCCAGGTCGCGATGAAGCTCGGCCAGGCGATTTACGAGAAGCAGGCCCAGGCGGACGCATCGCCGTCGGCCGACGGCGACGCGGCGAAGAAGGACGACGACGTCGTCGACGCCGAGTTCTCGGAAGTCGACGACAACCCGAAGGCGTAACCGAAACTCCCTCTCCCTTCAGGGGAGAGGGCCGGGGTGAGGGGCAGTTCCGCGCGCTGCCGTGTGGAATGGCCTCTCACCCAACCCTCTCCCCGGAGGGGAGAGGGCTAAGAGGGCCGCTATGAGTACCCAGACAGATTATTACGAACTGCTCGAATGCGAGCGGACCGCGGATGCGGGGACGATCAAGTCGTCCTACCGCAAGCTCGCGATGAAGTATCACCCGGACAAGAACGCCGGCTGCAAGGATTCCGAAGCGCAGTTCAAGGCGGTCAGCGAGGCGTACGAGTGCCTCAAGGACCCGCAGAAGCGCGCGGCATACGATCGCTTCGGCCACGCCGCGTTCCAGAACGGCGGCGGTGGCGGTCACGGCGGCGGCGCACAGGATTTCGGCGGCTTCAGCGATATCTTCGAAAGCGTCTTCGGCGAATTCATGGGCGGCGCGCAGCGCGGCGGCGGTCGCTCGGCGGCCCGGCGCGGCGCGGACCTGCGCTACGACATGGAAGTCAGCCTGGAGGAAGCGTTCCACGGTAAGACGACCGAGATCACGATCGACGTCTCCGCGCTCTGCGACACCTGCGATGGGTCGGGCGCCAAGGCTGGCACGCGCGCGAAAACCTGCCAGCATTGCGGTGGTCATGGGAAAGTCCGTGCACAGCAGGGCTTCTTCGTGGTCGAGCGCGCTTGTCCGGTCTGCAACGGCGCCGGTGAAGTCATCGCCGACCCATGCCCCGATTGCCGCGGCGAAGGTCGCGTCGAGAAGACCAAGACGCTGTCGATCAACGTCCCTCCCGGCGTCGACGAAGGCACGCGCATCCGCATGTCGGGTGAAGGCGAGGCGGGCGCCCGCGGTGCGCCGTCCGGCGACCTCTACATCTTCCTCCACGTCACCAAGCACAATCTGTTCGAGCGCGAAGGCACGACTTTGTTCGCGCGCGCGCCGATCAGCTTCACGGTCGCGTCGCTCGGCGGGTCGCTGTCGATCCCCGGTCTCGACGGCCGCACGCACGAGGTGAAGATCCCGGCCGGCATCCAGTCAGGCAAGCAACTCCGCCAGCGCGGTGCCGGCATGCCGGTGTTGCAAGGCCGCGGCCACGGCGACCTCGTCGTCCAGATCGACGTCGAAACCCCGACGCGTCTCAGCAACCGCCAGAAGGAACTGCTCGAGATGTTTCGCGAGACGGAAACGGGCGATGAGTGCCCGGCCAGCCAAGGCTTCTTCGCCAAGCTGAAGGGCGTGTTCGCCGGAGAATAAACCCGGCTACATACTGAACCAAGGGGGGCGCAATGCTGGCATGTCTTTTCACCGCGCTCGCCTGTTGGCTGCTCATGGCCACCGCCCCCCGGACGCCAATCGGCGAAACCTTGCGTCGGGTGCTGATCGACAAGCCTGCAGTCCGGTTGGCACGGTTCACGCGGGGCGATGCTGCCGTCATGTTCCTGCTGATGCTGACGGCCGCAATGGTCACGCTCGTCGGCGAAGGCGACGGTATCAGGCTGCTTACTCTGGCCGCCCCCGATGTCGCGATCTGGATCACGACGTTCGAGGTTTCGGTCTATGTCGACATTCTCATGGCGGTAGCTGCTGCAGCATCCAGCCTGCGCGTTCGGACTTTCATGACGGGCTGGATCAGCGTCTTCACTCGCCGCCCGGCTGCAAAGGCGCACAAGCGTGCGATCCGCTCGCGGAAAACGCGATCGACGAATGCAGACAACGACGACAACAGACATTGGCGTCAAACCGCGCTTGCCGCCTGACACCGGGGGTAAGTTCGAGCTTGCCTGATTCGCATCATCCGCCAGAATGCCGAACCAACACCGAGGAATGATATGCGCGGACAGGTTTTAGGCGTCGATCCCCGTACGGGCGAAGGGATTGTCGCAGGACAGGACGGACAGCGTTACCGGTTCGCGCCGGAGGACTGGGCGCATCGCGGCGAGCCCGCGATCGGCATTGAAGTGGATTTCGAAGCCGCCAACGACCGCGCGCTCAGCGTCTTCCCGATGCCGACCGCACCGGGCCCCCGTCGCGCCGTGCCGCCCGAGGCTCTCCCAACCAACGACCGCAACAAATACGTCGCCGCGGTCATGGCGTTCGTGATCGGCACGCTCGGCATCCACCGCTTCTATCTCGGACGGACCGGCTCCGGGATCATCATGCTGGTGCTGAGCATCACCGTGATCGGGTTGATCATCAGCGCACCTTGGGCGTTGATCGACATGATCCGCTACCTGATGATGTCCGACGAGGAATTCGCCGCGCGCTATCCGCGAAAGCGGTGATTATGCGCGGGTCTTGAAACTGCCGGCCTAGCCGTGCCCCCTCGGAAGGGGGCGGGCGGGCCGATGGATCAGAAGGCGGTGATGACCACCCCGACCACCAGCGCTTGAGCCGCGATCGCTAGCATGGTGCTGGTCACGGTTTCGAACATGCGCATGGATAGGTCTCCGATGCCGGAACAATATCCGGCAAGCGGGATATGGGCTTAGTTGCGCGTTGTCGCAATTTTGTAACACGTAATCGCAATTGCGTTGCGTGCACTTTGGGTCGTTTTCGACGTTACATTCGCCGATCCGCAACGGTCTCCCCTCCCTGAAAGGGAGGGGCGGGGGGTGGGTCGGCTTCCGCAAGCGCCAGACGGGATGGCTCGAACCAGCCTACCCACCCCCAACCCCTCCCTTTCAGGGAGGGGAGCAACCTTCGCCCTAGTCCTCAGGCTGCGCCGAACACCCGCGCGAAGATCGTGTCGACGTGCTTCAGATGATAGCCGAGGTCGAACTTGTCCTCGAGCTCCGCATCCGACAGTGTCACTTCCGGGTCCGCCTTCAGCAACTCCAGCAGCGACAGCGCGCCGTCCGAATCCCACACCTTCATCGCGTTGCGCTGGACCAAGCGATACGCGTCCTCTCGGCTCACCCCCGCCTGCGTCAGTGCCAGCAGCACGCGCTGCGAATGGACGAGGCCACCCATCTTGTTGAGGTTCTTCAACATCCGCTCGGGGTACACGACCAGCTTGTCCATCACCCCGGTCAGCCGCGCGAGGGCGAAGTCCAGCGTGATCGTCGCGTCGGGTCCGATGTACCGCTCGACCGACGAATGCGAGATGTCGCGCTCATGCCACAGCGCGACGTTCTCCATCGCCGGCGTGACGTAGCCGCGGACCATGCGCGCAAGGCCGGTGAGGTTCTCGGTCAGCACCGGATTGCGCTTGTGCGGCATCGCCGACGAACCCTTCTGGCCGGGGGAGAAGAACTCTTCCGCTTCGAGCACTTCGGTCCGCTGCAAGTGACGCACTTCGGTCGCGAGCCGCTCGATCGAGCTGGCAATCACGCCCAGCGTCGCAAAGAACATCGCGTGGCGATCGCGCGGGATCACCTGCGTCGAAACCGGCTCGACCGACAGGCCCAGCTTGCCCGCGACATACTCTTCCACGAACGGATCGATGTTCGCGAACGTCCCCACCGCGCCCGAGATCGCGCAGGTCGCGACGTCCTCGCGCGCCGCCACCAGCCGCGCGCGGTTGCGCGCGAACTCGGCATGCGCCTGCGCGAGCTTTAGCCCGAACGTCACCGGCTCGGCGTGGATGCCGTGGCTGCGGCCGATCGTCGGCGTCATCTTGTGTTCGCGCGCGCCGCGTTCGAGCACCACCAGCAGCGCATCGAGATCGGCGATCAGGATGTCGCTCGCCTTGGCCAGCTGCACCGCCAGGCACGTGTCGAGCACGTCCGACGAGGTCATGCCCTGGTGCATGAAGCGTGCTTCGGGGCCGACGTGCTCGGCGACGTTGGTCAGGAAGGCGATGACGTCGTGCTTGGTCTCGCGCTCGATCTCGTCGATCCGGTCGACCTCGAACGCGCCCTTTTCCCAGATCGCGGCGGCGGCTTCCTTGGGGACGACGCCCAGTTCGGCGAGCGCGTCGGTGGCGTGCGCCTCGATCTCGAACCAGATCTTGAAGCGCGCTTCGGGCGTCCAGATCGCGACCATGTCGGGGCGGGAATAGCGGGGGACCATCGGGTTTCCTCGGGAGCGTGAAGGGTAGGGCGCGTCGCGTGCCATCAGGCCCACGGTTGCATGCGAAACGCGGTAGCAGGACGCAGGGGAAGGTTCAAACACCCACCGCGAGGTATAAATCCGGCGATGTCGCGCCTATAGAGTGGTTAAGCGGTTCGCTATGCCGAGTATATATCGGGCATGGGCGCAACGTCGCTTAGTAGATGCGTAGAACACTACCGGAGAGACGCAATGTTGAAATATGCTATGCTGGCCGGCGCGGCACTGGTTGCTGCACCCGTATTGGCGCAGACGACCACGGCATCCTCGCAGACTTCGGGGCCGGGCGGTGCTGCTGTCGGGCAGGCCGCCCCATCTGGTACGCCAACCGATGCAGTACCGATGCAACCCGCCGCGCGCGAGCAGCCCGCGACCGGCAGCCAGGTCGCACAGGTCGTCGACACCGAGTTCCCGACCTACGACAAGAACGGCGACGGGAAGCTCAGCGCGACGGAATTCGGCGGCTGGATGGTCGCGCTGAAGAGCAAGACCGATCCGTCGACCAAGCCCGACGCCCCCGAGACCAAGAAATCGGTCTCCGCCGCCTTTGCGCAGGCCGATACCGACAAGAGCAAGTCGCTGACCAAGACCGAGGTCACCAGCTTCCTGTCGCAGGGCTGACGGCAATGGCACGTCCGCAAAGTCCCATCGCACGGATCAAGGTCGTCGGGTTCGGGCCCGGCGGCCTTTGTTACGTCAGCCGTCCAGCGAACCCGTCGCCATCAACGCGAGGAAGGGATCGCGCACCCGCTGCGACGCGCCGTTGAGCAGGCGTCGCATCCGCGCATCATACGCATCGACAGGATCGTCCGCGCGCCTGTGTGCCATCGTCCAAGCACCGAACTGCCGTTCGTGGATCGGAATATTGTGCTGGAGCGACAGATCGTAATGACGATCGTCCTGCGTAATACGGCCGAACGTCGCGTCGACGAAAGCGGTCGGTCCCTCGATTACCTGAAGAAAATGCGTGCCGTCCGACCACAACAGCCCGGTGATGTCATGCAGCGCGTTATTGTGCCGCGACTGCTGCAATATTCCCACAAGATCGGCCTTGTCGCCGGCTATGGTGCTCGAACTCATGTATAGAATTTGGCGCATCGCGTCTCCGGTCGATAGTTGCGCATATCGCTACTATAGATCGGAGAGCTACGACTTGCGGTAGATCAGTCGGCTTTGCGCACCCGATCTTTCGCAATGCGGGTTTCCGCCAGGATCTGCCCCTGCGCCTCGAGGGCGGCATTGAGCAGCCGATCGGAAGTTTCGGCCGCGGCGTCGGGCGTCAATGATACGGCGACCCCGTCCGGCCCGTCGACCATGACCTGACCGTGCTCGGCGGCTACCTCCGAGGCTTCGTCGTGCAACTTGTTATCCACATGCAATTCCTTTGCTGTGACAACGAAGATACGGATGAAAAGGCACGAGGAGTTTCGGTTCTTTCTCCTTTATCTGATTGCGTCAGATCAACCCTTGCGCCCGCAGGCTGACATGGCCGGCGGTGCCCATCACGATATGGTCGTGGACGGTGATGCCGAGCCGCTTGCCCGCCTCCGCAATTGTCCGCGTGATGTCGATATCGGCGCGGCTGGGGGAAGGGTCGCCGCTCGGATGGTTGTGGACGAGGATGATCGACGCGGAGCCGAGGTCGATCGCGCGGCGGATGACCTCGCGGACGTACACCGCGGCCTGGTCGATCGATCCCTTGCTCATCACCTCGTCGCGAATCAGCATGTTCTTGGTGTTGAGATGCAGCACGCGGAACCGCTCGATCGCGTGATGCGCCATGTCCGCGCGGAGATAATCGAGCAACGCTTGCCAGTTGGCGAGCACCGGGCGGTCGCTGACATGCGATTGCAGCAGGCGGATCGCGGCGGCGTGCGCGATCTTGATCGCCGCGGTCGAGATCTCGCCCATGCCCTTCACCCGGCCGAGCGCCTCGGCATCCGCGGTCAGCACGCCGCCGATCCCGCCGAACTCGCGCATCAGCGCCTTGGCGAGCGCCTTGGTATCGCCGCGCGGGATAGCGATCGCGAGCAGATATTCGATGAGTTCATGGTCGAGCAGCGCATCGCTGCCGCCCTCGAACAGGCGTTTGCGGAGGCGGCCGCGATGGCCCTTCAAATCGTCCCCCCGGACGTCAGCGTCTTCGTCCGGATCGGCCATTTTGCGATGCTAGCACATCCCTGGGCAATTGCATGACGCCCTCGCTCCCGCCTATGCAGGCCTTGAAAGCGTGGCGGAGTGAGTTGGTGACCGAGACGAGCGAGACGGGGGCCGACCCCGGGGCCGAACCTCGCCGTTCTGTGACTGCCCGCCGCGTCGCGCTGGGGATCGCGCTGCTGCTGATCGTTGGACTGGTCGTGCTGTGGCTCGTCCGGAAGCCGATCGCCGAGGGATTCATCGACCGCGAACTCGCCAAGGCCGGCGTGCCTGCGCGCTACGACATCGCCAACCTCGCGCTGGGCGGCCAGCGACTGACCAACGTCGTGATCGGCGATCCGGCGCATCCCGATCTGGTCGCCGACTGGGTCGAGACGCGGACCGGCGTCGGGTTGTCGGGGCCGTATCTGGAGGGCGTGCGCGCGGGGAAGGTCCGGTTGCGCGGGCGGCTGGTCGACGGGAAAGTCTCGCTCGGCGCGATCGACAAACTGCTTCCGGCGCCGTCGGGCAAGCCGTTCGCGTTGCCCGCGCTCGACGTGTACGTCGCGGACGGGCGGATGCGGCTGGAGATGCCGCAGGGGATCGTCGGACTGAAGGTCGCGGGCTCCGGCAAGCTCGACGACGGGTTTCGCGGTACGTTGGCAGCGATCAGCGAGCGGCTCGATGTCGGCGGGTGCGTGATCGACCGGCTCGCGGCGACGGTGAGGTTGCGGATCGATGCGGCGAAACCGACGATCACGGGGCCGGTGCGCGTGTCGCGCCTCACCTGCGGGACGACGCAGGCCGAGCGGATCGTGGCCGATCTGGACGTCGGACTCTCCGCCGCGCTCGATCGCTGGCAGGGCAAAGCAACGCTCAAGACGGGCGCAGCACGGACGCCGGGTGCGACTTTGGCGGGTGTCGGGGGCACGATCGACTTCACCGGCACCGCGGCGGCGACCGGCGGCAAGGCGGACATCGCCGCCGACACGGTTCGCACCACCGAGGGCGGCGCGCGGCGGTTTGCGCTCGCGGGCACCTACCGGACCGGCAAGCAGATCGCGTTCGACGGGCGCGTCCAGGCGAGCGGGGCGGCAGTCGCGCAGAAGCGACTCGCAGGGCTGGCAGACGTCGGTGATGCGGGCGCCGGGACGCCCGTCGCGCCGTTGGCTAAAGCGGTAACACAGGCGGTTCAGAAGGCCGGCCGCGGATTTGCCGCGGACGCCGACCTTCGCGTGCGGATCGATGGCGGACGCGGCAAGGCCGTGCTGTCGCGTCTGGCGCTTGCCTCCGCAAGCGGTGCGCGCGTGGCGCTCGGCGGCGGGACCGGGGTCGCGTTCGGTTGGCCGAACGGCGGCGTCCGGCTCGACACGGTACTAGCGATGCGCGGCGGCGGCTTGCCCGAGGCGCGTGTGTCGCTGGCGCAGGCGAAACCGGGCGCGGCGATCCGCGGCGTGGCCACCATCGCGCCCTATGCGGCGGGGGATGCGCGGCTTGCCCTTACTCCCGTCACCTTCAGCGCGACGCCGGGCGGGGCAACCTCGATCGCGACGCGTGTCACGCTCGGGGGACCGATCGGTGCGGGCGGTTCCGCCAACCGGGTCGATGGTCTGTCGATGCCGGTTGCGGCGCTGTGGGATGGACGCGGACGGCTGGTCGTCAACACCGGTTGCGCGCCGCTGGTCGTCCAGCGTCTGGCAATATCCGGGTTGGTGCTCGATCCGTCGCGGCTGACCTTGTGCCCGCTCGACGGCGCGCTGGTGCAGGTCAACGGCGCGCGGGTCAGCGGCGGCGCAAAGATCGCCGCGGCCAAGCTGGGCGGCCGACTCGGCACTACCCCGATCACGCTCGCGACCGCCGGAGCGACCGTGCGGCTGGCGGATCGCGGCTTTGCCATCGACGGCGTCCAGACCCGGATCGGCGCGTCGGAACGCGTCACGCGACTCGACTTCGCCACCGTCACGGGCCGTATGACCGGGCGAGGCGTGGCGGGCGCGTTCACCGGCGGCTCGGGGCAGATCGCCAACGTGCCGCTGTTGCTCGGCGAGGCTGCCGGCGACTGGACGCTCGTCACTGGCGCGCTGAACCTCACCGGCGCAATGGGGGTATCTGATGCGGCGCCAACGCCTAGGTTCAAGCCGCTCGCCGCGCGTACTGTGACTCTCGCGCTGGTCAACGGCACGATCACCGCCGCCGGCACGCTGTTCGAGCCGACCACCAACACCAAGGTCGCCGACGTCACGCTGACCCACGCACTCGGTGCCGGCGCAGGCAAGGCGGACCTCAACGTCCCCGCGATCGCGTTCGCCAAGGACAAGCTGCAACCCGACGCGCTCACGCCGCTAACCTTCGGCGTGATCGCCGACGTCAACGGATCGGTCAGCGGCGAGGGGCATATCGCCTGGAACCCCGATGGCGTGACGAGCACCGGCGTGTTCCGCACAGCCGGCACCGATCTTGCTGCCGCATTCGGCCCCGTCACCGGCATCGCCACTGAGATCCGCTTCACCGACCTGCTCAACCTCCAGAGCGCACCGGGGCAGGTGGCGACGATCCGTACGCTCAACCCCGGCATTCCGGTCAGCGACGGCACGATCCGCTACCAGACGTTGCCGCGCGCGCGCGTGCGCGTCGAGGGCGGGCGGTGGCCGTTCGCGGGGGGATCGCTGACGCTCGACCCGACGCTGCTCGATTTCTCCGCGCAGTCCGAGCGGCGGATGACGTTCCACGTCGCCAACATGGCGGCCGACCAATTCCTGCAACAGTTCGATTTCAAGAATCTCGATGCGACCGGGATCTTCGACGGCGTGCTGCCGATGATCTTCGACGAAACCGGCGGGCGGATCGAGGGCGGCGACCTGCGCGTCCGGCCGGGCGGCGGCACGCTCGCCTATGTCGGCGACCTCAGCCAGAAGGATCTCGGCGTATGGGCGAACATCGCGTTCCAGGCGCTGAAGTCGCTCCGCTACCAGTCGTTGCGAGTCGGCATGAACGGGCCGCTCGCGGGCGAAATGGTCACCGACGTGCGGTTCGCCGGGATCAGTCAGGGCGAGGGGGCAAAGGCGAACTTCATCGTCCGTCGCCTGCAGAAACTGCCGTTCATCTTCAATATCCGGATCAAGGCGCCGTTCCGCGGGCTGCTCGATTCGGCGCAGAGCTTCTACGATCCGAAGCGGCTGATCCAGCGCAACCTGCCGGCTTTGCTGCAACAGCAGTCGGCGCCGCCCCCGAAACCCCCAACCATTCAGCCTCCCGCAAGCAGGATCGTGCCATGACCGAAACAGGATTGAAGAAGCTGGAGCAAAGGTCGATCTTGCAGATGATGACGAGGACGATCGCACTAATCGGGCTGACGGCGGCCTTGCCGGGCTGCATCAACGTGTCGGCGCCCGACAAGCCGATCGAGATCAACCTCAACATCAACGTCACGCAGGAAGTGGTCTATCGTCTCGATGGCGAGGCGAAATCGTTGATCCAGCAGAACCCGGGGATATTCTAAGATGAAGACCAAGGTCCTTATGATGGTTGCCGCAGGGGCGGCTCTCGGTGGCCTGTCTGTCGCGGCAACCGCGCAGCGCGATCCGGCCTACGCGGCGGCGCGTGCGGGCGGTGAGGTCGGCGAGCAGCCCGACGGCTATCTGGGGCTGGTCGGCGCGGCGAGCGGCGATCTTCGCGCGCTGGTCAACAACATCAATATCCAGCGCAAGTCGGCGTACACGCAAAAGGCGCAGGCGAGCGGCGCGACGGTCGAGCAACTCGCCTTCACGAGCGGCTGCAACCTGATCATGCAGACCAACCCTGGTGAGAAGTACAAGACGCCGAACGGTGTCTGGAAGACGCGAACCGCCGGCGCCCCCGAACGCGATTCGCGCTGCGTTTAATTTGAAGTACTCCCCTCCCTGACAAGGGACGGGCTGGGGGTGGGTAGGCTGCTTGGGATCCGTGACGCCAGCCAACCGGCCGACCCACCCCCGGCCCCTCCCTTCCAGGGAGGGGGGAAGAAGTAGGGTCGGCCCAATCCCATCGCCGCCTCGATGAATGACACCCCTGTCACACCGGTTGACTTGCACCCCCCCCTTTTCTAAACGGACCGCGCCTTGGCGGGATCGCTCGTCGCTGCTTGCTTCCTCCCCGATGCGAAATCATGTGGAGGAACGTGCGTGGCGGAGATCGAACCCGGACAGGACCCCCAGGGTGTTGAAGATCCGCGACTTTCCGCGCTCGATGAGCGATTGCGAGAGGCGCAGCATCGGGAAACGCTCGCAAAGGGGCAGAAGGGGGCGGATGCCGAGCGGGGTTACTCGCAAGGCAATCGCGTCATTTCCGCTCTCATCGGGAGTCTCGTCGGCAGTGCGCTGATCGGGTGGTTGATAGACCATTGGTTCGGCACTGGCCCTTGGGGGCTGATCGTGCTGCTGTTCCTCGGGATAGCGGTCGCGTTCAGGCAGATCATTCGAATTTCAGGCGAACGCCCGGAGTAACCGGGCGTTTGTCGTATCAAGACGGCAGGGATTCCACGTGGCGGCAGAACAGGGCGGCAAGATCGATCCGATGCACCAGTTCCTGATCGAGCCGGCGTTCGGCTCGCACTGGATCGTTGGTGGCTATGACCTGTCGTTCACCAATTCCGCATTGTGGATGGTGGTGACGCTGGTCGCGCTTTGGGCGTTCATGATCGGTGGCATGAAGCGCGAGCTCGTGCCCGGTCGCTGGCAGATGGCGGTCGAGGGTTTCACCGGCTTCATCTCCGGCATGCTCGAGCAGAATGTCGGCCCCGGCGGCAAGCGCTTCGTGCCTTACGTCTTCTCGCTGTTCATGTTCATCCTGTTCGCGAACATCATCGGGCTGCTGCCGTTTGGCATCGTCCCCGGCGTGCATCCGTTCACGGTGACGAGCCACATGACCGTCACCGGAGTGCTGGCGCTGATTAGCTTCGCGATCGTGCTGCTCGTCGGTTTCGGCAAGCACGGCTTCCATTTCTTCTCGCTGTTCGTGCCGAGCGGCACGCCCGCGCTGATGATCCCGCTGATCTTCGTGGTCGAGCTGATGTCGTTCCTGGTGCGTCCGTTCTCGCTCGGTCTGCGACTGTTCGTGGCGATGACCGCGGGGCATATCCTGCTGAAGGTGCTGGCCGCGTTCGTGATCAACGGCCTGAACCTGGGCGGGATGTATATTGGTCTGGTGAGCGCGCCGAGCATGCTGCTGATGATCGGCATCACGCTGCTCGAACTGCTGGTCGCCGCGATCCAGGCATACGTGTTCGCGTTGCTGACGTCGGTCTATCTGAACGACGCCGTAAACCTTCACTAAGTTTTTCCATTACCAACTGATTTTCAAAGGGAATTTACCATGGACGCACAAGCAGCAAAGATGATCGGTGCCGGCCTCGCAGCGATCGGCATGGGCCTCGCGGCACTCGGCGTGGGCAACGTGTTCGCACAGTTCCTCGCCGGTGCTCTCCGCAACCCGGGCGCAGCCGACAGCCAGCAGGGCCGTTTGTTCATCGGTTTCGCAGCAGCCGAGCTTCTCGGTCTGCTCGCCTTCGTCACGATGATCATCCTCGTGTTCGTCGCCTAACAACTCGCTGAATTGGCCGGGCGACCGCGCCCGGCCGTTTCACGAAGGACCGACATGCCCCAGATTTCCCAGATAGCCGCTACCTACGCCTCGCAGATCTTCTGGCTGCTCCTCACCTTCGGCATCCTGTATTTCGGGATCGGCAAGGGAATGGTGCCAAAGATCGTGTCCAACGTGGACTCGCGCGAAGGCCGAATCGCGGGCGATCTGGCGGCAGCGGTCGCCGCCCGTACGCAGGCCGATACGGTCCAGGCGAACTGGCAGGCCGAAATGGACGCCGCCCGCGTTGCGGCGCAGGCCGAGACCGCGGCAGCTGCGAAGCGTGCGGCGACCGCATTCGAGCAGCAGGTCCATGCGGCCGACGCCGAACTCGCCGAGCGTCTGGGTCACCACGATCTGGCGGTCGCGAACGCGAAGGCCGAGGCGCTCTCGAACTTGCAGGGTGTCGCCGCCGAAGCAGCACAGCAATTGGCCGCCAAGGTAGCCGGCCTCCAGGTCAGCCTGGACGCGGCGACCGACGCGGTACGCAGGACGACGGCGCATGGCTAATCCAGATTCGGCCGCAAAGGTCATCCACGGCGAGGGCATGGCGCCCGAGGGTGCGATCGACAATCAGGGCCTCCAGGGTCACACGGCCGCGCCCGGCGGCGTCGAGCATGTGCCCGATCCGACCGCGCTCGGCCTGACCTCGACCGGCTGGGTCGCGGTGGCGATGATCGTCGTCATCCTGCTGATGATCTGGAAGAAGGTTCCGGGGATGATCGGCAAGATGCTCGACACGCGCATCGCCGGCATCCGCACGCAGCTCGACGAAGCGAAGGCGCTCCGTGCCGAAGCCGAAGCGATCCGCACCGAGTACGAGGCAAAGGCCAAGACCGCACACGTCGAAGCCGAAGCCATGAAGGCCCATGCGCATCACGAAGCCGCGGCGATCATCGCCAAGGCGAAGGCCGGTGCCGAAGACCTCATGACCCGTCGCGCGAAGATGGCCGAGGACAAGATTGCCGCCGCCGAGCGCGCCGCGATCGCCGAAGTCCGCGCGCGGGCGGCCGATGCCGCGGCGAAAGCTGCCGGCATCCTCATCGCCGAGCACCACGACGCCGCCGCCGACCGCATGATGGTCGACCGCTCGATCTCGGGCCTCAGCCGCCTGAACTAATTCTACTCCTCTCCCCTCGGGGAGAGGAAGGGGCCCACTGCAAAGCAGTGGGAAGGTGAGGGCACGCCCCTCCCACGACTCATCATTATTGACGGCCGTCTCTTCCCGGGTTTCCGGCGGCCGAGTCTCCAATCTGAGCCCGTTGGAGAACACCTATGTCCTGGCTCATCCTCGCCGTCGCCGTCGTCACCGAAATCTGCTGGGCGCTCAGCCTGAAATGGGCGGCCACCGTCGCCACGTGGCAGGCCTCCAGCGTCCCGATCATCCTCAGCTTCGTCAACATGGGCCTGCTCGCGCTCGCCATGCGCGGCCTCCCCGCCGGCACCGCCTATGCGATCTGGACCGGCGCCGGCGCGATCGGCGTCATCATCGGTGGCGTCATCCTGTTCGGCGACAAGGTCAGCGGCATCCAGGCCTGCTTCATGGCCCTGACCGTGGTCGGCATCGTCGGTACCAAGGTCTTCGCCCAAACCTGATCTTCTGCCTTCGCCCGTAGGGCGCGTAAGATTGACTCACGCGAAGGCGCGAAGGCGCGAAGGCGCGAAGAGAAGGCGGGTTCACGCGGAAACGCGGAGCCGCGGAGGTGTTGCAGCTCGGGATGATGTACCGAGCAGCCACGAGTGGATGTAAGCCTTTGGCAGGTTGAGAACGAACGCTGAGTGCTCGAATCTTGTCTCCGCGGCTCCGCGCCTCCGCGTGAACTAAACTCCTTCTCTTCGCGCCTTTGCGCCTTCGCGTGAACATCACTGCCTTCCGCTGGCATAACCCCCTCGCACTCCCTAGATTCCCCAACAATGTCCTCCCCCAATTCCCCCGACCGGTTCAACGAAGACAAGTCCACATTCGCCGTCCGCGGCGGCGGTGAAGCGCCAGACCTCGCGGCCGGCGTGGCGGCTATACGCAACGTGCTCGACACGCTGCCGATCCGCCCCGGCGTCTACCGCATGCAGGACGCGCGGGGCGACGTGCTCTACGTCGGCAAGGCGCGCGCGCTGCGGAACCGCGTCGCCAACTACGTCCAGGTCGAGCGGCTGACGAAGCGCCTCCAGCGGATGGTGTCGCAGACCCGGTCGATGACGATCGTCACGACCAACAACGAGGCCGAGGCGCTGCTGCTCGAATCGCAGCTCATCAAGCGATATCGCCCTGCCTACAACGTGCTGCTGCGCGACGATAAGAGCTTCCCGTTCATCCTCCTGCGCGACGACCACGCCTTCCCGCGGGTCCAGAAGCACCGCGGTGCGCGCCGCGCGAAGGGCAATTACTATGGCCCGTTCGCCAGCGCCGGGTCGGTCAACAACACGCTCAATGCGCTCCAGAAGCTGTTCCTCCTGCGCAGCTGCACCGACAGCTTCTTCAAGACCCGCGACCGGCCATGCCTGTTGTATCAGATCAAGCGCTGCTCGGCGCCGTGCGTCGGGCGGATCGACGAGGCAGCGTACCGGGAACTGACCGAGGATGCGAAGGCGTTCCTCGGCGGCAAGTCGACCGGCGTGCAGGCGAAGCTCGGCGCGCAGATGCAGGCCGCCGCCGAGAACATGGACTTCGAGCTCGCGGCGCTGCTCCGCGACCGTCTCCGCGCGCTCACCTTCATCCAGGGCACGCAGGCGATCAACGCGGAGGGCGTCGGCGACGCGGACATCTTCGCGATGGCGTGCAAGGACGGACTGATCGGCATCCAGGCGTTCTTCATCCGCGGCGGTCAGAACTGGGGCCATCGCAGCTTCTTCCCGCAACACACCAACGACGTCCCCGAGGACGAGGTGCTGACCAGCTTCCTCGGCCAGTTCTACGAAGAAGTCCCGCCCCCCAAGCAGATCCTGCTCGACCGCGAACTGACGGAAGGTGCACTACTAGCCGAAGCACTAGGCGAACGCGCCGGCTACAAGATCGCGTTGCAGGTTCCGCAGCGCGGCGATCGGCGTCGTCTGATGGACCAGGCGAAGCGCAACGCGATCGAGGCGATCGAACGGCGCCAGGCCGAATCGACCACGCAGGCCAAGCTGCTGCGCGAAGTCGCCGACCTGTTCGACCTCGCCGAGCCGCCCGAGCGCATCGAGATCTACGACAACAGCCACATCCAGGGGACCGCCGCGACCGGCGCGATGGTCGTCGCGGGGCCGGAGGGCTTTCGGAAAGGCCAGTATCGGAAGTTCAATATCAAGAACAAGGATACCGCCCCGGGAGACGATTTCGCGATGATGCGCGAGGTCTTCACCCGCCGCTTCTCACGCGCGCAGGCCGAGGATCCCGATCGCGATTCGGGCGACTGGCCGGACCTCGTGCTGATCGACGGCGGCAAGGGACAGCTCAACACGGTGAAGGCCGCGCTCGAGGAGATCGGTGTCGAGGACGTGTGCCTGGTCGGGATCGCCAAGGGGCCGGAACACGGCCGCGATGGTCGCGAGGTGTTCCACATGCTCGACGGCCGCGAGTTCCAGCTCCCGGTCAACGCCCCGGTGCTGTTCTACCTCCAGCGGCTGCGCGACGAGGTCCATCGGTTCGCTATCGGCGTCCACCGCGACAAGCGCAGCAAGGCGATCGGCGCCAGCCCGCTCGACGAAGTCCCCGGCATCGGCCCCGCGCGCAAGAAGGCGCTGCTGATGCACTTCGGCACCGGCCGCGCGGTGCGCAACGCGAGCTTGCAGGATCTGCAACAGGCACCCGGCGTGTCGGCGGGCGTCGCGCAACAGGTCTACGACTTCTATCATTCACGGTAGCCGCATGGACTTGGCCGCCAATCGAGAACGCACAGATCGTCATGCGGGCCTGAAGATGATGACGTCCCGGATCGGGAAAAATTTATAACCCAAATCAAGTTGATTTGTATAAAATCACAACGCCATTTTCACTACTGATTGTTACATACTAATCCGTGACTACGCCTGTTTTCCTGACCATCGATACCGAGTTCGCGTGGCGCCACCATGCTGCCGGTCTGGATTGCGACGCGATCTATGCGCGGTCGCTGGAACCGGCCGGGGTAGGGCTGGGCTATCAACTGGCCGAGCTGGCCCGGCACAATCTGAAGGCGTGTTTCTTCGTCGACCCGATGCCCGCGATCACGTTCGGACCGGCGCCGATCCGTCGGATGATCGATACGATCCTGGACGCCGGCCAAGAGGTCCAGCTCCACCTCCACCCCAACTGGACTAGCGCGCGACCGGGCGATCGCGGCGTCGCGCACGACCGGTTCCAGCTCTACACGTACAGCCTCGCCGAACAGACCGACCTGCTCGTTCGCGCCACGGAATTGCTGGTCGAGGCCGGCGCGGCGCACCCGATCGCGTTTCGCGCAGGGAGCTATGCCGCGAACGACGATACGTTGACCGCGCTCGAAGGCCTGGGCTTCGCCTATGACAGCAGCCACAACGGGTCAGAGGCGCCGCACACCAGCCGCATATCGCTGCCTGCACGCCAGATCGCCCCGGTCCGGCGTTCACACGGCACCGGCATCACCGAAGTCCCGGTAACCGTGATCGAGGACCTGCGCGGCCGGATCCGCACCTTCCAGCTCTGCGCCTTGTCGGCGGGTGAAAGCTACGACGCGCTCGAACATGCGGCGGTGTCGCACCATGCCGCGGTGACGATCGTCAGCCACGGATTCGAACTCGCCAACCGCCGCGGCACGCGCGCCAACGCGGTCCATGTCCGCCGCTTCCAGGCATTGTGCACCATGCTCGCCGAGATGCGCGACGTGTTGCCGACCACGCATTTCACCGATCGCCCGGCGCTCGAACTCGACCGTGGCGACGTCCCGCTCGGCCCCGACCCGGTACGCACGCGCTGGCGACAGGCCGAGCAGCTGTGGTCGAACTGGATCTCGGAACGCCCCCGGTCGCGGCGCACCTGACACGCGTCGGTCGTGGCACAGAGGGTTCGGTGCGACTTACGAACGGTCGGCGTGACGGCAAAGCCGATCTGCGGCTAAATCTCTCCTCTCCTTCGAGCCAGAGCGGTACAGGGTAACCCATGCACCTCCGCGCCTCCGCCATCGTCGTCGCCGTTCGCCAGCATGGCGAGCATGGCGCGATCGTGCGCGCGCTGACCCGGAACGACGGCGTCCAGCCCGGTTACGTCCGCGGCGGGCGGTCGCGCGCCATGCGGCCGGTGTTGCTCCAGGCGAACGTCATCCAGGGCGAGTGGCGCGCGCGGACCGGCGAGCAACTCGCCTCGCTGACCGCGGAGTTGATCCACAGCCGCGCGACGCTGCACGGCGAACCGCTTGCCGCCGGTGCGCTCGAATGGGCGACTGCGCTGGCCGCCGCAGCTCTCCCCGAAGCACAGCCCTATCCGCAGATCCACGACGCGCTCGACGGCGTGCTGGGTGCGATCGAGAGCGCGCCATCCGCTCGCGGTTGGGCGGCGGCGCTGGTCCGGTACGAATTACTGGTGTTGGCGGAACTGGGGTTCGGTCTCGATCTCGACCGCTGCGTCGCGAGCGGAATCGAAGAGGATCTCGGCTTTGTCAGCCCCAAGAGCGGCGCAGCCGTCTCGCGCGGGGCGGCGTTCGGGTATGAAGGCAAGCTCCTGCGATTACCCGACTTCCTGCTGGCAGGCGGTGAAGCGGCATGGCCGGACATATTCGACGGCCTGCGGTTGACCGGCCATTTCCTCGCTCGTGACATCCTCGTCGACCGTCGCGCCGACCCGTTGGCGGCGCGCGACCGGCTGGTCGATCGCCTCAAAAGGGCGGTTGCGTGAGCGCGCACCGCCCGGCAAGGGGCCGCGCAGGAGAAACGCACATGCCCTTGATCGCGATACTGGCCGGCGACGGCATCGGACCCGAAGTCACGGCGGAGGCCCGTCGCGTGCTCGATACGCTCGGCCTCGACCTGACCTATGAGGAAGGCCTCGTCGGCGGTGCCGCGTACAAGGCGGTCGGCCATCCGCTGCCGCCCGAGACGCTCGAGCTCGCCCGCCGTGCCGATGCGATCCTGTTCGGTGCGGTCGGCGATCCCGACTGCGATGCGCTCGAACGCCAGTTCCGCCCCGAGCAAGCCATTCTCGGCCTGCGCAAGGACCTCGGCCTGTTCGCCAACCTGCGTCCCGCCAAGCTGTTTGCCGGCCTCGAGGACGCGTCCGCGCTCCGCCCCGAGATCGCCCGCTCGATCGACATGGTGATCGTCCGCGAGCTCACCGGCGACGTGTATTTCGGCGCGAAGGGCATCCGCACCACCGCCGACGGCCTGCGCGAAGGGCATGACGAGATGCGCTACGACGAGACCGAGATCGCGCGCATCGCGCGCGTCGGCTTCGAGACCGCGCGTACCCGGAAGGGCAAGCTGCTCTCGGTCGACAAGGCGAACGTGCTGGAGACCTCGCAGCTCTGGCGAGACGTCGTGATCGAGGTCTCGGCCGAGTATCCCGATGTCGCGCTCAGCCATATGTACGTCGACAACGCGGCGATGCAGATGGTGCGCAACCCCGGCCAGTTCGACGTGATCGTCACCGGGAATCTGTTCGGCGACATCCTTTCGGACGAGGCATCGATGTGCGCCGGATCGATCGGCATGCTCCCGTCTGCTGCGCTCAACGGCTCGAACAAGGGGATGTACGAGCCGATCCACGGTAGTGCGCCGGACATTGCCGGTCAGGGCAAGGCCAATCCGTGTGCGGCGATTTTGTCCGCGGCGATGATGCTGCGCCACTCGCTCGACCTCCCAGAAGCGGCCGATCGGATCGAGGCGGCCGTCGCTGCCGCGATCCTCGGCGGCGCGCGCACGCCCGATCTCGGCGGCACGCTGTCGACCCGCGACATGGGCGATGCAGTGTTGGCTAATCTCGTTTGACCGCCCAGTGATCGGTGACCTGCTGCAACTCGCGGTCGTCATCCCGACGTTCAACGAGAAGGCCAATGTCGCGACGTTGATCGCCAAGCTCGACCAGGCACTGGTCGGGCTGAACTGGGAAGCGATCTTCGTCGACGACGACAGTCCCGACGGCACCGCCGACGCTGCGCGCGAGATCGCCCGGCTCGACAAGCGAGTCCGCGTGATCCAGCGGATCGGTCGGCGGGGGCTGTCGTCGGCATGCATCGAGGGGATGTGCGCCACCGCCGCGCCGGTCGTCGCGGTGATCGACGGCGATCTCCAGCATGACGAGACATTGCTGCCGGCGATGCTCGATCTATTGAAGGACGACGATACCGACGTGGTGATCGGTTCGCGTTTCGTCAGCGGCGGCGGCACCGGCGAGTGGGACAGCGACCGCGTCGCCAAGTCGGCGCTCGCGACCAAGCTGTCGCGCCGCGTGCTGAAATGCGATCTCAACGATCCGATGAGCGGTTTCTTCATGATCCGCACCGACATCGTCCGCCGCCTCTCGCCGTCGCTGTCGGCGATCGGCTTCAAGATCCTGCTCGACCTGCTCACCGCCTCGCCGACGCCGCTGCGCTTCGTCGAGGTGCCGTACACCTTCCGCTGCCGGACCGAGGGCGAGAGCAAGCTCGATCACGTCGTCGCGATGGAATATCTGATCGCGATCTACGACCGGATGTTCGGGCGGGTCATTCCCGTGCGGTTCGCGATGTTCTCCGCGATCGGCGTGTTCGGCGTCGGCATCCACATGGCCGTGCTGACCGCGTTGTTCGTCGGGTTCGGCACGCACTTCCTGGTCGGCGAGATCGTCGCGACGCTTGCCGCGCTCACGTTCAACTTCTTCCTCAACAACGCGCTGACCTATCGCGATCGGCGTCTCAAGGGGTGGCGGCAATTGGTCGACGGCTGGGTATCGTTCGCGGTGATCTGCTCGGTCGGCGCGGTCGCTAATGTCGGCATCGCCGCGTTCTTGTACGAGATGAGGGACGGGGCATGGGCGGCCTCGGCGCTGATCGGCGTGCTGGTCGGCGCGGTCTGGAACTACGCGCTATCCTCGAAATTCACCTGGGGGCGGTACTAGGCGGAACCTGCTCCCCTCCCTGAAAGGGAGGGGCTGGGGGTGGGTAGGCCAGCTTGTGTCGCGACCGTTCCACGATCCGGAACCCGACCCACCCCCAACCCCTCCCTTCCAGGGAGGGGAGAATGACGCCCCCCGTAACAGGGGCACACGCCCGCAAGGCTTGTCCCCGGGCTTGTCATCGCGGCTCCCCCCCGGCAAAGCGGCGCGCATGAAGCGCAAGACCGGCCAGGATCGTTCGATCACTCAGCATTGGCGTCCCGCGACGCGCGCCATCCGCGGCGGCACCGCCCGCAGCGAATATGGCGAGACGTCGGAGGCGTTGTTCCTTACCTCGGGCTATTGCTACGACAAAGCAGGCGACGCCGCGGCGCGCTTTGCCGGCGAGCAGGAGGGGATGACCTATTCCCGCCTGCAGAACCCGACTGTCCAGATGCTGGAGGAGCGCATCGCGCTGCTGGAGGGCGCCGAGGCGTGCCGGACGATGGCGACCGGCATGGCGGCGATGACTGCGGCGCTGCTGTGCCAGCTCCAGACCGGCGACCATCTCGTCGGCGGCCGTGCGGCGTTTGGTTCGTGCCGCTGGCTCACGGACACGCTGCTGCCGAAGTTCGGGATTGCCACGACGATCGTCGATGCGCGTGACCCGCAGGCGTTCCTCGACGCGGTGCGCCCCGAGACGAAAGTGTTCTTCTTCGAGACGCCCGCCAACCCCACGATGGACATCGCCGACCTCAAGGCGATCTGCGACATCGCGCGCGAGCGCGGGATCACGACCGTGGTCGACAACGCGTTCGCGACGCCGGCGCTCCAGCGGCCGATGGAGTTCGGCGCGGACGTCACCGCTTATAGCGCGACCAAGATGATGGACGGGCAGGGCCGTGTGCTCGCCGGCGCGGTCTGCGGAACCGAGGATTTCATCACCAACACGCTGCTGCCGTTCACGCGCAACACCGGGCCGACGCTGTCGCCATTCAACGCGTGGGTGGTGCTCAAGGGCCTCGAGACGCTCGACCTGCGTATCCACCGCCAGTCCGAGAACGCGATGAAGGTCGGTGAATTCCTCGAAGGCCGCGTGCCCCGCGTGCTGCACCCCTTCCTGCCGAGCCATCCGCAGCACGAACTGGCCAAGCGCCAGATGGACGCATGCGGGCCGATCTTCGCGTTCGAGGTCGAGGGGCGCGAACAGGCGCACGCGTTGCTCGACGCGCTGGAGCTGGTCGATATCTCGAACAACATCGGCGACTCGCGCTCGCTGATGACGCATCCGGCCTCGACCACGCACGCGAGCGTCTCGCCCGACAAGCAGATCGAGATGGGCGTGACCGAGGGGTTGTTGCGGATCAACGTCGGGCTCGAAGATGCGCAGGACGTGATCGACGACCTCGACCAGGCTTTGACGCGGGCCCGTCTATGAAGGCGCTGTTCCCCAACGCGGCGACGACCGATGGGGTGACGGTGCGCGTGTCGGTCAGCTATTTGCCCGAACAGTCCGAGCCCGAGCGTGGCCGCTGGTTCTGGGCCTATCATATCCGCCTCGAGAACGAGGGCACCGAGACCGTCCAGTTGCTCACCCGCCACTGGGTGATCACCGACGGCCGCGGCGCGCGCCATTCGGTCGAGGGCGAGGGTGTGGTCGGCGAACAGCCGGTGATCGAACCGGGCGCCAGCTTCGACTACGTCTCCGGATGCCCGCTCGCGACTCCGTCGGGCGCGATGCAGGGGAGCTACCAGATGGTCCGCGAAGACGGCGCCGTGTTCGCGGTCGAGATCCCCCGCTTCTCGCTGTTCGCCCCCGCGGTGCTGAATTGAAGCGCACGCATCTCCCGCTTAACGGCCTGCGCGTGCTCGATGCGGCCGCGCGGCATCTGTCGTTCACGCGCGCTGCGGACGAGCTGGCGGTGACGCCGGCGGCGGTCGGTCAGCAGATCCGCGCGCTGGAGGATACGCTCGGTGTCGTGCTGTTCCGCCGCACCACGCGCGGGCTCGAACTGACGCCTGAGGCGGAAGCGGGTCTAGGCGCGCTCCGCGGCGGCTTCCTCCAGTTCGAGGAAGCTGTGCGGGCGATGCAGGCCGGGCAGTCCTCCAAATCGCTCACGATCGCCGCGCCGCGCGACCTGACCGAGAAGTGGCTGATGCCGCGGCTTGCCCAGATCGCCGAGGCGGATCCCGAATTGCGCTTCGTGCTGATCACCGCCGACGAGAATGTCGACTTCACCGAAGCCAATCTCGATCTCGCGATCCGCTGGGGCGATGGTCCTGGCGAGCATGAGGGCGAGGCGCTCGAGTCGGAGGGCATGGTGACCATCGGCAAGCCCGGTAGCGACAGCGAAGCCGCGATCGCATGGTTGGGTGAGGACGGCGTCGCGCTGGTCCGCGTCACCGATGCCGGGCTCGCAATCGACGCGGCTGCGGCTGGGCTTGGTCGGGCGACGGTGCCCGAACTGCTTGCCCGTCGCGATCTTGCGCAGGATCGCGTCCGGCTGATCGGTGAGTCGCAGCCTTCAAAGGGGGGGTACTGGCTCGTCGCCCCGCTCCCGCAGTGGCGCCAGAAGAAGGTCCGCGCGCTCGTGGATGCCCTGACCACGTGAGGCAACCCGGGCGCAGACCACGGCGCGCTGGCGTATCGCCGGTGCTGAAGACGCGACGACTGCGGTTGCGGCCGCTAGTCGAAGGTGATGCGACCGCGCTGCACCCGATGCTCGCCGATGCAGAGCTGATGGCCTATTCCGCCGATGGCCCCTTGGGCTCCGTCGACGACGTCCGCACCTACCTCGCCGAGGAAGCCGCACCGGGCAACCAGCGCACCTGGGCGATCACCCGCACCGGCGACGACCGCGCGATCGGCTGGGTCTCTGGGAGCGAGGCCGACGGGGCAGGGGTGACGGAGATCGGTTTCATCCTCGCGCGCGAAGCGTGGGGGCGAGGGATCGCGCGTGAGGCTGTGTCGGCGGTGATCGATCGGTTGTTTGCGGAAGGCCGGAGCCGGGTGTTCGCCGATGCGGATACCGAGAACACCGCGTCGATCACGTTGCTGGAACGTCTCGGTTTCCGCCGCGAGCGGCTGTTGCGCGACGAGTGGGAAACGCATCTGGGGTTGCGCGACAGCCTGATCTACGGGCTCTGCGCGGATAGCTGGCAGGCGGTTGGGCGGGCCTGATCCGGGTACTGATCGTATCGCTACATGCACCACCCCGGCAAAGGCCGGGGCCCAGTTGGAAAGGCAGTCATAACGGCGCTCGGCCCTCAGTTAGCTACGTCCCCCGACTGGGCCCCGGCCTCCGCCGGGGTGGTGGCAAAGCGTAGGGTATCTCTTTGATAGCCTACCGCGCCGCCAATAACGCCAACGCCCGCCCCATCAGCCCCGCGAACCGAACCTCGTTCACGCCGTCATCAGTCCGGTGCCAGTTCCCGGTCGCCGCATACCAGCGCCCGTCCTTGGCCTGCACCAGGTAGTTCAGCGTCAGCACCCCAGGCTCGCCACCACCCTTGAAGCCGACATACCCGAACCGCTTGGCAATCGCCGGATCGACCCCGCAATTGACCGCCAGCACCGCCAGGGTCGTAGCGTCCGCCCCCCGCAACCGATCCAGCAGCCCCGCCATCGCCGAAGGACTCGCAAACCACTCGATGCTGTCGATCGCCACAGGCTTCCCGGCGAACACGGTCGGATCCAGCTTGGCCGTCGCGATCTTCACCGCATTGTCCACCAGCAGCGCCCGCCGCTCGTCCCCAGACCCAGCCGCCCAGGCCTTCGTCAGCCCCGGATCGCCCTTCAGCGCAAACATCTCGCGCGTGGTCATTACCGGCACGCTGCCGCCAGCAGCCTCCGCCATCGCATCCACCTTCGCGCGTCCGAGCGTTGTCAGCAGCGTATCCGTCGCGGTATTGTCGCTGATCGAGATCATCATCGTCGCCAGCGTCTGCACCGTCACCGGCGATCTAGCGGGCCAGGTCTGCAACACGCCCGACGGCAAGGACGGCGCCCCAACCTTCACGACGTCATCCCAATGCCGCTCGCCGCTCGCCACCTGCCGCGCCAACTCCGCCAGCACCCACAGCTTGAACGCCGATCCAAGCGGCGCGCCGACATCGGCACGGTATTCGAGGATCGGCGCAGGCTTGCCCACGCCCAGCGCATACAGCCCGAACCCGCTGGCCCCCGGCAGGGCACGAAACTCCGCCTCGACCTTCGCCAAAGTATCGTCCCGCGCCCCCGTACCCGTGATCAGCAACCCGGTCGCGGCATGCGGCGCCGCGGGGTCTATCACCAGCCGAACGCTCGCCGTACCTCGCGCATAGCCGACCACGAGATCCGCACTCCATGCAGACGTCGCCGTCAGCGACTCGATCTTTTGCGGCGCGCCGAGCGTGGTCTTCAGCTTTTCGGCAATCACCGAGAACTGCGCCTTGGGCACCTTTTCGCGGAAGCTCGCCGCGAAATACGCGTCATACGCGCCACGCCCGTCCAGGATCGCGACCAACGCATCCGCTTTCGCCCGCAACGCAGGGTCGGCCACCGCGCCCTGCGCCACCGCACCGACCGGCAGCAAGGCCACCGCCAACGCCACCAGCCAGAGCGCGAGCCTGTGCATCAGTTCTTCAGCTTCCAACCACTCTTCAGCAACCGGTAGCACAGCGTCGCGAGCACCAGATCGATCACCAGGATCACGATCCCTCCGATCATCACCGGCGAGTCGGCTATCCCCAGGAACCCGTATCGGAACCCCGAGATGATGTAGAAGAACGGGTTGGCATGGCTGAACGCGCGGAACGCCGGCGCCAGCTTGTCGACCGAGTAGAACGTCCCCGACAACAGCGACAACGGCGCGATCACGAAGTTGGTGACCGCAGCCGCATGATCGAACTTGTCCGCCCAGATCGAGGTCAGCACGCCGAGCAGCGCGAGGAACGTCGCGCCCAGCAACCCGAACCAGATGATCGCGAGCGGCGCATGCGGCGTCACGTGCACGCCCGGATACAGCGCCATCGCCGCCCACACGACGATCCCGACGATCACCGCGCGAGTCACCGCGCCGGCGACCAGCGCGCCCAGCAATTCACCCGTCGACAAGGGCGGCTGGAGGTAATCGACGATCGTCCCCTGCATCTTGCCGACCAGCAGCGAGAAGCTCGCATTGGCGAACGCCGGGCCCATCATGCCCTGCGCGATGATCAGCCCCGGCGCGATGAAATCGGCGAACGCGACGATCTGGCCGTCGACCGGCACCGGGCTTTTCGCGCCCGTCGCGATGGTGAACACGATCAGAAACAGCAGCGTCGTGATCGCCGGCGCCCACACCGTCTGAAGCTGCACCTTGAAGAACCGGCGCACCTCCTTGATATAGAGGGTTCGCAATCCCTCCCAGTTCACGCTCTTTATGACGGGAACGCCGGGGGCGGAATGCACCGCCGAATGGATTTCACCGATTGGGGGCTGGCTGCTCATAGGCGTTGCGGGTAATCGCTGCCGCTGCCGCCCGCAACCCGGCTGAGCAAGACTAAGGAACGAACATGTCCTGGACCGACGAGCGCATCGCGACGCTCAAGACGATGTGGGAGGCCGGCCAGACCGCCAGCCAGATCGCCGAAGCACTGGGTGGCGTCAGCCGCAACGCCGTCATCGGCAAGGCGCACCGCCTCGAGCTGCAGGCGCGCCCGTCGCCGGTGAAGCCGAATGATCCCGAGGCCAAGGCGGCTGCTGCTGCCGAGGCAACGGCGTCGGCTGCTGCGGCGTCGCCCGAGCCGGTCGTGGCACCGGAGCCCGTCGAGGTCGAGGCCCCCAAGCCCGACCCGGTCGCACCGCCCGTCGTGGCAGCGGCCAAGCCTGCGGCACCGGTCGAACCAGAGCCGGTTGCCGAAGAGCCGGAGGACGAAGAGGACGAGGATGAGGACGAGGCTGCTCCGGCCGTCGCCGCACCTGTCCGTGCGCCGCAGCCGATCCTGCGCTCGGTCGGTCCCGGCGGCTTCCTCCGCCAGGCGCCTGGCGAGCAGCAGCCTCCCAGCACGCCCGCCCCGCCGCGCCGCCTCGTCCCCGCCAAGCCGTCGGCCGAGATGGCGAACAAGACGAGCCTGCTCGAACTCAACGACCG
This sequence comes from Sphingomonas sp. Leaf208, assembly GCF_001421415.1. GTDB lineage: Bacteria > Pseudomonadota > Alphaproteobacteria > Sphingomonadales > Sphingomonadaceae > Sphingomonas. Next base: position 87,350 of record NZ_LMKH01000035.1, read on the forward strand.
CATCTGCAAATGGCCGCTCGGCCATCCCGGCGAGCCTGATTTCCATTTCTGCGGCAAGGCGGTGAACCCGGGCTTCCCGTATTGCGTCGATCACTGCGGCCACGCCTACCAGGCGCAGCTGCCCCGCCGTGATCGCCGCCCGACCCCGCCGCTGCCGTTCGGCGGTCCGCGGCCGAGGTAAGGCGAAAGGCGGCCCGCGCCAACCTGGCGCAGGACCCGCCCAAGCCTGCCCGGCGCGGCTAGCCGCGGCCGACGACATGGGCTTTGCCCATGGCTAGCGTGATGTAGAAAAGGCCGTTTCCTCGGGCGAGGAAGCGGCTTTTTTCGAAACTGCTACCCCCCCCCCGGCGAAGGCCGGGGCCCAGTTGGAAAGGTCGCGGTAACTAAGCGCAGCTTGCGGTTAGCAGCGTTGCCCAACTGGGCCCCGGCCTCCGCCGGGGTGGTGCTTCTTGTAGCTCAACGCGTCTACCGCTCCTTACTTGTTCTCCCGCGAAGGCGGGAGGCCAGACTGGATCCCCGCCTTCGCGGGGAAACAGAAAAGGCCGCTTCTCCGTGTGAGGAAGCGGCCCTTTCTATATCAGCTAGCCATGGGCAAAGCCCATGTCGTCGGTCGCGGTGAACCGCGCCGGCCGGGCTTGGGCGAGTCCGCTGCCAGCGTGGCAGCGGCCGCCCTGCGCCTCAGAACCTAAACGCAACCGTGCCGCGCAGGCTGTGCCAGCGGAAGTTGTCATCCGAGCGCTTGAACGCTGTCCCAGCCGTGTTCGGCGCGAGCACGAACGGGTTGTTCGCAGGCTGCGTGCCGCGCGTCACGAGAACGCGGGCGTCGTCGTCCTGATACTGATGGAACATGTATTCCATGCCGACAGAGATGTTCTTGCCGAGCTTCTGCTCGATGCCACCGCCGCCGGTGATGCCGAACTGGTTCTTCTTGCCGCTCTGCGCATAGGCATTCGCGGTGTTGCTCGAATAGAAATCGCGGTTGATGCGCGCATAGCCCGGGCCGAACGTCCCGTAAAACAGCGTCGTGTTGACCGCATAGCCCACACGGCCACGGATCGAGGCTTCCCAGTCGAGGTCGCGCGTCATCGTGTAGAAGGCGGGCGTGGTCGAGAAGGCGGTGACGCTGTCGCGGATGTTCGACTTGCCGAACTCGCCGACGACGCCGACGACGATGTTGCCACGCTGCTGGTCGATGCCGACGCGCGCGTAATAGGCGGTATTGTCCTTATCGTTGCGGCAGCCACGGCCACCGACGGCAGGAGCGGTGCTGCTCCGCGCGGCGCCGTTGCAGAAGCCGGGCGAGAACGCGTTGGCGCCAGCAGCGGTCGTGACGGCGTCGCCGAACCGGCCGTCGAGGTTGCGGTCGAACAGGATCGACGAACCCTCGTCGTTCGGCTGCACGTCATACCCACCGGCCGCACCGAAATAGATGCCGCTGAACGGTGCGTCTTCGGTGATCTCCTGCGCCGCGACAGGCATTGCGGCAAAACCCAGCGTAGCGGCGCCGGCAAGCGCCACCATCATCGTCTTTGTCATATTCACTCCCGGAAACTTCATGACAGGTTTTTCATAAACGGCCGGTTCCGCGAAAGTTATCCCCCCAAAGTAACAATCTATATCAATGTGACTTTTGCATCACAGGGAGAACAAACAGAGCCTGTGGCTTTGTCCGACGCCTGCGGCTACGTTCCCGCCATGGCTGAAGATCTGTTCGCGTCCCCCTCGACGCCCGGCGCCGGCAAAACCGCCGCCAACACCTATGACGCGTCCTCGATCGAGGTGCTCGAAGGCCTCGAACCCGTACGCCGCCGCCCCGGCATGTACGTCGGCGGCACCGACGAGCGCGCGCTGCATCACCTCGCCGCCGAAGTGCTCGACAACGCGATGGACGAGGCGGTCGCCGGCCACGCGACGCGGATCGAGGTCACGCTCGAAGCGAACAACCGCCTTACGATCGTCGACAACGGCCGCGGCATCCCCGTCGATCCGCATCCGAAGTTCCCCGACAAGTCCGCGCTGGAGGTGATCCTCTCGACGCTCCACTCGGGCGGCAAGTTCGCCGGCAAGGCCTATGCGACATCGGGCGGCTTGCACGGCGTCGGCATCAGCGTGGTCAACGCACTTTCCTCCGACACCGTCGTGGAAGTCGCGCGCGATCGCCAGCTGTACCGCCAGCGCTTCGCCAAGGGCCTGACGCTCGGACCGATCGAGCATCTTGGGGCCACGCCCAACCGTCGCGGCACCAGCGTCGCTTTCACGCCGGATACCGAGATCTTCGGCACCGAACTGAACTTCAAGCCGCAGCGTCTCTACAAGCTGGTCCGCTCGAAGGCGTATCTGTTCGCTGGCGTCGAAATCCGCTGGCACTGCGCGCCCGACCTGATCGCCGACGACACCCCCGCACAGGCCGTGTTCCAGTTCCCCGGCGGTCTCGCCGATCACCTCCGCGACCAGATCGCCGGCCGCGAATGCGCAACCTCCGATTTCTTCTCCGGCTCGCAGGACTTCCCGAGCGCGAACGGCGAGACGCAGGGCCGCGTCGAATGGGCAGTCGCATGGCCGCTGTGGAGCGACGGCTCGTATAGCTGGTATTGCAACACCATCCCGACCCCCGACGGCGGCACGCACGAACAGGGCCTCCGCCAGGCACTGGTCCGCGGCCTGCGCGCATTCGGCGATCTCGTCGGCAACAAGAAAACCAAGGATATCAGCGCGGACGACGTGATGGTCGGCAGCGAGCTGATGCTGTCGGTCTTCATCCGCGAACCACAGTTCCAGAGCCAGACCAAGGATCGCCTGACCAGCCCCGAAGCCGCCGGCCTCGTCGAGAAGGCGGTGCGCGATCATTTCGACCATTTCCTCAGTCACAACATGGAGCGCGGCAAGGCGCTGCTGAACTATGTGCTGGAGCGGATGGACGAACGCCTGCGTCGCAAGCAGGAACGCGACGTCAAGCGCAAGACCGCCACCTCCGCGCGCAAGCTGCGGCTGCCCGGCAAGCTCACCGACTGCTCGGCCAACTCACCCGAGGGCACCGAACTCTTCATCGTCGAGGGCGATTCGGCAGGCGGATCGGCCAAGCAGGCGCGCGACCGGAAAACCCAGGCGATCCTCCCGATCCGCGGCAAGATCCTCAACGTCGCGTCCGCCACCAGCGCCAAGATCTTCGCCAACCAGGAAATCGCCGACCTGACGCTCGCGCTGGGCTGCGGCACGCGGAAGGACTGCACGCCGGATACGCTGCGCTACGAACGCATCGTCATCATGACCGACGCCGACGTCGACGGCGCGCACATCGCCACGCTGCTGATGACGTTCTTTTTCCAGGAGATGCCCGAACTCGTCCGCCGCGGGCACCTCTACCTCGCGCAACCGCCGCTCTACCGCCTGACGGTTGGCACCAAGAGCGTCTATGCGCGGGACGACGCGCACCGGGCCGAACTCGAGCGCACCGTCTTCAAGGGCAAGAAGGTCGATGTCGGCCGCTTCAAGGGCCTCGGCGAGATGAACCCGAGCCAGCTCCGCGAAACCACGATGGACCCCGCCACCCGCGGCATGCTCCGCATCACGCTCCCGCAGGAATACGAGGAGCGCGCGCAGGTGAAGGACCTGGTCGACCGCCTGATGGGCAACAACCCCGCGCACAGGTTCGCGTTCATCCAGGAGAATGCGGGGCGCATGGACGAGGAAGCGATCGACGCGTGACGTAACGGTAGCGCGTCTCGAGAACGGGTGGCGATGTCGCGCCAGTCCGAAAACGCCACGGAGGCGGCCCGAGTTCGCCAAGCTTGCCACCACCATTGCGCTCACCCGCGAAGGCGGGTGCCCAGCCTGGGCTCCCGCCTTCGCGAGAGTACAACCTAGCTGGGCACCGTCATGGCTCTCAAACGATCACCTACTGCTTGTAGGCGACCAGCGTCGACGTCTTCCCACGTTTGATGTCGTTGACGTCGATCGTCATCGTCTTGCCGTCGGGCGAGACCGTCATGAGGAATTTGCCGGTCACCTTGCCTTCGAACATATCGGTCTCGTGCAACGTGCGGGCACTGGGCTGCGTCAGGGACACGGTCGTCCAGCCCGGATCGCCCGTCACCGGCACTGCCGGACCGCCGATCGTCGCGGCGAACGAGATGCCGATCGGCGTGGAATAGGTCACGACCTTGCCGACCTGCGCGAACGTGAACGTCAGCCCGCTGTCGGACACCTGCGCATCCTTGGTCTGGCGCCAAGAGCCCGACGTGGCATGCGCGCCGGCAGGGGCGGGGGCAACGCGATCGCTGACCGACGTGCCGGTGATCGGAACGCCGGTCGTGCCCACCGTCTCGCTGAAGGCCGTCGCAATCGATTTTCCGTCGGCAGACACCGTCTCGGTCGCTTCGCTGACGATCTTGCCGCCCTTCTTCGTCGCGTATTTCACGACCGCCGGATCGACGACGGTCACCGACATCTCGTCGTAGTAAGGCTGTCCAGCCACCGCATGCCAGCCACCGTCGGCGACGACCTTCACCACCGGCTTGCACGTGGCGCAGGTATATAGTCCCTTGTCTATCAACGTGCTGGAAGGTTTGGTGGACAATTGACTGGCACTGATATCGCCCTTCCAAGTACCCGATAGCACGTCTTGCGCGACTACCGGCGATATCGCGGTCGATACCAATGCTATGCCGATTGTAATTTTGATCATGATTATATCCCCTGTACTTCGACGAGGTCATTCGAAGCGAATCAAAGCACACAGGATCCTGGCGCCGCGTCTGCCGATGCATGCGCTTGTTTAGGGTGATGCGACAGGGCGACGGCGATATAATCCCGGTCAGCTTTGGTGGGCGATGCAAGCGGTGTTGCTCCCGGCGTCGCGCGCTCGTATCAGGCGGTTCGGGCGGCCGCTAAGGGTCGCCCTCGCTGTTTGAAGGAGCTTGCCGTCGTGACCATCACCCCGCTCATGCCCGTCTACCCGCGGTGTGGCGTGCGTCCGGTCCGAGGCGAGGGCGCGTACCTCTTCGGCGAGGACGGCCAGCAGTATCTCGATTTTGCCAGCGGCATCGCGGTCAACGCGCTCGGCCACGGCCATCCGCATCTGACCAAGGCGATCGCCGAGCAGGCGGCGACGCTGATGCACGTGTCGAACCTGTACGGGTCGCCGCAGGGCGAGCATCTCGCACAGCGCCTCGTCGACAACAGCTTCGCCGACACGGTGTTCTTCACCAATTCGGGTGCGGAAGCGGTCGAGTGCGCGATCAAGACCGCGCGCCGCTATCACTTCGCCAACGGCAATCCGCAGCGTCACACGCTGATCACGTTCGACACCGCGTTTCACGGGCGCACGCTCGGCGCGATTTCGGCGACCAATCAGGCGAAGATGCGCGACGGGTTCGAGCCGTTGCTGCCGGGGTTCGCCTATGCGAAGTTCGACGACTTGGAAGGCGCACTGGCGCTGATCGACGACAATACCGCCGGGTTCCTGGTCGAGCCGATCCAGGGCGAGGGTGGCATCCGCCAGGCGAGCCACGAGTTCCTGACCGGCCTGCGCAAGGCCTGCGACGAGCACGGCCTGTTGCTGGTGCTCGACGAGGTCCAGTGCGGCTACGGGCGTACCGGCAAGTTCTTCGCGCACGAACTGTACGGCATCACGCCCGATATCATGGCAGTCGCCAAGGGTATCGGCGGCGGCTTCCCGCTCGGCGCGTGCCTCGCGACCGAGGAAGCGGCCAAGGGCATGGTCGCCGGCACGCACGGCTCGACCTATGGCGGCAACCCGCTGGCGATGGCGGCGGGCGAGGCGATCCTCGACGTGATGCTCGAGGACGGGTTCCTCGACAACGTCACCGCGATGGGCGACCGGTTGCGGCAGGGGCTCGAGCAGATGATCCCCAACCACGATCATTTGTTCGACAGCGTTCGCGGTACCGGGCTGATGCTCGGGCTGAAGCTCAAGAGCGACAGCCGCGCGTTCGTCGCGTTCGCGCGCGACAACCATAATCTGCTGCTGGTGTCGGCGGGCGAGAACGTCGTCCGCATCCTGCCGCCGCTGGTGATCGACGAGAGCCACATCGCCGAGTGCATCGACAAGCTGTCGACCGCCGCGCGCGTCTACGTACCCGCCGCCGACGATTGAACTGATCCTCCCCGGTACGGGGAGGGGGACCATGCGAAGCATGGTGGAGGGGGCTTTCCCCGCAGCGTAGCGCCCGTGGAGGTCCCCCTCCACCCCGCTCTGCGAGCGCGGTCCCCCTCCCCGTGCCGGGGAGGAATTATGCGCCATTTCCTGAATCTCACCGACGCCGGAGCCGACGGCATTGCCGCGATGCTGGCCGACGCGCTCGACCGCAAGGCGGCGCGCGCCGGCTTCCCCAAGGGCCGGGCCGACGCCGACGCGCCGCTTGCCGGCCACACGCTCGCGATGGTGTTCGAGAAGAGCTCCACTCGCACGCGCTTCTCGTTCGATATGGCGATCCGCCAGCTCGGCGGCACCTCGATCGTGTCCGACGGCGGCTCGATGCAGCTTGGCCGCGGCGAGTCGATCGCCGACACCGCGCGGATCCTGTCGGGCTATGTCGACGCGATCATGATCCGCACCGACGATCACGCCAAGATCGAGGAGATGGCCCACTACGCCTCCGTCCCGGTCATCAATGGCCTCACCGACGCGTCGCATCCGTGCCAGATCATGGCCGACCTGCTGACGATCATCGAGAGCGGCAAGTCGCTGCCCGGCCTCAAGGTCGCATGGCTCGGCGACGGCAACAACGTGCTTGCCTCGATCGTCGAAGCTGCCGGGCTGATGCAGTTCGACGTCGTCGCGGCCTGCCCGCAAGGGTTCCAGCCCGAAGAAGAGGCGATCGTCCGCGCGTCGGGCCGGGCCCGCGTCGTGGCCGACCCGCGCGAAGCGGTCGAGGGCGCGGACATCGTTGTCACCGATACCTGGATCTCGATGGGGCAGGCGCATGCCGAGGCCAAGCTGAAGGCGCTCACCCCGTACCAGGTCGACGCCGCGCTCATGGCGCTCGCCAAGCACGATGCGAAGTTCCTCCATTGCCTCCCCGCGCATCGCGGCGAGGAAGTCACGCCCGAAGTCATCGACGGCCCGCAGTCGCTGATCTGGCAGGAGGCTGAAAACCGCCTCCACGCGCAGAAGTCGGTCCTGCGCTGGTGCTTCGGGCAGATCGGTTGACCTGAACGGGCAGGGTCACCATCTGGCGAACGATGAACGATACGCCAAAATTCGACCCCAACATGACCGATATCGACCGCGCGCTGGCTTTCGCGATCCCGACGCGCAGTGCACGCGGCCGGATCGTGCGGCTCGGCACCGCGCTCGACGAAGTGCTCGCCGCGCACGCCTATCCGCCCGCGATCGAGAAGCTGCTCGCCGAGGCGCTCACGCTCGCGGCGCTGATCGGCTCGACGCTCAAGGATTCGAGCGGCCAGCTGACGATGCAGACGCGCACCGACAGCGGCGTCGTCCAGCTGCTCGTCTGCGACTATCGCGGCGGCGAAGTCCGTGGCTACATCGAGTACGACGCCGGCAAGCTCGCCGAGGCCCCCGCCGAGCCCTCGTTGTTCGCGCTGTTTGGCGCCGGCTATCTCGCGATCACGTTCGACATGGCGACCAGCAACGAACGCTATCAGGGCATCGTCCCCCTCGACGGCGATACGCTGTCGCAGGCCGCGCAGAGCTATTTCACGCAGTCCGAGCAGATCCCGACGATGATCCGCACCGGCATGGCGAAGGGCCCAGACGGTCGCTGCATTTCCGGCGGGCTGTTCCTCCAGCATCTCCCCGAGGGCGAGGACGGGCGCGAACGCCTGCATACCAAGCTCGATCATCCGGAATGGGAGCATGTCGCCACGCTCGGCAACACGATGGGCGTCGATGAACTCACCGATGCGACGTTGCCGCTGGAGACGCTCGTCTGGCGGCTCTTCAATGAGGAGGAAGACGTCCGCATCCTCGCCGACATCCCGATCGTGCGCGGGTGCCGCTGCGATCCGGATTATATCCGGGGTGTAATTTCGAAATTTCCCCTGGAGGAGCGCCAGTCGATGGCGGACGAGACCGGCTTCATCATCGTGGATTGTGCGTTCTGCGCGAAGAAGTTCCCGGTGCCGGTGGAGGGATAAAATTCCCCTCTCCCTGCAGGGGAGAGGGAGGGGCCCGCGACGCAGTCGTGGGAGGGTGAGGGCACGGTCGCGTCCATCACGTGCCCTCACTCTCCCGCAGCCAAGGGGCTGCTCCTTCCCTCTCCCCCAAGGGGAGAGGGCAAACAGGCGTTAACGGCGCTTTTACCCCTCACCCTTACCACTGGTCACGTGCTCTTATTCAGCACGTTTCTCCCTTGTGGCGCGCGTCCGCGCCAAACTCGGGGCCGCTCCGCCGGGCGGCCCCTTTCTTTTTTGCGCTCGCTGGCCTAGCGAACACGCATCATGACATCCCCTGCTCCCTTTGCGGTCGCCCTCGTCTCGGGCGGGCTCGACTCGATGGTATCCGCCGCGCTTGCGCGCGAAGCCGGCCAGCGCGTGCTCGCGCTCTCGTTCGATTATAATCAGCGCCACCGGATCGAACTCGACGCAGCGCGCCGGGTCGCCAGTGCACTCGGTGCCGAGCGCCACATCGTCCTGCCGATGGACCTGTCCGCGTTCGGCGGCTCCGCGCTGACCGCCGATATCGACGTGCCGAAGGACGGCGCGGGTACCGAAGACAGCGGCGGCATTCCCGTCACCTACGTCCCCGCGCGCAATACGATCTTCCTCAGCCTCGCGCTCGGCTGGGCCGAGGCGGCCGGCGCGCGCGACATCTATATCGGCGTCAACGCGCTCGATTACTCCGGCTATCCCGATTGCCGCCCCGAGTTCATCGCCGCCTTCGAAGGCCTCGCCGAACTCGCCACCAAGGCCGGCGTCGAAGGCGAACCGTTCCGCATCCAGGCACCGCTCCAGATGATGACCAAGGCGGATATCGTCCGCGAAGGCACGCGCCTAGGGCTTGATCTCGGCCTGAGCTGGTCGTGCTACGATCCGACGCCCGCCGGTGAGCATTGCGGCGAGTGCGACAGCTGCCGCCTGCGTTCGCGCGGCTTCGACGAGGCGGGGATCGCCGACCCGACGCGTTACGCCGTCAAGCCGGCCTGATATGAGCTACGCCGTCAAGGAAATGTTCCTCACATTGCAGGGCGAGGGCGTCAATGCCGGTCGCCGTGCAGTGTTCGTCCGGTTCGCCGGCTGCAACCTCTGGTCGGGCCGCGAACAGGATCGCGCGACCGCGGTCTGCAAGTTCTGCGATACCGAATTCGTCGGCACCGACGGGCTCGGCGGCGGCAAGTTTGCCGAGGCGCAGGCTTTGGCGTCAGCGGTAGCGGGCTTCTGGGGAGAAGGGGTGCACGATCGATTCGTCGTCCTGACCGGCGGCGAGCCGATGCTCCAGATCGACGACGCTATCGTCGATGCGCTGCATGCTCACGGCTTCCGGATCGCGATGGAGAGCAACGGCACGATCCCGGCGCATCCAGGAATCGACTGGGTCTGCATCAGTCCCAAGGCCGGCAGCATCGTCGTCCAGCGTACCGGGCACGAGCTGAAGCTCGTCTGGCCGCAGCCGGGCAGTGACATCGAGGAAGTCGAGACCTGGAATTTCGAGAACTTTCTGCTCCAGCCGCTCGATGATCCCCGGGCGGATGCGAACCGAGAGGCGTGCGTGGACCTGGTCATGGAGCGGCCGCAATGGCGACTGTCGCTCCAGACGCACAAGCTGCTCGGTCTGCGCTAACCCTAGCCTCACGAACCACTCCAGCTCTCGCTTGGATATTGCGTAACGCTAGGTGATCAGGATGTTGAACAAAGGGAAGGCCGGGCGGCTGGTTGCCAGGTGCGAAGGGTGAGGACTGGGAGGTACTTCTCCAGATCACTCAACCCTCGGCCAGCTCACTCAGCGAGTCGCCATACCCAAACCGACCGGCGGCCAGTTCTGCGCGCCGCACTTCTTCACGACCCATTCGCCCTTCTTGTTCCAGCAGATCGGATCGAGGCGGATCATCATCGGTGCTCCCCGTTCGCGACCGATGTACCGGGGAAAGCGCTGCTCGCCCCACGGGATCAGGCTGTTGCGCAACTCACGCGAACGCGCCAGCGCGACGTCGGCGAAATGACCGCGCGGTGCGAACACCGCATCACGTCCGATCGACCCTGCGGTCTGGCAAAAGCCGTATTGCGCAGCCACGGTGGCAAAGCTCGAATAGGTCCGCGTCCCGAACTGGTCGAGCGCGGTCTGGCCGGCCTTGGGGCCCGCCGCCTTGTTCACGCGCACGAAGTACTTGGTCAGCGTATCGAACGCCCCCTTCAGTTCCTCGCCGTGATCGGCCAGGATCGAGTTGTAGTTCGGCACGGTCAACAGCGTCGGTTCGAACTGGCACTGCAACGCCGCGACGTTGAGCGCCGCACGCATGTGCCACACCAACGCCGCCCGCATTTCCGCCGACGTCGCGCCGGGCAGGGCCTGGCCAAGGTCGGATTCTTCACCGGTGACGGCTGCGCCCGAAAAATCGCGCGACTGTAAAAAAAACTGCGCCGACGCCGACTGCGCTACAGCGAGCCCGCTCGACGCCACGCAAAGCGCGAGCGCGGTACGCAACACCTTCATTCCAACCTCCCCAGGGCATTCCAAGTGATCGAATCTAAAGCGTTTCCGCGAAACTCCCAAGCGATTTTAACCTTTCCGACCCGTCGTCCGACGCCGTTGTCGGGTGGGACCGTCAGAAATTCGTCGGCGCCGAAACGATCGCTCGACGGCGGAGCTGTGGGGGTGCCCCCGCACGTGCTTCGATCGCCGCAACCCATCGCGCACCACCAATAACGAAAAGGGCCGCCCGGTTGCCCGGGCGGCCCTCCACAACGTCGTAGTTTCCTTGCGGAAATTACATTGCGTTGGTGGTCATCGCGTTGTTCGTCATCATGGTGTCGTTCGACATCATCGTGTCGTTCGCCATCATGGTGTCGTTGGCCATCATGCCACCGTTCGACGCGCCGTCGACTGCGGTCATGTTGTCGGACATCGTGTCCATGCCCTCAGTGGCGTTCATGTCGGTGACCATCGTGTTGTCGGTCGTGGTCTCGGTCTTGGGACCGCAAGCCGAAACAGCGAGTGCTGCGCTGGCGATCAGCGAACCGGTCAGAACCTTGGAAATGAGTGCACGCATGTGGAAGCTCCCTAGATAGAGGATTTGGCTGGCTGCTCGCCCTTAATACCCAAATCGTAGTGGACATTAATCCGATAACGCTTTGCCCTCAAGCCTCGTTTTCTCAAGGACAAGAAACTGTTTCAAGGAAAGCATCGGCCGTCAACGCCAGGGCTGCGTCGAAAGTTGCAAGGTCGGCCGGAATGCCGAGCGATTGCAGGCTGGTAACGCCGTATTCCGGCAGGCCGCAGGGCACGATACCACCAAAGTGCGACAGGTCCGGGTCGACGTTGACCGAGAAGCCGTGGAGCGTCACCCAGCGCTTAACCCGCACCCCGATCGCCCCGATCTTGGCCTCGCGACCCCGATCGAGCGTCCAGATGCCGACCCGGCCATCAACCGCGAACGCCTCGACGCCGAGTTCGCCGAGCGCCGCGATCACCCAGGATTCGAGCGCGTGGACGTAACAGCGCACGTCGCGCCCGCGCTTGGTAAGGTCGAGCACGACATAGCCGATCCGCTGCCCCGGCCCGTGATAGGTGTATTTGCCGCCACGCCCGGTCGGGATCACCGGGAATCGCGCGTCTATCAGGTCGCCCGGCTCCGCGCTGGTGCCCGCGGTGTAGACCGGCGGGTGCTCGAGCATCCACAGCAGTTCGCGCGCCTCACCTGTGCCGACTGCGACCGCGCGCGCCTCCATCTTGGCCAGCGCATCCGCATAGGGGGTAAGGCCGGCGTTGGTCCGCCATTCGATATCGGAGAGGGGAGGGGTGATCACCGAACCCAATTGCGCACCCGTGCCGCAAGTTGCAACCGCGGCGAGCGTTTCAACCATGTGGTCAAGCGCGAGGGCTTGGGCTACCTCGCGCAGGAACGGGAATGGCGGGAGCACAGGCATGGCGACGACAGGCGCGACGACAGGGATAGTCAACGCACGCGTGAAGATGGGAACGGTCTGGGATCGCACGATCGAGGTGCTCAACGGGCGCACCGGCATGATCGCACCGATCGCGCTGCTTGGCATAGCGCTGCCGAGCGTGCTCCGCGATGGCTTCGCCGCCTTCTCGACGCCGGGCACGCTGACGTTCGCGCTGGTCGGCGCCACGTTGGCGATCGCCGCACTGGTCGCGGTGATCTGGGCACAGTTGGCGATCGTCGCGATCGCGACGGATCCCGCCACCAACGCCGCCGAAGCGCGTCGCGTGGCGGGCAAGCGCGTGCTCCCAGCGCTCGGCATCACGATGTTGCTGACGTTTGTCGCAGCGCTGTTCGTGGTGCCGCCGGTGATCGTCCTGCTCAATTCGGGGTTCGATTTCGCGGCTGCGGCCAGCGGGGCGGGCGTCCAGATGACTCCGCCCAGCGCAAATGCGGCGGCATTCGTGGCGCTGTACGGGCTTGCCTTTCTGCTGGTGGCGATCTGGATCGGCGCTCGACTGGTGTTGCTCAACCCGGTCATACTCAACGAGCGTCGCGGGATCGGTGCGATCCGCCGTTCGGTCCAGCTCACCAAGGGGCTGACGTGGCGGATCATCGGCGTGTTGATCCTGTTCGCGATCGTCATGCTCGTGTCCACCTGGGCCGCGCAGTCGGTGACCGGGATCATCTTCCGCCTCGCGCTCGGCGCCGACGGAATCGCCACCGCGACCTTCCTGTCGGGCGTGGTCGCGACGATCGTCACCACCGTCTTCACCGCGCTCGCCGCGGTCTTCACCGCGCAGCTCTACGTCGCGGTCAGAGAGAAACTTCCCCAGGAATGAAATCCCCGATGAAGCTCGATTTCGCGACCGTTCTCACCGACGCCTGGACGCTGTTCAAGCGCGACCGCGACCTGTTGCTGCGGATCGCCGCACCGTTCCTGTTCCTGCCCGCGTTTGCGCTCGCACTGGTCGTCCCCGATCCGCCGATGCCCGATGCCGCGGCAGGCAACAACGAGGCGCAGGCGATGGTCTGGGCCGACGCGGTGCAGACCTGGGCGGCGGCGCATGGCGGCTGGTACCTGCTCGCCTATGTGATGAGCTTTTTCGGCACGTCGCTGTTCTACGCGCTGTATCTCGATCGCCAGCATCTCGACCTGCGGCAGGCGTTGACGCGCTGCCTACGGATCTTCCCGCGCTTCCTGCTGGCGATGGTGATCGTCTCGCTGCCGGCCGGGGCAGGGCTGTTGCTGTACGCGATCCCAGGTCTCTACATCCTCGGCCGGACGATGCTGACCGGCCCGGCAATGTTCGCCGAAGCCCCGCTTGGCGCCCTCGGCGCGATCCGCCGCAGCTTCACGCTCAGCCGAGGCTCGGGGCTCCCGCTCATGGGATTGGCCGCGTTCAGCTACATCAGCGGCTGGCTCGTCGGTGCGCCGTTCATGATGGCCGACAAGGCATTGCGCGACGGCGGGCAGGCCAATCCGGTCGCGCTGGCGATCGTCGATGCCGGCGCTGCGGTGGCGGCGATGGCGGCCGGTATAGCGATGGCCCTGATCGCGATCTCTGCTTATCGGCGGCTGGTTAGGTAAAGGCCGCTCCGTTCAATATAACAGCACCTCCCCGGCGAAGGCCGGGGCCCAGTTGGAGAGGTCGCAGTAACGATTCGCCACCCTCGTTAGCAACGTCCCCCAACTGGACCCCGGCCTCCGCCGGGGAGGTAAAGATGAACTAACGGATTGGCGACGAACCGCTCCGCGAGACCGAGTGGGTTAGCTCTGAGGCCGCTTACCCAGATACGGGATCTGCGGCGCCGTCTCCGGCGGCAACAAGCGGGAAGCCCGCGGATCGGGAAACGTCTCGATCGTCCGCTTCACCGCCACGAACCCCTGCGCCCGATAAAACCCCAGCGCGCTCGGATGATCGAGCGTGCAGGTGTGCAACCAGACCCGCTCCACCCCCTTCGCCCAGGCCCGCGCGCAAGCCTCCGCCATCAGCCACCGCCCATGACCCTGGCCAGCCAACTCCGGGATCAGCCCGAAATACGAAATCTCGCACGCCCCCGCCTCGCGGAAATCGAGTTCGAGCATCCCGACCTCGATCCCCGCCGGATCGAGCACCGCATACACCGCGATCCCCGGATCATGGACGATCCCCGCCAGCGCATCGTCCGCCATCACCAGCCGCGAGAACCAGAGCCACGGGCTCCCCACCCGCCGGAACAGCGCGCGGTATTTCTCCAGCGTCGGCCGCTCCCACTTCACCAGCCGCAATCGCGACCCCGGGCTCGGCCGCAGCGGTGGCCGCTTGCGCATCTCCAGCGTCGTGACGATGGTCGCGAGGACGTCGTCGGCAACCGGGATCAGCGCCACTGGATCACGACCACGTAGCGCGCGGCGGCAGGCTCATCAGGATCGCGTCGATGTTGCCGCCGGTCTTGAGCCCGAACAGCGTCCCCCGGTCATAGACGAGGTTGAATTCGGCATAGCGCCCGCGCCATTCGAGCATCCGCGCCTCGTCGGCCGCATCGAACGGCGTATCCATCCGCCGCCGCACGATCCGCGGATAGGCGTCGAGGAACGCCTCGCCGACATCGCGCGTGAAGGCGAAGTTGGTCTCGAAATCGCCGTCGAGATGGTCGAAGAAAATCCCGCCGACGCCGCGGCTCACCTTCCGGTGCGGGATGTAGAAATAGGTCTCCGCCCACTCCTTGAACCGCTCGTAGTGTGCGGGATCGTGCGCGTCGCACGCCGCCTTCATCGTCGCGTGAAAGTCGGCCGTATCCTCCTCGACCGGCAAGGGCGGATTGAGATCGCCGCCGCCGCCGAACCAGCGCTTGGTGGTGTTGAGGAAGCGGCAGTTCATGTGCACCGCGGGCACATGCGGGTTGGTCATGTGCGCGACCAGGCTGATCCCGGTCGCGAAGAACCGCGGGTCCTCGCCGGCACCGTGGATCGACTTGGCGAAATCGCCCTCGAACGTGCCGCCGACGGTCGAGACGTTCACTCCGACCTTCTCGAACACCTTGCCCTTCATGACGCCGCGCACGCCGCCGCCACCCGGTTCGCCCGACGGATCGATCCGGTCCCACGGCGTGTACTCGAACGACGCGTCGGAGCCCGCCTCCCGCTCGATAGCCTCGAACTCCGTACAGATACGATCGCGCAGGGATTCGAACCAGTGGCGGGCGGCGGCTTGCTGGGGGTCGAGATCGATCATGCGCGGGTCTCTACCAAATCCTCCCCGGAACGGGGAGGGGGACCGTGCGAAGCATGGTGGAGGGGCTCACCGCGATCGTACCGTTGCGTAATGGCCGCCGTGACGTGTGTGGCGCTCCCCCTCCACCCTTCGGCAAA
Source organism: Sphingomonas sp. Leaf208 (assembly GCF_001421415.1). Taxonomy (GTDB): domain Bacteria; phylum Pseudomonadota; class Alphaproteobacteria; order Sphingomonadales; family Sphingomonadaceae; genus Sphingomonas. The sequence goes on from NZ_LMKH01000035.1 coordinate 102,788, forward strand.
GGTGCCGAACGGTCCCCCTCCCCGTGTCGGGGAGGATCAGCTCGGCCACCCGCCCGTCTGCCGCAAAGCCTCGGCAGCAACGATCCCCGTCGCCACGGAAATGTTCATCGACCGCAACCCCGGCCGCATCGGGATCAGCACCCGCACATCGGCGCGCTCATGCACGTCCTCAGGCACGCCAGTCCCCTCGCTCCCCATCAGCAGCACGTCGTCGCTACGAAACTCGGCAACATCCAGCCGCACCGCGCCCTTCGTCGTCAGCAACACGATCCGCCCCTGCACCTGCGCCAGGAACGCGTCCCAATCGACATGCCGCACCACGTCGACCGCCCCCACATAATCCATCCCCGAGCGCGCCACGGCCTTCTCGCTCCAGGTGAATCCCATCGGTTCGATCAGGTCGACGCCGATCCCCATGCACGCGGCGGTCCTAAGAATGGCGCCGACATTTCCGGCGATATCGGGCTGATAGAGGGCAATTCTCATGCCCGATCCCTTAGCGCGCCGGGGGCCGGGTGGTAACCCAAAGCAAAATGCAGTTGGCAAACCCGCACCCCGCCGTCTATCAAAGGCCAGCCTCCGTGGGGACGGTCGGGCAGGGTGGGCAACGGTTCGTCGAAACCGGAAACCCCGCCAGGCCACGAAAAAAATAACGTGCAAGGGCGAGATGAATGGCGACAGTCGACGACATGGTTCCCCCCGGCGAATCGCCAGAGCCGTTTCACGAAGAGGCCCATGATCCTCGCCGCCGTGATTTCATCAACATCGCCGCCGTCTCGTTCGCCGGTGTCGGCGCGGTCGCGATCGTCCTGCCGCTGATCAACCAGATGAACCCGAGCGCAGACGTGCTCGCACAGTCGACCACCGAGATCGACCTGTCGAAGATCCTCCCCGGTCAGGCGATCAAGACGTCGTTCCGCAAGCAGCCGCTGTTCGTCCGCAACCTGACGCCGAAGGAAATCTCGGAAGCCGACGCGGTCGACATCTCGACCTTGCGCGATCCGCAGACGCTCGAACAGCGCACCAAGGCGGGCAAGAAGAACTGGCTGATCACGCTGGGCGTTTGCACCCACCTCGGCTGCGTTCCGCTCGGCGCGGGCGAGGGTGAGAACAAGGGCCCGTTCGGCGGCTATTTCTGCCCGTGCCACGGCTCGGCCTACGACACCGCCGCACGCATCCGCAAAGGCCCCGCTCCGTCGAACCTCCACGTTCCGGACTATGCCTTCAATTCCGACACCGTCGTCACGGTAGGCTGAGGAACGACCATGAGCTTTCCCTGGGCCAAGCAATACGAACCGAAGCTGCCGCTGACGCGGTGGCTGGACGAGCGGCTTCCCGTTCCCCGGCTCGTCTACAATTCACTCGGCGGCGGCTATCCCGTCCCGCGCAACCTCAATTACTTCTGGAACTTCGGCGTGCTCGCCGGCGCCGCACTGGCGATCCAGATCGTCACCGGCATCGTGCTGGCGATGCACTACGCCGCCAACGGCGCGGTCGCGTTCGACTCGGTCGAGAGCATCATGCGCGACGTCAACGCCGGCTGGTTCCTGCGCTACGCCCACGCGAACGGCGCCTCGATGTTCTTCATCGTCGTCTACACGCACATCTTCCGCGGGCTCTATTACGGCTCGTACAAGGCACCGCGCGAGATGGTGTGGCTGCTCGGCGTCGTCATCTTCCTGCTGATGATGGCCACCGCGTTCATGGGCTATGTGCTTCCCTGGGGCCAGATGAGCTTCTGGGGCGCACAGGTCATCACCGGGTTCTTCTCCGCGATCCCGCTCGTCGGCGACACCATCCGCATCTGGCTGCTCGGCGGATTCGCGCCCGACAACGCCGCGCTCAATCGCTTCTTCTCGCTGCATTACCTGCTGCCGTTCGTGATCGCGGGCGTCATCATCCTGCACATCTGGGCGCTGCACATCCCCGGCTCGAACAACCCGACCGGCGTCGACGTGAAGGGCGAGCAGGACACCGTCCCGTTCCACCCCTATTACACGGCGAAGGATGGCTTCGGGCTCGGCATCTTCATGCTGATCTTCGCCAGCCTGCTGTTCTTCTTCCCGAACTATCTCGGCCACCCGGACAACTACATCCCGGCCAACCCGCTCTCGACGCCCGCGCACATCGTCCCCGAATGGTATTTCTGGCCGTTCTACGCGATCCTGCGCGCCTTCACCGCGGACTTCATCCTGCCGGCCAAGCTCTGGGGCGTGTTGGCGATGTTCGGCTCGATCCTGCTGCTGTTCTTCCTGCCGTGGCTGGACAGCTCGCCGGTCCGTTCGATGAACTATCGTCCCAAGGCGCGGATCGCGTTCTGGGTGCTGGTCGCGGACATCTTCGTGCTCGGCTATTGCGGTGGCGCCCCGGCGAACGCGTTCTACGTGATCCTCAGCCAGATCTGCGCGGCCTATTATTTCGCGCATTTCCTGATCATCCTGCCGCTGATCTCGCGGTCCGAGCGTCCGCGGCCGCTGCCCAACTCGATCACCGAGGCCGTGCTGAACAAGCATGGCGGCACCAGCCCGGCCCACACCGCGCTGTCGACGGCGCCCACGTCGCATGGCGCGCCCTCCGCGCCGCACGCCGCGCACTGATACGAACTCGAGGACACACACATGGTTCGTCTCATCGCATCCTTCGTCGGCGCGGCCTTCGTGCTGGTGCTCGGCATCGCGCTCTTCGGCAGCGTCTACGGGGTCATCACCGATCCCGTCGCGCCGACCGCGGAGAGCGTCGCGCACAAGCACCCCAAGGAACTCGAGCTCGCCTCCAATGGCGTATTCGGCAAGTTCGACCGTCGCCAGCTGCAGCGCGGGTTCCAGGTCTACAAGGAAGTCTGCTCGGCCTGCCACTCGCTGCGGCTGGTGGCGTTCCGCGACCTGACCAAGATCGGCTATACCGACCCCGAGGTTAAGGCGATCGCCAACCAGTGGGTCATCGAGCAGCCGTCGATCAACCCGGAGACGGGTGAGCCGGCAACGCGCAAGAATATCCCGTCGGATCACTTCCCGTCGCCGTTCGCCAACGAGATCGCCGCGCGCGCCGCGAACAACAACGCGCTGCCGCCCGATCTCTCGCTGATCACCAAGGCGCGCGAGGACGGCACCGCGTATGTCCATTCGCTGCTGACCGGCTACACGACGCAGCCCGCCGCGCTGCTGAAGGAATTCCCGGATATCAAGACGCCGACCGGGCTCCACTACAATCCGTATTTCGCGAACCTCAACATCGCGATGCCGCCACCGCTCACGTCTGATGGCCAGGTCGCTTACGCGGACGGGACCAAGGCGACGAAGGAGCAGATGTCGACCGACGTCTCGGCGTTCCTGACCTGGACCGCCGAGCCCAATCTCGAGGCGCGTCATGCCGCCGGGTTCGCGTCGATCATCTTCATCCTGATCTTCTGCGGCCTCGCCTGGGGCGCGTACCAGAACGTCTGGCGCGACGTTAAGCATTGATGGTGGCCGGGCTCCCGCGGTAAGGGCGCATGGATAAGGGAGCGGCGGACGGGTGGTAAGCCCGGTCCGCCGCTTTCGTTTTGGCCGTAGCACCCTGTCGCGATACGGCCGCCGCTCCGCGCGAAGAAGGGAACGTCCATGGCCGATATCAACGAGCGCAACGCCGATCTGAAGGCCCTGATCCGCACCATCCCGGACTTCCCCAAGCCAGGCATCCAGTTCCGCGATATCACCACACTGTTGCTTGATCCGGCAGGCTGGGCGACCGCGATCGAGCGAATGGTCGAAGCAGTATCCGGCCCCGTCGACCTAGTCGCCGGAATCGAAGCCCGCGGCTTCCTCTTCGCAGCCGCCTTGGCCGCACCGCTAAAGGCCGGCGTCCTGCTGATCCGCAAGGACGGCAAGCTCCCCGGCGCCACCATCGCAGAAGACTACGCGCTCGAATACGGCACCGACCGCATCGCGATTCATGCCGATGCGCTTGCCCCCGGCGCGCGCGTCCTGCTGGTCGACGACCTGATCGCCACCGGCGGCACCGCCCGCGCCGCCGTCCGCCTGCTCCACAAAGCCGGCGCGGTCGTCATGCAAGCCCAGTTCCTGGTCGACCTTCCCGACCTGGGCGGCGCGGAAGCACTGCGCACAGACGGCATCGAAGCAACCGCGCTGATCCACTTCCCCGGCCACTGACGGCTCGAAGGACATAATCACATAGCCGTTCCCCCGCGGACGCGGGGGCCCAGCTAAATACCGTAGCATACCGTCACCCTGGACCCCCGCGTTCGCGGGGGAACAGTATGGGGCGTGTGCAACGAAACGTGTGGGGCTCCTGAACAACCCCAAACCCCGTCAGACCCCATTCATGGAACTTGCGATACACCGACTCCGTTATGCGATGAATGGCGGCGCGTTGTGTCCGCTCTCCACGTACGGGAGAACTTCCATGTTTATGAAGCGCTTCGGCATTATCGGCCTAGCCTTGGGTCTCGGACTAGGCGTCGCGGGCTGTACTGACGGTTATGGCTATGGCGGCGCGGGCGTCGGTTATGCCAGTGATCCCTATTACGGTGGTGGCTACGGCGACGGCTATTACGGCGCAGGCTACGGCGGCGGCTATGACGGCTTCGCAGGCTATGGCGGCTTGAACTCCTATTACGGCTGGAGCGGCGATTATTATTATCCCGGCTCGGGCGTGTACGTCTACGACCGCTACCGTCGCCCACACCGCTGGAACGGAAACCAGCAGCGCTACTGGCAGGGCCGCCAGCAATATCGCGGCAACCACAACGACGGCGGTCGCGGCAACTGGGGCGGATTCGGCAACCGCGGAAATGGCGGCCGAGACGGCGGCTGGCGTGGCAACCGTCCGGGCTACCAGGGCAACCCCGGCACCCCCGGTCAGGGCCAGTTCGGCAACGGCCGTCCCGGGCGAGGTCCCGGCCAAGGCTGGGATCGTGGCCGTGGCCCCGATCGCGGCCAGTTCGGTCAACCCGGCCAGCCCGCTCAGCCCGGCCAGGTCACCAACCCGCAACAGCCCCAGGCTCAAGGCGGCTTCCGCGGCAATCGCGGCGACGGCGCATTCCGAGGCAATCGCGGCGGCGGCGGCCAGCGGTTCGGCGGCGGACAGCGCTTCGGTGGCGGACGTCAGGGCGGTGGCAACCGCGGCGGCGGTCGTCCGGCGCAGTAACTAGAGCAGATCGGTTCACGCGAAGGCGCGAAGAGAAGGATTAGTTTTTCACGCGGAGACGCCGAGACGCGGAGAGTAGTTCGGGAACGGCGCGGTCCACTCATCGCGACAGTGAAGCCCACGACGAAGCTCTGCCATCCTAAATCTCTCCGCGCCTCCGCGCCTCCGCGTGAACAAATCTTCTCTTAGCGCCTTCGCGCCTTCGCGTGAAAAACACCGACGTCAGACGAAAAGCCGGATTACGTGAGGGGTGATCGACCGCCAATCAACCGGTCGGCGTGCCAGCAGGGCGGGTAGCCACTAACCCATTAGACACGAACGTCATCACCATCACGTCGTCCTGATTGAACACCCGCATCCGGCTCTTGAAGATCCCCATCTCCGGCCGGCTCGCCGACACCCGCTTCTCCAGGATCTCGGTCTCGCAACGCAGAGTATCTCCCGGATACACCGGCTTCACCCACTTCAACTCGTCGATCCCAGGCGACCCGAGGCCAGCCTGCTGGTTCTCCTTCAGGTTCGCGACCACCATCGACATCACCATCGCACACGTATGCCAGCCGCTCGCCGACAACCGCCCGAAATGCGTCTGCGCCGCCGCCTCGTCGGACAAGTGGAACGGCTGCGGATCGTATTTCGCGGCAAAGTCCATCACCTCCTCGCGCGTGACCGCGTAGGAACCGAACGACGCGGTCCGACCGACCTCGATATCCTCGAAATACTGCACAACCTCTCCTCTTATCGTTGCAGCACCTTCTGGAAGGGTGCGTCGGTGCCGTCCAGCCCCGCCTCGGCCGGCAACCCGATCAGATCACGCAGCAAAGGCTCGATCGCCACGTTGTCGAAGCTCGGAATGGTCTTGCCCGCCACGAACGCCGGCCCGTTGGAGATGAACAGCGCGCGCATCTCCGGCGCCATATTGTCATAGCCGTGCATGCCGCCGACCGAAGCCTTGGTCGGCGCGCTCGGATCGACCCGCCAGCCGACATCGGCGAGGCACAGATAGCTCGGCACGCGCGGATTGCGCCCATAATGGAACCGCGCCGGGATCTCGCCCTTGCGCCAGCATTGCAGATGATCGTGGGGCTTTAGCAATCGCGCCTCCAGCGCCGCCTCATGTCCCGGCACCGCGAACAGTGTCGCGTACGGTCCGGTCTCGACGGTGCGATAGTCCGCCTTGTCCGCGATCGTATCCAGCGCCACGACCCGCGAGCTGCTCGTCGCCGCCATGCCATGATCCGCGACGATCACCAGGTTCGCCCGCTGCCCCAGCGCGGCAAGCCCATCGACCAGCGCGCCAATGCTCGCATCGACATCCGCCACCGCCTGCGTCACCCCAGCGCTGTCCGGCCCACCCGCATGACCCGCACTATCGACCGTATCGAAATACAACGTCACCAGTTTAGGCCGGATCGCGGCCGGCCGCCGCATCCAGTCGAGCACCGCGTTGACCCGCTGCGTCCCCGAAACCTGCTGGTTGAACTGCTGCCAATCCTCCGGCCGCGTCCCGCCGTCGATCACCCCGTGGCTGTCGGGCTTGACCTTGCCGCCGACCGCAACGTTCGCGCCTGGCCAGAACATCGTCGCGGTCCGGATCCCGGCCTTTTCCGCATCGACCCAGATCGGCGAGCTCTCGCTCCACCAGAACGGATCGTCCGTCGCCATGGTGAACGTCTCCCCCGGCCGCGCCGGATCCTCCATCCTGTTCCCGACGATCCCGCTGCGGTCGGGCCGCAGGCCCGTCACCAAAGTCCAGTGATTGGGGAAGGTGATGCTCGGAAACGACGGCCGCATGCTCGCGAACACGCCGCCAGCGCGCAGCCGGTTAAGGTGCGGCGTCACCCCCCGATCGAGATAATCCGGCCGGAAGCCATCGATCGACACGAGGATCGTGACCGGCGCCCGGGTCTCGCCCGGCATCGCAGCCGCCGCCGTCGTGGTCGGAGCAGGCGCAGTAATCGGCGCAAGGGCAGGGGGTGTATACGGATAGGCACACCCAGCGAGCGTCAGCCCGAGTGCAGAACCGAGGAGAGCCAGCGCGTTCTTCATCATAACCGTTCGTCCCGACCAAGTGGCGACTTCGCGCGGTCCTTACTCGGCACGAACGGCGAGCGGAAGCGACCGTTTGCGCAGGGCACCGGTCGCCCAACGAACAGCACCACCCCGGCGAAGGCCGGGGCCCAGTTGGGGAACGTAGCTGAGAGGCGTTGCGCGCCGTTACTCTTACCTACCCAACTGGACCCCGGCCTCCGCCGGGGAGGTAACGGAGGTGCCGAGACGTACAGGTGAGGTGGCCACCTGCAAGACTCGGCACGGGTCGTCGGCCTACAACCCCACCGCCAGCTTGCTGAACAACGTCCAACTCACCGGCGTCTTCCCATACGCCGCCTCCAGCGCCGCCGGCTTGGCATACGCCGCCACTGTCCCCCCGAGCGCCAACCCTAGCGGTCCGACGATCGGCACCCGGTACGCATACCCGACCTCCGCCTTCGTCACTCGGAACTTGGTATCATGCAAAGGATCGCCCTCGTCGGGAAACAGCTCGTCGTTCGCCACGTTCTCGACTCGCCCGAACACCGCATGCCGCGCCGAAAGCTCATACGTCGCCTCCGCCAGGAACGCGCTCAACTTCTCCCCCGGCACCCGGTCCTTGAGACTATACGCGAACGTCGTCGCCAGCCCGCCCCGCGCATATTGCACACTCGCAGTCGAGCGGTTCTCATCCTCGCCCGGATGCTGCGCCTCGGGCTCCTTCAGATGGCCATGGCTCACCTGCACCGCCCAGAACGGCGACGGCGTCCACGTCCCGCGCACGCTCCACGAATCGAGTCGCGGCGTCTCGATATTCCAGCGATGCTCGTCCGGCTCGCGCCCCTTGAACGCCGACGCCTCCAGCTGGAACGCGGGTGTCGCATACCCCGCCGTCACCACGCCGTAGGTGATATGCGTCGAGTCGAACCAGTGATGCGTGATCGGCGACATCGGCTGATACCGCGCCGACCCCCGGTGCATGAACGCGCTCGGCCCTAGCGCCGGCTCGCCGACCGGCCCGCCATACAGGAAGACGGTGTTGCCGTTCCCCAGCCGATAATCGACCTTCGCGGCAAGCTCCATGAACAGGTCGTGCGGATGCTGCCGATCGACCAGCGGCCGGTCGTTCGCCAGCTCGCCGGTCGCAAACAGATTGGTATAGCCGCGCGCGCCCATCAGCGGCTCGAGGCTGTTCATCGTCCGCAGCTGGATATGGAACCGGTCGCCCAGGTCGCGGTCCGCCATCAGCATCGCCATCGACTGCACGAACGCCTCGCTCTTCCCGCGCGGTCCCCCCTGGTCGGTCGCGACGCCCCACGCATAGCCATGCGCCATCAGCATCCACTCGCCGACCTGCGCCATATACCCGCGCATCGGCCCCTCGGCCGCCGGCAACCGCGACGTCCCGCTCCCCTGGCTGTAGAACCCGGCCGACGTCCCCATCGCCATTCCCGCCATTGCCGAACCCGCCGGCATCTTTGCCAGTGCCGCATCGGATGCCGCGCGGTAGGCGGGGTCGGCGATCATCGCATGCCCCATCGCGCCATGATCCATCGCCATCCCAGGCATCGCCGAGTGATCCATCTGCGCATGATCCATCCCCGGCATCGCGTCCGTCATCGCAGACGGCGTGGCTGGGGTCGGCGGAGCGACCGGAGCAGGGTGGCCCATCGCCGAATGGTCCATCGTCGAATGATCGATAGCCCCTCCAGACAGCGACGGAGGAACCGCCGGCGCAGCCGAACGCGCACCCGACCGCTTAGCCACCGGCCGCGACTTCGCCTTCTTCACCGTCTTCCTGGGAGCCGCATCCGGCATCGTCATACCCGGCATGGACGTGGCATGTTGCGCCACCGCGCCAACGGGCACCACCGCCGCCACGACACCGCCCGCAAGCAGCATCGCCCTCACGGCACCAGCCGCGAGAAACCTCGATCGAGTCATCATTATATCCTTGGAAAAGCCTGAAAATCACGGTGCCTCAGCACCCGGCGATCAAGCCTCCCGCGGAGGCCGCAAAGCCGGCGCGACGCCCGCCCCAAGATCCAGCACCGCCACGCGCTCGGTCACCATAGCCGGCTCCCGCAACGCCACGCCGAGCACCCGAGCGCCATTCCAGTTCGAAGGCGGCACGCACCCGATGCACCCATGCAGCGGCGTAGCCTTCCGATCGGGCGCCTCGTGATCCGGCCGATAGACCGATATCGCCTCGTGCGTCCCGCTCATCGCCGCCATATCCATGACGACGGCAGGCCCCCGCGAAGCAGACGCATCATGACACGCCGCCGGCGCCACCGCAGGAAACGCAAACGCAGCAAGGAGCAAAGCCAGGATCAGGCGCGCGAGCATGTCGCCGGTCTAGACCCCCACGCGACCCGCGACAACCGCGCAGTCTTTCCTTGAACCCGTCAAACCTACGGCCGCGTCAAACCGCCGACTTGCCCGAAAGCCGCGAAAGGTTCAGCCTCGACCCATGAAGACCCCAACGCACCCCGAACGAACCAAAACCCCGAGCACCCCCGCCGCCAAAGTCTCGATCAGGATCGGCAAGCGCACGACCTTCGACGCCTCGGTAACAACCGTCGGACTGCTATCGGTCGGCGCGCTCGTATCCAGCATCCTCCTGTCCAGCGCCGTCATAGTCGCCGCAGCAAGTCGCAAGGCCGCAAGACGACCATTGGCATTGCCTGATCTTACCAAGAGCAACGGCTAACGGCTGATAGTGGACGGTTGATGGATGTGCTTGGATACCTGATGGACAGATCGAGATCCGCGACAACTATGCTTACCATGTTGGCGGTTATGTCGCTTCTAAGTGGTTGCAACCGGCCCATTTCCGATGCCAACAAACTTGAGGCGATTCGAGCCGGGGCTCAGGCGCTGATGAAAAAATACCCGGCGGAACGACCAAAAAACTGGAGAAAAATCTCGAAGGGAAAATGGCCTGCGGCTATCGCCGACCTCTACCCTGAAGATGTAACGGTCCACACCTGGGGCGTGGATATCACGACCAAAGCATATTTCGATGGTGGCTATGGCTACGATGTGCCGGTCAGCAAAGCGAACCTTCCGATGCCCGCAGCTTGCTACTCGGAACCAAGTCGCGGTGTGTTCTGGCATGATCCGTGCTGAACCGGGGCTAATCTGCCGCAATGGAAATCGTGTAATCTACTGTCTCGGCAGTTGAGGCAGCAACCACCGATAAATATTCGTCAACTAGTACGCCCGTATGGTGGCGTATGGAGCGTTCCTTTATCGCGGTCACGGCGATCGCCTCGACATTGATGTTTGCCGGTGTCTGGAAAGCCACTGAGCCGCAGCCCATTCCTGCCCCGGCTATGGTCGATACCAAGGCGGTCCCCGATATGGCGATCGCCGCGCCGCCGGTGGTGCAGCGACACGCCGTCGCGCCTGCACGGCGCGTAGCACACGCCGAGCCCTACAACGTCGTGCGACCAGCATTTGGATCATCGCCACCGGCCCGCCCTTCAACCAACTCCGGATCGGAAAGCTCGGTATTCTACAGCGGATGTCGCGAAGTACGCGCGGCAGGCGCCGCACCGCTCCACCGAGGCCAGCCGGGCTACCGCGAAGGCATGGACGGCGATGGCGACGGGATAGCCTGCGAAAACTATCGCTGACCCGCCACCGCCAAACCCTCAGCTATGCAGGAAGTGCATCACGTCGCCGTCATGGACGACGTACGCCTTGCCTTCCGCGCGCAGCTTGCCCGCCTCGCGTGCCTTCGATTCCCCACCCAGCGCGATGAAGTCGTCGAATGCGATCGTCTCAGCGCGGATGAAGCCCTTTTCGAAATCGCCGTGGATTTCGCCCGCCGCCTGCGGTGCGGTCGCGCCCTCGTGGACCGTCCAGGCACGCGCTTCCTTCGGGCCGACCGTGAAGAACGTCAGCAGGTGGAGCAGCTTGTACCCGGCGGTGATGACACGCGCGAGGCCGGTCTCCTCCAGCCCCAGCTCGCCGAGAAACTCGCCGCGATCCTCGGCCGGCATCGTCGCGATCTCCGCCTCGATCGCCGCCGACACCACGACCGCCTCGGCGCCCTCGGCCTTCGCCTTCTCGAACACCCGCGCCGACAGCGCATTGCCGTTCGCCGCATCGCCCTCGTCGACGTTGCACACGTACAGGACCGGTTTCGCGGTCAGCAGCTGCGCCTGTGCGAACACGCGCGCCTCGTCCTCGTCCTTCGGCACGGTCAGCCGCGCGGGCTTGCCTTCGCGGAGCAGTTCGAGCGCCTGGCCGAGCACGGCGGCGCCGATCTTGGCTTCCTTGTCGCCCTGCATGCCCTTCTTGGTGAGGTTGGGGACACGCTTCTCGAGGCTTTCGAGATCGCTCAGCATCAGCTCGGTGTCGACCGTCTCGGCATCGGCGATCGGGTCGACCTTGTTGTCGACATGAGTCACGTCGCCGTCTTCGAAGCAGCGCAGCACATGGACGATCGCGTCGACCTCGCGGATGTTGCCGAGGAACTGGTTGCCGAGCCCTTCGCCCTTCGACGCGCCGCGCACCAGGCCGGCGATGTCGACGAAGCCGAGCTGGGTCTCGATGATCTTCTGCGATCCGGCGATCTTGGCGAGCGCGTCGAGCCGCTTGTCGGGCACGCCGACGTTACCGACGTTCGGCTCGATCGTGCAGAACGGATAGTTCGCCGCCTGCGCCGCGGCCGTCTCGGTCAGCGCGTTGAAGAGAGTGGACTTGCCGACGTTCGGCAGCCCCACGATGCCGCAGCGAAAACCCATGATATGCCCTTGGTATAAGAATGTGGTGGCGCTTTAGGGCAGGGCGGCAAGGAAGGCCAGTGAAGGCCGTGCGCGCGGTAAGAGTTCGTCCGGCTCCCCTCCCTGGAAGGGAGGGGCTGGGGGTGGGTAGGCCAGCCTTGGCCGCAACTGTTCCACGATCCGGACACCGACCCACCCCCAACCCCTCCCTTCCAGGGAGGGGAGAAGCCCACGCCTTGCGGCACGGTCCCGCTTCCCCCTGATCGACCCACTCGATTGCCGCAGTGCAGCAAAATAATCATACCGAACGGTAGTTATCATATGGTCGACGCTTATATCCCGATCCTAGCTTGAGATAGATCAGGAATTACATGACCACGACCGCCCACGGCTACGCCGCGCAATCCCCCGAAACCACGCTCGCGCCCTTCAGCTTCGAACGCCGCGAACCCGGCAAGACCGACGTCGCGATCGACATCGCGTTCTGCGGCGTTTGCCATTCCGACCTCCACACCGCCAAGGGCGAATGGGAAGGCACGCTCTACCCCTGCGTCCCCGGCCACGAGATTGTCGGCCACGTCACCGCGGTCGGCAGCGACGTCACCAAGTTCGAGGTCGGCGACGTCGTCGGCGTCGGCTGTATGGTCGACAGCTGCGGCGAATGCCCGTCGTGCAAGGACGGCGAGGAGCAATATTGCGAGACCACCGGCTTCGTCGGCACGTATAACGGCCCCGATCCCGTGCTCGGCGGCCACACCTTCGGCGGCTATTCGGACAAGATCGTCGTCGACGAAGGCTTCGTGCTGAAGGTCTCGCATCCCGAAGCCGACCTCGCCGCGGTCGCGCCGCTGCTTTGCGCGGGCATCACCACCTATTCGCCGCTCAAGCACTGGAAGGTCGGCCCCGGCCAGAAGGTCGGCATCGTCGGCCTGGGCGGTCTCGGTCACATGGGCGTCAAGATCGCCAACGCGATGGGCGCCGAGGTCTATGTCTTCTCGACTTCGCCGAACAAGCGCGACGATGCCAAGCGTCTCGGCGCGAAGGACCTGATCGTGTCGAAGGACGAAGCCGCGATGGCCGAACACGCCAACAGCTTCGACTTCATCCTGAACACCGTCGCAGCGAGCCACAACCTCGACACGTTCACGGCATTGCTCAAGCGCGACGGCACGATGACCTTGGTCGGCGTTCCCGAGCACGCGCATCCGTCGCCCTCGGTCGGCAACCTGATCTTCAAGCGCCGCGCGATCGCCGGCTCGCTGATCGGTGGCATCGCCGAGACGCAGGAGATGCTCGATTTCTGCAACGAGCACGGCCTGGTGTCGGACATCGAGATGATCCGCATGGACGAGATCGAACCCTCGTATCAGCGCATGGTGAAGAGCGACGTGAAGTACCGCTTCGTCATCGACATGGCCTCGATGAAAGCGGCCTGATCGAAGGCCGGCCCGTCCCAGCGGAGGAGCCGGCACCACCATCATGTACCGGAGCCCGGTTATATCAGTCTAGTTTTCAACTATAACTATAATACTGATCCGTAATCGATCAGGTTTTCAGCACAAGTCATAGATTAGCGTAGTGTATTACCTCGGATGTTCGGGGGGCGTTGCAATGCGTAAAAGAATAAGTGCAAGCTTGCTTACCATCGCAATGACAACGGGATGCGGGCCGATATTGCGAGATGTCCGTCACCCGGGGGGGTATCCCGGATATCTGCTCGACAAGCGAACATTCGACGCGTCGAGATCGAAACAGTTGCAGCTGTTCAGGGCGGCGCTGATTATGGCGATGGCGGCCCGGATGGGCACCGCCACCATTCGCGACGGGAAGGATGCGGACGCCTTCGTCGATTATCTTGCCGCTGCGGCGGACGAGATTAACTATGCAGGCGCAAGTCTCTATCCGGTCGATGGGCAATTGCCCTGCAAGGTTAAGGGCGCGAACCCATATATATCTCCGGTCGATGGGCTTCCGACGCTACCGCCTGCGAACTATGTCGCGTGCACTGGCGGGTATTACAGCTTGTTCGAAAGCGACGTGCCTATGATGGAGGCGCGGATATCAAGGCTGATGCTGGCCGCTCTACCTGAGGAGCGCGTTCGATCATTTTTGCAGGATTCGGCGAAGGGCAATGTCTTGTCGGCTGGATTGAACGCGATCAGGGCTGTCTCGGAAGCCGCCGGCGGATTGCACCGTGCCACAGGTGTCTATCGCACCGGCATGGAAGTGGTGGCGGCGAACATGACGACGTGCAAGCCGAAATCGGGTCAGCCAATCAACACATTGGGTGCCAACACAGCGCTTGCGTCTAAAGGCGCGATCGAGGCGCAGGAACATTCGACCGTTTGGGATGCCGTGGAGTGTATGGGGTTGTCGCACGATGACCTCTTCTCCAGCCCCGACGAGGCGAAGGGAACGGAGCTAGGGAAAACCGTCAGCATCAGCAGTTTCGACGCGATCATGCATATTGCTCGCACGGCCTGCAAGCGGCTGCAGATCAACACCGATATGGAACCTATGGCCCCGAAACTGACTGCATCTGAAATTGCAGGACGAGTTACAGTTCGAGACGACCAGTGTCGCCATATTGTATTCAAACCCCAAGCTCGACCGGGCAGCGAGCTTCACTGAGAAACGCGGGCACCGGTGTTCGAGCAGTGATCACCACCGATAATTGAAACTGATACTGATCCGCTCGCCGTCCATCTTTTTGAGGCCCGCATTCGTGACGACCTCATGCCGCAACCAGCTCTCCCACAGAAACACACTCCCAGGCTTAGGCTCGGCATACACGAACGTCCGCAGATCCTCCGCCGCATCCTCCAGCCGCGTCGGCGCCGCCATCATCATCGGCAACCGAGGATCCTCCAGCTTCAACGCCCCAGCCCCCTCGGGAATCGCCACGTACATCGTCCCCGACACCACGCTATGCGGATGGATATGCCCCGAATGCGCGCCCCCAGGCTTCAGGACGTTCACCCAAAGACTATCCAGCTTCAACTTCCGCCCGCCCAGATCGAACGCGCAATCCTTCGCGAACTGCGCGACATGCTTGTTCAGCACCCGCACCAGATCCCCGAACCGCGGATCGCGCAACGGCAGGTCGTTCAGCGACGCATACGACGTATACCCGCGATACCCATGCGCCTTCGACCACGCGACTCCGGCGCGATCCGCCTTCGCCAGTTCAAGCGCGGCGTCCTCCAATTCCTCGACCAGATCGTCGTCGCCGAGATCGGCCTCGTAGAACCGCGTGGCAAACAAGGAACGGGTGGTCATGGCTGCATCCTCAACGCGACATCGTTCATGAAGCGGACGTCGTCGCCTTCCGCCAGCCACTTCGCCTCCGCCGCGACCGCGCCGAGCATGTCTGACAGCGGCTCGATCTCGGCCTTCGCATAATTGCCGAGCACATAGCCGGTCACGCGATCCTTGTGCCCCGGATGCCCGATCCCCAGCCGAACGCGGCGAAACTCGGGTCCCAGATGCTGGTCGGTCGAGCGCAAGCCATTATGCCCCGCGGTCCCGCCGCCGGTCTTCACCTTCACGCGGAACGGCGCGATGTCGAGTTCGTCGTGGAACACCGTCAGCGCCTCGACGCCGAGCTTGTAGAACCGCAACGCCTCGCCGATCGCGCGGCCGCTCTCGTTCATGAAGGTGGCTGGCTTCAGCAGCAGGATCTTGGTCGAACCGATCCGCCCCTCCTGCGTCCAGCCCTGGAACTGCTTCTTGACCGCGCCGAAGCCGTGTACCTCGGCGATCGCGTCGGCGACCATGAACCCGACATTGTGCCGGTGCATCGCATATTGCGCCCCCGGATTGCCGAGTCCCGCCCAGATCTGCACGTGTGATTCTCCAAAAGAACGCGTCGGCCACTCAACCGTGTTCTCCTGCGAACGCAGGAGCCCAGGGTAACGGGCGGCGGCACTGCTTGATCCTGGACCCGCGCGTTCGCGAGGGAACAGGAGGGCAAGCCCCATAAAACGAAACGGGCGGGAAAGCCCTAGCTTTCCCGCCCGCCAGATCATCCTAAGACGAAGGGCTGAACCCTCAGTCCTTCTTCTGCGGCGTGATCTTGTCATCGTCGTTGTCGTCGTCGTTAGGCTCAACGACCGGCTCTTCGTCCGAAGCAGCCTCGGCAGCCTGAGCTTCGGCGACTTCAGCCTCGAGCTCTTCGTCCTCGACGGTCGGCACGGTCGGCGGCACGATCGTGGCGATCGCGAAGTCGCGGTCGTCGATCGCGGGCGTCGCGCCCTTGGGCAGCTTCACGTCGCTGATGTGGATCGAATCACCGATCTCCAGACCTGCGAGCGAAATCGTGATCTCGCTCGGGATGTCCGAAGCGTCGACGACCAGCTCGATCTCGTGACGCGTGATGTTGAGGACGCCCTTGCCCTTCTTGATGCCCGGTGCGTCGTCCTCGTCGGTGAACGCGATCGGCACGGCGACCGTCACGGTCGAATGCTCGCCGATGCGCAGGAAATCGACATGGATCGGGCGATCCGAGACCGGGTGGAACGAGACGTCCTTCGGCAGCGTGCGCACGCCGTTGACCATCACGACGGAATTCATGAAGTGGCCGGTCATCAGCGCCTTCATCAGCGCCTTTTCCTCGAGGTGAACCGAGGTTGGTTCCTGGTTCAGGCCGTAGATCACGGCAGGCACGCGGCCATCACGACGCAGCGCCCGGGAGGCTCCCTTGCCAACCCGGTCACGCGTCTCGGCTGCGAGCGTCAACTGGTCGCTCATCTGTATTCTCCGAAACTCGTTTGTTGTCCTTCCCGCCCACGCCTCCAGGGATGACCATGGACCGGAAGCGCGGGCGCATAGCGGAAAGCGGCGTTAGAATCAACTAAACCTGTACCCTCGCCCCTCCGGGGAGAGGGAGGGGCCCGCGTGCGCTTGCACGTGGGAGGGTGAGGGGCGGTGAGGCTCGGGGCGGGTATCCCAACTCCCCCTCACCCTTCCGTCGCAAGTGCTCCTCCCTCCCTCTCCCCGAGGGGAGAGGGACTTGGGCATCAATACTTTACCCGCTCGGCCCTCACGCCAAGCTTAGCCAATTGCGCCTGGACGCTGTCCTTGCCCGCCAAATGCCCGGCGCCGACCGCGACGAACACAGTCCCCGGCGTCCCGAGCCGAGTCTTCACCCACTCCGCCCACCGCGCGTTACGATCCACCAGCAGCACCTTCGCCACCTCCGGCGAATCCTTCAGACTATCGTTCATCTCTTTCGCCAAAGCTTCAGGATCCCCCTTCGCCCACTCGTCGACCATCGTCGCCATCGTGCTCTCGAGCTTCGGCAACTCGTCGATCGTGCTGCCGAGGAACTGCATCTGCGCCTTCTGCGACAGCCCGCCGAAATACCCCAGCTGCTGCTCCGCGGTCTCCAACCCGATCACCGGCTTGCCCGCAGCCTTGGCCGCCGCCGTGATCACCTGCTCGGGCCCGTTCGCCGCATCATAGCCAAGCTTCGACAGCGGCGCGATCGACAGGTTGGTCGCCGCCAGCCAAGGCTTGAACCGATCGAACGCATTCGCCGGCAGCCCCAGATCGGTCACCGCCTTCGCATACGCCGCGCGCTTGTCCGCGGGCAGCTGCTCGGTCAGCGTCGGCCCGTCCTTCGACACCCCCGTCGCCATCACCAGCGACTGCATCTTGGCAGGATCGGGCATCACCAGCTCCAGCACCACCTGGTTCGAGCGATCGAACGCAGTCTTCACCGCCTCGTCGAACCACGTCATGCCGGGCTTCAACACATGGATCGTCCCGAACAGGTAGATCGTCGTGTCCTTGTCCTTCACCACCCAGAGCGCGGGATCGGCATCGTTCGCGGCTTGTACAGGCTTCGGCGCGACCTGCGCACAGGCGGGCAGGGCGAACGCCATGGCGATGGCAGAGAGCGCGGATCGGAACGAAACGATCTTCGAAAACAGCTTCAAGACGACGACATCCTCATTGTTGGTTTGGCCCCATGTAGGACGCCCGGCCGCAACGCACCACTTGCCTCCCGCACCCCCATCCGCCAAAGCCCAGCCCGTGACCCAGCCCGTGACCCAGCCACCGACAAAGCCTCTTAGCTTCCAGCGCATGATCCTCACGCTCCACGATTACTGGAGCGAACACGGATGCCTGATCCTGCAGCCCTACGACATGGAAATGGGCGCGGGCACCTTCCATACCGCCACCACGCTCCGCGCGCTCGGCCCCAAGCCGTGGAACGCCGCGTTCGTACAGCCCTGCCGCCGCCCAACCGACGGTCGCTACGGCGAGAACCCCAATCGGCTCCAGCATTACTACCAGTATCAGGTCATCCTGAAGCCGAGCCCCGCCAACCTCCAGGAACTCTACCTCGGTAGCTTGGCCGCGATCGGCATAGACATGCTGAAGCACGACATCCGCTTCGTCGAGGACGACTGGGAAAGCCCGACGCTCGGCGCCTGGGGTCTCGGCTGGGAGGTCTGGTGCGACGGCATGGAGGTGACGCAGTTCACCTATTTCCAGCAGATGGGCGGCTTCGACATGAAGCCCGTCGCCGGCGAACTCACCTACGGGCTCGAGCGCCTGGCGATGTATATCCAGGACAAGGACTCGGTCTACGATCTGGCGTTCAACGACGCCGGCGTAACCTACGGCGACGTGTTCCTGGAGAACGAGCAGGAAATGTCGAAGTGGAACTTCGAGATCGCCGACACGGACTCGCTCTTCGACCAGTTCCGCAAGCACGTCGCCGAATGCGAGAACAGCCTCTCCGCCAAGCTCCCGATCCCAGCCTACGAACAGGCGATCAAAGGCAGCCACATCTTCAACCTGCTCCAGGCCCGCGGCGTAATCTCCGTAGCCGAACGCCAAGCCTATATGGGCCGCGTCCGAGACCTCGCCAAAGGCGCGTGCGCAGCCTGGATGGACAAGCACGGATGGGCGGCATGATGCCCGCTAGCGCCATTCCTCCCCGKRMCGGGGAGGATTTGAGAGTCCCATGACCGACTTCCTCCTAGAACTCCGCTCCGAAGAAATCCCCGCCCGGATGCAGTCCAAGGCGCGTGAAGACCTCGCCAGGCTGTTCACCGCCGAGCTTGCCAAGGCCGGCATCGCCACCAGTGCCATCGTCACCTACGCGACCCCGCGCCGCCTGACGCTGATCGCCCGCGACCTGCCGCTCGAGACTGCCGCCGTCTCCGAAGAAACCAAAGGTCCCAAGACCTCAGCGCCCCCCCAGGCGCTCGAAGGCTTCCTCCGCAAAACCGGCCTCACCCGCGAGCAACTGATAGACCGCAACGGCACGCTCTTCGCAGTCACCGAAAAGCCAGGCCGCGCCACCGCCGCCGTGCTCGCAGAGGCGATCCCCGCGATCGTCCGCGCGTTCCCGTGGCCGAAGTCGATGCGCTGGGGCGACGCCTCCGCCAGTACCGAGTCGCTCCGGTGGGTCCGCCCGCTGCAAGGCATCGTCGCGCTGCTCGGCGAAGAGATCGTGCCGTTCGAGATCGCCGGCATCGCCAGCGGCGCCGCCACGCTCGGCCACCGCTTCCACCACCCGTACCAGATCACGATCGGCGGCGCGCACGACTATGTCGAGAAACTGCGCGCCTGCCACGTCATCGTCGACCACGACGAACGCGCCACGCTGATCCGCGACCACGCCCGCGAAGCCGCGATGCAGGCCGGCCTCGAACTGATCGAGGACGAAGGCCTCGTCGCGGAGAATGCCGGGCTCACCGAACGGCCGATTCCCCTGTTAGGCCAGTTCGACCCCGCGTTTCTCGACGTCCCGCCCGAGGTGATTCAGCTCACGGCGCGCGTGAACCAGAAATATTTCGTCTGCCGCGAGGCCGATGGAAAACTGGCGAACGCGTTCGTCTGTACCGCTAACATCGCCGCCCACGACGGCGGCGCGAAGATCGTCGAGGGCAACCGCAAGGTCCTCGCGGCAAGGTTGTCGGACGCGAAGTTCTTCTACGACACCGACTTGAAGGTCCCGCTCGAAGAGCAGGCGGAGAAGCTGTCGAAGATCGTCTTCCACGAAAAGCTCGGCACCGTAGCCGACAAGGTCGACCGCGTCGCGAAGCTCGCGCGGTGGCTGGTAGAAGAGGGCATAATCCTCCTCGGAACGGGGAGGGGGACCAGCGAAGCTGGTGGAGGGGGTGCGCCGCGAAGCGCAGCGTCCGCGGAGAACCCCCTCCACCCTCAGCCTGCGGCTGACGGTCCCCCTCCCCTTGCAGGGGAGGAATTGGCAGATCTCGCAGACCGCGCAGCCCGCCTCGCAAAAGCAGACCTCGTCACCGGCATGGTCGGCGAGTTCCCCGAGCTGCAAGGCCTGATGGGCGGCTACTACGCCGCCGCGCAGGGCGAGCACCCGGCCGTCGCCACCGCCATCCGCGACCACTATAAGCCGGTCGGTCAAGGCGACGACGTCCCCACCGACCCGGTAACGGTGGCCGTAAGCCTGGCGGACAAGCTGGATACGCTGGTCGGGTTCTTCGCTGTCGATGAAAAGCCTTCGGGATCCCGTGACCCTTACGCATTACGACGGGCTGCTTTGGCGGTAATCCGTATCACCGTTAACCAAAATTTACGGGTGAAACTTGGCGATGTAATTCGTGTGACTTTGGTAGAGCTCGCTCGGCGGGCAGCTCAATTGGAGACGCGGGCCGATTTAGCAGCTTTGTGGACTGCACTAGCTCGTAACGCTGATGATATTGAGTTAGTGCGGCAGCGATTTTTACAGTTGATCAACGACGATCAATTCACCCGTTCAAACGTAGCCCCCCATCTCTCGTCTCGGTCAGCGGTTGATCTGATCGCCTTCTTCGCCGACCGCCTCAAAGTCCAGCAACGCGAAGCCGGCGTCCGTCACGACCTGATCGACGCGGTGTTCGCGCTCGGCGGCGAGGACGATCTCGTCCGCCTGCTCGCGCGCGTCCACGCGCTCCAGGCGTTCGTGACCACCGAGGACGGTGCGAACCTGCTCGCCGGCTACAAGCGCGCCGCCAATATCCTGAAGAAGGAAGCGCCGAAGGACGACGCCGCCTCTTCTGCTCCCATCCCTGAAAGGGAGGGGCCGGGGGTGGGTAGCCCTCGTGGGAACGCCGCGCCCGCCTCGGACCGACCCACCCCCAACCCCTCCCTTCCAAGGAGGGGCGAAGAGGAAACGCTGTCCTACACCCCCGAACCCGCAGAGACTGCGCTGATGACCGCGCTCGACTCCGCCGAACCCCGCGCAACGGCCGCGATCGCACGCGAGGATTTCGCCGCCGCCATGGCCGCGCTCGCCTCGCTGCGCGCGCCGATCGACGCGTTCTTTGATAGCGTTATCGTCAACGACTCCGATCCCGCCAAGCGATCCGCTCGTCTCGCGCTACTTGAGCGAGTCCGCGCCGCAGTGCACAACGTGGCAGATTTCTCGAAGATCGAGGGGTGATTTGAGGCGAAGTGCAGATGCTCCCAGCGTCTGCACTTTGTGCACTTCCGCGCCGTCTTGCGGGTAAAAACAAACACTTAGAGGACCGACCATGACCCAATATGTGTACCGCTTCGGCGGCGGTGTTTCGGATGGCGGCAAGGGCGACAAGAACCTGCTCGGCGGCAAGGGCGCGAACCTCGCCGAGATGGCGTCGATCGGCCTGCCGGTCCCGCCGGGCTTCACGATCTCGACCGATTTCTGCGCGGTCTATTACGACGAGGGCGGCCAGTTCCCGCAGGGCCTGCGCGACGAGGTCGCAACCGGCCTCGCGCACATCGAGAGCGTCACCGGCAAGACGTTCGGCGACCCAGCCGACCCGCTGCTCGTCTCGGTCCGCTCGGGCGCACGCGCGTCGATGCCGGGGATGATGGACACCGTCCTCAACCTCGGCCTCAACGACGAGACCGTCGAAGGCCTCGCCGCGAAGTCCGAGGACGCGCGGTTCGCCTGGGACAGCTATCGCCGCTTCATCCAGATGTACGCCGACGTCGTCCTCGAACTCGATCACGGCGCGTTCGAGGAAGCGCTGGAGATCGCCAAGGAAGACCAGGGCTTCACGCTCGACACCGAATTGTCTGCCGACGACCTGCGCAAGCTCGTCGGCGAATATAAGGGCCTCGTCGAGAAGCTCTGGGGCAAGCCCTTCCCGCAGGACGTCCACGATCAGCTCTGGGGCGCAGTCGGCGCCGTCTTCGGCTCGTGGCAGTCGGAGCGTGCGAAAGTCTATCGCCGCCTCAACGACATCCCCGGCGGCTGGGGCACCGCGGTCAATATCCAGGCGATGGTGTTCGGCAACATGGGCGACACCTCGGCGACCGGCGTCGCGTTCACACGCGACCCGTCGAAGGGCGACCGCGCCTATTACGGCGAATTCCTGATCAATGCGCAGGGTGAGGACGTCGTCGCCGGCATCCGCACCCCGCAATATCTGACCAAGACCGCGCGCGAAGACGCCGGCGCGAAGGCCTCGTCGATGGAAGAGGCGATGCCCGAGGTCTATCATCAGCTCGCCGACGTGTTCGACACGCTCGAAAACCACTATCGCGACATGCAGGACATCGAGTTCACGGTCGAGAAGACCAAGCTCTGGATGCTCCAGACCCGGGCCGGCAAGCGCACCGCCAAGGCCGCGCTCAAGATCGCCGTCGACATGGCCAACGAGGGTCTCATCACCCGCGAGGAAGCGATCCTGCGCATCGAGCCGATGGCGCTCGACCAGCTGCTCCACCCGACGCTCGACCCCAAGGCGCACCGTGACGTGCTGACCAAGGGCCTCCCCGCCTCGCCGGGTGCAGCCTCGGGTGCGGTCGTGTTCGACGCCGATGCCGCCGAGAAGAAGGCCGCTGACGGCGTCGCCGTGATCCTCGTCCGGACCGAGACCTCGCCCGACGACATCCACGGCATGCACGCGGCAAAGGGCATCCTCACCGCGCGCGGCGGGATGACGAGCCACGCGGCAGTCGTGGCGCGCGGCATGGGACGCCCCTGCGTTTCCGGCGCCGGCACGCTGTCGATCGACGCCAAGGCGAAGATCATGCGCTGCGGCGGCCGCGAGGTGAAGGAGGGCGACCTGCTCACCATCGACGGCACCACCGGCGAAGTGATGATCGGCGCCGTCGCAACCGTGCAGCCCGAGCTGTCGGGCGATTTCGCCACGCTGATGGTCTGGGCCGACGAGGTCCGCCGCCTGAAAGTCCGCGCCAATGCCGAGACCCCCGAGGATTGCCGAGTCGCCCGCGAGTTCGGCGCCGAGGGCGTCGGTCTCTGCCGCACCGAGCACATGTTCTTCGAGAGCAGCCGCATCACCAACGTCCGCCAGATGATCCTCGCGTCGGACGAGAAGGGGCGCCGCGTCGCACTCGAGAAGCTGCTCCCCGAACAGCGCAAGGACTTTACGGAAATCCTCGAGGTGATGGCGGGGCTCCCAGTGACGATCCGCCTGCTCGACCCGCCGCTCCACGAGTTCCTCCCGCACGAGGAATCGGAATTCGCCGAAGTCGCGACCGCGGCGGGCGTCGACGTCGACACCCTCAAGCGTCGCGCCGCGGAGCTGCACGAGTTCAACCCGATGCTCGGCCATCGCGGCTGCCGTCTCGGCGTGACCTATCCCGAGATCTACGAGATGCAGGCCCGCGCGATCTTCGAGGCGGCGGTCGACGTCGCCGAGAAGTCCGGCGCCGCCCCGATCCCCGAAGTCATGATCCCGCTCGTCGCCACCCGTCGCGAGCTGGAACTGATGAAGGCGGTCGTCGACAAGGCCGCCCAGGCCGTGTTCGCGGAAAAGGGCCGGACGATCGAGTATCTCGTCGGCACGATGATCGAACTCCCCCGCGCAGCCCTCCGCGCCGGCGAGATCGCGGAAGTCGGCGAGTTCTTCTCGTTCGGCACCAACGACCTGACGCAGACCACCTTGGGTGTCAGCCGAGACGACGCCTCGCGCTTCCTCGGCGCGTATGTCGAGCAGGGCATCTACGCCAAGGACCCGTTCGTCAGCATCGACGTCGAAGGCGTCGGCGAACTGATCGAAATCGCCGCCGAACGCGGCCGCAAAACGCGGGCAGGCATCAAGCTCGGCATCTGCGGCGAACACGGCGGCGACCCGGCCAGCATCGCGTTCTGCGAAAAGGTCGGCCTCGATTACGTCTCGGCTAGCCCGTACCGCGTCCCGATCGCCCGCCTTGCGGCAGCGCAGGCGGCACTCAACAAGAAGTGACGTGAAACCCCCCTCTCTCGAGCCTCGGGAGAGGGGGGGCAATCAACTACACAGGCCTGCTGGCGGACCGGCCAGCGCGGGCAGGGCAGGCGGGCCGGCGAGCGACGGCGTCGGCCCCGGCAGCGAAAGGTCGGTCGCCCGCGCATAATAGGGATCGGCTTCCGCCTCGGGCAGCGTCACGAAACGAAACCCCATCTCGCGGTACAGAGCGAGCAGTTTGGGCAACATCCGCGCATCGAACGCCCCGACATGCATCAGCAGGACATAGGGAATATCCCGTCCCACCTGAGCCTTGGCCCGCGCCCGCGCCGCCGAAGCCGCAACGCGCGCATCCCGAAGAAAGCTCGCCTCAAGCGTGGTGATCGCACCCACATCCCGCTTGACCGAGCAGGCGACATAGACCGGGTTCCAGCTGAAATCGTTGAAGCTCATCGTCACCGCCGCAGCCCGGTACCCCCGAGCCCTGAGGTCGGCACGAGCCGCGTCGCGAACACTGGGCGTGCTACCCTCCGACAGGAACGGATATCGAAACCAATGCCAATCGGTTCCCTTGGCGGCAGCAGCAAGCGGCGCTTCGTTCCGCACCATATCGGCGGAAAACGCAGCCGCGCCCACCTTGTCGAGATTGGCATGCGAATAAGTGTGGTTGCCAAGCGGCAGGCCAGCGGCGCGCCACGCCGCTATCGCCTTCGCAGCATCATCCGGCGCATCCAGCCCGAAACCCGCGTTCAGAAACCCGAACGCCGGCGCCTTCCCAGCGGCCAGCGCCCCGGCAATCGCCCGGATCACATCCACCCGAGTCTGCCCCGGTACGAGCGGACCATGGGCAGGAATATCGTCGAAGGTGATCGCGATGGCAGGCCCCTTGTCCCCGCCAGGACCGACCGGCACAGGGGCCGCAACCCCGATCACCGATCGCGACCGAGCAGGCGTGCGCGAATTACCAAACAGACTCAGCGGTACGGCCTCGCCCATAGTCCGATAGCCCGCCTCGGACGGGTGCAGGTGATCCCCCGAGTCATACGCGGGGGACAGCCGATCGGGATGCGCCGGGTCGCGCATCAATCGGTCGAAATCGATGACGGCGTCGAACACCCCGGACGTGCGAATGAAGCTGTTGACGGCCTGCCGATCCGCCTCGTTCTCCGCGATGGGATGATAATAAGTGTTGCCGCCGAACGGCATCACCGTCCCGCCGATTACCTTGATCCCGTGAGCATGCGCCCGCGCGACGACCTGCGCGAACCCGCCTGTGATTTGCGCGACGATCGCGGCATGTTGCGCGGGAGTGGCGGGTGCCTCACGCGTCAGCACGCCAAGGTCATTCACACCCTCCAGCACGATCGCCCAGCGCACGCCGCTACGCGCGACCACGTCGCGGTCGAACCGTGCGAGCATATTGGGACCAAGCCCGTCGAGCAGAACGCGGTTGCCGCCGATCCCCGCATTGACGACGCCGATCGCGCGTGTCGCCGTCGTTCCGCGAAGTCTTTGTGCTAGCACGTCAGGCCAGCGGGTGTTGCGCTCGGGCTTCACGCCGTAACCGTCGGTGATCGAGTCGCCGATCGCCACGATCGTACCCGCCGTCGGTGCGGCAGCGACCTCGACGTCCGCGAGCGCATACCAATGCGTCGTCGGCGTCGCGCCCGCCAACGTCGCGTCCGCCAACGCGTTGCCGGCCAGCGTGAAACTCGTAGCGCGGGAGCCGGGGTGGCCGGTCTGCGGGCTGGCGGGGTCCGACAGATACAGGCTGATGGCGAGATCGGCACCCGCTGCTACGGGGAACGCGACCGGGTCGCTATAGATCTCCGCGCCGGCCGGGATTACCGCGTCGCTCCGGCCGGAGAAGGTCAGCCGCGCGTCGCCTTCGATCCGCGGCGTACCGGGGGCGACCGATCGAGCGACGTACGCGCCGCCGATCGCCAGTGGGCGCGTGCCGAACGCGTTGGAGAGTCGGATGCGTACGCGTTCGCCGCCGGCGGAGACCCGCACCACCTGGCGCAACGTGATCGCACCGGCCCGATCGGCTGGGAGCGCATTGTCGCCCTCGGCGATCATCTGCGACGATCCCCATGTTGCAATCCAATGTGCGTCTCGGGGCGGCGCAGTGTCCCGCGCGCCCGCGCCCGTCACGATCAGGGCGCCCAACACCAGCGCTACCGGCCATCGTCTCATCATCGCGTCCTCGTCCTCTTATCCAGTGTCAGCGCGCAGCTATTGCGGGTTGCCGGGCGCGTACGGAAAGCGCTGTGCCTTGTACCATGCCAGGTCATGTGCGGGTGCCGCGGCGCCCGCCGGTAGCGGCAGGCCGTTGACCGACATCCAATAGGCAAGGCTCGCATCGCGCCACCAGCGCGCCTCGCGCTCTTGGACCGCTAGATACGTCGCGGTCTTTGCCCAGCGCTCGGCGTCGACCTCGGTCTTCACGCCGTCCCACTGCCGACGCATGCCGGCCACGTAGCCCACGCCCGCATCGTAATCATGGACCATTTCCGCCCACACCGATCGCCCTGAGTTCGTCCGGTACGTCCAAGGCACATGGTGGAACCACAGCAGGTCGCGCTCCGTCGTCGTTGCAGGGGCGGCCAGCTTGCGGGAAAGCTCGGGCGCGTATTGCGCAACCGCGTTGCTTCCCGTCTTGGTCCGATCGAAGCCGATCCCGCCCTTATCGGCGCGGTGGTAATAGACCGGGTTCCATTCGGGGCGCTTGAGGTCGGCCACCCACGGGCCGGGGCCGTAGTGATGCCCCGTCGCCATGACGTGCGCGAGGCCCAGCGGTGTCATATAGTCGACTACCGCCTCACGCGATCCCATCATCATCGCGACCACCGGGTCGACGATTTTCGGGGAGGGGGCGAAGGTCATCGCCGCCCACTCGCGGGCGACGGGGGCTGCGCCGAGCGTCGGATCCCACGCCATCCGTCCGAACGCGTACCAGTTCGCCTGGTTGAAGGTGGAGCCTGCCCAGTCGCGGTCGCGGCCGATATTCGCCACGCCCGCCATGCCGGTAAGTCTATGACCTTCGACCGAGCCATCGACGACCTTCGCCACGGTTTCGCCGGGCGTCCGCATCGTCTCGCTGCCGAGCGTCTCGGCGAACAGCGGCCCGAGATAGGCGAGGTGCGTCGCGAAGCCGAGATACTCCTTGGTGATCTGGAACTCGATCATCAGCGGGGTCTTGGGCATCGCGCCGAACAGCGGGTGGAACGGCTCGCGCGGCTGGAAGTCGATCGCACCGTTCTTGACCTGGACGATGACGTTCGGCGCGAACTTGCCGTCGAGCGGCTTGAATTCGGTATACGCCTGCTTCGCGCGGTCATCGGGGTCGGTCTCGGCATAGACGAACGCGCGCCACATCACGATCCCGCCATGCGGTGCAACCGCGGCGGCGAGCATGTTGGCGCCGTCCGCGTGGCTGCGGTGGTAATCACGCGGGCCAGGCTGCCCCTCGCTGTTCGCCTTGACCAGGAAGCCGCCGAAATCGGGAATGCTGCGATAGATCTCGTCGGTCTTCGCCTTCCACCAAGCAGCGACCTGCGGATCGAGTGGATCGGCGGTCTTCAACCCGCCGAGTTCGATCGGGGCCGAGAACCGTGCGGACAGATACACCTTGATCCCGTACGGCCGGAACACGTCAGCGAGCGCGGCGGCTTTCGCGATGTACGGCGCGGTCAGGCTTTCCGTCTTCGCGTTGACGTTGTTCAGGACGGTGCCGTTGATCCCGATCGAGGCGTTGGCGCGCGCGTAGTCGGTGTAACGAGGATCGCGGAAATCGGGGAGCGTCCACCAGTCCCACAGCGACGCGCCGGCATAACCACGCTCGACCACGCCATCCAGATTGTCCCAGTGATTGAGCACGCGCAGCTTCACCCGCGGCGTCGAGGCCAGGTCGATTCGGTCGATGCTGCCGCCGGTCTGCAGATGTCGCAGCAACGCGAAGCTGCCATACAGCACGCCGCGATCGGTGTTGGCGGTGACGAGGAGAACCCGGCGGCTGCCGAGCGTGACTTGTCCAACGCGGTACCCTTCATCGCCGAGCGCTGCCAGCGGAAGGCGGAGTGCTGCGACGTCGCGATCATTGGCGGTGGCCAGCAGGATCGGCAGCGTACTCGTCCCGAACAAACCTACGCCGCGGCGTAATTCCGCCGCGGCCACGTTCAGCGTAGGTGTATCGCCGCGCGCCTCGATCGTGGGTGCGCCGCGCGCGCCTGTCGTCGCCGAAGCCGGATATCGCAGCCAGAGATCATAGCCGTCTTCAGCTTGCGCCGGTCCGGTCAAACCAATTACCGCTCCGAACAGAAGCGCGAACTTACCGATCCATCGGCCGAATATCGTCATAATCCTCTCCCGCCGTTCCGCACCACATTGACAGGATCGCGGA
Organism: Sphingomonas sp. Leaf208; assembly: GCF_001421415.1. Lineage (GTDB taxonomy): Bacteria > Pseudomonadota > Alphaproteobacteria > Sphingomonadales > Sphingomonadaceae > Sphingomonas. Next base: position 131,251 of record NZ_LMKH01000035.1, read on the forward strand.
TGATCAGCCATGTTATCGCTATCACGACGACGGCTTCGACAGCAATGCCGCGTTTCACATTAGGAGATAATCTTGGCCGGTACGAAGACAGCAGGGAACGCGCCGACCATGATGCCGACCCGGCGTGACCTTTTCGGCCTGCTCGGCTCGGTCTCCATTACAGGGCTTATTCCCGGCGTTGCGTACGCCGCGACCGCGTCACCCACCTACCGCGATCCCCGCGCGCCGGTCGATCTTCGAGTCCGCGACCTGATGGCGCGGATGACGTTGGAGGAGAAAGTTGGCCAGACCATTTCCCTGTGGGCGACCAAGGCTGACGTGATGGTGCCGGGTGGGCTTGATTTCGATCCGGCGCGCGCGACCGCGGCGTATCCGGCGGGGTTCGGTCAGGTCACGCGACCGTCCGACAAGCGCGGCGGCCCTTCGGTCGCGGTAACGGCCGGCGGCACCGGGGCCGCGTGGCGGGGGACAGCTTCGACGATCGCGTTCGTCAACGCGGTCCAGCGTTGGGCGCGCGGCACGCGGCTCGGCATCCCGGTGATCTTCCACGAGGAATCGCTGCACGGCTACATGGCGCCCGACGCGACGATGTTCCCTCAGGCGATCGGCATGGCCGGCGCGTTCGACCGCGATCTGATGCGACGCGCGCAAGTGATCATCGGTCGCGAGGTGCGCGCGCACGGCAGCCACCTATCGCTGTCGCCGGTCGTCGATATTGCCCGCGATCCGCGCTGGGGCCGGATAGAGGAGACGTTCGGCGAGGATCCGTATCTGTGCGGCGAGATGGGGGTCGCCGCGGTCGAGGGGTTGCAGGGCGACAGCACGACGCTGGCACCCGGCAAGGTCTTCGCGACGCTGAAGCACATGACCGGCCACGGTCAGCCCCAGGCGGGCAACAATATCGGTCCCGCTCCGATCGGCGAGCGCGAACTGCGCGAGAGTTTCTTCCCGCCGTTCCGCGCGGTCGTGACGCGGACCGGGATTGGCGCGGTGATGCCATCGTATAACGAGATCGACGGCGTGCCGAGCCATGCGAACCACTGGCTGCTCGGCGACGTGCTGCGTGGCGAATGGGGATTTTCGGGCGCGATCGTCAGCGATTACGGCGCGATCGAGGAGCTCGACACGATTCACCACATCGCGCGCGACCTGAACGGCGCGGCGAAACTGGCGCTGGCTGCCGGGGTCGACAGCGCGCTGCCCGACGGTCTGGCCTATCGCACGCTCCCCGCGCAGGTGCGCGCGGGGACGGTGCCGATCGCGCAGGTCGACGCCGCCTGCGCGCGCATGCTGGCCTTGAAGTTCCGCGCCGGCCTGTTCGAGGAGTCGCCGGTCGATCCCCGCGCCGCCGCTCGTCTGACCGGAAACGCGGAAGCGCGCGGCGTCGCGCTGGAGGCCGCCCGCAAATCGATGTGCCTGCTGACCAACGACGGGACGCTACCGCTCGCGCCCGAGGGCAAGATCGCGGTAATCGGGCCCAATGCAGCGGTCGCCCGGCTCGGCGGCTATTCCGCGCCGCCGCGCCAGACGGTGTCGCTACTCGACGGCGTGCGTGCACTGGTCGGCGGCGTGGCAACGATCGTCCATGCGCAAGGCGTCTTCATCACGCAGAGCGAGGACCGGTCTCAGGACGCGGTGCTGCTCGCCGATCCCGCCAAAAACCGCGCGCTGATCGCCGAGGCGGTCGAGGTCGCGCGCGGGGCGGACACGATCATTCTCGCGATCGGCGATACCGAGCAGACCAGCCGCGAGGGGTTCTCGGCCAATCACCTGGGCGACCGCACAACGCTGGACTTGCTCGGCGAGCAGAATGCGCTGTTCGACGCGCTGCATGCGCTGGGCAAGCCGATCGTGATCGCGGCGATCAACGGGCGTCCGCCGAGCTGGCCGGGCGTGATGGCGAAGGCGAACGCGGTGCTCGAATGCTGGTATCCGGGGCAGGAGGGCGGCACGGCGATGGCCGAGGCGCTGTTCGGGCGGATCAATCCGGGCGCCAAGCTGCCCGTGACGGTGGTACGCGAAGTCGGGCAGGTGCCGTTCTATTACAACCGCAAGCCGTCGACCCAGCGCGGCTATCTGTTCGCGGAGACGGCGCCGCTGTTCCCGTTCGGGCACGGGCTTAGCTACACCCGCTTCGAGGTGAGCGCACCGCGGCTGTCGGCGGCGAGGATCGGGATCGCCGGCAGCGTCGGGATCGAGGTCGACGTCGCCAATATCGGCCAGCGCGCCGGTGACGAGGTCGTGCAGATCTACGTGCGCGACCAGGTTTCGTCGGTGGCTCGGCCGGTCATGGAGCTGAAGGGGTTCGAGCGCGTGACGCTCGCGCGCGGCGAGCGACGGACGTTGCGCTTCACGCTCGGCCCCGATGCCTTCGCGCTATGGGATGTCGACATGCGCGAGGTCGTCGAGCCGGGCTTGTTCACGATCATGGCCGGGCCGAGTTCGGCACAGCTGAAATCCGCCATCCTCGAAATCGCCTGAAGGACCCGCGATGCCCAAGATCGTTTCCGCCCGCGTCATCGTCACCTGTCCGGGCCGCAACTTCGTCACGCTGAAGATCGAGTGCGACGACGGCACTACCGGGCTGGGTGACGCCACGCTCAACGGCCGCGAGTTGAGCGTCGCGAGCTACCTGACCGACCATGTCGTGCCGTGCCTGATCGGCCGCGACGCGCACCGGATCGAGGACGTCTGGCAGTATCTCTACAAGGGCGCGTACTGGCGGCGCGGCCCGGTGACGATGGCGGCGATCGCTGCGGTCGACACCGCGCTCTGGGACATCAAGGGCAAGCTTGCGGGCATGCCGGTGTACCAGTTGCTCGGCGGCGCGGCGCGCGATGCGTGCATGGTCTACGCGCACGCCAACGGCACCACGATCGAGGACACGATCGCGGTCGCAAAGGCCGAGCAGGCGAAGGGCTACAAGGCGATCCGGCTGCAATGCGGCGTGCCGGGGCTCGCCTCGACCTACGGTGTCGCCAAGCATGGCGCACGCTACGAGCCCGCCGATGCCGACCTGCCGAGCGAGAGCGTGTGGTCGACCGAGAAATACCTCCGCGTCGTCCCCGAATTGTTCAAGGTGGCGCGCGAGGCAATGGGCTGGGACGTGCATTTGCTCCACGATATCCACCACCGGCTGACGCCGATCGAGGCGGGGCGGCTGGGCAAGGCGCTCGAGCCGTATAATCTGTTCTGGATCGAGGATCCGACGCCGGCCGAGAACCAGGAGGCGTTCAAGCTGATCCGCCACCACACGACGACGCCGATCGCGGTGGGTGAGGTGTTCAATTCGATCTGGGATGCGAAGGACCTGATCCAGAACCAGCTGATCGACTATATCCGCGCGACCGTCGTGCACGCGGGCGGCATCACGCACCTGCGCCGGATCGCGTCGCTTGCCGACCTGTACCAGGTGCGGACCGGCTGCCACGGTGCGACCGACCTGTCGCCGGTGGCGATGGCGGCGGCGCTGCATTTCGGGCTGTCGGTGCCCAATTTCGGCGTGCAGGAGCATATGCCGCACACCGATGAGACCGATGCGGTCTTCCCGCACGCGTACAGCTTCGACGACGGCATGATGCATCCGGGCGAGGCGCCGGGGCTGGGCGTCGACATCGACGAGGATCTTGCCGCGACCTACGACTATAAGCGCGCCTATCTTCCGGTCGCGCGTCTCGAGGATGGCACGCTGTGCAACTGGTGAACGCGGCCCCCGCCGCGATCGAGAAGCCGCGCGGGAAAGTGCGGTGGATCGTCTGCGCGCTGCTCTTCGCCGCCGTCGCGCTGAGCTATATCGACCGGCTTGTGCTGCCGGTGCTCAAGCCCGAACTGCAGGCGCGCTACAATTGGAGCGAGCAGGGCTATGCCGATCTGGCGATCGCGTTCCAGGCTGCGTACGGCATCGCCTATGTCCTGTTCGGGCGGTTCGTCGACCGGGTGGGCGCGAAGATCGGCTATGCGGTCGCGGTGACGCTGTGGACGATCGGTCATGTCGCGCATGCGCTGTTCACGAGCGCCGGCATGATGATCTTCGCACGCATCCCGCTCGCGATCGGCGAGGCCGGGGCGTTCCCTGCCGCGCTGGCTGCGGCGAACGAGTGGTTTCCGCAACGCGAACGCGCGCTGGCGATCGGCATCTTCAACGCGGGCTCGAACGTCGGCGCGATCCTCACGCCGTTGATCGTGCCGGTGATCGCGGTGACGTTCGGCTGGCGGATGGCGTTCATCGCGACCGGCGCGCTGACCGTGCTCTGGCTGCTCGCTTGGCTCGCTTTCTACCGATCGCCACGCAAACACCGGCGCGTGACCCCGGAGGAACTGGCCTGGATCGAAGCTGACCCGGTGCCCGCCGCCAAGCCGGTCCGCTGGCGCACGCTGCTGCGCCTGCGCCAGACCTGGGCGTACATGCTCGGCCGCTTCCTGATCGATCCGGTGTGGTGGACCTTCCTGTTCTGGCTGCCCGATTTCTTCAACAGGCAATACGGCGTGAAGATGCTCGATTTCGGTCCGCCGCTGGTCGCCGTGTACGTGCTGGCCGATGTCGGCTCGGTCGCGGGCGGCTGGTTCTCGTCGCGGCTGCTGGCACGCGGCCAGACGCCCAACCGTGCACGGAAGACCGCATTGTTCGCCTGCGCGCTGTTCGCGCTGCCAATCATCTTTGCAGCACAGGCACCCGGATTGTGGTGGGCGGTCGCGGCGATCGGCTTGGCCTGCGCGTGTCACCAGGGCTTCTCCGCCAACGTCTATGCGATCCCCGGCGATCTGTTTCCGCGCGGCATGGGCGGATCGGTGATCGGTCTCGGCGGACTGGCGGGAGCATGCGGCGGCATGCTGATGGCCAAGTTCGCGGGCACGATCCTTGCCGGGGTTGGCAGCTATGGTCCGATCTTCGCGGTCGCCGGTTGCGCCTATCTCGTCGCGTTGCTGGTTATCCACCTGCTCGTCCCGCACTATACTCCCGTTGATCCGGAACGCCTCGCATGACACATCCGCTACGTCTCCACCCCGACCGCCTGTTTCCTAGCGAAGGCCGCACCCGCGACATCGCCCGCGCGCTGCATGCGGGCGTGAAGGACCTGCCGATCATCAGTCCGCACGGCCACACCGATCCGGCATGGTTCGCGCGCAACGAAGCGTTCAGCGATCCCGCCTCGCTGCTGATCGTCCCCGATCATTATGTGTTCCGGATGCTCTACAGCCAAGGCGTGCCGCTCGATGCGCTCGGCGTGCCGACGGTCGATGGCAGCCCGACAGAAACCGATCCGCGAAAGATCTGGCGCATCTTCGCGGAGAACTACCATCTGTTCCGCGGCACCCCCTCGCGGATGTGGCTAGACTGGGTGTTCGCCGAGGCGTTCGGCATCGACGTCCGCCTCGAACCGGCGACCGCGGACCAGTATTACGACACCATCGACGCCGCGCTGAAGACCCCCGAATTGCGCCCGCGCGCGCTGTTCGACCGGTTCGGCATCGAACTGATCGCGACCACCGAAAGCCCGCTGGACCCGTTGGAGCACCATGCCGCGATCCGCGCGAGCGACTGGAACGGCCGCGTCGTCACCGCCTATCGCCCAGACCCTGTCGTCGATCCCGAGACGCCGGGCTTCGCCGCCAACGTCCGCCGTTTCGGCGAGACTGCTAACGCGGATGTCGGCAGCTATGCGGGCTATCTCGCCGCGCATCGTTTCCACCGCGCGCGCTTCCGGGACGCCGGTGCCACCTCGACCGATCACGGCCACCCTTCGGCCGCGACCGCGGACCTTACAACCGCCGAAGCCGAGGCGCTCTATGCCCGCGTGATGGCCCAACCGACCGCCGCAGAGGCCGAACTGTTCCGGGCGCTGATGCTGACCGAGATGGCGGCGATGTCGGTCGAGGACGGCATGGTGATGCAGATCCACCCCGCCGTCTCGCGCAGCCACAACGCCTCGGTCCTCGCGCGCTTCGGCCGCGACAAGGGCGGCGACATTCCGCTGCCGGGCGAATTCGTCCGCGCGCTGAAGCCACTGCTCGACCGGTTCGGCAACGATCCCCGGCTGACGCTGATCCTGTTCACGCTGGACGAGGACACCTATTCCCGTGAACTCGCCCCGCTCGCCGGCCATTACCCGTCGTTGCGGCTCGGCCCGCCCTGGTGGTTCCACGACAGCCCGGAGGGTATGCGCCGGTTCCGCGAGCGGGCGACCGAGACCGCCGGCTTCTACAACACGGTTGGGTTCAACGACGACACGCGCGCCTTCCTGTCGATCCCCGCGCGGCACGACGTTGCGCGCAGGATGGACTGCGCGTTCCTCGCCAAACTCGTTGCCGAACATCGGCTCGAAGAGGATGAGGCGCACGAAGTCGCCCGTGCGCTCGCCTACGACCTCGTCAAGCAAGCCTATCGACTATGAAGCAGCCCGACCTTGAGCTTTGCGCGAAGGGCACGTTCCGGCCGGGACGTCGCGACATCCTGTTCGGAGCGATGGCGATGGTCGCCGCGCCTGCTTTTGGAGCTGGCCCCGCCGCCGAGCCGCGCATCCAGCGTCTGTCGCCGGCGTTCGACCGAATGGTCGCGCCGGGCACGCGGGTCGAGACTATCGCGACCGGCATTCGCTGGGCGGAGGGGCCGGTATGGGTGGAAGCTGGACAATATCTGCTGTTCTCCGATCCGCCTGCCAATATCGTTCGTCGCTGGCACAAGGGTGGCCCCGCCGTGCCGTTCCTTGATCCGTCGGGGGCAGGCGGTACCGATCCGAAGCTCATCCGCGAGCCGGGTGCGAACGGACTGACGCTCGACCGCGAGGGCCGGTTGCTGATCGCGAACAGTGGCGGGCGTTCGATCGATCGCGTGAATCTGGTCACGCGGCGACGCGAGGTGGCGATCGACCGGTATCAGGGCAAGCGGTTCAACAGCCCGAACGACATGCACGTCGCGCGCGACGGGACGATCTACTTCACCGATCCGCCTTACGGCTTGACCGAAGGCGATACCTCGCCGCTGAAGGAAATGTCGGTGAACGGCGTCTATCGGCTGCGTCCCGGTGGCGTGGTCGAACTGCTGGAGGGCGGCCTGACGCGACCGAACGGCATTGCGCTGTCGCCCGACGAGACGCGACTCTACGTATCGGTATCGGACGAAGCTGCGCCGCGGATCATGGTCTACGATCTCGATACGAAGGGCGTGCGCAATGCCCGGGTGCTGCTCGATGCCAAGGCGATGAAGGCGCGGGGTGGGACTGGGTTGCCCGACGGCATGAAGGTCGCGCGGGATGGAACGCTGGTGTGCTCTGTGCCCGGCGGGATGATGTTCATGACGCCTGATGCAGAGCCGCTCGCGCTGGCGACGACTGGCGCGCCCATCGCCAACTGCGCGTTCGGGGAACGGGGGCGGGCGTTGTTCATGACCGCGAACGACCGCGTCCTGCGCCTGCCGCTCCGTGCGGGTTGGCAAAGCGAGGGCTGATCCGACTTCGTTCGACACGGGTCGTTGCCCATCGGTCACGTTGGCACGGTCTTGGGACGCTCCCCGATAGCAACCGCTACCGGGGACAGGTCGATCAGAACCGGGCGCGGACGCCCAGGCGGTAGAAGCGGCCGAGCGTGTCGTACAGGGCCGGGTTCACGTCCAGGCCGGTATTGGTCTGCGGCGCGGGCTCTGGGTCGTGATCGAACAGATTGTCGACCTTGAAGAACATGCTGACCTGCTTGGTCAGGTTCACCGAACCGCCGAGGTCGATGTAGAAGGCGCCCTTCATCGTGTTATAGTCGATGGTCGGGTGGTTGGCCGTCGAGGCCGGGCAAGCGCTGGTGCAGACGACATATTGATTGCCGAACACGCCGTCCGAGAACCAGCGCTCCTGCAGGTTGAGGCTGAAGACGTCGTTGTCGTAGCTCTGCGTCGCCAGCCATTTCCAGTCCGGCGTCGCGCCGTTGTTGGCTCCGGCCTGGTCGACGACGTCAACGCCGGCGATTCCTGCGTCGACGAGGAACTCCTTCACATGCGTGCCGAGCACGCGGAGCGTGAAGTTGCCGGGAATGCCGAGCGGCTTCTTCCATTGATAGCTCGCCTCGATGTCGAACCCGCTGGTCTTCCACGATGCCAGATTGAACGGCTGGACGTTGATGAAATTGCCGCCCTGGGTCGGGCTGTTCAGTACGAAGCCACCGCAGAATGCCTGATTGCCCTCGAAGCAGAAGCGGACGATCTGGTCTGGCGACAGTGTCGAGACGACGCCGTCTAGCTTGATCTTGTAATAGTCGAACGACAGACCGAGACCCGGTGCCCATGACGGGTGCGACAGGACGATACCGACCTCGGTATTGCGCGCGATTTCCGGCTTCAGATTGGGGTTGCCGATCGTGTTCTGGAATGCCTGCACGCCGCCGGCGGGCGGGAAGGGGTTGGTGAAGTTCGGCAGCGTGGTGACGGTCGGTGCGGCGAACAGCTCGGACAGGTTCGGCGCGCGGACGTCGCGCGAGGTGACGGCGCGCAACCGGATGCCGTCCAGTGGTGTATCCCAGGTGCCGCCGGCCTTCCATGCCCAGACCGTGCCCGACGTGCTGTAATGCGTTACGCGACCCGCGCCGTTGAGGTTGGCGCGGCCGATCGCCTCGCTATTGAACAACGGCAGGTTGAGTTCGAGGAAGCCTTCGTACACCTCGTACTTGCCGCGGCCGTTCTTGTAGTTGCCGGCTGCCCAGTTGCTGCCCAGCGCGGAATTCAACAGTGGATCGGCAGGATAGGCAGTGCTGTTGGGGCTGAGTGCGGTGACGCCGGCGCCATAGGGATCGCCGTGGACGCGGTAGAATTCGCGACGATACTCGCCACCGAAGGCAACCGACAACGGCCCGGCCCACAGGTTGAGCGGCTCGCCGGAGAAGTTGAGGCTGGCGACGTCCTGCGTCAGCTTGGTGCGCTGGAGCGGGCCGTTGGCAGGCGTGACATAGGCGAGCGCCGATGCCGACGGCACCGCACCGCCGAAGATGTTGATCGGCTGGCATCCGGCGGCACGCGCGACCGGATCGGCGCAGACGATCGCGCCGTTCAGCGTGATCGCGTTGGTCGCGGCGACGTAGCGCGGCTGCAACACGGTATTGTCGACGTCGATCGCCGCCAGCGTAATGCCGTGTTCGTAATAGGTGTCGTAGTTCCAGGGTGTACCGCCGATCTCGAACTTGCCCTTCAGGCCGCCGACGAAGCGGTATTGGCGACGGTCGGTCTGGACCAGCGGATCGGGAAAGTTGCCGTTGCTCGTACCGAAGCCGAACTGCGTGATTCCCACGGTATTGGCGGCGGGATTGATCGCCGTCGCACAGCGATCACGCACCAGCTGCGGCAGGAAGGGGTTGGCGCACTGCACGGTCAGGCTGGCGCGGTTGTAGCCCGGGCTTGGCTGGTTGCTGGTCTTCACTTGCGCGATGTTGACGGTCACATAGGCTTCGTTGTTTTCCGCGAAATCGAAGCCGATCCTCCCGAAGCCGTTCAGTCGCTCAAGCGACGATTTCAGCGACGCGCCCGAGCCCGGCGCACCGCTCAGGTCGCCGCCGACGCAGAAGCTGTTGCCGGGGAAGCAGCCGGTGACGCCGGCCGGGGCATTGTTGTTCGGAACGTTGCGGACCGGGACGCCGTTCGAGCCATAGTTGAAATTGTACGGCGCGCCGTTCTGGTCGAACGCGATGCCCTGCAACGGGCCATTGTTGATCAGACCGTAGCGCGCATATTGATAGGGCTGGGCATAGTCGCGGTAGTTGAACTGCGGCAGGCCGTTGTTCGCCTGTCCAGTGTTGACCAGCGTGGTGGCGCGGTACCAGTCGCGACCCTTGGCGAGGTCGGTGCCGAAGTCACCCGGGCCGACGCCGTCTTCGTCGTCATATTCGCCGCTGACGATCAGGTGCAGCTTATCGCCGAACAGCGACGTGCCGAATGCCGCCTGGACCAGGCCCTGCTTGTCGTCGCCATAGTTGGTGATGCCGCCCTGGACGTTCGCCTTGAAGCCCTTGAAGCGCGTGTCGGTGATGAAGTTGACCACGCCGCCGACCGCGTCCGAGCCGTAGGAGGCCGATGCGCCACCGGTGACGACGTCGACGCGCTTGACCAGCAACTGCGGGAACATGCTGATGTCGGGCACGCCCGACACGTTTGCCCCGACGACGCGTTGGCCATCGAGCAGGGTCAGCGTACGGATCGGGCCGAGGCCGCGCAGTGAGAAGGAGCTGAGCCCCTGCGTGCCGCTGGACGTGCTGAACGTGCCAGTGGAGGCGCCGGTCGAGCCTTGCAGCGACGGCAACTGCGCGACCGCGTTGAAGATGTTAGGCTGGGCGTTCTTGAGGATCTGGTCCTCGCCGATCACGGTCGTCGGCGTCGGTGCGTTGTACCCGCTAGAGACGATGCGCGACCCCGTGACGACGATGTCTCTGTCCGGCGCAGCCTGATCTTCGGCAGCAGTCTGCGGGGTCAGGGTCTGGGGCGGCGCTGCCGGATCGGCCGATTGGGTCGGAGCGGGCAGGTCGGACGGCGGGGCAGCGGTCTGGGCGGCGGCAGGGGCGCAGAGTAACGCGGTGGCCAGCACGATCATGCTGGTTGCGTTAACATTGAAAGATCCGACTGACCGTCGACCGCGCGTAACCTTGTTCATCCGTCCATCCCCTTGTCGCACGTAGCGCGTGCCGTGGTCCGGCTTGGCGACGTGTCATTCTTGCCGTTCTCTACGATATACTGAGCGCGGTATCATCTACGACCATGGTCGCAGGTGCGGCGCGTGAGCCGAAGCCTGACGCGTCAGGGCATCAGGCGCTTGCGGCCTTGCGAGAGATGCCAGCGCATCGCCAGCGCGGCGCCGTCCGCATCCTGCGCACGGATAGCTTCGACGATCGCGTCGTGCTCGTCCATCATCGCCTTGATCACTTCCGGCGCGCGCGACCGCGAGATGTCGACACCGGCGCGCAGGATCCGCATCACCGCGTCCTGGAGGTGATCGAAGACCGGCAGGAACGCAGCGTTGGCGGTCGCCTCGGCGATCGCCCGGTGCAGCACCCAGTCCTCGTCATGCGCCGGCGCATTCGACAGCAACGCGGTGCGCAACGCTTCCAAAGCATGCTCGATAGCGTCCATCTGGTGATGCGACCGGCGTTGTGCCGCGAGCCGCGCCGCTTCCGCCTCCAGTACGAAGCGCACTTCGTAGGTGCCGAGCGTCGCCGCGATGTCGGCCATTGGCATGTGCGACCCGAGCCGCTCCGACGGTCGCCGCTTGACGTAGGAACCCGCGCCGCGCCGTGCCTGCGTGATGCCGTCGGACGCGAGCCTCGCGAGCGCCTCGCGGACGATCGTGCGGGACATGCCGAACATCGTGGCGAGTTTGTCCTCGGCCGGAAGCCGGTCGCCGACCGCGAGCTGCTCGTCGAGGATGATCTGGACGATCGCGGTATAGGCGCGGTCCGCCAGCCTTATGCCGTTCGCGGCGGGCTTGTCCGGAACGATCGGCGGCGTGGTGCTCGGAGTCTCAGACGACATGGCTGAGCGCCAGGACGAACGCGAGGCCGACCACCGAGATCGACGTCTCCAGCATCGACCAGGTGCGGAACGTGTCCGCGGTGCTGGTGCCGACATAGCTTTTAACGAGCCAGAAGCCGGGATCGTTGACGTGGCTGAAGAATACGGAGCCCGCGCCGATCGCCAGCACGACGAGTTCCGGTGACACGCCCGAGCTTGCGACGACGCCCGGCATGATCCCGACCGCGGTGATCGTCGCCACGGTCGCGGAACCGGCCGCCAGGCGGATGCCGACTGCGACCAGCCAGCCGAGCAACAGCGGCGAGATCGAATACATCAGTACCGTGCGCGCGAGCAGGTCGGATAGGCCTGCGGTCACCAGCACCTGCTTCAACGCGCCGCCCGCGCCGATCGCGAGCAGGATCGCGCCCGCGGCGCCCATCGTCTCGTGCCACACCGCGTTCTGGATGGCAGCCTCGCGCAGGCGGCGGCCGAACAGCAGCGGGAGTGCGATCAGGTTGGTCAGCAGCAGCGCGACCACAGGGTTGCTCGCGGCGACCAGCCAGGCGGTGCCCTTAAGGCCGGGGATCATCTGGCCAAGCTCGCCGGTCGCGATCATCAGCACCGGCAGGAGCACGATCAGCAGCGACCACAGCCGCGGCGGCGGGGCGATGCCGAGCCCCGGATCATGCAATACCGGCGCTTCCAGCCGCACGCCGCGCGTCGTGAACTTCGCAAGCAGCGGCCCCGAGATGATCGCCGTCGGAATGGCGATCGCGATGCCGTAGAGCATCGTCTTGCCGAGGTTGGCACCCAATGCCTCGACCGCGAGCAGGGGGCCGGGATGGGGGGGGACCAGCGCATGGACCACGCCGAGCCCTGCCAGCGCCGGCATAATCAGCCTCAACTTGGCTGCATCGCGCTCTGCGCCGTCCTTGCCGGTCATCTCCTCGGCAGCGGCGACGACGATCGGCAGCAGCAGCACGAGTCCTGTCTCGAAGAACAGCGGAAGCCCGACGACGATCGCGATGCCTAGCGTCGCCCACGGCGCGGCCTGCTTGCCGGTCAACTGCAACGCGCCTTTGGCAAGCGACGCAGCCGCGCCCGACAGATGCAGCATCGCGCCGAGCGACAGGCCCAGCGCGACCACCAGCCCGGTGCCGCCGATGATGTCGCCCACGCCCTTCTGCACCGCCTTCGCGACGTCGGGGAGGGGAAGTCCGGCGAGCAGGCCGACGGTGAACGCGCCGCACAACAGGCCGATAAAGGGGTGGAGTCGACCGCGAACGATCATCAGGACGGCGAGGAATATCCCCGCGAGTGCGGCGATCACGAGTCGCATGTCTGCGCTGATCATCGGCCCACAGGTCGCAGTCGCGTGCGCTCGTCCAGTGCTCGTGACATCACGCCCCTCCCGATAGTCGGCGGCGCGTTCGCCTGCCGAATTGATCGCATATCTGTACGACAGGTCTTTTCGATCTGACAACAAAAAAGGCTTGATTGCGTCCGATCGCACGGCCCATAGTCAAAACCTGTCCAACCGAATCCGCGTAACGGATCACTGGATCAACAGCGACAGCCACCGCGTCTCGGCCACCCATCGGCCGCTACGACTTCGGCCGGCGCACAGGGAGGGATGACCATGGAACGGCCTGGACACGATACGCACCAATCTTCGGTCGCGACCACTGCCGCGACGTGCGCTGCGTCGCCGCGCCTGACGCCGACGCAGATCAGGGTCCTCCGCGGCGTCCATTCGGGTTTGCTCAACAAGCAGATCGCCTTTGATCTGGGCATCGCCGAGGCTACCGTGAAGGTTCACATGACCGCCCTGATGCGCAAGCTGAACGTCCGCAACCGGACGCAGGCCGCGATCGTCGCGCAGACGCTGGCGATCTGACACTTGCCTTCGATCTCCTTCTGGCGGGGAGGGGCGAAGGGCTACGAATACGACCTTCGTCGCAGATGAAGCGGACCTCCACGAACGGTAGGACTGCTGTCCTGATAACGGGAGACGGACGATGGTTGCGAAATGGCTGCTCTGCGGAACGGTGCTTCTTGTCGCCAGCCCGGCCGTTGCAAAGACCGTGGCTGCAAAGACGGCGGCGCCAACCAAGTCGGTCTCGGTCTATCTCAGCCAGCCCAATGATCCGCAGGCGGTAACCGTCAAAGGCGTCGGCGACGGCCGCGCGGACGATAGCGCGGTGATCCAGCAGGCGATCGACGCGGCGGCGGCCGGCGGTCATGGCGGCGTCGTGTTCCTGCCGTCGGGACGCTATCGGATCACACGCACGATCTTCATCCGGTCCGCCGTCCGCGTCTTCGGTGTCGGCTCGACTCGCCCGGAGATCGTCCTTGCCGACAACAGCGCGGGCTTTGGATCCGGCGTGGCGGCGATGGTCAGCTTCACCGGCGAGGACCAGTACCGCGTCGGCAAGGCACCCGTACCGCCGCGCACCAGCGTCCCGTTCGATCCGGCGATCTACGATGCGACCTCGAGCACCTTCTATTCCACGCTGTCCAACGTCGATTTCCGGATCGGTGACGGCAATACGGGCGCGGTCGCGGTACGTTTCCGCGTCGCGCAGCATGGCTATCTGCGGCACATCGACTTCCACATCGGCTCGGGTCTTGCCGGCGTCTATCAGGCGGGCAACGAGTTCGAGAATCTGCGGTTCTTCGGCGGTCGCTACGGCATCATGTCGGAGAAGACCTCGCCCGCGTGGCAGTTCACGCTGCTGGATTCGGAGTTCCAGGGACAGCGCGACGCAGCGATCCGCGAGCATGAGGTCGACCTGACCCTGGTCAACGTCGCGATCCGGGATACGCCGGTCGGGATCGAGATCGACCGCGGCTATTCGGATTCGTTCTGGGGTAAGGACGTCCGGTTCGAGAACGTATCGCAGGCAGGTATCGTCGTTTCGGCGGAGAACAGCGTCTTCACGCAGATCGGCTTCGACAATGCGGTCGCCAGCAATACGCCGACCTTCGCGCGCTTCCGCGACAGCGGCAAGACGATCGCGGCCGCGGGGCCGACCTACCGGGTCGCCGACTTTTCCTACGGTCTGAAACTGGCGGGCCTCGGCACGATCGGCGAATATGCGACCGACGTTTCGATCGCGCCGCTGTCACGACTACCCACTCGACGTGCGCCGGCGATCCGGGCCATGCCGGCCGTGCGCGAATGGACGAACGTGCGTGATTTGGGCGTCAAAGGTGACGATGCCACCGACGATACTGCAGCCTTGCAGCGCGCGATCGACACCCACCGCGTGCTATATCTCCCGGTCGGTCGGTACCGCGTCACCGACACGCTGAAGCTGCGGCCCGACAGCGTGCTGATCTCGCTGCATCCTAGCCTCACGCATCTCTATCTCCCCGACGAGACGCCGGCCTATATGGGCGTCGGTGGCCCGAAGGCTCTGCTGGAGAGCGCGAAGGGCGGCAACGCGATCGTCTCCGGCCTCGGGCTCTGGACCGGCGGCGTGAACCCGCGCGCGACGGCGTTGCTCTGGAAGGCGGGCGAGGCGTCGATGGTCAATGACGTCAAGATCCAGGGCGGGGGCGGCACCGTGCTGACCAAGGGCAGCCCGATCGGATTCGGCGATCCGCGCGCGCGCTTCGATGGGCAGCATCCCAGCATCTGGGTGACCGACGGCGGCGGCGGCACGTTCGCGGCGATCTGGTCGCCGAACACGCTGGCATCGGCGGGCTTCCACGTCTCGAACACCAAGACTCCCGGTCACGTCTACGAACTGTCGGCCGAACATCATTATCGCGCGGAGATCGTGCTCGACAACGTCGAGAACTGGGAATTCCTCGCGCCGCAGACCGAGCAGGAGGTGCGCGACGGCGTCGACGCGATTTCCACCGAGATCCGCAATTCGCGCAACATCCTGTTCGCCAATTACCACAGCTACCGCGTCACGCGGTCGATCAAGCCGATGGACGCCGCGGTAAAGCTCTACAACTCCGGCGATATCCGTTTCCGCAATGTCCATGTGAACGCCGAAAGCGGGTTTGCGAGCTGCGATGCGAAGGGCTGCGGCACGTATCTGCGCGCGAGCAAGTTCCCGTTCGAGAACACGATCAAAGACATGACGCGCGGGCAGGAGGTGCGCGAGTTGGAGTTCGCCAAGCTCGACGTGCCGGCCGCACCTGCAACGGCGGTCCAAACCCCGATACCGGCAACGCCGGGCGTCGAGAAACTGGCCGACGGATTCTATTCGATCGCCGGCGGTGCAGTCGATGCGCAGGGCAAGCTCTACTTCATCGATCGCCGCTTCCAGCGGATCCATGGCTGGTCGAAGACCGAAGGCCTGTCGATCGTCGCGGAAGCGCCGCTCGACGCGGTGAACCTAGCGGTCGCCAAGTCTGGCGATCTGCTGGTGCTGTCGTCGGCCGGGCGAGACGGGACCGTCTACAGCATCGATCCGACCAAGCCGGCTGACGTTCGAGTCATCGCACCGACCCCAGCCAAGGCGAGACGCGGTGCGGCGACGGTGTTGCCAGTCAACGTCTGGGCGAATGGCGAGTTCGCCGACCGGATCGATCCTACGACGTACCAATATCCACCGCTCGCCGATTTCTTCACCGGCAAGATGGGCGAGGCGAAGGCGCAGGAATATGTCTCGCCCGACGGTTCGCTGGTGCTGCCGGCGTTCCGCGTGTGGAATCAGGGGCCGGACGATCATCAGGGTTGGCGCTGGTCCGATACGCTCGACTCTTACGGGTTCGTCACGGCGCCCCCCGGCGAGAGGGTGGTGCTGACCAACGGGTCGGAGAACCGCACGTATAGCGGTCTGGTCGGCGACAATGGCCGGGTGACGGACCTCAAGGTCGTCGCACCGCGCGGCGGCGAGAGCGCGACGCGCGACGCGGCCGGCAACCTGTACGTCGCCAATGGACAGGTGTTCGTCTACCGGCCGGACGGCTCGCTGTTACGCCGTATCGACGTACCGGAACGTCCGCTGCAACTCGTCATCGGTGGCGCCGATCGTCGTACGCTGTTCATCCTGGCGCACCACGCACTCTACTCTATCGGACTGTAAGCGCGCCGGGCGGTCGGTCAGATCGCCCGCTTGCGCCGAACCAGGCTGACCGTCTGGATCAGCGTCGCCAGTGCGGTCAGCATGATGCCGAGCATGGCCACGCCGGACCAGCCGGCCGCGGCCCAAGCCTGCGTCGCGGCGGCGGACCCGACCGCGCCGCCCAGGAACATGCCGCCCATGAAGATAGTGTTGAGCCGCGCCCTCGCTTCGGGGCGCAGCGCGTAGACGATGTGCTGGTTGGACACGAGCGCACTCTGGACGGCGAAATCGAGCACGATGACACCGACGACCATGCCCGCGATCGAGGTCCACACGCCGAACAGGATCCACGAAACCAGCGTCAGCGCGGCGCCGAGCGCGATCACCATATGCGGTCCCTTTCGATCCGCGTACCGTCCGGCGATCGGTGCGGCGAAGATCCCGACTGCGCCGACGATGCCGAACAGGCCCGCCACGTCGGCGCCCAGCGCATAGCGCGGCTCCTGAAGCCTAAGCGCGAGGATGGTCCAGAACGCGGTGAACGCGGCGAAGATCAGCGACTGGGTGACGGTCGCGAGCCGCAATGCGCCGAACTCGCGCCACAGCCCGACGAGCGAGCGGAGGAGGCCGCCATAGGACAGCGTCGCGGCTGGCTGGCTGCGGGGCAACTTGATCGCCATCCAGAGGCCGACGGCGAGCGCCATCGGCACGCCGAGCCAGAACATCTCGCGCCAGCCGGCATGCGTGGCGACGAAGCCGGCGAGTGTTCGGCTCAACAATATGCCGCACAACAGGCCCGACATGACCGTGCCGACGGTCGCCCCGCGTCGATCCGGGGCGGCGAGGTTGGCGGCTAGCGGGACGATCTGCTGCGCGACCGTGGAGGCGATGCCGACCAGAAGCGAGGCAGCCACGACCAGGCCTGCGGTGGGCGCAATCGCGGCGGCGACCAGCGCGGCGGCGAGGACCGCGAACTGGATCACGATCAGGCGCTTGCGCTCGATCAGGTCGCCGAGCGGTACGAGGAAGAACAGACCCGCGGCATACCCCAGTTGTGTCGCGGTGGGGATCAGCGTGGACAGTTTGCCCGGCAGATCCTTCTCGATCACGCCGAGCATCGGCTGGTTGTAATAGATGTTGGCGACCGCGACGCCGGCAGCGGCCGCCATCGCAAACGTCACGCTGCTGGTCAGGACATAGCCCGTCGTACGAGGTTCCGGGCGGTCTTGCGCAGTCGATGTCATGGTCAATTCCGGTGTACGGCGCTGCGCCTGACGGGCGCGCCATGCTTGCAGGTGAATGGATCGGGCGTTGTTAGCGGGCGGCGACGCGCGCTCGGGTTAGATGGGCAGTTCGCCCGTAAGGTAAAGTGCGGACGGCGGGCTCGACGGCAGCGTAGGTTCGGGCGCGGTACGCGTTGCGGCGGTACGAAGCCACTCCGGGCCACCGTCGCGGTGCCGGGTCGAGCTATCCGACCGCGTCGGCACCTTGCCGTAGATCGGCGGCCCGTCGCGACCGGGCGATCCTGCGCCGAACGACGCCGCGATGTTGCCGTAGGTCGACGGATCGCGTCCGTCGAGGCTGAGCCGGTCGTTCAGGTAGCAGGCTGTCGCCCATGCCGTCTCGGGATCGGGCGTCAGGGCGATGATCCGCTTGGCCCAGTACATGCGCAGATTATTGTGCATCCAGCCATCGACCAGGAACTGGCGCTGGCAGGCGTTCCAGGTCTCGTCGCGGGTGGTTCCGTTGAGCAAGTCGGCGAGCGTTTCCACTTCCGGACGCGGGTCAGAAGCGTGCGCTGCGAGCGTTTCGCGGGCCCATTCCGAGACGCGGTCGTAGCGCTCGGGCGAGGGAAGCGCGCGAGCCTGGTAGTGGAACCATTCGCGCCATGTCAGCAGTTCGTCGGCGAATTTGGTCTTGGCGGCGGCGGGCGCATCGGCGGCTTCGACGGTGGCCATGACTTCGCGTGGGCCGATCACGCCGAAATGCAGATAGGGCGAGAGCATGCTGGCACCGACCGATTTGGTCGCATCGTTGCGGGTCGTGGCATAGGTCGGCAGCACAGTGTCCATCAGCCGTTCGAGTTTCGTCAGGGCGCCGTCGCGGCCGGCCGGGAAGTCGGGACTGAGCACAAGCGAATGATCGATCGCCGCGCTAGCGACCAGACGGTCAAGGTCGGCATTGCTGCATGACTCAAGTCGATCCGATGTGAAGGGCAGGGGGCCGTCATACGCGGCAATGTCCGCCTGAAGGTCGTCGATCGCCAGCCAATCCGCACGCACTGCCTCGTGCTTGCGCCGGAACGCGGTGGTCGAGCCGATGCCGTCGCCGAGTAGCGCGGGGGGGACCAGACATGCGGCATTGACCGCGAACATCGCGACTTCGGTGCGGGCGGCGACACGGTCCGACTGCCAGCGCGCGACGAAGGTCGGCTGGTCCTCGACGAACACCGCGGCGCTGTCGGCGGCCAGACGATAGACCAGGCCCTTCTCGCGCGCGTCGTCGCGATCGACATGCTGGACGCAGGCAAGGCCGCGCTGTCGGCAGTCGCGCGCGAGATCGCGGCTCGCACCCAGAATGAAGTGGTGAAGGCGATCGGACGCGTAGGGGTAGTCTTCGCGCAGCCCGTGGTAGACGAGGATCGGCAGGCCGAGATCGTTGCCGAGACGGATAGCCGCGTCGATCACCGGATTGTCGCGGGCACGCAACGCCTGCTGCAGCCAGCAAAGGACGTAGCGCCCCGTCGGACGTACTTCCGCCGCGTTCATCCGGCGGACGCGGGACGCCTCGGCCCAGGAGTCCAGCGATTCTATAGTCGAAGGTTGTGAGAGCGGCGTTACCATGATGGCCCAACACACGGGGCCGTTGCGACGATCCCTTCAGGGGCGGACGTATGCCAAAGCGTCGAGTGCCTCGGAGATCAATGCGGCGACGACCGTCTGGCCGAGCGCATCAGCCTCCGCCAGCGCATCCTCGAGATGCTCGCGAAGCCGTTGATCGGGATTGAGCATCCGTTGGGGCATGTCTGAGTTATATCGCCGCAAACGTTTGGTGATACAAGTCGGTCCCTCGACTAGTCGCAAAAATGTCTCGACCTGCCCGCTTAACTCCGTGAGAACTGATGTTGGTAGTAAATATCATGGGCAAAGCCGCGACTCAGAGGTCTCGGTAGTAAAAGATTTCCGCTTCGTCTGCAGGGCGCAAGCCAACGATCTGCCCGGCTAATTGCCAATTGGTGCGTGTCAAAAGTCCGACAGCGGCGCTGTTATCGACACCGGTCGAGATGAAAACTCTGCCACTCAAGACAGATTTCAGTTCGGCTATCAACGATTGGGCGATCCCGTGGCGACGATAGTCCGGATCGACGACCAGTTTGTTCACATAGTCCTTGCCGATGCATCCGCCGGTCTGCCACGCGATATAGCCTGCGATGACGCCGTCCGCTTCGGCTACAAGCATGCGGCGCTCGACGATCTCCGCGATCCGGTCTCCGGGGAAGGAATCGAACGCCATCAACCGTGAAAGGTCATAGGGTTCGGCGGCTCGGATCGCGGTCATGGTCTCTCCCTGTTGCAACCGATCGCTGGTTCCAGGTCGGCGGCTTGAAGGGCAGAACGGACGTTCCGGCTGGAAGTCTCACGAGTTGCTTTAGATTATAGAGATTCCTGGTACGTTCCTGCTCCGTGCGCCGGTCGTGCGCGAACGAGTTGCCTGGACCGTGTTCGCGCGGATAAGCTGGCGGAATGGAAAACACCGCACCGCAGCTCGATCTGTTCACCCGCCTCGAAATCGCGATCGAGGAGCGCAACGAGGCCGCCGAAGCCTTCGACGTCTTCAAGCAGGATGCCGTGATGGCACACGCCCCGGTCGCTGGAGCGGAGCCGGCCGTGACGAGCGAGGACGCCGCCGATGCCGCCGCGGGCGAGGTCGACGACTTCAACGCCGAGGTGAACGCGCTGTTGCAGGGCGCGACGGACGCGGAGCTTGCGGGCGCGTACGACCAGTCGGGTGGCGAGGTCGGCAACCCGGTGGCCGAGGCGCTGCTGGGCGAGATCAAGCGCCGCGAGGGTCGCGCCTGACCGTGCGACGCCGCCGTTAGCCGAGACATTTTGTGATGCGGTGAGTCTTTATGCCGCGTTGCAACGTAACTGTCACACCGCCGCGGTGTTGGCGTTCCCTTGCCGACCCTGGTGGTGCTCGTCGATCGAGCAGTAGAGGCGGTCGGCCTACCTTGTTTTCACAGCATGTTTTCTGGGTAGGCCGGCCGCTGCGCGCCATTCTTGGGGAGGGGCTTGAGGTTCGCCGGTGCACCGCGTCCGGCACTCCAGCCAGATCAACGTGATAGCCCTTTCCACCACCCGCCCAACCGCCTAAGCGAAACGCATCCCCGGGGGGCCGCTGATGTGCGGCTGAGAGGTGGGCAACAGCCCATGACCCGCTGAACCTGATCCGGCTTATACCGGCGTAGGGAGGGTCTGCGGCTGGCCCGTCGTCCCTCCGATTGGAGTGGACGTGACGTTTTTTAATGCTGGTTTTTTGTTGTGACGCGCCCGTTTATAGCGCGTGGCCGCCCTGCTTTCCGGGTAGCGCTGACCCTCTCGGCGAGCCTTGCCGCATCCTCTGCAAGCGCGCAGGTCGCGTCCGAGCCGGTCGAACCCACGGAAATTCGTGTGGTCGGCAAGCAGGATCCGGCCGGCTTGCTCCCGGACCAAAAGGTACCGCGCGCGCAGAGTGCGATCTCCGCCGACTTCATCGTCAAGCAGGCGCCCACGCTCAACGCGTTTCAATTGGTGACGCTGCTGCCCGGCGCGAACGTCGCGTCGAGCGACCCGTACGGTCTGTCGACGAGTTCCAGCCTCACGTTGCGCGGGCTCG
The DNA here is from genome assembly GCF_001421415.1 of Sphingomonas sp. Leaf208. Taxonomy (GTDB): domain Bacteria; phylum Pseudomonadota; class Alphaproteobacteria; order Sphingomonadales; family Sphingomonadaceae; genus Sphingomonas. Next base: position 152,626 of record NZ_LMKH01000035.1, read on the forward strand.
GCCAGGACGAGATCGGCGTGCTGATGGAAGGCGCGCCGCAGAACGACATCGGCTATTATTATGCCTATCCGTCGCAGTTCGCGGATCCCGAGAATTTGAAGCGCATTTCGCTCGCGCAGGGCTCGGTCGATATCGACTCACCCACGCTCGGCGGCGCGGGCGGGCTGTTGTCGCTCGCGCTCGACGATCCCAAGGCGCGTCCCGGTGCGCTCGTCGACTTGTCGCTCGGCAGCTACGCGGCGCGGCGTGGGTTCTTCCGGGTCGATAGCGGGACGATCGGCAATACCGGGCTGAAGGCGTTCCTGTCCTATTCGAATACCCGTGCGGACAATTGGCGAGGTGCCGGCTACGATACGCGCCAGCATATCGACGCCAAGATCCTGGGCGAATGGGGCGCCGGCAACCGCGCCAGCCTTGCGTTGTCGTACAACGACGCGAACTCGTCGAGCTATCCGAGCCCGACGCTCGCCGAATGGAACGCGCAGGGCCGCGACTTCAACTACGACAAGCGCTACACGGCGGGGAACACGAACTATTGGCGCCTGTACCGCGCGCCGTTCCGGAATCTCTACGCCTCCGCGCCGGTGCATCTGGTGCTGACCGATCGGCTGGCGCTCGACACCACCACCTATCTCCAGTTCGGCTACGGCAACTCGCCCTACGGGACGCAGCTGACCACGGAAGGGAATTTCCTCGGCACTGAGGAACTGGCACAGCCGATTGCGCTGCCCGGTGCGGTCGACGGCGTCGCGACCGTGCTCGGCAATTACACCGGCGACCAGATGCGGACCGGCAACGTCAGCAAGCTGACCTTCAGGACCGGCGCGCACACGCTCACGGCGGGGCTCTGGTTCGACTACGGCACCGACCGCGTCACGCAGTCCTACACCTCGATCGACGCAGACGGGCAGCCGACCGATCGCTGGGGCTATCGCGCCGAGGCGATCCGCACCGCCGATGGCCGCCTGCTCGCCTATGAGAACCAGCGCACCGTCACCGTGACAAAGGGCTTCTTCGTCGCCGACAGCATCGCGCTGACCCCGCGGCTGACGATCGATGCCGGGTTCAAAGGCGTGAACGTCGTGCGTAACGGCCGCAATTACCTCCCCGGGCCGCAAGACAAGGTGCGCAACGACAGCTTCGCCGCGTTGCCGCGTGCCGCGATCCACTACCGGATCGACGATCGCCAGCAGCTGTTCGCCAACATCACCACCAACTTCCGCACGCCCAACGAGTTCACGCTCTATAACAGCTACTATGGTGGCGAAGTGGTCGTGCAGGGGACGAACGCGCTGAAGAACGAATATTCGGTCTCGCAGGAGATCGGCTATCGGTTCATCGGCGAACAGCTCTCCGCCTCGGTGACCGGCTTCCACTACAAGTTCCGCAACCGCCAGCTCGCGACCGTGCTCGACCAGGGCGGCGCGCAGGTGAATGCGACGCTCAACGCTGGCGGCCAGACCTCGTACGGCGTCGATGCGGAGATCGACTACCGCCCGGTCGCGGGTGTCAGCCTGTATCTCTCGGGCGAATATCTGCGCGCACGGATCGACGACGATCTTCCGGTCGGTGCGGACTTTCTGCCGACCAGGGGCAAGCACGCGGTGTCCAGTCCGACCGTCCAGTTCGGCGCCGGTGGGATCTACGACGACGGGCGTTTCTTCGGCAGTGTCGCGTCGAAATATATCGGGCGGCAATATGCGAGCTTCATGAACGATGAGCGCATCAAGGGCTATGCGACGCTCGACCTATCGGTCGGCATGCACCTCGCCGACTGGCTCGACGGCAAGCGCACCGATCTGCGGGTCAACGCGATCAACGTCACCGATCCACACGTCCTCGCCGGCGTGCAGTCGGTCAGCACCAATGCGCAGGACACGATCGGCCGCAACGGCACGGTCATCGCCGGCGCGCCGCCCGCTTATTACATCGGCAGTGGCGCGGCGGTCATGGCGACGATCTCGCGGGCGTTCTGAGGTGGCGTCGCAGCTGAAGCATCTGGTCCATGGCATGGGTACGACGCTGGAGGCGCCGACATGGCCCGCGATTGCAGCGGACGAGGCCCAAGCCGCGCTGGCGCACTTTCCCGCGGCTGGGCGGATGACCGGGCTACACTGGCATTCCCCGCGCCCCTTCTCCGCCGCGACGCTGGTGCACACGACGAACGGCGCGTTCCTGTTGAAGCGCCACCATCACCTTGTCCGCACGATCGAAGGGCTCGCCGAGGAACATGCGTACATCGTGCATCTCGCCGGTGCGGGCGTGTCGGTGCCCGAAGTGATGGCGACCGCACAAGGGGCGAGCGCCGTCGCGATCGGTCCGTGGTCGTACGAACTGCACCGCCAGGCGCCGGGGGAGGATTTGTATCGCGACCGGCTGTCGTGGACGTCGTTCCTGTCGCTCGACCATGCCCATGCCGCCGGCGTGGCGCTGGCGGAACTGCACGTCGCGGCGCGCGGGTTCGATGCGCCAGTGCGACGCCGACAACCCCTGGTCTCGAGTTTCACGATACTTCCTGCCGCCGATCCGCTGGCTGCGGCGAGCGCCTATGTTGCCGCCCGCCCGGCGCTGGCCGCGTTCCTCGCGGACCGGCCGTGGCAGGCGCAACTTGCGCGATTGTTCGAGCAGGCCGATAGCGACCTGTCGTTGCTTCTCGCGAAACAAGCGCCGTTGTGGACGCACAATGACTGGCATCCTTCCAACCTTCTCTGGACGCCAGAGGGCGCGGTACGGACCGTGTTCGACTTCGGGTTGGCCGATCGCACGAATGCCGTTCACGACATCGCGACGGCGATCGAGCGGACGTCGGTGCGATGGCTGGATCTGGGGCAGGGGGCTGACGATGCGATCGCCGATCCCGAGACGGCGCTGGCGCTTATGGCGGGCTATGCCGAAGTCCTACCGCTGAGCGATGAGGAGATCGCCGCGGTCGTGTCGCTGTTGCCGCTGGTTCATGTTGAATTCGCGCTGTCGGAGGCCGATTATTTCACCGCCTTCGTGGCGGACACCGCGTCCGCCGCCATGGCTTGGGATGGGTATTTGATCGACCATGCCGCGTGGTTCTTCTCGCGTCCGGGCCAGGACTTCCTGCGTCGGATCGCGCCGTGATGACGCCGCTCGAGATCATCGCGGTCGTCGTCAGTTTCGCCGGGATATGGCTGACCGCGAAGCGCAACATGCTGTGCTGGCCAATCAATTTCGTCGCCTGTGCGCTCTACTTCAAGCTGTTCCTCGACGTACGGCTCTATGCGGACATGGTGCTTCAGGCGCTGTTTGCGATCGCGATCGTCTATGGCTGGCTGGCCTGGGCGCGGGGGAAGGACGATAAAGGCGATGTCGTCGTGGAGCCTTTGCGGCCATCGCGTGCGCTCGCCGGTCTTGGCGCGGGCGCGGTCGGGGCGTTCGTGATCGGCTGGTTCATGAGCCGTTACACCGACGCGGCATTGTCCTGGGCCGACGCGACGCTCAGCAGCTTTAGTCTGGTCGCGCAATATTGGGTCGCGCGGCGTCATGCGGCGAACTGGCTGCTGTGGATCGCGGTCGACGTCCTGTATGTCGGGATGTTCGCCTACAAGGGGCTCATGCTCACTGCCGGGCTGTACGCGGCGATGGTCGTGCTGGCCGTGATCGGATATCGGCGCTGGCAGGCGCGCTCCACCGGCTAGTGCGCGCGAAACGGAGATTGGGCGTTGGTGGACAAAAAGGACTGGGACGGCGACGCGGTCCGCAAATGGCTGGACGCACGGGGTATTGCTGCGCGATCCGAGCAGGTTGTGGCCGAGCGTGGCGGCCGTGAATTGCAGGATGACTGCGACAAGGCATCAGCCGAGGAAATGGTCTGTGCGCTGATGAGCCGCAAAGGCGTCGCGGACAGCCAAGCGACGTTTACCGCCGCGCTTGCTGCGATACTGGACCGCGACGAGTATATCTGGCGCGGCGTCTACAACGATACGCGCTTCGACCGGCACGTGCGGTCCTACGCTAGAAAGCTGGTTAAGATGGCGAAGACGAACACCGGGTTCAAGAACGTCGCACATTACCAATAGGCTTGGATAAGGCGGCCCGCTCGACAGAGAGCGGGCCGTATTTCAGCGATTAGCGACGGTCGAAGTCGAACCAGCCGCGCTTCGTGCCATCATTATTATAGGCCGGGCGGGCCGACGACGCGGCTACGGGACGCGTGTCAGGCGACACGAAGATCGAGCGATCCTCTACCGGCGCACGGGTCGTCGTCACCGGTACGACTGGCGCTACCGGCGTGGCCTTTACGAGGCGCGCATTCTCATGCTCGGCCTCAACCGCACGCTTTTCGGCGGCGGCGGCGCGGATGTCGGCATCCTTCTTGGCGACCGCGTGCGCGTCACGCTCGGCGTGATAGCGCGCCTTCCACTTCTTGCCACCGGGATGGCTCGCCAATCCGAACAGCCAGCCGGCGACGAAGATTAGCGCGAGCGCGGCGAATTGCGTAGGCGTGGAAAACAACGGCATCGAAAAACCCTCCTGTTACGGGGGCTCAACGATCCGTTGGCGTTGCGGTTGCTTACCCCTTGAGCAGCGCGTCGGAGATCGAGCAGGCGGCTGGACCGAGAATGACGACGAACAGCACCGGCAGGATGAACAGGATCAGCGGCACGGTCATGATCGCGGGCAGACGTGCCGCTTTCTCCTCGGCACGCATCATGCGTTCGTTGCGAAATTCGCCCGACAATACGCGCAGTGCGGAGGCAAGCGGTGTGCCGTATTTCTCGGTCTGGATCATCGTCGTGACGACGCCCTTCACCGCGTCCAGCTTCACGCGCAACGCGAAGTTCTCGAACGCGCTGCGGCGGTCGGTCAGGAAGCCCAGCTCGATCGCGGTGAGGGTGAATTCCTCGCCCAGTTCGGGATAGGCGCGGCCGAGTTCGCGCGCGACGCGGTGGAACGCGGCATCAACGGTCAGGCCGGCCTCGGCGCAAATCACGAGCAGGTCGAGCGCGTCGGGAAGGCCCTTGCGGATCGCATCCGAGCGCTTCTTGATCTTGTTGTCGAGATACAGGTCCGGCGCCTTGTAGCTCAGGATGAAGCTCATCGCGACGAGCCCGTATTTCTTGAGCGGGCCCCAGGTCGCGAAGCCATCGGTGCCATAGACCCAGTAGAGCATCGCCCCGCCGATCACGATCGGCAGCACCAAGCGTCCGAAGATCACTGCGGGCGCCCATTCCTTCGAGCGGATGCCGGCCTGCATCAGCTTGACCTGGACCGCCTTGACCTGGCTGTCCTGCAGCACTTTCATCGACGACAGGATGCCGCGCATCCGATCCGCGGTGTCGTTGCGCGTGACGAGTTTGGCGCGGCGCTTGGTCGAGGCGGTGATGCCGGCCTTCAACTGTTCGCGTCGGTCGTTCAGCGCCTTGACGCGCTTCGCCATCGGATCGTGGACCGTCGTCACCGCATAGATCGCGATCATCACGGCGAACGCGGCGACACCCGACAGGATCGTCGCGACCCAGAGTACGTCGACCCCGAGCAGGGTAGGTCCGGCGGTCTCGCCCATCGTCAGTCCCTCAGATCTCGAAGTTGATCATCTTGGCCATGATGAAGGCGCCGATCGCCATCCACATCATGCCGCCCATGCCGATCGCCATCAGCCGTTCGTCGACGAAGAACCGCTGCATGTAGGTGCCGTTGATGAACCAGATCAGCGCGAACACGATGAATGGCAGCGCGCCGATGATGTACGCGGACGCCTTCGACTCCGACGACATCGCCTTGATCTTCAGCTTCATCTGGCCGCGCATGCGCAGCACGTTGGCGAGATTGGCAAGGGTCTCGGCAAGGTTGCCGCCGGTCTCGCGCTGGATCGCGATGGTGATGACGAAGAACTGGAATTCGGGCGTGCCGAGCCGGTCCGCGGTCTCCTGGAGCGCGGCGTCCATCGTCCGGCCAATCTTCATCTTGTCGCTGACCGAGCGGAATTCCTCGCCGACCGGGCCGTCGAGCTCGTGGCCGACGACGCCGATCGTCTCGCTGATCGGCAGGCCGGAGCGCAAGCCGCGGACGAGAAGCTCGATCGCGTCGGGAAACTTCGCGGTGAACTTGCCGACGCGGCGGTTGATCGTCTTGCCGACGACCAGATGCGGCAGGCCGATGCCGACGAACAGGCCGAACAGCAACGCGAGCAGGATCGGCATGCCCTTGAACAGCATGAGTGCCGCGACGACCAATGCGATCCCCGCGGTCGCCATGCCGTATTGGCCGACGGTCCAGTCCTTGCCCGTCATCGCGAGCCGCTTCGCGAGCTGCACCGGATTGGGCAGGATACGACCGAACGCCAGATCCATCTTGGTATCGCGTGCATGCGAAATGCGCCGCATGTGTGCGTCCGCCACGGTGATCTCGTCGCCGTGCCGTTCGCGTAACGCCACGAGCCGGCGCGATTTCGCGCGGCCCGGGGAGGGCCCGGCGAATGCGAACACGATCATCCCCAGCACGATGCTCGCGCCGACCATCACGAGCAGGAGCGGCGCCATGCCGGTCATCGCGTGACGCTTGTCAGGTGGGCGTGATCATAAGCGATCATTTCGCTTTTGCCGGCTTCAGCGTGCGCTTGGTCATCAGCCCGCGGAGTTCGCCGAACTTGCCCATCAGCGACCGGCCCCGAGACGCCTTGGCACCGTCGATGCCGCAGTCCGCGACCGCCGCGGCAAGCGCGCTGGCGAGCGCGACGATCGGCGCGATCGTCTTGCTGGTCTTGCCGACCTCGACGATCGGCTTGCCGAGCTTGGCCGACTGCGCCGCGAGCTTCTGGTCGAACGGGACGAGATAATCGATCTTGCGCTCGATCGAGCCCTCGAAATCCTTGCGGCTGATCTCGAGCTGGCCGCCGGTGTGCACACGGTTGGCGACCACGAACAGCTCGATCTGCGGGGCATTCGTCTTCAACCACGACAGGATCCGGATCGTGTCGCGCGCAGCCGCCAGCGTCAGGTCGGTGACGATCACCGCGAGCTTCACGTCGCTGATCAGATGCGGGTGCTGGATCATCATCGCCCGCGGCAGGTCGACAACGGTGCATTCGAACGCCGCGCGCATCTCCTCCTGCAACTGGTAGAAGGCGGAGCCGTCGGTGACCACCGGCGAGCTGATCGGGGCCTCCGCGCTGAGCACCGACAGGTTCTCCGTCGCCTTGACCATCGCGCGTTCGATGAACAGCCCGTCGATGCGGCTCGGGTTCTCGATCGCGTCGGTAAGGCCGCGGCCGGGTTCGAGATCGAGGCTGAGCGCCCCCGTGCCGAAATGCACGTCGAGGTCGAGCAGTGCGGTTGAGCGCTTCTCCTTGTCAGCGAGCAACCACGCGATCGAGGTCGCGATGGTCGACGCGCCGACGCCACCGCGCGTGCCGATCACGCCGACCGAACAATGCGGACGCTCCGGCGACAGGTCGACGGGCTTCGGTGCATTGAGCATCATCTGCGCATGGACGAACGCCTCGCGCAGCATGTCGGGATGGAGCGGTTTCAGCAGGTAATCCTGAATCCCGCTCGCGACGAGGTCACGGTACAGGCGGACGTCGTTGACCTGGCCCGCGGCGATCACCACCGTGCCGGGCTCGCAGACTTCGGCGAGCGCGTGGATGTCGTTCAGCGGATCGCCCGACTCGGCGAGATCGACGAACAGGATCTGCGGTGATGCGGCAACCGACAGCGACTGGATCGCGTTGCGCAGTCCGCCCTTGTAGATCTTGTCGACCGACCAGCCGAGTTCGGTCGCGATCGGGCGCAGTGCCGCCGCGGTCGTCTCGTCACAGACATAGGCGGTGAAGGGATCGCGACTGGCGGCGCCAGCGGGCTTCCACGGAGCGTTCATCACTTGCCTCCCGGCGTGGCTGCGGCGAGCGAACCGGCACCGGTCGGCGCTTTCTTGCGGTACGTGTCGATCGCCTTGTACGAGGCGGCGGTATCGGTGGTCTCCGCCCCTTCCTTGCCGCGAACCAGGTCGGCCGGATTGGCGATCATCGCCGCCAGGTTGCTGTTGATCGCGCAGCCGAAGTTGGACGACGTGTTGGATTCGAACTCGTTGGTCGCGTTGCGCGACCAGTCCGGGCAGTGCGGCACCTGCGCGCGCATCCGGCTGACGACCACCCGAATCGATCCCGGCGTGACCGAAGCCGGGGTGACCGGCGCGTCGTCGCTCAGCAACAGGCCATAGCTCGCGACCACCGCGGCAACGTCGCCGTGCGCGGCGGGGCCTTCGCCCGCGGGATCGTCGATGGCTACGCGGTCGCCATAACCAAGCCGCATCGCGTTCATCCAGCCGGCAAGCCGTTGCTGTTCGCCCGACGCCAGGGCACCGCCAGACACGCCGAGATCTAGCGCATAGTCGGAGCGGCTCACGACCGGTTGGTGGATCGATTCAAGACCGCGATTCTCGGTACCCATGCACCCGCCGAGCAGCAGCGCGGGGACGAGGGACGCTAACAGGATCGACTTGGTGATCATCGGAAATCCTTGATGCGGTGTTCGCGAGCAGCGGAGCAGGGGCCGGCTCAATTCGAGAAACCTGGCGCGGGCACGGCGCCCTTCTTGGTCTTGGCGCCATTCCCGTTGGCAGGGCGCGCGGCGATATCGTCCTCGCTGCGGCGGACGTCGCTATGCGGCATCGGCATGACCGGGGCGGCGGCACCGATCGCCGGGGGAACATAGGAAGGCCGCGCGATCGTCGGCACAGGCCGCTTGCCGCCGCCGGTGGCGCTGAGCGTTCCCAGCAGCACGCGATCGATATCGGTCGGTGCGCGCGCGCCATCGGTCGGCAGCGCGATGTCGCTGGCGTTGTTGACCGGCTTCACCAGATACGGCGTGATGACGATCACGAGTTCGGTCTCGTTGCGCTGGAACGCGTTCGAGCGGAACAGCGCGCCGATGATCGGCAGGTTCGAAAGGCCCGGCGTCTTGTCGTAGCTGTTGTTGTTGTTGTTCGACAGCAGTCCGCTGATCATCATGCTCTGGCCCGAGCCGAGTTCGACCGTCGTCTCGGTACGACGCGTCGTGAGGCCGGGTACGCGCGTGCCGCTGAGGGTGATCGCGTTGGCGTAATCGAGTTGCGACACTTCGGGCCGTACCCGAAGCGAAATCCGACCGTCCGACAAGACCGTGGGCGTGTAGGCGAGGCTGATGCCGTATTGCTTGTACTCGACCGATATCGTGCCGAGCGCCTGCGCCAGCGGGATCGGTATCTCGCCGCCTGCGAGGAACGTGCCCGTCTCGCCCGACAGCGCGGTCAGGTTCGGGTTGGCGAGTGTCGTCACCTGCCCGAGGGTCTCGCCCAAATCGATCGCGCCGAGGAGATCAACACCGAGCAACTTGCCTGCCAGACCGAACGTCGATCCGATGGCGGTCTTGGCTATGCCAGTAGTACCTGCTGTCGGCGTTGTGCCGCCGACGAACATTCCACCGCGGGGCGAATATAGCGGGGCGTCGCGTCCTTGCCCCAAGCCGAACTTGAAACCGCCAGTTCCATCGAACGATTGAATGTTTACGCCGATGTTTTTTACGAACGAGCGGGTGACCTCGGCAATGCGTACCTGGAGGTTTACCTGCAGAGGCGTCGCCGTCTTCAGTCGCGACAGGACCTTTGTCGAATCACCGACGAACGCCTGTACCAGTCGCTCGGCTTCCGCGGCATCCTCGGGTGCAGCGACCGTACCCGTGAGCAGGATCAGCCCGTTCATCGGCGTCGCGACGACCTGTGCCTCGGGCATCGCGAGCCCGAGCATCTGCTGCACCGAATCAAGGTTGTTGCCGACGCGGATGGTCGAGGCGTAGACGACGCCGCCGCCCTTCGCGGTTGCCGAGATCGTCGTCTCGCCGGTCTTCTTGCCGAACACGTAGAGCTGCGTCGGCGAGCGGACCTGAACGTCGGCGATGGTGTCGTCGGCGACGAACAGGTCGCTCATCGGCCGCGCCAGCGTGACGAGACGTCCGCGACCGGTGTTGACCTGGACGACGGGCAGTCCCGAGGGGGCGGCCTGCGTACGAGCCTGAGCCCGCTGGGCATGTTGGGCGAGCGCGGGGACGGATGGTGCGGCGGTGGCGGCGGCAAGGGCGACCGCGAGCGGCCAACCCATCTGCCGTCCGACTGGGCGCGTCATGGCGATACGCATCTTAATTCTTCCCCCCGACCGGAACCATGGTCACCGCATTGCCGCGGGCGACCCGTACGGCCGGGCCCTGCACCACGACCGGTGCCCCGCCACCGGACTGCGGCGCACTCATCATCGGCATAGGACGACCGTCTTCGCCGCTGGATGCTTTGCCAGGCACCGTGCTGCGCTGGTACCGCGAGACGTCGGCGCCGGTCTGATAGCTACCCGCGCCGGAGCTCGGCTGGCTCGCGACACGCACCAACATCGCCTTCTCCGCCTTCGGATCGGTACCGTCGGGCACCTTCACCGCGCCGGACGCGATCGCTTCCTCGAGTTCGGCCGAATTGTCGGCGATCGACCGAAGCGACAGCGACAGCGAGCCGAGCGTCTGCGCGAGCGCGACCTGTTCGGCCATCTTCGGCGTCGCCTCGATCGTCACGTTGGAGAACGTCTTGACCTCGGTCTTGCCGTCCGCGCCGACCAGATTGTCGGTCCGCTGATCGGTCGCGAGCACGCGGATGTTGCGCATGATCGTCTCGGACACCTTTAACGGATCGCCATCGCCACCGCCCCTGACCGCCTGCGTCAGCACGAGGTCGATTCGATCGCCGGGAAACACGAACCCGGCGACCGCGGCCTGTGCCGAGACGGGGACGGTGACCGCGCGCATCCCGGGCCCGAGTGCCGCGGCGAGGAACCCGCGATCGCCGGGCTTCACGAGGGCACCCTGCGTCACCGGCTGTCCGGCGGTGATGATGCTGCGCACCACCGTGCCCTGCAGCGATTTCAGGTCGGTCTTGTCGCGAAGGTAATAGGCGTTGTCGACCAGCTCCTTCGGCCAGGGCTGGAACTTCAGCGCCGTGGCGTCGAGGATCGTGCCGACCGGGAGCGAGCGGGTTGCGACCAACACTTCGGGGCCGTCGATGACCGGCGCGGCGATGGCGGTCGCGCCAGCTTGCGGCGCCGAACTGCCGGCGATCAGCGTTCGGGCGAAGAAGGCCGTGACGGCTGCGACTATAAGCGCGCCGACCAGCAAAATGATCTTGCGTGTATCCATGACTAGATCGTGCCTTTCAGGCGCCGCGAATGTATTTCGACGTTAATCATCACTGAAACTGGTTAAGGAGTGGTTCGCGCAGCGCGAGAAGACCGGCGATTGCTATTGCTACGCCGTAAGGGACCTCGATCTGTCCGGCGTTCTTCTTGGCGCGATGCTCGATTATCATGACGAGCGTGACGAGGCCGCCGACGATCGACATCACCATCAGCATCGACAGGAACGCCGGGAACGGCAGCCACAGCGAGAGCGCGACGATCAGCTTAACGTCGCCGCCGCCCATCATGCCGAAGTGGAAGGCAAGCAGGAACAGCGCGAAGACGATGAGCGCGACGCCGATCTGCAGCGCCATGTCGGGCCACGGATCGAGGCCGTTCGCATACCACCACAGCGGCGCCAGCAGAGCGACCGCCGCGGTCTTCCAGTTCGCGATCTCCCGCGTCCGCGCATCCTGGATACCCGCCGAGACCAGCAGGCCGCCGAGCACCAGAATCAAAATTGGAAGAGCAATGTTCCATCCCATCGGCTAGTCCCTAACGGACATGGCTTTCGAAAAAGTAACCGTGCTTGGAGGAATTTCGAATGATGCCACGGGTTTGCGCATGACGATCGATCCGGCAGCCGTGCGTCGGACGATTCCGGACAAGGCGCGCATCGGCTATTGGACCGCGCCCGACGGCTGGAAGCTGCGCCGATTCGACTGGCCTGCGCAGACGCCACGAGGGCGAATGCTGTTCCAGACGGGGCGCGGCGATATTTTCGAGAAGTATCTCGAGACGTTCGCGCATCTGCATGCATCGGGTTGGTCGGTGACGGCGTTCGACTGGCGCGGGCAGGGCGGGTCCGGGCGTTTGTCGAGCGACCCGCATGTCGGCCATGCGAGCGACTACCGGGTGTTCGATGCCGACCTCGCGGCGTTCTGGTCGGATTGGACCGCGGAGGACGCGGGCCACGGCCTGCCAAGCGTTATACTCGGCCATTCGATGGGCGGGATGATGGTGATGCGCGCGCTTGCCGATCGGTCGATCCAGCCCGATGCGGCGATCCTGGTCGCGCCGATGATCGGGTTGAGGGGGCCGTTCGGCGCGGCGTTCAGCGCAACGATTGCGCGGTGGATTGCCGGTCGCGGTGACCCGGCGCGCGCGGCATGGCGCAGGAACGAGCGGCCGGGATCGGTCGCCTCGCGCCAGTCGCTTTTGACGCACGACGCCGATCGCTACAGCGACGAGGGATGGTGGCAGGCGGCGCATCCCGAACTTGTGCTGGGGCCGCCGAGTTGGGCATGGCTCGCCGAAGGGTTTGCAGGCGCAGCGACGCTCGCCACCGATGGGCGGGTCGAATCGATCACGACACCCGTACTGATGCTGATCGCAGAGGCCGACAAGTTGGTCGGTCCGCGCGCGGCGCTCCGGCTCGCGGCGCGGCTGCCTAATGCGCAGGTCGTTCGCTTCGGTCCCAAGTCCGCGCACGAAATCCTGCGCGAGGCGGATGGGGTGCGAGATCGGGCGCTGTCGGCGATCGATTCGTTCCTGGCTGCGTGCGTGGCCTGACGGTGACGGGCGTATACGACATCGCGATCGTCGGCGCGGGCATGGCGGGGGCGAGCTTGGCCGCGGCGATCGGGTCGCAGGCGCGGGTGCTCGTCCTGGAGGCGGAGGACGCGCCGGGCTATCACGCGACGGGGCGATCGGCTGCGTTCTGGTCAGAAACTTACGGCGGGCCGGATATCCAGCCTCTGACCACGGCATCCGGCCCGTTGCTGCGTGCAGCCGGCCATCTTGCGCCGCTCGGTTCGCTGCATATCGGCCGCGCTGAGGACGAGGCGGCGATGGACACGTTCCTTGCCGAGTTTGCCGATAGCGAGGTGCGTCTGGACCGGGTCGATCCTGCTGCTTTCGTGCCCGGACTGCGTTCCGAATGGACGCTCGGCGTACAGGAGGCGACCTGTGCCTATATCGACGTTGCCGCGCTTCATGCCGAAAGTATTGCCACGGCGCGCCGCGCCGGTGCGGTCTTCGTCACCGATGCGGCGTTTGCGGGGGCGGCCCGTGCCGACGGGATATGGACGATCGAGACGAAGGCCGGCGCGTTCCGGGCGCGGACGATCGTCAACGCTGCCGGGGCCTGGGCGGATACGATCGCAACGCGTGCCGGCGTGCGCCCGCTCGGCTTGCAGGCGTATCGTCGGACGATGGTGCAACTCCGCACCGATCCCGGCGCGTCCGACGGGATGCCGCATGTCGCCGATCTCGGCGGTCGCTTCTATTTCAAGCCCGAGCCCGGCGGTCGGTTGTGGCTCAGCCCGCACGACGAGACGCCGACGGACCCGTGCGACGCCGCCCCTGAGGAGATCGACGTCGCGATCGCGATCGATCGGTTCGAGCAGGTCGTCGACTGGCGAGTCGCGGCGGTCGAGCGACGCTGGGCGGGCCTGCGCACGTTCGCGCCCGATCGCCTGCCGATCTACGGGTTCGACCACGACGTGCCCGGCTTCTTCTGGTGCGCCGGGCAGGGCGGCTTCGGCATCCAGACCGCCCCCGCGGCTGCGTTGCTCGCCGCCAGCCTGCTGCTCGGCGTCAGTCCGGACCCCGCGGTCGCAGCAATCGACGCCGCACGGTATTCGCCCGAGCGGTTCTAGCTTCTACTTACGCCCGGCAGCGACCGCGGCATCGCTCGCCAGCTTGTCGGCGCGTTCGTTTTCCGCGTGGCCGGCGTGACCCTTGACCCACTGCCACTCGATCTTGTGTCGCGCCACCGCCGCCAGCAGCGCGTGCCACAGCTCGGCGTTCTTCACCGGCCTCTTATCGGCGGTCTTCCAGCCATTGCGCTGCCATCCCTTCACCCACTTGGTGAGGCCGTCCATGACGTATTTGCTGTCGGTGTACAGCGTCACCGCGCACGGCCGGGTCAGCGCATTGAGCGCCTCGATCGCCGCGGTCATCTCCATCCGGTTGTTGGTCGTCGGCGTCTCGCCGCCCGATAATTCCTTCTCGTGTGCGCCCATGCGGATCACCGCGCCCCAGCCGCCGGGCCCCGGATTGCCCTTGCACGCGCCATCGGTGAAGATCTCGACCTTGGTGATGGAAACGGAAGCTTCGTCAGTCATGCGAATAGATCGTCCTTGCGATACGTCTCGAGCCGCCGCCAATAGGCGAGCGGATCCTTGCGCGTCACCAGCGCATCGGCTGGCGTGTTGAGCCAGTCCCACGCGCGCGTCAGCAGGAACCGCAGGCATGCCCCCCGCGCCAGGATCGGCAGCGCGGCGCGCTCGGCGTCGGACAACGGAAAGCGGCTGGCATAGCCGTCGATCAACGCCTTGCCGATCGCCGGGTCGTAATTCTCGCCATTGCCGTCGAACGCCCACGACGTGTGCATCACCGCCAGATCATAGGCGCGGACGTCGGTGCAGGCGAAATAGAAGTCGATCACCCCGGTCACGCGGTCGCCGAGCATCAGCACGTTGTCGGGGAACAGGTCCGAATGGACCGCTGCCATCGGCAGGTCGCGCGGCCATTCCGCCAGGACCGCCGTCAATGCCGCCTCGGTCCGGTAGAACAGCCCCGGTTCGATCGTGTCGATGTCGCGGCCGCAGCGCTCTAGGAACGGTCGCCACGTATCCGCGCCGAGCGGGTTGGGGCGGACTTGGTCGAACCCGGCGAGGCTCGTGTGCATCTGCCCCATCGCCGCACCCGCCGCATACGCCTGCGCCGCGGTTGGATACGATACCGAAACGCCGGTCAGAAACTCGATCAGGCATGCCGATCGTCCGGCGAGCTGCTGGATTGCCACGCCGTCACGATCGGGCAATGCCCGCGGTACGGGATTGCCGTCGGCCGCGAGATGATCGAGCATGTCGAGGAAGAACGGCAGGTCGTCGGTCGACGTCCGTTCCTCGTACAGCGTCAGGATGAAGCGGCCGGCGGTCGTCTCGACGAGGTAGTTGCTGTTCTGCACGCCCTCCGCGATGCCCTTGGCGGACAGGAGTTCGCCCCGATCGTACCGCGCGAGGAACGCGCCCAGCGCCTCCGCCGACACCTGCGTGTAGACCGCCATGCTAGGCGGCTGCCTCCAGTCCGCGTGGCAGCTTGAACGCGATCGTCTCGCGGTTCGTCTCGACCTCGCGCTCCGACACCGTGAAACGCTCCGACAGCCGGTCGACCAGTTCGCGGACCAGCAATTCGGGGGCCGATGCGCCAGCCGTGATCCCCAGCGTGCCGACACCGGCGAGAAAGTCCCAGTCGAGCTCGCTGGCACGCTGGATCAGCATCGCCGGCGTACCCTCGCGCTCGGCGACCTCGACCAGCCGCACCGAGTTGGACGAGTTCGGCGCGCCGATCACCAGCACCGCATCGACGCTGTGCGCGATCGCCTTGACCGCGGTCTGGCGGTTCGACGTCGCGTAGCAGATGTCCTCGCCACGCGGCGGCAACATCTGAGGGAAGCGGCGCTGCAACGTCGCCACCACGGCGGCGGTATCGTCGACCGACAGCGTCGTCTGCGTCAGGAAGGCGAGGTTGGTATGATCGATCGGCATGAACACCTCGGCGTCCTCGACCGTCTCGATCAGCGACATCGCGCCCGCCGGCACCTGCCCGAACGTGCCGATCACCTCGGGATGCCCGGCATGGCCGATGAACACGATATGCCGCCCCTGCGCGACCAGACGCTCGGCCTGGCGGTGCACCTTCGACACCAGAGGGCAGGTCGCGTCGAGATATTCGAGCCCGCGATTCTGCGCATCGAGCGGCACCGACTTGGGCACGCCGTGCGCGGAGAACACGACCGGCGCGCCATCGGGCACCTCGTCAAGCTCCTCGACGAAGATCGCGCCCTGTGCCTTCAGCGTGTCGACGACGAACTTGTTGTGGACGATCTCGTGGCGGACGTAGACCGGCGCCCCGTGTTTCTCGATCGCCAGTTCGACGATCCGGATCGCGCGGTCGACGCCTGCGCAAAAGCCTCGGGGTGCTGCGATCAACAGTTCGAGCGGCGGCTTGTCGATTGGGCTCATGATGCCACGCCTCTACGCGATTGCTTGCCTGGACGATAGCCGGTTCCTATGGTGCGCCGCGACAGGGGCCGCTTGCGACATGCGGTGGCCCTTTCGCTCGTTCGAGAAGGTAAGCGTCGCCGTGAAAGCCCCTATCCTAGCCGTTTCTGCGTGTGCGATCTTGTTGAGCGGGTGCGCCGGCAAGGGCGAAGTCGATGCGACCGGCGGCATTTCCGCAGTCCGTTCGGTCTGCCCGCCCGTGGCGATCCCGGCAGCGACCGGCGACATCACGCTGTTCGATCCGGTCACCAGCCGCGACCAGTCGGCGATCGACGTCGCCGGCTTCATGACCAACGTCCGATCGACCTGCGCGGATGCGACGGATCAGGTCGTGACCAACGTGACGTTCGACATCCGCGCCCGCCGGACGCGCACCGAGGCGGCGCGCGACGTGACGTTGCCGTATTTCATCACCGTCGTGCGTGGCGGCAGCGCGGTCGTCGCGAAGCGCATCGGCCGTGTGACGTTGCACTTCGCCGCCGGACAGGCGCTGGCATCGGCGTCGGCCACGACGACGGCAACGGTATCGCGGGCTGCGGCCACCTTGCCGGAAGACGTTCGGGAAAAGCTGACCCGCAAGCGAAAGGCAGGCGATCAGGACGCTGCGGTCGATCCGCTGAGCACGCCGGAAGTTCGCCAGGCCGTGCTGCGTGCGAGCTTCGAGGCGCTGGTCGGGTTCCAGCTGACCGACGATCAGTTGAAGTATAACGCCACGCGCTAAACACCTCGCGCGGCTATCGCCCACGGCATTGCCGGAACGAAAGTACGGCCCCCTCTTCGCATGAAGAGGGGGCCGTAATCTTACTTGTCGCTGCGGACCAGTTCGGTCGCGGCGAGGTGTTCCGCCAGGAACCACACCTGCGGCTCGTGCGTGCGGATGATGTTGCTCACCAGCAGATCGTTGGTGCCGTCGTCGCCCGATTCGTCGGCAGCTTCGGCGCCTTCATGGGCCTGACGAAGGATGATCTCATGCGCCTCGAGCAGGCGCGCGAGCTGCGTGGGGACGTCTTCGCGACCCTTGGGCGGGCGGGGGATGGTCGTCATCTCCGCGACATCGTGCGACATCGCGATCGAGATACCGCCAAGCGCCATGATGCGTTCGGCGATGAGATCGACGAGTGCTGCCTGCTCTTCGTAATGCTTGTCGAGCAGCAGATGCAGTTGGTAAAACGTTGCGCCCGACATCTGCCAGTGATGCTTCTTGTACATGTCGCGGATCGTCATCGTGTCCGCGAGCACCTGGTTCAGCGTCGCGACGCTCTGGGCGCGGGCATTGTCCTCAAGTGCGATCGGGAGTTTCTTCAGCGTCCCATAAGGCTGGATCTCGCGATATTCGACCTTGTACTGTGGCTGTGCCTCGACCGAAACATCGGTGTCCGCCTTGATCAGCTTCGCGGGTTTCTTTGCCATTCGGAATTCCTGTCTGTTCGGGTGAACTCGACCGGCATAACGCACGAACGGACGGATCGACAGCAGATCAAATCCTCGTTCAGCGTGATCGTCAGAACCGACCTGCTCTTGACTGGACGGCGTCGGCGAAGGAAGCGGGCGCGGTAAACGTGTTGGGAGTTGAGGATGACGGAAGCACCGCTGGTCGCAGGTATCGAACTTGGCGGCACCAAATGCATCTGCATTCTTGCGCGCGGACCCGACCAGATCGAGGAAACCGTGCGGATCCCGACGACCCGCCCCGAAGAAACGCTGGCCGCGATCGAGGCGGTACTCGATCGCTGGAGCGGGTTCGTGGCGATCGGTATCGCGAGCTTCGGGCCGGTTTCGATCGATCGCCATTCGGGCGATTACGGCCATATCACCTCGACGCCCAAGCCGGGCTGGGCCGGGACCGACATCGCGGGACGGCTGAGCCGACGTTACGGCGTGCCCACGGGCTTCCATAGCGACGTGGTCGGCGCGGCGCTGGCCGAAGCATTCTGGGGGGCGGCGAAGGGCCTGCCGGACATCGCCTATGTCACGGTCGGCACCGGGGTCGGCGCCGGCATGATCGCGGGCAACCGTCCGGTCGATGGCCTCACGCACTCCGAACTCGGGCATATCCGCCCCGCTCGGTTCCAGGGTGACGACTGGATCGGCAATTGCCCATTCCACGGCGCGTGCATCGAGGGACTGGTCGCGGGACCGGCCATTGCGGCACGGATCGGATTTCCCGCCGACGAAGCGCCTGCGGAGCATCCGGTTTGGGATAACGTCGCCGATGCGCTCGGGCAGCTCTGCCATACGCTTGTGCTCACCGGCATCCCGCGCCGCATCGTCATGGGCGGTGGCGTGATGGGGGCATCGCACCTGTTCCCGCGGGTTCGTGCAGCAATGACGCGCAGCCTCGGCGGGTACATCACGCTGCCCGAGGTCGCGCTGGTCGACACGTTCATCGTGCCGCCCGCGTTAGGCAACAACGCCGGGCCGCTTGGCGCAATCGTGCTGGGTGCTCAAGCACTTGGACATAAGTTACAAACATCGTTCACAGCGTCTTAACTGCTTTAGGTTACTATCCTTCGTAACGATGAAGGCACTTGGCGTACCGCAAGGCACGGATGCGGTGGCCAGTGAGGAACTGTATCGATGCGCATTCTGATCGTGGACGACGAGCCAGCGATGCATGACAGCTACCGGCGCAGCTTCGCCGGTCAGCGATCGGAGAGCGGCGAGGCGCTCGGCGCGATGGCGGCGGACCTGTTTGGCGGGAACGCCAGTGAGCTCCGCCGCGGGGACATCGCCGGCTTCGCGCTGACGCATGCGCATCAAGGGCTGGACGCGGTCGCGGACGTCGCGCGCGCCTTGGCGGATGGCGAACCTTTCGCAGTTGCGTTCATCGATATCCGCATGCCACCCGGTATCGACGGGCGCGAGACGGCGCAGCGCATCCGGGCGCTCGACCCGGAGATCAACCTCGTCATCGTCACCGGCTTTTCCGATTTCTCGCCGATCGAGATCAGCAAGGTCGCCGGACCCGCCGACAAGATCTTCTACATCGCCAAGCCGTTCGAGGTCGCCGAGGTAACGCAGACTGCGACGGCGCTTGCGAAACGGTGGGAAATCGATCGCGAACTGAAGGCGGCCCGCGTCACGTTGGCCGCGCAGGTTGTTCAACTCGAACAGCAGGGTGCCGAATTAGCCGCGAACGAGAGTCGCGCGGTTCATATGGCAACGCATGATTCGCTGACCGATGCGCCGAACCGGCTCGCGTTCCTGCGCGCGCTGGCCGAACGAACGCGCGCGGCGGGACTGTTCGCGACGGTGATGGTCGATCTGGATCGGTTCAAGCTGGTCAACGACACGCTCGGCCATCTGGCGGGCGACGCGCTGATCCGTGAGATCTGCGCGATCCTGCAACGATCGGCGCCGGAGGGAGCATTGGTGGCCCGGCTCGGCGGCGACGAGTTCGGCATCTTGTTCGAGACGTCCGGCGAGGCGGCGGGTGTCATGGCATGCGAGCGAGTCGTCGCGGCGTGCTCGGTCAGCCTGCAGGTGTTCGGCAATTCGGTGCAGGGCGGCGCGTCGGCGGGCGTGGTCGTCAGCGAAGGCGGGCAGGGCCGCGATCCGGTCGACGTCATGCGACGGTCCGATCTCGCGCTCAACGACGCCAAGCGTGGTGGGCGAGGGATCGTCCGCCTGTTCGACGAGAGCATGGACGAAGGCATCCGTTTTCGCCGGCGAGTCGAGGGTGGGCTGAGCCAGGCGATTGCGAAGGGCGAGCTGAGTTTGGTCTATCAACCGATCGTATCGCGCGACGCGGTCGAGGTGATCGGTTTCGAGGCGCTCATCCGTTGGAACACCGACGAATATGGCGCGATGAGCCCGAGCACGTTCATTCCGATCGCCGAGGAATCGAACCTGATCCACGAACTGGGCGACTGGGTGCTGGGCGAGGCACTCGACGTCCTGAAGCAATGGCCCGGCCAGTATGTCTCGGTCAATTTCTCGCCGCGCCAGTTTCGCCGTCACAATTTCGTCGGGCACATCATGGAGAGCGTCGAGCGCGCCGGAATCGAGCCTGCGCGATTGCAGATCGAGATTACCGAGACCGCGATCTTCGACGATGCCGAACGCGCTGCGGAAACGCTCTACAAGCTGCGCCAGATGGGGTTTCGGATCGCGCTAGACGATTTCGGGACGGGGTATTCGAGCCTGTACAACATCCGCAAGTTCGCGCTCGATTGCCTGAAGATCGACCGTTCGTTCATCGATGGTATGGGCCGGGAGCGCGAAAGCGCGGCGATCGTGCATTCGATCATCCATCTCGGTCGCGCGCTGGGGCTGGGCGTGATTGCGGAAGGCGTCGAGACCGACGCGCAGGTCCAGGCGCTCAAGCTGGCTGGAGCGAGCCACTTCCAGGGCTATTTCTACTCGCGCCCGGTTGCCGCGGATGTCGCACTCGGCATGGCAAACGCGCGCTATCTCGGCGGCGAAGACGATGTGGCGGGTGACGGACCGACGGCACCGCGGCAATTGGGCAATGGAATGCTGAACTAGTGCCGACGGTCGGCATGGGTCGCGTTCCGGCGACGCTCGGCCGGCAATTCGGCAAGATGCGGCGGCCTGCGTCGCTTGGTGCGAAACTCGTGCTGATCATGACGGGCGTCGCGCTGTGTGGAACGGTCGCGATCACGGTGTTGCTGGCGTCGATCATCACGCCAAGCTTTACCAAGCTGGAGGACGCGGCGATCGCCGGGCAGGTCGAACGGACGCGCGCGATGCTGTCCAAATACGCTGCCGGGGTCCAGGCGGAAGCGCGTGACCGCCGCGATGTAGCGGGGCTATCCGGGACGCGACTTGCGCCCGGTAGTCGCGCTACGCCTGCGACGCGATCGCTCCCTGCCGATGGCGTTGCCGAGATCGCAGCAAACGGCCGTATTGCTCGTGCGCGCTGGAACGGATCGCCGGGTTCGACCTCGTCGCAACAATGGAATGATTTGCTCGATCGCGAGGACTTCGCGCACGTGCTTGGCCGGCGTCGTTCGGCGCGGTTCTATACGCGGCTGGGGAATAGTGTCGCAGCGATAGGTGTCGCGCGAATGGGGGGGGCGAGCGGCGCGGATACCGGGCAGGGTTATATCGCGGTCGCACGCTTGATAACCGCCAAGCAGATTTCCGACGCTTTGGGTGTCGATGCGACGTTAGATGTCGGTTCCAGCAGTTCGGGGGTGGCGACCTATCGAGGGTCGAGAGCGCCAATTGCCGTGCCACTGATCGGCGCCGACGGACGCGCCGTGGCCATGGTTCGGTTCGCCGTGCCAAGTGATGCAACGCGGCTGGGCAGGCGCGTGCTGGTGTTTGCGATCGCAGGATCGATCGTGCTTCTGCTGTTCGTGCTCATCGTGCTGCGTCGCCTCATTGCGCAACTCGTTCTGCGTCCGTTGCTGCGCATCGAGAACCATATGCGGCGGGTTCGCGCGTCGGGATCGCTCACGTTGCTCGAAGAGGATGAACGGCGCGACGAGATCGGTTCGCTCGGGCGCAACTTCAACGCGATGTTGCAGCAATTGAAGGATCTGCGCGAACAGATCGGCGTGCAGTCGTTCGATCTCGGACGGAGCGAAAGCGCGGTGGCGGTGATGCACAACGTCCGCAACGCGCTAAACCCGATCAGCACGATCCTCAGTCGCGAGATCGCGCAGGTGCCGCCGATCGACCGCGCCACGCTCGACCGAGCGATCGAGGAACTCGCGCGAGGCGATGTTTCCGACGAACGCCGCCAGAAACTTGCCGCGTTCGTCACCGCAGCGGTCGACGCGGACGCCGCCAACCGTGAATCCACCCGTCACGAACTCAGCATTGGCCGTGAGGCGATGGGGCATGTTCTGGAGATCATCGGCCAGCAGCAGCAGGGCGCGCACGAACGTCCGGCGCTGGAGATATGCGACGTCACCGCGATCATCGCGCGCAATGCGACGATCGTCCGTTACCTCGACGGCGCTTCGATCGCGTTCGGATTTCCCGCGGGACCCAAACTGGTCATGGCGAACCGGCTGATCCTGAGCCAGGTGATCGGCAATCTGTTCGCCAATGCAGCCGAATCTATCGTCGCGCGGGGAACGGGCAGCGGATCGATCGTTACCGCCATCGAGCAGGGCGATGGCCGCGTAACGATCGAGATTCGCGACGATGGCGAGGGGATCACGCCCGAGGTCGCGGCGACGCTGTTCCACCGGGGCTTCTCCACGCGCGCACACAAGTCGGGCGGGCTAGGGCTGCACTGGTGCGCCAATTCGGTGAACGCGATGCAGGGTTCGCTGCGTCTGGAGAGCGAGGGGCCGGGGCACGGCGCCGTTGCGATCCTGACGCTGCTGGCGCCCGATGCAGGGGTCGCCGACGCCAGTTGAGCCTACAACAGGCTGGGCTGTATTTCGTCGTCTTCTCCCATGATGCCCGACAACGTCAGCCCGAGCAGGCGCACGCCGTCTGGTACGGGCAATTGCGCCATGAGCAGGTCGAGGCCTGCCGAGAGGAATGCGGTCTTGTCCGTGACCGGCGCCTGCGACGATCGTGCGCGCGTGATCGTGCGGAAGTCCGCGTGGCGCAGCTTGAGCGTGACCGTGCGACCGCGCGTGCCGTGCCGTTCGATCCGCACCCATGCCGCATCCGCCACCCGGTGCAACGCCGCGCGCAGATCCTCCGCGGTCGTCAGGTTCGTCTCGAACGTCCGCTCCGCCCCGGCCGACTTGGCGGCTCGGTTGACGCGCACGGGCCGGTGATCGATGCCGCGCGCGGCGCCGTAGAGATAATCCGCATAGCTGCCGAAATGCGCCTGGAGGAACGCGAGCGTCATGCCGTAGAGGTCCGCGCCGGTGAGGATGCCGAGCCGTTCCATCTTCTGCGCGGTCACCGGCCCGACACCGTGGAAGCGCTTGACCGGCAGCGACTGGACGAACGCCGCACCGCGCTTCGGCGTGATGATGCAGATGCCGTCGGGCTTGTTCTGGTCCGAGGCGAGCTTGGCGATGAACTTGTTGTAGCTCACACCGGCGGATGCGGTGAGGCCGGTATCCGCCTTGATCCGCGCGCGGATTTCCTCCGCGATCGCGGCTGCCGTGCCGAGCCCGCGGATATCCTCGGTCACGTCGAGATACGCCTCGTCGAGCGACAGCGGCTCGATCAGGTCGGTATAGTCGGCGAAGATCGCGCGGATCCGGTCCGAGACTTCGCGGTACACGTCGAACCGGGGGGGCACGAACACGAGGTCGGGACATTTTCGGATCGCCGTGACCGACGGCATCGCGCTGCGCACGCCGAACGCGCGTGCCTCGTAGCTTGCGGCGGCCACGACGCCCCGCGCACGCGACCCTCCGACTGCCACCGGGCGGCCCTTCAGCGAGGGATCGTCGCGCTGTTCGACCGACGCATAGAAGGCGTCCATGTCGACATGGATCACCTTGCGCTGCACCGGCGGCTGGGTAGGAGGAGCGGCCATCGTCATCCCAGATAGGGCGGCGGGACGCGCCGATACAGGGCATTCACGCAACCAAACCGCGCGCCACGCATATCACTCGGCAACGGACGAAGGGATACCGATGCAGGTTGGGACGGAGTGCTGGCGGATCGAACGTGCCGAGCGGATGGCGGTGATCGTCGATGCGGCGGACTATTTCCGGACGGCGCGCGTCGCGATGCTGGGAGCGAAGCGCCGCATCCTGCTGATCGGCTGGGACTTCGATGCGCGTATTTCGCTCGAGCCGGGCGTCGATCGACCCGGCGAACCCAAGACCCTGGGCGCGTTCATGCACTGGCTGGTCGAGCGCGAACCCGACCTTGAGATTTACGTGCTGCGCTGGGATACCGGGGCGATCAAGTCGCTGTTCCGCGGGTCGACGCTGTTCACGATGATCAAGTGGATGCGCCACAAGCGGATCCATACCAAGCTCGACGGGCATCATCCGACCGCGGCGTCGCATCACCAGAAGATCGTCATCATCGACGATGCGCTGGCGTTCTGCGGCGGGATCGACATGACCGGCGACCGCTGGGACACGCGCGAGCACCGCGACGGCGATCCGCACCGCGTCCAGCCGTCGGGCAAGCCGTACAAGCCGTGGCACGACGCGATCAGCGCGGTGCAGGGCCCGGTTGCGCACGCGCTGGGCGAGCTGTTCCGCCGGCGCTGGCGACTGGCGGGCGGCAAGCCGATGGCGGCGGGCGTGCCGGGCGGGACGTTCTGGCCCGAGGGGCTGGCGGTCGATTTCCACGACGCCGACGTGGGCATCGCGCGGACCGAGCCGGAGATGTCGGACCAAGAGCCGGTGTACGAGAGCGAGGCGCTGTTCCTCGGGCAGATCGCTCGCGCGAAGAAGCGTCTGTATATCGAGAGCCAGTATTTCGCGTCGCGGAAAGTGGCGGAAGCGGTGGCGAGGCGGCTCGACGAGGCGGATGGGCCGGAGATCGTCATCATCAACCCGACCGTAGCGCAGGGGTGGCTGGAGCCACTCGCGATGGACACCGCGCGGGCGCGGTTGATGGAGGCGCTGCACCGGCGCGACACGCACGGGCGGCTACGGATGTATCATCCGTATACCAAGGACGGCGCGCCGATCTATTGCCATGCCAAGATCCTGATCGCGGACGACGACGTGTTTCGGTTGGGGTCTTCCAACGTCAACAATCGGTCGCTGCGGCTCGATACCGAGTGCGACCTGGCGATCCGGGCTGCCGACACGGCGATTGCGGCGATTGCGGCGATCCGGGATGGGTTGATGGCGGAGCATCTGGGCGTCGCGGTCGAGGTGGTCAGTGCGATGATCGCCGAGACTGGGTCGTTGATCGAGACTATCGAGCGGTTGCGGCAGGAGCGGGTCGGCTTGAGCAAGACGCTGCGGTGTTACGAGGTGCCCGATCTGACTGCAGTCGAGGCTTGGTTGGCGGATAACGAAGTGCTCGATCCGGAAGGGCCGGGGGAAATGTTCGAGTCGCTCAGCAAGCGGGGGCTGTTCCGGCGGTGGCGGCGTAAGGCTTAGGGCGGATTTCAGTATCCTCCCCCTGGCGGGGGAGGATTTGGAACCCCAAAATAGGAAAGGCCGCGGCACCCCCCGATGCCGCGGCCTTCGTGCTCCCGAAAACTGGGGAGTTACGCGACCTGGGATTCGAGCACTTCGTCGGGCTCGCGCAGCACGTAGCCGCGACCCCAGACCGTCTCGATGTAATTCTCGCCGTCGCAGGCGAGGCTGAGCTTCTTGCGGAGCTTGCAGATGAAGACGTCGATGATCTTCAGCTCGGGCTCGTCCATCCCGCCGTAGAGGTGATTGAGGAACATTTCCTTGGTCAAGGTCGTGCCCTTGCGGAGCGAAAGCAGCTCCAGCATCGCATATTCCTTGCCGGTCAGGTGAACGCGGCTGCCGTTGACCTCGACCGTCTTGGCATCGAGATTGACTGCCAGCTTGCCGGTGCGGATGACCGACTGGCTGTGCCCCTTCGAGCGACGGACGACGGCGTGGATGCGCGCGATCAGTTCCTCGCGGTGGAACGGCTTGGTGACATAGTCGTCGGCGCCGAAGCCGAAGCTGCGGACCTTCGAGTCCATCTCGTTGACGCCCGACAGGATCAGCACCGGCGTCGCGACACGGGCGACGCGCAGGCGCTTGAGCACGTCGTAACCGTGCATGTCGGGCAGGTTGAGGTCGAGCAGGATGATGTCGTAATCATACAGCTTGCCCAGATCGAGGCCTTCTTCCCCGAGATCGGTGATGTAGACGTTGAACCCTTCGGTCGTCAGCATCAGCTCGATAGCCTTGGCCGTCGTCGGCTCGTCCTCGATCAGCAGCACTCGCATGCGTCGTCCCCTGTTCGCGAGACCGCCCGACACCCCATGTCAGCAGCTCGACTTCCATTCATTAACCACACAACATCTGAAGGCAAAAGGTTAATTTCGAACTAAGGTTGACGCGACGAATCGGTCGGATCATCGCCGAGCAGTTGAATTCTTTACAAATCTTCGGCCGGAGGGCTCGGCGTCAGGTCGGGGCCGAGCAACGTCCGGTGGACCGTCTTGGGGATATCCTCCCCGAGAACCTCGCGCAGATACAGGCTGCGGACGAGCGTGAAGATCACCACCAGCAGCGCTGCTGAAAAGAACAAGCCGAACAGGCCGAAGATCGTACCGATGCCGATGATTGCGAAAACCGTGATCGCGGGCGGGATCGAGATCACGCGGTTCTGCACGTACGGCGTGATGAAATTGGTCTGTACGAGCCGCACGACCGCATAGGTGACGAGCGTGCCGACGATCGACGAGGTGCCCTGCGTCGCGGCGAGCCCGAGCGCGGGGATCATCGCCGCGGTGGGTCCGATGTACGGAATGAATTCCGACAACCCGGCGAGCAGGCCGAGCGCGGCGGCGCTGGGGACGCCCGACAACCAGAGCCCGATGCCGACCAGGATTCCCATCGTCGTCATCAGGATCAGCGACGAGCCGAGCCACAGCCGCAGCGTCGAGCCGACGTCGAACAGCGCATCCTCGACCGCGGCACGCTTCGAGCGCGGGATCAGCAAGAGGAAGCCGCGTTCGTACACCTTGGGATCGGCAGCAAAGAACAGCGCGCCGACCAGCAGCAACAGGCAGTTGAGCACGAGTTCGCCCGCGCCCGTCACGAGTCCGCCGACGTCCTGCGCGACCTTCGACCCGGCATAGGCCTGCTGCACCGCATCGACGAGCTTCGCGCCGACCGCGCTTTGCGAGAGATACGCGGCGAGTTGGTCGAGCAGCGCGGGCGTCTGCGCGATCAGGACGTTGACCTGGCTGCGGAACTGCACGCCGAACAGCCAGACGAGGAACGCGATGATGCCGAGCACGGTGGCGATGCCGAGGCCGAGCGCGGGCTTGCGTGGAACGCGGAGATGGTCGCGGTAGAGATCGGCGATCGCGTGGATGACGATCGCGCCGAGCATCGATCCGAAGGCGAGGATGAGGAGGTCGCCCGCCTTGTAGAGTGCGGCGACGACCGCGACGATTACGATGGTCAGGATGACGCGACGGATGAAGCGCGAATCGTCTGCATCGGGGGCCAGGCGGTTCATGCTGCGGCCCGCCGAAAAGCCGGAAGTTCACAAAGTGCACACGCTGGCGCGGTTTGCGCGGAGTGTGCACTTCGGGCTTTTGCGGCCGTTCCGTGGCTGGATCGGTGGTGGTTTTGCGAGGGTGGCGGGGCGATCATCTTGCGACCGTGGCAGATCGTCGCAGCGTAGGACAGCCGTTCCAAGGACTTAAGGTACGTTCCGGAAACGACACTCGCTGATCCTCCCCCGCCAGGGGGAGGTGGCTGGCGCTTGCCAGACGGAGGGGGCGGCAGGCGACGACCGCCGTTCCGTGTCCTCCCCCTCCGTCACCTTCGGCGACACCTCCCCCTGGCGGGGGAGGATCGTGAGGTGGGGTTTGGTATAGATTACAGCGCGAGGTCGGGGCTGCGGTCTGGCTTTACGCGCATGGCCGCGGGGCGTGGGCCGGCTGCGACGCCGACCGTGGGCGAGGGGATCGCGAGTTGCAGCGTGTCCGCGGTTGATGCCCAATGCTCGGCGAGGACGTCGGGGGTCTCGTTGAGCATCACGCCGTAGGTCGGCACGATCTTGCGGATCTTCGCCTGCCATCCGGCGGTGGCGAGGTGGTTCGGGAACACCTTCTTCAGCAGGTTGAGCATGATCGATGGTGCGGTCGAGGCGCCCGGCGAGGCGCCGAGCAGCGCGGCGATCGAGCCGTCCTTCGACGCGACGATCTCGGTGCCGAGCCGCAGCACGCCGCCCTTTTCCGGATCGCGCTTGATGATCTGGACGCGCTGGCCCGCCTGCCACAGGCGCCAGTCGCCGTCCTTCGCACCCGGGAAATACTCGCGCAGGGCATCCATCCGGTCGCTGTCCGACATGATGAGCTGGCCCGCGAGATATTCGACGAGGTCGAAATCGTCCCAGCCGACCGCGAGCATCGGCCGGAAATTGTCGAGCGTGACCGACGCCGGAAGATCGAAATACGAGCCTTCCTTGAGGAACTTGGTCGAGAAGGTCGCGAACGGGCCGAACAACAGCGCCTGCTTGCCGTCGAGGAACCGCGTGTCGAGATGCGGCACGGACATCGGCGGCGAGCCGACCGCCGCCTTGCCGTAGACCTTGGCGAGATGGCGGTGCGTGATTTCGGGCTTGTCCGCGACGAGGAACGAGCCGCCGACCGGGAAGCCGGCATAATCGTCGGCCTCGGGAATGCCGGACTTCTGGAGGATCGGCAGCGCACCGCCGCCGGCGCCCGCGAACACGAAGCGTGCCTTGATCACCTGCTTCTCGTCGGTCTTCATGTCGCGTGCGGTGACACGCCAGCGCGCCTTCTTGCCGCCGATCGTCTCGCGTTCGAGCGAGCGGACCTCATGCCCCGTGGTCAGCGTGAAATTGTCCTGCTTGGCGAGCGAGCCGATGTACTGGCGCGTGACCTCGCCCCAGTCGCAATCGGTGCCGAGCGGCGAGCGCGTCGCGGCGAGCTTCGTGCCGGGCGCGCGGCCCTCCATCATCACCGGCACCCACTGCGAGATCTGTTTCGGGTCGGTGGTGAATTCCATGCCGGAGAAGAGCGGGCTCGCCTGGAGCGCGGCGTGGCGCTTTTGCAGGAAGGCGACGTTGGCATCGCCCCACACCAGGTTCATGTGCGGCGTCGAATTGATGAACGAGCGCGGGTTGGCGAGGATGCCGGTATCGACCTGGTGGCTGAGGAACTGGCGCGTGACCTGGAACTGTTCGTTGATCTCGACCGCCTTGGCGATCTCGACCTTGCCGTCGGCTTTGTTGACCGGCGTGTAGTTGAGTTCGCACAGCGCGGAGTGGCCGGTGCCGGCGTTGTTCCAGCCGTTGGAGCTCTCGTCAGCGACCTTGTCGAGACGTTCGACCATCTCGATCGTCCAGGTCGGCTCGAGCTCGCGGAGCAGGACGGCGAGCGTCGCGCTCATGATGCCGCCGCCGATCAGCAGGACGTCGACGGTGCGCTCGGTGGTCGCAGCGTCGGCGTGTGCGATCGGCAGCGCCGCTGCACCGCCGGCGACGATCGCCGAGCCGAGCAGGTTGCGGCGGGTCACGCCGGTCTTGGTTTCTGGGGAGATCGTGTCGTTAGCGTCTGGCCGCATGGTCATGCCTTTTCGTTTCGGCATGGTCCGCTGTCCCGACACAGGCCGAAGACGACGAGAATCCATAACCGGATTATCGGGTCAGCCACGCGGAAATCACGTAAATCGATACACGTACTACCGACTGAGCGCGGCCGCTGCTCAAAGTCCTCATCCCGGTATCGGGTGTCGTTGGGATCGCGCTGGGGTGCAAACTCGAGCGTCTATCCAGCCTCTTACATGGCATCCGGCCCGGTTTTGCGCAAGGTCGCCGCTTTATGCTTGCCCTGCGTTCGGATCGCGGAGGCGTGCTGCGAGGAAGTCTATCAGTGCCTCGACGCGCGCCGGGCGGAGGGGGCTTGGCGGGGTGAGAAGATGGAGGCCGATCTTTGCGGGCGCCCAGTCCTCCAGGATGATGACGAGTGCGCCGGACGCGATATGCGGGTCGACGATGAAGTCGGGCAGGCGAGCGATGCCGAGCCCGGCGATCAGCGCGGGGACGATCGCTTCGCCGCTGTTGGCGGTGAGCTGGCCTTGCAGGCGGACCGAGACGTCGGCGCCGCCGGGGCCGTGGAAGCGCCACGGGCCGACGACGTTCGAATAGCCGACCAGCTGGTGCTCGCCGAGCTGGGCCGGATGCGTCGGGGTGCCGTGCTTCGCGAGGTAGCTGGGTGCGGCGACGGTGTGCGCCTGGATGCTGCACAAGCGGCGGGCGCGAAGCGAGCTGTCGGGGAGTTCGGCGATCCGCAGCGCGACGTCGAAGCCTTCCGCGACGATGTCGACTCGTGCATCGGAAAGGTGGAAATCGACCTCGATTCCCGGGTGCGCGACGAGGAACTCGGCGAGGATCGGTGCGACGTTGGTGACGCCGAAGCTCATCGGGGCGGCGAGGCGGACGCGGCCGGTATGCGCGCTGGCGGCGTCGTGCGCGGACTCTTCGGCGGCGCGGGCTTCGGCGAGGATGCGTGCGGCGTGCTCGGCGAGCGGCTTGCCGGCTTCGGTGAGCGCGAGGCGGCGCGAGGTGCGGTGAAAAAGCGACTGGCCGAGATGTGCTTCGAGGCGGGTGATCGCCTTCGACACGGTCGCTTTGCTGAGCCCCACCGCGTCGGCGGCGGCGCTGAACGAGCGGTGCTCTACGACGCTGGCGAAGATCGCCCAGGCTTCGAGATCGGGCAGGCGCATGTGGGGGTCTCCAGATCTTCCCCCCTCCCTGGAAGGGAGGGGCTGGGGGTGGGTCGCTATCGAGGGAACGTCGCATTCGCCAAGCGGCCGACCCACCCCCAACCCCTCCCTTTCAGGGAGGGGGGTAAGTAGGCCACGTTACCAACCGAAACGATCGGTTTCCAGCGTTTCTATTTACGGCGTAATCGCAGCGCCTATCTTGGGGTCAACCAGTGGAGACCTATCATGACGACCACGACCCTTTCCAAAGTTGAACGCCGCAGTTTCGACAGCCTTGGCCATGCCGATCATGGCTGGCTGAATGCGCGGCATCATTTCTCGTTCGCGAGCTATTACGATCCCGCCCGGATGGGCTGGGGCGCGATCCGCGTGTGGAACGACGACCAGATCGCCGCGAACTCGGGCTTTCCGCCGCATCCGCATCAGGACATGGAGATCATCACCTACGTCCGTAGCGGCGCGATCACGCACCAGGATTCGCTTGGCAACAAGGGCCGTACTGAGGCTGGCGATGTGCAGGTGATGAGCGCGGGGACCGGCGTGCGGCATGCCGAGTATAATCTCGAGCCCGAGACGACGACGATCTTCCAGATCTGGATCGAGCCGTCGCGCAAAGGTGGCGCGCCGAGCTGGGGTGCCAAGCCGTTTCCGAAGGGCGAGCGTTCGGGGCAGTTCGTGACGCTGGCCAGCGGGTTCGAGGGTGACGGCGATGCGTTGCCGATCCGGGCGAATGCGCGGGTGCTGGCGGCGACGCTCAAGGCTGGCGACAGCGTCGACTATGCGGTCGGCGAGGGGCGCCATGTGTATCTGGTGCCGGCGACGGGTGCGATCACGATCGGCGACGAAGCCTTTGGAGCGCGCGACGGAGCGGCGCTGCTGGGCGGCCAGACGGTGACGATCACGGCTCAAGAGGACGCCGAGATCGTTCTGGTAGACTCGGAGTAAAACTCCCCTCCCGATTGCGGGAGGGGTCCGGGGAGGGCTCGCGCTCACCTCCGCCGTGACCATCGTTGAAGATACGCACTTCGATCCGGCTCGCTTGATGAAGCCGGGTGCCCACCCCCCCAGCCCCCTCCCGCTTGCGGGAGGGGGAGCCTTAAGAAGGAAATGCCCATGACCAAGGTTCTCGTTCTCTATTACTCGTCCTACGGCCATATCGAGCAGATGGCGGATGCCGTCGCCGAGGGCGCGCGCGCCGGTGGGGCCGAGGTGGACATCCGCCGCGTCGCCGAAACCGCACCGCAGGCGGTGATCGAAGCGGCGCACTTCAAGACCGACACCGCGCATGCCGAGATCGAAGGCCCCGCCGCGCTCGAACAGTATGACGCGATCATCGTCGGTGCGCCGACCCGCTTCGGCCGGATGCCCGCGCAGATGGCGCAGTTCTGGGATACGACCGGCGGCCAGTGGTTCTCGGGCGCGCTGATCGGCAAGGTCGGCGGTGCGTTTACCTCGACCGCGAGCCAGCATGGCGGCCAGGAAACGACGTTGTTCTCGATCATCACCAACCTGATCCATCACGGCATGACGATCGTCGGGCTCGACTATGGCTTCCAGGCGCAGATGGGCGTCGACACGGTCAAGGGCGGCTCGCCCTACGGCGCGACGACGATCTCTGACGGCGACGGCAGCCGCATGCCGAGCAAGGACGAGCTCGACGGTGCGCGCTACCAGGGCAAGCGGATCGCCGAGACGGCGGCCAAGCTGAAGGGCTGATCCCCCGAGGCTTCGGTGGTTGGGGAGACGAAACTTACCCCGCGGTAAGGGCGTTTCCCCACCACCGGAGCATTTCGCTTCGCGTGCACCAGCTATGCGAGGATATGATCATGGGCTTGTTTTCCAAGGACATCGCGACGTTCGAAGACCTGTTCCTGCACCAGTTGCAGGACGTGTATTACGCCGAGCACCAGATCACCAAGGCACTGCCGAAGATGACCGACAAGGCGACCGCGCCGGGTCTGAAGGCCGGGTTCGAAACGCACCTGCGCGAGACCGAAGGACAGATCGTTCGGCTCGAGCGGATCTTCGAACTGCTCGGCGAGAAGGCCAAGGCAGTGACCTGCCCGGCGATCGACGGGATCATCAAGGAAGCGAACGAAGTCGCGGGCGAGATCGCCGACAAGGCGGTGCTCGATGCGGCGCTGATCGCGTCGGCGCAGGCGGTCGAGCATTACGAGATCACGCGCTACGGCACGCTGATCGCGTGGGCGAACCAGCTTGGTCGCAGCGAGATCGCAGCGATCCTGAAGGAAACGCTCGATGAGGAATATGCGACCGACGACAAGCTGACCGCGATGGCGACGTCGAAGGTCAATCCGAAGGCCGAGGCGGTTACTGCCTGAGCCTTTCGCGACGTAACTAAGAAAACGGGCCGGCGATCATGCGATCGCCGGCCCGTTTTTCGTTCAGGCCTTCTTGCGCGCGCGCTTGGGAGCGGCGGCGGCGGCGACGTCCTCTTCCTCGTCCGGCTCGTCCTCACCGGCTTCGGTCAGCGCTTCGCCAAGTGCCTTCAGCTTGTCCTGCGACTTGTCGGCCTTATCGGCGATCTTGGTCGTCGCGGTACCGAGGCGGTGGAGCAGCGCGTGGACGCGGTCGGCGTCGGGCGTGTCCTTCTCCAATTGCTTGCGCAGCGAACCGAGATCGCGAAGGATGCCCTTGGCGCCGGATACTTCGGTATCGGCCAGCGCGGCTTCCCAATCCTCGACCATGTCGGCACCCTTGGTGGGCTTGGTCGCGTCGAGCCCGCGATTGATCGCGTTCATCGTTCCTGCAAATTTAATGGCCATGTGATCTCTCTCCGCATGCCTTGTTGGCAACCGTCAACGCGACGTGGCGGCGGAAATGTCCCGTCGATCGTATCGACTTCGATCAGTATCGGGGCCCAAGTTAACGCAGGATATCGGGCCCCTCCGCCTGCCGGATGACGTCGGCGAGCGCGGCGTTCGGCACGCGGTCGGCGAGGACCGGCGAGCAGGCGAGCAAGCCGTTGGGGCAGTAGCGGTCGTCGTCCCAGCCGGGGTGGTCCAAAATCGGGTAGAGGCACACGCCCTCGACCGGCACGCCGAGCGACTGGGCGATCTTTACTTCGCGGAGGATCATGCGGAGCCAGGCGGGACGGGCGCTGCCTTCGATGCCGGTTTCGGCGATGAAGATCGGGCGGCCGTAGCGCGCGTAGGCGTCGGCGAGGATCGCGTGGAGCGGCCGGCTGAGGGGGTGGTCGTAGGCTAGCGGGGGGCCGCCGTGGATCCACTGGTTGTTGTGGTAGAAATTGACACCGACGATATCGAGCAACGCCGGTCGGCCGCCGATCTGTGGCCACGCTTTCCCTGCGATCATGTCCCAGGCCTGGTATTGCGCGAGCCGGTGGCCTTCGGCGGCGGGGGCGTCGTTCGGGCGGGCGGGGTCGGTGATGACGTTGATGACCGGATCGGCGTGGACGAACCTCGCGGCGGGGTCGACCGCGAGGATCGCTTCCATCGCGGCGATCGAGGCGCGCGCGAGTTGGACCTTGAGTTCGTAGCCGCGTCGCTGTGCAAACGGGTTGAGATAGGCTGCGTCGCCGCCGCCCCAGGCGAAGAACGAGACCTCGTTGACCGGGGCGTAGAAGCGGGTCTCGCCGGGTGCGGCCGGGCCGATGTGGCGGGCGGCGGCGGCGGCGAAGGCGGCAAAGCGCGTGACGAAGGCGGGCGTCCAGATGTCGATGTCGTCGGGCCAGCCGTAATGCAGCAGGTCCCAGATGACTTCGGTGCCGATCGCCTTGGAGGCTTCCAGCTGGCGATCAAGGCTGGACCAGTCGTAGCGGCCGGGTTCGCGCTCGATCAAATGCCAGCGCAGGCCGTCGCGGACCGTCAGGATGCCGAGCTTGGCGAGTTCCCTGTAATCATGCGCGGCGAGGGTTTCGTGATGGCTGGCGGCGATGACGTCGACGCGCTTGCGGTCGTGCGCGCGGCGGTGCGTGGAGGATTCGAAGCCGCCTTGCAGGAAGCTGCGGAACAGGCCGGTCGGGCGGGGGAGGGGCGGTCGGTCGGATAGGACTTCGGCGAACAGGGCTTCCCAGCGGGGGACGACGGCGGCGACGGCGTACTCGCTGTCGACCTTGGCGCGGAGGGCAGTGCCGAGGCGGGTCCGCAGTGCCGGGTCTTCGAGCAGTTTTGTGATCGCGGCGGCAACTGCGGGGGGATCCTCGTGGGGCACGAACAGGCCGCTGACCCCGTCGACGATCTGTTGTTCGGAGCCGTTGTCGCGCGTTGCTATGACGGGGAGGCGTGCGGCGCCGGCTTCGGCGATGACGTGCGGCATGCCTTCGCCGCGGGAGAGCCAGACGAAGATGTCGAGTGCGGCGAGCAGGTCGGGCACGTCGTCGCGATCGCCGAGGAAGGTCAGGGCGGTGTCGAGGCCGAGTGCGTGCGCGCGGTTGCGGAGGGCAACGGCGTATTCGGGGATGAAGGCGTCCGGCCCGCCGATCACGACGAAGCGCGCGCGGGGGTGGCGGGCGTGGACGAGCGCGGCGGCTTCGATGAAGTCTTCGACACGCTTCTTCGGGTCGAGCCGGCCTAGCCAGCCGATCAGCGGCACGTCTTCGGCGATCCCTAGCGCCGCACGGACCGGCGCGGGGCGGGCGGGGTCGAAGGCGCGCGTGTCGACCATCGAGGGGATCTCGATCGCGTGGTGTTCGCGGCCGGGCATGCGGCTGGCGGCGGCGTCTCGGATCGACGCGCAGACGCCGACATAGCGCGCGGTGAAATGCTTGGGGCCGGCGAGTGCTTCGGAGACGAGGCCGCCATGTTCGATCAACGGCGGGCGGAGGTGCATGCGTTCGAGCGCGGGATAGATGTCGGCGACGTTCTGGCACGAGACGACGACGTCGTACGCGGGCAGCTTGCTCGCGAGGTAGGCGACGGTCTCGTCGAAGCCGAGCGCGTAGGGCGTGCGGTCGACGGCGACGCCGATCGCTTCCAATTGCGCGTGAGTCTGCTCGGGCATGCCGTCTTTTCGGAAGCACGCGACGACCTCGATCCGGTAGCGGGTCGGGTCGAGCGCCTGGGCGAGCAGACGCACTTCCGTCTCCTCGCCGCCGACGACGAGCCAGGCGAAGACGAACAGGATGCGGATCGGTCGGGCGTCGGCAGTGAGTGCGGTGCTCAATCGCCGACCTTGAAGACGATCTGGAGGAACTCGGGCCGCTCGCCGACCAGCTTTGCGATGAACTTGGGAGCGTCGTCGTAGGGCACGACGTGCGTGATGAGCTGCGCGCGGATCTCTGGGCCGCGGGCGAGCAGCAGCTTGACCGTCTCGTTGGCGAGGCGGCGGCGGTCCCATTGGAAGCCGAGCCCGCGGGGGACGCGGTTGATCTGCGCGCAGCGGAGGTTGAGGCCGTTGTGGTGGAACTCTTCGCCGAGCCGGAGCCGATCCGCGCCGCCCTGGTAGAAGGCGAGGTCGATCACCGTGCCCTGCGGTCTCAGCGCGCGCATCGCGGCGTGGAGGCTGGCGGCGTCGGCGCGGGTCTGGAACACGACGTCGGCACCGCGATCGTCGCCGCCGTGGAGCCAGCGTGCCTTGGCGTACGCCCAAGCCTGGTCCTCGGTCATCGCGGTGATGCCGAGGCATTCGGCGCGCAGGCGGCGGAAGGGGGACGGGTCGGCGATCACGACTTCGCTCGCGCCGGCGGCTTGTGCGAACAGGGCGGTCAGCATACCGACTATGCCTGCGCCGATCACCAAAGCGGGACGGCCGCGGATGCCGTCGCCGAGGTTGACGACGTTGGGGCCGAGCAGTTCGACGTCCGCGTGGAGAATGCCGTTGGCGGCGATCGGGCCCATCTGGCCGATATAGATGCCGAGGATCGGATCGAGCTCGGACGGGAGCTTGGTCAGCAAATCGTTGAACGGGTCCGCGGTGTGGCCGGTCTTGTGGCCGAAGACGGTGCCGACGACGTCGCCGTTGGCGAAATCGCCGACCCGGCTGTCGCTGACGCGGGCGCATTCCATGTAGCCGAGGAACGGCACGGGGTAGTGCGCGCTCGGTTCGCCGGGGACGAACACGCCGCGGCCTGCGTCCCAGCGGGAGTGGAGATACGGGTTGCTGTTCTTGACGAAGGTGAGTTCGGTCCCGGCGGAGAACCCGGTGTAGAGCAGGTCGAGCCGGACCTGACCGTCGCCTGGGGGCGCTTCGTCATAGCCGAAGAAATAGGCCTGGCCGGGACGTTCGACGCCGAGCGAGCGGACGTGGCGCCACTCAGACATGCCCCATCTCCTTAGTTGCCTCCCGCTCGCGGACGTCGATCGCGCGGCCTTCGACGGCTGAGCGTTCGATCGCCAACGCGAGGCGGAGCGTTTCGAGGGCGGCGGGGTAGGGGCAGCGGATGCGGTTTTCGCCCCCGCGGACCGCGTCGATGAAGTCGCGATCCTCCAGCACGACCGGATCGCTGCCGGTGCCGCGGACCGGGCGACCGCGGCCGATGTCGATCATCACGTCGCGATCGGTCAGTTCGATCGCTAGGCCTTCGCCGAACAGATGCAGGCCGACGCGGTGGTTCCAGTTGAGCAAGCACGTGGACGCGAAATTGGCGATCGCGCCGCTGGCGAAGGTGAGCATCGCGGTGCTGGTCGTCGCGACGTCGAGGCCGGGGAAGGCGGCGCGGTCGATGTGGCCCGACTGGCCGTAGACGCGGACGACGTCGCCGACGAGGTAGCGTGCGAGATCGACCAAGTGCGTCGTCTGTTCGAGCATCTGGCCGCCCGATGCGTCCTTCTTCCACCACCAGCGCGGGGGCGGGGTTGAGTCGAGCCAATAGCCGGACAGGAGGCGGGCGGGGGTCGCCGAGAGCAGCGCCTTTACCTCGTCCACGGTGTCTAGATAGCGCCAGTGATAGCCGACCGCGGTGACGAGACCGAGCCGGTCGACTGCGGCGGCGACGTCTTCTGCGGTGCCGAGGTCTAGCGCGACGGGCTTCTCGACGAAGAACGGCAGCTTATGCTCGATCGCGAGGCGTTCGGGTTCGCCGTGTGCGAAGGGCGGCACGCAGATGTAGAGCGCGTCGAGGTCGACCGCGGCCAGCATCGCAGCGGCATCGTCGAACGCGCGCGCTCCGAAGCGGGCGGCGGCTTCGGTCGCGCGCGCCATGTCGACGTCGGCAACCGCGACGATCGCGACGTCGTCGAACTGCTCCAGCACGCCGAAATGGCGATTGGCGATCCCGCCTGCGCCGATGAACCCGATCCGTGTCCGCTCCACGCCGTCTCCCTTATGTTTGGTGTCTGTATGGTCGTGCACAGCGGCGTAGACCGCGCGCGTGTCGGCGATCATGCGATCGGCCGAGAATAGGTCCTGCTGGCGCTCGATCGCGGCGCTGGCCATCGTTTTCAGGGTGTCGCGGTCGGCGAGCAACGTGACCACCGCATCGGCAAAACTGGCCGGGTCCGCGGCGGTGAGGCGACCGGTAACGCCGTCCTCGATCGCTTCGGCATTGCCGGGGGCGACGGTGGCGACGACGGGGAGGCCGGCGGCCATCGCTTCGAGCGCGACCAGTGGCAGGCCTTCGAACGCCGACGGGAGGACTAGCAGGTCGGCGAGCGTCATCAGGTCGGCGACGTCGCTGCGGGTGCCGAGCATGCGGACGGTGCCGGCCAGGCCCTTGGCGGCAATCGCGCGTGCGGTCTGGGTGAGGAGGGGGCCTTCGCCGGCGAGCAACACGATCACGTTTGGATATGCGGCGCGGATTGCCGGCAACGCATCGAGCAGGAGTGTGTGGCCCTTTTGCTCGGCGAAGCGCGCGACCATCAGCAGGACGGGGGCATTGCCGACGCCCCATTCGCCGCGGAGGACTTCGCGTGAGCGCGAGGGTTTATGTGCGCCGACGCCGTTGTGGATCGTTGCGACGAGGGCGGGATCGACGCCGGCCGCGCGGTGGCTGTCACCGACCGCGTCCGAGACGCAGATCAGGCGTGCGAGCGCGGCCGATGTGTCGCGGTGTTCGTCGCGCTGCGCGGGGTCGGTGAGGAGGTAGGGGAGGTGTTCGGTGCGGACCACGGGGACGCCGGCGGCATGCGCGGCGCGGACGGCGGCGTGGCCTTCCCAGCCTATGCCGGCATGGACGTGGACGATGTCGGGTCCGGCGCGGTCGAGCCAGCGCGCGAGGTTTGCATCGTCGTCGAGCGCCTTGACTGCGTAACCCTTGGCGGCGGCGTGTTCGAGCAGGCCGGTGCCGGGCCGCGCGGCGACGACGATCTCGTCTCCACCCAATCCTTCGGCGAGCGTCATCATGTGCGCGCCGACGCCGGACGGGGCGAGGCTGTCGGTCAGCAGGCAGATACGGGTCATTCGGCGGCCATCACGGGGGTCTCGAGAACAGCCGACTTCGCGACCATGCGGCGATAGGTGGCGAGCGCCTGGCCCACGACCTGGTCCATATTGTAGTAGCGGTACGTCGCGAGCCGGCCGACGAAGGTTACGCCTTCCTCCGCATCGGCGAGCGCCTCGTAGCGCTTGAACAGCGCCTGGTTTTCGGGGCGGGGGATCGGGTAATACGGATCGCCTTCCGCGCTCGGGAATTCGTAGCTGATGCTGGTCTTCGCGTGGAGCTGGCCGGTGAGGTGCTTGTACTCGGTAATGCGCGTCTGCGGCACGGCCTCGTCGGGATAGTTGACGACCGCGACCGGCTGGAACTGCGCGACGTCGTGCGTTTCGTGGCGGAACTGGAGGCTGCGATAGGGCAGCTTGCCGAAGCGGAAGTCGAAATATTCGTCGATCGGGCCGGTAAAGACGATGTGGTCGACGTCGACGCGGTCGATCACGTCGCGGTATTCTACGCCGAGATCGAGCGTGATGCCGGGATGATCGAGCATCGCCTCGAACATCCGGGTGTAGCCGTTTGCGGGCATCGCCTGGAAGGTGTCGGTGAAATAGCGGTCGTCGGTCGAGGTGCGGGTCGGCACGCGCGCGGTGACGGCGCGGTCGAGTTCGGACGGGTCGAGGCCCCATTGCTTCCGCGTGTAGCCGCGAAAGAACGTCTCGTAGAGATCGCGGCCGACTGCGGCGACGACGACGTCCTCGGAGGTGCGGATGTCCTCGACCGATTCCGCGCGGCTGGCGAGGAAGGCGGCGGCTTCCGCGTCGTCCTTGAGCGAGAGGCCGTAGAGGTCGTTGAGCGTGGTGCGGTTGATCGGCATCGGCACGAGCTTGTCGTCGACGCTGGCGAGCACGCGGTGTTCGTAGGGGCGCCAGTCGGTGAAGCGCGAGAGATAGTCGAACACGTCGGCGGAGTTGGTGTGGAAGATGTGCGGGCCGTAGCGGTGGATCAGCACGCCCGCCGCGTCGTGTTCGTCATACGCGTTGCCGCCGATGTGTGGGCGGCGATCGACGACGAGGACGCGCTGGCCGCTGTCGCTCGCGAGCCGCTCGGCGAGGACCGCGCCGGCGAAGCCTGCGCCCACGACCAGCGTGTCGTAGCGTTCGCGTTTTGCTGCAGGAGCGTATTTTTTACCATTTAAGACGCGGTCGATCTCGGTGGCCATGGTGGTTTGCGTGCGGTCCCAGGATTGCGTGGCGAGCAGGCGGTCGGCTTCGTCGCGCCATGCGCCTTCGCGGGGAAGCGCGAGGGCGGCCTCGCAGGCGGTGACGAACGCGGGCGCATCGTCGGCGATCGCGACGGCCGCTGCGTCACCGTAGTGGCGGATCACGTCGACGATCGGGGTCGAGACGACCGGCAGGCCGCCGGCGAGATATTCGGGCGTCTTGGTCGGGCTGATGAAGCGGGTCGCAGCGTTGATCGCGAACGGCATCAGCGCGACGTCCCAGCCCGAGAGATAGGCGGGGAGTTCGTTATAGCCGCGTCCGCCGAGCCAGTGGATGTTGGCGCGGCGCGGCAGGTGCGCGGGGTCGATCTTCACGACCGGGCCGATCATGATGAACGACCAGTCGGGCCGCTGAGCAGCGACCGCGTCGAGCAGCGCGAGGTCGATGCGCTCGTCGATGACGCCGAAGAAACCGAGCTTCGGGCCGGGGATGTGGCGCTGGTCCTCTGGTTCGGTGTTGCCGGCGCGGGCTTGAGCGAAATGCGCCACGTCGACTGCCGACGGGAAGGCGTGGACGTTGCGGTGGCGGTCGCGCTTTGCTTCGTACAGGCTATAGCCGCCAGTGAAGACGAGGTCGGCGCGCGCGAGCAAGCGGGCTTCGCGGTCGAGCAGGGCGGGGTCGGCGAAGCGGAACGCGGACAGCTCGTCCATGCAGTCATAGACGACTGCGGCGGCATCCAGATGCTCGGCGAACGGGAGCATCATCGGCGTGTAGAACCAGAGGACGGGCTTTGCGCGAATGCTCGTCGCGACCAGCATGTCGAGGAGTTGCCGCAAGCCTGCCTCGACCTGTTCGGCATTCCACCAATGCGGCAGGCGCGGCCGCAGTGCGATCACGTTGTCGGCGGGAAACGGGTGATGTTCGAGAAATGGCAGCGGGTGGTCGCAGGGGATGTGTTCTTCCCAGACGAACACGCTCTGGGATTGCGCGAACCGCTTCATCAGATGCTGCGGGCGCTGCGTGACGAAATCCCAGCGGAGATGCGAGAAGCAGATCAGCGGCGGCGGCGGGCTCGTATCGTCGATCGTGGCGAGGCTGGGGGTAGGTCCGATACCGTGCACGCTCTTCCAATCCGCGAATCCGCGGTCATCCGCGTTGTTGATCGAACCTAAGCCCACGCCTCAGACCTGACTATGCAAATGTAATTGCTTTGCATCATGTATTTGCTGGATAATCGCCCCCAAACGCACAACGCTATGCTGCCAAGTCCAACGCTCCAATACGGCGTCGCGGGGCCGGAATTCGGCGTAGGTTTCGCGCATTGTAAGGATCGCATCAGCAAACCCGGTCGTCGAAGCAGTCATGCCGGTCTCGGGCAGGATGAACTGCAATCCGCAGCGTAATCCCGCGTTGGCGAGCACGGGCAGGCCGGCGAGCATGTATTCGGTAAGGATCGCCGGCGCGCCGTCGTCGATGCCGCAGACGACGCCGAACTTGGCGCGGTTCATCAGGCGGTTGACCTCGTCTATGGGCACGCCCGGTGGTCCGACGAACTCGATCGAGAGGTTCTGATCGCGGGCGCGGTGGCGGAGTGCGTCGGCATCCTCGCCGTAGCCGAAGACGCACAGCGCGCGGACGTCGCGTGGAAGTTGCGATATGGCATCGAACAGGATGTCGTGGCGCTTGTACGGCTGCGCGGCGGCGACGTAGATCAGGTCGATGTCCTTGACCGTGTCGAGCGGGCGGAACTGGTCGATCGCGGCGAATTCGGGACCGACCGGCAGGATCGCGGTGCGAACGCCGGGGTGGCGGGCCTCGACCTCGTCCGACTGCCACTGCGCGCCGGTGATGACGAGATCGAAATACTCGCTGACTTCGGGCGGCACGCGCAACGAGGGCGCGTCGATCGAATTGTAGAGGATGATGCTGTTTTCGCAGAGCGCGAGCAGTTCGGGTGCGATGCCTAGCCCGAGCACGACGAGAATGTGTGGCGCGCCAAAAGTCCGCACGAAGTCGATCATCTCTGTGGAGGCGAACGGTGCGCAATCGTGGTCGAGGCGGAAGGCGCGGCGCGCGAGCACCGGGCTGTCGCGGTGGAATGGCGGGTCGCCTTCGCCGCGCCAGTGATGCCAGATCTCGACCTGCTCGACGATGCCGGCCGCGACGAGTGCGAGCGGAAGGCGTTCGAGATACCCGCCGGCGACGGGCTGGCGGTGGTCGGCGACACCCGTCCAGGGTCGGCTAGCGGAATCGAGCGCGCGCCATGCCGATCCGTCGCGAGGAGGCGTTGCGGCGGAGGGATCCGCGGGAGGCCAGCCGTCGACCCAGTCGCTGATGACGACGACCGATCGTCGTTCGCTCAACGCCACCATGCACGCATCCCCTGCATCGGTATCTCCCCTGGTCTTGCACCCTTTCGTTGCAGGGCAGGCACTTAACGGGCGAAATCGAGAAACGGGATCATGCAGCTTAAATTTAGTCGGCGCGCGTATTCGCAATCACGCTCGACCGCCGGCGGGGCTTGCGCCATGTTAGTGCAAAGACGTCCATGAGTAGGTGGGGCGATGACTAGGCGAGGGCAGCGCGGACGATGCTAATCTGGATGGCGATAGTCGGTGCTTTGCTCGGCTGGGTGCTCGGAAGCTTTTCAGAAACCGCTTTATTCTTGGGCGGAGCGGTTGGCTTGTGCATCGGCTGGGCGTTGCGGCGGGCGATGCGGATCGAGATCGTGCGCGAGACGGCGGTCCTGAGCGCCGAGGTCGCCTTGTTGCGGGCCCACGTCAACGAGCTGATGGACGCGCCGCGCCATCGCACGGACGGTGTCGCCGATGCGCCGGAGGTCCGCACTACGCCGCGATC
This sequence comes from Sphingomonas sp. Leaf208, assembly GCF_001421415.1. Taxonomy (GTDB): domain Bacteria; phylum Pseudomonadota; class Alphaproteobacteria; order Sphingomonadales; family Sphingomonadaceae; genus Sphingomonas. The sequence goes on from NZ_LMKH01000035.1 coordinate 195,483, forward strand.
GATCGAGCCGTTGGTCGCCGAACCGCTAACCGCGACGGTTGCGCCGGAGGTCGTATCGCAACGTGAAGCACTAACCGATTTCGATACTCCGGCGGGAAGCCGCTGGGGTTCGCCGCCTTCGGGCGACCGCTCTGCGTCTGCACCTGCACCCGCCGAACCGCGCGAACCGGGCTGGCTGGCGAGCGGCGTGGCGGCCGCGCGCGGCTGGCTGTTCGGCGGCAACACGATCGTCCGGCTCGGGCTCGTGATCCTGTTCGTCGGACTGTCGTTCCTCGCCAGCTATGCCGCGGCGGCGGGGCTGTTCCCGATCGAGTTCCGTCTCGCAGTGGTCGGCCTGTTCGGCATCGCGCTGCTCGGCATCGGCTTTCGGACGCGGACCAAGCGTCCGGATTTCGCGCTGGCGCTGCAGGGCGGCGGCGTCGCGATCATCTACCTGACGCTGTTCGGGGCGGCGCGCTTCTACGATCTCGTACCGCTGTCGGCGGCGTTCGTGCTGATGATCGCGGTCTGCGCGCTCGGCTGTGCGCTGGCGCTGTTGCAGCGTTCGCAGGCGCTGGCGGTGACGGCGTTCGCAGGCGGGTTCGCGGTGCCGTTGCTGCTGGGCGGGGAGGGCGGCAATGCGCTCGGCCTGTTCGGGTACGGCACGATCCTGAACCTCGCGATCCTGTTCATCGCACGCGCGCGCACATGGCGCGTGCTGAACCTCGTCGGGTTCTTCGCGACGTTCGGGATTGCGAGCCTGTGGGGCGCGACCGCGTATCGGCCCGAGCATTTCCTGATCGCGCAGATATTCCTGATCGTCTCGGTACTGATCTACGTCGTGACCGCCGTGCTTTATACGCGGGCGACGCCGGGCAAGTTCGGCAATGCGGTCGATACGACGCTGTTGTTCGGGCCGGCGCTGGCGGGGTTCGGGCTCGAGGTCGCGTTGATCGGCGACCGGCCGTTCGGCAGCGCGTTTGCAGCACTGGGCTTTGCGGCGCTGTATCTCGGTGTCTCGCTGGTGGCGCGGCGCCGACAAGACCAAGGGCTGCGCGTGATGAATGAGGCGATGCTGGCGATCGGCATCGGCTTCGTCACGATGGCGATCCCGCTTGCGCTGGGCGCGCGCTGGACCTCGGCGGCGTGGGCGCTGGAAGGCGCGGGCGCGTTCTGGGTCGGGATGCGGCAGGCACGCTGGATGCCGCGGCTGTTCGGGCTGGCGCTGCAGGTCGTCGCGACCTTGCTGTATCTCGGCACGCTCGACGATAACGTCGCGGCGCTGCCGTTCGCCAATCCGGCGTTCGTCGGTGCGATCCTGGTGGCGCTAGGCTGGTTCGCGACGGCTTGGTTCGCGCGGGAAACGATCGCGCGGGAGACGATCGCGCCTGGGGAGACGCGACTTGCGCGGGCCTATGCACGGGGCGAGGCGGTGATCGCGACGCCTGCGTTCCTGACCGGGTTTGCGGCGTGGTGGATCGGCTGGCTGATGGAGGCGACGCGGCTTTATCCGGCGGTCGAGCGATCGCTGTCGCCGGTGCCGGTGTTCTCCACGAACGTGCAGATCCTGTTGGCGATGCTGGCGTATCTGGTCAGCGCAGCGGCGTTCCAGACGATTGCACGGCGTCGCGACTGGCCGGTCGCGGCGTGGCCGGCGCGCGTGAGTGTAGGCGCGTTGTGGATCGGCTTCGTCGCGCAGGCCGATCGGGGCGGAACCGTGTTGTCGTCGCCCGGCTGTTTCCTGTGGATCGTCGCCCTCGCCGTGCATGGCTGGATGCTGTTCCGCAGCGATCGTGACGACGTCGAGACATTGGGCACGCGGGCGGTGGCGTCGGCGAGCCATGTCGCGGGCGTCTGGCTGGCGGTGGTCCTGCTCGCCGACATGCTGTGGTACGGGATCGATCGCGCGGCGCTGTGGTCGACGGCTTGGAACGAAGTGACGTTCCTGGCCGGCGCGGTGGCGGTGCTTGCGGGCCTTACGCTGTGGGCGGGGCCGGCGTTGCGCGGCGAGCAGGCTGCGACGCGGTGGCCGCTCGATCGTCATGCCCTGCACTATGCGTGGACGGCGGCGGTGCCGATCGCGCTGGGCATCTTCAGTGGCGCAATCGCAATCGCGCTGTTTTCGTCGGGTGATACCGCGCCGTTGCCGTTCGTGCCGGTGCTCAACCCGGTCGACGTGATGGTCGCGCTGGCGGCGGGCGTGCTGCTGCTGTGGCGGCGGGCGGTGCTGGCCGCGGATGCGGTGCCGGCGGGCGCCGCGCTGTTGGCGAGCAAGCGCATCTGGCTGCCGATCGCAGCGCTTGGTTTCGTCGCGGCGAACGGCGCGTGGTTGCGGACGGCGCATCATCTGGCGGGTGTCGCATGGGAGGCGGATACGCTGCTCGGCAATGCGCTGGTCGAGACCGGAATCGCGATCCTGTGGACGGTGATCGCACTGACGCTAATGGTCGTCGCGCACCGGCGTGCGACGCGCAGCTTGTGGCTGGCGGGGGCAAGCCTGTTGGGGGCGACCGTCGTCAAGCTGCTGATGGTCGATCTGTACGCGACCGGTGGCGGTGCGCGGATCATCGCCTTCATCGCGGTCGGAATGCTGATGCTGCTGGTCGGATATCTGGCGCCGCTGCCCCCTAAGGTAACGTCGGACGATACGAAACGCGGGGCGGTGGCATGAGCGGGGTTCGATGGCGGTTGGGCGCAATGGTCGGCTTCGTGCTGTTGGTCGCTGCGGCGCCGGCGGGGTCGGATGGCGAGCCGGACGGCTATGCGCTTCGCCTGCCGCTATCGGTGGAGGCGGGTGCGAAAGTCCAGCGACTGGTGTTGCCCGCCGCAGTGCTGGCGGGATTGCAGACTCGCGACGGGCATGACGTGCGCGTGTTCGATGCGAAGGGGCGGGCGATGCCGATCGCGCGTGCGGGGGCGTCCGCGGTGGTCGGCCATGTATCGCTCGATCCGATGCCGATCCTGGGGGCGCCCGATGCGCTGAAGGTGTCGGGCGTGTCGCTGAGGCTCGATGGGCGCGGTGCGGCGCAGGTCGCGGAAGTGCGCGGCGAGCCGGTTGCGGCTGGCGGCGCGCCCGTGCTGCTCGGCGTGCTGCTCGATGCGCGGCGTGTGTCGGGCGCGGTCGCGCGGGTTGCGGTTGCCGCGGACTTGCCGGTCGGCCAGCCGGTGACGTTGACGGTCGAGGCCAGTGCGGACCTGCGCGAGTGGCGGCGGTTGGGCGAGGCGACGGTGTATCGGCGCGCGGGCGAAGCGGTGCGGTCGTCGATCGTCGCGTTGGACGGTGCCGCCGTGGCGCGGGAGTATCTGCGGATCACGTGGAGCGCGGGGTCGCGGTTGCTGGCGCCGGTCGCGATCCGTGGCGCCGTGCTCGACGTGCGGCCCGACGGTGCGGCGGCGTCGGAAACGGTCGAGGCTCAGGCGCCCGCGCCGGCGTCCGGGAATGCGCGCGTCGTCGATTTCGCGGTGCCGTTCGCCACACCGATGGCGAGCTTGCGGGTGATACCGGTCGAGGGCGATGGCGTCGTCCCGGTTCGCATATTGGGGCGAGATGACCGCGAGCAGCCCTGGGCTCTGCTGGGGCAAGGCGTCGCGCGCAGCGATGGCGGGCGCGACATCACGCTGTCCGGCGACGCGCCGCGTGCGATCCGGATCGAGGCCGATGCTCGCAGTGCGGGGTTCACCGTCGCGCCACGTCTGCGGATCGGCTTTGCGGACCGCGGCGTGATCTTCCTCGCCAGTGGCACCGCGCCGTTCACGCTGGCCGCCGGGCGCGTTGCGGCGAAGGACGTGTTCGTGTCGCCCGCCGATCTTGCCGATGGGCAGGGCAGGCCGGGCGAAGCGCGCCTGGCGTCGGTGCCGGCCGCGACGGTGGCGTTGTCTGCGGTCGGCGATGCGGGCGCGCCGACGCGCAATATCGTGCTGTGGGCGGTGCTGCTTGCGGCGACGGCAGTGCTGGCGGGGGTGGCATGGGTGCTGTGGCGGCAACAGGCGACGCAAACGCCGCGCGATCCGAGCTGAGGTGGTGGTCCAAGGTATCGGCCCGCAGCGGGATTTAGATCACGCTGCGGGCCGATCGTGGCGGGTTTTCAGCTCTTCACGAACGCCAGCAGATCGGGGTTGAGGACCTCGGCGTGCGTCGTCAGCATGCCGTGCGGAAAGCCCTTGTAGATCTTCAGCGTGGCGTTCTTGAGCAATTTCGCCTGCACGAGCGAGGCGTCTTCATAGGGGACGATCTGGTCGTCATCGCCTTGCAGCACCAGCATCGGCACGGTGATCGCCTCCAGATCCGCGGTCTGGTCGGTTTCCGAAAACGCCTTGATGCCGTCGTAGTGTGCGAGCGCGCTGCCCATCATGCCCTGCCGCCACCAATTCCGGATGACGCCGTCCGAGACGACGGCGTTCGGGCGGTTGAAGCCGTAGAACGGCCCCGATGCGACATCGAGGAAGAACTGCGCGCGGTTCTGGGCGAGCGCCTTGCGGAACCCGTCGAACACCGCAATCGGCGTGCCGCCGGGATTGGCGTCGGTCTTTAGCATCAGCGGCGGGACTGCGCTGACGAGGACGGCCTTGGCGACGCGGCCCTGGGGCTGGCCGAACTGCGCGACATAGCGCGCCACTTCGCCGCCGCCGGTCGAGTGGCCGATATGCACCGCGTTGGTCAGGTCGAGGTGCTCGGCGACGGCGGAGGCGTCGGCGGCATAATGGTCCATGTCGTTGCCGGTGTCGGCCTGCGACGAGCGGCCATGACCGCGGCGATCATGCGCGACGACGCGGTAGCCCTCGGCGAGGAAGAACAGCATCTGCGTGTCCCAGTCGTCCGACGACAAGGGCCAGCCGTGGTGGAACACGATCGGCTGCGCGTCCTTGGGTCCCCAATCCTTGTAGAAGATGTCGACGCCGTCTTCGGTCTTGATGAAGCCGCTGCTCATTTCGGTAACTCCGTCTTGTCATGGAAGTGCAAGGAAGCGTGCGATTCAGGGTCAAGTCTCTCCGAACACAGGTTTTCCTGATCTGCCGGGCGTTTATCACGTCTGGAGAATGGCAAACAGAAACCGCGTTCGCGCATGACTGCCATGCCATCGTGTGATGTAAAAGCCCGGATCGGACTGGGATAGATCGGTCGATCGGATATAGGAAAAGCATTGGCACAGCGAAAACTGGGCCGGTTTCTTGCAAGATACTGAATTCTTGATTCAATTGAGGCCGTGTTCGCGGTGATATTTGGCGGGGGGGCGACTATGAGCGGACGACGACTGGGGCCGGGCAGAGTCGAGGCCTTCACCGACGGCGTGGTCGCGATCATCATCACGATCATGGTGCTGGAACTGAAGGTACCGGAAACGGGCGACCTGCACGCGTTGATCGGCAGCGCGCCGGTGCTGCTGGCGTATGTGTTGAGCTTCGTGAACGTCGGGCTGTTCTGGAACAATCACCACCACATGTTTTCCGCTGTCGAGCGCGTCGACGGGCGCGTGATGTGGGCGAACCTGTTCCTGCTGTTCTGGCTGAGCCTGGTGCCGTTCGTGATCCGCTGGCTCGACGAGAGCGCGTTCGCAGCGGGGGCGACGGCCGCCTATGGCATCGTCCTGGGGCTCGCGGCGATCGGCTATTCGCTGACCGAACGCGCGATCATCGCCTGCAACGGCAAGGAGTCCGCGGTCGCGCGCGCGATCGGTTCCGACTGGAAGGGGTGGGGCAGCATCGCGCTGTATTTCACCGGCGTGCCGCTCGCGTTCGTCAGCCGCTGGTTCGCCATCGCGTTGTACGTGGCGGTGGTTGCGCTGTGGCTGATCCCCGACCGGCGGATCGTGCGCGCGTTCGAGGGTGAGCTGCGAGGCTGATCCTCCTCCCCCAAGCAAGGGGGAGGAGTTGCGCATCATTTCTTGGTGCGGAGGCCCCACAGCATCGTGCCGACCAGCGCGATGCCGGCCGCTGTGCCGCCGACCGCGACTGCGGCCATGACCGGCGAGATGCTGCCGTCGGCGCGGTGGAGGTGCGGGCGCAGGTTCTTGAGCAGCGGCTTGCGGCCGGACAGTCCCTCGAACATTTCGCCCGGGCCCTCGGGATCGAGGATCTTGTTGTCGGCCAGCCACTCGCGGACGGAGTCGAGTTCGGGGACCTCGTACGGGCGGAGCGAGCGACCGTCGCCGCGCAGCCGTTCGATCGTTTCGATCAGCGAGCCCGTTTCCGCGATCGACGTCTCGATCGTCGCGACGTCGGTGTCGAGATGCTCGGCGAGCAGGCCATTGCGAATGCTGGCGATCGTGTCGCGCTCACCGGCGTTGCGATCGCGCGCGGCGTCGATGACGACGTCGCATTCGCTGTCGAGCCGCAGCGAACGGTTGTTGAAATTGGACGAGCCGACGCGGAGCACTTCGTCGTCGACCACCGTCACCTTGGCGTGGACGTAGATCGGCTGCCCACCCGCGGTGAACGGGTGATAGAGCCGCAGCCGGTTATGCGGGTCCTGTTCGTGCAAAGCCTCGACCAGCCGGGCGCGCGCGGAGTCCATCGCGATCGGTTCGAGCCAGCCCTCTGCTGTAGTCGGGTGGACGATGACGAATTCGGGACCGTCGGGTTCGCGCAACCGCTTGCCGATCGCCTCGGCCACCTTGCGCGACGCGAAATACTGGCTCTCGGCGTAGAAGAAGCGCTTCGTCCGCGCGATCAGGTCGACGTACAGCGCCTCGATGTCGTGGCGGGGCTCCTGCTCGGCCATTTCGGGAATCGTGAGCGCGATGCCGACTTCGACGTCGGTGAAGTCGGCCTTCACATGATCGGGCCAGCAGTCGGCGCCATCGGTCACCGGCTCCAGCGCGCCGCCGCCGGACACTTCCCAGCGACCACGGCACATGTCGCCAAGCGCGCGCGCGACCGGACCTTGCAGGATCGTCGTCGCGTCGTGCCACGGACCGTAGGGCGAGCCGTCGGGCTCGATCCGGCGCGGTTCGTCGTCGGCATGCGCGCGCGTGTCCCAGCGGTCGACGGTCATGTCGATCCCGCCGCAGAACGCGACGTCGTCGTCGATCACGACCACTTTCTGGTGATGCGAACCGGCGGGGGGATGATGGCCGTCGAGACGCAGATGGACCTGTGGGTCGCGGATCCACTTGGCGATGCGCAACAGCGTCTGGCCGTGGAACAGCGTCTTGATTGCGCCGGTATCCCAGCGGAGGATATGGATGTTGAGCCCCGGCGTGCGGCGCGCGAGCCAGGTGACGAACTCGCCGACGCGCTCGGGACCGCCATCGCCGTCGTCCCCGCCGTCGTCGCCTCCACCGAAGCGGATGCGCGCGTCGAAATCCCAGCCGACGAGCAGGATCTGCTTCTTGGCCTTCATCATCACCGCGCGGGCGGCTTTGAAATAATCGTCGGCGTCGACGATGACGGTGGCCTGCTTGGCAGGTTCGATCCGCCAGCAGTTGCGACCGGGCTCGAGCAGTGTTCCGTGAGAATTCATGATGCTGCCATCGCAGGCTTGGCGCGATCAGCCAACCCACGGAGGCGCGTTTTGCCCCTTGATGGACGAACTGGAGGCAGCATTCATTATAAAATGTTCGTGGCGCGCACGCACCATGGGTGTCTTATTCGGACTGCTCGTTCTCGGCTGCGTCGAGCGCCTGCGCCAGCAAGGCCGCCACGAGATGGTCGTCCTGGGCGTCGGCAAGTTGCAACGCGCGGACGATGGCAATGCGAAGCGAACGGCGATCCTGTTGCGACGTGGTCATCTCGGTACCCTTGGATTTCTATCAGGTCCTCGCGGCGGGTCCTTACCCGGTCGGCAGCGACGATGTAACCTGTTTGACGAACGAACGGCCGCGCGAGTGCGCGGCCGTTCGCCGAATGGGATGCCGTCCAGTTACGCGGACGGCGCCCGTTACACGAACCGATCGGCCGTATCAGACGGCGTCGGTGTAGACACGGCGGCGGGCGGCGGTGGTCGCACCGAAGCCTGCTGCGGCGGCGCCGATGAGCAGTGCGATCACGATCATGAACGACGTGCCTGCGGCTGCGCCGGCGGCGGTGTCGGTCGCCGACTTTGCGGTCTCGATCGTCTTGTTCTTGGTCTGGACGAACTGCGCCTTGGCGCGCGTCACCTGGGCCTGAGCCTCCGGACGGCTAATCTTGCGCTGTGCAGCGACGATGTCGACGATACGGCTTTCAGCCTGTGCGCCATCCTGGCCACCCTTTGCGAGTGCCGGCAGCTCCTTGGCGATTTCCTTCTGCGCCTGCTCCGGCGTCATCTGCGCGGGATCCGACGGTGCGTCCGACAGATACTGAGCAGCTTCGGCGCGAACGTCGGTGACGTCGACATTGGCGACGTCGGCAACCTTCGGGGCTGCTGCGCCGATGCCGGTGCCGGCTGCCGATGCGACCGAACCGACGGTGCGGAATGCGCCGCCGATGATGCCGCCGACGGCCGAGGTGAGCAGGTACATGGTGAGGATCAGGGTGACGCCCCAGACGACCAGGCCGTGGATCAGGCCGTCGAACCGGTCATGCACGCCGGCGCCGCGTGCTGCGGCATAACCACCGGCACCCAGTGCGATGATCGTCGTGATGATCCAGTAGATCCCTGCGCCGATGCCGAAGCCGGTCGCGCCAGGGGTCGTGCCCTCGACCGGATCGACCAGGCTGAGGCCGATGCCGGTGCCGAGGATGCCGAGCACCAGCTGGATCGCGATCGCGATCACGACGCCGGCGAAGATTGCGCCCCACGAGATGCGGGTCGGGGTCTTCACGCGACGGAAGTCGTCCGTCGGCAGGACGCCGGGATTTACATGGTTAGCCATAATTCACTCCTGTTATTCACGAAATTCGAGGGACGGCGTCAGTCTTTGCCGGCCCTATCGATGGGTGTGTCGATCTGTTTGTCGGCCTTTGCGGTTCCGGCCTTCGAGCCTTTGCCAGCCTTCGAGGCTTCGTCGGCCTTGGCTTGGCGCGCGCCGGCCGCGCTTTCCTGCGAGCCGCGCTGCTCGATCGCGGCATTGCCGATGATCTTGCCGATCGCCTCCTGGATAGAGCCCTTCGCCTGGCGGGTGCGGGCGTCGTCCTGGTCCGATTTATCCTTGTCGCGCGTCATGCGGCGATCTCCTTCGAGGGCGCCTTGAGGTGGAGCGCGTGCGGAATGGAATCGCCATCGAACCCTCGCGCGCGCGCCCAGGCGGCGGCAGCGTTGCGACGGTTGACGCCGATCTTCGAATAGATCCGCGCGACATGGTTGCGTACGGTGTTGCTGGAGACGTCGAGCGTGCGCGCGATCGACTTGTCGTCGAGCCCGCGACAGATCAGCGCCAGCACCTCGCGCTCGCGCTGCGTCAGTTCGTCGAGCCCGACGCCGACCGGCTCGGCGTTCGGCGTGCGGATCCGCGCAAGCTTCTCCATGATCGACCGGCTGAGCCAGCTCGTGTCCTTCATCACCGCTTCGATCGCGTTGACGAGTTCGCGCTCGGACGCTTTGCGGGTGCTGATGTCGCGCATCGCCCACAGCACGCACGCTTCGTCGTCGAGCTGGATCGGCTCGGTCGAGACGATGCAGTCGATGATGTCACCGTCCTTGCCGCGGATGCGGACTTCGCGGTCGCGGATCGGTAGCCCGGCGTCGATATCGGCCTCGATCGCATGGCGCAGCGCGGGCGTTTCCCACAGGTCGACGTCGCCGAGCGGGCGACCGATGATCTCCGCCGAAGAATAACCGGTGAGGCTGGTGAAGGCCTCGTTGACGTCGCACAGCCGGTGACCGTCGCGCGCGCCGATCGCGAGCGCGACGGGGGCGAGCGAGAAAGTCCGCATGAAGCGCTCCTCGCTATGGCGCAGCTGCGTCTCGGCTTTCCGGCGCGGTTCGAGGTCGGCGAAGGTGAACAGCATGCAGGGCTGATCGCCCATGTCGATCGGCTGGCCGGCGACGATCACGAGCTTGGTCTCGCCGTCGGGCAGGCTGAGCTCCGCCTCCATCTGCGGGATGGTCCGGCCCTCGGCGAGGCGCTGCTTGCCGAGATCGCGCTTTTCGCCGCGTTCGAGGACGTCGATATCGTAGACCGTGCGCGACAGGACGGCGTCGCGGTCGTGCCCGGTCATGTCGATGAAGCCCTGGTTGACCTTCACGAAGCGAAGATCGCACAGGCGACAGATGACCGCGGGCGCAGGGTTCGCGTTGAACGACTGTTCGAAGCGATCCTCGGCCTCGAACTGTGCAGAGACGTCCTGGATTATCATAACGAGGCATTCGGGCTCGTCGTCGTCGTTGGTCAGGACGAGGCTGCGCACCTGATGCACCCAGCGGGGTTCGTCCTCGCCGGCGACCGCGACCTCGACCACGACCTCGGAAAAGGCCTCGCCCGACACGACGCGCTCGATCGGGTAATCGGCGTCGTTGAGCTTGTGGTTGTTTCGGTAGCGCAGCTGGAAACGCTGGCGGTAATCGTCGACCGTGGTGCCGAGATCCTCGACCGAGTCGACCCCGTGCATCCCGAGTGCGGCCGTATTGGCCCACAGGATGTCCTGATCGGGATCGACGAGGATGACGCCTTCGTCCAACCCCGCGATGATCTGGCGCAGATGGCGCAGATCGGGGGAGTCACGAAGCGACTTGAGAGGCGGCGCCACGGTCATGCGATCAGTCGCGCTGGCCGTGGACGAGCCAGGCGAGGCCGTAGCCGATCGCGGCGGCGCCGAGTGCCCAGAGGACGGGCGCGTCCTTGGCCGATGCCTGTGCGGTCGAGGCAGCGCGACGAGCGGCGTCGGCGGCACGATCGCCGGCTCCGCGCGCTTCGCTGCCGATCTTGTCGGCGAGTTCGGGGGCACCGTCGACGACGTCCTCGATCGCCGACTTGGCGCGGCCGTAGAGATTCTGTGCGCCGCCGGCGACCTGGTCGACGACGCCGTCGACCTGCCAGTCGCGGCTGTTCACGGTGTCGCCAACAGCCTTCTCGACCTTGCCGCCGACATAGCGGGCGCCGCCCTGGAATTCGTCCTTGTTCATGTCAGATCCTTACGTTTGGAATTGGGTGGGAAAGGCCCCGCGTTACGGCAGCACGCCGCAGCCCGCGGCGGCCTTGCCGACTTCGAGCGCGATCTTCGGATCGCGGAGCTCGGAGGCGACGCGGATAAGATCGGACGGGGTGAGCACGCCGGGCGTGGTGTCGCCCTGGCGGTACGCCGCGGCGGCCTTGCCCAGACGCTGCAACTGGCCAAGCGAGAGGTTCGCCTGAAGCCGACCGCCGACGCAATCGGAGCGCGACTGATCGAGCCCATAGCGCTGGAGCCCAGACGAGATGCGCGTCGCGGGCGCAGCGCAACCGGCAATGGACGCCAGCAGGGCCAGGGCCCCGGTGGCGGACGTCATGCGCTTCATGTGAGCAGCTCCAGTATCTTGCCGCACGCGGGGTATCGCGACGGGACTGGACGCATAAACCTACCGGTAACCTCTTGGTTCCTGGTAGTTTTGTGTAAGACTACTAGCTGTAATGTACCATATCAGGACGTCGCACGCGCCGCATAGAGCCGCGCGAACCGCAGATGCAGCGACCGCGTGCTCGAGTCTTCGGCGACCTTTGCGCGACCCTCATGCCACTCGGCTCGACGCTGAAAATAGCTCGAATCGTCGCTGTCGTCGGCGGGGAAGCGGGTGTCGTCTTGATCCGTCGTCATGGCATTGCCCTTGGTAACCTGCGCCTTCAGTACGAAATTGTAGGCGGCCGCGCGTGAGCGGAAACGACTAGGCGATGCGGTAGTATGATCAGTCTGGCGTCAGGGGGGCACGACGCTGCAGGGACGCCGCCGCGGCCGAATCGGCCGGGCGACGATTCCATCTTTATGTCGGTCTGGTTCGATCGATTATTTGGCCATTGCCGCGGATTGATCGAGCGGCACGACCGGCAACCAGACCGCGCTAGCCGATGCGCCCCCGCGGACGATCGTCACCGTTGCCGCCTTATAGTCCGCTTTCTTCGCGAGGAAGATGTTGGGCACGAACGTCTGCGGGTTGCGATCGTAGAGCGGGAACAGGCTCGACTGGACCTGGATCATGATCTTGTGACCCGGCTGGAACACGTGGTTCACGGTCGGCAGGCGGAACTTGTATTCCTGCACCTTGCCCGCCGGGATCGCGGTCGGCTTGGCGAAGCTCTGGCGATAGCGGCCGCGGAAGATGTCGAGGCTGATCGGCAGTTCATAGCCGCCCATCTTCGGATCGGTCGCGTTCTCGGCCGGGTAGACGTCGATCACCTTGACGACGAAATCGCCGTCGGTGCCGGTCGTTTTCGCGAAGATGTCGGCGATCGGCGCACCCGATACGCGCACAGGCGTGGTCAGCGCCTCGGTGGTGTAGGTCATCACGTCGGGTCGCCCATCGACGCCGCGCTGGTCGCTGACCAGCCAGTCGCCCCAGCGGCCGTCGCCGAAGTTCACCGGGCGGGGTAGGTGCGGCACGGGCTTCGACGGATCGGAGACATAGCTGTCACCGCCGGTCGTCGCCTTGCCGAAGCCGAGCGCGCCGCCCTCCTGCAGGTAGATCGGCTTGAGCGGCGACGTGCATCCTGTCTCGCACGCGAGCGGCCACGTTGCGAACTTGTCCCAGTGGTTTTCCCCGGTGTTGTAGATCGCCGCGGCGGGCAGCGTGACGGCCGGGCCGTCCTTGAGATACTGATTGAAATAGGGGAGCAGCATGTCCTCGCGGAATTGCTGTGCGGTGTCGCCGTTCCACTGGAACGGCCCGAGGCTGCGACCTTCGCGATTGATCTGGCTGTGGCGCCACGGACCCATAACGAGATGGTTGTTACCGAGCTTGCCCTTCGCCTTGAGCGCTTCCCAAGCGGTGATCGCGCCGTACATGTCCTCCTGGTCCCACAGCCCCTGTTCCCAGATCGTCGGCACGTTCGACGGGTTGGCGGCGAGCAGTTTGTCGAGCGCCTGGCCCTGCCAGAAGCCGTCATAGGCGGGGTGCGACACCATCCGCTGCCAATAGGGAAGCTGGTCGTAGCCGGACTTCTTCGCCCAGTCGCCGGCCGAGCCGACCTCGCGGAAATTGTCGTAATCGTCGTAGCCGCCGGTGGGTGGTGCCTTGCCCGCGCCCTTGTAGCCTGTCTGGCTGCCGAGCCACGCGATGTTGGCGAGACGGAACGCGCCGTAGTGGAACCAGTCGTCGCCCATCCAGCCGTCGATCATCGGGCTCTCGGGCGCTGCGACCTTCAGCGCGGGGTGCGGGGCGAGCAGCGCCATCGCGACCGTGAATCCCTCGTAGGACGAGCCGATCATGCCGACGCGGCCGTTGCTCTCGGGCAGGTTCGCCTTGTTCACCAGCCAGTCGATCGTGTCGTACGCGTCGGTGACGTGATCGACCTTGGTCGGGTTGAGCGGGCCGATGACGGGGCGCGTGACGACGTACTCGCCCTCCGACCCGTATTTGCCGCGGATGTCCTGGTAGACACGGATATAGCCCGCCTTGACGAACATCTCGTCGGCGAGCGGCAGCGTGGCGAGGATGCTCGCACTGTCGGAACGGTTCGCGCGACCCTTGGCGTTGTAGGGCGTGCGGGTGAGGACGATCGGCGCGTTCGCGACGCCTTTCGGATAGACGATGACGGTGTAGAGCTTGGTCCCGTCGCGCATCGGGATCATCACCTCGCGCTTCACGTAATCCTGCGCGGCGGTCGGCGGGACGAACTTGGCGGGGATGTCGCCGCCGACGGGTGCGGTCTTGTCCTGCGCGATTGCAGTGGTGGCAAGGGCGATCGAGGCGAGCAAGACGAATTTGAGGGACATGGCGAAGGGCTCCGGAAGCGTTGGGGCGAAGCTAGGCGCAACCGGGGCGCGGGGGCAATCGGTCTGACGGTCTTTAGTGGCGCGGCCTGGTCGAAGCCGCGGTCGAGGACGAGAACGGCCGGGCCTTCACCCCCTTGCCCCAGAGCTTGTTGGGTTTCGCGGCCATCACGAAGCGGAGTTCGCCGCCCTGGCGGATATCGTCGTCGCGCAAATAGCTGCGGGTGAGGGGTGTGCCGTTCAGCGTGACGGAGCGGATATAGGGGTTGGCATCGGACAAATTATCCGTCCGGATCGCGAACTGCTTGCCGCCGGGCAGCGCGAGCGTCGCCTGCGACAGGAACGGGCGGCCGATGACATATTCGTTCGATCCCGGCGCGACCGGGTAGAAGCCGAGCGCGGTGAAGACGAGCCATGCGGACATCTGGCCGAGATCGTCGTTGCCGCTGAGCCCCTCCGGCTTGGCGCCATATTGGCTCCGCACGATCTGGCCGAGGCGCTCCTGCGTCCGCCAAGGTGCGCCGGCGTAATTGTATAGATAGGCGACGTGGTGGCTGGGTTCGTTGCCGTGGATATACTGGCCGATCAGCCCGGCGATATCCTCCGCGTGACTGTAATCGACCTTCGAATTATCGAAGTCGAACATCGCATCGAGCTTCTTCACGGTCTTCGCATCGCCGCCGAGCAGCCGGAACAGGCCCGCCTGATCCTGCGGCACGAACCAGCTATATTGCCACGCATTGCCCTCGGTATAATCGGAGCCGTAGTTGATCGCGGTCGGATCGAAGGGGGTGCGGAACCCGCCGTTCACGAGCCTTGCGCGCAGCCAGCCGGACTTCGCGTCGAAGCTGTTGCGCCAGTTGCCCGCGCGCTTCTCGAACCGCTCGGCGATGTCGGTCTTGCCCATCCGCCGCGCCATCCGCGCGATCGTCCAGTCGTCATAGGCGTATTCGACGGTCTTCGACGCGGCCTCCGGCTCCTTGTCGATCGGGACGTAGCCGCGCTGGATATACTCGCCGAGCCCGCCATAGGAGGCGTGGTCGGCGCTCGCGACCATCGCCTGCAACGCGGCGTCCGCGTCGAAGCCGCCGATGCCCTTCATATACGCGTCGGCGATGACGGGGACGGCGTGATAGCCGATCATCGTCCACGTCTCGCGTCCGGCGAATTGCCAGACCGGGAGGATGCCGTCGGGGCTGTGCTGCTGGCTGGCGATCAGCGAGCGGACGATGTCGCTATTGGTCTTCTCGGGCTGGATCAGCGTCAGCAACGGATGTTCGGCGCGGAACGTGTCCCAGAGGGAAAAGGTCGAGCGGACGGTGAAGCCATCGGCCTGGTGGACCTGGTCGTCGGGGCCGCGGTAGCGCCCGTCGCTGTCGCTCCACACGCTGGGGGCGAGCAGGCTGTGGTAGAGCGCGGTCGCGAAGATGCGGCGCATCGGTGCCGCGGCCTCGAACTTGACCGCGCCGAGTGCGGTATTCCAGTCGCCCTGCGTCTTGGCGCGGACGGCGTCGAAGCCGCCGGGCTCGCTGTCGAGATTGGCGAGTGCGCCGGCTTCGTCGACGCCGGATATCCCGACCTTCACCTCGAGCGGTGCATCGAGCGGGCCGAAATCGAGCCGCGCTTCCAGTGCCTGACCGAGCTTTTCCGCGAGCACATCGCTGCCACGGCCGGGGCCTTGGAAGCCCTTGTACGGGATATCCTTCTCGCGGTTGACCAGCGCGTGGCCGACCAGCGGCGCGGAGAACCGCATCGCGAAATAGAGCTTGCGACCGGGCGCCCAGCCGCGCGTCTCGCGGAAGCCGGTGAGCACGCCGTCGTCGCGCAGGTGCAGCCCCGACCACAGGATCTTGCCGGGGTAATTATAGAGCGAAGACCGGAGATCGACGACGAGGTGCGCGGCCTTGCCCTTGGGGAAGCTGTAGCGATGCACGCCGATCCGCGTGCCCGCAGTCATTTCCGCGCGTACGCCGGGCCCGTCGAGGGTGACCGCGTAATAGCCCGGCTTGGCGACCTCGGTGCCGTGTGAAAAGCGCGAGCGATAGCCAGGTGCGGCGGGCGTGCCGGGGTCCATCGGCACGGTCTCGCCCGATACCGGCATGACGAGGATGTCGCCGAGATCGGAATGCCCTGCGCCCGAGAAATGCGTGTGGCTGAACCCCTCGATCGTCGGATCGTCGTAGCGATAGCCGGCAGCATGGCCGTAGCAGGTGCGGATGGCGCACGAGGTATCGGTGTCCGGCGACAACTGCACCATGCCGAACGGAGCGACCGCGCCCGGGAAGGTGTGGCCTTCGCCGCCCGTGCCGATGAACGGATCGACCGCATCGCTCGGTTTGGTGGCATCCTGTCCGAAAGCGGGGCCGGCGAGGATCGTGGTGAACAGTGCACCCACGAGGCACGATCGTGTGAAGATGGACATCGAGGTCACCCGTTCGGAGGGAAATAGGCGGGGGAGCTTGCCGGGTGCCAAGTGAACCATGTCGCGCGCATCCCCTCTATTCGTTCGGTCGCCAGACTGGCTTCATCGCCAGCTCTTGCGCAACCGCAGAAGTGGATTAGAACATCAAATTGGATAATTCAAACGAACAGTTTGAAAACGGGGGGATGCAGAAGATGGTCTTCAGACCGGGCCGATATGCCGCGCGTTCACTGAACGCCAATAGTGTGCGCTTGCCAAGCCTTCGCAATCGCGGGATCACTTCGTCGCCAACGCTGAAGTCACTACGGTGCAGCGCAAAGCGGCTTCGTCTTCTGTTCTCCAGCCTGGATTTTCGGTCCGCATGACTCTTCAAACGCCGCCGCGTCTGTCGGGGACCAACCTCGAGCGCGCCGCCGACCACAACCAGCGCGTGACGCTGCATGCCATTCGCCTCGGCGGATCGCTGACGCGGATCGATCTTGCGCGGATCACCGGGCTGACCGGGCCGGCGATCGCGAACATCACGCGGCGGCTGTTGCAGGAAGGCATGATCGAGGAGGCGGGGCAGCGCCGCGGCGGGCGCGGCCAGCCGCCGACAAAGCTCGTCGTCCGGGCCGACGCGTGTTACTCGATCGGCGTCAATATCGACCGCGACCATATCACGATCGTGCTGGTCGATTTCCTCGCGCAGATCCTCGCGCGCAAGTCGCTCGAGATCAGCTTCGCGCTGCCCGACGACGTCCGTGATCTGTTCCGACGCTCGGTCCGCGTGATGCTGAAAAGCGCGAAGGTCGATCCCGCCAAGCTGGTCGGCATCGGCGTCGCGCGTCCCGACGACCTCGCGCTGGTCGCGATGCCGGGCCGTCCGGCGGCCTATGCGGCGTGGGACGGAATCGACATGGCGACGCTGTTCGACAAGCCGCTGTCGCTGCCCGTGTTCGTCGAGAACGATGCTGCCGCCGCCGCGATGGGCGAGATGCAACTGGGCTTCGGACAGAATTACAGCAGTTTCTTCTATATCCTCGTGTCGTCGGGGCTGGGCGGCGGCTTCGTTGCGGATGGCGCGTATGTTCGCGGCACGCACGGGCGCAGCGGCGAACTGGGGTTCATGGCGGCCGGCGGCGGCAAGCGGGGACGCGAGACCGTGCAGAAACTGGTATCGCTATCCGGACTTGCCGAGCATCTGGCGAATTCGGGTTTCGAGATCGGGCAGGTTCTGCATCAGGCCGACTGGGCGCCAGACATCGAGCGCTGCCTGGAGGAATGGGTGGAGAGGGCGGCGCACACGCTCTGCACGCCCCTCGACGCGATCAACTGCCTGATCGATCCGGCGGTGATCCTGATCGGCGGGCGCCTGCCGAGCCGGTTGGTGGAACGGGTGGCGGAGCGCGTCAACGCGTTGATCCGGGACGCGACCGATGCGCCCGCGATCGCGCCGGTCCGCCGTGCCGCGCTGTCGGAGGATGCGCCTGCCGTTGGTGCGGCGATCCTGCCGTTCAGTCATTTCCTGCTGCCCAAGGCCGCAGCGCTTTGGAAGGATTCTGGCGTGGCAGCCGACTGACGCCGGTAATCGGTTTCGGTACCGCTATCTTGGCATGAAGGGACTCCGCGCGCCTGGCGTTGCGGAGCGCAGGCTGCTGTCGTTGTTCGTGTGCGACTACGCGAAGGCAGACGTGAATCGTGGCGGTGTCTTCGCTCAGACTATCAGCCCGTCAAAGGGTATTCGGCGAGTTATGTCCACAACGGGCCAAAACTAGCGCAACAATCTATTTGACAATTTGCTTTTACAATTGGCAAATAGACGGGTCGAGACTGCACGCCGACAGGATCCGATTCAACCGGACAGCCCAACCGAAAACGGGGGCAGGCGCGCTATTCGCAGGGGTAAGTGAGGGGGCGCAGGCATCCTCACGAGGAAGAGGAAAGTCTGATGACCGCAAGCATAGAATCATGCTCGATCGTGGCGCGTCGCCATCGTCCGTTGTCGTTCCTGTTGGCCACGGTCAGTCTTACTGCTGCGTTGGCCGGTGCCGCGCAGGCTCAACAGGCCGCGCCTTCCGCTATGCCTCCCCAGAGCGCGACGCCGTCCGTCCAGGCGCAGCCCGCCTCGACTGCTACGGCGGAGTCCGGGCAAGCCGCTGGCACGACACAGCCGGATGGGTCGGCGCAGGACACTGGCGACATCGTCGTTACCGGGTATCGGCGCTCGATCGAGAAAAGCCTCACTCAGAAGCGCGAGGCGAACGCGTTCGTCGACGTCATCACTGCCGAAGACGTCGGCAAGTTCCCCGACAAGAACGTCGCCGATGCGTTGCAGCGCGTGCCGGGCGTGGTCATCACCCGCGACGGCGGCGAAGGTAGCCGCGTCAGTATTCGCGGGCTTCAGTCGGGCTTGACGCTCACCTTGCTCAACGGCAATTTCCTTGCCGGCGCCGACAGTGGCGAGCCGCAGCGGTCGTTCAACTACGTCCTGCTGCCGTCCACGTTCATCGCCAGCACCGAGGTCTATAAGTCGCCCGAAGCGCGGCTCGAGGAAGGCGGCGTCGGCGGCACGATCATCCTCAACACGCGACGGCCGTTCGACGTGCCGGCGTGGTCGGGTTTCGTCTCCGCCGAGGGGACGTATTCGGACACGACCGAGAAGTACGAACCGCAGCTTGGCGGGCAGGTGTCGTGGAAGAACAAGGAGGACACGTTCGGCCTGCTGGTCGGCGGCGTCTGGCAGAAGCGTACTAACCGCGAGTTGCGTAGCTCGTCAGAGAGCTGGCTGTGGTGGAGCGACCGCGACGCACAGGGCAACGTCCTGAAGCCCGCGACCGATGTCGATGGCAAGACCTTCGCGAACAACGACGCGATCTCCTATTGGCCGGGGCAGGGCACGACTGCGCGCGATGGCACGCATTATTCGGGCTATTGGGCGCCGCAGTCGGTCAACGCCGAAGTCTTCGACCAGGAACGCGAGCGGTACGGGATCCAGGCGACCGCGCAGTTCAAGCCGTTCGAGGCGGTCACGGTCACCGCGAACTATTTCCGGTTTGGCTATAGCAGCAACTATACCTCGAACGTGCTGAAGATCCCCGAGTGGGGCTACGACAACTTCTTTACCGGCGCGACGTTCGACAAGAGCGGGACGATCTTCCAGTCGGCCAATTTCGCGGTGCCGGCGGCGGGAACGGGCTGCCTCGCGCGCCCGACCCCGTGCACGATGGAGACGCCGCAGATCGCCGGCACGTACAGCCGCGAGAAGCAGGTTTCGAACACGTTCGAGACCGAGGTCAAATATAGCCAGGATCGCTTCGACGCCGTCCTGAAACTAGGCAAGACCAAGTCGAGCGGTGGCCCGTCGGTGCGCTTCAGCGTTGCCGCCAAGCCGCGCCTGACGACGCCGGGCCGGGAGCAGAACGGCAATCTGGTCAGCAACTGGGACATCTCGGACGGCATCGCCAATTTCGAGTTCTCGCCCGAGCTGCAGAACAACATCCGCAACGGGATCGCGCAGATCGACGTGGGCTCGACCAACTCGAGCTTCGTCAACAGCGACCTCGGCCAGCGTTATGCGCAGCTCGACCTGACAAGGCGGTTCGACGGGTTCCTGAAATCGGTACAGATCGGCGGCAAGTGGCGCGACCTGAAGATCGGCCGCGAGACCGGTCGCAACGACTGGTATGCCGATCCGGCGACGTTGCTGCGTTACCAGGATACCGCCGCTGGCGCTGTCGCGCGGCCCGAATTCTTCTACGCGAACCAGATCGGCAACATCAACGGCGGCTTCAACGCGAACGTCGTGCCGGGCATCAATTTCGACGAATATCTGAAGTATCTGAATTCGACCTACGGCCAGGCGGTGCGGGTGTACGAACCCGACTTCGTCTATGCGCTGGGGGAGCGGGTCTTCGCCGGCTACGCGCAGGTGAACTTCGGGACCGGTGGTCTTCGCGGTAACGTCGGCCTCCGCATGGCCAACACGAAACAGTCGGGCAACACGTCCGATCGCCTGCAATATCTCAACGACTATTGCGTCAACGGCCCCGGCGGGGCGGCCGATCCCAACCGTCCGCTCGGCCCCGATGGCAACTGCCAGGTGCTGCCGCTCAGCGTGCGCGAGACGATCGTCAACACCCGCGCCGATCAGTCGAAGACGTACACGGATTGGCTGCCGAGCTTCAACGTGTCGTACGAAGTCACGCCTGATCTCCTCGTTCGCGGCGCGGTCGCGAAGGTGATCGCGCGGCCGTCGTTCGAGAATTTGGGGTCGCAGCGGTCGCTCACCTTCCGCTCGGATGCCTATGCATTCGATCGCGGCCAGTTCGGCGAGTTCGCCGGCTGGTCGGGCAGCGGCGGCAATTCAGATCTGAATCCGTTCTCCGCGTGGCAATATGATCTGGGCATCGAATGGTATTTCCACCGTGGATCGGTGCTCGGCGCGACCTTCTTCCGCAAGGACGTGTCCGATTTCGTGGTTCCGTTGGTCCTTAACGTCACGCGCGACGTCAACGGAACGCAGCAGCTGATCCAGCCTTACTCGACCGTCGCGAACGGATCGAATGCGCGGTCGCAGGGTGTCGAACTGTACGCGCAGCACACGCTGTCGTTCGGTCTCGGCGCGCAGGTCAACTTTACCTACAACGACACCTCGGTGGCGGACGTCACGCTCGACGGGCAGAAGGTCGGTTCGTCCGCGCTCGTCGGCAGCGCCAAGACGCAGGTCAACGCTTCGGTCTTCTACGAACACGGCAAGGTGCTGATGCGCGCCTCGTACAACCGGCGCGGCGAAGTCGTCGGCGGGTTGCAGTCGGGCCTGAACGAATACACCGATCCCTATGCGCAGGTCGATCTCAACGCGGCATACGCGCTGACCGACCGGCTGAACCTCACCGCCTCGGTGATCAACCTCACCAAGGCCGAGGAAAGCCGCCATCTCGGCAACGACACGAAGGACCGCTTCACCTACCGGAATTACTTCGGGCGGCGGGCCTATGTCGGCGTGTCGTTCAACTTCTGATGACCTGGTTTGATCGGCTTGTCTCTCGGGTGGCGCCTTCGCGGCGCTACCCTCCCTTTTCTCGCAGTGTCGCGTTGCACGGCGTTGGCGAAACGCACGGACGGCGCAGGGTTCGGATCGCGCTGACCGCGTCGGCGCTGATGATGTGCGGGCTCGCGAGTGCGTCGAACCCGATCGTTCCCGGCTGGTATGCCGACCCCGAGATCCGGGTATTCGGCGGGCGCTACTGGATCTATCCGACCTATTCGGATCACTACGGCAAGCCCGACGTCACCAGCCGTTTCTCGGCCGCGCAAAAGCCCGCGCGGCAACGCAAGACGGTGCGCCCCTCCTACGGCATGCAGACCTTCTTCAACGCGTTCTCTTCACCCGACCTGGTGCACTGGACCAAGCACGACCACGTGTTCGACGTGCGAAACGCAGGGTGGGCAGCGTACGCGATCTGGGCGCCATCGGTGATCCAGGCGAACGGGCGCTATTACATGTTCTTCAGCGCGAACGACATCCAGAGCGATGCGGAGCTTGGCGGGATCGGCCTCGCGGTCAGCGACCGGCCCGGTGGTCCGTTCAAGGACGCGATCGGCAAGCCACTGGTCGGCGCGTTCCACAACGGCGCGCAACCGATCGACCCGTTCGCGTTCCGCGATCACGATGGCCAGGTCTATCTGTTCTATGGCGGCTGGAAGCATTGCAACGTCGTCCGGCTCAGCCCCGACCTCAAGCGCATCCTGCCGTTCGCCGATGGCTCGACCTATAAGGAAGTGACGCCACCCGGCTATGTCGAGGGCTCGTTCATGATCGAGCGCAAGGGCGTCTATTACCTGATGTGGTCGGAGGGCGGCTGGACCGGTCCGGACTATAGCGTCGCCTATGCGACCGGGCCGGGGCCGACCGGGCCGTTCACGCCGCGCGGCAAGATCCTGTCGCAGGACCTGCGCATCGCGCGCGGGGCGGGGCATCATTCGGTGGTCAACGTGCCGGGTACCGACGACTGGTACATCGCGTATCACCGCCGCCCTCTCGACACCGATCGCGGCGAACACCGGCAGATCGCGATCGACAGGATGGTCTTTGCCGCCGATGGTCGGATCGAGCCGGTGGTGATGACCGATGCGGGCGTGAAGCCGCGACCGATCGGCGTGCAGAAGCCGACACGAAATTCAGGGAGAGCGATGTGAGAAACAGGGCGATCGCCAATTTGCGCGGCACGGTAGCGGCGGTCGCGTCGCTTGCCCTCGTCGCGCCCGCGCCGATACTGGCCCAGACCAAGGCGACGGCCGCCGCGTCGGCCAACGGCGCGATGCAGCCGCAGGATCAGCCCTCGGTCGATCTGGTCAACCCGCTGATGGGGACCGATTCCGACTACACCTTGTCCTACGGCAATACCTATCCCGCGGTGGCGGTGCCGTGGGGGATGAACTTCTGGACGCCGGTCACCGGCAAGACGACCAGCGGCTGGGGCTACACCTACGACGCGAACACAATCAACGGCATCAAGCAGACGCACCAGCCCAGTCCGTGGATGAACGACTACGCCGCGTTCTCGCTGATGGCGACGACCGGCGCGCTGAAGGTGAAGGAGGACGAACGCGCGTCCTGGTACAGTCACAAGGCGGAGGATAGCCGGCCGTACAGCTACAAGGTCTATCTCGCCGATTACGACGTGACCGCGGAGGTCGCGCCGACCAACCGCGCCGCGCAGTTCCGCTTCACCTTCCCGCAGAGCAACGACGCGCACATCATCCTCGACGGCTATGCTGGCGGCTCGATGGTTTCGATCGACAAGGCCAAGCGCCGCATCACCGGCTATGTCCGCAACAACCACGGCGGCGTGCCCGACAACTTCCACAATTACTTCGTCGCCGAATTCGACCACGACTTCACCGTTAGCCAGACCTGGGACGGCAAGGGCCAGGTCAGCGCGACGTCGACGCGCGAGGGCGATCATGTCGGCGCGGTCGTCAGCTTCAAGACGCGCAAGGGCGAGCAGGTCGGCGTCAAGGTCGCCTCGTCGTTCATCAGTCTCGAACAGGCCGAGCGAAACCTGCGCGGGGAGATCGGCGGCGACGGGTTCGAGCAGACCAAGACGAAGGCCAAGGCGATCTGGCAACGCGAGTTCGACCGCGTCCAGGTCACCGATCCCAATCTCGACAACCGCCGCATCTTCTATTCCGCGCTGTACCGCATGCTGCAGTTCCCGCGGATGTTCCACGAGGTCGATGCCACGGGCCAGACCGTCCACTACAGCCCGTATGACGGCAAGGTGCACCCGGGCTTCCTCTACACCGATAACGGTTTCTGGGACACGTGGCGCGCGGTCTTCCCGTTCTTCGCGCTGATGTATCCCGAGCGCGACAGCGAGATCATGCAGGGGCTGGCCAACACCTACAAGGAGTCCGGCTGGCTGCCCGAATGGGCCAGCCCCGGCCACCGCGACGTAATGATCGGATCGAACTCGGCGAACCTGATCGCCGACGCGTATCTGAACGGCGTGCGCGGGTTCGACGTCGAGACCTTATATGAGGCGATGGTCAAGAACGCGACGACATCGCAGGGCCGCCCGGTCGACAAGAAGGGCAAGATCGTCGGCGCGGTCGGGCGCGAGGGCGTCGAATATTATAACCGGCTCGGCTATGTGCCGTATGACGTCGGCATCAACGAGAATGCCGCGCGCACGCTCGAATACGCCACCGCGGACTTCTCGATCTCGCGGCTTGCGGCGGCACTCGGCAAGACCGAGGACGCCAAGCTCTACGCCACGCGTGCGCAGAATTACCGCAAGCTCTACGACACGCAGAGCGGCTGGATGCGCGGCCGCAACAAGGACGGCAGCTGGTCGACGCCGTTCAGCCCGTACAAATGGGGCGACGCGTTCACCGAGGGCAATGCGCTGCATTACAGCTGGTCGGTGATGCAGGACGTGCAGGGGCTGGCCGACCTGATGGGTGGGCGCGAGGCGTTCGTGAAGCGGCTCGACTCGATCTTCACCACGCCGCCGATCTTCGACGACAGCTATTACGGGCAGACCATCCACGAAATCCGCGAGATGCAGATCGTCGACATGGGGCAATATGCGCACGGCAACCAGCCGATCCAGCACATGACCTATCTCTACGACTGGGCCGGCGCACCGTGGAAGACGCAATATCACGTCCGCGACGTGATGAAGAAGCTCTACTCGCCCGCGCCGGACGGCTATCCAGGCGACGAGGACAATGGCCAGACCTCGGCATGGTACGTGTTCTCGGCGCTTGGCTTCTACCCGGTCACGCCTGCGGTCGGGCAATATGCGATCGGCAGCCCGCTGTTCCAGACCGTGAAGCTGACGATGCCGGGCGGCAAGATCCTGACGATCGAGGCGGCGAACAACGGCCCCGGCAACGTCTACATCCAGTCGGCGAGCTTCAACGGCACCCCGCACGACAAGCCCTGGCTGACGCGCGCGGCGTTGCAGCAGGGCGGCACGCTGCGGTTCGTGATGGGGCCGACGCCGAACACCGCCTGGGGATCGGCGAAGGCGGATGCGCCGTTCTCGATGAGTGCACCGGTGGCGGGACGTTGACCGTGGAGACCGGAATGGGCTTTCGTCGACGCGACGTGATGACGGGCGCCGCCGCGCTGGCCGTCACCGCGAGCGTGCCGCGCGCTGCCGCCGCCGCCGCGCCACTCGTGAGCAAGCGACCGCCACGCGGCCAGCGCCGCTTCGTCAGCCCCGCGGTCGAGGCCGAGATCGCGCGCGTGAAGGCAAAGATCGCCGACCCCGAACTCGCCTGGCTGTTCGAGAATTGCTATCCCAACACGCTCGATACTACGGTCAAGATCGGCACGGTCGACGGCAAGCCCGACGCGTTCGTCATCACCGGCGATATCGAGGCACTGTGGCTGCGTGACAGTTCGGCGCAGATGCAGACCTATGTCCACCTCGCGCCCAAGGATGCTGCCTTGCGCCGTGTCTTCACCGGGCTGATCGCGCGGCAGGCGCGGTGCATTCTGATCGACCCTTATGCCAACGCGTTCATGGAGGATCCGACCGCCAGGTCGAACCTCGGCGCGCGGACCGACCAGACCGACATGAAGCCGGGCGTTGCCGAGCGGAAGTGGGAGATCGATTCGCTCTGCTACCCGATGCGGCTCGCGCACGGCTATTGGACCGCGACGCGCGACAAGACGCCGTTCGACGATCTGTGGGCGAAGGCGATGCGCCGCGCGGTCGCGACCTTCCGCGAACAGCAGCGCAAGGACGGCAAGGGCCCGTATCATTTCCAGCGCCTGAACGTCTCGCCGACCGAGACGCTGATGTTCGAGGGCTACGGCGCCCCGACGCGGAAGGTCGGGCTGATCCATTCGATGTTCCGCCCGTCGGACGATGCGTGCCTCTATCCGTTCCTGATCCCGTCGAACCTGTTCGCGGTGTCGGCGCTGCGCATGCTGGCGACGGTCCAGCGCGAAGCGCGCGGCGATATGGCGGGCGCGACCGATAGCGAGGCGCTGGCGACCGAGGTCGAGGCGGCACTCCGCGCGCATGGCCGGATGCCGGACGGGCAGGGCGGCGAGGTCTGGGCGTACGAGGTCGATGGTTTCGGCAACGCGATCTTCATGGACGACGCCAACGTGCCGAGCCTGTCGGGCCTGCCGCTGCTCGGCGCGGCGGATCGCAGCGACCCGCTGTTCCGCCGCACTGCCGCGCTCGCGTGGAGCGATCGCAACCCGTATTTCTTCACCGGTACCGCCGCGCGCGGGATCGGCGGCCCGCATATCGGGCTCGACATGATCTGGCCGATGTCGATCATCACGCACGCGATGAACAGCGACGACGACGCCGTGATCCGCCAGTGTCTTGCATGGCTCAAGACGACGCATGGCGGCACGGGGTTCATGCACGAATCCTTCGACAAGGACGATCCGGGCAAGTTCACGCGCAACTGGTTCGCCTGGGCCAATGGATTGTTTGGCGAGCTGATCCTCGACCTCGAGCGCCGCAAGCCTGCCTTGCTGGCAGCTCGCTACTGATTTGAATTCCGGGAGATAAACATGACCACCGCCAACCGCCGCGAGGTGCTCGCCGGCACCGGTCTCGCAAGCCTAGCTGCTGCGTTGCCCGTCACCAACGCCGCGGCCGCGCAGGCGCCGGTCGCGGGCAAGCCCGATCTGTTCGTAGGCACCGGCGGCCACGGCCATACCTATCCCGGCCCGTCGCTGCCGTTCGGGATGGTCCAGCTCGGACCCGATACCGACAATAGTCGCTGGGATGCGTGCTCGGGCTATCACCAGGACGATGGCTCGATCATGGGCTTCAGTCACACGCATCTGTCGGGCACCGGGATCGGCGACATGCTCGATGTGCTGGTCGTGCCGACGCGCGGCCCGTTGCAGCTGAAGCCCGGTGCACTCGGCAAACCCGAACAGGGGTATCGCCAGCGTTTTACCGACGAACTCGCCGAGCCCGGCTATTACCGCGTGAAGCTCGAATCGGGCGTGCTCGCCGAACTCACCGTGACGGAGCGGACCGGCCATCACCGCTACAGCTTCCCGCAGGGGCCCGGCCACATTCTGGTCGACTTCGCGCACATGATCCTCGACGTCTGGGACAAGGGTACGTTGATCGACGAGGCATCGCTGGCGATCTCCCCCGACGGGATGCTGACGGGCAGCCGCCGCGTCCACCGTTGGGCGAAGGGCCGGCGCATCCATTTCGCGATGCAACTCTCGCGCAAGCCCGACCGCGTCCAGTTCTTCGGTGACGACGACGCGCCTGCACCCGCGGGCGCCAAGGGCGTCACCGGCAACCGCCTGAAGGTCGCGTTGTTCTTCGACCAGGCGGGCGCCGCGCCGATCCTCATCAAGACCGGCATCTCCGCGGTCGACGTCGCCGGCGCCAAGGCGGCGCTCGACGGCGAGGCGGCAGGCTGGCAGTTCGACGCGGTGCGACGCTCGGCGGCGCGCACGTGGCAGGCCGAACTCGACCGCATCCGCGTTGATGGCGGTACGCCCGAACAGCGCACGATCATGGCGAGCGCGCTCTATCACGCGTTCCTCTCGCCGACGCTCTTCACCGACCGCGACGGCCGCTATGTCGGGCTCGACCGCAAGGTGCACCAGACGACCGCCGCCGAACCCGCGTTCAGCACCTTTTCGATGTGGGACACCTATCGCGCGCTGCATCCGCTGCTAACCCTCGTCCAGCCCGACAAGGCGGCGCAGTTCACCCGCGATCTCGTCCGCCAGACGGTGCAGAGCCCGACCGGATCGCCGGTCTGGCCGCTGCAGGGCGTCGAGACCGCGTGCATGATCGGCTGGCATTCGGTGTCGGTGCTCGCCGAAGCCTGCGCCAAGGGGATCAAGGCGGATTACGCCGCCGCGTGGCCGCAGATCCGCAGCCGCGCGTTCGATCGCAATTTCCCCGACATCGACAGCACGCTCGGCCGCGGCTTCTATTACGACCTCGGGTTCGTGCCCGCGGACAAGACCTGGGAGTCGGTCAGCCGCACGCAGGAATACGCCTATGACGACTGGGCGATGGCGGTGCTCGCCGATGCGGCTGGCGCCAAGGCCGACGCCGCCGCGCTCCGCAAGCGCAGCCTCAACTACCGCAACGTCATCGATCCCAGGATCGGCTTCGCCCGGCCGCGCTTCGCCGATGGCAGATGGTGGGCCGATTACGATCCGATCCAGCTTGGCCACAATCCCGAGAAACAGCGCGACTATACCGAGGCGAACGGGTGGCAGGCGACGTTCCTCAACCAGCACGACGTCTATGGCCTGATCGCGCTGTTCGGCGGCGATGCGGGGTTCGTGACGAAGCTCGACGCGCTGTTCACCGCGCCGTCGACGCTCCCCAAGAATGCGCCGCCCGACATCACCGGGCTGGTCGGCCAATATGCGCACGGCAACGAGCCCGACCAGCACGCCGCCTATCTCTATGCCTATGCTGGTGCGCCGTCGAAGACGCAGGCGATGGTCCGTCGCCTGCTGACCGAGATGTACAAGGCCGAGCCAGACGGCGTCATCGGCAACGACGATTGCGGCCAGATGAGCGCGTGGTTCATCCTCTCCGCGCTCGGCTTCTACCCGGTCGATCCGGTCAGCGGCGTCTATGTCTTCGGCTCGCCGCTGTTCGACGCGGCGCAAGTCGATCTCGGCCAGGGGCGCACGTTGCGCGTCGTCGCGAAGGGCAATGCGCCGGCCAGCCCCTATGTCCAGTCGGTCCGCTGGAACGGCAAGCCCTGGACGCGGAACTGGATCGCACACGCCGACCTCGCGCGCGGTGGTGAACTCGAATTCACGATGGGACCGAAGCCGTCGTCGTTCGGCACCGCCAAGGCGGACCGCCCGCCGTCGTTCGGATCCCAGCCGCGATAAGGGTGCTGCGCCGGGCGCCAGCAGGTAGACGTCGGCGTCCGGTCAGCCGTTGAGCCCGTACCGCGCCGCGCGTTTGGCGACGTTCGGGTTGATCGCGAGCGCGGCCTTGCGGTCGGCGTCTGCCGCTTCGGTCTTGCCCGCGCGTCGTTCGGCGATCGCGCGGGTGTAGAGCGACCAGGCGTTGCGCGGGTTGGCTTTGACCGCGGCGTCATAGTCGACGAGCGCGGCGTCGAGCTTGCCGAGCCGCAGGTTCACCAGCGCGCGGCTGTCCAGATAGGCGGCATAGCCGGGGCGGAGCTTCACGGCGGTGTTGCAGTCGGACATCGCACGATCGAGCTCGCGGTTCAGCAGCGCGCGCGCCCAGCATCGGCCGTTAAACGCGGTGGAGCGGGCGGCGTCCTCGGGATGCATCTTCAGCCAGGCATCGTAATTGACGATCGCGAGCGCGGGCTGGTCGAGATTTTCGTACAAGCCGGCAAGCTGGAGCCGGCGATCCGACCCGGCCGGCAGCGCGCGATCGGCGACCTTGGCATCTTCGCCCGCGCCATCCGGATCCCGGCTCATCAAGCGGAGGCGTGCGCGCAGCAGGCGGACGTCGGTATTGTCCGGCATGAGCGTCACGGCCTTGTCGAGGTCGGCCGCGGCGAGCAGGAGCTGACCGTGCGCGAGCCGGGCCTGCGCGCGCTGATACACGTAGCGGCCTTCGCTCGGTGCCATCGCCACCGCCTTGTCGAGATCGGCGAGACCTTCCTCGATCCGGCGCTTCGACAGGAACACCGCGGCCCGTCGGCTGAATCCCTCGGCATCGGTCGGCACGGCAGCGGTGTCCGTCAGGTCGAGCTTTTCGCCCGCGGTGGTACGCGCGCCGCTCGGCGTCAGCCCGAAGACCGGGCCGCCTTCATAGGTCATGTAGAGCAGGTGGTTCGCGTTCGACACGAAGATGCGGTGCGTCAGGAAGAAATCGAACCCGATCAGCATGTCGCCGTCGATCCGGATGTCGGCGATCTGGAATTTCGGGTGCGGCACGGTCTCGCCGCCGAGGTCGATCGTATCAAACGGAGCGCGCCAGGTCGCGAGCTGCTTCGCACCGATGCCCGAGTTCAATCCGACCGCAGTCACGCCGGGGCTGGTCGGGGTGATGCCGGCGCGCTTGGCCGCGGCGAGCGTCATGACGGTGGTCTGCGCGCCTGAATCGAACACCGCGCGCATCTTGACGCCGTTGACCAGGACGGTGCCGATCGTGTGCGGCTTGAACGGCCCGGTGCCGCCGCGTTCGAGCGGGATCGTCGAAAACGGTTTTCCCGCGGCCCAATAGGCGAGCCCGACATTGCCGCAGCCATCGACCCGCATCAGCCGCACGGCGCTGTGCGGCAAATCATATTCGACATCGGCGAGACCGAGGATATTCTGGCCGAGCAGACCGGCCGTCCCCGTGTCGGTGCCGCCGACGATGAAACTCACACGCGGGATCGGCAGGCCGGCGAGCGAGAAATCCTTTGCGCTGGCGACGGCTGCGGACGTGTCGCCGTTGACGCCGCGCAGCCGGAACCAGGGGGGAGCCGGTTCGCTCGACAGCCCGAACTCCGCAGCCGACGCGCGCGACACCGTGCTGTAGAAGGCGCCGCTATCGACGATGAACCGCGTGTCGTGCGTGCCGAACTTCGCATCGACCATCGCGCGGCGACCGGTGAGGGTCACGGGCAGTTCGGCGATCTTGCTGACCTTGCACGCGGCCACCGCCGGGCCGGCCGCCGTCAGGCCCAATAGCGCGAGCACACCCAACCGAACCCGTCCGCGCACACCCGTCTCCCGATCCCGACTCTCGATTCCAAGCGGAAGACTATCGGAGCGACTGTCACGAGCAAGTGACGACGGTGTCACGCGGAGCATTTGGATGATCCAACGGAAACCGGATTTGGGCATGAAGTTTTTGTTAAGGAGCAGCCGGACCGGCAGTCGTGCGTTGCGGCAATGGTAACCTTAGAGCATCACGCCATAAGACGCTTCTTCACGGAGCCGGCGCGAAACCGTTCCTGGGCGCGGGCGGTGCGACAAGGGGGCCAGGTGATCGTTCGATTGAAGTGGAGTCTATCGCGGTTGGCGCCGCTCTCGATCCTGATGGGTCTAGGGGGCTGCACTGCGCTGTCGCACGGGTTCTTCAACCCGCAGGGGCCGGTGGCGGGGCACGAGCGCGACCTGTTCGTCACCGTGTCGATCGTGCTGCTGTTCGTCGCCGGGCCGGTGCTGCTGCTGACGCCGCTGTTCGCGTGGCATTACCGGTTGTCCAACCGCGGCGACGCGTACCGGCCGAAGTGGAATTTCTCGTGGTGGGTGGAAGGGCTGATCTGGATCCCGCCCGCCGGGATCGTCATCGGGCTCGCCGTGCTGCTGTGGCATTGGACGCAGATCGACGATCCGTATCGACGGTTGCCGGGCGCGGTGCCGGTCGAGGTGCAGGCGATCGCGCTCGATTGGAAATGGGTGTTCGTCTATCCCACCCTCGGCGTCGCGTCGGTCGATCGGCTGACCATTCCCGCTGGACGGCCGGTACATATCACGCTGACCAGCGGCACGGTGATGCAGTCGATGCTGATCCCGCAGCTCGCCGGGCAGATCTATGCGATGGGTGGGATGACGACCGAGCTGAATATCCAGGCGCACCGGCCGGGACGGTTTCGCGGCGAGAACACGCAGTATAACGGGGCCGGCTTCCAGCAGCAGAAGTTCGACGTCGTTGCGGTGTCGCCGGCGAAATACGATCGCTGGGCGGTGGCTGCACGAAGCGGCAAGCGCACGCTCGATGCGCAGACGTGGCGGCGGCTGTCCGCACGGTCGATCATCACGCACCCCGTCGAGTTCGCGCATGTCACGCCGAACCTGTTCGAGCACATCGTCGCCGCGACCGGCGGCATGACCCATTCTTCTCCGAAAGCCGCTCGATGACCGTTTCCGTTCCCCTCTGGCCCGCCGTGCTCGGCCGGTTCGGCTGGCAGGACCTGCCGTTCGTGCGCGCATGGGAGAACCCGACGATCAGCGAGATCATCGGCGCGTTCGCGGGCGCGTTGGTGGTGGTCGGCGCGGTCGTCGTCGCGGCGCTGCTGACGCGCTATGGTAAGTGGCGGTATCTGTGGACCGAGTGGCTCACCAGCCTCGACCACAAGAAGATCGGCATCATGTACATCGTCGTCGCGTTCGTGATGCTGTCGCGGGCGCTGGTCGAGGCGGTGCTGATGCGGATGCAGCAGGCGGTCGCGATCGAGAACCCCGGCTTCCTGACGCCCGACCATTTCGGCCAGCTGTTCTCGACGCACGGCTCGATCATGATCTTCTTCATGGCGATGCCGTTCCTGACGGGGATGATCAACTATGTCCTGCCGCTCCAGATCGGCGCGCGCGACATGGCGTTTCCCTGGGCCAACTCAATTGCGTTATGGCTGACGATCGGCGCCGCGGGGCTGATGATGGCGAGCCTCGTCGTCGGCGAATTCTCGACCGGCGGATGGAGCGCCTACCCGCCCTATACCGAGCGCGCGTTCAGTCCCGGCGTCGGTGTCGACTACTGGATCTGGGCGGTGACGTTGGGGTCGATCGGCTCGACGATGGCGGGGATCAACATCGCCTGCACCGTCTACAAACTGCGCGCGCCGGGGATGCGGTTCATGCGGATGCAGATGTTCGCATGGACCAGCCTGTGCACGTCGATCCTGATGATCTTCGCGATGCCGCCGCTGACCGTCGCCACGCTGCTGCTCGCGCTCGACCGCTATCTGGGGTTCCATTTCTTCACCAACGACCTTGGTGGCAACATGATGAACTATGCCAACATGTTCTGGCTGTTCGGCCATCCCGAGGTCTACATACTGATCCTGCCCGCGTTCGGCGTGTATTCTGAGGTCGTTTCGACCTTCTCGACCAAGGATCTGTACGGCTACACCTCGCTGGTGATCGCGACGATGGCGATCGCGGTGCTGAGCTTCACCGTGTGGGTCCATCATTTCTTCACAATGGGGCAGTCGGCCAACGTCAACGCGGCGTTCGGGATCGCGACGATGACGATCGGCGTGCCGACCGGCGTGAAGATCTACGACTGGATCTGGACGATGTTTCGCGGCGAGGTGCGCTTCACGGTGCCGATGTTGTACGCGCTCGCGTTCATGATGACGTTCGTGCTGGGCGGCTTCACCGGCATCATCCTGGCGATGCCGCCGCTCGATTACCTCGTCCACAACACGCTGTTCCTGGTTGCGCATTTCCACAACATGCTGATCCCGGGGCTGCTCTACGGGATGCTCGCGGGCTATCATTACTGGTTTCCCAAGGCGTTCGGGTTCCGCCTCGACGAGCGCTGGGGGCGGATCGCGTTCACCTGCTGGGTGGTCGGGTTCTACCTCGCCTTCTTCCCGCTGTACGTGCTCGGCGCGAGCGGGATGGCGCGGCGGACGCAGGCGATCTTCGAACCGTCGTTCCGGCCCTGGCTGTACGTCGCCGGCGTCGGCGCGTTCGTCCTGCTGGCAGCACTGACGTCGCTCGGCATCCAGTTGTGGGTGAGCATCCGCGACCGTGCCAAGACGCAGGTCGAGGCAGGCGACCCGTGGGATGGCCGCGGGCTCGAATGGTCGGTCAGCGCACCGCCGCCCGAATATAATTTTGCGGTGCTGCCACTGATCGACGGACGCAACCCGTTCTACGATCACAAGCATGACGAGGGCCAGCCTGATCCTTACGCCTCGCCGCTAGCATATGAGGACATCGTTGTGCCGCGGGGTAGCGCGACCAGCGTCGTGATCGGGATCACCGCCGCGTTCGCCGCGTTCGGGCTGATCTGGGAGATCTGGGGGCTGACCATCGTCGCGCTCCAGGTGATCGTCGCCGCGGTCGTGCTGCGCAGCTTCGGTCGCGACCAGCACCGCACCATTCCCGCTGCGGAGGTCGCGCGCGAGCATGAGGCCTGGCTGACGCGCGTACGGGCGACGCCCGCGATCCCGCGGCAACTGGAGACCGCCGCGGTCAATCGTGGCCTTGCGGAGATCGTGGCGTGAGCGAACCCGAACTGGCGCATGCCGGCCTCAACCTAGGCGACACCGGCGCGCTGACGCAGGACCAGGCGGAGAACGCGATCTTCGGCTTCTGGATATTCCTGATGAGCGATGCGGTGATCTTCGCGCTGCTGTTCGCGACCTACGGCACGATGATCGCCAGCACCGTCGGCGGCCCGACGCCCGCCTCCGAGTTCAAGCTGCTGTCGGCATTTATCGAGACGCTGCTGTTGCTGACGAGCAGCGCGACGTTCGGCCGCGCGACGATCGCCATGAAGTACGACGAACCGCGCCGCGTGTTGTTCGGTTGGCTCGGTGCGACGCTGGGCCTAGGCCTCGTCTTCCTCGCGCTCGAAGCGAACGACTTCGCGACGATGTTCGCGCATGGCGCCTATCCGATGCGCAGCGGCTTCCTGTCGTCGTTCTTCGCGCTGGTCGGGCTGCACGGACTCCACGTCGCGGTCGCGTGCTTCTGGCTGGTCGTGATGGTCGGGCAGGTCTGCGCGTACGGCCTCGATGCGCGAGTGCGGATCAACCTGTTGCGGCTGGGGCTGTTCTGGCACCTGCTCGATATCGTCTGGATCGCGATCTTCTCGGTCGTCTATCTGCAAGGGAACATCGGATGAGCGACCGGACCCGCGAGCTGCGCACCTATGCGGTCGGCTATGCCTTGTCGCTCGCGCTGACCGTGGCGGCCTTCGTAATGGTCCGCTGGCCGTCGTTCGGTGCGCGTGCGATCTTCGGCGGCGTGCTGGCGCTGGGCCTCGTGCAGATGGCGGTGCAGTTCCGTTGTTTCCTCCATATCAGCCTCAAGCGATCGTCGCGGCACGACCTTCAGCTGATCCTCTTCTCCGCGTTGATTATCGCGCTGATGGTGTCGGGAACGTTGGTGATCCTGTTCAACCTTCGCGGGCGGATGATGGGGTGAGGGCAGGCGACTGCGTAGCGGGGTGAACCGAACGAGGGCCCGCAGCGTTTGAACGGCAGCCGACACGCGCGACGTGCGCGGCGCAGTAGGAGAGTAGAGCGTGGCGCAATCACCGTTCCTGAACGATCCGCGGGAACAACTGGCCAGGCATATCGCTGCGGCGGTCGCCTCACCGATCACCGAGGTCCGCGCCATGCACATCAGGGCGGCGGAGCATCTCTCCGAACTGGCGAAAGAGAACCGCCTGCCGGCGCGCTCGGGCAAGACCAAGACCGCGAAAGACGCCTAGGGGTTTCGGACCGTATCGACCTGTCGGCGAGTCGACGAGGATGACATCGATTGGCTGGATGCCGGCGGCTCGGGGAGCCTGTGAGAATTTTCGCGCCGCGACCGCCGGTTCGCGCAACGCGAGGCATTCCGTCTATATCGTGCTGCTGCATGACTCGCGGTTCCCGGAGCGCTGGGGACTATATGTCGGGCAGACGTCGCGCGATCCGGACTGGCGGTTCGATCAGCACAAGCTCGGATACAAGGCCAGCGGTGCGGTCAGGAGGTTCGGGGTGCATCTACTGCCCGAGCTCGTCGAGCATCTGAACCCTATGCAGCAATGGGAGTCGCTGGAACTCGAAGCCGCGCTCGCCGATGCGTTTCGGGAGGCGGGCGTTCCGTGGGTCGAGGGCGGCCATTAGCGCGCGATCGGCATCGGTGCGGAGAGTATCGTTCGATGCAGTGATCGACCTGGTCGTTGGGGCGGAGAAATAATATGCGGCGTAACTGCATGGAAACGCCTCGCTTCTTGGGATACGCGCTATCTCGAGCAACGGGAATGGCACGCGCATGACGACAATCGGTACAGTAATCGACGAGACCGGGATGCTGCTTCGCGATGGCGGTGCATTCTATCTGCGTCGGGATCTTGGCGGTCGCTACCAGCTCGAGCTGCACCGCGTACCGGTCGATCTGGTCGAGAAGCGGGTCCGCGTGCGCGGTACGCTCGTCGGCGCCGACCTGGTCAACGCGGACGGTGTCGCCCCGGAATAGACGCATTAAGGTATGGATGGCGGCGTGAGGCCTGGGCCGGAGCCGGGACGGGCTCAACTGCCAAAGCCGTTAGTCAGCCGTCATCGTCAGCAGCGATGATGCTGCTGTGAACTCACAGTTACGTCGGCAGGATGTCGGGATCGAGTGGATACGCGATGTCGCGAATCAATCGGCCAGTACCGCAGGCGCCATTCCGGAGCGGCGCATGATGTCGGACCGGGCTTGCACGAGCATTATCGTGCAAGCCCGGTCCGGGAACGATCAGTTATCGCGCTCGGCGCGCTTGCGATCGGCCTTGCGTGCACGGCTGACCGCGGCAGCATGCTCGCGGGCACGCTTTTCCGACGGCTTCTCGTAATGACGACGAAGCTTCATCTCGCGGTACACGCCTTCGCGCTGCAGCTTCTTCTTCAAGGCGCGGAGGGCCTGGTCGACGTTATTGTCGCGAACGATTATTTGCATGCTATCAAGGGCTCTCGGCTATCGTGACGGTCTTTCGAATCAACGCCCGCTTTATGAGCGCCGCGACAGGAAGCCAAGTCCCTATCGGCCTGGCCGACCACGCGGCCGTCGTTGAAGGGGAGTTTTCCCCTGTTTGGGTCGATCGTCACAGCTTGAAGTTGACGCCGAACGTCACCGTGCGACCGATCCGGGTCTGGAACAGCGTGTCCTGACGGACGCTGTCGGTATAAAGCCGGTTCTGCTCGTCGGTCAGGTTGGTGCCCTCGAGGATAAGCTTCACGGTGTCCGTGACCGCGAACGAGGCGGAGGCATCGACGAACAGCGTGCTGTCATTGCCCTGGAGATCGCTGCCGGGGGAGGCGGGGATGCCGCGGATAAAGCCGTCGCGGTAATTGGCGGTGCCGCGGATGCTGAACTTGCTGTCCTCGTAATAGAGCGTGCCCGATGCGGTGTTCTTCGACAGGCCGATCAGGTTGGCGGTGGTCGTGACGGTCGGCACGCCGTTCACGCTGGCGAGGATATAGTCGATCCGCGAGGTGACGTGCGTGTAGTTCGCCAGCGCGCCGAAGTTCCTGAGGAACCCCGGCAGGAAGGTGAACGGCACCTGCGCGTTGACCTCGACGCCCTTCAACGGGCCACCCGGCGTGTTGAGCGGCTGCGCGATCGTGAACTGTTCGCTCGGCAACGTGTTGCTGCCCGCGAGGAGCTCGTTCGGCAGGCCGAGATCGCTGAACGGGATGAGCGTGTTGACGCTCTGCACGTAGGATTTGAGATCCTTGTAGAAGAACGCGGCGGACAGCAGCGCGCCGGGGCGGAAATACCATTCGATCGCCGCATCGAAGGTGTTGGCGCGGATCGGATCGAGTTGCGGGTTCTGGACGCTGCCGTTGCGCGTGATCGCGTTGACGCCGCTGGTGGGGGTCAGCACGCCGAGTTCCGGTCGGGCGAGCACCTTCGCGCCCGAGAAGCGGAACAGCAGGTCTTTGATCGGCTCGATCACGAGGTTACCGGAGGGCAGCCAGTCGCTGTACCGCTTGTTCGCGGTGGCGAACCGACCCGTCACGCCTGTCGGCGAGCCTGCGAGCGCGACCGAGATGAAGCCCGACGACAGCTGGTCGGTGTGGACGAAGCGGACGCCCGCATCGCCGCGGACGCCGATGCCGCCGAGCCGGTCGCCGAGATCGAACGCCGCCATCGCATAGGCCGACGAGACTTCCTCGAGCACGCGGCTGGACTGCGCGCCGCATTCGGTGCCGCAATAGCGCACCGCATCCAGGTTGAACGTGCTGATCAACTTGTCGGGATCGAGCGATGCCCAGCTCGACGGCGCGCCGTTGCCCCAGAGATTGCCGACTCCGCTGATCTGGTGCGTGATGTTGGCGAGCGTGGTACCGGCGGGCAGCGCCCTGGTAAGCGTGTCCGCAGTGTACGGGATGACGTTGCGCAACGTGAAATCGCTGCGGCGATATTGGCCGCCCGCCTTCAGCGTCAGCACGTCGGCGACCTTCCAGTGCAGGTTCGTTTCCGCGGTCAGTCCGTTGTTGGTGTTGGTCGAGGGACGCGCCTGGAAGCTGTAGCCGCCGCGCACGGTGCCGTCGGCAAGCGCAGGTCCGTAGTTGAAGCGGGTCGGATCGGACACGTCGAAACCGAAGCCGAGCTTCGGCGTATCTTTGCCGTCGCGGTAGTCGATCGAGAAATTGGGCGTGTCGATCGCATCGATGAAATACTGGAAACGCCGCTTGCCGAAGGCCTTGGCCTGATTGAGCCCGAACAAGGCGGTGATCCCGAAGCTGTCGGTGAAGTCGTGCTTGATGTTGAGATTGGCCTGCTTGAACGTCGACGTGAAATCGTCGACCAGCCCTTCGGAGCGAACGTCGACGCCGTCAAACAGGCCGTAGATCAGGCTGCCTTGCGGTGTCAGCTGGACGTCCTTGATCGACATCACCGGCTGGCCGTTGTTCGCCGCTGAACGCGCGAACGAAATCGCCTCGATGTAATTGTCCCGGCGCACGACGTGGAAGCGCGAATAGAGCAGGTCGAGCGAGATATCGGTCGCCGCGTCGGGCTGGAACTGGAAGCTGAGCGTGCCACCGAGCCGCTTCTGCTTCTGTTCCGAATTCAGATAGCGCGGGATGCGCGGGAAGAACGCGCCGCTGCCGGCGGTGTTGGGCAGGTCGGGGCGGCGGGCGGCGAGCACCGTATTGAACGCCGCCGCCGTGCTGGTACGCGGCGTGCCGGGATAGCAGTTCGCGGCATCGGCACCCTTGCTGCCGATCGCCGGCGTGGCGGGCGCGAAGCCGACTGGCGAACAGAACAGCCCGTTGGTATTGGCGGACAGGATGTCGACGGCGGAATAGCCGACTTCGCGGATGTCGCGTTCCTGATAGGCGACCGAGCCAAGGACGCCGAACCTTCCGTCGTCGAACTTCTTCGCGATCAGCAACGAAGCGCGCGGGTTCACCTTCTTGGCGAGTTCGCTGTAGACGCCGCGGACGGTCGCGCTGAGCGTGAAGTCCTGCTTGCCGGCCAGTGGCTTGGGTGCGGACAGGTCGACGGTTGCGCCGAGCGAGCCTTCCTCGACATCGGCCGAGGGCGTCTTGCGTACCGCGAGCGACGAAAAGATCTCGGTCGGGAAAACGTTGAAATCGAAACTACGACCGTTGTTGCCGCCGCCATAGATGTCGGACGATCCGGTCTGCGACGTGCCTTCCATGCCGTTGATGCGGACGCGGGTGAACGCCGCGCCCAGCCCGCGAACGGAGATGTTGCGGCCTTCGCCACCGTCACCGCGGGCAAGCGCGACGCCGGGAATGCGCTGCATCGATTCGGCCAGGTTCGAGTCGGGGAATTTGCCGATGTCCTCCGCGACGATGCTGTCGATCGCAGCGGTTTCGTTGCGCTTCTGGTTGATCGCGGTGGTGAGCGACGCGCGGAAACCCGTGACGATGATGTCGTCGGTCTGAACTACGTCCGCGGGCGTCGCAGGTTCGGGGGGAGTCTCCGCAGTTATCGTCGTCGGCGGGGCTGCCTGCTGAGCCGTGGCGGTGGTCGCAACCCCGGCAGAGAGCAGCGCGAGCATCGATGTGCCGCTACGAATGCAGGCCGTGAGACGTAAACCGTTCATTGGTATCCCCCCTTTGCGCAGAACCACTCTCCGGTGATTTACCACATTGTAAGATGACTGATCACATATCATCTATTTATGGCCGTGTCAGGCCTTTTCCGTGGGGTGGTTGGATGCGACCCGGTCTGCAGACATTCACGAGGGATTTCCAGTATCAGCCCAAGTCTGCGTTTGACGCGGACATTCTCATCAAGTAATCATTCGTCTCACAAAATGAGATGATACAAATCATCGGGTGAGACGTGAATGTGCTGCGTTGCCGGGTCGAAGCAGACCAGGCGGGCAGGACGCGGACATCGTTCGATGGTGTGTGCGACGCGCCTCCGGTGGGGCGCGGGGGATGAGGAGCGTTGAGCGTGGCGATTGTGACTTTGCCGAAGATCAAGCACGTCCGGGCGTTCGTCGTCCGTGGTGGTGGTGCCGATTATCACGACCAGGGCGCGGGGCACTGGATCGACGACCACATCGCGACGCCGATGAGCCGCTATCCCGAATACCGCCAGTCGCGTCAGAGCTTCGGGATCAACGTGCTCGGCACGCTGGTCGTCGAGATCGAGGCGGAGGACGGCACGGTCGGTTTCGCGGTCACCACCGGTGGTGAACCCGCGGCGTTCATCGTCGAGAAGCACCTCGCACGGTTCCTCGAAGGGCGCTCGCCGACCGAGTACGAGAAGATCTGGGACCAGATGTATTTCTCGACGCAATATTACGGCCGCAAGGGGCTGGTCGTGAATGCGATCTCCGGCGTCGATCTCGCGCTGTGGGATCTGCTTGGCAAGCTGCGGCAGGAGCCGGTCTATCACCTGCTCGGCGGTGCGGTGCGCGACGAACTGCAATTCTACGCGACCGGCGCACGGCCCGACGTAGCGAAGGAGCTCGGCTTCATCGGTGGCAAGATGCCGCTCCACCACGGCCCTGCCGAGGGCGCCGAGGGCATGAAGAAGAACATCGCCATGATCGCCGACATGCGCGAGAAATGCGGTCCCGATTTCTGGCTGATGCTCGACTGCTGGATGGCGCTCGACGTCGACTATGCCACGCGGCTCGCGATCGCCGCGCACGAGCATGGCCTGAAGTGGATCGAGGAGGCGATCAGCCCCGACGATTACTGGGGCTATGCCGAGCTCAAGCGCAACGTCCCCAAGGGCATGCTGGTCACCACCGGCGAGCATGAGGCGACGCGCTGGGGCTTCCGGATGCTGCTTGAGATGGACTGTTGCGACATCATCCAGCCGGACGTTGGCTGGTGCGGTGGCGTCACCGAACTGCTCAAGATCAGCGCGCTGGCTGATGCGCATGGCAAGATGGTCGTGCCGCACGGGTCGTCGGTCTACAGCTACCACTTCGTCATCACGCGCCACAATTCGCCGTTCGCCGAGTTCCTGATGATGCATCCGGGACCGACCGAGGTGGTGCCGATGTTCCATCCGCAGCTGCTCGGCGAGCCCGTGCCGCAGAACGGCCGGATGAAGGCGAGCGCGCTCGATGCGCCAGGGTTCGGCGTCACGCTCAACCCCGAGATCGCGATGCACCGCCCGTACACGCATTGATCCAGTCTCTCTTTTTGCCATTCTCTTTTCCGAAAGTCCCCTCATGAAACTCTGCCGCTACGGCCAACCCGGCCAGGAAAAGCCCGGCATCGTCGATGCCGATGGTGCGATCCGCGATCTGTCGGGCGTGATCGACGATCTCAGCGTCGCAACGCTGGGGCAGGCGCTTACGGCCAATCCCGCGTCGCTGCCGGTCGTCGACGGCACGCCGCGCTACGGCGTCCCGATCAAGGGCATCGGCAAGATCGTCGCGATCGGTCTCAACTACCGCGATCACGCGATCGAATCCGGCCTGCCGATCCCCACCGAACCGATGATGTTCATGAAGCCGCTGTCCAGCCTCAGCGGTCCGAACGACGACGTCGTCCTGCCGCGCGGTTCGACGCATGGCGACTGGGAAGTCGAGCTCGGCGTGATCATCGGCAAGACCTGCCGCTACGTCTCCGAAGACGAGGCGCTCGACAAGGTCGCGGGCTATGTCCTCGCCAACGACGTGTCGGAGCGTTTCAATCAAAAGCAGCGCGGGTCACAGTGGAGCAAGGGCAAGGGCCACGACACCTTCTGCCCGGTCGGCCCGTGGCTGGTGACGCCCGACGAGATCGGCGACGCGCAGGACCTCGACATGCATCTCGACGTCAACGGCGTGCGGATGCAGACCGGCAACACGAAGACGATGATCTTCGACCTGAAGCAGCTCATTTCCTACGTCAGCGAATACGTCACGCTGTACCCCGGCGACCTCCTGATCACCGGCACGCCGCCGGGCGTCGGCGAGGGCAAGAAGCCCGAATCGATCTCCCTGAAGGCGGGCGACGTGATGGAACTCGGCATTGCCGGGCTCGGCACGCAGCGTCAGTCGGTCGTCGAATGGCGCCATCTGGGTGAAGGTTCGATCGCATGACGATCTATGGGGGGCGGTTTGCCGGTCGCTGCGCGATCGTCACCGGCGGCGCGTCGGGGCTCGGCAAGGATGTCGCCAAGCGGATCGTCGCCGAGGGCGGCAGCGTCGTGCTGTGGGATCTCGATGCCACCAAGCTCGCGGTCGCGAAGGACGAGGTCGGCGCGGCGCATGTCGTCGCGCTTGACGTGTCCGACGTCGACGCGGTCGTCGCGGCGGCGGCCGAGAGCGCGGCCGTGCTCGGCAAGGTCGACATCCTGATCTGTTCGGCCGGAATCACCGGGGCGACCGCACCGGTCCACGAATACCCGCTCGACAGCTGGAAACGCGTCGTCGACATCAATTTGAATGGGCTGTTCTATTGCTGCCGGACGGTCGTGCCGTTGATGTTGGCGAACGGCTATGGCCGCATCGTCAACGTGTCGTCGGTGGCGGGCAAGGAGGGCAATCCCAACGCGTCCGCCTATTCGGCGACCAAGGCGGCGGTGATCGGCCTGACGAAATCGCTCGGCAAGGAACTCGCGGGCAGGGGCATCATCGCCAACGCGCTGACCCCGGCGACGTTCGAGAGCCCGATCCTCGAGCAGCTGCCAGCGAGTCAGGTCGAGTATATGCGTTCGAAGATCCCGATGGGGCGGCTGGGCGAGATCCCGGAATCGACCGCGATGGTATGCTTCATGGCGTCCGAGGAGTGCAGCTTCACGACGGCGTCGACCTTCGACACGTCGGGCGGAAGGACGACGTTCTAGGGGTGAGTTCTGTATCCTCCCCCTGGCGGGGGGAGGTGGCTGGTACTTGCCAGACGGAGGGGGAGGTAAGGGTAACCTCTGTTCCGTATCCTCCCCCTCCGTCGCCTTTGGCGCCACCTCCCCCTGACGGGGGAGGATCGTTCCGACTGTCATCCCAAATCGCTCAGCCAACGCTGCCCGGCACGAGGCGGTACGGTTCAACAAACCCAGGAGAGAAGGCGATGATCCCGTTCGTCGATGCGCATATCCACCTGTGGGACCTGAGCCACATCCGCTACCCGTGGCTGTCGCCGCCGTTCGCCGATGACGGCCCCAATGGCAGCGTCGAGCCGATCGCGCGCGACTTCGGGATCGCCGAGTACCGCGCGGCGCTCGCGCGGTGGAATGTCGTCGGCGCGGTGCATGTCGACGCGGGTGCGGACCCGGTGCACGCGCTCGACGAGACGCGCTGGCTGGAGGGGATCGCCGCCGAGCACGGCTTGCCCAACGCGATCGTCGCCTACGCACCGCTGGACGATGCCGACGTCGAGACGCACCTCGCTGCGCAGGCTGCGTTCCCCCATGTTCGGGGCATCCGTCAGATCGTCAACTGGCACACCGATCCGGCTCGCAGCTACACGGCGCGCGACCTCACGCAGGATGCCCAGTGGCAGGCTGGCTACGCGCTGCTGCGGACGCACGCGCTCTCGTTCGACCTGCAATGCTATCCCGCGCAGATGCCCGGCCTTGCGCGGCTGATCGCGCATCATCCCGAAGTTCCGGTCATCATCAACCATCTCGGCATGCCGGTGCTCACTGATCCCGATGGCATCGCGGAATGGCGCGACAGCCTTCGCGCGCTCGCTGCCTTGCCGCATGTCGCGATCAAGCTGTCGGGGCTCGGCTTCATCGCGCGCGACTGGACGCCGGAAAGCGTGCGGCCCTTCCTGCTCGAAGCGATCGACCTGTTCGGCACCGATCGCTGTCTGTTCGCCAGCGACGCGCCGACCGACACACTGTTCGCGCCGATCGATCGCTATCTCGAAACCTATCACGCGTTGGTTGCCGACTTCGCCGAAGACGAACGCCGCGCGCTGTTCGGCGGCAATGCGAACCGGATCTACCGGCTGGGTCTCAACCTTTGAACCCGCTGCTCGGGGTGCTGTATCACTGGCTCGGCGGGCTCGCGTCGGCGAGCTTCTACGTCCCCTATCGCGGCGTGAAGCGCTGGTCGTGGGAGATCTACTGGCTGACGGGCGGTATCGTGTCGTGGCTGGTCGCGCCGTGGTTCTTCGCCAGCCTTCAGACGCAGGACCCGCTCGGTGTGCTCGGTCGCGCGCCGTCGACTGCGTTCTGGTGGCCGATGGTGTTCGGCGTGCTGTGGGGGTTCGGCGGGCTCGGCTACGGGCTCGTCATGCGGTATCTCGGGCTGTCGCTCGGCATGGCGGTCGTACTTGGATTATGCACCGTATTCGGCACGCTGATCCCGCCGGCGTTCACCGGCGAGTTCCATAAAAAGCTGATCGCGACCACCTCCGGAAACATCGTCCTCGCCGGTATCGGCCTGACGCTCGCCGGCATCGTCGTCGTCGCGATCGCGGGCGCGATGAAGGATGCGCTGCTGACGCCGGAGCAGAAGCTGGCGGTCGTCGCCGAGTTCGATTTCCGCAAGGGCATCGTCGTCGCGATCGGCGCCGGGATCATGTCCGCGTGCTTCGCGTTCGGGCTGGCCGCTGGCGAACCGATCAAGGCGCTGTCGGCGACCGCGGGGACCGGGCCGCTCTGGACCGGGCTTCCCGTGTTGTGCCTCATCATGGCCGGTGGGCTCGTCACCAACGGCGCCTGGTGCGCGTGGCTGATCGTGAAGAACCGGAGCGCAAAGCAATGGCTTGGCCGCACGACCGGCGGCGCCCGTCCGCCACTCGTGCGCAATTACGCACTCAGCGCACTCGCGGGCGTCACCTGGTATTTCCAGTTCTTCTTCTACACGATGGGGGAGAGCCAAATGGGACGCCTCGGCTTCTCGAGCTGGACGCTGCACATGGCGAGCATCATCATTTTCGGCACGCTGTGGGGCTTCGCGTTCCGCGAGTGGAAGGACGCCGGCGCG
This sequence comes from Sphingomonas sp. Leaf208, assembly GCF_001421415.1. GTDB lineage: Bacteria > Pseudomonadota > Alphaproteobacteria > Sphingomonadales > Sphingomonadaceae > Sphingomonas. The sequence goes on from NZ_LMKH01000035.1 coordinate 239,880, forward strand.
CAGATCAAGACTGTGGTCTGGTCGGGTGTCGCGCTGCTGCTGATCGCGACCGTGGTGATCGGCTATGGCAACAGCATAGCGGTGGAGACCGTCGCATGACCCGGATCGCGCACCTGATCGCCGCTAACCTGCTGGCACTCGCGGGGGCCGCACCGGCAACCCCGCCGCGCGAGCCCGATGCCCCGCTGGTGATGACCGCGATGCACCTCCACGATCCGTGGATCGTCGCCGACAAGGCCAGCCGTACCTACTACCTCTTCACCCGCAACGAGGTCGCGATGACCGGCGACCCGCGGCTGGGTACGATGATGTATGCCAGCCGCGACCTGAAGCACTGGACCAGGCCCAAGCTGGTGTTCGTGTTGCCCGGCGACGTCTGGGCCAAGGCGGGAAGCTGGGCGCCGGAAGTGCACCGTTGGAAGAACCGCTGGTATCTCTTCGCGACGTTCCACGATCCGGCCTCGCCGCTGACGCCCAACGGCAACCGCGCGACCTATCGCCGCGGGACCGTCCTCGCGGTCGCGGACAAGATCGACGGGCCCTACGCCTTGGTCCGGGGCGGTGAGCCGATCGTGTCGAAAGACCAGATGTCGCTCGACGGCACGCTGTACGTCGACCCGAAGGGCAAGCCGTGGCTCGTCTACGCGCATGAATGGTGGCAGACGACGATCGGCACGATGGAGGCCGTGCCGCTGAACGACGACCTGTCCGCGACGGGCTCGGCCAAGCGCCTGTTCGCGGCGAACGACGCGGCGTGGGTGGTCGGCCAGAAACAGCCCGATGGCGATACGGTCTATGTCACCGACGGCCCCGAACTGTACCGCAGCAAGACCGGCAAGCTGCTGATGCTGTGGTCGAGCTATGGCAAGAAGGGCTATGTCGAGGGGCAGGCACGCTCGCGATCGGGCCGCATCGAGGGGCCGTGGGAGCAACTCGGTCCGCTCGTCGAACGCGACAGCGGCCACGGCATGCTGTTCCGCGCGTTCGACGGGCGACTGATGATGATCCTCCACCGGCCGTTCAACTTCGCACTCGGCAAGCTCTACGAGATGCGCGACGAGGGCGATCGGCTGGCGGTGGTGCGCGAGGCGACCGAACTCGACGGCGAGGCGTATCCGACGCATCCCTGCACGCCGGGGCACTCGTCGTTCGACAACGCTAAACCGGGGTGTTCGTGATGCTGGGTACAGATGATGTGTGGCCGCTGTGGGCGGACGAGCCGGCGGTGACGTTCGAGGATCGTTCGGTTGCGGCCGAGGTTGCGATCGTCACGGCGGTTGACCAGCCGGTGCTGCTCGGGTTCCGTGCCGCCAAGCCCAATGGCCGGGCGATGCTCGTGCTTGGCGGCGGTGGCTACACGCAGTTGATGGCGGGCAGGGAAGGGGTGCAGGTCGCGGCCTGGCTGACGGGGCTCGGCTATCACGCGTTCTTCCTGATCCACCGCTTTCCCAACGCTGCGCACGGTATTGCCGCACCGCTCGACGACGCGCGCGAAGCTATGCGTCGCGTTCGCGCGAGCGGTCTGGCGGCGGTGGGACTCGGCGTGGTTGGACTATCGTCTGGCGGTCATCTGGCTGCATGCCTCGCCGCGGCGTATCCGGACGAATGGACGGCGCCGGTATCGCGTCATCCCGACGCGCCGACGCGGCCCGACGTGATGGTCATGGGGTATGCCCCGATCTCCACCAACGCGGCGGGACGGACGATCATCGCCGACAAGCCGCCTTTGCCGCCGGCCGAGAAACAGGCGATGTACGATCGGCTGCAACCCGATGCGCAACTTCTGCCGTCGCCGCCGCCTGCATTCATCGTCTATGCGGGCAACGACCCCGTCGTTCCGGTCGAGAATGCCCGCCGGCTCCACACGGCGTGGCAGGACGCCGGCGGTGCGGCCGAACTCCACGTCTTCGCCGACGCGCCGCATGGTTTCGCGCTGGATACGCAGAAGCTGCCGGTCTCGATCTGGCCGACGCTGTGCGAGGCGTGGCTGCGGCAGGTCGGCTTTCTCGATTAGCGGCGCACGGGCCGGATCTCGGTCGGCGCGTCGCGGTCGACCGTGAGGATGCCTTCGTTTGCCTTCAGTTCGGCAATCTGGAGCACGCTGCGGCGGTGCCATTCCGGATCGCGCGCGGACTGTGGTTCGCCGGACTGCTGGACGAAATAGACGATGTACGCGCGATCTCCCGCGACGATCACGTCGGGATGTTGCCCCTTGGCGCGATCGGTCTCGGCACGGCCCGGCGTCGCGAGCAGATAGTCCGGTTGCCGCGTCCAGTGCTCGCCGTCCGTCGAGCGCATCGCCAGCAATCCCTTCCACGCGTCGGAGATCAGCCACCAGCGGCCCTTCCAGCGGAACGCCTTCGGTCCCTCGCCGGGCGTGTCGACGATAGTGCCCTTTACGCGCCAGTGCACCAGATCGTCGCTGTCGGCATAACGGATCGCCTTGTTCAGCCGCTCGTCATTGTACCAGAGTCGATAGCCGCCACCGGGCAGTGCCGCGACGCTCGCGTCGATCACCCGGTCGGAGCCTAGCGACAGCCGCTCGCCGCAGGTCCAGCGCTTCAGGTCGCGCGAGGTCAGGTGAACGATGAACCGCGGCGCGTTCCAGTCGCGGAAGACGCCCGGCACGACTGTCAGCCACATATGCCACCGGCCCGCGAGATACTGGATTTCGGGCGCCCACAACGTCGCGCCGGTGCAGGATGCGGGGATCGCCGCGATGCCGCCGTAACGCCAGCGCACGCCGTCACGCGAGCGGGCGGTGCCGATCGCGGTACCGTGCACCCAGCGCACGTCCTTCGCGTCGGCCATCGGCAGGTCGGCGCGGCGGTTGGTGTAGAACATCACCCATTCGCGGCGGGCGGGGTCGTAGACGGTCGAGGGATCGGCGGCGCCATCGTGCACCGGATCACGGAACAGAGGTTTCGGCGCGACTGGCGAGCCTGCGCCGGCGAGCAACGCAGCGGCGATCAGGATCACCGCGTGCCCGCCGCCGCGACGGGGTTGTTGCCCCAGAGCTTGTCATAGGACCAGCCCGACAGATCCTCGACCACGCGCGCGTTGTCCGGCGTCGACGGAGTCCGCTCGCCGCGCCGCAGATGCTCGATCTCCTCCAGCAGGATCGCATGCGTGGCGGGCGTCAGGCGGAACCGCGTCGACACGAGCACGCCGAACACCAGCATCGCGATCGTCCCTGCGCCCAGCACCGCGACGATCGCGTAGATCGCCTGCGGGCTCTGCGCGGTCGCCTTCGAGACGAAGCCTGATGCCTGCATGACCTGCCCGACCAAGATCACCGCCAGCGCCTGGCTCATCTTTCGCACGAACGTCATCACGCCGGCGAACGCGCCCTCGCGACGGCGCCCGGTAACGATCTCGTCGACGTCGGCCATGTAGTTGTAGGTCGCCCAGGGGATGTAGTTCAGCGCGCCGCGCCCCAACCCGGCGAACACCACCGGCAGCCAGAACAGCGCCGACGTCGCGGTATAGCCCGCCGCGTACATCGCGAGGAAGATCACCACGCCGATCGCGAAGCTCAACGCCGCGAACCGGTAGGCGGCGGCGGGCGACAGCCGCAGCGCAAAGTTGATTGCCAGCACCACTGCAACGAGCTGGACGATGTACGTCACGCCGACCAGGTTCGCGACGATCGCGGTCGATCCGGCAAGCGCGAAGATCACGAAATAGGTGAAGGCCGCGTTGTAGATGTCCTGGCTAATATAGCCGCCCAGATACATGCCGAGATGGAGGCGGAACGCGCGGATCCGCAACGTCGAGAACAGGTTGCGATAAAGCGCCTTGAACGCCGCGCCGAGCGACGCCTTCTCGACGGCCTGGACCTCGTCGAGCCCCTCCGGCCGCTGCCGCTCCCAGCTGAACGCGTACAGCAGACCCGCAGCGCCCATGAACAGCACCGAGAAGATCATGCCCATAAACAGATACGTGTCGGGCGAATCCGGGCCGAGATACGCGATCAGCCAGCCTGGGAGGAACGCCGCCGCAATCGCCGAGCACTGGCCGCACAGGATGCGCGCGCCGGCGAATTTGGCCTTGGTGCGGTAGTCGGTCGCCATCTCCGAAGCGAGCGTCTCGTACGGGATGATCTCCATCGCGTAGACCATCTCGAACAGCACGTACGTCACGAGATAATACCAGAAGCCCTGGCCTGCGACCCACATGATCGCGAACGACGGCAGCAGCGGGATCGCGGCGAGGATGAAGAACCGCCGCCGTCCGAACTTGCGCCCCAGCCAGCTCCGCCCGAGATTGTCCGACAGGTGGCCGATCGTCGGGCTGGTGAACGCATCGAGCACCCGCGCGACGCCGAAGATGATCGTCGCCTGCGCCGCGGACAGTCCGCAGAAGCTGGTGTAGAAGATCAGGATCCACGTGCTGATGACCGCCATCGACCCCGCGCCGAGCACGTCGTTCGATCCGTAGGCGAGCAGATTGTACCAGCGTACCGGACGGGCAGGCCCGAGCGGCAGGGCCGGACGGGCGGCGATCGGATCAGTGGCCATGCGAAAGTCCTTGGGTACCGGCGTTGGCTGAAGATGAGGCGGCTAAAGATGAGGCGGCTGGAGTTGAGGCGGGAATCGGATCGAAGCGCAGCGCGTCGAACACGATCGCGGGGTCGTCGATGCCGATTGACACGGTATGCCGTCCGGCCGCGATCGGTGTCGGCAGCGCGAGGTCGAGACGGTTGTCGAGCACCGCGAGCGCCCATGCGCGGTCGCCGGTCTTGCGGGGAACGCCGACGCGCACGGGTGTCCCGCCGTCGATCGCGATCGTTACCGCGAGGTCGGCGCCTTCGGTCGTAGGATAGGTCGGCAACATTTCCGCTGCGAGCCGCCAGCGACCAGGGGGGAGCGTGACATTATACGACAGCGTTGCCGGCGCCGCCGCGGCTACCGCAGCACCGTTGCGGCCGAGGCGGTCGACCACGCGCCAGCCGGTGCGTGGACCTTCTGCCTCTTCCGCCTCGATCACGATCGTTGCCGTTGGCAAAACCTCCCGGTTCCCCGGCGAAGGCCGGGGCCCAGTTGGAACGACTGAGGTAATGGAGGGCGGCGCGATCTCACCAGGGACCTTCCAACTGGGCCCCGGCCTCCGCCGGGGAGGTGCAGTTGGGGCGGGCAGGATTGGAACCGACAAGCGGTAACGGCGCCATTGCCCGTCGGCAGGTTCGACCGCCATCATCCCCTGCCACTTCCCGCCCGCGAGCTCATTATTGTAGCGGCGCGTCAGCGCGGTGATTTCCGTATCCGCTGCGCGCGAACGCTCGCCTGCGACTGCCGCACCAACCGGCTCGGTATCGCGCAGGCGGTCATGCGCCTCGGCATCGAACACGCGCGTGTTAGCGAGTGCCGCCGCAGTCACCGGATAGTCGACCAGTTCGAAGAACGCGTCGCGTCGGTCGGCCGCAATGCGCGGCGCGATCGAGCGGACGCGCGCGCGCAACGTATCGAAGGCGGCGAGGCGGGTAGCGATCTCGGCAGGGGCAAGCGGGCTCGGCTTCGAGAGTTCGCCGGGCAGCCACCATTGCAGATGCTCGGGCCGGCGCTGGAAGTTCAGCCGGTGATGCTCGGCCATGATCGCGGCGATCTCCGGCGCGACATCGGCGCCGACCGTGCCGGCCGCCCAGTCCCCGACGACGGTATCGATCGGTTTGCCGCGCGTGCCCGGTACGTCCCACGCAAGCTGCAGGAAATAATCGGTCGCGAGTTCCGCGGGCTTGAGGTCGCCGACATTGGCGACCCACATCCGCCGTGCACCCGCATCCCAGGCACGTCCCAGTTCCTCGCGGATCAGCGCGGGCGGGGTGGTCGACAGCCAGAGATACGACAGCGGCGCCCCGAGATAGGACAAGTGATAATAGATGCCCGATCCGCCCGCCCGCTCGCGCTCGGCGGCGTCGGGGACGTGACGGATATAGCCGAAATTATCGTCGGGCCACATCAGCGTGACGTCGTCGGGTAATTTCAGCCCGCCGCGATATACGTCGAGCACTTCCTTGTACGGCGTGAAGACCTGCGAGACGCGCGTCAGATCCCGGTTCACGCCGCGCGCCAGCATCGCGCGCTGATCGGTGAATATGCGTCCGAGCAACGAGCGGCGCGCATCGTCGGTAGTCGGGCCGACGATCCCGCTGTCGTGGATGCCGCGCATCCCGAGCGTCCAGACGCTCTCGTACTGGCCGTTCGCCCGGACGCGCGCGCGCCAATAGTCGGCCACGCCGGCGGGGTTGGTCACATAGTTGAACTCGGTCGCCGGTGCCGTCCATTCGCCGACATTGTTGCGCAGCATCGGCTCGGCATGGCTCGATCCCATGACGATTGCATAGCGGTCGGCGAGGCGCGCATTCTCCGGGTTCGCGTTGAACGGCGCGGTGACTTTGTGCATCGCCGGCCAGACCATGTTCGCCTTCAGCCGCAGCATGAGCTCGAACAGTTTGGCATAGGTCTTCGGCCCGATCGTGCCGGCCTCGGGCTCGAACGTGCTGGCAGCCCAGGGTTGCAGCCCCCAGTCCTCGTCGTTGAGGAAAATCCCGCGATACTGGACCGACGGCGGCCCGAAGCGGTGGAGACCGGTCGCCGCATAAATCGCGGCGTGATGCTCGGGCGTGGCGTCGGCCCACCAATGCCACGGCGACACGCCGATCGCGCGTGACAGCTCGTACGCGCCGAACGCGGTCCCGCGACGATCGCTGCCGACGATCACCAGCGCTGCCGGGATACCGGGTGCGGGGTTGGCGACGGTGGCGATCACGAAGCTCTCCCACGCGCCGCGCAGTTTCGAGACGTCGAGCGCGCCCCGCCGGACCAGCCGGTCGATCGCGGGGTTGCGACCGAGCGTGCCGAGCCAGACCTGCGTGCCGTTGGCGGTCGTGGCACGGGTCACGCGCCGGAGGTCGCTCGTCAGGTCGGCGGCGGCGATCCGGACGACCGCGTGGTCACCCGGCGCCGTCACCACGCGCGCGATGCCTCGCGCATCCGCCAGTGCGAGACCCGCCCCGGGTTCGAACGACACGAGACGTGCGACCGGCTCGGCCGAGGCTGGCGCCCCGAGCCATAGCGCGGCCGCGAACAAGGCACGCCGCAGGGTCAGATATAGGTCCGCAGGAACTCGGCGAGCGCGACCATCGCGAGGCTCTGGCCGTAAGGCATCGAGGTGAGCGCGATGTCCTTGTAGAATTGCTGCGTGTCGCCCATCGCTGTGCCGAAGCTGACCTGCTTCAGTTCGCCGGCCTCGTCGATATTGGCGAGCACGCCCTGCACGGCCTTGATCCCGACCGCCTCATAGTGGGGCGGCAGATAGCCTTTCCGGACGCCCTTCAGGATGCCGTAGGCGAAGCCCGCGGTCGCCGACGCCTCGAGATAGCTGGTCGGGTCCATCACCAGCGTGTGCCACAGGCCGCTATCGTCCTGCGTCTCGGCGAGCGTCTTCACCTGCGCTGCGAGCGTATCGATCAGGAAGGTGCGGAACGCGTCGCCCACCGGCAGGTCGAGGATCTCGATGATCTCCGGGATCGCGATCGTCACCCAGCAATTGCCGCGGGCCCACAGCGCCTCCGCGAAATTGTGCCGCCCGTTGAAGTCCCAGCCGTGGAACCAGAGCCCGGTCTTCTTGTCGAACAGGTATTTGATATGGACGAGGAACTGCCGCTTGGCCTCCTCGACATAGTGCGGCCGGTTCAGCAGCAGGCCGATCTTGGCGAGCGGCAAGACCGACATCATTAGCGTGTCGTCCCACATCTCGCCCGGATTCTCGTCATTGTAGACGATGTGCTGGAACCCGCCCTCCTCGGTTTTGGGCAGCCCGTCCGGCGCCATCAGCCATTCGGCCCAGGTGTCGAGATAGGGGATGTAGCGCGGATCCGGCTCGCGCTCGTAGAGATAGGCGAGCGTGATGAACGGCGCGACGGTGTTGATGTTCTTGGTCGGCGTGCCCTCGGCGAAGCGATCCTCGAACCACTGCTTGATGATCGCCAACGCGCCTGCGTCGCCGGTCTGCTCGTAATAGCGCCACATCCCGAACAGGCCGACGCCGTGCGTCCATTCCCAGCCGGCCCAGCCCTTGGTGTCGATGACCCGGCCGTCTTCGAGGCGCAGGAGGAACTCGCCCGTCTCGTCCTTGATGTTGACGAGGTTGTCCATCAGCTTGGCGATCGCGGCGGTCACGTCCGCGCGCGGCACATTATGGGTGAGGGCAGCCACTTATAGTCTCCTGTTGGGACGCGCAGGGCTGAGCCCGTAGTCGCGCGCCATCGTCCGATAGAGGGTGAGAAATTCGGGGTCCGCGTCGTAGCGGCCGCCATGACCGGTCGACGGCGTCGTGCCGTTCGGTGGCGTCAGTGCGGTTGGTGTCGTCACGGCGTCGGGTGCTTCGGCGGCGTTGATCCCCTGCGAGAGGAGGTCAGGCTTGGGGCCTTCGCCGGCGGGCGTGCCGTTGTGCGTGAAGATGGCTTCCTGGTGCCGCGTCGGCTCCCAGATGAAGCTGCCCCAGCCGTGCGGCTGCGCGTGGACGAGGTCGTTGATGTAGCGTTTGCGCGACGAATATTCGAGCGCGAGAAAGCCGTGATCGGGATAGGTCTTGGCGAACTCGGTAAAGGTTCGCGCCCAGTCGCCCTGCGCCTGTTGCTGGTAGCACGAGAAGCCGGTGGCATCGAATTTGACGCCGCGCTGAAGCAGATTGTGCATCCAGTAGCGGACGATCGGCCAGTGCCGCCCGAGATGATTGTGCACCGCCACCCGCGCCTCGGGCGTCGCCTCACGCGCGCCGGCGATCCCGGCTTTCAACAGCATCGCGAACCGGTCGTATCCGCCGGCGCCGGGCACGTTCATGTGTACCGCGTCGGTTTGCGGATTGCCGGTAGGGATGGTCAGCGGCACGCGTCCGTCGGGCCAGAGCATGCCGAAGGTCGTCTCGTTGCCGATCACGACGAGGTCTGGCGCGGCGCCCGCGCGCTTCATTGCCGACAGCGCGTCGACGGTATGGCGGTGGACCGCCTCGACCAGTTTGGGGAACGTGAGCGCAGCCCAGGCGGCGGGCTTGTCCTGATGCTGCGGATCCGCCCAGGTGTCCGAGTAATGCAGCGTCAGCGACAGGTGGAAACCGGCGGCCTTGATCCGCTTGGCGAACGCGATCGTGCGCGGCAGGTCGCACCACGGCCCGCCCGGCTTGCCGCTCGAATACCCCTTCGCGGGATCGACGAAGAGCCGCAGTTTGATCGCGTTGAACCCGGCACCGCGGAGGATCTCGAGCGGGTCCTTCGCGACGCCGTTCTCGTAATACTTCGCACCGCCGAACTCGTCCTCAGGAATCCACGAGACGTCTGCGCCGATCAGATAGGGCCATGGCCTTGCGCCGCTTCCGACCTTTGCGGCTGGTGCGATGCTGGCGAGACAGGCTGCTCCAGCGCCCGCGCCAAATGTTCTGCGCGTGATCATTTGGCGGCGCCCAGCCGGTCGGGTGCCGCCATTATCCGCACCGGCACGCCGCCCTTGACGTTGCGCATCGTCACCAGGCGGACCTGCTCGATCGCATCGCCGGGCGCGCCGTCGGACGTGACTGCGAGCGCGACGGTGTTCGCGCTGTGGTGGTTGAGGATGCCCTCGGGGATCGGGAACACGCGCTGCGGTCCGACATGCGCGATGAACTGCCCCATGTTCCAGCCGTTGACAAACAGCAGCGCACGGTAGCGGGCGACCGAGCGCGGCGTCGTCGTGTCGCCGAATGCGAGCGCGATCGTCGTGTCCTGGCCCTTCGGCACCGCGAGATCGAAGCGCGTGCGATACCAGGTCGTGCCGGGTGTCGCCGTGGTGGCGGGGAGGGTCGCTGCGGCCCAGGCCTCGTCGTCGAAGCCGGGCAGGTGCCAGCCGAACCGTTCGCCATATTGGCCGCCGTTGTTGGCGGGGCCGCGCGCCGGATCGGGGAGGTCCTCGCCGCCGAGCTTGCCCTGGATCTTCCACGCGATCGGCACGCCGAAGCTGCGCCCGCCCGGTGCCTCGATCGACGCGGAGACCAGCCCGCGCGCTTCCTTGTGATAATCGTCGGAATCGAGGTCCCAATTGTGACCGTTGTTGCGCACCATGACGCTGACGACATGCTCGCGAGCGGCTTGTGCGGAGGCGGGCAGGTCGAACCGTGCGAGCCCGGTCGTGATCGGCCGTGGCAGTCCGCTGGGCAGCTCATTCTGGCCGACGAACTGTCCGTCGATCCAGACCTGGATCATCCCCGAACCACCTGCGCCGTAGAACAAGGCGATCTGCTTGGCGTCAGGCGTGCCGGTGAAGCGGCCGCGATACCAGACGTCGCCGTCGTGGAAGCCGTAGGAGTCCATCGTCAGGTTCGGCTGGCCATCGGGCTTCGCGGTCGTCGTCGCGCTGCCGCGCCCGTCGATCGCCTGCCAACCGCTGTCGTCGAAGCCGGGTGTAGCTTCGGGGGAGCCCTGGGCCATCCGCCATCCGGTCAATGCTGGGAGCGCGACGGGCGCTGGACCGGGCAATGCCGTCGTCGCGCTTCGGCTACCGATCGCGGTCGTCTTCGTCGCAACCGCCGTCCCGTTCCACCGCACCGACCGAAGTGCGGCGGGAGCCCAGATTTCGAGCGGCGTTGTGTCGGCAGTATCGCCGGTCAGCGCCAGCGTGCCGCCGGTCGCCTTGGTCGAGCGCAGCAACGTGGGGCCGCGCACCAGCACCGCGTCGCTGCCCCGCCAATAGCGTACCGCCTCGGCCTCGTCGGCAAGGATCAGCGTGAGGGCAGGACGCCCGCCGCCGGTAATCCGCACCACCGCGCGCCCGGCATGCATATAGTCGAGCCTGAGGTCGCCTTTCGCCGCGTCGAACGCGGACATTACCTTGCCTTCGAGCACGGTCACTGTTGGCGCAGACGTATAGCGCAGCACCGTCTCGCCGGTCTCACCTGCGCGACCGTACAGCAGCATCACGTCGCCGCGATCGATCGTCAGCGCGGCTTGCAATTCGGACGTCGAATAGACCAGCCGTTGCCCGCCGAAATTAACCCCCGCAACCAGCCATTTCGCGTCGAACCCGTTCAGCCGCATCGGCTCGGCCTGCGGGAAGGTGTAGCGCCCGTCGGGCAGGTCGGCGGTGATCGTGAAGCGGTCGTCGGTCTGGCCGTTGGACGGCTTGTGCGTCACCATCAGGAAGCGCGCATCGCTCTCCGGGCTGCGGTTGTGATACGCCTGCACGTTCGGCGACGACACCTCTACCGGTGCGGCGGGGACCATGCCCGCAAGATCCGGCACCGTGGCGATCAGCCCACCAAGCTGTTTCATCTCCTCCGCCTTGCTCCTAAGCTCGCGTGCTTCGGAGATCGCGGAGCCGTAGTCGTAGCTCGTGAACACGACCGGGGCGGGGAGCCAGCCCCAGCTGGTGCCGCCATAGCCCATGTAGAAGCTCTGGATGTCGATGCCGTTGGCGAGATTGGTGCCGTAGAACACGCGCTGGAACCGCTTGCCGCGCTGGACGGCGTTGCATTCGTAGCCGCCGTTCGAGCCCCAGTAATCGAACCAGCCGCCACCGAACTCCGCGAGGAAAGCCGGCGTATCGGGCGAGGCGGACGCGCCGCCCTTTGCACCGCCGGGGCCGTAGAACCCCCAGTCGGGTGCCGCGACGCCGCGCGTCGGCTTGCCCGCGACGGTGCAGGTGCCACCGGGATAACCGTCGAACGCGTAGAGATCGCCCGGCCCCTTCACGACGTTCGCGACGGTCGAGGACTCGGGGACCCAGTATCCGTTGCGACCCTGGTCGTTGTGGAACAGCGGCACGGTGATGCCGTCGGCGCGCGCCTTGGCGTAGAGATGGTCCATGTAGCGGCGCTGCGCAGGCGTGGTCAGCGCCAGTTCGTTCTCGATCTGGTGGAGGATGACGCTGCCGCTATGGCCCTTGCCGTCGCCATTGATCTGGTGCCGCGCGATGATCGCGTTGACGTGGGTGAGCCACTCATCGACTGCCGCGAGATACGCCGGGTCGTCGGTCCTTGCCCGCGCCTTCTGGTTGACCAGCCAGCCCGGAAACCCGCCGCGCGACAGCTCCGCGTTCACATACGGGCCGGCGCGGGTGATGACATAAAGCCCTTCTTCCTGGGCCATCGCCAGGACGCGCTCGACGTCGCGGATGCCGGTGAAGTCGTACACGCCCTGTTTGGGGCTGTGATATCCCCAGTCAAAATACAGCGCGACGGTGTTGAACCCGCTCGCCTTCATCTTCTGCAATATATCGCGCCACAGATCGGGGCTGGGCAGGCGGAACGGGTGGAATTCGCTCGACCAGATCACCTCGCGCTTGCCGTCGATCATCAGCGATCGTGCGTCGTACGAGACGCGGCCGAAGGTCTTGACCGGCGCCGCGAGGTTCTGCGTCGGGCGGGCGACCTGCGCCGTTGCCATCACCGGCGTCAGCGCGGTGGCGAGCGCCAGCGCGATCAGGCGGGTGCGGTCAATCATGGTGGAAGATCAGCGGGAGCGACCATTCCTTCGGGCGGTTGTTATTCTCAACCTCCATCAGCGGCGCCATGTGATCCCACCAGCGTTTCATCACCGGGTGATCGGGGAGGGCATCGCGGGTGTTCGGTTCGGCGAGCTTCAGGACCGCGAACAGCGACAGCGTCCCCTCGTCGAGGAAAATCGAATAGTCATGGATGCCGCTTTCGGTCAGCAAGGCGGACAGTTCGGGCCAGATCTCGTCGTGGCGCTTGCGGTATTCATCGACCACGCCGGGCTTCAGCTGCATCCTGAACGCATGGATCGACATCGCACCCTCCCAATCCACTATGTGGTATTGCTATGTACGATTTGGTAAAGGCGTTCCGGGCTCAGGTCAAACGCTAACCGCGCCAGAGCGGCGTCCGCGTCACCGAAAGTCCGGCGGTGTCTTCGATCCCGAAGGGCGGGCGGGCATCGGGTCTGGTAGTGGCCAGATCGAGGCGGTCGATCACGAGGCCCTTCGCGTGCCGGACCCACAAGCCCCAGGCGGGCAGTACGCCGAACATGCCCGGTTCCGGATAGGCGCCCGCGAGGTCTTCAGGCCTGCGTGCGGCATCTTCGGGCGTGCCGCCGCCACGATAGGACAGATGGATGCGGGATAGCGTGACGTCCTCGACAGGATAGCCGGGAAGCCCCGCGATCGCCGCGGCGAAGCGGTGATCGATCCCCGTCGCGTCGATGTCGCTTAGCGCCACCCGCCGGATCGCACCTACCTGCGTTCCGGCTGGACCGCGGCGTCGGTCGCCGATCCGCAGGAACAGCGGTGCGGTGGTCACGTCGCGCATCGTGATGCGGCGCGCGACGACGTCCTCCATGACGCCGCCATCGACCGTCTCCAGTGCGAGCCCGCGGCAGTGGGTGAAGCTGCAATCCTCGATCAGGATGCGCCGGTATCCGCCGTTGCTCTCGGTCCCGAGCTTGATCCGCCCCGTCACGCGGTCGCGGTCGGGTGCGAGTTGTTGCGTCATCCGCCGCGAGCCATCGAGCATCGTCCCGAGGTCGTAACCCGAGACGGCGCAATGCCGCACCGTCACGTCCTCCGCAGCGACCGCGCGACCGAGCGCGAAACTGCTTTTGATGACGATCGCGTCGTCGTTGGGCGTGTTGACGCGGCACCGCTCGACGATCGTGCGCTGGACGCAATCGAGGTCGATGCCGTCGCGATCCGTGTCGATCGTCAGGTCGTGGATGTGCAGGTCGCGCGTGCCCGTTGCGAGGATGGCGAAATGCCCGCATTTGAGCATCGAAAAGTCGGACAGGCGGATATTGCGGCCGTTCCTGAACGCGATCGCCTTGTTGCCCAGACCGTTCATGCGCGCGGCATCGGGTTCGAGCCGGGCGATCTCGGCCGCGCTCATCTGGCGCATCGATAGCGGCCGCTCGCCGGTCTGCGCCTTCCACCGCGCGCCGGGACCATCGCGGGTGAGCCCTAGCCCGTGGATCAGGCCGGGGCCGACAATCGCGACGTTCTCGACATCCTCGCCCCAGAACAGGCTGTTGCGCCAATGGCTGTGGCCGAAGTCCTGGTACAGTTGCTCGCCGCGGTCTTCGGGCGGGTCGTAGTGCTCGGCATGACGCGCCGGATCGGCCGCCTCGATTACCGCGCCCCTGGCAAGCTGGATAGTCACATGGCTCAGCAGCCGGATCGAGAAACACAGGTACCGTCCCGCGGGGATCAGCACCGTCCCGCCGCCTTGCCGCGCGGCGGCAACGATCGCCGCATTTATCGCGGCGCTATCGATCGCGCTCCCATCGCCGCGCGCGCCGAGTTTGCGCACGTCGATCACCATCGCGGCATGCGCAGGGAAGGGAAGCAGCGCCGCGCCAATCCCCAACCCGACGTCGCGGCGCGTCAGGCACAAGGCCCCAGAGCCGGTTATTGCAGGTTCACGTACATGCCGCCGTCGACCAGCAGCGAGGCTCCGGTGACGTATTGCGCGAGATCGGACGCGAGGAACACGGTCGGTCCGACCAGATCGTCCGGCTTGCCCAACCGCCCAAGCGGAATGCGCTTTTCCATGTACGACCGCTTGCCCTCGTCGGCGAGATCGTCCTTGTTGATGTCCGTCAGGATCGTCCCCGGGAACAGCGAGTTGCAGCGGATCCCGTGCTTGCCGAGCGCGATCGCGACCGACTGCATCAGCGAATGCAGGCCAGCCTTGGTCGGGGTGTAATGCGTCTGATACTCGCCGCCGACCAGCGCCGAGATCGACGACATCGCGATGATCGAACCGCCGTCGCCCTGCTTGACCATCTGGTTGGCCGCCGCCTGGACCATGTAATACGCGCCATGCAGGTTGACGCGCATGGTCCGCTCGAACGTCTCGACCGGCATGTCGAGGAATGCGTGGAACGGGCAGATCCCGGCGTTGTTGACGAACACGTCGACCCGCCCGAGCGCCGCTACGGCCTTGTCGATGAAGTCGCGCGCGGTATCCGGATCGGCGACGTCGCCCTGGATCGCCACGGCTTTTCGACCGAGTGCCTCGATCTCGGCCACGGCGCTCTCGGCACCCGCCACGTCACGCGCGAAATTCAGCGCGACGTCGGCGCCGTGTAGCGCACAACCGATAGCCACCGCGCGGCCGATTCCTGCCGATGCGCCGGTCACCAGCACGGTCTTGCCTTCGAGCAACATTATTTTCTCCCAGTTAGTCGGTTGGCGGCTCGAACCCGAGTTCGCGACTGATCGCGCCCGCGGTGCCGCGCACTTCGTCGGTCAGCGTCGTCATGCGGTCGTCGCTCATATACTGTGCAGCGCTCGACACGCTGATCGCGCCGACGATCTTGCCCGCGGCATCGCGGATCGGCGCGGCGACGCAGCGGATCTGGTCCTCGTTCTCCTCCAGATCGAACGCACGGCCACTGGTCGCATAGCCCTGCATCCGCTCGCGCCACACCTTCGCATCGGCCTTGGGTGCACCCGCCGCCTGGTCCGCGTCGAAGCGCTCCTGCCAATATTTGGGCGAGGAATCGATCATCAGCGCCTTGCCGAGCCCGGTCGAACTCAGCGGCTGGCGATCGCCGACCCGACTGGAAATCGTGATCCGCCGCCGCCCCGGCACCTTGTCGAGATACAGCGCGAAATCGCCGTCGAACACGCCGAGATGCACGGTGTCCTCGGTCGAGGCGGCAAGCTCCTCCAGATAGGGTCGTGCGACCTGCACCAGATCGGCCTGCGCCTGCGCAAGCGTGCCGAGCAGCAACAGCTTGGGCCCGAGCCGGTATCCGGAGCGCGGCGTGAAGGCGAGATAACCGCGATCGACCAACGCACTCAGCAGCCGGTGCGTCGTGCTTTTGGTCAGGTCTAATTTCACCGCGAGTTCGCTGAGCGTCAGCACCTCGTGGCTGACCGCCTCGATCAGATCGAGCCCGCGCATGAGGGTCTGGCTGCCGGCACCGACGCCGTTTCCGGCCGACTCCGACTTGTCGATGTTCGTCGTGGAAGTGTTCATGCCCACTCCATAAGACGGCCTCCTACATGCTGGCAATCAGCGAATCTGGCGTCGATTCCGGTCACGCTACACGTCTGGAAAACCGGGAAAAAATGGCCGACCGTCTTGCGGCGGTCGGCCGAGGGGGGAGCACTCTAAAATTTCAGCTGGAGACCGGCGAAGAAACGCTGGCCGGCGTAATAATATTCCACCGGCCGAGCCTTGTCGATGTAGCTCGCCGACGACTCCTTGTTGATGTTCTGGATCTCCATGAACAACTGGGTGTGCTGCTCGGGGAACCGGAACGTCACCTTGGCATCGAAATAGCCTTCGCCGCGACGATAGATCGGGCTGTTGTCGAAGTTGACGTCGGACACGACCGCCAGCCAGTTCGACCGGTAATTGTAGTTGACGCGGATGTTGAGCCAATCCTTGTCGTAGAAGATGCTCGCATTCGCGGTCCACTTCGACAGGCCGGGATAGTCGTTGAGCGGTTGACCGGTGGCGACGTTGGTCAGGTTGGTCCGGATTGCGCGCGCATAGGTGAAGTTGCCGCTGGCCCCGAGACCATCGAACGGTGCGGGGAGGAACGTGAAGGCGGTTTGTACGCTGCCTTCGATCCCGTCCAGCAACGCGCCGAACCCGTTGACCGGCTGGCGCACCGTGAACAGCGAGCCGTCCTGGAAGAGATCGACATCGCCGCGCGTTACGTTCGAGATGACGAAGCTCTTCTCGTATTTCTTGAAATAGCCGATGCTGACCGCGGTGTCCTTGTTCGGGAACCAGCCGAGGTTCACTTCCCACTGATCGGCGCGATACGGCACGAGATCGGGATTGCCCGCGGTGCAGGCGTCCTGGAGCCCGGTGATGTCGGTCGAGTCATCGAGACAATTGACGTTGGGGACCAAATCGGTCGGCTTGGGGCGGGCGAGATTGCGGGCCCAGTTGGCGCGGAAGGTCAGGTTCGGCGTGATTTCCAGCGCGCCGTTGAACGCAGGAAGCCAGTCGGTGTAGCTGTTCTTCAACGACAGCGAGTTTGCCGCAAGCGTGACCGTTTCGATCACTGCGGGAATACCGGGCACGCCCGTGCCGGGACGGATCCGGGTCTGGCGGCTGATGTTGGTGCCGGTGCCCTTGTCGGTCGTCTTGATATAGCGAACGCCGGCATTGCCGCTGAACCGCATGCCGAGGACGTCCTGCTCGAAATTGCCCTTCAGATATGCGGCAGCGACGGTTTCCTTGATGAAAACGGTCGGGATCTGCGACTGGCCATCGGCGTTGCGGACCAGATCCTGATCGAAACCTGACAGGTCGTAGATCTGGCCCAGTCGGTCGAAGTCGATCGTCGGGACGGACAGTTGCGACGGCAGGCCGGCCGGCGCACCCTTGAGCCCGGTGAACAGGCCCGCACCCGGCAGGCCGCCGGTATTGGCCGCGATGAACTGTGCATACTGGGCCTGCGTCATGTAATAGGTGTTCGCGGCGCGCACTGCTGGCGGCGTATCGGTGACGACGGTGGTGTACGAGACGTTGGCGCTCGTCTGATACACGGCAGGGACGGCCGCGGCGCCGGTTGACGGATTCGCCGAAACCGCCGGCGTCAGCAGGCGCGAGCCGCCGCCGTTGTAGTTCTCATACTCCTGCCAGCGGAACTGCCCGCCATATTCGATGCTCGTCAGGAACGGCAGGTTGGTGTTCCAGTCCGCATCGAGCTTGAGCTGGTCTTCCTTGTTGTTCTTGTCCTCCGGGCGGTACTGGACCGTCGGTCCGGCCTGCCGTCCGGGCGCGTTGATCGTGCCGGGGCGGACATAGGCGCCGGTCGAATTCGGGTCGAAGTTCTCGGGGAACACGAACACCGGAATGCCGAGGTCGTTGCGGCGGTCGACGGTGATCCCGCCGATACCGGTCGAATAGGCGAGCAGGTTGGTATTGTTGACGGTTCGGCCCGTCGAATGCGACGCGAGCGCCTTGATCTTGAGATCGTCGAACGTCCAGTCGAACCCGGTCAGGTAATATCGAGTGCGCTGATCGTATTTGAAATCGCGACGCTGGACGCCGAGGATGTTGCTGGCACCGTTCCAGACCGGTGCAGCGGCGGTGCCGACGTTGACCGAATTAAGCGCGGTGAGCGCGCTGGTGACGACGTGGTTCTCGCTGGTCGAGGTGCCCGCGGTGATCTGCGGACGCGACGTCCCGCCGATCAGTCCAACCGGCAGCGCGGCGTCGTAGTTGAAGCGCTCGAAACGGCCGAGATCGAGCGAGTAGTTGACGTCGTTGAACTGCTGCTTGCGGTTGGTGATGATCGCTTCGGCGTACGCGCGGAAGTTGGGTGCGAATTCATACTGGACCTGGAGATCGGCGGACAGGCGCTGGTCGTCGATCCGGCGCTGGCGCAGGCGCGGCACGGTCGGGACCCAGTCGAAGAACTGCGTCTCGCAAGCCAGCCGCCGCGTCGTCGCCGCTGCCGCATTCGCTCCGCCGACGCCTGCGCAACTGCCATAGGTATTGAAATTGGCATAAGCGGGGTTGGCGACGGTCTTCTCGTCCGAGCGATCGAAATCCGCGATCCGCTTCCAGTTGGTGTTGCTGATATAGTCCTGGCGAAGCTGTTTCTTCTCGTAATTGACGGTGCCGAGGATGCCGAGGCCGTCGAGCAGGAAATGGGGTGTCCCGAAGATGCCGGTGAGGCGGGGACGCCATTTCTGCGCGGTGTCGAGATGCTGGGCGGAGGCCACTGCGCTGAGAAGTGGCTTTGCCAGTTCGAGCGGACGGCGCGTCTCGACGCTGACCGTGCCGCCGAGGCCGCCTTCGGTCAGGTCGGCGCTATAGCCCTTGTAGACGTCGATCGACTTGACGAGTTCGGTCGCGAGGTCGCGTAGATCGCCCGAGCGGCTGCCATCGGCGCTGGCCTGGGTGACGCCGTTGATCTCGATGCGGTTGAGATCGGGTTCGACGCCGCGGATCGACACCTTGGTGCCTTCGCCGAAGTCGCGATCGAGCTGCACGCCGGTGACGCGGGCCAGCGAGTCACCGAGGTTCTTGTCGGGAAAGCTTGCGATGTCGTCGGCGACGATCGAGTCGACCACGGTGCCGGCCTTGCGCTTGCGGGCGATCGCCGACTGCAGCGACGCGCGCGTGCCGACGACGAGGATGTCTTCCGAGGTCGCGCCGTCCGGCAGCGTCGCGTCGGGCGCGGGCTTCTGTGCGGGTTGCGCAACGCCTGTCGCGGGCGTCGCAGGTGCAGTTGTCTGGGCGGTAGCGGCGGTCGCCGAGCCCAGCATCAGCGCCAGTGCAGACGTCGTGATCGCCAGATTGCGCACCGAACAAGTGTGATGTGTCATCATATTTCCCCCGAAAGACGTTCCGGGCGGCGACGCATGCGGTAGCCGGCCCATCGTGAAGTCACCGTGCTAGGTGGCTGGGCTAGCCGGCTGGGCGCGTCGACAAGGCACGGGCGCGGCAGGCCTTGCGGCATGATGCGCGATCGATTTCTGTGCTGGGTCCAGTCATCATCATCCCCTCGTCTCGGCGCGGTCGTTACCGTCGCCAACGCCGGTACCATGACCGACGAAAAACCATATTGTGAAGCTCTGTCCCGTTTATTAGTTTGCCATTTCCTGAAGGGCAATCATAATAATTGGGATAAGTGCGATAATTGGCACGCCGCAGTGGAGATGATGATGACGATAGGCAGCCGCGCGTTCCTGGCGCTCATGGTCGGTGTTGCTACGCCCGCGCTGGCGGCATCGCCGTCCCGCGCGGTAGAGCGGCTGGATCGCGGCGTCGTCGCCACGCCCGCGAAGGACGGCGGCTGGCTCGTCAGCTGGCGGCTGTTGCGAGACGATCCGTCCGCGACCCGCTTCGACGTCTATCGCGACGGCCGCAAGATCACCCCGCAACCCCTCGCCGACGCGACGTCGTTCGTCGATCGCGAGGGTAATGATCGCGCCCGCTATACCATTCGTGCCCTCGTCGGCGGGAAGGCAGCAGCACCGAGTGCCCCCGCGCTAATGGCACCGAACGGATATCTGTCGATCCCGCTCGTGCCCCCGCCCGGCGGGACGACGCCCGATGGCGACGCGTTCACTTATATCGCCAACGATGCCAGCGTCGGCGATCTCGATGGCGACGGGCGTTACGAACTGATGCTGAAATGGGATCCGACCAACAGCCACGACAACAGCCAAGCGGGCTATACCGGCAACGTCTTTGTCGACGCCTATACGCTCGACGGCAAGCGGCTCTGGCGGATCGACCTCGGCCGCAACATCCGCGCGGGTGCGCATTACACGCAGTTCCAGGTTGCCGACTACGATGGCGATGGCCGCGCCGAAATCGCGATGAAGACTGCGGACGGTACCGTCGATGGCACCGGAGTCACGATCGGCGACACCAAGGCGGACTGGCGCAGTCGCGACGGCGAAGTTCCGCAACCGGATAAGACCGGCGCGAAGGTGCTCGCGGATGGCACCAAGGTTGCGCCGCTTGTCGGCCGCATCCTGAAGGGCCCGGAATATCTGACGGTGTTCGATGGCCGCTCCGGCAAGGCGCTCGCTACCGCGGCCTATGATCCACCTCGCTATCCCGGCGGTAATCCAAGCTTCGACCAGATGCGCGAGACTTGGGGCGATGGCTATGCCAACCGCTCCGACCGGTTCCTGGCCGGGACAGCGTATCTGGACGGGCAGCACCCCAGCATGATCTTCGGCCGCGGCTATTATGCGCGCACCGCCATCGCTGCGTGGGATTATCGCGGCGGCAAGCTGACCAAGCGCTGGCTGTTCGACAGCGCGGCGCCGGGTAACGCCGACTATGCCGACCGCGGCAACCACCAGCTGAGCATCGCGGATGTCGACGGCGATGGTCGCGACGAGGTGATCTACGGATCGATGGCGGTCGACGACGACGGCAAGGGATTGTGGACCGTGCCGCTGTTCCACGGCGACGCGATGCATGTCGCCGATCTCGATCCGCTGCGGCCGGGGCTCGAAAAATGGGGCGTGCATGAGCAGGTGAAGACCAATGGCGGGATCGGCTCGGCGTTACTCGACGCGCGCACCGGCGCCATTCTCTGGACCAAGCCCGCCGATACCGACACGGGCCGCGGGCTCGCCGCGGATATCGACCCACGTCATGTCGGGGCCGAGCTATGGGGCTCGAACAGTCGCGACCTGTTCGACGTGAAGGGCAATGCGATCGGGCCGGCCCCGCGCCAGACCAACTTCGCGCTCTATTGGGACGGCGACCTGCTCCAGGAGTTGCTCGACGGTACGACGATCAGCAAATGGAACTGGAAGACGGGCACCGCCTCGCCGTTACTGCATCCGACCGACGTCGCATCGAATAACGGCACCAAATCCAACCCTGCGCTCCAGGCGGATATTCTCGGCGACTGGCGCGAGGAGGTGGTGTGGCGTTCGGCGGACAACCGCGAACTGCGCATCTACGTGACGCCGTACTCGACCAGGCACCGCCTCGTCACGCTGATGCAGGACCCGGTCTACCGCGCGGGCGTCGCGTGGCAGAACACCGCCTATAACCAGCCGCCGCATCTCGGCTATTTTCCGGGCAGCCTCACGCCATCGGGTGATCCCGACTGAGGCTGCCGGCCGTCAGGGCCGGGGCATGGCGATCTCCACCGCGTAGATCGCCGCCTTGCCCTCGATGTTCGCGCGGAAGATGAGCCATTTCCCGTCCGGCGAAAAGCGCGCGTTGGGCTCGAGTTTGTAATCCTGTTTGCCCATGTCGACGAGTTTCTCCGCGGCGAAGGTTCCCGCTTCGATCAGGCTGTCGGCATTGTCGGCGCGAATCCCGGCGACATCCGGAACCGGCTTGGGGCGGAAGAGGTACATCCACTTCCCGTCGGGGGCGTGCGCGACCATCTCGCTGTCGCCGCCGTCGCCCGAGAACAGTGTCTGGTCCGCCGAGACGTTATAATGGACCGACCATTCGTTGCGCTCGAGATGATACCAGCGGCGCTTGGCAGTGGCGACGTCGTAGCCGGCCAACCAGAAATCCTCGCCGCGCGGCGTTTGCAGATCGTACCAGATCGTCTTGCCGTCGGGCGACCAGAATTCATGGCCGGCAATCTCCATGTTCATCGTCCGCGTCTGAACCTTGGTCATCTGGCTGCCATCGGTGCGGATGGTCCAGATACGGTCGACGCGGTGCCACGGCCCCTCATGGCAATACATCAGCAGCGTCGGGTCGGTCGGCGAGAATTGAAGGTGGTTGAGCCAGTCGGTCGCCTTCACCACGCTGCGCCGCTGCCCGGTCGTGACGTCGACGGTAAAAATCTCCATCGGGATCTTGGCGTCGAGCCGCTGGTTCAGCCGGAACTCCTTGGCATCGGCATAGACCATCGGCCGGCCGTCGGGCCAGTTCGCCGCGTACGCCGTCTGTCCGGTCTTGATATCGACCCCCGCCGCGTTGGGCTGGAGCGGCATGTCGCGCGACGCGACCTGTCCGGCGAGCAATGTCTCGTCGGCGTTGAGCGTATCGATGCGGCTGCCCTTCGGCACGACCGCGATCTTGCGGACCTTGGCCGTATCGATGTCGGCGGCATAGATCGTAATCGGCGCGTCGTCGCCACCCTTGGCCTGTTCGGAGAAGTACGCGGTGCGCGTCTTGTGCCCGGCGAACAGCAGGTGAGCGCCCGGCCGGTGCAGCAAGGATCTGACCGCCCATGTCTTCGTATCCGCCACCGAGATACCGTCGGCAGTCTGGAAGATCATCAGGTCGCCCTGCGGCGTGTAGGCGTTGTAGTTGAAATACAGCGCGTAATTGCCGGACGCGTCGGACAGTCGCAGGACCTTGTGGCCGGTCTTCGCATCGATCCATGAGGCCGGTTTTGCCGCCATCGAAGGCGCGGCGATGGCGAGCGCGATGCTCAGCCCGAATGCAATGTTTCGCATCGTCAGATCCTTATCGTCACGCGGGCCAGCCATGGTCGCGCGACCAGGCCAGGAACAGGTCCATCCACGGTATCGCCGTGCCGTCGCGGTGCGGGGCAGGCGGGCCATGGCCGCCTTTTTCGAACACCATCATTTCGGTCGGGATCTTGGCGGCATGCAGAGCTTCGTACAGCAGGATGCTGTTGCGCGCCGGCACTGCTGGATCATCGGCGTTCGCCATCACGAAGCTCGGCGGCATGTCGGCCGGAAGGTCGATCTGCGTCGAATAGCGCCGCTGCCAGGCTGGATCGGCGGCGTGTGGCCCCAGCAATTCGCGACGCGATTGCGCATGCACACCGTCGTCGAGCATCGTCACGACGGGAAAGAACAGCCCGGCGATCACGGGCTTTGCGGACAGGCGGTCGGCCGCGTCGATCGGCGCGTAGATCGGCGTACCTGACCTGGACGCCAGCCGTGCCGCGAGATGCCCGCCAGCGGAGAAGCCTGTGACGGCAACGCGCGCCGGGTCGACTGTCCAGCGCGTGCCCGCACCCGCGCGGATCACGCGCATCGCCCGCTGTGCATCCTGCAGTGGCGCATCCGGTCCCGCCGCCCAGCCATCGTGCGGCAGGCGATAGAGCAGCTCGAACGCGGTGATGCCGCGCGCCGCGAAGTCGCGTGCGATGCCGCCGCCGGTCCGGCCGACCGCTACGCGTGCGTAACCGCCGCCGGGACAGATCAGCACCGCGGCGCCGTTGGGCTTGGCTGGCCGCACTACCGCCAGCATCGGCGTCGCGACATGCGGCCAGGCGATGTCGTCCGCCGCGCCGGTCGGCGATCGCTTGACCCACTGGTCGGCAACCGCCGGTGTCGGGCCGCCGGGTGCGGCACTTGGCCAGAGCGCGAACCGCTCCACCGCCAGCGTCGTGTCCTGTGCGAAAGCGCGGAGCGGCAACAGGCTCGTCAGTCCACTGGCGAGACCACCGGCCAGGATCGTACGTCGCGTGATCATCTCAGTTTCCGTCCGGTCGGGTGGAATCATGCGCCACGCTCGGCGCAAGCCGGAACGTGGCAGGGTCGGGCGGATGGCCTGCGTCGAATGCTGTCAGGTCCGGCTTCAGATGCTCGGCGAGCGGCAGTTTCGCGGTAGCAATGCCCGCCGCTACCGCCCGCGCGAGCACCCACGCGCCGTAATTGTCGTGATGCGTCGCGTCCTTGCCGCCATCGTTGAACGCGAGCGGCGCGCGGGCCGGTCCGAGCGCTTCGTAGGAATGGATGCTCGCGGCATTCAGGTCGATCACTGGCACGCGCAATTCCGCGCCGACCGCCTTCACCGCCGCGGCATACTCCGCGAGGGTCGGGCGGATATTCTCGCCCGCCCACATCCGCCGCTCTGGCGAGGTCACGAGCACAGGGTCGACGCCCCGACGCCGAAACTCCGCGATCCACGCGCGGAGGTAATCCCGATAGGTCGTCTCGGCAGCGGCGTAGGTCTGCGGCCACTGCGTTTTCTGGTCGTTATGCCCGAACTGGATCAGCGCCCAGTCGCCCGGCTTCGCGGACTCCAGCACCTTGGCGAAGCGCAATTCGGTCATGAACGACTTCATCGTCTCGCCCGATTCCGCGTGATTGGCGACAGCGATGTCCGGACGGAAGAATGCGGGGAGCATCTGCCCCCAACTCGCAGCAGGCTCGGCCGGCTGATCGGTGACGGTGGAGTCGCCGAGCAGGAATATCGTCGGCACCGTGATCGGCTCGATCGTGATCGCAGTCACGCCGGGCTTCGTGCCTAGGATCTCCAGCGACAACCGGTCGTCCCAGCTGAACGAACCGCGCTCGCGTGACTTGAGCAGCACCGCGGTCCCACCCGGCGCGTTCAGCGGCGGCGGGGTGAGTGCGGCATCACGGACGTTGACGACGAAGCTCTGCGTGAGCGATCGCCCCGCCGGCACGACGACCGTATCGAGCATCAACCGTCGCGATTCCGCCTTGATACTGGTGTCGGTACGCATCTTGGGCAGGCCGAGCGTCACCGTGACCCGATAATTACCTGGCGGGACCGCAACCGAGAACAGCGCGGGGTTACCGCCCTCGAAACCGTAGCCGTCCGCATAGACGCGCCCGACCGTCACCGACACGGCGTCTTTTGGGGCCGCACCACCACCGAACACGAACCGTCGTACCTGCGCTTCCGCTGCGGTACTCGTTAACGTAAGTCCCAGAGCCAGCGCGCCGATCAGCCGCACGACGGGCCACCCGCCGGCGTCGCGCGTGTCAGGGCGGGAGTGCCAGGCGTCACGTACCGCGCGATCGGCAGCTTCAGACGGTGGAGCCCGGTCGCCACCAGATCGGCAACCCGCCGCGCGCCGATCTCGCTGAAATGCGTGTCGTCGGCGACGCCGGTGGGATAGCCGGGCGCTCCTGCTGCGCCGGTGTAATGCAAATAATAGCCCTTCGCCGCGTCGGCCCCGGCCGCCTGCACCCAGGCCTGTGACGTCTTGCCGAGATCAATCAGCGGCGTCCGCGTCTCATGCGCCACCTGTCGCGCCGCGTCGGCATAGGTCGGAAAGCTCGGCTGCTCGACCCCGTCCTTGAAATCGCGTCGCGCGACCGGAGTCAGGATCACCACCTTCGCACCCGCATGGCTGGCGACGTCGAGAAAGCGGCGGAGGTTCGCGCGATACTGCTCGATAGTCGTGAAGCGCTCGGGCTTGTCGACACTCGCATCGTTGTGACCGAACTGGATCAGCAGCGTGTCGCCTTTCCGCAGGTCCGCGGCGATCTTGTCGAGCCGGCCCTCGCGGATGAAGCTGTTGGTGCTGCGCCCACCGATCGCGCGGTTCTCGATGCTGACGTTTGGCGTCACGGCGCATCGCAGCATCGTGCCCCAACCCGACTGCGGATAGCGATCCGCCTTGTAGTCCTGTGCGGTCGAGTCGCTGGCGATGAAGATCCGCATCGGGGCAGGGGCGGCTCCGCCCAATGCAGGCGTAACCAGAGCGATGGCTATCAACAGGCCGTTCTTCACCCACACTCTCCCGCGTCTTCTTTCCCGCATGATGCGACGCCGTTCCGGAAAGAGCAACCGGCATCTCGATGAAATAACCATCATGTGGAATGCCTAACTAATATTCGGCACGAACTTGGCGGCGGCGATTTCGCGGCCTATGCAATGGCGGAGCGCGATGACAGCGCATGGGGAGGGCAGCATGCGCTTGAATGCACGGCTTCACATCGTAGCGGGTATCCTCGCCAGCGTGCCGTCGATGTCGATCGCCCGCCAGCCGCTCGCCGATTGGGTCGTCGAAGCCGAGGATCCCGCGGCGCGAGTCACCGAACGCGGCGGAATCATCGATATCGATACCGCGAAGGGCCTGACGCTATGGTGGCGTAAGCCGGTCGCAGGACCGGTCGTCATTCGGTTCGAAGCGTTGGCGGTATCGCAGGGTGGCGCAAACGACACGGTCAGCGATCTCAACGCGTTCTGGATGGCCCGTGAAGACGACGGCAGTTCCGTTCTCGTCCACCGCCGCCGCGGTGCCTTCGCGGACTATGACAGCCTGCGCACCTATTATGTCGGCATCGGCGGCAACCGGAACACGACGACCCGCTTCCGCCGCTATGTCGGCCGCACCGGCGATCGCCCGCTGCTGCCCCAGCACGACAGGCGCGATGCCGCCGACATGCTTCAGCCCAATCGCTGGACGACGATCCGGCTGATCGCGGACGGGCGGACGGTGGCGGTCGAGCGCGACGGGCGGCGGGTGTTCACGCTCGACGATCCCGCACCCTATGCGTCCGGCCAGTTCGGGCTGCGGACCACGTGGAGCCACCTGCGCATCCGCCACCTGTCGATCACGCGCCGCTGATGGAGACGATCATGACCCCAATGAACCCTACGCGGCGCGATACGCTGAAGGTCGCACTGCTTGGCGGTGCGACCGCGTTGCTGCCGGTCCGGCTCGATGCCGCGCCTGTGCCTGCGTTCCAGTCTGCCGCGATCCGCTGGATCGACGGGGCAGCGCCGACGATGCACATGGGGCAGACGTTCGGCGTCGCGTGGCCGCGCGGCGTGCTTAAGCGCAACACCGCGCTCGCGGTTCGCACCGCCAATGGTGCCGACATACCCGCGCAGACCTGGACCACCGCGACCTGGCCCGACGGTTCGATCAAGTCGACCGCCCACGCGATACCCGCCGATGTCGCGCCCGCTGGCCTGATCGTCACGCGCGGTCGGGCGACGGCACCAGCGCGCGCGGTGAAGGTCACCGAAACCACCGATGCGGTGGTCATCGACGTCGGCGACCTGCGCTGGGAGATCGGTCGCACCGGCCCCGCATTGGTCCGCTCGGCCAGTCAGTCCGGGCGGCTCGTACTCGGCGCGGTTTCTCTCGTTGGTTCGGTAAAGTCCGACCCGCTCCACGGCGAACCCATGTCGTTCGCCGGCGAGATCGAAAAGGTCACCATCGAGCAACGCGGACCCGTCCGCGCGGTCGTCAAGATCGAGGGACGGCACGCGATGGCCGATCGTCGCTGGCTCCCCTTTACGGTGCGGCTCTATGCCTATGCCGGATCGGCGGCGTTGCGGAT
Source organism: Sphingomonas sp. Leaf208 (assembly GCF_001421415.1). Lineage (GTDB taxonomy): Bacteria > Pseudomonadota > Alphaproteobacteria > Sphingomonadales > Sphingomonadaceae > Sphingomonas. Next base: position 267,305 of record NZ_LMKH01000035.1, read on the forward strand.
CGTCCACAGCTTCGTGTTCGACGGCAATGCGGGGCACGACTTTCTTGCGAGCCTGGGCGTGCAGGCGTCCGTGCCGATGCGTGGCGCACTCCACGATCGCCACGTCCGCATCGCCGCCGACGGCCAGATGTTCGCCGAGGGTGTCCGACCGCTTACCGGCCTGCGTCGCGACCCCGGCCGAGCGTTTCGCGGGGCGCAGGTCGCCGGCCGCGCGACCCCGCCGCTGGCAACGATGGCGCCAGCGGTGCGCGACACGCTCGAGCGAATCCCCGCCTGGGGTGACTTCCGGCTTGAACAGCCCAACGCCAATGGCTGGCAACTGACTAAGCGGACCGCGCCCGGCCAGGGCTGGATCGACGCGGACGAAGGTCGCCGCGCGCCTGGGCTCGCCTATGTTGGCGGTCCGAATGGCGGCGTCGCGCTCGGCCAGCGCTATTTTTGGCAGCGGCACCCGACTGCGCTCCACATCGACGGCGCGGATGGCGACGCGGCACGGTTGACCGCGTGGCTCTGGTCGCCCGAGGCGCCCGCGATGGACCTGCGGCCCTATCACGGTGCGATGGGGATGGGGGGATTTGCCGCGCAGAACGAGGGGCTGTCCGTCACCTATGAGGATTACGAGCCTGGCTGGGACGACGCATCCGGCATCGCGCGGACCAGTGAACTGACGCTCTGGGCGTTGCCTGCAACGCCCGACACCGTGACGCTCGCGCAGATGGCGAAGGCTCAAGCGACACCGCCGCAATTGATGGCGAGCCCCGAGCATCTCCACGCCGCGCACGTGTTCGGCGATTGGAGCCTGCCCGATCGCTCGACGCCGAACCGCACCGCGATCGAGAACCAGCTCGACAATTTGATCGACTTCTACGCGGGCGAGGTCGACCGCCGGTCCTGGTACGGGTTCTGGAACCACGGCGACATCATGCACACCTATGACAGCGACCGGCATCGCTGGCGCTACGATATCGGCGGGTTCGCGTGGGATAACAGCGAACTCTCGCCCGATCTCTGGCTCTGGTATTCGGTCCTGCGCACCGGCAACGCGCAGGCGTTCCGCTTTGCCGAAGCGATGACTCGCCATACCGGCGAAGTCGACGTCTATCATGGCGGGCGTTTCGCCGGCATGGGTACGCGCCACGGTGTCCAGCACTGGAGCGACAGCTCCAAACAGCCACGCGTCAGCAACGCCAGCTATCGCCGCATCTTCTATTACCTGACCGCGGACGAGCGCGTCGGCGACCTGATGCGCGACCTGCTCACCTCCGACCAGACGCTCCAGCAGGTCGAGATTGGGCGGAAGGTACCGGGGGCGGAGAAGCCGGTATTGCCGACGGGAACGATCGAGATGACCTTCGGCACGACCTGGTGCCCGCTCGCTGCGGCGTGGCTGACCGAATGGGAGCGGACCGGCGACTCTCGCTGGCGCGACCGGATCGTCGCCGGCCTCGACAGCATCGGCCGCCTGCCGCACGGCTGGATGACCGGTAGCGCGCCGTTCGATCTCGCCTCGGGCCGGTTCATTGACCAGAATCGCGGTATCCGGCTCTCGCATCTCAACGCGGTATTCGGCGCTGTCGAGGTAAGTTCCGAACTTATCCGCCTGCTCGATGTGCCGCGCTATCGGACCGCCTGGCTCGACTATTGCCGCTGGTACAACGCGCCCCAAGCCGACTATCTGGCAAAGTTCGGCGCACCGTTTGGCCCGCGCAACTTACGCGAGGCGCATTCCCGGCTGACTGCGTATGTCGCGCACGAAACGCAGGATATGACGCTCGCGGCACGGGCGGCGGGAGAGTTCCTGTCCGGCGATGCGGGGCTTGGCACATGGCCGACGGATCCACGGCATACCGAGGGTCACGTCACCGAATGGCCCGGTGTCTCGACCAATGCGTCCGCGCAATGGGGTCTTGCCGCGATCCAGTGTCTGGCGTTGATCCCCGAGGCGCTCGACCGCGCGACCATCCAATCGCCGGCGGCGTTGGGTGAACGCCGCGTTGGCGACGTTGGCCGCGACTGATTTATAAATCCCGTATTGTGGTCACTTGCGCCAAAATATGCGGAGCGGTATCGGTTCTATCAACTGAGGTGTCGCTTCCGGCATCCATCTCTCGGCCATCGGAGTCCCGCATGTACGACCGCACCTACTACGCCACGCATCCCGACATGATGGAGTGCGTCTCCAACGACGAACTGCGCGACCGGTACCTGATCCAGGACCTGTTCCGCGACGGCGAATGCGTGCTCAACTACACCCATGCCGAGCGTTTCGTGATCGGCGGGGTCGCCGTCGCCAGCGGCTCGGTGAAGCTGCCTGATCAGGTCGAGCCGGCATCGGCGGCAGGTCACCCGTTCCTCGAACGCCGCGAACTCGCGGTCGTCAACGTCGGCAAGGTCACGGGCACCGTCACGGTCGACGGCGAGACGTTCACGCTCGGCAACAAGGATTGCCTGTACGTGACGATGGGCGCGAAGGACGTACAGTTCTCCGGCGACGGGGCGCGCCTTTATCTGGCATCGTGCCCGGCGCACAAGGCGTTCACGACGCGGGTGATCTCGGTCGGCGATGCGACCACGCTGGAGCGCGGCAGCCTCGAGGACTCGAACGAGCGCACGATCTACCAGATGGTCATCCCCGGCATCTGCGACAGCGCGCAGCTCGTCATGGGACTGACGGTGCTGAAGCCCGGCTCGGTCTGGAACACGATGCCGCCGCACATCCACGAGCGTCGCAGCGAGATCTATTTCTACTTCGAGCTCGATGATCTCGAGAAGGATCGCGTGTTCCACTACATGGGCGAAGGCGAGGCCACGCGCCACATCGTCATGGCGAACGAGGAAGCGGTGATCAGCCCGCCCTGGTCGATCCACATGGGTTCGGGCACGAAGGCTTACGCGTTCATCTGGGCGATGGCGGGTGAGAACCAGGATTATACCGACATGAACGTGCTGGATATCTGCCAACTGGCGTAACTTCTGCTCCCCTCCCGTTAACGGGAGGGGTCGGGGGGAGGGCGTGTCCACGAGCGTTGGTCCGCATTTCCCCTCCCCCTAGCCCCTCCCGCAGGCAGGAGGGGAACGAGAGAGAAAGCATGACAAATCCCTTCGATCTCACCGGCAAGGTCGCCATCGTCACCGGCGCCAACACCGGCATAGGCCAGGCGATCGCACTCGCGCTCGCGACCGCCGGCGCGGACGTGGCCTGTGTCGGCCGCACGCCTGCCGAGGATACCGTCACGCAGATCCGCGCGCTTGGCCGGAAAGCGGAGATCGTGTCTGCCGACTTGTCGACGATCGAACCGGTCCAGCGCGTCGTCGACGAGACGGTGGCCAAGCTCGGCGGTCTCGACATCCTGATCAACAACGCCGGCATCATCCGCCGCGCCGACGCGGTCGATTTCACCGAAGCGGACTGGGACGCGGTGATCGACACCAACCTCAAGTCGGTGTTCTTCCTGTGCCAGGCCGCCGGCCGTCACATGATCGTGCAAGGCTCGGGCAAGATCGTCAACATCGCTTCGATGCTGACGTTCCAAGGCGGCATTCGCGTGCCGAGCTATACTGCATCGAAGTCGGGGATCGGTGGCCTTACGAAGCTGCTCGCGAACGAATGGGCGGCCAAGGGCATCAACGTCAATGCGATCGCACCGGGATACATCGCGACGAACAACACCGCCGCGCTACAGGCGGACGAGACCCGCAACCGCTCGATTCTCGACCGCATCCCGGCAGGGAAATGGGGCGACGCGAGCGATCTCGGCGGTGCGGCGGTGTTCCTGTCGTCGGCAGCAGCCAACTACGTCCAGGGCCACATCCTTGCCGTCGATGGCGGCTGGCTCGCACGGTGATCCTCACGTCATCGTAGAGAGTTGCGAGACGTTAGGGTTCCGTCTCCTCCCGAGCCTTTGCCGAGAACTATAAAATTTAGCGCAAAATTGCTCATACGAACTGCGCCGTGAGCTAAGGCATCTGCGTAACTTTGGTTGGGTCGATGAGCATCGCCAGGAACCTGTCGAAATCGGCCTCTCTGGCTGGTCCTGTCACGATCACGCGATGCGTCTGTCTACCGCCGAAACGGGTGACTTTGGGCGTTCCTGAAGTGGCGTGACGAATGCGATCATCTTCGCGAAGATCTGATAACCGGCGCTTTCGCAGACCGTCTCGCATACGTGTGTAGCGCAATGGCCCCAGACGACGAGCGAGGGCGGGTACCGTGTAATTGCCTATGAACTACATAGGCCAGTCATAGCTAAGCCGTGGTGTTCCGGAACATTGTCCGACCCACCACGGCTTATATTCATGTCACCGAAGTTCAGGTCGCCTGGTTTGACGAAACAGGCTTGGCCGTGACGTCGAAACGATCGGCGTTCATGACCTTGACCCACGCCTTGACGAAGTCGCGCACGAACTTCTTCTCGTGGCCGTTCTCGGCATAGACTTCGGCCGTCGCGCGCAGCTGCGAGTTCGAGCCGAAGATCAGGTCGGTACGGGTCGCCTGCCACTTCTTCTCGCGACCACCACGATCGTAGCCGATGAACTTCTCGTCGCTCGACGTGTCGACCAGATCCCAGAAGGTGTCGTTGTCGAGCAGGTTGACGAAGAAGTCGTTGGTCAGCTGGCCCTTACGCTCGGTCAGCACGCCCTCTGGCGCATCGCCGAAGTTCGCGCCGAGTACGCGGAGGCCACCGACCAGCACCGTCATCTCCGGCGCAGACAGGCCGAGCAGCGAGGCCTTGTCGAGCAGCAGCTCTTCGGTCTTCACCGGGTGACGCGTCTTCAGGTAGTTCCGGAAGCCATCGGCCTGCGGCTCCATCCACACGAAGCTCTCGACATCGGTCCACTCCTGCGTCGCATCGCCGCGTCCACCGAGGAACGGCACCGACACGTCGTGGCCGGCATCGCGCGCTGCCTTCTCGACCGCAGCCGATCCGGCCAGCACGATCGCATCGGCCAGCGACATGTCGCCGCGCAGCTCGTTGAGCTTGGCCAGGACCTTGCTCAGCTGCTCGGGCTCGTTGACCGGCCAGTCCTTCTGCGGGGCGAGCGCGATGCGCGCACCGTTCGCACCACCGCGGTGGTCCGACCGGCGATAGCTCGATGCCGACGCCCAAGCGGTCTTGACCAGCTCGCCGATCGTCAGCCCGCTCGATAGCACGGCGTCCTTGAACGCAGCGGCGTCGGCGTCCGACGGTGCGGTGCCCTCGGGAACCGGATCCTGCCAGATCAGCGTCTCTTCCGGAACCTCAGGCCCGAGGTAACGAACGCGCGGACCCATGTCGCGGTGCGTCAGCTTGAACCAGGCGCGTGCGAACGCGTCGTCGAGTGCCGACTGATCGTCACGGAAGCGCAGCGCGATCTCGCGGAACTCGGGGTCCATCTTCAGCGCCATGTCGGCGGTGGTCATCATCGTCGGTACGCGCTTGTTGGGATCGCGCGCGTCGGGTGCCATGTCCTCGGGTGCCGGATTGACCGGCTGCCACTGCTTTGCGCCGGCCGGGCTCTCGGTCAGCTCATAGTCGTACTTGAACAGCAGGCGCAGATAGTCGCCGGTCCACTTGGTCGGGTTGTTCGACCATGCGCCTTCGATGCCCGAGGTCGTGATGTGACCCAGGCCAATTTCCTCGCTGTCGGTCATCCAGCCAAGACCCTGCATGTGCACGGATTCGGAAGACGGAGCCTTGAAATGCGGGGCAGGCTTGGCGCCATGCGACTTGCCGAACGCGTGGCCGCCGGCGGTCAGCGCGACGGTTTCCTCGGAGTTCATCGCCATCCGCAGGAAGGTCGCCTTCATGTCGCGCGCGGACAGGAGCGGGTTCGGATCACCGCCCGGACCTTCCGGGTTGACGTAGATGAGACCCATCTGGATCGCAGCCAGCGGTCCTTCCAGCTCGGGCATGTCCTCGCTGATGCGCGTCTGCGCACCTTCGTTGACCCACAGCTCCTCGGCACCCCAGAACGTGTCGCCCTCGGAGGCGAAGACGTCCTTGCGGCCGCCGGCGAAACCGAAGATCGGTCCGCCCATGCTCTCGATCGCGACATTGCCGGCGAGGATGAACAGATCGGCCCAGCTGATGTTCTTGCCGTACTTCTGCTTCAGCGGCCACAACAGGCGACGCGCCTTGTCGAGGTTGCCGTTGTCCGGCCACGAGTTGAGCGGCTCAAAGCGCTGCTGGCCCGACGACGACCCACCGCGGCCATCGGTCACGCGGTAAGTGCCGGCGGCGTGCCATGCCATGCGGATCATGAACGGGCCGTAGTGACCGTAATCGGCAGGCCACCAGGACTTGCTGTCGGTCATCAGCGCCGTCAGGTCTGCCTTGAGCGCGGCATAATCGAGCTGCTGGAACGACTCGGCATAGTCGAACTCTTCGCCCATCGGGTCGGGGGATACGCCGTGCTGGTGCAGCATGTCGATCGGCAGCGCGTCCGGCCACCAATCCTTGTTCGTGCGACCGAGCAGCGAGCGGGCCTTGACCTCGCCGCCGCCGTTGGGGCCCATCGGGCAACCGCTGCTCTTGGGCTGTTCGTAATCGGCCATGTCGGCGTCCTCTCTCAATCAGTGTTACCTGCGTGATCGGAAGATGCAGGATATGACCGACATTTGTCCAATCGATTATTCGGATACGATTGATGACAGCAGTCGATCACCAACGCTGGCCGAGTGTCGCGTTGCGGAGCGCAGGGGAGCCGTGTGTCTGCCACGGGCTTCGAAACGCTAACCCCTTAGAAAGCAGCAAGATTGCGTTGTCCCGGTTGGTCGCTGCGCTTAGACGCGTTGGCTGGCTTATCTGACCCCGGGGGAAATATGGCAACCAAGGCCGCGAGGGGCATCGTCGAGCGCATGTTCGCGCGCAAATCCATTGCGCAGGTGCAACGCGAAACCGCGGCGAGCGAGCTGAAGCGTACGCTGGGCAAATGGAACCTGCTGATGCTGGGCATCGGCTGCATCATCGGCGCGGGCATCTTCGTGCGCACCGGCTCGGCGGCCGCGCTGCATGCAGGACCGGCGGTGCTGCTGTCGTTCGTCGTGGCGGGTATCGTCTGCGCGTTTGCCGGGCTGTGCTACGCCGAGCTGTCCTCGACGTTGCCGGTGTCCGGATCGGCCTACACCTATGGCTATACCACGCTCGGCGAGTTCGTCGCGTGGATGATGGGCGCGCTGCTGATGCTCGAATACGGGCTGGCGGCGTCGGTGGTGGCGGTCGGCTGGTCGGGCTATGTTGTCAGCCTGCTGGCCGATTTCGGCGTGCACATTCCGCCGCAGTTCACCGGACCGGCCGGGTACCCGCTCATGCGGGGCGGCGTGCCGGTGCTGGTCGACGGACAACGGGTGACGACGATCTTCAACCTGCCGGCGTTCCTGATCTGCCTCGCACTTGCCGCGCTGTTGGTGCGGGGCGTTGCGGAATCGGCCAAGGTCAACACGATCATCGTCGCGATCAAGGTCGGCGTGCTGGTCGCCTTCATCGCGGTCGGCGGCGCGATCGTGCTGTCGCACTTCAACGAATTGGTCGCGCGCAACTGGACGCCGTTCATCCCCGCCAGCCAAGGCGACGGCAAGTTCGGCGTCGACGGGATCATGCGCGCCGCCTCGATCGTGTTCTTTGCCTATGTCGGCTTCGAGGCGATCTCGACGGCGGGGCAAGAGGCGAAGGATCCAAAGAAGGACATGCCGTTCGGGATCATCGGGGCGCTGGTCGTCTGCACGCTGATCTACATGCTCGTCGCCGCGATCATGACGCTGCTGGTGCCCTATACCGCGCTCAACGTGCCCGATCCGGTCGCCGTTGTCGTCGACAGTTTCGGCCCGACCTGGAGCTGGCTCGCCAAGCTCATCAAGATCGGCGCGATCATCGGCCTGACGTCGGTGGTGCTGGTGCTGATGTACGGGCAGACCCGGATCTTCTACACGATGGCGCGCGACGGGCTGTTGCCGCGGGTGTTCGCGACCGTGCACCCGACGTTCAAGACGCCCTATGTCAACACGGTGCTGGTCGGCGTCATCACCGCAGTGGCGGCGGGGTTCTTCGACATCAACGTGCTCGGCGACATGACCTCGGTCGGGACGCTGTCGGCGTTCTCGATCGTCTGCCTGTCGGTCATCTATCTGCGTCGCGCCGCGCCCGATTTGCCGCGCGGCTTCACCGTACCGTTCTATCCGGTGGTCCCCCTGCTGGGCATCGCGTCGTGCGTCTACCTGATCACGACGGTGCCGATGAAGGTCCTGATGTTCTTCCTATGGTATCTGGCGGGCGGGGTGGTGCTGTATTTCGCCTACGGCATCCGCCACTCGAACCTGCAGCGTGGCGAGCCGCAGGACGATGCGCCCGACATGGGCGAGTATGTCGCACCGGTCGGGGAGCAGCCCTGAGCCTTTTCAGGGGGCTGTCTTCAGAGGGTTTGGCGTCCGACCTGGACGAAAGCGCGGGGCAGGGGCGGACAGGTGCGGACGATCTGGTCGGGCTGTTGATACATCAGCCTGTCGGACGTGGGAGTGAGAACACTCGACCGTGACGGCTGCCAAATGTATAGGGCGCGTGACCATCTTGAACCGGTCGCGCACGCGCCCACTCCTCCTGCGTCTCGAACCGTCGCAACCACCACGTCGTGTAGATGTTGTTTGTGAAGAGACGCGAAGATTGGAGTGCCGTGGGGTGATCGATCATGACGAGGCTGCCGATCTGGCGGCGTTCATGCTGGCCTTCCGGCGCAGCCGTACAGAGGAACTTCCCGCATCGCTGTTCGGCGAACCCAGCTGGGACTTTCTTCTCGAGTTGTTCATTGCCGACGCGCGCAGTGTCCGCATGACCGGGCGAGACATCAGCGAGTTGCACCGCATTCCAGCCGCAGTAGCATCCCGTTGGCTCCTGCATCTGACCGCCGAGGGTCTGATCGTCGGCGATGGTACGGGTGATCTCGACGATCCGCTGACGTTGTCGGGCGCCGCGATAGGGAAAATGGAACGTCTTCTGTACAAGGCCAGCATGCTGAAACACCGCGTATCCGAATAGCGGCATACGCGGCAAAGTCGCAAAGCCGCATCTCCAACCCGCCCGTGGTCGGGCAGGTTATGGAGCGATAGGAGTACCTCAATTGCGTAGGTAATCAGGTGCGATTTGCACTGTGTTCGGCAGTTGGTAAATGGCTGGAATAGATCGGCGCGCTAAGGACGTTATGACAGATCGGACCGAGAACGCGGTTAGCGTCGAACAGCGCTTGCGCGAGAGCGAAGCCCGCCTCCGCCTCCTGACCGAAGCGAGTTCGGACGTCCTCTACCGGATGAGTCCGGACTGGGGAGAGATGAAGGAGCTCGACGGCGGCGGCTTCCTGCCGAGCACGTCTTCGTCGAAGCCGAACCGTTCGTGGTTGCTGTCCTATATTCCCGAGACCGATCAAGCCGCGGTGACCGCAGCCATCGATGACGCCATCCGGCTCAAGACGACGTTCGATCTCGAACATCGCGTGGTCCGTTCGGACGGCACTGTCGGCTAGACGCAGTCGCGTGCCGTTCCGCTGCTGAGCGCGGCAGGCGAGATCATCGAATGGTTCGGAGCGGCAAGCGACATCAGTGCCCGGCGCGATGCGGAGGCCGCTCTTCAAGAGAGCGAGGCGAAGTTGCGTAAGCTGAACGCGACGCTCGAGCGGCAGGTCAATGAGCGTACGGCCGAGCGCGACCGCATGTGGGACACCTCGCCCGATCTTCTCGTGGCGGTCGACTTCAACGGTATGTTCCGCCGGGTCAATCCGGCCTGGACCACGGTTCTAGGCTATGAGCCCGACGAGCTGATTGGACACCATGTCAACGAATTCGTCGTCCCGAACGATCATGACAAGACGGTCGACGCCTATGAGACGGCCGCGGCGGGGAACCAGCTGAGAATTGAAAACCGGTACAGGCACAAGGATGGCTCGAACCGCACGATCTCATGGGTCGCCGCACCGGCTGGTGACATCACCTACGCTACCGGCCGCGACGTCACGGCCGAGCGCGAGATGGAGGCGAGGCTGCACGACGAGCAGGATTTCGCGCGCCTCGCCCTTTCGGCCGTGGGGGGCGTCGGCGTGTGGACCTATGACGTCGCCACCGACCTCTTCTTTTGCGACGCGGCGGTCTCGGCGTTGTACGCACTCGACCCCGAGCGCGGTGCCGCCGGCCTGCCTCGCGAGGAGTTCCTCGCCAACGTTCATCCGCAGGACCGTATTTCGCTGCAGAAGACAATGTCTGGCGGTCTGCAACGCTCGGGAGATCTGGAGCTAGAATATCGATTGGTTCATCCGGACGGATCGATCCGATGGGTGCTGTCCCGTGGGCACACCTATTTCGACGAGAACGGCAAACCTGTCCGGCGAACCGGCGTCGGCGTCGATATGACCGGGCAGCGGCAAATCGAAGATCAGCTACGCCAAGCACAGAAGATGGAAGCGGTCGGCCAGCTTACCGGTGGTCTGGCGCATGATTTCAACAACCTCCTTACCGGCATGATGGGCAATCTGGAGTTGCTCCAGTTGCGCCTGGAACGTGGCAAGCTCGACGACGCCGAGCGCTTCATCAACGCCGCCCAAGGTGCCGGACGGCGGGCCGCTTCCCTGACGCAGCGGCTGCTCGCGTTTTCGCGCCGGCAGACGCTCGATCCCAAGCCAACCGACGTCAATCGCCTGATCGCGGGAATGGAGGATCTGCTGCGCCGGACGGTCGGGTCGACCGCCAATATCGAGGTGGTGGGCGCGGCCGGGCTATGGCCCGCGATGATCGACGCGACGCAACTCGAAAGCGCCATTCTCAATCTCTGCATAAACGCACGGGACGCCATGCCCGAAGGCGGGCGGATCACGATCGATACGGCGAACACATCGCTGGACGATCGCGCGGCTCTGGAGCGCGACCTGCCGCCCGGCCAATATCTGTCGGTCTGCGTCACCGATACCGGCACTGGCATGTCGCCGGCAACGATCGAGCGCGCCTTCGAACCCTTCTATACGACCAAGCCGATTGGTCAGGGCACCGGGCTCGGTCTTTCGATGATTTACGGTTTCGCTCGCCAGTCGGGTGGACAGGTGAGGATCTCCTCCGAGCTGGGGCAGGGAACCACGATCTGCATCTATCTTCCTCGCTATGCGGGCGATGCCTTGCCGAGTGATCAGGAAGAGGCAATCGCAACCGCTGCCTTGGCTAGCGGCGAGACGATCCTGGTGGTCGATGACGAAGCGACGATCCGACATCTCATCGACGAGGTGCTCGACGAGCAGGGATATACCGTGATTGGCGCAGCGGATGGCGCAGCAGGCATCAAGGTGCTGCAATCGGGGGCCAAGATCGAGCTGCTGATCACCGACGTCGGCTTACCCAACGGCATGAACGGGCGGCAGGTCGCTGACGCAGCGCGTTCTCTCCGCCCCGACCTGAAGGTGCTCTTCATCACCGGCTATGCGGAGAATGCGGCGGTCGGTAACGGGCATCTCGAACCCGGGATGGCGTTGCTCACCAAGCCTTTCACGATGCAAGGGCTGGCAGCCAAGGTTGCGGAGATGATCGGTAGTTCCCCGTCATCAGCTTAGTTGAGCGGGCGAAGTCCGTCAGGCGCGCGCGCCTTGCTCCCGTAGACAAGGTCGAACAGGGGGCATGATCAGGTCCATCAGGCCTCGCGCGTTCTTCAGCGTGCCTACTGCCATAGCGAAGAAGTGGGGAAAACGACTGCGGCGGAGATATCCCGGCATCCGGACGTCTACGTGCCGGCCTATGTAGCAGCGTAATGCATCCACGATTGGGAACGATCAGAGTGCAGCTTGATGCCGGCCTTACCTCTTTAGATAGGCAGCGAGTTCTTCTGGTGCTGCCCGCGGGAAGGAGTTTCGCAGAAACTCCAAGAAGGCGGATACGCGAGCGTTAAGCAGCCGCCGCGTCGGGTAGAGCGCCCATAACGCAATCTCAGATTTCGCAACGTTGCCCCAAGGCACCAGCCGCCCACAGTCGATGTCCTCGCTGACGAGCGATAACGGCAGCTTGGCCACGCCGACCCCGGTACGCACTGCATCGCGGATCATGATCAGCGATGAGAGGCGCAGCACAGGATTGACCGCGATCTCGATAGGGCCGTCCGGCGTGTCGACGGTCCAGCTTCGCTCAGGGTCGTTGCCGCGCACCACGGCGGGCATGATCCCCGCTGCCAACCGCACCATGCCGGGACCAGCCACCACCACCAGTCGGTCATGCAGGAAAGGACGACCGACCAGCGTATCGTCTGGCGCGGGATTGACGCGAATGACGAGATCGTAGCCCTCTTCGATCATGTCCACCATTCGGTCGTCCGTGGTCACTTCCAGGCGAACATCCGGGTGGCGGTGGATGAATTCCGCGGCCAGCCGACCCATGGCCGTCTGCGAGAACAATAGCGGCGCGCTAATCCGCAGCCGCCCACGCGGCGTCTCGCCACCCGAGCCGATCGCGACGGCAGTTTCCTCCAACTCGGCGAGCAATGGGCCAGTACGGGCGAACAGCGCCCGGCCTTCTTCGGTCAGCTTCAATGTTCGTGCACCACGCTCGAACAGGCGCACGTCGAGCGCGGCTTCAAGTTCTGCCACGCGTCGCGACAACGTCGCCTTGGGGCGGTGGCTCGCACGCGCCGCTTTTCCGAACCCCTCATGGCGGGCGACAAGAGTAAAGTCGGCTAGCGCAAGCAGATCCATAAGTGTTCCACTGGTGAGACGGCGCGTCCAGATTGCACGTCTATTCGTCGGCGGATGGATCACGCATCTTCGGCTCGTCAGCAAGACAAATCGAAGGAGTAACCCAATGACCATTCTCGTGATCGGTGCCACCGGCCGTGTCGGCCGCCATGTCGTCGACCAGCTCGTGAACCGCGACGCCCGTGTTCGTGTCCTTACGCGCGATACTGCCAAGGCGGATTTCCCGGCCGAGGTCGAGGTCGTCCAGGGAGACCTGCTCGACATCGATGGGCTGCGTGCCGCTTTCGTCGGCGTCCGCACGCTGTTCCTGCTCAATGCCGTGACCGGCGACGAGTTCACCCAGGCGTTGGTAACCCTCAACGTTGCGCATGAGGCGGGTGTCGAGCGGATCGTGTACCTGTCGGTCTTCGACGCTGACCGGGCGGTCAACGTACCGCACTTCGCGGTCAAATACGGTGCCGAGCGGATGCTCGAAGCAATGGACTTCAGCGCGACCATTTGCGCCCGACCTATTTCATCGACAACGAGGTCATGGTGAAGGACGTGATCTTGCAGCACGGCGTCTATCCAATACCGATCGGCGGCAAGGGCGTCGCCATGGTCGACGCGCGCGACATAGCCGAGCTCGCCGCGCTGGAGCTGATCCGTCGAGATGAGGCACCGGGCAAACTGCCGATGACAACGATCAACGTCGTCGGGCCGGAGACGCTCACCGGCGACCAGATCGCCGCGATCTGGTCCGACGTGCTCGGTCGACCCGTGGTGTACGGCGGTGACGATCCGAGCGGGTTCGAGTCCAACATGGCGACCTTCATGCCCAAGTGGAGCGCCTACGAAATGCGCCTGATGGCCGAGCGCTACGTCAGCGACGGCATGATCCCGAAGGAAGACGACGTCGAGCGTCTCACGACACTGCTGGGCCGTCGACTGCACACCTATCGCGAGACTGCCGAGACGCTCGCCGCTGGCTAGCAGCGGGCGCATGCGTCGAACGTGGCGATGAGCCTTTTTGTGCAAACGCGCTGTCACCGTTGCGCGGTTGGACTAGGAAAAGGCCATCGTCCGGTTTCAAGGTAGGCGACAAACGCGCCACCGCCCGCGTCAACGACAAGCTCCGCATCGTCAATAGCATCCTCGGCCGTACCCTTGGTAGAGTCGACGAAGCGGTAGCAGCTGGTGCATCAGCTCCCCGTCCTTGGTCGATGCGACGGCGACCACCTGCGTCCCCTGCCATCTGGTAAGCTGGACGAGGCGGTCGCCGACCCCACCGCGGGGGCCGTTCACGACCCCCGTCTTGCCTTCGAGCGGCACGACTCCGGGTGAAACGCCTGGAATGGATCGGGTGCTTCGTGTCCTGCCTCGGTCAGGACTTCCAAGCGATCAGCAGCGATACAGGTGTGGCCACGGCATCAACGTGATCGATACCCACAAGCTTGTGGGTCAGCGCTGTAGCCCACGCCCTGAAATACTGAGGATGTGTAACGCTGCCTTTCATCAGGTCTTTCTGGCAGCGCACCATAGAGAACACCTCGTCCCGATCTTGAACGCCGCCACCTCGTCAGCGATCGCCAGGACGATGCTCAGCACAACGGTGCCATTCATGATGCGAACATAGGATGCGGCTGCCACTTCGCCGGTAGCGCTCGATAACGGACCAGTGGGCAGGGCCCGGGTGAGCGAGATTGTCGTCCATCGCACCGACGGGGATGGGCTGCCGGTCCGGGCACGGAGCGGGTTGGTCGAGCCGATCGATGCCCGCGTCACGCGGTTGCTGGCACTTGCGCTGGGGGTGAAGCTGGCCGTGTCAGTGAATTGGTTTCGCACCACAGTTGGCTGATGGACGGCTCGTTCGGGTAAACGGGTTTCGCCTCTGCGCAACTTCGTGTCGATGCCTTCTACGTCGATCCCATACTCGCAACTGCGCGGTTGATGTTTCGTATGAAACCCGAATGATGTTTCTCCGCCAAACCCGCGGACCTAAGCAATCTGGCAGGTCAAGGTAACGCGGGAAAGTACGATGGCGAACATGCGCGATCCTGGCCCTTCAACGTTGCGCACGCGCAGACAGGATGTTCTTGACCTCGTCGATCGAACGGGGGGCGATATCGTCGAGTATCTCGATGAAATCGAGCGGGATCCACGTTTTTGCGCGTTCCAGCAGGAGAGGAATGGGGCTCGAAGGCTCCTGTCGGCGATAGAAATCGATCACCAGGTCGAGCGCCTTGGCGACGTCGGCGCGACCGTTCAGGACATCGGGGAGGGCGCTGCTGCCGGGTGCCGCGACAATCGTTTCCATGTCGGCATCGTCGCGCAGTTCCGCCGGCAGCAGCGCGTTCGCCGCAGCCCGGATCGCGCGGATCGCAACGTAGACAGGCGCGAAATTGCTGCCGGTATCGCCCTCGGCAAAGGCAACCAGCGTTGCGTCCACCTCCCTGAGCGCCTCGGTGAGCACGTCGAGATGGGCGATGGCTGCAATCAGGCTTTCCGGGCCGATCGCCGGATCGTCGAGCGCGGCACGAAACGCACCATAACCGTCCTCGTTGGCACCGCCACGCGCGAAACGGATCAGATCAGCGCCGTCGAAACGTCCGAAACGTTCATGCTCGATCAGCGCGATACCTTGGAGCGGACTGACGAACGCGGTGAAGTTGGCGAGCGTGTCGCAGGCGCCACGGCGGCCGGGAAAGCCGTAATCCTCGAGCCGGGGGTGCACCGTATCCCAGAAGCGATTGGTGAGCCCGGCGAGCGCCTGTACGCCAGCAACGGTCACGTCCAGGCGTCCCGACCTCGCGCCGGCGCGGGCGAGATAGATGGCAAGCCAGATATCCTTGGTGCGATCCGCCTGGTCGACGATCAGCGCGGTGATCTCGCGCCAGTCGACCGAAGTGGCGGGAGCATCCGTCGATCCATCGCCTCCGGACGGCGTGTCGAACGCCTGTTCGATGCGGAAACGGTCAGGGTCGTAGGCGAGGTCCGGGCCGGCGGGATCGTCGCCGGATATCGGGGCGAGGAAGCGTTCGAGATCGATCGTCATGCAGGCCGCTCCGTGTCGGTCGTGACGCCACGATGGCGGCGATGCGGGCTAACCCGTCAGTCGGCGTCCAGCAATCACCGCAATGATGTCGAACGTAACGCAAGAGCGGTCGCATGAAGCGGCAGGCGGAGATCGATGTAGCGCTGGGATCCAGGGCCCGGTTGATAGGCTTCCATTCGGCCGAGCGGCTGAGCCAGCCTTTCCAGATCGAAGCGGAAGTCGTGCTGGAGGATCGGGTCGACATCCTGCCTGCGCTGGGCAAGTCCGCCTGCATCACGGTCTACGAGGTGGACGCGCCGGTCCGGTATTTCCATGGATTGGTGATCGAGGCGCATTACTTGCGACAGACCGACGAGGGGCATCATTACGCATTGGTGCTGCGGCCTTGGCTGCACCTGCTCGACAGCAATCGTGCGTATCGGATCTTCGAGCAGAAGACCGTGGTGCAGATGCTGCGCGATGTGCTCGCACCCCATAGCCGACATATCGACTATGGCGGGCTGACCGAGACCTATCGGCCCTGGCCTTACTGCGCGCAGTACCGCGAGAGCGACCTGTCGTTCGTCATGCGCCTGATGGAGCGAGAGGGGATCTATTTCTACTTTCGCCACGAGAAGGGTGAGCACACGATGGTGCTCTGCGATAGTCGGGCCGCTCACAAGCCCTCACCCCGCGCCGCGACCGTGAAGCTTCGTCCCGACCTCGTCGGCGGTCATGGTACCGAGGACTCGCTGTGGGAGTGGCATGAGCACGTACGGAGCGGCGGCGAACGGCGCGTGCTGATCCAGAGCTTCGACTATGAGAAGACCCTGGTCCGCGATGGACGCGCGGACGGCGGTACGCGCGGCCCGGCCGATACGCAGGAAATTCACGACTATACTGGGGACTTCGTCGATCCGACGCTGGCCAAGCATTGGGCACAGGTGCGGCTGGAGGCGGCGCGCGCCGACCAACGGGTCTATACGGGATCGGGCGACACGATCGGCATCGCCTGCGGGGGGCTGTTCAAGCTCGACTCCACCGACGCCTTTGATCGTGGCCGCGAGTTCATCGTGACCACACTAGACTATGCCATGGACGCGGAACCGTGGCGCAGCGACGGCGACATGGCACGGCGCGAGGTCTCGATCGAGGCGGTCACCAGCCAGACGAAGTGGCGCGCGCCCATCGTGACGCCGGCGCCGTTCGCGGGGCCGGAGACCGCGATCGTCATCGAGGGTGGCGCCGACGACAGCCGCGTCGACCGCATGGGCCGGGTAAGGGTCCGCTTCCTCTGGAAAAAATCCGACGAGGCCGACATCAAGGCGCGGTCGTGCTGGCTGCGCGTTTCGCATCCGTCGGCAGGCGCGAGCTTCGGCCACGTGACGCTGCCGCGGCTCGACGAAGAGGTGATCGTCGATTTCCTCAACGGCAATCCCGATCGCCCGATCGTGACCGGCCGCGTCTATAATTCACGTCACCAACATGCTTACGCGCTGCCCGCCAATCGGACGCGGTCGCTGTACCGGTCGAATACGATCGGCAAGATGGGCAGCTATGCGGGGGCCGAGACCAGGCCGCGCGCGCCGGCGTTCAACGAACTCAGCTTCGACGACAAGGGCGGGGCCGAGGAAGTCTATCTGCGCGCGCAGCGCAATCGTCGCACCGACGTGCTGTACGACGACGCGGAAACCGTGAACCGCGACCAGGCGAACCGGGTCGGCCGCGACCGCGAGACCGCCGTCCGACGCAACGACAGCACGACGGTCGAGACCGGCAACCACAGCCTGACGATCACCCGCGGCGCGTCGACCGTGCAGGCACGCCAGCGCATCATGCTGCGTGTCGGCACGAGCCGCGTGTTGATGACTCCCGCGACCATAACCGTTGCGCAGGGGATGTCGCGCATCACGATGACCTCGGCCAGCATCACGCTCGCCGTCGGGCCCAACCTGATCAGCCTGACGCCCGCCGGGATCACGTTGAACGGCACGACCATCACCGGCAACGCCCTGTCCGCGCTCACCTGGGAAGGCACCGTCAGCACGATCCACGGCAAGGCGGCTGTGAACGTGCTCGGCGGCGCGGTGGTCATCGCATGAGCGGGCCCTGGCACGGATCGGTATGGACCGAGGCGGGGCAGGTGCGGTTGCTGCTGGAGTGGCCGGCGGGTGCCGACGACCGGCTGGCGCCCGATGACTGCTTCGCGCGACTGCGGGCACGACGCAGGGGGGCGGACGCGGCCTCTTTCCTCGCGGTGGCGATGCCGCGCTACGAGGCGGTGCTGTGGGCGGCCCGGGGCGTGTACGATCTCGTGCGCCAGCCCGACGCGGATGCGATGGCGACCGTCACGGCCTGGTTGCGCGATCCGTCGGAAGCGCGGCGTCGCGACGCCGAAGCGATCGCGCGGACCATGCGCACGCCGACACCCGAGCGACTATGCGCCTGGGCGGCGTTCATGGCGGGCGGATCCGTCGCCCCCGAAGGTTCCGCGCCGTTCCTCGCGCCGCGCGATGCGACCGGTCGCTTTGCCGCAGCGGCGGTGATCCTGGCGGCGGCACCGCACGGCGATGCCGGGCTGGACGCGGTCCTCGACGCCGGTGCGCGGATGGCCGAAACGATGGAGTGCGCAGCATGACGCTGGTTTTGTCGATACAGGGCGTGGATACGCTCGAGAATGGTGCGCCGACGATGCTGAGGCTGGTACGGCACGGCGCCATCGTCGGACGGTCGGTCCATGCCGACTGGAGTTTGCCGGACCGCAAGAACCATCTGTCGTCGCGCCACTGCGAGATCAGCTACCGCGACGGGACCTATGTACTGACCGACCGCAGCACCAACGGGACGTTCGTCAACGGCGCGACCGAGCGGTTGTCGGCGCCTCACCGGATTGCGGACGGCGATCGGATCGTGATCGGCGCTTACGAGGTGCTGGCGGAATGTGCGGGCGCGGCATCGCCACCCGCCGCTGTCGTCGGCCCAGGATGGAGCGAATGGAACGAGGTCGCGCCGGCACCGTCATCCCGGTCGGCATCACCGACGGCCAACACGAACGAGGAGGCGGTACCGCTGCCGTTCGACGGGGGTGGATGGGACACGCCGGCGCCGCTCTCGGTCTCGGCCTGGGCGAGCGAACCGTCGGAACAGTCGTCGCCGTCCGCCGCGCAGCTCTGGGGAGAATTGGCGGAGCGCGGCACGCAACCGGTCGATGCGGTCCTTCCGCCGCCGCCCGCGGTCGCGCGTGGCTGGGGCGCGTTGGAGGATGTCCCGACACGCGGTACCGAACCGCAAAACGACAGCACGGAACCGCGCGTTCCCGAGCCGGACGTCACCGTTCCGCCCCGCACCGATCTGATGCTGCGGATGCTGGGTGGCCTGGCCGCGCTGGTCGAGGCACGGGCGCGAGCCAAGGCGGATCTCGGCGTCGTGTCGACGACGATCGAGCTCGACGGCAACAACCCGATCAAGTTCATCCGGTCGCCCGAGCGAATGCTGGACACGCTGTTGCAGCCGCCGCAGCCGGGTTTCATGCCGGCGGAGCTGGCGATCGACGATGCGTTCCGCGATATCCAGCTGCACGAGATGGCGACGGCGGCGGCGATGCGTGCAGCGATCGAGCAGACGATCAAGCGGTTCTCGCCCGCCGCGATCCGCGCGCGGCGGCGGGGTGGCGGCTGGTTGGCGAAGCTGCTGCCGCAAGCGCGCGCCGCGGCGTTGTGGCACGCCTATGAAGACGAGTTCGAGGGCGTGGTGCGCGATGCCGACGAAGCGTTCATGGACCTGTTCAGCAAGGCCTTCCGCACCGAATACGCGCGCTGCCTGGACGCTGCGGCGGCTGCTCGCCCACGTCGATAGGCAGCAGATCGGCGCGGGTCGGTAAAGCAAAAGCGGGAACGATCGTCACGGCGCCGTTCCCACGCCATCAGATTTCGAGCAGCAGCGCGCCGATCTGGGTTGCCTGTTCGCAGCCGATGATGGTCACCGTCACATTGTCCTGCGCGCCACGTTCGAGGGCGCGATCGAGCAGCAGTTGCGCGACCCGGTCGGGTGATGCGGATACCAAGGCACGGCGAATTTCACGATCGTCGACCATCCCGCTCAACCCGTCGCTGCATAGCAGGAACACGTCGCCCCCCGCGAGCGATCCCTCGATCCGGTCGAGCAGCAGCGCCTCGGACGTGCCGACCGACCGCGCG
This sequence comes from Sphingomonas sp. Leaf208, assembly GCF_001421415.1. Classification (GTDB taxonomy): domain Bacteria; phylum Pseudomonadota; class Alphaproteobacteria; order Sphingomonadales; family Sphingomonadaceae; genus Sphingomonas. Next base: position 287,195 of record NZ_LMKH01000035.1, read on the forward strand.
AGCACGTTGCGAAACGGATGGTCCGCGGCATCCCGCCGATCGAGCAGCCCCCGCGCGATCATTCGTTCGACCTCGGTGTGATCGGTGGTGAGTTGGCTCAGCGTACGCGCCCGGTGGCGATAGACGCGACTGTCGCCGGCCCACAACACGACATAGCGGTCGTCGCGGATCAGCAATACCGCCACGGTCGATCCGATCGGTGCGCCGCTCTTGCGGGTCGCGGCCCAGATCGTGGCGTTGGCAGCGTTCAGGGCTTCCGTCACGGCATCGGCCGCGCCCTCTATCGCGAGCGGAAGCGCGATGTGCTCCAGGGCGTCGGCGATCGTGCGCGAGGCCCATTGGCCGCGCTCGTGCCCTCCCATCCCGTCGGCAATGGCCCATAGCCCGGCTTGCAGACGGACCACGCCTGCATCCTCGTTGACCGCACGTACCGTCCCCGGGTGAGTTCGATATGCCTGCTCGAGACGGAGGGCTGCCGGCGATCGCATCGTCATAACGTCCAGTCCGCCTGCCATTCCCGCATCGGCGGGGAGGCGATCTCGGCCTTGGGAGGGATATTGGCCAGCGCATTGACGGCATCGTCGAGGATCGCGGCGGCATCACGCTGCTGGAGGAACGCGTCGTACAGGCAGCGTTCGAGGCTCGGCGCCATCCATTCGCCGTCGTCGCGCAGTCCGCGACCGCCGACCACGCCCAGTACGAACAGGAACGGCCGGCCGACCCGGTCGCACGAAAAGGCCGCGCACCCCACTTGCCAATAGGCTTCGCCGCGTCCCGGCTCCAGCACGAAGCCACGGGGCGGCGTCGTCTCGAGGATGCGGTCGAACGCCTCGCCGCCGCGCGCGCGTGTCGTGGCTAGCGTGTCGATGCAGCGCCGGTCCCAGATACGCTGCGCTTGCAGCGTCAGGCCACGGCACAGGAAATCGCCGAATGCGGGCAGTTTGCCGAACAGGAAGGGGCGGGTTTCGCTCATAACCGCTCCGGGCAACGGAAGGAGAAGGGGCCGTTGCGCGCGAACGGGTTGTCGGCGGATGCGTAGGTCACGCGCAAGGCGGTGCGATGGGGTGCGTCGCCGAACCAGACGACGATCGCCTGCGCGCCGGCATTCTGCATGCGTTCGGCAGCGGCGATCAACCGGAACAGCGCGAAGCTGCCCTGCCGGTCGATCCGCGACAGCGTCTGCGTGCCGTTCATCAGCGCGAGCGACGCCTGCGGCAGCGTGGTCGGTGTCCAGACGATCGGGTACGAGGCCGGATCGCGCGCTGCCAGCGCGTAACGGGTGTTGCCGACCGCGAGGTCAACGGTCGTGACATCGGCGCCCGCGGTCTGGAGCGAGACCTGCAGGACCAGCCCGCCGGCCGTTAGGTCGCGGATCGCCGCGGCCTTGCGGAACGCATCGGCACTCGACGGCGAGAACCGGCTGGCGACCGTGTCGTTCGTCCGCCAGCGCCACCGCTCCGGTGCCTGGACGAGCAGCGGCTGGAGGTTGCCGCGGACGAACCCGTCGATTTCGCCGTTGTTGCCATAGACGCGTTGCAGTTCGGCCGGCGACACCTCGGTCGTGGCGGCGGCGTCGAATGGGAAGCGGCGATCCGTGGTCGTGCGACAACTGGCGAGGATCGTCGCGCTGTATTGGTCGTTCAGCATGGTCTCCGTAGTCCTGGCGGCGGCACCGCGACCGTTGCGGCCGATACCGCCGACGAAGGATTGCAACTGTGGTGGGGCGGACACGCCGGCGGTCGAGAGATCGCCCAGCGCCGAAGCGAACTGGCCACGCAGCGCATCACCGCCGACGTTCGCGCCTGGCATGGCGCCTGCCGACGCAGCCGACGCAGCCTGCCGGACCGCCTGGACGAGCGCGTCGACCGGCGGCGGTGCTCCGGCCTCGCCGCGCGTGAAGGCCGCCGCTGGCCGGAAATGCGCCTGGATCGCGGTTCCCGCGTCGAACCGCGTACTCGCCGTTTGCGACGTCCCGAGCGTGGTGTTCTTCACCGTCTGATCCAACAGCGTCCGCAGCGGCGATGGCGTCCGCGTGAAACTGCCCAGCGCTTGGCGGTCGCCGAAATAATTTGCCGGCTGTGGAGTCGCCAGCACGTGATCCCACGCGGCAATATAGTCCTGCGCGTAACTGCGCGCGACGGTATCGTTGATCGCGGTCAACTGATCGCGAACCGACACCTTGGCCCCGTCGGACCCCAATACCCACAGGTCGCGGTCGAGTTCCGCGCCGATGTCCGCGAGCCCCGGACCGAACGCCCGTTTATAGCCGTCACGGGTGAAGAACCACGGCACCGACAGCGCCATGACCGTGCCGCCGTTGCGGAATGCGCGGCCATCGCTTTCGGCCATCACCGCGCTTGCAAGCCAGTCGGGATGCCCGGAGGCGGCGGCACGCTGGCGCAACATCGCATAGGCGCGGTCGGCGAGCGGCAGCCCGATCACCGCCGCTCTCGACTGGGCGAGCAACCGGCCATCGAGCGCTGCCCGACGGTTCGCCCACACCCGCCCGAGATCGTCGTCGGCAAGCAGCGCATCGAGATGTACTGTCAGGCGGCGTCGGACATCCTCCCGGTCCGCGCCCGGCAAGGCGGTCGTCGCCCAGTCGTTCCGGACCCAGGCGCCTACGGCACGCGCGTCGATCGGGCCGTAGCCACCCAGCATCAGATAAGTCTTGAGCGGATCATACAGTCGGATGGGCGTCTGCGCGTCGGTCCGAAGCGCCTGTTCGAGTTCGAGCAACAGGCGGGGCAGCATGATCCGTTGCAGCGCCTCCAGATACGTCGCGCGTGCCGCCTGCGCATGGCCGGACTGGTAGAGGCCGAGCCGCATTCGCCACGACGGCCGTCCCGACAGTTGCGCGGCATAGCCGCCCGGTAGCGCCCGCAGCCGATCGAGCACGGGCAGCATCTGCTCCAGGTCGGGATCGTCGGCACGCACCTCCGCCAGGTCGGCGCCGCTGGCAGTGATTGCCGCCGCTGCCGCTCGCGCGCCCGACAGGTCGGCCGCCTGCAAGCCCTTATTGGCCTGGAACGAGCCATCCCACAGGAACAGCATCACGATCGCCACCGCGGCGAACGCGGCGATACCGCCGATATTGGCGAGGTGCCGGCGTCGCTGCACGACGGGCTCCGGTTCGACCAGCCCCGCCTCCGGAAACATCACCTCGGCGAACAGGCGGTTCAGGAAGAACGCGCGTGTCCGCGTGGTGGCCGCCGGACTGGCAATGCCGTCATACGAGGTGGCGAGCGATGCCAGCAGCCGGTCGATCGGCGATCCCTCCTGCTTGCTGCTGGCGAAATAAAAGCCGCGGAGGCGATGGCCCGGCGCGTCGTCCTCGGGCAGCATCCCGCCCACCAGCCGGGCAAACCGTTCGCGCAGCGACAGCAATTGCGCGGAAAAACCAATGATCCGGCTACGGCGCTGGCGATCGGGCTCATCCTGCAGGCGCTTGGCGGTTCGTGCGTCGATCGCCTCGACCATCCGATCGAACGCCGCGGTCATGGTCGCGGCGGTGACGGGCTCGTCGATCGCCAGCGTGCCACCCAGCACCGCGCGGCGGCCATCGGCGGCGAGATCGGCGAAAAAGTCTCCAAAGCCTTCGAGCAGGTCGGCCTTTGTCAGCAGCAAATAGACCGGTGCGGCAACCCGGAGCGTGGACCGGAGTTCGTGAAGACGACGGCGGATCGCCGCGGCGTGCGCGTCGATCCGCTCGCGATCCTCCGATACCAGCATGTCGACACCGATCGTGACGATAATGCCGTTGACGGGTTCGAGCGGGCGTGTCCGACGCAGCAGCGTCAGGAATCGCTCCCACCCCTTGGCATCGCCGCGCGGGTCGGAGTCCTGCGTCGTGTAGCGGCCGGCGGTATCGACCAGCACGGCATCGTCGGTGAACCAGAAATCGAGATTGCGGGTGCCGCCTTCCCCCTTCAGCGCACCGTCGGCATAGGGAAAGCGCAGGCCGGAATTGAGGAAGGCGCTGGTCTTGCCGGCGCCGGGCGGGCCGATGATGACGTACCACGGCTTGGCGTAGAGATAGTTCTTGCGGCGCCCGGACGCCTTGCGCAACTCGGCCAGGGCCTCGCGCAGCCGCGTCGAAACCGCCGCTGCGTCTGCCTCGCCCTGGTCGGGTGTGGCGATGCCCTCGGCGATCGCGCCGGCGTTGCGGCGTCCCCGCCATGCGCGCCATCCCGCGACCGCGCCGAACACGACGACCACCGCTATGATCAGCCCGAACCGGAAGCGCGAGCTGTTGAGTGCGGGAAACAGCATCGGCAGGCCGACCGAGCCCAGCAGTGCGATGATGACACCCGCGGGCACGATCATCACGTACCAGTTGCGCTGCAGTTTTTCGATTCCGCTCATCGTCTACTCCGTGCGCGGCACGACGATTTCGACGCGGCGGTTGAGTGCTTTCCCCGCTGCGGTGGCGTTGGTGGCGATGGGGCGGGTCGCCCCGAAGCCTTGCGACGAAACCCGCTTAGGATCCGGGAGCAACCCGCGGAACACCGTCGCAACCGCCTGTGCGCGTGCGTCCGACAGCGCCTGATTGTCCGGGAAGGCCAGGCTGGTCACCGGATCGCTGTCGGCATGCCCCTCGATCCGGATCGCGCCATGCTCCTGCGCGACGGCGCGCGCAATCCGCTCGAACAGTGCCTGCCGCCCGGGTTCGAGCACGTCGGAGCCCGAACGGAAAAGCTGACCGATCATGGTCCGTACGCGCACGCTGTTCGCATCCTCGTCGAGCGTGACGAGATGCTGGGCGATTTCCGGTGCGAGCAGCCCGGCGATCCGCGATTGCTGGGCACTCGTCGGCTGGGTGGCGGCATCGGCGCGGCGCGACAGGCGCAGCGGGGTCTGGGGATTGATCGCCGCCATCGCCGCCAGCGCGGGCTGGCCGGTCTGCCCCAGGATAAGCCGCAGCACGAGCAGCAGCCAAAGCAGCCCCCCGGCAAGTACGCTGGCGGCCAGCAACAGCGGCGCCCATGCCCCGGCGGTACGGCGCGGCGTCGGGCGGCCGCGCCACGCCGGCACGAGTTCGGTCTCCGACACGGCGCGGACATGCGGCAAAGCGGCATAGGCGTCGGCCATCGTCCGGTTGAGGTCGGCGCTGCCGGTGTTGCCGACCCGGTGGCGGCCGTGGAACCCCGCGGCCAGGCAGGCGTGGTAAAGCTCGATCAGGTCGGCATGATCGGCCGGATGCGCGAGCATGTCCGCCAGCAGCATCCAGAACCGGTCGCCGCCGATATTCTCGCCGAAACCGCGGACCACCATGCTGCGCCGCGCCCATTCGACGCCTTCTGCGCCGCGCCCCGGCAGTGTCTGCGCGACATCGTCGACGGTGGCATAGACCGCATAGCGCGCGCGCCGCTGTTCCTCGACGTCGAGGCCGATGTGCAGCAACGCCTGGTCGAACCGCGCGGCGGCGGCACTGGCGCGGCGATGAAGCTCGGGCAGCGGCAGGTCTATCCGCCCGGACCGCACGGCGGAGATCAGCGCGAGCAGCGGGGTCGCCGCCTCGCGCACCGGATTGCGCGCCGTCCGCGCGACCCCGGGATCGGGGAAGTCCTCGTCGATCGACGGGAGCAGGGACGAAGGGGGCAAGGGCGGCAGGGAGTCGTGCGTAGCACCCGGCGCCGCATCATTCCGATCCGACGTTACGAACAGCGTCGCGCCCTGTTGCCGCGCGCGCAACTCCTGCAGCGGGCTCGGCCGAAAGATCGTCTGCTCGCTCTCGTCGCCGCGCCGGCTCACCGCCTCGGCCCCCGCTTGACGCACCACAATTCGATCTGCAGCTCGGGCCAGTCGCCCGACAGATGCAGGCCGAGCGCGGGCGAGGTCGCGAGCGCCGCGAAGTCGGGCGATTGTCGGTCGAGCTCGAAATAGGCGTAGCCCGGCAGCGTGCGGATCTGCGGGGGCGCGGTCGGCACGTGACGCAGGGGTACGCCAGCCAGCGCGGACTCGACGATCTGCTGCATCTTGCCGACCGGGCCGATCTTGGCGGTCGCAGGGAAGCGCGTGCGAACGTCTTCCAGCGGCATCCGGGCGCTTACCGCGATGTAGAGGAAGCCCGACACATAAGGCGCAGGGTCCGTTATGCGCGACGTGTACGCACCGGGGCCCGCCTGTTCGAGTGGCAGCTGGAAGGCGGCACGGTCGAAGATCGCGGACAAGGCGGCCTGGATCGACTCCACCACCGGCTCGAAACTGTCTGCGAGCCGCTCGTGATCGTAACTCGGGAACGTCGGCGGACGCCGGTCGACATGCGTCAGCGTGGTGATCTCGCCCGCCATGCCCAGCAACATTTCGTACAGCCGTTCCGGGTGCACCATCGGCAGCGCGGCGAGATGCGCCAGTTGCGCGTGCCAGCGGTTGAGCGTCTGCAGCAGGAGGAAGTTGACGAAGGTCTCGGCGCCGCCCTCGGTCGCCTCCACCGCGCGCAGTGCCAGTTCGTCGATACGTTGCGCGGCGCGGCCGAGAATATCGCGCAGCATCGCCGACACGCGGTCGCTTGCGCGGATGTCGAGCACCGGCGGGACATAGCGCGCGTCGAACTGCACCGCACCGTTGACGATCTCGCGTACCCGCGCCAGCCCCAGGATCACGCGTCCATAGGTCTGGTCGCGGGAAACGCCGAAGCTGAGGTTGGGTCGAGCGAGTTCGACCGCCTCGGCGCTGCGATCTTCGGAGAACGTGTCGATCACCTCGTCCTCCACCACCACGAACCGAGTCGTGTGCGCGGCGGGATGCGCGTCGTTGCGAAACGCGACCGCACCGGGCTGGTTCGCGGGCAAGGTGAGGAAGACGATCGCGTCGCGCGCATCGGCCGGCATGTCCATCGGCGCTGGCGGCGGCAGATCGTCGGGAATCGCGAAATACGTTCCATCGGGCATCACGCCGCGCAGACGTTCGATCGCGAACTTGCCCAGCCCGGCGAGCTCGCGGTCGATCACCAGCTCGGTCACGCCCCAGCGGTACGGTCCGGCATTGCGTCCCTGCGCGGCGATCGCCGCGTCGAGATGCCGATCCTGCTGCTGGAAATGCTGCTGGCGCAGGAACAGGCCCTCACGCCATGCGACCCGGCTGCGGCTTACCATGACTGCGACCTGCGGGCGTCGTCGGGCGGAACGTCGAGGGGCGAAACGATGGACATGGCCACCGTCTTGCGGCGTTCCGGTTTCAACGCCGTGTCGAGGACTGCGCGGCGGGTTACGGTTGAAACATGACGCCGACCCTACCGTCTGGACGTTCATCTGCCAGTAAGGTTTAAAGTTCGACTACGTAGGTATTGTAAGAATGTGCTTAGCAATTCAGTATCAAGTCTATGCTGATGTTTGTGACATTTTTCTTACGATAATAACAAGGCGCTCGCTTAAAAAGAGCGTCGAGCTGTCGGAGCGGTACCGCATGTCGTTTATCGAAGCGATTTCAACGAACAATTCGTTTCATTCCGCGCGAGTTTTGGTCGTCGATGACGAAGATTCAATGCGACGCTCAGTGGTCAACTATTTGAACGAGCATAACCTCCGTGCGTCTGCCGTTCCGGGTCGCCAGGGGCTTTTCCATACCCTCGCGGTGCGCGAACCCGACCTGATCGTCATGGATATCCATCTTGGCGAAGAGGACGGCCTGGATCTCCTGCGTGAGATCCGCGGCAAGAGTGTCGTGCCGGTTATTCTGATGACAGGGCATTTGCGCGATGAGATCGACCGGGTCGTGGGCCTGGAGCTGGGTGCCGACGATTATCTGCTGAAGCCATTCGACATGCGCGAGTTGCTTGCCCGGATTCGTTCGAACCTCCGCCGCCGAACGATGGATCGCAGTGCGCCTGCGCGGCATGCCGAGCTCGATTACGCGTTCGCAGGCTGGCGTTTCGAACAGCGGACGCGGCGGCTGATCAGCCCGACGGGCGAGACGGTCACGCTTACCAAGAATGAATTTGCGCTGCTCAGCGCTTTTGTCACTGCGCCTCGCCGGCCGCTCAGCCGCGAGCATTTGTTGCAGGCGACCCGTCTGCACGAGGACGTGTTCGATCGTAGCATCGACGTCCAGATTTTACGTCTGCGTCGCAAGCTGGAGATCGATCCGCGTTCGCCCAGACTGATCAGGACCGAGCGCGGCCTCGGCTATCTTCTTGACGCCGATGTAACGATCCACTGAGCGGCGTGAAATCCGTTCATGCTCGAGCACGCCGACACGTGGACGAGCGGGCACGATGTGTTGCGCCGCCGCTGCCCATGGCGTCGCATAGGGTCCAGGCGCGATTGCTGCCGGTAGAACCAAGTAGACCGACTTGATGGCAACACATTTGCCGAGCGAGGCAGGTCCGGCAATCATCTTGTTGGGCTTGGCTGTTGCGATGGCCGTGGTCTGGTGCCTCCACCGGCGGGCACATGACCGTCGTTTGCGTCTGGAAGCGATGCATTCGACCGTATTCACGCTGTTGCTGGACGGGCCGTCATCGGAACTCGGTCTGCGGATCGAGGATGCGCTTGCCGACCTCGGCTCGATCATCGGTGTGGATCAGGTATGGCTTCTGGTCGGTGGGGATGCCGATGTCGACGCATTCTACGGCTGGTCCGCAGACGGGTCTCACCAGGCTCTCACGCAGCAGGACGCGGAGGCGCGAACCGCCAGGATCGTTGATCGCTTTCCTTGGGACGAAAATACGATTTTGGTTGAACCGGGCGCGCGGTCGGTAGCCTCCTGGAACCAGGTCATGACCCGACAGCGCGGCACTTGGGCGACGACATTGATGATGCGCTCGCGAGAGCATCAGGACCTCGTGCTGCTGTGCTTGACCGCGCGCAATCGATGGGTCGTCTATCCCGAGACGATCCACGGGCTCGCCTCCGCGCTACAGACCGCGTTGCAACTCGAGCAGCGTCACCGGCTGGAGACCGAACGGCTGGTCATCGACCAGAAGATGGCGCTCGGTCGTCGAATGGAGGCGATCGGCGCACTGGCCAGCGGGCTCTCGCATAACCTCAACAATATTCTGACCGCGATCGACGGGTTTCGCGCGACCGCCGCGTTGCACGTGCCAGCGAACGGCGTGGTATCCGCCAACCTCGTTGAAATCGGGCAGGCGGTAAAACGCGCGAGCGGCCTCGTGTCGGACGTGCTTCATTTCGGCCGCCGGGTCGAAGGGCCGGCGGAGACGGTTTCGCTGGCCGCACTGCTTGCCGAAACGCACAAACTCGTCACGGCGGCTTTGCCAAGCGTCGTGACGCTGGACTGGCAACCTGCCGAGGAGCCGATGCACGTCGAGGGCGATTTCGGGCAATTGCAGCAGGTACTGCTCAACCTCTGCAGCAATGCCGACAACGCCATGGCGGGCGGCGGCGCGATCACCTGTCAGTCGACGTTTCGTTTGCTCGACGATCCGATAAAGTTGAGCCACAACGTGCTGCGCCGAGGGCGCTACGCGACCATCGCGGTCTCCGACGAAGGGCGCGGGATTCCCGCCGAGGCGATCCCGCACATCTTCGATGCCTTCTATACCACGCGGCAGGGGGGCACCGGCCTGGGTCTGTCGACGGCCCGCGAGATCATCGAGGCTGCTGGCGGCGCGATCGACATCGACAGTATCGTCGGCGTTGGCAGCCGTTTCACGGTCTGGATCCCGCTGGCTGCGGACGACGACGCTCCGCTTGCGGGCGACGTCAACAGGGGTACGGGCGAAACGGTGCTGATCGTGAACACAGACGGGCAACGGCTGTCCAACGACGAGGAATTGTTCGCCGCGCTGGGCTATGAGCCGATTGGCATCACCAGTCCCGAGACGCTGGATGCTATCGAGGGGGACATCGACGTTGCGGTCGTAGCAAGCTTCGATCCGCGGTTGGCGGATGAACTTGCCGCGCGTCTGCGGATCGCGGGCATTACGGCGCCCTTGCTGGTCGCGGTGCCGCAACCCGATATCCTTGGGCAGGTAATACAGGGGGGAGCGGTTGTCCGTTACCCATTCCAGCCCGCGAACCTTGCCCATGCGCTTGCCCTGAGCCTGGTTCCAAACACCCCCGAAGGTCCTTCGACCCACCCGCGGGTGTCGTCGAATGTGACAATCGTAGCATAGAACGCCCGATCTGAAATCCGGATGAAGCCCGGCAGCCGCATCTCTTGCGCAGGCGGCACCGGCATGGTGCCCGCAGCAACCGGCGAGGCCAAACATGCTGATGGACAAGAGCGGACAGCGCTTCATCCGCGAAAACCGGAAACCACGCGTCCACATCGAATATGAGGTGGAGACCTACGGGTCCCGACAGAAGATCGAACTGCCTTTCGTGATGGGCGTAATGTCGGATCTGTCGGGCAAGAGCGACGTGGAGAAGAAGCCCTTCGAACAGCGCGACTTCCTCGAGTTCGACATGGACAATTTCGAGGAGCGGATGGACTCGATCGCCCCCCGTGCCGCGTTTGCGGTGGAGAACAGCCTGACCGGTGAAGGCCGGCTTGGCGTCGACATCACGTTCAGGACGCTCGAGGATTTTTCGCCCGGCAGGATCGCGCGCACTGTTCCAGCGCTCGCCAAGCTGTTGGAAGCACGCGAGCAACTCAACGACCTCATGCTGTACATGGACGGCAAGGCGGGTGCGCAGGACCTGCTCGACCGTGTGCTGAAGGATCCTGCGCTGATGCAGGCGCTCGCTGAAGAGCGTGCACGAGAGGATGCGGCCGCAGCATCCGACGCCGTGTCCGCCATCGACCCCGACGGCACCGAGAAGTGACCGCGAACTCGCAAACTGGAGACAGGTGATGGCCGAACAGATGGTGCAGGACCACGCGTTGCAGCCGACCGTGCAGGACGCCGTGGTCGACGATTTTACCGCGTTGCTGCAACGCGAATTCAAGTCCGGCTCGGACGCCAAGCAGGCGCGGATCGAGCAGGCGGTCAAGACGATGGCGCAACAGGCGCTGGCGGATACCGCGGTGATCGGCGAGGACGTCTACCTCACGGTCGACGCGCTGAAGGCGGCAATCGATCGGAAACTTACCGCGCAGATCAACCTGATCCTGCACCATCCCGATTTTCAGGCGCTCGAATCGGCGTGGCGCGGACTCTGGTATCTGGTTGGCAACACGTCGACCGGGCGCGATCTCAAGATCCGCGTGCTCAACATCTCGAAGGAAGAGACGCGGCGGCAGTTGCGGCAATATCGCGACGCTGCCTGGGATCAGAGCCCGTTGTTCAAGAAGCTGTACGAGCAGGAGTTCGGACAGCTTGGCGGCCAGCCCTACGGTGCCGTGATCTGCGACTACCAGTTCGATCACTACGGCCCGGACCTTGAAGTGATGAAGGGCCTGAGCAAGATCGGCGCGGCGGCGCACGCCCCGTTCATCGCCGCGGCGGCCCCGCAGTTGATCGGCATGGACAGCTGGCGGCAACTCGCCAATCCACGCGACATCGCCAAGCAGTTCGATGCGACGGATTACATGGCGTGGCGATCGTTCCGCGCCTCGCATGACAGCCGCTATCTCGCGCTGACCCTGCCGCGGTTCCTCGGTCGCCCGTTGTACGGTGCCTTGACCGAACCGGTCGCCGATTTCTCGTTCGAGGAAGAGGTGGATGGCAACCACGATAATTACCTCTGGCTCAACGCGTCCTATGCGTTGGGGGTAAGGATCACCGAGGCGTTCAAGACCTATGGCTGGTGCACCCGCATTCGCGGCGTGGAATCCGGCGGCACGGTCGAGGATCTGCCGGTATCGCTGTTCCCGACCGACGAGGGCGGCGTCGATGTCAAATGCCCGACCGAGATCGCGATCTCGGACCGTCGTGAGGCCGAGCTGTCCAAGGCGGGGCTGATGGCGCTGATCCACCGCAAGAACACCGACCACGCGACCTTCATCGGCGCGCAGACGGTGCACGAGCCCAAGGCCTACGAAGATCCGGACGCCACCGCCAACGCGAACCTGTCGGCGCGGCTTCCGTACATCTTCGCCAGCTGCCGCTTCGGCCATTACCTGAAATGCATGGTCCGCGACTGGATTGGCGGCACCCGCGAGGCACCGCAGCTCGAACGCGACCTGCAGAGCTGGATCATGCAGTATGTCGATCTGCAGCCCGAGCATTCGAACGAGAACACCAAGGCCAGGAAGCCGCTCAAGCAGGCTAACGTTCAGGTGCTGCCGGACCCGGAGAACCCGGGCTATTACCGCGGCATCTTCCAGATGGTGCCGCACTACCAGCTGGAAGGCATGGACGTGACGCTGAGCATGGTCTCGCGCCTCCCCAAGTCGAACTGATCCACAACATCCTGTTCCCGTTTTTTACTATCTAGGAGATCATCATGGCCGTCGAAATGTTCCTCGATCTCGATGCGTGCAAAGGCGAATCGATTGCGAATGGTCACGAGAACCAGGTCGACATCCTCGCCTGGAACTGGGGTGTCGCCAACCAGGGCTCCGGCCATCTGGGCGGCGGCTCCGGCACCGGCAAGGCCAGCTTTCACGATCTGACGATCACCAAATACGTCGACAAGGCGACCAGCACGATCCTCGAGAACTGCGCCAAGGGCAAGCATTTCACCAAGGCGACGCTGTTCTGCCGCAAGGTCGGTGGCGACGCGCCGCTCGAATATCTGGAGATCGAGATGGACCAGGTGTTCGTATCCGGCGTCCAGCATGGCGGCAGCCTCGGCGACGAGCTGACCACCGAGACGGTCACGCTCAACTTCGAGAAGGTGAACGTCAAGTACAAGCCGCAGTCCGCCACCGGCGGTTCGGCTGGTGACATTCCGTTCAAATGGGACATCCGCAAGAACCAGGCCGCCTGATCCCCGCCATGGATACGATCGCCGCCGGGGCTTGGGCCCCGCGGCGACCACGACGTTTTGACCAGCGGAGTCGAGGAATGTCGATCTTCTCATCGAATACGACCTATCCGCTGGTCGTGTTTCGCGGCACGACGGCGACGCTGCTCCGGGCCGGCGGCGGCACGGCACCGCCCGGCTTGCAGGCGGAGGATGTCGTCTACACGGCAGAGCTCGACCGTGCATCGTACAAGTTGGTCGTGCGGTCGCCTCTTCTTCACACCGAAATCCTGCTCGCGGTAGGGCGTCAGATGTCTACCAGGATCGCGCCCGAATTCGCCGCCGAATTCAAGCGGACCGGTACGCTGAGCGCCAACAGCCCGATCCTCAAAAAGGCGGCCAGCGATGTGCCGTTGTGGGTACAGCAGGCGGGACAGGGTCAGAAGGCCGGCCTGCGACGTTGGCGCAAGGCGAAGGTCGAAAACGCGCTCACCTGCGCCAAGTGCGTGATGGGCCTGGTATCGTCCGGCGCGGGACTGGCCAGTGCCGCCGCATCGTTCGGCGTGACGTCCATTCCCGCCATATTCGGCGCATGGTCGGCGGTCGCGACCACGATAGGCGCGCTCGCCGGCGCGTGGCGAGACGTCCAGACATCCGAGGCGAACGTCATGCGCCACGTGCGCAAGATGGGCGAGGCGTATGGCACCCAGTTGCACGGCGCTCAGTCGAACCGCGGCGTGGCGAAGAACGCTGCGCTCGGCGGGAAGGCCGTTGCAAACATTATGGCCACCAACCTGAAGCTGAACCAGCTTCCCTTCGCCAACGGACGATCGCTGGGGCCATCGGTATCGGGCTTTCAGAGTGCGATCGCCGAATATGAAGTCAAACTGTCGCACCTCGTCAAGGAGGCGAACGCACTCACCGCGATCCTCATGGACCTTCTGGACGTCGACGAGGAGCTCGCGATGTCGACCGACCCCAACGACAGGGCAAAGCTTGCGACCAACGAGGCGCTCGCCGTGCGGATCATCGGCGACGAGCGCGGTACGGCCGGCGTCTCGCGCAAACGTGACGGATTTCGCGGCCAGGTGTCGATCCTCTGGCTGAAGAGCTATTACGATATCGGGCGCGTGATCGCACAGAAGATGCGGACTCAGGTCCAGCAGTTTCAGCGCGAAACCACGATGAACCGGTTGGATGCGGCCGAGCAGGGCGGCGCACTCGTCTTCGGAGTCGGCATGTGGTTCGCGGGCCAGACCGAAGCATTGACGAGTGGATCGCTGATGGGGTTCGCCAGCAAGGTCGGTATCGTCACGGACAGCGAGGTCCCGAACGTGACGGGCATCATCGGTGTTGCCACCACCCTTAACGAATGGCGCGCCTCGGCCGGCGGTGTGATCAACGCGCTGCGGCACAACTATCCCGAGGAAGCGAAGTCTTCGATCTCGGAGGATTGCAAGGTCGAGTATCTCGCGACGTCGAAGGAATTCGGCCTGGGCGCGCTGGACGCCTACAGCGCGGTGAAGGGTGCGGTTGCGGCATGATCGCGCCGCTGAAAGGCCTCGCATGACGCGTTCGACCCTGGCTGGCCCTGAGATCGAGGCCGTTGTCCGCGCCGGCGACCTGTCCGGCGCGGTGACCGCGTTGGCGTCGCGCCTGCGCGCCGCACCCGGCGATCGCGATACCCGCATGGTCCTGTTCCAGGTCCTCTGCGTTGGCGCGGACTGGGACCGCGCACAGGCGCAGCTCCGCGTGCTGGGCGGTCAATCTCCTGATCTACAGATGCTCGCACGCGCGTATGCGCAGGCGATCGAGGCGATGAAAGCGCGCGACGGCGAAATCGCGGAAGCCGATTTCACCGACGCGCCGGACACGCCGGGCGAGGCTGACGGCCAGCGGTTCGATTTCCTGTTCGACGGCGACACGCGGTCCGGCCCGAATCTCGAGGCGATCGTCGGTGGTACGAGGAGGCTGATCCCGTTCGCGACCATCCTCTCGATCGACACCGAGGGCCCCGTCGACCTGCGCGACCTGGTCTGGTTGCCCGCGCAGATCCGGTTGCGCGACGGCAGCGCGCTCGCCGCGCTGCTGCCCGTGACCTACCCCGGCACCGCCGCCGAAGCGGATACCATGCTGCGGCTGGCTCGACGCACCGAATGGCGCGAACATGGTGGCGGCATTCACGGGGTCGGCCAGCGGATCTGGACGACCTCGACCGGACATGACGTGCCGATCCTCGAGTTTCGCCACCTCAGCTTTGAGAACACCGCGTGAGTGGTCCGCAACCGACGCTGTTCGACAAGCTGGTGGGCGATCTCGCGCTCGACGGCCTACGCGACGATTCCGACGTCGAGAATCTCGACCGCGCGCTCCGGCATTATGCCGTGCCGCGGCTTGATCGGTTCGGTGACAAGGCGTTGCGGGCGACACTGCTGCGCGAGCTGAACTGGTTGCTGAACACCACCAATCTGGCCGCCGTCGCCGACCTTTCCGCGTATCCCGAAGTCGCGCTGTCGACGCTCAACTACGGCCTCGGCGATCTGACCGGCAAGATGCTCTACCGCCAGGAACTGCAGCAGCGCGCGCGCGACATGCGCGAGGCGATCGGCCGGTTCGAGCCGCGGATCGATCATGGCAGCCTGGACGTCGAGGTCGACGTCGATCCGGATCGTCCCAACAGCGTCGGCTTCGTCATCCGCGGGGACCTTGCGGACATGGTGCCGGTCGAACTGCGCACCGAGGTCGAGATCGACACCGGCAGCGTATCGTTGAGGGTCGGCTGATGGATCCGCGTCTTCTCCAGGCCTATAACGACGAACTCGTCTACCTGCGCGAGGCCGCGCGCGAGTTCGGAGAAGAGCATCAGACGGTCGCGGGCCGGCTGGGCCTGCAGTCCCCCGCCGAAGTCGACCCCCATGTCGAGCGGCTGCTGGAGGGCGTCGCGTTTCTCGGTGCGCGCGTGCAACTCAAGCTGCGCGACCAGTTTCCCGATTTCACCCAGCATCTGCTGCATGCGCTCCAGCCCAATTACCTCGCGCCGACGCCGTCGATGTGCGTGGTGGCGTTCGAACCGCGGGAGAATGACGGCGCGCTGGCCGATGGCATCGACATCCCGCGGCTGAGTCATCTCAATGCGCTCGCTGGCGAACGGGACGGCGCGACCGTCACGTTCCGGACCGGGCACGACGTGACGCTCTGGCCGTTGCAACTGACCCAGGCGGAGTATCTCCCGTCGCGCGCATCGCTGGCACCGTTCCTTGGCAAAAACGCTGGGGGCAAGGACGCTGGGGGCAGGGACGCAGGGGGCAGGGGCGCCGGGGAGGGTGCCGAGGCCGGGCTTCGGATCCGCCTGACTGCGACGGGCGGCGCGAAATTGTCGGAGCTCGCGCCCGGTCCGCTCCCGCTATACCTCGATGGGTCACAGGCGATCCCGGGCGAGCTGTACCGGCAACTGGTGGCGGATGCGGTGTCGGTCGTATTGCGTCCTGCCGACAGCGTCGGGACTCCTTCGGCGGATCTGCCCTTGCCGCGTGCCCATGGCTTCGAGGAGGAGTGCGCGCTGATCCCCAGCGACGGGCGGACGCATCGCGGATACCGTCTCCTGTCCGAATATTTCGCCTGTCCCGAACGGTTCCTGTTCATTGCGCTCGACGGACTGGCTCGTCGCTTCGCCGCGTGCGGCGAGGCGACCGAATGCGACGTGGTCATCCTGTTCCGCCGCCGCGCCACCGCGCTCGTCGGATCGGTGACCGCCGCCAACCTGCGGCTGTACGCGACCCCGGCGGTCAACCTGTTCGAGAAGCAGCTCGACCGGGTCGCCGTCACTGCATTCGATCATGAGCGGCTGACGATCGCCGATCGCACGCGCCCGCTCGATTTCGAGGTCAACCGGTTGCTCGACGTCCGCGCGCACCGACGCGACGGTGGCACTCTGCCGGTGGTGCCGATGCACGATTTTGCCGGGTTGTCGTACGATTGGAGCGACGCCTTGTTCTACGCCACGCGCCTGACGCCGCGTCGTCTTCCCGCACGCGAACGACGGGCGAATGGGCGGTCCGATTACGTCGGCACGGAAACGTGGATCAGCGTATCTTCACCCGCCCGCGC
The DNA here is from genome assembly GCF_001421415.1 of Sphingomonas sp. Leaf208. Classification (GTDB taxonomy): domain Bacteria; phylum Pseudomonadota; class Alphaproteobacteria; order Sphingomonadales; family Sphingomonadaceae; genus Sphingomonas. The sequence goes on from NZ_LMKH01000035.1 coordinate 304,057, forward strand.
GAGCAGGACGGAGGACATCCACGAACTGTCGATCCGCGCACTGGTCACCAACCGCGATCTGCCCGAACGGATGGGCCGCGGTCGCGGCACCGCCTTCTCGATCGACGGCGTGGCGGTCAGCGGCATCACCATGCTCCGGCCGCCGACGCCGCCGCGTGCGCCGCTCGGGCTGAACGACGGGGCGTGGCGGGTGATCGCGCATCTGACACCCAACCAGTTCGGCTTTGCCGGCCGCGGCACGGACGAATGCGACGCGGGCGCACTGCGCCATCATCTGGCGCTGTATGCGCGGCCCGAGGATGCCGTCGCCCGGCGCCAGGTCGAGGCGGTCAAAACGGTACGTGCCGAACCGGTATCGCGGCGCGCTCCGGGTGCGGGACCCAGCGCGTTCGTGCGAGGCCAGCGCCTGCATCTGGGTCTCGACGAGGCCGGGTTCGACAATGGCCGGATGGTGCTGTTCGGCGCGGTGATCGATCGGTTCCTTGCCGAGTTCGCCTCGATCAACAGCTTCACGGAAACCGCACTCGAAACCACGGGAAGGGAGGGCGTGACGCAATGGCCAGCAAGGCTCGGTCGTCGACCGACCATCTGACGTACCTGCGTCTTGGCGCCCAGCGCGTGCAGGCACTCGCCCCGTTCGAGCTGCTGCGCGGTGCGGAGGCGCGGGCGGGCGCGTTGCCGCGGATCGGTACCGCGCGGCTGCCGCAGCAAGACGTCGTCGAGATTGCCCAGACGCCGTCGCTGGCCTTTCCTGCCGCGACCATCGAGGGCATCGCGGTGGACGACGAGCGCGCGCGCGTCGAGGGGCACTGGCTTGGCCTGACCGGGCCCATGGCGCCGTTACCGCTGCACATCAGCGAGTTCGCGTCGTATGAACGGCGCTACTCGAAGCAGCGCCCGTTCAACGGCTTTCTCGACGTCATCGCCGGACGGATGCTCCAGCTGTTCTATCGCGCCTGGGCAAGCACGTCGCCCACCGCGAGCGGCGATCGCCCCGATGACGATTACGCCGCCGACCGGATCGCGGCGCTGTCGGGCGCGCAGGACGGCGCAACCGACGATTCCGCCTTCCCGGCGCGCGCGCGGCTCCGATATGCGCCGGTGTTCATCACGCCGCGCAGCCCGGCGGGTATCGCAGACGCACTGTCCGATCTGATGCGGATGCCGGTTCGTCTCACCGAATTCATGCCGCGCTGGCGCGACCTCGAGCCGGAGGATCGTTCCACGCTTGGCGGTGGCATGATGGTGCTCGGTCGCGAGGCGCTGGCAGGCGGACGTGTCCGCACGGTCGCCGACGCGTTTCGCGTGACGGTCACCGCCGGGAGTCATCGCGAGGTGATCGCGCTGTTGCCGGGCGGCGGTCGCCACCGGTTGCTGGAGGAGGCGATCGCGGCCTTCGTGCCGACGCATCTCGATTGGGATGTGGAAATCGAGACGTTGCCTGCCGCGATGCGGCCCGCTCGGCTCGGTAGCGGCTCCCGGCTCGGATGGACCGGGTGGCTCGGATCGCGATCGAAGACCGGCTCGCGCGCCGATATCCGGCTCGGCGCCGGCGCGCGGACGATGACGCAATCGCAACGGAAGGAACCGGCATGACGGATATCAGACGGCAGGTGCTGTTCGGGAAGCTTGGCCCCGCCGCGACCCGTGCGATCGAGAGCGCAACCGGGTTCTGTCGCCTGCGCGGCAACCCGTACGTCGAACTCGTCCATTGGCTGCATATGCTGGTGAAGGATCGCGATACCGACGTCGCGGCGTTGATCCAGACATGCGGCCTCGACGAGGCGCGTCTGTCCGCGGATATCGTGACGGCGCTCGATCGATTGCCGTCAGGTGCCACGGCGGTCAGCGACTTCGCACCGCAGATCGAGGATACGGTCGAGCGTGGCTGGCTCTACGCGTCGCTGCTGTTCGGCGCGGGCGAGGTGCGTACCGGGCATCTCCTCGTCGCGATCCTGAAGACCCCGCGGCTGCGCGAGCATCTGTTCGCGATCTCGGAGACCTTCCGGCGCCTGTCCGCCGATACGGTCGTCGATCGGTTCGAGACGCTGGTCCAGGGAAGCACGGAGCGGACGATGTCGGCAGCCGCTGCGGATAGTGCGACGACTGGCGGCACCGCTGCGGCGCCGACCGCGGGCGGCGAGGCACTCGCGCGCTATGCGGTCGATCTTACCGCCCGCGCCCGCGCCGGCGAGATTGATCGGATCGTCGGGCGCGACCCGGAAATCCGCCAGATGATAGACATCCTGCTGCGTCGTCGCCAGAACAACCCGATCCTTACGGGCGAAGCGGGCGTCGGCAAGACTGCGATCGTCGAGGGTCTCGCGCGCCGTATCGCCGATGGCGACGTGCCGCCCGCGCTCGCCGACGTGTCGCTCCACGCGCTCGACCTCGGGCTCCTACAAGCGGGGGCGGGGGTCAAGGGCGAGTTCGAAAAGCGGCTGCGGCAGGTCATCGACGAGGTCGAGACCGCCGCCAAGCCGGTGATCCTGTTCGTCGATGAGGCGCATACGCTGATCGGCGCTGGGGGACAGGCAGGCACCGGCGACGCGGCGAACCTGCTCAAGCCCGCACTCGCCCGCGGTCGCCTGCGGACGATCGCGGCGACGACCTGGGCCGAATACCGCCAATATGTTGAGAAGGACCCCGCGCTCAGCCGCCGGTTCCAGCCGGTCGCGGTCGGCGAACCCGACGACGAGACGGCGGTGGCGATGCTCCGCTCGGTACGCGAACCGATGGAGCGGCATCACGGCGTGACCATTCTCGACGAGGCGCTGGACGCGGCGGTGCGGCTGTCACAGCGTTATATCCCCGCGCGCCAGCTTCCCGACAAGGCCGTGAGCCTGCTCGACACCGCCGCGGCACGGGTCGGCGTGTCGCAGCACGCGACGCCCGCGCGGGTCGAGGACGCCCGTAGCCGGATCGCCCGTGTCGAGGCGGCGCTGGAGGCGGCCGAACGCGAACAGCGCCAGCGCTACGCCGACGGCGCGGCGGCGGCACCGCTCGCCGAGACGCTCGAACTCGCCCGCGCCACGCTCGTCGAGACAGAGGCGCAATGGCGCGCCGAGCGCGATGCCGTCGCGGCAATCCACGCGGCGAGGGACGCACTCGGGGACGACGAAGCCACCGGGGCAGCGCTGGACCATGCCATCGCCGCATCGCGCGGGTTGCGCAGCGATCAACCGATGGTCTTCGGTGAGGTCGATGCCGACACCATCGCCGCGGTCGTCGCCGACTGGACCGGCGTCCCCGTCGGCCGCATGGTCAAGGACGACATCGCCGCCGCGCTGGTGATCGAAGACCGCCTGAAGGAGCGCGTCGTCGGCCAGGACGCGGCACTCGACGCGATCGCGCGGCGCATCCGGATCAGCCGCGCCCGGCTCGACGATCCGGTCAAGCCGGTCGGTGTGTTCCTGCTCTGCGGACCATCCGGCGTCGGCAAGACCGAGACCGCCCATGCGCTCGCCGAACTTCTCTATTCCGGCGACGACAGCCTGATCGCGATCAATATGAGCGAATTCCAGGAAGCACATACCGTCTCGACCTTGAAGGGCGCGCCGGCCGGTTATGTCGGCTTCGGCCAGGGTGGCGTGCTGACCGAGGCGGTGCGGCGGCGGCCCTATGCGGTCGTCCTGCTCGACGAGATCGAGAAGGCGCACCCGGACGTCCACGAGATGTTCTTCCAGGTGTTCGACAAGGGCTATATGGAGGATGCGGAAGGGCGCTTCATCGACTTCCGTAACACGTTGATCCTGCTCACCTCGAACATCGGCACCGACACGATCGCGGCGTTGTGTGCGGACGATCTCACCGCGCCGGACGGGCCGGGGCTGGCCGACGCGATCCGCGACGACCTGTTGCAGACCTTTCCGCCAGCCCTGCTCGGTCGGCTCAAGGTACTCGCCTATCGGCCGCTCGATGCTGCCACGCTGACCGCGATCGTCCGCCTCCAGCTTGGGCGGATTGCCCGGCGGATGGCCGACAATCACGTGATCCGGCTGCGCTGGGACGAGGCGGTCGTCGACCTGATCGTGTCGCGCTGTCGCGAATCGGCATCGGGGGGGCGCATGATCGATGCGATCCTGACCGGTGACGTCTTGCCGGAACTGTCGACGATGGTGCTCCGTGCGCAGGCGCTCGGCGACCTTCCTGCCGAGATCGCGCTGTGCGTCGACGACGACGAACTCGCCTTCCGCGCGATCGAGACGGCCGGGCCGCAGATCGTTCGAGCGGAAGCGGCCGAATAGATGGACACCGGCATTCGCGATCCGCACGAGAGTTCGCCGGCGATCGCGGCAGCGTTCGGGTTGAGCGCGGGCACCATCCTGAACGGCATCTACCGGATCGACCGGTTCCTGACGCGTGGCGGCATGGGCGACGTCTATCTCGGCAGCAATGTCGAGACCGAGGAGCTGGTGGCGATCAAGGTCATGTTGCCGCGGCTCGCCGAAGACCCGAAGATCCTGTCGCTGTTCCGCAGCGAGGCGCGACTGCTGATCCGCGTCGCGCACCCGGCAGTCGCTCAATACCGTGTGTTCGCGCGCGATGCGACGCTCGGCGTGCATTATCTCGTCACCGACTTCATCGACGGCGACGCGCTGTCCGCGCGCTTGCATGGCGAGGTTCCCGGGCCTGACGAAGTCGCGCGATTGATCCGACGGTTGGCGGGCGGACTGCGAGTCACGCACGAGCTCGGCGCCGTCCACCGCGACATGTCGCCCGACAACATCCTGCTCCCCGGGGGGCGGATCGACGAGGCCAAGATCATCGATTTTGGCATCGCCAAATATGTCGAGCCCGATGATCGGACGGTCGTGATCGAGGGCTTCGCTGGCAAGCTTGGCTATGTCGCCCCCGAACAGTTTGGCCTGTACGGCAACCGCATCGGTCCGTGGACCGACATCTACAGCACCGCGCTCGTCCTGCTCGCCTTCGCGCGGTCCGAACCGATCGACATGGGACGGACCATGTCCGAGGCGATGGAGCGCCGATCCATCGTGCCGGATCTGTCCGCGCTGCCCGATAGTCTGCATCCTCTGTTCCGCGCCATGCTGCAGCCGGACCCGGCCGAGCGTCCCGCATCGATGGATGCGGTAGTCGGAGCACTCGATAGCGCACCGATCGTCCGGGCCGCGACGCCTGCCGCGTCGCCGGCCGCTCAACCTGCCACCCGGCCGGACGCGCCGTCGGCCAAGCCGTCAGCCGCCCCGACGGTCGCGCCGCTCGCCACGCCGAAACGCGCAGGCCGCCCTAAGTCCAGGCCGGCTCGATCGGTCGACAAGAGACTGGTCGTCGCGCTCGTCACGGTCATCGTCGCGTCGGTGCTGGTATGGCTGGCGTGGCCCGGCACGGGCTCGCAGCCGTCTCGTCCCAAGCCGGCGCCTGCTATTCCCGCATCACGGCCTGCAATTGCGTCGGTTCGATCGATGCCGCCTGCAACGCCCTCTGCAACGCCGCCGCAATCCTCCTCACCGGTTGCGCAATCCCCGCCGATCGGCAGTGCGCTTCCGCCCTTGTCGATCGTTGCGTCTACCAACGCCGACCGGCGTCGGGGAACCGCTCTGTGCCGGAGGAACGGCGGCACGGCGATCACCGCGACGATCGACGGCATGGTCGACGCGCGTACGGCAACGCTGGTGTTTGTCTCGCCGTCGGGCAAGCCGCAGACAATCGTTTCGGGCAACGCGGAGCAATGGGCACGATCCGCGGATCGGCGTGGGAGGGTTCGACAGGATGGTGCGGGACGATACCGCATACGGTTTTGCGCGAACGAACCGGGGAACGCGGTCCTGGGGGTTCTCGATGGTGCGTCCTCGTTGCCGGTATTGCCGGCGGCGTCGGCGGGAGCCAGCATCGAACGCTACCGCAGCCTTGCCGTTCGGAAGAACTGGCCCGTGATCGTGTCCTGGATCGTCCTTCCGGCGACTGCCCAGACACGAGTCGGTCGGGGATTACCCGGCACGTCCTCGACGCCGATCGCCGACGGTTACCCGGTGCAGGGGGCGCCCTCCGTCGGAACGGAAACATCTTCGGTTTCCCCGCCGACCAAGGCATCCGCCTTTTGTCGCCGCTACAGAGAGGGGCGCTGGCAGGATGTCGGGGTACGCAGCCGCGACGCCTGCATTTCCGCCGCGCTAAAGCGTGGGTTCTCGGGCTATGCGCAATACGGCTTTACGGTGCTGCGGCGGTATGACGGTCACGTCGAAACCAAGGTAAACGGGCAGTGGGCGCGTCTCGACTCTCGGGCCGACGGCCGCCCGGTGGCATCGTCGCGGTAGGCGGGACATGGCGGGCTATCCTCATGTCACGATCGGCGGAGCGGTCGGCCGGGGCGGCGGCAATCGGTCGACAGATGTGCGCGCGATCCAGCAATTGCTAAACATTCGGCGATCCGCCTGGTCGTCGCGGCCTTTGCGCGTGGACGGGATGTGCGGGACCCAAACGCTTCGTGCGATCGCCGAGGCGCAGCACCGCCTCGTCGGTCGACCGCGCGCCGATGGACGCATCGACCCGAATGGCCCCACCTTGCGATTGCTCAACGCCATGCGGCCCGTGCCGCGCGCTGCACCCCGCGCGACCTCGACGCCGCCGCCGGTGTTACCGCGTGCTGTCCTACCACCCACGCCGCGACCGGTATCGCACGCCGTACCGGCCCGGCGTGCTGGCCGCGAGCCCCCCATCGAGGTGATCGATGCGGCCCGGCAGTCTGAACAGCGCTGGCACGTTCCCGCCTCGATCAGCATTGCCCAGTGGATACTCGAAAGCGGCGAGGGCCGGCATATGCCGCCCGGCTCGAACAACCCGTTCGGGATCAAGGCGGCGGCGGGGCAGCCGTCGGTCACGGTGCGCACGCGCGAGGAGACGCGCAGCGGCCGATCCTTCCACATCCGCGCACCGTTCCGAAAGTTCGCAACCCTGGCCGAGGCGTTCGAAGCGCATGGCCGGCTGCTCGCCACGCACCGAGCCTATGGCGAAGCGCGTCGCCATAGCGATGATCCCGACGCCTATGCCGACGCACTGACCGGGCGCTACGCTACCGACACCCACTACGGAACATTGCTCAAGACGATCATGCGCAGCCGGGACTTGTACCGCTACAACGCGCCGGCAGTAGTCTCGCGATAGCCTATTTCAGCATGGAGAAACATGCGCCCATCCGGGCAGCGATCGACTGATACCGGTTGGCCGTCTTCGGGTATCGCAACTGGAAGATTGCCAACTGGTCGCCGCGTTGCAGCACCTTGCCGTAGAATATCGTTCCGGCTCTATCGGCACCCGACACGACGCGCCAATTGCCACGTCCCGCAGCATAGGTCGTTCGACCTTCTCGACCGGCAAGATCAGCTGCGACCTCCTTTGCGGTAGCGTCGATCCCGGAGTTCAGCACGTCGTTGCGGCCGAAAACGGTGAGCGTTCCACCGTCCGCGGCACGAAATACACGGCCGTCGCCGTTTGGCGCTTCTGCCTGCGCCTTCAGCGCCGCCGGGTAGCAGATTTGGAATCGATACCGATCGTTTACGTAGCGACCCCATGTATGTTCGGCGTTGGCGGTGCCAGCGTTGAAACCTGCCGCCAAACCAAAGGCCATTACCACGGATCGCATAACGAGTTTCATTGGAATACTATCCCGCTCTCAGCGCAAAACTATAATCCTTTGGAAAGGAAAAATAAGTGCCCTCGACCCGATTTAGTAGCGCTGTCATTGGAGCACTAGGATTAGAAAGTGATAACGGCGCGATCGACGTCGGCAGCACCGATCGACGCTGATGCCGCCGTACCCGCAGACGGCGCGGGTTGCGACGAGAACGAGACGGTGCTGATCGTCAATACCGACATACGGCGACTGTCGAGCGACGAGGAGCTGCTTGCGGTGCCCGGCCCCCCGCCGCCTCCGACCGACGCGTCCGCCGAATATGTCAATCGTAGCGTAGAACGGCTCATCTGAAATCCGGCTGAAGCGCACCGAAAGCTATTGCCGTCCTCGTAACCCCGGGCGCGACGATCCCGTCGCCACCGTCCAGGAGAGGAGATGGGATCGTGCCAGCAGGCCCGCCGCGCGAGAAGATCAAATTGTACACTCACACGCTCGGCGGCGCCCTGCGTGGCGCGGGTAAGCACGAGTTCGACGATCGCTTCGACGCAATCCCACTGGTTGTCATCGCCGAGGTGCCGAACCGCGTCGCCGCCGACCTCAACAAGCACGGGCAACTCTACCAGCACGTGTTGGCCCACGTGTCGAAGACAATGCAGGCCATGATTCGAGACAAGATCGCGCCGAAGATAAATCCGTCCTGGCCTGTGGACGATATCCTGCGGGCAAGCGTCAGCAAGATCTTGGCGGATAATAGCCCGGGTGTCGGAAAAGCGATCGAAGCACAGATCGCCCAGCACTACAGCACTCTTGGCGAGTGGCATGCCGTCCGCAAGCACACCGCGATAGACGGCGCCATCGTCACCGTCACGCTTTCACTCAGCGCCGCGGCGTTCGGCCTCTCCGGCTTTACCATGGGGGTGAGCGGCGCGGCGGCGATCATCGGGCTGGTGCGCGGCATCATCGACGGGATGGAAAAGCTCGTACAATGCTGGAAGACCGTCGACGAATGGGGCGTCCGCATCGACAACGACGTGAAATCGCTCGATCGGGCCTATGATCGGGGGATGGGCGCTGGGCGAGCCACCCAGATCGGGGGCGGCGTTCTTCGGAGCAGTGGCTTGGGCAAGGCCGCGACGCTCGTCAGCGGTCGCGATTTGACGCCGTCGATCGCATCGATCGAGGGCAACATCGCCGTGTATCGCGGCAAGGTCGCCCATCTTTACGCGTTCCTCGATCGGATGACGATGCGGCTGGTGGAACTGCTCGATCAGCAGCAAGTGCAGGACAACGACCGCGTGGCCCGAAGCATCGCGGCGCTACTCGAGGGACGCGGCACGGCGCGCGGACGTCTTGTCGGCTTTCGGGGGCGTTACACGATCCCCGTCGGCATCGCGATGTGTGCGGAGCGCAAGAAGACGGCCGAGACGTATGCGACGAAGCTGCGCGATCTGCGCGCACGTGACGACCGCGCCGGGCTTGTCGCGATGGCAGTACAGGCAGCGGAGGTAACGACCAACGCAGGCTTTGCCGCGATAAACTACCCCGCGATCTTCAACGGGGCCGGTGGCGGGTCCGCGGCAGCGACCTTCGCGGTGGATGGCGAAGGATCGGCGGTTACCGCTGCGGCGTTCGGAATGTTCAACGATGCGATCGGGACGCTTAAGGATGCGTTCGGGATCATGAAAGGCGCGCTTCCGGACGATCCCGGCACCGCGGCCAGGGAACGCGAGGTGCGGCTGGAATTCGCGGCGTTGCCGGGAGCGCCCCCGCGCGCCGCGCCCGCGCGCCGGCACTCGGCCTGAAATCGATATGCGAGAGCCAGGCGCTTTGGCTCGATCATCAACCGCCGCGGGTGTCGCATCCATCGCGTCCGCGTCGGATGGCGCGATCGGTCGCCAACGCGTGACGCTGGCCAGACGCTACGCCGCGATCCTCTCGACCACCAGCCGCGACTGTTCGGCAAGTTCGATAGGTTCTTTTCAGATTTTGCCCCGTCGCCCGTTGTCAAAAAGCGCCAGGGCAGAAGTCATTTGCTATCTACTTTACCGAACTCGGTCGCTTCGTTCTCGAAAGCTGAAATTGCGTCCTGCCAAGCGGCATTACCTGGGTTTAGGGCCGACCACAGGTATGCCCAAACCATGCGTTGCGTGACGCCGAGGCGGTCGGGATCTTCGTCGTCCGTCTCGTTCGCGTCGTAGCCGGCGATGCCGCCAAGCCCATGCTTGGCTCCCGCCAAGGTCAGCAAGCTGTCGGCCCCCGGGGCATCGGAAAAGGCATCTGCATGCCAGTCAGCACCGCGGGTCGTCAGGTGCGGACTAACATCGGCGTCCCCCGATACGACCAGGGTCTTGGTGGTGAGGGTGGAAAAATCGAGTCTGAGCGCGGGGTAGCGCGAGCCCATCGGTCCGTCGAGGTCTTCGCCGCGACCTAGCCCAGCAAGCAACACGCCCACCTTTACCCTGGAGTCACGCATGTCGCCGTCACGAGCTGCCTCTTTTTGGTCGCTGAGGCGGGCACCTAGCAGCACGCTTACGGTGTGGCTGCCAAGTGAGTGGCCGACAGCCGCGATCCGATCGTGGTCAAGTCGGCCGGTAAGGACTGGAACCGACGCGTCGATAGTTTCCATCTGATCGAGGATGCAGGTCAATTCCTGGACGCGTTCCTGCCAGAACAGGGGGCCGCCTGGCGCATCGGATGCCAGGCCGCCCACCTTCGAATTTGCGTGCGTGGGCTGGATGACGACGAAGCCGTGCTCCGCCAGGAAGTTCGCAAGCGGTGCGTAACCGTCCTTCGACGATATGTAGAGCGAGGGGCCGTGTCCGTGCGAAAGCAGGATGATCGGGAGGTCGCGACCGCTCATCGGCGCGGTAATACGGAGTTCGAGTTCTCTCTCGTGATCCGGGATCGACAGAGGTACCGGGCTGATCGAGATGGTGGTGACTGCCGCATTCACGGGAAGCCGCCGAGCTTTGTCGATAAGGTTGTTCACGTCATATCTCGCTTCATCTGTTTGCAAGCCAACGCCGGTTGGCTATTCCGCGCTAGCTGGAGCATCGCTCCGCATATCCATATGCGGAGCGATGCTCCGTATGGCAAGCCGTTTATGTTGGATGGTACTTTGACGGAACGTGAGAAGACCGCGACAAGCGCGGAAGGAACACCAAAGCGGCGCGTTCGCGCTGACGCCCAGCGCAGTGAAGACGCTGTGCTGGAGGCGGCCAAAGCTCTCTTTACGGAGGCGGGCGTCGATGCGACGGTGAGGCAGATCGCAGATCGAGCCGGTGTCGGTATGGGCACGCTCTACCGTCGCTTTCCAAAGCGATCGGACCTTATTGCCGCGGTATTTCGCCGCGAAGTCGATGCCTGCGCTGCGGAAGCGGCAACACTGGCGACACGCTACACGCCTGGAGAGGCGCTGGAGCGTTGGCTAAAACGGTATGCGCAATTCCTTGGGACGAAGAAGGGCCTCGCAGTAGCTCTCCACTCTGGCGACCCGGCGTTCGACGAGCTGCCAGCCTATTTTCGGGCGCATTTCGAGCCTGCGCTTGCTTCCTTACTCGATGCGGCAGCAGCGACGAAGGAAGTGCGGGACGACGTCGAGCCTTACGACCTGCTGCGAGCGATTGGGAATCTTGGAGTGGCGACAGGCGAGGATGGCTCTGCGCATGCCGGGCGCATCCTGAACCTGCTAATCGATGGATTACGCCACCGGCAGTCACATTCGTGAGCGGATCAGGCAGCCCACATGCGTCCACCCCATCGGCTACTCTTGTTCCTCCTCGCTTACCAAACAAGACTTTGGAAGCGTGGTATATTTATAATAACCAGCATCGTCGTCAGGAGCCGGCCGGCCAAGCTAATCTGACGAGCAAAAGCGGTGGCACGATCGCCAATGTCTATCGCTTCAATTATATTGCATCCAATCCGATATACACCTGGAGATAGGTATGTTGTCCCCTACAGCACTCGCGGCCGCGTTCGATAGAGTAACCGACTATTGGTCGCCGAAGGTGATCGGCCGGGTCAACAACCAGTTGCTAAAGGCTGCAAAGCTGAAGGGCGAGTTGGTCTGGCACGCCCATGACGGGCAAGACGAGCTGTTCTATATTGTCAAAGGCTCCCTGCGGATCGAGTTCGAAGATTGTGCGGTTGAGCTCAAGAAAGGGGATTTTTTGACAGTGCCAAGCGGCATTCGGCATAATCCCGTGGCACAGGACGAGTGTTGGGTCTTGTTGATCGAGCCCGCCGAAACCAAGCACACCGGCGATGAGATGACCTTGCGTACTCGCAGCCTGCAAGAGCAGCTAAGCTGAACCTCCATCCGCGGCTTTCAAGGAGAACCTCCGCTGCTTCCAAATGACGGCGTTCGTAAGCCGGTAGCCGAACGTCAGAGCGGTAAATTCGCCAAGATGAACGAGCGTCCGAATCCGGGAAGTAGGAAAGAGCGCCTGCGTGTCGGGACATGGGTCTTCCCATCCCGGCCAACGGCGCAAGCAGCTCAGGTTGCGCGCTGCCCCATCAGTTCGCCCAAGCGCACATTCCGTTCCGGCACCCAGTCTTCGTTGAACGCAATGGCGCCCCGCTTCCACAACATCACGACCGTTGAACCAAGGAGAAAGCGGCCCATTTCCTCGCCTTTTTTCAGCACGATGTCCTGGTCGGTATATGCCCACTCCGACGTCCTGTTAATGCGCGCAGGATTGACCACGCCGTGCCACACAGTCGCCATGCTTCCAACGATGGTGGCTCCCACCAGCACCATGACGAATAAGCCGTGCTCTACCGATTCAAAGACGCAAACTACTCGCTCGTTGCGCGCAAACAGGTTCGGCACGCCGCGTGCTGTGACAGGGTTTACTGAAAAAAGCTTACCAGGCACGTAGATCATGCGGGTGAGCTTGCCATCGCAGGGCATGTGCAGGCGGTGGTAGTCTCTGGGGGATAGGTACAGGTTTGCGAAGCTGCCGTGGCGAAACTGACTGGCCAGTGCGGCGTCGCCGCCAACAAGCTGCGTCGTGGTGAACCGATGCCCCTTTGCTTGTAGAATGTGATGGTCATCAATCGAGCCGAACTGGCTAATTGCGCCATCGACCGGACAGACAAAGTCGGCAGCCGCGATTGGACGTGACCCCGCTTTCAAGGGACGGGTGAAGAATTCGTTGAAGCTCTTGTAGCTCCGAATGTCCGCATCCGCGGCTTCGTTCATATCGACGGAATATTTGCCAACGAACCAGCGGATGAGCCGCGTTGTCATCGCACCCCCATGCGCCTTGGCGATGTGACCTGCCAGCGTGGTGAGGCGCTGCTTAGGCAATATGTATTGGAGTAAGACCGGCAGGCGATCAGACATCAGAACCTCAGAGCGTCGATACCATCCTCGTAGGGCTATGAACGGTCAGACCGACCTACGCAATTCGCGTTCAAGCGACGAGGCATCCTGATCACCGGAAGTAGACCGGCTTGGCGCCGAGACCATCACTCCTCAAGCTGAACGAATGGCTGAAGTCGGGCAGCGGGGAGGGGGAGGGGGGGCGTAAATGCCTGCTCGTAAATCCCGGACGAAGCCCCGCACTGCCGGGTAGTTTCGCCCACACCCGGACGTCCAGAGTGCCGATCCGGGGCCTGATAGTGGCCATTCGTTGAGCGCGACCTTTCCCGTTTCTCAGGCAAGATAGACGATTTCGGGAATGAACAATCGACGGAAGCCGACACGCAGGGCCCTGTCCTTACCTTCGATGATACGTCAGGCGCGGTGGTCGACCTCGACCTTCGAGGCACTGCGGCGGAAATCGTTACGCGATTTACAGACCATGGCGAACTCGAGGCGCTTGCGACAGCGCGGCGCGAACTGGCAGATAGCTCGACCAGATCGAGAGGCCGACCAAAACTTGGCGTGGTCGCGTGCGAAGTGATGCTGCTGCCGCGTCATTGGGAATGGCTTGCAACGCAGCCGGGGGGAGCCTCGCAGGCGTTGCGCCGCCTTGTTGACGAAGCGCGTCGTGCAGATGGCGGCCAGACCGATCGCAAAGCCGCACATGAGCGCACGTATCGCTTCCTGTCCGGGCTGGCCGGCGATTTTCCCGGTTACGAGGAAGCGATCCGCGTCCTGTTTGCTGGTGAGGATCAAGCGTTTGCGGGTCGGATGGCAGCGTGGCCGCCAGACGTTCGGGACTATGCCCTCGCCCTAGCCCAACCCAATCCGAAAACCGAAGGATCGTGAGGATTGTCGCCTGCGCACGCAGCGGCCCGCTGCAAACCACCGATCGAGAGAACGTCGTCGACGCCGCAGCCGGGGAGCACCCGGTGGCGTCATGTTCCAAAGTCCGCGGTCGATCTCCAGGCGAGCCAGGAGAAGGCGTTCCGTGCCATCCAATCCATCTACATCGGGGCCCTGAGAGTACGTAGCGATCATGTCGCGAGCCCGATCACGCTGTGAAGGAGTGGTTCGCCAGTTGCCTTGATCCGATCCCGGATTTCCTCGACCTCCTGCTTCAAACCCGCGTTAGCTTGAAGGAACAAAATATGGGCTGCGGCCGCACTCTTCGTGTTGAGCGACACCTTCCATAGCGCCTTACCGCCGAAGGCGGGACGCATCTTTCCGGGCATCTGCCGACGCAGATAATAGAAACCGGTAGTCGGCTGCTTCCAGGGTCGCCATGAGTGCTATCTGGGTGCTCACTGTACCAGGTTGCTGTACCAGCGAAGAGCAAAGAATGACTAAATCGCACGTCTCAGCCACGAATGTGGCGGATGGTGACCCCTACGGGAATCGAACCCGTGCTTCAGCCGTGAAAGGGCCGCGTCCTAACCGCTAGACGAAGGGGCCTGCGTGGTTGGAGGCGCCTAAAAGGAAGCCACCGATGCGTCAACCCCTCAATCGGCCCAGGCGGCATCTTCGACGTGTAATTCCGCGGACGGCCGCGAGGACCAGTCGTCGATCTTCGCACGGCCGGCGAGCCAGAGCTTGCGGTGAGGGGCGGCGCCGAGCAGTGCCTGGCCGAGCGCGCTCTCGGCCGAGCGGAAGGCCATTGCCTTGATGCAGCGGCCGTCGTCGCCGGCGACGATCGTACGGACGTGGCCGTTGCCGACGACGTCTGCCTTTATCACGCGGACCGGGCCCATTGCGACGCGGGGGGCTGGCCAGCCCATGCCGTAGGGGCCGCCGGCTTCCATTGATTCGACGAGGCCTGGGTTTACGCCGCCAGCCGCGAGGACTGCATCGAGCAACAGGGCTCGGTCGCCGTTCGAGCGTTCGACGGCGGCGGCGAGGCGCTCTTCGAGGAAGTCGGTGAAGGCGGGAATGGCGGCCTCGCTGATCGTCAGCCCGGCGGCCATCGCGTGGCCTCCGCCCGCCACCAGCAGGCCGTGTTCGCGTGCGGCCATCACAGCGGCGCCGAGGTCGACGCCGGGGATCGAGCGGCCGGAGCCCTTGCCCATGCCGTTCTCGTCGATCGCGATGACGATTGCGGGGCGGCCGAGTTTCTCCTTGAGGCGGCCGGCGACGATGCCGATCACGCCGGGGTGCCAGCCGTGCCCAGCGACCACGGCGACGGCACGGTCGCGGCTGGAGAGGAGGTCGGCGGCCTCCTGCACCGCGGTCTCGATCGCGCGGCGTTCTTCATTGAGGCGGTCGAGCTCAGTGGCGATCTTGCGGGCTTCGTCGGGGTCCTGGGTGGTGAGCAGGCGGACACCGAGGTCTGCGCGACCGACGCGGCCGCCGGCGTTGATGCGCGGGCCCAGCGCGAAGCCGAGGTCGGTGCAGGTCGGGTTGCGGGTTAGGCGCGACGCCTCGATCAGCGCGGCGACGCCGATATTCTTGCGTGCGCCCATGACCTTGAGGCCCTGCGAGACGAACGCCCGGTTGAGGCCGCGGAGTTGCGCAACGTCGGCGACCGTACCGAGCGCGACGATGTCTAGCAGGTCGATCAGCTTGGGCTCGGCGCGGTCCTTGAAGAAGCCGCGCGTGCGAAGCGTGCGGACGAGCGCGGCGGCAGAGAGGAAGCACATGCCGACCGCGGCGAGGTGGCCGTGCGCGGCGCCTTCGGTCTCGTCGAGGCGGTTGGGGTTTACCAGCGCGAGCGCGTGCGGGAGCGCGGTCGAGCATTTGTGGTGGTCGATGACGATCACGTCGACCTTCGCGTCGCGGGCGACGTCGAGCGCTTCGAACGCCTGCGCGCCGCAATCGACCGTGACGATCAGCGTGGCGCCTTCGCTTGCCAGGCGGACGAGCGCTTCGCCCGAGGGGCCATAGCCTTCGAGCAGGCGGTCGGGGATGTAGGGGCGGGCTTCGATGCCGAGATCGCGCAAGACCAGGACCATCAGCGCTGCGGAGGTGGCGCCGTCGACGTCGTAATCGCCGAAGATCGCGACCTGTTCGTGCGCCTGTACCGCGTCGGCGAGGCGCTCGGCGGCGCGGTCCATGTCGCGGAAGATCGACGGGTCGGGCATGAACGCGCGGATCGACGGCGTGCGGTGCGCGTCTAGCGCGTCGCGGGGGCAGCCTCGGGCGAGGAGGAGCTGTGTGACGAGGTCGTCGCCCGAACCGTTGATCCCGAAACCGTCCCGGCCGTCTGCGGCGAGCGCGCGCCAGCGCCAAGGCTGTCCGAGGATGGAATTGGTTACGCCAAGAACTGTCATGTCTCGGACGTAGTGGCTGTGAGGGGATTGTCGAGCGGAGAGGGGCGCGTGGTTAGGGCGATCTGGCAACCGCGTGCACCACGTGCGTCTTGTTCTCCCGCGAAGGCGGGAGCCCGGTCTGGGCCCCCGCCTTCGCGGGGAAACAGTTTGGCGCTAGTTCGCAATTGCGGGCGGCCGAGGAAGGAAGTCCCCAAATTCCGTTCGTGCTGAGTAGCGACCGAGTAGCTTCGTAGAAGCGTATCGAGGGCGCGTATCGAAGCATGGGTTCCGTGCGACAACCTGTCCTTCGATACGCCGTCTCGATACGCCGCCTGCGGCGCCTACTCGACGACTACTCAGGACGAACGGGGGGGGGCGAGAAAAAGAATCCGCGCCGGGCGGATCTGCAACAGGGGAGGGGCGAGCGATGTTGGAGACGGATTGCGCCCCCTTCACTTCATCCACGGCCGCTCGCGAAACCACTTCGTCACGATATACTTCACCCCCTCGACCACCGGCATACCCTCGTGCAGCGTCAGCCCGTTCGGCGTCCCGTCCGGATTCATGTTGTTCCATGCGAGCAGCATGCCGCGCTTCGGCGCGATCTTCACGCCGGCCTGCGGGAACCAGGTCGCTCCGCCCTCGGGAACGTCGTTGAGGAACACCATCGCGGTCCAGGTGCGCTGGCCGCCTTGCTCTTGCATTTTCGCCCAATAGCTTTCGGACTCGTGGAAATAGTCATGGTGCGCGCGGAATTGCTGGCCGGGGGCGTAGCGCTGGCCCTGCATGGTCTCGCCGTGGAGCAGGTCGATCCCGAGCAACGTCGCGATCGCCTCGTCGGTCGGCTGCACGTCGGGCGACCAGCGATCCATGTCGCAGCTCTCGCTGGTCCGGAAATTGCTGTTCGGGCGATCGGACAGCAAGGTCGACGGCCGTCGCTTCGAATCGATCACCGCGATCAGCCGCTTGCAGGTCGCGGGATCGAGGAACTTGTCCTGATAATAGAACTGGACCGTGTCCATCGCGATGCGCTGCACCGCCGGATTGGCGTCGAGGCGCGCGGCGACTTGCGATCCGAAGGCCTGGCGGACTGCCGCGGCTGGATCGACCTTCTTGGCTTTTGAAAAGATACCCACGCCGCAGGATTTGGCGAAGCGCCCCCAAAACGCAAGAGCCCCGCGGTGATCTTCATCACCGCGGGGCTCCCCCTGTTACTGCGTGACGGTAAGCTGAAGCTTACCAGAAGATGTCGTACACCGTGTCGACCACGCGACCGCTGTCGAGGTCGACCAGCAACGCGTCGTTGTAATAGCGCACCCAGCGATATGGGCCGTACGCCTCGGGCAGGCGGTAGGTGTACGGGTCCTGGATCCAGTAATTCTGGTTGTAGAGGATGCTGTTCAACGAAAAGCCGACGCCGAAGCGGCGATAGCCCGATCCCCAGCCGCTCGGCGCGTAGTAGCGTGGGAGGCGGTAAGCGCCGCGGTTGGATGCGCGGTAGTTGCTCCAGGCATAGCGGTTGTCGTTACGCCAGCCACGGTTCCATGCGCCGCCCTGGTTATAGTGACCCTGGTTGTAGCCGCCGCGACCATAGCCCTGGACGTTGCCGTAGGCGCGGTTGGGCTGGCGGTTCTGATAGCCATCGCGGCCGCCGTTGCGCCAGTCGCCGCGGTTGTCGCCCCGGTTGTCATTGCGCCCGTCGTTACGCCAATCGCCGCGTCCACCGTTGCGGTCGAACTGGCCGCGATCCGCTTGCTGGTTGCCGCGATCGAAACCGGGGCGTCCCTGGTCGCGGTTCCAGTCGGGGCGGTTCTGGCCAGCCTGCGGGTCGGGACGGCTCTGGCCGTTCCAGCCCTGACCGTTGCCACGCTGGCCGTTCCAAGCCTGACGGTCTCCGCCTTGTCCGCCGCGCTGACCGTTCCAATCGGGGCGGCCTTGACCATCGGGGCGGTCGCCGCGGACTTGCGGTTGCGTGCCGAGATCGGCGCGTTGCGGGCGCTGGCCCTGATCGGGCGCGGCGGGGCGGTCGGGGCGCTGCTGCTGGAAAGGTTGCCCGTCCGGACGTGGGCCCCGATCGCCGCGATCCTGGCGCTGGCCGCGGTCAGGGCGCTGGCCCCGGTCACCGCGGTCCTGGTCGACCTGTTGCGCGGTCGCGGTCGATGCCATCATGGTTGCCGGCACCAACGCGGAAGCCGCCATCAAGAGTTTGAGAAACTTGCCCGTCATTGCCGTCGTCCTCGACTGCCGGCGCACGAGCCGGCTCCTATGATGTGTTGGGTCTGGTCGATCTCGGGTGTGGGGAGGCTGAATGGGTTCGTCAGCGATTAGACAGGTTTAGTTGCAGGGCGGGCGATAGTTCATGTCGGCTAGTCTTCGTAGCGGATGCATGAAACTTATCTTCAAAACAGCCACCGCCCCGGCGGAGGCCGGGGCCCAGTTGGGGATAGTCGTGGCTGAGTGCTGCGATGCGTTACTATCGACGTTCCAACTGGGTCCCGGCCTCCGCCGGGGAGGCGAAGAAGGGAGGCGGCTTTTGCGAACAGCACTGGAGTTCTGGGTGCACGTCACGTTCCCCAGCATGTTCTCCCGCGAAGGCGGGAGCCCAGACTGGACTCCCGCCTTCGCGGGAGAACAGGCTTGGTTCCGAGCGGACGCGCTATCGCGCTGGCGGCGGCACCAGTGCCGGCACCAGCAGCGCCGAGTCCGCAGGATCGATCCCCGGCCTTGGTCCTGCCGGGATAACCTCTTCCCCACGCGTCGCCCGCCCGGCACGCTGCACCGCCTCCACCACGCGCGGATACACCCCACACCGGCACAGGTTCGTGATCTGCTCGCGGATCAGCACCTCGCTCGGGTCGGCATTGCGCTTCAGCAAAGCTGCGGCGGCCATGATCATCCCCGGGATGCAGAACCCGCATTGCGAAACCGACTCCGCGATAAACGCCAGCTGTACCGGATGGTTACGCTCGTGCGACAGCCCCTCGATCGTCGTGACGTACGCCCCCTCGATCGACCCGATCGGCACGCGGCAACTCCGCATCGCGCGCCCATCGATATCGACCGTGCACGCGCCGCACTGCCCGGTGCCGCAGCCATATTTGGTCCCCGTCAGGTTCGACGCATCGCGCAGCGCCCACAGCAGCGGCGTCTCGTTGTCGAGCTTGTATTCGATCGGTTCGTTGTTGACGGTGAAGCGGCTCATGTCCCCCGTCCTAGCTCGCCAGGACGGATCGCACCACGCGGCATTGCCACGCGCCGTCGCCCCGGCTTATGTCGCGCAGATAATACCGCGAGGGGGCGCACCACGATGCACGTCGATACCAAATCCACACCAGCGGCCGGAGGCGATGCCAGCCACGGCTACGACGCGCCCGACCTGCGCGTGTTCGTGTTCGCGCTGTTCTTCATCTTCGGCGGCATCACCTCGCTGAACGACATCATCATCCCGAAGATGAAGGAGCTCTTCACGCTCGACCACGCGACCGCGATGCTGGTCCAGTCGGCGTTCTTCCTCGCCTATGCGCTGTTCTCGATCCCCGCCGCGGCGATCGTGCGCAAGGCCGGCTATATGCGGACCGCGTCGATCGGCCTTGTGACGATGACCGCGGGCTGCCTGTTGTTCATCCCCGCCGCAGGGCAGGCGAGCTTCGGCATGTTCCTGTTCGCGCTGTTCGTGCTTGGCGCTGGCATCACCGTGGTGCAGGTCGTCGCGAACCCGCTGATCTCGGCGCTTGGCCATCCCAAGTCGGCGTCGAGCCGGCTGACCTTCGCGCAGGCGTTCAACTCGCTCGGCACCACGATCTTCCCGTATGTCGGCTCCGCGCTGATCCTCGGCGGGCTGGCGACGGTCGACTCTTCGAAGCTGACCGGCGCCGCGCTCGACGCGTACCGGACGGAATCGTCGCGGACCGTCGTGCACACCTATATCGGCCTCGCGATCGCGCTGCTGATCGTTGCCGCGGTGGTGTGGACCCGTCGCAACCGGCTCAACGAGGAGCAGGACCAGACCGGCAGCATCTTCCACGCATTCACGCTGCTCAAGCGCCCGCGCTTCGCGATGGGGACGGCGTGCATTTTTCTGTACGTCGGCGCCGAAGTCGCGGTCGGCTCGCTGATCGTCAATTACCTGATGCAGCCGAGCGTGATGGGCCTGAGCGACGTCGCCGCGGGCAAGCACGTGCCGTTCTACTGGGGCGGCGCGCTGGTCGGCCGGTTCATCGGCGCATACGTGCTGAACAAGGTGTCGCCGGGCAAGGTGCTCGCGGGCGTCGCGACGGGCACGCTGGCGCTGATCCTGATCTCGGCGAACACCGAGGGCGCGCTGTCGGGCTGGGCGTTGCTGGCGATCGGTCTGATGAACGCCGTGATGTTCCCGACGATCTTCTCGCTGGCGTCGGAAGGCCTCGGCAAGCGCGCGGCGGAAGGCTCGGGCGTGATCGCCACGGCGATCGTCGGCGGCGCGATCGTCCCGTATCTGACGGGTATGCTCGCGGACAAATCGGGCAGCCTGCACTTCGCGCTGCTGCTCCCGGCGATCTGCTACGCGCTGATCCTGGCGTACGGGTTGTATGCGCGGAAGCCGGTGGCGGAGGTCCCAGCCTAAGCCCCATCCGTCATCCTGGGCTCGACCCAGGATCCAGAGCCACGGACGCTAGCGCACTCGGCTCTGGATCCTGACTTTCGTCAGGATGACGGTGGTTTCGGCAGCATCGGCGCCGCCCGCCCGGTCGCGAGATCGGCATCCGAAAACCGGATCGGCGTACGCAGCCCCGGGATCAAAGACCCATTCGGCCGCGCGACTTCGATCGCCATCCCCCGTGCGACGACCTGCGGATCATCGAACGCCTGCGCCACGGTATTGATCGGCCCGGCCGGCACCCCGACCGCCTCCAGCCGCGCCAGCAACTCGAGCTTAGGCACCAGAGACGTCGCCGCCTCGATCCCCGCGAACAGCAATTCCTTGAACGCCAACCGCCCCGCATTGGTGGCGAACCGCGGATCGTCGCGCATCTCGGGCAACCCCATCGCGTCGCAGAACCGCCGGAACTGCCCGTCATTCCCGACCGCCAGGATGAACCACCCATCGGCGCACGGAAACACCGCATACGGACACACGTTCATATGCGCATTGCCGACCCGCGTCGGCGACACCCCGCTCGCAAACCAGTTCATCGCCTGGTTCGCCAGCACGCCGGTCATCGTGTCGAGCAACGCCATGTCGATCTGCTGACCTTTGCCGGTCCGCGTCCGCATCGCCAGCGCCGCCTGGATCGCAATCACCGCATAAAGCCCGGTCATGATGTCGGCGAACGCGACGCCGATCTTCTGCGGCGCGCCATCAGGCTCGCCGGTCAGGTCCATGATCCCACTCATCCCTTGGACGATGAAGTCGTAGCCTGCGCGCGGAGCGTAGGGGCCGTCCTGCCCGAACCCGGTGATCGAGCAATAGACGAGGCGCGGGTTGATCGCAGAGAGCGCGGCGTAGTCGAGCCCGTATTTGGCGAGCCCGCCGACCTTGAAATTCTCGATAACGACGTCGGCGTCGGCGATCAGGTCACGAACGACGGCCTGGCCTTCAGCGGTCGTAAAGTCGGCGACGACCGACCGCTTGCCCCGATTGGCGGCATGGAAATACGCGGCGTCGTGCGTGCCGTCGGGGTTGTCGATGAACGGCGGCCCCCAGGTTCGCGTGTCGTCACCGGCCGGGCTCTCGATCTTGACGACATCGGCACCGAGATCGCCAAGGACTTGCCCCGCCCAAGGCCCCGCAAGGATCCGCGCGAGTTCGACCACCTTCAAGCCGGCGAGGGGCGTATCCTTCACCTGTGTTCTCCCGCGAAGGCGGGAGCCCAGACTGGGTCCCCGCCTTCGCGGGGAAACAAACTGCCTAATTCGATCAAAACGCAGCGATACCCGTGATCGCCCGCCCCAGGATCAACGCATGCACGTCATGCGCACCCTCGTACGTGTTCACCGTCTCCAGGTTCATCAGGTGACGCATCACCTGATATTCCCCCGAAATCCCGTTGCCGCCGTGCATGTCGCGAGACATCCGCGCGATGTCGAGCGCCTTGCCGACATTGTTGCGCTTCACGATCGAGACCATCTCCGGCGCGAACCGGCCCTCGTCCATCAGCCGCCCGACGCGCAACGAGGCCTGCAACCCGAGCGCGATTTCGGTTTCCATGTCCGCCAGCTTCTTCTGGAAAAGCTGCCGCCCCGCCAGCGGCGTCCCGAACTGGTTGCGATCCAGCCCGTACTGCCGCGCCGCATGGAAACAGAACTCCGCCGCGCCCAAGGCACCCCAGGAAATCCCGTAGCGCGCACGGTTGAGGCAGCCGAACGGCCCCTTCAATCCCTGCACGTCGGGCAGCAGCGCGTCCTCGCCGACCTCGACCTCATCCATCATCACCATGCCAGTGATCGACGCGCGCAATGACAGCTTGCCCTCGATCTTGGGCGTTTCCAGCCCCTTCATCCCGCGCTCCAGGATAAAACCGCGAATACCGCCGCCATGCTCGTCGGACTTCGCCCAGATCACGAACACGTCGGCGATCGGCGAGTTCGAGATCCACGTCTTCGCGCCCGAGATCACATAACCGTTCGCCGTCTTCTTCGCGCGCGTCGTCATCCCGCCGGGATCCGACCCCGCATCCGGCTCGGTCAGCCCGAAGCAGCCGATCCATTCGCCGGTCGCGAGCTTGGGCAGGTATTTGCGCTTCTGCTCCTCGGACCCGAACGCGTTGATCGGGTACATCACGAGGCTCGACTGCACCGACATCATCGAGCGATACCCCGAGTCGATCCGCTCCACCTCGCGCGCAACCAGCCCGTACGCGACATAGGACGCACCGACGCCGCCATATTCCTCGGGGATCGTCGGCCCGAGCAATCCGAGCGCGCCCATCTCGCGGAAAATCGCGGGATCGGTATGCTCGTGCTGGAACGCATCGATGATCCGGGGCGCGAGCTTGTCGTCGGCATAGGCCTTCGCGCTGTCGCGGATCATCCGCTCGTCCTCGCTCAACTGATCGTCGAGCAGGAACGGATCCGCCCAGTCGAACTTGCCCATCCCGGCCATATGAATCTCCTTCGTTGACCGCCGACTTCGTGGTTCGGCCGTCGAAAGTCCACCCCTGTCGAGACGTTTACGCGTCGATCAGCGTCAGCACCGCGATCGTCACATGCTCGCGGTCGCCGATCGACTCGATGCGATTAACCACGAGATCGGCGACGATATGCCCGCGCATCGCGAACTCCGCTTCGGGCAACGCGTCGATCCAGTCTCGAAGACCGGGTACGGGCACCGCCGCGATCGTCAGCCGGTGCAGCGTGCCGACGAACGTAGCGCTCGCCCAGGGCGTGCACGCGATCGACTCGACGTGCATCGTCAGGCCTGCCGCAGTCGCTTGGCCGCGAAGCGCGCGGATCAACAGCGTGCCCGCATCGGGGCCGCGGATCGCGTCCATCCTCACGATCCGTGCCGTTCGATGAACGTCTCGATCCGCGCCACCATCGGCGCGCGCGGCTGGCGACCGAGTCGGAGATCGTGCACCAACCGCGGATCGCCGACCGCCAACCGGCCGAATTTCGACGTCGGCATGCCGGTCTGCCGCAGATATCGGTCGATCTTGATGAGAACGGACATGGTCGCTCCTTCCTGTTCCTAGCCCAAGACCCCGCCCGAGTCTTCGCCTGTGTTCTTGATTTGTTCCGGCAAATCCTACTTGTCTAGGAAAATTCCTACGCTACGGTTCGGGCGTGGCTAGAACCGTGTCCGATCCCGATCCAAGAACCGCGCTGGCAACGCTGGCCGCCGCGCGTGGCGACAGTCTGGCGGCGCTGTCAGCGATGCTGGGGCGCAACGCGGCCTATCTTCAGCAATATGTCCGGCGCGGATCGCCGCGGGTGCTCGGCGAACGCGACCGTCGATTGCTGTCGGACTATCTGGGGGTGAGTGAAGCGACGCTGGGTGCACCCGCCGACCGGCCGGCAGGGTTCCGCATCCGCAAGCTCGACGTCGCAGCGTCGGCGGGGCCGGGCGCGCTGGTCGATCGCGAGATCGTGCTCGGCACCGACACGCTGGACCCCGGCCTCGCGCGGAAACTCGGGCTAAGGGACGGGCAGGCGGCGATCATCCGCGTGCGCGGGAGTTCGATGGAGCCGGGACTGTTCGACGGCGATCACATCGTGGTCGACACCGCCGACCGTACGCCGCGCGCAAAGGGCGGGGTGTACGTCATCCGGATCGACGACGCGGTTATGGTGAAGCGCGTCGCCGTTATACGCGGTGCGCTAGTGGCAACGAGCGATAACCCGGACGCGGCGGCTGTGCCGGACGGAGCGATCGCCGTTATCGGCCGCGTAGTCTGGCAAATGCGCGAGCCACGCTGAGGGCTAGCAGGTTGCCCGAACCAATCCCGTTCTCCCGCGAAAGCGGGAGCCCAGGGTTACAGGTTACAACCTTCGTGGTCCTGGGCCCCCGCTTTCGCGGGGGAACGGTTAGAAAATTCTAGCTGCCATGTGGGGCCAGTGCTCAGCGCCCCTGCAGCTTTCTCAGGATAGTCATCGACTGTTCCGAGCCCGACTGGGGGACGATCTCACCCGAACGGTCGATGATAGCGTCCCAATGTGCCGCGACACCCTCCACCGACAGGTCGTCGCCGGTCAGCAGTTTGCCCTGCGTCAGCGTCACATACGCCGCCTGGAACACGCCCGCGCCGGCGCCGACGATCATGTTGGTCGGCGCATCTTCCGACACGAGGAACACCGCGGCGGGCGCGACCTTGTCGGGGGAAAAGGCCTTGAATGCTTCCTCGGGGAAGATGTCCTGCGTCATCCGCGTGCCCGCGGTCGGGGCGATCGTGTTGACCTTGATGTTGTTCTTCGCACCCTCGATCGCGAGAGTCTTGGTCAAGCCGGCAAGGCCGAGCTTGGCCGCGCCATAGTTCGCCTGCCCGAAATTGCCGTAGAGCCCGGTCGACGACGCGGTCATCAGGATGCGGCCGTAATTCTGCGCCCGCATCGTGTCCCACACCGCCTTGGTCGCGTTCGCCGAGCCGTTGAGGTGGACGTCGACGACGAACTTGAAGTCGGCGGGCTCCATCTTGGCGAAGCTCTTGTCGCGCAGCACGCCGGCGTTGTTGATCAGGATGTGGACGCCGCCCCATTTCTCGGAAGCGTGGGCGACCATCTCGACCATCTGGTCGTAGTCGGTGACGCTGCCGCCGTTCGACATCGCTTCGCCGCCGGCAGCCTCGATTTCCTCGACGACCTTCAGCGCGGCGTCGGAATGTCCGGTGCCGTCGCGCGACGCACCGAGATCGTTGACCACGACCTTCGCGCCGCGGCGGGCAAGTTCGAGCGCATATTCGCGGCCGAGACCGCCGCCTGCGCCCGTGACGATCGCAATGCGGCCTTCAAAGCTGATAGACCCAAAGTTCTCAGACATGGAAAAGGCGCCCCTCTCTTATGATTGGAGCGCCTTTCCTAGAACGTAAAGCTGGCTACGCAAGCGGCAGGATCACCCGCCGCTCGCTGCCGGACTTACTTGCCGCCGCGGTTGCGGCAGCCGTCCTTGACCGTCTTCGAGCACACCGGATACGTCGCCGGTGCTGGCGTCGGCGGCGTTACCGTCGGCTGGCCGAACGTCACGCGACCTGCGCCAGGCGCCATCGGTGCGCCTGCCATCGGTGCGGCTGGTGCCGCTGCCGGATCGGCAGGAGCAGCCATTGCCTGATCCGCCGGTGCAGCAGGCGCCGCGGGGTCGGCAGGGGCAGCCTGATCGGCCGGTGCCGTCTGCATCGCGGGATCGGCCGGTGCGGTCTGCGCGGCGGGGTCTGCCGGCGGCGTCGTCTGGGCGATCACGGGCGACGCGAGAAGAGCGGCAGCGGCGAGAAGGATGGACTTCATGTGAATCTCCTAAATGGGTGCACCATTTTGGTAGCGCGACGTCTGAACGCACTAAGTCGCGCTTGGGTCCTTCGTTTCGCATCCGATTCCATTCGCCCCATCGCGGGACAGAGTCCTTACCCGCCCGTATCGAGCGAATAACCCGCCGAACGGACGGTGCGGATAATGTCCGGACGCTCGCCGACATTGATCGCTTTCCGCAGCCGCCGGATGTGCACGTCGACCGTCCGGCTCTCGATATCCGAGTCATGCCCCCACACCGCATCGAGCAGGCGTTCGCGCGAGAACACCCAGCCCGGATGCTCGAGGAAATGCTTCAACAGCCGGAACTCGGTCGGTCCGAGCGAGACGACTTCGCCCGAACGGCGGACCTTGTGGCCGACCGTGTCCATCTCGATGTCGGCATAGCTCAGCGCTTCACCGGCAAGGGCAGGGCGGACGCGACGGAGAACCGCACCAACGCGCGCGACCAGTTCGCGCGGCGAGAACGGCTTCGTCACGTAATCGTCGGCGCCGGTTTCGAGCCCGCGCACGCGATCCTCTTCTTCGCCGCGTGCGGTGAGCATGATGATCGGCACGTTCTGCGTTTCGGGCGCACGGCGCAGGCGACGACACACCTCGATCCCCGACAGCCCCTCAACCATCCAGTCGAGCAGGACGATATCGGGCACCTTCTCCTTGGCGAGCAGCAAGGCTTCCTCGCCATCGGGGGTATGCGCGATCTCGAAATCCTCGCGCTTGAAATGCCAGACCAGCAATTCGGCCAGCGCAGCATCGTCCTCGACCAACAGCATTTTCGCGCGTGCCATTATGCCTGCTCCTTCTTTATGCCGCGTTCGCGATCAACCATCTGCGTGCCGGTCGCGGCGAAATAGACCATCTCGGCGACGTTGGTCGCGTGGTCGCCGATCCGCTCGAGGTTCTTCGCGACGAACAGCAGATGCGCGACCTGGCTGATCGTCTTCGGGTTCTCGACCATGTAGGTGACTAGCGTACGGAAGATGCTGTCGTAAAAATCGTCCAGCGCATTGTCGCTCTCGACCACCCGCACCGCCTCTTCCGCGTCCCGCGCGGCAAACGCGTCGAGCACGTCGTGGACCATCTCGCTCGCCATCCGACCCATCGCGGGCAGGATCGAGATCGGCTCGATCCGGTGCTCGCTCTCGATCATCGGCACGCGCTTGGCGATGTTCTTGGCGTAGTCGCCGATCCGCTCGACGACGCCCGCGATCTTCAGCGCGGCAACCACCTCGCGGAGATCGACCGCCATCGGCGCGCGCAACGCGATGATCCGCACCGCAAGGCGCTCGACCTCCGCCTCGATGACGTCGATCTGCTTGTCGGCGACGCGCACCTGTTCCGCGAGTGCGAGGTCGTTGCGTTGCAGCGCCTGCATCGCCTTGTCGATCGCGTCCTCGGCGAGCCCGCCCATCTGCGAGATCAACCCGCGGAGCTCGCCGATGTCGTTGTCGAAGGCCTTGACCGTATGCGTGTTCATGGTCGTTTCCCGACTCAGCCGTAACGGCCGGTGATGTAATCCTTGGTCCGCTCTTCGCGGGGATTGGTGAAGATGTCCGAGGTGTTGCCGTATTCGACCAGCGTGCCGAGGTGGAAGAACGCGGTCTTCTGGCTGACGCGCGCCGCCTGCTGCATGTTGTGCGTGACGATTACCATCGCATAGCGGCCGCGCAGTTCGTGGATCAGCTCCTCGATCTTGGCGGTCGCGATCGGATCGAGCGCACTGCACGGCTCGTCCATGAGGATGACCTCGGGATCGACCGCAATCGCGCGGGCGATACAGAGACGCTGCTGCTGGCCGCCCGACAGCGCCGTACCGCTGTCGCTCAGCCGATCCTTGACCTCGTCCCACAGGCCGGCCCGCCGCAGCGACTTCTCGACGATCCGGTCGAGGTCCGCTTTCGCACCCGCCAGTCCGTGGATGCGCGGGCCGTAGGCGACGTTCTCGTAGATCGATTTGGGGAACGGGTTGGGCTTCTGGAACACCATGCCGACGCGGGCACGGAGCTGCACCACGTCCATGTCGGGCGAATAGATGTCCTGGCCGTCGAGCTTGATCTCGCCGGTGACGCGCGCGCTGGCGACGGTGTCGTTCATCCGGTTGAGCGTGCGCAGGAAGGTCGACTTGCCACAGCCCGACGGGCCGATGAACGCGACCACTTCGTCCTGGTCGACGTCGATCGATACGTCGTTGATCGCGATTTTGCTGCCATAGGCGACGGAGACGTTGCGCGCCGTCATCTTGAGGATGGGAGGCTTAGAATGTTTTGGCATCACCAGCGGGTCTCGAATCGGTTGCGGAGGTAGATCGCGACGCCGTTCATCGCGAGCAGGAACACGAGCAGGACGATGATCGCGGCGGAGGTCTTCTCGACGAAGCCGCGACTGACTTGGTCCGACCAGAGGAAGATCTGGACGGGCAGCACGGTCGCGGGATCGGCGAGGCCGGACGGCGGGGCGGCGATGAACGCGCGCATGCCGATCATCAGCAGCGGTGCGGTCTCGCCGAGCGCACGCGCCATGCCGATAATCGTGCCGGTGAGGATACCGGGCAGCGCGAGCGGCAAGACGTGGTGGAAGACGACCTGCACCGGTGACGCGCCGATCCCGAGCGCAGCGTCGCGGATCGATGGGGGGACGGCCTTGATCGCGTTGCGGCCGGCTATGACAATGACGGGCATCGTCATCAGCGCGAGGGTCAGGCCGCCCACTATAGGCGCCGAGCGGGGCATGCCGAACGTGCCGAGGAACACCGCGAGGCCGAGCAGACCGAAGATGATCGACGGCACCGCAGCGAGGTTGTTGATCGAGACCTCGATCAGGTCCGTCCAGCGGTTCTTCGGCGCATATTCTTCGAGGTACAGCGCCGACAGCACGCCGATCGGGAACGCCAGCAGCAACGTGACGATCATCGTCAGCAACGACCCCTTGAAAGCCCCCCAAATCCCGACTCGGGTCGCATCGGTCGAGTCCGCCGAGGTCAGGAAGCCCGCGTTGAACCCGCGAGTCAGCGCCCCGCTCGCCTTCAGCCGCGCGACGATCGCCTCGGCATCGCGCGTGCCGTTGCCCTTGGCGGCGACGTCGATCGGGCTGGAGACGGGGACCTCGAACACGGTCTTGCGCTGGAGCAGCGACGCGTCGGCCTTGATCGCGTCCCGGACCACCGCCCAGGCGCCGTGGGAAAGAAGGTCGGTGCCGTCCTTGCCGAACGCCTTGGTCGCGGCGAGGTCGACGGTGCCTTCCAGTCCTGCACCGGCAAGCGCGAGATCGGCGCCGCGTCCGACGAGGCGCGCGGGCTCGATCGGCAGCTTGGCGGCGGCGAGATCAACCGGAAGTGACACGCGCGTCTCGACGAACCCGCTCGCGCCCTGCATCACCATCGTGATCAGCAGATAGGCGAGGAACGCGGCGGACAGCCATACCGCGGCGAGCCCGGCGAAGCGGAAACGGCGCTCGGATGCATAGCGACGGCGGATGCGCGACTGCATCGCCTGCGTCGTCCAGTCGGTCGGCACGCGGCGCACGGGCTCCGCATTCGTCACCGGAATCTGGGGCACGAGCGTGTCACTCATAGGCTTCGCGGTACCGTTTGACGACGCGCAGCGCGACGATGTTGAGAAGGAGCGTGACCACGAACAGCGTCAGGCCGAGTGCAAATGCGGCGAGCGTCTTGGGGCTGTCGAACTCGGCCTCGCCGGTCAGCAGGTCGACGATCTGCTTGGTGACCGTGGTGGTGCTCGCGAACGGGTTGAGCGTCAGCGTCGCGACGCCGGAAGCGGCCATGACGACGATCATCGTCTCGCCGATCGCGCGCGACACGGCCAGCAACACGCCGCCGACGACACCGGGGAGGGCGGCCGGGAGCAGCACGCGGCGGATCGTCTCGGACGACGTCGCGCCCATCGCGAGGCTGCCATCGCGCATCGACGAGGGGACCGCGGCGATAGAATCGTCCGCCATCGACGACACGAACGGAATGATCATGATGCCCATCACGAGGCCCGCGGCGAGCGCGCTTTCCGACGACGCCCAGCTGATCCCGACCGACACGGCGAGGTCACGCACCGCGGGCGCGACCGTCAGCGCGGCGAAATAGCCGTAGACTACGGTCGGCACGCCCGCGAGCACTTCGAGGATCGGCTTCATCCATTTGCGCGTGTTCGGCGCTGCATATTGCGTGAGGTAGATCGCGCTCATCAGCCCGAACGGGATCGCGACGATCATCGCGATCACCGCGCCGATGAAGAACGTCCCCCAGAACAACGGCACCGCGCCGAGCGATGCACCCGGATCGCGCCCGTCGATGACCTGCGGGCTCCAGTGCATGCCGAACAGGAAGTCGGTGATCGGCACAACCGAGAAGAACCGCGCGGACTCGTACAACAGCGACGCGACGATGCCGACGGTGGTCAGGATCGCGATCAGCGACGCGCCGAGGAGCATCAGCATCACGACCCGCTCGACCTGAGTCCGCGCGCCGAACCCGGGTTTGACGCGCGTGAACGCGAACGCACCGCCGGCAAAGGCGAGCAGCAACGCGGCGGCGGTGGCGATCCAGTCGTAGCGCGATTGCGCCGCGGCGTAGGAGGGGGCCAGCGTTCGCGCGAGCCCGTGGAACGCACCGAAGCTGCGACCTTCGGCGAGGCTGCGCGCTTCGGACAGGATCGAGGCGCGGTCGAAGCCGGGCGGGGGGAGCTGGATCGCGGCTGGCGTGGCGAGCACGGCATCGGTGACGAGCGCGGGCGCGGTCATCGACCAGATCACGAGGAAGACGAGCGGCGGGATCGCGGTCCATAGCGCGACGTACCAGCCGTGATGCGACGGCAGCGAGCTGAACCGCACGGTGCTGCCGGCGCGGAAGCGCGTGGCGCGGACGCGGGCGGTGAGCCAGCCGATGAGGCCTAGACCGAGGACGAGGAAGAGGAGGGCGATGGGGGACATTATACTTCTCGCCCGCAATGATTGGTTGCGCGCATGCGCACCAAGTCACTAGCCGCCACCCCGGCGAAGGCCGGGGCCCAGTTGGAAAGGTCGAGGTAACGGGGCGCAGCGGCAGCCAATGCAACGGTGCCCAACTGGGCCCCGGCCTCCGCCGGGGTGGTGGCCTTGTGTGAACCAAACGTAGCAGAACCCCGGTTCCCCCGCGGATGCGGGGGCCCAGCTAAGTTCCGATCGCGCGCTCGGCTCATGGGCCGCCGCGTTCGCGGGGGAACTAGGACGGGCGCACAACTGGACGAAAGGCGCATCACGACAACACCGCCGGATCCAGCACCGTTTCATTCGCGATAATCGCCGCCGACCGCGCCTGAATCGCCGCCGGAGACGCAATCAACCCCCGCTTCACCAACGGCCCCGTCGCCCCCCAGTTCGCCGCATACAGCTTCAATAAATTCCGCAGCCCCGGGATCGCGGTCAGATGCGCCTTCTTCACATAGATATAGAGCGGCCGAGACCCCGGATACGCATTGTCCGCGATCGTCGCATAGGTCGGCGCGACGCCCGAGATCGATACCCCGTTCACGTCGTCCTTGTTCTCTTCGAGATAGCTATACCCGAACACGCCGATCGCGTTGGGGTTCGACTGCAATTTCTGGACGATCAGATTGTCGTTCTCGCCCGCATCGACATACACGCCGTCCTCGCGCACCCGCGTGCACAGCGCCTTGTGCGCCTCGGCATCGGACTTCGCGAGCGCCTTGGCCGAAGGATCGCTCGCCTCGCACCCCTTGGTCAGGATCAGTTCGGCCAGCGCATCGCGCGTGCCGCTCGTGGCCGGCGGACCATAGACCTGGATCGGTACCGCGGGCAGCGCCGGGTTCACGTCGCGCCACACCCGCGCCGTGTTCACCTTGCCGCCCGGATTGGCTGCCAGCGCCTTGTATAGATCGGTCGGCGTTAGCTGCATCTTCGGGCCGTTCTTCGCTTCGGCGAAGGCGATGCCGTCGATCCCGACCTGGATCTCGATCACGTCGCGGACGCCGTTCTTCGCGCACGTCGCATACTCGCTCGCCTTCATCCGCCGCGACGCATCCTCGATATCGGGATGCGCCGCTCCGACGCCTGCGCAGAACAGCTTCATGCCAGCCCCGGTCCCCGTCGATTCGATCACCGGCGCCTTCGCATCGGGATCGTTGGCGACGAGCTGTTCGGCGATCATCGTCGTGAACGGATAGACGGTCGACGACCCGACCGCGGTGATCTGGTCGCGCGATCCCGCACCACCGCCGTTCGCCTGATCGACGCACGCGGCCAGAGCCCCAACCACCCCTAGAAGAACGAACCGCTGCACCAGAATTCCCGTCATGCACCGGCCTTAGCGGTACTTAAGACGATCCTGTGTGACAGTTGGGTTACCCTTTTATGACAGCGCCTTTGGTCGCGCCGCCGCTCGGGGGCAGGATGACCGAAACCACCGTACCGACGCCGACCTGACTCGCGATATCGAGCCGACCGCGGTGCCGCTCGACGATATGCTTGACGATCGCCAGCCCGAGACCCGTCCCGCCTAGCGACCGGCTGCGTCCCGCATCCGCGCGATAGAAGCGCTCGGTCAGCCGCGGAATGTGCACCGCCGCGATCCCGTCGCCCTCGTCGCGGATCGACAAGCGGATCATACCGGCATCGTCGCGCTTCAGTTCGATCGTCACCGGCGTCCCCGCACGCCCGTATTTCATCGCATTGCCTATTAGGTTGTGGAGCATCTGCGACAGCTGCACCCGATCCCCCGACACCGAGGAGAGGTTCGGATCGATCGTCGCGACCAGATCATGCCCGCGATCACCCGCGGCATCGGCGAGTTCGTCGCGCGTGTCCTCGACGAGTTGCGCGAAATCGACCGCCTGGTCGGGCAGGCGAAACTTCTCCGCCTCGATGCGCGACAACGAGATCAGGTCCTCGACCAGCCGCTGCATCCGCCGCGCCTCGTCATCCATCACCTTCAGGAAACGCGCACGAACCTCCGCATCCTCGCCGGCCTCCTCGCGCAGCGTCTCGATGAAGCCAAGAATAGACGCCAGGGGCGTACGAAGTTCGTGGCTGGCATTGGCAACGAAATCGATCCGCATCCGCTCGGCGGCGTAGTTGCCGGTCTGGTCGACGAGGTGGACGATTCGCTGGCCGTCCGACGTCTCGCTGAGCAGCATCTCCCAGCGCTGGTCCCGCGTGCCCAGCCCGACCAGCTCGATCGGCCGCTCACCATCGATCGGCCCCGGCGTGCCCAGGCGCTCGGCGGCGGCAGGATGGCGGATCGCAACGCGCGCGTCCTCGCCAAGGATATGCGCGCCGAGCAACGTCCGCGCGGCACGATTGGCGACCACGACGCGGCCGTCCTCGACCAGCATTACCGGTGCGACGATCGCGTCGAGCACGTCGTCGAGCACAGACGGCGACGCGCTCGTCGCGTCGTCCAGGGCAGGCGCCTCGTCCCCGGTGCCGGCAGCCACCAGCGCGGCTGCGATCCCGCCGACAAGCGCGACGATCGCGCCCTGCACGTCGCGGGTGAGCGCGAACACCGCGACCGCAGCGATGACGACCACGACGATCGCCCAAAACGTACGCAGGCCAAATCCGGAAAGCATTGCGGTCTCCTGGGACGGAATCGACGTCCATGCGCAGCGCCATACAGCGGCACGATGCAAACCGGTATCGTCTGTTGGCGCCATCGACTTGCCGACCGCGGAAACGAACGGCGTGCGAAGTCGTCCTACTCCGGCACGCTCTCCCAAGCGTCGATACGGCGATGTTGTCAGCGCTTCAGGATTATGAAAGGGCTGTGATCTAGCAGGGGCATCATGGACGACATCGAACTCAACCAAGATCCGGTCGCAACCGCGGAGACCGACACCGGCGTTCCATCGCGTCGCCGCGTGCTGGCGCTCGGCGCGATGACTGCAGGCATGGTGGTGTCGATTCGCCCGGCGCTCGCGCAGACCGCGGGTTCGGTGTTGAACTGCGAGATCCCCGTGCCCGATCCGGGTCGCGCGGGCAGCTATATCGATGCGGATGGAGGCGTCGTGCCAGCGCGTACCAAGGGTGCATTCCCGCCCTCGACCCGCGCGTTCAAGGGTGAAGAGGTCAAGCGCGCCTTGGCCAGCGGCAGCACGCTGCCCGGTACCGATTCGGACCGCAGCCGCGCGTACGTCAAATATATCCGCCGGTTGCAGCGCGGCCAGGGCGGCTTCACCTGCTTCGCATCGTTGCAGATGCCGCGCGGCTGAGGCCGTGTCGGGGACGATCTTTCGGGGACCGCCCGACGGAGGCATGCTGATCGCGCCGCTCGATGAATTCACCGCGGTATATCATCGCGCGTCGGGTATCACGCATTTACTAACCGAACCCGCACCGCAGATCCTAGCGGTGCTGGGCGAGGGAGCATCGTCGCTGGACGTCCTCCTGGAGCGGCTTGGACGGGACTATGATCTCGACGACGGTACGCGTGAGGCTTTGGCGGCACGGCTCGAAGAACTGGTCGAAGCCGGACTGATCGAGCGGGCATGAGGTACGCCTTTTCCGTCCGCATCGGGCCGATAGGTTTCCGCATCGGCTCCGACTGGCGCGCGCCGATCGCCGAACTCCGAAGCCTGTACCGCGATTACCCGAAGCCGCACGACGGCATCCCCGACTTCACCGTGCGCCTGTTTGCGCGGCGTCCGTGGCGCAGGATCATACGCCCATCCGTCGAGATCGGTGGCGATTACATGCTCCCCGAAGCTGCACCGCTGCCGTTGCGCCAGGGACTGCTGGCTGCCGAGATGGCGATGAACCTGCAGATGGCGCTGGGCGCCCGCCGCTATCTGTTGCTTCACGCGTCCGCAGTCGCGCGCGATGGTCGCGCCGTGTTGATGACCGGCATCTCGGGCGCAGGGAAGTCGACGCTCGCGACCTTGCTCGCGGCGAAGGGCTGGCGGTTCATGGGGGACGAGTTCGCGTTGCTCGATGCCGCGACCGGGCTGGTCCACGCGTTCCCACGATTGATCAGTCTCAAGAACGAAGCGATCGCTGCGGCCGAGTTGGCGTGGCCTGATGCGCGGATGGGGCCGCTGATGCCAGCGACGCCGAAAGGCGACATCCGTCACATGGTCCCCGACGCGCGCGCGATCGCGGCGATGGACACGCCCGCTTTGCCGGCACTGCTCGTCTTCCCGCGCTACGGTTTCGAGCCGGAGACGCGACCGGTGCCGCCGGCCGAGGCGTTCGTGCGGATGACGCAGGCCTCGACCAACTACGTCGCGCTGGGCGAGCCCGGCTTTCGGTCGCTGACGGGCTTGATCGCCGACATTCCTTCGGTCGCGATCGATTATCCGGACGGTGCGAGCGCGATAGAGCAGGTCGAGGCGCTATGGTCCGCCCTGTGAACGATGCCCGCATCCTCGCTCGCGCGCTCGCCGATCCGGGCAGCATCGTCGGGCTCGATGCGGACGGCTGGACCGCACTGCTGACGATGGCGCGGGCGGAGCAGTTGATCGGTACGCTGGCGATGCGTCTCGACGGCCTGCAGATGCCTGATGGCGTGCAGGCCATCCTGGCCGACGCCCGCGCCGCCGCCGAGCACGGCCGCCGTGCCGCGCTATGGGAGGCCGAGATGGCCCGGCGTGCGCTGTCCGCGGTCGACTGCCCGGTCATCCTGCTGAAGGGCACCGCGTTCGTCGCGGCGGGTTTGTCGGCAGGGCAAGGGCGGTTGATTGGCGACCTCGACATCCTTGTGCCGCACGCATCGATCGACGCGGTCGAGGCGGCGCTGCTCGCGGCTGGATGGGAATGGGTCAAGCCCGATCCGTATGACGACGTCTATTATCGCCGCTGGATGCACGAGCTCCCGCCGCTGATCCACCGCGAGCGCGACCGGATGATCGACGTCCATCACACCATCCTGCCACTGACCGCGCGGATCACGCCTGATGCGGCGGCGCTAATCGCCGGGAGTTTCACACTGGAGAACGGCCTGCGGACCCTCTCCCCCAACGGAATGCTTGTACACGCGGCGGCGCATCTGTTCGCCGATGGAGACCTCGCCGGCGGCCTCCGTAACCTGTGGGACATCCGCTGTCTGATCGAGGAGTTCGGCACCAACGGGCTCGATATGGAGGCAAAACGTCACGGCCTATCCCGCGAAGTGGCCCGGTCCTTGCGCCTCGTCGATGCGCTTTTCGCCGAAGGAACTGCGCGCGGGGCCGATCGTCTCTACATCCGTCGCATCACCGCACGGGACGGTTGGGGCAGGCCGACCCGACCGATCACCCGGCTAGGCTTCTACGTCCGATCGCACTTGCTGCGCATGCCGCCAGCGATGCTCGCGCGCCATTTGTGGACGAAGTGGCGCAAGGCTTAGTTGAGACGTGCGCCACGCCTGCGTCGGACGGCCCAGACGATCAGCAACACGACGGTGATCGCCAGCGTATCGGCGATCCAGTCGTAGATGTCGCAGTCGCGGTGCAGCGACGGGATCGCCTGCAGGACCTCGATCATCGCGCCGAGAAACGACAGCCGCTCGCCGATCCTGAATAACCGCGCGGTCGGAAACGACAGCGCCGCCAGCAACGCCATCGTCGCGAAGGCGAGCATGTGCCCGAACTTGTCCCCGAACTGGTCGATCGGCATGTGCGGCGGCTTCGGCAGCAAAGCCATCGTCACTGCGAACACGATCGCCATGACCAGCGCGATGCGCGTGAGCGTCGTCCGGTTCATGCGCGGAGCCTTTCGAGCGTCGGGACGAGTACGTCGAAACCGTCGATCACCGCGTCGGCGCCAAGCTCTGCTACGGGCTGCATCAGGAAGCCGAAGCTGCACGCGATCGTCGGCAACCCCGCCGCATGCCCGGCTTGGATATCAAAGATCGAATCGCCGACGAACGCCGCGCGGTCTCCGCCGCCCCCGCTTTCACGACACAGCTTCACCATCTCGTGGATCGGCATTGGCGACGGCTTCGACTCCGCCATCGTATCGCCGCCCAGGATGCAGGCAAATCGATCGATCAGCCCGAGTTCGCCCAGTACGGTCCGCGCAAACCGTTCGATCTTATTGGTGACGATCCCCAGCGTCACGCCCTTCGCAGCCAAGGCATCCAGCGCGTCGATCACACCTGGGTAAGGCTTTGTAAGCACGCAGATATTCGCCTCGTAATAGGCGAGCAGATCGGCGTGCAGCGCATCAAGCATCGGTTCGTCATACCCGCCGGTCGCGGTCAGGCCCTGCTTGAGCATGTGCCGCGCGCCGCCGCCGATCATCGGCTTGACCTGCTCGACGGTGAGGGGCGGGCGACCGACAGTAGCGAGCGCGTGGTTGACCGCGGCGGCCAGGTCGCCGCTCGTGTTGAGCAACGTGCCGTCCAGGTCGAACCCGACGATATCGAATAAAAAATGCGTCATTGGATGCGGGCCTGCCAGCGAGACTATGGAATTGGCAAGGCTTTCGTGGCAGCGATCCTTCCATGACGACGCATTCCATCGACCAACCGATTCCGGCCCACCCCATCGCAGTCGTGATCCTCGCTGCCGGCAAGGGTACGCGGATGAAATCTGATCTTCACAAGGTGCTTCATCCGATCGCCGGCCGACCGATGCTGCTGCATCTCGTCGCAAGCGCGGCGGCGTTGCAGCCGGCGAAGACCGTCGTCGTGACCGGGGCGGGGCGTGAACAGGTCGAGGCGGCGGTGGCACCGCTTGGGATCGCCACTGCGCTCCAGGCGGAGCAACTCGGCACCGGCCACGCGGTCGCGCAGGCCCGCGACGCGCTGGCGGGGTTCGAGGGCGACGTCCTGATCCTCTACGGCGATGTGCCGCTGGTCACCGCCACGACGATGCAGCGGATGATCGATCGGTTGCACGCCGACGACACGCCCGCCGTCGTCGTGCTCGGCTTTCGCCCGGAAAACCCTGGCGCCTATGGTCGCGTGATCGCCGATGCCGCGGGCCGGATGGACCGGATCGTCGAGTATAATGACGCGTCGGAGGCGGAACGGGCGGTGACGTTGTGTAACTCCGGGCTGATGGCGGTGCACTCGACCGACCTGTTCGCGCTGCTCGACCGGCTCGGCAACGACAATGCGGCGGGCGAATATTACCTCACCGATATTGTCGGTCTGGCAGGGGCCGACGGCCGTTCGTCCGCCGTCATCGAAACCGGCGCGGACGAGGTCGCTGGCGTCAACAGCCGCGGCGAACTCGCCAGCGTCGAAGGCGCATGGCAGGCAACGCGTCGCGCGCAGGCGATGGCCGATGGCGTCACGTTGATCGCGCCCGATACAGTCTGGTTCTCGCACGACACGGTCCTCGGCCGTGATGTCGTGATCGAACCCAACGTCGTGTTCGGCCCCGGCGCGCGCATCGCTAATGGCGCGACGATCCACGCGTTCAGCCACATCGAGGGCGCCTCGGTCGGCAAGGGTGCGAACGTTGGTCCGTTCGCCCGCCTCCGCCCCGGCGCGGACCTGCATGCGGACGCCAAGGTCGGCAATTTCGTCGAGATCAAGAAGGCGGTCATCGGCGAAGGCGCGAAGGTCAGCCACCTGACCTATATCGGCGACGCGGATATCGGCGCGGGCGTGAATATTGGCGCGGGGACGATCACCTGCAACTACGACGGTTACTTCAAATACCGCACCGTGATCGGCGCGGGCGCGTTCATCGGTTCGAACTCCGCGCTGGTCGCGCCTGTCACGATCGGCGCAGGTGCCATCGTCGCCGCGGGATCGGTCGTGACTCAGGACGTCGAGGCCGATGCGCTGGCACTGGTCCGCCCGCCGCAAATCGCGAGGCCCGGCTGGGCCAGGCGCTTTCGCGACGGCATGATCGCGCGTAAGGCCGCCCAAGCAAGCGGCAAGTAAGACCCGTTCCACGGAGTATGATGTAAATGTGTGGTATCGTTGGAATCCTGAGCGGCGAAGATGTTGCCGGTCGTCTGCTGGATGGTCTGAAGCGGCTCGAATATCGCGGCTATGACTCGGCCGGCATCGCGACTGACAATGACGGCGCGATCGAGCGGCGGCGGGCGTCGGGCAAGCTGGTCAATCTGGCGAACGAACTCGCCGCGCATCCGCTGCCTGGCAAGACCGGTATCGCGCATACGCGTTGGGCGACGCATGGCGGCCCGACGACCAACAACGCGCACCCGCATGCGACCGGCGAGGTCGCGGTGGTCCACAACGGCATCATCGAGAACTTCAAGCCGCTACGCGACGAACTGATCGCGCGCGGCCGGACGTTCACTAGCGAGACCGACACCGAGGTCGTTGCGCATCTCGTCAGTGAGAAGGTCGAGGCGGGGATGGACCCGGTATCGGCCGTCCGCGAGATCCTGCCGCGCCTTCACGGTGCATTCGCGCTCGCGATCCTGTTCCGCCAGCATCCCGACCTGCTGATCGGCGCGCGCCTCGGCTCGCCGCTGGTCGTCGGCCACGGCGACGGCGAGATGTATCTCGGCTCGGACGCGCTGGCGCTCGCGCCGCTGACGCAGCGGATCGCGTATCTCGATGAGGGCGACTGGGTCGTGCTGACCCGTGATGGCGCGCAGGTCTATGACCGCGAGAACACGCCGGTCGAGCGCGCTATCACGATTTCTGGGATCACTGGCGACGTGATCTCGAAGGGCAACCACAAGCATTACATGCTGAAGGAAATCTACGAGCAACCGATTGTCGTCGCGCAGACGCTGCGCTCGTATCTGAAGCGGATGGAAGGCGAGATCACGCTGCCGATCCCCGAGTTCGACCTGTCGACGATCAAGCGCGTAACGATCGTCGCGTGCGGGACGAGCTTCTACGCGGGCATGGTCGCCAAATACTGGTTCGAACAGTTTGCGCGCGTCCCCGTCGACCTCGATGTCGCGTCCGAGTTCCGCTACCGCGAACCGGTGATGGAAGAGGGCGGCCTTGCTCTCTTCATCTCGCAGTCGGGCGAGACCGCGGACACGCTCGCGGCGCTGCGCCACGCCAAGGCCGAAGGCCAGAAGATCGCGGTCGTCGTCAACGTGCCGACCAGCACGATGGCGCGCGAGGCCGACCTGCTGTTGCCGACTCATGCGGAGCCTGAAATCGGCGTGGCATCGACCAAGGCGTTCACCTGCCAGCTCGCGGTTCTTGCGGCACTTGCGGCCAATCTGGCGCATGCCAAGGGTCTGCTGACCAAGGACCAGGAGCGCGAGATCGTCCGCCACCTCGCCGAGGCGCCCGCCGCGCTCAACGGCGCGCTGGCGTATGACGAGGCGATCGAGGCGATGGCGCACAAG
This sequence comes from Sphingomonas sp. Leaf208, assembly GCF_001421415.1. Classification (GTDB taxonomy): domain Bacteria; phylum Pseudomonadota; class Alphaproteobacteria; order Sphingomonadales; family Sphingomonadaceae; genus Sphingomonas. The sequence goes on from NZ_LMKH01000035.1 coordinate 344,417, forward strand.
ATCGCCGGCGCGCGCGACGTGCTGTATCTGGGGCGCGGCACCGATTACCCGCTGGCGCTCGAGGGCGCGTTGAAGTTGAAGGAAATCAGCTACATCCACGCCGAGGGCTATGCCGCCGGCGAGATGAAGCACGGTCCGATCGCGCTGATCGACGAGCATGTGCCCGTCATCGTCATCGCGCCCTCGGGCCCGCTGTTCGAAAAGACCGTCAGCAACATGCAGGAAGTCATGGCACGCGGCGGCAAAGTCGTGCTGATCTCCGATTACGACGGCATCCAGGCGGCCGGCGAAGGCTGCATGGCGACGATCACCATGCCCAAGGTCCACCCGCTGATCGCGCCTTTGGTCTATGCGGTACCAGTGCAGTTGCTCGCGTATCACGTAGCAGTGCTGAAGGGTACGGACGTCGACCAGCCGCGGAATTTGGCGAAGAGCGTGACGGTCGAATAACGGCCCGCTCACCGTCGGGTCCTACACTTTGGGATAAGTCCACCTCCCCGGCGAAGGCCGGGGCCCAGTTGGGGAACGGTAGTAACGACGGATGGTCCGCTGTTACGACTACCTTTCCAACTGGGCCCCGGCCTTCGCCGGGGTGGTGCCTTTCTATCGGGTCGAGTGAGCGATTTCTTTCTGCGCTCCTCATCCCTCGATTGACTAAGATTGTGCGCCGCGTCACAACTCGCGGCGTCGATGTCGGGCAACCGGCATGGCACCGCGCGGGAGAGCGTTTCCGGTCCTTTCAGGGCTGATGGAACCGCCGAAGGAGCAACCACCCCGGAATCTCTCAGGCACCAGAGACCGCGCGGGGCTGATCGACACTCTGGAAAGCGTCCTGGCGTAAGTCGAGGGCCACCGAAGGGGTAAGCGCTGGACATATCCGGCGCGAAAGCTCTCAGGTCCCGTGACAGAGGGGGTTCGGATCGTTGCACCCATTGGTGCCGCGCGCCCCTTCGACGGAGACCGGATATGAGCGATTACGCGAGCATCATTGACCAGGCGGACGACTACGTCGAGCCCGAGGTCCTGCCGTTGCCGCTCGATGCGTGGCACCGGGCGCACGGCGCGCGGATGGTCGAGTTCGCCGGCTACGAGATGCCGATCCAGTATGAAGGCATCATGGCCGAGCACGCCTGGACGCGCGACTCGGCGGGCCTGTTCGACGTCAGCCACATGGGCCAACTCGTCTTCTCCGGCGAAGGCGTCGCGCACGCGCTCGAAACCGTCCTACCGGGCGATATCGCCGGCTTGGGCGAGGGCAAGATGCGCTACTCGCTGCTGCTCGCACAGGATGGCGGCATCCTCGACGACCTGATGGCCACGCGCCTGCCCGACGACCAGCCGTCGCCCTTCTCCGCGCAGGACGTCGAGCCCGAAGCCTACGACCCGCTCCACCCGTCGCCGACCGCAAGCGGCAGCTTCTACGTCGTCGTCAACGGCGCCACCAAGTATGACGACATCAGCTATCTGATTGAGCATCTTCCCTACGACGTCACGATCAACATCCTCGAAGATCAGGCACTGCTCGCGGTGCAGGGCCCCAAGGCGGTCGAGGCAGTCGCGCGGATCGTCCCCGGCGTCGACGCGCTCGTATTCATGACCGCCGGTGCGTTCCATTGGAACGACGTGCCGCTCTGGATCAGCCGCTCGGGCTACACCGGCGAGGATGGCGTCGAGATCTCGCTCCCCGCCGAACATGCCGTGGCGTTTGCCAACGCATTGCTCGCGCTCCCCGAGATCAAGCCGATCGGCCTCGGCGCCCGCGATTCGCTGCGTCTTGAAGCCGGCTTGCCGCTCTACGGTCACGACCTCGATCCCGAGATCACGCCGGTCATGGCCGACCTCGGCTTCGCGCTGTCGAAGCGCCGCCGCGAAGCCGCCGACTTCCCCGGTGCCGAGCGCATCCTCACCCAGCGCGAACACGGCCCCGCCGCCAAGCGCGTCGGCCTGATCGTCGAGGGCCGCCAGCCCGCGCGCGAGGGCGCCGAAGTGATCGACGACACCGGCGCGACGATCGGCCGCCTGACCAGCGGGGGCTTCGCACCGACGCTCGGGAAGCCGATCGCGATGGCCTATGTGCCGCTCGCGCTCGCCGCACCCGGCACCCGCATCGAAATCGCGCAACGCGGCAAGGTCCACACCGCCACCGTCACCGCGATGCCCTTCATTCCCCACCGCTACGTCCGCGCAGGAGCCAAGTGATATGAGCCGTTACTTCACGCAGGATCATGAATGGGTCGATGTCGACGGCGACGTCGGCACCGTCGGGATCTCCGAATACGCACAGAGCCAGCTCGGGGACGTCGTGTTCGTCGACGTCCCCGAAGCCGGCAAGACGCTGAGCAAGGGCGACGAAGCCGCGGTCGTCGAGTCGGTCAAGGCCGCGTCCGACGTGTACTCCCCCGTCTCGGGCACCGTCACCGAGGGCAACGCTGCACTCACCGACGATTCCAGCCTGGTGAACTCGGACGCCGAAGCGGCCGGCTGGTTCTTCAAGCTGACGCTCAGCGACCCGAGCGAACTCGACAACCTGATGGACGAAGCCGCCTACGCAGCCTTCGTCGAAGGACTGTAAGTCGCTGCTCCCCTCCCGCCTGCGGGAGGGGTCGGGGGAGGGGCTGATACAGTCGTTCCCCGCCTCATTCCCTCCCCCGACCCCTCCCGTAAACGGGAGGGGAGGAGACTAGAATGCGCTACCTTCCCCTGACCCAGCCCGACCGTGCGGACATGCTCGCCGTCATCGGCGCCGCAACCATCGACGACCTCTTCGTCGACGTGCCCGAAGCCGCCCGCCTCGACGGCCCGGTCCGCGACTTGCCGATGCACGCCTCCGAAATGGCGGTCGAACGCCACATGTCGGCGCTCGCCAAGAAGAACCTCACCGCCGGCGAAGCGCCGTTCTTCCTCGGCTGCGGCGCGTACAAGCATCACGTTCCCGCGTCGGTCGATCACCTGATCCAGCGCGGCGAGTTTCTCACCGCCTACACGCCGTACCAGCCGGAAATCGCGCAGGGCACGCTGCAGATGCTGTTCGAGTTCCAGACTCAGGTTGCGCGTCTGCTCGGCACCGATGTCGCCAACGCCTCGATGTACGACGGCTCGACCGCGTGCTGGGAAGCGATCGTGATGGCACGCCGCATCACCAAGCGGGGCAAGGCGATCCTGTCGTCGGGTCTCCACCCGCATTACGTCTCGGTCGCGAACACGATGGCCAAGTTCACCGGCGACGTGCTCGACACGACCGCGCCCGAACTGGTCGCCGACATGGACCTCGACCAGCTGATCGCGAAGATCGACGACGACACGTCGTGCGTGGTCGTCCAGTACCCCGACATCCTCGGCCGCATCGCCGACCTGCGCCCGCTCGCGGATGCGTGCCACGCGAAGAAGGCGCTGCTGATCGCCGTCGTCACCGAGCCCGTCGCCTTGGGCGCGATCACCTCGCCCGGCGAGATGGATGCGGACATCGTCGTCGGCGAAGGTCAGTCGCTCGGTGTCGGCCTCCAGTTCGGTGGACCCTATGTCGGCCTGTTCGGCTGCAAGGACAAATACGTCCGCCAGATGCCCGGTCGCCTTTGCGGCGAGACCGTCGACGCGGACGGCCGCCGCGGTTTCGTCCTGACGCTGTCGACCCGCGAGCAGCATATCCGCCGCGAAAAGGCGACGTCGAACATCTGCACCAACTCGGGCCTCTGCGCGCTGGCGTTCTCGATTCACATGACGCTGCTCGGCGAAGCCGGCCTGCGCCAGTTGGCCGAGGTGAACCACGCTGGCGCGGTCTCGGCGGCGGAACGCTTGTCGCAGATCCCCGGCGTCGAATTGGTCAACGACAGCTTCTTCAACGAATTCACGTTGAAGTTGCCCGTCGAAGCCCGCCCCGTCGTCCGTACGCTCGCCGATCGCGGCATTCTCGCCGGCGTATCGCTCGGGCGTTTGTACCCCGGCAACGACTCCCTCGCGAACGGCCTCGTCGTCGCCGTGACGGAAACGACCACCGCGGAGGACGTCGAAACGCTTGCGTCCGCACTCCAGGAGATACTGGCATGAGCGATCATTTTACCCCGTTCGTGCCGAGTAGAGACCGAGCCTGTCGAGGGCTCGTATCGAGGCACATGTCTCTCGATACGGCATCTCGACAAGCTCGATGCCTACTCGAGACGAACGGAATGGGTTGGGAGATCACGGCATGAGCATCAACCAGAGCGGCTGGCGCCCGACCTCGCCCGAGGCGAACACGGGTAACGTCCCCGCATCGGTAACCGGCAACAAGGCGCTGATGCTGGAAGAAGCGCTGATCTTCGAGATCGGCGACGCGCACACCACCGGCGTAGACTTCGCTGCTCCCTCTCCCCTCCGGGGAGAGGGTCGGGGTGAGGGGCAGCCCAGCAATGCGGCGCCCGGTACGACCCCTCAGCCAACCCTCTCCCCGCAGGGGAGAGGGCTATCGCGCCTCGGCAACCTGTCGCGCAAGGCGCCCATCGGCCTCCCGGGTCTCTCCGAACCAGAGACCGTCCGCCACTACACCCGCCTCTCGCGCCAGAACTACGGCATCGACCTTGGCTTCTTCCCGCTCGGATCGTGCACGATGAAGCACAACCCGCGCCTCAACGAGAAGATGGCGCGGCTCCCCGGGTTCTCCGACGTCCACCCGCTCCAGCCGGTCGACACCGTGCAGGGCGCATTGGAAGTCATCCACCAGCTCGCGCACTGGCTCGTCACGCTCACCGGCATGACCTCGGTCGCGATGAGCCCCAAGGCGGGCGCGCACGGCGAACTCTGCGGCGTCCTCGCGATCCGCGCGGCACTCGAAGCCAAGGGCGAAGGCGCGCGGAAGATCATCCTCGTCCCCGAGAGCGCACACGGCACCAACCCCGCCACCGCAGCCTTCGCCGGCTATAGCGTCGAGGACATCCCCGCCACCGCCGAAGGCCGCGTCGACACCGCCGCGCTGAAGGCCCGGCTCGGCCCCGACGTCGCCGGCGTGATGATCACCAACCCCAACACGTGTGGACTGTTCGAGCGCGACATGCGCGAAATCTCCGACGCGGTGCATGCGGCGGGCGGCTTCGTCTATTGCGACGGCGCGAACTTCAACGCGATCGTCGGCCGCGTCCGGCCAGGCGATCTCGGCATCGACGCGATGCACATCAACCTGCACAAGACCTTCTCGACGCCCCACGGCGGCGGCGGTCCGGGTTCGGGTCCGGTCGTGTTCTCGGAGGCTCTGACACCGTACGCGCCACTCCCCTTCGTCGAGAAGCAGGGCGATCAATTCGTCCTGGTCGAGGAAGAGAATGCCGACGAACATCACGCCGGCAGCTTCGGTCGCATGGTCGCGTTCCACGGCCAGATGGGCATGTTCACACGCGCGCTGACGTACATCCTCAGCCACGGCGCGGACGGCCTGCGCCAGGTGTCGGAGGACGCGGTGCTCAATGCGAACTACATCCTGCGCAGCCTCGACGACACGCTCGACGCACCGTTCGGCCCGTCGGGTCCGTGCATGCACGAGGCGCTGTTCTCGGACTCGGGCCTCGCCGCCGGCTTCTCGACGATTGACATCGCGAAGGGCCTGATCGACGAGGGCTTCCACCCGATGACGATGTATTTCCCGCTCGTCGTCCACGGCGCGATGCTGGTCGAGCCGACCGAGACCGAATCGAAGGCGGCGCTAGACCAGTTCATCGCCGCGCTCCGCTCGGTCGCCGAACGCGCGAAAGCTGGTGACCCGAGCCTCAAGACCGCGCCCCACTTCGCCCCCCGCGCGCGCCTCGACGAGACTCTCGCGGCGCGCAAGCCGGTACTGGTCTGGAAGGACCCCGCTCCGATGGCGCAAGCCGCGGAGTAAGGGGAGCAGGTGATCTTCGGGGCGTGACGCTTGCACCCGAAGGACAATACCACCCCGGCGAAGGCCGGGGTCCAATTGGGAGATGCTGCTGAGGGATGGCGGCGTGTCGTTATTGCCACCTTTTCAATTGGGCCCCGGCCTCCGCCGGGGTGGCAGTTCAAATGTGTCGTCGCCTCTTTACCTTGGCTGTATTGCTGCCATACTACACCAATTGAAGGTGATGGCGTGGGGGACGCAATGCAGGCGCACGAAGCACAAGGCTGGATCAGCTACGCGATCACCGCGGTCGTCATCGGCATAGTCTTCGCGGTCCGCTGGCGCCGCATGAGCGTGGCGAAACCTCTAAAGCTTGAACGCCTCTGGATCTTTCCTGCGATCTACGCCGCCGTCACGCTCTACATGTTCGCGATGTACCCGCCGCACGGCCTCGCTTGGCTGTTCTGCGCGCTGGCTTTGGTGATGGGCGCAGCACTAGGCTGGCAACGCGGCAAGCTCATGCGCATCACGATCAACCCCGATAGCCACGCACTCAACACGACGTCCTCACCGGCAGCGGTCCTGTTCATCGTAGCGATCGTCGCAGTCCGCACCGGCGCGCGCGCCGTGATCGGCGATGGCCACGCGCTCCACCTCGACGCCTTCGCCATCACCGACATGCTGGTCGCGTTGGCGCTAGGCCTGTTCACCACCCAACGAATCGAAATGTATCTCCGCGCCAAGCGGATGCTCGAAACGGCACGCGTCCGCTAACCCCCCGCTGCAAAATGATCCTCCCCGCCAGGGGGAGGTGGCTGGCCCTTGCCAGACGGAGGGGGAGGTAAGGAGCCACGTTGGTTCCGTATCCTCCCCCTCCGTCACCTTCGGCGACACCTCCCCCTGGCGGGGGAGGATTACAGGTCTCGCCATCAAGCAATCGCCTGCTCCGTCTCTTCCCGTCGCCGCACATGCTCGCGCCACACGATATACAACCCGCTAGCCACGATGACCGGCGCCCCAACCCACGTCGCCTCCGCCGGCAAAGTGTCGAACACCAGCCACCCCAGCAACGTCGCCCACAACAGACTAGAATAATCCATCGGCACCACCACCGACACCGGCCCGAGCCGCAACGACGTCGTCATCGCGATCTGCGCCAGCCCGCCGAATATCCCGACGCTCGCCAGACACACCCACGCGACCAGATCATGCGACTGCGCCGCCCGCCCGTAAAACACGGACAACGGAATTAACGACAGCGCCGAGAACCAGAACACCGTCGTCAGCGCGCTCTCGGTCTTGCCGATCTGCCGCAACAGGATCGACACGCTCGCCGTCCCGAACGCCCCCGCAAGCGCACACCCCGCACCCCATAACGGAAAGTGATCGCCGCTTCCGGGCTGTGCGACGATCAACACACCCGCAAACCCGGTCGCGACCGCCGCCCAGCGGTGCCACCCGGTCGGCTCGCGCAACACCAGCGCCCCCAGGATCGTCGCGAACACCGGCACCGTGAACCCGATCGTCGTCGCCTCCGCGAGCGGCAACGCGACGATCCCGTTGAAGGTAAATGCCATCGCCGAAAGCCCGACGATCGCGCGGACGATGTGCGCGGGCAGCCGCTTTGTAGCGACCGACGGCAGGCCGGGTCCGGCTAGGATTACGCCCGACACCAGCAGGCACGCTCCGAACTGACGAAAGAACAGGATCCCCGACACGCTCGCGCCGTGCCGCTCGGCCAGCTTGATCGCGCTGTTCATCAGCGCGAAGATCACGACCGACAGCAACCGCATGCCGATGGCGGGAAGGATGCGGTCGGTGGGCATGCGCGACCCCTACGCAAACCACCGCCGCGTCGCCACCCCGCAACTCACACGTGACGAACACCCCCGTACCCGCTATCCGCACCCCATGATAAAGCGCGCACTCCCCGTCACCCGCGAGGCGGATTTCTCCGCCTGGTACCAGGCCGTCATCTCGGAGGCCGATCTCGCCGAGGAATCCGGCGTCCGCGGTTGCATGGTCATTCGACCATGGGGCTACGGCATCTGGGAGCGTATCCAGCGCCTGCTCGACGACCGGATCAAGGCGACCGGCCATGAAAACTGCTATTTCCCGCTCTTCATCCCGCTCTCCTACTTCGAGAAGGAGGCCGAGCACGTCGACGGGTTCGCCAAGGAAATGGCGGTGGTCACGCACCACCGCCTGAAGGCCGACGGCTATGGCCGCCTGATCCCCGACCCCGACGCCAAGCTCGAGGAGCCGCTCGTCGTCCGGCCGACCTCCGAGATGGTCATCGGCGCCGCGTTCACGCGCTGGATCCAGTCGTGGCGCGACCTGCCCGTGCTGATCAACCAATGGGCCAACGTCGTCCGCTGGGAGATGCGCACGCGCATGTTCCTGCGCACCAGCGAGTTCCTCTGGCAGGAAGGCCACACCGCGCACGCCACCGCGGACGAGGCACGCGACGAGACGCTGAAGATGCTCGAAGTCTATCGCGATTTCGCGGAGGAATGCCTCGGCGTCCACGTGATCGCCGGCGAGAAGCCCGAGAACGAGCGCTTCCCGGGCGCCGTCGCGACCTATTCGATCGAGGCGATGATGCAGGACGGCAAGGCGCTGCAAGCCGGCACCTCGCACTTCCTCGGCACCAACTTCGCCTCGGCGCAGAACATCCGCTTCCAGAACGCAGGCGGTGAGTTCGAGCTGTGCAACACCACCAGCTGGGGCGTGTCGACGCGGATGATCGGCGCGGTCATCATGGTCCACGGCGACGACGACGGCCTGCGCGTGCCGCCCATGATCGCGCCGTGGCAGGTCGTGATCGTGCCGATGCTGCGTGACGTCCCCGAAGACGCGGCGATCGTCGACTATTGCAAGTCGCTTCAGGCCGAACTCGCCAAGCAGTCCGCGCTCGGCGAGCCGGTCCGCGCGCTGCTCGACCTGAAACCTGCCAAGGCCGCGACCAAGCGCTGGGGCTGGGTCAAGAAGGGCGCCCCGATCGTGATCGAGGTCGGCGGCCGCGACATGGCCGGCGGCAACGTCACCGTGATCCGCCGCGATCGCCTGTACCGCGAGGATGGCAAGCTCGACAGCGTCGCCACGCCGCGCGACGCGTTCGTCGGCGAGCTCTCGGGCATGCTGGCCGAAGTGCAGGCGACGCTCCACGTCGAATCGATGAACCGCGTGAAGGGCAACATCGTCCCCGCGAACGACTTCGCCGCAGTCGAGGCGCATTTCGCGGACGGCGTGAAGAACCCCGGCTGGGTCGACGTCCGCTGGTCGAAGCCGACCGGCGCGGCACTCGATAAGGTCGTCGAGCGGTTGAAGGCGCTGAAGCTCACGATCCGCAACGCGCCGATGGGGCAAACCGGGTGCGACGACGGCGCTTGCATCTTCACCGGCGAACCCGCGGTGGAACGCATCCTGATCGGCCGCGCCTACTAGGCGCTGACAAGCTGGGACCGGCGTCACGTCCAAGGCTGCTTACCGGCGCTGTGCCGGGAATAGTTTGTATACCCGATGCCATGAAGCAACCGAAACGGACCGGCCTGTTGGCTGTGTTGCCATGCTTCGTCTGCTATCATCGCCTCGGCTTTGGCGGGGCGACATTAGGGGGCGGCTATGGGCGTGACCGGGATCGGCGGCTTCTTCTTCCGGGCAAAGGACCCGGAGGCGATACGCGCTTGGTATGTCGAGCATCTCGGTGTCGGCTCAGTGCCCTATGGATCGTGGGAAACGCAGGCCGGACTCAGCGTCTTCGCGCCGTTCGCGGTCGATGCCGACTATTTTTCTGCAGATCGCCCGTGGATGCTCAATCTGCGCGTTGATGATATCGATGCCCTGATCGCGACCCTTCGTGCAGCGGAAATTGCGGTAATCACCGATCCCGAATGGGACATGCCTGGTTTCGGCCGCTTCGCGCGGATCCATGATCCGGAAGGTAATCCAATCGAACTTTGGCAACCCGAGGGTGCTGCATGAGGACGATAAGCGCTAAGCTGGTCTGACGAGCTGCCGGGTTCGTGGCGTACTAGAACTCGACCGGGCGAGCGCCAAGACTTCCCCCCTCCCTGGAAGGGAGGGGCCGGGGGTGGGTTGGCCTGCTTGAGCCACGGGGGTTCGGGTGTGCGGAAGCCGACCCACCCCAACCCCTCCCTTCCAGGGAGGGGGGGAACAGGTTGGCCCGTCCTCTCTAACCGGCAGGTTGCTACGGGGCTTTAGCCGAGCTTGGAACCACCACGCTCCCGTCTAGAACAACTCCCCCTGAGGCCCCCTCGGCGCCCGGAACAGATCGTTCCGCAAAGCAACGCGCTCCCGGTTCAGCCCATGCTTCGCGCACGCGATCCGAAACCGCGTCCCCAGCAGATCGGCCCAAGGCCCTTGCCCCCGCATTCGCGTAAAGAAGTTCGGATCGTTATCCTTGCCACCGCGGAGCGACGCGATCGTCGCCATCACCTTCCCCGCACGGTCCGGAAAATGCTCGTCGAGCCACGCGCGGAACAGCGGTGCCACCTCATGCGGCAATCGCACCGGAATGAAGAACGCCCGCGTCGCCCCAGCCTCGGCCGCCCGCGCAATCAGATGCTCGATCTCGTGATCGGTGATTGCCGGGATGACCGGCGCGATCGAAACGTAGACCGGCACCCCCGCATCGGCGAGTTTGCGAACTGCCGCCAGCCGCCGCTCCGGATGCGGTGCACGCGGTTCGACGGTCAACGCCACCTTCGGATCGAGCGACGTGATCGACATTGCCACCGCCGCCAGCCCCTTCGCCGCCATCGGTGCCAGCAGGTCGATATCGCGCACCACGCGGTCCGACTTGGTGGTGATCGTCAGCGGATGATCGGTCTCGGCGAGCACCTCGATGATGCCGCGCGTGATCCGCCAGTCGTTCTCGATCGGTTGATAGGGATCGGTGTTCGTCCCCAGCGCCATCGGCGCGCAGGCGTATCCCGGCTTGCCGAGCTCGGCCCGCAACAGCGCTGCCGCGGATGGTTTCGCGAACAGTTTGCTCTCGAAATCCAGTCCCGGCGACAGATCGTGGAACGCATGGCTCGGCCGCGCAAAACAATAGATGCAGCCGTGCTCGCACCCGCGATACGGATTGATCGAGCGGTCGAACGGCACATCGGGCGAGGCGTTACGGCTGATGATCGTCCGCGGCGTCTCGACCGTGACCGTCGTCCGAAGTTTCGGCGCGATCCCATCGATCCCCTCGCGCATGTCGAGCCAGTCGCCATCCGCCTCGGTTTGCGGCAAGTTGAACCGCCGGCTCTCGCTGTTGAGCGTCGCACCACGAACCGGACGGGCCTGTTTCATGACTTGAAACTAAGCGCCGTCCAGGAACATAGCAAGAACGAAATCAGAAGCGAACGCCGAGCCCTGCAACTACCTGATGCCGGCCGAAATCCAGGCTCGCCTTGTCGGTGCCGTCGGTGATCTCGTAGCCGTTATAGTCGGTGTAGACATATTCGAGCTTGCCGTAGAAATTGCGTCCGAACGCGGTCTGCACGCCTGCACCGGCATGGAAACCGCTCAGATTGTCCGACACGCGGAAATTATCCTGGGGAAAGTCACGGTCCGAATAGCCGATGCGGATCTGGCCGTTCGAATAGCCGCCCTTGATGTACAACACCGTGTTGGGGTTCAGCAGGAAGCCGCCGCGTACGCCTGCCGTCAGGTTGCGGCCGGGGGTAAGGCACGTTTCCGTCCCGTTGCCGGGGAAGCACTGCTCGACGCTCGAACCCTCGATACCGCCATAGACGCCCAGCATCATGTCGGTGTTCACGACCATGTCGTAGCCGAGTTCGCCGCCATAAGTGACGCCGCTCTTGCCCTCGCGCACGCTAGCCGAGTCGTCCGCGGTCTCGACGTTCAATTCGGTGATCACGCGGTCGTACCCGATGCGCGGCTCGGCACGGAAACCGCTGACGCCGTCGGTTGAGCCGTAGCCCGGTCCGGCGTCGCGGCCGAAATCCTGCCCGGTATCGGACTGTGCGAACGCAGGTGCCGCCGGCGTTGCGGCAAGTGCCGCGATAAGCATGAACTTGTACATTCGACGATGTCCCCTTCGGACCGGCCCCCTGGCCGATCCCACGCCGGGTTCATGGATTCGACGTGCCTTCCAGACGGTTAATTCGGTGGTGAAACATTCGTTTTCGATCTGTTTGCCCCAGTGCGAATGATCGCTCGCAGAGGTGCGGCAGAGCGCCTAGGGCAGGGACATGACGGAACAGATCACAACGGTGGAGCGCGCCTTCGAATTAGCAAGATCGGGTGCGTGCAACTCGGTCAACGACTTGCGCCAAAGACTGCGGCGTGAGGGCTATGACGCGGTGCATCTCCATCTGCACGGGGCGTCGATCAACAAACAGCTCGTCGACCTAATCCACGCCGCCAAGGGCTGACCGTCTGGTCGTGCATACGCCGCGACGCGGCCCGCCACCCGGCGGACCGCGCAACGCCGGTCACTTCTGTGCAAGCTCGATCGACTTCGGCATGTTCAGTCCGGCTTCTGACCATTGCGCGGCGGTCTGGCAGGTTTTTCGCCCGATCAGGCTTCCGGTCGCAGCGGGTTCGGTCAGGCAATATTGGTGGGTCTTCGCGTCGTATTTGAGGACCGTCTGCTGCGGGCGGGCAGGTGCTGCAAAGGCGGGCGCGCTGGCGACGAGTACGGTGGCGAGGGCCAGGCTCTTCAGGATCATCGAGGTCATGGTAGCGTCCTTCAGTAGGTGAGACGCGCCCGGCTGGGCGGTATCTCGACTACTGCATCGACCGTGCCAGTTATATAATACAGCAGCACACAGCGGTGAACGTGTTCAGTCAGCGAGATATTTTCGCCAGTTCCTGACGCAGTTCCGGTCCGTTCTGACTGGTGGGATGCGCCACATCTTGGCAAAAATTGCAGCAAATTGGGAAGGGCGGTATTCGGTACCCGTCGCTCTTTTGCACGCCAGGCAGGGGGCGCAGCAGCTAGCCGGGACGGGAAGGCAGGGGAGTTACCAGCACCCCTCAAGCAAAAGGTTCAGCGTTCCAGTAGCCGCGGCATCAGCTCGACGAAGTTGCAGGGGCGGTGGCGGCTGTCGAGCTGGTCGCGGAGAATGCCGTCCCAGCCGTCCTTCACCGCACCGGTCGAGCCCGGCAGCGCGAAGATATAGGTGCCGTGCGACACGCAGGCGCACGCACGCGACTGGACCGTCGAGGTGCCGATCGTCTGGTAGCTGAGCATGCGGAAAAGCTCGCCGAAGCCGGGGATCATCTTTTCCGCGACCTGTTCCACCGCTTCGGGGGTCACGTCGCGCCCGGTCACGCCGGTGCCGCCGGTGGTGATGATGCAGTCGATCTCCGGATCGCCGATCCAGGCGTGCAGGCGCGAGACGATCGTCTCGACGTCGTCCTTCTCGATCCGGCGGTCGGCGAGGACATGGCTAGCTTCGGTCAACCGCGCGACCAAAGTATCGCCCGAGCGGTCCTCGGCAAGGCCGCGCGTGTCCGATACCGTCAGCACGGCAATCCTTACCGGCAGGAACGTCCGGCTCTCGTCGATCGGCATGAAACTCAGTCCGCGCGCGTGACAGTGGTGGATTGCGGTCCGACGCTGGCATTTACCGCTACGGTGGCGTTCAAGGGCGCCGTGCTCGCACGATATTGCGTGTACGGCTTGGCCGCCATCCGCACCGCGGTCGCGCCCGGCAGGCCGGGGAAGCGGGGCCACATGCCCTGCGCCAGCGCGTTGCGGCTGGTCGACGCCTTCTTGCCGCCCTGCGCCTCGTACATCCAGTAATTGCGCAGCACGGTGGTGACGTAGCCGCGCGTCTCCCAATACGGGATGCTCTCGATATACATCAGCGGATCGCCGTTATCGTGGACGATCGCGTTCCAGTCGCCGACCGGGCGCGGCCCCGCATTATACGCCGCGATCACCTTGGGCAGCAGCCCGCCGGTGACGCCCGCCATGTCGCGCAGCCGTTCGAGATGACGCTGGCCGACATCCATGTTGGTGCTCGGCTTGGTCAGCGCTTTCACGTCGATCGAAGTGCCACGTTCGCGCGCGAAGTCGGTCGCGGCGGCGGGCATGATCTGCATCAGGCCGTACGCGCCGGCCGGGCTCTTGATCGTGTTGCGGAACCGCGACTCCTCGAGCGTGTGCGCGTAGACCAGCGCCTTGTCGATGTGCCAGCCGCTGTCGGGCGTCCAGTTCGGCGTCGGATAGCGCGCCTCGGCGGTCGACGTGACCCCCTGCGGGCAGTTGTGCGCGAGCCAGACGGTCGTCGCGGGCAGGCTCAGCGCTTCCGCCACCCGGACCAGGTTGGCGAACTCGCGCGGATCGCCGATCTTCGCCTGCTGGCGGATGACGGTATCGGCAAGGTCGGTCTCGCCAACCTCGACCAAGGCAGCGGCGACGCGCACGTTCGGACGCTTGCCGACGACCTTCCAGTCACTGGCCACGAGCCCGCCGACCGAGGTGCCCTTGTCCTTCATCGCCAATTGCTGGCGTGCGAGCTGGCCGTAAAAGCTCTCGCCGAACTGCGCTGCGGCCTTCAGCCGGCCTTCGATCTTGTCGGGCCGCGAGCACACCATGTCCGCGCGCGACGCCCAGTACAAAGCCGCCGCGCGGAGATCGACATCGCCGGCCCGCGCCGCGACACCTTCGAACCCGGTTTCGGCATTCGCGCAATCATTCTGCCGCCATGCCGACAGCGCGCCGACCCAGCGACCCTGGACTGCCCAGTCGCCGACGCCGTCCTGTGCCTTCGCCGCCATCACGCGCGCGCTCACGTCGTCGCCCTGGAGGAAGTAAATCCACGCAATCTTCTGCTGCCACTCGGTCAGCGCTTCCGGAGTAAGCCCTGGCGTACTCTCCAGCAGCGACTGCGCCTCGCGGCCCATGTCCGCCTTGACGTAGGGCTGCATCTTCAGCGCGAGATCGGCGGCGATCATGTCGCCCTGCAGGCTCTTGGCACGGACGCGACGCGGCGCGCCGTCCTGCCAGATCAGCCGCTGCGTCGTGGGGAGGGGAGGTAAGTCGACCGCGCCGCGAGTCGTTGCAAGGCGCGAAATCTGCGCGGCTTCGGGCAGTTCGGGCGCTTCGTTGAGCAGCGCGACCAGTGGCTCCATCTCGACGCGGGGTGAGCCCTTCGCCGTGTACATTTCGGCGCGCGCGATCGCGTGCAGCGGGCCGGGCTTCATCGTGTCGAGCCCGATCTGCGCGTCGGTCCACTTGCCGTCGCGGATCGCCGCAAACACGGTCCTGTACGCCTCGCGCTGGCTGGCATCGAGCTGGTCGGGAATCTGTTCGATCGTCGGTGCGCCGATCAACTGCGTCGTGCCGAGCCGAGCATCGCCAGCGGGCTCACCGGCAACGGTCGCCGCGAGTGCTGGAAAGGGGAGGGCGCTGAGCCCCAGAACGATAGCTAGAGTCCGAATCATCTCACACCCTCTTGCGACGTCAGTCCGCGCATCAACATCTGCAAATCCTTCCAGGCCTCGGCCTTGGCCGCAGGCTTCTCGATCAGAAACCGCGGATGAAAGCTCGCGACCACGCCGGTCTCGTCGGAAGCTTCGCCAGACGTCGAACCGGACCCCGTTTCTCCGGTCTTATGGTTAAACTCGTGTAAACGCCCGCGCGCTGCCTGTAATTCCGTCCCGAGGATCGCACGGCTCGCCGCATTGCCCAGCAACAGCAACCGCTTGGGAGCGACCAACCCGATGTGATGCTTGGCGATTTCCGACAGCCGCGCCTCGACCTCGCTCTGGATCCGCCCGGCGGTCGGCCGCTTCGCGCAGACCGCCGCGAGGTGCACTTCGTCGCGCGTCAGCCCGATCGCCGCGAGCATCTTGTCGAGCAACCGGCCCGACGCGCCGCTCAGCAAAGCCCCTGCATCGCCGTCGTCTCGGTCGGGGCAATCGACAAGCACCATGACCGTAGCGTCAGCCGGACCTACGGCAGCGAGCGAAACCCCGCTCCAGTCCGCCTCGGGAACCTCCGCGCCGCTCCGCCAGGCCAGGAAATCGGCCAGCAAGTGCGGCATCGCGGAGGGCGCCAAGACCGGTGCAGCAGGCGTCGCGGCGGGTACGACAAGCGGCTCGGGCGCCGCAAACCAGTCGCGCGGGACGTCGTCGACCAGCGTGTCGACGCCAGCCTCGTGCCACCAGTCGAGCGCGCTCGCCGTTGTATTTTGCCAGTCGATGGTTTGGTCCGCCCCCACGGAGTAACCTATGCTGCACGGTTGACGTGGCGGTCAACTCAGGCAATCGCCATATTGGACAAGACGGTGCCCGCCCGAGCCCGAACGAAGGGTGGGGCGCAATGCTGAGGCAAGAGGGGACATCCCCCGGGAGACGATGATGACGACACGTGAATCGATGCCGTACGACGTGGTGATCGTCGGCGCTGGCCCGGCCGGTCTCTCGGCAGCGATCCGCCTGAAACAGCTGGCCGCCGAGAAGGACGCGGAGATCAGCGTCTGCGTGCTCGAAAAGGGCTCGGAAGTCGGCGCGCATATCCTGTCCGGCGCGGTCATCGATCCCAAGTCCCTCGACGAACTGCTGCCGAACTGGCGCGAGGACGGCTGCCCACTCGCCGAGGTGCCGGTGACCGAGAACCATCACTGGATCCTGACCAAGACGAAGAAGAGCGAGATGCCGCACTTCGTCACGCCGTCGTTCATGCACAACAAGGGCACGTACACCGGCTCGCTCGGCAACCTCTGCCGCTGGCTCGCGGGCAAGGCGGAGGAGCTCGGCGTCGAGATCTTCCCGGGCTTCGCCGCCGCGGAAATCCTGTTCAACGACGACGGCTCGGTCAAGGGCGTCGCGACCGGCGATATGGGCGTCGCGCGCGACGGCACGCACAAGGGCGACTATACGCCCGGCCTCGAACTCCACGCCAAATACACCTTCTTCTCGGAAGGGTGCCGCGGTCACCTGACCAAGGAACTGATCCGCAATTTCGCGCTCGACAAGGACAGCGATCCGCAGGTCTACGGCCTCGGCATCAAGGAATTGTGGGACATCGATCCCGCGCTCCACAGCCCCGGCCGCGTGATCCACACGCAGGGCTGGCCGCTGACCGAGACCGACGGCTCGAACGGCGGCGGCTGGATCTATCATCAGGCGAACGGCCAGGTCTCGATCGGCTTCGTGACATGGCTCAACTACACCAACCCGCATCTCTCGCCGTTCCACGAGATGCAGCGCTGGAAGACGCATCCCGAGATCGCCGCGCTGCTGAAGGGCGCCAAGCGCGTCAGCTACGGCGCACGCGCGATCAGCGACGGCGGTTTACAGTCGATCCCCAAGCTCGTCATGCCCGGCGCCGCGTTGATCGGCGACAGCGCCGGCTTCCTCAACGTGCCGCGGATCAAGGGCACGCATACCGCGATGAAGTCCGGCATGATGGCCGCCGAAGCCGCAGTCGAGGCGATCGTCTCGCAGCGCGGCCATGACGAACTCGGCGCCTATCCCGAGGCGTTCGAAAAGTCGTGGGTTAAGAAGGAGCTGTCGGTGGTCCGCAACGTCGTGCCGCTGGTCAAGAAGTTCGGCGACCTCCTCGGTTCGGGGCTTGCCGGCATCACGATGTGGATGGAGCATCTCGGCATCAAGGTGCCTTTCACGATGCATCACCACCCCGACAATGAGAGCCTGTGGCGCAAGGATCTCGTCAAGCCGATCGTCTATCCCAAGCCCGACGGTGTCCTCACCTTCGATCGCCTCTCGTCGGTGTTCGTCTCGAACACCAACCACGAGGAGGATCAGCCGGTCCACCTGACGCTCAAGGATGCGAGCGTGCCGATCGAATACAACCTGCCGATGTACGACGAGCCTGCGCAACGCTATTGCCCGGCCGGCGTTTACGAAGTCGTCGGCGAGGACACGGCCGATCCGAAGTTCGTCATCAACGCGCAGAACTGCGTCCACTGCAAGACCTGCGACATCAAGGACCCCACCCAGAACATCAACTGGGTCGTACCCGAGGGCGGCGGAGGCCCCAATTATCCCAACATGTAAGCGTCTGTTTCTCGCACTCGGTCTCGTCGTGGCGGCGCCCGCCACGGCGGCGCCGGCTGACCTTTCCGCCTATCTGAAGGCCCGTGCCGCCGATGCTGCCGGCGAGACAGGCCTGGCCGCCGCCAGCTACGCCAAGGTGCTGGCGGCATCGCCCGACGATCCCGTCGTCGCGATCCGCGCTTACCGGGAGGCGCTGGAGGCGGGTGACATGCCGCTCGCCACCCGCGCCGTCGCCGTGCTTGACAAGGCCGGCGTAGCCCCCGCCGACGCCGCGCTTATTCCGCTCGCCGACGCCGCACGACGGGGCGACGCGAAGGCCGCCAGTGCTGCGATTGCCACGTTGTCGAGCGGCCCCCTCGTGGTCCTCGCCCCCTCGCTCTACGCGTGGGTCGCGCATGCCGAGGGCCGCGATCCCGAACCCTCGCTAGCGACCGCCGCAAAAGACCCCGTCGCCAACCGCTTCGCCACCGAAACGCGCGCTCTCATCGCCGCAGCACCGCGCAAGCAACCGCCGTCGATCGGCGTCTCGCGCCTGCTCGCGCGCCTAGCCAGCGATCTCAGCGCAGGCGAACCCTCGCCGCTCTCGATCGCGCTAACCCAGGCAGCCCTGCGCGCCGACCCCGGCTACGACGCAGCACGCGTCCTCCTCGCCGACGCGCTCGCCCGCAACAAGCTGGTCGACCGCGCGCTCGTCGTGCTCGACGGCGTCGACGCCAAGAGCCCGTCCGCCCCGGCAGCCGCCGCCGAACGCATCGACATCCTCGCCACCGCCGACCGCAACGGCGAAGCGCTTGCCGCCGCCAAGAACCGCGTCGACCAGAAGGGGTCTGAGCCCGCCGACTGGCAACGCTACGCCGACCTGCTGCTGACCACCGGCAACCCCGCCGAGGCCGCGACCTGGTACCAGCGTATCATCGCCGCCGACGGCGCGAAGGGCGGCAGCTGGGGCAATTGGCTGCAATATGGCGGCGCGCTCGACCAGGCCGGCCGCTGGCCCGAAGCGCGCGATGCGCTCGAAAAAGCCGTCGCCCGCGGCCCCGCGCAACCGCTCGCGCTCAACTATCTCGGTTTTGCGCAAGTCGAGCATGGCGACGACATCCCCGCCTCGATCAAGCTGCTCGAACGCGCCAGCCGGATCGACCCGACCAACGCCTCGATCACCGACTCGCTGGGCTGGGCCTACCACCTCTCCGGCGACACCACCCGAGCGCTCCCCCTGCTCGAAACCGCCGCGCAGGCCGAACCCACCAACGCCGAAATCGCCGACCACCTCGGCGACGCCTATTGGAGCGTCGGCCGAAACTACGAATCGCGCTACGCCTGGCGCGCCGCGTCGCTGACCGCCGAACTCGCAGACACGGCGCGCATAACCGCCAAGATCGCCAACGGCCTCCCGCCCAAAGCCCGCCGCTAAAAGTCCTCCCACCGAGGTAGGGAAGGGCCCCGCAGGCGTGGGCGAGGGTGAGGGCAAGTCGAGTTGACGGCGGAAGCGCCGTTTCGCGAGATCGCCACTAACTCCGAGCATCCGCGGAAGTGATCGACCGCGTCAGCAACCCGCGAGGTATGCGGCATCCCCCTCCCGTCATCCTGACGAAAGTCAGGATCCAGAGCCAAGCACGGCACCAATCGTTACCCAGGATCCTGACTTTCGTCAGGATGACGCGCTTAAACCCGCAGACATCACGCGTATTACGCTAAGGTGCGCTAGACCCCTTCGCCGCCAAACCCCGAGACCCCCAATGCCCGCCATCACCGAACCCGCCCCCGCCAAGATCAACCTGGCGCTCCACGTCCGCCGCCGCCGCCCCGACGGCTACCACGACCTCGAAACGCTCTTCGCCTTCGCCACCGACGGCGACCTGGTCACGGTAGAACCCGCCCAAACCGACAGCTTCACCATAACCGGCCCCTTCGCCGCAGCGCTGCTACCCGCCCAGAGCACCACCCCAACCCCCAACACCACCCCGGCGGAGGCCGGAGCCCAATTGGGGACGGACAATGACGAAGCACCGCACTCGTCCAGCGCCAATCCAGGTGCAGCCCCCTGGCAAGGCAACCTGGTAACCGCCGCAGCAGACGCCTTCACCACCGCGTTCGCCCCCGAGGCCCACCACGCCATAACCCTCGAAAAGCACCTCCCCATCGCCTCAGGCATAGGCGGAGGCTCAGCCGATGCCGCCGCCACCCTCCGAGCGCTAGCCCGCCTCCACGGCATACCCCCAACGGACCCCCGCCTCCACGAAATCGCCGCAAAGCTCGGCGCAGACGTCCCCGCCTGCCTCGCCAACCGCACCACGCTAGGCACCGGCAAAGGCGACACCCTCACCAATCTCGAAGGCCTGTCCGGCACCCCGCTCCTGCTCGTAAACCCAGGTGTCGCGGTTTCCACCGCCGCCGTCTTCAAGACCTGGGACGGCTACGACCGAGGCCCGATCCCCGAAGGCAATCTCCTCGGCCGCGCCCTCGAAGGTCGCAACGACCTAGAACTCCCCGCACTAGCGCTTGCCCCCGTAATC
The DNA here is from genome assembly GCF_001421415.1 of Sphingomonas sp. Leaf208. GTDB lineage: Bacteria > Pseudomonadota > Alphaproteobacteria > Sphingomonadales > Sphingomonadaceae > Sphingomonas. Next base: position 364,766 of record NZ_LMKH01000035.1, read on the forward strand.
GCCGAAGTCCGCACGCTCCTCGACACAGCCCAAGGCGTCATCCTCTCGAGAATGTCCGGCTCCGGCGCTACCTGCTTCGCCCTGTTCGAAACCCCCGAAGCCAGAGACACCGCCACCGCCGCCGCGCAAGCCAAAGGCTGGTGGACGCTCGCAACAACCCTCGCCTGATCGATCGGCCTAGCAATTCCGGCATCTGACGGTCGCCCACGCCACTGCGCCGCCACCGCCCGTCATCCTGACGAAAATCAGCGTCCAGAGCGGCAAACGAAACCGTCCGTTACAGACACCCTTCAAACATCAGATCAGTCGGCTCTCCAAACCCCGCGTCCAAACAACCCGACTTAATCTCGACCTAAACGCCAACACCGCCGATCCCGTCCCTCGTAGGTCACCCGAACGTGTCCGGCATTCTCTCCCACCAGAAAAGCACCTCCCCGGCGAAGGCCGGGGCCCAGTTGGGAAACGCTCCTGACGACAGCCGCACGCCGTCACGCCAACCTCTCCACCTAGACCCCGGCCTCCGCCGGGGAGGTGCACTTGCCCGAATCGTGTCCGCACCGAACCTTCTCCAAGGCCTGCACTCAACGAACTCACTATCGCGTGAGCCTGAGCTTCGAGCATGCAGACCGGCGGATGCCAGAATGACGCCGTCCCCGCACCCGACTGGCCTTACACGACGCCACCGTCGCAAATTTCCCGCAACAAACCCACCGTTCCCCACTTGTTCCAAAAGAACAAAGAGAATACATGGTGTTTGACGCGTTGAATGGCACGCGCGCTTGCTTTAGCGATGGGAGCATATTCGATGGCCGCTAATCTGAAAGTGATCGACACCGGCATGGCAACCGCAACCAACGACCGGCAGAAGGCGCTCGACGCCGCGCTCGCGCAGATCGACCGCGCCTTCGGCAAGGGCTCGGCAATGCGCCTGGGCTCCAAGGAAACCATGCAGGTCGAGGTGATCTCGACCGGCTCGCTCGGGCTCGACATCGCGCTCGGCGTCGGCGGCCTGCCGCGCGGCCGCGTGATCGAGATCTACGGTCCGGAAAGCTCGGGCAAGACCACGCTCGCGCTCCACGTGATCGCCGAAGCGCAGAAGGGCGGCGGCACTGCGGCGTTCGTCGATGCCGAGCACGCGCTCGACCCGGTCTACGCCAAGAAGCTCGGCGTCAACATCGACGAACTGATCGTGTCGCAGCCCGACACCGGTGAGCAGGCGCTCGAGATCGTCGACACGCTGGTTCGCTCGAACGCGATCGACGTGCTCGTGGTCGATTCGGTCGCAGCGCTCGTGCCGCGTGCCGAAATCGAGGGCGAGATGGGCGACAGCCATGTCGGCCTCCAGGCCCGCCTGATGTCGCAGTCGCTGCGCAAGCTGACCGGCTCGATCAGCCGCTCGCGCTGCATGGTGATCTTCATCAACCAGCTCCGCATGAAGATCGGCGTCATGTACGGCAACCCCGAAACGACGACCGGCGGCAACGCGCTGAAGTTCTACGCCTCGGTCCGCCTCGACATCCGCCGCATCGGCGCGATCAAGGCTGGCGAGGAAGTGACCGGCAACCAGACGCGCGTGAAGGTCGTCAAGAACAAGGTCGCCCCGCCGTTCAAGCAGGTCGAGTTCGATATCATGTACGGGCAGGGCGTCTCCAAGCTCGGCGAGATCCTCGATCTCGGCGTGAAGGCGGGGCTCGTCGAGAAGTCGGGCGCGTGGTTCAGCTACGACAGCGTGCGCCTCGGTCAGGGTCGCGAGAACTCGAAGACCTTCCTCAAGGACAACCCCGAAACCGCCGACCGCCTCGAAAAGCAGATCCGCGCGCGCACCGACAAGGTCGCCGAGGAAATGATGGCCGGCCCCGAAGAAGGCGACGACGCGTAACCCCACTTTCCCTTTCCCTCAGGGGGGGGGACCCATCGCCCTCGCAATGGGAGGGTGAGGGCACGCGGTGGCGGCACGCTTCATGGCTCAACGCTTCATGGCTCACGGCTCATGCTGCCAAGGATGCGCACGGCCGACAGTTCAACGAGTGCGAAATGGCACCCCGCCTCAGCACCACCCCGGCGAAGGCCGGGGCCCAGTTGGCATGACCCTGCAATAAAATCCCGCGCTTAACCAAGCTCTTTAGCGGCAATAACCCTACATTCTTGAACGAGCCCCCGCCCCCTTGTTCTCCCCGCGAAGGCGGGAGCCCAGTCTGAATCCCCGTCTTCGCAGGAAAACAACGCTACTGATGTCAGTATGCTCGCCTACATCGGACTGCAAAACACCGCTTCATAAATACCGCGCCAGCGTCTGCACTTTGCGCACTTTGGACCCCATGTACCGTTTATGTGAGACCCTAAAGGCCGTCCGATCGTCCCCCCCGCACGAGCATGGAAACGGATCAGCGAATGACCACCGCCTACGACTGGACCGGCAGAATAGGCGACGTCTGGGCCGAGGAATGGCGCCGAACCGACCGCAGCTTCACCAACCTGACCCCGCATCTGAACGCCGCGATCCTGTCCGCCGCCTCCTCCCAAACCCGCAAGATCATCGACATAGGCTGTGGCGCCGGCGCAACCTCACTGGCCACCGCGCAAGCGCTCCCGAACGCCCAGATAACCGGCATAGATCTCTCACCAAACCTGATCGAGATCGCCAAACACCGCGCCAAAACCCAAACCAACGCGAGCTTCGAGTGCGCGGACATCACCGCCGCAGCCCCAAATCATGCGCCGATCGGCCTCTACGTCTCCCGCCACGGCGTCATGTTCTTCGCTGACCCCGTCGCCGCCTTCACGACATTAGCCGAAGCCGCCGCTCCCGACGGAACGTTAGTCTTCTCCTGCTTCGCCGACCGCGCCGTCAACCGCTGGGCCACCGAGATCATCGCCGCGACCGGCGGCAATGCAGACTCTCCGGCGAGCACCGCACCCGGCCCCTTCGCCTTCGCCGACCCGACCTACGTCGCGAACATCCTCGAAAAATCCGGCTGGCATGTCGCGTCACCCGAGCGTCTCGAATTCGCCTACCGAGCAGGGGAGGGCGCCGACCCCGTAGCCGACGCCGTCGACTATTTCTGCCGCATCGGCCCCGCCGCCTCCGCCATCCGCGACGCCGCCCCCGAGGAACGCGTGCGCCACATCGCGCGTCTCACCCAGGTCTGCGACCAGCACCGACGCGGCGACACGGTGGAATTCCCCGCCGCCGCCTGGATCTGGACCGCGCGTAAATCGACGAATTAGGAATAGGGGAGTCCGCATGATCATCGTCCACCACCTCGAAAACTCGAGATCGCAACGGATCCTCTGGATGCTCGAGGAACTCGGCCTCCCCTACGCAATCAAACGCTACGAGCGGAACAAAGCAACGATGCTCGCCCCGCCCGAACTCAAGAAGGTGCATCCGCTCGGCAAGTCGCCGGTAATCGAGGATGACGGTCAGGTGTTCGCCGAAACGGGCGCGATCGTCGAATATCTCGTCGACAAGGCGGACGGCAAGCTCGGCGCCCCCGCCAACCGCGCCGACGCGCTGCGCTACCGTTTCTGGCTCCATTACGCGGAAGGCTCGATGATGCCACCGTTGCTGCTGAAGCTCGTCCTCGCGCGCATCCCGATTCTGGGCAAGGCGGCGACCAAGAAGATCCAGCCGATGATCGACGTCCATCTCGACTATGTCGAATCCGAGCTGTTGCAGCGCCCCTGGTTCGCGGGCGCCGAGATGACTGCCGCCGACATCATGATGAGCTTCCCCCTCGAAGCCGCCCGCAGCCGCGGTGGCCTGAACGAGTCCCGCCCGGCGACGATCGCATGGCTGGCGAAGGTCCATGCGCGGCCGGCGTATCAGGCGGGTCTCAAGAAAGGTGGGCCCTACGCCTACGCTTGAGGGCTGCAGATCAGAAACCGCATCGAGGCTGAGAACGCAGCCTTCCCTCAATCACCACCCCGGCGGAGGCCGGGGCCCAGTTGGAAAGGTTAGAGTAACGAAGGGCGGCGATCACCATCGGCGTCTCCCAATTGGACCCCGGCCTTCGCCGGGGAGGTACTTCTGCAGTTGACCGCCAGCGTGGAAGGGCATGCTTGAGACGTCATCGGTTCAACTTCGCCATCCAACCTCAAACCTGCCCCGGCCCGATCTTCTCGTAACTGTCCACGTCCACCTTCGGCCCATGCCCCGTCGGCGCATGCGGAAAGTCCCGATCCGCCGGCTCGCGCTCATCAAGCCCGCCCTCCCATTTCGCCACGACGGTCGCCGCCACCGCATTCCCGATCACGTTCGTCGCCGAGCGCCCCATGTCGAGAAAATGGTCCACCGCCAGGATCAGTAGGATGCCAGCCTCCGGAATCTTGAACATCGACAACGTGCCCGCGATCACCACCAACGATGCGCGAGGGACCCCCGCAATCCCCTTCGACGTCACCATCAGGACCAGCAGCATCGCGATCTGCTGCCCGATCGGCATGTGGATGCCGTACGCCTGCGCGATGAACAGCGACGCGAACGTCATGTACATCATCGACCCGTCGAGATTGAACGAATAGCCCAGCGGCAGCACGAAGCTCGCGATCCGCGGCGGCACGCCGAACCGGTCGAGCGCCTCCAGCGTCCGCGGATACGCCGCCTCGGACGACGCCGCCGAGAAGGCGAGGATCAGCGGATCGCGAATATACCGCACCAGCAACCGCGTCCGCGGCCCGATCAGCAGGAACGCGATCCCGATCAGCACCGCCCACAGCAGCGCCAAGCCGATGTAGAAGCTCAGCATGAAATAACCGAGCTGACCGAGGATGGCCGGCCCCCGCTCGGCAAGCGTCGCCGTCACCGCCGCGAACACCGCGAACGGCGCGAACCGCATCACGTAGTTGGTGATCTGGAGCATCACTGCGACCAGCGCCTCGATCGCCTTCACGAGCGGCGCGGCCTTCTCGCCGACCGCGGTGATCGCGACGCCGACGAACACCGAGAACACGACGATCTGGAGGATCTCGTTGCCTGCCATCGCCGCGATCATCGAATCGGGCACGATATGCGTGATGAACTTGGCGAGATCGAACGCCGCGCGGTCGACGCCGCTCGACGCGGTGGCCGGCGGGATTGCGAGCGCGAGGCCGACACCAGGCTGCAACACGTTGACGAGAATCAGGCCCAGCGTGAGCGACAACAGGCTCGCGCAGATGAACCAGCCGAGGCTGCGCAATCCGACCCGCCCAAGCGCGCCGGTGTCGCCCATATGCGCGATGCCCACGACCAGCGTCGAGAACACCAAAGGCGCGATGATCATCTTGATCAGCCGCAGGAACAGCGTCGTCACGATCGAGAAATAGCCGGCGATGTCTTTCAGCCGTTCGGCGGACCCTGCCGTGCCGTTGTCGATCGACGCGTTCAGGATCCAGCCGACGACCATCCCCGCGACGAGGCCGAACAAGATGTAATAGGTTAGCCGCTTGGCCATTAATCGCTCCCGAGAAGTGCGAACAGGGAAGGGGATTGCGGCGCCCGGGTCAAGGACCCTATCGTCCGGCGATGTCGACCGCACGCCACAAGCCCGCCTTCAGCCCCTCGCGCCGCGACCTGCTGAGCCTCGCCATCGCGGCGCCGTTGCTGTCGACCACCGCGATCCTCCGCGCCGCCGAGCCGGACCTGTCGGCGCTGTCCGACATCACCGGCACCACCAGGGCGATCGACGCCACCGAACGCGCCGCGCGGCTGGCCCGCGCGCAATCGCTGATGAAGGCGGCGGGCATCGGCGCGGTGCTGATCGAGCCCGGATCGTCGATGATCTACTTCACCGGCGTCCGCTGGCACACGAGCGAGCGGCTGACGCTGGCGATCCTACCGGTCGAGGGCGAACCGTGCATCGTCACGCCGTTCTTCGAGGAACCGTCGGTGCGCGAGACGCTCGCCGTCCCCGCCGAGGTCCGGGTGTGGCAGGAGGACGAGAGCCCGCTCGCCGTCGTCGCCGGGTTCCTGCGCGACCGGAAACTCGCCGCGCGGCCGGTCGGCCTGGAGGCGGAGGTGCGGTACTTCGCTTATGCGGGGCTACAGCGCGTGTTGCCCGAGGCCAAGATTGTGTCCGCCGACCCGGTCGTCCGCGCCTGCCGGATGATCAAGACCCCCGCCGAGATCGCGCTGATGCAGGCCGCGACCGAGGTCACGCTGGCCGCGTATCGCTGGACGAAGCCGCGCGCCGAGAAGGGCATGACGGGCCCCGAGATCGGCGCGCTGATGAACGCCGCGACCAGGAAACTCGGCGGCGCGCCCGAATTCGCGCTCGCACTGATCGGGGAGGCGTCCGCCTATCCGCACGGAAGCCGCGAGATTCACCGCGTCGCCGACGGTCAGGTCGTGCTGATGGACTGCGGCTGCACGGTGCAGGGCTATCAGTCCGACATCTCGCGCACCTGGGTCCACGGCACCGCGACCGCCGACCAGCGCAAGACGTGGGACCAGGTCGCCCGCGGGCAACAGATCGCGTTCGCCGCCGCGAAGATCGGCGCACCCGCGGGAAGCGTCGATGACGCGGTTCGCCGGCATTACGAGACGCTCGGCTATGGCCCCGGTTACAAGCTCCCCGGCCTGTCGCATCGCACCGGCCACGGTATCGGCATGGACGGCCACGAACCCGTCAACCTCGTCCGCGGCGAGACGACCAGCCTCGCAGCGGGGATGTGCTTCTCCGATGAACCGGGCATCTACATTCCCGGAAGGTACGGGGTCCGCATCGAGGATTGTTTCCACATGATGGATGCGGGCCCGAAATGGTTTAGCGAGCCGCCCAAGTCACTCGACGCGCCACTAGGGTAATACTCCAACGAGGCAGTCGCCCTCGCCGCGCACTCCACCACCCCGGCGAAGGCCGGGGCCCAATTGGGGGACGGCGGTAACGAAGCACTGCTCTCCGTTATTTCCACCTTTCCAATTGGGCCCCGGCCTTCGCCGGGGTGGAACATCGGGGCGAACGGCCGCTCTTACCTACCTTGTTCTCCCGCGAAGGCGGGAGCCCAGTCTGGATCCCCGCCTTCGCGGAAAAACAAGCTCTCTTCGTTGCAATCGGATGCGTGCAGCGCGGTCGTTCGCCAACACCCTTCTCTACTGCACGGCCCTCACACACCCGACTTGAGCGAACCGCCCCGCTCGCCTAAGTCCCCGGCATGACATCGACGAACGACATCCGCCGCGGCTTCCTCGACTATTTCGGATCGCAGGGGCACCAGATCGTGCCCAGCGCACCGCTCGTGCCGCAGAACGACCCGACGCTGATGTTCGTCAACGCGGGCATGGTGCCGTTCAAGAACGTCTTCACCGGCCTCGAATCGCGCCCCTACACCACCGCGACGTCGTCGCAGAAATGCGTCCGCGCCGGCGGCAAGCACAATGATCTCGACAATGTCGGCTACACCGCGCGCCACCACACCTTCTTCGAAATGCTCGGCAATTTCTCGTTCGGCGATTATTTCAAGGAACAGGCGATCGTCCACGCCTGGACGCTGCTCACGCGCGAATGGGGCCTGTCACCCGACAAGCTGACCGCCACCGTCTACCACACCGACGACGAAGCGTTCGATCTCTGGAAGAAGATCGCCGGCCTCCCCGATCACCGCATCATCCGTATCCCGACCAAGGACAATTTCTGGTCGATGGGCGACAACGGGCCGTGCGGGCCGTGCTCGGAAATCTTCTACGACCACGGCGACCACATCTTCGGCGGCCCTCCCGGCAGCCCCGACGAGGACGGCGATCGCTTCGTCGAGATCTGGAACCTCGTGTTCATGCAATATGAGCAGGAGAATGCCGAGATCGTCGGCAACCTGCCGAAACCGTCGATCGACACCGGCATGGGGCTCGAGCGCATCGCCGCGGTCATGCAGGGCGTCACCGACAATTACGACACCGACACGTTCAAGGCGCTGATCGCCGCCTCGGGCGCACTGACGCACACCGCGACCGACGGCGCCAACACCGCCAGCCACCGCGTGATCGCCGATCACCTGCGCACCGCGGGCTTCCTGATCGCGGACGGCGTGCTGCCCGCGAGCGAGGGCCGCGGCTATGTCCTGCGCCGGATCATGCGCCGCGCGATGCGCCACGCGCACATCCTCGGCGCGAAGCAACCGCTGATGCACCGCCTCGTCCCCGCGCTCGTCACCGAGATGGGCGCCGCGTACCCCGAACTGTCGCGTGCCCGTCCGCTGATCGAGGCGACGTTGCAGCAGGAGGAAACGCGCTTCCGCCAGACGCTCGACAAGGGGCTGAAGCTGCTCGACGAAGCGACCACCGGTATGACCGACGGCACGCTGGCCGGCGACGTCGCGTTCAAGCTCTACGACACCTACGGCTTCCCGTACGACCTGACCGAGGACGCGCTGCGCGAACGCAACATCGCAGTCGACCGCGAGGGCTTCGACACCGCGATGGCCGAGCAGAAGCGCGCCGCCCGCGCTGCCTGGAAGGGCTCGGGCGCGAAGGCCTCGGACGACATCTGGTTCGACATCGTCGAGCAGACCGGCGGCACCGAATTCCTCGGCTACGCATCGGATACCGGCGAGGGCGAGGTCGTCGCGCTGGTCAAGGACGGCGCCCGCGTCGACCACGCCACCACCGGCGACACCGTCGCGATCGTCGTCAACCAGACGCCCTTCTACGGCGAGAGCGGCGGGCAGGTCGGCGATGCCGGCCACATCTCCAACGACAGCGGCCTGCGTGCCAACGTCACCGAGACGTCGAAGCAGCTCGGCCGCGTGTTCGTCCACCACGCGATCGTCGACGCTGGCGAGATCAAGGTCGGCGACCCGGTCAAGCTCCAGATCGACGTCGCCCGCCGCGCGCAGATCCGTGCCAACCACTCCGCAACGCATCTCCTGCACGAGGCCTTGCGCGAACGCCTCGGCACGCACGTCGCGCAGAAGGGGAGCCTCGTCGCACCCGACCGCCTGCGCTTCGACTTCTCGCAGCCGGTTGCGATGACCCCCGCCGACATCGCGCAGGTTGAGGCCGACGTGAACGCGCAGGTCCGCGGCAACGGCGCCGTGACGACACTGCTGATGACCCCCGACGGCGCGATCGCGATGGGCGCGATGGCGCTGTTCGGCGAGAAATACGGCGACGAGGTCCGCGTCGTGTCGATGGGCTCGACCGAGGACGGGACCTATTCGATCGAGCTGTGCGGCGGCACGCACGTCAACGCGCTCGGCGACATCGGCCTGTTCAAGGTCGTCGGCGAAGGCGCGGTCTCCAGCGGTATCCGCCGTGTCGAAGCGCTCACCGGCGAAGCGGCGCGCGCGTACCTCACCGGCCGCGACGATCGCCTGCGCGAAGCCGCAGCAGTGCTGAAGTCGACCCCCGACGAGGTCCCGGCGCGCGTCGCATCGCTGCTCGAAGACCGCCGCCGCCTCGAACGCGAACTCGCCGACGCGAAGAAGGCGCTCGCGCTCGGCGGCGGTGGCTCGGGCGAAGCGGCTGGCCCCGAACAAGTCGGCGGCGTCGCGTTCATCGGGCAAGTGCTCAACGACTTCGAAGCGAAAGGCCTGCGCGGCGCGGTCGATGAAGCCAAGCAGCGTCTGGGTTCCGGCATCGCGGTGATGGTAGCGATCAACGATGGTCGCGCTTCGGTCGCGGTCGGTGTGACAGCGGACTTGGTCGCCAGCCACAACGCCGTCGACCTGCTCAAGATCGCGGTCTCGACGCTAGGCGGGCAGGGCGGTGGCGGCCGTCCCGACATGGCGCAGGGCGGTGGGCCTGATGGCGACAAGGCTGCGGAAGCAGTTGCGGCGGTGCGCGCAAAGCTGGAGGCGGCGGGGGTCTAAAACTCGCCGACGTCGCACCCAACTCCAAGCAATGTTCCCTCGCGCACGCGGGGGAACAGCTAAGTACCGCTAGCTGCCCTGACTCATGGACCCCCGCCTCCGCGGGGGGAACGGCGGCCGCTCTGATGAAGTCATCCGCTAAAAATAAGCACCACCCCGGCGAAGGCCGGGGCCCAGTTGGAAAGGTGGCAATAACGGAGCGCTGTCCTTCGTTACTACCGTCCCCCAACTGGACCCCGGCCTTCGCCGGGGTGGTTCTTCCTTCGGTTACTAAGCGTCGGCGTGAAACGAGGCTCAGCCCCCACGCACCTTCGCCAGCGTAGTCCCAGCGGTAATCGCCTCGATATCCGTCACCAAGTGCAACATCCGCACCCCGCCCCGCGACATCGCCCGATCCAGCGCCCCCGCAAAATCCTCAGTCCGCTCGACGGTTTCTGCCCAACACCCATAAGCCCGCCCCAGCGCGGCAAAGTCCGGGTTCCGCAGCGCCGTCCCAGACACCCGCCCCGGATACTCGCGCTCCTGATGCATGCGGATCGTGCCGTAGCCGCTGTTATCCACGACGATCACCAGAATGTCCGCGCCGTGCGCGACCGCGGTTGCCAGTTCTTGGCCGTTCATCAGGAAACACCCGTCGCCCGCGAGCGCCACGATCGTCCGCTCCGGATGCCGCAATGACGCCGCAACCGCCGCCGGCACCCCGTACCCCATCGCCCCGGCAGTCGGCGCAAGCTGCGTACCCGGCCCGGCATACGCCCAGTACCGATGCCACCACCCCGAGTAATTTCCCGCGCCGTTGCATATAATGGCATCCGCTGGCAGCCGCTCGCGCATCGCTGCGACACACGGCCCGAGGTCCATCACCAGATCGCGCGGCGCCGGCGTCGACCAGTCGAGCCACTCCGCGTGCGCCTCCGACCCCGCAGTCCGCGGCGGCAGGTCGACCACCAGCAACGCCTCGGCAAACTCCGCCATCCCCGCACACACCGCGACATCGGCGCGGTACGCCCGATGCAACTCGTCGGAATCGGGATGGACGTGGATCAGCCGCTGCCCCGGATGATCGGGCGTGATGAGCGCATAACCATCGGTCGTCGCCTCCCCCAGCCGCGGCCCGACAACCAGCAGCAGATCCGCTGCCTTCACCCGCTCGACCAGCTTCGGATTGGGCCCATACCCCAAATTCCCGGCCCAAACCGGGCAGTCGTTCGGAACAGCATCCTGCCGCCGAAACGCCGCCGCCACCGGGATGCCGTTACGATCCGCCCAGGTCGAGAACGCCCCCGACGCTGCTACATCCCAGCCCGCACCCCCGACGATCGCCACCGGCCGCTCCGCCGTCGTCAGCAGATCGGCAAGCAAGTCCATCGTGTCGACGTCGCAGCCTTGCGCCACCCGCTCTACCCGCGGCCGATCGACGGCATCTACCACATCGAGCAGCATGTCCTCGGGCAGCGCGAGCACCACCGGCCCAGGCCGCCCCGACATCGCGGTCGCATAGGCGCGCGCGACATATTCCGGGATCCGCCGCGCATCGTCGATCCGCGCCGCCCACTTCGCGATGGGCGCAAACATCGCCTGGAAATCGATCTCCTGGAACGCCTCGCGGTCGCGCGTGGCGCGGTCGATGTCGCCCACGAAGAGGATTATCGGCTGCGAATCCTGCATCGCGACATGCACGCCGATCGACGCGTTGGTCGCGCCGGGTCCGCGGGTCACGAACGCGACGCCCGGTCGATGCGTCAGCGTCCCGTCCGCGCACGCCATGAACCCGACGCCGCCCTCCTGCCGACACACCACGAGGTCGATTGCCGGCGTGTCGTGGAGCGCGTCGAGCACCGCGAGGAAACTCTCCCCCGGCACGGTGAAAATCCGGTCGCAGCCCTGTGCGACGAGTTGGTCGACCAGGATACGGCCGCCGGTGCGTGGTGTGATCATCGGCGCATCCTGCCGCTGGTAGCGCGCGAAGTCGAGAAACGTCGTGCGTGGCGCCGCAACGCGGCTACGCTTGCGCCGAAGTCGGGCCAACTCGACTCGCTGGAGAGGATCATGACCGAATTCACCACCGTCGCCAGTGGCTTGCGCTTCCCAGAGGGTCCCGTCGCTATGCCCGACGGCAGCGTCATCCTCGTCGAGATCGAGGCCGGCCGCATCACGCGCATCGCCCCTGACGGAACGAAGACGACCCTAGCCGAACCCGACGGTGGCCCCAACGGCCTCGCGATCGGTCCCGACGGCAAGCTCTATTGCTGCAACAATGGCGGCTTCGCGTGGCGCGAGACGAATGGCTTCCTAACCCCGCACGGCCAGCCGGACGACTATTCAGGCGGCCGTATCGAACGGATCGATATTGCCACCGGCGCGATCGAGATCCTCTACACGGACGGCGATTTCGGCTGCTCGCTGCGCGGACCCAACGACATCGTCTTCGATTCGCATGGCGGTTTCTGGTTCACCGATCACGGCAAATCGCGCGACCGCGCCCGCGACATCACCGGGATCTTCTACGCGAAAGTCGACGGGACCCAGCTCGAAGAAGTGATCTTCCCGAGCGAAAACCCCAACGGCATCGGCCTCTCGCCGGACGGCATGCGGCTGTACGCAGCGGAGACGTTCACCTGCCGCCTGATGGCGTTCGACATCGTCGCACCCGGCAAGGTCGCCAGCGCCGCGGGCACGCCGCTCTACCGCCCGGCCGGCTACAAATTCTTCGACTCGCTCGGCGTCGAGGCGAGCGGCAACATCTGCGTCGCGACGATCGGCGAATGCGGGATCAGCGTGATCTCGCCCGCCGGAGAGTTGGTCGAGTTCGTCGCCACCGACGACGTGTTCACCACCAACATCTGCTGGGGCGGCAAGGACATGATGGACGCGTACATCACCTGCTCGGGCAGCGGCCGGCTGGTGAAGACGCGGTGGAAGCGGCCGGGGTTGAAGCTGGCGTATTGAAGGCGTCGGGAGGAAGGCCCGGCATTTCTGCCCCAACCGTCATTCCAACCGCAACCGTCATTCCCGCGGAGGCGGGAACCCAAATTGGCTGACTTCGCCATATGACCGCGAGACCTTGAGGATATGGATCCCCGCCTCCGCGGGGATGACGGAGAGATGCGGCGCCTCGCTCGACGTACGTTGCCGACCGACCGCCAGCGCCTTATGCGAGGCCAAAGACCTGAGGAGGATGCATGGCGAACAAGCGCTACACCGATGCGGCAACGGCACTCGAAGGCCTGCTGTTCGACGGCATGACGATCTGTGCGGGCGGATTCGGGCTGTGCGGCATCCCCGAGCGGCTGATCGACGCGATCGAGGCGTCTGGGGTGAAGGACCTGACGATCGCCAGCAACAATGCCGGGATCGACGGACAGGGCCTCGGCAAGCTGCTTCGCTCGCGCCAGGTCAAGAAGATGATCTCGTCCTATGTCGGCGAGAACAAGGAATTCGAGCGGCAATATCTCAGCGGCGAACTCGAGGTCGAGTTTTGCCCGCAGGGCACGCTCGCCGAACGCTGCCGGGCAGGGGGGGCGGGCATCCCCGGCTTCTACACCAAGACCGGCGTTGGCACGCAGGTCGCCGAGGGCAAGGAGACGAAGGTGTTCGACGGCCAGGAATACATCCTCGAACGCGGCATCCGCGCCGATCTCGCGATCATCAAGGGCTGGAAGGCGGACGAAAGCGGCAATTTGATCTTCCGCAAGACCGCGCGCAACTTCAACCAGCCGATGGCAACGGCGGGGAAGATCTGCGTCGCCGAGGTCGAGGAGATCGTCCCCGTCGGCAGCCTCGATCCCGATACGATCCACCTGCCGGGCATCTACGTGAAGCGGATGATCGTCGGTGCGCCCTACGACAAGCAGATCGAATTCCGCACCGTCCGCGAGCGGGTTTCCGCGTGAAGCAAGGCCTGATGGTTGATCGCAAACGCTCCCGGTTCTCCTGCGAACGCAGGAGCCCAGGGTCGCGAGCGTTGCGGGCGGTATCCTGGGCCCCTGCGTTCGCAGGGGCACTCGCGCTGCAGGGGTGCGTAAGTGTCTCCGCGCCGACGTCGATCGCAGCGACGCCGACTGTCTCCGCACCCGTCACCGTCGACGGCGTACCCGCCGGCATGCAGTATCTCTACGCCTCGGGCGAAGCCGCGGCGGTCAGCATCCAGGCCTGGAACGCGCTCGTCGGCTACGTCCGTACGCAACGCACGCCAACCTCCGTCGTGCTTGCTCAAGGCGCATCGCTAGCCGCCCCCGCCTGGACCTCCTGCGGCACCAAGCCAAAAGCCGCCGTGTTCGACGTCGACGAGACCGTCCTCCTCAACCTCGGCTTCGAATACGACGCATCTTCCGGCCAAGCATGGTCCGACCCCCGCTGGCAGGACTGGGAGCGCACCGGCGCCAAGCAGGTCGCGCCCGTCCCCGGCGCGCTCGCCGCGCTCACCCAGCTCCGCGCGATGGGCATCACGGTAATCTTCAACACCAACCGTTCCGCCGCCAACGCCGCGCAGACTGAGGCCACGATCGAAGCCGCCGGCCTAGGCCCCGCGCGCCACGGCGAGACGCTGTTCCTCGCCGGCGACGACGCGATGGGCTCGAAGAAGGACGGCCGCCGCGCGACGATCGCTGCGAAATACTGCGTCGTCGCGATGGGCGGCGACCAGCTCGGCGACTTCAGCGACCTGTTCAACGCCGGCCAGACCCCCGCCGCGCGCCGCGCCGCGGTCCAGTCGCCCGCGATCGCGGCCAGATGGGGGGCAGGGTGGTTCGTCCTCCCCAACCCCGTCTACGGCACCGCGCTGAAGGGCAGCCGCGACGAGGTATTCCCGCCAGCAGTCCGCTGGGCCCCGACTGGAGGCGTACGCTAATGGCCGACCACCCCAACGCGATCGCACTCGACAAGGGCGCGCAACTCACCAACGAATCGGTCGAGGTCGCGCGGATCTGGATCACCAACGGCGCCGGCAGCAACGTGCTGATCGACGCGGGCATCCTCGAGGATCCGACCGTGTTCGGCTACCTTCTCGCCGACACGATCCGCCACGCCGCGCGCGCCTATGCGGGCACCTGGGGCCTCGACGAGGATGCCGCGTTGCAGGCGATCGTCGACGGCGTCGGTACCGAACTCCGCGAACAATTCACGACCATCACCACCATCCAGGAAGGAATGCACTGATGCCCTGGGACCGTAACCAGATGGCCGCGCGCGCCGCTAAGGAACTGAAGGACGGGTACTACGTCAATCTCGGCATCGGCATCCCGACGCTGGTCGCGAACAACATCCCCGATGGCATGACCGTCACGCTCCAGTCGGAGAACGGCATGCTCGGGATCGGCCCGTTCCCCTATGCGGGCGAGGAGGACGCCGACCTGATCAACGCCGGCAAGCAGACGATCAGCGAACTCCCCTCTTCGGTCTATTTCAGCTCGTCGGACAGCTTCGCGATGATCCGCGGCGGCCATATCGACCTGACGGTGCTCGGCGCGATGGAGGTCAGCGAAGGCGGCGACATCGCCAACTGGATGATCCCCGGCAAGATGATCAAGGGCATGGGCGGCGCGATGGACCTCGTCGCGGGCGTCAAGCAGATCATCGTCGTGATGGATCACACCGCCAAGGACGGAAGCCCCAAGTTCATCCCGTCCTGCACGCTGCCGCTGACCGGCAAGAACGTCGTCGACATGATCGTCACGGATCTCGCCGTGTTCCAGCGCGCGGATCACGACAGCCCGTTCAAGCTCGTCGAAATGGCGCCGGGCGTAACCGCGGACGAGATCGCCGCGAAGACCACCGCGCGCTACACCGCCTGATGGGCTACACCCTCGTCACCGCGAACCGCAATTACTCGAGCTGGTCGCTGCGCCCCTGGGCCTTGATGAAGGCGCTCGGCATCGACTTCGAGGACCGGATCGAGCCGTTCCTGGCGCCCGTCAATTACGAGGCGTTCCGCGCCTTCTCGCCGACCGGGCAAGTGCCGGTGCTGATCGACGGCACGCGAACCGTGTGGGATTCGCTCGGCATCGTCCTCTACCTCGCCGACCGTCACGACGGCGTCTGGCCGGTCGATGCCGAGGCACGCGCGTGGGCGATCTGCGCGACCGCCGAAATGCATGGCGGGTTCTCCGCGCTCCGCAACGAGCGGACGATGAACGTTGGCGTTCGCGTCGACGCCGCCCCCGGCAGCGCTGCGCTCGACCGCGATGTCGCGCGGATCGCCGAACTGTGGAGCGAGGGACTCGATCGGTTCGGTGGCCCCTGGCTCGGCGGCGCCGATTTCACCGCGGTTGACGCCTTCTATACGCCGGTCGCGTTCCGCGTGCGGACCTACGGGATCGACGTCGGTCCGAAAGGTCTTGCTTGGGTCGGGCGGATCATCGCGCACCCGGCGATGAGCGAATGGGAAGCGACCGCGCTCGCCGAGACATGGCGCGAGGAAAGCCACGAGGCCGACCTCGCGACATGCGGGTCGATCACCGCGGACCTCCGCCGCTGATGCGCCGCGCCGCGATCGTCATAGCGCTGATCGTGATCCTGATCGCAGGCGCGGCGTTCACTGCGGGACCGGGTACCCTCAGCGTCCTGGACGGCATCATGGGCGGCGGACGCGGCACCGCCCGTATCCGCGAAGGCGTCCCGTTCGGCACGCACGGCCAGAAGCTCGACGTCTGGCGCCCGTCCGGCGGCGCCAAGACCGGCCTGCCGGTGCTGATCTTCTGGTACGGCGGCGGCTGGGTCCACGGCTCACGTGGCGCCTATGCGTTCGCCGCCCGCGCCTATGCGAAGGCGGGTTACGTCGTCGTCATGCCCGACTACCGCAAAGTCCCCGACGTTCGCTTCCCCGCCTTCCTCCAGGACGGCGCCGAAGCGGTGAAATGGACCCGCAACCACATCGCAGAGGCCGGCGGCGATCCGAACCGGATCGCGGTCGCGGGGCATTCCGCCGGCGCCTACACCGTCGCGATGCTGACGCTCGACGAGCGCTGGCTGAAGGCGGAAGGCGTCGACCCGCACGTCATCAAGGCCGCGGTCGGCCTGTGCGGCCCCTACGACTTCTACCCCTTCACCGCCAAGCGCGCGATCGACGCGATGCAGGGGGCGGCGGACCCGGTGATGACCCAGCCGATCCACTTCGCGCGGCCGGACGCACCGCCGATGCTGCTGATTACGGCGGGTGACGACACGCAGGTCAAGCCGCACAACGCGATCAACCTTACCGCGCGACTAAAGGCGCTTGGGGCGCCGGTGACGCATATCGACTATCCCGGCCTCAGCCACGAGAACGTCGCGATGGCACTCTCGAAACCGTTCCGCGGGAAGGCGCCGGTGGTGGTCGACAGCGTCGCGTTTCTCAATGCGGCGATGCCCGCGCGGTAACCGCCCGTGTGTCCCCGCGAAGGCGGGGACCCAGTCTGGGCACCCGCCTTCGCGGGTGGACAATCTTTCCGCAGGCCCTCCACGCGCACGGTTCAGCGACCGAAAATTACATACAACCTTGGCGCAGCACCCCTTTTCGGTTAACGCGCGCTCCATCATGGCCACTCCGCAAACGCTGTACGAAAAGATCTGGGCGGCGCACGTCGTCGAACGCCGCGACGACGGCACCTGCCTGATCTATATCGACCGCCACCTCGTCCACGAAGTCACCAGCCCGCAGGCGTTCGAAGGTCTCCGCGTGGCAGGCCGCAAGGTCCGCCGCCCCGATCTGACGCTCGCCGTCCCCGATCACAACCTCCCGACCACCGCGCGGAAAGACGCCGCCGGCCGCGTCCTGCCGATCGCCGACCCCGAAAGCGCGCAACAGCTCGACGCGCTCCGCCGCAACACGTCCGAGTTCGGCATCGACTATATCGACGCGACCGCCGCCGAGCAGGGCATCGTCCACGTCGTCGGCCCCGAACAGGGTTTCACGCTGCCCGGCACCACGCTGGTCTGCGGCGACAGTCACACCTCGGCACACGGTGCGCTCGGCGCTTTGGCGTTCGGGATCGGCACCAGCGAAGTCGAGCACGTTCTCGCCACGCAGACGTTGCTGTTGTCGCAGGCCAAGACGATGGAAGTCCGCGTCGACGGCGAACTCGGCTTCGGCGTTAGCCCGAAGGACGTCATCCTCGCGATCATCGGCAAGATCGGCGCCGCGGGTGGCACCGGCCATGTCATCGAGTTCACCGGCAGCGTGATCCGCAACATGTCGATCGAAGGTCGCCTGACGATCGCCAACATGTCGATCGAGGCGGGCGCGCGCGCCGGCCTAATCGCGCCCGACGACACCACCTTCGCGTATCTGAAGGGCCGCCCCATGGCCCCGACCGGCGAGAACTGGGACAAGGCCGTGACATGGTGGCGCAGCCTCGCGACCGAACCCGGCGCGCGCTACGACAAGACCGTCACGCTCGACGCCGCCGATATCGCCCCCGGCCTCACCTGGGGCACCAGCCCCGAGGACGTCGTGCCGATCACCGGATTCGTCCCCGAACCGTCGAGCTTTGCGGATCCCGCCAAGCAGGCCGCCGCGCAGAAATCGCTCGATTACATGGGCCTCACCGCCGGCACGGCGATGCGCGACGTACCGATCCAGCACGTCTTCATCGGCAGCTGCACCAACAGCCGTATCGAAGACCTGCGCGCCGCCGCAGCGATCGCCGACGGTCGCCATGTCGCCACCGGTGTCCGCGCGCTCGTCGTCCCCGGCTCGGGCCTCGTCAAGCGTCAGGCCGAAGCCGAGGGGCTCGACCGTATCTTCATCACCGCGGGCTTCGAATGGCGCGAGCCGGGCTGTTCGATGTGCCTCGCGATGAACCCGGACAAAGTCCCTGCGGGGGAGCGTTGCGCTTCCACGTCGAACCGTAATTTCGTCGGCAGACAGGGTCCCGGAGCGCGCACGCATCTGGTATCACCCGCGATGGCGGCGGCGGCGGCGGTGACCGGTAAGCTGAGCGACGTCAGAGAGTTGATGGGGGAAAAAGCATGAAGAAGGTTTTCGTATTGCTGGCGGCTGGGGCAATGCTCAGCGGCGTCGCGGCCTATGTCGCATCGGCGCGTGTCGTTCCGGAGCGTACGGAACAGCGATGACCCCCGTCACGACCGTCTCGGGCCGCGCATATCCGTGGGGCGCGAAAAACATCGACACCGACGTCATCATCCCGGCACACTGGCTGAAGACGATCACGCGCACGGGCCTCGGTCGCGGTGCGTTCGAGACGGTCCGCGCGCAACCCGGCAACATCTTCGACGACCCGCGCTATGCCGGGTCGCCGATCCTCATTGCCGGCGACAATTTCGGCTGCGGCTCCAGTCGCGAGCATGCCGCGTGGGCGCTCGCCGACATGGGTATCACCGCAGTGATCGCACCGAGCTTCTCCGACATCTTTTCGGGCAACGCATTCAAGAACGGCATCGTCCCCGTCGTCCTCCCGCAGGAGGCGATCGACCGCCTGCTGGAGGTCGCCAAAGACCAGACCGTCACCGTCGATCTCGAGACGATGACGGTCACCACCCCGTTCCAGGACCGCTTCACCTTCGAACTCGACGCATTCCGTCGCCAGTGCCTCATGGAAGGGCTGGACGAAGTCGGCCTGACGCTGGCAAGGGATACCCAGATTTCGAAATTCGAGGAGGCGGTCGCATCGAATCGCCCCTGGACGACGGTGGAGAGCGGGTATGCGAGCATTGGTGTCGAAGGCAGTCGGCGGACCTGAAACTCTGGAAATGGTCGAGCTGCCCGATCTGGTAGCCGGCCCCGGACAGGTCGTCGTCGCAGTCAAGGCCTGCGCGATCAACTTCCCCGACGTCCTGATCATCGAGGACAAATACCAGTTCAAGCCACAGCGCCCGTTCGCACCGGGCGGCGAGATCGCCGGAACGATCGATTCGATCGGCGAAGGCGTCACCGGCTGGGCAGTCGGCGACCGCGTGATCGCGATGCTCGGTCACGGCGGCCTCTGCGAGAAGGTGATCGCCGACCCCGCCAAGCTCTACCGCCTCCCCGAAGGCCGCAGCTTCGCCGAGGGCGCCTCGCTGATCCTCACCTACGGCACGACGATCCACGCACTGCTCGACCGCGGCCACATCAAGGCGGGGCAGACCTTGCTTGTACTCGGGGCGGCCGGCGGGGTAGGGCTCGCCGCGATCGAACTCGGCAAGGCGTTCGGCGCGAAGGTCGTCGCCGCGGTCTCGTCCGAGGAAAAGGCCGCTGCCGCCAAGTCAGCCGGTGCGGACGAAACGCTGATCTATGCCCGCGCCCCGTTCGACAGGGACCAATCGAAGGCGCTCGCCGAGCAGTTCAAGGCCGCGGTCGGTCGTGACGGCGCGCACGTCGTCTACGATCCAGTCGGCGGCGATTATGCCGAGCCCGCGCTCCGATCCATCGCGTGGGAGGGCAAGTATCTCGTCGTCGGTTTCCCCGCCGGCATCCCGAAACTGCCGCTCAACCTGACGCTGCTCAAAAGCTGCGACGTGTGCGGCGTATTCTGGGGGGCGTTCGCGGCGCGTGATCCGAAGGCGAACCAGGCGCATATCGAAACGCTGTTCGATTTGTGGGAAGCCGGGAAGATCGCGCCGCGCGTGACGGAAACATTTGCTTTCGAGGACGGCGGCAAGGCCATCGCGAAGATGGCGGCTCGCGGTGCTATCGGGAAACTCGTCGTAGAGGTCGGCTGAGTACAGCTGCCTCTACAGGGGGGTCAAAACACGTTGTACGCAACGGTGGCGATCGCGCCCCACATCGCTATCGACGCAAAAATTCCGTAGGCAAGCCCGTGCACGACCGGCGGTGTAGCGCGCGTCTTGGCCACGGAAACGGATGTCGGCTGGGATAGCGTCGTCATATCACTCTCCTATCCGTGCACTGTGTCACGTGATCGACTTATATATCGTTACAACCAGACCATAGTTCCAGTAGTTTTTGTACGTTTTCGTCGATTGTTGCGCGGGGGCGTTGTGCGACCTATCTCGGGGCCCACGACGAGACTGAACGGGGACCCGCAATGACCACTTTCGACGACCGCGAACGCGCCAGCGAGGCGAATTTCGCGCGCGAGGAAGAGATGGCCTTCCGGATAACGGCCCGCCGAAATCGCCTGCTTGGTGGCTGGGCCGCGCAGGAAATGCAGCTGACCCCTGAAGAGACGGACGCCTATGCGACCGCGCTTGTTCATGCCGACATGGAAGGCGGTGGCGACGACGACGTCGTGCGGAAACTGGTCGGCGACCTGACCGCCGCGGGGCTCGACCATGACGAAGCTACCGTCCGCCGCGCGCTGGCGCAGCAGATGATCGAGGCACGTCGCCAATTGCTAGAGTCGCATTGATATGCCGATGGCTGCCAACGATATCGAAGCGATGATCAAGGACGCGATCCCCGATGCCCAGGTCGAGATCACCGATCTCGCGGGTGACGGCGATCATTATGCTGCCAAGGTCACCGCCGCCAGCTTTGCCGGGATGAGCCGGGTGAAGCAGCACCAGGCCGTCTATGCCGCGCTCGGCGGTCGGATGGGCGGCGTCCTGCACGCACTACAGCTTACGACCGCAATCTCCTGAGGACCGAAGACATGACCGACGATTCCAACGCCCGCATCGACGCCTTGGTAAAAGCCAGCCCGGTAGTTTTGTTCATGAAGGGCAGCCCGTTGTTCCCGCAGTGCGGCTTTTCCAGCCGCGCGATCGCGATCCTCAACCACCTCGAGGTCGAGTTCGAGAGCGTCGACGTGTTGCAGGATCAGGGCATCCGGCAGGGTATCAAGAGCTATTCGGATTGGCCGACGATCCCGCAGCTTTACGTCGATGGCGAATTCGTCGGCGGCTCGGACATCATGATGGAGATGTACGAGAGCGGCGAGCTGGCGCAGTTGTTCGAGACGCAGAAGGCCAACTGATCGAGGCACCGGGTGGGTGGATCGACGCGAGACCGGAAGGAAAAGCGGTCGATCCACCCTGTGAACGCGATCGCGTTCGGTGACGGGACGACATCTGCACTGTCTGTGCCAGAACCCGTCGTTCGCTGTTTTGGCGACGTTCGATAGTTAACTCAGGTTTGGCCTGACGTCGGCCTGTAAGAGTTTCCGACAGCTCTCCGCGACTAACGAGGTCTTGCCATCGCCGCGCCGAGCCGCCATTTCGCATCCATGGCTGAGCATCCGACCGGTATCCCGATCCAGCTCGAGCCGCTCGTCGTTCGTGTGCTCGCGCCCAACGCTTCCCCCTATACCTATACGGGTACGCAGACGCACATCGTCGGTATGACCGATCTTGCCGTGATCGATCCAGGCCCCGACGATTCCGGGCACATCGAGGCGCTGCGGCGCGCGATCGATAGCCGCCCGGTCAAGGCGATCGTCGTCACGCATCACCACCGCGACCATAGCCCCGCCACGCGTTCGCTCCAGTCGCTCACCGGCGCCCCGATCGTAGGCGCTGCACCGTTCGACCTCGCCGACATGGGCGCGCGAGCAGACGCGTCGTTCGATGCCGCCTACGAACCCGACCGCGTTCTTTCGGAGGGTGATACCGTCACCGGCACAGGCTGGACGCTGGAGGCGATCGCGACGCCTGGCCACACCTCGAACCATCTGGCCTTCGCGCTGCCCGAGATGAAGGCGTTGTTTTCCGGCGATCACGTCATGGGCTGGTCGACGACGATCGTCTCGCCGCCCGACGGCAATATGACCGCGTACATGGCTAGCCTCGAAAAGCTGATGGGGCGCGACGACCGCATCTATTATCCCGGCCACGGCGAGGCGATCGACAAGCCGCAACGGCTCGTCCGCGGCATGCTCGGCCACCGCAAGCAACGCGAGGGCCAGATCCTTCGCCTGCTTGGCAAGAGCGCGTTGGCGATCCCGGCGATGGTCGAGCGCATGTATGTCGGTCTCGGCGCGCAACTCGTGCCCGCCGCCGAACGATCGGTGCTGGCGCATCTGTACGACCTGCAAGCCCGCGGACTGGTTATCGAGGAAGGCGAGACATGGCGAACGACAGCGTGACCGAACCCGTACGTAAGAGCGGCGTGGCCCCGTTCCTGGCAAAGGCCGTCGGAATCGTCTTGATCCTTGTCCTCGCAGGGCTGCTCGTGCTCTGGGGTGTGCAGCGCTACGTCAGCGACCGGCTCACGCCCGATCCGACGACGATCGCCAGCGCCAGCCTCGAAGGACTGCGCGAGCAGAACCGGCTCTCCGCGTTCGCCGCGCGCTACGTCGCGGTCGTCACCTCGAAGCAGTCGCAGCTCGGCTTCACGACGGAGAAGACGCTGATCATGCCCGGCATGGTCCGGTACGAAGTCGACATGGCCAAGCTCACCCAGTCGGACGTCGCGTGGGATGGCACTTCGAAGATGCTGTCCGTGCGCCTTCCCGCCGTTGAGGCCGATGGCCCGCAGGTCGATCTCAACGCGGTGCGCGAATATGGTTCGGGCGGCGTGCTGACCACGTTCACCGATGCCGAAAAGCGCCTTGACGCCGCCAACCGCCGTGCCGGCCAGATCGAGCTGATCCGCCAAGCGCGCGAGCCCGCGATGATTAAGCTCGCCCGCGACGCGACGCGCCGTGCGGTCGAACGCAGTTTCGCCATGCCGCTGCGGGCTGCCGGGATCGACGCGACCGTCGCGGTGCGCTTCGCCGACGAGCCGGTCGCGAATACCGAACGCTGGGACACCTCGCGCTCGCTGCAGGACGTGCTAGGGAATGCACGTTAAACTCGGGATACGACCATGGAATTGAACCAGAACTTCGCCGGCATCGACATCCGCGCCGAGATCGAGCGCCTCCGCAAGGAGAAGAACGCCGTCATCCTCGCGCATTATTATCAGAAGCCCGAGCTTCAGGATCTCGCCGATTTCGTCGGCGACAGCCTCGACCTGTCGCGCAAGGCGGCCGCGACCGATGCCGACGTGATCGCGTTCTGTGGCGTGCGGTTCATGGCCGAGACCGCCAAGATCCTGTCGCCCGACAAGATCGTCGTGCTCCCAGACATGGACGCCGGGTGTAGCCTCGAGGACAGCTGCCCGCCCGAGCAGTTCGCCGCCTTCCGCGCGAAGCATCCCGATCACATCGCGCTGACCTACATCAACTGCTCGACCGAGGTGAAGGCACTCTCGGACATTATCGTCACCTCGTCGTCGGCGGACACGATCCTCGCGCAGATCCCGCCCGAGCAGAAGATCATCTTCGGCCCCGACCGTAACCTGGGCGGTTACCTCGCGCGGAAGACCGGCCGCGACATGCTGCTGTGGCCGGGCGTGTGCATCGTCCACGAGGCGTTCAGCGAGACCGAGCTGATGAAGCTGAAGGCGCAGCATCCCGGTGCGCCCGTCGTGGCGCATCCCGAGTGCCCGCCGATCATTCTCGACCACGCGGATTATGTCGGCTCGACGCGCGGCATTCTCGATTATGCGCTCGCGATGCCCGGCGACACGCTGATCGTCGCGACCGAGCCACACATTATCCATCAGATGGAAAAGGCGCTGCCGAACAAGCGTTTCATCGGCGCGCCGGGCGCCGACGGGAACTGCAACTGCAACATCTGTCCGTACATGGCGCTCAACACGCTCGAAAAGCTGTACGTTGCGCTACGCGATCTGGCGCCGCGGATCGAGATCAAGGAGGGGCTCCGGCTCCAGGCGAAGAAGAGCCTCGACCGCATGCTGTCGATGGCATCGAATAGCGTGGGGAAGGGTGATCTCGGGCCGAAGTGACGGCCCGTTTCAATTGGCCGCCGCTCGGGCTGGATTACTCTAGCCCGGCGCGGTCACATCAGGAATAGTTCAGATCAGGGCGCGCTCAGAGCGCCGGGACGTCGACATCGCTCAACTGGGCGAGCGCCTGGTCGATATGGATGGCAGCAAGCGGCAGCTGCAGCGTGTCGGCCAGCGTAAGGGCTTCGTCCAGCAGGGCATGCAGGCGTGCGGTATCGGCCATCGTGGTGGTGGGCATAAGAATATCCTCGGTAGTGATCGGCAAACCCTCGACGTCTCGAATGGTTCCTATGCCGGAAAATAATTCGATGAGTCGAATGAACCGTGAAGTCACTGTTCCGACCGTCTCTTTTTTGGCACCGCGCGCCGAGCATATTTTCGACCAACAATCCGGAGACGACAGGTGAAGACAGCATTGCCCGAGTCGTTCGATATCGACGCCTTCGTCGCGGCGACGCTGGCCGAGGATCTCGGTACGATCGGCGACATAACGTCCGCCGCAGTCATCCCCGCAGACGCGCGGTTCACCGGCGTCATGGACAGCCGCGATCCGATCGTCGTCGCTGGCCTCGATCTTGCCGAAGCCTTCTTCCGTGCGCTGGACCCGGATGTGCGGATCGAACGCCTCGTCCGCGATGGGCAGCAGGTGACGGCCGGCACCGAACTCATGCGGCTCGAAGGGGCAGGGCGCGCGATGCTGACGGCAGAGCGATCCGCGCTCAACACCGTCCAGCATCTGTCGGGAATCGCGACGATGACACGCGCGTATGTCGACGTGATCGAGGGAACGGGCGCGATCCTGCTCGACACGCGCAAGACGATCCCGGGCCTACGCGTGCTGGAGAAATACGCGACCCGGATGGGTGGTGCGCAGAACCACCGCATGGGGCTTTGGGATGCGGCGATGATCAAGGACAATCACGTCGCGGTTGCCGGTGGCGTTGGCGAGGCGGTCCGGCGCGCCAAGGCCGCGGGAATCGCGCAGATCATCGTCGAGGTCGACCGCATCGACCAGATCAAGCCGGCGCTGGAGGCTGGAGCGACCCACCTGCTGCTCGACAATATGTCGCCAGCGATGTTGCGCGAAGCGGTGGCGCTCGTTGCCGGTCGTGTCCCCACCGAGGCATCGGGCGGTGTCAACCTCGACACCATCCGCGCGATTGCTGAATCTGGCGTGACCTACGTGTCGGTCGGCCGCTTGACGCAGTCGGCGCCCGCAGCAGATATAGGGCTGGACTTCGCGACCGTCGAATAGCTCCGCCAGATCCGGTGCGGGCCTTCGGCTGGCCAGGTCAGGGAGTAGGACCATGATCAGGCCGGTTGCCATCGTTCGCTACGAGCGCCTCTATTGGGCGGCGTTCATACTGGATACGGTCGTTGCAGCGATGACCTGGACGCAGCGCGAGGC
Organism: Sphingomonas sp. Leaf208; assembly: GCF_001421415.1. Lineage (GTDB taxonomy): Bacteria > Pseudomonadota > Alphaproteobacteria > Sphingomonadales > Sphingomonadaceae > Sphingomonas. The sequence continues at coordinate 390,628 of NZ_LMKH01000035.1, forward strand.
GATCGTCACCGCCTACCCAGTACTCGCCAAGGCGACGTGGATATTGCCGACGTTCCAGGCGATCGGGATCGCGGTGACGGTGCTGCTCTGGTATTTCACCGCCCGCGCGCCGAGCGTCGTCGCGAAATGGGTGGTCGTGATCCTCGCCGCCTTGTCGACCTGGGCCGCCGTCCAGGCGCTTGCGACGCTCGCGACGGGTAGCGCGATTGTCGGCGCGGCATCGATCCTCTCGCTCATCGCAGAAGCACTCTACGTCGCCGCCGCCGTCCACCTCTTCCGGCCCGGCAGCAAAGCCTGGTTCGGTCAGGACGACGACGCCGATTTCGACACGGATACCGACAGAGGGAACGTCGCATGATCTCCAGGCTGACCCTCGCCGCCGTCGCGATCGCGTTGCCGAGCGTCGTGCAGGCGCAGGCTTATCAATGCTCGACTCCCACGTCCGTCGAGCGCGTCCGCCCGGACTTGCCGTCGGAGAGCCAGCCGAAGCGCGATATCCCGATCGGCAGCTACACGCTCGCGATCACCTGGGCGCCGCAATATTGCCGAGAGAATGGTGATCGCACCGGGTCGACCTTCCAGTGCGGCGCGGGGAACCGGTTCGGCTTTACGCTGCACGGCCTGTGGCCGGACGGGGTCGGCAAGGACTGGCCGCAATATTGTCATGACGCCGAGTTCGTGCCGCCTCCGGTGATCCGCGCGCATCTCTGCACGACGCCGTCTGCGCAGTTGCTCCAGCACGAATGGGCCAAGCACGGTACCTGCATGCCCGGCTATCGTCCGGCGAAGTATTTCAACCAGTCGGCCGGGCTGTACGGCAAGCTCAGCTATCCGGACATGAACGCGTTGTCGCGAGCACCGCTGACGGCGGGCCGGTTCGCGACGGCGATGGCGGGCGTGAACCCCGGCCTGAAGGCTGACATGATGCGGGTTACCGCGACGAAGCAGGGCTGGCTCGACGAGGTCTGGATCTGCCTGGACCGTCGCTTCCGCTACCGCCGCTGCCCCGTGCATCAGGGCGGACTGAACCCGAGCGCACCGCTTCAGATCTGGCGCGGTAGTCGATAAGCGGTAGGTGGTCGCTAAATAAGCATGGTACGGGGCCCCACGCCACATCCCGTTCGTGCTGAGTAGAGACCGAGTAGCTCCGCAAGGAGCGTATCGAGGGCGCGTATCGAAGCATGGGTTCCGCGCGCCAACTGTCCTTCGATACGCCGTCTCGATACGCTCCGTTGGAGCTACTCGACGGCTACTCGGGACGAACGGAAATGAGGCGCGATGCCCTCTACCGCCGGTCCCTCAACCAAACCAGCACCGCCGCCAGCACGCCAACGCCCGTCCCAACCAGAAACCCCGGCGTCGCCTGCCCGATCGCAAACCCCACCCCCGCACCGCCCAGCATCCCCAGCGCGACGAGGAACCCGCCCGCAGCGCTCGGGTCCTTGTGGGGGGGGAGGGTGTCGCGGGAAGTCGGTTCGGCCATCGCCATATCCTGCCACGCGCAGCCATGGGATGCCAGCCACACGCCACATCCGATCCGCCGCCCAGACGAAACGTGGCGGAAATACGGCGTTAGATACTGTTCCGCAACGACAAGCCCGGCTAGGAGCCGGACATGGTGTTCCGCGTCGGGCGAGCCGGGCCGGCCGCCGCCTTTTTCGTTCTGACGACAGCGGGTGCCCTACCTTGCGCGGGCATACGTGCCGCAGGCGCACAAACCGCGCCCGTGCCGACCCAGACGCAGGCAAGCCCGACCGCCGACACGCCGATGTCGCTCGACCCCAATTCACCGCTTGCTGCGTTACCAGATATCGGCGTCGCCTGGCCCGATCTCGCCACGTCGCCGATGGACCCGGCCGCCACGGTCGCCGCGGTCGATGCCAATACTGAAAGCCGCTACGCTTGGCGGATCGACGGCATCGACGGGATCAACGACGCGCTGCTGCGACAGCGGTTCGCACAACTTTCGACGCTCGACGCGAACGACCACCAGGCCGCCAACGCCGCGCAACTCGATCGACGCGCGCGCGAGGATGCCGATCTGCTCAACAGCCTGCTTCGCGCTGAGGGCTATTACGACTCCAGCGTCGTCACGCGCGTCGAGCCGGGCGCGAAACCAATGGTCGTGCTGTCCGCCACCCCCGGCACGCTCTACAAATTCAAGGGCGTGACGATCGACGGCATCGCTGCGGCGGGCGACAAGGCACCGGGCCTGACGACTGCGTTCGGGATCAAGCCCGAAGACCCGGTCAATTCCGATGCGATCGTCGCGGGGCAGGCCAAGCTGACGACGCAAATCGGCCGCGAAGGCTTTCCGTTCGCCAAGGTCGGCGATCCGGCGATCGTCGTCGACCACGCCACCCGCACCGCGACGCTCGACCTGTCCGTTCAACCCGGCGGCGCGCGCAAGTTCGGGCAAGTCGTCGCACTCCCCGGCAATCGCGTGTTCGGCGCGGACCATGTCGCAGAGATCGCGCGCTTCTCGCCCGGCGACCTATATGACGCCGCCAAACTCGACGACCTCCGCCGCGCGCTGATCCAGACCAGCCTCGTGTCCGCGGTCGACCTGAAGCCGGTGCAGGGCGCGACGCCCGATACCGTCGACATCGCCGTCAAGCTCGATCGCGCGCCGCCGCATACCATTGCGGGCGAACTCGGCTACGGCACCGGCGAAGGCGCGCGCGCGGAACTCAGTTGGACGCACCGCAACCTGTTCCCGCCCGAAGGCGCGCTGACACTGCGCGGCGTGTTGGGAACGCAGGAACAGCTCGGCTCGGTCGTCTTCCGCCGCAATAATTTCAAGGCGCGCGACCGGGTGCTGACACTCCAGGCGTCCGCGGCGCATACCAATCGAAACGCGTATGACGCGAAGACCTACTCGCTAGCCGGCACGCTGGAGCGCCAGACCAACATCTTCTTCCAGAAGACCTGGACATGGTCCGTGGGCGCCGAACTGCTCGCTTCGGACGAGCAGGACGTGATCCTCTCGACCGGCGCTCCACGGCGCCGCACCTTCTTCATCGGCGCACTGCCGACCAGTCTCAATTACGACGGCTCGGACGATCTGCTCAACCCGACCAAGGGCTTCCGTCTCGGCGGCCGGATCAGCCCCGAAGTGTCGCTGCAGGGCTCGGTATTCGGTTATGCCCGCACCCAGTTCGACGGTAGCGTGTATCAACCATTCGGCGACCGGGTGGTCCTCGCCGCGCGCACCCGGCTCGGCACGATAGTCGGCGCCCCGCGCGACCAGGTCGCGCCATCACGGCGTTTCTACGCCGGCGGCGGCGCGTCGGTGCGCGGTTACGGCTATCAGTCGATCGGCCCGCGCGACCCCAACAACGACCCGATCGGCGGCCGCAGCCTGACCGAATTCTCGATCGAGGCCCGCGTCCGCGTCCTCGGCAGCTTCGGGATCGTGCCGTTCCTCGACGCGGGCAATATCTACACCTCGCCGCTGCCGAAATTCACCGGGCTGCAATACGGCACCGGGATCGGCGTGCGCTATTATTCGAACTTCGGCCCGATTCGCCTCGACGTCGGCACCCCGATCAACCCACAGCCCGGCGACAGCCGCATCGCCGTTTACGTCTCGCTGGGGCAGGCGTTTTGAGCGAAGACGTCATCCTCCCAAAGCGCCGAATCGCCTGGTGGCGATGGATCGTCAGCGCGGTTATCGCGCTGCTCGCGATCGTCGGCGCCGCGTTGCTGATCGTCGACACCGACATCGGCCATCGTTTCGTCGCGGACCGGATCGCGGCGATCAAGACCGCCAACGGCCTGCGCTTTACCGTCGGTCGGATCGACGGCTCGCTGTATGGCGACACCCGCCTGACCGATCTCCGCGTGTACGATCTTGAGGGTCTCGTCTTCCAGGCGCCCAACGTCACGCTCGACTGGTCGCCGTTCGATTGGTTCTCGAAACGCCTCGAGATACGCCGCCTGATCGTCGATCGCGCGATCCTGACGCACACCCCGCGCACGCGCCCGTCGAAGACGCGTGGCCCGATCCTGCCCGACTTCGACATCCATATCGGCAAGCTCTCGGTCGGCCGCCTCACGCTCGCGAAACGCGTGCTCGGGACCGAGCGGATCGGGACGCTCGAAGGCCGCGCGGACATTCGCTCCGGCCGAGCGCTGGTAGACCTTGAGGCACGCGTCGCCGGCAGCGACGACCTGAAGCTCCGGATCGACGCCGAGCCCGCCCGCGACCGCTTCGACCTCGACGTCGCCGCGAAGGGGGCCGCGGGCGGCGTGCTCGCGCGGATGGTGAAGGCGAAGGGCCCGGTCGCGCTCGCGGTCACCGGCGACGGCAGCTGGGCGAAGTGGAACGGCCGCGCGAACGGCATCGTCGGCACGACGCGCGTCGTCGATCTTGCGCTCGCGCAGGTCGCAGGCCGCTACACCCTTTCGGGCACGCTCGCGCCGTCGTCGCTGCTGAAGGGCCGGCTGCAAAAGCTGACCGCGCCGCGCATCCTCGTCAACGGCAGCGCCGGGTTCGCCAACCGCCGCCTCGACGGCCAGCTCTCGCTGCGCACGCCCGCGCTCGCGGTCGACACGACCGGCATCATCGATCTCGCCGCCAACGCCTACCGCGACGTGCGGATCAAGGCACGACTGCTCCGGCCCCCCGCGCTGTTCGCCAACATGACCGGCAACATGGTCGAGTTGCGCGCGATCCTCGACGGCCCGTTCGCTACCGCGGCGTTCGACTATCGCCTCGACGCCAGCCGCTTCGCGTTCGACCAGACCGGGTTCGAGAACGCCCACGCCGCTGGCAAGGGCCGCCTGTCCGCGGCACCCGTAGCGGTCCCCATCCGCTTCACCGCCGCGCGCGTGACTGGCGTTGGCACTGTCGCGGGCGGGATTCTGCGCAACCTGTCGGTCGACGGCCTGCTCCGCGTGACGCCGACGCTGCTCACCGGCGACGCGCTCAAGCTCCGGTCGGACAAGCTCACCGGCAGCATCAATCTCGCGGTCGACCTCCGCAACGGCCAGTTCGAGGTCGGCATCAACGGCGGGCTCGGGCGCTATCTGATCCCCGGCCTCGGCATCGTCGACGTCAAGTCGACCCTGCGTGTCGTCCCCGGCCCGAACCGCAAGGGCACGCGGGTGATCGGCCAGGGCAGCGCGCAGATGGTGCGGCTCGACAACGCGTTCTTCCGCAGCCTCGCAGGGGGACTGCCGCGGATCACTACCAACCTCGAACGCACCACCGACGGCGTGCTGCACTTCACCAACCTAGTCCTCACCGCGCCGCAAATCCGGCTGACCGGCAACGGCTATCGTCGGCGCGACGGCACCTTCCATTTCGAGGGCGGCGGGCGCCAGCAGACTTACGGCCCGGTGACGCTGAAACTCGACGGCCAGATCGAGAAGCCGACTCTCGACCTCGTCTTCGCCAGCCCGAACGCGTCACTCGGGCTGTCGAACGTCCGCGCGCATCTCGATCCGACGCCGCAGGGTTTCGCGTTCACCGCGGTGGGCGGATCGCGGCTCGGGCCGTTCACCACCAATGGCGCGATCCTGTTGCCGCCCGGCGCCGATGCGACGATCGCCATCGCCGCGCTGAACGTCGCGGGCACCAAGGCGACCGGGAACATCGCGGTCGTCGATGGCGGGTTCAACGGTGCGCTCGCGGTTGCCGGCGGTGGCATCTCCGGCGAACTCCTGTTCCGCCCGGTCGGCCAGATTCAAGGCGTCGAAGGCCATCTCGCCGCAAAGGCCGCGACGCTCGACGGTATCGCGCTCCGCCAGGGCAAGCTCGATTTCGTCACGCTGCTCGATCCCGCCGGAACCTCGATCGAGGCGACCGCGACCGGCCTCGGCCTGCGTCGCGGCACGTTCAGCCTCGCCCGGTTCAATGGTTCCGCGTCGCTGCGCGGCGGCGTCGGCACGATCAAGACATCGATCGCCGGCTCCCGCGGCCGCGCGTTCGATATCCAGAGCGTTACGCAGGTGACCGCCAACAGCTACGCGATCACCGCGCAAGGCACGCTCGACGGCCGCCCGCTTAAACTGCTCACGCCGGCGGTTTTGACCCAGGAACAAGATGGCTGGCATCTGGCGCCGACCAAGCTCAGCTTCTCGGGCGGCGAGGCCCAGGTCGGCGGCCGCTTCACTGCCGCCAGCACCGCGATCGACGCCAGCCTGACGCGCATGCCGCTCGCGATCCTCGACATCGCCTATCCCGGGCTCGGTCTCAGCGGCAGCGCCTCGGGAAGCTTCACGATCGCGACCGCCAATGGTGCGGCCCCGACCGGCAAGGCGAACGTGACGATCCGCGGGCTCAGCCGCGCCGGTCTCGTCCTCTCGTCGCGGCCGATCGACGTCGGCGTCGCGGCGGTGCTCTCCCCCGACAAGCTCGGCCTGCGCGCGGTGATCGCGTCGGCTGGCAAGACCATCGGCCGCGCCCAGGCCCAGCTTGCGCCGCTGGGGCAGGGGGATTTGGCCTCCCGAATCAGCAACGCCCGCCTGTTCGGACAACTCCGCTACAGTGGCCCGGCCGACACGCTCTGGCGCCTCACGGGAGTCGAACTGTTCGACCTCTCCGGCCCGGTCGCGATCGGTGCGGACGTCGTCGGCACGCTCGCCAACCCGACCCTGCGCGGCGTCGTCCAGGCGAACGGCGCGCGGATCGAAAGCGCGACCACCGGCACCGTTCTCACCAACGTACAGGCGACAGGCCGGTTCGGCGGTTCGCGGCTCGTGATCGACCGGTTCGGTGCGGACGCGGGCAAGGGCGGACGCGTCACCGGCACCGGTCAGTTCGAATTCGCCGCCGCCGCCGGGATCGGCCTCGACCTCGCATTGCAGGCCGACAAGGCGGTGATGATCAACCGCGACGACATCGGCGCGACCGTCTCCGGGCCGCTGACGTTCAAGTCGAACGGCTCGGGCGGCACGATCGCCGGCGACGTCATACTCGACAAGAGCCGCTACCGCCTCGGCCAGGCCACCGCCGCCAGCGCCGTGCCGCAGCTCAACATCCGCGAGATCAACCTGCCCGACGGCGGCGAGGAAGTCGCGACCCCGACCAAGCCCTGGACGCTGGCGATCAAGGCGCGCGCGCCGAACCAGGTGATGGTCAGCGGCCTCGGCCTCACCAGCGAATGGTCCGCCAACCTCCAGATCGCCGGCCAACCCGAGAACCCGGCGATCACCGGCCGCGCGACGCTGATCCGCGGCGACTACGAGTTTGCCGGGCGGCAGTTCGAGTTGGCACGCGGCGTGATCCGCTTCGACGGGCAGGTGCCCGCGAATCCTGCTTTGGATATCGAGGCGAACGCGGACTCGACGGGCCTGAGCGCATCGATCCGCGTTACCGGCTACGCGCTCAAACCCGAGATCGGCTTCACCAGCACGCCAGCGCTGCCCGAGGACGAGCTCCTCTCGCGGCTGTTGTTCGGCACCTCGATCACCAACCTGTCCGCGCCCGAAGCTCTCCAGCTTGCGGCGGCGGTCGCGGCATTGCAGGGCGGTGGCAGCGGCCTCAACCCGATCAACGCGGTGCGCCGGGCCGCCGGGCTCGATCGCCTCCGCATCCTCCCCGCCGATCCGCAGACCGGGCAGGGCACCTCGATCGCCGCCGGCAAATACGTCACCCGGCGGCTGTATGCGGAGATCGTTACCGACGGTCAGGGCTATTCGGCGACGCAGGTCGAGTTCCAGGTCACCCGCTGGCTGTCGCTGCTGTCAAGCATCTCTACGCTCGGCCGCCAGAGCGCCAACGTCCGCGTGTCGAAGGATTATTGAAGGATGATCCTTCCGCGGTGCTGGGATAAAGACGAAACATGAAGCCCGTCATCTTCGGCCTGTCCGGCCCCGTCCTCACCCCCGCCGAGCGCGCGTTCTTCGCCGAGTGCGAGCCCGCCGGGTACATCCTGTTCAAGCGCAACATCGTCGACCGTACCCAAGTCCGTGCGCTGACGGACTCGCTCCGCGCGCTGGCCGGACGCGACGACCTCGCGATCCTGATCGACCAGGAGGGTGGCCGCGTCGCGCGAATGGGACCGCCCGAATGGCCCGCATTCCCCGTCGGCCCGGTATTCGATGCAGCCTATGAACGCGCACCGATGACCGCGATCCAGGCGGCACGCGCCAATGCGCAGGCCCTCGGCGTCATGCTCAGCGAGGTCGGCATCACCGTGGACTGCCTGCCGCTGCTCGACGTGTCGCAGCCGGACACAACCGAAGCCGTCGCTTCGCGGACGTTCGGCTCCGACCCGATGCGCGTCGCAGCGCTCGGCCGCGCGACGCTCGAAGGGCTGGCGGAAGGCGGCGTGGTCGGTGTCGTCAAGCACATGCCCGGCCACGGCCGCGCGCGAGTGGACACGCACCATCATCTGCCGACCGTTACCGCCACCGATGCCGAACTCGAGATCGACATCGAACCGTTCCGCACGCTCAACCAAGCGCCGATGGGCATGACCTCGCACATCGTCTTCGACGCGTGGGATGCCGACCGCCCCGCGACGCTGTCGCCGATCGTGATCGACGAGATTATCCGTCGACGGATTGGCTTCGACGGCCTGCTGATGACCGACGACATCGACATGAAGGCGCTGTCGGGGACCGCCGGCGACAAGGCGGCGGGCGCGATCGCGGCGGGGTGCGACCTGGTGCTCGATTGCTGGGCGCGGATGGACGAGATGGTCGAGATCGCCGGGCGGCTTGGCGAAATCTCGGAAGCGTCGCGCGCGAGGCTCGATCGGGCGACGGCGTCGGTCGGGCCGGGCAAAGGCGAGTTTGCAGAACTGATCGCAAAGCGCGATGCGTTGCTGGCGCGGGCCTGACTCTAGCCCATCATCATCCCCCCCCCCCCCCCGGTCGCAGTAACGAAGCGTAACGGTAGTCAGTACCGTTCCCCAACTGGGCCCCGGCCTTCGCCGGGGTGGTGTTGGTGGAGGGGCCCCGTTCGTCCTGAGTAGCTGCTGAGCTTGTCGAAGCGGCGTTTCGAAGGACAGGTTGGCGCTCGGAACCTGTGCTTCGATACGCGCCTTCGATACGGCTCTGGCGAGCCTACTCAGTCGCTACTCAGCACGAACGGTTAAGGGGCGGGAGGAATACGGTTGAGCGAAACGCGATCCCCCCGCAATCACCCCAACCCCCGAGCCCGCTCATCCCCTCGCAACGTCAGCACTTCGACCCCGCCGCGTGTCACCGCCACCGTATGCTCGAACTGCGCCGAAAGCTTGCCGTCGTCGGTGACCACCGTCCACCCGTCGTCCTCGGTCGACACCTTGCGCGTCCCCTGGTTGATCATCGGCTCGATCGTGAACACCATCCCCTCGCGCAGCGTCATGCCCGTCCCCGCGCGCCCGAAATTGAGCACCTGCGGCTCCTCGTGCATCTCTCGACCGATGCCGTGCCCGCAATAGTCGCGCACCACCGCATAGCCGTGCTTCTTCGCGTGCCGCTCGATCGCGAAGCCGATATCGCCGAGCTGCGCGCCCGCCCGGACCTGCCGGATGCCCTGCCACATCGCCTCCTGCGCGATCCGCACGAGGCGCTTCGCGGCAGGCGGAACGGTACCCACCATATACGTCTTGCTCGAATCGGCGATGAAGCCGTTCTTCTCCAGCGTGATGTCCAAATTGACGACATCGCCGTCGTGGATGACGTCGCGCGGGTTCGGCACGCCGTGGCAGACGACATGGTTGATCGAGCTGTTCAGGACATATTCGAAGCCATATTGCCCCTTGCTCGCAGGCCGGGCGGCGAGGTCGTCGGTGATGAAGCGGTCGACCATGTCGTTGACCTGCAACGTCGACAGCCCCGCCAGATCCCGCTCGTCGAGCATCTCGAACACCGACGCCAGCAACGCACCCGACACGCGCATCAGCGCCAGTTCGGCCGGCGTCTTCACCATCTCAGGCTGCCGTCTTGTCGGCGACGCGGACCGAGGCCGCGGCGAGTTGCGCGGTGACGATATCGTTGAACGACAGCGTCGGGTTGGCCTCGGCGAGCATGCCGATCTTCATCCAGAACTCCGCCTGCGCATTGATCGACCGGCACAACACCTGACTCGCCCGCCGTGCATCCTCGTGCAGCGCGTCGTCTATCTTCACGATACCCATGCAAGCCTCACATTCACCTTGACCATATAAAACGTGTACGGTTCATATGGTCGAACGTCAAACTTCGAGGGTGGATGCCCGGCGACGTGCGCTGTAGCGTCCGGCGATGGACGATGCGCAACTGACCCTGGATCTCTACGGATGGGAGGGCCCGCTCGATCTGCTGCTGTCACTCGCGCGCGGGCAGAAGGTCGATCTGCGAAAAATCTCGATCCTAGCGCTGGTCGAGCAGTACCTTGCCTATGTCGACTCCGCCCGCGCGCTGAAGCTTGAACTCGCCGCCGACTATCTCGTGATGGCGGCATGGCTGGCGTATCTGAAGTCGGCGCTGCTCCTGCCGCGCGATCCACTCGCCGAGCCCGACCCGGAGGAACTCGCGCTGCGGCTCCAACTGAGGCTCGAACGCCTGAGCGCGATGCGCGAGGCCGGTGCGCGGCTGATGGCGCGCGATCGCACCGGGCGAGACGTGTTCCTGCGCGGCGCGCCCGAGGGACTGCGAACGGTGCGCAAGGCCGCATGGCAGGCCGAGATCTTCGACCTGATCGCCGCGTACGGCCGCATTTCCGCGCGGACGCGGCCGGTCATGCACGTCGTCGCCGACCGCGAGGTGATGACGCTGGAGGCGGCGCTGGAGCGCGTATCGATGCTGGTTGGCGAGCGGATTGACTGGAGCGTGATCGAAAGCTTCCTCCCCGAAGCGGGCGAGCGTCTCCGGCGGTCGGCGCTCGCGTCCAGCTTCGTCGCAGCACTAGAACTAGCACGGCAGGGGAAGATCGAACTGCGCCAGGCGTCACCCTTCGCGCCGCTGTATCTGAGAGCCCGCGCGTGACCCCGCCCAACGACTTCACGCGCGCCGTCGAGGCGGTGCTGTTCGCAGCCGAGATCCCGCTGACGATCGACGCGATTCGCGCGCATGTCGGCACCGGCGACGTCCGCGCCGCGCTCGATCAGCTGACGGCTGACTATGCCGGCCGAGGCATCGCGATCGTCCGGCGCGGCGAGCGCTGGCAGTTCCAGACCGCGCCCGACATGGCGCACATGCTCCGCCGCGACCGCGAAGAACCGCGCAAGCTTAGTCGCGCTGGGATCGAGACGCTGGCGATCATCGCCTACCACGAACCCGTCACCCGCGCGGAAATCGAGGCGGTTCGCGGGGTGCAAATCTCGAAGGGGACGCTCGACGTCCTGATGGAAGCGGGCTGGGTGAAGCCCTCTGGACGACGCGAAGTGCCGGGACGCCCGCTGATGTTCGCGACCACGCCTGCATTCCTCGTCCATTTCGGCCTCCAGAGCCGCCGCGACCTGCCCGGAATCGACGATCTGCGTGCCGCCGGGCTGCTCGATCCGGTCGATCTCGCCTTCGATCGCCTCGAAGATAGCGAAGATGACAGCGGAGATGGCGAGGTGGCTGGCAAACCGGCAGGATGAGGCTTAGATAGGGTTCAGTTTCCAGGAGAATTGCCATGGGCGGTTTTAGCCCGATTCACTTGCTCGTTCTCGCGGTCGTCGCGATCCTCCTTCTCGGCGGTGGCCGATTCTCGAACCTGATGGGCGACGTCGCCAAGGGCGTTAAGAACTTCAAGAAGGGCATGTCCGAGAACGACGACGAGACGCCAGCCAAGCCATCGGCCCGGATCGAAGCGCAGAAGACTGCCGATCCTGCGTTCGATCGCGACGGCAATCGCGTCCGCGACGACCGTCCTGCCTGAAGCCGGCAGAGTTGACGACACTAGATAGGCGCGGCTGAATGTTCGATATCGCGCCCTCCGAGTTTCTGCTCGTGGCCTTCGTCGCGCTCGTCGTGATCGGTCCGAAGGATTTGCCCAAGGCGATGCGCGTGGTCGGCTATTGGGTCGGCAAGGCGCGAGGCGTCGCGCGGCAGTTCCGCTCGGGCTTCGATTCGATGGTCCGCGAGGCCGAACTCGAAGAAATGGAAAAGCGCTGGGCGTCCGAAAACGAACGCATCATGCGCGAGCATCCGCAGACGGGCACGGACTCGACGGCCGATACCACGCAGGTGGTGCACTCGCCGGAGACGGAGGAGCATCGCCGTGACTATCGGTCCGTCGATCATACCGACGAGCCGGTGATGGTCGAGAAGCCGGTAGTGGCTGCTGCCTCAGAGCCTGCTTCGCCGGTACCGGCCGAGCAGGAGCATAAGCCATTGGCGGATCGCGGTCCGGACCTGTTCGACGGGCCGCTGGATACGCCGGCCGCGACCGCGCCCCATCACGACGACAAGACCGGCAAGTCCGACGTGGCGTCATCGTGAACGCAGCGGCCGTGACTATCCTCCATAACGCCGAAAGCCAGACATGAGCGAGATCGACGAAAGCCGGGCGCCGTTGCTCGACCATCTGATCGAGCTCCGGCGGCGGCTGCTCTACTGCATCGCCGCGCTGGTCGTGACGTTCGCGGTGGCGATGTATTTTGCCGAGAACATCTTCGGCTTCCTGGTTCACCCGCTGCTCGCTGCGGGTCAGAACAAGGTCATCTATACCGAGATTTTCGAAGCGTTTTTCGTCCAGATCAAGGTGGCGTTCTTCGCCGCGATGATGCTGTCATTCCCCGTGATCGCGAACCAGGTGTGGCAGTTCGTCGCGCCCGGCCTGTACAAGAAGGAACGCGGCGCGCTGCTGCCGTTCATCCTCGCCACGCCAGTTCTGTTCCTGACGGGGGCCGCGATGGCCTATTACGTCGCGATCCCGATGGCGCTGCACTTCCTGCTCGGCTTCGACGGCATGGTCGGCGGGATCCATCGCGAAGCGCTGCCGGCGATCGGCAACTACCTCTCGTTCACGATGCAGTTCCTGTTCGGCTTCGGCATCTCGTTCCTGTTGCCGGTCCTGCTGATGCTGTTGGAGCGGGCAGGGATCGTCACGCGCAAGCAACTGATCGGCGCGCGGCGCTACGCGATCGTCGCGGCATTCGCGATTGCGGCGGTGTTGACGCCGCCGGATATCGGTTCGCAGCTGCTGCTCGCGATCCCGCTGGTGATCCTGTACGAACTGGCGCTGATTGGGATCTGGTTTACCGAGCGTAGCCGGGCGAAGGCCAAGGCGGTCGAAGGCGACGGCACCGACATCGTCGAAAGCTGACCACGCGGCATAGCTGAAACAAAAACGGGGCCCGGTGTATACGCACCGGGCCCCGTTTCATTATCATAAGCGCAAAGGCTTACTTGGCGTTGTCCGCAGTCTTCGCGACGGTCTTGCCCGCCGAAGCCACGTCCTTGCCTGCGCCCTCGACCGTGTTGCATGCCGACACCATCAAAGCGCTGGCTACAATCGCCAGTCCAACCAACTTACGCATGATACTTCCTCCTAGAAGGGCTTGAATGCCACGGGAGGGGGAATGTTCGGGGGCGCCATTCGTTCCGCCGCTGGAACCAACTCACGGCAGGAAAAGCCTGTTTTCGGAATAAAGGCCCGGCAGCATCACCAGGGGGGGGAGGGTGTGCTACCGGGCCTGTGTTCTGGATAGCGAGAGCGGGGGGGCATAAAGTCGCTATCCGAAGTGTAGAACGGCAACGGCGATGGTCGGTTCCCGCTTTTCTTCGAATCTATTCAATTTAATGCGTCGTTTGATATGGATCAGCCGACGTTGCAGAAAAGGCTTAGTCGCGCCCCGTAATGGCGAAGGCGATCTCGTACGCGCCGACCAGTGGATCGTGGTGCAGAGGCGACCGCAACTGGCGCGACAGGCCTTCCATGACGCGACCATAGCGCGACAGGGCCTCTCGGAACGCATCGCTCTCGACCAGCGCACGCGAAACGACGCGGACGACCGCCCGGTCGGGCTTGTCGGCAAGCTTGTCGGCCGGCTTCACCACGATCCTGATCTGCGCCGCAGGATCGCAGCTCATCGCCAGTTCGATCGTCTCCGTCACCAGGAACGCCAGCGCGACCGCGACGTCCTGATTGACCAGATACGGATCGATATCGAGCGTGATGCCCAGGCCGTGCGAGCGATCCGACGCGGTCGCGCGGATGTTGGCGGAAAGCTCCCCGATCATCGTCCGCAGGTTCAGGCCCCGGTTTTCCTCGAGCTCGGCAAAGTGGTTGCGGTGAACCACCGCCAGCGCATCGACGCGGCGCTGGATCGACGAATAGGCAGCGGTGGCGTCGGGGCTTGGCGCACTACGGGCGTGAAAGTTGATCAGGCTGGAGATGACCTGAAGGTTGTTCTTCACGCGGTGGTGCACCTCGCGAGTCAGTTTGGTTTGGCGCACCAGCCCTTCGGCAAGGCCGGCCTCGTGCAGCGCAACCGTCCGGCTGATCGACTGGAAGGTTTCCCCCAGTTCGCGGATTTCCTGGGCGGGCAACGTGTGGACGGTGCCGAAGTTGAGTTCCTCGCCAGGCGTGAAGGCGGCGACCGCACCGCGCAGGCGGCGGAGCGGGCGGATCAGAAGCCGGTCGACCACGAACCACGCGATGCTCGCCGCGGCGATCCACATCAGCAGCGGCAACAGCATCGCCACGATCAGCGACGACGTCACCGGCGCGCTACGGATGCTCGTCCGCAAGGCAAGCCCGGCGACGCCGAGTTCGGTCCGCATCGTCTCCATGCGATCGAGCGGGCGCTCGTCGGCGATCGTCTCGAGGTGCAGTGCGTTCTCGTCGAGTACGATCGCGCTGCTGAACGCGGACGCACGTGTCGAGGGGCGGCCGATCTTTTCCAGGAAGGCGCGCGGGAAGAAAGCGCGGGCGGATGTGTCGCCGCTGGGGCCGGAAATCGCGAGGATCAATCCATTGTCGGGGACGATCGCTGCCGCGACGGGCATGTTGTCTTGCCGCACGGTCACCGGGTTGGGCAGCGGAACGCCGCACAAGACATGGCCGGCGCGGTCGGTGATGATGAAGCGGGTCCCGGCAGAGGATTGTTGCGCAAATACGCCCTGAGCGCGCGCGCAACTCGGGGCATCGGCAGGATCTGTTCCGAGCGCGTTCACCGCCACCCGAAGCGCTGTCATGTCACCAACCAGTTCGATCGCGATGGCCCGCGCACTTTCGTCCGCCGTCACGCGCAACCGAGCACGCGCCTCCGCGTCGGCAAGTCGCGTCGTTTGCAACGTGGCAAACACAGCGATCAAGGCCAACGGCAATAGAGCCGCACTGATGATCAGGAAAAGTTTGGCGCCAGTGGGTAAACTGCCCATCGCGAACAACAGGCGACGTCTATTTAGCGGCGCTGGCTCCGGGGAGATCGTATCTACAGCGGTCGCTATGGGCTCGCGGCCCACCGTCAGTCCAGCTTGCCGAGGAGTTCGAGAAGGTCGTCCGGGATCGTCTCGTCCACGGTCTTCTGATACACCGAACGCAGCGCCGAACCCATTTGTTGGTCCTTATCAGGAACCTTGGCGGGTTTCGTTGCAGGCACTGTCTTCTCCGTGTCGTGGCCCAAACTCAAAACTTCCCCCTGCACGACGCAAACCAATATGTGATGACGAGCAAAACTGCGCCCATGGGCACCGGACTACATACTCGCGAAAGATGTTCGTGAAACCAAATAGCGTCTGGATGGTTCCACACCCGAGCGAAAAATACGCATCTCCGCTCGATCGCGGCCGATACCTGGCGGCGATGGCGTGGACACGGGGCATTTTCGACCGACACCATTGCAATGACGCGAGCCACCCGACACATGAGGGGCCGCGTAGGATCAGGGAGTATTCGTTACCCATGTCTCTTGGACAGCAACTTGCACCGCACCTTCCATTTTTGCGGCGCTATGGCCGGGCCCTGACCGGCAGCCAGATGCACGGCGACAAATATGTGCGCGCCACGCTCGAGGCGATCGTCGCCGCACCCGAAGAATTTCCCCGCGACGTCGATCCCCGTCTCGGCCTGTACCGGATGTTCCAGGTGATCTGGAACTCGGCGAACTTCGACGAGGTCGCTGACGAAACTGCGACAGACTCTGAAGGCCACGAAGCCGTCGCACGCGCTCGCCTCGCCCGGATGACCCCGCTGTCGCGTCAGGCGCTGTTGCTGACCGCGATGGAAGGTTTCACGCCTGAGGACGCCGCGTATCTGATCGAGGTCGATACCAGCGAAGTCGACGATCTGGTCGCGGATGCCTTGTCCGAGATCGAGAACCAGACTCGTGCCAAGGTTCTCATCATCGAGGACGAGCCGATCATCGCGATGGATATCGAGACGATCGTCCGCGATCTCGGCCACGACGTCACCGGCGTTGCTGTCACGCGTGACGAAGCCGTCGCCCTGGCGATGGAAACACGCCCTGGCCTCGTTCTTGCCGACATCCAGCTCGCCGACGACAGCTCGGGCATCGACGCGGTCAAGGACATTCTGGCCGAATTCGAGGTCCCGGTGATCTTCATCACCGCGTTCCCCGAGCGCCTGCTGACCGGCGAGCGCCCCGAGCCGACGTTCCTGATCACCAAGCCGTTCCAGCGGTCGACCGTGAAGGCCGCGATCAGCCAGGCGCTGTTCTTCGACCAGGCGACCGTTCCGACCGCCTGAAGCGGCAGCGCGTACCGGGTTCGTGACCGCAAGACGGTTACGGACCCAAAACGTTTTTCGCGAGTTTGGTGATTATGGCTGATCCGAACGAACCAATTCATATCGATACCGAGGATGCACGGGCTGGCGCCACGCCGCACATGACCCGGTACATCCTGGCGATCTCCCTCGTCTTGGTCATTGTTATCTTTGGCTTTATAATCCTGCGCTGAGCCGGATTATGAGCAGGTCGCTGGTATTTCCCGCGACCTGTGCCTATGTCTGTCGTCCGCGTACGGCAGTGTTTTATCGGGATTGATCGGATTACCATGACCCAGCCTGCTTCGCCCGTGGATGACGAAATCGAGAACGTTGTCGAGCCGGTCGAGCATGTTTCCTTGTCGGATGCCGAGTTCAAGGTTCAGCTTGCCCAGGTGATCCCGCATCTGCGCGCGTTCGGTCGTTCGTTGTCGGGCAGCCGCGATCTTGCCGACGATCTCGTGCAGGAAACGCTGCTCAAGGCATGGGCCGCGCGTCTTCGGTTCCAGGCTGGGACGAACATGCGCGCGTGGACGTTCATCATTCTTCGCAATCTGTATCTGTCACAGATGCGCCGGGCGCGCTTCAAGGGCGAGTGGGATGATCTGGTCGCCGACCGCATCCTGGCCGCTCCTGCTAGCCAGGACCGTCACGTCGAGCTAGGTGACATGCAGCGCGCGTTGATGCATCTGCCTCAGCCGCAGCGCGAGGCGTTGATCCTGGTGGGCGCGGGTGGCTTCGCGTATGAAGAAGCCGCTGAAATTTGCAGCGTAGCCGTCGGGACTATCAAAAGCCGCGTTGCGCGTGGTCGTGTTGCCCTCGAAACGATCCTCACCGATGGTTCGCTACCGTCGCGACGCGATCATGAGACGGATACGAGCAAGACTGCACTCGATTCGATCATGGGCGATGTCGAAGAACTCAGCCGCGGTCGCTAAACCCGTTTAACGAATGCCGCATCGCTCAGTTCAGGCGATGCGGCATCGCGTCCAGGCGGCGCAACATCATCATCATATCGTCGGGCATCGAGTGCATGTCGTCGAACGCGCCCCGTAGCGCGTGACCGATAACGTCGGTTGCGCGGGGGCGGCGCACAACCTGCTGGCCGTTCTCTTCGCGCCTGATCGTGAGGAATGCGTAAGTCATGTTCGCTACAACGGGCCAATAGCGTTTTCGTTGCTTTGTCGTGACACGCGTCGGCAGCGGATTATAGCGATGTCGCATGGCCTTAGTCTTACCTGAACTGGCGATAAACGCCGCGCTCGACCGTGCAAGACTTTGGTCGCCATTCCTGGCGATGGTCCTCAACCGTGAGCCGGACTTGGCGCGATCGCTGGCGGCGGGAAAGCTGGACCTCTCCGTGTCGAGCGCCGAAGCCGACATGCCGGTCTCGCGTCGCCTGCGGATCGAACGGCGCGCGATGGCGCTCAACGTCGCGATCGGCGACCTCGCCGGCGTTCTCGATCTCACCGCGGTGACCGGCGCGCTGACCCGCTTCGCCGACTATGCGCTCGACACCGCGATCCGCACCGCGATCGAGGAGCGGACTCCCGGCGCCGAACCGCGCGGCTTCGTCGCGATCGCGCTCGGCAAGCAGGGCAGCAGCGAACTTAACTACTCGTCCGACATCGATCCGATCCTGTTGTTCGACCCGGTGGCGCTGCCACGGCGCCCGCGCGAGGAGCCGGAAGAGGCGGCGGTCCGGATCGGCAAGCGCGTCGTCGAATTGCTCCAGGCGCGTGACGGCGACGGCTATGTCCTGCGCGTCGACCTCCGCCTGCGGCCATCACCCGAGATCACGCCGATCGCGCTGCCGGTCGATGCGGCGATCGGCTATTATGAGGCGCAGGCGCTGCCATGGGAGCGTGCCGCGTTTATTCGCGCGCGCGCAGCGGCGGGGGACATCGCGCTAGGCCAGCGATTTCTAGATGCGATCCGCCCGTTCGTATGGCGTCGCGCGCTAGATTTCGGCGCGATCGGCGAAATCCGCGGCATCTCCGCGCGGATCCGCGATCATCATTCGCAAGGCCAGGTATTCGGCCCCGGCTATGACCTGAAGCGCGGTCGTGGCGGCATCCGCGAGGCCGAGTTCTTCGCGCAGATCCATCAGCTGATCCACGGTGGTCGCGATCCCGCCCTGCGCGCGCCCGCAACCCGCGATGCCCTAGCCCGTCTGGCCGAAGCAGGCTGGATCGGCACAGACGAATCGACTGCACTGATCGAGGGCTACATGCTGCTCCGAACGATCGAGCACCGCGTCCAGATGATCGACGATCGCCAGACGCACGCCTTGCCGACCGGAGACGCGCTAGACCGCGTGGCGAAACTGCACGGGCTGGATGATTCGGGCGCGCTGTTGGCGTTGCTCGAGCCGCGCGTGACGGCGACCGGCCGGATCTACGACGCGCTCGACGATACTGTCCGCCCGGCCTTCTCGCATGACGCCGTGACGCTGGAAGCCGACCTTGCCACGGCAGGCTTCGGTGAGCCCGAGCAGGCGCGGCGGCGGATCGAGGCGTGGCGGGGTGGCGCCTATCCCGCACTCCGCAGTCCAGCCGCACGCGAGGCGCTGGAGGCGGTACTGCCGACGCTGGTTCCCGCGCTGGCGGCTGCCCCTGTCCCGCAGGCGGCGTTACTCCGCCTCGACGCGCTGCTCGAACGCCTACCGAGCGCGATCAACATCTTCCGGTTGCTGGAGGCGCGACCGGGTCTGGCGACGTTGCTTGCTGCCATTCTCAGCCATGCGCCCACGCTCGCGGACGATCTCGGGCGCCGCCCCGATCTGCTCGACGGGCTGATCGACGCGACCGCGTTCGAACCGGTCGGCGACGTCGCGGCGCTCGAAGCGATCATGCGCGCGGGCGAGGCGGGCGGCGACTATCAGTCCCGGCTCGACCATGTCCGGCGCGTGGTCGGCGAACTGCGGTTCGCGCTAGGGGCACAGATTGTCGCCGGTGCGTCCGATCCGCTCGACGTCGCGGCAGGCTATGCGCGGGTGGCGGAGGCGGCGATCGGCGTCCTCGCGTGCGCGACGATCGACGAATTCGCCAAGGTCCATGGCCGCGTGCCGGACAGCGAACTCGTCGTGCTGGCGCTAGGTCGAATGGGTGGCGCGATGCTGACCCACGCGTCCGATCTCGATCTCATCTATCTGTTTACGGGCGATTTTGCGGCAGAGTCCGACGGCCCCAAACCGCTTGGCGCGACGCTCTACTACAATCGTCTCGCCCAGAGGCTGACCGGCGCTCTGTCGGTCGCGACCGCGGCAGGCCCGCTGTATCAGATCGATACCCGGTTGCGGCCATCGGGCGGGCAGGGGCCACTGGTCGTCACGCTCGACAGCTTCGCCCGCTACCAGCGCGAGGATGCCTGGACCTGGGAGCACATGGCGCTCACCCGCGCTCGCCCAGTGTTCGGATCGGCCGAAGCTCGGGATACGGTGGCGGCGATCGTCTGCGGCGTGCTCGAAGGCGATCGACCGGCGCGCGACGTGATCGCCGACGCGCGGACGATGCGCAACGACATGGCCGCGCACAAGCCGCCCAAGGGGGCACTCGACGCCAAGCTGCTTCCCGGTGGCCTCGTCGATCTCGAATTCGCGACTCATGTCGTCCAACTCGTGAACAGGGCCGGCTTCGATCCCAATCTCGGTACCGCGATCGACGCGTTGATCCGATTGGACCTTGTCCCGCCGTCGCTCCGCCCAGCTCACGACGTCCTCACCCGCCTGCTCGTGACGTTGCGGCTCGTCGCACCCGATGCCGCGCCGCCGGGGCATGCCACGGAGGATCTCATCGCGCGCGCGATCGGGGTGGCGGACTGGGCAGCGGTGGTTGCCACGCTGGAAACGACGCGGCAGGAGGTGCGCCGGTTTTGGGCGCAGGTGACGGGAGAGCAGGATGGATGAAGGTTCGAAGATCCCCGACGTATCGGTGACGATCGATGACGCCGTGGTTTCGCTCGCGAGCCTCGGCGCGCCGCTGGTGGTGTATTTCTACCCGAAGGACGACACGGCCGGTTGTACCACCGAAGCGAAGGACTTCTCCGCACTCTCTGACGCGTTCTCAGCGGCAGGCGTAACCGTCGTCGGCGTCTCCAAGGACAGTCCCGCATCGCACGCAAAATTCACCGCAAAACATGAACTTGCGGTACGGCTTGCCAGCGATGTCGAAGGTGTTGCCTGCGAGGCTTTTGGCGTGTGGGTCGAGAAGGCGATGTACGGCCGCAAGTACATGGGCATCGAGCGCGCGACGTTCCTATTCGGCGCCGACGGCACGCTGGCCAAGGCTTGGCACAAGGTCCGCGTGGCGGGGCACGCCGAGACGGTTCTGGCCGCCGCCAAGGCGCTCTGAACAGCCCGCAGTAACGTTCGGAGATTCGTCGACATTTCACGTCCGATGTCGTCGTCCGCATCCTGTTCCGTAATAATCGTCCCAATTTGCATCAACTCGCCGCATCAACCTGCCGCTCCGCCGCGCCGACCGCGCGGAGCTATTGCCCGGAACGGCGGTATCCGGCCTAACCCACAGTGTCTGGTGCGCGGAGGGGCTGCGAGTCAGGACAGAGTTTCGGAGCCGTCCGCCTTGAAGCGAACGGCCCTGCATTTTTGTGTCGGGGACCAATGGTCGAATTTACCGCAGCAGCCATCGTGACGCGCCTCAAGGCCGTGTCGATGGTGTCCAAGTCGTTCACGTTTCGCCGTTTGGCGGTCGCCGCAACCATGATGGGGATGGCCACGGTCGGTACGACCGCCCAGGCGCAGGTCGTCGCATCGAAGGTAGCACACCACGTCGCGGCAACCGGTGGTCCGATGATCGCCGCGAACACCGAGGAAGCCACCGCCGATCTCCGCGCCGACGCGCAGTTCCGCACGCTGTTCCAGACCTGGAAGAAGCTCGACGCGACGCAGCAGGGCGTGATCGCGATCCCGTCGGTCCAGCCGGTCCATTCACTCTCGTTCACCAGCAATTTCGGCATCCGCTCCGATCCGTTCCGCGGCACCGCGGCGATGCATGCCGGCGTCGACATCCCCGGCCCGGTCGGCACGCCGATCTACGCCACCGCCGACGGCATCATCGCACACGCCGGTCGCCAGGGCGGCTACGGCAACATGGTCGAGATCAGCCACGGCAAGGGCATCGCGACGCGCTACGGCCATCTATCGAAGATCCTCGTCGGCGACAACGCCCGCGTCGTTCGCGGCCAGCTGATCGCGCTGATGGGCTCGACGGGCCGCTCGACTGGCTCGCATCTCCATTACGAAGTCCGCATCGACGGCCACGCGGTCAACCCGGTGCCGTTCCTGACGACCGCGGATTACCTCCTCGCCGCACAGGACCGCTCGGTAAATGCGATCCCGGTTTCGACAGGCGGCCCCGCCGCGCAGGACTGAACCGCCTTCTAGCTCCCCTCCCTGAAAGGGAGGGGCTGGGGGTGGGTAGGCCAGCTTAAGCCACCACCGTCCACAATGCGGAAGCCGACCCACCCCCGGTCCCTCCCTTTCAGGGAGGGGAGAAGTAGGCTCTGGTTCAGCCCCCCAAACCCCAAGGTTGCCGCGGATAGCGCAACCTCCTATCTCCAGCGCATGGCAACGCTGGTCCAAGACATCATCCTCACCCCCTCCGCCGCGGCGCGCGTCGCGGCGATCGCCGTCAAGCAGGGGAAGCCGGCGATCCTGCGCCTCTCGGTCGATGGCGGCGGGTGTTCCGGGTTCCAGTACAAGTTCGGGTTCGCCGATTCGGTCGAGTCCGACGACGTGATCGCCGAGCATGACGGCGTGAAGCTCGTCGTCGACAGCGTCAGCATCGATCTCGTCCGTGGCTGCGCGGTCGATTACGTCGAGTCGCTCGCCGGTGCCGCATTCAAGGTCGAGAACCCCAACGCCGCATCGGGTTGCGGCTGCGGCTCCAGCTTCTCGGTCTGAGACTGCCATGAAAATCGTCACGTACAACGTCAACGGCATCAAGGCGCGGTTGCCGCGGCTGATCGAGTATCTCACCGAAGACCAGCCCGACATCGTCTGTCTCCAGGAACTGAAGTCGAGCGACGATACCTTCCCGATCGCCGACATCGAAGCCGCCGGCTACGGTGCGGTCTGGCATGGCCAGAAGGCCTGGAACGGCGTCGCGATCCTCGCGAAGAGCGGCACGCCCGTCGTCCGCCAGCGCGGTCTCGAAGGCGAACCAGAGGACGAGCACAGCCGCTACATCGAGGCGGAGATCGACGGCCTGATCGTTGCCGCGCTTTACTTGCCTAACGGCAACCCGCAGCCCGGCCCGAAATTCGACTATAAACTCCGCTGGATGGACCGCCTCGCCGCTCGCGCGCGCGTCCTGCTCGCGGAGGAAAAGCCGGCCATCCTCGCCGGCGACTACAACGTCATAGCGAACGATGACGACACCTTCTCCGTCCGCGCGATGCAGGACGACGCGCTGATGCAACCCGAAAGCCGCGAGCATTACTGTGCGCTCGTCGTACAGGGCTGGACCGACGCGCTCCGCACGCAATTTCCCAAGGGCGGCGTCTGGACGTTCTGGGATTACCAGGCCGGTGCATGGCAGCGCGACGCCGGGTTCCGTATCGACCATTTGCTGCTCAGTCCGCAGGCCGCCGACCGGATGATCGATGCTGGCGTCGACAAGACCTATCGCGGGCGCGAAAAGGCCAGCGACCATGCGCCGACCTGGGTGCGCCTGCGATGAGGCGGTTGCTTCTCGGTATCGCGCTGGCGAGCCTGTCCGGCGCTGCGATGGGGCAGGACCGCGAATATTGCCCCGATCGTCCTGGCATCGATACGCCCGCCTGCACGATCGCCCCCGGCAAGATCTCGGTCGAGACGTCGATCGCGGACTGGACGCGCGACGACCAGCCCGGCTCGCGCGAGGACAACATCCTGTTCGGCGATACGCTCGTCCGCGTCGGCGTCAGCGACTCGATCGAGGCGCGGGTTGGCTGGACGCCGTTCGGGCACGACCGGATGCGCGATACGACCGGCGTCGATACGGTGAACGGTGTCGGTGACGTGTCGCTCGGGATAAAGGCGAACCTTCACAATCCCGACGGCGCCGGCCTGTCGGTATCGGTGCTGCCGTTCGTGACGCTCCCGGTCGGCCGCTCGTCGATCGGCGCCGGTGATTGGGGTGCAGGGTTCCTCGTTCCCGTGACCTACGAGATCTCCGACACGGTCTCGCTCGATCTCACACCAGAGATAGATGCGGCGGTCGATCAGGACGGCAATGGCCGGCATCTCGCGTACAGTTCGACGGCTGGCCTGGCGATCAAGCTCGACAAGGCATTTACGCTGACCGGCGAGATGCAGGCGCTGCGCGACGACGATCCGCAGCAGCATGAGACGCAGGCGGTCGCGGCGCTGTCGCTGGCATGGATGGCGAACGACAATCTCCAGTTCGACATATTCGGTGCGGCGGGGTTGAACGCCAATACGCCGGATGCGCGGCTATATGCTGGCATATCCCGGCGCTTCTAGATGCTGGCCTGCCTGCTCCTGCTCCAAGCGGTAGCCGGGCCGCCGCTTCCCCCCGAATTGCGCAAAAGGCCTGTTAGGCCGACGATGCCGTGTCCGGTCCAGACCGATTCCGATGGCGAGATCGTCGTCTGTGCGCGCCCGACCGATCAAAGGCTGGCGACGCTTGCCGAGCCGGTCCAGCCGCCGCGAGGTGACCCGCTGTCGTTCCGGCTGCCGGGTGGCGGCAAGGGGAACGTCCACGCGATCCGAACGCAGCTACCCGGCGCAAGCGGGCAGGGGGCTGCAGTCACCCTCAAGCTTCCGTTCGGCAATGGGAAACGGGAGTAGGGGGCAGCAACAACCGTCGGGTCCAGCCTCCTTGTTCTCCCGCGAAGGCGGGAGCCCAGTCTGGATCCCCGCCTTCGCGGGGAAACACCCTGTTTTTCGGTGAAAGAATGTCGCCGCCCTGCCCTAAAGCGCCCGCTCGTACACCTGGTACACCTTGTTCACCCGGCTCTCGATCGTCTCGGCGATCGACCGCATCCCTTGGTTGTCGTCGAGAATCCAGCCGATTTCAGCCCGCTGCGCCCCGTAATTCTCGACCGAGGCACGACGGATATATTCGATCATCATGAAGGCCAGCTGGCTCGCCATCCGCGACGCCTGCAGTTCCTTCACCACCCCCATCAGCGGCACGCGCACCGTCCGAACCTTGGGTTTGCGCAGCCACCACAACAGCTTCGCCCAGCCGAACGGCAACAGGCTCCCGTTCAGCGGCTTGATCGCCTCGTTGAGGTCGGGGAGCGTGATCATGAACGCGACCGGCCTGCCGTCCAGCTCGGCGATCCGGATCAGGTCGTTGAAGACGATCGGCTTCAGCTTCACGCCGACGTCCTTGATCTCAGGCGGGGTCAGCGGCACGAATCCCCAATTGTCGCGCCACGCGTCGTTGAGGATCGACAGGATGATCGCTGCCTCCTCCTCGAACTTCGTCTTGTCGACGTTGCGGACGCTGATCCGCGGGTTCTTCTCGCCGGACTTGATGATCCGCTGGACGATCGGCGGGAACTGCTTCGTGACGTCGACCTCGTAGGTCATCAGCTGCTTGATCGGGCGGTACTGCGCCCATTCGATCCAGCCACGATACTCACGCTTGGCGTGGCCCATCATGATCGTCGGCGGATGATCGTAACCGTCGATCAGCAGGCCCGGCTCCTCCCAGATCGACATGCTGATCGGCCCCAGCGCGCGCGTCATGCCCTGCTCGCGCAGCCACGCCTCGGCGCGCTCCAGCAGCGCCTGGAACACGTCCTGCCGTTCCGCTTCCATCAGGCCCCATTGGCCGACACCAGGCCCGAACCCCTGCTCGGGCGGCATCGTCAGCGCCAGCGTATCGATATGCGCCGAGATTCGCCCCACGACGCGGCCGTCCTCCTCGGCCAGGAACAACTGCGCCTTGGCATGGCTGAACCATCCATTCTTCTCGGGCGTGATCAGTCCCAGCGCTTCCGACTTCAAAGGCGGCACCCAATTGGGATCGTCGGCATAGAGACGAAACGGCAGATCGATGAAGATCTTGCGGTCCTTCTTGGTCTCGACCGGTCGAATGATGAGCTTGGCCATGTCGTGTTCCCAAATACGCAGTTGCGCGTGTCTACCCAGCGAAGCGAATAAAGGCGAGTGACACGTGCGTCATCGCAAGACCCTGTCAGAGTGATCGGGTTTCCTGCGCCACGGCGGCATCCGTGCGGCCTGTAAATGCCACGGTACCGCCACTATCTTCGGGCAATGGATATGCCCATGGACACATCGCTCAGCCTCGCTCGCGGCACGGCCGCTCCAGCTTCCATTCCCGCGGGTGCGCCCCGCGTCGGCGGGATGGAGCGCGTTGCCGACGACAAGGCGATGCTGCGTGCAGCCGCAGACCTGACGCGAGATCTGGTGAAGCCGCGCCCGGCGATCTACTGGGGCGACCTGATCGCATCGATGGTGCTCGGCTACGGTGCACTGGTAGTGGCGGCCACCTCGACGTCGACGCCGGTGGCGATCGTTGCCGGTATCGTGGCGATGCTGGGGCTCTACCGCGGGTTGAGCTTCATCCACGAAGTCAGCCACATGAAGCATGCGTCCGTCCCGAACTTCTGGCTCGGCTGGAACGTGCTGGTCGGCATTCCGCTGTTGACCCCGTCCTTCATGTACGAGGGCGTCCACAACCTCCATCACGCCAAGACCCGCTACGGCACGGTCGAGGATCCCGAATACCTGCCGCTCGCGCTCATGAAGCCGTGGACGCTGCCCCTGTTCATCGTCGTATCGGCGCTCGCACCGATCGCGCTGCTGATCCGGTTCGCAATCCTGTCGCCGATCTCGCTGCTGTCGCCCAAGCTGCGGACGATGATCGTCGAGCGCTATTCGGCGCTTGCGATCAACCCGCAGTTCCGCCGTCGCGCGCCCGAAGGCGAGGCGAAGGTATATTGGGATCGGCTCGAGATTGCCGCGAGCCTGTGGGCGATCACGCTGATCGCGATTACGGTGACCGGCGTACTGCCGCTGCGTGCGTTCGTGACGATCTTCGCGGTTGCCTCGGCCTTCGCGGTCCTCAACCAGGTCCGTACGCTGGTCGCACATCTCTGGGAAAATGACGGCGAGCCGATGACCGTCACGGCGCAGTATCTCGATACCGTCAACGTGCCGCCGCCGGCGTTGCTGCCGGCGCTCTGGGCGCCGGTGGGCTTACGCTACCACGCGCTGCATCACCTGTTGCCGGGTCTACCCTACCACGCACTCGGCGAGGCTCACCGGCGGATTACCGCCGAACTCGACGCGCTCTCGCCGTATCACAAGGCGAGCTATCCCGGTCTGCCCGGTCTGGTGAGCAAGATCGCACGCAGCACGATGGTCCGCCGCTGATCAGAATGCCGGGCCGGTCCCGAGTGACTGGCCCAACAGTCCAGATTATTTCGCAGCGTCGAACTGCTTGAGCGCCATAACCGCGTTACGTCCGACATCAGTCGTCGGCGCCAATTTCGCCGCCGTTCCCCATGCCTCCCGCGCAGCCGCTTCGTCGCCAGCCGACGCCGCGATGTTCCCCGCTTCCAGCTGAACCGACGCATCGTCGGCCGAGCGCTTCAACGCCTGTGCGATATCTGCTTTGGCGCGCGGAATGTTGCTCATCCGACGGGCTAGCGTCGCCGATAACAGCCACGCAAGCGGGTCGGCGCCGGCGGTGGTTAGCGCCAGATCGAGATCGCTCCGCGCCGCATCAAGCTCTCCCGCCGCGACCAGCGCGCGCGCATGATCCAGTTGCGCTTCACCGAGCGGCAGTCCGGTCAGCGACCCCGCGGTAAGCGCGGAATCGAGCGCGACACGCGCCTTGGCGGGCTGCCCCGAGGCGAGCCATGCATTGCCCGCCTGTGCCCAATAATTGGCTGCTCGCGTGTCCTTCGCGATCTGAGCCTCCCGCGCCGCTTCCTCGAATTCGGCTGCGGCGGACGGCCAATTCTTTTCGGCGGCGAAGGCGAGCCCGGCGCATTGCCGCGCGAAATACCGTCCCCCGCTGATTCGCCAGCGACCCGCTTCGGCGCGTGCGGCGGCGGGGTCGCTTTGCGTCAGGGCGGCGCAGCGAGCGAACCGACTGCTCTGCGCATCGACGGGTCCGGCAGCAGGGACGGTGGCTGGACTGGGGGCGGCGGCCTGCGCAGCGGCAAGCAACACTATCAGGATCATAAGGCGGCGATCACATCCTCGACCGCCCGGATGATGAGGGAGATGTCGCTGTCACGCGACAGGCGGTGATCACCGTCCTTGACCAGCCACGTCTGCACGTCGGCTGAACGCAACAGCTCGGCGAGGCGTGCGGTGCGGTGCCACGGCACGTCCGGATCGCGCTGCCCCTGGACCAGCCGGACCGGGCCGTCGAACGCGATCTCGCCGAACATCAGCCGGTTGGCCTCGCCCGACGACCAGAAGGGGCGCGTATAGACGGTCGGCTCTGGACCATAGGGGTTCTTGCGCTCGATCCGCCCGTTGCTGAGCAGCGCCATCTTCTCGTCGGTGCTGAAGCCCCAGTCGGTGAAGTCGGGCGCCGGCGCGATGCCGACCAGCCCCTTCACCAGATCGGGCCGCATCTTCGCCGCCAGCAGCATCAGCCAGCCGCCCATCGACGATCCGACGAGGATCGCCGAATCCTCCACCAGCGCATCGATCATCGCCAGCACGTCGTCGCGCCAGTCGACCAGGGTCTGGTCCTCGAACGCGCCTTCGCTCTGCCCGCAGCCACCATAGTCGAACCGCAGGAACGCGCGCCCCTCGGACTTCGCCCACGCCTCCAGCGTCACCGCCTTGGTCCCCATCATGTCGGACGCATAGCCCGACAGGAACACGATCGTCGGTCCCGTCACGCCCTCAGCCGCAGGCGTGTGATGATAGGCAAGGCGAGGGCGCTCCTTGGCGGGCGGCGTCGGTGCAGGCGGCGTGGCGGTATCGGTCATGCCGACACCTTAGCCGCCCCTCAGTCGCGGAGAAAGGCGTCGAGTGCAGCCTGGAACGCGGCAGGTTGATCGAGCATCACGAAATGGGCCGCATCGCCGATATCGACGAAGGTCACGTGCGGTGCCGTCGCGTAGGCCTTCCGATAGAGCGCATCGGCGACTGGCTTGGTCGGCCCCGCCGCGTTCCAAGGATAGACCAGCGTAATTTGCGCTGCGATCGACGCCATGTCGGGACGCAAGTCGGTGGTCAAATCTTCGTACATCGCCTGCGCCGAGACCCGCGCATCCGCCTTCGCTGCCCAATCGGCCACGGTCGTGCGTGAGTCCGGCTTCAGTGCCATGCGCGCGGCAAGCGCCTCGTTCGCCGCCGGGTTCGCCGGCTTCCCGTACGCCGCGGCCATCCCGGCGCGCATCGCGCTGGCCTGCGGTTCGAGCGCCGCCACCGTCGCGCCGGGTGCGAAGATCTCGCCGATATACGGCAGCGAATCGACGATCATCAACTTGCCGACGTCCTCCGGATGCGCCTTCGCCAGCATCAGCGCGACCAGCCCGCCCATCGAATGCCCGACGATCGCCGGCTTGCCGAGTTTCGACTGGGCGATCAGCGTGTGCAGATCGGCGACGATCCCATCGAGGATGCCGGGCGACAGGTTCGCACGCGGATCGTCGCCGCCGAAGCCGTTGACCTGCACCACGTACACCCGGTGCGACTTGGCGAGGGCAGGGACAACGCCCGCCCATACCGCGCGGGGAGACGACAACCCTGGAACGAGGATAACCGGCGTGCCCTTGCCAACAGTCTGCACCGAGATGTGCGGCATCTGCGCCTCGGCCGCATCGACCTTCGGCATAGCGGCCGTCGCAGCCTGCGCGTAGCTCGCGGCGGGACTCAAGACGATCATCAGCGTCACGGCGGTCGCTGCAAGGCGAGCTTTGAAGTGCGAAATCATGTCACGGCTCCTTCGACAGGCTGGTGAAGATATCCTCGATCGCGAGGTCGAACAGTTCGGCGATCTTGAACGCGAGCGGGAGCGACGGATCATACCGCCCCGTCTCGATCGCATTGACGCTCTGCCGCGAGACTTCGAGGCGATCGGCAAGGTCAGCCTGGCTCCAGTCCCGCTCGGCGCGCAGCACCTTGAGGCGGTTCTTCATGAGCGACCGGTCCGCACCGCGAAGATATTGACACAACCGCCCAGCATTAGTCCGGCAAACCACAGGATACCGGCCGCATAGGCGGGGATGTGCACAGCCAAGCCGAAGCTTTCTAGAAATCCCCAGATCGTCGTCGCCGAAAGCATGAAGCCAGTCGCGATCAGCGTCTGTCGAATCGTGAGCATTCGGATATATTCGTCCGGCTCGTCAGTGAGATAGCGACCCCAGGCCAGAAAAATTCCGACCAGTGGCAGCGCCGGCAGGATGGCGGCGGCATACGCGAGGGCCCCGTGGGGCGGACGGGTCCTGAACAGCGCAACGATGCCAAACAGCGCGCCCATGTAAGCGAGGCTGAGGCCCAACACGGTGTAATTGTAACGGCGGAGAGCGGGACTCTTATGCATGGTCAAGTGTCCTTTCGAATCAGTAAAGGAAACTTGTCATGACTTGAATGAAGAGTCAACGTCGCTTTACACCGGCTTGCCTAATCGTCGGTAGGGGAGCGCCGAGATGGCGCAGGGGCACACGGCCTCAACCCGGCCGCGAACGCGTCCTAGGCGTGACTTTATCCTAACCTTCGGAAGCCGGCGGGCTTCCTAAAGATCGTCAGATGATGAATTCGACCGTCTTCATCTGCGTCTGATCGGCCGCAACCGCGCCGCGCTTCAGCACCATCTGGCGGTGCAGTTCGGCGACCGTATCGCTGCCGCTCGTCTTGCACAAAACGGGCACGAACGCATGGACCAGCGCACCGAGGCCGCCCTTGATCATCGTCATGCCGAAGCGCCCGGCGACGCCGAAATGCTCGACATAGCTCTCCCCGACGGTGGCGGGGTGGTCGAGGAACAGGCGGCGGAACATGGGCAGTCTCCTACTTGCTCCGTATCAGGTAGCGGCCAAGGCGTCGACCATTCCCGCCGCCAGCACGCTCAGCGTGTCGTCGCGGGCGCCCATCACCACGATCCGGTCGCCCGGCCGTGCCTCCGCGACCAGCGCCGCGGCGGCCTCGGCGCGGTCGGCGATGTGCCGCGCGTCCCGGCCACCCTCGACGATCTGCCCGACGATGTCCGCGCTGGTGACCTCCCGCGCGACCGTCCCGCCGTAATAGGCGGGGTCGGGCAGGACGAGCACGTCGTCCTCCGCCATCCGCTCGACGAACGTAGCGACGAGCTCGCGCCCCATGACCTTCAACGGCCCATAGCCATGCGGCTGGAAGAACAGCAGCAATCGACCGGGAAACGCGTGGAGTGTGTCGAGCGTGGCGGCGATCTTGTCCGGGTTGTGCCCGAAGTCATCGATCACCGCGACCCCGCCTGCCTCCCCGACGAAGTCGAAGCGACGACGCAGCCCCGTGAACCCGGCAATCGCCTTCACCGCATCGGCCAACGATACGTCCGCCGCCATCGCCGCCCCGATCGCAGCCAGCGCATTCGACACGTTATGCCGCCCAGGTACGGCGAGCTTCACCGGCGTCCGCACGCCGCGCGAGACGATGTCGAAGCGGATCGCGAACGGCTCCGGCTTAAGATTCTCGGCACGCAGATCGGCAGACGCATCGATCGCAAACGTCGTCACCTGACCCCGCGGCAGCCGCGCCGCGAGCGCCACCGCATCTGGATCGTTCGCGTTCACCACCGCCGTCTCGGCCTTCGCGACGAAGTCCCCGAACAGCACGCGCAGTTCCTCCAGCGACTTGTGGTCGAGGCTGACGTTGTTGAGCACCGCGATCTTCGGCGCATAGCCCGCGATCGATCCGTCGCTCTCGTCGACCTCGCTGACGAACGCCTCGCCCTCGCCGACCAGCGCGCTCGCGAACGGGGCGTCGGGGGTAGCGAAGTTCTTCATCACCGCGCCATTCATCACCGTCGGATCGCGCCCGACGGCATGCAGAATCCACCCGATCATCCCGGTGACGGTCGACTTACCGCTCGTCCCCGCGACACCGATCGGCAACCGGCTGTCATTGAACAGCGACGCCAGCATTGCCGCACGGGTCGAGCGGGTACAGCCGAGCGCATCCGCCGCGATCATGTCCGGCACGCTCGCCTCAATCGCCGCGGAGGCGATCACGATCTGGTCGGCCGAGACGATCCCGCTGCCGTCCTGCGGGAACAGCGAGACGCCCTTCGCGGCGAGGTCGTCGAACTTCGCAGGCACCCGGCCCTGGTCGAGGTTGCGGTCCGAGCCCGCGACGGTCGCGCCGCGGCCGGCGAGGATCATCGCGAGCGGCATCATGCCGCTGCCGCCGATGCCGACGAAGAAACAGGGTTTGCTGATATCCATCGGCCCGCGATATGGGCGGTTTGGTAACGGGGCAAGGTCGGGAACACGAACAATGCGCATCGGTGTCCTCGCCGCGTCGAGCCGGACCAATCCTGCGGCAATTGCCAGGATCACCGCCTACGCCGCCACTGCGTTCCCGGAAGTCGAACTCGTCTTCCACCCGCAATGCCTGGAGACCGATGGCCATTTCGCGGGCTCGGACTTTCGGCGGGCGGCGGCGTTCCTCGAATACGCCAACGATCCGGCGTTCGATGCGATCTGGTTCCTGCGCGGCGGCTATGGCTCGAACCGCATCCTGGCGATGGTCATGCCCGAACTCGGCCGCGCCGCTCGCCACAAGACCTATCTCGGCTATTCGGACGTAGGCTTCCTGCTCGGCGCACTCTACGCCCGGCGGATCGGGCGGCCGGTACACGGTCCGATGGTCAGCGACATCAACCGCCACGACGGCGAGGCGACCGTCGCGCGCTCGCTCGGCTGGATGGTGCGCGGTGATCGGGCGGGGCTGGAGCCGGGGCTGAATGGGCAACCGTCGGCCGCCTTCAACCTGAGTATCCTCACGTCGCTGATCGGCACGCCGTGGCTGCCCGACCTGACCGATCACGTGCTGATCGTCGAGGAGGTGTCCGAACCGATGTACGCGATCGATCGCATGCTGTTCATAGTCGCCAACGCCACGCAGTTGAAGGGCATCGCCGGCCTGCGCCTCGGCGCCGTGACCGCGGTCCAGGAGAACGATCCACCCTGGGGCGAGACGCTCGATTACATGATGGTGCGGTGGAGCCGCGACATGGGCGTGCCGTATCTCGGTCGCGCGGAAGTCGGCCACACGCAGGCAAACCATGTCGTCCCGTTCGGGGTGGCGTGACGTTCGACCCCGGCTTGCCTATATAGGGTGTGCGACTGCATAAGCCGCGGCTCTTCCAACACCAGAAAGTCCTCCATGTCCGTCATGTTCCGAATCACGCTGCCCGACGGTTCCGTCCGCGAGGTTGCGCCCGGGACTACCCCCGCGGATGTCGCCGCCGCGATCGGGCCGGGCCTCGCCAAGGCCGCGCTCGCCGCACGCATCGACGGGCAGGTGCGCGATCTCAACCGACCGTTTGAGGGCGACACCGCGCTCGCGCTGGTGACCGCGCGCGACGAGGCGGATGCGCTGGAGCTCGTCCGCCACGATCTTGCGCACGTCATGGCCGAAGCGGTGCAGCACCTCTTCCCCGGCACGCAGATCACTTTTGGCCCTGCGACCGACGATGGCTTCTATTACGACTTCGCGCCGAAGGACCGCCCCTTCACCGAGGAGGACCTGCCCGCGATCGAAGCCGAGATGCGCGCGATCATCGCCCGGAACGAGCCGTTCCTGCGCGAGGTTTGGTCGCGCCAGCAGCTGATCGACCGCTGGACGCAGCAGGGCGAGAGCTTCAAGGCCGAATGGGCCGCCGAACTGCCCGAGGGCGAGGAACTGACGATCTACCGCCAGGGCGAGTGGCTCGACATGTGCCGCGGGCCGCACATGGCCTCGACCGGGAAGCTCGACCCCGCCGCGTTCAAGCTCACGCGCGTCAGCGGTGCGTATTGGCGCGGCGACCAGAAGAACGCGATGCTGAGCCGAATCTACGGCACCGGTTGGCTCAACAAGAAGCAGCTCGACCAGCATCTCTTCCGCCTAGAGGAAGCCGCCAAGCGCGATCACCGCAAGATTGGCGCGGAGATGGACCTGTTCCACCTCCAGTCCGAGGCACAGGGGTCGGTGTTCTGGCATCCCAACGGCTTCGTGCTCTGGCGCCAGCTGGAGGCGTATATGCGCCGTCGCCTCGACGCCGCCGACTATGCTGAGGTCAAGACCCCGCAGCTGATGGACGCCAAGCAGTGGGAGCAGTCTGGCCACTGGGGCAAGTACCGCGAGAACATGTTCGTCGTGCCCGACGAGATCCCGAACGGCGAGGATGAGGGCGCAGTCCTGTCCGGCAACGGCGAGCTGATGGCGCTCAAGCCGATGAACTGCCCCGCGCACGTGCTGATCTTCAAGCAGGGGATCAAATCCTACCGAGACCTGCCGATCCGGATGGCCGAGTTCGGCTGCTGCCACCGCAACGAGCCGCACGGTGCGCTGCACGGCATCATGCGCGTCCGCCAGTTCACGCAGGACGACGCGCATATCTTCGTCCGCGAAGACCAGCTGGTCGAGGAAGTGCGCAAGTTCTGCGAGCTGCTCAACAGCGTCTACAAGGACCTGGGCTTCGAAGACTATGCGGTGAAGCTCGCGCTGCGCCCCGAGAAGCGGTTCGGCGAAGATTCGATGTGGGACAAGGCCGAGGCGGAACTGCGCGAGGCGGTGATTCAGTCGGGCCTGAGCGACACGATCAAGGCGAACTTCGAGGAACTGCCGGGTGAGGGCGCGTTCTATGCGCCGAAGCTCGAATTCCACCTGACCGACGCGATCGGCCGGACGTGGCAGGTCGGCACGATCCAGTCGGACCGCGTGCTGCCCGAGCGACTCGACGCGTCGTACGTTGGCGCGGACGGCGAGCGGCACCGCCCGGTCATGCTCCACCGCGCGATCCTCGGTACGTTCGAGCGCTTCATCGGCATCCTAATCGAGCATCATGCTGGCCGATTCCCACTCTGGCTGGCGCCGGTACAGGCGGTCGTGGCGACGATCGTGTCGGATGCTGACGACTATGCACTTGAGGTTGCGGCGAAGCTGAAGGCGGCGGGCATCCGCGTCGAAACGGACCTGCGCAACGAGAAGATCAACTACAAGGTGCGCGAGCACAGCCTGGCGAAAGTGCCGAATCTGCTGGTCGTCGGCAAGCGCGAGGCCGAGGAGGGCAAGGTCGCGCTGCGCACGCTCGGCAGCCAGGCCCAGACCATCCTGACGCTCGACGAGGCCATCGCGCGTCTTGCGGACGAGGCTCGCGCACCCGATATGTGATCTGACGGGGCCGGCTTTCCGAGCGCGGGTTTCTGCGCTATACGCCGGCCCAAATATTGTCAGAAACTTCAGGAGCAAACCCCATACGTCCTCCCACGATGCGCCGGCCGATGCAGACGCCCGCAATGAACGGCCCGCGATTCAACGAATTCATCCAGAGCCAGAAGGTCCGCGTGATCGATCACGAGGGCGAGAATCTGGGCGTGATGTACACGCGCGAAGCGATCGAGCAGGCAGCCGAGCATGGCCTCGACCTGGTCGAAGTGTCGCCTAACGCCGATCCGCCCGTCGCCAAGTTCCTCGATGTTGGCAAGTTCAAGTACGAGGCGCAGAAGAAGGCGAACCTCGCACGCAAGTCGCAGAAGACGCAGGAGATCAAGGAGATCAAGATGCGTCCGAACATTGACGACCATGACTACGACACGAAGATGAAGAAGGTGAACGACTTCATCGGCGAGGGCGACAAGGTCAAGATCACGCTGCGCTTCCGCGGTCGCGAACTCAGCCACGGCCAGCTCGGCATGAACCTGTTGAAGCGCGTCCAAGACGACGTCGCGGAGATCGCCAAGATTGAGGCGTATCCCCGCATGGAAGGCCGCCAGATGCTGATGGTGCTCGCACCGAAGTGATGGCGTAGCGGCTTAGGCCGCTACCACGAGATTTGAGGCTGGTCAGTCCTGATGGACTGGCCAGCCTTTTTTGTTTGTCGGTACTGGGTGTCTGGTTGCTCGCATCTAGCGCCCGACTTCCGGCTCCTGTGAGATTCCGGGGCCGTATGCATTGGTTCAAACGGGATGTGCGGGCTTCCCTCCTACCGGTGAGGCGGGTTGCCGGATGCGCAACCTGAGAAGCCTCGTTCGATAGGCCGGAATTGCTCAAATTCCCTTTCCAAGTAGCCGACGGATGGTTCGTATCCACGGCCGGTGCTCAGAATGCAGCGCTATTTCCTGTCTTCCAGCCGAACCCAGCACTCCCGGGTCGCGCGGGCCCATGGCAACCAAGTTTCAATTTGAAACTAGGGTTTGCTGTTTGTACTATGTGGCGGTTTGGAGACACAATGTTCAAAAATAGATTTCCGTATGCGGAAATCGCTAGACGTGAAGGGTGGAATATCTCTACCTAACGGCCAAACCATAAGTTCGAAAACATTCGAACACGTCAGGGAGAGAATGCCGATGCGTATGACCGCATATCTGTTGTCCGCCGTCGCGACTGCGGCCATCGTCACGCCGGCATTCGCGCAACAGGCGACGTCCACCGTCGAAGCGCAGGCTTCGCCCTCGCAGGGTACTGCCAACGCATCGGTTGCCGGTCAGACTAACGCTGCAACGGACGCCGACACCACGCGGGCGGCAAGTGCCAACGCCGGGATTCAGGGTAACGCCAGCGACATCGTCATCACCGCGACGCGCCGTTCCGAGCGTTTGTCGAACGTGCCAATCGCGGTTTCGGCGGTCGGTCAGGAAGCGCTTCAGAATTCGGGCGGCAGTGACATCCGCTCGCTCAACCAGCTTGCGCCGTCGTTGCTGATCTCGTCGACCGGTAACGAATCGAACGCGTCCGCGCGTATTCGCGGAATCGGTACGGTCGGCGACAATCCCGGCCTCGAAAGCTCGGTCGCGGTCTTCATCGACGGTGTCTATCGCAGCCGCACCGGCGTCGGTCTCAACGAACTGGGCGAGATCGACCGCGTCGAAGTTCTTCGCGGACCGCAGGGCACATTGTTCGGGCGCAACGCTTCTGCAGGTCTCATCAATATCATCACACGGTCGCCCGAGTTCGACTGGCATGGCAACGCCGAGGCGACTTACGGCAATTACGACCAGAAGCGGCTTGCAGGCGGCATCACCGGGCCGCTGATCGCCGACACGCTCGCCTTCCGGGTCGACGGCGTCTACGTGAATCGCAACGGCTTCTACAAGAACGTCACGGCAGCCAACGGCAGCGAGAGCCGCGTCAACGACCGCGATCGGTATTTCGTCCGCGGCCAGTTGCTGTTCAAGCCGACCGATACCCTGAGCTTCCGCCTGATCGGCGATTATTCGCACCGCAAGGAAAGCTGCTGCGGTGCGGTCTATTACAACCAGGTCGAGACAACCGATCCCACCCCGAACGCAGCCGGCGTCGCGCCGTTCTTCGCCACTGTCAACACCGATGGCGCGGTCACGAACAACACGACGAACCGCATCGTCGACATCCTGCGGCGCCAGGGCGCGGTGTTCCCGCTAGCCGGCAACACGCCTGATCCGTTCAGCCGCGACGTCGCAATCACGCCCGGCCAGACCTTCCGGAATACGACCAAGGATTACGGCGGCTCGCTGCAGGCCGACTGGGATCTCGGTGGCGCGACGTTGACGTCGATCACTGCGTATCGCCAGTACAAGTCGGGCAATGCGGGCGATGTCGATTATACCAATGTCGACCTCACGCACCGTGCGGCGGACGGCAATGCCTACCGCCAGTTCAAGACCTTCACGCAGGAAGCGCGCCTCCAAGGTTCGCTGTTCAACGACAAGCTCGACTGGCTGGTCGGCGGCTTCTACTCGAACGAGAAACTGAAGCTGGTCGATAACGTCGTCTTCGGCGCGCAATACGGGCAGTTTGCTGCCTGCCGCCTCGTCGCAACGGTCAGCCCGAATGCCGTGCTGCAGAACCAGAACAACCCAGGCTGCATGAGCGCGGCCGGACGCGCGACAATTGCCGGCGCCTTTGGCCCGGCTGGCGGCCTGATCACGTCGGCGCTCGATCGCTTGACCGGTGGGGTCGGTCTCGGTGGCGGGGTCAACAACGTCGGCGACTCCGGCTCGATCTATCGCCAGAAGAGCGAGAACTACGCGTTCTTCACACACAACATCCTGCATCTGACCGACACGTTGTCGCTGACCGGCGGTCTTCGCTACACGCACGAAACGAAGAAGTTCAACGCGAAGTTCAACAACAACAACACGGTCTGCCCGATCCAGCAGGCGGCTCTCGCTCCCCTCACGCAGTCGCAGAGCGGCGCCACGGCGTTCGCGCAGGGCATCGTGACCTTGACCTGCACCGGCAACTCCAGCCCGGCGTTGAACGCGCTCAGCCTCAACGACAGCTTCGGCGACGGCGAGTTCACCGGCACGGCGGTCCTGTCGTGGAAGCCGTTCACCAAGCTGCTGACCTACGCGTCGTTCGCCAAGGGCTACAAGGCGGGCGGCTACAACCTCGACCGTTCGGATCTCGGCGGGGTAAACGGCGTGCTCACGCCGCGGACCAATGCCGACGCACCGGGCCTGCGCTTCAACGCCGAGAAGGTGAACAATTACGAGCTCGGGGCGAAGTTCAACACGCGCGGCTTCACGTTCAACGTCGCGGCGTTCCGCGAGGAGTTCACCGACTTCCAGCTCAACACCTTTAACGGCTCGATCTTCGTCGTGCAGAACATCGAAGCGTGCAAGGACAGCCTGGGCGGCCTCGATAGCGACAACGGGTTCAATCCGGTCACTGGTGCGCAGACCGGAGGGTGCCCAACCAACCGTTCGAAGAAGCCGGGCGTGATCTCACAGGGCGTCGAGCTGGAAGCGACGATGTCGCCGATCAAGCAGGTCACGTTCACGGCAGGCTATACCTATGCGGATACCCATTTCCGCAAGAACCTGATCGGCAGCTCGACCACCGGCGAGCCGCTCGACCGCGCACTCTTCCTGCTGCCGGGCAGCCAGTTGTCGAACGCCCCCAAGAACGTCGTCACGACGTCGTTCGCCTGGACACCGGATCTCGGCTCGAACGGCATGTCGGGGCTGATCTATGTCGATAGCCGCCTGTCGTCGGACTATAATACTGGTTCCGATCTGGCGCCGGAGAAGAAGCAGGACGGCTTCGCCGTGGTGAATGCCCGCGTTGGCCTGCGCGGCAAGGACCAGGCTTGGGCACTCGAGTTCTGGGCACAGAATGTGTTCAACAAGAACTACATCCAGGTCGCGTTCAACACGCCGTTCCAGGGTGCCGGGTCGTCGGCCAACGTCGCAGCCTATGGTGGCACCGGCAACGCGCTCTACTCGGCATTCCTCGCCGAGCCACGCACCTACGGCCTGACGCTGCGCTCGCGCTTCTGATCGGGTGATTGAATGAAAAGCCGGCGCGCAGTTCGCTGCGGGCCGGCTTTTTCGTGCTCGTGCTCCCTGAAAACCCCGGTTCTCCTGCAAACGCAGGGGCCCAGGATTACAGGCGCTACGCTCTGTTACCCTGGACTCCTGTCCTCGCGGGAGAACCGGAAGCGCGCTAAGCGGCCAGATCGATCTCTTCGCCTGCCGCCGCCGCCAGCAGGCGCCGCTCCAGCGTCCTTAACCGCGCGGGCTGGGTGATCCGATCGCCGGTCAGGTCGGTGACGTAGAAGGTATCCACGGCCCGCTCGCCATAGGTCGCGACGTGCGCCGAGTGGATCGTCACCTTCGATTGGAACAGCGCGTTGGCGAGCTGGTTCAGCAGCGCCGGCCGATCTCGCGCATTGACCTCGACCACGGTGAACCGGTTCGAGGCCTTGTTGTCGACCAGCGCATTCGGCACGATATCAAACGCCTCCGCACGCGTGCGCGGCAGCGGTTTCGCGACGAGACGGTCGGCAAGCTTGCCGCGGTTGGCGAGCGCGTCCTCGATCGCGGTCTTCAGGCGCGAAAGCTGCCCGGACTCGTCGAACGGCCGCCCGAACGGATCCTGCACGAGGAAGTTGTCGACGGCCATCCCGTCGCGCGTGGTATGAATGCGCGCATCAATGATGTTGCCGCCGGCGACGTGGATCGCGCCTGCGATGCGGTAGAACAACCCAGGATGATCGGCGGCGTAGATCGTCACCAAGGTCGCGCCGCGACCGGGATAGACATGCGCGTCGATCGCGAGCTGCGCGTCGCCCGTGGTCGCCAGAAAGCGGGCGTTGTGCGCCAGAACGTCTTCGGGTTCGGCAATCCAATAGGCTTCGGGGAGCCGGTGAACGAGCGTCGCGAACGATTCCTCGCTCCAGCCTAGCGCGTCCCGCAAATGCTGCTGCTTGGCCGCGATCCGCTCGGCGCGACCCTTTTGCTTATGGCCCAACCGCAGGACTTCCTCGGCCGATTCGTAGAGGTCGCCGAGCAACTGGCGTTTCCAGCCGTTCCACACGCCCGGCCCGACCGCGCGGATGTCGACGATCGTTAGCGTGAGCAGCAGGCGGAGGCGCTCGGGGCTTTGCACCACGTCGCAGAAATCGAGGATCGTCTTGAAGTCGCTGAGGTCGCGCTTGAACGCGGTGGCGGACATCAGCAGGTGCCAGCGCACCAGCCAGGCGACGGTCTCGGTTTCGGCAGGCGTCAGGCCGAAGCGTGGGCACAAACGCTGCGCCACCTCCGCGCCGAGGATCGAATGATCGCCGCCGCGGCCTTTGGCGATGTCGTGAAGCAAGACCGCAACGTACAGCGCACGCCGCGACACGATCTGTTCGAAGATCGCACTGGCGAGCGGATGGTCCTCCTTCAGCGTGCCGTTCTCGATCCGCGCGAGCAAGCCGATCGCGCGGATGGTGTGCTCGTCGACGGTATAGTGATGGTACATGTCGAACTGCATCTGCGCGACGACGCGCGCGAAATCGGGCACGAACCGGCCGAATACGCCCGCCTCGTTCATCCAGCGCAGCACGAGTTCGGGATCGCGGGGCGAGGCCAGCACGTCGAGGAACAGCGCGTTCGCCGTCGGGCTGTTGCGGACGTCGTCGACCAGCTTGGCATCCCGCGCGGCGGCGCGCATTGCCAGCGGGTGGATCTCGACGCCGTGCTTGTCGGCGAGCTGGAAGATCTCGATCAGGCGTTCGGGATCGGCCCGGAAGAAGTCGTCGCTCGGCAGTGCGAGCCGCCCGCGATCGAGCACGAAGCCGTTGAGCTTGCGCGGAGAGCGTCGAATCGTGGGCAACCCGAAACGCCGGCCCCGCGCCGCGAATTTCTCGTCGAGATGCGCGAGGAAGACGCCGCTGAGCGTGCCGACGGTCTTGGCCTGCAGGAAGTAGAACTGCATGAACCGCTCGACCTTCGACTTCCCCGGTCGGTCGGAGAACCGCATCCGGTCGGCGATTTCGCGTTGCAGGTCGAACGTCAGGCGATCTTCAGCGCGGCCCGTGATGCTGTGGAGGTGGCAGCGTACCGCCTGGAAGAAATTGTCGGCGCGGTGGAATAGGCGATATTCAGCCTTGGTGAACAGCCCGACCTCGACCAGTTCGGCGGCGCGCTGGACGTCGTAGATGTATTTGCCGATCCAGAACAACGCGTGGAGATCGCGCAGGCCGCCCTTGCCCTCCTTGACGTTGGGTTCGACGACATAGCGCGTGTCGCCCATCTTCCGGTGCCGCGCGTCGCGTTCGGCGAGTTTGTCGGCGATGAAGGTGCGCGCGGTGTCCGCCTGGACCTCGGTCTTAAAGCGGTGCGACGCCTGCTCGTACAGTTCGGTATCGCCGCAGACGTAGCGTGCCTCGAGCAGCGCGGTGCGGACGGTGACGTCGCTCTTGGCCTGGCGGACCATTTCGTCGAGCGAGCGGCTGGACTGGCCGAGCTTCAGCCCGAGATCCCATAGCGCATAGAGCATCGATTCGATCACGCGCTCGGCCCAGGGCGTCTGCTTGCCGGGGGTCAGGAAGCCGATATCGACGTCCGAGTGCGGTGCCATTTCCGCGCGGCCGTAACCGCCGACCGCGATCAGCGTGAGGCGCTCGCCCGAGGTGGGATTAGGCAGGGGGTAGAGCCGCTGCGTCGTGAAATCGAACAGGATGCGGAGCAGCGCGTCGATCAGATATGCCTGCGCACTCGATGCTTCCAATCCGCGCGATGGGTGTTCGACGAGACGACGTTCGACTTCTACCCGACCTTTCTCCAGCGCTGCCTTCAGCAGCGTGGTTGCGTCGCGGCGGAGCGCGGTCGGGTCGACGCCCTCCAACGCGGCGATGGTTTCGGCGACGGCGCGGCGATCGATGATCGTGCGACGGTTGGGGAGGTGATCGAAGCGGCCGGACATGACGCTCAGATAGGGGCACCTGGAACGTGCGTCATCAGGATTGCGCAAAACGTCCGCGAAACGTAACCGGACGCGCGAGTGGAGGACGAAAATGAGCGAACCATTGCGCGTGGCCCTTGCGGGCCTGGGGACCGTTGGCGGCGGGGTTATCCGATTGCTGGATGCGAACCGCGAGTTAATCGCGCGGCGGGCCGGGCGCGAGATCGAGATCGTCGCGGTCTCCGCGCGTGATCGCGGCAAGGATCGCGGCGTCGATCTGTCGCGGTTCGCGTGGGTCGACGACACGACCGCGCTGGCGAAACAGCCGGGGGCGGACGTCGTGGTCGAGTTGATCGGGGGTTCCGATGGTCCGGCGCTGACGCTCGCGCGGAGCACGCTGGGGGCGGGGCGGAGTTTCGTCACCGCGAACAAGGCGATGATCGCGCATCACGGGCTCGAACTCGCGCAGGCAGCCGAAGGGGCAGGTGTCGCGCTGAAATTCGAGGCGGCTGTCGCGGGCGGCATCCCGGTCATCAAGGGGCTGCGGGAAGGTGCTGCGGCGAACGAGATCGCGCGCGTTTATG
Organism: Sphingomonas sp. Leaf208; assembly: GCF_001421415.1. Lineage (GTDB taxonomy): Bacteria > Pseudomonadota > Alphaproteobacteria > Sphingomonadales > Sphingomonadaceae > Sphingomonas. The sequence goes on from NZ_LMKH01000035.1 coordinate 433,100, forward strand.
GGATCCTGAACGGTACCTGCAATTTCATCCTCTCGAAGATGGAATCGGAAGGGCGCGATTTCGCCGAGGTTCTCGCCGAGGCGCAGGCGCTGGGGTTTGCGGAATCCGATCCGAGCTTCGACATCGACGGCGTCGATGCGGCGCACAAGCTGTCGATCCTGGCGGCGGTCGCGTTCGGGACGCAGCCGGCGTTCGACGACGTTGCGATCAGCGGTATCCGGCATCTGTTGGGTGCGGACATCGCCGAGGCGGCGGCTTTGGGATATCGCGTGCGGCTGCTCGGGTTGGCGGAAGCGGGCGCGGACGGACTGTTCCAGCGCGTCCATCCGCATCTGGTGCCGATCGATCACCCGTTGGCGCACGTTACCGGCTCGCTCAACGCGGTCGTGGCGGAGGGTAATTTCGTCGGTCGCCTGTTGTTCCAGGGTGCGGGGGCGGGCGATGGTCCGACCGCGAGCGCGGTGGTCGCCGACCTGATCGACATCGCGCGCGGCGAGTTCGGCCCGCCGTTCGCGATGCCGGTCGTCTCGCTTACGGCGGCACCCAAGGCGGACAGCGGCGAGCGGCGGGGGCGTGCGTATCTGCGCTTCACCGTGGCGGATCGGGTCGGGGTGCTGGCGGAGATCGCTGCAGCGATGCGGGACGCGGGCGTCTCGATCGAGAGCCTGATCCAGCGCGGGGCGATTGCGGACGGCAGCGTTCTCGTCGCGATCGTGACGCACGAGAGCCCGGAACGCTCGATCGCGCAGGCGCTGGAGAAGCTGCGGGGATCGCAGAGTCTCGTGGGGCAGCCGATGTGGATGCATATTCTGGATTGAGGCGAGAGCGACCGGTAATGACTGCCACACCCGTCTAAAGGCTACCACCCCGGCGGAGGCCGGGGCCCAGTTGGAAAGGTCGCAGTAAGGACGCGCGCGCCTCGTTAGCGCCGTCTCCCAACTGGGCCCCGGCCTTCGCCGGGGTGGAGGACAGCGAGGCAACCACCTCCCTGTTCTCCCGCGAAGGCGGGAGTCCAGACTGGGGCCCCGCCTTCGCGGGGAAACATCGGCCGGGCGATTACGGCGAAGCGTGTTGAGAAGACTTAGTTCACCGACTCCATCCAGCATGTCGATACGCGCTTGAATGGTACGGCTTCTGCCTGCCGCCTAATTCACCGTGCCGACGGGGCCGTCGAGATCGATCGGCATGCGGTCGCGCTTGTCGGGTTTCTTGGCGAGGGCGCTCTTGATCAACCCTACCGCGGCTTTCGCGATCGGGGCGATTGGTGGGCCGAAGCCGACCTGGCATCCTCCCTGTCGCGCTGCACATGGTGTATCCGACAATTCCAAAGCGCGGACGGCGCTGAGGTTGGGGTTGGAGGCAACCGCGTGATCGGACGGGCCGCGATCGTCGCGCATCGGCAGGCGGGGCGTGGTCGTCGCGGATTTGCCGCAGACGACGACCTCGTTCCCGTTCCGCGTCTGCGTCGCGCACGGGTCGACCAGGATCGAGAAGCGCTCCGGCACTGGCGGCGCCGCAGGCGCAACGGTGGTGGCGGACGCCTGGAGGAGCGCGGACAGGATTATGGCGAACATGATCAGGTCCTTACGGTGCGGGCTTGCGGAACGACGTGCCGCCTTCGCCGCCGACCGTCATGGTGACGCCTGCCATCCCGCCGCCAACCTGGAACGGGCTGAGATCGGCGAGCGGGGAGGTGCGATTGAGCAGGCGGGTACGCTCGTTGCGGACGCTCTCGTGCTTTGGGTCGCCCGCTTCATGGACCACGAGCGGCACGCGGAACCGATCGGCGGTGCGCATACCGCAGACGGTAATGTCGGTCTCGTCCGCGCTCTGGATACAGGGTTGCTCGGCCGCCATTCGGGCCTTGGCAGTTGCCATCAGCGGGTCTTCGATCAGTATCGACAGCAGCATCGCGAGCATCGGTGCCTCCCGCACAGACACGCAGACTGGCCGCGTTCGCCGGGGAGGGCAAGCGTCATTGCTCGATCTTGGCAACTCCGAGCCGGGGAATGTCGATCGCCGGGCAGCGGTCCATCACGACTTGGAGGCCGGCGGCTTCGGCGCGTGCCGCGGCCTCTTCGTTGACCACGCCGAGCTGCATCCAGACGGCCTTCGCACCTGCTGCAATCGCCTGATCGACCGCTTCGCCAGCAGCCGCCGAGTTGCGGAAGATGTCGACGATGTCGATCGGGTCGCCGAGTTGCGACAGGTCTCGGAAAACGAACTCCCCATGGACATGCTCGCCGGTAATCTGCGGATTGACCGGGATCACGCGGTAGCCATGCGCCTGCAGTTTGGCCATCACGCCGTAGGAAGGACGATCGGGACGGTCGGAGGCGCCGATCATCGCGATCGTGCGCGCGTTTTCGAGCAGCGTCTTGATATCGGCACCGGCGGTCAACGGCATCGATGCCTCCTGCGAGAATAAACCTGGTCCGCTCGTACCGCGACTCTACGCGTCGGGTACGACCGGTAATCAGACAACGTGGATCAGGCCTGCGGGTTTCACAGTTTTCCGAGCCATGCGACGACCTGAGCTGCGATCGGCATGAAAATCATATCGTCCGGGTTCGAGGCGGGTGGCGTGCCGGCATCGGACGCGGTGCGAATCGAGATCGTCAGCGGGACGCGGCCGAGGAACGGGATGCCGAGTTCTCGCGCCGCCGCCTCTGCGCCACCATTGCCGAACGGGTCCGACGCCTCGCCGCAATGCGGGCAGATATAGCCGGCCATGTTCTCGACGAGGCCGATGATCGGGATGCCGGCCTTCTCGAACAGGTCGATCGCGCGACGCGCATCGATCAGCGCGAGATCCTGCGGGGTCGAGACGATCACCGCGCCCGCCGGCCGGTATTTCTGGACCATCGTCAGCTGGACGTCGCCGGTGCCGGGCGGGAGGTCCAGCACCAGCGTATCGGTCACGCCCCAGTCCGCCTCGACCAACTGGCCGAGCGCGCCCGCCGCCATCGGCCCGCGCCACGCGATCGCCTTGCCCGGCTCGACGAGCTGGCCCATCGACAATAGCGGCACACCATACGGGGTAGGGACGGGGTCGAGGACCTTGTCCTTGGCGGTCGGGCGGATGCCCTCGACGTTCATCAGCCGGGGCTGCGACGGGCCGTAAATATCGGCGTCGACGAGCCCGACGCGGCGCCCCGCACGCGACATTGCGATGGCGAGATTGGCGGCGAGCGTGGATTTGCCTACGCCGCCCTTGCCGCTGGCGACCGCGATGAGCCTTCGCGTGGAGCGTTCGGCTGTTACGGCGATCCGTACTTCGGAGATGCCGGGCTGGGTCGCGGCCATCCGCACGGTCGCCTCCAGCGCATCGCGCGCTTGCGGGTCGAGCCCGGTTGCGTCGATGATGATGCTTGCTCGGGTTCCCTCTAGCCGGACGGTCGCCCGCTTGCCCGCTACCGCAGCAACCGCCGCCTTTACGCCTTCGATGTCGATCATCCGCGCCAGATAGGACCGCTAAGGCCGCTTGGCACTGTTTTTCCGCCAGCGCACACCTATAAAGGTTGGTATGACGATCTTCTCGCGCTGGTTCCGGCGCCCCGATATCCTCGCCACCGAAACACCGAAAGGCCCTTGGGGCGGCTCGGGCGACGACGGTAACAGCGGCCCGCGTAATCCCTGGGCGCAACCTCCAGGTGGCCGCAAGCCTGCCGCCAAGCCGACCGCGCTCGACGAGTTCCTGCGTAAAGCGCGCGGCTCGGGCGGCGGCGGTGGCGGCACGGGCGGCTTCGGCGGCCTGCCCTCGGGCGCTAACGCCCGCGCACTCTGGGCGATCGGCGTCGCGATCATCGCGGTCGTCTGGATCCTGTTCACCTCGGTCCACCAGATCGGCCCGCAGCAGCGCGGCGTCGTCACCTATTTCGGCAAATACGCCGGTACGCTCGATCCGGGCGTTCGCCTGACGATGCCCGCGCCGATCGCCGACGTGACGGTGGTCGACGTGCAGAAGATCCGTACCGACAATTTTCCCGTCGGTGACGGCGAGAACCTGACGCTGACGGGCGACCAGAACATCATCGACCTGGCGTATTCGGTCCGTTGGGACATCTCGGATCCTCGCGATTACGTGTTCCAGCTCGCCGAGCCAAACGACACCGTCCGCGCCGCCGCCGAGAGCGCGATGCGCGCGGTGGTCGCGACGACGACCCTCGATCAGGCGATCGGCACCGGCCGCACGGTCATCGAACAGCGCGTCGCCGATCTCACCCAGCAGATCCTCAACGACTATAAGTCCGGCGTCCGTATCCAGGGTGTCGCGATCAAGCAGGCCGCCGCGCCTGCCCGGATCGTCGAGGACTTCAACGCCGTCACCGCCGCGCAACAGGAGGCGATCGCCAACCTCAACCAGTCGCGCTCCTACGCGCAACAGGTCGTGGCCCGCGCGCAAGGCGAGGCCGCATCGTTCGACAAGGTATATGAGCAGTATAAGCTTGCGCCGGAAGTGACGCGTCGCCGCATGTATTACGAGACGATGGAGGCGGTGCTCGCCAAGAGCGACAAGACGATCGTCGAGACGCCGGGCGGGGTGGTGCCGTATCTGCCGCTTTCGAATGCCAAGCGCCTGCCGAACCCCGAGGCTGTCCAGTCGACACCAGCGCCTGCCGCGGCAGCGGCTGCCCCCCAGCCTGGAGCTGCCCAGTGAACGCCGTGAGTTTTCGTAACCCGATCGTCGCAGGGATTATCGCGCTACTGCTCGTGATCCTCGCCGCATCGACGTTCGCGATCGTCCCCGAGACCAAGCAGGCGGTGATCCTGCGCTTCGGCCAGCCGATCCGCACCGTCAACGCATGGCAGCCCAATACGCCGTTCGGCCAGACCGGCGCGGGCTTGATCGCCCGCATTCCGTTCGTCGACCGGATCGTCTGGATTGACAAGCGTGTCCAGGACCTGGAGTTGGACAACACGCTGGTGCTGTCGACCGACCAGCTTCGCCTCGAGGTCGATGCGTACGCGCGCTACCGGATCGTCGATCCGCGCAAGATGCGTAACGCAGTCGGCAGCGAGGACCGGATTCCCGATCAGCTTCGCCCGATCCTCGGCTCGGCACTGCGCAACGAACTCGGCAAGCGGCGCTTCGTTGAATTGCTGAGCCCGGAGCGTTCCGAGCTGATGGACAATATCCAGAAGGGTCTCCAGCGCGTCGCCAGCCAGTACGGCGTCGAGATCGTCGACGTCCGTATCAAGCAGGCGAATCTTCCCGTCGGCCTGCCACTCGAAAGCGCGCTCAAGCGCATGTCGAGCGCGCGTCAGCAGGAGGCGATCACGATCCGTGCCGAAGGCCAGAAGCAGGCACAGATCGTTCGTGCGCAGGCGGATGCGGATTCGGCGAAGATCTACGCCGAGAGCTTTGGCAAGGACGCCGATTTCTACGATTTCTACCGCGCAATGCAGTCGTACCGGCACACGTTCGGTGCCGACGGTGGCCCGGCACCGGAAGGATCGACCTCGATCATTCTGTCGCCGAACAATAGTTACCTGAGGGAATTCGAGGGCCGCGGGCGTTGAGCCTGCGGAACCTTTGAACCCCTGTTCATATTCAAGCATCATTCAGGACGGCGTCCCTACGGGGTACCTGTTTCGATTGATGAAACGAGAGGACAACATCTAGTGCGTTACGCCTACGCCATTACCAGTGCTCTTCTCCTCGGCGGCGCGACCGCGACGCTCGCGCTCCAACCGAGCGGCGCGCAGGTCGCGCAGAACGAACCCGGTGCGATCCAGGCGGTCTCGCCGAAACCCGGCGCGCCGATGAGCTTCGCCGACATGGTCGCGCGTCTCCAGCCTGCGGTCGTCAACATCTCGACCAAGCAGACGATCGTCCAGAAGCAGCAGGCCAATCCGTTCGCGGGCACGCCGTTCGGCGACCTGTTCGGCGGCATGGGCGGCGGCGGCCAGGGTGGCGCGCCGGTGAAGCGCGAAGGCGCCTCGCTCGGTTCGGGCTTCCTGATCTCGCCGGACGGCTATGTCGTCACGAATAACCACGTGATCTCGCCGGGCGCGCAGGGCGCGACGGTCGATTCGATCACCGTGACGCTGAGCGACAAGAAGGAATATGTCGCCAAGGTCATCGGCAAGGATCAGGAATCCGATCTCGCGCTGCTGAAGATCGACGCGGCGAACCTGCCGTTCGTGAAGTTCGGCGATTCGAACGGCGCGCGCGTCGGCGACTGGGTCGTCGCGATCGGCGAGCCGTTCGGGCTCGGCGGTACCGTCACGGCGGGCATCGTCTCGGCGATCAACCGCGTCACGGGACAGGGCGGCGCGTACGACCGCTTTATCCAGACCGATGCGTCGATCAACCAGGGCAACTCGGGTGGCCCGATGTTCGATCTCAACGGCAACGTGATCGGCGTGAATTCGCAGATTTTCAGCCAGTCGGGCGGCAATATCGGCATCGGCTTCGCAATCCCCGCGGCCGTCGCCAAGCCGATCATCGCGACCTTCATGAAGGGCGGCACGATCGAGCGCGGCTATATCGGCGTCCAGCTGCAGCCGGGCGGCACGATCAACGAGGATACCGCCGCGGCACTCGGCATCGCCAAGAACCAGGGTGAGCTGATCAACGACGTGACGGCCGGCGGCCCGGCGGCGAAGGCCGGCGTGCGCGCGGGCGACGTCGTGACCAAGGTGAACGGTCAGGCCGTGACGGTCGACCAGTCGCTGTCCTACCTCGTCTCGAACGTGAAGCCGGGTGCGACGGCTCGCCTCGACATCCTGCGCAACGGCAAGCCGGTAGTCGCCAATGTGGTCGTCGTGCCGCGTCCAAGTGCGGACAAGCTGGCGGCGGTGGTCGGCGGTGATGCCCAAGGCTTTGGCAGTGACGACGGCGATGACGGCGACGATTCGGCTACCCCCGCCGCACCGACGGCAGGCGCGGCACTTGGCATCGGCGTCCAGCCGCTGACCCCGGCGATCGCGCAGGCGGTCGGCGTCGAGGCGAGCACGCAGGGCGTCGTCATCGCCGTGGTCGCGCAGACCAGCGACGCGTATGGCAAGCTCAAGCGCGGCGACGTCATCATCTCGGTCAACGGTACGCCCGTGCGCACCGCGGTCGACGTCCAGAACGCGGTCAACGTCGCCAAGGCAGCCGGTCGCCCGCAGGTGTTGTTGCAGGTCAAGCGCGGCCGCAGCCCGGCCACGTTCCTGCCGGTCAAGATCAAGTAATCCACGACCGACACGATTGACCGAAAAGGACCGTTGCTCACCCGAGCGGCGGTCCTTTTTCTTTCTGGCGTGCGGGGTTAGGGTCGCTTTCGGATAACGAGGACGAGATCATGGGCGACGGCATCTTCATCGGCGCGAGCGTGGACGGCAAGCCCCAGACGCTCGAGCTGAAGCGTGCGAATCGTCACGGCCTGATCGCGGGCGCGACCGGGACCGGCAAGACGGTGACGTTGCAAGGAATCATCGAGGGCTTCTCCGCGAACGGCGTGCCGTGCTTCGTCGCCGACGTGAAGGGCGACCTGTCGGGCCTCGCGATGGCCGGGTCGCCGACCGCGAAGACGCACGCGACGTTTGCCGAGCGGGCCAAGGCGATCGGCGACGATAGCTGGGCCTATGCCGACAATCCCGTGCAGTTCTGGGACCTGTTCGGCGAGCAGGGCCATCCGATCCGCACCACGATCAGCGAGATGGGGCCGCTGCTGCTGTCGCGGCTGATGGACCTCAACGATGTGCAGGAGGGCGTACTGACGATCGCCTTCCACGTCGCCGACAAGGGAGGGCTGCTGCTGATCGACCTCGACGACCTGCAGGCGATGCTGACCGAATGCGCGGGGCGGGCGGACGAGCTGACGGTGACGTACGGCAACGTCTCGAAGCAGTCGATCGGCGCGATCCAGCGATCGCTGCTCCAATTGCGCACGCAGGGTGCGGAGAATTTCTTCGGCGAGCCCGCGCTCGAGATGAACGACTTCATCGGCGTCGACGACAAGGGGCGGGGGATCGTCAACGTCCTTGCCGCGGACAGACTGATGGCCTCGCCGAAGCTGTACGCGACGTTCCTGCTGTGGCTGATGAGCGAGCTGTTCGAGCATCTCCCCGAGATCGGCGATCCCGACAAGCCGGTGCTCTGCTTCTTCTTCGACGAGGCGCATCTGCTGTTCGACGAGGCGCCCAAGGCGCTGCTGGAGAAGATCGAACAGGTCGTCCGCCTGATCCGCTCGAAGGGGGTGGGCGTGTATTTCATCACGCAGAACCCGATCGACGTTCCCGACACCGTCGCAGGACAGCTGGGCAACCGCGTCCAGCACGCGTTGCGCGCGTTTACCCCGCGCGATCAGGCTGCGGTGCGCTCCGCGGCGGAGACGTTCCGGGCGAACCCCGGCGTCGACGTCGCGATGATCATCACCGAGCTGAAGGTCGGTGAGGCGCTTGTGTCGCTGCTTCAGGCGGATGGGGCGCCGACGCCGGTCGAGCGCACGCTGATCAAGCCGCCTGCCTCGCGCGTCGGGCCGATCACGCCGGCCGAGCGGAAGGTGATGATCGAGACCGATGCGGTCGGGGCGAAGTATGACACGCTGGTCGATCGCGAGTCTGCGGAGGAGCTGCTGGCGGCGAAGACGCAGGAGGCGAGCGCTGCGGCGGCGGAGGCGAAGGCGACGACCGAGGCGGATAAGGCCGCGGCGGCGCAGGCGAAGCTTGATGCCAAGGCCGCGAAAGAGGCGGAACGCGCTCGCATTGCGGACCAACGCGAGGCGGACCGCCAGCAGCGCGAGGCCGACCGCGAGGCCGACCGCGAGGCGGCGAACTCGCCCTGGACCAAGATGGCGACCTCCGCGACGCGCGCGGCGAGCTCTTCGATCGGCCGGCAGGTCGCGAACGAGATCGGCAAGCAGGTCTTCGGGACTAAGTCGCGGCGGTCGTCGTCTAGCGGTGGCCTGGTCGGCACGGTTCTGCGTGGGGTGTTAGGCGGCCTATTCCGGGGGTAGACTGCCTCAGCGATCGGGGGCTGGCTGCCCCACACAAACGCCACCCCGGCGAAGGCCGGGGCCCAGTTGGCAAGGTCGATGTAACGGGGCGCCGTCTGCCGTTACTGCTGTTCCCCAACTGGGCCCCGGCCTTCGCCGGGGTGGGGCCCAAATGCTAAACAGGAGTTCCCGATGTCCCTCGATTTCGAATCCACTACCGACTGGGCCCCGACCGACTGGACCGCCATCGGCGAGGACAGCCTCGACGAAGCGATCACCCTCCGCCGCGCGATCCACGCCGATCCCGAAGTCGGCCTCCACTGCCCCCGTACCTCGGACAAGGTGAAGGCGGCGCTCGCGGGGCTCCCGCTCGAAATCCGCGAGGGGACTTCGACCACCGGCTTCGTCGCGATCCTGCGCGGCGGGCGGGGCGGCAATGCCGGCGGCAACGGGCGGACGGTACTGCTCCGCGGCGACATGGACGCGTTGCCGATGCAGGAGGAAACCGGCCTGCCGTTCGCCTCCAAGATCGACGGCGCAATGCATGCCTGCGGGCACGATTCGCATACCGCGATGCTGGTCGGCGCGGCGAAGGCGCTCTGCGCCCGTCGTGACGAACTGGCCGGCACGGTCGTCTTCATGTTCCAGCCGGGCGAGGAGGGGCATCATGGCGCTCGCCACATGATAGCCGACGGCTTGCTCGACTCGCCGCTCCCCGAGGCGGGCTTCGCGCTGCACATCTCGCCCAACATGCCGATGGGCCACGTCGTCAGCCGCGCGGGCACGCTGATGGCGTCGACCGACACGCTGCGTGCGACGATCACCGGGCGCGGGGGGCACGCAGCGATGCCGCACGACTGTCTCGATCCGCTGCCGATCGCCTGCGAGATCGTCACGGCCTTGCAGACCTATGTCGCGCGGCAGGTCGCCGTCACCGACCCCGCGGTGCTGTCGATTACCAAGCTCAACGCCGGCTCCGCGCACAACGTCATCCCGTCGACCGTCGAGATGCTCGGCACGATGCGGACGCTGTCGGAGCGGACGCGCGAGCAGGTGCGTGCGGCGTTCATCCGCATGGTCGAGGGCATCGCCGCCGCGCACGGCGCGGTCGGGATGCCGACGATCGAGGAGGGCTATCCGGTCACGGTAAACGACGAGCGCGCGACCGATTTGATGAAGGCGTGTGCGACCGCGATCGGTGGCGAGGGCGCGTATCAGGTGATGCCGCCGATGATGGGCGCGGAGGACTTCTCGTACGTGCTGCAGAAGCTGCCCGGGGCGATGGCGTTCATCGGTGCCGCGCCCGAGGGTAGCGATCCGGGTACCAACCCGCCGCTGCACAACACGAAGATGACGATCGACGAACGCGTGATGGCGCATGGGATCGCGATGCACTGCGCGGTGGCGGAGCGGTTCCTGGCGAACGGGTTCGACTGAGCGCGCCTGTTGCTCCCCTCCCTGGAAGGGAGGGGCAGGGGGTGGGTCGGCGTCCGCAGATCCAGACGGCGGCGGGTCAAACTGGCCGACCCACCCCCGACCCCTCCCTTTCAGGGAGGGGAGCAGAAACTCAGCCTCTTGGGCGCGTGGTGCCCGCATAGTTGGCCACCGCCGCCGCAGCCGCCTGGATCAGTTTCTGGCGTTCGGGCATCGGCCGGATCGTGTCGCCGATCAACACTGCGATTCCATACCGACGTCCATCGGGGGCGGTGAGGAGGCCGACGTCGTTGAAGCCTGCGTTGCGGCGGCCGAGGTCCTGGCCGGTGCCGGTCTTGTGCGCGATCTCCCAGCCGCCCGGGAGCGCGGCGCGCAGGCGAGCGCGGCCAGTGACCGAGCGGCCCATCGTGTCGAGCAGGATCTTGGTCGAGGTCTCCGACAACAGGTCGCCCTTCGCCAGCCGGGCAATCGCATCGGCGATCGCGATCGGCGCGGCACCGTCGGGCGGATTGCGCACATACGCGTTCAGCGCAGCCTCGCGCACCGCGGGCGACAGCCGGTTCCGCGCGGTCATGAAACCGCCATTGACCGCGTAGGACGGCTGCCAGACCAGCCCCGCCGTGCCGCTCTGCAACAACCGCTCGCCCGGCCCGAACCGGATCGCGCCGAGTTGTTTGCGCGCGATCATCGACCGCACCGCGGATGGCCCACCGACACGCGTGAGCAACCGGTCGTTCGCAGTATTGTCGCTATGCGTCAGCGCGCGCGTCAGCAGCTCGCCGACCGTCGTCCGGTAGCCGTCGCCCTTGACCAGCATCGCGATCGGCTGGTGGAACAGCGTCAGATCCTGCGGCCGCACGACGATCGGCTCGTCGAGGCGGATCTTGCCCTGGTCGCGCAGGTCCATCACGGTCATCGCGACCCAGAGCTTGCTGACCGACTGCTGCGGCAGCAACTGCCGCCCGCCAGCCTCGACCGTCCAGCCATCGTCGACTGCGCGTATCGCGATGCCAGCCTTGCCCTGGAACCCGCTCTGCAGTTCGGAGATCGCGTTGACGAGACCGGCGGGCGCGGGTCGCGGCGTACGTGGCAGGGGCGGCGGCACCGGGATCGACACGAACCCCTCGGACTGATGCACCGGGGAGACGGCAGGCGGGGTCGGCCGCGACGCCGATCCGCATCCGGCGAGCGCCGTGCCGAACAGGGCGGTTGCCAAAAGACGCTTGAACGCACTCGCCGATGTCATGATGGTTTGAACGCCCTGCACTGAAGCATCGATCCTTATCCGTTGATCGGCCACGCGAAACTGCGGCAGCACGTCGCTGCGACGAAGCGCGCCGACGATGCGCTGAGCCGCCGTCATGCTAGGGAACGAGAACCGTATCGACCGCCTCCGGTAGCGTCTCGGGGTAGTCGAGCGTGAAATGCAGCCCCCGGCTCTCGTGCCGATGCAGCGCGGATCGGACGATCAATTCGGCGGTCTGGAGCAGGTTGCGCAGTTCGATCAGGTCGGGGGTGACGCGGAAATGCTGGTAATATTCCGCGACCTCGTCGTTGAGCAGTTCGATGCGATGCTTGGCGCGTTCGAGCCGTTTGGTGGTGCGGACGATGCCGACGTAATTCCACATGAAGCGGCGGATCTCGGTCCACGTCTGCTTGATCACGACCTCTTCGTCCGAGTCCGTGACGCGGCTTTCGTCCCAGGGGCGGATCGGCGGGGGCGGGGGCAGCGAGTCCCACGCGGCTGCGATGCTGTCCGCCGCCGCCTCGCCGAATACAAAGCATTCGAGCAGCGAATTTGACGCGAGCCGGTTGGCGCCGTGCAGGCCGGACTCGGTGCACTCGCCTGCCGCATACAGGCCCGGAAGATCGGTCTTGCCGTGTTCGTCGATGACGATGCCGCCGCACGTATAATGCTGCGCGGGGACGACCGGGATCGGCTGCGTCGTCAAGTCGATGCCGACTGTCAGCAGCTTCTCGTGGATGTTCGGGAAGTGATGCCGGATGAACTCGGGCGGCATGTGGCTGATGTCGAGATGGACGTAATCGAGCCCGTAGCGCTTGATCTCGGCATCGATCGCGCGCGCGACGATATCGCGGGGGGCGAGCTCCATCCGCGCGGGGTCGTAATAGGTCATGAAGCGCTTGCCGGTCGATGGGTTGATCAACCGCCCGCCTTCGCCGCGGACCGCCTCGGTAATCAGGAAGTTCTTGACCTCCAGATTGTAGAGGCAGGTCGGGTGGAACTGCATCATCTCCATGTTGGAGACGCGCGCGCCGGCACGCCATGCCATCGCGATACCGTCGCCGGTCGCGCCGCGGGGCGCGGTCGAGAACAGGTAGGTGCGGCCCGCACCGCCGGTCGCGAGAATCGTCGCGCGCGCAGTGTAGAGGGCGACGCGTTCGGTCTTGCGGTCGACCGCGTAGACGCCCCAGACGTTGCCGGATCCAGAATAGCGTTCTTCGTGGCGGCCAGTGGCAAGGTCGATCGCGATCTGGTCGGGCACTAGCGTGATGTTCGGATGCGCCTCGGCGGCCTTCTGCAACGCCTCCTGCACCGCCCAGCCGGTCGCGTCGGCGACGTGGACGATGCGGCGATGGCTGTGGCCACCTTCGCGAGTCAGGTGGAGTGCGTTGCCTTCGGTCTCGAACGGCACGCCGAGATGCGTCAGGCGTTCGATCGCGGCGGGGGCGCCTTCGACGACCATTTCTACGATCGCGCGGTCGTTGAGCCCGGCGCCGGCGATCATCGTGTCCTCGACATGATTCTCGAACGTGTCGCCGGGTTCGAGCACCGCGGCGATCCCGCCTTGCGCCCAGGCGGTCGAACCTTCGTTGAGCGCGCCCTTGGCTAACACCGTGACCTTGAAGCGGTCGGCGAGGTTGAGCGCCGCGGTTAGACCTGCGGCGCCCGAGCCGACGATCAGGATGTCGCTCGTCATGCGTTGGCGGCGCGGGTCAGGCTGAGGAAGACGTCCTCGAGATCGGGCTCCTTGGTCGAGACGTCGACGATGCCGAAGCCGCTGCCTTGAATCGCGGCGAGGACTTCGCCGGCGTTCACGCGGTCCTTCTTGTAGGTGATCTCCAGCGTCCGCATGCCCTTGAGCGTGATCTTCTGGAAGCAGGCGTTGGCGGGGATATCGGTCACGTCGCGATCGACGGTGACGGCGACGATCTTCTCCTGCGCCTTGCCGACCAGTTCGCGCGTCGGTTCGTTCGCGATCAGGCGGCCGTTGTTGATGATCGCGATCCGGTCGCAGAGCTCTTCGGCTTCCTCGAGGTAATGCGTGGTAAGGACGACCGTCACGCCGGCCTGGTTGAGGCTGCGGACATAGGTCCAGAGCTGTTGGCGCAGCTCGATGTCGACGCCTGCGGTCGGCTCGTCGAGGACGAGGACGGGGGGCGAATGGACCATCGCTTTCGCCACCATCAGGCGGCGCTTCATTCCACCGGACAGCGTGCGGGCGTAGGCGTGCGCCTTGTCTTCCAGATGGACCGCACGGAGCAGTTCCATCGTGCGGCGCTTTGCCTTGGGGACGCCGTAGAGCCCGGCCTGGATTTCGAGCGTCTCGAAGGGCGAGAAGAAGGGGTCGAACAGGATCTCCTGGTTGACGATGCCGATCGACGCCTTGGCGTTGCGCGGATGTTCGTCGATGTCGAACCCCCAGATCGCCGCGCTGCCGTCGGTCTTGTTGACCAGCCCGGCGAGGATGTTGATCAGCGTGGACTTGCCCGCACCGTTGGGGCCCAGCAGCCCGAAGATCTGACCGCGGGGGACGTCGAACGTCACGTCGTCGAGCGCGCGCTTGGGCGGCGCGGTGCCGACGGGCGCGTAGGTCTTGCTGAGGTTTTTGATGGCGATCGCGGCTTCGGTCATGGCTGCGGCATAGCGGGGCCGGCGGGGCTGGTCATCCCCTCGGGCGTTGCAAAGAAGATTTGTTCACGCGGAGGCGCGGAGCCGCGGAGGGGTTGCGCTCAGGTCTTCGGTCGGGAGACATCACTACCTGCTTCGCCAAAGGTGATTGGAAAGCTGCTTCGCCAAAGGTGATTGGAAAGTCGCTACGCGACGAGCGCAACACCTCCGCGTCTCCGCGCCTCCGCGTGAACCCATTCTTCCTTCTGGATCACGGGAAGAAGCAATTGCCCGGCCCGCGTACCCTTGCTATCGCCCCCCTCATGCATCCGCCGCTCGAAACCACCCGCGTCACCCACGCCCGCGTCGCCTGCGACGGCGCCACCGATATTCCCGGCGGTGCAGCGCTCGGCCATCCGCGCGTGTGGTTGCAGATCGACGAGACCGGCTATGTCGATTGCGGCTATTGCGACCGCCGCTTTATCCTCGTCGGCGGCGCTGCCGATGGCGCGGACCAGTCGACATTGCGCGATCACGGGGATGGCGCAGGCCGCTAAGCCGCTTATATCTATCGGATGACGATAGCAGCAGACCCCCGTTCGTTCCTCTACCGCGACACGCTCGACCCCGAGCAGGCGCAGGCGCTGACCGCCAAGGCACTCGGCAAGGCCGATGACGGCGAGCTCTATCTCCAGTACCGCAAGGCCGAGGCATTCGGGTTCGACGATGGTCGGCTGAAGACCGCCTCCTACGACACGAGTTCGGGCTTCGGCCTGCGCGCCGTCTCGGGCGAAATGACCGCGTTCGCGCATTCGAACGAGATGACGCCGGCTGCGATCCGTCGCGCTGCCGAGACGATGGCGCTGATCGAGCCGGGTGTCGCCGCCAAGGCTGGTCCTCCCCAGGGCACCAACCGCCATCGCTACACCGCCGCCGATCCGCTCGATCTCGTGCCGTTCGCCGACAAGGTGAATTTGTGCCAGACGATCGACGCCGCCGCGCGCGCGCGCGATCCTCGCGTTGCGCAGGTTTCGGTCAGCCTGTCAGGGACGTGGTCGGTCGTCGAGATCGTCCGCGCCGATGGGTTCTTTGCGACGGATGTCCGCCCGCTGGTACGCCTCAACGTGTCGATCGTCGCCGAGCAGAATGGCCGTCGCGAGACCGGCAGCTACGGGATCGGTGGCCGCTATCTCTATACTGACCTGTTCGAACCGGCGACGTACAACCGTGCGATCGACGAGGCGTTGTCGCAGGCGCTTGTAAACCTCGATTCGATCGCCGCGCCCGCCGGCGAGATGACCGTGCTGCTTGGAAATGGTTGGCCCGGCATCCTGTTGCACGAGGCGATCGGCCACGGGCTCGAGGGCGACTTCAACCGCAAGGGCACATCGGCCTTCTCCGGCCGGATCGGCGAGCGTGTCGCAGCCGAGGGCGTCACCGTGGTCGATGACGGCTCGCTCCAGGATCGCCGCGGCTCCCTGACGATCGATGACGAGGGGACGCCGACGCGCGAGACCGTGCTGATCGAGGACGGCATCCTCAAGGGCTATATGCAGGATCGCTTGAATGCCCGGCTGATGGGCGTCGAGGCGACCGGCAACGGCCGTCGCGAGAGCTATGCGCACGCGCCGATGCCGCGGATGACCAACACCTTCATGAAGGCGGGCAACGACGATCCCGCCGAACTGTTGAGCCGTGTGAAGAAGGGCATCTTCGCCAAGGCATTCGGCGGCGGGCAGGTCGATATCGTGTCGGGCAAGTTCGTGTTCAGCTGCACCGAGGCGTATCTGATCGAGGACGGCAAGCTGGGCGCACCGATCAAGGGCGCGACGCTGATCGGCGACGGTCCGAGTTCGCTGACCAAGGTGCGCGGCATCGGCAACGACTTCGCGCTCGACGAGGGCATCGGGATCTGCGGCAAGGGCGGGCAGTCGGTGCCGGCTGGCGTCGGGCAGCCGACGTTGCTGGTCGATGGGCTTACGGTCGGCGGGACGGCGGCCTAAAACCCGGAGATCAACATATCGAGCGCAGCCTTGATCTCGAACTGTGCTGCGTCGAGTGTAGTGACGGTATCTTCGATATCGCGGACATCGATTGCGCGTGCCAGCGGCGTGATCATGGTCAGTGTCGTGCCGTCGACAACGAAGGTTGGCGTCAGCCTCTTGAGTGCGACGGTGTCGATTGGACGAAGCGGCACCACGAAGCGGGTCGGCAAATCAGCCAGAAGATCAGATTGGCAATCGATCACTAGCACGTTGCCGCGAACGCGGTAGACGTCGAACTGTGCCATTCAGAGCGACCGCAAATGGGCGAGCGGATCGCCGTTCTTTTCGTACCAGTGGTTCCAGTCCTGTATCGCCTCGCGATTTTCTTCCTTCCAGCGCCGCTCCTGTTCGACTTTCGTTGCGTGCCTGATAGCGTGTTCGCTGATCTGGGAGAGGTTGAGCCCTGCTTCCCGTGCCGCCGCTACGATGCCGGTATCGAGCGACATATTAACCGATTGGCGCTTGCCGGTTGCGACGGGATCATGTTTCATGGGCATAGAGTATGCGCGTCAACGATGCGCGTCAATTCGGAGCCGAACGATGGACTTCTTCCCCGCACTCACAGACGACCATCGCGCGTTCGTTGCCCGGCAGCCGGTATTTTTCGTCGCAACGGCCGCGGAAGGTGCGAGGATCAATCTCAGTCCCAAGGGCATGGACAGCTTTCGCGTACTCGATCCGAAGACGGTCGCGTATCTTGACGTCGGTGGGTCGGGGAACGAGACGAACGCGCATCTGGGCGTGGATGGTCGCATCACGATCATGTTCTGCGCGTTCGACCAGCCTGCGCTGATCTTTCGCATTTACGGCAAGGGGCGTGCGGTGTTGCCGCAGGATGACGGCTGGGCTGACCTCTACGCGCAGTTCACGCCGTTGCCTGGGACGCGGCAGATCTTCGTAATTGCGGTCGACGAGGTGCAGACGAGTTGCGGCTGGGGTGTACCGTTCATGACGCTCGACCGCGAACGCCAGACCCTGTCGAAATATCACGCCAGGCAATCCGATGCCGAACGGACCGAGGAATTGGCGGGGCCGATTGCGAGCATCGATGGCTTGCCGGTTCGGCTCGGCACCGTTCTGCCGGATCGCGTCGGCGCATGAGCCTGGTCGAACTGGGGCGGTACGGCCGCAACGAGGCGCATATCATCGTCGGGCGGCTCGAGAGCGAAGGCATCCCCGCGATCGCGTTCGATGGCGGGATGTCGATCATGGAGGGCAGCTGGTTGCTGATCCCGGTCCGCGTGATGGTCGACGAGGATGACCTGGACGAGGCCCGGAGAATCCTAACCGGTTGAGGGGACGGGGCAAGCGCTCTTAAGGAAGTCGCCTACCCCTATCGTCATTCCCGCGCAGGCGGGAACCCATACTGGCAAAGCTCGCGGGTTATCGACGACCCTTTGAGTTTATGGATCCCCGCCTCCGCGGGGATGACGGGAATTGGGTGCCGGTCGTGCAAATCTAGACGGGCGGTGCCAAATCCCTGCCCGCCATGATCAGCCCCCAGCGCTAACCCGCCAGATCGCGTTGCCGACGTCGTCCGCGACCAGCAGGCCACCGGTCTTGTCGGTGATGACGCCGACCGGACGACCCTGCGCGTCGCCGTCCTTGTTCAGGAATCCGCCGAGCACATCGACCGGCTTTGCATTCGCCGCCGGGAAGCCGGTGTCGCCGAAGGGTACGTAGACGACCTTGTAGCCCGACACCGGCTTGCGGTTCCACGAGCCGTGCTCGCCGACGAACGCGCCGTTGGCGAACCTCGCGCCGAGTTTTGCGTCCGCGGAGAAGGTCAGGCCGAGCGCAGCGACGTGCGGTCCGAGCGCGTAGTCGGGGCGCTTGGCGTATTGCTGTAGCGCAGGATTCTTTGGTTCGACGCGGCTGTCGGGGTAGCCGCCCCAATAATACCAGGGCCAGCCGAAGTGATCGCCGAACTCGACCTGCGTCAGGTAATCGGGTGCGAGGTCGGAGCCGAGCATGTCGCGCTCGTTGACGACGGTCCACAGCCCGCCGGACTTGGGGTTGATCGCCATGCCGTTGGGGTTGCGCAGGCCGGCGGCGTAGATCCGCCAGTTCTTGTCCTTCGGCCAGACCTGCAGGATGTTGGCGCGGTATTTCTCGGCGTCCATGCCGTTCTCGGCGATGTTCGAGGACGAGCCGACGCCGACGTAGAGCGTCTTGCCGTCAGCCGCCGCGATCACGTTGCGCGCCCAGTGATTGCCGCCGGGATTGAGCTTGATGACGAGCTCGGGCTTGGCGGTGATCTTGGTCGCGCCGTCAGTGTAGGGCACGCGGACGAGCGCGTCGGTGTTGCCGATGTAGAGCTGGCCGTCGAGCAGCGTCATGCCGAACGGCGAGTTGAGTCCGGTCATGAACACCGACTTCGTTTCCGCCACGCCATCACCGTTCGCGTCGCGCAGCAGCGTGATGCGGTTGGCCGACTGCACGCCGGCGCCGGCGCGGCCCATTAGCACCTTCATCACCCAGCCAGTGATCCCGCCGCCTTCGCGTGGCGGCGAGTTCGTCTCGGCGACCAGCACGTCGCCGTTGGGGAGGCGGTACATCCAGCGCGGGTGGTCGAGCCCTGTCGCGAACGGCTGGACCTTGAGACCCGCGGCAGGCGTCGGCATCGCGCCGTTCTGCCAGCCGACGACCTTCGCGACCTTGACGGTCGGGATCGTCTGGATGCGGGGATCGGTGATCTTGGGCAGCTTGCCGGCGACCTGGTCGACCGACAATTCCGCCGTATCGGGCCAGGCGAGATACGTGACGCCCGCGGCGATCACGAGCAGGATCAGCCCGAGGACGATGAGAATGTGTTTGCGCATGGCGAGAGATTAGGGGGACGAGGGGGCCGGGGCAATCCTCCCCCGCACGGGAAGGGGATTCGCGTAGCCGTGGAGCGGGACTTCCACGAGCGATACGCTTGCGATGATCTTCTCTGTGCCGTTGCTGCGCGTCGCGGTCCCGCCCTTCGTTTCTGGGAGGGGTGAAAGGCCGGGATTGCCGCTGATGGCTGGTCCTCATGACGCCTTGCTTTACGAGACGCCCGACAAGCCGAAGCCGGCGTTCCTCACCTTGTTCCAAACCTTCACGAATGCACCCGCGACGTCTCGTTCGCATCATCGGCGTATGCATCTCCGCCAACGCACGCACCGGCAATAGATCACGTCGGCATTGTTCAGCTACGACTATTGCCGACCACGTCAGCTTGTGAAGGTCAGAACCTGATCGGCACGCCCACGAACGCCTGCCAAGTCTGGTTGTCGACATGCTTGACGTCCATACGCACGCCGTAGCGGCGATCGATCCGATACTCGGCACCACCGCCTACAACGAAGCTGCTTCCCCACCCGAACTCATCGCCTATCCCGATCTGGTCGCGAATGCGGTATTTGTTACCCCCATAGCCGACCGAGCCATATGCCATCAGGCGCGGTGTCAGAACGTAACCGGCTCGCACGGTGCCCCGGACGCCAAACTTTGGCTTCTGGTCGTAGACGAGGCCCTCGAACGTCGCCCTGTTGTCGCGGCCACCAGCGGTCCCCGCGATCTCGACGCCCAGTCGCCAGTTACGCGAGGCGGCGATATCGTAGCCGGCGAATACGCCTTCACCCAAGCCATTGGCACGATAATAGCGGTCGTACCGGGAGACGAGCGTATCGTTCTCATATTCTTCGAACTCGAGCGCAAAATGATGCTCGAGCAGCCCCGCCTCAATCCCTATCGACGGACCGGTGAACGGACGGTCGACAGTCTGTGCCGCGGCTCCATTCGCGATCGTCATCATCGCCAGACCCATTGCATACCGCATCGCCAATCTCCCTATGGAGTGACGATCATTGCCGGATCGAAATGAACGGGGTTTTGCAGATCGAGGAGATTGATCAGTCTTCGATCAATTCGACCTTCGGCGGATGGAGGCGCAGGCGATTTATGCGGCGTTCGTCGGCGTCGATGATCTCCAGCTTCCAGCCACTCGGGTGATCGACGCATTCGCCGATCTGCGGGACATGCCCGGCAAGAAGCGCCGCCAAGCCGCCTAGCGTGTCGATATCGCCATCGACCTCCGCCAGACGGGGGTCGATCAGTTCTGCGGCGTCTTCCAGCTCGGCGCGGGCGTCGGCATCCCAGGCGCCGCCTTCGATCGGCGTCATCAGCACCTGTGGCGCCTCGTCATGTTCGTCCTCGACCTCGCCGACGATCTCCTCGATCAGGTCCTCGAACGTCACCAGACCCTCGGTTCCAGAGTATTCGTCGAGCACGATCGTCAGGTGGACGTGCTTCTGGCGCATGTCCGCGAGCAGATCGAGCGCACCACGCGACATTGGCGCGTAGAGCGGCTCGCGGATAAGCCCCGTGATCGACGTTGGATGCTCGGCACCGGTCGCGAGGATGTTGAAGACGTCCTTGATGTGAACCATGCCGATGATCGTATCGAGGTTGTCGCGGTACACCGGCAGGCGGCTGTGACCAGCTTCGGCGAACAGCTTGACGAGATCGGCGAACGGCGTGTCTTCCTCGACCGCGATGATGTCGGCGCGCGGCACGCCGACGTCGCCGGCATCGCGCTCGCTGAAGTGGAGCAGGTTGCGGACCATCTGGCGCTCGAGCGGGGTGAGATCACCCTTCGCATCGGGGGCGGGATCGCCCTCGTGCCGGTCGATCGCATCCTCGAGCTGGTCGCGAAGGGATTCGTCTTGAGCACCGAAGATCAGGCCCTTGAGCCCGCGCCAGATACTGTCGCTACTATCGCCGTTACCGGCATTGGGGCCATCGGCCATCGTGGTCGTCAGTCCTCTGTTATCAGGTAAGGGTCGTGGAGGCCCAAGGCGGCGAGCGCGTCGCGTTCGATCTGCTCCATGCCCTCGGCTTCGTCGTCGTCGATATGATCATAGCCTAGCAGATGCAGCGTGCCGTGCACCATCAGATGCATTGCGTGATCCTCGACCGAAATGCCACGCTCGCCGGCCTCCGCGACGCATACGCCGTGCGCGAGGATGATGTCGCCCAGCAGCACCTCGCCATCGTCCGAATTCTGAGTGATAGTCTCCAGCAAGTCCGCCTGGACCATCGGGAAGGACAGGACGTTGGTCGGCTTGTCCTTCTGGCGGTATTGCTTGTTAAGGGTGTGGACCTCGTCGTCCGATGCGAGCCGGATCGAGATCTCGACCGTGGCTGCGCTCGTCAGCAGTTCGCCGTGCGGGGTCCGCTGGATCGCTGCCGTTGCTGCGCGCAGGGCGAGGACGTCCCAATCCTGCTCAGGCCAGGGGGCGTCGGAGGAGAGCGCGATTTCGAGCATGCAGGTCCTTCAGGCGAGATCGGTGAGGGCGAAATCATTACCTTTGTAGAGAAGTTCCGCGCCATGGGTTTTCGCGCAGGCATAGGCGAAACAATCGCCCATGTTGAGACGGGCGGGGTGACGGCCCTTGCCGTAGCGCGCCGCCGCGACAATCGCCTCTCGGCGCTCACTTTCCGCGATCGGCACGAGACGAAGTCCGGCTTCATACGCAAAGCTCGAAATGAGGTCGGCCGCCTGCTGGAGGCTGACGGCTTTCAATCTTGCGACGGCCTGCGCTGCTTCCCACGCGCCGACCGCGCAATAATAGCGGTCGACGTGCGCCTCGATCACATCGGCGAAATCATCCGCTTCCGGCTCGCCGTGAACGATTGCGACGATAGCGGATGCGTCGACGAGAATGGTCAATCGTCGTCCTCATCGTTCAACGAATCGTAGAAGGCCTTGTCGGCCTCAAGTCCTGTGGACTCGCCTAATGGATGCGCCTCGCGCCATACGCGCAATCGTTCTCGCATGCTCAGCGGAGCAGCTTCCGGTGCCAGTTCCGCTTTGCGCTTACGCAGTAGATCACGAACGACCTCGGTCTTTGTCACACCGAGACGCACCGCAAGCTCCGTCGCGAGTTCGGCGGTTTCGTTGTCCTTGATGTAGAGAGACGCCATCGTCATCCTCCTGGGATATCCCGGATATACTCCGGGATATCCCACGCATCAACCATCGGTTCCTTCATAGGCCTCGACGACGCGGCCGACGATCGGGTGGCGCACGACGTCGCCGACGGTGAAGCGGCACATCGAGATGCTCTCGATGCCTTCCAGCCGCCGGACTGCATCTGCCAAGCCGGACGCCGCGACGCCGCCGGGGATGTCGACCTGCTTCGGATCGCCGCAGATCACCATGCGGCTGTTCTGGCCGAAGCGGGTGAGGAACATCTTCATCTGCGCCGGCGTGGTGTTCTGCGCTTCGTCGAGGATGACGAAGGCATCCGCAAGGGTGCGCCCGCGCATGAAGGCGATCGGGGCGACCTCGATTTCGCCCGATGCGATGCGACGTTCGACCTGTTCCGCGGGAAGGCAGTCGTAGAGCGCGTCGTAGAGCGGGCGGAGGTACGGATCGACCTTCTCCTTCATGTCGCCGGGGAGGAAGCCGAGGCGTTCACCGGCTTCGACCGCGGGGCGTGAGAGGATCAGCCGCTGGACGCTGCCGTTGATCAGCTGCTGCACCGCTTGGGCGACCGCGACATAGGTCTTGCCCGTACCTGCCGGCCCGAGCGCGAAGATCATGTCGTTGTTGGCAAGCTCGCGCATGTAGTGCGCCTGCGCCGGCGTGCGCGGGACGATCGTCTTCTTCCGGGTGCGGATCATGATCGGGGGCGCAGCACCGCCACCGGCATCGGCACGGATGATGCCTTCGAGCACGGGTTCGTCCGCCATCGCAATCGACGCATCGACCAAGCCTGCGTCGACGTCCTCGCCGCGCTGAATGCGGGCGTAGAGATCGTGGAGCACGTCGCGGGCCTTGGCGACCTGCTCGGCGGTGCCCTCCAAACCGATCTTGTTCCCTCGCGCGGTGATGTAGACGCCTAGGCGATTTTCGAGCGCTACCAGGTTCTGGTCGTACTGGCCGAAGAGCCGGACGAGCAATTGGGGCTTGTCGAACAGCAGCTCGACTCGGGCGCGGTCACCGGACTGGGCGGGAACGGGTTTACGGCTCATACGGTCCTTTCAGAGTGTCAAAGGTTACGCCTGGAAGCGTCGAACCGTAACCTTTGAAAGGAAGATGAGCACGCCAAGCGACGCGTTCAAGCCGCGCCGGGGCGCTGGCCGAGAGATGATTCGAGTCGCGTGGGCGAAGCTGCATCGGGTGCGAGTGTGACAGGCGATCGGGGTGTAGGACAGCGAAATCGCGGGGGGTGGTTTCAAGGCCCGCGCGTTTTGCTTTGATGCCTCAGGGACGCCGTTGCGATCCTCCCCCGCCAGGGGGAGGTGTCGCCGTAGGTGACGGAGGGGGGACACGGATCCATGCGTTGGCGCTTGCCTCCCCCTCCGTCAGGCAAGTGCCTGCCACCTCCCCCTGGCGGGGGAGGATTAGGGGGGGCTCAGGCCGCTTCTGCGATCCGTTCGATGCCGGTGAGGGAGTTCGGGCCAGCCGCCGCCAGCGTCACTTCCACCAGGTCGCCGATCGCGTGGTTGCCGATCAGGTGGACCGATTGCAGCCAGGGGGACTTGCCGATCAGCTGGCCCGGGAGTTTTCCCGCGCGTTCGAGCAAGACGGTGCAGGTGCGGCCGACGGTGGCGGCGTTGAAGGCGTGCTGGTCGCGGTTGAGCGCGGCCTGGAGGCGCTGGAGGCGTTCGTCCATGACCGATTCCGGGACCTGCTCGACGATCGACGCCGCGGGGGTGCCGGGGCGAGGGCTGTATTTGAAGCTGTACGCCTGCGCGTAGCCGACCGCGTCGACGAGGCTGAGCGTGTCTTCGAACTCGGCATCGGTCTCGCCGGGGAAGCCGACGATGAAGTCGCCGGACAGTGCGATGTCGGGACGGACTTCGCGGACGCGGTCGAGCAGCCGGAGGTAGGAGTCGCGGGTGTGGCTGCGGTTCATCGCCTTCAGCACGCGGTCGCTGCCGGCCTGCACGGGGAGGTGGAGGAACGGCATCAGGCTTTCGATGTCGCGGTGCGCGTCGATCAGCCCTTGGGTCATGTCGTTGGGGTGGCTGGTGGTGTAGCGGATGCGCGCGAGGCCCGGGATGCGGTCGAGGTCGCGGATCAGGTCGTGCAGGCCACGCTCGTTTTCGCTCCAGGCGTTGACGTTCTGGCCGAGCAAAGTGATCTCGCGCGCGCCGGCGTCGACCAGCGCCTTGGCTTCGTCGACGATGGCGGCGAACGGGCGGCTGATTTCCGCGCCCCGCGTGTAGGGGACGACGCAGTAGGTGCAGAATTTGTCGCAGCCTTCCTGCACGGTCAGGAACGCCGAGGGGGCGACCTTCCGACGCGCGGGGAGCGCGCCGAACTTCGACAGCAGCGGCATGTCGGTGTCGAGCGAGGGCGTGCCGGCGGCGGCTTTCGCCACGAGATCGGGAAGGTTGTGATAGGCTTGCGGGCCGACGACGATGTCGACTTTCGCGCGGGTGAAGATCTCCTCGCCCTCGGCCTGTGCGACGCAGCCGGCGACGGCGATCATGGGAGTCTTGCCGGACTTGCGGCGCTGGTCCTTCCGGAGGCGACCGATGTCCGAATAGACCTTTTCGGTGGCGCGTTCGCGGATGTGGCACGTGTTCAGGACGACGACGTCGGCGTCGATCGCATCGGCCTGGGTGAGGCCCTGGGCGGCCATCAGTTCGGCCATGCGCTCGCCGTCGTAGACGTTCATCTGGCAGCCGAAGGATTTTACGTGGAAGGTTTTTGGGGGAGACATGCGGGAGGCCCTACCAAATTTGTGCGCGTGGGGGGAGGGGGCGTTGCTAGGTTGCCTCCCACGGTTCCCGGGCACCTCTTCGCGTCAGGCACCGCCCCGGCGAAGGCCGGGGTCCAATTGGAAAGGTCGCAGTAACGAAGCGCCGTCTTCCGTTAGCGACGTCCCCCAATTGGGCCCCGGCCTTCGCCGGGGTGGAGTTTCAGTTTGCGGGGTGGTGTTCCTGTTGGGGATGGATGGAGCGTCCCTCCCTTGTTCTCCCGCGAAGGCGGGGGCCCAGTCTGGACTCCCGCCTTCGCGGGAGAACACTCTATTGTTCGTGGCTTACAGCGCTTCCATGCGGCGGCGGGCTTCGGCGGCTATGGCTTTTCGGTCGCCGTATTCTGCGGGGTCGAAGGGTTCGGCGAAGTGCAGCGTTGCGACGAAATTGCCCCGGCGCTTCAAAACGCGGGCGGCGTGGTGTTGGCCGGGCTCGTCGCCGACCCAGGCGAGTTCATCGGTGGCCGCGCCGTAATCGATGCGGACCGGTTGGACCTTCACACCGGGCGGGGGCGGGTCGAGGGCTGCCAGCAACGCGGCTTTGAAGGGTAGGAGCGTGGTGCCGTCTCCCGTCGTGCCCTCGGGGAAGAGGGTTATGGGCCAGTCTGCCGCCAACGCGTCGCGGATTTGAGCGATCTGGGCGGTTACCGCCATGCGGTCCGCACGCGAGACGAAGATGGTATGGTTGAGCGTGCAGAGCCAGCCGACCAGCGGGGCGCTGCGGAGTTCGGATTTCGCCACGAACGCGCTGCCCGTCGCGCCGGACAGGAGGAGGATGTCGATCCAGCTCAGATGGTTCGAGACGAAGACCACGTCGTGGCGAAGCGGGGTACCGGCGACATGCGCCTTGGCGCCGACAATCCGCGCGACTAATCCGAGAAAGCGCGGCGGCCACGGCGATTTGCGCCCGAATAGCCGCCACATCCCATGCAACGGCAGCGCCAGGATCAGCGCGACCAGCAGCGCCGCCAACCGCGCGCCAAGGCGGATCCGGCCGATCGCGTCAGTCCTTGCGAGTAAGCGCGACGCCGTAGAGTTCCATGCGGTGATCGACCAAGCGGAAGCCCAGCTTCTCGGCGATCGCCTTCTGCAACTGCTCGAGTTCGGGATCGACGAATTCGATCACCTTGCCGCTCTCGACGTCGATCAGGTGATCGTGATGCGCTTCCGGGGCAGGCTCGTAGCGCGCGCGGCCGTCGCCGAAATCGTGGCGGTCGAGGATGCCGGCTTCCTCGAACAGGCGGACCGTGCGGTACACCGTCGCGATCGAGATGCCGGGGTCGATCTGCGATGCGCGCTCATAGACCTTCTCGACGTCGGGATGGTCGTCAGCCTCGGACAGCACGCGCGCGATGACGCGGCGCTGCTCGGTGATGCGCAGGCCCTTCTCGTTGCAGAGTGCTTCCAGATCGATTTTGCGCGGCATGTGTCGTTCCCTCGTTGAGTGCCATGTAGGGCCTCCGCGCTGTTGCGAAAAGGGATAGTGACTCGCAATAAGCCTTAGCTGTTGATATCTTTCGAATATGTATGTGCGTCATACGCAACGCCGGTCTTACCACGGTAGTAGGCGCGGCGTTCGCCGACCTTGGTGAAGCCGTGCGCGTCGTACATCTTGACCGCGTCGTTGCCGGCGCGGACCTCGAGGTGGAGCTTGGCGATGCTACCGACCGAGCAATCGGCGATCGCCGCGCGGATCAGCGCGGTGCCGACGCCGCGGCGGCGATAGTCTGGCGCGACCGCGATCAGCAGGAGTTCGGCTTCGTCGGCGACCGACCGGGTCATCGTGAAGCCGGCGGGGAAATCGTCGACGAACGCAATCGTCAGGTGGACGCCGGTCAGTGCGAGCACGCCGAGGCACTGGCTGCGCGTCCACGCCTCGCCGTAGCGCGGGTCGAACGCCTCGGTCATCAGTGCGTCGACGATCGCGAGATCGCGGGCGTCGCCGGTGCGGAGCGTGACGGTGCGCGTGGCGGCCTGGCGCGTGGCCATTATTTCGGGACCGACGGCTTGGCGTCGGGGGCACGGCCGTAGATCGGGCTTGGCGCTAGCGCGGTCAGTGCTGCCGGCAGCAGGATCGCGGCGGCTGCGTCGGGGAGTGCTTCGGTGAGGTCCAACCTGTCGTCGAGTGCGGCGAGCCAGCGGATGCCGTTGCCGACTGCGCGCCGTCCTGCCAGCGCGGCGAGCGTGGCGTCGGGCTTCAGCGATACCATGTCGGATCGCGGCGACAGATCGGCGGAGAACGCTTGCATGAAGACCTCGCCATGCCCGCCTTCCATGATCACCGCAATATCGTCGGTTAAGCGGTCGGCGAAACCGGCGGCGGCGATGAGCGGAAGCGAGGAAAAACCGGCAATTTCCGCGCCCCAGCCGAGCGCGAGGCCACGGGCTGCGGCGATCCCGACGCGGACGCCGGTGAAGCTGCCGGGGCCGCAATCGACTATGATGCGGTCTGCTCGGCCACCTTCGGGCAACTCGGCGATCATCGGAATGAGGCGCTCGGCGTGGCCGCGGCCGACGACTTCGTGCGCGCGGGCGATGACGGCGCCGTCTTCGATGAGGGCGACCGAGCAGGCGGTGGTGGATGTTTCGATGACTAAAGTGCGCATTACTTCTTACCCTCTCCCCTCAGGGGGGAGGGCAGGGTGAGGAGCGCCGCAAGCGCTGCCCTTCCCAACTGCCCCTCACCCCGACCCTCTCCCCGCAGGGGAGAGGGAGCAGGTCCCGCCTCAAGCGATGCTGTTGAACTTCGCGAAGTCGGGGCGGGGCGAGCGGGCGTAGATCGTCGCGGGATCGCCGTGGCCGAGCGTCGAGATGAAGTTGGTCCGCACCGCCGGCGTTTCATGGAAGAACGCCGCATCGACCTTGCCTGCGTCGAAGCCCGACATCGGCCCGGTATCGAGCCCGAGCATCCGCGCGGCGATGATGAAATACGCCCCCTGCAACGTCGAGTTGCGGAACGCGGACGCCTCACGCAGTTCGGCGTTGCCGTCGAACCACGACTTCGCATCGGCGTGCGGGAATAGCTCGGGCAAATGCTCGTGGAAATTCGTGTCCATGCCGATGATCACCGACACGGGGGCGTTGAGGATCTTCGGCTGGTTCTGCGCGCTGCATGCATCGGCGAGCTTCTGCTTGGCCTCGTCGCTGGTGACCCAGGTCAGGCGCGCGGGGAGCTGGTTGGCGGAGGTCGGACCCCATTTCATCAGGTCCCAGATCGCGTGCAGCTCGGACTCGGCGACCGGTTGATCGGTGTAGCCGTTATAGCTGCGGGCATCGCGGAAGACGGCGTCGAGGACGGTGTCGTCGAGTTTCTGACGCATCAGACGGCTCTCACTTCGGTGACTTCGGGAACATAGTATTTCAGCAACTGCTCGATGCCGTTCTTGAGCGTGGCGCTCGACGACGGGCAGCCGGCGCAGGCGCCCTGGAGCTGAAGTAACACCTTGCCCTTGTCGAAGCCGCGATAGACGATGTCGCCGCCGTCGTTCGCGACCGCGGGGCGGACGCGCGTGTCGATCAGTTCACGGATCTGCGCGACGATGTCAGCATCGGCGGGATCGTCCGACAGTGCCGGCTCGTCGGACGGCACCGAGAAGCCAGCGCGCGCGGGCTTGAACAGCGGCATCGCCGCGGAGAAATGATCGAGCAGGATCGCGAGCACGTCGGGCTTCAGGTCCGACCAGGCGGTACCGGGCGCGGCGGTGACCGACACGAAATCGCGGCCGAAGAACACGCCGGTGACGTCGCCGAGGCCAAAGATCGCATCGGCGAGCGAACTCACCTCGGCCTCTTCGGGGGTCGCGAAGTCGCGCGTGCCGGCTTCCATGACGGTGCGTCCCGGGAGGAACTTCAGCGTCGACGGGTTGGGAGTGGATTCCGTTTCGATGAGCATGAAGGGCATGTGGCCCGAAGGGGGCGGGGGATCAAGCGCGGAACGGGAAACGGTTTCTTTCGGGGGGTGAGGGGCATTCCGGCTAACGCGTTCGCGCCGGTACTGCGCTCCGGCTGTCTGGCAACGCGAAACGTGTAAATTGCGTCAGGGGCTTACGCCGCGAGCGGCAGTGGCGGACCTGACTGCTTGGTCCGCAGCTTGTCGGCCCAGCGGGTGAGCATTGCATCGTTGGCGGCGATCCAGTCCTGGGCCAGCGTGGTGAGAGCGGCGAGATACGCGGTACTCGAATTGTCCAGTCCGCCATCACCAGAGGGCAACGCGAAATCGGCGCGGTCATATGCGGCGATGTCCAGCCGCCGGGCCTGATAGGAGATCGTACTGGAACTGGCCTGCATCAGGATCGAGAAGATCGGCACGCCCCGGAACGGGTTCACCCAGCCGAGGAACGACCAGTTCCGCGCGGAGGGATAGGGTCGATCGGACCGGCCCGTACCCAGCGACAGGATCTCGATGTCGCCGAGATGCCAGCCAAGCTTGCGCCCCTCGATGATCGCCGCGATCGTTGGGTCGTTGGCAAACACGCCGCCATCGACCATCAGCAGATCCGGTTCCAATTTGGTGGGATCGTCGATCGCGGCCGGCTTGAAGAACGTCGGGGCCGCCGATGTCGCGCGTGCGGCGATATGTAGTGGGAAAACCCGCTCGGGGATGCCGAGCTTACGGTTATAATCGGGGCCGCCGGCCATGAACACCGCCTTGCGCGCCAGCAGGTCATACGCCGGAATGACGATATTCGTCAGCGCGTCGCGCGTCGTCACGCGCGTGCCGATCCGCGCCGCCAGGATCCGTTCGAGCGGCCGGGCGCTATAGGGCCAGCCCGGTACGCGAAGGGGTATGCCGAAGACGTGTGGGAATATCCGCTTGCTTTCGTTGCGGTAGAGATCGACGAGGTCGCTCGCCGAGCAGGCGGCCCGTTTCGGATCCGCCTCGCTGGGTGCGGTGAGACCGGCGGCGATGATTCCACCGGTCGACGTACCGGCGATCAGATCGAAACAGTCGTGCAGCGGCCGGCCGATCCGACGCTCCAGCTCGGCGAGGATCAGCGCGGGGATCAACCGGCGCGTGCCGCCGCCATCGATCGTCAGGATGAATCTCGGTTTCGTACGATCACTGTCCACGGCACCTTCTCCCACTGCTGGGCCGAGCGTCTCAGTAGGCGACCACAACGACGTCCGGAAATCGGTCCGGATCGGTGCAACCTCTCACGTGGGATCGCTCAGACGTCGAGTTGCTTCACTGCCGCGTTCCAGCTGCCGATGTTGCGGACCGCGTCCTGGACGAAGGCGGAGCGGCGGACGACGCCGAGGAACAGGTCGGCGATCCACTTGCCGGGGTTGCGCAGAGGGCGTTCGAACTGGATCAGCAACACGACGCGGGTGCCGTTGGTGTCGTTCCAGACCTCGTGCTGGTAGGTGTCGTCGAACACGAGCGTCTCGCCTTCCGCCCAGCGGACGGTGCGGTCGTGGACGCGCATGCGGACGTCGCCGTCGCGCGGGACGATCAGGCCGAGGTGGCAGGTGATGAGGCCCTTGGTGACACCGCGATGCTCGGGGATGTGCGTGCCGGGCGCGAGGATCGAGAAGAACGCGCTGTTGAGGCCGGGGATGCGGGCGACTGCGGAAGCGGTGTGCGGGCAGCGCGCGAGGCTTTCCTCGATCGGGTAGCCGTAGCCGTAGAGGAAGAACGAGCGCCATTTGTCGACCTCTGCGATCGAGCGGTGATCGGGCGAGATCGTCGCCAGGCTGGGCGACGCTTTGCCCTGCAGCGCGACGCGGACGGCTTCGTCGCGGATCGCGGCCCAGTTCTCGCGCAGGCCTGCGGTCCAGGCGAAGTCGCGGACGTCGAGAACCGGATCGTTGGCGACCAGCGAGGACGAGGCGATCATCCGGTCGAACACGCCGCGCAAATGCTTGCCGACGCGGATGATCAGCGGGCGATTGGCCTCGGCGACCATCGGCGCGCCGGGTTTGGGCGCGCCGGATATGACGTTCAGATCGGGCACGCGGGTGCTACGGCGTACTGCCGGCTCGCCCGAATCCCGCCACAATGAACACTGCCCCAGTTCGTGGCCCAGTTCGTGCCCCAGTTCGGCTTCGACCGTCATCTCTACCCTGCATCCGGGCGCGCGGTGGCGCCGATCCCCTTGTTCGGACACGATATACCGGCAGTGTTGGACGAAATGATGGCACCACTCGCCCGGTGCGGAGGCAGGGCACTGGCGAGCGACGCCCGCGACCGCTACAGGTGAACCATGGTGTCCTTTTCGCGCTTGTACCGCGCTCCCGTCCTCATCCCCGTCATCCTCGGCATCGCCATTCCGGCGAGCGGCCAGATGGCGACGCAGCAGGCCGTATCTACCCCTGCAAAGGAAGCGCCGACGCTTCCCGAGCTGCCGGGAATCGATACGACCGCGTGGCTCTACAAGGGCAGCGATCTCACGCGGGATCCGGAGTGGAAGTTCGGCACGTTGCCCAACGGCATGCGCTTTGCGGTACGCAAGAACGGCGTGCCACCGGGCCAGGTGTCGGTGCGCGTGCGGATCGATGCGGGGTCGCTAAACGAGACCGACAGCGAACGCGGGTTCGCGCATTTCATCGAACATCTGTCGTTCCGCGGGTCCGAGTATGTGCCGGACGGTGAGGCCAAGCGCGTGTGGCAGCGGTTCGGGGCGACCTTCGGGTCTGATACCAACGCGCAGACGACGCCGACCTCGACCACCTTCAAGCTCGATCTTCCGTCGGCGACCGAAGCTGGCCTCGACGAGAGCCTGAAGATCATGTCGGGAATGATGGAGAAGCCGGTCATCACCGACGCCTCCGTCACCGCCGAGCGGCCGGTCGTGCTGGCCGAACAGCGCGAGCAGCCGGGGCCGCAGGTGCGGTTCGGCGATGCGATCCGCGCGACGTTCTTCGCCGGGCAGCCGCTCGCGGATCGCTCGCCGATCGGCAACATCAAGACGCTGGAGGCCGCCACCGGCGCAACCGTGAAGGCGTTCCACGATCGCTGGTATCGACCGGAGAACACCGTCGTCATCATCTCGGGCGACATGGATCCCGCGCTGTTCGGGCGGCTGATCGTCAAGAACTTCGCGGACTGGAAAGGTGTGGGGCCGTTCACGCCCGCGCCCAGCTTCGGCAAGCCCGATCCGAAGGCGCCGGTCTCCGCGACGATCGCCGAGCCGGCTATTCCCGCCGTGGTGACGCTCGGCGTGGTGCGGCCCTGGGAGTATAAGGACGACACCGCGATCATGAACCAGAAGCGGCTGGTCGACGTGCTCGCAACGCGGCTCATCAGTCGTCGTCTGGAAACGCGGGCGCGCGCGGGCGGGAGCTTCCTGCAGGCGGGCGTGTCGATCGACGACGTCTCGCGCTCGGCGAACCTGACCAGCGTCAATATCGTGCCGATCGGGACCGACTGGGAAGCGGCGTTGAAGGACGTCCGCGCGGTGATCGCCGACGCGCAGACCAACGCGCCGAGCCAGGCCGAAGTCGACCGCGAATATGCCGATTTCGACACGATCATGCGGACCAGCGTCGAGACGGCGAAGGTCGAGGCTGGGTCGAAGCAGGCGGACGACATGGTCGGCGCGCTCGACATCCGTGAGACGGTGGCGGGGCCGGAGACGTCGTACAAGATTTTGCAGGACGCCAAGGCGAAGGGCATGTTCACGCCCGCCACGCTGCTCGCGTCGAGCAAGGCGATCTTCGAGGGGACCGCAACTCGCGCGCTCGTGAATACGCAGACGCCTGATGCGGGGGCGGCGGCTAAGCTGGCGACTGCGTTGAAGGCGGACGTTTCGGGTCTTGCCGGCAAGCGTCGTGCGCAGGCTGCGGTCGACTTCTCGAGGCTGCCGTCGTTCGGCAAGCCGGGTGTCGTCGCAAGCCGCGAGAAGATCGCCGCGTTCGACATGGAGCAGGTGAACTTCGCGAACGGCACGCGCGTGCTGCTGTTCCCGAACGCGGGCGAGACCGGGCGCGTCTATGTGCGCGTGCGGTTCGGTGGCGGCTATACCGCGATCCCGTCGAACCGGCCGACGCCAGCTTGGGCGGGTGATCTCGCACTGGTCGCCGGCGGTATCGGCAAGCTCGACCAGGGCGATCTCGACCAGCTAACGGCGGGTCGGCGGATCGGGCTCGACTTCGGGATCGACGACGATGCGTTCACGCTGAGCGCGATCACCTCGCCGGCGGATTATTCGGATCAGTTGCGGCTCATGGCCGCCAAGCTCGCGTTCCCGGCTTGGGATCCGGCACCGGTGGCGCGTGCCCGGGTGGCGGCGCTGGCAGGGTTTGCGGGGTATGATTCGTCGCCGGACGGCGTGTTGTCGCGCGATCTCGAAGGTCTACTGCGGGCTGGCGATCCGCGTTGGGGGACGCCGTCGAAGCCGACCGTCGAGGCGCTGAATGCGAAGGACTTCCGCGCGTTCTGGGAGCCGATCCTGAAGACCGGGTCGATCGAGGTCTCGATCTTCGGCGATGTGAAGACCGAGGATGCGATCGCCGCGGTGGCGAAGTCGTTCGGGGCGATGAAGCCGCGGACGGCGGTGTCGACGGTGGGGGCGCCGGTCGGCTTCCCCGCGCATAACGCGACGCCGGTGATGCGCGCGCATACCGGGCCTGAGAACCAGGCGGCGGCGGTGATCGCATGGCCGACCGGCGGCGGGATCGACAACATCGTCGAGGCGCGGCGTCTCGACGTGTTGGCGCAGGTGTTCAGCGACCGGCTGTTCGAGCGGCTGCGGCAGGCGGCGGGGGCGAGCTACAGCCCCAACGTGTCGAGCCAGTGGCCGGTGGGGATGAACACCGGTGGGCGGATGGTCGCGATTGGGCAGGTCGCGCCGGACAAGGTGTCGTTCTTCTTCCAGATCGCGCGGCAGATCGCGGCGGAGCTGGTGTCGACGCCGATCGCGGCGGACGAGCTGGACCGGATCAAGAAGCCGATGGGGCAGTACATCCTGCGTGCCTCGACCGGGAACCAGTTCTGGTTGCAGCAGCTTGGCGGCGCGACGTTCGATCCAAGGCGGATCGCGGCGACGCAGCGGATCGCGAGCGATTTGGTCGCTACGACTCCGGTGGAGTTGCAGGCGACGGCGGCGAAGTATCTGCGGCCGGAGAAGGACTGGACGATGGCCGTGGTGCCGGCTGCGACTTCGGCGAAGAAGTGATCGCCTAGTCCTTCTCCCCGTCGGGGAGAGGGAGGGAGGAGCCGCTTGGCGACGGAAGGGTGAGGGGTTTTGGGACGAGTGTTTCGAGCCTCACTCCCCTCACCCTCCCACGCGCAAGGGCGCGCGGGCCCCTCCCTCTCCCCGGAGGGGAGAGGGTTATTTGTAGAGCGCGTCGAGCCGCTCGCCGTAGGCCTGTTTCACGACGTGGCGGCGGATCTTCAGGCTGGGGGTCAGCTGCTCGTTCTCGATCGTGAACGGCCCATCCGCCAGTACGAACCGCCGCACCCGCTCCGTCACTGTCAGGTCCGCGTTCACCCGCTCGACCGCATGGCCGATCGCCGTGCGGAACTCGCTGTTCTCCGCCAGCCGGGTAAAGCTGCACGCGTCGCCGTTCTTTGCGCACCATTCCTGCGTCCACTCGGGATCGGGCACGATCAGCGCGACCATGTAGGGGCGCTTGTCGCCGGCGATCATCGCCTGCGCGATCTCGGGCTGGAGCGTGAGCATCCCCTCGACCTTTTGCGGGGCGACGTTCTCGCCCTTGTCATTGATGATCAGGTCCTTCTTGCGATCGGTGATGCGGATCCGGCCGCGGTCGTCGATCTCGCCGATGTCGCCGGTGTGGAGCCAGCCGTCCTTGAGCACCTTGGCGGTCTCGGCGTCGTTGCGCCAATAGCCGTGCATGACGAGTTCGCCGCGGACCAGGATCTCGCCGTCCTCGGCGATCCGGACTTCGGTGTCGTTGAGCGCCCGGCCGACCGAGTCCATGCGGACGCCGGCCTTGGGGCGGTTGCACGAGATGACGGGGGCGGCTTCGGTCTGGCCATAGCCTTGCAGGAAGGTGAGGCCGAGCGCTTCGAAGAACAGGCCGACCTCGGGGTTGAGCGGCGCGCCGCCCGAGATCATCGCTTTCAGACGGCCGCCGAACTTCTTGGAGATTTTGGGCTTGAAGAGGGTGGCGACGGCGGCCTGCATGGGGCGGTCGATTAGGCGGAGACGCCCGGCATAGCGCTTGCCGCCGATGTCGAGGGCTTGGCGCAGGAGATACGCCGAGGCGCCGCCCTGCTTCTCGATCGTCTTCGAGATGCGCGTGCGGAGGACTTCGAACAGGCGGGGGACGACGAACATGATCGTCGGGCGCGTTTCCTCGATGTTGGCGGCGAGTTTCTCCAGGCCTTCGGCGTAGTAGATCTGGCCGCCGAGCGAGATCGGGAAATGCTGGCCGCCGGTGTGTTCGTAGGCGTGGCTCAAGGGGAGGAACGAGAGGAAGACCTCGTCGTCCCAGCCGAAATCCTCCGAGATGACGGACGCGCAGCCGGCGCAATTGTGGAGGATCGCGCCGTGGTGCTGCATGACGCCGCGCGGGGCGCCGCCGGTGCCCGAGGTGTAGATGATGCAGGCGAGGTCTTCGCGTTCGAAGTCGGCGCGGGCGGCGGCGGTCTCGGGCGCGGTCTGGTGCGCGGCGATCAGCGCGTGCCAGTTGTGGAAATCGATCCCGGCGGGGACCTTCATGTCCTCGAACCCGATCACGGTCTGCGCCTGGTTCGAGCGGATGACCGCGGGGAGCAAAGTCTTCGCGAGCTTGGCGGTCGAGACGATGATCGCGCAGGTGCCGGCATTCTCGATGATGTGGAGGTGATCGCGCTCGGTGTTGGTGACGTAGGTCGGCACGGTGATGCACCCCGCCGCCATGATCGCGAGGTCGCTGAGGCACCATTCGGGGCGGTTTTCGGCGACCAGCATGACGCGGTCGCCGCGTTTCAGGCCGATCGCGGTCAGCGCGGTGGCGAGGCTGGCTACCTGGCGCGCCGCCTCGGCCCAGCTGGTGGCGACCCATGTGCCGCTCGTCTTGGTCCAGAGGAACGGCGTGTCGCCTTTCTCGGTGGCGCGCGCGAAGAACATCGTGACGAGGTTCGGGAAGCGTTCGAGCTGGCGGGCCATTGTCTCTCCCTGGGCGCTGTGCCGTTGCGCCTTGTACGACGCGATTCTGAGCGTTGGACG
Source organism: Sphingomonas sp. Leaf208 (assembly GCF_001421415.1). Lineage (GTDB taxonomy): Bacteria > Pseudomonadota > Alphaproteobacteria > Sphingomonadales > Sphingomonadaceae > Sphingomonas. The sequence continues at coordinate 469,220 of NZ_LMKH01000035.1, forward strand.
GTTAGTGCGTCATAACCGGCGAGGGCTCAACCCCAACCTCTGCCACGGACTCGGCTCCGCCCCGGCGGGGGCCGGGGTCCAGTCGGAAAGGTCGCAGTAACGACGCGCGAACGTCAATTAGCAAGGTTTCCCAACTGGACCCTGGCCTCCGCCGGGGAGGTGGAGTTTGTCGTTATTCCGGTGCGCGCTGAAGGGCGCCGACGCGCTGGATCTTGGTGACGGTACCGTCCTCCGCGATCGCGACGCCTTCGCTGCGGGGGTCTGCGGCGCCGACCCATTTGCCGCCAACGCGCTCGATCGCGTTGGCCTTGAGGCCGAGTGCCGCGACCTGCACGGTCTCGCCTAGCGCCTGCAAGGCAGGAACCATCGCTTCGCGCTCGGTGCCCTTTTCGGCGGCGGCGACGTGGCCGGGCGCGTACAGCAAGCCCAGCGCGATCGAGTCTTGTGCCGACAGTTTCCAGTCGACAACGCCGATGATTGCCTTGGCCACCTGCGCGATGATCGTCGAGCCGCCTGCCGCGCCGACCGCGAGGCGGACTTTCCCGTCGGGGCCGTAGACGATCGTCGGCGACATCGAGCTGCGCGGGCGCTTGCCGCCTTCGACGCGGTTGGCGACGAGGGCGCCGTCCTTGACGGGGACGATGTCGAAGTCGGTGAGCTGGTTGTTGAGGACCGTACCGTCGACGGTGATGCCGGAGCCGAAATAGCCCTCTACGGTGGTGGTGACCTCGACGACGTTGCCGCGGGCGTCGACCGTCGCGATGTCGGTGGTGCCGGGGACTTCGCTGACCGGGGCGCGGGTGCGCGCGGGGGCGCCGGGGGGCGAGCCGGCGGTGACGGTCGCCATCGTCTTCGTAGGGGAGATCAGCGCCGACCGCGACGCCAGATACTTGGCGTCGAGCATGCCCTGCACCGGTACGCGGACGAAATCGGGATCGCCGACGTAGAGGTCGCGGTCGGCATAGGCGAGGCGCGAGGACTCGGCGAACAGGTGCCAGGCTTGCGCGCTGTCCTTGCCGAGTTTGCCAATGTCGAAGCGTTCGAGCTGCTTCAGTATCATCAGCACGGTGATGCCGCCGGACGAGGGCGGGCCCATCCCACACACGCGGTAGACGCGGTATTTGACGCAGACCGGCGGGCGCGACTTGGCGTCGTAGCTGGCGAGGTCGCCGAGCGTCATTTTCGACGGATTGCGCGCGGCAGTGTTGACCGCGGTGACGATCTTATGCGCCTCGGGGCCGACGTAGAAGCTGTCGGGGCCTTGGGTGGCGATGCGCTGGAGGAGCGCGGCCTGCTGCGGGTTCTTGATGACCGCGCCGATCGCGACCGGCGAGCCGTCGGGGGCGGAGAAGAGCTTGCGCGTCTCGGGCGTGATGTGGTCGCCATAGGCCGTCATCCCGTTGACGAGGCGGGGGGAGGCCTGGAAGCCGTTGGTCGCGAGGCGGATCGCGGGGGCGAAGAGTTGCGCCCAGGGGAGCTTGCCCGAGGCGTGGTGCGCGAGCGCCATGCCACGGAGCGCGCCGGGGATGCCGACGCTGCGACCGCCGGGGACCGCGTCGCTGTGGCTCAGCGGTGTGCCGTCGGGGGCGTAGAACCAGCGCGCGTCGGCGGCGGCGGGTGCCTCTTCGCGCGCGTCGATCGTGCTGAGGGCGCCGCCGGCGGCGTGAGAAATCCAGAAGCTGCCGCCGCCGATGCCCGAGCTTTGTGGCTCGACGACGTTGAGCGCGAGCATCGTAGCGATGGCGGCGTCGGTGGCGCTGCCGCCGGCGCGGAGGATCTCGACGCCGGCGGCGGCTGCGCGGGGGTCTGCGGCGCTGACCATGCCTTGGTCTTTTGCTGGGGCGGGTTGGCGTGCCTCTGCGGTGGCTGCGGGGACGAGGAGGGCGAGCGCTAGGAGGGAGGTCTTCATCGAGCGTGAGCCTAGCGTGGTTCGGGTATGAGGCAACCCGTCTCGCCGATCCACCTCGCAATCCTCCCCTGCAAGGGGGAGGTGGCGCCGAAGGCGACGGAGGGGGAGGACACGGAACACAGGTTGTCCATTACCTCCCCCTCCGTCTGGCAAGGGCCAGCCACCTCCCCCTGGCGGGGGAGGATCGTTAGGTGTCCGTGCCCACCGCGTCGGCGAGCGTGGCGAAACCGTCGCGGGTCAGCAGCGCGTCCAGTTCGCGGAGGATGCGGGCGGGGAGGCCTGGGCCCTCATAGACCAGCGCAGTGTAGAGCTGGACGAGGCTCGCGCCGGCGCGGAGGCGAGCATAGGCTTCGGCGCCGCTGTCTACGCCGCCGACCGAGATCAGGGGAATCGCTGCGCCGGTCGCCTTGCGGAAATCCGACAGGCGTTGGTGGGCCAGCGGGGCGAGGGGGGCTCCGGACAGGCCGCCGGTTTCCTTGGCATTGGCCGAGCGCAGGCCGGGGCGCGAGATCGTCGTGTTGTTGACGATCAACGCGTCGATCCGGTTGTCGATCGCGGCGCGGGCGATGTCGTCGATGTCGGCGGGTTCGAGGTCGGGGGCGACCTTGAGGAAGATCGGCGTGCTGCCCTTCGCGGCGGTGCAGGCGGCGAGGAGGTCGCGGAGCGCTGCACCGTGCTGGAGGTCGCGCAGGCCGGGCGTGTTGGGGGAGCTGATGTTTATGGTGATGTAGTCGGCGTGGGGGGCGGCTCGGGTTACGCCGTGGACGTAGTCGGCGGTGCGGTCGGTCGCGTCCTTGTTCGCGCCGACGTTGATGCCCAAAACGCCTTCACCGCCCGGCCCCTTGTTCACCCGCGAAGGCGGGTGCCCAGACTGGGCACCCGCCTTCGCGGGTGAACATACTCGGGAGAGGGCTGCGTCCAGGCCGCCGTTGTTGAAGCCCAAGCGGTTGATGACTGCGCGGTCTTCGGGGAGGCGGAAGATGCGGGGTTTGGGGTTGCCGGGCTGGGCGAGCGGCGTGAGCGTGCCGATCTCGACGCTGCCGAAGCCTAAGCCGAAGAAGCCGTCGATCGCACGGCCGTCCTTGTCGACGCCTGCCGCTAGTCCGACCGGGTTGGGGAAGGCGATCCCCGCCACGGTCGTTGCGAGCCGCGGTACGCTGGGGGCGAGCGGCGTGCCGGCCTTCCCCCATGCGGCAAGTGCAGCGATGGTGAGGGTATGCGCGCGCTCGGCGTCGAGACGGAAGAGGATCGGGTGGTAGAAGGCCATGCGCGTCGTCCTTGCTCCTTCCACCTGTCGGGAAGGGTCATTCTTGCTCCCCTCCCTGGAAGGGAGGGGCTGGGGGGGGGGGGGGTGCTCCCTGACGTCAGCAGCCGACCCACCCCCGGCCCCTCCCTTCCAAGGAGGGGGGAAGTCAAGCTTTCGGGTCATGTGCGATGCACAAAACCGTGCCTCCAGTTGCGAGTCGTTAGCACCCCTGGCCGGGTTGACGATGCACTGCACAAAGCCCATTTGACCAATCGGATCATATCGGTCCGATTGGACTCCGAAGCCACCATGCGTCTTTCCAGCCTAGCCGACTATGCGGTCGTGATGATGAGCGCCGCGGCGCGTCATTGCGGCGGTATCGCGCGGCTGAACGCGACGCTGCTCGCCGAGGAGACCGGCGTACCGCTGCCGACCGTGCAGAAGCTGGTGAGCCGACTGTCCGCGGCCGGGCTAATCGAGAGCACGCGCGGCACCGGTGGCGGGTTTCGTTTGTCGCGGCCGCCCGCGATGATCTCGCTCGCCGACATCATTGAAGCGGTCGAAGGCCCGATCGCACTGACGTCGTGTGTCGATGGTGCATCGCAGGATTGCTGCGTGGAGCAGACGTGCAAGGTGAAGCCGCACTGGAACGCCGTCAACGGCGCGGTCCGTGGTGCGCTCGCCGGCGTGTCGCTCGCCAGCCTTTCGCAAACCCCGGTTTTACAGGTGCCCGCATGAAGAACACATCGCGCGCAGCGCTTCACCCTTTCCTTCGCGTCTCCGCGGCTCCGCGTGAATTAATTTTGTTCACGCGGAGACGCGGAGACGCGGAGATTTTAGAGAGCCGCTTTGCGGCCGAGGACAGATAATGGCTACCCGGAACGCAGAGGCATACGCCGCCGCGAACAAGACGTATGAGTGGGGCTTCTCCTCGGACATCGAACAGGAATTCGCGCCGAAGGGCCTGTCGGAAGACACCGTGCGCTTCATTTCCGCCAAGAAGGGCGAGCCGCAGTGGATGCTCGACTGGCGGCTGAAGGCGTTCGCGTTGTGGCAGACGATGGAAGCGCCCGACTGGTCGAAGCTCAACGTCCCCCCAATCGATTACCAGGACGCGTATTATTACGCGGAGCCCAAGGCGAAGCCGAAGCTCGGGTCGCTCGACGAGGTCGATCCTGAGATCCTGCGCGTCTACGAGAAGCTCGGCATTCCGATCGGTGAGCAGAAGATGCTGGCTGGCGTGGTCGAGGATCCGTTGAAAGAGGACGGCACGCCCAAGCGTCGCGTCGCGGTCGATGCTGTGTTCGACAGCGTCTCGGTCGCGACCACGTTCCGCAAGGAGCTCGAGGCTGCGGGCGTGATCTTCCGGTCGATCTCCGAGGCGATCAAGGAATATCCGGATCTCGTGCGGAAATGGCTGGGCAAGGTCGTGCCGCAGCGCGACAACTATTTCGCGACGCTGAACTCGGCGGTCTTCTCCGACGGCACGTTCGTCTACATCCCGGAGGGCGTGCGCTGCCCAATGGAGCTGTCGACGTATTTCCGCATCAACGCCGAGAATACCGGGCAGTTCGAGCGCACGCTGATCGTCGCGGACAAGGGTTCGTACGTCTCATATCTCGAAGGCTGCACCGCGCCCATGCGCGACGAGAACCAGCTGCATGCCGCCGTGGTCGAGCTGGTCGTGCTCGACGATGCCGAGATCAAGTATTCGACCGTGCAGAACTGGTATCCGGGCGACGAGAACGGCGTCGGCGGGATCTACAACTTCGTAACCAAGCGCGCGTTGTGCCAGGGCAAGAACTCGAAGGTCAGCTGGACGCAGGTCGAGACCGGCAGTGCGATCACGTGGAAATACCCGTCGTGCGTGCTGCTCGGCGATGGCTCGGTCGGCGAGTTCTATTCGGTCGCGGTGACGAACAATCGCCAGCAGGCCGATACCGGCACGAAGATGATCCATCTCGGCAAGAACACGCGCTCGACGATCGTGTCGAAGGGGATTTCGGCCGGGCGTTCGGACAACACGTATCGGGGCCTCGTCCGCGTCGCGCCGACCGCGGAGGGCGTGCGGAACTTCACGCAGTGCGACAGCCTGCTGCTCGGCGACCAGTGCGGCGCGCATACCGTGCCGTATATCGAGGTCCGCAACCCGTCCGCGCAGATCGAGCATGAGGCGACGACGTCGAAGATCTCCGAGGACCAGCTGTTCTACGCGATGTCGCGCGGGTTGGACCAGGAGGCGGCGGTGGCGTTGATCGTCAACGGCTTTGCGCGGGAAGTGCTGCAGCAGTTGCCGATGGAGTTCGCGGTTGAGGCGCAGAAGCTGCTGGGGATTTCGCTTGAGGGCTCCGTGGGGTGAGCGCTTCGTCATCTGCCGTTAGGCGCTCAGTGGAGCGACTGCCGCTTTTAGTGGCTCTCTTGGCTGTCGGCGCGTGCACCCGTTCCGAGACTTCTGGTGTTCCAACTTGTGCGGCGGTGAAGCAGCGGCATGAGCGAGATTTGGCGCATGTCGCCGCTCGCGTCAGGGAAATCCAGTCGTCGACAAGCCACGCGGCACCGCAAAGTACGCAAGAAATCCAGATTTTGATGAACCAACGAGAAAATTCCGAAAATCGCTTTCGCGTTGGAATGAAAGATTGCGAGGCACAACATGCTAAAAATTGAAAACCTCCACGCCGAGATCGACGGCAAGGAAATCCTCAAGGGCCTGTCGCTCGAAGTGAACGCGGGCGAGGTGCACGCGATCATGGGGCCGAACGGGGCGGGAAAGTCGACGCTGGGCTATGTGCTCGGCGGGCGGCCCGGTTACGAGGTCACCGCGGGCTCGGTGACGTTCGACGGCGTCGACCTGCTCGAACTGGAGGCGCATGAGCGCGCCGCGGCGGGCGTGTTCCTTGGCTTCCAGTATCCGGTCGAGATCCCCGGCGTGTCGAACGTCCAGTTCCTCCGCGAGGCCTTGAACGCCCAGCGTGCGACGCGTGACGAGAAGCCGCTGTCGGGGGGCGAGTTCCTGAAGCTCGCGCGCGGGCAGGCGGACCTGCTCGGCATGGATTACGACATGCTCAAGCGGCCGGTGAACGTCGGCTTTTCGGGCGGCGAGAAGAAGCGCAACGAGATGGTCCAGATGGGCATCGTCAACCCGAAGTTCGCGATCCTCGACGAGACCGATTCGGGGCTCGACATCGATGCGCTGCGCGTCGTCGGCGACGGCATCAACCGCATCATGCGCGCGCCCGACAAGGCTGTGCTGCTGATCACGCATTACCAGCGGCTGCTCGATTACGTGGAGCCGGACTTCGTGCACGTGCTGGCGGACGGCAAGATCGTCCGCTCGGGCGGCAAGGACCTCGCCAAGCAGCTCGAGAGCGAAGGCTATGTGGGGATCGCCGCGTGACCATGCTGCTCGACCTTCCCTCGACGCGCGAGGAATCGTGGCGCTGGGGTGATCCGGCGGCGATTGCTGCGGCGGCCGGACTGCCGCGCGGCGCGGCGCTGGACGCCGATGCGTGGTTTATGGACCTGCCGGGTGCGCGGGCGCTGTTCGTCGATGGCGTGCTGGATCAGGGTCGGAGCGATCTGCGCCATGTCACGATGACGGCGATCGATGGCGGCGAGCATGCGCTTGGTCGTCGCACCACGGGTAGCGGTTGGTCGATACAAGTCGAGGCGAACACCCGCGTTGAGCTTCTCCAGATCGTCCACATCGCGACGGGCGGGGATAACCAGCTTCCGGCGGAGATCGTGCTTGCCGATGGCGCGAGTGCGTCGGTGGTCGAGACCTATGTCGGGGCTGGCTGGTCGAACCGGTCTACGCGGATGGCGCTTGGTAAGGGTGCGAAACTTACGCGGGCGGTGCGGTTGCTTCAGGCCGGTGGTTTCGTGTCGTTGCGCGACGAGGTCGAGGTCGGGGCTGAGGCGAGCCTGATCGTGACTGTGTTGGGCGCAGGCGATGCCGGGACGCGGATCGATGGGGCGATCACGGTGACGGGCGACGATGCGTTTGCCGAATATGGCGGCGCGTTGCTGACGCGGAACGACCAGCGGCAGGAGTGCGCGCTGTCGGTGCGGCATGCGGCGCTGAACGGGCAGAGCAAGCAGATCTGGCGTGCGGTCGCGGCGGACAAGTCGACGGCCAGCCTCGCGGCGCGGGTCGAGGTGGCGCGGGATGCGCAGAAGACCGATGGCGTGCAGTCGTTGCGCGGGTTGCTGTTGCAGCGCACCGCGACGGTGAATTTGAAGCCCGAGCTGGAGATCTTCGCGGACGACGTGAAGTGCGCGCACGGCGCGACGGTCGGCGAACTCGATCAGCGCGCGCTGTTCTACATGCAGAGCCGCGGGATCCCGCACGCCAAGGCGCAGGCGCTGCTCACGCGCGCATTCGTCGGCGATGCGTTCGTGCAGATCGCGGACGAGACGGTGCGCGAGGCTTTCGTGGCGGACGCCGATGCGTGGCTGGAGCGGGCGTTGTGATTGACGGGACAGAAATCCTCCCCGGCACGGGGAGGGGGACCGCGACGCGCAGCGGCGGGGTGGAGGGGGGCTTCCACAGGCGCTACGCTCAGTGGAGAACCCCCTCCACCAGNAAGACTGTTGCAGTCACCGACAGGGCACGGAGGATGAAACGACTATGGCGATGCCGATACAGACGCAAAAGATCGCCTGTCGGATTTCCCCGCGATCCCCGAGGGCTGGGCGTATCTCGATACCGCCGCGACTGCGCAGAAGCCGCAGGTCGTGGTCGATGCGATCACGCGCGCGTATGGCGAGACTTACGCAACGGTACACCGCGGCGTGTACCAGCGATCCGCTGACATGACGGTCGCGTACGAGGCGGCGCGTAAGGCCGTCGCGCGGTTCATCGGCGCGGGATCGTCGGACGAGATCGTGTTCGTGCGCGGCGCTACCGAGGCGATCAATCTGATTGCGCAGTGCTGGGCCGGAACGCAGTTGAAGGCGGGCGATCGCATTCTGCTCTCCATGCTCGAGCATCACTCGAACATCGTGCCGTGGCAGATGGTCGCCGAGCGCGTCGGCGTCGCGATCGACGTGTTGCCGCTGACGCCCGACCACCGCATCGATCTCGACGCGATGGAGCGGATGATCACGCCCGCGCACAAGCTGGTCGCGCTCGGGCATGTCTCGAACGTGCTTGGCTCGGTGCTCGATGCCAAGCGCGCCACCGAGATCGCGCATTCGGTCGGGGCGAAGATCCTGCTCGACGGGTGCCAGTCGGTGCCGCGGATCACGGTCGACGTGAAGGCGATCGGCTGTGATTTCTACGTGTTCTCCGGGCACAAGCTGTACGGGCCGACCGGGATCGGCGTGCTGTGGGCAAAGCCGGAATTGCTCGACGCGATGCCGCCGTACCAGGGTGGCGGATCGATGATCGACAAGGTGTCGTTCGCGAAGACCACTTACGCGCCGCCGCCGGGACGGTTCGAGGCAGGCACGCCGCATATCGTCGGTGCGCTCGGGTTGCATGCGGCGATCGACTATGTCGAGAGCATCGGGCTCGACGCGATCCACGCGCACGAGACGGCGCTGGTGACGGCGACGCGTGATGCGCTGTCGGGGATCAATTCGGTGCGCCTGTACGGCCCGGCGGACTCGGCGGGGATCGTGAGCTTCACGATAGAGGGGGTTCATCCGCACGACATCGGCACCATATTGGACGAGGAGCGCGTCGCGATCCGTGCCGGCCATCACTGCGCGCAGCCGTTGATGGAGGCGCTGGGCGTCGAGGCGACGGCGCGCGCGAGCTTCGGCGTGTATAACCGGCCGGCGGACGTCGAGGCGCTGGTGCGCGGTATCGAGCGAGTAACGAGGATCTTCAAATGAGCGATCGGTTCGAGATCGAGGAAGTGGATGCCGTCGCATCGCCGCCCAAGGCGCGCGTCGTGATGGAGACGGACTCCGACGCTGAGCGGAAGCGCGATTATCTGGCGGGCTTCCTGGCGCAGAAGCCGCAGGTGGACTCGCCCGGCGAGCCCGGTGGCGCGGTGTACGATGCGATCATCGATGCGCTGACGGAGATCTACGATCCGGAGATCCCGGTGAACATCTATGACCTGGGGCTGATCTACGGCGTCGAGGTGACCGATGACGGGCATGCGGTGGTGGCGATGACGCTGACGACGCCGAACTGTCCGGTCGCGGAGTCGATGCCGGCGGAAGTCGAGATGCGCGTCGGGTCGGTGCCGGGCGTCGGGTTTGCGGAAGTGAACCTGGTCTGGGATCCACCCTGGGATCCGCAAAAGATGTCGGACGAGGCGAAGCTCGAGCTGGGCATGCTGTAATCATTCCCCTCCCGCTTGCGGGAGGGGGTGCCGTATGAATTTCCCTCCCGCTTGCGGGAGGGGTTAGGGGAGGGGAGAGCGGAACGCTGCTGTTCAAGCCCTCCCCCGACCCCTCCCGCAGGCGGGAGGGGAGCAGAAGGAATTGGTGATGGCGACGACATTGCGAGCACGGCCGGCGGCGCTGAACCTTACGGCGACGGCGCATGCGCGAATTGCGGACCTGATGGCTCGGGCTCCGGAGGATGCGATCGGGGTGAAGCTGTCGACGCCCAAGCGTGGGTGTTCGGGGCTGGCCTATTCGGTGGATTACGTCACCGAGGCGAAACCTTTCGACGAGCGGATCGATACGCCGGGCGGGACTTTGTTCGTTGATGGCGGGTCGATTTTGTATCTGATCGGCTCGACGATGGACTGGGTCGAGGATGATTTCACCGCCGGGTTCGTGTTCCAGAACCCCAATGCCAAGGGTGCGTGCGGGTGCGGCGAGAGCTTCACCGTCTGAACCCCAGCGTAAGGTAGTTTGTTTCCCCGCGAAGGCGGGGACCCAGACTGGGCTCCCGCCTTCGCGGGAGAACAAGGACGAGCGGACTACCGTTCGATCTTGGCTCCCCTTCTACCACCCCGGCGAAGGCCGGGGCCCAGTTGGGAGACGCTGCTGATATAGCGCTGCGCATCGTCACAATGACCTTGCCAACTGGACCCCGGCCTCCGCCGGGGAGGATATTGGCGCTCGGGTAAGTGGTTGGCCGCTGGCCTTGCCCGCCGCGCCCCACCTGTGCCACTCCCCGCGCAACAAGAGGGGATATCCGTGGCCAGTTTGTTTCGCCGAAAAATCGTCACCGAGCAGCCGCCCGAGCATCAGCTCGCGCGGACGCTGTCGTGGCCGCATCTCGTGGCGATGGGCGTCGGCGGGATCGTCGGTACCGGTATCCTGACGCTGATCGGCGTGGGGGCGGGGCTCGCTGGTCCCGCCGTGATCCTGTCCTTCATAATCGCCGGTGGGATCTGTGCCTGCGCGGCGCTCGCCTATGCCGAGATGGCGACGATGATCCCGGCGTCGGGCAGCGCATACACCTACAGCTATGTCGTGCTCGGCGAGTTGATCGCCTGGGTGATCGGCTGGAGCCTCATCCTCGAATATTCGCTCGTCGTGTCGACCGTTGCGGTCGGCTGGTCGGGCTACGCCGCACCGTTGCTGCGTGGCGCGTTCGGTTTCCCCGAAGCGCTGACGCTCAGCCCCGAGCTCGGCGGTATCCTCAACGTGCCGGCGATCTTCATCATCGCGGTCGTCGCGGGCGTGCTGTCGTTCGGCACGCGCGAAAGTGCGACGCTCAACGCGGTGCTGGTCGGCGTGAAGATGATCGCGCTCGCCGTGTTCGTGTTCATCGCGCTGCACTATTTCAACAGCGCCAACCTGCACCCGTTCATGCCCTACGGTTTCCCCAAGGCGGTGCAGCCCGACGGCGCCGAGCGCGGCGTGATGGCGGCGGCGGCGATCATCTTCTTCGCGTTCTACGGCTTCGACGCGATCTCCACCGCAGCGGAAGAGACCAAGAACCCAGGCCGCGATCTCGCGATCGGTATCGTCGGGTCGATGGTCGCGTGCATCGCGATCTACATCCTCGTCGCGGTCGCCGCGGTCGGCGCGCTGTCCTACACCAAGTTCGCCGGCAGCGCCGAGCCGCTCGCGCTGATCCTGCGCGAGATCGGCCGGCCGGGGTTTGCGACCTTCCTCGGTGCGTCCGCCGTCATCGCGTTGCCGACGGTGCTGCTCGCGTTCCTGTTCGGCCAGAGCCGGATCTTCTTCACCATGGCACGCGACGGGTTGCTGCCGCTGAGCCTCGCCAAGGTCTCCAAGCGAGGTGCCCCCGTCCGCATTACCTGGATCACCGCGGCGATCGTTGCCGTCATCGCAGGGCTGTTACCGCTTGCCGAAATCGCAGCACTGGCGAATGCGGGAACGTTAGCCGCGTTCGTTGCGGTCTGTGCGTGCATGCTGGTGATGCGCCGCCGTGCGCCTGACGCCTTGCGGACGTTCCGGGCACCGGCTGCGACGGTGGTCGGGACGATCGGTATCCTCGGGTGCCTGTACCTGTTCTTCAGCCTGCCTTCGAAGACGCAGCTGTATTTCGGGCTTTGGAACCTGCTCGGGCTGGTGATCTACTTCGTTTACGCTCGGCCGAGAGCGCTTGCCGAATGAGCGGCTGGACGATCGGGATCATCGGCGGCTCGGGGCTGTACGCGGTCGATGGGATCGAGGACGGGCGTTGGCAGACGGTGGAGACGCCTTGGGGCGAGCCGTCCGATGCGATCTATACCGGCCGCGTCGGGCATGTCGGCGTCGCGTTCCTGCCACGGCATGGTCGAGGCCACCGGATATCTCCCTCCGAGCTTAACGCCCGCGCGAACATCGATGCGTTGAAGCGGCTCGGCGTGACCGACGTTCTTGCCGTGTCGTCGGTCGGCTCGCTGGTCGAGCAACGCCCGCCCGGCAGCTTCACGGTCGTCGACCAGTTCATCGATCGGACCAAGGGGCGGCCGTCGAGCTTCTTCGGCACCGGTCTCGTCGCGCATGTGTCGATGGCGGACCCGGTTTGTCCGCGCCTGTCACGCTATGCCGCCGACGCGGCCCGCGAAGCCGGCGCACAGGTCGACGACCGCGGGACCTATCTCGCGATGGAAGGCCCGCAATTCTCGACGCGCGCGGAAAGCCGGCTGTACCGCCAATGGGGCTGCGACGTGATCGGCATGACCGCCATGCCCGAGGCGAAACTCGCTCGCGAGGCGGAGCTGCCCTACGCGCTGGTCGGGATGGTGACGGATTACGATTGCTGGCGCGAGGACGAGGCGGGCGTCGATGTGGCGCAGGTCGTGGCGCAGCTTGGCGCGAATGCGGCGAAGGCTCGGGCGATGGTGATGGCGTTGCTGCGCGCGTTGCCGGTGGAGCGGGAGGCTTCGCCGATCGATACGTGCCTGGATAGCGCGATCATCACGGCGCGGGAGGCTCGCGATCCGGCGTTGGTGGCGAAGCTGGATGCCGTGGCGGGGCGGGCGCTTTCGGTCTGAACTGCGATCCTCCCTGCAAGGGGAGGTGGCGCGAAGCTACGGAGGGGTATCGCGCTATCGAGAGCGCGATACCCCTCCGTTAGCACTGCGCGCTGCCACCTCCCCTTTCAGGGGAGGATTTGGATTCAAGTTTCGTCAGGTGAAAAGTTCGTCATTCGCCGCGTTCGACATATTCCTGCAACATATCGAGGCGAAGGGGAGTGCGTCGCCGCTCCCTCTCCCCCTGTGGACGGCGACTTGACCGGGTCTCCCCTGTCCCGGTCTTCTCCCTGAACTACGGGGCGATCCTTGCGATCGCCCCGCCTTTTTTCGTGCTGGGAGCGCGGGGAATCGCGGCGAAAGACGCGCGGCAATAACCTGAGATTTTGGAACTCTATCGATCCTCCCCCGCCAGGGGGAGGTGGCAGGCGCTTGCCTGACGGAGGGGGAGGTAAGGGAAACCTCTGTTCCGTGTCCTCCCCCTCCGTCGCCTACGGCGCCACCTCCCCCTTGCGGGGGAGGATCGTAGGGCAGTCTTACGCGGCCAGCTTGCGCAGGACGTAGTGGAGGATGCCGCCGTTTAGGAAGTATTCCAGTTCGTTGACGGTATCGATCCGGCACTTGGTCTGGAACGTCTCGCTGCTGCCGTCGGCGCGGGTCATCTTGACGGTGACGTCCTGGCGCGGGCGGATGCTCGCCACGTCGAGGATCGTGAACGTCTCCGAGCCGTCGAGGCCGAGCGTCTTGCGATCGGTCCCTTCGGCGAACTGCAACGGCAGTACGCCCATGCCGACCAGGTTCGAGCGGTGGATGCGCTCGAAGCTCTCGGTGATGACCGCACGGACGCCGAGCAGGTTGGTGCCCTTCGCGGCCCAGTCGCGCGACGAGCCGGTGCCGTATTCCTTGCCCGCGACGATCACGAGTGGCGTGCCGTCCTGCTTGAAGCGCATCGCGGCGTCGTAGATCGCCATGACTTCGCCGTCGTACTTCGACATGCCGCCCTCGATCCCGGGGACCATCTCGTTCTTGATGCGGATGTTGGCGAACGTGCCGCGCATCATCACGTCATGGTTGCCGCGGCGCGCGCCATAGCTGTTGAAGTCCGCCTTGCTGACCTGATGCTCCTGCAGGAAGCGGCCAGCGGGGCTGTCGGCCTTGATCGAACCGGCCGGCGAGATGTGATCGGTGGTGATCGAATCGCCGAGGATCGCGAGCGGCTTGGCATCGATGATGTCCTGCACGGGGGCGGGGGTCATCGACAGGCCGTCGAAATACGGCGGGTTGGCGACATAGGTCGAGCCCGCACGCCACTGGTACGTGTCCGAGCCCGTGACGTCGATCTCGCGCCACTTGGCGTCGCCCGCATAGACGTCGCCGTAGCGCGCGCCGAACATGCCGGCGTCGATGTTGGCGTCCATCGTCGTGCGGACTTCCTCGTTGGTCGGCCAGATATCGCGCAGATACACGTCCTGGCCGTCCGAACCCTGGCCCAGCGGCGTCTCGATCATGTCGGTCGTGACGGTGCCCTTGATCGCATAGGCAACGACCAGCGGCGGCGAGGCCAGGAAGTTGGCGCGGACGTCCGGCGACACGCGGCCTTCGAAGTTGCGGTTGCCCGACAGCACCGACGCGGCGACGAGGTCGTTCTCGTTGATCGCAGCCGAGATCGCAGGCGCGAGCGGGCCCGAGTTGCCGATGCAGGTCGTGCAGCCATAGCCGACGAGGTTGAAGCCGAGCGCGTTCAGGTCCGCGGTCAGGCCGGCCTTGTCGAGATAGTCGGTGACGACCTGCGAACCGGGGGCGAGCGAGGTCTTCACCCACGGCTTCGACTTCAGGCCGAGTGCGTTCGCCTTGCGCGCGACGAGCCCTGCGGCGACCAGCACCGACGGGTTCGAGGTGTTGGTGCAGCTGGTGATTGCGGCGATCACGACGTCGCCGTCGCCGATGTCATGCTCGCGACCTTCGACCGCGACGCGCGCGGGCTGCTCCTTGTGGTACAGCTTGTGGAGGTCGCTGTTGAACACCTCGTCGACCTTGTTGAGGCTGACGCGGTCCTGCGGGCGCTTGGGGCCGGCGAGCGAGGCGACGACGGTGCCCATGTCGAGCTCGAGAGTGTCGGTGAAGACGGGGTCCTCGGCGTTCTCGTCGCGCCAGAAGCCGTTGGCCTTGGCATAGGCCTCGACCAACTCGACATTCTCGTCCGAACGCGCGGTGAGGCGCATGTAATCGAGCGTCTTGTCGTCGATCGGGAAGAAGCCGCAGGTCGCGCCGTATTCGGGTGCCATGTTGGCGATCGTCGCGCGATCGGCGAGCGTCATCGACGACAGGCCTGGGCCGAAGAACTCGACGAAGCGGCCGACCACGCCCTTGGCGCGCAGCATCTGCGTGACGGTGAGCACGAGATCGGTAGCGGTGATGCCCTCGTTCAGCTTGCCGAGCAGCTTGAAGCCGACGACTTCAGGGATCAGCATTGACACGGGCTGACCGAGCATCGCGGCCTCGGCCTCGATCCCGCCGACGCCCCAGCCGAGCACGCCCAGGCCGTTGATCATCGTCGTGTGGCTGTCGGTGCCGACCAGCGTGTCCGGATACGCGATCATCGTGCCCCCCGGAAGCTTGGCGCCGTGGTCACCCGACGCTGCCGACGACCAGACGGCCTGGCCGATATATTCGAGGTTCACCTGGTGGCAGATGCCGGTGCCGGGGGGGACGACCTGGAAATTGTCGAGCGCCTTCGAACCCCACTTGAGGAACTCGTAGCGCTCGATGTTGCGCTCATATTCGAGATCGACGTTATCGTGGAACGCCTGGGGCGTGCCGAACTCGTCGACCATCACCGAGTGATCGATGACGAGGTGGACGGGGACCTGCGGGTTGATCTTCTCGGGGTTGCCGCCGAGCTTGGTCATCGCATCGCGCATTGCCGCGAGATCGACCACGCAGGGGACGCCGGTGAAGTCCTGCATCAGCACGCGCGCCGGGCGATACTGGATCTCGCGGTCGCTGCGACGCTCCTTCTGCCAGTCGACGATCGCCTGGATATCCTCGCGCGTGACGGTCACGCCGTCCTCGAAGCGGAGCAGGTTCTCGAGCAGCACCTTCATCGAGAAGGGCAGGCGGCTGATGTCGCCGAGCTGTTCCGACGCCTTGGCGAGGCTGTAATAGTCGTACGACTTGCCGCCGGTGGAGAGGCTGGTGCGGGTCTTGAGGGTATCCTGGCCAATGGCAGTCATAGGGGTCCTTCCCGTGGGCGTCGGGCCGCCGGGCGCCGAGGGGAAAGCAGCCGTATAGGCCACGCGGGCGCGTCGGGGACCGAGCGAAAAAATGCTGTTACCGGGAGGGCTTTAGCAAGGGGGAGCGCATCGGGGAAGGGCGCGGGAGTGCCGTGGGCCGGTTATTCCGCCTTCGCGTTGCCGAGTGGACGAGTGCACTGGCGCGTCAGGCGGGACCATCACTTTCGTGGACGCCGGCCGCGCGTCGCAGGAACAGGTTCATGCGATCGACCGCGGAACGGGTGAGCGTTATCGTACCACCGTCCGAATAGGGCTCGATCTGCGCATCCGCGACGAGATGGGCGAGCCAGCGCTGGCCCACCGCCGGCGGCGTCTTCGTAAGCGCCATCAGGTCGGGTGCGGTAATGGCCTCATCGCTGGCTTCCGCGACGAACAGCCGCAACAGCATGTTCCACGCGTGTTCGTCGAAGATCTCGCTGGGAAATATGTCCCCGCGCATGTCGCGTACCGTGAGGAGGTTTTCCGCGGTGCGGGCCGAGTCGGTGTCGATTGCCATACGCTAACATGACAGATCGCGGTTGCGACGCGCTAGCAAAAATCATGTCATTCTAGAGACTAACTCAGGTTGGTAACGGCGAGGATAACCTCTCACATTGCGCGGCGTCGCATCATACCCGAACACAGGTCATGGGCGACAATACCGACGACACCCAGATTCTCCGTGACGCAATCGAAAACGCGTTAGCGATCGCCGACGGTCAGCAGCGATACCTGATGGCAGCGTTGCTGGCGCATTGTCTCGACGAACTGGCGGACACTCCTCCGGCGAGCGCCTGACAATACCCAGTTCTGCGCCAACCGAGGGAACAGTAACGCTCGCGGTGCAGTGAAACATCGAATGGCCCGCAACGGCCTCGAGGTGACAATTTTACAACGTTCACGACGGAATATTACAATAGCGTGAACGAAGCGTAGTCATTGATTGCGTTCCCAAAATGGTCTGCATACCCTCGTCACATTGGCGTACGCCCCACAGCGGGCGGCGCGGACAAGGGGATGAATGTGACGACTATCGCTACCTCGCGCACGCGCGGCGCACGCACCGGATCGCGCCATGCGCGCGCGGCTTTGCTGACCTCGACGGCGTTGCTCGCCGCGGCGGCGCTGCCGTCGATCGCGGCCGCGCAGGATCGCCTGCCGCGGCCTGAATCGATCGCCTATTCAAGCGCGCTGAACCCCGCCGACCTCGTCTCCGAACCGAACATCGTGATCTCGGCACCGGGCACGCCGACGACCGCGCAGGATCCCGGCAACGGCGTCAACGGCGTAGGCCAGATGACGATCTCGACGGGCGGCGGCGGCGTCGGCCTGTGCACGGGGACGCTGATCAATCCGCGCACGGTGATCTTCGCCGCGCACTGCGTGAACGAGAACGCCGCCGGCACCGGCGCGCAGAACCCCTGGGGCTATGGTGCGCAGGGCGGTGGCATCCCGATCGCGTTTGGTTTCCAGCAGAACAACCGTCCGGCCCTGCTCGACTGGTTCCTGCCGACCACCGCGACCGGCGCGGTCAACACGCAGCAGTACAAGACCAACACCGCCAACTTCCTCTATAACGTCAACCAGGTCGTCTATAACGCCGACTCGCTGAAGCTCGGGCTCTCGCAGAACTTCCTGCAGGGCGACGTCGCGATCGCGACGCTGGATACGCCGGCCGCCAACGTGCCGACCTGGGCGCTGCTGCTATCGGCACTGCCCGCGCCTGCGTCGATCGGCGACACCAGCGGTACCGGCTATCACGTCACGATCACCGGCTATGGTCGCAGCGGTCAGGGCGGCACGCTGGTCGGCGACACCAACGGCATCGATTACCGCCGCCGTATCGCCGAGAACACGATCGGTATCCTCGGCTCGTTCGACGACCTGAACGGGTTCCTCTACGGTTCCATCGATGGCATGCCGCAGAACCTGTACCAGCTCGATTTCGACGATCCCCGCCGTGGCACCGCCGCTGCGAGCCCGTATGATTTCAACGTGTTCAAGGACGCTCCGCTGGCCAAGGAAGGCACGACGGCGGGTGGTGATTCGGGCGGTCCGCTGATCCTTGATCGGACGTTCGCCAAACAGGTCGTGATCGGCGTGCTGTCGGGCGGCAATCGCTTTTTCAACGAACAGCCATTCGGCGCCTATGGCACGGCGAGCTTGCACCAGCCGCTATACCTGTTCTCGGACTATATCGCGGCGAACAATCCTTACCGCTATGCACAGACGAAGACTGGCGACGGGCTGTGGACCGATGCGTCGCATTGGGTGACGGCGCTCGATCCGAATTACCAGATCATCGTCGACGGCAAGCTTGTGAACGGCGTGCCGACCACGACCGGGGCCGGGATCACAGGAGATGCGAACAAGTTCGGACAGATTTGCGATCAGGAGCCCGGTTTCGGCATCGACGTCTGTTTAGACATCAAGACCAACGTCACCTATGTCGACGGCAAGCCGGTTGCGACCAATGGCGCAACGACATCGGCTGCGGCTGGTGTTGCCGTTGCGTCGAAGGGCGCACCGGGTACGGTCGGCGAAGGCAAGATCGTCGAGTCGATTGCGCAGAAGACCAACGTGGATATCGCGACGCTTGGCGGTAGCGCCGAGAGCATCGCGCAAGCGGGTAGCATCGGTGCTGGCGGCGATGCCGTGGCGTTGGCGGTGCTGTCGCCGACGCTCGCCAACGGCCTGCCGGGCGCGAGCAATTTCGTGCCCAACAACATCGACCCCGATCGCACGACGCAGCGTAGCGCACGCTATTACGACGTCACGCTGTCGGCGGCAGGCACGACCACGCTGAACTCTGCGGTGACGGTCGACAAGTTCACCGTTTCGGGCAGCACGGCGAAGCTGGCGGTAACGTCGGCCGGGTCGCTCACCAGCCTGATGGCGATCAACCAGGTGACCGGCGTCGTCCAGAACGACGGCGTGATCTCGACGCCCGGCGATTACTTCATGCTGTCGGGCATGCTCACCGGATCGGGCCGGATCAACACGCCGTTCTTCACCAGCGTCGCCGGGATGATCGCACCCGGCACGACGGGCACGATCGGCACGCTGACGATCGGCGGCAACGGCGTGCTCGCCTCGAGCACCAACCTGCTGGTCGATCTCGGCCCGAACGGCACCTCGGACAAGCTCGCCTTCGCGGCGACGACGTTCAATACGGCAGGGGCCGCGACCAATGGCATCGTCAGCCTCAGCGGTCGCGTCGGGTTCGCGCCGGTCGCCGGCTATACCGTGCGGTATAACGACCTCTACACGATCCTGACGGCACAGGGCGGCATCACCGGCGCGTTCGGTGCGGTGACCCCGCTCAGCGCGATCCTGACGCCAAGCTATGTCTACAGCGCCAACGCGGTGCAGGTGCGGATCCTCGCGGGTCAGTATCGCAACGTCGTCGATGCGACGCCGGTCCAGTCGGCCTATGCCGGGCTACTCGACCAGAACCGCTCCAACTATGCGGCGCTGAGTGGGGTATATGGCTCGCTCGACCTGCAGAACGCGGCGACGATCCGCTCGACGCTGGAGGGCCTTGCGCCGCGGGCCGAGACGCTCAAGTCGAGCCTCGGCGTCGCGTCGATCGACACGATGTCGCGCTTCTACCGGGATCACATCGCGCAGATCGATACGCGCGGCGGGCTCGGCGGTACGCTCGCGCTGATCGGCAAGCCGGTCCAGGTCGCCTCGCTGATGGCGAGCGACCTTCCCGGCGGGCAGGACACGATGAGCGACTCGAGCGGCACCGTGTTGCAGCAGGGTCGTCTGCCCGACGACATGAGCGGCTTCATCGCGGGCGGCTATATCGACGGCAAGAGCCGGTCGATGCCGGGGACCAATCCGTTCGGCGGGCATGACAAGTTCGACGGCTATTTCGCGGCTGTCGGTCTTGAAAAGCAGGCAGGCGAGGGCGGCGTGATCGGCTTCTCGTTCTCGTACACCAACACCGACGGAACGACCGGCGGCATTGCGCAGCGCGCGAAGGGCGAACTGTTCCAGGGCACGCTGTACGGCAAGCTGGAGACCGCATCGGGGATCGTCCTCGATACGCAATTCAGCGCAGGCGCGTTCGTCGCCAAGACCGATCGCAATGTCGGCTTCGTCGGCACCAGCTATCGTCTGCGCGGCACCGACAACGCGTTGACGGTCGTCAGCGAGGTCGGGCTCGGCAAGGCGTTCGACCTGTCGATGCTCAAGGTCGGCCCGCGCGTGTCGATGCGCGCCAGCCATATCGGCTTCGGCAAGTCGATCGAGAATGGCGGCGGACCAGCCCTGTTCGTCGATCGCGACAGCTTCGACAGCCTGCAGGGGCGCGCCGGGCTGGTGCTCAGCGGCAGTGGTTCGTTCCGGCCTTATGCCGCCGCGAACTACGTCCATGACTTCCAGTCGACGCCGGGCGTGTTCGGCGCGAACTTCGTCGGCGGGATCGGTCCGAACGCGCTGTTCGCGCTGGCCGGGCAGGACAAGAACTGGGGCGAGATCAGCGCCGGGCTGACGCTGGTCGGCGACAGCGTCGACATCTCGGTCGGTGCGGACACCACCGTCGAGCGCAAGGACGTGTCGAACCAGTCGTACAAGGGCTCGATCAAGTTCCGCTTCTGATCGGGGGCGGTTAGATCGTTGGAATGGCGAAAGGGTCATCCGCTCGTGCGGGTGGCCCTTTTCGTATTCGCGGCCGAGCTGGCCTGAGATTTGGGGGACTGAACGCTTTCGAGGCGCGTCCATCCACCAGTCCGCTGTCCTCAACTCAACATGCAAAACGCGCAATTGACTGCCTGGGCAATGGTTGCCATGGCAACGACATGGCGTTCTACACCAAATCGGAATTCGGGCCGGACTGCTCGCTTGGCTACCTCGCGCGGCGGATCCATCAGATCGGGCAGAGCCTGATCGAGCCGGTGTTCGCGGCGGAGGGTCTGTCCGGGACGCAGTGGTCGGCGCTCATGTCCATCCTCGCAGGCCGGGCGGCGACGTGTGCCGACCTCGCGCGCGATCTTTCGCACGACAAGGGTGCGACGACGCGGCTGGTCGACGCGATGGAGCAGAACGGGTGGGTCACACGGTCGCGCGCGAGTGACGACCGGCGAGTGCTGAATCTCGAACTGACGGCCGACGGCGAGGCGGTTGCGATCCGGTGTCGCGATAAGATCATAGAATACTGGAATACCCTGCTGACGGGCTGGGACCGGGCCGAAATCGAGAAGTTGATCGAACTGATGCAGAAACTCCGCACGACGCTGGACGACGCTCTGACCGAAGGACGCCGCGCATGAAGATTGGCACTGCCCTAGCCCCGATCACGGTGGCGGGGCTGCTCGCGGGATGCGCGATCCCGGCCTCGAAGACTGTCGTGGAGCCGGTATCGGCCACAGCGTTGGGGCTGGCTCCGGACGCCGCGCCGGTGATCGCGGCCGACTGGTGGCGGTCGTTTGGCGATCCGCAGCTCGATCGGCTGGTGCGCGATTCGGTCGCGGGCAGCCCGTCGCTCGATGCGGCGCTGGCACGGGTCGCGCAGGCGCAGGCGGTGCTTTCGACGCGGCGTGCCGACAATGGCCCCGACGTGACGCTCGATGCGCAAGAGCAACTCGCGCGGCTGAGCGGTCGCTACACGATCCCGCCGCCCTATGCCGGGTCGACGCGGTTCGTCGGGTCGACCGCGGCGAACCTCAGCTGGAACCTCGATCTGTTCGGACGTCAGAAGGCGGCTATCGAGGGTGCTCGGGCGTCGGTGCGCGCGGCTTCGCTCGACGTCGCGGCGGCGCGGATGGCGCTTTCGGGGGCGGTCGTGCAGACGTATATCGATCTCGAACGCGCCGAGGCGCAGGCGGGGATCGCGCAGCGGACGATCGCGACGCGCCAGAATTCGCTGAAGCTGGTGAACGTGCGGATCCGCAACAATCTGGCGAGCAAGCTGGACGCGCAGGCCGCGATGACATTGCTGGCGCAGGCGCGGCAGGCGTTGCTGCGTGCGCAGGCGGCACAGGTGCTCGCGAAAAATGCGCTGGCGGCGCTGGCCGGGCGTGGTGCGGATTATCCGGCGACGATCGGTGCGACCGCGTTGCGGCTCGACGCGGCGCTGCCGTTGCCGAAGACCGTGCCGGCCGACCTGCTCGCGCGACGTGCCGATATCGCGGCGGCGCAGGCGCGGATCGAGGCTGCGGCCGCCGGGCGTCAGGTCGCGCGAAAGGCGTTCTATCCGAACGTCAATCTGGCGGCGCTGGCGGGGTTCCAGGCGGTCGGGCTGGGCAATCTGTTCTCGCTCGATGCGGGCACGGTCGGCGTCGGGCCGGCAATCCATCTGCCGATTTTCGACAATGGCCGGTTGAAGGCGGACCTCGCCGGCGCGACCGCGGCGCTCGATCTGGCGACCGCGGATTACAACGACCGGGTGATCGGCGCGGTGCGCGAGGCGGGCGATGCGGTTGCGCGGATCGGGGCGCTCGACGCGGACCGGCAGCGACAGCGCGAGGTGGTGCGCGGCTATGCCGAGACCGGGCGGCTTAATGCGATCCGCGTGTCGAGCGGCCTCGATAGCCGGCTCGACCTCGTCGACAACGACGTCCGTACGCTGGCCGCCGAACAGGCCGATGCCGACCTCGCCGCCGATGCCGCGCAACAGCGCGTGCAGCTCGTGCTGGCGCTGGGTGGTGGTTATGATTTTCAGGGGATGACGCGATGACCGATACGCAAACGCCGGCGCCCGCCGCGGCTCCGACCGGCAATCCGCGCGCACGAAAGCGCGCGCTGACGATCCTAGGCGTGGTCGTCGTGATCGGTGCGATCGTGTGGGCGGTGTTCCACTTTCTGCTCGCCGCGCCTGAGCAGGAGACCGATGACGCCTATGTCGCAGGCGACGTGGTGGCGATCACCGCGCGCGATCCGGGGCAGGTGACCGCGATCCATGCTGACAACACGCAGGTCGTGATGGCGGGCCAGCCGTTGATCGATCTCGATGCGGCGACTGCCGATGTCGGCGTGGCCTCGGCGGAGGCGGAACTCGCGCGGGCGGTACGGGCTACGCGGTCCGACTTCTCGAAGGTGAACGAGACCGGGGCCGCGGTCGTGCAGGCGGAGGCCGAACTGGCGCGGGCGCGGAACGACCTCGCGCGTCGTCGAGGGGCGGCCGCAGAAGGCGCGATCTCGGGCGAGGAACTGAGCCACGCGGCGGACCAGGTGAAGGTGGCGAGCGCGACGCTGCAACTTGCGCGCAGCCAGCAGGCGCAGTCGCGTAACGGCGTCGTCGGCACCACGGTGTCGAACAACCCGGCGGTGCTGGCGGCGATCGCGGCCTATCGTCGCGCGGCGATCACGCGGAGCCATATGCACGTTGTTGCGCCGATCGACGGCGTCGTCGCGCAACGCACCGTGCAGCTTGGGCAGCAGGTTTCGGCGGGGATGCCGCTGATGGCCGTGGTGCCGCTCGACCGGGTCTGGGTCGATGCGAACTTCCGTGAGACGCAGTTGCGTGATCTGCGGATCGGGCAGGCAGCGACGGTCACGGCGGACATGTACGGCGATGATTTGGTCTATCATGGCCATGTCGTCGGGCTGGGCGCGGGTAGCGGGAACGCGTTCGCGCTGCTGCCGCCGCAGAACGCGAGCGGGAACTGGATCAAGATTACCCAGCGCGTGCCGGTGCGGATCGCGCTCGACAAGGGTGAGCTGCGGCGCAATCCGCTGCGGGTCGGGCTGTCGGTGAACGCGATCGTCGATACGGCGGACAAGTCGGGGACGATGGTCGGGCGACCTGCGGTGGCGGCGTACAAGGGGCTCGCGACCGGGCAGGGGGATGCCGCGGTCGATGCGAAGATCCGCCAGATCATTGCGGCTAACCGGTGATGATTTTGCGGTGGCCATTACTTCGGTGCGGTCCTGCCCTCCTTGTTCTCCCGCGAAGGCGGGAGCCCAGTCTGGGTCCCCGCCTTCGCGGGGAAACAAGCTTGGGGCAGTCCACCGCGTTTCAGGGTGCACCACCCCGGCGGAGGCCGGGGCCCAGTTGGAAAGGTGGTCGTAACGACGCGCTGTCTTTCGTCACCTGCGTCCCCCAACTGGGCCCCGGCCTTCGCCGGGGTGGTGGATTGGTTGGGATTGGGCTCCCTGAACGGAGTGCTACCTGATGGCAGCCCCCTCCGGCCCCGGTCCCGCCCCCCTCGTCGGCGGCTCGCTCGCGCTCACCGCATTCGCGCTCGCGCTCGGCACCTTCATGCAGGTGCTCGACACGACGATCGCCAACGTCTCGCTGCCCACGATCGCCGGCAATCTCGGCGTTTCCAGCGACAACTCCACCTGGATCGTCACCGCGTTCGCCGTCGCCAACGGAGTCGCGGTGCCGTTGACCGGGTGGCTGATGGGGCGGTTCGGCGTGGTGCGGACGTTCTGCGTGTCCGTCTTCCTGTTCACGATCGCGTCGTTCCTGTGCGGGATCGCATGGGACCTGCCGTCGCTGATCGGCTTCCGCATCCTCCAGGGCGCGGTATCCGGACCGATGATTCCGGGCAGCCAGGCGCTGCTGATCGCGATTTTCCCCGTCCATAAGCGCTCCACCGCGCTCGGCATCTGGTCGATGACGACGCTGGTCGCGCCGATCATGGGGCCGATCCTGGGCGGCTACATCTCCGATAACTACCACTGGAGCTGGATTTTCCTGATCAACGTGCCGTTCGGGATGTTCTGCGCCTTCGTGTGCTGGAACAAGCTCGGCAAGCGCGACACGCCGACGCGGAAACTGCCGATCGATCAGGTCGGGCTGATCCTGCTGGTGATCTGGGTCGGCGCGCTGCAGATCGTGCTCGATCTCGGCAAGAACGACGACTGGTTCGCCGCCGACCGCATCGTCATCGCCGCGGTCGTCGCCGCGATCGGCTTTGTCGGCTGGATCATCTGGGAGCTGACCGACGCCAATCCGGCGGTGAACCTGTCGCTGTTCAAGAGCCGCAACTTCACCATCGGGACGATCGCGTTCTGCCTCGGCTATGCGGTGTTCTTCGCCAACACGCTGCTGCTGCCGCTCTGGTTGCAGACGCAGCTCGGCTACACCGCGACCTGGGCAGGGCTGGTCGCCGCACCATCGGGCGCGGTGGCGGTGATCCTGACGCCGTTCGTCGCCCGACTGAGTGGCAAGATCGACGCGCGTATCCTCGCCACGGTTGCGTTCGCCTCGTTCGGCTACTCCTATTATTTGCGCTCGGGCTATACGACGGGCGCGAGCTTCTACGACCTGATGCTGCCGCTGATGGTGCAGGGGATCGCGATGAGCACGTTCTTCCTCGCGATGCTGACGATCTCGCTCGACCGTATCCCGGCGGAGCGGCTGCCGTCGGCGACGGGCATCTCGAACTTCGCGCGGATCACCTCGGGCAGCTTCGCCGCATCGATCATAACGACCGCCTGGGATCGCCGCGAGACGCTCCACCAGAGCCGGTTGTCGGAAGCGATCGGGACCGGTTCGCCGTACCAGATGGCGCAGGGTGCGCTGACGCGGATGGGGCTGACCGACGTCCAGGCGGCGGGTGCGATCACACGGCAGATGGTGGCGCAGGCGTATCTGCTCGCGTCGACCGACCTGTTCCGCATCTCGGCCTGGCTGTGCCTGGCAATGGTGATCATCGTCTGGTTCACGCGGCGTGCCAGTCCGCCGCAAGGACCGATCGCGGCGGATTGATCGCTCCGGTTGTCGTTTTCTCACCACCGGCGGGCCGTCGTACGATTGCCCGCCGATTGAAACGTTATCGCAACCACTTGGCCCCTAACGGTCGCTTTACCAGATACGAACTGCCTGTGGGGGGCCAGCTACCATGATGACCAAGAACACCGTTTTGCGGATCGCAGCCGCATGCCTTTTGTCGAGCGCGGCGCCAGTCTGGGCCGGTACGCCAACTACCTGCATCCAATCGATCAGCACGCCGCGCCTGGTCTGCGACGAAGGGGCGTGCGTGCGCGTCTCGGTCAAGGATCTGTGCGACGCGGTGCGCGCGTCCTATCCCGTCAAGCGCCGTGCGGTGAAGCCGATCCGCATCGACGACAATCCGGTCCGTACCGAACTGACGCTGCTGATCGCCAGCGTCAGCTAAGCGATGAAGGCGAACGCGGCGCCAGGAACGTGCACTGCGAAGTCGGTCGGCGCGAGCGTCCCGTCCGGCAGGATATCGAGCATCGTCACGCGCTGATCGCGTTCATGGACGACGATCATCCGGTTTTCCTCTTGCAAGACAATAAAGAAGCGCGGCGATGCGCCTCCGCTGGCGATATGCTGGAGGAGTGTGGGATCGCCGCGTTCGTTCAACGCGAAGACCGCGATGCTGTCATGGCCGCGGTTGGAGACGTACAGCCGGTCGCCTGCGGTATTGGCACCGATGTGCGCGATGATGTTCGCGCCGTGCCAGCCTGCGGGGAGGGTCGAAACGGACGCGCGGGGCTTCAGATCGCGGCCCTCGACGGTCAGCGCGACGAGCGTGCTATCGAGTTCACAGGCTAAATACGCCGATTGCGTGTGCTGCTCATGGAACAGCAGGTGTCGTGGCCCCGATCCGGGCACGGCCTTGAGCGCGACGTGCGGCGTGCCGAGCGTCTGGCGGCCCGCGTCGAATGCAAAGGCGAGCACTTCGTCGGTGCCGAGATCCGCAACATACAGGAACCGATTGTCGAGACCAAAGCCGACCCAGTGCGCATGCGGCGATTGCTGGCGTTCGTGATCGGGGCCGCTGCCGTCATTGGCGTGCACCGTTGGCTGGCCGATCGGCAAGCCGCTCCGTGGATCCAGCCGAAACAGCGAGACGCTCCCGCTCGCATAGTTCGCGACCGCGACGCAGGATTGCGTGCGATCCAGCGCAACGTGGCACGGTGCTGCGCCACCGACCGGGACATGCGCTAGCCGGATCCAGCCCGAGGCGGTGCGACGGTGTACGCCCAGCGCGCCGTCGTCCTGCTCGTCGACCAGGTAGTGAAGATCGAACCGCGACGAATAGGTACCGAACGATGCGTTGCGTGCGTCCGCGTAGGGTGCGGCAAGCGTGCCAATTTGATCAAGCGGATAGATGCCCATACCGCCTCCGCCGGCATAGGTGCCGATCCAGAGGAATTTTGCGGTGTTGGGGTGGGGGTCGGAACGGGTCATCCGTCGGCTTATAACCGGGGTCGGTGCTGCATCGCTTCCCAATTCAGATCAGCGCTCGATCAGCGCAACCAATTGCTCGCGGTACAGCAACGCCAGTTCTTCGTGCATCCGCGCGATGATCGCGTTCGGCGCCTGAATCGCGAGCACGGACTGGTCGTCCATCCGGCGTTCGATCACGGAAGGGTGCGGGAGGAAATCCATTACCATGCTTTTGGCCGCACGATATTGCGGCCGGATTTCGCAACACGGTTAATCTCGAAATCCCTCCCGGAAGGAGTGTGTTGCGGCAAAATTTCCGAAGGCTGGTATTGGCGTCGGCGTTGCCCTACCGCGGCGTCATGGGCGATCTGGATAGACTGGTACCTTCGGGGATAATCGAGCAATGGGTCTATCACCTGCGACGACAGCGTTCGCGGGCGAGCGACGCGATCTGGCTGATAGACCAAGGGTTTACCCTGCATGACGGGCAGGATGGTATTCCGTCGCACGACGCCACCGCGCGCTGGCGGGCGGAGCAGGAAACCGTGGTCGAGGAAGTGACCGCGTTGCTGGCGCTCTACGACAAGATCAACCTCGGCAAGGCCGACATCGCCTGACATTCCCGGTCGGATGGGCTGCTATCCGGCATCACCGTAACTCCGGCGGATCAGGTCGCCGGTCTGCTCCAGCGACGAGCTTTGCGGTGGTTCGGCATCCGGCATATCGGCGACTAGTTCGGCAGTAGCCGCGAGTTGAAGATGTCGCTCGCTGAGTACCCGATGCGCGGTATAGGCCGCGTCCGAGCGCGCGGAAACGGCAAGTACCCGTTCCTGCGCCGCTCGGTCTTCATAATACGTGGCCCGATCACGCCACGCTGCGGCGTTCGTATCCGTCTGTGCGATGTCGTCGGTCATACTGCATTCCGCCAGATGTCAAACTTGATCTATCTTAGTCGCTCCTTACACCATTATGTTTGTTAACGTATCGTTTCTGGCTGCATCTACCTCATGCGGCGGGGCGACTTGGCGCCTGCCAGCCACCACCCAGCGCACGGAACAGGTCGACTTGCGCCCCCGCGATCCGCGAGTCGGCGGCGGCGAGGTCCGTGTCCGTGTCGGCCAACGTACGTTCGGCGTCGAGGACGTCGAGGAAATCGATCTGGCCTTCGCGCTGGCGGGCGCGGGTGATGCGGGCGGCGGTGGCGGCGTTGTCGTGCGCGGACTGTAGCTGCGTGCGGCGGTCGAGTTCGCGGGCGTAGTTCGACAGCGCGGTCTCGGTTTCCTCCAACGCGGTGAGGACGCTGCCATCGAAATTGGCGAGCGCTCCGCGTGAGTCCGCCTCGGCACCGGCAATGCGGGCGCGGGCTGCCGACTGGTTGAGCGACCAGTTCAGCAGGGGGCCGAGCAGCCAGCGGATCGGGCCGCCGGTGAAGATGTCGCCGACGCTGAGCGCGGTCGAGCCGATCGAACCGCCGAGCGAGATCTGCGGATAGAGTTGCGAGGTCTGGACGCCGATCCGCGCGGTGGCGGCGGCCAGCCGACGTTCGGCGGCGTGGACGTCGGGGCGGCGGGCGAGCAGCGCCGCGCCGTCGCCGATCGGGATCGGCTGATCGAGGCGCGGCGTGGTGGTGCGGGCGCCGGCGGTTGCGGGCAGGTCCTGCGGGGTGCGGCCGGTGAGCGTGGCGAGGCGGAAGAGTGCGGCCTGGCGCTCGGCTTCGATCTGCGGGATGTTGGCGGCGCGCTGATCGCGCAGGGCGGCGATCCGGACCTGGTCGAGGCGGGCGGCGCGACCGGCGTCGACGCGCTTGCCGGTCAGCGTGTTCGACTTGTCGAGCAGGTCGACGATCCGCCGCGCGACCGCGAGACGTTCGGCGGACGAGGCTGCGTCGACATAGGCACGCGTGGTGGCGGCGACGATCGAGACGCGGACGGCGTCCGCATCGGCTTGCGCCGCGCCGACGTCGCTGCGGGCTGCCTCGACGTTGCGGCGGACTCGGCCAGCGAGATCGACCTCGTAGCTGACGTCCAGGCCTACGTCGTAGGTGGCACGCTCGCGGTCGAGGCCGGGCAGGTTCTGGAGTTGCGAGGTGCGCGCGTAATTGCCGCTCGCGCCGGCGTTCACCTGTGGCTCGCGGTCGGTCTTGGCGCCGCGCAGCGAGGCGCGGGCGCTGTCGAGACGCGCGACCGCGACGCGGAGGTCGGTGTTGGCTGCGAGCGCGTCCGCGACGAGGCCGTCGAGGACCGGGTCGCGGTACATCCGCCACCAGTCGTTGTCGGGTGCGGTCGTGACGGTGGCAGCATTCGCGGTGACGAACGACGCCGCCGCCTTGGGTGGGGTGATCGGCGCGACATAGTCGGGGCCGGCGGCGCACGCGGCGAGCGTCAGCGCCGAGAGGCTCGCGAGGAGGGCGGACTTCATGATGCTGGTCCTATTCGGCTGGCTGAAGGGTCGGCTGGGCAGCGGTTGGCTTGCGGCGTTCGAACCGCAGCGCCAGCGCCCGTGCGACGACATAGAAGGTGGGGGTGAAAAGCAGACCGAACCCGGTCACGCCGATCATCCCGAAGAACACCGCGGTCCCGAGCGCCTGGCGGAGTTCCGCACCGGCACCGGTCGCGATCACCAGCGGCACCGCGCCGAGAATGAACGCGAAACTCGTCATCAGGATCGGCCGCAACCGGTCCTTCGCGGCGCGCACTGCCGCCTCGACCGGGGTGAGGCCGTCCTGTTCCTCGGCCTGCTTGGCGAACTCGACCACGAGGATCGCGTTCTTCGCGGCGAGCGCAATCAGCACGACCAGGCCGATCTGCGTCAGGACGTTGTTGTCCATGCCCCGCAGGTTCACGCCGGTCATTGCGGCCAGCAGGCACATCGGCACGATCAGGATGATCGCGAGCGGCAACGTCAGGCTCTCATATTGCGCGGCGAGCACGAGGAAGACGAACACCACCGCCATGCCGAAGACGAGCGCGGCGGTGCTGCCGGCGGCCTTTTGCTGATACGCGATGCCGGTCCATTCGTGCGCGTAGCCGGCGGGGAGCGACGCATCGGCGAGCTTCTCCATCGCGACCAGCGACTGGCCGGAGGAATAGCCCTTGGCGGTGTCGCCATCGACCTCGACCGCGGGGAAGAGGTTGTAGCGGACCACACGATACGGCCCGGTCTTGTCCCTGAACGTCGAGACCGAACCGACCGGGACCATCTGGCCCGAGTTGGAGCGCGTCTTCAGGTTGGCGATGTCCGCGGTGGTGTTGCGGAACGGTGCGTCGGCCTGCGCGGTGACGCGGTAAGTCCGGCCCAGCAGGTTGAAGTCGTTGACGAATGCCGAGCCGAGATAGACCTGCAGCGCCTCGAACACGCGCTCAGGTGGAACGCCGAGAAGGTTGGCCTTGGCGCGGTCGACGTCGGCGAAGATGCGCGGCGTGGCGGTGTCGAAGAACGTGTAGATCTGGGCGAGACCCTTGGTCTGGTTCGCCTGGCCGATCAGTGCGTAACTCGTCTTGCCGAGGTCGGCGTAACCGTGGCCGCCCTGGTCCTGCACCATCAGGCGATAGCCGCCGGCCGAGCCGATGCCCTGGATCAGCGGTGGCGGGACGATCAGCAGGCGCGCTTCGGTGATGTTGCCGGTCGCCTTCTGCGATTCCGCCATGATGCTCGCGAGCGTGACGCCGAGCTTCTTGCGTTCCTCGAAGCTCTTTAGCGGAATGTACGCGGCGGCCGAGTTGGGGGCGAGCGTCTGCGACGGGCCGTCGAAGCCCGCGAGCATGACCGCGCCCTTGACGCCAGCGAGCGGCAGGATGCGTTTCGCGACCTTCTGCATGACGGCATCGGTACGCTCGACCGACGAGCCGGGCGGAAGCTGGATGACGGTCAGGAAATAGCCCTGGTCCTGTGCGGGCACGAAGCCGGACGGGGTGATCGTGAACACGCCGACCGTGACCGCGATCAACGCGGCATAGGCGATCATCATCCGGCGCGGCGCGGTGACCAGGCGCGCGGTGAGGCGGGCATAGCTGTCGCTCATCCGCTCGAAGCCGCGATTAAAGGCATCGCCGGCGCGCCGCACGGTGCGGGTCAGGCGGTTGCCGGAGTCGGCGGGGGCAGTCGGCTTGAGCAGCATCGCGGCGAGTGCCGGCGACAGCGTCAGCGAGATCAGCAGCGAGATGATCGTCGCGGTCGAGATCGTCACGGCGAACTGGCGGTAGAACGCGCCCGATAGGCCGGTAAGGAACACGGTCGGGATGAACACCGCGCACAGCACGAGCACGATCGCGACGAGCGCGCCCGACACTTCGTCCATCGACGTGCGCGCCGCCTCCAACGGGGAGAGCCCGTGTTCGAGGTTGCGCTCGACATTCTCGACCACGACGATCGCGTCATCGACGACGATGCCGATCGCGAGGACGAGGCCGAACAGCGACAGGTTGTTGAGTGAATAGCCCGCCGCCGCCAGCACCGCGAAGGTACCGATCAGCGAGACCGGGATCGCCACGATCGGGATGATCGCCGCGCGCCACTTCTGCAGGAAGACGAGGATGACGAGCACCACGAGGACCATCGCCTCGAAGAGCGTGTGCTTCACCGCGTCGATCGACTGGGCGATGAACTCGGTCGGGTTGTAGATGACCTTGTATTCGAGGCCCTTGGGGAAGCGCTTCGACATGCTCTCCATCTCGGCGGTGACGGCTTGTGCTGCGCCGAGTGCGTTCGAACCGGGACGCTGGAAGACCGCGGCGATGACCGTGGGCTTGCCGCTGAGATAGGTGTTGGCGCCGTAATCCTGCGCGCCGAGTTCGACGCGGGCAACGTCCGAGACGCGGACCTGGCGGCCTTGTGCGTCGGTGCGAATGACGACGTCGGCGAACTGCTTGGGATCGGTCAGGCGACCCTGCGTCTCGACGTTGAGCTGGAACGCGCTGTTGCCCTTGTCATAGGGCGGCTGGCCGAGCGTGCCGGCGGCGACCTGGACGTTCTGCGCACGCAACGCGGCGACGATCTCGCCGGCGGTGAGGTCGAGCGCGGCGGCGCGACCGGGGTCGATCCAGACGCGCATCGAATAATCGCGCGCGCCGAACAGCTGCACGTCACCGACTCCATCGATACGGCTGAGGCGATCGCGGACCTGGGTCAGCGCGTAGTTGGAGATATAGCCGCGATCGAGCGAGTTGTCGGGCGAGATGAGGTTCACCACCATCAGGAAGTCGGGCGACGTCTTGCGCGTCACAACGCCGAGACGCTGGACGTCTTCGGGCAGGCGCGGGACGGCGACCGCGACGCGGTTCTGGACGAGCACCTGTGCGGCGTCGAGATTGGTGCCGATCTTGAAGGTGACGGTGATCGTGACCTTGCCGTCGCCAGTCGATTGCGACGACTGGTACAGCATGTTGTCGACGCCGTTGATCTCCTGCTCGATCGGCGCGGCGACGGTTTCGGCGACGGTCTCGGCAGAGGCGCCGGGATAGGTCGCGCTGACGGTGACGGTGGGGGGGACGATGTCGGGATATTGCGACACCGGCAGCGTCATGTAGGCGATCGCACCGACGATCGTGATGATCACCGCGATCACGCCCGCGAAGATCGGCCGGGTGATGAAGAAGCGCGAGAAGCGCATGGTTTGTGTCCTCGAAAGAAGAGCGACGGACACGCCCCAACACCACCCCGGCGGCAGGGCCCCATCGAAGTATTACTACGATGGAAACCCAGGCTGGGGCCCAATTGGGCGAACCGCAGTGATTTAGTCGAAACGCTATCCCAATTGGGCCCCGGCCTTCGCCGGGGTGGACGCTTACTTGGCCAGTGTAGCCTCGCCCGAGATCGGCTGGACCGAGGCCGGCGCCGTCGCACCCGAGGCGACCACGATCCGGCCGACCTTCGGCGCGACGGTCGCACCGGGCATCGCCATCTGCGTCCCCTGGATGATGATCCGGTCGTTCGGCCCGATTCCCGAGCGCACGATCCGCAGGCCACCGACCACCGGGCCGAGTTCTACCGGCTTCTGGCTCACGACGTTCTTCGAATCGATCGTCAGCAAGACCTTCCGAGCCTGATCGGTCTGCACCGCGTCGTCGGGCACCAGCAGCGCCTGCCGCGTCCCCGCACTCGCAAGCCGCATGTTGCCGAACATCCCCGGCGTCAGGAAATACCCCGGGTTGGCGAGAACCGCACGACCACGGATCGTGCCCGATCGCTGGTCCAGCCCGTTGTCGGTGAAGTCGAGCTTGCCCTTCCAGCGATGCTCGGTCTCGTCCTGCAACTGGATCTCGACCGCCGCCGGCGTCGCGCCGGGCTGCCGCGCGCGCTGCGTCTTGAGGTACAGCGCCTCGGAGCCGTCGAACGTGAAGTAGATCGGGTCGAGCGCGTTGATCGTCGTCAGCACCGTGCCGCCGGTGCCTTCGCCGCCCGCGACCTGGTTGCCCGCATCGACGCGGCGATCGGAGATACGACCGCCGATCGGTGCGCGAACCTGCGTGAAACCGACGTCGAGCGCGCGGGCGCGTTCGCGAGCCTGCGCTGCGGCTAGCGCGGCCTGGGCTGCTTCGAGCTTGCCACGCAACGCGTCGACTTCGCCTGCCGAAACCGCTTCATCGGCGACCAGTCGCTGTGCGCGACCGAGATCGGTACGGGCGAGCGACAGAGCGCTGCGGGCACTAGCGACGTTGGCGTGCGCCTCAGCCAGAGCCGCTGCGAACGGGCGCGAGTCGATCGTGAAGAGCAACTGGCCCTTGCTGACGATCTCGCCGTCGCGGAAGTGGATGCCGGTGACTTCGCCCGCCACGCGCGGACGGATCTCGACCGTGCGGCTCGGCGCGAAGCGGCCGACATAATCGTCCCACTCGCTCACCTGGCGCACCAACGGCGACGCGACCGTGACGGAAGCAGGCGGGGGTGCCGCCATCGCCGCGTCGGGATGGTCGAACAGCTTCACGCCGACCGCACCGAGCAGCGCGATCGGCACGAGCACCATCGCGCCGCGCTGCCAGGCC
The DNA here is from genome assembly GCF_001421415.1 of Sphingomonas sp. Leaf208. Classification (GTDB taxonomy): domain Bacteria; phylum Pseudomonadota; class Alphaproteobacteria; order Sphingomonadales; family Sphingomonadaceae; genus Sphingomonas. The sequence goes on from NZ_LMKH01000035.1 coordinate 503,066, forward strand.
GGCCGTCGGTGACGGTCCGCGGGCGGCGACGCGACGACGTCGGCGTCGTTCGCGGCCGTGATCGTGGTCAATTGGTTCACGCTGCGATGCTCCGCTTCTGCTGGATGCCGACGCGCATGCCGGTCACGCTCTCGACGAGCGTTTCGATCTGTGCCTCGGCAAAACCGGCGGCGAGGAAGCCCTGGATCTCGGCCATCGGCAGCGCGAAGCCGCGGCGCCAGGCGTACACCGCCATCCGCCGCAACGCCTCGAGCCGGGGATCGGCGAGCCGCGACGCGGTGCTCAGGCCGAACAGGCTGCCCATCGCGCGCGACATGCGGCTCGGGCCGGACAGGCTGCGCAGCGTGTCGCGCTTGGCAAGCGCGATGACGCTCCATTCCAGCGCGGAAAAGCCGGTCGGGGCAGGTGCTGCCACGGTCTGGGCGCGGCTGGTCACGGGCGAAGCGAACATGTTGTCGAGGTCGAGATAAGCCATGGGATTGTCCCCCTTTTGATCTTGGGCAAGCGCTAGCCTTCGTCGGTGGACGGTCCACCGACGTCAGCTGGTCGCAGGGCGTGCGCGGTCGTTGCCGGCACATCACCGTGCCGCGCTTGCCCGCTTGGAATTTTCGAAAGTTCGGCCGAAGCCTAGGTTTTAACCGTGGTCACGGGTTGGTGTCCCCGGCTGCCCCATCCGAAGTAGGAGAGAGCTTCGATACCAGTCGGTATATAAACCTGACGTTCATCTAGTCAACAAGACTTTTGTACCGGCCGGTATTTTTTTTCGCGGCGCGGTAGAAACCGTGTCTATTTGGTCGGCCACATGAGCATGCTGGTCTCGACGAGCTGCTGGAGTTCGGTGCAGCTCGCACCCGAGCCGGCCTGAATCGACAGCCCCTGCATGATCGCGAAGAGGTAGCGCATCAGCGCGTGCGACTCGAGACCCTCGGGGAACTCGCCGGCAACCTTGGCTTCGTCGAACCGCTTCATGAGCGCAGCTTCGGACGACGCACGACGCTTGGCGACTTCGGCCTTGATAGGCTCGGCTTCGGCACTGCACGCGACGCTGCTGATGACGCTCAGGCAACCCTTGGGGTCGCAGGTGCTCATCTGCATCTGCAACGCACCCCGCAGGAGGTTTTCCGCTACGGCACGCGCGGTCGGCGCGTCGAGCGCGGACGTCATATAAGCCAGCTTCTCGCGCTCGTAGAGGTCGAGCGCCTTGTGAAACAGCGCCTCCTTGTTACCGAACGCGGCGTACAGGCTGGGCTTGGTGATCTTCATCTCGGCGGTCAGTTCCGCCATTGATGCGCCTTCGTACCCGTTGCGCCAGAACACGCGCAACGCACCCGCCAGTGCCTGGTCGAGATCGAACTCGCGGGGGCGGCCCTTGGGGGCGGTGAGCGTGCAAAGCCTATTCATACCGTTCGGTATATAGTGAGAGCGCGCAAAAGGTCCAGTGACTGGAATATGTTGCCGGGGACGCTCACCGACCGACGGCGGTGTAGGCGAACCCGGCCTGCTCGACGTCAGCGCGCTGATAGACGTTGCGAAGATCGACCATCACCGGTCCGGCCATCACGCGCTTCAACCGCGCGAGATCGAGTGCGCGATAGGCATCCCATTCGGTCACGATCACGACCGCGTCGGCACCCTCGGCCGCATCATAGGCGTCCGCGCAATAGACGAGGTCGGGCATCATCGCCTTGGCGGGCGCCATGCCTTCGGGATCGTGCGTGCGGACCGTCACGCCGGCGTCGGCGAGCGCGGTCGCGATCGCGAGACTCGGAGCGTCGCGCATGTCGTCGGTGTTGGGCTTGAACGTCAGCCCGAGCAGCGCGACTGTCTTGCCACGCGGATTGTCGCCCAGCGCATGGAGCACCTTGCGGCCCATCGCGCGCTTGCGGCTGTCGTTCACCTTCACGACGGCTTCGACGATGTGGACCGGGGTGTCGTAATCCTCGGCGGTCTTGAGCAGCGCCAGCGTGTCCTTGGGGAAGCACGAGCCGCCATAGCCCGGCCCGGCATGGAGGAATTTCTTGCCGATCCGGTTGTCGAGCCCGATCCCGCGCGACACATCGTGCACGTCCGCGCCGACCGCTTCGCACAGGTCCGCGATCTCGTTGATGAAGGTGATCTTGGTCGCGAGGAACGCGTTGGCCGCGTATTTGATCAGCTCGGACGTGCGGCGACCGACGAACAGGATCGGCGATTCGTTGAGGTAGAGCGGACGATAGACGTCGCGCATGACCTGCTTGGCGCGCTCGTCTTCGGTACCAATGACGATGCGGTCGGGGCGCTTGAAGTCGCCGATTGCGGCGCCTTCGCGGAGGAACTCTGGGTTGGAAACCACCGCGACGTCGATGTCGGGACGCTTCTCTCGCAGGATAGCCTCGACGCGGTCGCCGGTGCCGACCGGAACGGTCGACTTGGTCACGACCACGGTCGGGCCGGTGACCGCCGCGGCGATCTCTTCGGTCGCGGCGAACACGTAGCTGAGATCGGCATGACCATCACCGCGCCTCGACGGCGTGCCGACCGCGATGAAGATCGCGTCGGCTTCCGCGACGGCGCTGGCGAGATCGGTGGTGAAGGTCAGCCGCCCCGCGGCGACATTGGACGCGACGAGCTGGTCGAGGCCGGGCTCGAAGATCGGCATGCGGCCGGCATGCAGCGCATCGATCTTCGACTGGTCCTTGTCGACGCAGATCACGTCATGCCCGAAATCCGAAAAGCAGGCGCCGGACACCAGGCCGACATAGCCAGAACCGATCATCGTGATACGCATGGACGTTCCCCGTAAAAGCCGCGCGACCTATCGAGACTAATGCGCGCGGGTGCAAGCTGGCGGGCGCAACCAAAGCGGAGCATACCGGTTGAAACTTCGACCAAATGGCAGCGCAACACAGGAGAGAGACGATGGCTGACGACTTCAAGCAGGCAGTCGATGACGGTGCGAACGCGAGCAAGGCGGCGACCGATCGCGCGGCGGACGCGGCCAAGGGCGCCGCGGACACGATGCGCGACCATGCCGAGAAAGCACGCGATGCGTTCTCGGAGAAGGTCGTCGATCCGGCGCGGCGCGCAGGCGAGGCGATGAAGGAGTCGGGCGGCAAGATCGCCGAGGGCGGCGCGACGATCGGCAAGGCTATGATCGACCAGGCCGAGCAGAACGCGCGCGAGGCCTTCGCGGCGATGCGCGAGGCGGCGAGCGCCAGCGACCTGACTCAGGTGATGAAGATCCAGGGCGACTACCTGCGCGAGCAGAGCCAGCGCAGCATGAGCCAGGCACGCGAGATCGGCGAGCTGATCATGAAGTTCGGCAAGGACGCGGTCGCGCCGTTGCAGGGCGGCGGGATCAAGTAAGCCGACCGGCCGATACGCCGCTCTCCGTTCCGGGTGGAGCGGCGTACGGACGAGCAAGAACGCCGCCGCTCCGATACGATGACGGAGCGGCGGCAGGGCAGCCTCAACTATTTCTGGCTTAGACGAACAGTCCCACGAGCCAGTACGTGCCTGCACCGATCAACCCGGCGGCGGGCAAAGTGAGCGTCCAGGCTACGACGATGTTGCTGGCGACGTTCCAGCGGACGGCGGATAACCTCCGCGCGGCGCCGACTCCGACGATCGAGCCGGTGATGGTGTGAGTCGACGATACGGGAATGCCCCAGAACGTCGCAGCGAACAGCGTGATAGCACCGCCGGTTTCCGCACAGAACCCTTGTGCTGGGGTGAGGCGGGTAATCTTCGAGCCCATCGTGTGGACGATCCGCCAGCCGCCCGACAGCGTGCCGAGCGCCATCGCAGCCTGGCAGGACAGGACGACCCAGAGTGGCACGTGGAATTCGCCGCCGAGCAGGCCCTGCGAATACAGCAGGACGGCGATGATCCCCATGGTCTTCTGCGCATCGTTGCCGCCGTGGCCGAGCGAATAGAGCGCGGCCGAGATCAGCTGGAGCTTGCGGAAACGCTTGTCGACGCCGAGCGGGGTGAGCTTGAGGCTCGTCCACGCGACGATCAGCACTAGGACCAGCGCGAGCATCAGGCCAATCGCCGGCGAGGCGAAGATCGCGAGGACGGTCTTGATCACGCCGCTCCAGACGATCGCGCTGAAGCCGATCTTGGCGATGCCGGCGCCCAGCAGCCCGCCGATCAGCGCGTGGCTGCTGCTCGACGGGATGCCGAGCACCCAAGTGATGACGTTCCACGCGATCGCCCCCATCAGCGCGGCAAAGATCACCTGTGCGTCGATGACGTGTGCCTGGACGATGCCGGTGCCGACGGTCTGCGCGACGTGGAGGCCGAAGACGGCGAACGCGATGAAGTTGAAGAACGCGGCCCAGAGGACGGCGTATTGCGGCTTCAGCACGCGCGTCGACACGACGGTGGCGATCGAGTTCGCCGCGTCGTGAAGGCCGTTCAGGAAGTCGAACAGCAGCGCGATGCCGATGAGACCGATGAGGAGGGGGAGGGAGAGGATCATGCCGCCGCTCCGGACGCCGTCGGACTCCCCTCCCTGGAAGGGAGGGGCAGGGGGTGGGTCGGTATGGGGCGGGTGTCACGATCCGTCTCGGGCCGACCCACCCCCAACCCCTCCCTTCCAGGGAGGGGAGCAGATGCGGTTGCTCCAAGCGTTATCGCTCGCTCACAGCCACCACCCCGGCGGAGGCCGGGGCCCAGTTGGAGAGGTCGCAGTGATGACGCGCCGCCCTCAATTGTTGCCGTCCCCCAACTGGACCCCGGCCTTCGCCGGGGGGGAGTTCTGCGGGAGGTCGCGGACCCAAGCGACACATCAAGCATGGTCGATGACCAGCCCCTGGATCTCGTTCGCGACGTCTTCGAAGCGGTCAACGATCTTTTCCAGGCTGCTGTAGATCTCGCGGTTGATGATGAAGGTCATCGGATCCGCACTGATCTTCGACGCCTGGAACAGCGCGCGCAGGCCCGTATCGTGGATATCGTCGGCATGCCCCTCGATCTGGATCAGGCGCGCGGTCAGGTCGTGCAACCGGCCTGCGTTGGTGCCGAGCGACCGCAGCAGCGGGATCGCCTCCGCGGTGATCCGCGCGGCCTCGACGATGATGCCGGCCATGTCGCGCATCTGCGGCGAGAACTCGGTCACCTCGTACAGCGCGATCGCGTTGGCCGTGCCGTTCATCTGGTCGATCGCGTCGTCCATCACGCCGATCAGGTCGGTGATCGCGCTGCGGTCGAACGGCGTCACGAACACGCGGCGGACGTCTTGGAGAACCTCGCGCGTGATATCGTCTGCCTCGTGCTCGCGCTTGACGATCTCGGCGATCTGACCCTCGATCGAGCCTTCGCCGTGGAGCAGCCGTGCGAGTGCATCGGCGCCGGCGACCAAGGTCGCGGCATGCGCGTCGAACAGTTCGAAGAACCGTCCCTGCTTCGGCATCAGCGACTGGAACCAGCCCAGCATCGGAATTCTCCTTTTCGCACTCGTGCGCACGGCGGGTAAGATACGTTGCGCGAGCGACGCCGGGATCGGCGGCTCGCGGAAAGCAGCGATGAGCGCCTTCAGGCCGGGCTCATTGACAGCCTCCGCCGCGCGATCAAGCGTAAACCAGCGTGTGTCGCGTTGATGACGCTCGGGCCAGTCGTCGAGCTGCTCGACGAACGCTAGCGGAAACACCGTCACGATCATGTCGCGGTAGCGGCCGGTGCGGCGGCGTTTGCGGTACGCGAACTGTCCGACAGGCGAGGGGCAGGAAATGCCGCGGATGCCGGCTTCTTCGTACGCCTCCTGCGCGGCGGCCTCGTGGCTGGCGAGGCCTACAATGGGGTTGCCCTTGGGGATCACCCAGCGGCCGGTGTCGCGCGAGGTGATCAGCATCACGCGGGCGTGGCCGGCTTCGTCGATCACATAGGGAAGTGCGCCGATCTGCTCGATGGTTCGGGTCCTCGCACCCGCAGAATCGCGGGGAAAGTCGGGAGCTTATACCCGGTTTTTACGCAAGAATAGCGGCGCGGCGGAGAGTTTTCGGACCGTCGCCACGGGTCCATTTCTGTCCCATTGCCGGACGCCGCTCCCTTAACCACCTTTGTCACTGGTCGAATTGGTAAACGCGACGTTAACGTTTGCATCATGACCAGACGCCTAGTCCTCACCAACGAAGCCGCCCGCCATCCGATGCGCCGTTCGCTGCCGCCACCGGTGATCGCGAGCGCGAGGAACGACGATCAGGACGTGAAGCTGTTCCTGCTTAGCTTCGCCGCGTTCTTTACGTGCTTCTACAGCTTCATTTTTTGACTACATTCCGTTCGCCCTGAGCGAAGTCGAAGGGCACGTCCCGGGCGAAGGTGCTTCGACTTCGCTCAGCACGAACGGATGCGGGTGGGCCGGTGAACGAGCTACCCCTTCAGCGTCGGCAAACAGCCGATCGCGTCGTCGTCGCACGCGCGGTGCAGCTTCTGCGCCAGCCATGCCGAGACGAGGCACATCGCCGCGACCAGGAACAGCATGTCTTCGGGCGTCACGCCCATCGCGGTGATACCGATCACGAGGATCGAGCCGATCGTCATCGCGCCCGAATTGACGACGTTGTTCGCCGCCACGGTGCGCGCGGTCTGGTCCTTCTCGACGGTGGTCGTCAGGAACGCATAGAGCGGCACGACGAACATCCCGCCGGTGATCGCGATCGCCAGCAGCGTCGCCAGCACGGGGATCGCGCCCGGCTGATGGATGAATCCGGCCCAATCGTAATAATGTCCCGGAGCCGCGGGCGTCCAGTTCCTCGCGAGGAACGAGAACAGCACCACGAACCCGCCCATCGCGATCACCGACGCGGGCGAGAACTTCGCGGAAATCCGCCCGCGCAGCATCGAGTTGATCACCACCGAGCCGATCGCGACGCCGACCGAGAACACCGCGATCACGAAGCTCGCGACTCGCTCGTCGGCGGTCAGCACGTTCTTGACCAGCGGCGGGAAGACGATGATCAGCACCGCGCCGATCGTCCAGAAGAAGCTGATCGCGACGATCGCGAGGAACAGGCGGGGGATATGCAGCGTCGCGCTGATCAACCGCCACGACGCGGTGAACGGGTTGTAATCGAGCTTGAGCGGCGGGCCTTCGCGCGGTGCTGGCGGCACTTGGCGGCCGGAGAACCAGCCGATCACGGCAACGATCAAGACGCTGGCAGCCGCACCCTCGATCGGGATCCAGCCTGCCGTCACCGTGCCCAGCAGGATCGCTAGATACGTTCCGGCCTCGACGAGGCCCGTGCCACCAAGCACGTCGCACGGTTTCAGATGCTGCGGCAGGATCGCGTATTTGATCGGCCCGAAGAACGTCGAGTGCACGCCGAGGCACAGCACCGCGCCGAGCATCAGCCCGATCCCCAGCGACGGGTGCCCAGCACGCGCGACCATCAGGCCGGTCGCGCCAAGCAGCATTATGCCGATCTCGACCGTCTTCACGATCCGGATGATCCGCGCCTTGTCTTCGCTGTCCGCCAATTGCCCGGCAAGCGCGGACAGCAGGAAGAACGGCAGGATGCCGAGTCCCGTCGCCAGCGCGTTGAAGTTCGCCTCCATCTTCGGATCGTTGAAGACGGCATAGGTCGCGAACAGGACCATCGAGGTCTTGAACAGATTATCGTTGAACGCGCCGAGAAACTGCGTGGTGAACAGGGGCAGGAAGCGACGTTGCTTCAGCAACCCGAGGGCATTGAGCATGACGGGAAATAGCCCTGATCGTTGCGGTAATGTGTCGAACCCTTAGCCGAGCGTCATCCGCACGCCAACGTTAAACCGGTTTCGCCCCGCGACCGACCGGTATAGGGGTGGTGGGTGCTGAGCTTGCCTAACCTCCTGACATTGTCGCGGATCGTCGCGGTGCCCCTGCTGGTCTGGTTCCTGTGGTGGCCCGACTGGGAGGCCGGGTACGGCATCGCCTTCGTGCTGTACTGCCTGATGGGCATCACCGATTATTTCGACGGATACCTCGCGCGGTCGAGCGGCGCGGTATCGCGGCTAGGGATTTTCCTGGATCCGATCGCGGACAAGATCATGGTCGCGGCGGTTATCCTGATCTTGGTCGGCACGCGGGATATCGCCGGCATTCATGTCATCGCCGCGCTGGTGATCCTGTTGCGCGAGATCGCGGTGTCGGGATTGCGCGAGTTCCTGGCGCAGGTGCAGGTTTCGGTCCCGGTATCGCAGCTCGCCAAGTGGAAGACGACGCTGCAGCTCGTGTCGCTCGGCGGGATCATCCTTGGCGGTTCGGTGCCCGAGATGGTCTGGGTGCACACCGTCGGCATCGTCGCGCTGTGGGGCGCGGCTGTCCTTACGTTGCTGACTGGGTGGGATTATCTCCGCGTCGGCCTGAAGCACATGGACTAATCATGACGATACGGATGGTGTATTTCGCCTGGGTACGCGAGCGTATCGGCACGGGTGAGGAGTCGGTCGAGCCGCCGGCAAGCGTCGTGACGGTAGCGGATCTGGTCGACTGGCTGGCGGAAACGAGCCCGGCGCATGCGGGGGCGTTCGAGAACCGATCGCGGTTGCGCGCGGCGATCGATCAGGATTTCGTGCCGCTTGATACGCCGATCGGTCGCGCGCAAGAGATCGCGATCTTCCCACCGGTAACCGGCGGATGATCCACATCTCGGTCCAGCAGTCGCCGATCGATATCGCCGCGGAGATGACGCGCGCTGAGGCGGCAGGGGCGGGCGCGGTGGCGACGTTTACTGGCTTGGTTCGCGCGGACGACGGCGTCGGTACGCTAGAACTCGAACATTATCCCGGCGCGACTGAAGTGGCGTTGCTCAAGGTAGCGGAAGGCGCGATCGAGCGTTGGTCGCTGAGTGCCGCGATCATCGTGCACCGCGTCGGGCCGATGCATCCGGGAGAGCGGATCGTGTTCGTCGCAGCGACGGCGGCGCATCGCGGCGCTGCGCTCGAGGCCTGCGCGTATCTGATCGATCGGCTGAAGACTGACGCGCCATTTTGGAAGCGCGAAACGCGTGGCACTGAAGCTAGCTGGGTCGAAGCGCGTGATGGCGACCACGCCGCCGCTGCTAGATGGGATATGTCGAAGGGCTAACCCAAAGAATGTTCTTCCGCAAAGGCGGGAGCCCAGACTCGGTCCCTGCCTTCGCGGGGAAACAAAGTAGTGCGGGCCGCGCTCCCGGATGGGATCGCGGCCCGCAGTCACATTAGCCGAGCTTGGGAACGCTCATGCCGTTGGTGAGATGAACGACGCCGTTCGTCTCCTTGATGTCCGCCGTATCGACATACGACTTGATACCGGCCGTGTCGGTCAACTCGATGTTTCCGTTCGGCCCGAGTCCTGCGATCAACGGCTGGCCTGCCAGCGTCGTCAACGTGGCCTTGCCGCCGCCCGCAGTGATCTGCGCCTTCAACTGGTCCGCAGTCAGCGCACCGGCAACGACGTGATACTTGATGATCGTCGCCAGCGTCGGTGCCGACTCAGGCTTCAATAGCGTGTCGAGCGCACCGGCCGGAAGGCGCGTGAAGGCCTCGTCGCTCGGCGCGAACAGCGTGTACGGACCAGGGCCTGCGAGCGTCGCCTGCAACTTCGCAGCGGTTACCAGCTTCGCCAGCGTCGCGCGGTTCGGCAGCGTCGGCAGTGCAGCGGCGATGGTCGTCGTTGCCGCGGCAGTCGGGGCGGCGGGCGCGCCCGGCTGTTGCGGAGCAACCGCGGTGCCGGGTGCCGCCGGAGTGGTTGGCATCGCTGGCATCGCCGTCTGTGGTGCGGCCGGTGCCGCAGTCGGCGGCGCGGTTGGCGCTGCCGTCTGGGCAGTCGCACCAGTGGCAATAAACAGGCTCGTTGCCGCAGCAATCATAAGGTTGGTCTTAACAGTCATCTGCAACTCCAGAGATTGTGATTGGGACGGATGAAACTCTAACGATGGAAATTGGGGATCGAGGCGGTAATCTCAACTATTTGACCGACAGGCCGTATCGACTATACGATGAACCGAGCCTGGCTAACTCATATTTAGCTGAGTTTAGGGACGATCACGCCATTGACGACGTGCACGACGCCGTTCGACTGGCGGACATCTGCGGTCTCTACATAACTCTTGTTACCGTTGACGTCGGTGAGCGCGATGACTGCGCCGACGAGTGTAGCCGTGATCGGGTCGCCCTCGACCGTGGTCAGCGTCGCGGTGCCGCCGCCTGCAGCAATCCGCTGGCGAAGGTCGTCGGCAGTGATGACGCCCGGCACGACGTGATACGTCAACACCTTGGTCAACGAGGCCTTGTTCTCTGGCTTCAGCAAGGTGTCGACCATGCCCGGCGCGAGCCGCCCGAACGCATCGTTGGTCGGGGCGAATACGGTGAAGGGGCCGGGGCCGGACAGCGTGCCGACCAGGTCTGCGGCCTTCACCGCGGCAACCAGGGTCGATAGGTTCGGCGCGGCGGACGCGTTGTCGACGATCGTCCGCGTCGCCATCATCGGCACGCCGCCGACGGTAGGGTTGGCGACTGCGGGCGGCCCGTTCGGTACCGCCAGTGCGGGATTGGCGGGCGTCGTCGAGGCGCTGGCCACGTCGTCCTTGGATTTGCCGCTGCACGCGGCGAGTGCCAGCGCGCTGGTCATCAGCAGCAGTGGAAGCGTCTTCGACATCGTTCGATCTCCAGCGGGAACTGGGAAACATACGATCGAAGACCGAGTTGGTTGCGCAAGCGAGTCGATCTCGGGATGGGGTGAAGACCGAGCGCGCCCAGTTCGCAACGGTCTCCCACCCCTGAAAGGGAGGGGCAGGGGGTGGGGCGGCTTCCGCATCTTGGACCGTCAGCAACACAAGCTGGCCGACCCACCCCCAACCCCTCCCTTTCAGGGATGGGGGCAGCAGTAAGGGCGGGGCGCTACGACAATGCAGTTACTGCACGTCGGCCAGTGCCTTTGCCATCAACCGGAAGTCCTTCTCGCGCGGACTGGCGCGGCGCCAGACGAGCGCGATCCGCCGCACCGCATTCTTCTCGTCGAGCGGCCTCGCGGTGATGTTGGTGTTGTCGAGGATCCCCGCCTTCAGCGCCATTTCAGGCAGCATCGTGATGCCGAGCCCGTTATCGACCATCTGCACGATCGTGTGCAGCGACGTCCCCAGCATCGTCGCCTCCGCACGCAATTCAGGCCGGTTGCACGCGCCGAGCGCATGATCCTTCAGGCAGTGTCCATCCTCGAGCAGCAGCAGCCGCGTCTCGTCGATCGCCGACGCGGGGATCGCGGGCAGTGCGGTCGGCTCCTCGCCCGACGGATACGCCACGAACAGGCGGTCCTCGAACAGCGTCTCCGACGTCACCTCGCCGCACGCATAGGGGAGGGCGAGCAGCACGCAGTCGGTCCGGCCGTTGTGCAGCCCCTCGCATGCCGGGCCGCTCGGCTCCTCGCGCAGGAACAGCTTCAGATCCGGATAATCCTTCCGCAGCCGTGGCAGAATCCTCGGCAGCATGAACGGCGCGATCGTCGGGATGACGCTCATCCGCATGTCGCCCGACAGCGGCTGGCCCGCGGCGCGCGCCATGTCGCCCAGTTCCTCGGCCTCGCGCAGCACACGCCGCGCCTTGTCGGCGATCCCGTCGCCCAGCGGCGTGAACCGCACGACTCGCCGCGTCCGCTCGACCAGCACCACGCCGATCAGCGTTTCGAGCTCGCGCAGGCCCGCCGACAGCGTCGATTGCGTCACGAAACACGCCTCCGCAGCGCGTCCGAAATGACCGTGATCCTTCAGCGCAACAAGATATTGCAACTGTTTCAACGTGGGTAGGTAAGTCGCAGCCATTAATCGCCTCTATCGATCATCAGATGATAAATAGAGCGTTGGATCGATTACACCAGCCCCCATATACCGCATTGCACAACGACCGAGTGGGACAACCGCCGCGCTTGAGGATGCCTGGAGCCAAGTTTATTTCCAGGAGGCTTCCATCATGTTGACCATCGGCGACCAGTTCCCCTCGATGACCATTCCCGTCCAGCAGGGCATCGCAGCGCTGCCCGCCGGCGAGACGCTCGACCTGACGACGGCCTATCCCGGCAAGTGGAAGGTGCTGTTCTACTGGCCGAAGGACTTCACCTTCGTGTGCCCGACCGAGATCGTCGGCTACAGCGACATCCGCGGCGATTTCGAGGACCGCGACGCTGTCCTGATCGGCGCGTCGACCGACACCGCGCACGTCCACCTCGCGTGGCGCAAGTCGGACGCGGACCTTGCCGCCGCGGACTTCCCGTGGCTCGCGGATAACGGCGCCAAGCTCGCGGATGCGCTCGGCATCGTCGATCGCAACGAGCATGTCGCGTTCCGTGCGACGTTCATCATCGATCCGGACAACGTCATCCAGGCGGTCCAGGTCAACGGCCTGAACGTCGGCCGCAATCCTGCCGAGACGCTCCGCGTGCTCGACGCGCTGCAGACCGACGAGCTCTGCCCGTGCAACTGGAACAAGGGCGATGACGTCCTCCAGCTCGCTGCGTAACTGAAACTCCCCTCCCGTTCACGGGAGGGGTCGGGGGAGGGCGTGTCCATACGGGCCGCCCTCTCTTTTTGTCTCCAGTCCCTCCCCCGACCCCTCCCGCAGGCGGAAGGGGAGCAGAAGGAATTATCATGTCGCTCAAGGAATTCGCAGGGCAACTGCCCGACTACGCCAAGGACATCCGACTCAACGTCGGCTCGCTGCTGAACGAGACGCACCTGACCGATCAGCGCAAATACGGCCTGTTGCTGACCTGCGCGCACGGCTCGGGCTACAAGCCGCTGGTCGAGGCCGCCGAGGCCGAATGCGCGCCGAAGCTCTCACCCGAAGCCGCCAATGCTGCCCGCGCGGCGGCTGCGGTGATGGCGATGAACAACGTCTATTACCGGTTCACGCACCTCGCCGGGAACCAGGAATACCGCAACATGCCCGCCAAGCTGCGGATGAACGTGATCGGCCAGCCAGGTATCGACAAGGTCGATTTCGAGCTTTTCAGCCTGGCCGTGTCGGCGATGAACGGCTGCGGCATGTGCATCGACAGCCACGAGCAGATCCTGAAGAAGGCCGGCGTTTCGGCCGAGGCGATCCAAACGTCGGTCCGGATCGGCGCGGTGATGACGGCGGTTGCGACGGTCCACGCGACGCTGTGACTTCTGTTCCCCTCCCGCCTGCGGGAGGGGTTAGGGGAGGGGCTAGCCCCAAGCTCAGGGTCGTATTTGGCACGCCCCTCCCCCGACCCCTCCCGCAAGCGGGAGGGGAGTTCGGTCAGTGCCAGATTGCTCGGTACAGCCCGAACAAGCTAGTGATCGTCAGGATCACGCCAACCAGCACCATCAGCGTCTTCGCCGGCACGCGCTTCGCCAGCATCGCCCCGAACGGCGCCGCCAGCACCCCGCCGATCAGCAGACCCACGGTGGCCTGCGTGAACGCCGCCCAGCCGAGCTGCGTGATGAACGTCGCCGAGATCGTCGCGGTCAGGAAGAACTCCGCGGTATTGACGGTCCCGATCGTGGTCCGCGGCGAAGCTCCCTGCACCAGCAGGTTCGACGTCACCACCGGGCCCCAGCCGCCACCGCCCGCCGCATCGAGAAACCCGCCGACCAGCCCCAGCGGCTCGACGATCTTCGGCTCCTTCTGCTTCGGCGGATAGCGGAGCCCGCGGTACAGCAGATACACACCGATCGACGTCAGATACGCGAGGATGAACGGTTTCGCCGTGCTCGCATCGATGTTCGACAGCACGTACGCGCCCAGCACGCCGCCGATGACCCCCGGGATCATCAGCCGCAGGAACAGCGTCCAGTTGACGTTCTTGTGCAGCACATGGCTGATCCCCGACACCGCGGTTGTGAAGGTCTCGACGGTATGCACGCCCGCCGACGCCGCAGCCGGCGGCACACCGACCCACAGCAGCAGCGTGTTCGAGATTACCCCGAACGCCATCCCCAGCGCGCCATCGACGATCTGCGCGGCGAACCCGACCAGGATGAACGGCAGCAGCGTCTCGAAGCTCAAGGTCGTCAGGTCGAACATCGGCATCCCCTCAATATCGCGCGCAGAGTGCAATGCGCGGGCTTATCCCACAACAAAGATAGGCTTTACCCCGATCCTGACCGGGTGAGGCGGCCCATGCGCGCGGTTCTGGAAATCGGTCGTTCGATACCCTAGATACGGAAATCGCGAAGGGGACTGCGGATGTCGAGCGGATTACTGGCCTATCTGGATTCAATCCGCGCCCGCGATCCCGCCCCGCATTCGCGCGCCGAGATCATGCTGTACCCCGGCGTCTGGGCGCTCGGCTATCACCGCATCGCGCATCGCCTGTACAAGGCGAAACTCTATTTCCTCGCGCGCTGCGTCAACCATTGGTCGCGCTTCACGACGGCGATCGACATCCATCCGGGTGCGACGATCGGCCGCAATTTCTTCATCGACCACGGCTTCGTCGTGATCGGCGAAACCGCGGAGATCGGCGACGACGTGACGATCTACCAGTGCGTCACGCTCGGTGGCACCAGCCCCGACAACGGCGTGCAGGGCAAGCGCCACCCGACCATCTCCGATGGCGCGATCATCGGCTCAGGCGCGCAGGTGCTCGGCCCGATCACGCTAGGCAAGCGCTCGCGGGTCGGCGCCAACGCAGTCGTCACGCGCGACGTGCCGGCGGGCACGACGGTGGTCGGCATCCCCGCGCGCGCGACGACGATCGAGGGCGGCAACGCGCCCGAGGTGCCGCGCTTCGTGCCCTATGGGACGCCGTGCAGCGAGATGTTCGATCCAGCGACGCAGAAGATGGAAATCATGCGCTGCGAGCTGGAGACAATGCGCAAGCGGCTCGACGCGCTGCTCGCCGACGAGCATCCAGAGGACCGCCGCGACCGCGCATGATGGTGAGTAACTGATGGGCGTCGTCCCTTTTCCCACACCGTCCAAGGCAACGCAGGTCGGCTTCGAACGCCTCGAACTGAACCGGATCCTGGACCTCTACGGCCGCATGGTCGCGGCAGGTCATTGGCGCGACTATGCGATCGACCTCGGCAAGGACGCGGCGATCTTCGCCGCATTTCGCCGCGCCGCCGAACGGCCGGAGTTCCGGATCGAGAAACGTCCCTCTCTGCGCAACAAGCAGGGCATGTGGGCGCTGATCGGTGAGGGCGGCGCGGTTGTGAAGCGCGGGCATGAACTGGGGCCAGTGCTGGCCCCGGTCGAGCGTCGTTTCATGAAGCTTGTCGAGGACTAGGCCGCAACCTGCTCCCCTCCCTGAAAGGGAGGGGTTGGGGGTGGGTAGGGCTGCTCGTGCCGTTAGCATCGCCTGATACGGACACCGACCCACCCCCGCCCCCTCCCTTTCAGGGAGGGGAGCAAAAGGTGACGCGGCTGGATGCTGCTAGCTCAAAGCCCCCATGACAGTCGGATATACCCGAACTGCCCCGGCACGTCGTACGTGCTCGGATCGTAGTTCGGCCCGGTGCAGCTGAAGCACGCCGGCGGGTCCTGGTTGAACACGTTGTTCACGCCGATCGTCAGCCCCAGCCGGTTCTCCAGCCAGCCCGGCGACAGGGTAACCTGGACATCGCCGTAGAAGGTGTTGTCGAGTTTCTTGCCGTCCGCTTCCTTCACGCTCTTGATATAGCGGCCGGTGAAAGAGGCGCGCGCCATGCCGATGTCCCAGTCGACGACCGCATTGCCCTTGAACTTCGGATAGGATTGCTCGGGCGACCCACGCGTCGTACCCTGGTAATTGGTGGTGGTGAAGCCGACCGTCGCCGGGAAGCTTTCGGCGTATTTCAGCAGGATGTTGCCGTTGAGCGATAGCCCGAACGTCCCCGCCGAGGTCTGCGGCGAGCGATAGACCGCGGTCACGTCGACGCCGCGGGTGCGGATGCCGCCGATGTTTTGCAACTGCGCGTTGATCCGCGAGATGATCCCGTTGGGCGTGCGGGAGATCGCCGCGCAGCTGAGTGCGTCCGCCGCCTGCGAACAGCGGCTGAGCGTCAGCGTCGCGTCGGTCGCCGCGATCGCGTCGTCGACCTTGATGTCGTAATAATTGCCCTCGATGCTCAGCTGGCTGGCGATCCCGCTGGTCCGTGCCCAGCTCGGCGCATACACCGCGCCGAACAGCCATGTCCGCGACGTTTCGGGCTTCAACGCCTCATTGCCGCCGGTCAGCACGCTCAGCTGTCCGCCATTCGGCTCCTGATAGCTGCCGTTCGCGGGCACGCCGTTGGCGATGCAGTTGGCGCGAACGGTCGCGGACGACTGGAACGGCGATCCGGCGACGTTGGTGCAGGGATCGTCGATCGCGGCGTCGGACCGCGATGCCGCGCCGAACAATTCGCCGATGCTCGGCGCGCGGAAGCCCTGCGCGTAGGAGGCACGCAACAGCAGGTCGCTGAACGGCTTCCACAGGCCGCTGCCGGTGTAGGTCGTGTTGCTGCCGCTGATCGAATAGTTCGAATGCCGCACCGCGCCGCCGATCTCGAGCAACTGGATGAGCGGCGTGTTGTGGATCAGCGGTACGCGCAACTCGGCATAGACTTCGTCCGAGTTGAAGTGCCCACGCGCCGGTTGCGCCGGGATGTCCGCGCCGAGCCCTGCGGTGATCAGCGGATCGGGCGTGAAGCTGCCATATTGGACGCGGTGCTCATAGCCCGCGGCGAGACCCACGGCGCCGGCGGGAAGGTCGAACAGGTCGCCCGAGATATTGGCGGTATAGTCCTCCAGGCTCTGCGAACTGCGCGCACGCTCGTCGAACGCGATGAAGCCGAGCATCGCCGGCGTAACCGATCCTGCGCCACCGAAGATGTTGAACGGTACGCATGCCCCGGTGCAGTTCGCGACCGGGCCCAGCGCCTGGGCGAGATTGGCCGCGTTGATATTGCCGGTGAACAGCTGCTTGGCATCGTTGAAGCCGAGGACGGCGTTGACGTCCCAGTAGAATTTGTGGCTGCCGACGTTGAACGAACCGTCGAGCGTCGCGGTCGCCGACATCGTGTCGACGGTCTGCGAATAGGTCCGCTGGCCAGCCTCGACGAGGCGTCGACGCACCGTCGAATAGTTCGCCGGACCATTGCCCGCGCCGCCCGCCGACAGCGTGTAGCCGAACGGGTTGAAGGGGTTGGTCGCATCGACCGAGATCGTGTCGAGCAGATTGTCGTTGCCAGCGTCCGGCCCGATCACGAGCGGCAGGAACGCCGCCTGGTTCTGCGAATTGCGCCGCGTGTAGTTCATCTTCACGCGCAGGTTCACGTTGTCGGTGAGTTCCTGCTTGGCGCTGACGAAGAAACCGTAGCGCTCGGACGGGGTCAGGAAATAGTTGAACGGCGAGAAGTTGAAACGATCCGCGGAGGTGAACTCCTTGAAATCGCTGTTCGGGCCGGTCGGATTGGCGGCGTCGTAGCGTGGCCGCCCGAGGATAGGCGCCGACTTCAGCGTCAGGTTCCGGCCACCGACCTGGAAGAATCCGTTGGGGGTAGCGCCCGAACAGCCACCAATGACGTCCGAGCAACTTGTCTGGCCGGGGTTGGGGAACTGCGAAATCTTTCGATCGCGCGTGCTGACCGCCTCCTGCTTCACGTAGCTGCCGCCGAACACCACGCTCGTCCGCGGCGCCTGGATGCCGTAGCTGACGTTATAGTCCTGCGTATGGCCATCGCCCTGGCGGAACGTGCCGAACTGCGCGGACGCCTTCAGGCCCTTTTGCTGCGACTTGGTGATGATGTTGACGACGCCGGCCAGCGCGTCCGATCCGTAGAGCGGCGACTGGCCCGACTGGAGGATTTCGATCCGCTCGATCGAACCGACCTGGATCGTGTTGAGATCGACCGTCGAGGGAATGCCGCTTGCCGATGCGCCGTTGACGAAGCGAAGCCCGTCGACCAGCACCAGCGTCCGCTTGGCGGTGAGATAGCGGAGGTCGATCTCGGCCGACCCTGCACCGACGCCGCCACCGTCGGGCGGATTGCCGATGTTACCCGAATTGTTGACCTTCGAATTGAGCCCGCCGGCCGCGCTTGGCAGCCGCTGGAGAACGTCGGCGACCGACGAAAGCCCGGTGCGCTGGATCGACTGCGCATCGACCGTGACGACGGGGGAGGGCTGGTCGAGCGGACTGCGGCGAATGCGCGATCCGGTCACGACGATCTCATCTCCGCCAGCCTGGTCTACGGATGGATCGGCGGCCTGCACGCCCTCGGTGGCCGGTGTCGTCACCGATTGTGCGAAGGCCGGCATCGCTGCGAGCATCGCCACCAATGCCAACCCGCTGGCGCCGGCATATTTGCTCGCGCCCGTGAACGTCTTGAACCCACGCTTCAACATTTTTCCCCTTGTCCGCGCCCCAGCAAACATCCGCTCTCTTATCTTATGTGTGCGAATGATGGCTCAGGGGCGTAACGAAGCAAGGGAAGATTGCGTGATGCGACAATTTTGTTGCGATATGTGTCCTGCGTGTTGCGCGCAGGACACGCAGGTGATCAGACCAAAACGGGTGCCGCGGCGCGATCCGCTTCCCCAAACACACGCAGATACCGCGCGATCTCCGTGGGTTCGCCCGTCGCCTTCGCCGGATTGTCGGACAGTTTAACCGCAGGGCGGCCATTTGCGGCGATCACCTTGCAGACCAGCGAGATTGGCTCGAGCGCCGCCGCACCGTCGGGATCGCAGCCGCGGAAGTCGTTGGTCAGGTTGGTGCCCCAGCCGAAGCTCATCCGCACGCGGCCGTGAAAATGGCGATAGGTCTGCTCGATCGTGTCGATGTCCATCCCGTCGGAGAAGATCAGCAGCTTGGTCTTGGGATCGACGCCCTGCTCCTCCCACCAGCGGATGATCTGCTCGCCGCCCGCGATCGGCGGCGCGCTGTCGGGACGGAAGCCGGTCCACTCCGCCAGCCAGTGCGGGGCGTTGCGCAGGAACGCGGTCGTCCCGAACGCGTCGGGGAGGGCGATCAACAGATTGCCGTTATAATGTTGCCGCCAATGCTCGAGCACGCGGTACGGCGCCTCGGCAAGCTCGGCGTCGCTTTCAGCGAGCGCGGCGGTCACCATCGGCAGCTCGTGCGCGTTCGTCCCGATCGCCTCCAAGTCGGCGTCCATCGCCAGCAGCACGTTCGACGTACCGATAAAACGGTCGCCGAGCCCTTCCTTCAGCGCCTCGACGCACCAGCGCTGCCACAGGAAGCCGTGTCGACGCCGCGTGCCGAAATCCGACAGCACGAGGTCGGGCAATTCGCGCAGCCGCTCGACCTTCTCCCACAGCTTGGCCTTGGCGCGCGCATAGACGATGTCGAGCGCGAACCGACCGCGGTCTCGCAGGGCGGCGCGCGACTTCAGTTCGTTGATGATCGTCAGTGCGGGAATTTCCCACATCGTCGTGTGGCTCCACGGCCCTTCGAAATGCAGTTCGTACTGCCCGTCGACCTTGCGGAGGTCGTACGAAGGCAATTGAAACTCTGCGAGCCATGCGAGGAACTCGGGCCCGAACATCTTCTGCTTGCCGTAGAAGCTGTTGCCCGCGAGCCAGATCAGCTCCTTCTTCGCAAACCGCAGCGTCCGCGCGTGATCGAGTTGCGCGCGCAGCTCGGCCTCGTCGACGATCTCGGCGAGCCGCACGGTTTTGGTCCGGTTGATGAGCGCGAAGGTAGCGTTGACGTCGGGATAGGCCTGCCGGATCATCTGCAACATCAACAGCTTGTAGAAATCGGTATCGAGCAGGCTGCGGACGATCGGATCGAGCCGGAAATTGTGATTGTACGTCCGGGTGGCGATATCGGTCACGGCCATGCGCATGGGCTCCTGCGTTGCGTAGGGGCCGGGTGTCCGAGAAGACGCGTTTGTGTCAAGCAGCAGCCAAAGGAGATGGGCGATGACGCGGTTCGTGGTCGTGGTGGATACGCAGTGGGATTTCATGGCGGGCGAGGGCGCGCTGAGCGTGGCGGGGGCGGAAGAGTTGGTCGCGCCGATGCAGGCGTGGCTGTCGGCTCTCACGCCTGACGAGGTTGCCGGCGTCCTGTTCACGTTCGACACCCATTCCACGGAGACCTACGCGGCGTCACCCGAGGCGCAGATGTTCCCGATCCACTGCGTCCGCGGCACGCGAGGGTGGGATAACATGCTCGATGTCGCGCTGGTCGACCCGGCGATCCCGGCGTGGCGGATCGAGAAGGGTGTGTTCGATATGTGGGCCGAATCGGGGCTTGCGATCGAGGATGCGCGGAATGCCGAGCGACCGACTATTGCGCGTGAGGCGTTTTTCGCGGACTTGGCGGCAAGTAGCGTCACCGATGTCACGGTGATCGGCGTCGCCGCAGATTACTGCGTCCGCTGGGCCGTCGACGGCCTGCTCGCGCGGGGTTTCGTGGTGACCGTGCCGGCGAGCCTCACCCGCGGTATTGAGCGACAGATCGACGCTGTCGCCGCGGAAGATTTTGCGGGGGCGGGGCTGATCGTCGAGCGCGCCAGTACGCCGAACGCAACGTAAGATTGTTCTCCCGCGAAGGCGGGAGCCCAGGCTGGGTCCCCGCCTTCGCGGGGACACATTTTACTGCCGAGCGCGGACCCGCTTCTCACGCCATTGCAGCAAGCAGCCGCCCGACATCCACCGTCGCGAACGAGGCGAAATTGTCCGCCACGCCGAACGGCAGCAACAGCGTGCGGTCGTGGACGATTCCGCCGCAGCTGTAGACGACGTTCGGCACATAACCGTCGCGTTCGGCCGGGCTCGGCACGATCAGCGGATCGGTCATCCGCGCGAGCAACTTCGTTGGGTCGGCCTTGTCGAGAAGGCATGCACCGATACAATAATTACGGACGCTACCGACGCCGTGGGTCAGCACCAACCAGCCTTCGTCGATCTCGATCGGTGAGCCGCAATTGCCCATCTGGATGAACTCCCATGGCCATTTCGGCTCGACGATCTTGGTGCCGCCGTCCCAGGTCAGCAGATCATCCGACGTCAGGTACCAGATATTCTCGTTGTCCTGCCGCCCGAGCATCGCATAGCGCCCGTCGATCTTGCGCGGGAACAGCGCCATGCCCTTGGTCGCCGCGACCGCACCGCGCATCGGCTGCATCTCGAACGTCTTGAAGTCCTCGCCGCGCAACAGTTCGCAGCGCGCTTCCGAGCCGCTGAAGGCGGTATAGGTGCCGAGATACTGCACCTTGCCGGCGTCCTCGAAACGGACGAGCCGCAGGTCCTCGATCCCCTGATGCTGGCTCGGCAGGATCGGGAAAATCACCGTCTCTGACAGCTCGCGACTGGCGCCGCATTGCAGCCGCGTCGGGCCGCCATCGGTGGCGCCCTGGTCCGACGGCGCCACGCGGGGCGGCACCGCGGTCTGGCTTGCCGGATCGACTGCAAAGCCGTCGCTCGGCGACCAGCTGCCCGTCCGGAACGTCACCGACGAGACGTGCCCTTCGCCAATCCCACGCAACGACAGTATGAACCGCAGGCCGCCCTCGGGAGCATTGGCCTGGTCGGGATCCAGCACCATGCTCGGGTTGAACAGCGCGGCGGCCTCGAAAGAATATTCGCCGCTGAGATACGCGCCGATCAGCAGCTTCTGGTCGGTGTCGACCTCTCGCTCGTCTTTGAGCACCCCCATGACCTCGCCGAAGCGGTGCAGGAGAAGCTCGTCGACATCGCGGTGGCGTTCGTCGAGCGACTCCATGACGCGACGACGTTCGGCGCGGAGTTCGTCGGGCGAGAGCGACAGAACGCGGTCGATCACGCGGGCGGCGCGGGGGTGGCCGTCGACCTTGAACGCGCCGGGATATTCGATGTTGAACGGCCGGATGACGGTCCGCGAAGGGTCGGGTCGCAACTGGATGTCGGAGAAAGTGACGAGTTCGGCGTCCGCCATGATCGGCTCCAGATGACACGGTATCGGCGCCCCGTAGCGGGCAAGACGACATCGCGAGGGTTGCCGGCAGTGAACGCCGAAACCACCCCGATGGCTACATGAATTCAGCGTCACCCCGGCATTGTTGCGTACATGCCGCAACCTTGCCGAAACACTGCGGCAACCTTCGCCTGCCACTTCACCGCTTCGATCTTCGATGGATCAGCGCCCAGAGGATGTGGCATGCACGCACGATCATTACCGCCGAAAGGCTGCGCGCTCGGTCGCCATCTACCGCGATCGCGGCACCGCGACGTGAAGGGTGAGCCGATCCAGCGCTCCGCCTGTCGGTGCTGCGGCGTGGCCATCGTCAAGTCCGCGGTCAGTCGTCGCTGGATCGTGTCGGGCATGCTTGGCTGAACCGAATGTCGCGACGATGGCGTCAGGGCTTG
This sequence comes from Sphingomonas sp. Leaf208, assembly GCF_001421415.1. Lineage (GTDB taxonomy): Bacteria > Pseudomonadota > Alphaproteobacteria > Sphingomonadales > Sphingomonadaceae > Sphingomonas. The sequence continues at coordinate 525,305 of NZ_LMKH01000035.1, forward strand.
GCGCGTTCCGGTGGCGGGACGGCCGGTTCGTCCGAGCCGTTGCGCCACGTCTCGCCACCCGCGCGTGGCAGTTCGCCGCGGGTCAGCGCGCCGTCATGGTTCCGGTCGACCGCGGCGAAGCGCGTTGCCGCAGCCTTGGCAAACTCGCCAGAATCGATGCCGCGGTTCAGGTTCGCATCGGCGGCGATTACCGGCTCCGGCAGGTCGAAAAAGCCGTAGCGCGCGGCGCCGATGCGTTCGTGGACGACGGTGGCGCCCTTCTTGCTGTCGCCGTTGCCGAACTGCATGCCCTGGCCGCCAGACCCGCCGCCACCACCTCGCCCGCGTCCGCCACGGCCGCGCTCGCCACCTTCGGACCGCGGCCCGCGTCCGCCGGATGTGACGCGAATCTCGGGGACCAGGACGTTTTCATAATACGCAATGTCGTCGGGATCGATCTCGCCGTCCTTGCCGCGATCGAGCACGGCGAAGAAGCGCGCGGCATCATGCTGGAATTCGGCCATCGTGATCCGCCCGTCGCCATCGGTATCGGCGCCCGCGAACCACAGGTCCTGCGCCGCGCCCGGCTTCAGCGACGCGCGGAACGGTTCGCCCATCGGACTGATGAACAACTGGCCGCGGCCTCGCGCCGGACCGTGTCCGCCCTGAGGGTGCGGCGTCTGAGCCGAGCATCCGGCCAGCGCGGCGGCGATGCCGAGGTAAAGGATACGCATGCAATCTCCCGAAATGCCGTGATATTCGTCTGACACGGCGATCGTTGCCGCGATATTTCGGCTGACCCCTCGCGCAGTTCAGATCGGCAACGTCACGCGCGCGAGCAACCCGACGCCCGGGCGGTTCTCGATCGTCGCATCGCCGCCATGCGCGCGTGCCACCGCGCGGACGCTGGCGAGGCCAAGTCCGCTGCCGCCGGTGTCGCGGTTGCGCGATTGCTCGGCACGGAAGAACGGCTCGAACGCGCGAGCGAGATCCGCTGGCGCCATGCCCGGACCGGAGTCGCATACCTCGACGATCGCGACCCCGCCCTCGCGGCGCACTTCCACCTCGGCATGGCCGGCATATTTGACCGCGTTGCCGACCAGGTTCGCGAGCAGCGCCTTCAACGACGGCGCATCACCCTCCAGCGCGAGTGGGTCGCCCGGAAGCAACGCCACCGCATCGCCGCGGTCGGCAAAGTCATCCGCGACGCTCTCGGCTAGCGACCGAAGATCGAGTCTTTGCCGACGGACATGCCGGGTCATGTCGCGGACGAACGCCATCGCCGAACCGATCCGCTCGCTCATCTCCTGGATGTCGCCCTCGCTTGCCGCCCGGATATCGTCGGGCGCCTTTTCCAGCCGCAGCGACAACCGCATCAACGGCGTCCGCAGATCATGCGCGACCGCGGCGATCAGGGTCGTCCGATCCTCGACATAGCGGTTCAGCCGCTCCTGCATCAGGTTGAACGCGGTGGCCGCTTCGGCGATCTCGGGCGGGCCGACGATCGGTAGCGGTTCGGCACGGGGATCGCGACCGAGACGCTCGGCGGCGGCGGCGAACAGCGCGATCGGCTTCACCACGCGCCGCGCCATTACCCATGCCACGCCCGCGGCTACGATCATCGCGACCAGGAACCACAGCACGATCCGCATACGCCAGGGGCCGATCGTGGTGTGCGTCGGCCGGATCACGCGCCACCGGCCGTTCGGCATCTCGATCGACACGACGAACGGGCCGAACAGCGCATTGTCGAACGATTGCGGCAGATGCCCCGAACGGCCCATGCCGAGCGGCAGCGGCGGCCGAAGCGCGCCAGCGAACAGCGGCATCGCCGATCGCTCGGTCTCGACGGTCACCTTGGTCCGCACCAGTCCGAGATCGGCGGCGATCGATTCGGCGAGCCGAGCGTCGCGCGGATTGTCGGTCGGGTGGGGCGGGCCAGTCGCAATATCGACCTTGAGCTGACCAGTCGGATCGCGTCCCGTCCGTGCGACGGCGGCGACGCGGTTGGCGGTGAAGATCTGTGGCCGAGGCGGCGGCATCAGCAACACGATCGCGAAGTTCAGGATCTGGACCAGCAGCACGGTCGTCAGCCCCAGCACGAAGATGCGCAGGAACATCGGCCAGGATCGCTGGGGGTTACGCCGCATCGGCGGGTCGATCTTGCCGGCTGTCGGCGTCGGGTGGCGCATCACAGGCGCACCACGCGGGGAACGAAGCAATAGCCTTCGTTGCGGATCGTCCGGATGATCTCGTCGTCGTGCGAGCGCAGCTTGCGGCGCAAGCGGCTGACCTGCACGTCGATCGCGCGATCGAACGCGTCGGTGTCCGGCCCTCGTGCCGCCTCCAGCAACGCGTCGCGCGCCAGCACGCGCCGTGGTCGCTCGACGAACGCGCGCAGTACCGCGAACTCGCCGTCGGTCAGGTCGATCAGTGTGCCGTCGGGATCGAACAGTTCGTGCGCCGCGAAATCGACGCGCCAGCCGAGGAACCCGAACGCGCGGCTGTCGCCCGCATCCTGCATCTCGCGTGCACGCAGCGCGGCACGAACGGTCGCCAAAATCTCGCGCGGGCTGCACGGCTTGGACAGATAATGGCTCGCACCGATCTCCAGCCCCAGGATCCGGTCGGGCTCGTCGCCCAGCGCGCTCAGCATCACAACCGGCGGTGCCCCCGTCCGCGCCAAGCGACGACACACCGATAGCCCGTCCTCGCCGGGCATCATCACGTCGAGCAGGATCAGCGACACCGCACACCGCGCGAGCACGCCGTCCATCTCCTGCGCGTTCGTCGCGGTCTCGACCTGATAGCCGTGCATGCCGAGGCTCTCCGCCAGCAGCGTGCGGATCATGTGGTCGTCATCGACCACCAGCAGCACGGGTTTCGCAAGGTCGGGCACGGAAGCAGGGATCATGCCGCCGTCCTGCAAGGCAAGTGTGTTCGGCATATTTCTGTTGGTCGATCGAGGCCGCTCATGGCTGCCCGCGTCGGGCTGCAACGAAATCGATGAACGCGCGCAGTGGTGCCGGAAGATACCGCCGTCCCGAATAATAGAGGAACGGACCGGAGAAGCGCTGCCACCACGGTTCCAGCACCGGCACCAGCGCGCCGCTGTCGAGATGCGGTCGCAGCCAATCCTCGAACAGGTGGATGATTCCAGTCCCCGCCAGCGCCGCATCGACCGCGAGATCGGTGGCCGCGCCGACGCGCACGATCAGCGGTCCGCCGGGCTCGACCTTGACGATCTCGCCGTCGCGCTCGAACTCCCAAGGCATCATCGAGCGGCTGGAAAACTGACCGCGGATACAAGCGTGGTCGAGCAGATCGCGGGGGTGCACGGGCGTGCCGCGGCGGGCGAGATAGTCGGGGGACGCCGCCGTCGCGAACCGTTGCTCGCGCGGACCGATCGGTATCGCGATCATGTCCAGTTCCAGCCGCTCGTCATAGCGGATTCCGGCGTCGCACCCCGCCGCGAGCATGTCGACGAAGCTGTCCTCGGCGATCACCTCCAGCCTGATGTCGGGATAGGCGGCGAGGAACGCCGGCACGATCGCGGGCAGGACCAGTCGCGCGGCGCTGACCGGCACGTTCAGCCGCAACGGTCCCGCCGGCAGATCGCGATAGCCGTTGACCACGTCCAGCGCCGCCTCGACTTCGGCAAGCGCTGGGCCGAGCCGGTCGAGCAGGCGCGCACCGGCTTCGGTCGGCGCCACGCTCCGCGTCGTCCGGTTGAGCAACCGCACACCGAGCCTTGCCTCCAGTCGGCGAACCGCCTCACTCAGTCCCGACGCGCTGCCACCGCTGGTCCGTGCGCCGTCACGAAATCCACCCGCTCGCGCGACCGTCACGAACGCGGAGAGATCGCCTGCGTCGACTGCCATTGTGCGTGCCCCCGTACAGCCCGTGCCGATACTACCGCGTTATCGTAACAGCCAACGCGGTCCATATGAAGGTCACACTTTGGAGGACCGGATCATGAACACGCACGGCATCACCACCACCGCCCCGCTCGCAGGCCGCACCGTCAACCGTCTCGGCTACGGCGCGATGCAACTTGCCGGCCCCGGCGTGTTCGGGCCTCCCAAGGATCACGACGCGGCGATTGCGGTCCTGCGCGCGGCGGTAGCAGCGGGCGTGAACCATATCGACACGAGCGACTTCTACGGCCCTCACGTCACCAATCGCCTGATCCGCGAGGCGCTGCATCCGTATGCCGACGACCCCGTGATCGTCACGAAGATCGGTGCGCGGCGGGGACCTGAGGGCTCATGGGATCCCGCTTTCTCGGCCGCGGAGCTGACCAGCGCGGTCCACGACAATCTGCGCAATCTCGGGCTCGATACGCTAGACATCGTCAATCTTCGCGCGATGTTCGATACGCATGGACCCGCCGAGGGCTCGATCGCCGAGCCGCTCGCGACGCTGGTCGATCTCCAGCGGCAGGGTTTGGTCCGCCATATCGGGCTCAGCAACGTTACGCCGACGCAGGTCGCGGAAGGGCGCGCGATGACGACCATCGCCTGCGTGCAGAACCAGTATAATCTCGCGCACCGCGACGACGATGCGCTGATCGACGATCTGGTGGAGGCGGGGATCGCGTATGTGCCGTTCTTCCCGCTCGGTGGGTTCTCGCCGTTGCAATCGTCCGCATTGTCGGACGTCGCACGTGATCTGGACGCGACGCCGATGCAGGTCGCGCTCGCGTGGCTGTTGCAGCGTTCGCCGAACATCCTGCTGATCCCCGGCACGTCGTCGGTCGGTCATCTGCGTGAGAACCTTGCGGCGGGGGACATCGTGCTGCCCGCCGACGCGATCGCGACGCTCGATCGGATCGGCGCGGACGCTGCGTCCGACTAAGCATTTCCGTCCGGGCGGCGGGCGGCTAACGGCAGCGTCATGGCCAAGAAACGCTACCTCACCGCGACGCTGCCCGACGGTTATGTGAAGACGATCGGCCCGACCGCGACGCCGTTCACGCATTACTGGCGGATCGTCGCGGTGCTGGCCAACGGCAAGACCGAGATCTTCTGGGGCCACACCAAGTCGCTGGTCGAAGCGAAGAAGAAGCGCAATGCGCTCGCGGAGGCCGCGGCGCAACGCGGGTGGCAGCGCTACGACTTCGAGTTCGTCGAGTTGGTGGCCTCCGACGGCTGATTTCGTCCGCCGTTCAGGCGGGCGGTAGCGCTTTCACCAGGTCGAGCACCTGCGTCGCCAGTTCCATCCGACAGATCAGCAGGTCGGGCAGATACGGATCGGCGCAATTATAGACGAGCGGCGATCCGTCGACACGGCTGACGTGGAGCCCGGCGGCCTGCGCGACCGCAATCGGTGCGCAATTGTCCCACTCATATTGCCCGCCGGTGTGGAGGTAGATGTCGGCCTGGCCGCGGACCACGGCCATCGCCTTCGCGCCCGCTGATCCCATCGGCACCAGCGTCGCGCCCATTGCCTCGGCCACCGCGACCGCCTCGCGCGCCGGCCGGCTGCGGCTGACCAGCATGCGGAGCGGATTCCCCGCCGGTTCCAACGGCTTCGGCGAACCCGAGGTCAGCGTCATCCCGAGTCCCGGCAGCGCCACGGCGCCCACGATCGCGACGCCGTCGATCGCAAGCGCGACGTGCACCGCCCAGTCGGTCCTCCCTTCGCCATATTCGCGCGTTCCGTCGAGCGGATCGACGATCCACGCGCGGCGCACCGAACAACGATCGCCAGTGTCCTTTTCCTCTTCGGACAGGAGCGCGTCGTCGGGCCGCGCGGCACGGAGCATCCGCATGAGGAAGGTGTTGGCCTGCTCGTCGCCCGCCGTGCCGAGGTCCTTGCCGGTCAGCCCACTGCTTTTCTGCAACGCGAGCAATATCTCGCCCGCCTCGGTGGCGAGGCGTTCGGCGAGACGGACGTCGCTTTCCATGATTGTCATTTAAGCGGCATGATCTGGCGAACGATGAACGCGGCGGCCTCGGCCGGAGTCATTTCCACCGTGTTGACGCGGATCTCCGCGTTGAGCGGCGCCTCGTAGGGGCTGTCGATCCCGGTAAAGTTCTTCAAATCGCCCGCCCGTGCTTTCTTGTAGAGGCCCTTCACGTCGCGACCTTCCGCCACATCGAGCGGCGTGTCGACGAAGATCTCGATGAACTCGCCCGCCGGCAGCATCGCGCGCACCATGTCCCGCTCGGCACGGAACGGCGAGATGAACGCGGTGAGCACGATTAGCCCGGCGTCCGCCATCAGTTTCGCCACCTCGCCGACGCGCCGGATATTCTCGATCCGGTCGGCCTCGGTGAAGCCCAGATCCTTGTTCAGCCCGTGGCGGATGTTGTCGCCGTCCAGCAGGAAGGTGTGCCGGTTCATCAGGTTGAGCTGTTTCTCGACCTCGTTGGCGATCGTCGACTTGCCCGCGCCCGACAACCCGGTGAACCACAGCACCGCCTGTTTCTGGTTCTTCAGCCCGGCATGCGCCTCGCGGCCGATGTCGGTCGACTGCCAATGGACGTTCTGCGAGCGGCGCAGGCTGAAATGGACCATGCCTGCCGCGACCGTCGCGTTGGTGATCTTGTCGATCAGGATGAATCCGCCGAGCACCTTGTTCGGTGCCGCGTTATCCTGCGCATAGGCTTCGAACACGATCGCGCGATCGGTGGTGATCTCCGCGACGCCAATCGCGTTCAGCTCCAGCGTCTTGGTCGCCAGCCGCTCCATCGTGTTGACGTTGACCTGGTATTTCGGCTCGCGGACCGTCGCCGACACCATCTGCGTGCCGAGCTTCAACCAATAGGAGCGGCCGACGATCAGCGGCTCGTCGTCCATCCAGACGATCGTCGTCTCGAACTGGTCGGCGGTCTCGGGCGGCGCATCGGCCGCGGCGATGACGTTGCCGCGCGAGCAGTCGATCTCGTCGGTGAACGACAGCGTGACGGACTGCCCCGCGACCGCTTCGTCGAGGTCGCCGTCGAGCGTCGTGATCCGGCTGATCGTCGAGGTCTTGCCGCCGGGCAGGACGCGGATCGCATCGCCGGGCTTGACCGTACCGGCGGCAATCTGGCCGGAGAAGCCGCGGAAATCGAGGTTCGGGCGGTTGACCCACTGCACGCTCATCCGGAACGGCTTGGCCTGGTCGTCGTCGACATCGACATCGACGGCTTCGAGATGCTCCATCAGCGTCGGGCCGGAATACCAAGGCATGGTTTCGGACCTGAGGGAGATGTTGTCGCCCTTGAACCCCGAGATCGGCATCGGCGTGAACGTCGAGATGCCGATGCTCTTCGCGAACGCCGCATAGTCGCCGACGATCTCGTCGTAGCGCGCCTGATCATACCCGATCAGGTCCATCTTGTTGACCGCCAGCACCAGGTTCCGGATGCCGATCAGGTGCGCGAGATAGCTGTGGCGCTTGGTCTGCGTCAGCACGCCCTTGCGCGCATCGACCAGGATCACGGCGAGATCGGCGGTCGAGGCGCCGGTCACCATGTTGCGGGTATATTGCTCATGACCCGGCGTATCCGCGACGATGAACTTGCGCTTTTCGGTCGAGAAGAAGCGATAGGCGACGTCGATCGTGATGCCCTGTTCGCGCTCGGCGGCGAGCCCGTCGACCAATAGCGCGAAGTCGATCTCGCCGCCTTGTGTGCCCACGCGCTTGCTGTCCGCCTCGAGCGCCGCGAGTTGATCTTCGAAGATCATCTTCGAATCGTACAGCAACCGGCCGATCAGCGTCGACTTGCCGTCGTCGACAGAACCGCAGGTGATGAAGCGCAACATCGTCTTGTTGCGATGCTGGTCGAGATACGCGTCGATATCCTCGGCGATGAGCGCGTCGGTCTGGTAGGCCGATTCCTGGATTGCGAAGTCGCTCATCAGAAATACCCCTCCTGCTTCTTCTTCTCCATGCCGGCGCCGCCGGCATCCTTGTCGATCGCGCGGCCCTGGCGCTCGCTGGTGGTGGTCAGCAGCGTTTCCTGGATGATCTCGGACAGCGTCGACGCCGTGCTCTCGACCGCACCCGTCAGCGGGTAGCAACCGAGCGTGCGGAAGCGGATCGAGCGGTCGACCGGGACTTCGCCGGGTTCGAGGCGGAAGCGATCATCGTCGACCATCAGCAGCATGCCGTCGCGCTCGACCGTGGGGCGCACGCCCGCGTAGTAGAGGGGGACGATCGGCACGTCGTTGAGCTGGATATATTGCCAGACGTCGAGTTCGGTCCAGTTCGAGATCGGGAACACGCGGATGCTCTCGCCCCCCCCTTTTTTCCAGGGCGCTTTCCGCGCATTGTAGAGGTTCCACAATTCGGGCCGCTGGTTCTTCGGATCCCAGCCATGCGTCGCGGTGCGGAACGAGATGATGCGTTCTTTCGCGCGCGATTTCTCCTCGTCACGCCGCGCGCCACCGAATGCCGCGTCGAAGCCGTGCAGGTTGAGCGCCTGCTTCAAGCCCTCGGTCTTCCACATGTCGGTGTGGAGCGCGCCGTGATCGAACGGATTGATCCCACGCGCGGCGGCTTCGGGATTCTGGTAGACGAGCAGTTCCATCCCGCTCTCCGCTGCCATCCGGTCGCGCAACTTGTACATCTCCTGGAATTTCCAGGTCGTGTCGACGTGCAGCAACGGGAAGGGCGGGGGCGAGGGGTAAAAAGCCTTGCGCGCGAGGTGCAGCATCACGGCCGAATCCTTGCCGACCGAATACAGCATCACCGGCTTGTCGGCCTCGGCGACGACTTCGCGCAGGATGTGGATCGCCTCCGCCTCGAGCCGTTCCAGATGGGTGAGTGTCTTCGCCATGATGTGTCTCCGCGGCGCCGTTTGCCCGGCGCAGGGCGGTGTCGGCAATCAATGCATTCTTCGGTCGGGGAACGCTTCGCTATCTCATGCCGCCAATGAGGGCACTGCGCACCATGCACGATTTCGCGGCGAACCCTGCGCCGCAGTTGCCCGCCCGCGATCGACGCCGTACGCAACGCACCTGTTTCAATCCGTCTGGGACCATGCCGCCATGTCCGTTGCTTCGTTGAAAATGCGCTCCTGGCTATTCGCGCCGGGGGACAGCGAACGCAAGATGACCAAGGCGATCGAGGGCAGCGCCGACATCGTTCTGTTCGATCTCGAAGACGCGGTGACGACCGAGAACAAGCCCCTCGCGCGCCAGACCGTCCACGACGTGCTGACCGCAAATGTCGCGCACCGGGCGCGGATGTGGGTGCGGGTCAATCCGCTCGACGGACCGTATACGCTGACCGATCTCGCCGCGATCATGCCCGCGCGGCCGGGCGGGATCATGCTGCCGAAGGTCGCCGGGCGGCAGGACGTCGAACGGCTCGACCATTACCTGTCGGCGTTCGAGGCGGCGAACGGCATCGCGATCGGGTCGACCCCGGTGATCGTGCTGATCACAGAGACGGCGGAAGCGATGTTCCACACGGGCGACTATAAGGGCGCGCCTCGGGTGGTCGCGCTGACCTGGGGCGCGGAGGACCTGGCGGACTCGATCGGCGCGAGCGCGAACTGCAATCCGGATGGCAGCTACCGCTTTACGTATGAACTGGCGCGGTCGATGTGCCTGCTGGGGGCCGCGGCGGCAGGCGTCACCGCGATCGAGACGATCCAGGGCGACTTTCGCGACCTCGACACGCTGAAGACGCGCGCGGAGCAGGTCCGGCGTGACGGTTACCGCGGGATGCTTGCGATCCACCCGGCGCAGGTCGACGTAATCAACGCCGCCTTCACGCCGACCGAGGCGGAGATTGCCGAGGCGCAGGCGATCGTCGATCTGTTCGCGGCGAACCCCGGCGTCGGTACGATCGGCTACAAGGGCGGCATGCTCGACCGACCGTATCTGTCGCGCGCGGAGCATCTGTTGCGGCAAGTCGGCCGCGCGTGATCCGGGCGTCCTAGCCCACGCCCCATTCTGTCAGCAGCGCCGTGCCATCGGACGTGGGGGCGATCCGGCCCGGCGTGCGGGACAGACGCGGGGCAGGGGCGGCCTGCCAGATGCCGTCGACGACGACACCGCGATCGGCCATGTGGCGGTGCGTCGGCACCTCGTCGAGTTCGAGCACTGGCGCAAAACAGGTGTCGGTGCCCTCCAGCGCATCGCACCACTCGTCCCGCGACCGGGTCACGAACACGGCGGCGAAGCGTCGCGCGGTTTCGGGCCAGCGCTCGACGATCATCTGGTCCGCCGCGAGGTCGGCGGGGAGCCCCAGCCGATCGAGCAGATCGGCATAAAATTTCGGCTCGATCGCCCCCACCGAGACGTACCGCCCATCGGCGCAGGTGTAACAGCGGTAGAACGGCGCCGCGCCGCCGAGCAAATTGCGGTCGCGGTCCATCGACATCACCCCGGCCGGGACCATTCCTGCGAACAGTGCCATCATCGACGAAACCCCGTCGACGATCGCTGCATCGACGACTTGGCCAAGCCCGGATCGCGCGCGTTCGAGCAGCGCTGCGAGGATACCAGTGACGAGATACAGCGACCCGCCGCCGAAATCGCCGATCAGGTTGAGCGGCGGCGGCGGCGGTGTTCCCGGCGTACCGATCGCCGCGAGCGCTCCGCTGAGTGCGATGTAATTGAGATCGTGGCCCGCAACCTGCGCGAGCGGCCCGGTCTGTCCCCACCCGGTCATTCGCCCATAGACAAGCCGCGGGTTGCGCTTGAGCATCACGTCCGGGCCGAGGCCGAGCCGCTCCATTACGCCCGGTCGCAGCCCCTCGATCACGACGTCGGCGCGGTCCGTGATCGCCAGCGCCTGATCGCGCCCTTCCGGCGTTCGGATATCGAGCGCAAGCCGTGCGCGGCCGCGGTCCAGCACGGGATTGCGAAAACCGCCGCCGACCCGCTCGATCCGCAGCACCTCCGCACCGAGATCGGAGAGCAGCATTGCCGCATGCGGACCCGGCCCGATGCTGGCGAACTCGACGACCCGCAGGCCCGCCAGCGCGGTCATGCGCCGATACTCATCATTGCCATGCGATCCGATATCCGCGCTGTTCGGCGGCAAGGTGCGACCGATGCCGAACCGGAGTCAAGAAAGCGTCGGCGAGTCCAGCGGCACCATGTCCTTCAGCATGATGCCGGTGTCGGCGAGGATGGCCCGGTCGATCACCGCGCCGGCTTCCACCAGCTTGCGCGCCTGGACGTAATCCTTGACAGCCCCCACGCAGTCGAGCGCGATGACGCGGCGGTCGCGCAGGTACACGACCGAGAATTTCCGCGTCGCCAAATCGCCGCGCAGGACCGTGTCGTCATAGCCGATCGACAGTCCTACGGTCTGCAGCTTCAGGTCATACTGGTTCGACCAGAACCACGGCACCGCATCATACGCCGCCGGCTGGCCGACGATGTCCTTCGCCACGACGGTCGCCTGGTCGTTCGCGTTCTGCACCGATTCGACGCGCACCGCCGCCCCGCCGGCAAACCGATTGGCGTGCAACGCGCAGTCGCCGATCGCATACACGTCCGGCACGCTCGTCCGGCATGCGCCATCGACGGCGACGCCGTTGCCGCCCGCCGCACCAGCGTCGATCAGGGGCGCGACTTCGGGAAGGATGCCGATGCCGACGATCACCATGTCGGCGGCGATGACGGTGCCGTCCCCCAGCCGGACCCCGGTGACGCGGTCATCGCCCAGAATGCAGTCGACCGACTGCCCCAGCCGCACGTCGACGCCGTGCGCGCGGTGCTCCGCCTCAAAGAAGCGCGACAGGTCTTCGCCCGCGACACGCGCGAGCACTCGGTCCAGGGCTTCAAGCAGTATGACGGACTTGCCGAACTTGCGCAGCACCGCTGCGGCTTCGAGCCCGATATACCCGCCGCCGATCACGACCGCGGTCCCGACATCCGGCAGTTCGGCGATCATCCGGTCGGCGTCGGCGCGGTCGCGCACGGTGTGGACACCGGTGAGATGATGGCCAGCGCAGGTCAGTCGTCTGGGCGTCCCGCCCGTCGCCCAGACCAGCCGGCCATAGCCGATCGTCGTACCGTCCTCCGTCGTCGCGGTGTGCCCGACCGGATCGACCGATACGATGCGCGATCCCAGCAGCAGATCGATGCGCTGCTCGGTCCAGAACGCCGCCTGTCGGATCAGGATACGGCCGAAGACCTTCTCGCCCGACAGATACTCTTTCGACAAGGGTGGCCGTTCATAGGGGAGCTCTGCCTCCTTGCCGACGATCAGGATCGATCCCTCGAAACCGGTCTTGCGCAACGCGATCGCACACGCCGCACCGCCGTGCCCGCCGCCGACGATGACGACATCGGCGAACACCGGTGTGTCCCGTGGCGCATCGCTCGTCATGCTGTCCATTTCGCTACCCTCGTCCACCTGGTGCCCGGTCGAGTAGCACGCCGATCTGCCCTCGTGGTGCGCATTCCTATTGGCGATATCGGATGACCTCAACTGCAGCCGGCGATCCACCAGTGCGGCGAACACCGTCACTTGCGCGAAGTTAACGTAAAGCGCGCGCGGTGTGTATTAGGCGTCGTGGCCGGGCTCTGCGTTCGGACGGGGGATTGCCGAAGTGATTGCGGACGGAACTGCCGAAATACCCAAGGCGCACGCGTGGGACTCCGACCATCTGCGGCTTGCGGTCACCGCTGCGGGTGTCGCCCTGTGGGCATGGAACGTCGACACCGACGCCTTCACGATGGATGAGCGCGGCTTCGAGCTTTGGGGCCTCCCGTGGCGCGCCGAAGTCACGTTCGAGGAATTGTCGGCGCATATTCATCCGTCCGATCGCGACCGCGTCCACTCCGCCTTCGCCGCCACCCGCGCGGTGCTCGGCAGCTACGAGACCGATTTCCGGATCATGATCGGTGAGGAGGTCCGCTGGATCTCGGCGCGCGGGCAGGGCGAGGATGTCGGGATCGTCGGACGGACGATGTTCGGCATCTTCCTCGACGTCACCGGCCGCAAGCAGGCGGAGGAGGGCAACGAACTGCTCGCCGGCGAGATGAGCCACCGCGTCAAGAATTTGCTGGCGATCGCGAGCGGCCTGACCGCGATAACCTCGCGCACCGCGCCGAATACGCAGGACATGGCGCGCGAACTGACCGAACGGTTGAGCGCGCTGGGGCGGGCGCATGATCTCGTCCGACCATTGCCGGGCGGGCAGGGCGACGCGGCGTTGCTCGGCGACCTGCTCTCGGTGTTGCTCGCACCCTATGACGACATGGGTGCCTTCAAGGGCCGCATCCGCGTCGCGGTCGAGCGCATGGGCGTCGGCGAGAATGCCGCGACCGGACTGGGACTGATCATCCACGAACTCGCGACCAACTCGATGAAATACGGCGCGTTGTCGGCACCGACGGGAACGCTCGACCTGTCCAGCACGGCGACCGACGACGAAGTGATCCTGACCTGGCTCGAACGCGGCGGTCCGGAAGTCGAAAGCCCGAATGCCGGAGAAGGCTTCGGCAGCAAGCTCGTCCGCCGTACCGTTGCCGGGCAGCTGGGGGGCTCGATCGCCTATGAATGGTCGACGGGCGGGGTGATCATTACGCTGACGATGCGGCGGGACCGGCTTTCGTCCTGATCGGACTTCTACGCCCGGCCGTCATCACCGGGATAGTAGTTTAGTACCTGATTCGGGTGCAGGAATACTGCGGAAACATCCGCGGTCCGATGGGTTATGTCTCTGGGCAATATGAGTTTCGGGTCTGCCGGAGCGCGAACTCCTTTGCCCGTGCGACCCTATCGTTTTCACCAGCGCGGAGCAGCGCGGGATATTCCCGCCGGCTTCGTCGTTTGAAGCCCCATCATCCACGTATCGAAGGAGATCATTCATGAACACCGACACCCTCAGCGGCGCAGCAACGGACGTCAGCGGCAAGGTCAAGGAAACCCTTGGCGGCGCGATCGGCGACAAGTCGCTACAGAGCGAAGGCGCGGCGGATCAGCTGACCGGTACCGTCCAGAAGACGGTCGGCCAGGCCAAGGACGTTGTCGAAGAGAACATCCGTCCGCTGGTCGACTATGTCCGCCAGTTCTCGAAGGAGCGTCCGTTCACCGCCGCAGCGGTTGCCGGTGTACTGGGTATCGCCCTGATCAACACGCTCCGCGGCAAGTAAGCGGCGGCGCGTCGCGGCGGGGGCGCATGATCGCCCCCGCCGCTATACCGTTACTCGCATTACCGAAGACGTACGACACCAAGCGCACTCGATCGTTGCGCTACCGACAAACAAGCCGCGCCTGGTCGATCGAACATCCGACGACCTCATCGCGAACCACGCAACACCAATTCGCTGCAAGTGCGGACCGTGATCCACGGTCGCGCTGCTAAAGAACTATGTCGATCGGACTTCGGAGAGGAGACCCGCATGACGGATCACACGGATTACGAAACCGATTACGACTCCAACCTCGTCGTGAGACACCGCGATCAGCGATCCGACGACGACTGGGACAAGGTCTGGAATACCGACGATCGCAACCGCGATACGCTCCGCAAGATCGAGTTCGGACTGGCGGTGATCGCTGCAGGCGTAGCACTCGTCATGGTCCGCGGCGGATGGCTACGGATGACCGCTCGACCGAACCATGTCGTGCCCTCGGCGGCCGATATTCACGTCCAGATGCCGCCGCCGCGCTAAAACCGGGCGCCTTGAATACATAGCGCCCGAACAAAATAACGACTGCCAGCATTTGGGCTGGCAGTCGTCATTCCCGTTACGCGGCGGAGCGTTCCGCCTGCTTGTCTTCGAGACGATCGCCGCTGCGATCATTGGCTGCGGCGCCGGTGATCTCGATCCGGCGCGGCTTCATCGCCTCGGGAATTTCGCGTTTCAGCGCGATGCGCAGCAGGCCGTTGTCGAAGCTCGCATTCTGGACCTGCACGAAGTCGGCAAGCTGGAAGCGGCGCTCGAACGCACGGGTCGCGATCCCGCGGTGGACGAAGCGGCCATCGTCGCGTTCGTCGGGCTTGCGCCCGCTGACCGTCAACTGGTTGTTCTGCGCGACGATCTCGATGTCGTCGGGGCGAAACCCGGCGACGGCGAGCGTGATCTGATAGCTGTCCTCGCTCTCGCGTTCGATATCGAACGGCGGGTAGCCATCGACCGTATCGGTCCGCGCGGTCGCTTCCAGCAAGTCGAACAGCCGGTCGAAACCAACCGTGGAACGACGGTAAGGCGTAAAGTCGAAGTTCGTCCTCATATCCAAATCCTCCTCATGAGCAATCTGAGCACGAGGAGCACCGGTAAAGCCGGTGCCCTCAGTCGCCGGACCGATCGACGCGTCCGGCGACCGGGAAAATAATTTCGCGTGCCAAGGCGTCAAGATTTCCGAACGAAATTTTTTGTACCGGTCGCGAGCGGCGGCGATCCGCTACTTGATGCGCTTCCACGACTGCGTCTTGCAGCCGAACCCCGCGAACATGCAGCCTTCGCCGACCAACGTGCGGGCGTCGATCTGCGTGATCGTGCCGGACACGGTCTGGCCGACATCGGGAATGAAGACCTCGCCGCTCCATCGCCCAGGCTCGTCCTCGACGAAATCGCGGAACAGTTCCTCGCCGACGAGTTGGTCGACGCCGCCGCGCTGCGCGTCCTCGATCGCAGTGCGGCTCGCCCACACGACCCTCCCGCAGATCGCATCGCGACAGCGCTTGAAGGTCACGTGGACGGTGTTGTGCGGGTTGGCCCAGATCCCGGCGGGCGGCGGGGTTCGTGCCGCGACGGGCGCGGCGACCAGCGAGAGTGCCAGGATTGCGGTCGAATATTTGAAAAGCATGTCATCCTCTCGAATTCCCTACCGGATCGAACGTGCCAAACCTCGCTTCGAGCCGTGTCGAAAAGGTAAAACCGAAATTCCGATTGCCTCTTATGCGGCTGATTTGGCTCAGTATCTAATGGTCCGCGTTGCGATGATTTGGTCGCTACCCTAGATACCGGTATTGGTGATCATCGATGAGTAGACTGTTTTGACTGATATCATCGACAGCGCCGCCAAAAGCGCCCCGAAAATGACGGCGGATGCCGAGCGGATCGCGGCCGAGCTGATCGCGCAGGACGTCGGCACCGATCCGTTCGTCGCGGCCGTGCGGGCCACGCGGATGCCGATGATCATCACCAATCCCCGGTTGCCCGACAATCCCGTCGTCTTTACCAACGACGCGTTCTGCCGGTTGAGCGGCTATAGTCGGGCGGAAATCCTCGGCCGCAATTGTCGCTTCCTGCAGGGGCCGGAGACCGATCCTGCGACCGTCGTCAAGATTCGCGAGGCGGTGCGGCAGGTCCGGCCGATCGAGATCGACATCCAGAACCACCGCAAGGACGGCGAGCTGTTCTGGAACCGCCTGTTGCTGGCGCCGGTCTACGATACCGAAGGCGTGCTCGCCTATTTCTTCGCGAGCCAGGTCGATGTGACGCTCGAGCGCGAACGGCTGCAAGGCCTGGAATCGAGCAATGCCGCGCTTCTGGCCGAGCTGACCGACCGGTTGCGGATGCAGCAGGAGCAGGAGCGCGAGCTGGCCTTCACGTTGAAGGCTGCGCGCTTCGGAACCTGGAGCCTGGAGATCGCCAGCAAGCAGCTGACTGCCTCCGATACGTGCAAGGAAATATTCGGCCGCCCCAGCCACGAGCCCTTCACCTACGAGGACCGGCTCGAGGCGATCCATCCCGGGGATAGAGCGAAAAGCGTTGCCGAAGTCCGTCGCTGCGTCGCGGAGGGCACCGACTATGACGTGATCTACCGCATCTATCGCCGCGATGGAGAACTGCGCTGGCTCGCCTCGCGCGGCCAACCCTTCTTCAACACCGAGGGCGAGGCGTTGCGGATCGCTGGCGTCTCGACCGACATCACCGACCAGCGTCGCAGCGAGATCATGCGCGCGGCGCTCGTCGAACTGGGCGACGTGTTTCGTGACACGGACGAACCGGATGATATCTCGTTCGCGGCTGCGCGGATCATCGGCCAAACGGTTGGGGCGGACCGAGCGGGCTATGGCGAGATCGACGCCGACACGCTCACGATCATGCGCGACTGGAGTGCGCCGCGTGTCGCGCCCCTTTTCGGCAGCTTCGATCTACGCAGCTTCGGAACGTACATCGACGATCTGAAAAATGGCGACGAAGTGTGTATCGAAGACGCGCACACCGATCCGCGGACGCGGTCGACGGTCGCCGCGCTCGAGGCGATTTCCGTCCGCGCGATCGTCAACATGCCGATCATGGAGAATGGCCGGCTGGTCGCGATGCTCTATCTTGGCAGCGGCCGTGCACGGCAGTGGCGCGCGGACGAGGTGGCGTTCGTTCGCGAGGTCGCCGAGCGCACCCGGATCGCGACCGAGCGGCGGCGCACGGAGCAGGAGCTCGCAGCTCTGGCCGCGTCGCTCGAACAGCAGGTCGCGGCGCGGACCGGCGAGCTCCAGCATGCCGAGGACGCGCTGCGCCAGTCGCAGAAAATGGAAGCGGTCGGGCAGCTCACCGGCGGCGTCGCGCATGATTTCAACAATTTGCTCACCGTCATCCGCTCGGCGACCGACCTGCTGAAGCGTCCGGATCTGAGCGCGGAACGGCGCGAACGCTATATCGACGCGATCTCCGACACCGCCGATCGTGCCGCGAAACTGACGGGGCAGCTGCTCGCCTTCGCGCGGCGGCAAGCGCTCCAGCCCGAGGTGATCGACGTGGGACAAAGCCTGCGCGTCATTGCCGATATGCTGGGCACGCTGACGGGCTCGCGGATCGTCATCGACATCGACGTGCCCGAGACGCCGCTGTTCACCAACGTCGATCCGAGCCAGCTCGATACCGCGCTCGTGAATATGGCGGTCAACGCGCGTGACGCGATGGACGGCGCGGGGCATATCCTGATCGCGGTGCGGCCCGCATCGTTCATTCCCGCCGTTCGCTCGCACCCGGCCGTGCCGGGGCGCTATGTCGCAATCTCGATGACCGACAGCGGGACTGGCATCGAACCCGAGAAACTGGAGCGGATCTTCGAGCCGTTCTTCACGACCAAGGGGGTCGGGCAGGGCACCGGCTTGGGTCTCAGCCAGGTGTTCGGGTTCGCCAAGCAGTCCGAGGGCGACATCGTCGTCGAAAGCCCGCCGGGCGAAGGCGCGACCTTCACCCTGTACCTGCCGCAGGTCGACGAGAGCGACCGTCCGGTCGAGGACGACACCGTCCAGACGCTGGCCGACGGTCATGGAACCTGCGTGCTGGTCGTCGAGGACAATAGGGAAGTCGGGACGTTCACCACGCAGTCGCTGGCCGAGCTCGGCTATGTGACGGTGTGGGCGGCCAATGCGCAGGAGGCCTTGGCGGAGCTCGGCAAGGATGCCTCGCGCTTCGACATCGTCTTCTCGGATGTGGTGATGCCGGGGATGAACGGCATCGAACTCGGCAAGGCGATCCGCGCCGACCATCCGAGCCTACCGGTCGTGCTGACGTCGGGGTACAGCAATATCCTCGCGCAGGATGGCACGCACGGGTTCGAACTGCTCCACAAGCCGTATTCGGTCGAGCAATTGTCGCGCGTACTGCGCAAGGCGGCGGGCTGGGGAAGCGCCGACAGAAGTTCGGACGGCACGTCGCAATAAAGAAGCGGCTGTCGATCCGCGCGCGAAAGGCTCAGGCGGTCGGCGCCATCAGCGCACGGATACGCCGCGCCGTTTCCGGGGTGGCGGGATTGTAAACGATCATCCCGAGGTCCGGCCGACCGTCGACCGCAAACGCCGAGAATTCGAGCTCGAGCAGGCCGTGTACCGGGTGGTGCAGCCGCTTCAGGCCGTCAGCATGCCGGGCGACGTTATTATCGCGCCACAACGCGTCGAATTCGGGACTGAGCCGCGACAGTTCCTCGACCAGTTGGCTGATCTCCGCGCCCGCACCTGCACGCGCGGCATCTGCGCGAAACGTACCGACGACATAGCGCGCGACGTTGAGCCAGTCCTCCTGCGCCGCCTTGATGCTCGCATTGGTGAACATGAGGCGAAGGATGTTGCGCTGGTCGCGGGGCAACGTTGAATAGTCCGTCAGCAGGGTCGCCGCCGCCGCGTTCCAGGCGACCACGTCCCAAGTCGGCGTCTTGACGATCGCCGGGCTGAATTCGAGCGCATCCAGCACCCGCTGCAGCCGCGGCGTGACTTCGTCGGAGGCGCGATAGGTCGCTTCGGGCGGATGGCCGAGACCAAGCACGAACAGGTGTTCGCGCTCCGGCTCGGTCAGCATCAGGCCGCCGGCGATGCGGTTGAGGACGTCGGCCGACGGCGCGCCGCCGCGGCCCTGTTCGAGCCAAGTATACCAGGTCGCCGAGATGTTCGCGCGCTGGGCGACCTCCTCGCGGCGCAGGCCGGGCGTCCGGCGCCGGCCGCCACTGAACCCGAACGCCGCGGCGTCCATGCGTGCCCGGCGATCGCGCAGGAACGTGCCGAGCGCATTGTCAGTCTCGATAGACATCGACATCCTGTTGAAGATTATACCATGATAAGGTTACTACTTTTACAGGTGTCGAAGTACGCCCAAGTCTTGCTCCGGACAATATCGGAGAGTTTGGATGCGTGTATTTTTGACGGGTGCGACGGGCTTCATCGGGTCGCGTATCGTGCCGGAACTGCTGAGTGCGGGTCATCAGGTCTTGGGTCTTACCCGGTCGGATGCCGGCGCACGGTCGCTGGTAGAGGCTGGCGCCGAGGTACATCGCGGTGATCTCGTCGATCTCGACAGCCTGCGCAGCGGGGCGGAGCAGGCCGATGCGGTGATCCACACCGCGTTCGATCATGAGTTCACCAACTTCGTCGCGAATTGCGAAAAGGACCGCCGCGTGATCGGCGCGATGGGGGATATGCTCAAGGGGAGCGATCGTCCCTTGATAATCGCGTCGGGTACCGGAATCGGCGATACCGGCCCGGGCAAGCCTGCGCTCGAATCCGCGTTCAACCCCGATTACCCCAACCCGCGGATCGCGTCGGAAAAGGCGGGGCAGGCGCTATTAGAGGCAGGCCTCGACGTCCGTGTTATGCGGCTCCCGCAGGTTCACGATACCGTCAAGCAGGGGCTGATCACGCCCTACATCGATATCGCGCGCGAGAAGGGCGTGGTCGCCTATGTCGGTGACGGCGCCAATCGCTGGCCCGCTGCGCACGTGCTGGACGTGGCGAAACTCTACGCGCTCGTGCTCGACAAGGGCGAGAAGGGCGCGCGGTACAATGCCGTGGCGGAGGAAGGCGTCAGCGCGCGGGCGATCGCCGAGGTGGTTGCGGCAGGGTTGGGCCTGCCCACGCTATCGTTGACCCAGGAGCAGGCGAACGATCATTTCGGCTGGTTCGGGATGTTCGCCTCGCTCGACATGCTCGCCTCCAGCGACTGGACGCGCGCGCAACTCGACTGGAACCCGACCGGTCCGGGATTGATCGCCGATCTGGAAGCGATGGACTATGCGCCGGGCCTAGTCGCAGCCTGACCGGGCATCCCGCTGGCGGCAGTTTATCGCCTGCCGTCAGCGGGATACGCGTCGAGCAGATGCCGCTTGCATCGGTGCGCGGCTCGGGACCATCCTGCGACATTGTCTACGGGGGTCTCATGCGTCGTCTCATCACTGCGGTACTGCTCGCCTGCGTCGCCACGCCTGTTCTGGCCAGGACGGTGGTCGTCGAAGATGTGTCGCTCGATCGGTTGCGGACGCTGATGAACAACGGCACCGCGAGCAGCGTCGACATCACCCAGGCCTATCTCGCGCGGATCGCAGCGATGGATCGCAAGGGGCCGGCGCTGCACAGCGTCATCGCGATCAATCCCGATGCGCTCGCACAAGCGAGGGCGCTCGATGCCGAACGCAGGGCGGGGCATGTTCGCGGTCCGCTGCACGGCATCCCGATCCTCATAAAGGACAATATCGAGACCGCGGATCCGCTGCCGACGACCGCAGGCAGCCTCGCATTGCGCGACAATATGACGCGCCGGGACGCGCCGATGGTCGCCTATCTGCGGCGCGCGGGCGCGGTAATCCTCGGCAAGACCAACTTGTCGGAATGGGCGAACATACGCTCGACCCATTCGATGAGCGGCTGGAGCGCGGTCGGCGGGCTGGTGCGCAACCCTTACGCGCTGGACCGGACCGCGTGCGGCTCCTCGTCGGGATCGGGCGCCGCGGTCGCCGCGAGTTTCGCCGCCGCGGCTGTCGGAACCGAGACCGACGGTTCGGTCGTGTGCCCGTCGTCGCTGAACGGTCTGGTCGGGTTCAAGCCGTCGATCGGTCTGGTCAGCCGTACCCACGTCGTGCCGATCAGCCATAGCCAGGATACGCCGGGGCCAATGGCGCGCAGCGTCACCGACGTCGCGATCCTGTTGTCCGGCATGGTCGGTGCGGACCCGGCGGACCGCGTGACGGCGGCGGCGGTGACCAGGGATTATGCCGCGGGACTCTCAGCCAGCGCGTTGTCCGGCATGCGGGTCGGCGTCGTCCGGCCCGACGGTATGTCCGCGGATCTTACCACCCGCTACGCGGCGGCGCTGAACGTCCTGCGAGAAGCAGGTGCCGTGCTGGTCGAGGTCAAAACGCCGAAACTCGACGGGCTGGGCGAGGCCGAACTGATGGTCCTGAAAACCGAACTCAAGGCCGACCTGAACACCTATCTCGCGACCACGCCAGCGGCAGTACAGACTAAGACGCTGGGCGCGGTGATCGCCTTCAACCGCGCGAACGCCGCGACCGAGATGCCGTTCTTCGCGCAGGAATTGTTCGACGATGCGGACAAGACCAAGGGGCTCGACGATCCCGCGTACAAGGCCGCGCGCGCGACTTCGCTGCGGCTGGCGGGTGCGCAGGGGATCGACGCCATGCTGCGCGCGGCGGGTGCGCAGATCCTGGTCGAGCCGACCTATGACGCGGCATGGCTGAGCGACCCGGTCTACGGCGATACCTATGCCGGCCCCTCCGCCGCGACATTGCCTGCGGTCGCCGGTTATCCGCATCTGACCGTGCCGATGGGTCTCGTACGCGGATTGCCCGTCGGCCTGTCGTTCATCGCCACGAAGGACGCCGACCAGACCGTACTGCGTGCCGGCTATGCCTATGAACAGCATGCCAAGGCCCGGTCGGCGCCGCGGTATTTGCCGGCCATCGCCGTCGATCGGTGAGGCGAAGGGGGCTTACCCCTCCTTCTGCTTCGTCTCGGGCATCGCGAAGAAATAGAGCATGAAGCCGGCGCCAGCGACAATGGCCAGGGTCAGGAAGCTCACGCCGTAGCCAGCCCACACGATGATCGCACCGGCCAGTGTCGCGGACAAGGCTGCGCCCAGGCCCTGCGCGCTCGCCACCGCGCCTTGGCTGACGTTGAAGCGTCCCGTCCCCTTGGTCAGGTCGGCGATCACGACCGGGAACAGCGCGCCGAAGATACCCGCGCCGATGCCGTCCAGCGCCTGCACACCGACCAGCCACCAAGGATTGTCCGACACGGTGTACAGCGCGCCACGCGCCGCGAGGAACCCGAACGCGACGAGGAACAACGGCTTGGTGCCCCATTTCTCGGTGTTGCGGCCGACTACGATCGCGACCGGTACCATCACCAGCTGCGCCGCGACGATGCACGCGGCCGTCAGCGACGTCGCCTGATCCTTGCCGACGGTGCGCGCGAGCAACTGGCTGACCGACGTCAGCATCGCCGCATTGGCGAGGTGGAACAGGAACGCCGTCCCCGCGAAGATCATCAGCGGCTTGTTCTCGACCAGCGCCTTCCACCCGCTCGGCTCCTCGCAATCGTCCTCCGGCTCGCAATCGAGCCCGCGCGCCACGGCATTGTCGATGTCGTCGTTCTTGATCCGCGACGCGGTCACGATGCTCGCAACCGTCAGCGCGCCCATCAGGTAGAAGACGACGACCGGTCCGAACTTCCACGCAAGCACGCCCGCGAGCGCCGCCGACACGGCGTTGCCCGCGTGGTTGAACGCCTCGTTGCGACCGACGCGCTTGGCGAACAGCTTCGGGCCGACGAGACCGAGCGTGATGGCCGAAATCGCCGGCGCAAACACCGCACCAGCGACCGCTGCGATTGACTGGGTTACCGCGACGGCTGTGAACCCGCTGACGATCGGCAGCGATACGCTGCTGAGCGTCACGAGCAACGCGGCGATCATCACGATCCGCGGCTTGTTCCTGCTGCGATCGATCAACCCGCCCGCCGGCGTCTGCGAGATCAGGCCAACGATCCCGGCGATCGTCAGGATCATGCCCACCGTCGCCTCATTCCAGCCATGCGCAGGCCCACGCACCGCGACGAGATAGATCGCCAGATAAGGCCCGAGCCCGTCGCGAACGTCGGCAAGGAAGAAGTTCAGCGCGTCGAGCGTCTTCTTCGGCGCGGATTTGCCGTCCGACCCGCCCTTGGCCTTGCCGCTATTGGCGGATGCCGTGTCCGTCGTAGCCATGAGAATTCCCTGAAATATCGGTGTCGTCGAACGCGATGCCGGACGGCGAACCCTGCGCGCCGTCGGATCGCTAAAGCTGCGGCACCAAGCAAAGTTTCCACGCCGCGAAAATATTGTTCGGCCTGATATTCCCTAGTGATGTCAAAAGCTAAACCGAAACTGAACGACCCCGTTAAGTCTCAAATCATGAAGTTATTGTCACGGAACGATGAACGCGCAGCCTCGCTATGGGCAGCATCTGCGGATCATCTGCCACACGACTTGAAAGTGCTTTAATGACAGGATGCCTGACCTGGATCCACTTTGGCGATCTGCATGTCGACGAGGTCGATGGGTATGAAGGACTGTCACGTTTCCGGGACCTCGTCGCGCTCGCGGAGACGCATCTGAATGACGCGGTCGACTTCGCGCTCTTGCCCGGCGACAATGCCAATCACGGTACCGACGGCCAATATGCGCGGATCGCGGACGCGATGACCGGGCTGTCATTGCCGTGGCACGTTCTGGCGGGCGATCATGATTTCGAACCCGGCGACCTTACCGCGATGCGCGCGATCACGGTAAAGATGGCGCCCTATGCGGAGACGATCGCGGGCTATCGCTGCCTGTTCCTCGATATCGTCTCGGCGGGGAAGGGCGGTCCCGACTTTCGTATCGACCCCGACCAGCGCGCCTGGACAGAACGCGAACTGAGCGCCGCCGCGGTCGCAGCCGAGCTGGTGGCGGTGTTCATGCATGCCTATCCCGGCGACCTGCGCGATGATCCCGACGGTATCGCCGGGCTGTTCGCCGCGCACCGCGTCGCGTTCGTCGACACCGGCCACACGCATTATAACGAGCTGCTCAACGACGGCCGCGTGGTCTATGGCGAGACCCGCTCGACCGGCCAGATCGAGGAGGGCGCACCCGGTTTCTCGATCGTCACGCTCGACGACGGCGTCCCGAGCTGGCGGTTCCAGGCGATCGACGATCCCTGGCCTCTCGTCCAGATCACCAGCCCCGCCGACCGCCGCCTGATCACCGACCCAGCGCGCGCCGACAACGTGCCCGGCAGCGCCTTCACGGTCCGCGCGAAGATATTCGACGCCGCTGATACAGTATCGCTGAACGTCGATGACGGCCAAGTCATCCCGATGACGCGCGTCGACGGCGTGCCCTCGCTCTGGAGCGCCTCGGTCGATGGCGTAGGCGATGGCCTCCACCGTCTCGCCGTCCGCTGTGACGGGAGCGAGGACCGGATCGAGATCCTCGTCCGCAATGCCGGCCCGCGACCGAAGCGCAATCCTCCCGTCGCGCTCGGCCGCGATGTGAACGCGATCGGTGCCTGGCGCGAGCGTGGTATCGACGGCGCGCAACGCGGCCCCAACAAGAACGGACTCGATTGGTGAATACCGCAACGATGACGATGGTCCCGCGTATCGGCTCGCGGATGCCCGCGGCATGACGCTCCAAACCTACGCGATCTGGGCGATCTGTTTCGTCGCGACCTTCGGCGTGATCACGCGTCCGTTCAAGCTACCCGAAGCGGTCTGGGCGGTCGCTGGCGCTGCAGTGTTGCTCGTGTTCGGACTGATGTCGCCCGGTGCAGCATGGGCCGCGGTGCTGAAGGGTGGCGACGTCTACCTGTTCCTGATCGGTATGATGCTGCTGTCCGAGGTCGCCCGCGAACAGGGACTGTTCGACTGGGTCGCCGAGCACGCGGTGCGCCTCGCAAAGGGATCGACCAGCCGCCTGTTCGCGCTCGTCTTCGGCGTCGGCATCGTCGTCACGACCTTCCTCTCGAACGACGCGACCGCGGTAGTGTTGACCCCCGCCGTCTACGCCGCGGCGAAGAAAGCGAAGGCGGACCCGCTGCCGATGCTGTTCGCCTGCGCGCTGATCGCCAACGCCGCGAGCTTCGTGCTGCCGATCTCGAACCCCGCTAACCTCGTGTTGTACGGCGGCAAAATGCCGTCGCTCGGGGCGTGGATGGCGTCGTTCGCGCTGCCGTCGCTGCTGTCGATCGGCGTGACGTTCCTCGTCCTGCGCTGGGTCGAGCGCGAGCGGCTCACCGGGCAGTGCGAGACCGTCGTCGAGACCGGCACGCTGTCGCGTGGTGGGAAGATCGCGCTCGGCGGGATCGTCGCGACCGCAGTTCTGCTGATCGCCGCGTCGGCGCAGGGGTATGAGTTAGGACTGCCGACCTGCCTTGCCGGTATCGCGACGATGGCGGCGATCTGCATCGGGGAGCGCAAGTCGCCCTTCACGACGCTTGGCTCGGTATCCTGGGCGGTGCTGCCACTGGTCGCGGGCTTGTTCGTCTTGGTCGAGGCACTGGCAAGCACCGGCGTTATCACGATGCTGGCGCGCTGGCTCGCGGCGGGGGCAGCGAACTCGCCATCGACGACCGCAGGCGTTGCAGGGACGATCCTGGCATTCGGGTCGAACCTGATGAACAACCTTCCGGCTGGACTGATCGCCAGCACCACGTTGCAACAGGCACACGTCCCCCAGATCGTCACCGACGGTCTGCTGATCGGCGTCGACCTCGGCCCGAACCTGTCGATCACCGGCTCGCTCGCCACCATATTGTGGCTGACCGCGATCCGCCGTGAGGGCGAAGACGTCGGCTTCTGGCGGTTCCTCAAGGTCGGCGCGGTGGTGATGCCGCCAGCGCTGCTCGCGGCGCTCGGGGCGCGCATGCTTATCGGTTGAGCGCGCGCCGAACGGCAGCTAATCAGATGCCGGTAGCGGGCGTCTTCGCGACCGTACCACGGTGCATGACGAACTCGACGTGTTCGAGCCGCGTGACGTCCTGCAGCGGAGACCCCGCCACGGCGATGATGTCCGCGGTCTTGCCCGGTGCGAGCGTGCCGATGTCGTCGCGCCCGAGCAGGTCTGCGGCCCCCACCGTGGCGGCGGCGATCGCCTGGGTCGGGGTGAGCCCGTTCCTGATCATCAGCGCGAACTCGGTGGCGTTGTCGCCGTGCTTCGACACGCCGGTATCGGTGCCGAACGCGACCTTGACCCCCGCGGCATAGGCGCGGCGGTGGCTGGCCGCCATCGCCGCGGCCGCCGCCTCGGCCTTGACGATCGTCGCCGGCGGCAATGCACCGCCGCGCGCCTGGGCCAGCGCCGCGACGGGTGCGATCTCGGTCGGCACCAGATAGGCGCCCTTGGTCTTGAACAGCCGGATCGTCTCGTCGTCAAGGAACGTGCCGTGCTCGATCGAGTCCACGCCGGCCTCCAGCGCGGCCTTCGTGCCCTCGGCGGCATGGCTGTGCGCGGCGACCTTGCGGCCGAGCGCGTGCGCGGTCTCGATGATCGCGCGCATTTCCTCCGGCGTCATCGCTCGGCCGAGGCCGCCACTGACGTTCGACAGCACGCCACCGGTCGCCGCGAACTTGATGACGCGCGCGCCCAGCGCGACCTGCGCCCGCACCGCGCGGCGGCAATCGTCGGGGCCGTCGCACAGGTTCATTTCCTTCGCGTGCACCATGTCCGCGAACTCCTCCGCCAGCCCGTTGCCGCCGTCACCATGCCCGCCCGTCACCGAGATCATTTCGCCGGCATTGGTGATGCTCGGCCCTTCGACGGTGCCGGCATCGATCGCATCGCGCAGTGCCCGGATACCGCGCGGATCGCCGCCCAGGTCACGAACCGAGGTGAAACCGGCCGCCAGCGTCGTGCGGGCGTTGGCAACCGCGGTCATCTCGTCGTCGAACCGGTCGCGATTGAGCGCTTCCAGCCGCGCGCGCATCGGATCACCGCCGATGCCCCAGAGATGGACGTGCATGTCGACCATCCCGGGTAGTACGAACGCGGTACGCAGGTCGATCAGCCTCGCCCCCTGTTCCGGCGCGACGAAGCCATCGCGCAGCTCGACGATCTTCCCGTCGCGGACGATGATCGTAGTGTTGCCGCGCGGCGCCTGGCCGGGCCGGTCGAGTACCGTGCCCGCCTGGATATAGGTCGTGGTCGATGGCTTGCCCTGCGCCAGTACCGGTGCCGCGACGATTGCCGTCAGCCCGATCATCCATGCCTTGATCATCACATAGTCCCCCTTTGATGCGTGATGCTCGCCGATGCGCGACGCGGCGGCAAGAGGGCATCGATCTATCTTCACGATCGCGCCGCCAGACGCTTGGCAGACCCCGCTGATCGCGACTATACCGCTCGGTACTGAAATACGGATTCGGCGGTCGCAACGACACCGTCGGCTCAACAGGAGAGTGGCGATGTCGATACTTATCAACGGGTCAGCGGTGGCGCTGCCCGACGATCCCCGTGTCTCATTGCTCGATCTGTTGCGCGAAGGGCTGCATCTGGCCGGTACCAAGAAGGGCTGCAACCAGGGCGCGTGCGGCGCCTGCACGGTACTCGTCGATGGCGAGCGGATCGTGTCCTGCCTCGCGCTCGCGGTGCAGTATGACGGGCGCCAGGTGACGACGATCGAGGGACTGGCCGACGGCGACGCGCTGCATCCGTTGCAGCAGGCGTTCATCGATCACGACGGCTTCCAGTGCGGCTATTGCACGCCGGGCCAGATCTGTTCGGCGATCGGCATGGCGGCCGAAGCGAAGCGCGGCGTGCCGAGCCATGTCAGCGCCGATCTCACCGCCGACGTGACGCTGACGCGCGAGGAATTGCAGGAGCGGATGAGCGGCAATCTGTGCCGCTGCGGCGCACATAACGGGATCATCGACGCGATCCGCGAAACCGTAGCGGCGGAGATGGCAGCATGACCCCCTTCACCTATGCACGGGCCGAAGACGCGGCCGACGCGCTCCGGCTCGGGCAGGCGAATGCGACGGCCTATCTCGGCGGCGGCACCAACCTGGTCGACCTGATCCGCGAGACGGTCGCACGACCGAGCACGCTGGTCGACGTGACCGGGCTATCGAACGCGATCGAAGAGACCGAGGGCGGTGGGCTGATGATCGGCGCCGCGGTGCGCAACACCGCGCTTGCCGAGCATCTGGCGGTACGGACGCGCTATCCGGTACTGTCGCGCGCGATCCTGGCGGGGGCGTCGGCGCAGATCCGAAACATGGCGACGGTCGGCGGCAACCTGCTCCAGCGGACCCGGTGTACCTATTTCTACGACACCGACGGATCGCGCTGCAACAAGCGTGCGCCGGGGTCGGGCTGCGACGCGATCGAGGGTTTCACGCGGGGACACGCCATCCTCGGCGCGTCGTCGGCGTGCGTCGCGACGCACCCGTCGGACATGTGCGTGGCGCTCGCCGCACTCGATGCGGTCGTGCATCTGGACGGGCGGGGTGGGGCCCGGATGCTGCCGTGCACCGAACTTCACCGACTGCCGGGCGATCATCCCGAGTTCGATACCGTGCTCGAGCCGGGCGAACTCATCACCGCGATCGAACTGCCGCCGCTGAGTTTCGCGGCCAACTCGACCTATCGGAAGGTGCGCGACCGGGCGAGTTACGCCTTCGCGCTGGTCTCGATCGCAGCTGCGCTTGAGATCGAGGGCGGCGTCATCAAGGACGTGCGGATCGCACTCGGCGGGGTCGCGCACAAGCCGTGGCGCGCGTCGAAGGCGGAGGCGACCTTGCGCGGCGGTCCGGCGACCGAGGAGGCGTTCCTCAGCGCCGCCGCTGCCGAGATGGCGGATGCGGCGCCGCTGCGCGACAACGGTTTCAAGATCGCACTGACCAAGCGCACCCTCGTCGCCGTCCTTGGCGACCTTGCCGGAGCAGCAGCATGAGCATCGTCGATACGGTCAAGGAAACCGCGCAGGGCTTGGTGCAGGGCGCGATGAGCAAGCTGGTACCGCTGGCGCCCGACAGTTGGGTTCCGGGCGGTGTGCCCGATCCGCTGATCCGCCAGCAGCACGGGCTGATCGGTACGTCGGTCTCGCGGCTCGACGGCCCGCTCAAGGTGCGCGGTGCGGCAACCTTCGCGGCCGAGTTCCCGCTGGAGGGCATGGTCTACGCCGCGCTCGCCTATGCGACGATCCCGCGCGGGCGGATTGCGGCGATCGATACCGCGGCTGCGGAGGCTGCGCCGGGCGTCGTGGTAGTGATGACGCACTTGAACGCGCCCCGGATGAACCCGCCTGCGGTGTTCGGCTCTTCGCCCACCGCGGCGGGGCCTGCCGACCTGCCGATCATGCAGGACGACCGCGTCCACTGGAACGGCCAGCCGATCGCGGTCGTGCTCGCCGAGACGCAGGAGCAGGCCGATCATGCGAAGTCGCTGATCGTCGCGACCTATGCGGCCGAGCCTTCGACCACGTCGCTTGCCGAGGCCAAGGCGGAAGGACCCAAGCAGGGCCTGTTCATGGGCCAGCCGTTGCTCAACGAGATCGGCGATGCGGATGCGATGCTGGCAGCGGCGCCGCACAAGGTCGATCATGTCTATTGGACGCCGCGCCACAACCACAACGCGATTGAGCCGCATGCCGCGACGATCGCGTGGGTCGGCGACGAATTGATCGTCCACGACGCCAGCCAGCTCGTCACCGCTGAAGCGCAGACGATCGCCGTCGTGTTCGACCTGAAGGCGGGGCAGGTTCGCGTGACCTCGCCGTTCGTCGGCGGTGGCTTCGGTGGCAAATGCCTGTGGGATCACCAGATCCTCGGGGCCGCCGCGGCCAAGCTCGCCGGGCGTCCGGTCCGGATCGCGCTGTCGCGTGAGGGCGTGTACCGCGTCGTCGGTGGGCGCACGCTGACCGAACAGCGGGTTGCGATCGGCGCGGATGCGGACGGCCGCTTCAATGCGCTGGTCCACACCGGCATCGCCGCGATGACCCCGCACAACAACATGCCCGAACCGTTCATCCTCGGCACGCGCGGCGGCTACGCGGCGGACAGCTTCAAGCTGTCGGTCGAGACGGTCACGATGAACATGCTCGCCAACACCTTCATGCGCGCACCGGGCGAGGCGGTCGGCACGTTCGCGCTGGAATCGGCGATCGACGAACTGGCGGTCGAACTCGACATGGACCCCATCGCGCTGCGCATCCGCAACGAGCCGGACAAGGATCCGACCTCGGGGCTGCCCTTCTCGTCACGGCATATCGTCGAGGCGTGGCGCAGTGGTGCCGAGCGGTTCGGCTGGAGCGAGCGGAGCGCCGAGCCGGGAACGCGTCGCGAAGGCGAGTGGCTGATCGGCATGGGCTGCGCGACCGGGACCTATCCCTATTACCGGATGCCGGGAGCCGCCGCACGGATCACGCTGTGTCGCGACGGGCATGCCCTTGTCGAGATCGCCGCGCACGAGATGGGCATGGGAACCTCTACGACGACCGCGATGGTCGCCGCCGATCGCCTCGGGCTACCGCTCGACCAGGTGTCGGTCGGCTATGGCGATTCGATCATTCCCGGCGCGATCCTGGCCGGTGGATCGCAGCAAACCGCGGCGATCGGCGCCGCGGTGATCGCCGCGCATCATGCCCTGGTTGCCGAACTGCTGAAGCTCGCGGGCAATGATTCGCCACTCGCAGGCCTGTCGCCCGACGAGGTCGGCAGCGAGGATGGCGGGCTCGCCAAGCTCGACGACCCGACCCGCCGCGAAAGCTATGTCTCGATCCTCGATCGGGCGCAGCGCGAGAGCGTCGTTGTCAGTGAGGAAGCGTCGCAGCCGCTCGAGCTCATGCACTGGTCGATGCATTCTCACAGCGCGCTGTTCTGCGAGGTGCGCGTCAACGCGGTCACCGGCGAGACCCGCGTCAGTCGGTTCCTCGGCGCATTCGATTGCGGTCGTATCCTCAATCCCAAGACCGCGCGCAGCCAGTTCCGCGGCGGGATCGTCATGGGGCTCGGCATGGCGCTGATGGAGGAGACGCAGTTCGACGAGCGCAACGGTCGCATCATGAACCCGAGCCTTGCCGAATATCACGTCCCCGTGCACCTCGACGTGCCAGAGATCGACGTGATCTGGACCGACATCGCCGACCCGCACACCCCGATGGGCGCGCACGGCGTGGGCGAAATCGGCATCACCGGCGTCGCCGCGGCGGTGGCGAACGCGATCTACAACGCCACCGGCAAGCGCGTGCGCGACCTGCCGATCACGCTGGACAAGGTGCTGATCTGATCGGAGAGCGTGACCGGTCGGTTCCGCGCGGCCTTTACATGAGGCGACGGGCTAGCCGGTCAGGCAGGGAATTGCGCGATGGCCTTTCGTTTCTTCTCTACGGTCGGCCTCGGTCTGCTGGCTCTCGCGATGCCCATTGCCATCCCGGCGAAGGGAGCGCCCGGCAAGCGGCTCGTCCTGATCGATGATGACGTTGTCGGCCTGAACGGCGCGCCCGCGCTGCTGCTTCAGGCACCGGACGTCGAGGTGCTGGGGATCACCACGACCAGTGGTTCGGTATGGCGCGATACCGCCACCGCGTATGCGTTGCGGACCGTCGAGATCCTCGGGCGTACCGACGTACCGGTGGTGCCGGGCGCAACCTATCCGCTGGTGAACAGCGAGGCTGCGACCAAGCGGTGGGAGGGGCTCTACGGTCGGCTCGAGTTCAAGGGACCTTGGACGGAGCCTGCGTCCGCCGGCGCGGGCCAGTCCACCCCCGGGACACCGTCGCCTTCGGTCGTGCCCAGCCTGCCGATCGGCGATCCCGTCACCAAGCCGTCCGGCGAGATCGCCGCCGCGTTCCTCGTCCGCATGGTCCGCGCGCACCCGCACCAGATCACGCTGTTCGCCACCGGTCCGATGACCAACATCGCGCTCGCGCAAAGTCTCGACCCGAGCTTCGCCGCGAACGTGAAGGAACTCGTCTACATGGGCGGCAGCCTCAATCCGCAGCGGTGTCTCGACACGCCCGCCGCCGCAGAGTTCGCTCGCGAGTTCGTCAATACGCCCCGGCGCGAGTTCAACATCCGCTGGGATCCCGAAGCCGCACGGATCATGGCGCACGGCGCGTGGCCGAAGGTGACGATGGTCCCGATCGACCCGTCGACGGGCACGCAGTGGACGCGCGGCTTCCTCGACAGCCTCAAGCCAGCCCACACGGCGCTCACCGACACACTTCAGACCGGGCTCGAACCGGGGTTTCCGATGTGGGACGAGATTGCGGCGATGGCTTGGCTGGAGCCGGCCATCGTCACGCGCGCCGAGGCGCTCTACATCGATTTCGACACGAGCGAGACCGCGGGATACGGCGATACCCTGTCGTGGCACGACGCATACCGCCCGCATCTCGGCGAACGCACGCAGACCGTCGTCCTTCGTGTCGACCGCGAGAAGATGGAGGCGGCAATGCGCGCGCTCTACACAAGACCTCTGAAGCGTGAACCGGCATCGCGGTAGCGACGTAGACCCGACAAGGACATTCGCCCCCTAGGGCGTCCCCCGGACGGAACATACGGAACTACCGACGCCCTTCGCCCGATATCCGAGAGCAGGTGTCACTCTTGGGACGCGCGCCACCGACGCACGGCTTCCTCATACACCTGCTTTTGCCCGCGCAGCGCGTCCTCCGCAGCCTCGATGCTGGAGGACCGAACCTGCTCCAAAGCGCGACGATCCCGCGCAAGCGCAGCCTCCCGTTCGGCAAGATCTTTCTTCTTCCGGTCGAAGTCTGCTTGTAACGACGTCAAAGCCTCCTCAGCCGCATCAAGCTCGTCGCGTTTCGGCTTGGGTTTAGGTTTGGGTTTAGCTTGAGGTTTCGCTCGCGGTTTCGCGGCAGGTTTCGGATCGGCATCGGCATCGGCATCGCGCGGCGCGGCAGGCGCCCGCTGTTCGGGCAGTGCCGCAATCTGTTCCGCGGTCGTCCCACGCGAGTGCTTCACGACCGTGCCAGGGGAGGCCAGCGGTTCCGCCATCAATGCCGGATCCGTGACTTGCTCGGCAATGCCCCGCGCGAACAGGTCGCGGTCGCTACCCCACGCCGCCAGTGCCGCCTTCTGGCTGGGCGCAGCGACATACGCATCGTAGAAACCCGCTACGGTCCGGTACACCTTCAACTTCTGGACACGCGCCATGCCAACCGATAGCGCGGCGCGCCGCTCTGCGGAAGTTGCCTGACGCAGGCCACTCGCCGATGCGACCAATCGGTGCCAGTATCTAGCGCTATAAGAAAATGGTGGACGCACTTGGGCTCGAACCAAGGACCCGCTGATTAAGAGTCAGCAGTTTTTCCAATGTTTTCAACGTCGTCTCCGACATATTCCGTATCTGTACCGCGCTACCCTACCGAGGGAGGCTTTCGTTTGTCGGAATGGTGGGCAGCACTTAGAAAGTCAGCTGCTGCGAGCGTAGCGCAAGCGTCGAGGCAATCGAAAGGCCCGTGCCTGTTGCTCGGCAGATCCTGTCAGCCATTGCGATCCCACAACGCTTCAGCGAAGCCTTGATGGTGATTGAGGCCAATCTCAGGCGCGACGCATGACCATCGACGCCTTCGTCTAGATGGCACGCCAGACTAAGCTATTCTCGTTCGTTCATATCGCTGACTACGATCCGATCTTCTAAGCGACGAAGCTCACGCTCGACAGCTTCCCGCAGCACGTCGGCCTTCTTCTTGGTACCGCGGGCCGCTTCGAGGCGCGCGATGGTTCCCTCCATAACGAGGAACCCTAATTGCTCTTTGAATTCTTTCGATCGGGTCATGCGGGCTGAACTAGCCGATCCGTAACGGCTATGCGAGCCGCCGTCCGCAGCTCAGGCACCGCATGATCATCGACACCCTCAATCGAGCCTGACGCTCATCAATCTCCATCAAAACTCAAAAGGTCTCCGCCTGGCGGGTGAGATGCGACCAGCTTAGCAGTTCGCTGACCACGGATACCCCTCTCGTCTACGTAAGCCATATCGACCTGCACATCCTCAACGGGGACACCTGGAAGATAGTCGAGTACGAACTCCTGCTGCTGGTTACTTGCAAAAAGCGGCAGTGACTGTGGAGGGTGCTGGCCGGCAAACGATAATCTAAATTGCGAGCAGGTCCGACCCGCATTCGTAAGGCCGAACCTATACGAGCGCGCGCCAGCCGAGGTAGAGTGCTCTAGATTAGAAATGATAAATCGGGGCTGTGCAGATGTCGCGGTATCAGCTTCGGCAAGTTCACGCGCCCGTTGCTCCCACGCTAGCTGCTCGCGCGATACCTCGACGAGATGTCGTTGCTGCTCTACCGAATTTCGCAATTCCTCGCCTTGTAGACGCAGGGCCTCAGAGCTGTGGCGAAGCTCAGTGCCTTGCTGAATAAACCCGAGCACAAGCCAAAGGAACGCTAGGGGAGCGAAGACGCCGGAGAGGAATGTCGCGAACTCGTCTGGCTTCATCGCTTCAAAGTTCGGCCAAATCCACCAGACGTACAGCGCGATCGCAGTCAAGTACCCCCCCGTCGCCACCCAACCGGCGATCGTGAGCCGCCTGCTTGGATTCATAGCATATCGCGTCAATGAGGAGGATGGTTCACGCATGCCTTAGATCAGCACGGCTGGGTGCTCGGCGCAACGGCTACGCCCCGTACTCCGCCCCATCATCCCGATGGACCCACCTCGACCAGATAGTCGGGGCAGGAACAGTCGGAACAGGCACAGGGCCGGTGCCCGCGCCGGATGGCGTTACTGCCGGGCTAGTGACGCCCGGAACTGCTCGAAGAGGTCGCAGAGTCTGTCGAGGGCTTCGCCTTCCATCTCCGTGACGGGGCCTCGGCCGTCGCCAAGGTCAATTGGGTCATCGGTGGTCACAGACGCTCGGGTCTTAGCCGTTGCCGACAACGCTTTATAATCAGCGGGAACGGCGTTTAAGGTAGTCTTGATGCCGACGTCCCGCGAGGGGGTGTGCATCGTGCATGTCTTGGTCCACGAGAAATCGGACATTGAGGCTCTCTGGGCAATTGGTACCTCAGCTTGACCCGCCCCGATGAGTATCGCAATGCCGTGCGCCGCTAAGCCCCGAACTCCGGCCCTTCCTCATCAGGATCGGACGCGAACAACGCAAGCCTGGATGCGTCCCGTACTGCATCGTCCTGCCGCTCGATCGACACCGCAAGTTGGTCCAGTGCCAGAGCAACATCCTCAATAGCTTGCGTCAGGATCGGTCCCTGGAGGTATGCGTGTAACTCTCGGTACGTCTCGGCATGCGCGCGGATCTCAGCGGGGGTTCTCATCATCTCGCCAAATAAACGCCGAGTTCGATCAGTAAATTGACCTGCGTCAATCCGGATCTGCTCGTCGCATTTGAACTGGTTCGGTTTCAACCGCCGGGGCACGATCTGACGCGTCTGTCGTTTCTCGGCTATTGGAGGACACCGATGGCCGAGAAACCGCTGACTGATCCGCTTATCGTTTGTGCGTCTGAGGGGAAGGTGCTCGTCGAGGGGCCGGGCGTTGCAACTACCTTGGGCGTCGAATGCGCCGCTAACCTCTCGGACGATCTGCTTGCTGCATCAAGCTCGGCACGGTTGCAGCAGCACCGTGCGATAGGACAGGGACCAAAAGGTAGACCCGCCGCAGCCGAGTAGCAGAGGGTATTCCAATCGTATTGAGCCAAAGCAGGACCACGATCCAATACGGTCGGCGCGCGTTGTCGTCGTATTGGAGAATGTTGATGCCCGATGCGCAACGGCGAGTAGAATTGGCAAGTATAGCTATTGCCTCCGGTCCGATGCAGACGGGCGTCGAGGCTCAGGATGGTTTGGTGTTTTTGACTGAACCCCTTCCGATGTCGATGACCATAGAGAACGCGCTCGCATTCGCCGGCCTCCTTATTGAGGGGGCCAGCGCCGCGGTAAAGCAGCTATCACCTCCGTCGCTCGAACCGGGCACGGAATGGGTCTGACTAGGCCCCGAATTCCGGCCCGTCGTCATTGGTGTAGAAGGCGCACGGATCGCACACCGGTCGCTGCGCCGGCCCCAGTTGGCGGGGAGGCTGGGGCTTTAGAACATCAGGGACCGGGTCGGGCAGGGTAGGTAACCCGCCTCCGAACCGGATCCGGATAAAGGCTCCGTTCGCATGCATCCCGCGCATCACAGCCGTACCCTCGTCTTCCTCCACCCTCGCCGGTTTGAAAAGCGGTCGGCGCAGGCACTGCTCGACAGCGCTCGGCAGTGGCATGCGGTAGCTATTGGCGTATCGCGCCTAACCCTTTGTTAGTAAATGTTCTTTATGGTGTTAACCTGGGCAAAAGAAGGCTTTGGCTGCCTCTCTGCTCGTTTACGCAAATAAGTGCAGGATACGAAATGTCGTTCTCGTTCTACACCATGGCGGATAAACCAGAAAATGAACGAGAACGCGAAGAAGCCATTGCAAGAAGCAGGCTCATTAACAATCCGCATGCGGACAGGCTCCGTCCAATATTGAACGATCTTCGGGCCGCTCTGAAAGTCAAATCTTCTGCCATTACCATAGTCTATCAAGACTCATCATATGTTTTGTCGGCAGTTGGTTTCCAAGCTGGCGTATATAGTCGGTCGAAATCGTTCTGCGCCCATGCCATCCTGTACCCAGACCAATTGACGATAATTCCGGACACTGGTGCGGACGAGCGTTTCGCGGGCAACCCGTTCGTGGATACAGCCCAAGGTATTAAATTCTATATTGGTGCACCTCTACGTGACGAGTACGGCACTGTACTCGGAGCGCTGTGCGCATTCGATACAAAAGCCCGTCAAATTATTTCAGACGATGTCCAAACACGAATAATCAACCTTCAGAGGGAAGCAGAAGCAACTCTCCATGACATAAGCAGGCGATCTTATGGCTCTGGCGGCCAAGCATTCAATGCCGCTACGCAAAGGGTTTGCCTGTGATGCTCGCTTGGACGTCGGGAAGTCTACGCCGACAATCGAGGTGGTGAGTTCGTCTATGCTCTCTTGCAGCAGTCGTCGGTTCGTACGGACTAGATTAAGCGGTCATAGCTGATATTGCGAATATACGCCGCCAACGGTTTCCTGGAACCGTGCAACGGACAGGGACGGCCCGCGAGCATCAGGCGTGCGCCGTTCCGCTTATAGGCGCAGATAGTTTGCCCGAATCGGTTTACCGCGCATAGGCTAGGTAAATGACGAATCCGCCTCTCCATGTCGACGTTATCGAGTTCCTCGACGATCGAAGCCTACTGGAAGAGTATCTGCGAAAAGATAGGGAGCCCGGGACCCGTGTCGTAGATGATCTACTGGCTGAGATCGCGCGGCGTAACCTCGACATATGACGGTCCGTAAAATCGTCCACCCAATCGCGGCAGATCATACGAAGGATGTCGCTGTGTTCGAGCACGACCTCGGTCCGGACGTGATCGTCCAGGTTCGCAGTGAGCGCGGACGCATCCAAGGTCCGGGGCGACGTCCTAGCGGACGGCGTACTGGTCCACTTTAAGGGCGGGACCAGTGAAGAACTCAAGGACGTGATCGTTGGCTAGCAGCCCGCAGATGTCGGAACGGGAGGTCTGGTTGAAGGCCGCTGAGATTGTCCAGGCGCATGGGCATGCAGCGCCGAGAGCCGTGCTTCATTCTCTTGGCGATATCTTTTCTAATCCCGGCGCTAGCAGCAATTGGCAGCGAATTGCGAGAGCTGTCGATCAAATCCTTTTTGCTTGTCCGCAGTAAGCCGCTTTGGGATGGACGCTTAGGCGCTGTACTTTTCACAGTTACCCTGCAACGGCGCATCGAAGCCTCGGTGACGAGATCGTCGCTTGGCCGCATCGCAAACCTAGCTGAAAAGTACGCTGCGAGTAGGCGACGCACCTTTGTCCAACCATTCGATGACGACGGTGGAGGTGGTGAACTCGTCCATGTCACCCCGTGCCAAACTTTCAGGCAAGAAAGCGAGGCCACCCCGCGCAAATTTAATCTTAACAGTTATCGTCCATCAACGCGGAGGAAGGAACGATTATGCGTCAATATCTAACTGCACTTTTTCGAGACTCTCGCGGAGCCACTGCTATTGAGTACGGCTTGATTGCCGCACTAATTGCCGTTGCTGCCATCGCTGCCATGCAGGGCTTGGGCTCTAGCCTAACCAAGACGTTCAACAACGCGGCGTCGAACATGAAGGCCAGCTGAGCGTTTGCCCGAATCGGCCGGGCCGCGCATAGGCTGTGCATATGATCGATTGCACGCATAATGAGCAGGTAAAGGCGATGCCTGATGCCGAAGTGCTCGCCGCGTACGAACGGACAAACGGCGAACCCGGCAATCCAGAAGCGGACGCCTTGCTCGCGGAGCTCAAGCGACGAAATCTCGGCGAGTGAGGCATTCCGATGTGTAATCGCGCGCGCTTCAGCGGCGAACCTGAGACGATAACGGAGCGGTTCGGGGCACGATGGCTTACCCCAAAGCCGATAGACAACCGCTTCAATCCCCGGGAGCTTTACCCGAAAAGTCGGGCCTACGTCGTGCGGGAGAAGGACGGCGAGCGCGGTCTTGATGTGATGAACTGGGACATTACCGCGGGTGCCGCTCCCTTGCCCATGACGAACGTCCGCAACCTAGCGCTGCCGCAGTGGAAGGCACTTGCCGCGAAGCCAGAGAACCGTTGCCTGATCCCGTTGACGGAGTTCTGCGAATGGACCCCGCAGCCGATCGACCAGAGCGACGGCAAGAAGCCGCTCAAGGGTGAGATGTGGTTCGACGTTATCGACCAAGATGTGTTCGCGATCGGTGGATTCTGGGGCCAGATTGGAAATGAACGATACTTCGCGATGGTGACGTGCGATCCGAATGAGATGGTCGCACCTATCCACCCGAAGGCCATGATTACGATACTCAAGCCGGCCGACCACGCGCAGTGGCTGTCCGGCAGCTACGAGGATGTCGTCGCTCTGCAGCGGCCTTACCCGGCTGATCAGATGCGCGTCCGTGGTCCCGTTTTCCCTACTCGGAAAAGTCGTGCGAATGTGTGACCTGGGAATGAGCGACCGCGACGTATGGTTGAAACCCGGCACGATCGTCGCCGAGCATGGGAGCCTTACGACCGAGTACATCATCTCCCAGCTGAGCGATGTCATCGACGATAACGTAGCCGTTGAGGACTGGCGCCGGGTCGCTACTGCGGTCGATGCCATCACAAACGCAGTGCGTCAGTAGGAGCGACATGAAGCCAAACATCGTACGGGTCGCAGACTGGGTCGCGATCATAATGATCGCAGCCTTTTTGCTCTCCCTGCCGTGGCTTGTTATGCAATATCTTCCAATAGAGCGTCGATAGGCGGATCACAGGTTGAGGCATTTATTCTGAATAGGCGCCGGATCGGCGTAGCTGACGGACGATCCCGTTAAACGACGCCGTCACGCTTTGGCTGCGGCCGATCTCGTGCTCCTGCTGCGCACCCTCCCAGAACATTACAAGCGGCCAGCGCTCAGGGCAGTGCGCCCATAGGCATCGCAGCGCCAAGCGAACCGGCACCGTGTCGACGCGACCGTCCGACGTTTCCGCCGTATGCATTCGGTGAGCGCCCTCTAGTTTGGCGCGACTGATGCTACGCGGCTTGCGCGATGGCTTCGGGGCGCTGTTGTCGAGCTTTCCATTCCCACGGCAGTATGCATTCGGTGAGCGCCCTCTAGTTTGGCGCGACTGATGCTACGCGGCTTGCGCGATGGCTTCGGGGCGCTGTTGTCGAGCTTTCCATTCCCACGGCAATAGCTCGTGAAGTCGTGTCTGCGGATGGTCGGAGATCTGCGCGATGACGTCACGGAGCCAGGCATGCGGGTCGACATCGTTGAGGCGGCAGGTCTGGATCAGCGTGTACATGGTGGCCGCCCTGTCACCACCGCGGTCAGAGCCGCAGAATGTCCAGTTCCGGCGCCCGACGGCCACGGTTCGCACCCGACGTTCCGCGGCATTGTTGGTCATGCAGATCCTGCCGTCAGACACGAAGCGGGCAAAGCTGTCCCAGCGTGACAGCATGTAGTTGATGGCCTTGGCCAGATCGCCCTTGCGCNATTGTTGGTCATGCAGATCCTGCCGTCAGACACGAAGCGGGCAAAGCTGTCCCAGCGTGACAGCATGTAGTTGATGGCCTTGGCCAGATCGCCCTTGCGCGACAGGCGGCCATATTGCTGGCGCAGGAACTGCTCGAGGTCGGCGACGAGCGGGGCGACGTGGACTTRTCGCAAGGCGAGCCGTTCGCTGGCGTTCCGACCCCAGATCACGCGTTCGGCAGCGAAGATCGCATCCATGCGGGTGACGATGTCGACGGCAAGCGGCGTCCGGCTNGGCGAGCCGTTCGCTGGCGTTCCGACCCCAGATCACGCGTTCGGCAGCGAAGATCGCATCCATGCGGGTGACGATGTCGACGGCAAGCGGCGTCCGGCTGAGGCGAGCTTCCTTGAAGAACGGGCGACGGGCGTGTGCCCAGCACGCTGCTTCCAGGATGGGTCCTGGCTTGCGGCCCGCGGCGTAGAGCGCGTCATAGCCGCTATAGGCGTCCGCCTGCAGGATGCCGGCATACTGAGCGAGCTGTCGCTGCGGATGGGCTCCTGTGCGGTCGCGGGTGTAGTAATAGCAGACGGCGGGCGGGTCTGTGCCGCCAAAGGGGCGGTCGTCGCGAACCGACGCCCATATCCTGCCGGTGATGGTCTTGCCGGCTGCCATGACCGGCACAGTCGTATCGTCATGGTGGATGCGCTCGCCGGCGAGGATGTGCGCTTCGATGAGATCGACCAGGCCGCGCAGCAGGACGGCGCCGTGCCCGACATAGTCGGCAAGCGTCGACACGCTGATGCTCATGCCTTCAGCGGCATAAGTCTCGCTCTGGCGGTTGAGCGGCTGATGAAGACCGAACTTATTGAACAGGACCATCGCCAGCAGGTTGGGGCCAGCCGATGCACGCGGAATGGGGTGGAAGGGCGCTGGCGGCTGCGTGATGGTTTCACAGGCCTTGCAGATGAACTTCTCGCGG
This sequence comes from Sphingomonas sp. Leaf208, assembly GCF_001421415.1. Taxonomy (GTDB): domain Bacteria; phylum Pseudomonadota; class Alphaproteobacteria; order Sphingomonadales; family Sphingomonadaceae; genus Sphingomonas. The sequence continues at coordinate 566,430 of NZ_LMKH01000035.1, forward strand.
ACCGTCTGCACGACGATCCACTGGCGGGGAACGACCTCACGGCTTTCCGTGATGGTCTCGCCAATCTTCTTGAGATCCGCACCGTGGCAGCATGGGCAGCTCTCTGGGGCGGGTACGACGACACGGTGGCGGGGAAGGTCGGCAGATAGCGGAGCGCGGGTCGGCTTCTTGCGGGTGAACGGCACCACGGGAACGCCGGCTGCACTAGCTTTGGCGACCGCTATCTCAGCGGCGAGCTCATCCTCGGTCGCAGTGGCAACCACGTCCTCGAGTTGCATCTCAAGCTGGTCGAGCAACTGCCTGTGCCGCTCGGACGACTGCCCCCATTTGTCCTGACGTGCCTTGGCGATGCGTAGCTTGAGATCTTCGATGATGGCGTGTGCATCGGCGACCTGAGCCTGCGCGATGGCGGCGAATGCCTCGGCTTCGAGTTGAGCTGCACGAGCGATGAGGACGGTGTGACGCTCGGCGATCAGCAGCGCTTTGAGCGCTTCGATATCATCGGGAAGGGCCTCGATGCCGGTATTCATCGAAGCTCACTTTACAGCAGAAAACCGTCAATTTGTCGAGGAGTTTGGTGCCAAAACACCCGGAAAACTGGGCGTTTTTAGCCCGCCAGTTCGGGCCTGAACGTGTATTGTGGATTCCGCCAGTCGATGCCTTCCAGCAGGAAACCGAGTTGCCCCGCCGAGATCGAAATGACGCCGTCAGAGGTCGCCGGCCAAGTGAACCGACCGCGCTCCAGCCGTTTTGCGTAGAGCGACATTCCGAGGCCATCGTGCCATAGAATCTTCAGCAGATCGCCGCGGCGACCTCTGAAAACATAGAGGTCGCCGGCATGCGGGTTGCGTCCGAACCCCTGCTGGATCTGCATCGCCAGCGACGACATCCCCTTACGCATGTCCGTCTTGCCGGTGGCTATCCAGACCCGGGCCCCGCCTGGAACAGGGATCATGCTTTGAGCTCGCGCAACGCCGCCACCAGCAAGCTCGCAGACACGCCGCCAGCCGCACGGATGGTCACACCGCGGAGCTCGATGACCAGCATGTCGGACGCACCGTGGTCGATCTCGGGCGGATCCGCATGAACGGCCACGGCCGCAAAGCCGGTCGGCTGCGCAAGCTTGCTGCACAGGTTGCGTCGCCAACGGTAGATCGACGAGGGCGAGATATCGGCAGCGCGCGCGATAGCGGCAACCGACGCGCCAGGCACAATGGCTGCCTCCACCAGGGCAAGCTTCCGCTCGTCGCTCCAGTGGCGACGCCGCTCAACGCCGGACAGTATAGTGATCTGGGTCATCGCCACGTCTCTAGCCACGGTGCAAACCACAGTGCTTGCACCGTGGCTAACATCTCAACTCAGACCGTCACCCGCCAGATGCCTCTCACCGGATGCAGAC
>NZ_LMKH01000036.1 GCF_001421415.1 Sphingomonas sp. Leaf208
CACCAACCAGACCGTGTGGCCGTTCGCTGCGGTGACACCCCTCTAGGGCCACCTCCCGATACCGTCAAACGCTTTTTTACAGTTTGAGGTCAGTTTTTGGAAAATTAAAGGCGAGGCTTCCTGCGACGCCCTCTCGCCTCGTGCCGGGGCGATGGTTTGTCACGATCGCGTTCTGAGCGAAGGCTGTCCTTGCCAGTGCAGACCAGCTGCATGTCGAGGCAGAACCCCCTCCCCAGACGAGGCAGACCGATCGAGCGCTCACGTTCGATCAGGCCTGAAGCTCACCTGAGGAGAAATGCGGCGGACTGCGGCACGTCCACTCAGCAACGCGTCAGGTTGAAGACGCCGTAGCGACCAGCGCTTCGAATACGGACGCCGGCAGGGGAGTGTGGAACTTGCAACCCGCCGTGTAGTCATCGGCCCACATTACCTCGGCAACGACCTGCCCGATTTGCGGAAGGTTGAGCCAGATGCTGGTACCGCGCTTGAGCGCCGAATAGGTTTGAAGTCGTGCACCGTGGATCGAGATGTCGATCACTCTGCAAAGAGTGCGGCCGGTCTTGCCGATCCGGACATCGAGCGAAACGGGAGCGCGAAGGGCGCTGCGCCGGGACTTACGCTCTGCGGGTTCGAAGTCGGCGGCGAACATGGGGTCCTCGTCCTTGCGAGTCCAAATTTAGCCGTCGATCCCTAACGCCGTCTTAATAAAACGCCCCGGAATGAATTAGTATCAATCCATTCCGGGGCTTTAGCTTACTTACGAAGCGTGAGACCGCCACCGAAACGCTTATTGAAGCGCGCGACCTGGCCGCCGGTATCGAGCATCGTGCCACGGCCGCCGGTCCACGCCGGATGCGCGAGCGGATCGATCTCGAGCGTCATCACATCGCCTTCCTTACCCCAGGTGGTGCGAGTCTGGTACTTGCTGCCATCGGTCATCTGGACAGTGATCATGTGATAATCAGGGTGCGTATCGGCCTTCATGGGAATTCTCCGTATGTGGCTGGTTCCGACCAGCCTGAAAAGGAAGGCGCGCCCGTACACGGACGCGCCCGAATTTACAACAATGCGAGGCTAGAGCCTCACATCAGGCTTTCGGCGGGTCGGCGATCATCGCCGTGAAGTTCGCCTCGGCCACCAACTGTCCGTCGACCAGCGCGCGGCCGGCGAACTTGCACACCGAACTGCGCTTCTGGACGAACGTCACTTCGAGCTTGAGCAACACGCCCGGCTCGACCGGCTTGCGGAACTTGGCCCCGTCGATCGCCATGAAATAAACGAGCTTGCCCGAACCCGCGAGACCCAGCGACTCGACGGCGAGAATCCCCGCCGCCTGCGCCATCGCCTCGACGATCAGCACGCCCGGCATGATCGGGCGTCCAGGGAAATGCCCCTGGAAGAACTGCTCGTTCATCGACACCGCCTTGATCGCGGTGATCGACGTGTCGAGGATCAGATCCTCGACACGATCGACCAGCAGCAACGGATAGCGATGCGGCAACGCGGCCATGACGCGCCCGATATCGAGCGGACCCAGGCTAGCCTTTGCCGTGTCGTTCACAGTCTCGCTCATCGGTATGACTTAACGACCCTGCGGCGTGCGCGTGGCGGCAGGTGCACGCCCGGCTGGAGCCGGCGCAGCGCCCTGCTGCTGCTGGCCACCCTGCTGGTTCGGCTGCCAGTTTGCCGGCACTGCGGTGCTGACCGACGGCACGAGACGATCAAGTTCGGTCGTGATCGCAGGCGTGATGTCGGCAGTCGGCTGTGCGAACAGCGCGGCCTCGGGACGCAGCAACAGGCTGACGTTCTTGGCACGAACCGCGGCCGTCACGGCGTCGCTGAGCTTCGCCTGGATCTGCTCGATCGCGTATTGCTGCGCGCGCTGAGCGGGCTGCGTCAGGCGAGCAAGCTCCTGGTTCGCCGCGGTCTCACGCGTCTGGATCGCCTGAGCCTGCGGACGCAGCGACGCGTCGGTCGCGCCGGGTGCACGCTGTGCGGTCTGGAACGCGGTGACAAGCGGCTGGAGCTCGCGAGCCACGGCCTGGCGGCGCGTCTCGGCCTGGTCGAGCTGTGCCTTGTAGGTCGTCTCGATCTGGGCGCGCGCGGCGTTCCAGGCCTTCGAGTTGGCGATCGCACCCTGCGCGTCGGCGACGGCGATGCCCGAAACCTGTGCATCAGCAGCGGTCGCGGTCATGGCAGCAGGCGCAACGAGCGCTGCGGCGAGGAGAAGCGTCTTGAACGTCGTCATCAGAACTGTGTCCCTACGTTGAAAGTAATAAGCTTGGGGTCGTCACCCTTCTGGGTGAGCAAGGCTTTGGCGAGATCGATCCGGAGGGGACCGAATGGCGAGTTCCAGTTGACACCGATACCTACCGACAGACGCGGTTTGGCAGAGTTGCCCAGGAACGTTTCCTGATAGATGCTCGGGTTGAGATACCGCGCATTGGCGGTTGTACCAGAACACGTCGTCGCCCCAGCGGCTATCACGCCTGCAGGACAGATCGTCTGAACAGACGCTATGCCTGGCGTCGTCGCAGTCGCCGGAACCTCTGGGGTCAAGTAGAGCGGATTGCCCCCGCTGTCCTTATACTGGTTTTGCAGCAACGTCGGCGAACCATCCGCATTGAACAGCAACGCGCCGGCCGCGCTTTTTGCCTGATCATAATTGAACGTCGGAAGCGGCTTCTTGATACCGAACAGGCTACCGACCTGTGCGTAGATCGACGGCCTCAGACCGAGTTCGCGTGCACCGGATCCCAACGGGATCTCGATTTCGGCACGCGCAAGGTAATAGGCACGACCACCGAGTGCATCGTCCTGAATCTGGTCGCGATCGGTCTGGACCGACTGCGAGCCATCGGCGGCGATCACGTAGCCGGCGCGCAACACACGGGGGCCTACGCCTCGAATGTCGAAGCCGCGGAACTGTGGCTCACCGAGATAGAAGCGATCGGTAATACGGATCGGGTCCCGACCGGGGCCTGGGCTGCTCTCGAGGGGATGGATGTACCCACCTTCTGCGACGATCGATCCGATAAACCCGCTGCCGAGGTTGGCATATTTCGAGCCCTCGAGCCGCGTACGCAGATATTTCACATCCCCACCCAGCCCGGCAAAATCCTGGCTGAACGAAAAACGTGACCCAGCGGTAGGACGGAGGCGGCTGTTCAACGTATCTCGGCTGATCGAGTAGCCGACCGAGGACGTCCAACGATTACCGATCGCTTCGCACAGATATCGACCCGCCACTTCGAGGTTACACGAACCGTTTGCGTTCAGATATTGGCTGTCGAGGCTAACCTCGTCGTAGGACAGACCATAGCGTGCCGAAAGCGACCAAAATTCAGTCAATGGCACGCCGGCACGAAGCTGGAAGCCGGTCGAGACCTGCGAATAATTGGTCTGGCGATCGTTGCCGACATAGTTGAATGAGTTATAGTCGCGGCGGAAGATGTCGCCACCGACTGCGATGTTCTTGTCGAACAGGTACGGCTCGGTGAAGCCCAGCTCGATCGACTTCGAGTAGCTCGAATAGTTGACGCCCGCGCGCAATTCCTGGCCCTTGCCGCGGAAGTTGCGTTGCGTGATGTTCGCCTGGATGATGAACCGCTCGAGGCTTGAATAGCCCGCCGACAGCTGCAGCTCGCCGGTGGACTTCTCTTCGAGGTTGGTTTCGAGGATCACGCGGTCGGGCGCGGAGCCCGGTAGCTGCTTGATCTCCATCTTGTCGGCGAAATACCCGAGCGAGTTGATGCGATCCTGCGAACGCTTCACCTGGAAGCTGTTGAACGCGTCGCCCTCCGCCAAACGGATCTCGCGACGAACGACCTTGTCCTGCGTCTGCGTATTGCCATTGATGTCGATCCGCTCGACATAGGTACGCTTGGCTTCGGCGATGTTGAAATTAATCCCCATCGTCAGCGTTTCGGCGTCCTTCTGGAACTCCGGGTTCACCTCGGTGAACGCGTAACCGAACAGGCCCGCGGTCTGGCTAAGGTTGTCAACCGAGTCCTCGACCAGCTTGGCGTTGTACCAGTCGCCCTTCTTGAGCGGCAGCGTGGCCGCCAGCTTGGTGTTGTCGAAGTCGCGGATTTGGCTGTCGACGGTGACATCGCCGAACTTGTAGCGCTTGCCCTCCTCCACCACGTACGTGATGATGAAGTCCTTCTTGTCCGGCGTCAGCTCGGCGACCGCCGACGTCACCCGGAAATCGGCATAGCCCTGCGTCAGGTAGAACTGGCGGAGCTTCTGCTGATCGTAGGACAGGCGATCCTGATCGTAGCTGGTCGCCGACGAGAGCAGGCGGAACAGGCGGGACTGCTTGGTCGCCATCTGCCCGCGAATCTGGTCGTCCGAGAAAACCTCGTTGCCGAGGATGTTGATCTGGCGGACCTTCGACTTCGGCCCTTCGCTGATCTCGAACACCACGTCGACGCGGTTCTGGTCGAGGTTGACCATCTTTGGATCGATCACCGCGGCGAAGCGGCCTTGGCGACGATACAGCTCGATGATCCGCGCGATATCCTGGCGGACTGCGGTGCGCGTGAATATCTGGCGGGGCGCGAGCTTGATCTCCTTAGTGATCTTGTCGCTTTTGAGCGCCTTGTTGCCCTCGATGATCACGCGGTTGATGATCGGGTTCTCACGCACGCGGAGAACGATGTTGCCGTCCTCGACACCTGCGATCGAGTAATCCGCGAACAGGTCGCTGGCCTGGAGATCCTTCAGCGCCTGATCGAGCGTCTCGGCGGTGTAGGGGATGCCGACGCGCAGCTTGGTATAGCTGAGCACCGTCTCGCCCTCGATGCGCTGCGATCCCTCAACACGCAAAGTCTTTATCGTCCGCACGGATACCGGCGCGCCGATGGGCGTTACTACCGGCGGAGCGACTCGCGTCGCACCGTTACGCGTCGCCGTTCCGGCAGGCGCGGTAGAAGGCCCAGCGGAAGGCGAGGCGGCGGGTGCCGTCTGCGCGAAGGCGGGAACGCCCGACAGGATCGTTCCTGCAAGCAGCAGGGCGCCCTTACGCGCGAAATCGTAACCGTTGATCGCTGTCACCAAACCCACCTTAAAAACGTGCACATACAAGGCGCGCCCGCCCTGCCCTATCGTCGTCAGCCGATCAAGCCGGCCAAGTTCTTCCACAGCCCAAAATTGCCGAGATCGTTGAAGGTCACGAGCAACATCAGCGCGAGGATTGCCGCAAGACCGCCTCGAAACGCCCATTCCTGAACCTGCGGCTCGACCGGGCGCCTGCGCACCGCTTCGATCGCATAGAAGAACAAATGGCCTCCATCGAGCATCGGCACTGGCAGCAGGTTGATGAACCCCAGATTGATCGACACCAGCGCGATCAGGAAGACATAGGCGTCGAGGCCGAGCGACATCTGCTCCCCCGACACCTTGGCGATACTGAGCGGCCCGCCGAGCTCCTTGACCGAACGACGCCCGGTGATGACCTGCCCCAGCGTCTCGACCATCATCGACACGATCTCGCCGGTTCGCTTCACCGCCACGACCGGTGCCTCGATCAGGCTGACGGGGACGATGACGGGCTTGCTGCCGGCGATGCCGAGACGACCGATTCGATATTCGTTGCCGAAGCGATCGCGCTGTAGTTCGGTACCGATGACGATGTTGCGTGACAGCGTCTGGCCACCACGCTGTGCGTCGATGCGCGTGCCCTCGCCAGCGCGGATGCGGGCGTAGCGGGCGAGATCGTCGAACGTCTCGACCGACCGGCCGCCGATGCCGGTGATCCGGTCGCCCGCCTGCAGGCCTGCCGCTGCGGCGGCACTACCGGGAACGGTGCCGCCGACGATCGGCGGCATCCGGATGTCGCCATAGGCGAACGCAAAGCCGGCAAGGATCAGGATCGCGACGACGAAATTGACGACCGGGCCGGCTGCGACAACGATCGCGCGCTGCCATACCGGCTTGGACTGGAAAGTACGCTGGCGTTCTTCGGCGGGTAGCGACAGCCACTCGGCCGAGGGCTGGCTCGCCGGGTTCATATCACCGGCAAACTTGACGTAACCGCCCAGCGGCAGCCAACCGAACTTCCACCGCGTGCCGCGCTTGTCGGTAAAGCCCGCGATCTCGTGGCCGAAGCCGATCGCGAAGGCATCCGCCTTGATCCCGAAAAAGCGCCCGGCGAGGTAATGTCCCATCTCGTGCACGAACACGAGGGGGCCGATCACCGCAGCGAACGACAATATGGTCAGCAGGACACCGGGTGTTTCGATCAAACCGCGTAATCCTTCACACGCTCGCCCGCCAAGATCCGCGCCTCGGCATCGATCGCCAGCACGGCATCGACGCTGTCCGGCGCGGCCGGGTCATAACACGACAACGTATGTTCGACGATTGCGGCAATTTCGAGGAAGCCGATGCGCCGTTGCAGGAAGGCCTCGACCGCTACCTCGTTGGCGGCATTGAGAATTGCGGGTCGAGCGCCACCTGCGTCGAGCGCCTCGCGGGCGAGCCGCAACGCGGGGAAGCGGACCGGATCGGGTGCCTCGAAGTCGAGTCGGCCGATCGCGACGAGGTCGAGCGGCGCCATCGGCGTCGCCATCCGGTCCGGCCAGGCGAGCGTATGCGCGATCGGCGTCCGCATGTCGGGTGGCCCGAGCTGCGCTAGCACCGACCCGTCGACATGATCGACGAGGCTGTGGATCACCGACTGCGGATGGATGACGATCTCGATCCGGTCGTGCGCAATCGGGAACAGCCGCGCGGCCTCGATCAGCTCAAGGCCCTTGTTCATGCAGGTCGCCGAATCGACCGAGATCTTCGCGCCCATCGACCAGTTGGGATGCTTGACCGCCTGTTCGAGCGTCACGCCGCGCATCTGCTCGGTCGTCCAGTCGCGGAACGGCCCGCCGCTGCACGTCAGGATGATGCGCCGCACGCGCTCGGGCCGGCTCGCGTCGAAGCACTGGAAGATCGCGTTGTGCTCGGAATCTGCGGGCAACAGAATCGCGCCGGTCCGCTTGGCCGCCGCAAGGATCACATCGCCGGCCGAAACCAACGGCTCCTTGTTGGCGATCACGACGGTACCACCCTGCTCGATCGCCGCCATCACCGGCTTCAAACCCGCGCAACCGACGATCGCGCCCATCGTCCAGTCCGCGCCCGAAGACGCCGCCTCGACGATCGCCTCGACACCGCCGCCTGCGCGGATCCCCGTGCCGGCCAGCGCCTCACGAAGCTCGGGAAGACAGCGCTCGTCCGCGACGACGGCGAACTCGGCCTTGGTCCGGATCGCCGCGGCGGCAAGCTTGGTCACGTCGCAATTGGCGGTCAGCGCGACGACGCGAAACCGATCGGGCTCACGCTCGATCAGGTCGAGCGTCGAGGTGCCGACCGAGCCGGTAGCCCCCAAAATCGTGACGCTCTTCATGCGTAGAAGTGCGGCAGCAAGACGAGGAACGCCGCGACCGGTGCGACCGGGACCAGGCCGTCGAGGCGATCCATCACGCCGCCATGGCCGGGCAGGATATTGCCGCTGTCCTTCACGCCTACCACTCTCTTCAACCAACTCTCGTAGAGATCGCCCATCTGCGCGAGCACGGCGAGTACCGGCGTCGCCAGCGTCATTCGCGTCGGCAGGCCATATTGCATATGCAACACGGCTGCGACCGCGCTGGCCACCACGACGCCACCGATCAGCCCCGACCACGTCTTGTTAGGACTGATCACCGGCGCCAGCTTCGGGCCGCCCAGCGTCCGCCCGGTGAAGAACGCGCCGATATCGCATGCCCACACCAACGACAGCGCCCACAGCGTGAAAAGGATGCCCTCCTCCTGCCGCCGGATGATCATCAGCGCGAACACCGGGAGGCCGCAGTAGATGATGCCCAGCGCCAGCTTGGGTCTGCGCGTCGTGATGACGACGAAGAACGCCGCCCCCACGAGCAGGCCCAGCGTGAAGAAATCGTGGATCACGAGGATCAGCGACGCCGGCGCCATCAGTGCGAGCGGCACCGAGAGCGCGAACTGCGTCATCCGCTTGGTCTTCGCGTCGGCGCCCTGGAGCATCGACCATTCCGCCATCATGAACAGCGCGGCCACCACGCCAAGCACCCAGAACGCGATCCCGCCGAGCGTCAGCGCAAGGCTGGCCACCGCGATCATGCCGACGCTGGCGATCATCCGGAGCTGGAGATTGGACGGCGTGCGCAGCGCCTGGTCGGGCGCCTTTTCAGGGTCGGTAAGACTCACAGACCACCGTAGCGGCGCTGGCGTTGGCCGAACGCCGCGACCGCATCGGCGAGCGCGGCGGCGTCGAAGTCAGGCCAGAGCGTGTCGACGAACAGCAGTTCCGCATACGCCGCCTGCCACAACAGGAAGTTCGACAGACGCTGCTCGCCCGACGTCCGGATCATTAGGTCCAGTGGCGGCAGGTCATGCGTGTCGAGCTCGGCTTCGATCGTCGCCTCATCGATGCTCGCCGGATCCAGCGCACCATCGCGCGCGCGCTCCGCCAGACGCCGTGCCGCGCCCACCAGTTCGGCATGCGCGCCATAATTCAGCGCGATCGCCAGAATCGGCCCGGTATTGCCCGCCGTCCGCGCGATCGCATCATCGACCATCGCCACCAGATCGGGCGAAAAGCTGCGGTAATCGCCGATCACCCGCAGCCGGACATTCTCGCGCGCGAGCTCGTCGAGATCGCTGCGGATGAAATGCCGCAGCAGCCCCATCAAATCGCTGACCTCCTCGGCCGGACGCCGCCAGTTCTCGGACGAGAACGCGTACAGCGTCAGCGCCTCGATCCCCATCGCGCGAGCCGCCCGCGTCACCTTGCGCACCGCCTCGACGCCGGCCTTGTGCCCGGCGAAGCGCGGCAGGAACCGTTTCTTCGCCCAGCGACCATTGCCGTCCATGATGATCGCGACATGACGCGGCACCGCCCCGCCTGCAGGAACGGCGCCCACAGGAACAGCAGCGAGCGGCGCGGCCGAGGAGGCCTGCAATCTCACTTGCCCAGGATTTCCTTTTCCTTGGCGGTCGCCGTCGCATCGAGCTCGGCGATGATGCTGTCGGTCAGCTTCTGCACTTCGGTCTCGTGACGCTTGCGCTCGTCTTCGCCGAACACGCCCTTCTTCTCGTCGACCTTGAGCGAATCCATGCCGTCGCGACGGACGTTACGGACCGCGATGCGCGCCTTCTCGGCATACTGGCCGGCAAGCTTGGCGAGCTCCTTGCGGCGCTCCTCGGTGAGGTCGGGGATCGGCAGGCGCAGCGTCTGGCCGTCGACGATCGGGTTGAGCCCGAGGCCGGCCGAGCGGATCGCCTTGTCGGTCGGGCCGACGTTCGACTTGTCCCAGACCTGCACCGACAGCATCCGCGGCTCGGGCGCCGACACGGTCGCGACCTGGTTCAGCGGCATCGACGAGCCGTACACCGTCACCATCACCGGATCGAGCAGCGCGGTCGACGCGCGGCCCGTGCGCAGGCCTGCGAGATCGCTCTTCAGCGCTTCGACGGCACCCGCCATGCGGCGTTCGAGGTCGGTCTTGTCGTATGCAGCCATCTTAAAGCTCCTGCTCGTTCTGGACGATCGTCGACACGCCATCACCCGCCAACACCGCGGCGAGATTGCCGGGTTCGCGGATGTTGAAGACGACGATCGGGATGTTGTTGTCGCGGCACAGCGCGATCGCGCTCGCGTCCATGACCTTGAGATCGTCGGACAGCACGCGGCTGTACGTGACCGTTTCGTAGCGCACTGCGTCCGGGTGCGTCTTCGGGTCGGCGTTATAGACGCCGTCGACCGAAGTGCCCTTGAACAGCGCATCGCACTTCATCTCGGCAGCACGCAGAGCGGCGCCCGAATCGGTGGTGAAATAAGGGCTACCGACCCCCGCCGCGAAGATCACGACGCGACCCTTTTCGAGGTGACGCTCGGCGCGACGGCGGATGAACGGCTCGCACACCGACGCCATCGGGATCGCCGACTGGACGCGCGTGTCAACGCCGATCTGCTCCAGCGCGTTCTGCACGGCGAGCGCGTTCATCACGGTCGCGAGCATGCCCATGTAATCGCCGGTCGCGCGGTCCATGCCGCGTGCGGCGCCTGCCATGCCGCGGAAGATGTTGCCACCACCGACGACGATGCAGATCTCGTAGCCCTTCGCCTTGATGTCCGCGATCTCCTGCGCGACGCGCGCGGTGAAGGTCGGATCGATCGAAAGACCCGACGGCCCCATCAGGACTTCGCCCGACAGTTTCAGCAGGATACGGTTGTAGCGCGGAGGCGTCATAAATCTCGAATTTTGATTGGCGGGGCGGCGCGGACCTTAGGCGGCGAGGCCCGGGATGTGAAGCGCTGTGCGGCGCGTGCATCGAAACTGGATGGAGATGAGACGGAAAATTGTCGTTTGCAAAGGAACGCAACGGAGAACTATCGTCATTCCCGCGGAGGCGGGAACCCATACTGGCTGGCGTCTTGATGCATCACCGGCGCCGGAGTATATGGATCCCCGCCTACGCGGGGATGACGGAGCAGCGCTGAGGCTGCCCTATAATTCTTCTCCCCTCGGGGAGAAGGTGGCCCGGCAGGGCCGGATGAGGGAGAGTGAGGTTCGAGACCCAACCACTCCCCYCACCCTTCCCACGGCCAAGCGGCCGCGGGCCCCTTCCCTCTCCCCGTAGGGGCTAGGGAGGAAGTCGGCTTACGCCTGTGGCACGCCCGAAGCAGCAGCAACCTCGGCTGCGAAGTCGGACTGCTCCTTCTCGATGCCCTCGCCGAGCTGGAAGCGGACATAGTCCACCAGCTTGATCTCGGCACCCGCATCCTTGCCGGCCTTGGCAACGACGTCGGAGATCTTGGTCTTGCCGTCCATCACGAACAGCTGGCTGACCAGAGCATGCTCCTTGCGGTACTTGGCGATGCCGCCCTCAACCATCTTGGCGATGATGTCGGCAGGCTTGCCCGACTCGGCGGCCTTTTCGGTCGCGATCGCGCGCTCGCGCTCGATCTCGGACTCGTCGAGGTCGGCTTCGTTCAATGCCTTCGGGAACGCGGCTGCGATGTGCATCGCGAGCTGCTTGCCGAGTGCCTGGAGAACCTCGTCCGAAGCCTCCGACTCGAGCGCGACGAGAACGCCGATCTTGCCGAGGCCGGGAGCCGCTGCATTGTGGATGTACGGAACGACCGCCCCCTTGCTGACTTCCAGCGTGCGCGAGCGGCGCAGCGACTGGTTCTCGCCGATCGTCGCGACGTTGTTCGTCAGGACTTCCTCGACCGTCTTGCCCGATGGCATCGCCTGCGACTTCAGCGCCTCGATGTCGCCGCCGGTTGCGAGCGCGATCTGGGTCACGTCACGGACGAACGACTGGAACTGGTCGTTCTTGGCGACGAAATCGGTCTCCGAATTGACCTCGACCGCTGCGCCCTTGGTGCCCGACACGGCGACGCCGACCAGGCCCTCGGCCGCGGTACGACTGGACTTCTTGGCAGCGGCCGCGAGCCCCTTGGTGCGCAGCCAATCCATTGCCTGCTCCATGTCGCCGGCATTCTCGCTCAGCGCCTTCTTGCAATCCATCATGCCCGCGCCGCTCTTCTCGCGCAGATCCTTGACCATTGCTGCCGTGATATCGGCCATGTCTCTAATCCTTTTTAGGTCTGAATATGGTTGCGGGCGAGGCAGAGCTTTCGCCCTACCCCGCCCGCATGACGGTTCGGCGACGACGCTTATGCGTCGATCTGGCGCTCACCCTCGGCTGCCAGCTCGGCAGCGATATCGGCGTTCGCCGCAGTCTCGGTCGTGTCGGCCGAAGCCTCGACGACGGGGTCTGCGCTCAGCGCCTCTTCCTTCGGCGGCTCGATCATCGCGCCGATGTCGGCACCGGTGCGGCGCTGCTGCTCCTGGCCGCCGCGCGTCGCTGCGATCGCGATCGCCTCGCAGTACAGGCGGATGGCGCGGGCTGCGTCGTCATTCGCGGGAACCGGGAAGGCGATGCCGTCCGGCGACACGTTCGAATCGAGGATCGCGACGACGGGAATACCCAGCGTGTTGGCTTCCTTGATCGCCAGCTCTTCCTTGTTCGCGTCGATCACGAACATTACGTCGGGAATGCCGCCCATGTCACGGATGCCGCCGAGCGAAAGCTCAAGCTTGTCCTTCTCGCGGGTGAGCTGAAGGACTTCCTTCTTGGTCAGGCCGACGGTGTCGCCCGACAGCATTTCCTCGAGCGTCTTGAGACGCTTGATCGAACCCGAGATAGTCTTCCAGTTGGTGAGCATGCCGCCCAGCCAGCGATGGTTGACGAAATGCTGGCCCGAACGACGCGCTGCGTCTGCGACAGGCTCCTGCGCCTGGCGCTTGGTGCCGACGAACAGGACCTTGCCACCACCGGCAACAGCCGACGAGACGAATTCGAGCGCGCGCGCGAACAGCGGCACGGTCTGCGAAAGGTCGAGGATGTGGACGCCGTTACGATCACCGAAGATGTAAGGCTTCATCTTGGGGTTCCACCGATGAGTCTGGTGGCCGAAATGCGCGCCCGTTTCGATGAGCTGCTGCATGGAGACGACTGGAGCCGCCATAGGGATATATCCTTCCGGTTGTGCCTCTGGGAAGCGGATGACGTCGTGGCCGAATGACCGTGACGCACCGGGCTATGATGCCTCCCATGCGGGGTTAGAGGCGCGGCCCTTAGCGTGGCTCTATTCGAAAAGCAATCGCACAAGGGCCGCTTGACTCATGGAACGCAATGAGAACATAAAGGGCTCAGAGGGGAACAGATGTTCGACTCGGCGCAGAATCACCCCGGCATGACGGGATTCGAAATGCGACGAGTGGAACGATGTTTCTGACCAAGTGTTTGCGGATATTAGGAATTTGTTCGCAACTCATAGGAAGGCGGACGTGATGTTGGTTCTGAGCTTCATGGTTTTTGCTGGTGCATTCGCGGTCGCGGGCATGATGATCGTCTCGTCGATCGCGCCGCAGTGGGACCGTATCGTCCGCCTCGCGATGGGCAACGTCGAACCCGCGTTCCAGCCGCTCCGCACGCTGGCGGTTGCGGAGCGCCGGATCGCGGTCAGGCGTTGGGCCTCGACGTCGGCTCCGGTGCCCGCCCGCCGCTGGAACGCTGCCGCCTGATCTTGGCGTAGCTCGCGATGCTGAATGGCATCGAGAGTAGGTAGAGCACGCAGATGATGCTGAGCGTATGCCACGGCGCGCTCACGATGGCGGCGCCGAGCAGCACGACGAGCGCGATGGCTTCGAACCGGATGTTGCTGCGGAGTTTGACCGAACTCCACGAATAGGTGGCGATACTCGACACCATCAGCAACGCGACGAACGCGACCCAAGGCGCCACGAAGTACGGTGACGCGAATTTGGGCTCGTCGGTCCAAAACCAGAAAAACATCGGCATCAGGGCCAGCCCTGCGCCCGCCGGAGCCGGAACGCCGGTGAGGAAGCCCGCCGACTTGTGCGGCTGGTGGCTCTCGTCGATCTTGGCGTTGAAGCGCGCGAGACGCAGCGCGCAGAACACGGCGAGGATCAACGAACAGATCCAGCCGACGCGCGGCAAAGCCGTCAGGGACCAGAGATAGACGATTAGGGCAGGTGCAACGCCGAACGAGATCGCGTCGGACAGCGAATCGAGTTCGGCACCGAACCGGCTTTCACCGTGCAGCATCCGGGCAATCCGACCATCCAGGCCGTCGAGCACGCCCGCGACCATGATCATCGCGACGGCGCTTTCCCATTGTCCACCGATCGCGAACCGCACGCCACTCAGACCTGAACACAGGGCTAGCGCGGTAACGGCGTTGGGGGCGACGGCGCGCAGAGGAAGTCCGCGCGGTGCACGCCGCGTGCGACCGAACCGGCCACGGCCTCGCTCTTCGATCGAGTCGTCGTCGATCCCGTCGCGATTGATCACTGGGCGATACCGCCGACTGGAACGCCACCGACGCGGCCGAGAACGGTCTCGCCCGCGATGCTGCGCTGGCCGAGGCAGACCTGCGGCACGACGTGGTCGGGCAGGTACACGTCGACTCGGCTGCCGAACCGGATCAGGCCGATGCGCTGGCCGACCGCGACCATGTCGCCGGCCTTCACGAAGCCGAGGATGCGGCGCGCGACCAGGCCGGCGATCTGCGTGAAGCCGATCCGCATGCCGTTGCGATCTTCGACGACAAAATGCTGGCGCTCGTTCTCGTCGCTCGCCTTGTCGAGGTCCGCGTTAAGAAACTTGCCCGAAATGTAGACCACCTGGCGGATCGTACCGGCGATCGGCGTGCGATTGATGTGCACGTCGAACACCGACATGAAGATCGACACGCGGACCAGCGGCGCATCGCCGAGACCGTTCTCGCCGGCGAGCTCGCGCGGGATCGGTACGCGCTGGATCATCGTGATCAGCCCGTCTGCGGGGGCGACGATCAGGCCTTCGCCCTGAGGAGTCGTGCGGATCGGATCGCGGAAGAACGTCGCGACCCAGATCACGACGCCCACCATTGGCCAGAACAGCACGTGGCTGACGATCGTCAGCAGCAGCGTGATGCCGGTCGCGATCGCGACGTATTTGTGGCCCTCTGGATGGACTGCGGGAAATCGCCATTTGACCGTGGAGGTCGTGACGGGCGGCTTGTCGAGCGATGCCATAACCTGCGGGTCTATCCGTGCAGGACGCGCGATACAACGATGAACCGGCTTTTCCTTGCAGCACCAACGGTTGGCCAGTGGTTGATCGCCGCGGCATGCTCCCCTAGACGCTCCCCAACCCCCTCCCCCGAAGGACCCGGATATGGCGAAGATCAAGGTAAAGAATCCGATCGTGGAGATCGATGGCGACGAGATGACCCGGATCATCTGGGAATGGATCCGCGAGCGCCTGATCAAGCCGTATCTCGATATCCAGCTCGATTATTACGATCTCGGCGTCGAGCATCGCGACGCGACCGACGATCAGGTCACGATCGACAGCGCGCTCGCCACGCAGAAGCACGGCGTCGCGGTGAAGTGCGCGACGATCACGCCCGACGAGCAGCGTGTCACCGAGTTCGGCCTGAAGAAGATGTGGAAGTCGCCGAACGGCACGATCCGCAACATCCTCGGTGGCACCATCTTCCGCGAGCCGATCGTGATCAAGAACGTGCCCCGCCTGATCCCGGGCTGGACGCACCCGATCGTCGTCGGCCGTCACGCATTCGGCGATCAGTATCGCGCGACCGACTATCTGATCCCGGGTCCGGGCAAGCTGCGTCTCGTCTTCGAAGGCGACGACGGCCAGGTCATCGACCGCGAGGTGTTCCAGTTCCCGTCGGCGGGCGTCGCGATGGCGATGTACAACCTCGACGATTCGATCCGCGATTTCGCGCGCGCCTCGATGCACTACGGTCTCAACCTGAAGTGGCCGGTGTACCTGTCGACGAAGAACACAATCCTCAAGGCCTATGACGGCCGCTTCAAGGATCTGTTCGCCGAGGTGTTCGAGGCCGAGTTCAAGGACAAGTTCAAGGAAGCCGGCATCGTCTACGAGCATCGCCTGATCGACGACATGGTCGCATCCGCGCTGAAGTGGAACGGCGAGTTCGTCTGGGCGTGCAAGAACTACGACGGCGACGTTCAGTCGGATCAGGTCGCACAGGGCTTCGGCTCGCTAGGCCTGATGACCTCGATCCTGCTGACCCCGGATGGCAAGACCGTCGAGGCCGAGGCGGCGCACGGCACCGTCACGCGTCACTTCCGCATGCACGAGCAGGGCAAGGCGACCTCGACCAACCCGATCGCGTCGATCTTCGCATGGACCGGCGGCCTGAAGTACCGCGGCAAGTTCGACGACACGCCCGACGTGACGAAGTTCGCCGAGACGCTCGAGCGCGTCTGCGTCCAGACGGTGGAGAACGGCCACATGACTAAGGATCTCGCGATCCTGATCGGCCCCGACCAGCCCTGGATGACGACCGAGCAGTTCTTCGAGCAGGTCCGCTCGAACCTCGAAACCGAAATGGCCAACTGGGCCTGATCTGGCACCCGTATCCGACCAGGTCTTCCTGGACTCCCGATACGACTGTGACGATGCTGGACCCAGGGCGAGATGATCGCCCTGGGTTTTGCTTTGCGTTCGCTGTTCTTGGGGGACCATTTCATGCCGATCGACAAGAACAACTATGCGTGGCTGGATGGCCTCGGCACGCTTCCGCGCATCATCGTCGAGTCGCGAGCGCTTGTCGGCATACTCGAGACGCCGGGCTCCGCGAACAACAGCGTCATTATCGGCTGGGCAAAGGAAGTTGGCGGCTCCGTCGAAAAGACATACACCGCCGACTCCGTACCATGGTGCGGGCTGTTCATGGCGTTGGTCGCGCGAAGGGCTGGAAAGACACCCCCCGTCGATCCGCTATGGGCGTTGAACTGGGGCAAGTTCGGAGAGCGCGCCGGGCAACCCATGCTGGGCGACGTTCTAACGTTCATACGACCTGGTGGCGGACATGTGGCGCTGTACGTCGGTGAGGACGGCGACCATTATCATGTGATCAACGGCAACATTTCCGATCAGGTGTGCTTTTCCCGTATCGAAAAGACCCGGCTGCGAGCTGCACTGCGAACGCCGTACATGACCACCCCCGGCAGCTGAAACCGTACGTGCTTACCGCTGAGGGCAGACTTTCACCGAACCCAAGCTAATATCTTTATAACTCGCATCGACTGTGCCTAGTGTGTTGCCATGGCATTACGGCTCGACAATCAAGGTTTCAGCGACGCGCTCGTCATTCTCGGCGCGGCGGGCCTCGTCATTCCCGCGTTCGCGCGGTTCCGGGTCAGCCCGGTTATCGGTTTCATCCTGGTCGGCCTGCTGGTCGGCCCCGCCGGGCTAGGCTCGCTCACCGGCTCCGCGCCGTGGTTGTATTATCTGACCATCTCCAACCCGGAATCGATCGAACCGTTCGCCGAATTTGGGATCATCCTGCTGTTGTTCTCGATCGGCCTCGAACTCTCGTTCAAGCGGTTATGGTCGATGAAGCGACTGGTGTTCGGCACCGGCGCCGCCGAACTCATCGGCTCGGCGCTGATCATCGGCACGGCGCTGCACTTCATCGGCCAGGAATGGGCGGGCGCGATGGGGCTCGGGTTCGCGCTCGCGCTCTCCTCGACAGCATTAGTCCTGCCACTTGTGGGCACGACGGGTGCGGTCGGGCGTGGTGCCTTCGCTATGCTGTTGTTCGAGGATCTGGCGCTCGTCCCGATCATCTTCGTGCTCGGTGCACTCGCCCCGACCGCGAGCGCGGACGGCTGGTCGAATATCGCCGGCGTCGCGCTACGCGGTGGGCTGACCGTGGTCGCGATGTATATCGGCGGTCGGATCGTCCTGCCCCGGCTGTTCGGCCAAGCCGCGCG
This sequence comes from Sphingomonas sp. Leaf208, assembly GCF_001421415.1. Lineage (GTDB taxonomy): Bacteria > Pseudomonadota > Alphaproteobacteria > Sphingomonadales > Sphingomonadaceae > Sphingomonas. Next base: position 17,367 of record NZ_LMKH01000036.1, read on the forward strand.
AACCAAGAGTCCCGAACTCTTCCTCGCCGCGTCGCTGCTAGTGGTGATCGTTGCTAGCGTAGCGACCACAGCCGCGGGGCTGTCGCCTATCGTTGGTGCGCTGCTGGCCGGGCTGTTGATCGCGGAGACCGAGTATCACAGCGAGGTCGAGGTCATCACCGCGCCGTTCAAGGGCCTCGCGCTCGGCGTGTTCCTGATTACCGTCGGCATGAGCCTCGACCTGCGCCTGATCGGGCAGAACTGGCCTTCGCTGCTGCTCGCGGTGAGCGGCGTGGTTGCGACCAAGGCGATCGTCACGTTCCTGTTCCTGCGCGTCGCCAATTCGCGGCGCGGGGTCGCGGCCGAAACGGGCCTGCTGATGGGAAGCCCGTCGGAGACCACGCTGATCGTACTCGCCACGGCGGCGCAGGCGCAGCTGATCCTCCCTTCGACGGCGTCCTTCTGGCAGACCGTTACGGCGATCGGCCTGACGATCACGCCGTTGCTGGCCAAGCTCGGCCGCACCGTCTCGCGCCAGCTCGAAAGCCGCTCGACGGCCGATGCTGGGGATATCGAGATCGATGACGACGGCCCCGGCACGGTCGTCATCGGCTTCGGCCGGGTTGGCCGCATGGTCGCGGACATGCTGGCCGTCCACGGGCAGAAATACGTCGCGGTCGAGGCGGATATCGATTCAGTGGAAGAGGCCCGCATGCTGGGCCACCCGGTATTGTTTGGTGACGTCGCCCGCCCCGAACTGGTCGAACGATTGAAGCTGCATACCGCCAAGGCGTTAATCCTGACGATGGACGACCCGGTGCTGACGGTTCGGCTTGCGCGGCGGGTACGAGCTTTGGCACCAGACCTGCCGATCGTCGCGCGCGCGCGCGATACGGCGCATGCGGCGGAACTGTACCGCGCCGGCGTAACCGACGCCGTGCCGGAGACGCTGGAAAGTTCGCTGCAACTGGCCGAAGCTGTGCTCGTCGATCTTGGCGTGGCGATGGGGCCGGTGATCGCCTCGATCCACGAGAAGCGCGACGAGCTTCGCCAGGAGATCAAGGCGGCGGCGGACATGATCGTCGAGCCGCGGATCAGGAAAGCAAAGCGGACGCCCCGCGCGGCCTAGTATCGCACGAGGCGTCGGCCATGAACGGGCCTGAGCGAATTGATCAGGCGGCGGCGAGCGCGAAATCCTTGAAGCGTTCACGGAGTGCGGTCTTGAGCAGTTTGCCCGTCGCGGTGTGCGGCAGGTCTTCGACGAAGACGATCGCGTCGGGGAGCCACCATTTGGCGACGTGCTTGGCCAGGTGGTCGAGGATCGCCTGTTCGGTGACCTCGCTGCCCGGCTTGCGGACCACCAGCAACAAAGGACGCTCGTCCCATTTCGGGTGGTAGATGCCGATCGCCGCTGCCTCCGCGATCCCCGGACAGCCGACCGCTGCGTTTTCGAGGTCGACCGAACTGATCCATTCGCCGCCGGACTTGATGACGTCCTTCGAGCGGTCGGTGATCTGCATCGTGCCGTCCGCGTGGAGCATCGCGACGTCGCCGGTGTCGAACCAGCCTTCACCGTCGACTGCGTCCTCGTCGGCGCCGAAATAGCGTTGGACGACCCAGGGGCCGCTAACCTGCAACCGGCCGGCGATCGAGCCGTCGCGGGGGAGGACGACGCCCTCGTCGTCGATGATGCGGAGTTCTATGCCGAAGGGGACGCTACCCTGTTTGCCGACGAGGTCGAGTTTTTCGTCGTGCGTCATGTCGTCCCAGTGCGGCGGGTTGAAGCCCGCGGTGCCGATCGGCGAGGTTTCGGTCATCCCCCAGAGGTGCTTCACCGTGGCGCCCATCCCCATGATCCGCTCGATCATCGCGCGGGGGGCGGCCGAACCGCCGATCGTCACCTGTTTGAGGTAGCGCGGCGCGTCACCCGAGGCGTCCATGTGGCCGAACATCGCCAGCCAGACGGTCGGCACGCCGGCGGAGTGCGTGACCTTCTCGTCGTTCATCAGGCGGCACAGCACGGCGGGATCGTTGACCGCGGAGTAGACGACTTTCGCCCCCGACAGCGCGCAGGCGAACGGCAGGCCCCAGGCGGCGGCGTGGAACATCGGCACGACGGGAAGCACGACCGCGTTGGGGGAGAGATCGAACACCCACGGCGCGACCTCGGCCATCGCGTGGATCAGCGTCGAGCGGTGCGTATAGAGCACGCCCTTGGGATTGCCGGTGGTGCCGCTGGTGTAGCAGAGCATGCACGGCTCGCGCTCCGGGCCCTCGACCCACTCATAGTCGCCGTCCTCGGCGTCGAGCAGCGCCTGGAAGCCGTCGGGGCCGAGATCGTCGAAGCAGACGTAATGCCGAATGCTGCCCCACTGCCCCCGCAGGCGATCGACGAGCGGCTGGAACGCCTTGTCGTAGAGCATCACGCGGTCTTCGGCGTGGTTGGCGATGTAGACGAGCTGCTCGTCGAACAGCCGCGGGTTGATCGTGTGGATGACGCCGCCCATGCCGATCGTACCGTACCAGGCGACGAGGTGATGCGCGTGGTTCATCGCCAGCGTTGCGACCCGGTCGCCGGGCGCTACGCCGAGCTTTTCGAGCGCTTGAGCCAGTTTGCGGGCGTCGCGCGCGATACCGGCCCAGTCGGTGCGTGTCTCGCGACCGTCGGCCCAGTAGCTGACGAGTTCCCTCGCGCCATGCTCCCGCGCCGCGTGGTCTATCAGGCGGGGAACACGAAGCTCGAAATCCTGCATTCCACCAAGCATTCTCGCTCTCCCAAGCTCGTTATCCGACCAGAGCGAGCCTCGTTTCCGAGGTCTTCATCTCCACCTTGGCGACACCGTGCAACGACTCGATGTGCTCGACAAGCTCTCCGTCGAGCAGGAAGTCGCGGCCGAGCAGGATGCAGACCTCGCCGTCGGGCGTCGGCGCGCGCACGCGGACCTCGCCGCGCGCGCCGCGGTGTTCGGCGAGCAGCGAGGCGAGGCCGGCGAACGCGGCCATGTCGGAGATCGTCACGACCACCTGGAAGCGCGCTAGGTTGGCGAGGCCCTCGAACGGCTGGATGCGCTTGATGCTGACGCGCGGGGTGTCCTCGCCGGGCTTGCGGTCGAGTTCGACGGTGATGAGTCCGCAGCCGCCAGCCTTTGCTGCCTCTTCGAGATCCTTCGAGACCTGGTCGTCGAAGCAGGTCGCCATGAACTGGCCGCTGGCGTCGGAGCATTGCGCCATCATGAAGCGCTTGCCACGCGCGGAGGTGCGGTAGCGGGCGTCCTCGACCAGCACCGCCATCGTCGCGCCGGCGCGGCTGCCGTCATCGGGGATGTTGAGCTCGGACAGCGCGGTGTAGGCGCGGGCGCCGTGGCTGACCGCGATGTGGCGATGGCGATCGACCGGGTGCGCGGAGAAATAGAAGCCGAACGCTTCCTTCTCCTGATCCATGCGCTGGCTGAGCGTCCAGCGGACCGAGGGAGGGAGCTTGATCGCGTCGCCCGCGGGTTCGGCGTCGCCGAACAGGCCGCCCTGCCCGCTGGTCTTCTGTTCGTGCGTGCGCGCGGCGATCGCGAGGATCGTCTCGGCAGTGGCGTGGATGCCGGCGCGGTTCTGATCGAGGCCGTCGAACGCGCCCGCGGCGGCGAGCGTTTCGAGCTGGCGCTTGTTGAGGAGGCGCGGGTCGACGCGCTTGGCGAGATCGTCGAGGCCGGCGAACGGACCGTTCTGGACGCGCTCGACGATGAGCTTTTCCATCGCGCCTTCGCCAACCGACTTCAGCGCGCCGAGGGCGTAGCGGACCGCGAGGTTGTTCTCCTCGACGTCGGGCAAAACCTCGACATCGAACTCGGCCTGGCTCGCGTTGATGCAGGGCGGCAGCGCGGTGATCCCCAGACGGCGCATGTCGTCGGTGAAGATCGCGAGCTTATCGGTCTGGTGCAAATCGTAGCACATCGAGGCCGCGAAGAATTCGTGCGGGTGGTGCGCCTTCAGCCATGCGGTCTGGTACGCGAGCAGCGCATAGGCCGCGGCGTGGCTCTTGTTGAAGCCGTAGCCGGCGAACTTGTCGATCAAGTCGAACAGCGCGTTGGCCTCGGCCTTCTTGATGCCGTTGACGGTGAGACAGCCCTCGACGAAGCCCGCGCGCTGCGCGTCCATCTCGGCCTTCACCTTCTTACCCATCGCGCGGCGCAACAGATCGGCGCCGCCGAGCGAGAAGCCGGCCAGCACCTGCGCGGCCTGCATGACCTGCTCCTGGTAGACGAAGATCCCATAGGTCTCCGACAGGATCGGTTCGAGCAGCGGGTGCGGGTAGTCGATCGCCTCGGTGCCGTTCTTGCGGCGGCCGAACGAGGGGATGTTGTCCATCGGGCCCGGTCGATAGAGCGATACGAGCGCGATGATGTCGCCGAAATTGGACGGCCGCACTGCGGACAGCGTGCGCCGCATGCCTTCGGATTCGAGCTGAAACACGCCGACCGTGTCGCCCTTTTGCAGCAGCGCGTAGACGCCGGTGTCGTCCCATTCGAGCGCCTCGAGATCGACCGTCACGCCACGCTTGGCGAGCAGTTGCACCGCCTTCTGGAGCACCGACAGCGTCTTCAGCCCGAGGAAATCGAACTTCACGAGGCCGGCGCCCTCGACATATTTCATGTCAAACTGCGTGACGGGCATGTCGGACCGAGGGTCACGGTACAGGGGCACGAGCTGTGCGAGCGGGCGGTCGCCGATCACCACGCCGGCGGCGTGGGTGGAGGAGTGGCGGGGCAGGCCTTCCAGCTTCATCGCCAGATCGAGGAGCTTCCGGACTCCATTGTCGTTCGCGTACTCCTTGGCCAGTTCACCGACGCCGTTGAGTGCGCGCTCCAGCGTCCAGGGGTCGGTCGGGTGGTTCGGGACCAGTTTCGCGAGGCGATCGATCTGGCCGTAGCTCATCTGCAGCACGCGGCCGGTGTCCTTGAGCACCGCGCGCGCCTTCAGCTTCCCGAAGGTGATGATCTGCGCGACCTGATCGCGGCCGTATTTCTCCTGGACGTAGCGGATCACCTCGACGCGGCGGGTTTCGCAGAAATCGATGTCGAAATCGGGCATCGACACGCGTTCCGGGTTCAGGAAGCGCTCGAACAGTAGGCCCAGCTTGATCGGGTCGAGATCGGTGATCGTCAGCGACCAGGCGACGACCGAGCCTGCGCCCGAACCACGGCCCGGGCCGACGGGAATGTCATGATCCTTCGCCCATTTGATGAAGTCCGCGACGATCAGGAAGTATCCGGGAAAACCCATCTGGACGATCACGTCGACCTCGAACGCGAGGCGCTTGCGGTACACGTCGCGCCAGCCGTCCTCGCCCTCACCGTGGAGTTCGGCGATGCGGGCGAGACGCGCTTCGAGGCCGGCTTCAGCGTCGTCGCGGAGAAGCTTGGCCTCGCCCTCGATATCGCCCGCGAGGCTGGGGAGGATCGGTTTGCGGTACGGCGCCATCACTGCGCAGCGCTGTGCGACGACCAAGGTGTTGGCGATCGCCTCGGGCAGATCGGCGAACATCTCGTGCATCACCAGCGCGGGCTTCATCCAGGCTTCGGGACAGCTGCGGATGCGGTCCTCGGTCTCGACATAGGTCGAGTGCGCGATGCAGAGCATGGCGTCGTGCGCATCGCCGAACGCGCTTTCGGTGAAGCAACACGGGTTGGTCGCGACGAGCGGCAGGTTGCGCTCATAGGCGATGTCGATGAGGTCGTTTTCGGCCGCCGTCTCGATCGCGTCGTTGCGGCGCGAGAGTTCGACGTAGAGGCGGTCGTCGAACAGCCCTTGCAGGCGGTCCAGGTAAGCGCGCGCGCGGTCAGGCTGGCCTTCCGCGAACAGTCGGGCGAGGCCACCCTCGCCGCCTGCGGTCAAGGCGATCAGACCGTCGGTGTGGCGTTCGAGCGCGGCGAAGTCGACATGCGCGGGCATCTCGATCGGACGGTCGAGATGCGCCATCGAGACGAGCGCGCAGAGGTTGTCGTAACCGGTCATGTTCTGCGCGTAGAGCGCGAGCCAGTCGAACTGCGTGGCGACGCCGTCGGGCATGTCGGGACGACCGACGCCGAGCATGACGCCGATGATGGGCTGGACGCCATCCTTCTTGGCGGCGTCCGAATAGGCCATTGCCGCATAGAGCCCGTTACGATCGGTCAGCGCGGCGGCGGGGAAGCCCAGCGCACGCGCCTGCTTGGCGATCGCTTTCGGATCGATGGCGCCGTCGAGCATGGTGTAGCAGGAGAAAACGCGGAGAGGGACGTAACCGGAATGAGGCATCATATTTAGGTAGGCGTTGACGCATGATTCGGCCAGCGGCGTTGCGCCCGGTTGGAACCCCGGACACGACGAGCCGTTGCGGCGCAGACATCTGGGAGCATTCTTCATGACGGATCCACGCGGGCACTTTGCCGATACCGAAACCACGGCTGCGGGAACGCCTCGTGCGGGTGCTGGCTGGGGGTGGATTCTGGCGTATGGCGTGCTGTCGGTGGTGCTAGGGATCATGGCGTTCGCGTCGCCGTTTTCCGCGACCTATGCCGCGACTCTGGTGATCGGGGCGTTCTTCATTGCGGCCGGGATCGTGTCGATCGTGTCCGGGTTTGCCGGCAAGGGACACGAGGGGCGCGGCTATGCGATCGGGTTCGGGCTGGTGTCGCTGGTGATCGGGCTGATCATGGCGTTCGAGCCGGCGACGGGGGCGATCTCGCTGACGTTGCTGATTGCAATTTGGCTTGGTGTTCGTGGCGCGTTGGAGATCGGGCTTGGGGCGCGGTTCCGACGGGGCAAGGGGCTGATGATCGCGCTGGGGGTGGTGAATATTCTGCTGGCGGTGATCGTGCTGGTGACGCTGCCTTGGTCGGCGTTGACGCTGCCGGGGTATGTGCTGGGGATCAGTTTCCTGTTTGGTGGGGTGACTTCGATTGCGTCTGCGCTGGCGCATAAGAAGGGTGCACCGGCTTTCTCGGTGACCGCCTGACTTTCCCCGCGAACTGCTTGTTCTCCCGCGAAGGCGGGAGTCCAGTCTGGGCCCCCGCCTTCGCGGGGGAACAAGCTTCTGTTGGGATAAGCCACCACATCTCCTTAACCCCACCCCGGCGGAGGCCGGGGCCCAGTTGGGGGACGTTGCTAACCACGGTCAGCGCTTCGTTACTGCGACCTTTCCAACTGGGCCCCGGCCTTCGCCGGGGTGGGGCCGGGTATAGGTGCTGCTTCTACAGTAGCTTCTCGATATCCTTCCGAATGTCCTCGGGCTTCGTCGTTGGGGCATAGCGATCCACCACCGCCCCATCGCGCCCAACCAGGAACTTAGTGAAGTTCCACTTGATCGCCTTCGACCCCAACACGCCCGGCGCGTCCGACTTCAACCGCTCGAACAGCGGGTCCGCGTCCGAGCCGTTGACGTCGATCTTCGCGAACACCGGGAACGTCACGTCGTAGGTCAGCGTGCAGAAGTTCGCGATCTCAGCTGCGTCACCCGGCTCCTGCCCGCCGAACTGGTTGCAGGGGAAGGCGAGCACTTCGAACCCGCGCTCCGCATAGTCACGATGTAGCGCTTCGAGGCCGTCATATTGCGGGGTGAAGCCGCATTTCGAGGCGGTGTTGACGATCAACAGCACCTTGCCGCGGTGGGGTTCGAGCGAAGTCGCTGTGCCGTCGGCGTTTTTCACGGTGAAGTCGGTGATCGCGGTCATGGGCGGTCCTCGTTTCGCGCGAGCAGATACGCCAGGTTCTGGCGCACGCCGGGCCATTCGTGGCGGATGATGCTGTAGACGACGGTGTCGCGCAAGCGGCCGTCGGCCATCACCTGATGCCCGCGGAGCACGCCGTCGCGCTTGGCGCCTAGGCGTTCGATCGCGCGTTGAGAGTTCTTGTTAAGTGAGTCGGTCCGGATCTGGACGCATTCGCAGTCGAGGACGTCGAACGCGTGGGTCAGCAACTTCAGCTTGGCTTCGGTGTTGACGCCGGTGCGCTGCACGGACTTGGCGTAGAAGGTGCCGCCGATCTCGAGCCGCTTGTTGCCCTCGTTCATCCGCATGAAGCGCGTGGTGCCGACGACAATCCCGGCGGCCTCTACCGCGAACAACCGCGCACGGCCGAAGTCCTGCTCGCGCAACGCCGCAGCGAGCCAGCGATCGGGCGCCTTCATCATCGCGACGTTGGCGTAGAACGTGTCCCACAAATTGCCCGCCGACGCCGCCGCGACCAGCCCGTCCATGTCGTCGGCAACCAGCGGGCGGAGCGTGACGTGACGCCCGGTCAGCGTCGGCGTCTCGCCCCAGGTCACGCCAGCCGCCCCTCGTGCAGCCGCAACACGCGGTCCATGCGGGCCGCGAGCCGCTCGTTGTGCGTCGCGACCACCGCCGCCGTGCCCTGTTCCCGAACCAGGCGGATGAACTCGGCGAAGACGATGTCGGCGGTGTGTTCGTCGAGGTTGCCGGTCGGCTCGTCCGCCAGCACCAGCGCAGGCTTGTTGGCGAGCGCGCGGGCGACGGCGACGCGCTGTTGCTCGCCGCCGGAAAGCTGGCTCGGGCGGTGCGTGAGGCGGTGGCCGAGCCCGAGCTGGGTCAACAACTCCGCAGCGCGCGCGTCCGCCTCGGCCCGCGTCGCGCCGTGGACGAGTTGCGGGAGGACGACGTTCTCGGTCGCGTTGAAGTCCGGCAGCAGGTGGTGGAACTGGTAGACGAAGCCGAGGCTGTCGCGGCGCACCACGGTCCGCTCATGCGCGTTGAGCTTGGCGGCCTCGGTGCCGGCGATCCTGATCGACCCCTGGAAGCCGCCCTCGAGCAGGCCCACGGCTTGCAACAGAGTCGACTTGCCCGAGCCCGATGGCCCGAGCAGCGCGACGATCTCGCCCGGCGCGATCGCGAGGTCGACGCCGCGCAGCACGTCGATCGTCGCGCCACCCTGCGTGAAGCTCTTGGTCAGCCCGCTGGTCTGGAGGACGTAATCGTCGAACTTCTCGATCTGGCGATCGATTTTGAGGCCTTCATTCATAACGCAGCACCTGCACGGGGTCGGTACTCGCCGCTTTCCAGGCCGGATAGAGCGTCGCGAGGAAGCTGAAGACGAGCGCCATCAGCGCGATCACGACGATCTCGACGGGATCGGTCTTCGACGGGAGTTCGGTCAGATAGCGGATCGACGGATCCCACAAATTCTGGCCGGTGAGGAGCTGGACGAAGTTCACCACCCCCTGTCGGTAGAACAGGAAGATGAAGCCGAGCACGAGGCCCGCGACCGTGCCGAGCGCCCCGATGGTGGTGCCGACGACGATGAAGATCCGCATCATCGAGCCGCGCGTCGCGCCCATCGTCCGCAGGATCGCGATGTCGCGCGTCTTGGCTCGGACCAGCATGATCAGCGACGAGAGGATGTTGAACACCGCGACCAGGATGATGATCGACAGCACGGTGAACATCGCGACACGCTCGACCGCGAGTGCCTCGAACAGCTGCGCGTTCATCGTCCGCCAGTCGGCGATCACCGCGTTGCCGCCGATCTTGTCGGCGAGGGGCTTGAGGATCTCGCCGACGCGGTCCGCGTCGACCGTCTTCAGCTCGACCATGCCGGCCGCATCGCCCATCAGTAGCAGCGTCTGCGCATCCTCGATCGGCATGATGATGTACGCCTTGTCGTAATCATAGACGCCGATCTCGAAGATCGCGCCGACCGTATAGCTGACGATCCGCGGGACGGTGCCGAACGGCGTGGTCTGGCCTTGCGGGCTGAACAGCGAAATCTCCGAACCGACCTGCGCACCGAGCGATTCGGCAAGCCGCGAACCGATCGCGATCCGGCCGCTGCCCTGCGTAATCGACTGGAGCGAGCCCATCACGACCTTGTTGCTGATCGTCGAATTGCGGCGGATGTCGTCGACGCGCATCCCGCGCACGAGCACCGCCTCGGCACGGCCGTTATAGGTGGCGGCGAGCGGCTGTTCGATCAGCGGCAGCGCGCTGGTGACGCCCGGCGTCTTCTGCGCCTGCGCGACGATCTCGCGCCAGTCGGGGAGCCGGTTGCCGACGCCCTGCACCACCGCATGGCCGTTGAGCCCGACGATCTTGTCGAAAAGCTCGGCGCGGAAGCCGTTCATCACGCTCATCACGATCACCAGCGCGGCGACGCCGAGCATGACCGCGACCAGGCTGATCGAGGCGACGAGGAAGATGAACGCCTCGCCCTTGCCCGGCAGCAGATAGCGGCGGGCTATCATCCGTTCGTAGCGGGACAGGATCATGGGCGGCCAGGTTCGATCGTTAGGGATAGAGTGCAGCGGCTCTAGGACGCGGCCCGTTGCGAGGCAACTGTCGGGGCCGTGCGTCAGGCCCATGCTCGGCGTGCGGCGCCCCCTCCTACAGGGCTGGGTTAGTCCCGATCCGGAAGTGTCTAGATTGGTCTGTTGCGTAATCGCCACAGGCGCAGTTCAATCGTGAGCCGCCCCGCGCAAAGACCGTGACAAAATCCACGGACATAACTAGCAACAAACTCGCTGAGACACAGGCAACGGCCGTGGTTCGGGGACTGCTTTTCCGCTCCGTCGCAAGACGAGATGCGAGAGCAAAAAAATGGGGGCTGACGAGCGATCGTCACGCAGGCGCCCGGATCGGCAACGGTCCGGGCGTTTGCTTGTCCGGCATAGTTCACCGCAGTGGTCTATACTTTGTCAGATCTTGAACTGCTGTCACAGCAGCCTCGGCAACACAGTCGAGACGCTGCGCTCTGATGCTTTGCTGCGCCGGATCGCTTGGAAACGTCGAAGCGCGGCGCGTGCGTTACCGGGTCCGGCGCTTCGTCAGCCGTGACGCCGCACCATTTTCCTCCGCGTTGAGCTTGCGCCAGCGTTCGAAGCGGTCCGGCGCCAGCGTCCCCGCCGCGATCGCTGCCTGGATCGCGCACCCCGGCTCGACGCCGTGCGAACAGTCGGCGAACCGGCACTCCTGCGCGAGCAGCGCGATATCGTCGAACACCTCGGCCAGCCCGGTCGCGGCCTCCGACAATTGCAGCTCACGCATACCGGGCAGGTCGAGCAGCCAGCCGCCCTGATCGAGCCGGTGCATCTCGCGCACCGTCGTAGTGTGGCGGCCGGTACCGTCCTTGACCCGCACCGCCTGCGTTCCGATGCTGTCCGATCCGCGCAAGGCGTTGACGAGCGTGGATTTGCCGACGCCGGACGAGCCGAGGAACGCGACAGTCTTGCCGGGCCCACACCACGCCGCCAACCGCTTGACGTCGGCCCGGTCGCGCCCGTCGACGGTTTCGACGAGCAATCCCGGTTCGATCGCGCGCGCGGCGGCGGCGAACTCCTCGGGCGTGTCGGTCAGGTCGGCCTTGGTGAGGACGACGACCGGGGGCACCCCCACCTCGCGCGCCAGCACGAGATAGCGCTCGAGCCGAGCGATGCTGAAATCCTGGTTGCACGATGCGACGATGAAGACGGTGTCGACATTGGCGGCGATCATCTGATCTTTCCGCGGATCGGCCGGCGAGCGTCGCTTGAACAGGTTCACGCGCCGAAGGACCCGCGTCGCCTCCTGCGTGCGATCGTCGATCAGCAGCCAGTCGCCGACCGTCGGGTGATCGTCCCCCGGCTGCGCGCCTGCGATATAGGGCGAGACGAAACCGTCCGATTTGGCGCCGGACACCGCGATATTGCCGCGGTGCACCGCCATCACGCGGACAGGGTGGCAATATTGCTGCTCGTCTTCGGCAAGCTGGTCCGCGAAATGCGCAGTCCAGCCAAGGTCTGCCAGTGCCTGGTCGGTCGATATCATAGGCTTGGTGCGGCATCCTTCTCGACGACGCGGCGGCGGTCGTACCGCCCATCGTCTAGGCCGCGATGGAGGGCATTGCCATCGCCGTATGCACGCGAAACCGCCCAATTGGGGGTGCGCCTGACGGCGAATGTCCGGTGGTATAAGGAATAAATGGCGGAGAGGGTGGGATTCGAACCCACGGTACCCTCGCGGGTACGCCGCATTTCGAGTGCGGTACGTTCGACCACTCTGCCACCTCTCCGCAGGTCATCCGAAGCTCTGCGAACAGCGCCTCCGATCGGTCGAAGCGCGGCCTCTAATGAAAGGGCCCCAGCGATGCAAGAGGGTTTTGAGCGCTCCGGGCGCCGCTCGACGCGTTTTCCTTGTGCGGCGCAAAACAAACCCTAAATTGGCCGATATGCCCCGACACGACAGTATCGCTCACGACATCACCCGCCCGATCGTGCCCGCCGAGGTGGTCGCACCGCCGGTTTCGCATGCGAATTTCTCGATCGGCGACGTCGTGCGGCACCGGCTGTTCGATTTTCGCGGGGTGATCTTCGACGTGGACCCGGTGTTTGCGAACAGCGACGAATGGTATGCGGCGATCCCCGAGGACATTCGTCCGCGGAAGGACCAGCCTTTCTACCATCTGCTCGCCGAGAACATGGAGTCGAGCTACGTCGCCTATGTGAGTCAGCAGAACCTGGTGCCCGACGACAGCGACGAGCCGGTCGACCATCCGGCGATCGATGGGCTGTTCAGTGACTATGCGGATGGCCGGTACGCGCTGCGGCAGGTTCATCGGCACTAGAGGCGAATCGAATCTTCGTCATGCCGGACTTGTTCCGGCATCCACTGTTCCGTTTGATCATCGGCGGTTGATTCGCTGCGCGGTGGACCCCGGAACAAGTCCGGGGTGACGGAGTGGCGGTGATTGCCCTACCTAAACCACCCTTTCCCGCCCCTTCGCGGTTGACAACTCTCCCCCCCTCGCTTAGCTGCCCGGCTTCTTCCGGCGGACCCTGCGTTCGTGGGATACACGTATTTGGAAAGTGACAAGGGCCATGTTCGCAGTCGTGCGCACGGGCGGCAAGCAGTATCGCGTCGCCGCCGGAGATAAGATCGTCATCGAGAAGATCGAGGGCGATGCAGGTGCGTCGGTGACGCTGGGTGACGTTCTGCTGGCGGGCGAAGGCTCCGAGCTGCGGTCCGTCGAGGGCTTCGTCGTCGCTGCAGAGATCATCGCGCAGGCGAAGGCGGACAAGGTCATCGTCTTTAAGAAGCGTCGTCGTCATAACTATCGTCGTAAGAACGGCCATCGCCAGCAGCATACGATCCTGAAGATCGTGTCCGTGGGTGGCCAGACCGCCAAGCAGACCGAGGCTGATGCCCCGGCCGCTCAGGCATAAGGAGTAGCTTCAGATGGCACATAAGAAAGCAGGCGGCTCTTCGCGCAACGGTCGCGATTCGGCCGGTCGTCGCCTAGGCGTCAAGAAGTTCGGTGGCCAGGCGTGCGTCGCCGGCAACATTCTCGTGCGTCAGCGCGGGACGAAGTTCTATCCGGGCACGAACGTCGGCATCGGTACCGACCATACGCTGTTCGCGCTGGTCGATGGCCGCGTTGTGTTCAGCCAGGGCAAACTCGGGCGCAAGTTCTGCTCGGTCGAGCTGGCAGCGAACGATACTGCCGACATGGCAGCAGCAGCCGAATAACATCGGGTAACCATCCGGGTTGCCCACCAGGGTGACCCGGGTCGCGAAAGCGAACCTGAACAAGGGAGACGGGTCACCCCGGCTCCCTTTTTTATTGCTCCCTCCACGCGGCTGTCGCGGTCCCGTCATCCCGACGTGGCATGCGCGCAGCCAATGACGCGATAGGAGAGAGCCGTGTTCGCGCGCACCAAGAGACTGACATTGCGGCCGGGTTGGCCGGAAGATGCGCCTGCACTGGCGCGGGCGATCGGCCATGAGTCGGTGGTCGCCAAGCTGGCGCGGGCGCCCTGGCCGTATGCGCTGGGCGATGCCGAGGCGTTCCTGGCGCAGCCGCGTGGGCCACACGACCCCCATTTCATGATCGAGACGATGGAAGCGGGTGCGCCGCGACTGGTCGGTGGGATCGGTATCCGCGCGGCGGATGCGGGGCATGAACTCGGCTATTGGCTGGCACCTGACGCGTGGGGTCGCGGGTATGCGACCGAGGCTGGCGAGGCGGTGGTGGCGATGGCGCGGCATGCGCTTGGTTTGCGGCGGCTGGATGCGTTTCATTTCGTGGACAACCCGGCGTCGGGGCGAGTGCTGGCGAAGCTTGGGTTTCGGCCTACGGGGCGGGTCGAGGCTCGGACTTCTCGGGGGCGTGGTGGGGAAGCGCCTGCGGTGATGTTCGAGTTGAATCTGGATGACGATCGATGTGCGCCGATGCCTTTGGCGGCGTGATTCGGAGATTCGCTACCCTTTAAAGGTACGCCACCCCGGCGAAGGCCGGGGCCCAGTTGGGAGACATGGCTAACGAAGTGCGTTGCTTCGTTACTGCAACCTTTCCAACTGGGCCCCGGCCTTCGCCGGGGTGGGGCCTTAGTTTAGGCGAGCAGTTGCTCTGCACTAACTGTTCCCCCGCGAAGGCGGGGGTCCAGGAATCACGGGCGGTGTCGTTTGGTATCCTGGGCCCCCGCCTTCGCGGGAGAACTAGGAGAGGGGGAAGAAGCCTGGAGTCCGGGGCTCAGGCCACCGCTACCACCTGTTTCGCAACCGGCAGCACAGCCGCCTCATACTCGCTCTCCGCCAAGCCGATCAGCGCTCGATCGTCGTGCTTCCACGGGTGGAACCCAGGCAGGAAATACGCCGCCCAGACGCCCGCGATCTTGCGCGCCATCCCCGGATTGCCGAACGCATACCACGCCATCCGCGCCCACACGCGAGGTCCGGTCAGGCCATCCTGCCGCAACAGTTCCGCCATCCCCCGTGCACGCCCGGTGAAGAACCGCCATGTCGTGATCAGCATCACCAGCGACTTCACCCGCCAGCGCGTGAAGCGCGGCCAGTCCCGCGTTGCGTGCAACCACGTGTCATACGCGACGCCCTTGTGCTCAATCTCCTCGGCTGCGTGCCACAGCCAGAGCGCCGCCGCCTGCTGGTCGCCGCCCGCGAGATGTTTCGGATTCGCGATCAGTTCGTGCGCCAGCATCGCGGTGAAATGCTCGAGCGCGGTGGTCGCGGCGAGGCTCGCGATCTCCGGACGCCCCTTGGTCAGCGCCAGCGCCGCGTCGACGTCCACGATCAGCGGCGCGACGTCGTAGCCCTGGTCGGTGACGTGGCGGTTGAACGCGACGTGCTCACGCGTGTGGATCACCTCCTGCTTGATGAAGGCGTTGATCTCGGCGTGGAGTTTCGGCGGCGTGCCTTCGCGGAACTTCCGGACGCTGTCGACGAAATAGCCCTCGCCCTTCGGAAACGTCACCGACAGCGCGTTGTAGAACGCGGTCGCTACGGAATCGTCGTTCAGCCACCAGCGGCGAACCGCGGCACCGCGGCCGAAGCGGCGGTCGCGCGGGGTGATCGTCAGATCGGCAGGCGTGGTTGCTTTCGCCACGGAAACCTCCAAACAGGGATGAACACTCGTTACTTACATTGATGTAAATAGGTTTTCCGGTCCGTGACGTCAACACCGCGCAAGCGCCTCTCCCCCACCGAATCGCGTGAAGCCGCCGTCGAGGCCGCGCGAGCCCTGCTTGTCGAGAGCGGCCCCAGCGCTGTCACGCTAAAGGCCGTGGCAGGCCGCGTCGGACGAACGCATGCCAATCTGCTCCACCATTTCGGCTCGGCGGAGGCGCTGCATACCGCGCTGATCACGCGGATGGCGGCGGACATCGTCGGGACGATCGGTGCCGCGGTGCTGCGCGTGCGGGCGGGCGAGCTCGATCCGCGCGAGGTGGTAGAGATGACCTTCGACGCGTTCGGCAAGGGCGGCGCGGGGGCGCTGGCGAGCTGGATGATCCTGTCGGGCAATACCAATGCGCTCGATCCGATCCTGACCGCGATCCACGATCTGGTCGACGAACTGGCGGAGGGTGACATGCCCGGCGATCAGCCGATCCAGGAGCAGACGCTGACGCTGGTGCTGATGGCACTCGGCGATGCGCTGATGGGGGCACCGATGGCGCGCGCGCTGGGGCTGCCGGTCGGCAAGGCGCGCGAACTGGCGCTCGACGCACTGCTCGCCAGCAAGGACGCCGCCGCCCCTCCCCGCTGCTGAGCGCATCGGATCGGGGCACGAATCGCGAGCCGAATCGCGGAGGGTGGAGATTTTCGCCAATTTCGCTATGGGGCGGCGATGCATTTTCTAGACCAAGCCAAGATCTACGTACGTTCGGGCGAGGGCGGCCCCGGTGCCGTCAGCTTCCGCCGCGAGAAATATATCGAATATGGCGGCCCCGATGGCGGCAATGGCGGCAAGGGCGGCGACATCGTGTTCGAATGCATCGCCGGCCTGAACACGCTGATCGACTTCCGCTACACGCAGCATTTCCGCGCGCCACGCGGCTCGGGTGGTTCGGGTTCGAACCGCACCGGCGCAGGCGGCAAGGATCTCGTCATCCGCGTTCCGCTCGGCACGCAGGTGCTCTCGGAGGACAAGGAAGAGGTGCTGATCGACTTCACCGAGGTCGGCCAGCGTGAAGTGCTGTTCCGCGGCGGCGACGGCGGGCGCGGCAACGCAAGCTACAAGACCTCGACCAACCGCACCCCGCGCCAGCACGGCACCGGCTGGCCGTTCGGCGAGGCGTGGGTCTGGCTGCGGCTGAAGCTGCTCGCCGATGCGGGCCTCGTCGGCTTGCCGAATGCGGGCAAGTCGACCTTCATCAACCAGGTGACGAACGCGCAGGCCAAGGTCGGCGAATATGCCTTCACGACGACGCGGCCGCAGCTGGGCGTGGTGCGTCACAAGCAGCGCGAGTTCGTGGTCGCGGATATTCCGGGGCTGATCCAGGGTGCTGCCGAAGGTGCGGGTATCGGCGATCGGTTCCTCGGGCATATCGAGCGGTGCCGGGTGCTGTTGCATCTGGTCGATGCGAACGACCGCGACGTGGCCGAGTCGTACCGGATCGTGCGCGACGAGCTGGAGAATTACGGCGAGGGGCTCACCGACAAGAAGGTGATCATCGCCCTGAACAAGATCGACATGCTCGATCCGGAACTGATCGCGGCGCTGTCGGCGGAGCTGGCGGAAGCCAGCGGTGCCGAGGTGATGGCGATTTCGGGGGCGAGCGGCGCTGGTATCGAGGCGGTGCTGGACCAGCTGATCGAGGCGATCGGGCCGGCTCCGGGCGCGGCGAAGGAACTGGAAGAAGGCGAAGTGCCGGTCGCATGGTCGCCGCTCTGACGTCTTGCTTAGCCTTCTCCCCTGCGGGGAGAGGGTTGGCTTTCGATTTCTCCCCTTCCGCTTGCGGGAGGGGTCGGGGGAGGGCTTTCTTGCCGACAGGTCACGCCCGCCCCTCCCCTAACCCCTCCCGCAAGCGGGAGGGGAATGCGTGATGTTTCCGCCTTCGTCTTGCTCGCGGCTGATCGTGAAGATCGGCTCGGCGTTGCTGGTAGATCCCGATGGGAGCGTTCGGCGGGAGTGGCTTACGGGGCTGGTCGCCGACATTGCCGCTCGGACTGGTGAAGGCCAGCAGGTCGCGATCGTGTCGTCTGGCGCGATTGCCTTGGGCGCGCGACGGCTTCGTCTCCCAAAGGGTGGCCGCGCAAGTCTTGAAGACGCGCAGGCCGCAGCTGCCACTGGTCAGATCGCGCTCAGCCAAGTCTGGGCCGAACTGCTCGCCGCGCAGGGGCTTAACGCGGCGCAGATCCTCGTCACGCTGGACGATCTCGAAGACCGCCGCCGCTATCTCAACGCCGCCGCGACGCTCAACCGGTTGTTGTCGCTGAAGGTCGTTCCCGTCATCAACGAGAACGACAGCGTCGCGACCGAGGAAATCCGGTTCGGTGACAATGACCGCCTCGCCGCCCGCGTCGCGCAGGCCGCCGGCGCGCAGGGCGTGATC
Source organism: Sphingomonas sp. Leaf208 (assembly GCF_001421415.1). Taxonomy (GTDB): domain Bacteria; phylum Pseudomonadota; class Alphaproteobacteria; order Sphingomonadales; family Sphingomonadaceae; genus Sphingomonas. The sequence goes on from NZ_LMKH01000036.1 coordinate 35,149, forward strand.
CTGCTGTCCGACGTCGATGGGCTCTACACCGCCAATCCGCATGTCGATCCGTCCGCGACGCATATTGCTAGCGTGCCGCGGATCGATGCGGTTGCGGGGATGGCGGACGATGGGTCGGGCTCGGGGATGGGTTCGGGTGGGATGGCCTCGAAGATCGCCGCGGCGCGGATCGCGACGGGTGCGGGCATTCCACTGGCGATCGCTTCGGGGCGGATCGAGCATCCGCTCTCCACCCCTGCCCGCCACACGATCTTTACGGCCGAGCGGACGGCATCTGCGCGGAAGGCTTGGTTGGCAGGCGGGCTGACCGCGAAGGGGGCGATCCATGTCGATGCGGGAGCTGCGGCAGCGCTTGGACGGGGGCGGAGTTTGCTGGCGACTGGGGCCACTCGGATCGACGGGGGTTTCGCGCGCGGTGATCTGGTGACGATCGAGGGGCCTGCCGGGACTGTCGCACGGGGCCTTGCGGAATATGATGCGGCGGATACCGCGCGCCTGCTTGGTCGACATAGCGACGATCATGCGGCCATCCTTGGCTACGCGCCTCGGTCTGCGCTGGTGCATCGCAATCATCTGGCGCTCGTATGACCGGCCGCGCCTTGTTCACCCGCGAAGGCGGGTGTCCAGTCTGGGCATCCGCCTTCGCGGGTGAACATACTTTTACTGCCACCTCGGGAGCGGCGTCTTGATCCTGGCCATCACCGGCGGCACCGGGTTCGTCGGCAGCCACCTGATCGATCATGCGCTCGAGACCGGGCACACCGTCCGCGCGCTCGCGCGGAAGCCGCAGGCCAAGCGCATCGGCGTGACCTGGATCGAAGGCGCGCTGGATCGCCCGAAGAGCCTCGCGACCTTGGTCGAAGGCGCGGACGTGGTGATCCACGTCGCGGGAGTCGTCAACGCGCCCGACCGGGCAAGCTTCGTCAAGGGCAACGTCGCCGGCACCGAAGGCATCCTCCAGGCTACGAAACATGCGGGAATCCGCCGATTCGTCCACGTCTCCTCGCTTGCCGCACGCGAGCCGACGCTGTCGAACTATGGCTGGTCGAAGGCCGAGGCGGAAACGCGTGTGCAGACGTCGGGGCTGGAGTGGACGATCGTCCGCCCGCCCGCGATCTTTGGTCCGCGCGATCTTGATATCCTCGATCTCTTCAAGGCGGCACGGTCCGGCTATCTGCCGATGCCGCCGGCCGGCACGCGCGTCTCGTTGCTGTACGTCGAGGATTTGACCGCGCTGCTGCTCGCGCTCGCCGAGACCGCCGATGCGCCGTCGATCATGGAGCCCGACGACGGGGTGCCGAACGGCTGGGACAACCGCGATTTCGCGCGCGAGATCGGCGTGGCGGTCGGCAAGCCGGTCAAGGTGTTCTCGACACCCCGCGCGCTCCTGAAGCTCGCCTCCGCCGCCGACCGGCTCGTCCGGCGTCGCAAGGCCAAGCTGACGCGCGACCGGGTGAGCTATTTCTGCCACCCCGACTGGGTCTCGCACAAGCCGCCTCCGGCTGCGCTGTGGACGCCGTCCGTCCCGACTCCGCAGGCACTCGCGCAAACCGCGGCGTGGTATCGCGCCGCCGGGCTGTTATAGCGCCGAAAAGCCGCCGCAATTTCCTGTCAGGGATTGTTGCGACACCGAAGGGAATAGCATGAGCGACCGTCAGCAGATCTACGACACCGTCACCGCGCAGATCGAGCCGTTCAACAGGAAGGGCGTCGCGCTCGCCGATGCGACGACGTTCCAGGGCGACCTGGAATGGGACAGCCTGACCGTCATGGATTTCGTCGCCGCGATCGAGGACGAATTCGACATCATCATCACGATGAACATGCAGGCCGAGATCGAGACGGTCGGCCAGCTGGTCGACGCGGTCGCGAAGTTGAAGCAGGACTAATCAAAAATATCCCGTTCGTGGTGAGTAGGGACTGAGCATGGCGAAGGCCCGTATCGAACCACCTGCCCTTCGATACGCGTCTTCGTCTTCGCTCAGCCGCTACTCAGGACGAACGGAAATTTTCAAGGCCGAATGACGATGACCGAAGCCGCCACCACCGCCCACGCCCTCCCCGTCGACGCTCCGGAGGTCGCCCCCGAACGCGACCTGATGTCGAAATTCGACGCGCTGATCGCCGAACGCGAGGCGCTGATCGCCAGTGGCGTGCGCAATCCGTTCGCGATCGTGATGGACGAGGTGAAGGGCCCGACGCAGGCGGTGATCCGCGGCAAGGACACGATCCTGCTCGGCACCTACAATTACATGGGCATGACGTTCGACCCCGACGTCATCCAGGCGGGCAAGGACGCGCTCGACGCGTTCGGGTCGGGGACCAACGGCAGCCGGATGCTCAACGGCACGTTCCACGATCATATCGACGTCGAACAGGCGCTCCGCGAATTCTACGACATGACCGGCGCGATCGTGTTCTCGACCGGGTACATGGCCAATCTCGGGATCATCTCGACGCTCGCCGGCAAGGGCGAATTCGTCATCCTCGACGCCGACAGCCACGCGTCGATCTACGACGGCTGCAAGCAGGGCAACGCCGAGATCGTCCGCTTCCGCCACAACGACGTCAACGATCTCGACAAGCGGCTCGGCCGCCTGCCGAAGGAAGCGGGCAAGCTGGTGGTGCTCGAAGGCGTCTATTCGATGCTCGGCGACATCGCGCCGCTGAAGGAGATGGTCGCGGTCGCCAAGAAGCATGGCTGCATGGTGCTGGTCGACGAGGCGCATTCGATGGGGTTCTTCGGCCCCAACGGGCGCGGCGTGTACGAGGAGATGGGGCTGACCGACGAGGTCGATTTCGTCGTCGGCACCTTCTCGAAGTCGGTCGGCACGGTCGGCGGGTTCGTCGTGTCGAACCATCCGAAGTTCGAGATGGTGCGGTTCGCCTGCCGCCCGTACATCTTCACCGCGTCGCTCCCCCCCTCGGTGGTCGCGACCGCCGCGACCTCGATCCGCAAGCTGATGACCGCGCACGACAAGCGCGCGCAGCTCTGGAAGAACGCGCGCCGGCTGCACGGCGGACTGAAGGCGATGGGGTTCAAGCTCGGAACCGAGACGTCCGATTCGGCGATCATCGCGGTGATCCTCACCGACCAGGAACAGGCGATCGCGATCTGGCAGTCGCTGCTCGAGGGCGGTCTGTACGTGAACATGGCGCGCCCGCCCGCGACGCCAGCGGGGACGTTCCTGCTGCGATGCTCGCTGTGCGCGGAACATACCGACGAGCAGATCACGACGATCCTCGGGATGTTCGAGACCGCTGGCCGCGCCGTCGGCGTGATCGGCTGACGGTTTCCTCCTCCCGCGGGGAGGAGGAAACATCCGTGAAATGTTCGATCGGTACTGGCATTCCAAGTCATTGCGTGTGGGCAACGACGCGTTAGGATGCCGGCCGTGACGCAAGACGAGGTCGAGACTGCGGCCCAGGGGGGCGGGGCGAGGTGGCGCATAGCCATGCTGGTCGTGATGGGCCTGCTCGGTGCGGCGGTGCTCGTGGCGCTGATCGTGACGCTCGGCCACGCAAATCGCCAGCGCGATCGTGCACTGGAGCTGCAGGCTCACAGCTATGACGTGATGATCCTCGCGCGGACGCTGTCCGGGACGATCGCGCGATCGGAGGCGTCGCTCGGGCGGTACGTCATCAGCGGCGACAAGCAGCTGGGGCAGCTCTATTTCGACGAGTGGCTGCTCGCGGGGACGCAGATCGACCGGCTCGACCAGATCACCAACGACAATCCCGAGCAGCAGCCGCGAGTCGATCGGCTGCGCGCCGCCTATGACGCGCGCGGGCGGGAGTTGTCGCTGACGGCGCTCAATACGCGCTACGGCAAGAACGGGCAGGCGCTCGCACGCTATTACCAGGGGCGAAAGGCGCCGACGCTCATCGAGATCAACACGACGCTCGACACGTTGATCGCACGCGAGCGCGCGTTGCTCGACGACCGGACGGCGGCGGCCTTGGGGTCGGTCGAGCGGTCGAGCTGGGTAGCGGGCGTGCTTGCCATCTTCGGCGTGCTGATCGTGCTGGGCGCGATCCTGCTCGGCTGGTTCACGATCCGCGCGGTCGGCGAGCGGGCGACCGCGCTGGCCGATGCCGAGCTGGAACGCGAGCGCGCCGACGAGCTGACCACCGCGGTTGCTGCCGCCACCGCTGAGCTGCGCGTGCAGGAGGCGAAGCTTCGCCAGATCCAGAAGATGGAGGCGGTCGGGCAGCTGACCGGCGGGATCGCGCACGACTTCAACAACATGCTGGCGGTGGTGCTGGGCGGTCTCGAACTGGCGCGGCGCAATCTCGCGAGCGATCCGGCCAGCGTGCGCCGGCATATCGACAGCGCGACCGAGGGTGCGAACCGCGCGGCGGCGCTGACTCGCCGGCTGCTCGCCTTCAGTCGCGAGGATTCGCTGAAGGCCGAGACGATCGACGCCGCCGCGCTGGTCGCCGGGATGTCCGACTTGCTCGACCGTACGCTGGGGGACGCGATCACCGTCATCGTGCGCGACGATGCGGCCGGCGGGTGCGTCCGCGCCGACCGAGTCCAGCTGGAGAACGCGGTGCTGAACCTTGCGGTCAACGCGCGCGATGCGATGAACGGGCGTGGCACGCTGACCGTCGCTACCGGCGCGACGACGCTAGCGGCGGACCAAGTCGGACGGTGCGCGGCGGGCGACTACGTCACGATCATGGTCGGCGACGACGGCTGCGGGATGGCGCCTGATGTGGCCGAGCGCGTCTTCGAGCCGTTCTTCACCACCAAGGAGGTCGGCAAGGGCACCGGGCTTGGGCTGAGCCAGATCTTCGCGCTGGTCCAGCAACTGCACGGCGAGGTCGGCATCGTCTCCGCACCGGGCGAAGGGACGACCGTCACACTCTATCTCCCGCGCGCCGCCGAGCTGGTCGCCCTCCCCCTGCCCACCGTCCCGATCGCGATGGTCGAGCCGATCGCGCCGACGGTGCCGGAAACGTTGCAGATCCTGGTGGTCGAGGACGATCCGCGCGTGCTGGCCGCGACGACCGGCGCGCTGGAGGAAATCGGGCATAACCCGATCGCGTGCGACGATCCGCTTGCGGCGCCTGCGCTGCTGGCGGCGAACCCGGGGATCGGGCTGATTATCTCCGACGTGCTGATGCCGCGCCAGACCGGGCCGGAGATGATCGCCGCGCTCTCCCCGCTGTATCCGCACGTCGCAGTGCTGTTCGTCACCGGGTTTGCTGGCGAGGTGAACGTCGCACAGTTCGGCGGACACGAGGTGATGCGTAAACCCTTTACGCTCAATGGGCTGGAACGCGCGGTCATGACGGCGATGGCCGCGGAGCGCCGCGAGACGAACCGCCCGATAGCCGCGGAATGATCGTTCATTGATGCGTTGCGATTGAGGATGACGCCTAGCGCGTGCGCCCCTATACCCGCGCGACCCAGCATACCGAGCCCAACCCGCGCATGAAATCCATCGACCGCTACATGGCCCGGCTGATCGCGGTGCCGCTCTTTTCGACGCTGCTGATCGCCGTCATGCTGTTCGTGCTCGATCGCATGCTCGGGCTGTTCAATTTCGTCGCGACGCAAGGCGGGCCGATCAGCGTCGTGTGGCGGATGCTCGCCAACCTGCTGCCCGAATATCTGGGCTTGGGCATTCCGATCGGGCTGATGCTCGGCATCCTGCTAGCGTTCCGCCGGCTGTCGACCTCATCGGAGCTGGACGTCCTGCGCGGCGTCGGCATGAGCTACAATCGGCTGCTGCGCGTGCCGTACATGTACACGATCGCACTGGCGCTGCTGAACCTCGCGATCGTCGGCTATGTCCAGCCGATCGCACGCTATTATTACGAGGGCCTGCGGTTCGAGTTGCGCACGGGTGCGCTCGGCGCGTCGATTAAGGTCGGGGAGTTCACCAATCTCGGCGACCGCATGACGCTGCGGATCGAGGAGAGCAAGGACAAGGGCCGCGAGCTGTCCGGGATCTTTGTCCATGCGTCGAGCCAGAATGGCGACTGGCTGGGCGTGACCGCGGAGAAGGGCAAGTTCCTCGCGACCGACGATCCCAACGTCATCATCTTCCGCCTTGCGAACGGGACGCTGATCCACAACCGGCCCGAGTTCAAGACGCCGCGCGTGCTGACCTTCAGCAGCCATGATCTGCCGATCAACCTGCCCAAGTTCGAAAGCTTCCGCAGTCGCGGCGGGCGCAACCTCGAATATACGCTGCCCGAGCTCGCCAAGCAGGGTCAGCGCGGCGCGACGCTGGAGCAGCGCGACGGCAGCCGGTCCGAATTCCACTTCCGCCTTGCCGAGGTCGCGACGATGTTCCTGTTGCCGCTGCTCGCGCTCGCGCTCGGCGTGCCGCCCAAGCGATCCTCGTCCGCGCTCGGCGTGTTCCTGTCGATCGTGATGATCGTCACCTATCACAAGGTGAACCAATACGCGGCGGACGTCGGCGAACTCGGGCGGATCGATCCGATCATCGCACTGTGGGTGCCGTTCACGATCTTCGCCGGGCTGATCCTGTGGATGTACTATACGATCGCCTATGTCCCCGGCGGGCAACCGATCGGTGCGCTCGAACGCGTCTTCTCGAAGACGTTCAAGGCGATCACCAAGCGTATCCCGGGCTTCCGTAAGAGCAAAGCCGCATGAACATCGTCAGCTTCTTCCCGTCGCGGACGGTCGCGATTTACATGGGACGGATGTTCCTGGTGCGGACGTTCGCGGTGCTCGCCGCGCTCGTGCTGGTGCTCCAGGCGCTCGACCTGCTGAGCAACTCCGGCGACATCCTCGCCTTTCCCGGCAATGGCGATGCGCAGGTCTGGCAATATGTGTCGCTGCGTGCGCCGCAGATCGTCTCGCGGTTCCTGCCGTTCTCGGTGCTGCTCGGCACCATACTGACGCTGATCACGATGAACCAGAACAGCGAGATCGTCGCGCTGAAGGGCTCCGGCCTGTCAGCGCATCAGGTGCTGGCGCCGTTGCTGGTCGCGAGCCTGGGTGTCGCGGTGATCAGCTTCGTGTTCAACGACCGCGTGGTGGCGCGCGCGACGGCAACGCTGAACCAGTGGCAGAAAGTGAATTACGGCAAGCTGCCAATCGATCGCGGCGACCGCGCCAACGTGTGGGTGCGCGACGGCGACGACCTGATCGAGGTCGCACAGATCCGCGGGCGCGGCGACGCGACGCGGCTTGGCGGCATCACGCTGTACGATCGCACCGGCGGTAACCTCGTCGCGATCCTGCGGGCGGATCATGGCAGGCGCGTCGCGAGCGGCTGGGAGGTAAGCCCTGCGACCCGGTTCGACGTGAAGAGCGGCAACGTCCGCCCCTTGGGCGCGGTGGTGATCGCGAAGGACGTGCGGCCGGACCAGTTCACGCTGGCGAGCGTCGATGCGGACGGACTGTCGTTCGGCGCGCTGAAGGCGGCGATCGCCGACTTGTCCGACGCGGGGCGGCCGACCAAGGCGCTCGAAGGATCGTTGTGGCACAAGCTGTCGGGGCCGCTGTCGTCGGTGCTGATGCCGTTGCTCGGCGCGGTCGCAGCGTTCGGGATCGCGCGATCGGGCAAGCTGTTCGTGCGCGCCGTGATCGGCATGGGGCTCGGCTTCGCGTTCTTCGTCGCGGACAATTTCGCGCTCGCGATGGGCAATCTCGGCGCCTACCCGCCGTTCCTCGCCGCGTGGGCGCCGTTCCTGCTGTTCTTCTTCATCGGCGAGGCGGTGCTGATCCGGTCGGAGGAATAGGGCGCCGCCGATCGGTCGCACCCTTTCACGCCACCGCCCCCGTCCCTATCTGCTGGTCCGAACAACCATCGGAGCAAGCATGAAATATCTCCACACGATGATCCGCGTGACCGACCCGGCGAAGACGATCGCGTTCTTCGAGACGCTGGGGCTGAAGGAGGTCCGCCGGATGGAGAACGAGAAGGGGCGGTTCACGCTGATCTTCCTGTCGGTCCCCGGCGACGAGGGCGCCGAGGTCGAGCTGACGCACAATTGGGATCCGGAAGAATATGGCGAAGGCCGCAATTTCGGGCATCTCGCCTACCGCGTCGACAACATCTACGACACGTGCCAGCGGCTGATGGACTCGGGCGTGACGATCAACCGGCCGCCGCGCGACGGTCACATGGCGTTCGTGCGGACGCCCGACAACATTTCGATCGAACTGTTGCAGGCCGATGGCGCGCTAGATCCGGTCGAGCCTTGGGCGTCGATGCCGAACACCGGCAAGTGGTGACCCGCTGATGCTCGATATCGTCCGCGTGCCGGTGCTGGCTGACAATTACGCCTGGCTGATCCACGACACCGTCTCGGGTGAAACGGTGGTGGTCGATCCGGGCGAGGCGGGGCCGGTGATCGCCGCCGCCAAGAAGCGTGACTGGCGGATCGACCGGGTTTGGACGACGCACTGGCATCCCGATCATACCGGCGGGAATGCCGAGATGAAGGCCTATGGCGCCACCGTCGTGGGTCCGGCGGCGGAAGCGGACAAGATTCCGACGCTCGACGAGCGGGTCGGCGAAGGCGACGTCGTCCGCCTTGGTGCGCATGAGGCGACCGTGATGACGGTGCCGGGGCATACGCAGGGGCATATCGCGTTCCACTTCGCCGATGATGCGGCGATCTTCACCGGGGATACGCTGTTCGCGATGGGCTGTGGGCGGCTGTTCGAGGGGACGCCGGCGGACATGTTCGCGAACATGCAACGATACGCGACGCTTTCGGACGAGACCGAAGTATTCTGCGGGCATGAATATACGCAGAGCAACGGGCGCTATGCGCTGGTTGCCGAGCCGGACAACGGCGACATCGTTGCGCGGATGGCCGATGTCGACGCGGCACGCGCGAAGGGCGAGCCTACCGTGCCGACGACGATCGGGCGGGAGCGGGCGACCAATCCTTTCCTGCGGGCGACGTCGCTCGAGCAGTTTGCGGGCTATCGTGCGGCCAAGGATGCGTTTCGCGGGTGAAGCGCGTATAAGGGCGATGGGATTTTGAGGAGCGTTGCGATGCGGATGCGGACCCTGCCACTCTTGATGCTGCCAGCGATTTGGTTGGGTGCGTGTACGCAGACCCAGGCGGAGGTCGAGCGTGCGCAGGTGCGCGAGGCGGGCGTGCAGGAGAAGCTGGCTAAGGAACTCGCTGGGCTCGTGCCGGGCAAGCCCGAGTCGTGCATCAGCCAGTTCCCGCAGAAGCAGAGTTCGGGCTACGGCGCGACGATCCTGTACCGGGTGAATAGCGGGCTGGTGTACCGCAGCGATACCGTCGGCGGATGCGAGGGGATCGCGCGGGGCGATATCCTCGTAACGCGGACGCCGAGCGGGCAGCTGTGCCGCGGCGACATTGCGCAGACGTTCGACCAGGCCTCGCGCTTTCCGACCGGGAGTTGCAGCTTCGGCGACTTCGTCCCGTATCGGAAGCCATGATGCGCGGGGCGGTCCTGGCGGCGGTGGCGCTGATGACGGTGGGAATGCTCGGCGCGGGCAAGTCTGATCCGCTGGAGGGCCGGGTTGCTGGAACGCCGGTGCGGTGCATCGACCTTCAGCAGCTCAACGGGCCTGAAATCATCGATTCGCAGACGATCCTGTATCGGCAATCGGGCAAGCGGATCTGGAAGACGGGGCCGGTTGGTGAATGTCCTTCGTTGCGGCCATTGGATACGTTGATTGTCGATGTTTACGGGGGGCAATTGTGCCGGAACGATCGATTTCGGACGGTGTCGGTGGGTATGTCGATTCCGTCGGGGTACTGCCGGTTTCGGAATTTTACCCCGTATGACAAGGTGAAGTAGACGCATCCACGCTACACATTCGCCACCCCGGCGGAGGCCGGGGCCCAGTTGGGGGACGCTGATGGCGTAAGACAGCGCTCCGTTACAACGACCTTTCCAACTGGGCCCCGGCCTTCGCCGGGGTGGTAGAAGTAGGGTTGAACGTCGCCCTTCTCTCGTCACCCTGACGGAAGGGCTCAGTCCTCGAACACCGCCGCCCGCTTTTCTATGTTGGCCCGCACCTGCTCGACCTGGTTGGGCGTGCGGATGACCTTCAACTGCTCTTCGGTTTCCGCGTGCAGCACTGCCGCCGCGTCCGCATCCGCCGCAAGGTTGTAGAGCGCCTTCGACCCGCGGATCGCGTGGGGGTTCCTCGCGGCAATCTCGCGGGCGAGCATCATCGCCTCGCCGAGCGGGTCTTCGGACAGACGCGTGACGAAGCCGTGCCGCAACGCTTCCTCGCCGTCGAACTCGCGGGCGGTGTAGGTGAGTTCGCGGAGCACGTCGTCGCGGGCGAGCGTACGCCAGAGGGCGATGCCAGCCATGTCGGGGACGAGGCCCCAGTACGTCTCGCGAATTGCGAAGCGGGCTTGCGGGTGGGCGATGCGGATGTCGGCACCGGACATGATCTGGAAGCCGCCGCCGAACGCGACGCCGTGGACCGCGGCGATGACCGGCATCGGCAAGGTGCGCCAGCCCCATGCGACCTGTTGCACCAGGTTCGCGCCTTCCTCCGTCCGGTCGCCGAGCGCCAGACCCGAGCCACCGCTCGCCATCGAGGCCATGTCGAGGCCGGCGCAGAACGCCTTGCCCTCGCCTGAGAGGACGACGCAGCGGACTTCGGTCATCCCCTTGAGCCGATCGATCGCGGCGGCGATGCCCTCGAACATTGCGGGGTCGATCGCGTTCATCTTGTCGGCGCGCGCGAGGCGGACGTCGGCGATGCCCTCGGCGACGGTAATCGTGACCCGGTCGTTCATTCTGGCGATCCTCTCGATCTTTGTGGGGACGCTAACCGGCCCTGCCCTCCCCCGCAATGTTGCGCGCGGCCACCCGGCGTGTAGAGGCGGGCAATGGCTGGTTTTGATCCACAATGGTTTGCGACGCGCGGGTTCGGCGGGCACGGCGCCGCGCTGGGGATGCGCTATCACGCGCATGGCGACGACTGGACGGAGCTCGCGCTGCCGTATGACGAACGGCTGATCGGCGACCGCGCGAGCGGCGTGATCGCGTCGGGGCCGATCATCACGATGATGGACATGGCGACGAGTCTGGCGATCTGGATCAAGCGCAAGGCATTCGTGCCGCATGCGACGCTTGACCTGCGGGTCGATTACCTGCGGCCCGCGACGCCGGGGAAGACCGTGATCGGGCGCGGCGAATGCTACCGGATCACGCGCTCGATCGCGTTCGTGCGTGGGCAGGCGCATGACGGCGACCCGAACGATCCGCTCGCGCATGTCGCGGGGACGTTCATGGTGGTGGGCGATGTCGCCGGCATGGGTCTCAACAGGAGGACCGAGGCATGACGATCGGCCTGCCGCCTTATGCGGAGATCCTTCGTGTGTCGGTCGAAGCCGAGGACGGTGCGCCGCCGGTATTGCTAATGCCGTTTGCCGACGACGTGCTCGGGCGGCCGGGGTTTTTGCATGGTGGTGCGATCTCGGGGTTGCTGGAGATGGCGGCGATTGCGGCTTTGCAGCATGCGTTGGAGGCTGAGGGTGCTGGTTCCGAAGCTCGGATCAAGCCGGTGAACGTCACGGTCGATTTCATGCGGGGTGGTCGGGACAAGCCTACGCGGGCGGCGGGCGTGGTGACCCGGTTGGGGAACCGGGTGGCCAATGTGGAGGCGACCGCTTGGCAGGATGAGCGGGAGAAGCCGATCGCCGCCGCGCGGATGAACTACCTGATCGTGCGGGACTAGCCGCTTCTTCTCCCCTTCCGCTTGCGGGAGGGGTCGGGGGAGGGGTGTGCCTCACAGACCGGACGCCAGTACGTACGTCGTGCCCTCCCCTGACCCCTCCCGCAAGCGGGAGGGGAATTTAGGTTACTTTGCGGTCAGTTTGATCAGGCGGCCTTCGGAGTCGCCGCCGTCTTCGAGAACCCAGATCGCGCCGTCGGGGCCTTGTTCGACTTCGCGGATGCGGGCGTTCATGTCCCATTGGTCGCCCTTGGCGGCGTTAGTACCGGTAAGGTGGACGCGGACGAGGGACTTCGAGGACAGGCCGCCGATGAACGCGTCACCCTTCCACTGCGGGAACATGCTGCCCGAATAGATCATCAGGCCGCCGGGCGAGATCACCGGGTTCCAGAACACCTTAGGCGGCTCGTAACCGTCACCGGGCTTGTGATCGGGAATGTCGGTGCCGTCGTAGTTGCTGCCGTTCGAGGCGTTGGGCCAGCCATAGTTGAGGCCGGGCTTGATGAGGTTGACCTCGTCGCCGCCCTTCGGCCCCATCTCCTGCTCCCAGAGATTGCCCTGCGCATCGAACGCGATGCCGAGCAGGTTGCGGTGGCCATAGCTCCAGATCTCAGGCGCGAAGCCCTTGGCCACCAGCGGGTTGCCGGGGGCGGGCTTGCCGTCGAGCGTGAGACGCAACACCTTGCCGAGCGTCATCTTCGGGTCTTGCGCAGGCGTGAATTTCTGGCGCTCGCCGTTGGTGAAGAACAGATATTTGCCATCGGGCGAGAACGCGATGCGGCCGGAATAATGGCCGTTGCCCTCCACGAACGGCCGCGCGCTGAACAACGCTTCGATCTCGCCGAGACGCGTGCCGCCACCACCATCCGGACGCAGGCGGCCGCGCGCGAGGACGACGCCCTTGCCGCCCTCGCCTGCGGTCGAATAGCTGAAATACACGCGGTTGCTGGTCGCGAAATCGGGGGCGAGGACGACGTCCATCAAGCCGCCCTGCCCGGCCGAATCGACCGTGAGCGTCGCGACCGTCTGGCGCGACTTGCCGTCGGCGGAGACCAGCAGCATCTGGCCCTTCTTCTCGGTTACCAGCATGCGCTTGTCGGGCAGAAACGTCATCGCCCAGGGCGAATCGAAGTCGGCGACCACCGTCTCCTCGAACGGCTTGCCCGCCGCGGCCGGTTGCGCCGAACAGGCGGTCGAGGCGAGCAGCGTGGCGGTCAGCAACCCAGTGGCGAACAGCGTTTTGCGAATCATGATCTTCTCCCGGAAATCCCTGCGCTAACGCAGCGTACTAAACGAAGGTTGCTCCCGCTTGCGGACGGGCGCCACCCCGCGTATAGAGGCACCACTTCTCTACATCGCCAGATGAAGAGGCTGCGGGGCTTGCTCCGCGGCGGCAATCACCTGTGCTTTGGCCCTGTTTGGAATTTCGATGGCGAATATCGCCCTGCTGACCGACCTGATCGAACCCGAGGCGACGGCGCTCGGCCTCAGCCTCGTGCGCGTGCGCATGCAAGGCGGCAAGTCCGATCCGACGTTGCAGGTGATGGCCGAGCGCCCCGACACCCGCCAGCTGGTGATCGAGGATTGCGCCGAGCTGTCGCGCCGGATCTCGGACAAGTTCGATGCGCTCGAAGCCGAGGGCAAGGACCCGGTCGGCGAGGACGCGTATCGTCTCGAAGTGTCGAGCCCCGGTATCGATCGCCCGCTAACCCGGCTCCAAGACTTTGCCGACTGGGAAGGTCAGGAGGCGCGCATTCGCCTCGTCGAGCCGTTCGAGGACCGCAAGCAGATCTCGGGCAATCTGATGGGCGTCGAGGGGACGAAGATCACCGTCGACGTCAACAAGCACAAGCTCATGACGATCGACTTTTCGCAGGTCGCCGACGCCAAGCTCGTCATGACCGACCGACTCATCGCCGCGACCGCGCCGCTTTCGATCGAAGGCGCGGACGAAGTTTTCTATCAAGATACGCCCGTCGATGAGCCCGATGCTCACGAGGCCGACACCGAAGAAGGACAGCATTGATGGCCACGGCAGTCACCGCCAACCGCGCGGAACTGATCGCGATCGCGAATTCGGTCGCGTCGGAGAAGATGATCGACAAGGCGATCGTGATCGAGGCGATGGAGGACGCGATCCAGCGCGCCGCCCGCTCGCGCTACGGCGCCGAGAACGACATCCGCGCCAAGCTCGATCCGAACACCGGCGATCTGCGCTTGTGGCGCGTCGTCGAAGTGGTCGAGGCGGTCGACGATTATTTCAAGCAGGTCGACGTCAAGGGCGCGCAGAAGCTCCAGAAGGACGCCGCACTCGGCGACTTCATCGTCGATCCGCTGCCCCCGATCGAGTTCGGCCGCATCGCCGCACAGGCTGCCAAGCAGGTCATCTTCCAGAAGGTCCGCGACGCCGAGCGCGAGCGCCAGTTCGAAGAGTATAAGGACCGCGCAGGCGAGATCATCACCGGCGTCGTCAAGCGCGTCGAGTTCGGCCATGTCGTCGTCGACCTGGGCCGTGCCGAGGGCGTCATCCGCCGCGACGCGCAGATCCCGCGCGAAGTGGTGCGCGTCAACGACCGCATCCGCTCGCTGATCCTTAACGTCCGCCGCGAGAACCGTGGGCCGCAGATCTTCCTGTCCCGTGCGCACCCCGACTTCATGAAGAAGCTATTCGCGCAGGAAGTGCCCGAGATCTACGACGGCATCATCGAGATCAAGGCTGCGGCCCGCGATCCCGGTTCGCGCGCGAAGATCGGCGTCATCTCGCATGATTCGAGCATCGATCCGGTCGGCGCGTGCGTCGGCATGAAGGGCTCGCGCGTCCAGGCCGTCGTGCAGGAAATGCAGGGCGAGAAGATCGACATCATCCCCTGGTCGCCCGACATCGCGACCTTCGTCGTCAACGCGTTGCAGCCGGCTTCCGTGTCGCGCGTCGTGATCGACGAGGAGGAAGAGCGCATCGAGGTGGTCGTTCCCGATGACCAGCTGTCGCTGGCGATCGGTCGTCGTGGTCAGAACGTGCGGCTCGCGTCGCAGCTGACCGGCAAGGCGATCGACATCCTCACCGAGGCGGATGCGTCGGAGAAGCGCCAGAAGGACTTCGTCGAGCGTTCGGCGATGTTCGAGAAGGAGCTCGACGTCGACGAGACGCTCGCACAGCTGCTGGTCGCCGAAGGGTTCACGAACCTCGAAGAGGTCGCCTATGTCGAGGTCGAGGAGATCGCCGGCATCGAGGGCTTCGACGAGGACCTCGCGGGCGAGTTGCAGAACCGTGCGACCGAGGCTTTGGAGCGTCGTGACGCTGCGAGCCGCGAGGAGCGCACTGCGCTCGGCGTCGAGGACGCGCTGGCCGGCATGCCGTATTTGAACGAGGCGATGCTGGTCACGCTCGGCAAGGCGGGCATCAAGACGCTCGACGACCTCGCCGATCTCGCGACCGACGAACTGGTCGAGAAGAAGCGCGTCGAGCCACGCCGTCGCAATGAAGACGCACCGAAGCGGCCGGAGCCCAAGGGCGGGATTCTCGCGGAATATGGCCTGAGCGACGAGCAGGGCAACGAGATCATCATGGCCGCGCGCGCGCACTGGTTCGAGGACGAGGCTCCCGAGGCTTCGACTGACGACGTCGAGGCGGACGAGACTCCGGTGGAAGAGGCTTCGGCTGATGGCGCCGTGGTCGAGGATGCTGCGACTGAAGACACGACGGCCGACGAAGCCGTGGCTGAGGACGCTTCGGCGGACGACGCTTCGGTCGAGGACGCTTCGGTTGAAGACGCGGCGGACAAGACCGACACGAAGAGCGAGGGCGACAAGGCCTGATGCCCTTCGTCAGCATCCGCATCTCGGGGTCCGCCACCAAGGACCAGAAGTCCGGCATCGTCGCCGACGTCACCCAGTCGCTTGTGCAGCGGCTGGGAAAGAACCCGGCTGCGGTGCAGATCGTGATCGAAGAGGTCTCGACCGAGAATTACGGCGCGGGCGGCCAGCTGCTGGTCGACCGCGACGCTCCGAAGACGACTCCAGCGCAGGAGGACGCACATGCGGAACCCTCCCGATGACACTGCGCCGCTAAACTCCCCTCCCGCTCGCGGGAGGGGTCGGGGGAGGGCAGTCACGGCTGCTACACCTGCGGATAGCCCCTCCCCTGACCCCTCCCGCGAGCGGGAGTGCATCCTCTCCGGGGAACGCGACGTGCGGCCGCACCTCGTGCGACTCGCATTGTCGCCCGATGGCCAGATCCTTCCCGATGTACGCGCCAAGGCTCCGGGCCGTGGCGCGTGGATTGGCGTGACTCGAGTCGAGCTCGAAGCCGCGATCAAGAATGGGAAGCTCAAGGGCGCTCTTTCCCGCGCGTTCAAGACCGGCGAGTTCAGCATCGATCCCGAGCTTCCGGCCAAGATCGAATTCGCACTGGAGCGTAACGCGCTAGACCGGCTCGGGCTCGAATCGCGCTCCGGCACGGTGCTGATCGGCTCCGACCGGATCGAGCAGAACGCACGCCAGGGCAAGCTGAAGGCGCTGTATCACGCGTCCGACGCCGCCGAGGATGGCAACCGGAAACTCGATCAGGCGTGGCGCATCGGCAACGATGTCGAGGGCTCCGGTTTGCGGGGGTTGGCACTCCCGGTATCGCGCACCATATTGGCATTGGCGCTGGGGCGGGAAAATGTGGTACACATTGGCCTGACCGACCGCGCTGCAGCAAAGCGGTTGAGCGAAGCGCTCGACCGTTGGCTGCATTTTATCGGCCCCGAACCTTCTTCCGTGTCTTGCGAAACGGCCTCGCAGGGCGCATCGGCGTCACCACAAAATGGGGCGCCACCGATACAACAGGCGTCCGGATCGACCGGAACACGCCCGGCCGTGGACATGACTGAGGAATTTGAGTGAGCGACACGGACAACGAGAAGCCGAAACTTGGCATGCGCGCACCTTTGGGTGTGAAGCGCACGGTCGAGACCGGCCAGGTGAAGCAGAGCTTCAGCCACGGCCGATCGAATACGGTGATCGTGGAAACCAAGCGCGCGCGCGTCCTGCGCCGTCCGGGCGAGCCCGACGTGCAGGTCGCGGATGCCGCACCGGTTGCCGCGCCCGCCCCGGCGGCTGCCCCCGCGGCCCCGGCACCACAGGCTCGCGCACCGCAGCCTGCGCCCGCCCCCGTGCGTCAGCAGCAGAGCAATCTGTCGCCGCAGGAGCGCCAGGCCAAGCTGCTCCGCGAGGCCGAAGAGCAGCGCATGAACACGCTGGAAGAAGGGCGTCGTCGCCAGGAGGCCGAGCGCGCCAAGGCGATCGAAGACGAGCGTAATCGCGTCGCCGATCGTGCGCGTGCCGAGGCTGAGGCCAAGGTGCCGAAGCCCGTCGAGGCCCCTGCGCCTGCGCCGGCCCCTGTGGTCGAAGCGGCTCCCGCTCCGGTTGCGGCACCGACACCAGCGCCTGCGCCGGCTCCGGTCGAAGCTCCCGTTGCTGCGGCGCCTGTCCCGGCACCGGTTGCCGCGGCACCTGCGCCTGCACCGAAGCCCGCTCCGGTAGTGGCCGCTCCTGCACCGGCTCCCAAGCCTGCACCGGCACCCGTTACTCCGCCGGCACCGCCACCCGTCATCGAACTGACTCGCGATCCGGCGTTCCCGGCACCGCGCCGGTTCTCGCCGGTGGCGCGTCCCGAGCGTCCTCCGCCGCCGCCGAAGCCTGTCGCAGCTCCCGCTGCCGCAGCGCCGACCACGGCTGCGAATGCCGGCACGACCGCGGCGCGCCCTGGCGCGACCGGCGTCAATGCTCCGGCTGGTGGCGTCCGCCGCGACGCTGTGCCTGCACGTCCGCAGCAGCGTGACCGCAAGGGTGACGATCGTCGCACCTCGGGCAAGCTCACCGTCAACCGCGCGCTCGGCGATGGTGATGGTGCACGCGCTCGCTCGCTCGCCGCACTGAAGCGTGCGCGCGAGAAGGAGCGTCGTGGCACCGGTGGTCCGCGCGAGGCGCAGGCCAAGCAGATCCGCGACGTCGTCGTCCCAGAGGCGATCACGGTGCAGGAACTCGCCAATCGCATGGCCGAGAAGGGTGCCGACCTCGTCAAGGCGCTGTTCAAGATGGGCATGCCCGTCACGATGACGCAGACGATCGACCAGGACACCGCCGAGTTGCTCGTCACCGAGTTCGGCCACAACCTGACGCGCGTTAGCGATGTCGACCAGGATCTGGCCAACGACACGATCGACGATGCCGAGGAGACGCTGCGCCCACGCGCGCCGGTCGTCACGATCATGGGTCACGTCGATCACGGCAAGACGTCGCTGCTCGATGCCTTGCGCGGCACCGACGTGGTGCGCGGCGAAGCGGGTGGCATCACCCAGCATATCGGCGCTTATCAAGTGACGCTGAAGGACAAGTCGAAGATCACCTTCCTCGACACCCCGGGCCATGAGGCGTTCACGCAGATGCGTGCGCGTGGCGCGGACGTCACCGACATCGTCATCCTGGTGGTGGCGGCGGACGACGGCCTCATGCCGCAGACGGTGGAGGCGATCGCCCACACCAAGGCGGCGGGCGTGCCGATGATCGTCGCGATTAACAAGATCGACAAGGAAGGCGCCAATGCCCAGAAGGTGCGCGAGCGCCTGCTGAGCGAGGAGATCGTGGTCGAGGACATGGGCGGCGACGTCCAGGACGTCGAGGTCTCCGCGACCAAGAAGATCGGTCTCGATGCGTTGATCGAGAAGATCCAGCTCCAGGCCGAACTGCTCGAACTGCGCGCCAATCCGGATCGCGCGGCCGAGGGTACGGTGATCGAGGCCAAGCTCGACAAGGGCCGTGGTCCGGTCGCGACGATCCTCGTCAACCGCGGTACGCTGCGGGTCGGCGACATCTTCGTGGTCGGCGGCGAGAGCGGCAAGGTCCGCGCGCTGGTCGACGACAAGGGCAAGCAGATCAAGGAAGCGGGTCCGGCGATGCCGGTCGAGGTCCTCGGTCTGTCGGGTGTTCCGCAGGCGGGCGATCCGTTCCAGGTCGTCGAGAACGAGGCACGGGCCCGCGAAGTCGCGGAATATCGTCGCAGCGTGAAGACCGACAAGCGGACCGCATCGGTTCCTGCCAGCCTCGAGAGCATGTTCTCGGCGTTGAAGGAAAAGCAGGCGATCGAATATCCGCTGGTCGTGAAGGCGGATACGCAAGGCACGGTCGAGGCGATCGTCGGGGCGATCAACAAGATCTCCACCGACCTGATCAAGGCGCGCGTGCTCAGCTCGGGCGTCGGCGGCATCACCGAGTCGGACGTCACGCTGGCGGCAGCATCGGGCGCACCGATCATCGGCTTCAACGTCCGCCCGAACGCCAAGGCACGCGAGATTGCCGAGCGCCAGAAGGTCGCGTTCAAGTACTATGATGTCATCTACGACCTGATCGATGAGATCCGGGCGGGGATGGCTGGCGAGCTTGGGCCGGAAGCGTTCGAGACGGTCGTCGGTCGTGCCGATATCCGCGAGGTCTTCTCGGCGGGCAAGCACGGCAAGGCGGCAGGTCTGCTCGTTACCGAGGGCAATATCCGCAAGGCGCTCAAGGCCCGCATCACACGCAACGACGTCATCATCTACCAGGGCGAAATCGCATCGCTGCGTCGCTTCAAGGATGATGTCGCCGAGGTCCGTGCGGGGCTCGAGTGCGGCGTGACGTTCACGTCGAACTTCGTCGACATCAAGGCCGGCGACGTCCTCGAGACGTTCGAAGTAGAGATGCGCGAACGCACGCTTTGAGGCCTAGAGCCCTCTCCCCTGCGGGGAGAGGGTTGGGTGAGGGGCAGTACCGCGCGACAGCGTTCGTGGCAGCCCCTCACCCCCACCCTCTCCCCGGAGGGGCGAGGGAGTTAGAAGAATGAAGACCGATACCCCAGAAGCAAAAGCCGTCCGCTCGCTACGAGTCGGCGAACAGGCGCGTCACGCGCTGTCCGACATCCTCGCGCGCGGCGATGTCCACGATCCGGTGCTCGAAAAGCACCTCGTGACGATCACCGAAGTCCGCATGTCGCCGGATCTCCGCCACGCCGCGGTCTTCGTGAAGCCGCTGCTCGGCAAGGACGAGGAAAAGGTGCTGAAGGCGCTGCGGACCAACACCGCCTACCTCCAGCGCGAAGTCGCGAACCGGGTGCAGATGCGGTATGCGGCGAAACTGAAGTTCCTGGCAGATGAGAGCTTCGACGAGGGCACGCACATCGACCAGTTGTTGCGGGATCCGCACGTTGCGCGGGATCTGGCTGAAGATTGATTTTGCTGGGCTGCTAGTGCTCCGGTTGCAGCTAGTCAGCACTAACGGCGGTTCGATTGCAATGCCTCGTCCGCCTCATCCCGTTCGCTGCCCCCTCCGTTCCGAACGCCCCACCCCTTCCGTTCGTGCCGAGTAGAGACCGAGTAGCTCCGCAAGGAGCGTATCGAGGGCTCGTATCGAAGCACAGGTTCCGCCCACCAACCTGTCCTTCGATACGCCGCTTCGACAAGCTCAGCAGCTACTCGGGACGAACGGATGTGGGGTAGCGCGTGACAAACGCCTCTGGACATCCTCCCGCGTTCCCGCTCTTTGCCCCCATGGCCAAGCTGTATTTCTACTACGCCTCGATGAATGCGGGGAAGTCGACGAACCTGCTGCAGGCGGACTTCAACTACCGTGAGCGGGGGATGCGGACGATGCTGTTTACCGCGGCGATCGACGATCGGTTCGCGGCGGGGACGATCACGTCGCGGATCGGGCTGGAAGCGCCGGCGATCGCGTTCGATGCGGGGACGGATATCGGGGCGTGCGTGGTTCGACAGCACGGCGAGGACGCGATTTCGTGCGTGCTGGTGGATGAGGCGCAGTTTCTGACGTCTGCGCAGGTGGATCAGTTGGCGCATATCTGCGACGTGGTTGGGATACCGGTGCTGGCGTACGGGTTGCGGACCGATTTCCAGGGAGCGCTGTTTCCGGGGTCGGCGCGGTTGCTGGCGCTGGCGGACTCGCTGGTCGAGATCAAGTCGGTTTGCATGTGCGGGCGGAAAGCGACGATGAACCTGCGGGTCGACGGGAACGGGCGGGCGATCGCCGAGGGGCAGCAGACCGAGATCGGCGGGAACGATCGCTATGTCGCGCTGTGTCGGCGGCATTTTTGTGACGCTTTGGGTTAGCATCCCCGCTCCCGTCATCCTGACGAAAGTCAGGACCCAGGGTACCGGACACCGTCGCTTGTGGCTCTGGGTCCTGACTTTCGTCAGGATGACGGAGTGGGTGGGGAACGGTCCCTCCTCGATAAGCCCGTCGCCCGCTACTCGCTCCATACTCTAGGATTTACGCGCATGCATGGCTGGATCATTCTCGACAAGCCGCTGGGGCTTGGGTCGACGCAGGGGGTGTCGGCGGTGAAGCGTGCCGTGCGGAGCGGCGGGTATAGGAAGTTCAAGGTGGGGCATGGGGGAACGCTCGATCCGCTGGCTACGGGCGTGCTGCCAATCGCCGTTGGCGAGGCGACGAAGCTGGCCGGGCGGATGCTCGATAGTGACAAGATCTATGATTTTACGGTGATGTTCGGGGTGCAGACGGATACGCTTGATGCGGAGGGCGTGAGCATTGCGACGTCCGATGTGCGGCCGACTCTGGCGGCGGTCGAGGCTGTGCTCGCGCAGTTTACCGGACCGATTTCTCAGGTGCCGCCGGCGTACTCTGCGCTGAAGGTGGATGGGGAGCGGGCCTATGATCTGGCTCGGGCTGGGCACGAGGTGGTGCTCGCGAGCCGGAATGTTACGATCCATTCGCTATCCTCCCCGGTACGGGGAGGGGGACCAGCGCAGCTGGTGGAGGGGGGCTTCCGCGAGCGTTCCGCGGGTGGCGCGCCCCCCTCCACCCCCGTCCAAGTGGACGGCGGTCCCCCTCCCCGTGCCGGGGAGGAATTGCAAGATGCACTTCTGCCCCACTCCCCACTCAATGAGGTCACACTTACCGCGCATGTCTCGAAGGGCACCTACATCCGCAGCCTCGCGCGCGACATCGCAATCGCGCTCGGCACCGTCGGCCACGTCACCATGCTGCGCCGTACCAAGGCCGGTCCGTTCGACCTCACCGCCGCGATATCGCTGGACAAACTGGACGAACTCGCTAGAGGCAACGCGCTTGAAGATGTACTTCTGCCCTTGAGGGTGGCGCTGGACGACATCCCGGCTCTCTCCCTCACCCCCGACCAGGCAGGGGCGCTCCGACAGGGGCGTATCTTGGCCGGGATCGCCGCAGACGATGGCCAATACTTCGCCGAGCTGGACGCTGTCCCGGTCGCGCTGGTCGAGGTCGAGGACGGAGACGTCCGGGTCGTTCGCGGTTTCAATCTGTGATGTCGAGGACATGAATTCATGACGATTACCGCTGAACGCAAGACCGAGCTCGTCAAGGAGCATTCGCGCGCCGAGGGTGACACCGGTTCGCCGGAAGTCCAGGTCGCGATCCTGACCGAGCGCATCAAGAACCTGACCGAGCATTTCAAGGGCCACAAGAAGGACAACCACTCGCGTCGTGGTCTTCTCATGATGGTCAACAAGCGCCGGACGCTGCTGGATTATCTCCGTCACAAGGACGGCCAGCGCTATCTGGATCTGATCGCTAAGCTCGGTCTTCGCAAGTAACCAGAGGGGCGGCCGAAAGGTCGCCCCTTTTGGCATCATGGCAAAAAGAATTTAAACTGGCGGCGCGCGCAACAAGCAGCGTACCCCAATTGGGCCCCGGCCTTCGCCGGGGTGGAATTTAGGGAGAGGCAATTCGGCCGATCCCTTTAGGAGCGACAACTCGCTCCACACCGCCGCGGGCCGGCTAAGCCCGCACATAGGCCCCGTTCGCATCTGGCGACCGGAGTGAAGGAAAAAGAATGTTCGATACCAAGACCGTAAGCGCCCAGTGGGGCGGCAAGACGCTGACGCTCGAAACCGGCCGCGTTGCGCGCCAAGCTAACGGCGCAGTCCTCGCCACTCTCGGCGAGACCGTCGTTCTGTGCGCCGTGACGGCGGCTCGGACCGTCAAGGAAGGGCAGGATTTCTTCCCGCTCACCGTCCATTACCAGGAGAAGTTCTCCGCGAGCGGCCGCATCCCCGGCGGCTTCTTCAAGCGTGAGCGCGGCGCGACCGAGAAGGAGACGCTGACCAGCCGTCTCATCGATCGCCCGATCCGCCCCCTCTTCCCAGAGGGTTTCTACAACGAGATCAACGTGATCTGCCAGGTTCTGTCGTATGACGGCGAGAACGAGCCGGACGTCCTCGCGATGGTCGCGGCATCGGCCGCGCTGACGATCTCGGGCGTGCCGTTCATGGGCCCAATCGGCGCAGCCCGCGTCGGTTACGTCGATGGCGCGTACATCCTCAACCCGACCCTCGAGGAAGCCAAGGCTGGCGATCTCGACCTCGTCGTCGCCGCCACCGGCCAGGCCGTGATGATGGTCGAATCGGAAGCCAAGGAGCTCTCGGAAGAGATCATGCTCGGCGCCGTGCAGTTCGCCCACAAGGCCTGCCGCGAAGCCGCGAACCTGATCATCGATCTGGCCGAGATGGCTGCCAAGGATCCTTGGGAAATGGCCGAGCAGGCTGATCTCTCGACCGCCAAGGACAAGCTGAAGAAGCTGATCGGCAAGGACATTGCGGCCGCCTACAAGGTGACCGACAAGTCCAAGCGTTCGGATCTGCTCAACGCGGCTCGTGCGAAGGGCAAGACCGCATTTGCGGACGCGTCCCCGCAGGACCAGATGGCTGCCGGCAAGCTGATGAAGAAGCTGGAGGCGGAGATCGTCCGCGGCGCCATCCTCAAGGACGGCACGCGCATCGACGGCCGCACCACCACGCAAATTCGTCCGATCGAGGCGATGGTCCACTTCCTGCCGCGCACGCATGGCTCGGCGCTGTTCACGCGCGGCGAGACGCAGTCGATCTGCACCACCACGCTCGGTACGCGCGATGCGGAGCAGATGATCGACGGTCTGAACGGTCTGTCGTACGAAAACTTCATGCTGCACTACAACTTCCCTCCCTATTCGGTCGGTGAAGTCGGTCGCTTCGGTGCGCCGGGTCGTCGCGAAGTCGGTCACGGCAAGCTCGCATGGCGCGCGCTGCACCCGGTGCTGCCGACCAAAGAAGAGTTCCCGTACACGATCCGCGTTCTGTCGGACATCACCGAGAGCAACGGTTCGTCGTCGATGGCGACGGTCTGCGGCGGTTCGCTGTCGATGATGGATGCGGGCGTGCCGCTGAAGCGTCCGGTGTCCGGCATCGCGATGGGCCTGATCCTCGAGGGCAAGAACTTCGCGGTTCTCAGCGACATTCTCGGCGACGAGGATCACCTCGGCGACATGGACTTCAAGGTTGCGGGCACGTCCGAGGGCATCACCACGATGCAGATGGACATCAAGATCGCCGGCATCACCGAGGAGATCATGGGCAAGGCACTGGCGCAGGCCAAGGAAGGCCGCGCGCACATCCTGGGCGAGATGGCCAAGGCACTCGACCACACCCGTGAGGAACTGTCGGCGCACGCACCGCGCATCGAGAGCTTCCAGATCGACAAGTCGAAGATCCGTGAAGTCATCGGCACCGGCGGCAAGGTGATCCGCGAGATCGTCGCGCAGACCGGCGCCAAGGTCGACATCGACGACGAGGGCGTGATCAAGGTGTCGTCGTCCGATCCCGCGCAGATCGAAGCCGCGATCAAGTGGATCAAGGGCCTCGTCGAGGAAGCCGAAGTCGGCAAGGTCTATGACGGCAAGGTCGTCAACCTGGTCGATTTCGGGGCGTTCGTGAACTTCATGGGTGGCAAGGACGGTCTCGTCCACGTGTCCGAAATCAAGAACGAGCGCGTCGAGAAGGTGTCCGACGCTCTGACCGAAGGCCAGGAGGTCAAGGTCAAGGTTCTCGAGATCGACCCGCGCGGCAAGGTTCGCCTGTCGATGCGCGTCGTCGACCAGACGACCGGCGAAGAGCTGGAGGACACGCGTCCTGCTCGTGAGCCGCGCGAAGGCGGTGATCGTGGTCCGCGCGGTCCGCGTCGTGACGGCGATGGCGGTCGTGATGCCGGCGGCAACGGCGGTGGTCGTGGCCCGCGCGGCGAAGGCGGCGGCGGCGATCGCGGCTCGCGTGGTCCGCGTCGTGACGGCGATGGCGGCCGTGACGCAGGCGGCAATGGCGGTGGCCGTGGCCCGCGTCGTGACGGCGGCGGAAACGGCGGCGGCGAGCGTGCTGCTCGCACCGACGGTGACAAGGCTCCCGAGTTCGCGCCGGCGTTCCTGACCGGCGATCGCGACTAAGCCTTTACGGCCTGACGGCAGTGATGGAGGGGCTCGGGAAACCGGGCCCCTTTCTCATGTCAGGGTCGCTTTGCCCCGTTATGCCTTGAGAACATGACTTATATTGGAACGGAGCGGCATGCCGGATGTTCGAACCGGTATGAATGCCATTGCGAAGTCCGTTATTCTCGTCGTCGATGACGATGCCCTCGTCCGGGTCCATTCCAACCTCGCGCTGGAGGATGCCGGCTATGAAGTCGTCGAAGCCAGCAACGCGGCCGACGCCTTGGCGAGGCTCGAAGAGCGGCCAGATATCGCTGCACTCTTCACCGATGTCCGCATGCCCGGAGACCTGAACGGCATCGACCTCGCCAACGCCGTGCACGCGCAACGCCCCGATATTGCGATCCTGGTCACGTCGGGCGCTGACAATGGGACGACTGCCGCGCTGCCCAAGGCCGCGCGGTTCGTGCAAAAGCCCTATACCGGCGCACAACTCAGCAAGCTTCTGCAACTCTGAGCAGTTAACGGACTGGAAGAGTATTCAGGATCTTATATCTACTAGTCTAGGCAGTCCTCATTCGTCATGAGTATTGCCCGTTATCAGTATTAGGGCCATCGTCCGTCGCTTGAGCATCGACTCGCGGGGGCGGTCCAATGGCATCGTTAAATAGTGTAGGGCCTGCGCAACGGAATGTCGTCGCGAGCGAGCGTCGCTTCTTCCTCGGCATGGCGATAGCGATCGCCGTCACGGTGATCTTCGGGTTCACGTTGAACGCCGCGCGGATGAATTGGACATTTCTCGAACTGCCCTTGCAAGTTCATCTGCATGCCGCCGCATTCCTGGCGTGGATCATTCTCTACGTCGTGCAGAACTGGCTGGTCGTTCGGGGATCGATCACTTGACATCGACAACTCGGCGTACTCGGCGCCGTTATTGCAGCGTCGATGGTCGTGCTGGGCATCGTCACCACCGTTGCAGCGATCCAGCAGCACCGCGTCCCGCCGTTCTTCCCGCCTGGGATTTTCCTCGTGCTCGATGTGCTGGGGGTGATCGGATTCGGCATCCTGACCGCCTGGGCAATCGCGTTGCGGAAAGAGGCGGCGTGGCACAAGCGTCTGATGCTGTGTGGCACGATCCTGGTCATGTCGCCGGCGCTCGGGCGAATCCTGCCGATGCCGCTGCTGGGCCAGTTCGCGCCGCTCGCCGTGTTCGCGTCGATGGCGGTGTTCGTCATCGCAGGCATGATCTTCGACCTGCGCCTGCGCGGGAAGATACATCTCGCCTATTACTGGGGCGGTAGCGTGCTGGTCGTGACCAACGTGCTGGTCGGTCCGCTCGGCTTCAGTCCGCCAGTGCTGCGACTGGTCGAGCGCCTTGCTGCGTGATCGGGGCCACATGATCGTAGCCGCGCGATCGAGGGCGAATGTCGGTGTAGTGGGGAGCTTCTGTTGCTCGGTGCCCCCCGTACCGCCGGTGTCCACTTCTGTTGCCCGGTGTGGCCCGAACCGCGCTTTCGTCCGTATAACTTAGGTCGTTAGACCGTCAGTTATGCGGCAATTGCGAGTGCTTCGTTATCGTTGGCACTTGTGTATGGGCCGTTGCGGTGGTCCCATTCCGAGCGAAACATAGCGTCGTTGAACACACGTCGATCCTAGTTCGACCCCGTCATCGTCCCCCTCTTGCGAAGAGGGCGGTGGTGGAGTCGCCGGGTACTGCCCCCGGGTCCGCTGTGTCTATGACACGCCACGGTTTATCGCCATAGCCGCCAAGAGAAGATTCCCCCGACGGCAATACCGATATAGGGGGGCCGCATCGATCTGAAAAGCCCGGCCAAATGAAAAGACCGGCGCGGTGACGCCCTACCCGTGCATAAATCGCCAACGGGTTAGCACACAGCGTGCCAAACCGCCTTCCGCTCGCCACAAAGCGCGTGCATAGCAACCTGCATTATGTTGACGCAGCGCTCCCGCTACGCGCTCCGCGCGATGATCTTCCTTGGCGGCGCCCCCGTCGGTGGCCCTCCCATCCCGATGACGCGGATCGCCGCCGAGGCGAACGTGCCACGCAAATTCCTCGAGCTGATCCTCGCCGACCTGCGCGAGTCCGGCCTGTTGCACAGCCATCGCGGCAAGATGGGCGGCTATCGCCTCTCGCGGCCGAGCCATCTGATTTCGCTCGGCGAGATCATCCGGATCATCGAGGGGCCGCTGGCGCTGGTGCCGTGCGTGAGCCGGACCGCGTACCGGCCGTGCCTCGACTGCAAGAGCGAAGCCGACTGCGCGATCCGGTTCGCGATGATGCGCGTGCGGGACGAGACTGCGCGGATTCTGGATGGGACCAGCTTGGCGGATGCGAACGCCGAGGAACTGGTAGCGGCGTAGGTTTTTCCTTCTCCCCTCGGGGAGAAGGTGGCGCGGCAGCGTCGGATGAGGGGGCGTTGGGATACGCTTCCGAGCCTCAAACCCCTCACCCTTCCGTCGCCTACGGCTCCTCCCTCCCTCTCCCCGCAGGGGAGAGGGACAGGTGCGTCATCCGCGCTTCTTCAACTCGTCGCGGATTTCGCGAAGCAGCGCGATCTCGACGGGCTCCGGCGGATGTGCGACGACAACCGCCTCTTCCTCGCGCTTCAACCGCGCGGTCTCGCGCTCGATCAGCGCCGCCGTCCGGTTCACCACGCGCAGGATCATGAAGATGATCCCCGCGACGATCACGAAATTGACCAGCTGCGTCGCGAACGCGCCATAGCCGAGCAACGGCACGCCCGCCTTCTTCAACGCCGCGTAATCGCTGAGCGAGCCTGCGTAGTTCGCCGGCACCGGCCCCATCCGCCAGAAATAGCTCGAGAAATCGAGCCCGCCGAAGATCTTGCCGATCACCGGCATCAACACGTCGTCGGTCAGCGACGTGACGATCTTACCGAACGCCGCGCCGATGATCACCGCGATGGCGAGATCGAGCACGTTGCCGCGCATGATGAACGCCTTGAATTCCTTGAGCAATGTCGCCCCCTTCTGTTGCCAGCCCAAGGCTAACCACCGATTTCGGTTTCGCCAACCCTCGCGACTGTCCTATGAGGGTGACACAGGTATTCAGGAGAGCCCCGATGTCACGTGCCCCAATCGCCCGCGGTACCGCCGCGATCCTCCTCGCATCGGCGCTGGCCGGGTGCGGGATCAACAGCATCCCGACCGCGGAAGAGACCGCGAAGGCGCGCTGGGCCGACGTCCAGAACAATTATCAACGCCGCGCGGACCTGATCCCCAACCTCGTCGCGACCGTGAAGGCGGCGGGCGCGCAGGAGAAGGATATCCTCGTCCAGGTGACGCAGGCGCGCTCCGCCGCGAACTCGGTGCAGGTCTCGGCCGCCGATCTGTCCGATCCGGCAAAGATGGAGCAGTATCAGCGCGTCCAGGGTGCGGTCGGCGTGTCGCTGCAGCGCTTGCAGGAGGCGTATCCCGAGCTGAAGAGCCAGGCAAATTACACCACGCTGATGAGCCAGCTCGAAGGCACCGAGAACCGCATCACGATCGCGCGGCGCGATTACAACGGCGCGGTGCAGGCGTATAACACCAAGATCCGTACCTTCCCCGACGCGGTCGGCGCGAAGATCTTCTACGGCGCCAAACCGATGGTGCCGTTCGCGGCCACCACGCCGGGTGCCGAGACCGCGCCGACGGTGAACTTCGGCAACGCGAGCTGATCGGGGCATCATGCTCCGCCATCTCCTGACGCTGGCGTTCGCGGTGCTGCTGGGAAGCGGCGCCGCAACCGCGCAGACCTTCCCCAAGTTCACCGGCTTCGTCGTCGATACCGCGAACGTCATCCCGCCCGATCAGGAAGCGGCGCTGACCAAGCGGCTCGACGACCTGCAAAAGACGACCGGCAACCAGCTGGTGGTCGCGACGGTGCCCGATCTCGAAGGCTATCCGATCGAGGATTACGGCAATCGGTTGATCCGAAGCTGGGGCGTCGGGTTGAAGGACGCGAACAACGGCGCGATCCTTCTGGTCGCGCCGAACGACCGGAAGGTGCGGATCGAGGTCGGCTATGGCCTCGAACCGGTGCTGACCGACGCGTTCTCCAGCGTCGTCATCAACCAGCAGATCCTGCCGCGGTTCAAGGCGGGCGACATCCCCGGCGGGATCGTCGCGGGAACGAACGCGGTCGCGGACCAGCTTGCCCTGCCCGATGCGGAGGCGCGCGCGAAGGTTACGGCGGCCGCAGCGGAGTATGACAAGACGCACCGTCGCTCGAATTCGGGTGGCGGCGGCGTGCCGATCGGGCTGATCTTCTTCGGGATCGTGCTGGCGGCGATCGTCATTCCGATGATTTCGCGGCGCGCGGGCGGACAACGCTACACCGATGGAGGGCGCGGCGGTGGCAGCGGTGCCTTGCCGATCGTGCTGTGGAGCATCGCCGACGCGATGACTCGTGGCGGCGGTAGTGGCGGCGGCGGAAGCTGGGGCGGTGGCGGCGATAGCGGCGGTGGCGGCTGGGGCGGCGGTGGTTTTGGCGGCGGCGGCGGTGGATCCGGCGGCGGCGGCGGCGCATCGGGGGGATGGTGACATGCGGTTGAGCGACACCGACCACGACCGCGTCACCGCGGCGGTCACCCAGGCAGAGACCGCGACGGCCGGCGAGATCGTGACGATCGTCGCGCGGCAATCGGATGCGTATCACGACGTGTCGATGCACGGGGGCGTGCTGGCGATGCTGCTGACGCTGGCGTTGCTCGCATATCACCCGGTCGCGGCGGACCATATCTATGCGCTGGTAGATCCCTGGCAGGCGGCACCGCAGGGTGCGCTGTACGTGGTCGCGCTCGTGCTGGTGACTTTGGTGTTCTTGGGCGTACGGCTGGTGCTGGCGTGGATGCCGGCGCGGCTCGCGCTGACCCCGGGTGCGACCAAGGCGCGGCGCGTGCGGCGGCGGGCTCTGCTCCTGTTCCGTGCGGGCGCGGAGAAGCGCACCAAGGGTTCGACCGGCGTGCTGCTGTACCTGTCGCTCGCCGAGCACCGCGCGGAAATCATTGCCGACGACGCGATCCACTCGCGGGTGCCGAACGAGACCTGGGGCGCGGCGATGGCGGCGGTGCTGGCCGGTGTCCGCGACGATCGCCCGGCCGACGGGATGGCGGATGCGGTCGTGCAGATCGGCGCGGTGCTCGCCGAGCATTTCCCACGGACCGGTGCGCCGGTGAACGAACTTCCGGACAGGCTGATCGAATTATGAGCAAGACCGTATGGGCCGGGAAATTCCTGACCGTGCAGACCGAGGGCACGTGGGAATTCGCCGCGCGCCAGGGCCAGATCGCGGCAGCGGTGATCGTCGCGATCGATGAGGGCGACGTTATCCTGGTGGAGCAGTTCCGCGTGCCGCTCGGGCGGGGGTGCCTGGAGCTGCCAGCGGGGTTGGTTGGTGACGAAACCGCGGGCGAGAGCGTCGCGGTAGCGGCCGGCCGCGAGCTTGAGGAAGAGACCGGCTACCGCGCAGACGCGATCGAGGACCTGGGGGTGTTCTATTCGTCGCCGGGGATGACGTCGGAATGCTTCACGCTGGTCCGCGCGACCGGGCTGACGAAGGTGAGCGATGGCGGCGGGGATGGCGACGAGAACATCACCGTGCACCGGGTGCCGCTAGCAGATGTGCCGGCGTTCGTGGCGGAGAAGCGCGCTGCGGGCGTGGCGATCGATACCAAGATGCTGCTGATCCTGGCTGGGTCGATACTCTAACCAAGACTTGTTTCCCCGCGAAGGCGGGGACCCAGACTGGGCTCCCGCCTTCGCGGGAGAACAAGGAGGTGCGGGAGGGCCTAGCGCCGCTCCCCCAGCTTACTTGAAATTATCCGCGTAGCTCTGGAGCTTCAGCGTCTTCCGCGGCGCCGGCACGACGGTGTAGCCGAACCCCTCGCGCTCGCAGTGCGCGATCGCCGCTTCCGCGGTCGGGAACAGCAGGCGCAGCTGGTCGCGCGTGTCGCCGCTGCCGGCCCAGCCGGTGAGCGGGTCGGGCCGCTTGGGCTCCGACGGTTCGAATTCGAGCTGCCAGGCGTCGGTCCGGTGCTTGCCGGACTGCATGGCGTTCTTGGGGCGCTGGAAGATACGGGCGGTTGGCATGAGCCCCCCTTATCGCGAACCGGCGGCCCTTGCATCCGCCTTTTTCGTGCGCAGCGTGGCGGACGCCGCGGCGGGGTCGTCGGGCCAGGGATGCTTGGGATAGCGCCCGCGCATTTCCTTCGCCACCGCGGTCCAGCTGCCTGCCCAGAAACCGGGCAGGTCGCGCGTCGTCTGGATCGGACGACCGGCGGGCGATGTGAGGCTCAGCACCAGCGGTACGCGGGCCTCGCCGATCGTCGGATGCACCGCGAGTCCGAACAGGGCTTGTACGCGGAGCTCGACACGGGGGCCGCCTTCGGCTGCGTAATCGATCGCGTGCGTGCTGCCGGCGGGGCTAGTAAAATCGGGCGGGGCCAGCCGGTTGATGGTTTGCATCGCGTCCCAGCCGAGCAGGTTGCGCAAGGCTTCGGCGAGCGCGCCGGGGGCGATCGCGTCGAGTCGGCGTTTGCCGGTCAGGAGGGGTGCGAGCCATTCGTCGACGCGGTCGAGCAGGGTCGCGTCGTCGAGCGGTACCCCGGCATACGCGGCGCGGTCGCGCAGGGCCTGGGCGCCGTCGCTCCACGGTAGCAGCGCGAGGCCGTGCTCGCGGACGCCGTCGATGAGCGCGGCGAGAATCGCGTCGGGGTCGGCGCCGCTGTCGGGGCCGCTCGACAGGCGGATCGCGCCGAGGCGGCGTTCGCGGAGCGCCTGGATGCCGCCGGTCGTGGGGTCGAACGTGACGGTGCGGCGGGAGTCGATGCGGTCGGCGAAGAGCGTTTCGACGGCAGCCTGGTCGATCGCCACGGCGGAGAGGATGCGCGCGCCAGCGGCCGAGCCCTGCGTGTCGGCGACGGCGAGCCATTCGGACCGGGCGAGCGGCGAGGTCGGATCGAGCTTGAACCCTCGGCCGCCGACCGAAGCCCAGGTCTCGCCGGACGGGTCCCGGCGGCGTGCGACCCGGTCGGGGAAGCCCAGCGCAACGCAAACCTCTGCCCCCCTTCCGCTTGCGGGAGGGGAGCAAGTTTCGCCCAGCGATCGGCCATTGCTCTTGCCGCTTGTGCCTTGGGTCCGCGTTCGGTTTTCCAGCGGCGGAGGCGGGTTTCCAGGTCGACGTCCTGTCCGCCGATGCCGCGTTCGCCTAGCAGGACTGCGATCTGCGCGGCCACCGACGCCAAGCCGCGCTCCCCCGCCCTCAGCAGCATATGCGCGAGTCTCGACGGCATCGGCAGCTTCGCGATCGCGCGGCCATGCGACGTCGGGCGGCCATCTTCGATGGCCTCCAACGTCGTCAACCGCGCCATCGCCTCGTCGATCGCGGCGGCGGGGGGTGGGTCGATCCAGCGGAGATCGCGCGGATCGCCGACGCCCCACAGCGCGCACGCAAGCACCAGCGCCGACAGGTCAGCCTCCAGGATTTCAGGCGGATCGTAGCGCGGCAGGCCGGCGGTGGCCGCTTCTTCCCACAGTCGATACGCGATGCCCGGCCCCAGCCGCGCGGCACGGCCGGCGCGCTGGGTGACCGCGGCCTGGCTCGCGCGTTCGGTGACCAAGCGCGTCATCCCGGCGGCGCGGTCGTAGCGGGGGCGCCTCGCGAGCCCGGAGTCGACGACGATGCGGATGCCGTCGAGCGTCAGGCTGGTCTCGGCGATGCTGGTGGCGAGCACTACCTTCCGGCGGCCGTCTGGCTCTGGGAGGATCGCGGCGCGTTGCGCGGCGGGGTCGAGGCTGCCGTGGAGTTCGTGCAGGACGATGTCGTCGGGCAGGTTGGCGAGGCGGTCGGCGGTGCGTTCGATCTCCGCGACGCCGGGGAGGAAGGCGAGCACGCCCCCCTCCGCTCCGCCGAGTGCGCGGCGGACAGCGGCGGCGACCGAGTCCTCGATGCGGAGTTCGGCTTGGCGGCCGATGTGGCGCAGGGTCAGCGGGTAGCTTCGGCCTTCGCTTTCGATGACGGGGGCGCCATCCATCAATGCCGCGAACCGCGCGCCATCGAGCGTCGCGGACATGGCGACGATGCGGAGGTCGGGGCGGAAGCCGGCTTGCACGTCGAGCGCCAACGCCAGGCCGAAATCGCCGTCGAGGCTGCGTTCGTGGACTTCGTCGAACAGGACTGCGGACACGCCGGCGAGTTCGGGGTCGGCCTGGATGCGCGCGACGAAGATGCCCTCCGTGATGACCGTCACGCGCGTGGCGGCGGAGCGCTTGCTGTCCATGCGGGTCGCGTAGCCGAAGGTCTGGCCGACGAGCTCGTCGGCGGTGGAAGCCATGCGTTCGGCGGCGGCGCGGGCGGCCAGGCGGCGGGGGGAGAGGAGGAGGATCTCGCCGGTGCACCAGGGTTCGGTGAGGAGGGCCGGCGCGACTGCGGTGGTTTTGCCGGCGCCTGGGGGGGCGACGAGGACCGCGGAGGTGCGGTCGCGGAGGGTGGCGAGCAGGTCGGGGAGTACGGTGAGGATCGGGAGCGGCGGCGGGGTCATGCTGGCCTGCTGCCACAATGGCGGGGCTGGCGACAGGTTTTGTGGATGCGCGAGCGTGTCGTTCCGGGGTGAGCGCCTGAACTTTGCGATCCTCCCCCGCGAGGGGGGTGGCGCCGAAGGTGACGGAGGGGGAGGACACGGAACGTACGTCGTCGCTTACCTCCCCCTCCGTCTGGCAAGCGCCAGCCACCTCCCCCTGGCGGGGGAGGATCGTTGGGGCTCACGGACGTCCGTGACTTACCTAACCGCCAACAGCCTCACCTACCCGCCAACCAGACCGCCCCGGCGGAGGCCGGGGTCCAATTGGGAAACGGCTCTGACTGCTGTTGCGCTCCGTTATTGCCACCTCTCCAATTGGGCCCCGGCCTTCGCCGGGGTGGAGCGCATAGGCGGCCGGACTCAGCACCGGGCGAGCTTGGATTAGCAAATCGCCGATGAACGCGTTGCGACAGCCAGCCCCACCCCCCACCACCGAAGGCTGGCAAGCGCCCGCGAACCTGCTAGACGCTCCCCCAGTAATCATGGCGTCCGATCCCTCCCCCACCTCGACGACGGCGACAGGCCGCACTTCCGACCGGCTGCGCGGCAGGGTCGCGCGCGCCTGGGCGAGTCGGTGGACCAAGGCGGCGCTGGTGCTGGTCGTGCTCGGCTTCGTCGCGATCTTCGCGTTCTGGTTCGCGGTTATGCGTGACCTGCCTTCCGTGGACACGTTGCGCACCTACGAGCCGCCGCTGCCGACCAACGTCCGCGGGATCGATGGCGCGCCGATCCATTCCTACGCACGCGAGCGCCGCGTCGAACTGAGCTACGCCGAATATCCGCCGCTGCTCGTGAAGGCGTTCCTCGCCGCCGAGGACAAGTCGTTCTTCGAGCATCACGGCGTCGATTATCCCGGCCTCGCTGGCGCGGTGTACGATTATGCGACCAAGCTCGGCACCGGCAAGCGCGCCAAGGGCGGCTCGACGATCACGCAGCAGGTCGCGAAGAACCTGTTGATCGGCAACGCCTATTCGCCGTCGCGCAAACTGCGCGAGGCGGTGCTGGCGTACAAGATCGAGGATACGCTGACCAAGGAGCAGATCCTCGAGCTGTACCTCAACCAGATCGCGCTCGGCCGGAACGCGTTCGGCGTCGAGGCGGCGAGCCATGCGTATTTCGACAAGGAACTCGACCAGCTCGATCTCGCGCAGATGGCGTATCTTGCCATTCTGCCCAAGGGTCCGTCGAACTACGATCCGGTGCGCAACACCGAGAAGGCGATGACGCGGCGCAATTACGTGCTCAACCGGATGCTCGACAACGGCTTCATCACGCGCGCGCAGCATGACCAGGCGAATGCCGAGCCGCTCGGCGCGGTGATGCGGCGGACGCCCAAGTTCGAGAGCGTCGGCGGCTATTTCGTCGAGGAAGTCCGCCGCCAGTTGATGGCGAAGTTCGGCGAGAACGCGAAGGATGGTCCGTACAGCGTCTATTCGGGCGGACTGTGGGTGCGGACGTCGTTCGACGCGAAGTTGCAGGATCTGGCGCAGCAGGCGTTGCGCGACGGACTGGTGCGGTTCGACAGCGGGCGCGGCTGGAACGGGCCCATTCGCCATGTCGAGATCGAGGACGACAACTGGCTCCAGCCGTTGCTCAACAGCAACATCGCGCTCGATTACCGCGATTGGGTCGCGGCGATCGTGACGGGCAAGGACGGCAATGCCTGGAGCCTCGGCTTCCGCACCGGCAAGACCGGCACGCTGCCGCGCTACGCCGCGCAGATGCCGGTACGCGGCAAGGGCGGCAACGCATTCGGCGCGATCAAGACGGGCGACATCATCGCGGTCGCGCCGGACGGCGGCGAATTCTCGCTGCGGGCGATTCCGAAAGTCTCGGGCGCGTTCGTCGTCGAGGAGCCGGCTTCGGGTCGCGTCTTGGCGATGCAGGGGGGCTTCGACGACCGGTTGCAGGCGTTCAACCGCGCGACGCAGGCAATGCGCCAGCCGGGCTCCACCATCAAGCCGATCGTGTATTCCGCCGCGCTCGACAACGGCATGACGCCGGCCTCGATCATCGTCGACGGGCCGTTCTGCGTCTATCAGGGCGCGCGGCTGGGGCAGAAATGCTTCCGCAACTTCGGCAATTCGCGCGGGAGCGGCCCGCACACGATGCGCTGGGGCATCGAGCAGTCGCGCAACCTGATGACGGTGCGCGCCGCCGCGCAGACGGGCATGCCGAAGGTGGTCGCGACGATCAAGAAGATGGGCGTCGGCGATTACGCGCCGTATCTGTCCTACGCGCTCGGCGCCGGCGAGACGACCGTAGGGCGGATGGTCAACGCGTATTCGATCCTCGCCAACAACGGCAAGGGCGGCCCGCCGTCGCTGATCGACTTCGTCCAGGATCGTCACGGCAAGGTGATCTGGCCCGAGAACTGGCGGCCCTGCGATCGCTGCAATGCGTCCGACTGGGACGGCAAGCCGATGCCGCGGCCGATCACGCGCCAGCGTCAGGTGCTCGATGCGATGACCGCCTACCAGATGGTCCACATCACCGAGGGCGTCGTCCAGCGCGGAACCGCGGTGACGCTGCGCGATCTCGACCGGCCGATGTTCGGCAAGACCGGCACGAACAACGGCCCGACCGACGTGTGGTTTGTCGGGGGCACGCCGCAATTCGTCGGCGGATTGTATATCGGGTTCGACACGCCGAAGAACCTCGGTGGCGCAGCACAGGGCGGTACGCTCGCCGCGCCGATCTTCAAGCAGTTCGCGGTCAAGGCGTATGAGGATCTGCCCAAGCTGCCGTTCCGCGCGCCCGCCGGGATCCGCATGGTCCGGATCGATCGCGGTAGCGGCCGGCCGGTCTATGGCACCTGGCCCGACACCAGCGATCCCAAGCCCGCGGTGATCTGGGAAGCGTTCAAGCCCGAGAGCGAACCGCGGCGTGCGGCGCGACGCTCGGATGTCGCCCCCACGGCTGCCACGACGACGACCGCGGTGAAGAAGGCCGAAGCCCCGCGCGATAGCGATTTCTTGCAAAGACAAGGCGGAATCTACTAGCGCGCTTATATAGACGTCATCCCGGCGCCCGCCGGAGACCCGCCCCGCTCGCGTGGGACGGCGATCCCGGCCTCCGCTGGGAAGACGGAATTTTTGGAGAATATCATGCGCGCCGAAGCGCAGGCTCACGTAGACACAATCAACGACGCGCTGGCGCTGCTGCGCCGCTTCCTCGACTGGGACCGCGCGGTGCGTCGTCTCGACGAGCTGAACGCGCGCGTCGAGGATCAGGCGCTCTGGTCCGATCCCAAGGCCGCGCAGGAGGTGATGCGCGAGCGTCGTCGTCTCGACGAGGCGATCAGCGCGACGCGCGCGATCCAGAGCGAGCTGTCGGACACCGCCGAGTTGATCGAGATGGCCGAGGCCGAGGGCGACACCGAGATGGAGGCGGACGGCGTTGCGTCGCTCGCCGAACTCGCCGCGCGCGCCGACAAGGACAAGATCAAGGCGCTGCTCGCGGGCGAAGCCGACGCCAACGACACCTATATCGAGGTCAACGCCGGCGCCGGCGGGACCGAGAGCCAGGACTGGGCCGGCATGCTCAGCCGGATGTATTCGCGCTGGGGCGAGCGCCACGGTCTGAAGGTCGAGCTCGTCGACCAGCATTCGGGCGAGCAGGCCGGGATCAAGTCTGCGACGCTGCTGCTGAAAGGTGAGAACGCGTACGGTTACGCCAAGACCGAGAGCGGCGTGCACCGGCTGGTCCGGATCAGCCCGTACGACTCTGCGGCACGACGGCACACGTCGTTCGCCAGCGTCTGGGTGTATCCGGTCGTCGACGACAATATCGAGGTCGAATATAACGAGAGCGACCTGCGCATCGACACCTACCGCGCGTCGGGCGCCGGCGGCCAGCACATCAACACGACCGACTCGGCGGTGCGCATCACGCACATTCCGACCGGGATCGTCGTGCAGTGCCAGAACCAGCGCTCGCAGCACAAGAACAAGGCCGAGGCCTACA
Source organism: Sphingomonas sp. Leaf208 (assembly GCF_001421415.1). GTDB lineage: Bacteria > Pseudomonadota > Alphaproteobacteria > Sphingomonadales > Sphingomonadaceae > Sphingomonas. The sequence goes on from NZ_LMKH01000036.1 coordinate 72,657, forward strand.
ACCAGCTCCGCGCGCGTCTGTACGAGCGCGAACTGGCGATCCGCGAGACTGCGGCGAATGCCGAGAACGCCGGCAAGACCGACATCGGCTGGGGTCACCAGATCCGCAGCTACGTGCTCCAGCCGTACCAGATGGTGAAGGACCTGCGCACCGGCGTGGTGTCGACCAGCCCGTCGGACGTGCTCGACGGCGACCTCGAGATGTTCATGGCGGCGGCGCTGTCGCAGCGCGTGACCGGCGAGGCCGTCGAGGTGGAGGACGTCGATTGAGCCTGCGGGGTGCCCTTGCCCTGATGCTGTCGCCGGTGGTCCTGCTCGCAGCGTGCGATGGCAGCAAGCCGCTGATCAAGCGCGAGCCCAAGGGGCCGGTGTTCCCCGCCGCCGACCGTCCGGTCGCGTCGATCGTCTCGACGCGCTGGTCGAACGAGGAAGCGCGCGACCGGCTGAACGAGGCCGGCGAGGTCATGAACAAGGGCGAGATCCGCAAGGGCATGACGGTCGCGGATATCGGCGCGGGCGAAGGCTATTACACGATCCGCCTCGCGGCGCGCGTCGGCAAGGACGGCCGCGTGCTCGCCGAGGACATCATCCCGGCGGTGCGCGACCAGCTGGCCGAACGCGTCGCGCGCGAGGATCTGGCGAACGTCAGCGTGAAGCTGGGCGAGGCGAACGATCCCAAGCTGCCCGAGGCGAGCTTCGACCGGGTGCTGATGGTGCACATGTATCACGAGATCGAGCAGCCGTACGAGTTCCTGTGGCGGCTACGGCCGTCGTTGAAGCCCGACGGGCTGGTGGTGGTGGTCGATGCGAACCGCCCGACGCAGAACCACGGCACGCCACCGGCGTTGCTGAAGTGCGAGTTCGCGGCGGTGGGGTATACGCAGGTGGATACCGACGACATGCCCTCGGCGGGCGGGTACATCGCGACGTTCCGCGCGACCGGGCCGCGGCCGGCGCCGGAAGCGATCCGGGCGTGTCGGCTGGGGTGAGATTGGGCTTTGGCTTCGATTTCGGTTCGAGGCGCTAACCTGACCGACTGACAGACTGTGCCACCCCGGCGGAGGCCGGGGCCCAGTTGGGAAGGCAGCAGCAACGACGTTCGGCGCTAAGTTGGCGACGTCCCCCAACTGGGCCCCGGCCTTCGCCGGGGTGGTGTGTTTGGGGAAGGCGCTCCCCACACCACCACCTTCGCGCGGGGACTTGTGAACCGGTCGCTTGCAGTCCGACCACAGCCCACGCTTCCTTGTTCTCCCGCGAAGGCGGGAGCCCAGGCTGGGTCCCCGCCTTCGCGGGGAAACAAACTCTCTGCCTCCATCGGGAAACTTCGCTCAATTAAGCTGATGTCGACCACAGGTCCGATGGGGATGGCCGCAGCACACTAAACCACCCCCATCGTGCGCAGGCTCGTCACCTGTTCCCCAGCGATCACCAGGTGATCGAGCAACACCACCTCCAACGTCCGCAACCCAGCCGACAGCGCCCGCGTGAACGCCACATCGCGCGCACTCGGCGTCGCATCCCCGCTCGGATGGTTGTGCGCGATGATCGCCCCGTGAGCGCCGAACGCCAACGCATCCACCGCGATCGTCCGGATCGAGATCGCCACCTGATCCCGCCCCCCGACGACGTGCCGCATCCCGAGAAGCCTCCGATTCGGATCAAGATACGCGACCGCCACTGTCTCTACCGTGGCATCACGCAGCCCAGCGAATAGCGCCCGCGCCGTCGTGAGGTCGGTGATACGAGGGGAAGGGACGGACGACGGCGGCACATACCCGACTGCGTCCGAGCCCGCGGGGCTGCACGCGCAACCGCATCCACATCGGCTTGAGCCGCCGCCGCTACACCGCTACGCCCCCAGCATGCGCCAATATCTAGACCTCATGGACCGCGTGCTCTCGACCGGCGTCGAGACGATGGACCGCACCGGCACCGGCACGCTCAGCGTGTTCGGCGCGCAGTTGCGGTTCGATCTCGCGCAGGGCTTCCCCGTGCTCACCACCAAGAAGCTCCACCTCCGCTCGATCATCGTCGAGCTGCTGTGGTTCCTCCGCGGCGACACCAACGTCCGCTGGCTACAGGACCGGAAAGTCGCGATCTGGGATGAGTGGGCGAACGAGAATGGCGATCTCGGCCCGGTCTACGGCAAGCAATGGCGCGACTGGGTCGCCGCGGACGGTTGCCATATCGACCAGATCGCCGAGCTGATCGCGCAGATCAGGACCAACCCCGCCTCGCGCCGCCAGATCGTCAGCGCATGGAACCCCGGCGACCTCCACGCGATGGCGCTCGCGCCGTGCCACTGCCTGTTCCAGACACACGTCGCCAACGGCAAGCTTTCGCTGCAACTCTACCAGCGCTCGGGCGACATCTTCCTCGGCGTGCCGTTCAACATCGCCAGCTACGCGTTGCTTACGCACATCCTCGCGCAGCAATGCGGGCTGGAGGTCGGCGAGTTCATCTGGACCGGCGGCGATTGCCACCTCTATTCGAACCATCTCGAGCAGGCGCAACTGCAACTGACGCGCTCGCCGGGGCCTCTCCCCCGCCTTGAGATATTGCGGAAGCCGGACTCGATCGACGCGTACGAGTATGAGGATTTCGTCCTCCAAGATTACGTCGCGCAGGCGCACATCAAGGCCCCCGTCGCGGTCTGAACAGAGAGCGACCCCGCGGCAGCGCCGCGCGACCGAATCGCAATAGGAACCGCCCCTGCGCTGTGAGGTTCTGATGCGCATGGATATCACACAGCTCATTCTCGACGAACACGCGCAGCAGCGCGCATTGTTCGCTCAGATCGATTCGATCGACGCCACGGACACCGAGGCGCTGTCGGCTCTATGGACTCGCCTCAAGAACCTGCTCGACGCGCATGCCGAAGCCGAGGAGCGCTTCCTCTACCCGCGGCTGATGAAGATCGGCACCGGTGGCAACGATGCCGACTCGGCCGCCGAGGAGACCGAGGACGCGATTGAGGATCACAACGACATTCGCGAGACGGGCGAGGCGGTCGACAAGCACCCGGTCGGCTCGGACGCGTGGTTCGAGGCGGTCGGCGAGTGCAACAAGGCGAACAGCGATCACCTTGCCGAGGAAGAGCGCCAGGGCCTGACCGACTTTCGCAAGCATGCGACGCTGGAGGAGCGGCATGAGCTTGGCGTGCGGTTTGCGGCGTTCGAGGCGAACCATCTCAACGGGGTGAAGGTCGTCGAGAAAGATCCCGAGGCGTATGTGAAGGAACACGCGCCGGGTTGAACCACACCGTTTATCTACCACCCCGGCGAAGGCCGGGGCCCAATTGGAAAGGTCGGAGTAACGGGGCGCGGCGCCCATCAGCAGCGTTTCCCAATTGGGCCCCGGCCTCCGCCGGGGTGGTTGCTCGTTAGGTGGAGTATGCCGACTTAAACGTAAGTGTAGCCCCCCTCCCCTCATTCCGGCATGACCTTGACATGATCACCTTCTACCTCGCCCGCGCCGGCAACGGCGTCATCGGCCGCGACGGGCAACTCCCTTGGCGCATCCCCGCCGACCTAAAGCGCTTCAAGGCGCTCACGATGGGCAAGCCGATGGTGATGGGGCGCAAGACGTTCGAGAGCTTCCCCAGCCCCCTCCCCGGCCGCCGGCATATCGTCCTGACGCGGGGGGGCTGGACGGCTCCAGGCGCCGAGGTCGCGCATTCGGTCGAGGAAGCGCTGGCGATGGCGGGCGACGACGTCGCGGTGATCGGCGGCGCGCAGATCTATGCGCAGTTGCTCCCCCATGCGGACCGGATCGAACTGACCGAAGTCCATGACGAACCCGAAGGCGACGCCGTGGTCCCCGCGTTTGAGGGCTGGCGCGAGATCGCCCGCGAAGACCACCCAGGCGAAAAGCAACGGCCCGCTTATAGCTTCGTCACCCTCACCCGCCCCTGAGACGTGTTCTCCCGCGAAGGCGGAAGCTTAGGCTGGACTCCCGCCTTCGCGGGAGAACAGGGAGTTGCGGGAGACGACCGCACGGAAGGACTATCGCCTTTCGCGGCGGCTGGTTACTGAACCGCGCATGCAGCGGCTCGACGGCGGCGCGCCCATTCCTTCGCATCTCGCGAACGGGATCGTCGCGCTGGGCAATTTCGATGGATTCCACCTCGGTCACCAGGCGGTGGTCGCGCGCGCGATCGCCTGGGCCAAAGCCGAGGGCCGCCCCGCGCTGGTGGCGACGTTCGATCCCCATCCGGTCCGGCATTTCCGCCCCGACACCGCGCCATTCCGCCTCACCACACTCGACCAGCGCGAGCGGCTGTTCGCGGAGGCCGGCGCCGACGCGATGGTGGTGTTCCATTTCGACGGCGATCTTGCCGCGCTGACCGCCGAGGAGTTCATCGCCCAGCGGCTCGAGGACAATCTCCGCATTGGGGGCGTCGTCACGGGCGAGGACTTCACCTTCGGCAAGGGCAAGGCCGGCACCGTCCACACGCTCGCCTCGCGCGGCCCGGTCCACGGGTTCCGCGCGGAGACCGTCGGCGCGGTCGCGCTCGACGGCGAGACGGTGTCCTCCACGCGCATCCGCGACGCGCTGCGCAGCGGCGACATGGCGACCGCGACGCGCCTGCTCACGCGGCCGTTCGCGATCGAGGGTGTGGTGCAGCACGGCGACAAGCTCGGTCGCACGATCGGCTATCCAACCGCCAATCTCGACATGGGCAATTATCTCCGCCCTGCGTACGGGATCTATGCGGTGACCGGACAGCTGGAGGACGGTCGCGTGCTGAAGGGCGCGGCGAACCTCGGTATTCGCCCGAGCTTCGATCCGCCGAAGGAATTGCTGGAGCCGTATTTCTTCGACTTCTCGGAGGATTTGTACGGCCGTCGCGTCGAGGTTTCGCTGGTCGAGTATCTCCGTCCGGAAGCGAAGTTCGACAGCCTCGAAGCCCTGACGACCCAGATGGACTCCGACTGCGCGCGAGCCCGGGCGATCCTCGGTTCCTCCCCTCCCTGAAAGGGAGGGGTCGGGGGTGGGTCGGCCGGTTGGCGAACGTGACGGCAATTCCGAACCAACCCACCCCCAGCGCCTCCCTTCCAGGGAGGGGAGCAAGAGCGGGACAGGGATGGCAACGTGCGGCCCTGTCGGCTAAGTGCGCCGTACTTATGACCGATACTCCTGCGCCCGCCCGCGATTACCGCGATACCGTCTTCCTGCCGAAGACCGACTTCCCGATGAAGGCGGGCCTCGCCGCGAAGGAACCGGCGATCCTCGAGCGCTGGGCCAAGCTCGGCATCTACGACCGGTTGCGCGAACAGCGGCTCGGACGCGAGCGGTTCATCCTGCACGACGGCCCGCCCTACGCGAACGGCGACATCCACATGGGCCACGCGATGAACAAGGTCCTGAAGGACATCATCGTCCGCTCGCAGTCGCTGATGGGCAAGGACGCACCGTATGTCCCCGGCTGGGACTGCCACGGCCTGCCGATCGAGTGGAAGGTCGAGGAAGCGTATCGCGCGAAGAAGCTGAACAAGGACGACGTCCCCGTCGACCAGTTCCGCGCCGAATGCCGCGCCTATGCCGAGAAATGGGTGGCGGTGCAGAAGGCCGAGTTCGAACGGCTCGGCGTGATGGGCGACTGGGCCGATCCGTACCTGACGATGAAGTACGAGGCGGAAGCCGCGATCGTCGGCGAGCTGCTCAAGTTCGCCGAGAGCGGCCAGCTGTACCGCGGCGCCAAGCCGGTGATGTGGTCGCCGGTCGAAAAGACCGCCCTCGCCGAAGCCGAGGTCGAGTATGAGGACATCGTCTCCACACAGATCAACGTCGCGTTCGAGATCGACTCTGCGCCGAATGCGCCTGAGCTGGTCGGCGCCTATGCGGTGATCTGGACGACGACGCCGTGGACGATCCCGGTGAACCAGGCGCTGAGTTATGGGCCTGAGATCGACTATGTTCTGCTGGCGGATGGCGATCGCCGTTTCCTGGTCGCAGAGGCGCTGATCGAGAACTTTTACGCCCGTACCACCCGTCATCCCGGCGGAGGCCGGGACCCACTTACCAACGGGGGAGACCACGGTGAGGTGGGTCCCGGCCTCCGCCGGGGTGACGGAGAGGAGGGCAGCGCTGCCGTCCTTTGGCGCGGAAAGGGCTCCGACCTCGCCGACGCAACCGCACGGCACCCGATGCACGCGCTCGGCGGGTTCTTCGCGAAGCCGCGGCCGTTCCTCCCCGGCGAGTTCGTCACGACCGACGCCGGCACCGGGCTCGTCCACATGGCGCCTGACCACGGCGAGGACGATTTCGAGCTCTGCAAGCAATACGGCATCGACCCGGTCTTTGCGATCGACGGCGCCGGCATGTACCGTGCCGACTGGGCCTGGCTCGGCGGCCAGGGCAGCGTCATCAACAAGAAGTTCGTGAGCGCCGACGGCCCGATCTGCACCGACCTGCGCGAGGCCGGCGCGTTGCTGGCGGCGAGCGACGACTTCAAGCACAGCTACCCGCATTCGTGGCGATCGAAGGCGAAAGTGATCTTCCGCGCGACCCCGCAATGGTTCATCCCGATGGACCGGAGCGACACCGAGTCCCCCTCCCGCTTGCGGGAGGGGCTAGGGGAGGGCAGTGCCGCGAATGCTGCGCTCGACGCCTCCCCTCCCCCAACCCCTCCCGCTAGCGGGAGGGGAGCAGAAGCAGAAGGCAACGGCGCCACCCTCCGCGAAATCGCACTCGACGCGATCGCCGCGACCACCTGGATCCCCGCGCGCGCCGAAAACCGGATCACGTCGATGGTCCAGGGCCGCCCCGACTGGGTCATCTCGCGCCAGCGCGCCTGGGGCGTGCCGATCGCGCTGTTCGTCGACCGCGCCACCGGCCAGTACCTCAACGACCCTGCCGTCAACGCGCGCATCGTCGAAGCCTTCCGCGAGAACGGCGCGGACGCGTGGTATGCCGACGGCCACCAGGCGCTGCTCGGCCCCGACTACGACCTCGCCGACTATGAGGTCGTGAAGGACATCCTCGACGTCTGGTTCGACTCCGGCTGCACGCACGTCTTCACGGTCGAAGCACGCTACGGCGAGGGAACGCGCGCGAACCTGTATCTCGAAGGCTCGGACCAGCATCGCGGCTGGTTCCAGTCGTCGCTGCTCGAAAGCTGCGGCACGCGCGGTCGCGCACCCTATGACGCGGTCCTGACGCACGGCTTCGCGCTCGACGGCCAGGGGCGGAAGATGTCGAAGTCGCTCGGCAACGTCGTCGATCCATTGAAGATCATCGGCGAGTCCGGCGCGGACATCCTCCGCATGTGGGTCGCCTCGACCGACTATTTCGACGACGTGAAGATCGGCAAGGAAGTGCTCGCCACCGCCTCCGACGCGTACCGCAAGCTGCGCAACACGTTCCGCTACATGCTCGGCGCGCTCGAAGACTTCGACGAGTCCGAGCGCGTCGCCGTGTCCGACATGCCCGAGCTGGAACGCTATGTGCTCCACCGCCTCGGCATGATCGACACCGAACTGCGCCAGGCGGCCGAAGCGTACGAGTTCAACCGCTACACGCGTTTGCTAACCGACTTCGCGAACGAGGACCTGTCCGCGTTCTTCTTCGATATCCGCAAGGACTCGCTCTATTGCGACGCGACCGACGACATCAAGCGCCGGTCGTACCGCACCGTCCTCGACGTCTTGTTCCACGCGCTCGTGCGGTATGCGGCACCGGTGCTCTGCTTCACCGCGGAAGAAGTGTGGCAGTCGCGCTTCCCCAACGACGACAGCTCGGTGCACTACCTCGAATGGCCATCGCTGCCCGAGGTGGAGGACGGCGTCGAGGTCGGGAAGAAGTGGACGCAAATCCGTACACTTCGCGAAACCGTCACCGAAGCGATCGAACCCATGCGTCGCGAAAAGACCGTGCGTTCGAGTTTGGAGGCAGAGGTCACGATCAAATCGATGTCGCCTCTCGCGCCGACTGAAGCTGCGGAATTGGCCGAAGCCTTCATCGTCGCCAAGGTCACGCCCGGCGACACGGTCACCGTAACGCGGACCGACTTCCACAAATGCGGCCGCTGCTGGCGCCACCTCCCCGAGGTGACCGTCGATGGCGAGCTCTGCAACCGGTGCGACGAGGTGGTGGCCGATGCGTAACCTGCCAAAGGCTGGGTTCGGCGCGGCAATCGCGCTCTTCCTCGCCGACCAGCTCAGCAAATGGGCGGTGACCAAGCCGCTCGGGATCGACTCACTCGGCGAGTCGCAGACGATCACCTCGTTCTTCGACCTGCGCTTCGTCCCCAACATCGGCATCTCGCTCGGGCTGCTCCCCGCCGACGGCCACCTCACCCGCTGGGCGCTGGTGCTGCTCACCGGCGCGATCGCGGTCGGCGTCGCGGTGTGGATGACGCGCGAGAAGAACCCCGCCGACCAGGTCGCGCTTGGCTTCGTGCTCGGCGGGGCGATCGGGAATATCCTCGACCGGATCCGTCTCGGCTATGTCGTCGATTTCTGCGACCTGCATATCGGCGAGTGGCGTCCGTTTTTGGTCTTCAATGTCGCCGATGCAGCGATTACTGTCGGCGTGCTCGTCCTGCTTGTTCGGGCGCTCCTCGTGCGCGAGAAGCCCCCTGTGGAGAATTCCCATGCGTAAGTTCGTACCCTTGGCCGCCGGCCTCACATGCGTCGCGCTGCTTTCGGGTTGCGGGGCAGGCCGAAGCCTCGATCGCGCACGCCCGGACGAGTTCGCCGTCGCGCGCCAGGCGCCGCTGGTGATCCCGCCCGACTTCGCGCTCGTCCCGCCGCAGCCCGGCGCCGCCCGCCCGCAGGATACCGCGGCCAACGCCCAGACGCTCGACGCGCTGTTCGGTGGGGCCGCTGCGCGCAGCCCGGCCGAGTCGGGTGTCGTCGCCGATGCGGGCGCCGACAACGACGATCCCGGCATCCGCTCGAGCGCAGGCGATCCCGGCACGACGGTCGTCGACAAGGGTTCGACCACGCGCGACATCGTCGCAGCACCAGAGGGTGACGGCCAGGACGCGAAAACCACCGCGAACTGATCGAGTCCTAGCGGCTGACGAAAAAAGGGCGGCTCCTCGCGGGGCCGCCCTTTTTCGTATCTGACGGCTCGTTCCGCCGCCCCCCGTCATCCTGACGAAAGTCAGGATCCAGAGCCATGAGCGCGTCGCGTGCGGCTCTGGATCCTGGGTCGAGCCCAGGATGACGGGTCGGGTGGGGCGATCAAAAAGTTGAAGGCCCTGATGCAAGCTCAGAGCGCCCTTCCTTGTTCTCCCGCGAAGGCGGGAGCCCAGTCTGGGTCCCCGCCTTCGCGGGAGAACAAGGTTTAGGGGCGCCCTCTCCTCAGGCGATCAGAACGCCGCAGTCAACGACACCAGCACTTTGCCGTTGGCGATTGAGCCATTGCCGTCCTGCCCTCGGCTGAAGCTCGGCTGAAGATACGCCGACTCGCCCTTGCCGATGTCGGTATCGACATACGCCACGCCCAGCGTCAGCGGCGTCGTCGGGATCACGTAGTCCGCGCCGAACAGCCAATCCCAATATTCCCCCGTCGGCGACACGCTCGTCGCGAACGGCCCGAGGCCCTTGTTGCCGTTCGAATAGCCGACATGCGCCTTCACGGTCAGTCCCGTATTCGGGATCCCGCTGCTGACGTCGCCCCAGAGATAGAGGTTGTCGTCCTTCGCATTGACGCGGTCGTATACGCCCGCCGCGGCCGACGCACCGTTGGTATACCACGGCCCCAGCGCCTGCTGCTTCGGTGCGTAGGCCACGCCGGCGAGCAACGCGACCGGGCCGACGGTGCCCGACAGCTTGGCATAGGGCTCGATGAAGTCGGTATTGTCGAACCCGCTCGGGTACATGTACCACGTCGCGCCGACGTCGAGTGCGCCGCCGCCGACGGGCACCTTGTAACCCGCGATCAGATCGAGCTCCATGTTGGCGCCGCCGAACGTGCCCCACCCTGCGAGGTTGGAGCCCCAGGTGCCGATGTACAGCCCGCTCTTGTGCGCGATCGTGATGCCGCCCTGGACGGCGAGGTTCTCGTCCGACTGTGACACGCCGCGAAAGCGATAGTCGTTGGTCAGCCCGACCGAACCCGAGACGGTGACCTCCTTGGGGGGCGCCGTGGCCGCGTCCTGTGCAAACGCTGGCGTAGCGACGGCAGCCAAAGCAATGCCGCCGAGAAGAAGTGTGGTGAAGCGCATCGTTTCCCTTTCGATACCGGAAGTCGATGTCCGCCCTGCATCCGTGGACGCCGCATCTTTCGGGGCCGAACCCCAGTGCGGTCTTTCCAACGGTGACACCGCGATGACAGCCCATGGTGCGCCGCACAAGCGAATCTTGCGTACAATCGGGCTTTGACAGCACGCATGTTGCGCAACCGCCACACTTAGCTGAGAGACAGTCGTCGCGTTCAGCGCGCTAGGACGTTGATCGACCGTCGGTTTTCCCACCCTTCGCGCTCGAGTTCGGGGATGACCGCTTCGGTCTCGGCATAGCCGATGCAGAGATACGCGACGAGGTGCCAAGTCTCGGGCACGTCGAGGATCGTACGGATGCGCGAGGGGTCGAGGATCGAGACCCAGCCGAGGCCGATCCCGTGCGCGCGAGCGGCGAGCCACAGCGTATGGACCGCGATGACGGCGGAATACGCGACGGCTTCGGGCATGGTCCGGCGTCCGAGTCCGTGACCTTGGTCCGGATCGGGTTCGACGAACACCGCGACGTGGCACGGCGCCCGTTCGAGCCCGGCAAGCTTGAGCCGTGCGTAGGTGGCTGCCCTCGCACCCTCCTGCGTCGTCAACGCCGCCGCGTTACACGCCTCGAAGTCCGCGCGGACCGCGGCGCGACGGGCCGGGTCATCGATCGTGACGAACCGCCAGGGCTGGCTTAGCCCGACCGACGGCGAGGCGTTGGCGATCTCCAGCAACCGGTCGAGCAACCCGGTCGGCAGCGGGTCGCGCCGAAAATGCCGGACATCGCGGCGCCAACGGAACAGCGTGTCCAGCTCGGCCTGAAACGCGGGGCCGAAGATGGGTGCATCAGCCTTCCACGCGGACACGCCTCGATCGGAAATCGTCTAGACCTTTGCGGCAGAGAAGGCGGCGAGCCCGACTTCGAGATCGGCGATCAGGTCTGCCGGGTCTTCGAGACCGATCTGGAGGCGGACCATCGGGCCTGCGGCGTCGCGCTTGGTGACGCTGCGGTAGCGGTGCGGGTCGGCGGGGATGGCGAGGCTTTCGAACCCGCCCCAGCTATAGCCGATGCCGAATAGTTGCAGCGTGTCGATCAAGGCGGCACGCGACGCTTCGTCGCCGCCATTCAGGACGAACGAGAAGAGCCCGCTGGAGCCCTTGAAGTCGCGGACGAACAGGTCGTGGCCGGGGCAATCGGGGAGCGCGGGGTGGAGGACCTGTGCGACTTCGGGACGCGTCTTCAGCCATTGTGCGATCTGGAGCGCACTCGACTGGTGCTGCGCGAGGCGGACCGCCATCGTGCGCAAGCCCCGGCTGCCGAGCCAGCAATCGTCGGGGCTGGCGACCTGGCCGAGCTGGAAACTCGTCTCGCGGAGCTTCTTGAAATGGCCGGGCGCGGCGGTGACCGAACCGAGCATCACGTCCGAATGACCGACCACGTATTTGGTGCCGGCGAGGATCGTCAGGTCGACGCCGCGCTCGATCGCGGGGAAGAACAGCGGGGTGGCCCAGGTGTTATCGAGCAACGTCGTCACGCCCCTCGCCTTCGCGGCGGCGACGATTGCGGGGACATCCTGCACCTCGAAGCTCAGCGATCCGGGGCTTTCCATGAAGATCGCTCGCGTGTTCTCGCCGATCAGGTCGGCGATGCCCGCGCCGATCATCGGGTCGTAATAACGCGTGGTGATGCCGAACCGCTTGAGCAGCCCGCCCGCCATGCCGCGCGTCGGGTCGTAGGCGCTGTCGACCAGCAGCAGTTCGTCGCCGGGGGACAGCACCGACAGCAACGCCGCCGCGATCGCTGCGACACCCGAGCAATAGAGGAACGTCCCCTCCGCGCCCGACTCCAGCGAGGTCAGCGCGTCGGCGAGGCTCCACTGCGTCGGCGTGCCCTTGCGCCCGTAGAACAGCCGGTGATGCGTATCGCGCGTGGCGCTTTCGCGGAGATGGCCGACCGAATCGTAGAGGATGGTAGAGGCCCGCCAGACCGGCGGACTGACGATACCTTGAGTCCATTCCGGGCGACGGCCCGCGAGAACGACCTTGGTCGCGTCGCCGACCGGCTTGTTCGTGTCGCTCATGCCGTGCCTGTCGCCTTGGGTGTCGAGGGGTCGCCGCCCCATTCGGACCAGCTGCCGTCGTACAGCGCCGCGTCGTTGCCGAGCAGATGCGCGCCGAACGCGAGCACCGACGCGGTGATGCCCGAGCCGCAAGTCATCACGATCGGCTTCGCCAGGTCGATGCCCGCCTTGTCGAACTCGGCCTTCAACGCGTCGCCGGTCTTCCACGTGCCATCGGCGTTGAACACCGCGCCCTGCGGCAGGTTCTTCGAGCCCGGAATATGCCCCGGCGCGGTGCCCGGCCGCGGGTCTTCCTCCGCGCCAGTGAAGCGCGCCGCGGACCGTGCGTCGAGCACCTGCTCCGCACCGCTTGCGACATTCGCCTTCATCTGGTCGAGATCGCGCACGCCCTTCAGGTCCGCCCAGGTCGTGAAGTGGCGATGCCGCGGCGTTTCCTTGCCGGACGCGGTCTCGCGCCCCTCGGCCTGCCACTTGGCAAGCCCACCATCGAGGATCGCGACGTTGTGCGCGCCGAACAGCCGCAGCAACCACCACGCACGCGCCGCCGTGTGCCAGGGCGAACTGTCGTACAGCACGATCCGACTGCCATCGCCAAGCCCCAGCGTCTGCATCCGGCTCGCGAACTTCTCCGCCGAGGGCAGCGTGTTGGGCAGGTCGCTGTCGGTATCGCGCAACTCGCTGAGGTTCATGAACACCGCGCCGGGGATGTGCGCCGCCTCATACTCCGCCGCCGCATCGCGACCCTCGGCGTAGGTCGCGTCGACGATCCGCAGATCGCCCACTCCCGAAGCCGCGCCCAGTTCGTTCGCCAGCCATTCGATGCTTACCAACGCGTCCATATGCGGCTCCTTGTGCTCGATCGGTCAGTAGCCAGCGGGGCCGCTCGCGTCGAGGGAGGCGAGGAATCCCGCCGCCTGCGCGCGCGTCGCCTCGCGGTCCGCCTCGGACTGTTTCGCCCAGTTGCGATACGGCATCGCCAGCCGGTTGTTGCGCCCGAGCTTGTCCTCGTGCCGCGCGAGGAAATCCCAGTACAGCGCGTTGAACGGGCACGCATCGGGGCCGATCCGCTGCTTCACGTTATACCGGCACGTCCCGCAATAATCGGACATCCGGTCGATATACGCGCCCGACGAGATATACGGCTTCGACCCGAGCAGCCCGCCATCGCCGAACTGGCTCATCCCCAGCGTATTGGGCAGCTCGACCCATTCGTAGGCGTCGACATACACCTCGAGATACCAGAGGTGCACCTTGGCCGGGTCCGCGCCGATCAGCAGCGCAAAATTGCCCGTCACCATGAGCCGCTGGATATGGTGCGCGTGCGCGGTCTCCAGCGTCTGGCTGATCGCCTCGCGCAGGCAGTGCATATCGGTCTCGCCGGTCCAGTACCAGCCGGGGAGTTCGCGGTGGTGGTCGAGGAAGTTGCGTTCGACGTACTCCGGCCCCTCGCGCCAGTAGATGCCGCGCATATACTCCCGCCAGCCGATGATCTGGCGAATATAGCCCTCGACCGCGTTCAAGGGAGCACGTCCAGCGCGATATTCCGCCTCCGCGCGACGGCACAGGTCTAGCGGATCGAGCAGCCCCGAATTGATGTACGGCGACAGGATCGAGTGCCACAGATGCCGCTCGCCGGTGAGCATCGCATCCTCGTAGTCGCCGAACTGCGCGAGCGCGTGCTTGAAGAAATTCGCCGCCTGCCGCTCCGCATCCTTCGCGGTCACGGCGTATTCGAACCCGTCGAGGCTCCCCGGATGATCCGCGAACCTCTCCGCCACCAGCGCCAGCACACCTTGCGTGATCGCGTCCGGCTTGAACCCCAGCGGACGCGGCATCAGCAGGTCGTTCTTCGCGGGCTTGCGGTTCTCCTTGTCGAAGTTCCAGCGATCGCCCTCGGGCTTGCCGGCGGTCATCAACAACCCGGTGCGCGTCCGCATCTGGCGGTAGAACCACTCCATCGTCAGCGACTTTCGCTCGGCGGCCCACGTTTCGAAATCAGCATGGCTGGCAAGGAAGCGGTCGTCGCTGCGCATCTCGACGGGAATGCCAAACAGCGTCTCCCAGCTTTCGAGCATCGCCATCACCCGCCACTCGCCGCCCTCGGTGACGACGATCCGCTCGGGGTCATGCCGCTCGACCGCGCGCGCTATCTCGCCGGTGAAGCTGCCCGCATTGTCGGGGTCGTCGAGCTGCGTGTATTCGACCGTCCACCCGGCCTCGCGCAGCGCCTCGGCATGATGCCGCATCGCCGACAGGATATACGCGATCTTGCGCTTGTGGTGGCGGACATAGGTCGTCTCCTCGTCGACCTCCATCATCAGCACGATCGTGGTTTTGGGATCACAGTCCCGCAGCGAGGCCAGGTCGATCGTGAGCTGGTCGCCGAGGATCGGTACGAGTGTGGTTTTCTTGCGCGTCATCGCATCCTACATGGCGGCACATGACCGCTCCCCAGAACCCATTGCATCTCGGCCAGAACAGCGCCCTCCCCGCCTCTCCAGAAGAGGCCGTGCTCGATTATGTTCCGAACCCGCGGCCAGGCCGAACGTATCTCGTCCGGTTCGCGGCGCCCGAGTTCACGTCGCTGTGCCCCGTCACCGGCCAGCCCGACTTCGCGCACCTCGTCATCGACTATGTCCCCGGCGAGACGATCGTCGAGTCGAAGTCGCTGAAACTGTTTCTGAGCAGCTTCCGCAATCATGCCGGGTTCCACGAGGATTGCACCGTCGGCATCGGCGAGCGGCTGTTCGACGAGATGAAACCGGTGTGGCTGCGCATCGGCGGCTATTGGTATCCGCGCGGTGGAATCCCGATCGACGTGTTCTGGCAATCGAGTGCACCGCCGCACGATCTGTGGCTGCCGGACCAGGGCGTCGCCCCCTATCGCGGCCGTGGATGAGGCACGCGTAAAGTCGGTTTGATCTGGGTTGTTAGTATTCCCGTGCTGCACTGCAGTATGTGATGAAACTTTATGCTACCTGAACCGTTCAAATGGATGCGCGACCGGGTTCTCCCAGAAGTGCGCGCTCAAACGAGGGACAGGGTATGGTGAAACCGGCGGACGGTGGGAATATCGCGCGACTGGCGCTGATCGGTAATTTCCTGCCGAGACAGTGTGGCATCGCCACCTTCACGACCGACGTTTTCACGGCCATGCGCGCGCGCTTTCCCGAGATCGCCGTCGACGTCTACGCGATGGACGATCATCCCGGCAAATACGACTACCCGGCCGAAGTCACGGGCACGATCCCCGAGCCCGATCTGTCGGCCTATATCGACACCGCACGGAAGATCGAAGCCAGCGGCGCGCAGGCGATCTGGCTGCAGCACGAATACGGCATCTTCGGTGGCCCGGCCGGCGAGCATATCCTCGCGTTGCTCGATCGCACCACGCTGCCCGTCATCGTCACGTTGCACACCATCCTCGAAAAGCCCAATGCCGATGAGCGCCGCGTACTCGAAGGGCTGCTGCGTCGCGCAGCCCGCGTTATCGTCATGGCCGAGCGTGGCCGCGATATCCTCCAGCGCGTCTATGGTGCGAACTCGCGCCAGATCGTCATGATCCCGCACGGCGTGCCCGATCGCGACCTGCTCGATCCCGCCGTGCTGAAGGACAAGTTCGGCTGGGAAGGCCGCAAGGTCATGCTGACGTTCGGCCTGCTCGCGCCAAACAAAGGGATCGAGACGGTCATCAACGCGCTGCCCGCGGTGATCGCGAAGCAACCCGACCTGCTGTACGTCGTGCTCGGCGCGACCCACCCGAACCTCGTCGCGTACGAGGGCGAGAAGTACCGCGACAAGCTGAAGGCGCTCGCCGCCGAGAAGGGCGTCGCCGACAACGTCTCGTTCGTCGACGCCTTCCTCGAGCATGGCGAACTGCTCGATTATCTGCAGGCGTCGGACGTCTATGTGACGCCGTACACCAACCCCGCGCAGATCACGTCGGGCACGCTCAGCTACGCTATCGGCGTCGGCAAGCCCGTCATCTCGACACCGTACGTGCACGCGACCGAAATCCTCGCGGATGGTCACGGGGTGCTCGTGCCCTTCGGCGATGTCGACGCGTTCACGCGCGAGATCGACGCGCTGATGTCGAACGACCGCGATCGCAACCGTCTGGCCGAGCGTGCCTATGCGCGTGGCCGCACGATGATCTGGCCGAAGCTCGCCGAGGCAATGATGACGGAGATCCGTGCGATCGTGGCGGCGCGCCCTTTTCGCCTCGCCAAGGTCCCAGCCCCGCTGAAGCAGCTGACGCCTGATTTTGCCGCGGTCGAGCGGATGAGCGATTCGACCGGCATGCTCCAGCATTCGATCTATTCGATTCCCGATCGTCGTCACGGCTACTGCATCGACGATAACTGCCGCGCGCTGATGCTGATGAGCGCGATGCCGGGTCTCGACGACGTGACGCGCGACAAGTGGATGACGATCTACGCGTCGTTCGTGCAATACGCTTGGAACCCGGACACGCGCCGCTTCCGCAACTTCATGAACTTCGATCGCACCTGGTGCGAGGATTCGGGCTCGGAGGATTCGAACGGCCGCACGCTCTGGTCGCTCGGCGTTACCGCGCGCGATGCGCAGGCCGCCAAGCACCGCGACTGGGCGACCGCGATGTTCGATTCCACCGCATCGATGGCATTGGAACTCGGCTCCTTGCGCGCGCAGGCGTTCGCGATGCTCGGCGCGGCGGCGATGCTGGAGGCCAAGCCCGGTCACCAGCTGTCACTGTCGATCCTCGAAGCCTTCCCCAAGGTCCATCTCGACCTGCTTGCCAAGGCGCGCCGTCCGGAGTGGCAGTGGTTCGAGATCGTGCTCGCCTACGACAATACGCGCCTCCCGCAGGCGCTGATCCGCGCAGGCCAGGCGCTGGGGCGTCAGGACCTGATCGACTGCGGCCTCGCCACGCTCGACTGGATCGTCGCCAAGCAGACCTCGCCGGAGGGTCGTTTCCGCGCGGTCGGGTCGGAGAGCTTCAACCGGCCCTATGCGGAGCCGTTGCAGTTCGACCAGCAGCCGCTGGAGGCGCAGGCGACTGTCGATGCGTGCGCCGCGGCGTATGACGCGACCGGCGACGTGCGCTGGCGTGACGAGGCGTTGCGCGCCTACGGCTGGTTCCTCGGCGTCAACGACCTCGACTTGCCGCTCGCGAGCGTTGCGGACGGCGGTTGCTATGACGGCCTGATGCCCAACGGGCTCAACCGAAACCAGGGTGCCGAGTCGATTTTGGCGCTCCAACTCGCAAGTTGTGCGATTTCAGGGGTATCAAAGGCAGCGCAAAGCGTGGCAGGAGCGGCGCGCGTCGTCGCCTAGCCACGCTAGAGACAGCCTGACAGGCGACGGTGCGCTGAGTGGAACGACGCGGGGCACTGCTACGATGGATCTGTTCAACCACCAGCTACGGCTGCACGCGGACCCTTCGCGCGTCGTCGTGCGGCCGTTCCATATCGCCTGGGGCGGTCATGGCGGCGCACCGAGCCGCACCGAGCGGCTCGTCGGCGAAGTGCTGGAAATGTCGCCCGCACAGGCGCGCGCGCAGCTCGAGGTCGTGCTGAAGGATTTCGAGGCACGCCACTGGCAGACGCGGCGCGTGTTCATGACGCGCTACGACCAGATCGAGGACATGCTCGGACTGAACGGCGCGGAGATCGGCGACGAGAAGCGTCAGCTGATCGGCGCGTATTTCTGCCACGAATACAGCTATGCCGCCGCCGCGCTGATGAACCCCAGCGCGGTGCCGCATTTCGATCAGTCGGGCATGCCGCCGGGCTCGATGCGCATCCTCATGTCGCTGCGCGCGGTCGGCGAGGGTCACATCTCCTCCGTCGCTTTTCGCGAAGGCATCATCACCTGCGAAAACCAGATGAAGCTCGCGCCAGAACCCCCTTTCGCGACCGCGACCGATGCTGTCGGCAGCGGCGAGGACGAGATGCCGATCGGCCCCGTCACCGTCTATCGCCACCGCGACAGCACGCTGAGCGGCACGGTGATCTTCCCGATCACGCAGGCGCAGTCGAAGGGCTTAGAGGATCTCCGCATCGTCCGCTTCCAGCACGAGGGCGGCGATTACGAGTGGATCGGCACCTACACCGCGTATAACGGCTCGGTGATCCAGTCCGAACTGATGCGCACGCGCGATTTCCGCGCATTCGACCTCGTGCCGATGACCGGCCCCGCCGCGCGCAACAAGGGCATGGCGCTGTTCCCACGGAAGGTGAACGGCCAGTACATGATGATCGGCCGGCAGGACGGCGAGAACCTGTTCCTGCTCAAGTCGGACACGCTGACCGACTGGGACGACGGCGAGAAGATCCTGACGCCCGAATATCCGTGGGAGCTGGTGCAGATCGGCAATTGCGGCCCTCCGATCGAACTCGACGAGGGCTGGCTGCTGCTGACGCATGGCGTCGGTGCGATGCGCAAATACTCGATCGGCGCGGTGCTGCTAGACAAGGACGATCCTTCGAAGGTGATCGGCCGGACGAGCCAGCCGATCCTCGCCGCGAAGGACCAGGACCGCGAGGGGTATGTGCCCAACGTCGTCTATAGCTGCGGCGCGTTGAAGCATGGCGACACGATCTTCATGCCGTACGGGATCGCCGACAGCTCGGTGGGCTTCGCGTTTGTGCCGATCAAGGACATGCTTGCTGCGATGAAGTGAGGGGGGGCGTCGCTCACGGACGCCATCCTTCTCCCACCCGTAGGCACCACCCCGGCATTAAGCCGCCACCCCGGCACTAAGCCGCTACCCCGGCGAAGGCCGGGGCCCAGTTGGCAAGGCTGTAGTGACGAAGCGCATTGCTCAGTTAGCAACGTCCCCCAACTGGGCCCCGGCCTCCACCGGGGTGGTGCACTAGAACCGAGCGCATCTCCCGCTTCTTGTTCTCCCGCGAAGGCGGGAGCCCAGTCTGGATCCCCGCCTTCGCGGGGAAACAAGCTTACCGCGAAGCCGCCATAGTCCGCCGGTACATCACCCACGTCAGCACCGCGAACAACACCGTCCCGCCAACCAGCGACACGCTCGCAAACCCATCCCCAACCAGCGCCAACGGCGTCTCCTTGTTGGTCAGATACACGATCCCCGCAAAGCCGACGCCCCACAGCGACTCCCCGACGATCATGCCGGTAGCGGTCAGCACACCCATCCGCTTGGCCAACTCAGGATCCCGAGCCCGGTCCGCCCAGCGATCGTAAGCAAACCCCACGACCGCCCCGATCGTAACCGGCAACGTCACCGACATCGGCAGATACACGCCAAGCCCGACGCCAAGCGGCGGCAACCGCAGCTTCCCCGCCTTGCCGAGCAACTCATCGACCGCGATCACGACCACGCCGGTCAGCGCCCCATACCCGATCATAGCCCAGTTGAGATTGCCCCCCAGCACGCCCTTTGCCAGCGCCGAGATCAACGCCGCCTGAGGCGCCGCCAGCGCATTCGGCCCCGCCCCCGGCGCCCCCGCAAACCCAAGCGTGCTCCCGAGCAAGTTCAACACCGGCGGCACGACGATCGACCCGAACACCACGCCGATCAGCAACGCGACCTGCTGCTTCCACGGCGTCGCACCAACCAGCTGGCCCGTCTTCAGATCCTGCAGATTGTCGTTCGAGATCGTCGCGATGCCGAACACGATCCCCGTGACGATCAGTCCGTAGGCGACCAGCGCCTGCGTCGTCCCCGGCTCGACCGCGCGGCCAAACCACGACACCAGCAGGATCGACGCCGCGAGAATGGCGAGGATGCCGATCCCAGACACTGGCGAGTTCGACGCGCCGATCAGCCCCGCCATGTACCCGCACACCGCCGCGATCACGAGGCCGATGACGAGGATGAACACGAGGCTCCCCGCGATCAGCCCGATCGCCGACGCCTCCAGCGGCCCGCCCTGCAACACGGTCCAGAGCAGGATGCCGATCGGCACCAGCATCGCCAGCGAGCCGATCCCGACGATCCCGATCGGAATGTCGCGCTCCTCCAGCGCCAGCACTTCGCCGCCACGCTTGGCCGCCGACGCCGCCAGCGCCGAGCGGACGCCGCCGACCACCGGCCCGGCGATCTTCAACAGCGTCCAGATCGCCGCAACGCCGATCACGCCCGCGCCGAAGAAACGGACGTCCGAGCGGAACACGGTGTTGGCGATCACTTCCGCGGTGCCGGTGACGCTCCCGCCCGAGGTCAGGATCGGCAGCAGGATCCACCAGCCGATCACCACGCCGGCGAACATCGCCATGCCGACCGAAATCCCGACCAGATGCCCCGCGCCGAGCAACGCGAACGACAGCCCGCCCGAGATCCCGGTCGCGCCCGCGCCGACGCGAAACCACGTCGCGGCCTCGGCGGCGGCGAGCTTGGTCTGCGTCAGGATCGCGAACCCGGCCGAGACGACCGCGTTGGCGACGATGATGCCGAGCCCGCGCGCGCTCTCCTCCCCGCCCTCGCGACTACCCGCGCCGACCTTCAGAACCTCGGCGGCCGCGCGGCCCTCCGGATACGGCAGCACCGTGTCGACGACGAGCGCGCGGCGCAGCGGCACCGAGAACAACACGCCGAGCACGCCACCGAACATCGTGATCGCCGCGGTGGTGAAGAACGGAAAGCCCTGCCACCAGCCGATCATCACCAGCCCCGGCAGCACGAAGATGATGGCTGCCAGCGTGCCCGCGGCGGACGCGATCGTCTGGACGATGTTGTTCTCGAGGATCGTCGAATCCTTGAACAACCGCAGCACCGCCATGGATATGACCGCAGCCGGGATCGACGTCGCGAACGTCAGCCCTATCTTGAGCCCGAGATAGACGTTGGCCGCGGTGAACAGCAGCGTGATGATCCCGCCGAGCACGATCCCGCGAAACGTAAGCTCGCGCATGCTGGTCTCGGGGCCCGTCTCGGTTACGCCCCGGGTCGCGTCGGTCATGTCGTCAGCCTCAAAGCAATTTGGGCGACTTGTGGCATGATGTGCGATCAGAGGAAACAGTATCGACCGTAACTAGCCAGTTCTCCTGCGAAGGCGGGAGTCCAGACTGGGCTCCCGCCTTCGCGGGAGAACAAGGAGGAGCGAGCACCCCCTCCCCAAATCTACCGCGCCGCCATCCGCCGCGCGAAATGCACCTCGACCGCCCGCGTCACGCTCTCCGCGATCCGGTGCCGGCCCTCCTCGCTATCCAGGAACGCAGCGTCCTGCGGGTTCGAGATATACCCAGTCTCGAACAGGATCGACGGCATGTCCGGCGCCTTCAGCACCATCAGCGACGCCATCCGGTGGAAGTTCGCCTTCAACGGCATCAGCGGTTTCGCCTCGCGCCCGAGCAGCCGCGCGAACGTCGCCGAGGCGTTCATCGTCTCGCGTTGCGTCAGGTCGATCAGGATCGACGACACGTCCGCGGGCGCCTCGCCGAGGTTCACCCCGGAGATCACGTCCGCCTTGTTCTCGCGCGCCGCCAGCCGCGCCGCCTCCTTGTCCGAAGCCACCTCAGACAACGTGTACGCCGTCGCCCCGGTAGCGTTCTCGGAACCCGTGCTGTCGCAATGGATCGATATGAACAGGTCACCCTTCAAGCGCCGCGCGACGCCATACCGCTCGCGCAGAATCAGATAGCGGTCGTCGTTCCGCGTCAGCGCCACGCGTACGCGCCCTGACGCCAGCAACTCGTCACGGATCGCCTTGGCGACCTTCAGCGTCACGTCCTTCTCGCGCAGCCCGTTCGGCCCAATCGCGCCGGGATCGACACCGCCATGCCCCGCGTCGATCACCACCAGCGGTCGCGTATCGTCGCCCTGCACGCGCGGCAGTTTCATACCCCGCGCCTTGGGCGGCACCGGTACCGACACCTTGTACTTCGGCCGCGAAGCAGCCCCGAAATTGAACGGGAAGAAGTTCAGCGGCCCGGCGATCCCGGCTTCCGCGAACTGGTCGTAATCGACCGTGCGCAACGCCAGCGTCAGCTCGCGCCCGTCGGAGTCGAACCCGCCATCGGTCACGATCGCCGGCTCGGCCAGATCGAACACCATCCGCATCCCCGATCGCCCGCTGCGCATCTGCGTTACGCCGGTCACCAGCCCGCGCCCCACTACCTCCCGCCCCGGAGTCGCTCCCGACACGTCGACCGCGATCTGGCGCGGTCCGGTCAGCACGCGGCTGGCGGCATCGCCGACCGCCTCATCGAAGCGGATGACGATCCGCCCGTCCCTGATCGCGACGCTCTGCACGGTCGCCGCCCACGCGGGGACGCTCGCCAGCCAGCCGGCGATGAGGGCGATGACCGTCAACACCTCGCGTCCTTGCCGTGCGGCCCTGCCGCCGGTCCAGCGAAAACCCATGCTACACCCCTTTGATCGATACATCCGATCTCTGTGAGCGAGCGATAGCGCCTCGCATCACAAGACGCGGTTGCGCAGTGCGGTTAATTTGCCGTTTGCCATGTATTTGCCGGCAAGGCTCTGCCGCCCCGGCAAGTCTGCGCCTCGCTGCCCCTATTTCGAGCCGAAACGCCCACGAAAGCGACGGTTCCGGGGCTAGTTGCGAGATCGGGTATGCAGTGCTAGTCCTGTCGTACAGCCGTGTGTCGCCTAGTTTTTACCAGCGACGCGCCGGTCTCGACGCCCGCCAGCGGATTCTCGCCGGCGCGGCAATTCAGGTTGACGCTCGAATGACGCATTCCCCCCGCCCCGCACTCCGACCGGCCTTCGCCGACGGACTCGCGGTCGTGCGGGCGCCGCAGGGAGAGTTCCCGCGGCATGCACTTCGCGCAGAGGCAGTTTCGCATACCATCCGCGAGTCCGGGCGTCCGTGCCCGACCGCACCACCATCAAGCGCGCGACGGCTGCCGACAGGCCCGGCGCGCGCGCGGAGAATCTACAATGACAACGCGCATGCTGATCGACGCACGCCACCGGGAAGAGACCCGGATCGCAGTCGTCAAGGGTAACCGGATCGAGGAATTCGATTTCGAGAGTGCCGAACGCAAGCAGCTCAAGGGCAATATCTACCTCGCCAAGGTCACGCGGGTCGAGCCGTCGCTCCAGGCGGCGTTCATCGATTACGGCGGCAATCGCCACGGCTTCCTCGCATTCAGCGAGATCCACCCCGATTACTACCAGATCCCCAAGGAAGATCGCGACGCGCTGCTCCGTGAAGAAGCCGAGCATGCCGCCGAAGAAGCCGCCCTGCGCGCCGACTACGACTCGGACGACGAAGAGGGTGACGACGAGGACGACATCGAGCGCTTCGAGGACGATGGCGGGGTAGATCCCGACGTCGCCGAGGAACTCGAAGGCGGCGAAGCGGGCGAAGCCCCCCGCCGCAAGCGCAAGCCGAGCGCCGACGATGCCGCGGTCGAGGACCTGCGCGAGCGTCGCATGAACCTGCGCCGTCGCTACAAGATCCAGGACGTGATCCATCGCCGCCAGGTGCTGCTCGTCCAGGTCGTCAAGGAGGAGCGCGGCAACAAGGGCGCGGCGCTGACCACGTACCTGAGCCTCGCCGGTCGCTACTGCGTGCTGATGCCGAACACGTCGCACGGCGGCGGCATCTCGCGGAAGATCTCGAACGCGGGCGATCGCAAGCGCCTCAAGACGATCATGGCCGACATGCAGCTGCCGCCGTCGATGGGCTGCATCGTCCGCACCGCCGGCCTCCAGCGCTCGAAGGTCGAGATCAAGCGCGACTTCGATTACCTCGCCCGCCTCTGGGACGGCATCCGCGAAGCCACGCTCAAGGCGTCGGCTCCCGCGCTCGTCTATGGCGACAGCGACCTGATCAAGCGCGCGATCCGCGACATCTACAACAAGGAAATCGAAGAGGTCATCGTCGAGGGCGAGGACGGCTATCGCCAGGCGCGCGAGTTCATGCGCCTGCTGATGCCGACGCACGCGCGGCGCATCAAGCATTACGCCGACCCCGTGCCGCTGTTCCAGCGCGCCGGCGTCGAGGATCAGCTTGCCGCGATGTACCACCCCGTCGTGCAGCTGAAGTCGGGCGGCTACCTGGTCATCAACCCGACCGAGGCGCTCGTCTCGATCGACATCAACTCTGGCCGTTCGACGCGCGAGCATTCGATCGAACAGACCGCGACCGCGACCAACCTCGAGGCGGCACAGGAAATCGGCCGCCAGCTCCGCCTGCGCGACATGGCCGGGCTCGTCGTCATCGACTTCATCGACATGGATAACAATTCCAACGTCCGTAAGGTCGAGAAGGCGATGAAGGAGGCGCTCAAGAACGATCGCGCGCGCATCCAGATCGGCCGCATCTCGTCGTTCGGCCTCATGGAAATGAGCCGCCAGCGCCTCCGCACCGGCGTGCTTGAAGCATCTACGCGTGCTTGCCCGCATTGCGAGGGCACCGGCCTCGTCCGCACCGCATCGTCGTCGGGCATCTCCGCACTTCGCCTGATCGAGGACGAGGCCGCCCGCGGTCGCGGTTCGCTGCTCACCCTGCGCGCGAGCCAGGAAGCCGCGGTGTACATCCTCAACCGCAAGCGCGCCGACATCGCCGAGATCGAGGATCGCTACGGCGTGATCGTCGAGATCATCCCCGGCCAGGACGAGGAAGGCGCGCACATGACGGTCGAGGCCAGCGGCCCGCCGCCCGCGCATGCGCCGAAGTTCGTCCAGATCATCGAGGAAGACGAGGACGACCTTCCCGAGGAGATCGAGGACGAGATCGAGGAAGAGGAAGTCGAGGAGGCCGAGGCTGAGCAGCCGCGTCGTCGTGAGGGCGGTCGCGAAGGTAACGGCGAGCAGCGTGCGCCCCGTGAGGCTCGCGATGCGGATGGTGAAGGCGGCAAGAAGCGCCGCCGTCGTCGCGGTCGTCGCGGTCGCGCACGTCCCGGTGAGGAAGGTGCAGTAGAGGGCGTCAACGAGGACGGCACGTTCGAGGATGCCGACACCAACGTCGAGGAGATCGACGAGGTCGAGGGCGACATCGTCGAAGTCGGCGGTGGCGAAGCGGTCGAGGCCGGCGCACCCGCCGAGCAGACCAATGGCGCAGAGGGCGAAGGCCGTCGTCGTCGCGGTCGTCGGGGACGTCGTGGCGGTCGCCGCAACGAGCAGGGTTCGGAGAACGGCCAGTCGGTCGCCGTCAGCAGCGTCGACGACGCCCAGCTGATCGCCGAGGCCCCCGAGCCGGAAGCGTATGAGCCGGTCGAGTCGACCTATGCCGAGCCGCCTTACGAGCCCGCGTTCGAGCCCGCCGTCGAGGAAGCCCCGGTCGCGGAAGTCGCCGATGGTCCGAAGATGCGCCGTCGTCCGCGTGCCCGTGCGGCAGCCGCAGCGGCGAACATCGCCGAGGCGGTCGCCGATGCAGCCCCCAAGGCTCGTCGTGGTCGCAAGCCACGCGCGGTCGAAGCGGACGCCGAGATGGTTGCACCGGAGCCCGTGGTTCCGGCGCCGATCGCTCCGGAGCCCGTCGCGGTCGAGCCGGCTGCACCGAAGCCCGGCCGTCGTCGTCGCGAAGCGGTCGCAGAGGCGACGATGGACGAGGTGAGCGCAACGCCCGCCGAGACCATCGAAGCGTCGGCGCCAAAGCCCAAGCGTGCGCGTCGCAAGGCGTCGGACGCGGTGGTCGAAGCGCCAGCGGTTGAAGAGGCGGTCGTCGAGGAAGCGCCCGCCAAGGTCGCCAAGCCCCGCGGTCGCCCGCGGAAAGCAGCCGTGGTCGACGCAGGCGATGCCGCCCCGACCGGCGAGCCCGTCGCCGAGCCGATCGCGACCACCCCGCCCAAGGCCGAAGTCCAGCCCCAGGACGTCGCGACTTCGGACACCAACGACGGCGCCAACGACGACCCCGACGGCGCCCCCCGCCGCGGCTGGTGGCAGCGCACCTTCGGCTAACCCCGGACGCTGTCACCGAAGAACGGGCGCGACCGAAAGGCCGCGCCCATTTTCGTTTGTGGGGAAGATCGCCCCTCCGAACGCGTGCAGCCTCGAGCGGCCAACGCGCTCTCGTGGAAAGGCAGAAAGCTTGTATCCCCGCGAGGGCGGGGACCCAGACTGGGCACCCGCCTTCGCGGGTGAACACGACACGGGAGCGATACGAGGTTTGGGTTTTAATCCCTGTGGCGGGGCACGCCTGACCTCGCCCCCACCCACCACCACCCCGGCGAAGGCCGGGGCCCAATTGGAAAGGTGGCAATAACGAAGCGCCACCCTCAGTTAGCCCGGTCCCCCAATTGGACCCCGGCCTCCGCCGGGGAGGTGCCACATCATGGAGGCCCGACTCCCGCAAGGCAGGCAAACACCAGCAAGCAGCGCGCGCCCCCCCCAAACCCCTAACCTACACACCCAAACCCTGCTCCCCTCCCCCAATGCCACCCGCACCGCCAACGAACCGCAAAACCGCTCCCAGCGTCTGCACTCCCTATACTTCACTCCATCGCACGCCCGACCGCACGACCATTGCCCCCCCGCCCCCAATCGACGATACCCCGTAATATGAAGCGCCTAGTAGCCGCCGCAGCCACCGCCTTGCTCCTCTGGACGACGCCCCTCCAGGCCCAGTCGATCCTCCGCGACGCCGAGACCGAAACGATGTTCGCGGAGATGTCGAACCCGCTGATCAAGGCGGCCGGGCTCTCGACGCGCGACGTGAAGGTCGTCCTCATCAACGACGAGTCGATCAACGCGTTCGTCGCCGGCGGGCAGACCGTCTACGTCCACTCAGGGCTCATCCAGGCCGCCGACAACGCCAACGAAGTCCAGGGCGTCATCGCGCACGAGCTCGGTCACATCGCCGACGGCCACGTCGTCCTCGCCGATCGCGGCACCAAGCCGGCAATGGGCATGTACCTGCTCTCGATGGTCCTCGGCCTCGCCGCGATGGCGGCCGGCAGCGGCGAAGCCGGCGCCGGCATCATGGCAGCGGGCCAGCAGGCGGCGATGGGCAGCTACCTCTCGTTCAGCCGCGTCCAGGAATCGACCGCCGACGCGACCGGCGCGAAATTCCTCCGCGAGGCCAACGTCTCCGGCCGCGGCATGCTCAGCTTCTTCAAGAAATTGCAGCAGCAGGAATACCGCTTCGGCACCGCCAACATCGATCCGTTCATGCAGTCGCATCCGCTCTCGGGCGAACGCGTCGCGACACTCACCGCCGACCTGCAAGCCTCGCCCGCCTGGGCCAACAAACCCGACGCTGCGCTGGAGGAACGCTTCCGCCGCGTAAAGGCCAAGCTCGCCGGCTACGTCATGCCCGCCGACCAGACGCTGCAGGCCTACCCGCCCAGCAACCAGTCGATCTACGCGCACTATGCCCGCGCCTACGCGTATCACAAAGCCGGCTACCCCGAGAAAGCCGACGCCGAAGCCAACGCGCTGGTGAAAGCCGAGCCCACCGACCCATATTTCCTCGAGATCAAGGGGCAGATCCTGCTTGAAGCGGGCAAGCCCACCGAATCGCTGGTCCCCCTGCGCGAAGCCACCGAAGGCTCGCGCAACAATCCGCTGATCGCCACCACCTTCGGCCACGCGCTGATCGCGACCGAGAACAAGGCGAATTACCCCGAAGCGACCAGGGTCCTGCGCACCGCAGTCGGCCGCGACGACCAGAACCCGTTCGCCTGGATGCAGCTCGGCACCGTCTACGAACTGACCGGCGATACCGCGCGCGCCGCGCTCGCCACCGCCGAACGCGCGAGCATGGGCGGCGACATGCGGACCGCGTCGGCAAGCGCGCAATATGCGCTGGCGAACATCCCGGCCAACACCACCGACTGGATCCGCGCACAGGATATCGCGATGGCCGCGCAGAACGAGATGGACGACAATCCCGAGCAGTATAAGCGCCGCAAATGAGCAAACTTACATTCCCGGCGATCGCTATTGCCGGCGCCCTCATCGGAGGCCTCGCGGTCTGGGGCTTCGACCGCCAGGGCGGCGGCGTCGAGCGCGCGCAGGTCGAATCGATCGTCCACGACTACGTCCTCGCGCACCCCGAAATCCTGCCCGAGGCAATGGAGAAACTGCGCGACCGCGAGTCCGGCAAGACCGTCACCGCCAACCGCGACGCGATCGTCACCCCGTTCGGCAGCGCCTGGGCCGGCAACCCCAAGGGCGACGTCACGCTCGTCGAGTATTTCGACTATAATTGCGGATACTGCCGCGCGAGCCTGCCGATGATCGCCAAGCTGATCGCCGCCGACCCGAAAGTCCGCGTGGTCTTCCGCGAACTCCCGATCCTCAGCGCCGAGAGCCGCATCGCCGCCCGCGCGAGCCTCGCCGCCGCACAACAGGGCAAGTTCGCCACCTTCCACGACGCACTCTACGCCGCCGGCCCCGTCAGCGACGCCTCGATCGCCGCGGCCGCGGGCAAAGCCGGGGTCGACACGACGCAGGCGAGCTTCACCAAGACCGCCGACGCCGAAATCGCCAAGAACATGGAAACAGCCGCCAAACTCGGCATGACCGGTACGCCGAGCTGGGTGGTCGGTGACCGAGTCCTGTCCGGCGCGTTGCCGCTCGAAGACCTCCAGAAAGCCGTAGCAGCCGCCCGCGCCGGTTGACCGTTCTCCTGCGAACGCAGGAGCCCAGGGTTACAAAGCGCAACGCCCGGTATCCTGGGCTCCTGCGTTCGCAGGAGAACAAGGCGGCAGCCCTTACTTTCGCGTCCCCCCACCCCCATCTGACACCCACGAAAAAGGGGTGCCAATGACCGAACCGATCCTGTCCATCGCGGGCGTCACCAAGACCTACAAGAGCGGCACCACAGCCCTCCACCCCGTCGACTTGGACATCCAAAAGGGCGAGATCTTCGCCCTCCTCGGCCCCAACGGCGCGGGCAAGACGACGCTCATCAGCATCATCTGCGGGATCGTCACGCCGTCCGCCGGCACGATCAAGGTCGCCGGCTACGACGCGATCCGCGACTATAAGCAGGCCCGCAGCCGCATCGGCCTCGTCCCGCAGGAACTCAACGTCGACATGTTCGAGACGGTGCTCGCCACTGTCACCTTCAGCCGCCGCCTGTTCGGCCGCTCGGGGCACAGCGCATACATCGAACAGGTGCTCCGAGACCTCTCGCTCTGGGACAAGCGCGACGCGAAGATCCGCGAACTCTCCGGCGGGATGAAGCGCCGCGTGCTGATCGCGAAAGCCCTCGCGCACGAACCCGAAATCCTGTTCCTCGACGAACCCACCGCAGGCGTCGACGTGGCGCTCCGCCGCGACATGTGGAAGCTCGTCCACCGCCTGCGCGAAGGCGGCACGACGATCATCCTGACGACGCATTATATCGAGGAGGCCGAGGAAATGGCGGACCGCGTCGGTGTCATCGACAAGGGCAAGCTGCTCCTCGTCGACGACAAGGCCTCGCTGATGAAGAAGCTCGGCAAGCGCGAACTCGACATCGCGCTCCAAGACCCGATGACGGCGCTTCCCGCCGACCTCGCAGAGTGGGACCTGTCGCTGGAAGACGACGGCAAGCGCCTGCGCTACGTGTTCGACGCGCAGGCCGATCACACCGGAATCCCGTCGCTACTGCGCAAACTCAGCGAACTCGGCATCGGCTTCAAGGACCTCGAAACCAGCAAATCGAGCCTCGAAGACATCTTCGTCGATCTTGTCGGAGAACGCGCATGAATACCCATGGCATCTGGGCGATCTACCGCTTCGAAATGGCGCGCGCGCTGCGCACGCTGTGGCAGAGCCTTGTCACCCCCGTCCTCACGACGTCGCTGTATTTCATCGTCTTCGGCGGTGCGATCGGCAGCCGGATGCAGCAGGTCGGCGGCGTCGGCTATGGCAGCTTCATCGTCCCCGGCCTGATCATGCTGTCGCTGCTCACGCAGAGCATCTCGAACGCGTCGATCGGCATCTACTTCCCCAAATTCACCGGCACGATCTACGAGCTGTTGTCGGCGCCCGTCTCGGCGATGGAGATGGTGATCGGCTATGTCGGCGCGGCGACCACCAAGTCGGTGATCCTCGGGCTGATCATTCTCGCGACCGCCTCGTTCTTCGTGCCGCTGCGGATCGAGCACCCGTTCGCGATGATCGCGTTCCTGATCCTCACCGCGGTCGCGTTCAGCCTGTTCGGGTTCATCATCGGCGTCTGGGCGAACGGCTTCGAGCAGCTGAACTTCGTCCCCGCGCTGCTGATCACGCCGCTGACCTTCCTCGGCGGCGCGTTCTACTCGATCGACATGCTGCCCCAGCCGTGGCGCACGTTCAGCCTGTTCAACCCGGTCGTCTATCTGGTCAGCGGCTTTCGCTGGAGCTTCTTCGGGGTCGGCGACGTCGCGGTCGGGGTCAGCCTCGCGGTGACGGCGGGCTTTCTTGCCGTGTGCCTGATCGCGATCGCCTGGATCTTCAAGACCGGCTGGCGAATGAAGAACTGAGTTGAACGTCAGAGACCACCACCCCGGCGGAGGCCGGGGCCCCGTTGGGGGACAGTAATAACGAAGGACCGCGCTCCGTTACCTCGACCTTTCCAACTGGGCCCCGGCCTCCGCCGGGGTGGGCAACGTTCCGCAAACCCTAGCGCATAACCGGCAACGTGATCCGTGATCCCGCACAGACCTTCTGCGTCGCTTTCACGTAATCGCTCGGTTTAGCCCGCCCGATGTTCGGCACGAACGACTGCGGGTTGCGGTCGATCATCGGGAACCAGCTCGACTGGATCTGCACCATGATCCGGTGCCCCGCCTTGAACACATGGTCGTGGTCACGCAGCGACACGTCCCACGCGACCACCTTGCCCGGCACGAGAGGCTGCGGCGCCGTATCGCTCGCCAGGAACCGCCCGCGCCGCACCTCCATCGCAATCGGCAACTGATAGCCGTTCAACGTCTTCGCGTAATCGCCAGGCCGGGCCTGAGACTTGTCGAACGACTCGGTATCGTCGGGCAACACATCGATCAGCTTCACCACAAAATCGCTGTCCGTCCCGCTGGTCGATGCCTGCAACGTCGCCGACAGCGCCCCCGTCACCGTCAGGTCGCCAGTCAGAGGCTCCGACACATACCCCAGCACATCGGGCCGGTGATCGACGAAGCGCTGGTCGTCCGCCTCCCACCACGCCCAGTCCGGGCTGGCATACGTCGCCGACATCGGTCGCCGACGGAACGGCACCGGGTTCGCCGGATCGGACACGTAATCGCGACACCCCTCGCCCGGGACCGGAGCGGTGAACGACAGGCTGCCGTCCGCGTGCAGGTAAAGCTCGGTCGCCTTCACGCCCGTCGGAGGCCAGGCTGCATAGGTCTTCCAAACGTTCGACCCCGACTGGAACATCTTCGCCGCAAAGTCCGGCCGCGGACCCTTGCCGTGCAGCCAATAGGCGAAGAACGGCGCCTGGATCTGCTCCTGGAACTGCGTGCCGCTCGCCGTCCCAAGCGGGATCGGCCCAAGATGATCCGCCACGCCCTGCCACCCGCCGTGCCGCCACGGCCCGGCCACCATCTGCGCCAGGTGGTTCGGGTCGTTGCGCTTCTGACGCGCGTAGATCT
Source organism: Sphingomonas sp. Leaf208 (assembly GCF_001421415.1). Lineage (GTDB taxonomy): Bacteria > Pseudomonadota > Alphaproteobacteria > Sphingomonadales > Sphingomonadaceae > Sphingomonas. The sequence goes on from NZ_LMKH01000036.1 coordinate 104,339, forward strand.
GCCACGAGCCCCAAGGATCCTCCTGATCCCAGAACCCCGCGACATTCAGCGTCGGCACGGTCGTCTTGCCGAGCGCATCGGTCCAGCGTTGCGCAGTATAGAACGCATCATGATTGGGGTGATCGAGCAGCGACGTGAACATCGGCACGCGCCCCTTGAACACGGTCCGGTCGATCGCCTCCGCCGAGCCAGCCTTGAGGAAATAGTCGTAGGTATCGCTCGGATACGCGAAGTCGGAATTCTTCGTCTTGTCGAGTTGCAGCGACGACACCCAGTCGGTCGCATAGCTCAACCGCAGCGCGCCGTTGCGGTGCAGGTCGTCCGACTGCCAGTAATCGATCCACGCCGCCTGCGGAGACACCGCCTTCAACGCCGGATGCGGGTTCGCCAGCGCGACGGCGGCGGCGAAACCGGGGTAGGACACACCCCACATGCCGACCTTGCCGGTGTTCGCGGGAACGTTCTTCACCAGCCAGCCGACCGTGTCGTAGGCGTCCGTAGCCTCGTCGACCGCTTTCGGATCGCCAAGGTGGACCGCAGTCGACAGCGTGAACACCCCGTCCGACTTGAACCGCCCGCGCATCGACTGGAACACGAAGACATAGCCGTCCTTCATCAACGGTCCGAAGCGATCGGCGGTGGCGAATGGCGCATCGGGCACGCCGTAGGGCGTTCGCTGGAGGAGGATCGGCAGCGGACCGGTCATGCCGCGCGGCCGCATGATGACCGTCTGCAACTTCGCCCCGTCGCGCATCGGCACCATCACCTCTTCGAACGTGAAGGGCGACTGGGTCACGGTTTGCGGCGCTATCTGCGCGAGCGTGGCGGCCGGGACAGCCGCGACGACTGCAAGCGCAAACAGGAAAGCGTTACGCGACATGGAATTCCCTTCGTGGACCGTGCCACGATTGGACGAACCCACGCCTGCGAAGTCAAGCCGCGCGCCATGCTCCGGTCAACATCGGGCGCAATACCAGCGAGTTGAGATCGATCAGCGCGTGCAGGACCATCGCCAGCCACAGCTCCCCGGTCATCAGATACACCGCCGCCATCAGCGCACCGACCAGCGTGGTCGCGATCACGCCCGCCCGCCCCTGATACACATGCATCGCGCCGAAAGCCGCGACCGCGACACCGAACGCGACGAACGCGCTGCCGGAGACGAGCGCGACCAGCAGCGGCAGGAACAGTCGAAAGGCGAGTTCCTCGGACACGCCCGCCGCGATCGACATGGCGACGGCATGCGCGATCTCCGGCCGGTTGCGCGGAAGCAGCGAGCCGACATTGCCGATCGTCTTGAGGACGCGCCAGTTACGCCGCGTCGCAAGCACCGCGCCGATGATCAGGCCACCTAGCGCACTGCCGCCGATCATGCCGAGCAGTTCCACGCGGCTGTAGCCTTCGAAACTGGGAAGGAGCGTGCGGAGGGCGTCGAACTCGGGCGGCACGGTGACGAGCGCGTCGAGGCGCCCGAGCAAGGCTAGTCCGATCACTGCCGGCAGGACGAAGGCGATCGCAGCCTTGGCGATCCACAGGCGATAGGTCTTCTGGCGCGAGGCGGTGTCGGAGAGGCGCTTGATCCGGCGGTAGCCGAGGAGGTCGCCCATGAGGAACCAGACCAGGCTCATGATCGTGACGAGGAGGAGGGCGTTGAGAAGGATCATTTCGACACTTCGCCCCTCCTACGTTCCACCGCTCCGCCTGCTTGTTCTCCCGCGAAGGCGGGAGCCCAGTCTGGGTCCCCGCCTTCGCGGGGACACATGCGGTTTGGTTCACCACCTTCACCCAGCGCTCCACCCCGGCGAAGGCCGGGGCCCAGTTGGAACGTCCGGAGTAACTAAGCGCAACGCTCCATTAGCGGCGTTTCCCAATTGGGCCCCGGCCTTCGCCGGGGTGGTGCACTCGCTCAGTCAGCAAAATCAGTCAGTACGATGCTCGCCCTTCACCCAACGCACGGTCCCCGAAGACGCGCGCATCACCACGCTCTCCGTCGTCATCTTGCCCTTCTTCCGCTTCACGCCAGCCAACAGCGACCCATCCGTCACGCCGGTCGCCGCAAAGATACAGTCGCCCTTCGCCAGTTCCGAAAGGTCATACTGCTTGTCGAGGTCCGTAATCCCCCACTTCGCCGCACGCCCACGCTCGTCGTCGTTCCGGAACAGCAACCGCCCCTTGAACTGCCCACCGACGCAGCGCAGCGCAGCGCACGCCAGCACGCCCTCGGGTGCGCCACCGGACCCCATATACACGTCGACGGTCGTCTCGGGATCCGACGTCGCGATCACGCCGGCAACGTCGCCGTCACCGATCAGCATGATCCCGCAACCGACCTGGCGCAGTTCGGCGATCAGCGCCTCGTGACGCGGCCGATCGAGCACGCACACGATCAGGTCGCGCGCCGGCACGCCCTTGGCAGCGGCGACCGCGTTGATGTTCTCGGTCGGCGTCTTGTCGAGATCGATGATCCCCTCGGGATAACCCGGCCCCACCGCGATCTTGTCCATGTAGACGTCGGGCGCGTTGAGCAGCCCGCCCTCCTCGGCGATCGCCAGCACGGCGAGGCTGTTCGGGCCCGCGGTCGCGCAGATCGTCGTGCCTTCGAGCGGATCGAGCGCGATGTCGATCTTCGGGCCCTTGCCGATCGCCGAGCCGACCTTCTCGCCGATGAACAGCATCGGCGCCTCGTCGCGCTCGCCCTCGCCGATCACGACGGTGCCGTCCATGTACAGCGAGTTGAGCGCCTCGCGCATCGCCTCGACCGCCGCTGCATCCGCTGCCTTCTCGTCGCCGCGCCCGACGAGCGTGGATGCGGCGATCGCCGCCGCCTCGGTCACGCGGACCATTTCGAGGACGAGTACGCGGTCGAGAACCTGGCTGGCAGCAGCGGTCAAAGTCTATCTCCTCGGTATGTTTCGACCCGGATAGGCAGCGCCCGCCGGGTTGTCGACCCGATCAGTCCCTCAGCAGGTCGTTGATCGAGGTTTTGGAACGCGTTTGCGCATCGACACGCTTGACGATCACCGCGCAATACAGGGCCGGCTTGCCGTCCCCGCCACCGATCGAGCCCGGCACGACGACGGAATAGGGCGGCACTTCGCCCTTGAACACTTCGCCAGTCGCGCGGTCGATGATCTTGGTCGAGGCGCCCAGATACACGCCCATCGACAGCACCGCGCCCTCGCCGACGCGGACGCCCTCCGCCACTTCCGCGCGCGCGCCGATGAACGCGCCGTCGCCGATGATGACGGGGTCCGCCTGCAAAGGCTCGAGCACGCCCCCGATGCCGGCACCGCCCGACAAATGCACGTTCTTGCCGATCTGCGCGCACGACCCGACCGTCGCCCAGGCGTCGACCATCGTGCCCTCGCCGACATACGCGCCGATGTTGACGAAGCTCGGCATTAGGATCGCGCCCTTGGCGATGAAGCTGCCGCGGCGAGCGACCGCGCCAGGAACGACGCGGATACCCGCCGAACGGAACTCGGCTTCACCCCAGCTCGAGAACTTCGACGGCACCTTGTCGAACCCCGGGGACCCCGCCGAACCGCCGTCGATCACGACGTTGTCGTTGAGCCGGAACGAGAGCAGCACGGCCTTCTTCAACCACTGGTTGACCTGCCAGCCATCAGCGGTCGGTTCGGCAACGCGCGCGGTCCCTGCGTCCAGCATCGCCAGCGCGGACTCGACGGCGTCGCGAGCCTCGCCCTTGGTATCCAGGCCAAGGTTCGCGCGGTCGTCCCAGGCGGCGTCGATGATGGTCTGCAAGGTCATGATGTCTCCAGGATGGTTTCGAGCCATGGCGCAAGCACCGGCACGGTAAAATCGATGTGATCGCGTGCCGCGTCGGGCGACTGCTCGGAGCCGTTGTCGATCCAGACGGTGGTCATCCCGATCGCCTTGGCCGGCGTCAGGTTGCGCGCCATGTCGTCGGCGAACAGCGACTCCCGCGGATCGATGTCGAACGCAGCGCAGAACCCGGCATAGGCGGAGGCATGCGGCTTCGGCATCAGGTCCATCGCATGGATGTCATGGATCGCCTCGAAGCTCTCGCCGAGCCCGAGCCGGTCGAGGATCTTCAGCGCATACGGTTTGTCACCATTGGTAAAGACGAGTTTGCGCCCCGGCAGCTTGGCGATCGCGGCGACCAGCGGCGCGTCGTGCTCCAACACGTCCATCTCGATGTCGTGGACATGCGCCAGGAACGCGTGCGGATCGACCTGATGCTCGGCCATCAGCCCCGACAGCGTCGTGCCGTGATTGTGGAAATACCCCTTTTGCACGCGCCGCGCCTCGTCATGCTCCAACCCGAGGAGGTCCTGGATGAACCCGGTCATCCGCGCATCGACCTGCGCGAACAGGTCCGCGCTCGCCGGGTACAGCGTGTTGTCGAGATCGAAGATCCAGTTGCGGACATGGTCGAGGCGGGGGTCAAGGCGGGCAAGCATCGGCCGGAACCTCTACGGACCGCGACACGCGGCGACAAGCGGGGTGCGACACTGCCGACCTTGATGGCCGATGTTTACGATCGCGTAAGGCTTTGCATTCCAGTATGTTACGGAAAATCGCAAAAGGGTGGGATGAATGCGCGGCACGAAGGCGGGGCTGCTGAGAACGGCAGCAGTGGCAAGTGGCCTGCTGCTCGCCGCCTGTGGAGGCGGCGGCGGTGGTGGCATCAACAGCACGCCGGCCCCTCCCACGGTTTCCACCCCGACGCCGACACCGCTTCCGACCCCAGCGCCCTCCCCTGCTCCGACTCCCGCGCCGACACCGACCCCGACACCGTCCAGCAACGACACCAGCGAATATCGCGCGACCGTCGGCGCGGTCTCGATGAACGCGCTGGCCGCCTACAATGTCGGCGCGACCGGCAGGGGGATCGGCGTTGGCGTGATCGACAGCGGCATCGACCTGCAAAGCCAGGAGTTCGGCACCCGCGTTTCGTCCGCCTCGCAGGACGTCGCCGGCAATAGCTCGATCGACGACGAAGGCGGCCACGGCACCGCGGTCGCCTTCACGCTGGCGGGCCGGAGGAACGGCGCGGGATCGCACGGCGTGGCATTCGACGCGACGCTGATCGTCCTGCGCGCCGACCGTCCCGGTACTTGCGCCACCGCGAGCAAGGACGATGAGGATTCGGGCTGCAAGTTCGGCACCGACGCGATCACGCGCGGTCTCGACGCGGCCCGCACGGCGGGCGCGAAGGTCGTCAACATCTCGCTCGGCGGCTCCGAGATGCCGCAAAGCCTGAAGGACGCGATCGGCCGCGCGACTGCTGCCGGCCTGGTCGTCGTGATCGCGGCGGGCAATGACGGTTCGGCCAACCCCGATCCGTTCACCAACGTCGCAGGCGAAGCGCAGGGCCGCAACCAGGTGATCATCGCCGGCTCGGTCGGCGCGAGCGACGCAATATCCACCTTCAGCGACCGCGCGGGGACCGGCGCTGCGCACTTCCTCACCGCGGTCGGCGAAAGCGTCCGTGCGCCCGACGCGACCGACACCGCCTATCTCTGGTCAGGCACGTCGTTCGCCGCCCCGCAGATTTCCGGCGCGGTCGCGATGCTGGCGCAGGCTTTCCCCAACCTGACCGGCGCGCAGATCGTCGACATCCTGTTTCGCAGCGCGCGCGACGCCGGCGCGCCCGGAGTCGACGCGGTGTACGGCAACGGCGTGCTCGACCTGACGCGCGCATTCCAGCCGCTCGGCACGACCTCGATCGCAGGATCGAAAGCGGTCGTCTCTACGATCAGCAACGCCAGCCTGTCCGCGCCTATGGGCGACGCAACCCAAGGCGAACTCGGCGCGGTAATCCTCGACGGCTACAGCCGCGCGTTCGCGATCGACCTCGCCAAGACGATCGCGCGCCGCAGCCCGGAACGCTCGCTAGGCGGCGCGCTCCAGTCGCGATTCCGCACGGTCGCATTGGCGCAGGGCGGCATGACCGTATCGATGACGCTAGCCCCGCGCGCGAACGGCGACGTCGCGCTTGATCGCACCGCGCTGTCGAGCGCCGACGCGACCAGCGCGCGCGCGATCGCCGGGATGGTGACGCAGAAACTCGGCAGCACGCTGTCGTTCGGCTTCGGCTTCGCACAAGGATCGGGCGCGCTCAGTGCGCAGTTGTCGGGCCAGTCCGAACCCGCCTTCCTGATCGCCAACACCGGCGGCATGGGCTTCGACAGCAGCATCCGTGCCTCCAGCGCGATGCGGCAGAGCTTCGGTGGGTTCGGCTTCACCGCGGGCATCGAGAATGGCGACGTCCTGACACAGCGTGACAGCGACCTCCGCCTGCGCGACCGCTGGCAGCGCTCCGGCTACAACCGGGTCTCGCTTGCAGTCGACCGACGCTTCGGCGCGCTGTCGACGATGGTCGCCGCGACGCGGATGGACGAGCGCGACACCGTGCTCGGCGCACGCTTCGACGCCGCGCTCGGCGCGACCCGCGCGGCGACATGGTTCGTGGATACCAAAGCGCGCTTCGATGCCGGCGCAGGCTGGAGCATCGGCGGATCGATGCGCCAAGGCTGGACCCGCGCCGCCGTCCGCGGCGGTCTCAGCGGCGACGGCCTCGTCCGCACCAACGCCTTCGCGGCCGACATCGGCAAGGACGGCATCTTCGGGCACGACAGCATCGGCCTCCGCATCGCGCAACCGTTGCGCGTAGCCCGCGGCGGCATCGACCTCAGCCTGCCAACCTATTTCGATTACACGTCCGGTACCGTCACCGACTGGACCACCCAACGCCTCAACCTCGCCCCCCAAGGCCGCGAACTCGATGTCGAGATGCGCTACGCCGTGCCGGTGTTCGGCGGCGGGCTCGACACCAACCTGTTCTTCCGCCGCGACCCCGGCAACTTCGCGGCGCTGCCCAACGATTACGGCATGGCGATGCGGTACAGGGTAGGCTTCTGACTTCTTCCCCCCCTCCCTGAAAGGGAGGGGCCGGGGGTGGGTCGGCCCGATTGAGCCACAACCCTGCGAACATGCGGAACCCGACCCACCCCAACCCCTCCCTTCCAGGGAGGGGAGCCGAAGCCAAACAAACCATTCAACCCAAACACTAGATAAGCTACCGCTCGGTACCTATCTCTGCCGCATGACACGCTATTCCCTGCTCGATCTGGTCCCCGTCATTGAAGGCGGCACCGTCTCCCAATCGCTCGCCAACGCGGCCGACCTCGTGCGGCACGCCGAGAGCGTCGGGTTCCAGCGCTACTGGGTCGCCGAACATCACGGCATGACGGGCATCGCGTCGGCCGCAACCGCCGTCGTGATCGCGCACATCGCCGCCGCCACGAAGACCATCCGTGTCGGCTCGGGCGGCATCATGCTCCCCAACCACGCGCCGCTGACGATCGCCGAGCAGTTCGGCACGCTCGACGCGCTGTTCCCCGGCCGCATCGATCTCGGCCTCGGCCGCGCGCCCGGCTCCGACCAGCGCGTCGCGCGCGCAATGCGCCGCACGCTCGAGACAGACGCCAACGCCTTCCCGCAAGACGTCATGGAGCTCCAGAGCTACTTCGCCAATGACGGCCAGACCGGCATCGTCGCGACCCCGGGCGCCGGTGCGGACGTCGAGATGTGGATCCTCGGTTCCAGCACGTTCGGCGCGCAATTGGCAGCAGCACTAGGCCTCCCCTACGCGTTCGCCTCGCACTTCGCGCCCGACGCGCTCGATGCCGCACTCGCGATCTACCGCCGCGATTTCCGTCCGTCGGCGCGCCTGTCGAAGCCACACGTCATGGCCGGCTTCAACGTCTTCGCAGCCGAGACCGACGCGGAAGCCGAACTGCTCGCCACCTCGCAGCAGCAGTCGTTCGTAGCGTTGCGCACCGGCAACCCAGGCCAGATGAAGCCGCCCCTCGCCGGCTATCGCGAGTCGCTCGGCGCGCAGGGCAACCAGATCCTCGACCACGTCCTGCAATGCTCGGCAGTCGGCAGCCCGGCCAAGGTCGCGCGCGGCATCGCGGCGTTCGTCGAGCGGACCGGCGTCGACGAGGTCATGGTGACCAGCGCGATCTACGACCACGAGGCCCGCAAGCGGAGTCTCTCGATCACCGCCGACGTGATGCAGGACTTGAAGATCGCGGCGTAACACTGGGCCAGTGGTCACGGACTGAACGCGGATCGACGCTGCGTTCAGTCCGCCCAGTCGTCGCCGGCTTCGACATACTCGAAATAGCTGAAATCGGCCGGTTCGCCTGCGCCCGACATATCCTGGCACGCCATCCCGACAAAGGCGCCGGTGAAGTTCGGCAGGCCCGGCAGGGTCGCCTCATCGGACAGGATGCTCGCATCAAACCGTTCAGGTAGCCAAATCCACGCGCACGATCCCGGACACCGGTATCCGAAGCGAAGGCTTTCGTGATCGACCTCGACCCGCAGTCCGATCGGTCCCGCATCGATCGCGATCGGCTGGGTGATCACGCTGCTGCCAAGCGGGGTCGGTATCGCCGACAGCACCTGCAGCACGCGCCGGCCGTCGTCGTCGGCGGTGACGTGCAGGTAATGGAACTTGGTCGAATTATAGTAGCAGACCAGCCCCGCCGCCTGCTGGAAGTGACGCGGTTCGAACGTGACGAGCGTCTCGGCGGCGTAGGCGAACGCCTGCTGCCGGCGCGCGACCAGCGACTGCGTGAAGTGGCTCCCGATCGTCTCGCGGCCGTAGAGGCGCAGATAATTGGGCCGCGCGGTCAGGCTGAACAACCGGTCGGCATCCGGGGTACGCAGCCACTGGAAAGCCTCGGGCAGCGTCGCGGTATCGAACGCGCTGTGATCGCTCCGCGGTTCGGGTGCGGCCAAGGCCATGCCATCCTCCACGACCAACGCCGGACTCGCGTCGCCGTCGAGCGTACGCAGCCAGCCGTCCTCGCCCCAGCGCATCGGCTGGATCGCTGTCTCGCGGCCCAGCACGCACCGGTCACTGACGGGCAGCGGTCGCCCGCACAGATACACCATCCAGGTTTCGCCGGTCGGTGTCTCGACCAGATCGCCGTGCCCGGTTCTCTGCAACTGCACGCCCTGCTTGCCCGCCGCGGTCAGTACCGGGCCATCCGGATGCATCTCGTACGGGCCGAACAGCGACCGTGACCGCGCCATCACGACGGCATGGTTGCGCTCGGTGCCGCCCTCGGCGACCAGCAGGTGATACCAGCCGTCGCGCTTGTAGAGGTGCGGGCCCTCGGTGAAGCCGAGCGAAGTCCCCTCGAAGATCATGCGACGGTCGCCGAGCATGTCGCCCGTCGCGAGGTCGATCTCCTGCGCCACGATCCCGGCAAAGCGACGCCCTCCCGGCCGGTGGTCCCACAGCATGTTGAGCAGCCAGCTCCGCCCGTCATCGTCATGGAACAGCGCCGGGTCGAAACCACTGCTGTTGAGGTGGACGGGATCGGACCACGGCCCATCGATATGCTCCGCCGTGACCCAGTAATTGTGGAAATCGCGCAGCGACGCGCCCCGCGCACCGTCGATCGTGGTCTGGCCGTAACGCTTCACGTCGGTGTAGATCAGGTGGAACCGGCCGTTCGCATGGCTCAGGTCCGGCGCCCATACTCCGCACGAGTCCGGGTTCCCGCGCATGTCCAACTGGCTCGCGCGGTTGAGCGGCCGCGTTATCAGCCGCCAGTTCGCGAGATCGCGCGATTGGTGGATCTGGACGCCCGGATACCATTCGAAGGTCGAGGTCGCGATGTAATAATCGTCGCCGACGCGGACGATCGACGGGTCCGGATTGAAGCCGGGAAGGATCGGGTTGCGAATGGTCATGCGGGCTTTCGTATCAGGACCCAGAGGAGTGCGGCGCCGACCAGGTCGAGCAGCCCGAGTAGGATGAAGAACGGCTGGTAGCCGACCTCCGCGACCATCGAGCCGAGCACCAGCGTGAAGATCAGCACGCCGAGATTGGCGGCGGTGCCCGACATTCCCGTTGCGGTCGCCACCTGGTCCTGCGGAAACAGGTCCGACGACAGCGTGATGACCGTCACCGACAGCGTCTGGTGCGCGAAACCGCCGAGGCACAGCAGTGCGATCGCCGCGATCGGGCTGGTCACCGTGCCGACGAACATCATCCCCGTCATCAGCACCGCACCCACCGTGAAGGCACCACGCCGCGCATCGATCAGGTCGACGCCGCGCCGTTGCAGCCACGCCACCACGATCGGCCCGAACAGGCATCCGAGGTCCGCCGCCAGGAACGGCAGCCACGCGAACATCGCGATCTGGCCGAGATCGAAATGGCGCACCTGCACGAGGTACAGCGGCATCCAGAACGACAGCATCCCCCAAACCGGATCGGCGAGGAACCGCGCCGCCGCGATCGCCCACAGGTTACGACGCCGCAGCAGTTCGCCGAGCGGCGGACGCTTGCGATGCGTGGCAAGCGATGCCTCCTGCCCTTCGACGATCAGCGTGCGTTCCGCCGGCGACAGCCGTCGATGTTTTGCGGGCGGCGCATACCAGAATAGCCAGGCGATCACCCACACCAGCCCAAGCGCGCCGGCGATGAAGAAGGCTGCGCGCCAGCTATGGTTGAGCACCGCCCAGGCCACCAACGGCGGCGCGAACACCGCGCCGAACGAGGCACCGATCTGATAGATGCCGCCCGCGACGCCGCGCTCTCGTGCCGGAAACCATTCGGCGACCAGCTTCATGCCCGCGGGTTGCGCCGATCCCTCGACCAGCCCCAGTGCACCGCGCAAGCCGGCGAATCCCATCCAACCGGTCGCCAGTCCGTGCGCCATCGTGATCAGCGACCAGACCGTGACGAACAGCGTGAAGCCGATCTTCAGCCCGACCACGTCGAGCACATAGCCGGCAAGCGGCTGGAACATGATACCGATCTGGAATGCGCCGGTGATCCAGGAATATTCGGCGGCGCTGATATGCTGCTCGGCCATGATCGCCGGCGCCGCGACGCCGAGCACGCTGCGTGCGAGATAGTTGATGACCATCGCCACCACGAACAGGCCGATGATGGTCCAGCGGATATTCCTGAAGCGCTGCACCCTCACCCCCTCGGTAACGTTATCATCGCGTGGTAGCCGTCGACGCTCGCCTTAGGCAAGCATTGCTGCTGCAAAAACGCGTCGAAATGCGGTCGAGAGCAACTGTAGCCACGCGCGGCGCGGTCGCGGTCCGGCTCAGGGCGCCGCCGCGATCGGCATTTCGTAGATCGCCGCGGAGATCGCCGGTACCATCACGGTGCGTGTCCCCGCCACCTTGCTTTCGGCGATCGTCACGCCGTTCGGGGAGGCGATCGTGTTCACCGCCTCCACCGTCTTGCCGGTCATGACCCAGCGCCTGCCGCCACCGCGCAGGCTCATGCCGGAAAGCGCAAGGTTCAGTCGCTGCGGCTGGAACGTCGCGTTCACCACTGCGAGGCGCAGTTTGGTGCCGTCCGGCGACAGCCCGGCGATCACGTCGAGCGGATAGGTCGGGCTGCCCGCGCGCACCTTAGGATGCGCATGGCCGACCGGGTATTTCGGCTCTGGTTGCGGTACATCGCCATCGACCTTCAGCGGAACCGTCCCGGCGCCGAAATGCTCGCCGTACAGCTTGAACACGGTCCCGGTGGCGTTAAGGGTCGCGGCGGATGGCGAGATGTCCATCGTCGACACGCCGGTCGTGAACGCCGACATCGTCAGGAAATCGGTGTGGCGTAGCATCTCCTGGAATACCATCGCATAGGCCAGCGAGGATTTCAGCGTCGGCGGCCCCGCCATGTACGCGTATTCGTCGATCGACAGGAACGTCTTGGCGGCGCGGATCTTGGGGAACTTCGTCTCGTAGAACGCCCACTCCTCCGCCTCCATGCGGACGTGGTTCGAGGGCGAACGGACGAACTCGATAAGCTCGTCGGCGGCCGGCGCATCGGGCCGTTTTTCCGCGCGATCATACCAATGCTCGGTGATGCCGTCGAAATTGCCCCATGCCTTGGCGAAGAAGCCACCGGTCCAGTCCTCCTCGGTACCGAACTTCGCCTGGATGCTTTCGATCGACGAGTTCTGTTGCACGCCCTTCGGATGCAACTGGTCGGGCATCGCGCCCGATGCGATGAGCGTTATCGACGGGTCCTTCGCCCGCATCGCCCTCGCAAACTCATTATGCTTGATCATGAAGTAATCGAGCGAGGTCTTGCCGATCTGCCACCAGCCGAACGGTTCGTTGCCGATGTTCCACCATTTGACGCGGTATGGCTCTGGATGACCGTTGGCCGCACGCTTGGCGCCCCATTCGGAGGTCGCCGCGCCGTTGAGATATTCGACCTCCTCGGCCGCCGAGTTCGCATCGCCCAGCCCGGCATTGACCGTAACATAGGGTTCGACGCCCAGGATACGCGTCAGGTCCATCCATTCGTCCATGCCGAGATCGTTCGGCTGCATCGCGCTCCAGGCGTGATCGAACATCGGCGGGCGCGCGTCGCGGGGCCCGATCGCCTCGTGCCAATCCCAGTCGGACAGGAAGTTTCCGCCGGGCAAGCGCCAGAAGCCCGAGTTCAGCGACTTCGCGATCGCGGTCGTATCCGCGCGCCAGCCATTGACGTTGTCCGCCGGCATCAGCGACACCACGCCGACCCGAAAAACGCCGTTGCCAGTGCCAGTGATCTCGAGCCGTGCATCGGACGCGGACGCGGTCGGCGTGAACGCAAAGCTGGCCTCGCTCCAGTCCGCGCCGGGCGTCGGCAGCGGCACGACCTGCCGGTCCTGCGGCCGATCGCCCCAGACCAACGCCACCGACACCGCCACGTCTGGGTCGCCACTCAGCCTGAGCTTGCCGACATACCGCCGGCCGCGGACGACCTCGATCCCGCCTTGGACGATGCCGGTGACATGGTCGGCGGACACCGCGATCCGCGCGCTCTGCGTGCCGGCGTACGGATGCTGCGTGTCCATCGTCACGACCGCGTCGCCGCCGATCGGGCGCCATTTGCGGTAGACGACACCGGGCCGCCCTTCGGCGTTGACGGGTGGCGGCGCGTCGCTGGCGGCGGGGCCGATCGGGTAATAGAATTTGCGGTCGTCGAGCATCTCCGCCCACAGCGTCCGCGCGACGAGTCCGCCGATCGGTTCGATGAACATGCCGTATTCATAGGGCGTAACGGCCGCAGACCGCGCCGTTGCGTCGATCCGGACGGCGATAGGCTGAGCCCGTTGCGCCTCGGCCGAGACCAAGACCGTGACTTGACCCGCGAGCAGGACGAACGCTGCGACGACCGGTTTCATCGACCTCTCCCCTTTGTGCGTGCTCGCCATTCCGGCGATGATCGCGACGCGCCGGTTCGATCCGATGTCGGCGCTTATCCGAATAGATTACGCAGACTAATGATAACGTCAACATGAACGTTCGCTGGGTCGGCATACTCTGGTCGAGATCGGACCAACTTGCATCGCGGGGCCAAAGGTCTAGGTCGCTTCGTCGTGTATGGTTCGTATTGAGGGGCTCGACGTGACGATCGTCGGGCGGGTTGAAGGGATCGGTGTGAAGGAACGCGCTCGGCGCTCGCGCAGCCCGACGATCATCGATGTCGCCGCGCAGGCCGGGGTATCCCCGATGACCGTGTCGCGCGTCATCAACGGCCGCGCCAGCGTCGATCCGACCACGCGCGCCAGCGTCCAGGACGCGATCGACGCACTGGGCTACACGCCGAACCTCGCCGCGCGCAGCCTGGTCACGTCCACCGAACTCAAGATCGGCGTGATCTACGCCAACCCGAGCGCCGCGTTCATGAGCGACTTCCTCACTGGCGTGTTCGAGGAGGCCTCGATCCGCGGCGCACGCCTCATCCTGCTGAAGGGCGAAGACGGCCGTCCGCCCAGCCCCGCCGCGCTGGAGAACCTGGTCGCAACGGGTATCTCCGGCATGATCTGCGCGCCGCCGTTGAGCGAGTCCGAAGCGGTCCTCGACGTGTTGCGCAAGGCGCGCGTGCCGGTGGCGGCGGTCGGCGCGCATGATGTCGACAACGTGATCTGCGTCCGTATCGACGATCGTCTCGCCGCGTACGAGATGACGCGCGAGCTGACCGCGATGGGTCACCGCCGGCTGGGGTTCGTCGTCGGCAACCCCGACCAGGTCGCCAGTCTGAAGCGGCTCGACGGCTTCTACGCCGCGGTGCGCGAACATCCGGGCGTTCGCGCAACGATCGCGCAAGGCGATTTCAGCTTTGCCTCGGGACTCGCCGCCGGCGACCAGTTGCTCCAGGCCGATCCGCCCCCCACCGCGATCTTCGCCAGCAACGACGACATGGCCGCCGCCGTCGTGTCGGTGGCGCATCGGCGACAACTGGACGTACCGCGCGAACTGACGGTCGTCGGGTTCGACGACACCACCGCCGCCGTGATGCTGTGGCCACCGCTGACGACGGTGCACCAGCCGGTCCGCCGACTCGCCGCGGAAGCGCTCGGCCTGCTGGTCGCGGAGATCGCCACGCCGCCGAGAACCCCCGCCAAGCGCGCCGACCGGGTGCTGGACCACGAAATCGTCAAGCGACAGTCCACGTCGCCGCCACAGGACGACGCCACGCCCTAACGCCATCCGCCGTTTCTGCGGACGTCGACGACCTCCACCCTACGCCACCGATAGTATGAGTATTGACTCCTCCGCGATGTCGACGCATTGTTGCGTGGTAACGTTATCAAACAGCAACATCGAGTTGCGGGATGACGATGCAGGAACGCCGGTAAATCGGCGCGCCGTAAAAGGGGGTAGGATGCAATGGTTTCTAGAATCACGACTCTGTCGGCTCACGTCCGCGCCAGCATTTGGGCGCAAGAGACATCGCGTTTAACGACAGCGGCACGATCGGTTTCTACCGTTTCCAGTCCGACTACACGGCAACGGCGCACCCTCATCGCCGGATCGAGCAGCATCGCCGCGCTTATCCTCTCGCTATACGCAGCGCCGTCTTTCGCACAGGCCGCACCGCCGCAAACCACCGACACCGTCGTCCCCGCAGAGCCGGTCGCCGAGACGCCCAAGGCCGCCGAACCCGAGGCCGTCAGAACGGCGGACATCATCGTCACCGGCTCCCGGATCCAGTCGAGCGGCTTTACCGCCCCGACGCCGACCACGGTCATCAGCGAAGCCGATATCCAGAACAACGCGCAGCCCAACGTCTTCACGACGATCGCGCAGCTGCCGTCGTTGCAGGGATCGAGTGGCTCGACGACCAACACCTTCAGCACGTCGAGCGGCCAGCAGGGCCTGAGCTCGTTCTCGCTCCGGGGCCTCGGCACGATCCGTACACTCACCCTGGTCGACGGCCAGCGCGTCGTCGGCGCCTATTATACCGGCGTCACCGACGTCAGCCTGCTCCCGCAATTGCTGATCAAGCGAGTCGACATCGTCAACGGCGGCGCGTCGGCGTCCTACGGATCGGACGCGGTCGGCGGCGTCGTCAACTTCATCACCGATACGCATTTCCAGGGCTTCAAAGGCAATATCCAGGGCGGCATCACCAATTACGGCGACGACGGCCAGGGCCTGATCCAGCTTGCCGCGGGACGGAGCTACCTGAACGATCGACTCCACCTCGTCGTCAGCGGCGAATATGCCAAGGAAGCAGGTGTCGGCCCCGGCGATTTCGGCACCGACCTCGCCGGTGGTCGCGACTGGTTCACGCAGACGACGATGATCAACCGCAACGTCGTCGACGACGGATCGCCGCAATACGTCCTGCGCGACTTCGCCCAGCCGTATAACTTTACGAAATACGGCCTCATCACCGCCGGTCCACTGCAAGGCACAGCGTTCGACCAGAGCGGCCGCCCCTTCCAGTTCCAATATGGCTCGAACGGCGTGCCCGCACGTGACAATTCCGGCGCGGTTCGAGGCTGCCTGCCCGGCTTTTGCGTCGGCGGCGACCTGTCGGGGAACATCGATACCGGCCGCACCTTGCAGTCAGCGATCCAGCGCCTCGATAGCTATGGGCGTATCGGCTATGATTTCGCGACCGACAACGAGGTCTATGTCAGCGTCAATGTCGGCCAGGTGAAGACTCACAACCAGCCAACCAACGGCGCCAACCGACCCGGCCTGAGGCTCCAGTGCGCCAACCCGTTCGTCCCGGCGTCGATCCAGGCGGCGTGCGCGACCGCGGGGATCACGGACTTCCAGTTCGGCGCCAGCGTCGCGATCCTGCCGAACACGATCGTTCATACCGACCGCCGCCAATACCGTGTCGTCGGCGGCCTGAAGGGCAAGTTCGATATCGGTGGCTCGCCCTGGACCTATGACGCCTATTACGAGCGCGGCATCACCGATACCGCAATCGACGTCGACGACATCGTCCTCACGCCGCATTTCAACCAGGCGATCCAGGCGATCACGCTCAACGGCGCGATCGTCTGCGCCAATCCGGTCGCACGCGCCAATGGCTGCATCCCGCTCAACATCATCGGCGGCGCGACGCCCTCCGAGTCGGCACGCCGGTATGTCCAGCCAGAGAACGGCCCGATCCAGCGCCTCCACTTGACGCAGGACGTCGCGAGCCTCGCCTTCTCCGGCACCCCCGTCGAGCTCTGGGCGGGTCCCTTGTCGGTCGCGTTCGGCGGCGAATATCGCAAGGAATTCTACAAGGTCCGTGCCGATGCATACGGCGCCGGCGTTTCCACGCTCAGTCCCTATACCAGCGAATACCCCGCCGACCCGACGCTGCTAACCGCAGGCAACAACTGGTATGCCGGCAACTACAAGAACGGCACCGGCGCCTACGACGTCAAGGAAGCATTCCTCGAGCTCGATGTCCCGCTGTTCAAGTCGGACATGATGGGCAGGGCCAACGTCAACGGCGCGGCCCGCATCACCGACTACAGCACGTCAGGCCGGGTCTGGACGTGGAAGATCGGCGGGACATGGGACACGCCGCTCAACGGACTTCGCCTGCGCGGCGTCACCTCGCGCGACGTTCGCGCACCCAATCTGTCCGAACTGTTCGCCGCACCGGTGACGACGACGCTGCCCAACTTCCTCGACCCTGCGCGCAACGTGAACGTCGTGGCTATCCAGAACGCGATCGGCAACCCGGCACTCACGCCCGAGATCGCGCGCAATACCGAGGTCGGCGCGGTCTATGCCAACCCGTCCTGGCTGCCGGGGTTCAGTGCCTCGGTCGATTACTATAACATCAAGGTCACCGACGTGATCTCCAGCCTCGGCGCCGCGCAGATCGTTGACCTGTGCTTCCGCAACATCCTGCCCGAAACGTGCAGCGCGTATAATCTCAACAACACCGCCGGCCCCAATTTCATCAACACGCAGGCGTTCAACCTCGCCTCGATCAAGACCGACGGCTTCGATATCGAGGCAAGCTATCGGTGGCGGCGCCCGCTCGGTGTGGACGGGACGTTCACGCTCCGCGGCCTGGCGACGCACATCCGGAAGTTCGTCACGGATACCGGCCTGCCGGGGACGATTCCGACCGACGGCGCCGGCGTCAACCTCGGTGCCACCCCGCGCTGGAAGCTGCTCGCGGTACAGGCGTTCAGCAACGACCGCTTCAGCCTGACGGTGCAGGAACGCTGGTTCAGCGACGGCAATTACGGCAACCAGTACGTCGTCTGCGCGCCCGGAACCTGCCCCAAATCGACCACGACCGCGCCGACGATCGACCGCAACTTCATGCCCGGCGCCTTCTATCTCGACGTCGGCGGAACGTATAATATCACCAAACAGGTGTCCGGGTATTTCAAGGTCGACAACGTCTTCGATCACGACCCGGCAGCCTCGCCGCAGAGCGCCAACCCGGCGTTGTACGACATCGTCGGGCGCATCTACCGTGTCGGCGTCCGCTTCTCGTTCTGACGCTCCACGCCCACCCATACGGAGATCCAGCATGCGCGCTCTCGCCCTTCTGATTGCCGGCATCATGCTGGGTTCGCCCGCGATCGCGCAGACCGCTAAAGGCGCGGCGGCGCAATCTGCGGCACTGGAACGCGGGTCCGGCGCCTACCCCGCGATCTTCGAGGAACGACCGGAGCTGCCCGACCATGTCGTCTACCGCCCGGCGAATCTTGGTGCGCTGGGTCGGGCCAAGCTCGGGATCTACGTCTTCGGCAATGGCGGCTGCAGCGCAGACGGGACGAGTTCGCGCAACCACCTGCTGGAGATCGCCTCGCACGGCTATCTCGTCATCGCGTCGGGCACGATCCCCAAGCCAAAGTCCGACGCCGCGACGAGCCCCGCCCCCGCCCCAGCGCCCGGCACGAAGCTGACCTCGGCAACGTCGACACGCGCGCTGACCGACGCGATCGACTGGGCGCAGCGTGAGAATTCCCGCGCCGGCAGTCCGTTCAAGGGCAGGATCGCCACCACCGAGATCGCGGCGTCCGGCTGGAGTTGCGGCGGCTTGCAGGCGCTATCCGCCGCACAGGACCCGCGCGTGACGACCGCGGTGATCATGAACAGCGGCTTCTTTCCCGAGGGCGCGAACCCGATCGGCGGCGTGGTGTCCGACAAGGCGTTGCTGAAGACGCTGCACGGCTCGATCCTCTACGTTCTCGGCGGCCCGACCGACATCGCGGCCGCGAACGGCACCGACGATTTCCAGCGGATCGACCACATCCCAGCGGCGCTGGTCAACATACCGGTGGGTCACGGCGGCACCTACATGCAACCGCATGGCGGTATCGCGGCGGAGGTCGTGACCGCGTGGCTGGATTGGCGGCTGAAGAACGATCGCACCGCCGCCGCACGCTTCGTCGGCAAGGACTGCGGGTTCTGTCAGGACAAGCGGATCACGATCGAGCGCAAGCACTTCGACTAAGCGAGCCGTCCGCACCATGACGGACGGAGAGAGGGAAACCACGGTTCCCGAAGGTCGACGTCGGTAACCCAGACGAGGATGATCGCCGGGAGGACGCCGCGCCGCCCCGTCAGAACCAGCCGGTCCGACACCAGGGCGCGCGCTTGCCCCCACCATAACGTCGCGCGAGCCCGGTCCGTACCAGCGCCTCGCCGAGCGATTTCCCGTCACGCTCGACGATGCGCAGTTTGCGGCCATAGCGATCGACGTCGCGCTTGATCGGGACCAGCGTGAAGGGGCCGGCGTTGAGCAGCGCCTGCATCTCGAGCGTGGCGGCCTTGCCGGCGCGGGCTTCGGACGCGCAACGGGGCGGATGGGTTTCGGGCGTGTCGATGTCGGCGATGCGGATCTTGGTGCCCGCCATCCAGAAGGTGTCGCCGTCGACCATGCAGTCGATCCGCTTGGCATGGCCGCATATCGTGAATCGCGCGGATACCGCCTTGCCGCCCGACAGCGCGGAGGCGGCGGCAGCGGCGGTCGACGCCGCACTCGCGACGCCTGCCGCGGTGGCCAGCGCCCCGGTGGTGGTGGAAGCGGCGGCGGCGGCAGCGTTTGCCGAGGACGACGCGTCCGCCGCGGCAGCGCCCGCGGCCTTGCTCCAGCCGCCCGGCACACGCAGATGACCGGCGGGCCAGGCGATGCCGAACCCGCTGGGCCATTCGACCTTCAAACCCGGCGGCACCAAAGCGGCCCAGTCGATCTGGCGGATCACCGGCACCATCAGCCCGAGCAGCACGCCGTAGAATACCAGGCGGAGTTGCAGCAGGACTCCGGGCGCCGGGCGTCGACCGGATCCACCGCGGCGCGTGGCGCCAGCGCGATCGCCACTCAGCAACCGCATGAAATCAAACACATACTCCATCGTCCCTCGCGCGTACGCGCGCGCGCGACGATGTCACCTCGCGGCGGCGAAGGTTGCGACGGGCGGAGTCGGAAATAAGGCGAACGCATCGTGAACATGGACAGGATGCGTGTCTCGGGTGCGACAGCCGATGCGCGTCGCGGCACCAGCGACGTGGCGGAGCAACCTCAGGGTGGCGTCCAGCATCCCGGGAACGCGCCGTGGGCCCGAGCGATGCTGCTGTCCTACATCGCCGAGCCGTGATCAGATGCGGCGTGAGCATGGCATCCATCCGCATCCGGACGACCGATTACGACGCTGTCGCGCGATGTGCACAACCGCGCCAGCGTGTGAACTTTGTGCACTTCCGCGCAATCCGGGCATTGGCGACACTGCGGTGGCAAGCGTTCGAACCGCTCGATCTCGGCCCAAAAACCCAACGATTCCAGACGCACGAAAGGCGGGAAATGGCCCTAGCCACTCCCCGCCCCCGCTACGCGTCCAGCTTGAACCTCTTGCGAGGCAAAGGCTTAGAAGTGCGTGATGATACCGAGCATCGGACGGAAGCTCTGCGCGTCGCCGAAGGTGTTGACCTCGGCGCGGATGCGGAAGCCTGCGTTGCCGGTGATGCCCTTCAGGCCGATGTTCTGCGGACCGACTTCTGCGCCGATGCCGTAGGTGATCGCGCTGTAGTCACGACCGGTGTCTGCGACGACGTTCGAACGACCCGAGAAATGGTCGAAGTTGACCCACTGGTAGCCGACCTTGCCGTAGATCAAGCCGCTGTCGCCAGCGCGGAAACCGAAGCGGCCTGCTGCGCCGTATTCCCAATCGATGTTGCCATCGATGCCCTTGATCACGTTGCCTTCTGCGCCGACGAAGACCGGGCCGAGCGGCACGTTCACGCCGAGCACGCCCTGAACCAGCGAGCCCGATGGCTTGTAGCTGCGACGGGTCGAACCGTCAGCGTTGATCGCCTGCGGAATGCCGTGGCCGCGCTCGTTGTCGAACTGCTCCCAGCCGCCCATCACGCCGAAATACGGCTCGATGCCGAATGCCTTCGAGCCGTCGGGCGCTGCTGCTTCGCCGGGCTGTGCGCTGTTGTCGACAGGTGCCGGTGCCGACATGTCCTGCGCGAAGGCGGGAACTGCGACCGTTGCGGCGGCGAGGGCGATTGCCAGGGAAAGCTTACGCATGAGTTTGACCTTATACCGTGTTGTTGCGTGGATCGCCGACTGCACGGTGCGTCGGTTCGGTCCAGGCAAGCCAAACCGGTCGGCGAGCACATGGTTGCACAAAAAACGTCACATTCAGGGAACTGTTCCGCTGTGTTGCGTTACAGCAACGGTTCCTGTCATTTGGATGAACGAACCATGGCCGCTGCGGGGCGGACTAGGCAGGAATACAGCGGAAAAGCGGCAAAAAGCAGCCGCGGCTGGTGTTAACGCCGTCTGTTTACCCTCTGGTGACAACCAGTGTGCGATGCAGCATCGATGGGGTTTTCACGCCTGTTCCGCAGCCGCTGGGCGGCGCTCTTCTGGTCGGCGGGAATCGTGTGGACGGCCTATGACGTCGCCAGCGATGCACCGGAACCGGCCCCAACAAACGCGACTTCGGGTAACACGGTGGAGCAACCAACTGACGCCGCCGGTGCTGCATTCAACGCAGACGATCTCGCGATCCTCGCGAACGCGGCCGGCTGAGGGCGACGCGCCTGTCAGAGGCGCGTCGCGAATAGTTCAGGGCTTCAGCGCGACGTCGTCGGCGTCCTTCAGGTCTTCGTCGTCGTCGATCGTGTCGTCGTCGAGTTCGTCCTGTACGTCGTCCTCGTCCATGTCGGCTTCGTCCATCGTCACCGACGAGTCCGTCTCGCCGACCTCTTCGGAGTCCATCTTGGTCTCGTCGATCGACTCATCGTCGGTGTCGTCTTCGCCGAGGTCGGGTTCGAGGTCGGTCAGGATGATGCCGTCGCTCGGCCCGTTGCGCGTGGCCTCGAGGATCTCGGCGCGCTGGCTCTCGTCATAACCCTCTTCGTCATAACCGTCGTCGCCCGAACCGGCACTCGGCACCTGATGTCCGCCCATGGTCACACTCCCTCGTTCCAGGACGCCCGCGTGATGCGGGCCTACCGGATGCGAACGGTGGACGTGCGCGGTGGTTCCTTCAAGCGCGCACTGGCGCCGTCGACGCCGGCCGGAACAAGCGACCGCGCTCGGTCACCAGGATCGACAGCAACGCGGCGAGCCCGGCGAGCAGGAACCCACCGACCAGCGGCACGGTGGTGCCGTTGAACGCCTGGCCGATCAATGCGCCGAACACCGCGCCAATGGTCACGCTCAAGAACCCCTGCACGCTAGACGCGGTACCGGCGATCCGCCCCATATTCTCCATCGCCATCGCCGAGAAATTCGACGTCGCCAGCCCGAAACACCCAAGCGTCAAAGCCTGGAAGACCGCGAAGCTGACCAACGTCTCGAACCCGACCTCGATCGCAAACAGGTGGACGAGCGACACGAGGATCATCAGCGACAGCGCACCATGGCTGATCAGTCGCGTCCCCAGCCGCATCACGATCCGCGAGTTGAGCAGGTTGCAGATCGCCATCGTCACCGACGTGGTGGCAAAGATCAGCGCGAGCAGCGACGGCTTGTGGAACACGTCCGCCATGATCTGCTGGATCGAATTGAGATAGCCGTACAGGGATCCGAGCAACGCGGTCGAGGCGAGCGTGTAGCCAAGCGAATTGCGGTCGCCGAGCGTCTGCCGCCAGTCGCTGAGGATCCGCCCCGGCGTGATCGGCAGGACATTCTCCGGCGCCAGCGTCTCGGGCATCCGCAGATAGAACCAGATCAACACCCCCAGCGTCAGCACCGCAACCGTCCAGAAGATCGCGCGCCAGTCGCCGAACTGGAGCACCGCCCAGCCGAATGTCGGCGCCAATATCGGCACGATCATGAACACCATGAACGCGATCGACATGACCCGCGCCATCGCCCGCCCGTGATAACAGTCCCGCACCAGCGCGATCGTCGCGACACGGGCCGCGGCGATCACCGCGCCGCCAAACGCGCGCGCGGCCAGCAACAAAGTGAAGCTTCCCGCGGTCGCGCAGGCAACGTTGGCGATGATGTAGAGCATGAGCGACCAGAGCAGCACCGTCCGCCGCCCGAACCGATCCGCGAGCGGGCCGTGGACGAGCTGCGCGACGCCGAAACCGATCACGAACGCGGTCACGACGAACTGCCGCCCGTTCTCGGTCGCGACACCGAGCGAGTCGCCGATCGCCGGCAGCGCGGGCAGCATCGAGTCGATACCGAGCGCGGTCAGCGACATCAGCGAGGCGACGAGCGCGACGAACTCGACGAAGCCGATCGGCGCGCCGCGCATCGCTGGCGCGTCGGATTGGGGATCCTGGGTCTGCATGATGCGTGGCCCTGTACCCGCTCGGGCGGTCGCGCGGAACCCGCTAACCGGCGCAGCTACACGACGATTGCGCAGTGCGCCGCCGATCCCTATCTGTATTGCCAGAACAACACACTTCGGAGATGACCATGATCCGCCCGTATTTGCTCGCCGCTGTCGGTCTCACCAGCGTGCTTGCCCTGTCCGCCTGCGATCGCTCGAACGAGGGCGCGTCGGTCTCGATCAACGCCGACGGCGGCAACGTCCTTGGCGCGATCAACGGCGAAACCGGCGAAATGAAGATCGACGTGCCCGGCTTCCAGGGCTCGGTGAAGCTGCCGAAGATCAAGATCGACACGGGCAATTTCGATCTCAATGGCGTGCGGCTGTATCCGGGGTCTTCGATCAAGAACCTGAATATCGTCGGTAACGAAAACAACGGTAGTGATGCAGGCAGCGGCCTACGTGTTGCATTTACCAGCCCGGCGACTCCGCTAATCGTCCGTGACTGGTTCGCGCAGCGCTTGGGCAAGGTCGGCTACAAGGTGCACGGCGAAGGCGCGAATCTGATCGGCACGACCGACGAGGACAAACCCTTCCGCCTCGAACTCGCCCCAGATGGCGAGGACAAGGCGACCGGCACGATCGTCATCAGCGGATAAGTCTACGATCCTCTCCCGCCAGGGGGAGGATCATTACAGATTCCAAATCCAGACCAACCCTAACCCAAGCATTTGGCACGGCACCCCCAATCCCCTATATCGGGCGTCCCCCAATCCGGACACGCACCTCATGCTCGACACCCCCGCCGCCCAGGTCCCGACGCTCAGCCTCGCCACGCAGGATACCGACCCCGACGGTTTCGCCGCCGCGTTCGGCGAATCGTTCGAGCGGTACGGCTTTGCGATCGTCGCCGACCACGGCATCCCCGCCGACCTGATCGAGCGCGCCTGGGCCGAGACCAAGCTCCTGTTCGACCTCCCCGAGGACGAAAAGCGTGGCTACCACATCCCCGGCGGCGGCGGCGCGCGCGGCTACACGCCGTTCAAGACCGAGATCGCCAAGGACGCCAAGGTCGTCGACCTCAAGGAATTCTGGCACGTCGGTCGCGAACTGCCGGAAGGTCATCGCTATGCGGACACGATGGCGCCGAACGTCTGGCCGACGCGGCCCGAGGGCTTCAAGCCGGTCTTCCTCGAACTCTTCGCCGCGTTCGACCGCGCCGGCGACAAGCTCCTGTCTGCGATCGCGCGCCATCTGAAGCTTAAGCCCGACTGGTTCGATCCGGCGGTGAAGGACGGCAACAGCATCCTCCGTTTGCTGCATTACCCGCCGATCCCCGTCGATGCGGAAGGCGTCCGCGCCGGCGCGCATGAGGACATCAACCTCATCACGCTGCTGCTCGGTGCCGAGGAAGCCGGGCTCGAACTGCTCGACCGCGCGAACGGCCGCTGGCTGTCGATCAAGCCGCCCGAGGGCGCGATGGTCGTCAACGTCGGCGACATGCTCCAGCGGCTGACCAACAACGTGCTGCCCTCGACCACGCACCGCGTCGTCAACCCGCCCCCCGAGCGCCGCGGTCACTCGCGCTATTCGATGCCGTTCTTCCTGCACCCCGCGCCAGACTTCCTGATCGAGACGCTGCCGGGCACGATCACGCCGGACAACGCGAACCGCTATCCGAACCCGATCACCGCGCATGATTACCTGTACGAGAGACTGGTCGAGATCGGGCTGATCAAGAAGTAGGCGAGCTATCGATCCTCCCCCGCCAGGGGGAGGTGGCTGGCACTCGCCAGACGGAGGGGGAGGAAAGGTGTAACCGCTGTTGCATATCCTCCCCCTCCGTCACCTTCGGTGCCACCTCCCCCTGGCGGGGGAGGATTGTAATGACAGGCACGCTCCACAAACCCCAAACATGCCTTCCTTCCCCACCCCGGCGAAGGCCGGGGCCCAATTGGGGGACGGTGATAACGAAGCGCAGCGCGCCGTTACGACCACCTTTCCAATTGGGCCCCGGCCTCCGCCGGGGTGGTGCGTTTCTCGAGACCGCTAAAGCGAGGCAAACACCCCACCGCTTTTCTCCCCACCTGATACCCAACAAGCACGCATCGCCCATTGGTGCGCGCCCTCGCATCCGCTAGACCGCGCGCGATGCCCCATCTCTATCTCGTCGACGGCTCCGGCTATATCTTCCGCGCCTATCACCGGCTGCCGCCGCTCACCAACAAGCATGGCGAGCCGGTCGGCGCGGTGTATGGCTATACGACGATGCTGTGGAAGCTCGCAGACGAGGTCCACGCCGCCGACGGCCCGACCCACATGGCGGTCATCCTCGACAAGTCGTCGAAGACTTTCCGCAAAGATCTCTACGACAAGTACAAGGCGCAGCGTCCGCCGCCGCCCGAGGATCTCGTCCCCCAGTTCCCGATGATCCGCGACGCCACGCGTGCGTTCAGCCTTCCCTGCATCGAGACCGAGGGCCTCGAAGCCGACGACATCATCGCCTGCTATTCGAAGGCCGCACTCGCCCAAGGCTGGGAAGTCACGATCGTCAGTTCCGACAAGGATCTGATGCAGCTGATCGAGCCCGGACTCGACATGTACGACACGATGAACAACCGCCGGCTCGGCGCGGAGCATGTCGCGGAGAAATTCCACGGCGTCTCGCCCGCGCAGCTCGGCGACGTGCTCGCGCTGATGGGCGACAGCGTCGACAACGTCCCCGGCGTCCCCGGCGTCGGCCCCAAGACCGCGGCGAAGCTGATCCTCGAACACGGCGATCTCGAATCCGTGCTCGCCGCCGCCGACGGCATGAAGAAGGGCAAGCTCCGAGACAATCTGATCGAGCATGCCGAGATGGCACGGCTGTCGAAGGTGCTCGTCACGCTCAAATGCGACGTCGCGCTGCCCGAGCCACTGGAGGATCTCGAACTCAAGGGCATCCCCGACGCCCCCCTGCGCGCGTTCCTCGAACATCACGGCTTCAAGTCGCTGATCGCCAAGCTTTCCGCGGTTGCCGAGGCCCCAGTCGAAGAGTCGACCGTCGTCGCGGACATGGACGACGACGAGCCCTGCAAGCACGATGACTATGAAACCGTCGTCGACGAAGCCGCACTCGATCGCTGGATCACGGTGGCGAAACATCAGGGCTGGATCGCCATCGACACCGAGACCACCGGCATCGACGCGACGCGCGCGGACCTGGTCGGGATCAGCATGGCGCTGCACCCGAACCTCGCCTGCTACGTACCTATCGCGCATGGCGGCACCGATTTGCTCGCGGAAAACCCGGTCCAGCTCGATCGCGCGCTCGTGCTAGAGAAACTGAAGCCGTTGCTGGAGGACCCGAGCGTCCTGAAGATCGGCCACAACCTCAAATACGACATGATCGTCCTCGGCCGCGCCTATGCGTCGACCGGCGGCGTGCAGATCGCGCCATTCGACGACACGATCGTGATGAGCTTCGATCTCGACGCCGGGTTGCACGGCCACGGCATGGACGAACTCGCCGCCACGCACCTCTCGCACAGCTGCATCGCGTTCAAGGACGTCGTCGGCACCGGCAAGACGCAGCGGACCTTCAACGAAATCGACCTCAAGGCCGCCACGCGCTACGCCGCCGAGGATGCCGACGTGACGCTCCGTCTCTGGCGCCGCTTCAAGCGCCGCCTGCCCGCGGAAGGCTCGACCCGCGTCTACGAGATGGTCGATCGCCCGCTCGTCCCCGTCATCGCGCAGATGGAGATGCACGGGATCAAGGTCGATGCCGCCAAACTGTCGAAGCTCTCGACCGAGTTCGCCGGCCAGATGGCGAGCCTCGAAACCGAAATCCACGCGCTCGCGGGCGCGCCGTTCACGATCGGCAGCCCCAAGCAACTGGGCGACGTGCTGTTCGAGAAGATGGGCATCAAGGGCGGCCGCAAAGGCAAGTCCGGCGTCTATTCGACCGACGTCAACGAACTCGAGCGCATCGCCGCGGACAAGGATTCACCCGGCGCGGTGATCGCACGCAAAGTGCTTGACTGGCGCCAGTTGTCGAAGCTGAAATCGACCTACACCGACGCGTTGCAGGCGCAGATCAATCCGGCGACGGGTCGCGTCCACACGTCCTACTCGCTGACCGGTGCGCAGACCGGCCGCCTGTCGTCGACCGATCCCAACCTCCAGAACATCCCCATCCGCACCGAGATCGGCCGCCAGATCCGCGACGCGTTCGTGGCCGAGCCCGGCAACGTCATCCTCGCCGCCGATTACTCGCAGATCGAGCTACGGCTGGCCGCGCACATGGCCAACGTCCCCGCGCTGAAGGCAGCGTTCGCGAACGGCGACGACATCCACTCGCTGACCGCGCAAGAACTGTTCGGCGAGGTCAACCGCGACACGCGCGGCCGGGCGAAGACGATCAACTTCGCGATCCTCTACGGCATCTCGCGCTGGGGACTGGCCGGCCGCCTCGACGTGACCGCGGACGAGGCGCAGGCGATGATCGACCGCTATTTCGATCGTTTCCCCGGCATCTCCAACTACATCGTCGAGACGACGGAGAGCGTCCGCGCGACCGGTTTTACGACCACGCTGTTCGGCCGCAAGACCCACTTCCCCCGCATCCGCTCGAAGATCCAGCACGAACGCCAGGGCGCCGAACGCGCCGCGATCAATGCGCCGATCCAGGGGACAAGCGCCGACATCATCAAGCGCGCAATGGTGCGGATGGGGCCGGCGTTGCTCGAAGCGGGGCTGCCGAACGTCCGCATGCTTCTCCAGGTCCACGACGAACTCGTGTTCGAACTGCCGGAAGGTGACGTGGACGCAGCTAAGCCCGTAATCGAACGCGTGATGGCGGCGGCGGCACAGCCTGCGGTAACGCTCGATGTGCCCCTCGGCATCGAGATCGGCACCGGCCTGAGCTGGGGCGCGGCGCATTGAGCCAGTCGATGCCCGAAAACCTTCCCCCCTCCCTGGAAGGGAGGGGCCGGGGGTGGGTAGGCTCGAGGCAGGCGCAACCGAACCTCACGGGCGAACCCACCCCCTACCCCTCCCTTTCAGGGAAGGGGGAAGAGTGACCGAGGCCACTCAGGACATCGACACGCTCGCCAAGGGCGGTCGCACGAACATCGCCGGCTTCGTCCTCCGCCTCGCCGCGCGTATCCCGTTCCTGTTCATCGCCGGCCGCATCTACGGCCCTGACCTCGTCGGCCGCTTCGCGATCGCGGTCGTGGTGGTCGAACTCGCCGCGCTTCTCGCGACGCTCGGGCTGAAGCGCGGCCTCGCGCAGGCCCTCAGCAGCGCCGACCGCCCGCACGCCAACGTCGTCTGGGACGCGATGGCGGTCGCGTTCGTCGCGTCGCTTATCGCCAGCGCGGTGCTCTGTACGTTCCCGCAGATCATGTATCCGAACAGCGCGATCACCGGGCTCGACCGGTTCCTGCCGCTGATCATCGTCGCGGTCGCCTGGTCCGACGTCAGCCTCGCCGCGCTCGCCTACCGCCTCAACGTCAAGGCAGCGGTCACTGCCCGCGCGGTGGTCGAGCCGTGGACGATCTCGATCGCCGCCTGGGCCTTCTCGTATTTCACGATCCGCGATGGCCTCGTGCTGAGCTACGTCGCGTCGATGACCGCAGCGCTGATCGCCAGCCTCGTGCCGTTCCTGCGCAGCTACGGCATTCCGCGTGGCTGGAAACCGCAGCTCCGCCCGCTCTACGCGCTCGCCCGCGCCAACGTGCCGCTGGCCGGCGCGGACATCCTCGAATGGGGCAGCCGTAACGTCGACCGCTTCATCCTAGGCGTGATGTTCGAGCCGAAAATTGTCGGTATCTATTACATGGCACAGCAGGTCGCGAGCCTGCCGCAGAAGCTTAAGACCAGCTTCGACCCGATCCTCGGCCCCGTCATCACCCATAGCCTCGCGATCAACGACCGCGCGGCGATCGCCAATCAGGTGCGGCAAGTCGCGTTCTGGATCATGGCGGCGCAGGGCGGGCTCGCGCTGATGGGTTCGATCCCTGGCGAAGCGGTGATGGGCGTAGTCGGCCCGCAGTTCGTCGCCGGCACCGCCGCGCTTGCGTTCCTTCTCACTGCCGAAGTCCTTGCCTCGACCGGCGCAGTCAGCGAGTCCGCGCTCGTCTACATCGCCCGACACCGCAACCTGATGATCTCGGCGGCGATGCTCGCCTTCCAGGTCGGTCTGAGCTTTGCGCTGATCTTCACGATCCGGGCACTGGGCTATCCCGTCAATTACCAGGCCGCTGGCCCGGCGATCGCACTGATGCTGTCGGTGGGTCTGACCTCGATCATCAAGTCGAAGCTGCTCGGCCATCTGCTCGGGACCAGCGTCTCGCCGTGGCGCTGGCCACTAGTGTGGGCCGCACTAGCAGCGATCGTGGTGGGCGCAGGCTTCACCGCGCTACCCAAGCGTTACGAATGGGTCGAGCTGGCGATCGGCGAACCCGCGATCGCGGCCACCTATCTCTACATCCTGTGGAAATACGCGTTTGGCCCCGCGGACCGCGCCTTGTTCGGCAAATCGACGCCGGTCGGCGAGGCGACGCTGCCGAATGCCGGATCACCGATCCGCTAGCGCGATCAGTATGCGCGGGCGACCGCGAACTCGACGGCTTCGATCATGGCGTCCTTGGCGGCGCCGTTAGGGAAGCCGGCGATCGAGTCGATCGCGCGCTGGCCGTAATGCCGGGCGCGCGCGAACGTGTCATCGATCGCGCGGGTGGAGCGGATCAGGCGGATCGCGTGTTGCAGATCGGCCTCGCTGTCACGACGACCTTCGACCGCATCCTTCCAGAACGCGCGGTCTTCGTCCGAGCCACGCGCATAGGCGAGGATCACCGGCAGAGTCATCTTGCCCTCGCGGAAGTCGTCGCCCGCATCCTTGCCCATCGTATCAGCATCGGAGACGTAATCGATCGCATCGTCGACCAACTGGAACGCGATGCCGAGATTGCGGCCATAGGCATCGAGCGCAGCCTCCTCGGCCTCGGGACGATCGGCGACGACCGCCGAAATCCGGCACGCAGCCGCGAACAACGCCGCGGTCTTCGCGCCGATGATGTCGAGATACCGCTCCTCGCCGAGACCGACGCGGCGCGCGGCGGTAAGCTGATTGACCTCGCCTTCCGCGATGACCGCACTGGTCGAGGACAGGATCTTCAGCGCCTTGAGGCTGCCTGCCTCGACCATCAGTTCGAAGCTGCGGCTGAACAGGAAATCGCCGACCAGCACGCTGGCCGGGTTGCCCCAGATGATGTTGGCGGTGCGCTTGCCGCGGCGCAGGTCCGAGCCATCGACGACGTCGTCGTGGAGCAGCGTCGCGGTATGGATGAACTCGACCGCGGCGGCGAGCAGGTGATGCTGCGTACCGGTATAGTCGATCAGTTGCGCGCTCGCGAGCGTCAGCATCGGCCGCATCCGCTTGCCGCCACCCGCGATCAGGTGACCGGCGAGTTCGGGGATCAGCGGGATCTCGGACTCCATCCGGCCGCGGATCACCGCGTTGACGTGATCCATGTCGCCACGGACAAGCTTGACCATCGGGTCCAGCGAGGGCTGGGACTCGGGCGTGGGACGAAGGGTGTCGAGGCGGTGGACGGTGGCGCTCATCTTCCCGAGCCTCTGACGCCTATGCCCCTGCAAAGCAACCCTTGCCGGGCGTCGGCCTGCACCGGCTCGCCCCGATCTGCTGTGCGACGCCTTGCCGATCCGGCCACGTCGCCGCAAAAGGCGCGCCGAACCAACGAAAGGGTATTTTGGTGGCTGACGACCTGTTGACCGGATACCGCCAGAGCATCGACAACATCGATGCGGCACTGATCCACATGCTCGCGGAGCGCTTCAAGGTGACGCAGGCGGTGGGTCGGCACAAGGCGACGCACGGCCTGCCCCCCGCGGATCCCGGCCGCGAGGAGCGCCAGATCGCACGACTGCGGCACCTCGCGGCGGAGGCGCAGCTCGATCCCGAGTTTTCCGAAAAATTCCTGCGCTTCATCATCGACGAGGTGATCCGTCACCATGAGCGGTTGGCGCACGATCCGGTTTGAGGGGCGAGACGGTTCTCCCCCTCTCCCTGAAAGGGAGGGGTCGGGGGTCGGTCGGTTTCCGCATATCAGACCGTTACGGCACGAGCGCGCCAACCCACCCCCCAGCCCCTTCCTTTCAGGGAGGGGAGCAGTGCGTGAAGAAAACTTCACTATCGCTCCACGTGCCGATCACCCGCCCCGGTGCAATCGGTTGCGGATGACGTGGCTCTACCGATCCCTGCTCGCGCTGGTCCTGGCCGCTATCGCCGCGGCTGGCTTCATGGGCTGGCTCGGCTATTTCGGTGGGCCGCTTTTTACCGATGTCCATCCTACCAAACCGCAGCGGCCGTTCGCCGTCGTGCTTCTCACCGGCGATCTCGGCTACAAGATCGGCATGGCGCCCCAGATCGCGCGACGGCTGGCGGCGGACGGCGTGCCGGTGGTCGCGGTCAACACGCTGACCTATCTGCGTACGACGCGGACGCCGGCGGACATCACGACGCTGATCGCGCGCGCAGAACAGCGCGCGTTGCGGCTCGGCCACACCGACCGGGTGGTGCTGATCGGCCAGTCGTTCGGCGCGGACATGTTGCATGTCGGGCTGGTCGACCTTGCCCCCGAACTGCGCGCCAAGATCGCCAAGGTCGCGCTGATCGTGCCCGAGGACAACGTCCAGTTCCGTGCGTCACCAAGCGAGGTGTTCGATCTCTGGACCCCGACCGTCGACGCGATGCCGACCGCGCGCCGGCTGACCTGGGCACCTCTGCTATGCGTCCAGGGCGTGGAGGAAGTCGGCAGCCTGTGTCCGTTGCTGACCCAGGCCAATGCGACGCGGATCGCGTTGCCGGGCGGACACCCGCTTCACCGCGACGCCGATGCGCTCTACGAGGTGCTGGCGCGGTTCGTTTTCGCGGATTGAGGATCGACCGATGATTCCTGTGATGATGGCGCTCGCGATGGCCGTGGGCAGCCCGGCCCCTGCTTCCCCCGTGGAAGGCACCTGGCACAATCCGAAGAACAGCGTGGCCGTGAAAACAGGCGCCTGCGGGGACAGGCTGTGCGGCTGGGTGGTGCGCGCCAGCGACGAGGCGCAGGCCGACGCCCGCGATGGCGGCACGCCGAAACTGATCGGCACCGCCTTGCTCCGCGAATATCGCCCTAGCGGCCGCGGGAAATGGTCGGGCCAGATCTTCGTCCCCGACATGGGCCGCACCTTCGGGTCGACGCTGACGCTGGTCGACGCGAATACGATCGACGTGAAAGGCTGCCTGATCGGCGGGTTCCTGTGCAAGACGCAGACCTGGCACCGCGGTTGACCCGATGACGACTCGTCCGTTCGTTATTCGGATTCGCGACTGGATCGCGCATCGCCGGGGCATGCTGATCGCGCTGGCGGTACTCATCGTCGCGGTGCTTGGCTTCGCTGCGATCCACAAGCTGACCGCCGAAATCCGCCTGTCCGAAGTCCGCGCCGCGTTTTCCGCGCTCGGCTGGTCGCAGCTCTCGGTGGCGATCGGGCTGACCGTCGTCAGTTATATCGCGCTGACCTTCTACGATTCGATCGCCCTGAAAGTGATCGGTCATCCACTGCCGTGGCGGACGGCTGCAGTCGCGTCGTTCACGAGCTACACGATCAGCCACAACCTTGGGCTGGCCATGCTGACCGGCGGGTCGGCGCGATACCGCGTGTATAGCCGCGCCGGGCTAGACGAAGCCGCCGTGGCGCGCGTCGTGCTGATAGCCGGCGTGACGTTCTGGGCGGGGGTCATCACCGTCGCGTGCCTGTCGATGGCGATCCATCCGGGGACGCTACCGATCGTCAAGTGGACGATGCCGCCTCTGCTCGAGCGCAGCGTCGGCATCGTCATCCCGCTCGTCATGCTGGGGATCGTCCTGCGTCACCGCCAGGGCGGATCGATCGGACTGCTGGGCTGGCGGCTGCCGTTGCCGAACTGGCGGCAGGCGCTCGCGCTCCTACTGGTCTCGACGGTCGACCTGGCGGCGGCAAGTGCGGCGTTGTTCGTGCTGCTCCCCAATGCCTCGCCCGAGCTCTATCCGGTGCTGTTCCTCGGCTACGCGGTGGCGATTGTCGTTGCGTTGATCAGCCATGTGCCAGGCGGGCTCGGCGTGTTCGAGGCGGTGATCATAGCGACGATGCCGCAGGACAATGCGACGGTCCTCGCCGCGCTGCTCGCCTACCGGATCATCTATTACGTCGCGCCGCTGATCCTCGCCGCAGTGTTGATGGCGTTCCACGAGGGACGCCAATGGCGTGGGCGAGGCACCGATCCGCTCGCAATCGCACTGCCGCTAGCGCCCTTGCTGCTGGGCGTGCTGGTGTTCCTGAGTGGCGCGATGCTGCTCGTGTCGGGCGCACTGCCCGCGGCGCCCGGTCGCATGGACACGCTGGCGACGATCCTGCCGCTGCCGATCAGCGAGATGGCGCACGTCGCGGCGAGCCTCGTCGGCGTGATGCTGCTGCTGGTCGCGCTTGGCCTGTACCGGCGGCTCGACGGCGCGTTCTGGGCGGCGCGGACGTTGCTCGTTGCAGGCGCGCTGCTGTCGATCGCGAAAGGTCTCGATTACGAGGAGGCGACGATACTGCTGCTGACCGCCGCCGCGCTGCAATGGACGCGCGCGGCGTTCTACCGGCGGACGCGGCTGACCGCGGAGCCGTTGTCGCCTGAGTGGCTGGTCGGCGTTGGCGCCGCGATCGGGCTGTCGGTGCTGATCGGCTTCTTCGCCTATCGCCGCGTCGGCTATTCGAGCGACCTGTGGTGGCAGTTCGAAACCAACGCCAACGCCTCGCGCTTCCTGCGCACCAGCCTCGCGGTCGGGCTGTTGCTGATCGGCGCGGCGATCTGGCGGCTGTTCGCGGCGGCGCCCGTGCCGATGGTCCACGACATGCTGCCCGACGACGTCGCGACCGCCGCGCTCGCGCATGCCGACCGCACCGACGCGATGCTCGCCTTCACCGGCGACAAGCGCTTCCTGGTCTCGGACAGCGGCGACGCGTTCCTGATGTATCAGGTGAAGGGCGCGAGCTGGATCGTGCTCGGTGACCCGGTGGGACCAAGCGAGGCATGGTCCGAACTGTTATGGGCGATCCGCGCGCGCGCCGACGCCGCACAGGGGCGGCTGCTGCTGTACCAGATCGGCCTGCGCATCGTCCCGATCGCGATCGAGATGGGCCTCAAGCTGGTCAAATACGGCGAGGAGGCGACGGTCGAACTGGACGGCTTCACGCTGGAGACGCCCGAAATGCGCAGCGTGCGGAAGGCAAGCCGCGTCGCCGAACGCGCAGGCGCAGCGTTCGAAGTCGTGCCAGCCGCTGCGATGTCCGCGCTCATCCCCGAACTGCAAGCGATCTCCGACTGGTGGCTGGCCGACAAGGATCATGCAGAAAAGAGCTTCAGCGTCGGTCGGTTCGAGCCGGGATATATGGCGAAGTTCGACTGCGCGGTGGTGCGGATCGAGGGCAGGATCGTCGCCTTCGCCAACGTCTGGGGTACGCCGAACAGGCAGGAGCTGTCGGTCGACCTGATGCGCCACGCCGAGGACATGCCGCAGGGTGGCATGGACTTCCTGTTCACGCGGCTGATGCTGTGGGGGCACGAGCATGGCTATCGCAATTTCTCGCTGGGGATGGCGCCGCTGTCGGGGATCGAGGCGCGGCGGCTGTCGCCGACCTGGTCGAAGGTGGCGGCGTTCCTGTTCCGCCACGGCGAACGCTTTTACGGGTTTGCAGGCCTGCGCGCGTACAAGGAGAAGTTCAGGCCGAACTGGACGCCGCGCTATATCGCCTCGCCGGGCGGCACGTCCTTGCTGCGCGGGCTGATCGATTTGCGGGCTTTGGTGAGCCGGTAAGCCTTGCTAGGGCTCTTCCATGAGCTTCCTCCTGGCAATCGAAGGCGCCGACGGCGCGGGCAAGGCCACCGCCTCGGCATTGGTGGTCGAGCAACTGCGCGCCGCGGGCCGCACTGCGGACGTCGTATCGTTCCCGCGCTATACCGAGACGGTCGGCGGCTGGGCGCTCGGCGCGATGCTGGCAGGGACCTTGCCGCGCGGCACGTCCCCCAGGGCGGCGGCGGTGTTGTATGCGCTCGACAGGATGGAGTCGCGCGACCATCTGTTGGCGACGATGGCGGCGAACGACGTGGTGGTGTTCGACCGGTATATCGCCTCGAACATGGCGTATCAGGCGGCGCAGGTGCCGGCGGACGAGGCTGACGCGATGATGGCGTGGATCGCTGATTTGGAGACGGGCTCGTTCGCGCTGCCGAAGCCTGACCTGTCGGTGTATCTCGACACGCCGGCCGCAATCGCGCGCGGGCTGATCCTGAAGAAGCGCAAGCGATCCTACACCGACGATGCGTTCGACGCGTACGAGGCCGATACCGGACTGCAGGACCGGGTGCGGACGAACTATGCGGCGATGGCCGAGGTCGGGTTGTTGGGCCGCTGGGCGACGGTGTCGACGGTAGCTGACGGCGCGTCGCGCTTGCCCGCCGAGATCGCCGCGGAGATCGTCGCACTTCTCGCCTGACGCCGTACCACCCCGGCGAAGGCCGGGGCCCAATTGGAAAGGTCACAGTAATGGCACGCGACGCTCGCCAAGCGTCGTCCCCCAATTGGGCCCCGGCCTTCGCCGGGGTGGGGGATGTATCGGCGCGTGCGCGTCCGGAAATCCCCCTATCCGTTTCGAAACTTCCCGTTATGTAGCTTGACCATATAACGCAGGGGTGACGACAATGCGGGGACATGATTTCACGCGGCTAAGTGCCGTGCTGCTGGCGACGACGTGCCTGCCCATGATGGCAAACGCGCAAACCAGCGCCGCTAATCCGGAACAGGCTCGCACCGAAGGCCGCGTCGCACAACCAAGCGAACCCGACACTTCGATGGAAGTGATCGTCACCGCCCGTCGTCGTGCGGAAAACGCGCAGAAGATCCCCGGGTCGCTATCCGTTGTAAGCGGCGCGCTTCTCGACCGCTCCTATACCGTGAACACGCAACAGCTCGCACAGCTCGTCCCCGCGCTGAACTACAGCTCGGCCAATCCCCGCAACACCGCGTTCACGATCCGCGGGCTCGGCAGCAGCGTCGTCGCGGTCAGCCAGGCCAATGACGGTTTGGAACCCGGCGTCGGCTATTATGTCGACCAGGTCTATCACGCGCGCCCCGCCACCGCCGCGTTCGATTTCAGCGACATCGAGCAGGTCGAAGTTCTACGCGGCCCCCAAGGCACGCTGTTCGGTAAGAACTCCACCGCCGGCGCGATCAACATCACCACGCGCGCTCCGACCTTCACGACGCAGGGCGAGGCCGAGATCAGCTATGCGAGCTACAACTTCGTGCAGGTGAAGGGTGCCGTCTCGGGCCCGATCATCGGCGACACGCTCGCCGGCCGCGTGTCGGTGGTCAGCACGCGCCGCGACGGCGTGATCGACAACGTCGTCACCGGCCGCGATCAGAACACCATCGGCAACCAGGCGATCCGCGGGCAATTGCTGTTCCGCCCTTCGGAAGTGTTCCAGGTGAAGGTCAGCGCCGACTTCACCAACTTCCAGAGCAACTGCTGCACGCAGGTCTATTACAATGTAGCGACCCGGCCCGGCAGTGGTACCGATGGCCGTCTGTTCCGCACCGCCACGCGCCAGTTCGGCGGCCCGACCGGCCTCGCCGCGCAGTTCAACTACGCACCGCCCAGCACCAATCCGTACGACCGCAAGACCGACATCGACGCGGCGCTGGGCGTCGACACCAATGAAGGCGGTGTGGGCGTGATCGCGGACTGGAACCTCGGGGCCGCGACGCTCACCTCGGTCAGCGCATGGCGGTTCTGGAACTGGGATGCCGACAACGATCGCGACTATACCGGCATCCCGATACAGACCGAACAGCACATCCCCGCGCGACAGGACCAGTATAGCCAGGAACTGCGCCTCGCCTCGAACGGCGACCACAAACTGAGCTACGTGGGCGGGCTATATTTCTTCCGCCAGCGCGTCATCGGCCGCCCGATCTCGATCTACGGCCCCGCCGCCGCACGCTATCTGATCGGCACGTCGACGGGCACGGGCGCCGCTGCAACCGCCGTCCCCAGCAACCTGCTCGACGGCTACGGCACCGACGGCCGCACCGATTTCCGCTCGGACAGCTATGCGGCATTCGGCGAAGTGAACTGGAAGCCGGTCGATCGCCTCACCCTGACTGGCGGGCTTCGGTATACCTACGAAGAGAAGGAGGGGACGTACGACACCTTCACCTTCGGCGGCTTGCAGACGACCAACGCCGCACTGAACGCAGCCAAGCTGTCGATCCTGCGAGGCCAGAACTACGCCGCCAGCGACAAGGACGGCGCGCTGACTGGGCGCGCGAACATTGCGTATCAGGCGACCGACGGCATCCTCGCCTATGCCAGCTACGCGCGCGGCGAGAAGTCGGGCGGGATCAACATGTCCGGCCTCCCGCTCAACGACCGGAACCAGCCCGCGATCGGCACCGCAGTCGTCCGCCCCGAGAAGAACACCGCGTACGAGATCGGCCTCAAGACGCAGCTGTTCGACAATCGCCTGATCTTCAACGTCGACGGCTATTACACGCGCGTCACCGATTTCCAGGCGAACGTCACCGACACGCGCGCCGCCGCCGCGCTCCGCACCTACCTCGCCAACATCCCGAAAGTGACGGTGCGCGGGTTCGAGGCCGACGCGACCGCACTCGTCACGCGCAACCTGTCGCTGCGCGGCAGCGTCGCCTACGCCGACGGCAAGTTCAATTCCTACCCGGCGGCCCCCTGCCCGATCGAGCGGATCTTCAACACCGCAGCGTTCTGCGATCTCAGCGGCCAGCGCCTGTCCAGCCTGCCCCGCTGGTCGTACACGCTCGGCGCGGACTACAACCAGCCGATCACCGACATCGGCAGCGGCTTCGTCCACGTCGATTCGAATACCCGCACGCGGCAGTTCGGCGATCCTTCGGGGTCGGCGTTCACGGTCATCCAGGGCTACACGATCGTCAACGGCAGCATCGGCTTCCGGTCGAAGCAGGGCTGGGAACTCGCCGTCTTCTCGCGCAACCTGCTGAACAAGGACTACATCCAGAACGTGACGATCCAGGCGGGCAATTCGGGCCTGATCCTCGCCACGCCGAGCGACCCGCGCACGATCGGGCTTACCTTCCGCATCAAGCAGTAGGTATGAGGGGGCTATGACGCTACCGACGCCCCCCCCCCTCCACGCCACGATCCTGCTCGCCAAGGACCAGACAGGCCGCGTCGGCGCCGACCGGATCGCGCTGCTCCGCGCGATCCGCGATGGCGGCTCGATTACCAGCGCGGCGAAGGTCGTGGGGCTGAGCTACAAGGCGGCATGGGACGCGGTGCAGGTGATGAACAATCTGTTCGACCGCCCGCTCGTGCTCCCCGCAGCGGGCGGCAAGGACGGTGGCGCGAGCCCGATCACCGAGGCGGGCGTGGCCGTGCTCGACGGTTATGCGGTCGCCGAGGCCGAGCTCGCCAGCGCGATGGCGCGGATCGAGGCTAGCGTGTCGAACGGGCTGTCGCTGAAGCCGCTGCTATGGGGAATCGGAATGAAGACGAGCGCACGCAACGTGTTGCGCGGCACTGTGTCGCGCGTGACGCCGGGGACGATCGATGCCGAGGTTACGCTGGCGGTGGCGGATGGCGTCGAGATCGTCGCGACGATCACGCGCGGCAGCGCCGAGGATCTAGGACTAGTGCCGGACGCGACCGCGCTGGCGCTGATCAAGTCGAGCTTCGTTATCCTCGCACGCGGCCACGAGAGCCTGCGGACGTCGGCCCGCAACACGCTGGCGGGGACCGTTATCGCGCGCGAGGATGGCGCGATCTCGAGCGAAGTGACGCTGGAACTGACGCTCGGCAAAACGCTGACCGCGACGTTGACCAAGGAGAGTGCGGAGGCGCTCGACCTGCAGATCGGCACGCGCGCACTGGCGTTGATCAAGGCGAGCCACGTGATCCTGGCGGTCGAGTAAGACCTCTCCGTCGAGCGGCACCACCCCGGCGGAGGCCGGGGCCCAGTTGGGAGACGCCGCCAACTACCCACTGCCCTCCGTTACCTCGGCCTTGCCGACTGGGCCCCGGCCTCCGCCGGGGTGGTGCCATTAGCGGGGACCCGTTTCTAACATTTCCGTCATAAACCGATTCCGCATTGCAGCACACGCGATCGTCATTACTTAGCACGCTAATGACTTCCCCCCGCGCCATCCTCGAGTCGTCCTACGCTCGCACCCTCCTGCCGCTCGCAAGAATGTGGCGGCGGGCGGCCGATCGGGCGTTGCGTGACATGAACGTATCGGCGTCGACCGGCTGGGCGCTCGTCCAGGTCGGGAGGCTCGGCGACGACGTGCGCCAAACCGACCTCGCGCAGCAACTCGACGTGACGCAGGCGTCGCTGGTGCGCTCGATCGATCAGATGTCGGCGGCCAACCTCGTCGAGCGTCGCCGCGACCCCGCCGACGCACGCGTCAGCCGTATTCGCCTGACCGATCACGGCCGCGCGCTCGTCACCACGATCGAGGCGAAGTTCGCCAGCCTGCGCGCGGGGATGCTCGACGACGTGTCCGACCACGATCTCGCCACCGCGTTGCACGTCGCGGAGCGGCTCGGGGCACGGTTCACCGCGGATCACGCCCGATGAGCCCGGCACGATGAACCTCACCCGGTTCGGCGGAAAGGAAGCGCTCTTCTCGGTCAAATGCCTGATCGCGGCGTTCCTGGCCTATTACATCGCGCTCAGGATCGGTCTGACGCGTCCCTATTGGGCGGTGACGACGTCGTACATTGTCGCGCAGCCGCTGGCAGGCGCGGTGCTCTCGAAGGCGGTGTTCCGCGTCGCCGGCACGGTACTCGGCGCGGCCGCCGCGGTGGTGCTGGTGCCGAACCTGGTCAACGCGCCCGAGCTTCTCTCGCTCGGCCTGGCGCTGTGGCTCGGTCTGTGCCTGTACATCTCGCTGCTCGATCGGACGCCGCGCGCGTACCTGTTCCTGCTGGCGGGCTACACGGCCAGCATCATCGGGTTTCCGTCGGTCACGACTCCGGGTGCGGTGTTCACGATCGCCGCGTTGCGCGTGCAGGAGATCACGATCGGCATCTTGTGCGGGAGCCTGATCCACGGCTTCGTCTTCCCACAGACCGTGACCGCGACGCTGCTCGCGCGGATCGACGCGATTCTGGCCGATGCCGAGCGCTGGTCGCGGGATTCGCTGGCGGGGGCATCCGATGCCGCGCTCGACCGCGATCGTCGTCGCCTCGCGCTCGATATCAACGAGCTTCACCAGCTGTCGATTCACCTGCCGTTCGACACTGCGCGCCTGCTTCCCCGCACGCGGACCCTGCGCGCGCTCCAGGCCGAACTGTCGATGCTGCTGCCCCTGGCGAGCGCGGTCGACGACCGGATCGTCGAGCTGAAGCGCGGCGCCGATGCGCCCCGCCCCGAAGCGCTCGCGCTGATCGAGGATGTCCGCGAATGGCTGCGCGATCCGCCGCCCGTGGCGGAGCGTGGTCCGACCGCAGATGCCTTGATCGAACGCGCCCGCGTCCTTGAGCCGGTGGTGGGCGACACGCTGATCTGGCGCGATGCGTTGCGGCTCAGCCTGCTGGCGCGGCTCGGCGAACTGGTCGACGCGCACCGTAACGCGCGCGACCTGCGCGACCAGATGCGCTCGCCGTCGCGCGCACCGGTCACGCCTGCGGTCGCACGGCTGCTCGCGCGGATCGCCAAGCGACCACTCCACCGCGACCGGGGTATCGCACTCCGCGCCGCCGCCGGCACCGTCGCGACCATCCTGCTCGGCTGCGTCTTCTGGATCGGTACGGGCTGGTCGGACGGGGCGGGCGCGGTGCTGATCGCGGGCGTGTGCTGCGCGCTGTTCGGCAACAGCGATGATCCCGCACCATCGATACTGGCGTTCTTCTACGGCACCATCATCGGGCTAGTCATATCCGCCGTCTACGCCTTCGCCATCCTGCCGCGCGTGACCGATTTCGTGACGCTCGCCGCCGTGCTTGCACCGCCGATGCTGATCGGAGGGATGTTTCTCGCCCGACCGGCGACCTTGCTGATGACGCTCGGCGGCTTGCTCGGGGCGCTGAACACGGTCGGCCTCAACGACCGGTTCGGCGGCAGCTTCGACGCGTTCCTCAACGGCGGCATCGCGCAGTTGATCGGCACGTTGTTCGCGGTCGTCACGGTCGGCCTGTTCCAGACGATCGGCGCAGATACCAGCGCACGGCGACTGATCCGCGCAGGCTGGCGCGAACTGGCGGCGCGCAGCGACTCGATGAGCCGCCCCGACGCCGCCGGCTGGATCGCGCGGATGCTGGACCGCATCGGCCTGCTCGCCCCGCGCCTCGCGTTGCAGGGCGAGGATCCGGGCAAGCCGCTGCTCGACGCGCTGACCGACCTGCGCGTCGGCGTCGCGGTCGGCGAACTCAAGCAGTTGCGGATCGATGGCTCGTCCGACGAGGCCGCGGTGATCACGCCGGTCCTTCGTGGTATCGGCGCGCATTACCGTGCGTTACGTCCGGATGAGCCCGCGCCACCCGAACCCGACCTGCTCGCCGGAATCGACGCCGCAATGACCGGTTTCGCGACCAGCACGCCCGATCGCCACCGCACCGGCGTACTCGCGCTGACCTCGCTCCGTCGCAACCTGTTCCCGCAAGCGCCAGCCTACGGAGCACCGGCATGACCGGCGAAATCTCGATCGGCGGCGTCTATCTGCCGAGCATCCTGCTGCTCGCCGTCGCCGCCGTCATCCTGACCGGCATCGCCACTCGGTTGCTCGCGTTTGCCGGCGCCTACCGCGTGGTGACGTATCGACCGCTCGTCGACCTCGCGCTGTTCATCCTCATCCTCGGGCTGCTCGCCCTGCTGACCGGACCTTCCGCATGATCTCTTCCCGCCTCAAGTCGCTGTTCGCCCCGCTGGGTCGCTCGGCCGTCACGCTGATCATCGTCGCGCTCGCGGTGCTGGTCGCGCTGTGGCTGTGGAAACGGTACGAGACCGATCCGTGGACGCGCGACGGGCATATCCGCGCCGACATCGTCCGCGTGACGCCCGATGTCGCCGGTCTCGTCACGCAGGTCGCGGTGCACGACAACCAGGCGGTAAAGCCCGGCGACGTGCTGTTCGTGGTCGATCGCCCGCGCTTCCAGTTGACACTGGCGCAGTCCGACGCGTCGATCGCGAGCGCCCGCGCCACGCTGTTGCAGGCACGACGCGAGGCACAGCGCGACCTGGCGCTCGGCGATCTGGTCGCGAAAGAAACGCACGAGCAGAACGTCGCCCGCGTCGCCACAGCGTCGGCGGCACTGGCGCAGGCGCAGAGCGCACGCTCGACTGCGGCGCTGAACCTAGCGCGGACGACGGTGCGCGCAACGGTGCACGGGATCGTCACCAACCTCGACCTCCACCCCGGCGACTATATCGCGACGGGCGCACAGGCGATGGCGCTGGTCGACACCGACTCACTCCGCATCGAGGGCTATTTCGAAGAGACCAAGCTTGGCAGCATCCGGGTCGGCGATCCGGTCGTCGTCCACCTGATGGGCGAACCGCAGGCGCTCCACGGCCGCGTCGACAGCATCGCGGCGGGAATCAACGACAGCGAGCGAACCAACACGACGAACCTGCTGCCGAACGTGAACCCGACCTTCAACTGGGTGCGACTGGCGCAGCGTATCCCGGTGCGGGTGAAGCTGACCAGCGTGCCGAAGGGGACGCAGTTGATCGTGGGCCGTACCGCAACGGTGACGGTGGTGCCGCGCGCTACTCCGGGGACGACAGCATGATGTTCGGTCGCCATCTCACGTCGCTTAGAAACGCCCCTTCTTCCCCCCTCCCTGAAAGGGAGGGGCCGGGGGTGGGTAGGCTTCTACAAATCCGTACCGATGTGCCACAAGCCGGCCTACCCACCCCCAACCCCTCCCTTTCAGGGAGGGGGGCGGTTGCGTCCGTCGCTGCCCTTGTAGCTTCCACACTGCTAGCCGCCTGCACGACCGCCGGCCCAAACTACGCGCTCCCCAAGTCCGCAGTCGTCAACCGCCCCTCCGCCAAAGGCAGTTTCGACAGCGGCCACGAGAAGGCGTTCGCCGACACCCCGCTCCCCGACCATTGGTGGCAACTCTACGGTGACCCCCGCCTCGACGCGTTCGTCACCGAAGCGCTCGCCGCCAACACCGATCTCCGCGCCGCCGACGCCAACCTGCGTCGCGCCGATGCCGTGGTCGCCGAAGTCGCCGCGGGCCGTACGCTATCGACCGTTCTCGGCGGCGGCACCTCGCTCGATCGCCCCTACACGACCGGCGGCAATCTCCCCGGCACGCTCGACTACAACCTCGGCATCACGCTCGCCTACCCGCTCGATCTGTCCGGCCGCATCCGCCGCGCGATCGAGGCGGCTCAAGGCGATGCCGAGGCGGTTGCCGCCGCCCGCGACAACGTCCGCGTGACCGTCGCCGCGGAGACCGCGCGGAGCTACGCCACCGCCTGCACCGCGAACTCGGTGCTGGCCGCGAACAACCGTATCCTAGCGCTGCAACGCCAGACGCTGAACGTGACGCAGCGCCTGCAACGTGGCGGCCGCGGCACCGCGTTCGACGTAACGCGCGCAAGAACCGCAGTCGACCAAAGCGAAGCGCTGATCCCCTCGCAGGTCGCGACACGAACCGCCGCGCTGTACCGGTTGGCGACGTTGATGGGCCGCGCCCCCGCCGATTTCCCAAAGGACGTCGCGACGTGCGCGCGGCCACCCGCGCTCACCCGTCCGCTGCCGATCGGCGACGGGACCGCGTTGATCCTGCGCCGCCCCGATATCCGCCAGGCCGAACGGTCGCTCGCCGCCGCCACTGCGCGGATCGGCGTGGCGACCGCCAACCTCTATCCGCAGGTCAGCCTCGGCGGCTCGGCCGGGTTCACCGGGCCGGTGTCGTCGCTCGGCTCGACCAACGCATTCCATCTCGGGCTCGGGCCGCTGATCAGCTGGAGCTTCCCTAACTGCCCGGTTATCC
Organism: Sphingomonas sp. Leaf208; assembly: GCF_001421415.1. Lineage (GTDB taxonomy): Bacteria > Pseudomonadota > Alphaproteobacteria > Sphingomonadales > Sphingomonadaceae > Sphingomonas. The sequence goes on from NZ_LMKH01000036.1 coordinate 148,462, forward strand.
GCGCGCAGATCGCTCAGGCCGGCGCCACCGCGGACCAGGCACTGGCACAGTTCGATTCGACCACACTCGAAGCGCTTCGCCAGACCGAGACCGCCCTCTCCGCTTACGCCCGCGAAGGCGACCGCAACGCAGCGCTGCGCCGCGCGCAGTCCAGCGCCGCGCGCGCCGCGGATCAGGCCGGTACGCTCTACCGCTTCGGCCGCACCGACTTCCTCTCGCTGCTGACCGCGCAAGCGGCGCTGACCACCGCGCAAGCCAACCTCGCCGCGTCCGATGCGCTGCTGGTCGATCGCCAGGTCGACGTCTTCAAGGCGCTCGGCGGGGGGTGGCAGACTTGAGGCTGCGTCGCCGCGGGCTGGCGTCGATCAACAGCGAAATCCGCGATGGCATCATGCCCGCCGCCGACACCATCGCGCGCGTCGCCAAGGACCCGAACGCGCTGCCGCACACGCCGAGCAACTACCGCGTCACCGCGCTGATCATCGCCTGCGCGCTGTTCATGGAGCAGATGGACTCGACCGTGCTCGCCACCGCGCTGCCGACGATGGCGCGCGATTTCGGCGTGCCCGCGACCAGCATGAGTTCGGCACTGACGTCGTACCTGCTGGCGCTCGCGATCTTCATTCCCGCCAGCGGGCGCCTCGCCGACCGGTTCGGCTCGCGCACGATCTTCCGCGCGGCGATCCTCATCTTCGTCGGCGGATCGATGCTCTGCGGCCAGGCGACCAGCCTGCCGTTCATGATGGGCGCGCGGTTCCTGCAAGGGCTCGGCGGCGCGATGATGATCCCGATCGGCCGCCTCGTCCTGCTCCGCAGCGTCGCCAAGGAGGACATGGTCCAGGCGATGTCGTGGCTGATTATGCCCGCGCTGATCGGCCCGATCCTCGGGCCACCGGTCGGCGGCGCGATCGTCACATATCTCGACTGGCGCTGGATCTTCTACCTCAACGTGCCGATCGGCCTGCTCGGCGTGATTCTGGTAACGCGTTTCATCGGTGAGGTGCGCGAGGACAAACCCGCGCGGTTCGACGTGCCCGGCTTCATCCTGTCGGGCGTCTCGCTCGGCTGCCTGTTGTTCGGGTTCGAGATGACCAGCCGCACCGGCGAATTGTCGCGCGCCGTCGTGCTGATCGCGGTCGGGCTCGTCGCGGGCGTCGCGTACATCCGCCACGCGAAACACCGGAGCGACCCGATCCTCGACCTGTCGCTGATGCGCATCCCCACCTTCCGCCTTTCGGTGATCGGCGGATCGCTGACCCGCATCACGCAAGGCGCGCAGCCGTTCCTGCTGCCGATGATGCTCCAATTGGGCTTCGGCATGACCGCGGCGGCCAGCGGCGCGATCACGATTGCCGGCGCGATCGGCTCGCTGATGATGAAGAGCCTCGCACCGCGCGTTCTCAGGCGCTTCGGGTTCCGCAACAGCCTGATCGTCGGCGGACTCTGCGCAAGCTCCGGCTATGCGGTCGCCGGCTTGTTCCGCCCCGACTGGTCGATCCCGGTGATCTTCGGCGTGCTGATGATCTCCGGCTTCTTCATGTCGTTCCAGTTTTCGGCGTATAACACGATCGCGTATGACGAGATCCCGTCGTCGCGGATGAGCAGCGCGACCAGCTTCTACGCGACGTTCCAGCAACTGATGCTGTCGCTCGGCATCTGCGTCGGTGCAGCGTCGCTGCATGTCGGGATGCTCGGGACGGGCGCGACCCGGCCGGCGCTGACGGACTTCACCCTGGCGTTCCTGGTGGTTACCGCGGTGTCGGCGTCGGCAACAATCTGGAACCGACGGTTCGCGGTGGATGCGGGTGCGGAGTTGAGCGGACACCGGGCATAGCAGGACCAACCTGCCCCCCTCCCTGAAAGGGAGGGGTTGGGGGTGGGTAGGCCAGCTTGTGGCGCGACCGTTCGGCGATACGGAAATCGACCCACCCCCGGCCCCTCCCTTCCAGGGAGGGGGGAAGTATTCGGCGTCAGACCTGCGTCGCTGGCAGCGAAGGCCGCGAGAGCACCGATACATGCTCGCCCGGCTCGACGAACATGCCGTGCGACAGCGCCCACTTCCCCGCCTTCTCGCTCGCCGTCAGCATCGTCAGAAACGGGCTGAGCAACAGCCCCAACGTCACCGGCGCGAGCCACGCCGCAGTGATCGGCGCAAACGGGGTCACAGCCAGCAGCGCGACGCCCACCCCGACATGCCAACGATACCGCGGCATCACGTCCGCCAGCGATAGTTCGTGCGCATCGCGGTTCTGCGGCGCCCAGCCGGACTTGCGCCCCATTAATATCCCCCCCAGATCCATCGTCTGCGTCAGTGCGATCACCGGCGCCGACAGCATCGAGAACGGCACGTCGATCAGCACCGACCGCACGATCCCGCGCCGCCCGCCAAACCCCGCACGCCGCTCCGCGTTCGAGAACGCCCAGATCACGCTCAGCAGCTTCGGCCCGAACAGCAGCAACAGCGTTACCATCAGCACCTGCAGCGAGGTCTGCGCCTCGACGATGTTGCGCTCGCCGATCAGCGCCTGCACGACGCTCGTCGCAATCATCAGCAGCCACACCGGCGAGGTGATGAACGCCGACGCGCCCATCAGCAATTGCAGCCGACTGACCCAGTGGAACCCCGACGACGTCAGCAGGCTGAGATGCTGGATGTTCCCCTGCGCCCAGCGCCGGTCACGCACCGCTGCGTCGATCAGCGTCGGCGGATATTCCTCGAACGTCTCCTCGGTCATCAGCATGTGGACGCGCCAGCCGCGCCTGCGGAGCAGCGCCGCCTCGACCATGTCGTGGCTCATGATGACCCCGCCGAACGGCGCGCGGCCGGGGAGATCTGGAAGCCCGCAACTCGAAGCGAACGCCTCGATCCGGATCAGCGCGTTATGCCCCCAGAAAGTCGCTTCCGAGCCCGACCACCAAACGAGGCCAGCGGTCGAGATCGGACCGTACAACCGGCTCGCGAACTGCATCCAGCGCTGAAAGAACGTCACGCCATTGATCACCGCGGGCACGGTCTGTAGCAGCGCCACCGCAGGCCGTCGTTCGAGCACCTGCGCCATGCCGATGATCGTGTTGCCGCCCATCAGGCTGTCTGCGTCGAGCATCAGCATGTAGCGATAGCCGCCGCCGAACCGCCGGATCCACTCCGCGACGTTGCCGGGTTTGCGGCCCACGTTCACGGTGCGGCGACGGTAATAGAGCGCACAGTCGAGCGTCGGCGCGAGGCGCTCCCACGCCGCGACCTCGCCCGCTTCCGCCGCTTCGCCCGAATCGCTCAGGATGAAGATGTCGAACCGGTCGGCGACACCGCCCGCGGCGATCGCGCGCGCCATCCACGCGATCCGCTCGAACACCGCATCGATGTCCTCATTGTGGACCGGCATCAGGATCGCGGTGCGGCCTTCGAGTGGTTCCGATTGTCGCGGGGTCGGCACGAACCCCGGATGGCCGCCGGTCATCAACAGCACAAAGCCGATCGCGGCGTTCATGAACCCGAACGCGATCCACGCGAACAGCGGGAAGAACAACGCGAGCAACGCCGCATCCCAAAAGCTCAGTCCGTCCGCAAGCAGCGATTCCTGCACGGCCGACGACGCCGCGGTTGCCAGGAGGCCGGTCATCAGCACGAGGAGGATGCGGCGCGCGAGCATGTCGTCGGAGGATACGACCATGCCCGGGCCCGGCTCGGGCGCGGACCAAGGCGGCGGCGGGCCGTCGAAACGCTGCGGGGGCATCTCGATTGGTGTTTCGCCCGGCATCATGGGAAGCGCGGGCATCAGAAGATCGGGGTCAGGACGGTTTCGCTAAGCGCACGACCGCCGCGCGTGAGGAACAGCCTGACGTCGGCGGGTCCTTGCGCGTCGGGGGCCACGTCGGCGGTGACGCGCCAGCGGTTCTTCTGGCCGACGACGGGATAGGCCGCGTTGGCGAGTACCTTGCCGCGGACGACGTCGATCTTGGCCGTCACGCCGCTCTGCCGATCGAGACCAGCGAGGCCGTCGCCGATGAAATCGACCACGAGCTTCCGCGCCCCCTTCACCGGCTCGGCGCCCGGCCGGCCGGCGACGCCCTGCCAGCAATCGACGACGTGCGCCGTCGGGGCAACGGCGGTCGGATCGGTCGATTTCCACGACAGCGAGTAATCGAACTGCAATTGCTGCCCCGCTTTCGCAGGCGCTGCCGGGGTCCAGAACGAGACGACATTGTCGACGGTCTCGCTGTTGGTCGGGAACGCATACAGCATCACCGCGCCCTTACCCCAGTCGCCCTGCGGCTGGACCCACAGGTTCGGCCGGCGATCGTAGAACGCGCCGTCGTCCTGATAATGATCGAAATTGCGGTCACGCTGGATCAGCCCGAAACCCTTGGGTGCTTGGTCCGCGAAACTGTCCAGCGTATCATGCGGCGGGTTGTTGAGCGGGCGCCAGATGCGCTCGCCCGCGCCGGTGAGCAGCGCCAGGCCGTCCGAATCGTGGATCTCGGGACGCCAGTCGACCGCGGCGGCGCGATTGCCCTCGCCGTACCAAAACATGCTGGTCGCAGGCGCGATGCCGAGCCGCTCGATGTCGCGGCGGACGTTGAGCACGGACGAAACCTGCTGCTCGACGCCCGCGCCGGCGACGTGCCGCGACTGGATGCGGTACGCGCCGGTAACGCTGGCGCCGTCCATCAGCGCGTAGATCGTGTATGCGTCCGCGCCGGTCCGCTCGATCCAGAATTCGGTGAAGTCGGGAAATTCCTCGCGGCCCGGCAGCCCGGTGTTGATCGCGAGCCCGCGCGCGGACAGGCCGTACTGGTCCTGCGCGCCGGCGGTGCGGAAATAGGATGCGCCCTGGAACGCCATCCAGTCGCTGGTGCCGCCCGGTGCCATCGCGCGGAATCCGGCGATGCCCAGCGCGGCGGCGTGGCCCTCTTCGGCCTCGAACAAGTCACGAGAGAACTCGATGCGGCGCGCCTGACCATTCTCGACGACGTTGATCGCGACCGGCATCGGCGCATAGCGGCCGAGCGGGAACAGGCGGATGCCACCGGCCAGCGTCTTATCGGCGCGGAAGCGGATGTTGCCGACCTTGTCGTAATCGATCGCGGCGGCGGCGGCGACCTTGGCGGGAGCGGCGTATGGCTTGGTGGCAAGCGTCGCGGCACGCTGCTGGAGCGTGTCCCAAGAGAACGGCTCGGCCTTGCCGGGCGCTGCACGCATTGCGGCTGCGGCCTGCGGGAGGACACCCAACAGACCCAGCGCGGTTACTACTTCGCGTCGACCGATCATGCAGAGCGCTCCCTTGTCGTCATCATGCTGCAGTGCGGTAGCATAGTGACGTCACGCGCGCGCGTCGACAGGTCCCGCCGCGGGCGCGCCTTATCGCGCGGCGCGTCGCCAGCGGGCGCTGATCCTGACCGGGTCGTAGATGTGTCCGCCAACGACCACCAACATCGCGCCGGCACTCGCGCAAACGAAGCCGGTCATGGCGAGTAGGAACGCAAGCGGGTCGGTTGCCGGGTGGAGGCGAGCGAGTGTGTGGATCGCAATAACGGCAATTGCGAGCGACAAGACACCGCTCGCGCGGAGGCTGAGATCGGTACGGAGGCGGTCGGCGTCGGTCATGTGACACTTCAGCTATCGCCTGCGGCATAAGCGTTCGAGATTGGTTTTAAGGGGGAGCCATAGTGTTCACGTAGTGCGCAACCCCGTCATCCCGGCGAGAGCCGGGACCTCGCGCGGCAAGGGCAAGCGTGGCTGGATACCTCAACTTTCGCTGGGGTGACGGTTGGCTGCGTGCATTTACCAGCGAACCGACCGCTTTCTTGTTCTCCCGCGGAAGCGGGAGCCCAGTCTGGATCCCCGCCTTCGCGGAGAAGCATGTTGGCTGCTGGGCAACGCGCTAGGCGTCGACCAACAGCCGGTACCCGATTCCGAGTTCGTTCGCGATGACCGTGCCGACTCCCCCCGTCCCCTCCAGCTTCTGCCGCAAGTTACGCACGACGATGCGGAGATATTCGATCCGCCGGTCGTGATCGGTCGGCCACGCCGCCTCCAGGATCCGCTGGTGCGTCACCACCCGCCCCGGATGCGCCGCCAGCGCCGCAAGCACGTCGAACTCTTTCCGCGTCAGATGCGCCTCCTCATTCCCGCGCCGGACGAGCCGATGCTCGAAATCGATCTCCACCCCATGCGCGCGCAGGACCGTCGGCCGAGACGTCGCCTCTCCGCGGCCACGCAGCGCGACGCGGAGGCGTGCGAGCAGTTCCTCGGTGTCGAACGGCTTCGTCACATAATCCTCCGCGCCGAGATCGAGCGCAGCGACCTTCTGGTCGGTCGCCTCGCGCGCGGAAACCACGAGGATGATCGGATCGCCGAGCTTCTTCAGCAGCGGCACCAGTTCCAGTCCGTCGCGGTCGGGCAACCCCAGGTCGAGCAGCACTGCAGTCAACGGCCGGCTCCCCGCGATCCGCAGCGCCTCGCGCGCGTCGACCGCCTCCTCGACGCCGTACCCCGCGCGCTCCAGCGTGTTCTTCAACAACCGCCGGATATGCAGTTCGTCGTCGACGATCAGAACCGTTTGCGCGCTCATAGATTCGCTCCATCGGTGTCGCGGACGAGCAGGGCCACGGGGAAGCACAGGCTGAAGCGTGCGCCGGTCAGGTCTTCGCGATTGCTGGCTTCGACGGTCATGCCCATCGCTTCGGCGAACGCCTTGACGATCGCAAGCCCGAGTCCGGTGCCGCCAATAGCGCGATCGGAGCCTTCGAGGCGGCGGAACGTCTCGAACACCTCCTTCTCGCGACCGGGTGGCAGGCCCGGTCCCTGGTCGATCACCGACAGCCGGAGCAGCCCGAACCGGTGCTCCGCACGGACGACGATCAGCGTCCCCGGATCGGCATAACGCCCGGCATTGTCGAGCAGGTTGAGCAGGCAATGATGCAACAGTTGCGGATCGACGCGGACCAGCGGCAGGTTCGGCGCGACGTCGAGCTCGATCGCGTGGCCTTCAAGCACCCGCTTCGTATCGTGCACTGCGCCCGCCACCGCATCGGTGAGGTCGGTCGGCTCCAGCCGCAACCGGAGCGCGCCCGCCTCGACCCGCGCCATGTCGAGCAGATTGCCGACGAAGCGGTTGAGCCGCGCCGCCTCGGTCTCGATCGTGTCGATCAGCTCGGGCGTGACGCCGCGGTGCAATTCCGCCGCCGCCGCCATCACCGACGTCAGCGGCGTGCGCAGGTCGTGGCTTACCGACGACAGCAACGCCTGCCGCAACCGATCGCGCTCGCGCACCGCGTCGACATCGCGCATCTCGACCTCCAGCCGCGCGCGTTCGAGCACGAGCGACGCCTGATCGACCAGGCTCATCAGCAGCGGCAACTGGTCCGATCGCACCGGATCGCCACCTGCTTCCCGAGCCAGCCCAAGCACCGCCAGCGTCCGCTCGCCCGAGCGCAATGGCTGGAAGAACCACTCCGACGCCGCTAGCGTGCTCGACCCGCGACCCGCCGGCGCACCCGTATCATACGCCCATTGCGCGGCCGCCATCTCCATCGTCTCGAGCCGGTAATCCGCGCCGTTCGCCGCCTGCACGGCGAGACCGGGGTCCTCCGCGACGAGGATGAGCGCGCGCACGCCGAACAGCCGTCCGATTTCCTCGCAGATCGCGCGGGCGAGCGCGACCGGGTCGTTGAGCGAGGTCAGCTGGCGAAGGAATCCGGCCAGTGCTGCGTTGGTGCGTGCGCTGGCGGCGGCGATGTCGGCCTGCGCGCGGACCCGCGAGGTAAGCTGGCTCGTCACGAACGCGATGCCAAGCAGCACGAGGATCGAGATCACGTTCTCGGGATTGTTGATCGTCAGCGTGCCGGTCGGCGGCAGGAAGAAGAAGTTGTACGCGATCGACGACACCACGCCTGCGAACAGCCCGGTGCGCAGGCCGAACAGGCTCGCCGCGGCCATCACCGGGAGCAGATACAGCAGCGCGACGTTGCCGAGGTTGAGGATGTGGAACAGCGCGCTCGCCACACCGGTGACACCCGCAACCATCGCCGTCGTCCAGGCGTAGCCCGCCTTGCTGCCCCATCCGCCGGTCCGCATGCGCGTGCCTCGGGGCGCGGTGGGTGGATCCATCGGCAGGACGTGGACGGCGATTCCCGGTGACTCGCGGACCATCTGGTCGACGACCGAGCCGTGGCGGAGTTCGAACCAGCGCGAGCGGGTGGACTTGCCAACGACGAGCTGCGTCGCGCGCGCCTCGGTCGTGAAGGTCTTCAGGCCGTCGACCACCGAAGTCGCGGGGACGGTCGCGACGTCGCCGCCGAGTTGGGTCGCGAGGTTGAAGACCTCGGCAAGTCGCCGGTGCTCGGCCTCGCCGAAGGTCTGCGCGCGGGGCGTCTCGATATACACCGCGGTCCAGGGCGCGTGCATCGCGTCAGCGATCCGCTTGGTGGCGCGAACGAGACCGAGCGCTCCCGGCAGTTCGCTGATCGCAACGACGATCCGCTCGCCGCCAGCCCATGTCCCGCCTACGCCCAATGCGCGGACGTGTTCGAGCATCTGCGCGTCGACGGCTTGCGCGGCACGACGGAGCGCGAGTTCGCGCAAGGCCGACAGGTTCGACTTGGAGAAGAAGTGCGCGAGCGCCCGCGTTGCCTCGTGGGGAAGGTAGACCTTGCCCGCCTTCAGCCGCTCGATCAGTTCGTCCGGAGGGATGTCGACGACTTCGATCTCGGCCATCTCGACGATGCTGTCGGGGACGGTCTCGCGGACGCGGACGCGCGTGAACGAGGCGACGACGTCGTTGAGGCTCTCGATGTGCTGGATGTTGATCGTCGAATAGACGTCGATGCCCGCGGCGAGCAATTCCTCGACGTCCTGATAGCGTTTCGGGTGGCGACTGCCGGGGGCGTTCGTGTGCGCGAGTTCGTCGACCAGGACCAGCGTGGGCGCGCGTTCGAGGATGGCGTCGAGATCCATCTCGTCGAGCGTGCGGCCTTCGTAGGGGATCGCTTTCCGCGGGACGATCTCGTGGCCGCGCGTGAGCGCTTCGGTCTCGACGCGGCCGTGCGTCTCGACCACGCCGATGACGATATCTACGCCTGCGCGGCGACGTTCCGCGCCTTCGGAGAGCATCTCGTAGGTTTTCCCGACACCGGGGGCGGCGCCGAGGAAGATCTTCAGACGGCCGCGACCCTCCTGCGACGCCTGTCGCAGAAGGGCCTCGGGTGATGGTCGCGTGTCGTCGTTCAACGCGTTGCGTCGAGGGCGCGGTTGAGAGCGAAGACGTTGACGCGTGGCTCGCCGAGGATGCCAAACAGCGGGCCGTCGACGTTGGCGGTTACTAGCGCACGGACCTTGTCGGCGGGCAGACCGCGGGTGCGGGCGACGCGGGCGACCTGCGCATAGGCCGAGGCCGGCGACAGATCGGGGTCGAGACCCGAACCCGACGCGGTGGCGAGATCGGCCGGGAGTGGCCCGGTCACGCCTTCCGCGCGGCGCTTGGCAACATCGGCCTTGGTGCGATCGACGAGCGCCTGGCTGGTCGGGCCGTAGTTCGAGCCCGACGAGGCCAGCCCGTCATAGCCCTTGCCCGCTGCAGACGGACGCGTCTGGAAATAGCGGTCGGTGGTGAAGGCCTGGCCGACGACGGTCGAGCCGATCGCCTTGCCGTTGGCCATGACGAGGCTGCCATTGGCTTGGCTGGGGAAGATGGCCTGTCCGATCCCGGTCATCGCGAGGGGATAGACGATCCCGAGGAGCAGCGCGAACAGGATCGTCATGACGAGCGCCGGGCGGAGGGCGGAGGTGAAATCGGAGGTCATTCTGTTATCTCCATGTGTCCCCGCGAAGGCGGGGACACAGTCTGGGCACCCGCCTTCGCGGCTGAACAATTCTTGGGGGTGAGGGTGACGGAGGTTGCTCCGGACGACCATCCCCTTGGCACCACCGCGAAGGCCGGGGTCCAATTGGGCAACTTCGCCAACTTGAGTTGCGCTTCGTTACCTCGACCTCTCCAATTGCGCCCCGGCCTCCGCCGGGGTGGTGTTGGCTCGCGGTGCAACGGCGTGCAGGCGCACGGCAGGCTAATGTTGGTCATCATGCCAGCCCCAGAGCACCGACCAAGAGGTCGATGAGCTTGATCCCCACGAACGGGGCAATCAGACCGCCCAAGCCGTACACCGCCAAGTTCCGCGCAAGCAGCGGCCCCGCTGCCATCGGCTTGTACGCCACGCCCTTCAGCGCGAGCGGCACCAGCATCGGGATGATGATCGCGTTGAAGATGATCGCCGACAGGATCGCACTTTCGGGCGAACCCAGCCGCATCACGTTCAGCACGCCGAGCCCCGGATAAAGCGCGACGAACATCGCCGGGATGATCGCGAAATACTTCGCCACGTCGTTCGCCACCGAGAAGGTCGTCAGCGCACCGCGCGTCATCAGCAGTTGCTTGCCGAGGCCGACGATCTCGATCAGCTTGGTCGGATCGCTGTCGAGGTCGACCATGTTACCCGCCTCGCGCGCGGCCTGCGTCCCGGTGTTCATCGCCACGCCGACGTCGGCCTGTGCGAGCGCCGGTGCGTCGTTGGTACCGTCGCCGCACATCGCGACCAGACGTCCGCCCTGCTGTTCCTTGCGGATCAGGTCGAGCTTGTCCTCCGGCGTCGCCTGCGCGAGGAAATCATCCACGCCAGCCTCGGCCGCGATCGCGGCGGCGGTGAGCGGGTTGTCGCCGGTGATCATCACCGTGCGGATGCCCATCGCCCGCAGCTCGCCGAAACGCTCGCGGATGCCCGCCTTCACGACGTCCTTGAGGAAGATCGCACCGAGCAACCGGCCGTCGCGGGCGACTGCCAGCGGCGTACCGCCGGCGCGCGCGATCTCGTCGGTGATCCGGCGCAGTTCGGTGGCGGCGGCGGTCGCCCCTGCTCCCGGATTGGCCTTCAGGATCGAGTCGACCGCGCCCTTCTGGATCAGCGAGCCGCCGACGATCACGCCCGAGATGCGTGTCTGCGCGGTGAACGGGATGACCTCCGCATCGCTCGGCAACGCGTTGGTCGTCACGCCGAACTTCTCGCGCGCCAGCACGACGATCGAGCGGCCCTCGGGCGTTTCGTCGGCGAGGCTGGCGAGCAACGCCGCCTCGGCCAGATCCTCGTCACGCGTGCCGCCGACCGAGCGGAATTCGCTCGCCTGGCGATCGCCGATCGTGATCGTGCCGGTCTTATCCAGCAGCAGGACGTCGATATCGCCCGCCGCCTCGACCGCACGGCCGGACTTGGCGAGCACGTTGAAGCGCACCAGACGGTCCATGCCCGCGATACCGATCGCCGACAGCAAGGCTGCGATCGTCGTCGGGATCAGCGTGATCAACAGCGCCGCAAGGATCGCGACCGGCACGCGGCCGCCTGCATAGCTGGCGAAACCGGGGATCGTGCCGACCGCGATCAGGAAGATGATCGTCAGGCCGACGAGCAGCAACGTGAGCGCGATCTCGTTCGGCGTCTTCTGCCGCTCGGCACCCTCGACCAGCGCGATCATGCGGTCGAGAAAGCCTTCGCCGGGGTTGGCCGTGACCTTCACACGGATCTCGTCGGAGATGACGCGCGTGCCTGCGGTCACCGCCGAACGATCGCCGCCCGCCTCGCGTATCACCGGCGCGCTCTCGCCGGTGATTGCGGCTTCGTTGACCGAGGCGACGCCCCAGACGACTTCGCCGTCCGCGGGGATAAGGTCGCCCATCGTCACCAGGACGATGTCGCCCGCGCGGAGCATGCTGGCGGGGACGGACTCGACCTGGTCCCCCTTCATGCGGCGGGCGGTCAGCTCGGCCTTGGTCGCGCGCAACGACGCGGCCTGCGCCTTGCCGCGCCCTTCGGCGAGCGCTTCGGCGAAGGTGCCGAACAGCACGGTCAGCCACAGCCAGATCACCAGCTGGATCTTGAAGCCGACCGAGAGCCCGTCGCCGCCGACATTGACGAGGATCGTCAACAGCGTGGCAACGACCGCGGTGACGAACATCACCGGGTTGCGGATCAACTGCCGCGGATCGAGCTTGCGGAAAGCGTCGCCGATCGCGGGAACGATCAAGTCGGCCGTGAACAGCGACTTGGTAGGGGTGCGTGCCATTTTGGCTTGTCCCGTCAGAAGGTTTTGCCGCTGATCATCGCGAGATGATCGGCGATGGGACCGAGCGCGAGGCTCGGCAGGAAGGTCAGGCCACCGATGATCAGGATGATCCCGACCAGCAGGCCGACCCACAGTGCGCCCGTCGTCGGGAACGAGCCTGAGCTCTCCGGCGTGTACTTCTTGGCCGCGAGACCACCGGCGATGGCGAGCATCGGCACGATGATGAAGAAGCGCCCGAGCCACATCGCGACCCCCAGCAAGCCGTTGTAATACGGCGTGTTGGCGGTGAGCCCGGCAAAGGCCGACCCGTTGTTCCCGACCGCGCTGGTGAAGGCGTAGAGGATTTCGCTGAACCCGTGCGGCCCCTTGTTGAGCGGCCCGGCGAGCCCGTCCGGCAGCACGGCGCTGAGCGCGGTGAAGCCGAGGATCACGAGCGGCAGGATCGCGATCGCCAGCACCGCCAGCTTCACTTCGCGCGCCTCGATCTTCTTGCCGACATATTCTGGCGTGCGGCCGACCATCAGGCCCGCGACGAACACCGCGAGTATGGCGAACAACAGGAAGCCGTAGATGCCTGCACCAACGCCGCCGATGACGACTTCGCCGAGCTGGATGTTGAGCAGCGGGATCATGCCGCCGAGCGCCGTGAAGCTGTCGTGCATGCCGTTGACCGCTCCGCAGGATGCCGCCGTCGTGACGACCGAGAACAAGGCGGACGCGGCGATCCCGAAGCGGACCTCCTTGCCTTCCATGTTGCCGCCAGCGACGCCGATATTGTGGAGGATCGGGTTCCCCGCGGCTTCCTGCCAATAGGTGACGGTGACGCCGGCAAGGAACAGCACGAGCATCGCCGAGAGGATCGCCCAGCCCTGCCTGGTGTTGCCGACGGCCTTGCCAAACGTCCAGGTCAAGCCGAAGCCGATCAGGAAGATCGACAGCATCTGCACGAGGTTGACGAGCGCGGTCGGGTTTTCGAACGGATGCGCCGAGTTCGCGTTGAAGAAGCCGCCACCATTGGTGCCGAGCATCTTGATCGCTTCCTGGCTTGCCACGGGTCCGAGCGTCAGCGTCTGCTTGAGCCCTTCGAGCGTCGTAATGTCGACCGTGCCAGCCATCGTCTGCGGCACGCCGCTGGCGATGTAGAAGATCGTCACGACGACGCAGATCGGCAGCAGCACGTACAGTGTGACGCGCGTCACGTCGGCCCAGAAATTGCCGATCGTCGCACTCGAGCGCCGCGCGAACCCGCGGAACAGCGCGAACGCGAGCGCGATGCCGGTCGCCGCCGACAGGAAGTTGTGGATCGTCAGCCCGAACATCTGGCTGAAGTTCGACATGGTCGATTCGCCGGCATAGCTCTGCCAGTTGGTGTTCGTCGTGAAGCTGATCGCGGTGTTGAACGCGAGATGGGGGCTGAGCCCCGCGAGACCTTGCGGGTTACCCGGCAACACGCCCTGCAGACGCAGCACCGCGTAGGTCAGCGCCATCAGCATCGCGTTGAACAGGATCATGTGCAGCGCGTAACGGCGCCAGCCCTGCTCCGCCTTCGGATCGATGCCGCTGAGCTTGTAGAAGCCGGTCTCGACGGGGCCGAGGATCGCGTGGATCGGCGTGCGGCGGCCTTCGTACAAGGCGAACAGCCACATACCGACGGGTTTGGTCAACGCCAGCAATATGCCGACGAAGCCCAGGATGAGGATCCATCCTTCGAATGTCATGAGGACGCGCTCCTAAAAGCGTTCGGGGCGGATGAGCACCGCCACGAGGTAAAACAGCAGCCCGAGCGCGACGATCGCGGCGAGCCAGAGGTCGAGGGTCATGATGGTGTCCTCATGGGCTCAGGCGTTGTCGCACAGGCGGACATAGGCGAGCGTCGCCGCCACCAGTCCGACCATGAACGCTATCCAGAGTAGATCCTGCATCGGTCGATCCTTCAGAAGGCGGCGGTGAGCGAGGCGACGATCGTGCCGTCGGCGATCGATCCGGTTCCGTCCTGGCCGCGGCTGAAGCTAGGCTGGAGATACGCGGCACTGCGATGCGTGATGTCGGTGTCGACATAGCTCACGTTGAAGGTGAGGTTTCGATACGTAGTGTCCGCACCCAGCGACCAATCCCAGTATTCGCCGGTCGGCGCCGCGCTGGTCGCGTTGGGGCCGAGGCCGTCGTTGCCCCAGCTATGGCCGATATGCGCCTTGGCGGTGATCGGCGTCCCTGCGATCGCGAACGCGCCGTCGCCGGTGAGGTAGAGGTTGTCCTCCTTGTCGCCCGCGTCGGTGTAGACGCCCGCCGCGGCATCGGCGCCGGTGCGATACCATTTGCCAAGCGCCTGCTGCTTCGGCGCGTAGAACGCGCTCGCGGTCAGCGTTGCCGGGCCGGTCGTGCCGCTGAGCTTCACATAGGGCTCGGCATAGTCGGTCTTCGAGGCGCCGCCCGGATACATGTACCAGGTCAGGCCGACGTCGATCGTCGCGTTGCTGGCCAGCTTGTGCTTGTAGCCGCCGATCAGGTCGAGCTCCATGTTCGAGCCGCCGAACGTGCCCCAGCCCGATAGGTTCGAACCCCATGCGCCGACATACACGCCGCTCTGGTGCGCGATCGTCAGCCCGCCTTGGATCGCGCCGTCCTTGTCCGACTGCGACACGCCGCGCAGGCGATAGTCGGTCGCGAGCGTCGCCGAACCGGAGACGGTTACCGGAGACGGCGGCGCGGTGTCCTGTGCGAACACGGGCGTGGCGATACCGCCGAGAAGTCCGGCGGCGGCGGTGAAACGAAGAATGTGCATTGCGGTCCCCATGCGCGCGCCGCCGAAAGGATGGCGGTTCGCGAGGACTGGCAATTAGGCTCCGGCGACGTAGCAATTCGAGATCGATTGCCGGGCCGGAGCATATGTTTCGCGTAGTATTGTCGATATTATCGACGGCTACCGTACTGGCCGAGACGCACCACCCCGGCGGAGGCCGGGGCCCAGGTGGGAAGGTCGCTATGACAGAGCGCACCCGCCAGTGGCAACGTTGCCCAACTGGGCCCCGGCCTTCGCCGGGGTGGTGCCTGCCCAGTGCCGATCAGCAATACCGACTTACTGTGCTGTGCGGCGAAGGATCAGCCAGCCGGCGACGCCCGACAGGATCGAGCCCGCGAACACGCCGACCTTTACCGCGTCCATCGCATGCGGTGCGCCGGCGAAGGCGAGCCCGCCGATGAACAGGCTCATCGTGAAGCCGATCCCGCACAGCACCGCCATGCCGTACACCTGTGTCCAGCTCGCATTCCTGGGAGCCTCGGCCAGCCGGAACGTCACGAGCCCGCGGATCGTCGCGAAGATGCCGATCTGCTTGCCGAGGAACAGCCCCAGCATGATCCCGACCGGCAGAGGCGCGATGACGTCCGCCGCCACCATCCCGCCGAACGCGATGCCCGCATTGGCGAACCCGAACGCCGGCACGATCAGGAAACTCGACCAGGGCTGGAGCGCGTGTTCGAGGCGTTTCAGCGGCGGTTGCCCCTCCCCCGTCCGCAGTGGGATCGTCAACGCGACCGCCACGCCGGCGAGCGTCGCATGCACACCCGACAACAGGACGCCGTACCAGATGCCGACGCCAATCAGCAGATACGGCACCAGCGACCGCACCCCCGACAGGTTCAGGATGACCAGCACGCTTAGCCCGGCGCCCGCCGCAAGCAACGGGAGCAGCGCGATATGGCCGGTGTAGAACAGCGCGATGACGAGGATCGCGAGCAGGTCGTCGATCACCGCGATCGCCGTCAGCAACACTTTCAGCGAGGTCGGTACGCGCGACCCGAGCAGGGCCAGGATGCCGAGCGCGAACGCGATGTCGGTCGCCGCCGGGATCGCCCAGCCGCGCAGATTGGCGGGCGTACCCATGTTGACGAGCACATAAAGACCCGCCGGCACCGCCATGCCCGCGAGCGCCGCCGCACCGGGCATGATGCGCTCACCCCAGGTCGAGAGATGCCCCGAGACGAACTCGCTCTTCACCTCCAACCCGATCAGCAGGAAGAACAGCGCCATCGCGCCGTCGTCGATCCAGTGATGGACGCTCATCCCGCCGACTGCGTGGTGCAGCGTCGCGAAGTAGGTCGGCGCGAGCGGTGAATTTGCGACGATCAGCGCCGCTATCGCCGCGGCGAGCAGCACGATGGCGCCTGCCGCATCGCCCGAGAAAAAGCGCCGGATCGCGGTCAAAGACCTTCGCCGCCAACCCATTGCGCGTTGGACAGGCGGCGCGCAAGATCCCAGCTCTGTACGCGGATATCGGGCACCGCGACCACCTCCCACAGGCCGCCACGAGTCATCGGCCCGATGCAGTGGATGCGGTCGTCGGGCGTCCCATCGGCGCGGATCGCGCGTGACTGCGCATCGACGTCGACGCCGAGCCGAAGCGGATCGGGGCGGATCGCACCTGCCGCGAGCAGGTGCTTCACGAGCGGTTCCTCCGAGCGCAACAGGTCACCCTGCGGCCCGGTGCAATTGACGATCCGCGCGGCGCGCGTGACGACCGGGTCGGTTTCGCCACGTGGCCGCCACGTCAGCTTTGCCTGCGTCCCGTCGGCGTCGGCGGACACGATCTTGCCAGCCGCGAAGGTGAGCCGCCCGGTCGCGACGAGCGCCTCGACCCGGTCCGCCACCGCCGGTGCGAGCCGGTGGCGGTGGACGTCCCAATACGGGCGTAGATGGCGAAGGAAGCGCCCGCGCACCTCCTGCGACGCCGCTGCCCACAGCATCTGCGTGACCGGACGAAGCTCGTCGACGGCGCAACGCCACCCTTCCTGCGCAGCGCGTGCACGAACATGGCGGACGAGGTCGGTCAGCCCACCCTGCGGTTTGTCCGAAACACCGCGATGCGCCGGAGCACCATCGACATGCCGCCGCGGCGACAGCCCGCGTCGCGACATCGCCAGGATGTTTCCGGCGAACCCCTGCGCATCAAGCAGCAACGCCGCGTCGATCGCGGTCAGCCCGGTTCCGACCAGCACGACGGTATCGTCCGCGCCCAGCCCCTCGGCGAGGTCGGCCGCCCAGGGGTCCGCGTAATAGACACCGGTCGGCAGCGCGTCCGGCTTTAACCCCGGCGGTGTGTGCGGTGGCAGGTTGCCGAGCGCGAGCACCGCGGTGTCGGCGGCGATCTTGCGCCCATCCGCCATCGTCAGCGTCACGCCGTCGCCTTCGACCGGATCGATCGCGCAGACCTCGCCCTCGACATGCACCAGCCGGCCGCCCGACTCCGCGATCGCCGCATCGAGCAGTTCGCGCAGATACGCGCCATAGGTGGTGCGCGGGACGAAGGTCTTGCGGTCGCCCTTACCGTGCGCTTCCAGCCAGCGGACGAAGTGATCGGGATCGTCGGGCAGCGCACTCATGTTGCCGGCACGGACGTTCAACAGGTGATCGGGATGCGCGGCACTATACGCGACGCCCCGCGCAAGCTGCCGATCGCGCCGCTCGATCAAGGTCACGCGCGGCCCCTCATGCCGAATCAGATTGACTGCGAACAGCGCGCCCGAAAACCCGCCCCCGACGACGACGACATGATCCTCGGGCCCCGCGATCCGCGGCATCGTCGCTCGGTCGTCCATCTGCTCGCTCACCTTGTTAGACGCTGGACGCCATGCCTGATCGGCAGCGACTAGCCTACCCCCCGAGCGACATCGCCTCCTCCGAACCGGTCACATTTCCCCCTGTCCGTTCGCGCATCCCGAGCCGATTTACGACCATGTGATATCTGGCATTCCGACTGCAAGCCGAGCATGCTTGCGGGTGAACACGGCGCCGCGCGGCCTGAGCTTACGGAAGATACGATACTATGCCGACCCTCCCTTCTGCCGCGCGCCTCCTGTTGATCGGCACGTGCCTGACGTCGACATTCATGATGCAGGCAAAGGCCGATCCGCTCGCGACGCTCGACCGGAACGGAAGCCTTGTCGCGATCGAGCCGTATGCGCCGAACATCGTCCGGGTCACCATTTCACTCGATCGCGCGCTGGCCGACGCGCCACCAGGCGAAGGCCCCGACGCGAAGGCGGACGCGACCGGCTGGACGCATCGCACCGACGCAAGCGGCGACGTGTTCGCCTCCAGCGCGATGGCGTTGACCGTAAAGGCACAGCCCTGGCCCAAGGCACCGTCGCAGATGCAACGCTATTTCGCGCCGTCGCTGCCACCCGTGTCCATCGCCGTGCGCAAGCCCGATGGTTCGGTGATCGCCGAGATGACCGGCTGGGAAATGTCGCCGCAGACCGTCAACGGCGAGAAGACCTTCCGCGTCGGTGCAAGCTTCGCCGTGCAGCCGAACGAGCATTACTACGGGCTCGGCCAGAACCAGGAAGGCGTGCTCGATCTCAAGGGTCGGACGATCGACTGCCGCCATAACTACGACGCGCCGGCGGGCGAAACGGTGTGCGTGCCGTTCATGGTCACCAACAAGGGCTACGGCATCGTCTGGGACAATCCATCGGCGACCACCGTCTCCCCCGGCCTGTCGAACTCGACGCACTGGCAGTCGAACGTCGGCGAGCGCGTGTCGTTCTTCGTCATCACCGGCACCACCACCGACGAACTTTATGCCGGTTATGCCAAGCTGACCGGCGCGACGCCGCTGCCACCGAAAGCCGCATTCGGGCTGATCCAGTCGAAGGCGCGCTACGAGACGCAGGCCGAACTGCTCGGTGTCGCCAGCGGCTACCGGAAGCGCGGTCTGCCGCTCGACGTGATGGTGCTCGACTGGTTCTACTGGACGCGAATGGGCCAACTCGACATCGACCGCACCTATTTCCCCGATCCCAAGGGCATGAACGACACGCTCAAGGGCATGGGGATGCACTCGATCATCAGCGTGTGGCCGCGGTTCGAGAAGGAATCGCGCTATTTCAATTTCCTGGGCACCAAGGGGTGGCTGCTGAAGGACAAGGACGGCGGTGTAGTAGACGGCCTGCCGATCCGTTCGGACCGCGCCGGCGCGCTGCTCGATTCGACCAATCCTGATGCGCGCGGTTGGTTCTGGGACCGGATCCGCGACAATATCGCGAGCCAGGGCTTCGACTGGTTTTGGCTCGACGAGACCGAGCCGGATCTCGTGCCGGACGGCAATTTCTTCTCGATCGGGTCGGGCGACCGGTATCACAACCTCTATCCGCTGGTGCACACCAACAGCGTCGCGGAAGGGTCCGCGCGCGACCGGCCGGACTTCCGCAACCTGATCCTCGCCCGAGCCGCCTATCTTGGGACGCAGCGCAACGGCGCGCTGTTCTGGTCGTCGGACGTGCAGGCGAACTGGGAAACTTTGCACCGCCAGGTTCCTGCAGGGCTCGGCTTTACCGCGACCGGCATGGCGTATTGGGGCAGCGACACCGGCGGCTGGCAGTATCCGAACGGGCCGAAGGCGGAACATGCGCCGTTGCTCGATCCGGCGGGTGCGACCGCGATGTCGCCGAGCTACACCGACTATCCCGAACTGTTCACGCGCTGGTTCGCGTATAACAGCTTCACGCCGACGCTGCGCATTCACGGCCAGCGTCCGGCGACGGCGATATGGGATTATGGTGCGGCGGCCGAACCGGTGCTCGCGGGCTTCCTGAAGCTGCGATATGCGCTGATCCCGTATCTCTATTCGCTCGGCTATCAGACCTACAAGACGGGCGCGCCGTTCATGCGCGCGCTGTTCATGGACTTCCCGAACGACCCCGCCGTCGCGACGATCGGCGACGAATATATGTTCGGCCCGGCCTTCCTGGTAGCACCGGTCACGGAACAGGGCGCCACCAGCCGCAAGGTCTACCTGCCGGCCGGGTCGGAATGGTACGATTATTGGACGGATCAGCGGTTTGCCGGTGGTCAGACGATCGTGGCCGCAGCGCCGATCGACCGCATTCCGCTGTTCGTCCGCGCGGGTTCGATCGTGCCGATGGGCGTGCAAGTGCCCAGCACCGCGACGAAGCAGGCGCTCGAGACGATCAGGGTCTATCCCGGCCGCGACGCGAGCTTCACGCTGTACGACGATGACGGCGTGACCAATGGTTACAAGAAGGGCAGCGGATCTAGCGCTGTTCTTCGTTGGAACGATGCGGCGAAGACATTGACCACGTCCGGCCCCCTGCCGACCCGCCAGGCGGTCAATACGCTGGTGAAGATCGTGACGCCGCGCGATCCGGCGGCAGCACGCTAGGGCCCGACGAAGGGCGGGTTCCGCCTGTTTAAAGGCGACCTGCCCTTCGCGTTCTTCTGCCCGGCTACGCGTCGATCAGGCGACT
Organism: Sphingomonas sp. Leaf208; assembly: GCF_001421415.1. Lineage (GTDB taxonomy): Bacteria > Pseudomonadota > Alphaproteobacteria > Sphingomonadales > Sphingomonadaceae > Sphingomonas. The sequence goes on from NZ_LMKH01000036.1 coordinate 168,833, forward strand.
CAGCAGGTTCGCCATGCGCAATCTACCAAGTGCGGTGAGTTGGACATGCGATCGGCGGCCGTCGCGGGCGTCGCGAATGCGTTCGACCAGGTCGGCATCCTGTAACATCGTCAGATAGCGTAGCGCGGTGGCCGACGGCGCGCGTGCGCCGATGCAGACCGCCGAGACGCTCAGCCGGCGCTGCTCGTGTTCCGAGATGAACAGGTCGAGCAGGATGTCCCAGGCAGGTTCCGAGAACAGTGCATCGCCGAGCATCGCATCCCGGACCTTGCGGAGTTCGTACAGTCGCCGGGCCATATCGACCAGAACGGTATCCGATACGGCGAACGGCGTCGCGCGCTTGGCGATATTAATTGGCGCCATGGCAAGTGCGTAAGTCATAAACGTCTTCCGAATTCGCTTATCGGATCGTGCGGTCCTGACGGCTCCAGTCGAGATCCCAGCCCTGCGCCTGGATCCGCCGCGAATGCCTGACCGTCCCGATCACGAGAAGCAGAACGATGGGATAACTCCAGACGGCAGAGAGGACGGCATAGACGAGCCGGATGACGTCAGGGCTGATCGCCTTGGCCAGATGAGCCCCCGTCCCCAATGCGTGGAGCGCGGTGACCCAGGCTGGCCAGAAGCGATCGGCATGCAACGTGATCATGATCATCACGACAAGCAGGATCAGGTCGACGACCATGACACCGACCTCCATCCCGGCGAACAATACCGGGATGTCGCGCTGGATGACGCTGGTGGAAAGCGCCGCCAGCAACAAGGCCAGGCCCGTCAACCGCTCCGGTGCCCCGCCCCGCAGGAGCGCATAGCCGGACGCGGTCAACTGTATCGCGTAGAACACCCAGACCCGATCCAACTCTTACCTCCGCAGGACCGTAGTCGGTCGTTCAGGCGACCGCGGCCAGATGGACCGGGGCGTCGAAGTCGGTTGCAAGCCGCAGCGCGCCCTCGTTCGGCGGGCATTCCGCGGTATCGCCGTAGCCGTAGAACTGGCCGAGACCGATCTCGGTACGGACGTCGACCAGCGCACGGTGCGCTTCGATGAAGCGCTGCCGGACGGCGACCATCTCGAACGACGCCTGCGATACCATCTGCAACGCGGCGGCGCCGGTGCCGAGCGGCAGGTTCGCAGCGACGCGTTGCTGCATCAGTGTCGCCATGCACGAAGCGGTGAGCATCGCCGCCTTGTCGACCGCGGCCTCTGCTTCGAGAAAGTCATTGGCTACCCTGTCGGCAGCGCGGCGGCGTTCTTTCAACATCGAAATTCCTCCCCTAGGCACCGACGTTGCGGTGCCGTGTACGGGAGCGCTCTGGTCTCGGTTCGATCGTAACAGCGTCGTCAACGTCATCGCCATGTTGACGACCGCCATCGACGTGACGGCAATCAGCCCCATGAGTGCGAGCAGTCGAAATATCCTGTCGCCGATCGAAAACCGGTTGCGCGCCACCCCCGTCGATCCGCTGCCACCGGATAGCCCGAGGAAGCGGCGAACAAACCCCCGCGGCTCGCTCTGATCACTGCTTGCAGGCTTGGAGGGGCCGGGGGGAACGTCGAGTGGTTCGGATGGTAGCCGTTCGTATGCGGCGGCCGGGTCGGACGGTGATGCTGGCTCGGCACGGGCGTCGGGGTAGGACGGAAGGCGGTCGCGGACGAGCAGGGCGTCTTCGGCCCCGCCGCGCTCGTGGTCCTGCAACCGACGGGCCGCCTCGAACCGCGTGCCGACGCCGAGGATCTGGATCGCACGCTCGATCCGCTTGTCGATCGCGGACGGCGATACGCCGACGATCAGCGCGATCTCCTTCGAGTTGTGATGTGTCAGTACGAGCCGGAGACAGGCGCGTTGGGCTTCGGTCAACTGATCGATGCGTCCTGCGGTCATGCCGCGATGGTAGCGGGAACCCATGACGGTTGCACCTTCCGCGTGAGAGCGGAGGAAACTGAATTACAAACCTCTGAATTGGAAAGAATTTCTGGAGCCCAGTCGACGGACAGATCCTAGTATCGGCCCAAATAGAGAGGGTGCGATGATCGATGCTGCGGCAAACGCCAGGCTGGGCCTGCGCGTGGGGGAAAAGCAACGACTGAGGCGGGGCGGATTTCCACTGATTGCGGCGGCAATACTGTCCACGATGCTCACCGGTTGCGTCAATCCGGTTGGCCGTTCGCTGTACCAGCCTGCCCCGCTCGCGGCGACGCCGACATGGACCGGACGGACGCCGAGGCTAGTCGAAGCAATCGCGGCTGACGGAGTTCATTTGCAGGGCTGGTTCTGGCCGCCGGAAACACCGGGCGGCGCGGTGCTGATCTACGTTCCAGGACGCGCGGGCAATCGCGACATCTCGGCGAAGGCAGCGCAGGCCTTCGCGCGTGACGGCCGCGGCGTGCTCGTCGCGTCGTATCGCGGCTATAGGGACAATCCGGGCGTTCCGGACGAACGCGGATTGTACCAGGACGGCCGTGCGTTCGTGGATCTGGCGAAGCGGCTGGTGCCAGGCGGCAAGCGGTTCCTGTTTGGCGACGGACTTGGCGCAGCAGTGGCGCTGCACGTGGCCGCGGATCTATCGACTGGAACGAGCGTCGACGGAGTTGTGACGCTCGGCGCGTTCGACTCTTTCGCGCGGTTCGTGCCCGGCCTGGAGCGTGGCCTATATGCAGCGGCGTTCGACAATGTTGCGGCTATCCGTCGCGTGACGATGCCGGTGCTGCTGATGCACGGCCGCAAGGACGAAGTCGTGCCGTTCGCCGCGGCGGAGCGGTTGCGCGCGGCGGCTGGTGGCAAGGCGTTGGTCGTGCCGATCGATGGCGAGGCGTATCACAGCTTCGACTTGAGCCACATCGCACCGGTGGTGTGGCGTGCGCTGGACCAGATTGCGGCGGACGGGGCGGTGGCCAAGTAGCGAGTTTAGTCGCGAGCGAAGATTTCGGTGTGGGGGATCGTCAGGTTTAGTGACGGCAAGACCACGTCGTGCGGCTGGGCGAACATGTCGTCGCGCCATGTCGTTGGTCCGAGACGCTGGACGACGCGGGTCAGTTCGTTCTCGGGGTCGGCGAAAACGATCGTGTCGACCGATGCGAGTTCGCGGTATTCGGCGAGCTTTGCGCCTTGATCTATTTTCGCGGTCGAGCCGGAGAGGACTTCGAAGATTATCCTGGGGTCGTTGAATACGCGCTGTTCTTCGCGTTCGCGAGTTGCCGGATTGCCGCAGAAGACGCTGACGTCGGGGTAGCGCAGATCGGTGTCATTGACCCGCACACCCATGTCGGAGTTGTACGCTCGGCATCCCGTACCGCGGAGCTCCCCGGCTAGGAATACAAGGATGTTGGTGGCAACCCGAGAATGGGCGGGAGTGCCGCCGGTCATCATGCGGATGACACCGTCGACCAGCTCGAACTTGCGGTCGGTGCCGAAGTCGATTGCGAGGAACTCGTCGACCGTGATCTTCTTGTAGAGGGGATCGTGCCGCATGGGTGTGTTTTACCACTTGTCTGCGGACAAACAAAGGGCCGGGGATTGCTCCCCGGCCCTTTGCTTTGGTCGTCTGTTCGGAACGGAGGACCGGCGAAGCCGGCCCTTTTCGTCGGACGGGATCGGTGGCTTGCGCCGCCGACCCGCCGGCCGTTCTGATTTCGTGTCGGGAGGAGCGTCGCTCCTCCCGTCCGAAATCAGAAGTCCATGCCGCCCATGCCGCCCATGCCGCCGCCGCCCATGGGCATGGCGGGCTTGTCTTCGGCCATTTCGCTCACAGCCGCTTCGGTCGTGATCAGGAGGCCTGCGACCGATGCTGCGTTCTGCAGCGCGGTGCGGACGACCTTGGTCGGATCGATCACGCCGGCTTCCACCAGGTTCTCGTAGGTGTCGGTCGCGGCGTTGAAGCCGATGTTCGAGTCGTTGCCGTCGAGCAGCTTGCCCGAAACAACCGCACCGTCATGACCGGCATTCTGCGCGATCTGGCGAACCAGAGCCGTCAGCGACTTGCGCACGATGTCGATACCGCGCGTCTGGTCGTCGTTCGCACCCTCGAGGCCATCAAGCGCCTTGGTTGCGTACAGCAGAGCCGTACCGCCGCCGGGGACGATGCCTTCTTCGACGGCTGCGCGGGTTGCGTGCAGGGCGTCGTCGACGCGGTCCTTGCGCTCCTTGACTTCGACTTCCGACGAACCACCGACCTTGATCACGGCAACGCCACCGGCAAGCTTGGCGAGACGCTCCTGGAGCTTCTCCTTGTCGTAGTCGCTGGTCGTGTTCTCGATCTGCTGGCGGATCGCTTCGGTGCGGCCCTTGATCGTGTCGTGATCGCCGGCACCGTCGACGATGACGGTGTTGTCCTTGTCGATCGTGACGCGCTTGGCGGTGCCGAGCATGCCGAGCGTAACGGTCTCGAGCTTGATGCCGAGGTCTTCCGAGATCATCTCGCCCTTGGTCAGGATCGCGATGTCCTCGAGCATCGCCTTGCGACGATCGCCGAAGCCCGGTGCCTTGACCGCTGCGACCTTCAGGCCGCCGCGCAGCTTGTTGACGACGAGCGTGGCCAGAGCCTCACCCTCGATGTCCTCGGCGATGATCAGGAGCGGACGACCCGACTGAACGACGGCTTCCAGGATCGGGAGCATCGCCTGCAGGTTCGAGAGCTTCTTCTCGTGGATCAGGATGTAGGGATCCTGAAGCTCGACGGTCATCTTCTCGGGGTTGGTGATGAAGTACGGCGACAGATAGCCGCGATCGAACTGCATGCCCTCGACGACGTCGAGCTCGAATTCGAGACCCTTCGCTTCCTCGACGGTGATCACGCCTTCCTTGCCGACCTTCTCCATGGCTTCGGCGATCTTCTCGCCGACTTCACGGTCGCCATTGGCCGAGATGATGCCGACCTGCGCCACTTCCTTCGAACCCGAAACCGGCTTCGAACGCGCCTTGACGTCCTCGACGACCTTGATCACGGCGAGATCGATGCCGCGCTTTAGGTCCATCGGGTTCATGCCCGCTGCGACCGACTTCATGCCCTCGCGGACGATCGCCTGGGCGAGAACCGTCGCGGTGGTCGTGCCGTCGCCGGCGATGTCGTTGGTCTTCGAGGCCACTTCGCGCAGCATCTGCGCACCCATGTTCTCGAACTTGTCCTTGAGCTCGATCTCCTTGGCGACGGTGACGCCGTCCTTGGTGATGCGCGGTGCGCCGAAGCTCTTGTCGATGACGACGTTGCGGCCCTTGGGACCCAAGGTCACCTTGACCGCGTCGGCGAGGATGTCGACGCCGCGGAGGATGCGTTCACGCGCGTCGCGGCCGAATTTTACGTCCTTGGAAGCCATGTCAGCTGCCCTTTCGTATAAGTTGGAAAGTCACGATAAGGTTACACCAAAGTAACCCGGCAGAAGTCAGCCGACGATCCCGAGGATGTCAGATTCCTTCATGATCAGAAGGTCTTCGCCGTCGACCTTGACCTCGGTGCCTGACCATTTGCCGAACAGGATCTTGTCGCCGGTCTTGACGTCGAGCGGGGTGATCGTGCCGTTCTCGGCGCGAGTGCCGGTGCCGATGGCGACGACTTCGCCTTCCTGCGGCTTTTCCTTGGCGGTATCGGGGATGATGATGCCGCCAGCCGTCTTCTCTTCGGCTTCGAGGCGCTTCACCAGCACGCGATCATGCAACGGACGAAAGTTCATGGGGTCCATGTCCTTTTGGATTGTGACAGATTTCTGGCACTCGAGGTTATCGAGTGCCAACGGACGGCATATGTGCCTCGGGGTGCGGCATGTCAAAGGTTCCGGGCGCGAAATTTTTCGGGCGGGCGTGGTATTCGGGCATCGTGGCTGAGGGGGTGAGCCACCACACTGCCGAGCACTGCCGTTCTCCTGCGCACGCAGGAGTCCAGGGTGACGGAGGGCGGTGCTTGCTATCCTGGGCTCCTGCGTTCGCAGGAGAACAAGGAGAGTTGGGTCCATGCTGCCTTCTGCTCCCCTTCCACTTGCGGGAGGGGTTAGGGGAGGGGCTTTCCGGGCGGGGTGCTTGTGGGACTCCCCTCCCCTAACCCCTCCCGCAAGCGGGAGGGGAACTGCGTGGTGGTTGGGTAGATGTGAGGGCTAGAACGCTTCCTGTGTTGGACGCGTAATACAGGGCATTTACCTGTGCGCCACGTTGCTCTAGCTCTCTTGCCATGACAGATACCGCTGCGCCGTCCTACGCCCCCTCCTATGTCGACCCTGCCCGCCCGCCGCGGCGGAAATGGCGGCTCGTGCGGGGCGTGTGGAAGTTCCTTGTCGCGATCAAGGATGCGCTCGTCCTGATCGCGATGCTGTTGTTCTTCGGGCTGATCTTCGCGGCGCTCAATGCGCGGCAGAGCACGACGGCGATCAAGGACGGCGCGCTGGTGCTCGACCTCAACGGCTCGATCGTCGAGCAGCCGGAGGAGCAAGCCGCGTTCGCAGCACTGTCGGGGCAGAGCCGGACGCGGCAGTTTCGCCTGCGCGACGTGGTGCGCTCGATCGATACCGCGCGTACCGATGCGCGCGTGAAGGTGGTCGTGCTCGATCTCGACAGCTTCGGCGGGGCCTATCCTGCGGCACTCGGCGAGGTCGGCGATGCGCTGGCGCGAGTGCGTGCGAGCGGCAAGCCGGTTCTCGCCTATGCGACCGCGTATACCGATGGCGGCTACCGCCTCGCGGCGAATGCGAGCGAGATCTGGGTCAACACGCTGGGGGGCACGATCTTCATGGGGCCGGGCGGCAACCAGCTCTATTACAAGGGCCTGATCGACAAGCTCGGCGTCAACGCGCACGTCTACCGCGTCGGTCGCTACAAGTCGTTCGTCGAGCCTTACACGCGCGCCGACCAGAGCGAGGACGCGCGCGCCGCCAGCACCGCCCTGTATGGCACGTTGTTCGCGCAGTGGCGTGAGGCCGTCGCGAAAGCACGCCCCAAGGCGCAGATCGCGCAGTTCATGAGCGCGCCCGACAAGGTCATCCTCGCCTCGAACGGCAACATCGCCGAGGCGAACCTGCGCGCGGGCATCGTCGACAAGCTCGGCGATCGCACCAGTTTCGGGCGGCGCGTGGCGGAATATGCCGGCAGCGATGCCACCAAGCCGGCGGGCAACTACACCGCGATCAAATACGACGCGTGGGTGAAAGCCAACCCCCTCCCGACCGCGGGCGATTCGATCGGCGTGCTGACGATCGCCGGCGAGATCGTCGACGGCGAGAGCGGCCCCGGCAAGGCGGCGGGCAAGACGATCGAGAAGGCGGTGCTCGACGGGCTCGCCAAGAAGACGCTGAAGGCGCTGGTGGTACGCGTCGATTCGCCGGGTGGATCGGTGATGGCGTCGGAGCAAATCCGGCTCGCGATCCTCGAAGCCAAGCGGCAGAAGCTGCCCGTCGTCGTGTCGATGGGCGGGCTGGCCGCGAGCGGTGGATACTGGGTGTCGACGCCGGCCGACGTGATCTTTGCCGAACCCGGCACGATCACCGGCTCGATCGGCATCTTCGGCGTGATCCCGACCTTCGAGAACGCGCTCGCCAAGATCGGCGTGACCAGCGACGGCGTGAAAACCACGCCGCTGTCGGGCCAGCCCGACATCACCGGCGGCACCACGCCGATGTTCGACGCGATCGCGCAGGCGGGGATCGAGAACGGCTATCGCCAGTTCGTCTCGCGCGTGGCGGCATCGCGGAAGATGACGCCGGCGCGGGTCGACGAGATCGGCCAGGGCCGCGTCTGGGACGGCGGCACCGCGCGCCAGATTGGGCTCGTCGACCGGTTCGGCACGCTCAAGGACGCGATCGACGAGGCTGCCAAGCGCGCCAAGCTCGATCCGGCGAAGGTGCATGCCGAGTATCTGGAGAAGAAGCCGGGCTTCCTCGCGACGATCGCGCAGGATCTGGGCAATGACGGCGACGACGATGCCGCAGACGGGGCCGGCGGCGGCGATGCGTTCGCACACGTCGCAGCGGACCGACGCCAGATGCTCGCGCGGGCGGTCGGCGACATGAAGCGGCTAGCGACGTCGGGCTCGATCCAGGCGCGCTGCCTCGAGTGCGGCGGAATGGGGCCAACGAGTGCGGGTATCGGCGATGCCAAGCTGCTCGACCTGCTGCTGGCGCGGATCGGGTTCTGATGGCTGTGACCGCAACTGGCAACGGCGGCGGGATCGTCATCCGGGCGGCGGTGCCGGAGGATGCCGCGTCGATCGCAGCGATCTATGCGCCGCACGTGCTGGTGGGCACGGTGTCGTTCGAGACCGAGGCGCCGGATGCGCGACAGATGCGCGCGCGGATGGCGGCGTCGGACGGGCTGTACCCGTGGCTGGTCGCGACGATCGGCTCCGAGGGTGGCGTGCTGGCGTATGCCTATGCGTCCGCGTTCCACAAGCGCGAGGCGTACCGGTTCGCGTGCGAGACGACGATCTATGTCGCGGACGCGGCGCAGCGCCAGGGTGCGGGGCGGCTATTGTACGAGGCGCTGATCGATACGCTGCGGGCTCAGGGGTTCACGCAGGCGATCGGGGCGATCGCGCTGCCGAACGATTCGTCGATCAAGCTGCATGAGGCGGTCGGGTTTCGGCGGGCCGGGGTGTACCGCGAGGTCGGGTACAAGAATGGGCAATGGATCGATGTCGGGCATTGGCAGTGCGAGCTGAACGAACCGGCGGTGCCGCCGGTGGAGCCGAAGCGGTTTGCGGATGTTGGGGTTGTGCGGGGGTAGAGCTTCCGCGCCTCACTATAGAAGGCTCGCGCGAACACTCACACCACCCCGGCGGAGGCCGGGGCCCAATTGGTGAGGTTGTAGTAACGTAGCGCGGTCCGTCGTTAGCAACGTCCCCCAATTGGGCCCCGGCCTTCGCCGGGGTGGTGGCGGTGTTGGGAGGCGCTTTCTCCAATGAGCAGAGATAAGGCCGACGAGTGGTAACTGTCGGTTCAAGCTCAACGGACCGCCCTCTCCTTCTTGTTCTCCCGCGAAGGCGGGAGCCCAGACTGGGTCCCCGCCTTCGCGGGGAAACATAGTAAAGGTCGGCGAAGTTAGCGGCGGCCACCGTACGCAGGCAGCGCTAGATGAAAGCGGATCGCAGCAGCTCTGAGTGTAAACCCTGCACTCGCCGCGATCACCGCCGCCAAAGCCAGCGGCACGCCCAGCAACACCAGCCCGACATAACTCGCCGCCGCCAGCGCTGCTGCCGTCACGTACAGTTCGGGTCGCATTAGGATCGACGGCTCGCCCGCCAGCACGTCGCGGATGATGCCGCCGACGCAGGCGGTCATCACCCCCATCAGCGCCGCGGGCACCGGTGGTACGCCGTAGCCGAGCGCCTTCGCCGCGCCGTACACCGCGTACGCCGCGAGCCCGACCGCGTCGAACCAGCCAAGCGCCTCGTCCTTCCACCATCGCTCGGGCGTCACCCAGATCAGCAGCGCTACGCCCAGGCACACGCTCGCGGCGCGCGCGTCGTGCACCCAGAACACCGGCGCGCCGATCAGCAGGTCGCGCACCGTGCCGCCGCCGACGCCGGTGATCAGCCCGAAGAACACGAGCGTCACGAACGTCTGACCGCGCTTCGCCGCCGCCAGCGCACCCGACGCGGCGAACACCGCAAGCCCGGCCAAGTCGAACCACGGTGCGGCGACGGGGAGGATCTCGACGGGCAAGGGCACGGGCAACATCGCGGCGGCGTAACCGGCCTGCCATCCAGCGTAAAGCGGGACCGCGGAATGATGCCCGTCGGCTGTTGATAGCAACGCCCCGATGCCGGCCGCGAAGATGAACGCCAGCATGAACGCGGTGTTGTTTTTGGTTCATGCAACTGGCGCTATAGCGGCTTCGTTATACCAGCAGATCAATTCACTAGGGAGTTACATCATGCGTAAGTTCGTTTTGGCCATGGGCCTCAGCGCAATGGTCCTGCCGACCGTCCTCGTTCCCGTGTCGGCCGCCGATGCGCGCGATCGTCGCGAATGGCGTGGTCGTGACGGCCGCGTCTACTGCAAGAAGAACAACGGCACGACCGGCACGATCATCGGCGGCGTCGGTGGCGCACTGCTCGGCCGCACGGTCGACACCCGCGGCGACCGCACGGTCGGCACGCTGGGCGGCGCCGTCCTCGGTGGACTCGCCGGTCGCGCGATCGACAAGGGCACGAGCAACAACAACCGTCGTTGCCGCTAACACTCATCGGCTAAATCAATGCCGCTATTTCGGTAGTTGCGCGTTGTGGAAAGGCGTCGTGGGAAACCGCGACGCCTTTTTTCTTGTCCGATAAGGGATCAAAACGATGACCACACGCAGCGGTTCGGCAAAGTATGAAGGCCTCGGCAAGAGCGGCAAGGGCCATGTCTCGACGCAGTCGGGCGTGCTGTCCGACAGCCCGTACGGCTTCAACACGCGGTTCGAGAACGAGCCCGGCACCAATCCCGAAGAGCTGATCGCGGCCGCGCACGCGTCGTGCTTCACGATGGCGCTGAGCTTCGCGCTCGCGGGCAAGGGGTATGAGGCCGGCACGCTCGAGACGTCCGCCAAGGTGACGCTCGACAAGGATGGCGACGGGTTCAAGATCACCAAGTCGGCGCTGACGCTGAACGCGAAGGTCGATGGCATCTCGAAGGAGGAGTTCGAGGCGATCGCCGCGGATGCCAAGGCGAACTGCCCGGTGTCGAAGGTGCTTAACGCCGAGATCACGCTGGAGCACAACCTCGCCGCATAACGGCAGGTAGGTTTCGCAATCAGGAGGGCCCGGTGGAAACGCCGGGCCCTTCTTGCGTCAGATGATCCCGCCGCCGAGGCTGAGGCGGAGCGCGAAGATGATGATCAGCACGATGTTGAGGTTGCGGCCGCCGCTGCTCGATGACAGCGCGCCGACCGCGGCCCCGACGATGCCGATCGGGATGACGAGCCAGTTCATCCAGCCAAGCAGCGGGATGAACGCGACGAGGCCAAGCACCAAGGTGACGAGGCCGATGAGGATCGAGACGATGTTCAGCATAGAGTGAACATGGCGAGTCGCATGGGTTCGGGCAAGATCGGCGTCACGCGCTCGACTGGGGACATGCGGAAAACGCTTTCTTCACCGCCTTTCGCGCATAGGATGGCGGTGATGACTTTTCCCTTGCGCCCCGCCCTGATCCTTTTGCCGCTCGCGCTAGCCGCGTGCGGACGGTCGTCGACCGACCAGCAGGATCTCAACAGCCTCGATGCCGAGCTGACCAATGGCGCAGTACGCGATCCGGCGCTGACGTCGTCGCTGGGGGGGCAGATCATGGTCGATCCGCGGCTGGCACAGTCGTCGAATACCGACGCGGTGCGGCCACCGCCTCGGCCGGATAGCGGCGCGGTGCCGCCGGAAGGTCCGCTCAAGGCAGATCCGGTCGATCCGCGGACGCTGAAGCGCGCGCCGACGGCGTCGAATGACTGTCCGGAGTGCAAGTCGGCGAATGGCGCGCTGACGTTGGGGGCACTGGCGGAGCGGCAGACGACGCCGGATGCCGGGGTTTGCGCGCAGAAGATTGGGTATTCGGCGGGGTGGGCTAACCGGTTGCCGGCGGACCTGCCGCTGTATCCGGCGGCGCGGTTGACCGAGGCTGCTGGGGCGGATCGCGATGGGTGTCGGTTGCGCGTGGTGAGTTTTGCGAGTGCTGCGCCGATGCAGAAGATGCTCGACTGGTATTTCACGAAGGCGACCGCGGCGGGGTATTCGGCTGGGCATAGCACGGATGGGCGGCAACATGTGCTGGGCGGGGTTCGGGGGAACGACGCGTATGTGGTGTACGTGACGGCGCGGGCTGGTGGCGGGAGCGATGTGGATCTGGTTTCCAACGCTGGGCGGTGACGAGCGGTTTGGCGCTACTGAAAGCCTCCCGACAATCTTCGCTTGAGATTCACCTCCCCGGCGGAGGCCGGGGTCCAGTTGCGGAACGTCGCTAACTGAGCGCGGTCCTTCGTTATTGCCACCTTTCCAACTGGGCCCCGGCCTTCGCCGGGGTGGTGGTACGCGGGGTGGCGTGTTGGGGTGGCGTCATCTCTTCCCTCCTTGTTCTCCCGCGAAGGCGGGAGCCAGACTGGGTCCCCGCCTTCGCGGGGAAACAATTTGGGATAGGGCGCGCACGGTAATCTCGAACCAACGCAATGGAGCGCCACACGTCTCCACTGCGGCGCACCTTTCCGTTTTGCCCGATTCACGCTAGGGCGCGAGAATGCTTCCCCTTCTCTATGTCATGGTCGGTGGTGCGGTCGGGTCCGGCGCGCGCTATCTGACTGGCCGCGCGATGCTGTCGTTGCTGGGGCCTGACTATCCCTTTGGTACGCTTGCCGTGAATTTGATCGGCGGGTTGCTGATGGGGGTGCTGGTTGGCGTACTCGCCCGCAATACCGCTTCGGAAACGTGGCGGCTGTTGCTCGGCGTGGGCGTATTGGGGGGATTCACGACGTTTTCGGCGTTCTCGTTGGACGTCGTCACGATGATCGAGCGAGGCGCGATCGGCGTCGCGTTCGGCTATGTTTTGGTGTCGGTGATCGGTTCGGTCGCCGCGTTGTTCGCGGGTCTCTCCGCAGTAAGGGCCGTCGCATGACTGCGGGCAAAAGCGATAGCGATTCCGGCTTTCGGGAATTCAACGTCGGGTTCGACGATGACGGCATCCGGCTCGACCGGTGGTTCAAGCGACATCTGCCCGAGACGAGCTTCACGACGGTGGCGATGTGGGCGCGCACCGGGCAGCTCCGCGTCGACGGCGCGCGCGCGACGCCGGGCGACCGGATCGCGGCGGGCCAGATGCTCCGCGTGCCGCCGCCCGAGGCCGACAAGGCCGCCGCGGACGTGGACAAGCCCAGGCGTGTCCGCGAACGCGTGATTTTGTCGGACGAGGAGACCGAGCTTGCGCAGTCCATGGTCATCCACAAGGATTTCCAGGCGTTCGTGCTGAACAAGCCGCCGGGCCTGGCGACGCAGGGCGGGACCAAGACGACGCAGCATGTCGACGGGCTGCTCGATGGGCTGCAGTACGACAACGAAGGGCGGCCGAAGCTGGTCCACCGGCTCGACAAGGACACGAGCGGCGCGTTGCTGGTGGCGCGGACGTCGCGGGCGGCGGCGTTCTTTGCGAAGGCGTTTTCGGGGCGGACCGCGCGGAAAGTCTATTGGGCGCTGGTGGTCGACGTGCCGTCGATCGAGGACGGCATGATCGAGCTGCCGATCGCGAAACAGCCGGGCACCGGCGGCGAGAAGATGCACGTCGACGAGGCCGAGGGCGCACCGGCGCGGACGCGCTACCGCGTGATCGAGCGCGCGGGCAACCGTGCGGCGTGGGTCGAGCTACAGCCGTTCACGGGACGGACTCACCAGTTGCGCGTGCACATGGCGGCGATCGGGCACCCGATCGTCGGTGATGGCAAGTACGGTGGGGCCGCTGCGTTCCTGACCGGCGGGATCTCGCGGAAAATGCATTTGCACGCGCGGCGGATCAAGGTGGATCATCCGGATGGCGGGTCGATCGACGTGACCGCCGAGCTGCCGACGCATTTCGCGGAGAGCTTGAAGCAATTGGGCTTCGAAGAGAAGCTGGGCGACGACCTGGTGCTCGACGAGAAGACCGCGCCGACGCGCGAGCAGATGAAATCGCGGGCTAAGGCGCATGCGAAGTCGGTGCGGAAAGACCGTAAAGGTGAGCGGCGTGGGCGTGGGATTGTCGAGGAAAAAACGACGGGCAAGCCTGCGCCGAAGACAAGTGGGCCTCGGACCGGGGCTGGGTCGAAGTTCGGGGCGCCGCGGAGCGGGCCTCGGGTTGAGGGGGCCAAGCCGGCTGGGCGCGGGCGTCCGGGTGGGGCTGGGAAGCCTGGGCCGCGGAGTGGGCCTGGGACTCGGTAATTGATGGCTGCCGCCTAACGTGCCCTCACCCTTCCCACGGCCAAATGGCCGCGGGCCCCTTCCCTCTCCCCGAGGGGAGAGGGTGAAGTGATCAGACTGGGCGCTCAGGCCTAACCATATTGCGCCACCCCGGCGGAGGCCGGGGCCCAGTTGGGGGACGTTGCTAACGAAGGGCAGGGCTCCGTTATTGCCGCCTTTCCAACTGGGCCCCGGCCTTCGCCGGGGTGGGGTGGTTGGTAAGCGATAGCTTATCCGCACATTCCGCTCCCCCGCGAAGGCGGGGGTCCAGGGGCCACGATCGCGGCGCTGCTTGGTTCCTGGGCCCCCGCGTTCGCGGGGGAACCAGATGAGCGCAGTTAGCGCCCTACTTCAGCCAACCCAGCAGCAACCGCCGCACACCCTCAGTTACCGTCCCGAACACGATATGCGACGCCGCGCTATACAGATGCGTTGTCGGCGCGGTGTTCCACGGCGCATCGCCAAGACCCGCCGCCGGCACCGCCGCCTCGTCGAGCAACGCCGTCGTCGCGGCCGCGAACGCGGTGCCGTAGCCTGCCGTCACCGAAGGCCGGTATTCCGCCGCAACCGCGTAGGCGATCCCCAGGCCTGCCCCGAGTGCATAATGCACAACCTGTCCGGCGAACGGCTTGCGGTCGTCGGGAACGTCGTGGCCGACCAGCACCTGCGACACCTTGTCCGCCGCCTTCTCCGTCGCAGGCTCGGCATCGCTATCCGATGAGGACAGCGCGGCGACGCCGGCCTGGAAGCGGTCCATCACGAACGAGGCGGCGAGGCCTGCGACCAGGCCCACAGCGGCGGCCGCCCAGATGTTTGGGGTGTCGGTCTGTGCGTGCGCCATCGTTGAGTCTCCAGAGGTGTCCGACACGAACCGTTCGCAGGCGCGCGCGTTCCGGTTTGGCGTTCCCTCGCGTGCACGCGTGATCTACGAGGCGGCGATGCGTTGGAAAATCTCATGATCCGTCTTGCCGTGTTCGATTGCGACGGGACGCTCGTCGATAGCCAGGCGAATATCTGTGTCGCGTGCGAGCGTGCGTTCGAGGGCGCCGGGATGATCCCGCCGCCGCGTGCGGACATCCGGCGAATCGTCGGCTTGAGTCTCGTCGAGGCGATGCAGGTCTTGCTGCCGACAGCGGACGAGGCACTGCATCGGTCGCTCGCTACCGACTACAAGAACGCGTTCCATGCGATGCGGGCGAGTGGCGAACTGGCCGACGAGCCGTTGTTCGAGGGGATTGCCGAGGTGATCGAGACACTCGCCGCAGACGGCTGGCTGCTCGGCGTGGCGACGGGGAAGTCGGACCGGGGTCTCGCGCATATCCTCGCGGCGCACGGGATCACCGATCGGTTCGTGACGGTGCAGACCGCGGATCGACACCCGTCGAAGCCCGATCCGGCGATGCTGCTCGCGGCGATCGCGGAGGCTGGTGCGAGGGTGGAGACGACCGCGATGATCGGCGATACGAGCTTCGACATGGCGATGGCCTGCGCGGCCGGTGTACGCGCCGTCGGGGTCGCGTGGGGGTATCACGACGTGCACGAGCTTTCCGATGCGGGTGCGGATGTCGTTGCGACGGCCGTGCCGGATCTGCTGCACATGGTGGCTGCACGATGACCGATGCCGACAAATTGGCGCAGCGACGCTGGTTCGTGCTGGTCGGCGTGCGGCTGGCGGGGGTTGCGGGCGCGTTGCTCGGGCTGATCCTGATCGCGCGCGCGCATGATCTGGGGCCCAAGATCCTCGGGACGGCGATCGTGCTGTCGGCGATGGCGATGATCGCGATCGTGCCGCGTAGTCTTGCGCATCGCTGGCGGAGTCCTGACGCGTGAAGCGGTTCTGGAAAGACGTCGCGATCGATGCGGACCGGGTGGTGACGCTAGACGGCAAGCCGGTGCGGACGCCCGGGCGGCGGCCGCTCGCGCTACCAACCGATGCGCTGGCCGAGGCGGTCGCAGAGGAATGGCGTGCGGTCGGTGAGACGATCGACCCGCGGACGATGCCGCTGACGGGCCTGGCCAATGCGGCGACCGATCCGATCGCGAACGATCCTGCGCAGTTTGCCGCGCGGCTGGCGGCGTATGGCGAAAGCGACCTGCTGTGCTACCGCGCCGACGGTCCGCCGTTGCTGGTCGAGCGGCAGGCGGCGTGGGATCCGCTGCTGGCGTGGGCGCGGGGGCGGTATGACGTGACGTTCGCGGTGACGGCGGGCGTGATGCATGTCGCGCAGCCGGCAGCGACGATCGCGCGGCTGCATGAGGCGGTCGCGGCGTATGACGATTTCCGGCTGGCGGGGTTGTCGCCGGTGGTGACGCTGACGGGCTCGCTGGTGATCGGCCTGGCGGTGATCGAGGGTGAGATCGATGCCGATGCGGCTTGGGCGGCGGCGGGAATCGACGAGGACTGGTCGGTCGAGATGTGGGGCGAGGACTGGCAGGCGACTCAGTTGCGCGAGTTGAAGCGCAAGGAGTTTGGGGTTGGGGTAGAGTTTTTGGGGCTGCTGTAACCTGCTCCCCTCCCTGGAAGGGAGGGGTTGGGGGTGGGTGGGCCTGTTGGCTGACGCAGCGATCCCCCAGCGGCCGACCCACCCCCGGCCCCTCCCTTCCAGGGAGGGGAGAGGACTAGCGCGTCAGTCGGCGGATGAAGCCGATCAGCCCGGTCTGGCGTGACCGCTTCAACCGTTCCGCCGCGAGGATCGTCTTCACGCCGCGGATGCAGCTGTCGACGTCGTCGTTGACCAGCACGTAATCATAGCCGTCCCAGTGGCTGACCTCGTTTGCCGCGCGCGACATGCGGGCTTCGATCACTTCTTCCGAATCGGTGCCGCGGCTGGTGAGGCGGCGATGGAGTTCTTCCATCGACGGTGGGAAGATGAAGACGCGGACGACGTCGCCGCCGGCGATCTGGAACAACTGTTGCGCGCCCTGCCAGTCGATGTCGAAGAGCACATCCTTGCCGGCTGCGAGCAGTTCCTCGACCTGCGCGCGGGGGGTGCCGTAGCGGTGGTTGAAGACGTGTGCCCATTCGAGGAACTCGTCCTTCGCGACCATGTCGCGAAAGCCTTCGAGGTCGGTGAAATGATAGTCCTTGCCGTCGACTTCGCCGGGTCGCACCGACCGGGTCGTGACCGAGACCGACATCTCGAGTTCGTGCTCGTCCGCGAGCAGTCTGCGCGCGATCGTCGACTTGCCGGCGCCGGACGGCGAGGACAGGACGAACAGGACTCCGCGACGACGGAAACCATGCGGGTCGGACGGAAGTGTGTGGGGCATGCGCGCCCTTGCCGCGGACTGCGCATGGGCGTCAACCCATGCGCGGCCTGCGCGTGGTATTACGAAGGCGGATTAATAGCCGGCCTTGCGCGCCTTGTTGCGGTCATAGGCCTTCTTGGCTGCATAACCGCCGCCGAGGATCATGCCGAGCGGGCCCATACGGCGCATCAGGCCCATCGCCACGACGCCCTTGACTGCGCCCGAGGCGCCGCCCGAACCGTCGCGACGGCCCATCTCGCGGCCGACCAATGCACTGATAATACGTCCGATCATGCTTCTGACTCCCCGAAAACCTGGTCCTTGAGTTCCGCTGCACCGCGCAGCACTGCCCAGCCGATCGCGTAGGTCACGGCTAGCGGCACGACGACCTTGAGTACGTTGGCGGTGATCGCACCGATGATCGCGCCGTCCGCGTTGCCGTCATCGCCGCTGAGCGAGTCGATGCCTGCGCCGATCAGCGCGCCTATGGTCGTTGCGCCCACGTAATTTCTCCTGTCCGTGTGGCGGGTTAGCGTTTGGCGGAGGATTGGGTTCCCATCCGCCCACGTGTTCTCCTGCGCACGCAGGAGTCCAGGGTTTCGGGCGGCGCGCTTGGTACCCTGGGCTCCTGCGTGCGCAGGAAAACGGAGGTCAGCGGCCGAGCATCGATTCGGGTTTGACGACGCGGTCGAAGGTTTCGGCGTCGACGAGGCCGAGCGCGAGGCCCGCCTCCTTCAGCGTCAGGCCTTCGGCGTGCGCGTATTTGGCGATCTTCGCGGCGGCGTCGTAGCCGATCTCGGGGGCCAGCGCCGTCACCAGCATCAGCGAGCGGTCGAGCAGCTCGGCGATCCGCCCGCGATTGGGTTCGATGCCGTCGACGCAGCGTTCCGCGAACCCTTCCATTGCAGTCGCCAGCAGGTCGATCGAGCGGAGCACGTTGGCGCCGATTAGCGGCTTGAACACGTTCAATTCGAGGTGGCCCTGCATCCCGCCGACCGTCACCGCGACGTGATTGCCCATCACCTGGCCGGCGACCATCGTCAGCATCTCGCACTGGGTGGGATTCACCTTGCCCGGCATGATCGAGCTGCCGGGCTCGTTCGCGGGAAGGTCGATCTCGCCGAAGCCGCAGCGGGGACCGGAGCCGAGCAGACGAATGTCGTTGGCGATCTTGGTCAGCGCGACCGCCAGCGTGTTGAGCGTGCCCGAGAGGTGGACGAGCGGGTCATTCGACGCGAGTGCCTCGAATTTGTTGCGCGCGCTGACGAACGGCAGGCCGGTGATTGCCGCCAGTTCGTGCGCGATCGCGTCGCCAAAGCCGGCGGGGGCGTTGAGGCCGGTGCCGACTGCGGTGCCACCCTGCGCGAGGATGACCATGCCGTGGCTGATCGCGGGCTCGATACGGTGACGGCAGCGGTAGAGCTGGTTCGCATAACCCGAGAATTCCTGGCCGAGCGTCAGCGGCGTCGCGTCCTGTAGGTGCGTGCGGCCGATCTTAACGATGTCGTCCCAGGCGTTGGCCTTCGCATCGAGCGCGGCGTGGAGCTTGTCGAGCGCGGGGATCAGGCGGTTAGTGGTGGCGATCGCGGCGGCGATGTGGAGCGCGGTCGGGAAGCTGTCGTTCGACGACTGGCTCATGTTGACGTGGTCGTTGGGGTGGACCGGCGACTTGCCGCCGCGGGTGCCGGTGAGGACCTCGTTCGCGCGGCCGGCGATCACCTCGTTGGCGTTCATGTTCGACTGCGTGCCGCTGCCGGTCTGCCAGATGACGAGCGGGAACTGGTCGTCGAGCTTGCCGTCGATGACCTCCTGCGCGGCGGAGTCGATCGCGGCGGCGATGGTTTCGTCGAGGCCGTGGGTGCGGTTTACGCGGGCTGCGGCTTGTTTGACGAGGGCGAGCGCGTGGACGATCTCGATCGGCATGCGTTCGCGTGTGGCGAAGGGGAAGTTTTCGATCGAGCGTTCGGTTTGCGCGCCCCAGTATGCGGCGGCTGGGACTTCGATCGGGCCGATCGTGTCGGTTTCTGTGCGGGTGGTCATAGGGGGAGAACCTTCCGGGGCTTGCGTGGGTCCCTCGCCCCTTCGGGGAGAGGGAGGGAGGAGCCGCAGGCGACGGAAGGGTGAGGGGTTTTGGGAGGAAGCGGCCTTAGCCTCACTCCCCTCTCCCTTCTCACGGCAAGTGCCGCGGGCCCCTTCCCTCTCCCCGTAGGGGCGAGGGAGTTTGGGTCACTTCTTCCGTTTGAAATCCACGGCTACGACGTTCGAGCCATCCTCGATCGGCACCGCGGTCGGGCCGTCGTTTTCCGCTTCGTCGTGGTCGCCGAGCGCGTCCTCCGCACCTTCTTGCGCCTGGAAGCGGAGTTCGAAGCTTACCGCCGGGTCCTGGAACGCTGTGATCGCCGAGTACGGGATTACCAGCTTCGACGGCACCTGATTGAACGACAGCCCGATCGAGAAGCGCTCGTCGTCGACGATGAGGTCCCAGTAGCGGTTCTGCATGACGATCGTCATCTCGTCCGGGAAGCGCTCGATCAGCCGCTTGGGGATGTCGACGCCGGGGGCCTGCGTCTTGAAGGTGATGTAGAAATGATGCTCGCCGGGAAGCCCGCCGGCCTCCGCGACCGAACCGAGCACGCGGCCGACCACGGCACGCAGGGCTTCTTGTACGATCTCGTCGTACGGAATCAGGCTATCGGGCAGTCCATCGGTCATATCCCTTGGGTAGCGCCATTCGGATGCCGGTCAAGATTGCATGCGTCGTGGCGCACGTTATGGGAGGTGGCATGCGCACCGCCACGATCACCCGCTCCACCGCCGAGACGGCGATCGACGTCACCGTGAACCTCGATGGGACCGGCGTGTACGACGTCGAGACCGGGGTCGGTTTCTTCGATCACATGCTCGAACAACTCTCGCGCCACTCGCTGATCGACATCCGCGTGCGGACCAAGGGCGATCTGCACATCGACGAACATCATACCGTCGAGGATACCGGCATCGCGATCGGGCAGGCGTTCGCGCAGGCGCTCGGCGATAAACGCGGCATCGCGCGGTACGGCGATGCGCTGTCGCCGATGGACGAGACGCTGACGCGGGTGGCGCTGGATATTTCCGGGCGGCCTTGGCTGGTGTGGAAGGATTTGTTTTCGCAGAAGCGGCTCGGGGGGATGGATACCGAGATGTTCGAGCATTTCTTTCACAGCTTCGCGCAGGCGGCGGGGATCACGCTGCACGTCGAGACGCTCTACGGGTCGAACAACCACCACATCGCCGAGGCGGCGTTCAAGGGTGTCGCACGTGCGATGCGGACCGCGATCGAGATCGACCCACGCAAGGCCGACGCTATTCCGTCGACCAAGGGAATCCTGTGAGCGATCCCTTTGCGCGGACCGACGCGCCGTTGTGCGTGGTCGTGCTGACCTATGGCGCGCCGCTGGATGCGATCGATGCGCGGATGAAGGAGCATGTCGCTTGGCTCGCCAAGGGCTATGCCGAGGGCGTGTTTCTCGCATCGGGCCGGCAAATTCCGCGTACCGGCGGCGTCATACTGATCCGCGGGGAGAAGGCGGCGGTCGAGGCGGTGGTCGCGACCGATCCTTTCGTGAGCGGTGGGCTGGCGACGGCTGAGATCACTGCATTCACGGCGAGCATGGTCTTGCCCGAGATCGCCGGGCTGCTGAAGTGACGCTCGCGCTGATCGATTATGGCGCGGGGAATCTGCATTCGGTCGAGAATGCTTTGCGGACGGCGGGGTGTGTCGATCTGGTCGTGACTTCGGATGCGGACGTCGTTGCGAAAGCTGAGCGGATCGTGTTGCCGGGGGTGGGCGCGTATGGCGCTTGTGCGGCGGCTTTGCGCGCGGTGCCGGGGATGGTCGAGGCTTTGAACCGGCGGGTTCTGGATGAGGGTACGCCGTTTCTCGGGATCTGCGTCGGCATGCAGTTGATGGCCGAGGCTGGCGAAGAGATGGGGACGCATGCCGGGCTTGGCTGGGTTTCGGGGCGCGTGCGGCGGCTGGAGCCTGGGACGATGGAGGCGAAGGTGCCGCATATGGGGTGGAACGACGTCGTTCCCTCCGTCGCGCATCCGCTGATCGAGCCAGGCGAGGCTTATTTCCTGCATAGTTTTGCGTTCGAACCCTCTGATCCTGGGAGCGCCGACGTGCTTGCGACGACCGACCATGCTCGCCCGGTCACTGCGGCGATCGGTCGCGACACGATGATCGGCGTGCAGTTTCATCCTGAGAAGAGCCAGCGCTATGGCCTGGCCTTGCTCGAACGATTCCTGGAGTGGCGGCCGTGAGCCTGATTATCTTTCCCGCGATCGACCTGAAGGCGGGCCAGGTGGTGCGTCTCGCCGAGGGCGATATGGACCGCGCGACCGTCTATGGCGACGATCCTGCGGCGCAGGCGATGCTGTTCGCCGAGGCGGGTGCGGAGCATCTGCACGTGGTCGATCTCGACGGGGCGTTCGCGGGGGCTTCGGTCAACGGCGACGCGGTGCGGTCGATCGTCGCGCAGTTTCCGGGGCATGTGCAGCTTGGCGGCGGTATCCGGACGCGGGCGAGCGTCGAGGGCTGGTTCGATCTGGGCGTGTCCCGCGTCGTGATCGGCACGGCGGCGCTGGAGGACCCCGAGTTCGTGCGCGGCGTCGCGAAGGATTTTCCCGGCGGGATCGTCGTCGCGGTCGACGCGAAGGACGGCATGGTCGCGACCAAGGGCTGGGCGGACGTGTCGACCACGACTGCCGTCGATCTTGCGCGGCGGTTCGAGGATGCGGGAGTGGCGTCGTTGCTGTTCACCGATGTCGGGCGCGACGGGATGCTCAAGGGGTGCAATGTCGACGCGACGGTCGATCTGGCGCGGTCGGTGGACATTCCGGTGATCGCTAGTGGCGGGGTGAAGGGCATTGCCGAGATCCACGTTCTCGCGTTGCATGTGCGGGATGGCGTCGAGGGCGTGATTACCGGGCGGGCTTTGTATGATGGCCGGCTCGATCTCGCGGCGGCGATGAGCGTGGCGAAGGCAGCAGGATGATTCACGCGGAGACGCGGAGACGCGGAGGAAGTGAGAGCTTTTCGCGCAGAGGCGCAGAGAACGCGGAGGAGGTGTGCGGCAGCATTCATTGCTTCCTCATTGGCAACAGAACCCCGCCCGCCCCAGCGCACCCTTTCTTCTCTGCATCCTCTGCGACTCTGCGCGAAAATTGCTTAGCGGCTTTGCCGCGTCTCCGCGTCTCCGCGTCTCCGCGTGAACAAAACCTTCGGCCCAGCGCATGACGGTTCGCGCGCGCGTCATTCCGTGTCTCGACGTTGCCGATGGGCGCGTGGTGAAGGGCGTAAACTTCGTTGAACTGCGTGATGCGGGCGATCCGGTCGAGCAGGCGCGGGCGTATGATGCGGCCGGGGCGGACGAGCTGTGTTTCCTCGATATCGGTGCTTCCTATGAGGGTCGGGGTACGATTCTCGACGTCGTGCGACGGACTGCGGCGGTGTGCTTCATGCCGCTTACCGTCGGCGGCGGTGTGCGGACGGCGGACGATGCGCGGGCATTGCTACTGGCGGGGGCGGACAAGGTCGCGGTCAATTCGGCGGCGGTCGAGCGGCCGGAACTGGTCGCGGATATCGCCGAGCGTTTCGGCAGCCAGTGCTGCGTCGCGAGTGTCGATGCGCGGCGTTCCGGTGAAGGGTGGGAAGTGTTCACGCATGGCGGTCGGCGCGCGACCGGGATCGATGCGATCACGCATGCGCTGAAGCTTGCCGAACTGGGCGCGGGCGAATTGCTCGTCACGTCGATGGACCGTGACGGCACGCGCAGTGGTTACGACCTCGACCTGATCCGGGCGATTTCCGACCGGGTGAGCGTACCCGTGGTGGCGAGCGGTGGGGTCGGTGGGCTCGACGATCTGGTGGCAGGGATCCGCGACGGGCATGCGAGCGCAGTGCTAGCGGCGTCGATCTTCCATTTCGGGCAGGCATCGATCGGCGATGCGCACGCCGCGCTGGCGGCGGCGGGGATTCCCGTGCGCTCGCCGATGCGTCCGGCCTGATCTAATGATCGCACTGCCCTTCCTCGCGGTGCAATCGGGGCATAGCGGCATCGTTCATCCCCGCACCGGGCCCGAACTGTCGGACATCGCACTCTTCGGGTTTGCAGCGATCGGCGTGTGGCTGGTGCGGCGGGCGTTGCGGAAGCGGTTCGCGAAGACCAAACGACCCGCAGAGGATTGACCCGCCTGCGCACCTGCTCCAGCACGCCGCGCATGGACCCCGTATTCGACCGCCTCGAGGCGACCATCCGCGCCCGCCGCGATGCGCCCGCCGACACTTCCTATACCGCGAGCCTGTTCGCGAAAGGCCGCCCGAAGATCGCGCAGAAGCTCGGCGAGGAAGCCGTCGAGACGGTGATCGCGGCGTGCTCGGGCGACGAAGCGAGCATCGTGCCGGAAGCGGCCGACTTGATGTTCCATCTGGCCGTGTTGCTGGCGGATGCAGGGCTTAGCCTAGACGACGTGCGAGCCGAGTTGGAGCGGCGCGAGGGTGTTGGCGGCTTGGTCGAGAAGGCCGGGCGGACGGGCTGACCTGCCGCTTGCGGGAGGGGGCGGGGGAGGGCATGACGCACATGCTCCGCCGGGATCGGGATGGCCAGCCCCTCCCCTAACCCCTCCCGCAAGCGCGAGAGGAATATATGTCGATCGACGCCACCCAGCCTTATGACGACCAGAACATCTTCGCGAAGATCCTGCGCGGCGAGATCCCGTCGAAGCGGGTGTACGAAGATGACTTTGCGATCGCCTTTCATGACATCAATCCGCAGGCGCCGACGCATCTGCTCGTGATCCCCAAGGGCGCATACGTGTCCTGGGACGATTTTTCCGCGCGTGCGCCAGACGCCGAGATCGCCGGGTTCATCCGCGCGGTGGGCACCGTCGCGCGCGCCACCGGCCTTGTCGAACCGGGCTATCGCCTGCTCGCGAACATCGGGCAGGACGGACACCAGGAGGTGCCGCATCTGCATGTTCATGTCTTCGGCGGGCGCCCGCTCGGGCCGATGCTGACGCGATAGGCCAGCTTCACCGCACTAAAGGATTGCGCGTAATAAAATTGCCATTAGGCTCGGGCGCTTGAGCAAAGGGGGCCATTTGACCCGGCCCTCGCTATCCCCGGGGGACACCGCGTTGATTTTTGGTCGCGTAAAATCGCTGGATGCCATTCTGGCGACGGCAGAGAAAAAGGGTCTGGCGCGAACGCTCAGCGCGTTCCAGCTGACGCTGCTGGGCGTCGGTGCGGTGATCGGCACGGGTATCTTCGTGCTGACGTCCGAAGCCGCGCAGAAGGCCGGGCCGGGCATGTTGCTGAGCTTCGTCGTCGCAGGCTTCGTCTGCGCGGTTGCGGCGCTCTGCTATTCCGAACTCGCGTCGATGGTGCCGGTGTCGGGCTCGGCCTACACCTACACCTACGCCGTCACGGGTGAGTTGCTGGCGTGGATGGTCGGCTGGGCGCTCATCCTCGAATATGCGGTCGGCGCGAGCGCGGTTGCGGTGGGGTGGTCGAACCATTTGGCCGGGCTGCTCGACGGGATCGGCTTCCATATTCCCAACGGGTTGCGCAACGCGGACGCGCTGATGGCGAACGTCCAGGTCGCGTTCGGCGCGACGCCCAACGCAGATCTTCAGACCGCGATGACCGTTGGCGGGTTCATCAACCTGCCCGCGGTGATCGTCATCGCGCTGGTCACTTGGCTGCTGGTGGTGGGCACGACCGAGAGCGCACGCGTCAACGCGGTGCTGGTGCTGATCAAGATCGCCGCGCTGACTGCGTTCATCGCGCTGACGATCCCGGTCCTTAAAGCCGATAATTTTCATCCGTTCCTGCCCTACGGCGTCGGCAATCCGCTGAGCTCGTCGGGTGTCGGCGTGCTGGGTGCGGCGGCGTCGATCTTCTTCGCCTATGTCGGCTTCGATGCGGTTTCGACGGCGGCGGAGGAGACCAAGAACCCGCAGCGCAACGTGCCGATCGGGCTGATCGCCAGCCTCGGCATCTGTACGTTGTTCTACCTGCTGGTCGCGTCGGGCGCGATCGGTGCGATCGGTGCGAACCCGGTGACGACCGCCGATGGCGGTATCCTGGCACCGGGCTCGGCCGAGATGGCCGGGCGTTGCGCGGCGATCGTCGCCGGCGGCGCGATGGAGCCGCTGGTGTGCTCGAAGGAAGCACTCGTCCATGTGCTTCAGGTCATCAACTGGCCGATCATGGGCCGGCTGGTCGGGCTTGCGGCGGTACTGGCGCTGCCATCCGTCGTGCTGATGATGATGTTCGGCCAGACCCGCGTGTTCTTCACGATGGCGCGCGACGGCCTGTTGCCCGCCAAGCTCGCGTCGATCCACCCGAAGTTCCGTACGCCACACGTCGTCACGGTCGTGACGGGTATCGCCGCGGCGATCGCAGCGGCGGTGCTGCCGGTCGGCAAGCTCGCCGATTATTCGAACGCGGGGACGTTGTTCGCGTTCATGATGGTGGCGATCTCGGTGATGGTCCTGCGCAAGACCGATCCCGGCCGCAAGCGTCCGTTCCGCACGCCGGCGGTGTATATCGTCGCGCCGCTCGCGATCATCGGCTGCGTCGGGCTGTACCTGTCACTGCCGTTGACCGCCAAGCTGGTGCTGCCGGGCTGGGGTGCGATCGGGTTGGCGATCTACTTCCTGTATAGCCGCTCGCGCAGTCATGTCGGGCTGGGGCTCGACGATGGTGTAGCAGAGGACGACCGGACGCCTCCGGCCAGCCACTGATCGAGTCCAACGAAAAAAAGGGCCGCGGGAGAAACTCCCGCGGCCCTTTTTTGTGCCTTCGCACCAAGCTTGTTCTCCCGCGGAGGCGGGAGCCCAGTCTGCGTCCCCGCCTTCGCGGGGACACGTGCCTCAGCCGATGTGCTTGGCGGCTAGCGCCTTCATGTCGACCATCGGGCGGGCGCCGACATGACTGATGATCTCCGCCGCGCAGACCGCACCGAGCTTCAGCGACGCCTGCAGGTCGTAGCCCTGCGCCTGACCGTGGAGGAAGCCAGCCGCGAACAGATCGCCCGCGCCGGTGGTGTCGACGACCTTTGCGATCGGCTCGGCCTTCACTTCGGCGCGCGCGCCGTTCTGGATCGCGCAGGCGCCGTGCTCACCGCGGGTGACGACCAGGGTCGGGACCTGTGCGGCAATCTTGGCAACCGCTGCATCGAAATCTTCGGTCTCGGCAAGCGAGGCGAGTTCGCTCTCGTTGGCGAACAGGATGTCGATCAGGCCGTCCGACAGCAGCTGGCGGAAATCGCCGCCGTGGCGCGAGATGCAGAACACGTCGCTGAGCGTAAAGGCGACCTTCCGCCCTGCGTCGCGCGCGCAATCGATCGCGGCGCGCATTGCGGCGCGCGGCTCTTCGGGATCCCAGAGATAGCCTTCGAGATACAGGATCGCGCTGTCGGCGATCATCGCGGTGTCGATCGCGGCGGCGGGGAGGAACTGGCCCGCGCCAAGGAAGGTGTTCATCGTGCGCTGGCCGTCGGGCGTCACGAAGATTAGGCAGCGGCCGGTGGTCGGATCGCCGGCGCGGACGGGGGTGGCGAACTCGATGCCGATGCTGCGGACGTCATGCGCGAAGACCTGGCCGAGCTGATCGTCGGCGACCTGGCCGATGAACCCGCATTTGCCGCCGAGCGCGGCGATGCCGGCGACGGTGTTGGCGGCTGAGCCACCGGAGATTTCCATGCCGGGGCCCATCTTGGCGTAGAGTGCGTCGGCTTCTTCCGACGAGAACATGAGCTGCATCGAGCCCTTGGCGACGCCGATCTCGGTGATGAACGCGTCGTCGGCGGTGGCGAGGATGTCGACGATCGCATTGCCGATCGCGACGACGTCGTAAGTGGGTGTGCTCAAGGGGAAACTCCGGGGGTGCGGGAAAGCTCTGCCGTAAATCGCGGGGGGGATTGGTGCAACTGGTGTGGGGGGTGGGAATGATTGGCCACAACGAACGCAATGATCGAAAAGGGGATTAATAGCTGGGAAAGGCCACCACCCCGGCGGAGGCCGGGGTCCAATTGGGGACGGTGATAACGACGGGCTGCGCCTCATTACGACGACCTTTCCAATTGGGCCCCGGCCCCCGCCGGGGTGGTGGCTTTAATTTGGAAGGGCCAAACTTCGGCGGCTCGGCGGTTTGGATAATCCGTGACACACCCCCCGCCCTCTGCTGTTCCCCCGCGAACGCGGGGGGCCAGGGTCTCGGGCGGTGCTCGTGGTTTAGCTGGGCCCCCGCGTCCGCGGGAGAACGGGACAAGGACGGGCTGCCGAAAAGCCAAAACGACGGAGACACGGCGGAAACGCGCGTTGACCTTCGCCTGCACCCACGGCATCCCGAGCCATGCTCCGCGCCCTCGCCCTCTCGCTTGGCCAGCTTACCGATCCGCCCGTGCTCCGCGTGTTCGTCAAGTCGATGGTCGTCACGCTACTTGTCTTCGCGCTGCTCGGCGCTGGCACGTGGTGGGGTACGCAAGCCGCACTGGCCGCGTGGCTCGACTGGCATTCCGGCGGGCTCGCGGCCGCGTTCGCGCTGTTCGTCACGATCCTGGCGCTGTGGCTGCTGTTCCGTGCCGTCGCGATCGCCGTGGTCGGGATTTTCGCGGACGAGGTCGTCGAAGCGGTCGAGGCGCGGCATTATCCCGACGCGCTGCGCACCGCTCGCCCTGTCCCGTTCGCGCGCAGCCTCGCGATGGGGCTACGCTCCGCTGCGCGCGTCGTGCTCGTCAATCTGGTGATGGTGCCCGTCTACATCGCGCTGCTCGTCACCGGTGTCGGCACGGCGGCCGCGTTCTTCGTCGTCAACGGCTGGCTGCTCGGGCGCGATCTGGGGGACATGGTGGCGGCGCGGCATATGGACGCGGCGGCGATGCGGGGCTGGCGTGCGACGACGAAGGGGAGGCGGTTCGTGCTGGGGCTTGCGAACACCGGGCTGTTCGTGGTTCCGGTCCTCAACATCACCGCGCCCGTGCTGGGGGCCGCGATAGCGACGCATTATTTCCACAGCCAGTATTCTCGCAAAGGCCGACCATGACGCGATTGACCACTATAGCCATCGCGCTGGCACTCGGTAGCGGACTGGCAGGCTGCGCCGCACCGATCGCGAAACCTGCGGTCGGACGCCCGGCGATCCCGTATACGAGCGTCGGCCTGGAACGCGTGCTTGGCCAGGATGCCGCCGGCCTGACCAAGCTGTTCGGCCCACCCGACGCCGACGTCCGCGAGGGCAGCGCACGGAAGCTCCAGTTCCAGAGCGGGATCTGCGTGCTCGACGCGTATCTCTATCCCAAGGGGTCGGATGCCCCCCGCGTGACGTATCTCGACGCGCGAGAACCCGACGGGAGCACGATCGACCGTGCGAGTTGCGTCGCGGCGCTGACGCGACGGGAAGGCGGGAAGTAAAGCACGGTCGCGCAGTAGGCTTGCACTTCTGCGGTCAACGCATCCGATAAAGATTAACCGCGCTGACCTCGTCGATGGGCAACGGGAGCGCGAGATCGGTTCACCGTGCCGTCGCGTGAAGCGATCGCATACGACCCGCCGACACTATGGACGCACGCTCCATCACGCCGCACGACGGTGATCCACCCGGGGGGCCGGAGTCAGTGATCGTGTTGAAGACCATGTGGAATATGCCCGCAAAGGTAGTGCGCGAGCATGCAGCGAACGAAGAGGACATCGGCAAGTCCGTCGCCAGCGGATCTTTGCAAGAGATGGTTCGGGCATTCGATGGGTATGACGACGTCGAAGCGGCGGACCTGATCATTCAGTGCGCGGGCCGCGACCGACCGATCACCTGGGACGAAATCCGGGACCTTCGGCGTATCGAGGCCCAGAGCGCGGGAGACTGACACGCGTCAATATCCCGCTCGTCATGGACTTGGTGCGACGGAGCGTTATGGCGCCTGGAGACCCGATAGCGAAAGACGATCATGGCAACGACCGTAATTACCCCGAGCGGCCCCGGCGCGATGGAAGCCGGCCTGATTCTCGACGAAGACGGCCAGCGCTTCGTCGTGCTGACATTCAAGGAACCGGGGGGCGAGCCGACGCTGGTCACCTTCACGGTTCCGATTTTCCAGCATTATGTCGAGCATCTTGTTCGCACCGCCGCATCGGCTGACGATGAGGCGAACTGGGGCATTCCCGGCTGAGTCTAGGCGGCGGGCAACTCGTCCGGAACAGGCCCAGCCTCAGGGCGCTGGCCGCTCCACCTGAGCTTCGGCCAGATACACGCCGAACAAACCTTCGGTATCGGTCCATGCCGCCACCGGCGTCCATCCGCCCGACCGCAGGAGGATCCGCGCATCCCGTGCGCCATATTTGTGGCTGTTCTCGGTGTGAATCGTCTCACCCACGGTCATCTCGAACGATCGCCCGTCAATGGTGAACGCGACGTCGCGCACCGCCTCCAGATGCATTTCGATCCGAGCGCGATCATCGTTCCACACAGCCTTGTGCCGGAACGCGTCGACCGGGATGTCGCCGTCCAGTTCGCGGTTGATCCGCTCTAGCAGGTTCAAGTTAAACGCCGCCGTCACGCCCTGCGCATCGTCATACGCGGGCACTAGCACGTCCTCGCTTTTGATCCGGTCCATCCCGATCAGCAGCATCGCGCCCACGCCAAGCGAAGACCGCATCGCGCGCAGCAGGTCGACCGCCATCAACGGGATCATGTTGCCGATCGTCGATCCCGGAAAGAACCCGAGCTTGGGCGTATCCGCGATCGTCTTCGGCAAGCTCAGGGGCCGCATGAAGTCCGCCTCGAACGGCAGCACCAGTAGGTCGGGGAACTGATCGCCCAGCACCTTCGACGACTCGCGCAGGAAATCCCCCGAGATGTCGATCGGCACGTATACCGACGGCGCTACGGCATCGAGAAGGATCGGCGTCTTGGTCGACGATCCCGAGCCGAACTCGACGACCGCACGCCCTCCGCCTGCAAGCGTCGCGACTTCAGGGCACGCGGTCTCAAGAATCGAGCGCTCGGTCCGCGTCGGATAATATTCCGGCAGATCGGTGATCTTCTCGAACAGCTCCGAGCCGCGCCGGTCGTAGAACCACCGCGCCGGGATTGCCCGCGGCCGCCGCGCAAGGCCGTCCAGCACGTCCGCACGGAATTGCGGGTCGGCAAGCATCTGCTGGCCGTCCTCGATCTCAGGCTTCAACATCACATATCTTTCGCGAGACGCACACCGGTGAACTGCCACCGTTGGTGCGGATAGAAGAAATTGCGGTAGCTCGCGCGTGCATGGCCGCGTGGCGTCGCACAGCTGCCACCGCGCAGGATGAACTGTGAACTCATGAACTTGCCGTTGTATTCGCCAACGGCACCGGCCGCGGTCACGAAACCGGGATACGGACGGTACGCGCTGCCGGTCCACTCCCATACGTCGCCGAAGAACGCCGGGCCATTCGTCGCAGGCCGAGGCTCGACCGGACCCGCCACGTCCATCTGGTTGCCGCCGTTCGCGTCGTGCGTAGCGGCCGCAGCCTCCCATTCGAACTCGGTCGGCAACCTTGCGCCAGCCCAGCTCGCATACGCATCCGCCTCGAAGAAGCTCACATGCGTCACTGGCGCGGCAGGATCGATCGCGCGTCGGCCGTCGAGCCCGAACCGCGTCCAGCCCGCCTCGCCCTGCTCCCAATACAGCGGCGCGACGATGCCCTCGGCCTTCACCCACGCCCAGCCATCCGCCAGCCAATGCCGCGCTTCGGTGTAGCCGCCATCGGCAATGAACGCCGCCCACTGGCCGTTCGTCACGGTACGGTCCGCGATCGCATGCGGTACCAGCAGGGCGGCGTGACGCGGTCCCTCGCAATCGAATGCGAACCCATCGCCGTCATGCCCGACCTCGACGATCCCGCTCTCGCGCGCGATCCACCCGATCGGCCCCGGCATCTCGACCGGCACTTTCCGCGGCGCCGGCCACATCGCCGGCTCCAGCGGGTTCTCGGAAAACATGTGGAGGATGTCGGTCACCAGCAGCTCCTGGTGCTGCTCCTCGTGATGACACCCAAGCGCCACCAGCGCCTGCGCATCCGCCGATAACTCAGACAGCGCATCGAGCAGCGCCGCATCGACATGCGCGCGGTACGCCCGCACTTCGTCAAGCGACGGCCGCGTCACCATCCCGCGTCGATCGCGCGCGTGGCGTCGCCCCTCGGCCTCGTAATAGCTGTTGAACAGAAACGGAAAACGCTCGTCGTGGAGCGCGTAACCGGCGACATGATCGCGCAATACGAACGTCTCAAAGAACCAAGTCGTATGCGCCAGATGCCACTTGGTCGGCGACGCATCGTCCATCGATTGCACCGTCGCGTCCGCATCCGACAGCGGCGCGGCAAGCGCCAGCGACAGCGCGCGTACGGCGGAGAAACGCTCGCTCAGATCCGACGAAGGAGCGGGGGTGAGATCGGGACGAATAGGCTGCGGCATCGGTTATCCTTCAATGCGTCGCCCAGTACCGCAACGCGCGAACGCCGATCACGCCTGCGCGCGCGTAGCCCCCGGTCGCCATAGAACGTCGCCGGCCCCGTTTTGGTTCACTACGCGCGACGCCACGAACAGGAAATCGGATAGCCGGTTAACATACGCTAATGCCTCGGGATTCAACGGCATATCGTGCGTCGCCGCGACTGCGGATCGCTCCGCGCGACGCGAAATCGCCCGCGCCAGATGCAGCGCGGCGGCCTGCGGCGATCCGCCCGGCAGGATGAAACTGCGCAACGGCGCGAGGTGCGCGTTCATCGCATCGATCTCGCGCTCGAGTCGCTCGACCTGCGCCGGCACGATCCGCAGCACCATCTCCGACGGTGCAAATCCGTCGTCGGTTGCAGGCGTCGCAAGGTCGGCACCAAGATCGAACAGGTCGTTCTGGATCCGCTCCAGCGCAGCGGCGAGCGGATCATCGCCAAGCGCCACCACCGCCACTCCGATCGCGGAGTTCGCCTCGTCGACATCGCCGATCGCCTGCATCAGCGCGCTGGCTTTCGACATGCGCGAGCCGTCGACCAGCCCCGTCGTGCCGTCGTCACCCGTTCGCGTGTAGATCTTGTTGAGCTTGACCATCGGTCGATTCCTTCTGTCCGACCATGCAGTGCCACAAGTCCGTCACCCTAGCGAAAGCTGGAGTATCCCTCGTCGCTCGCGACATCCACCTGACATCGAGATCCCAGCTTGCGTTGGAATGACGGTCATTAGGAAAGTGCGTTAGACTCTAGTTCCGTCCCGCCGCGAACAGGATCACGACGACGATCAGGATCGCCAGCGCCTGGAAGAAGATCCGCTGCTGCATCATCCGGTTCGATTTGAGCGACGCCGCGCTCGGGCCGTTGCCATCGCGGACCTGCGCCGTGCCCTCCTGCAGGAACGACACGACGCCCCGCACCAGGGCCACGACGGTCGCGATCATCGCCGCGATCAGGAGGATGACGAGGAATGTGTTCATGAAGGGAATGTAAGCGCACCGGATGCTGCTAGCAATGGCCGTAGCAGTGTTGCGGAACCCTTCGTGATGCGCGCAAATGCTGCATGTTATACTTGACGCTGAAAGCCTTGATTTCCGGCATTCTTATCGCCGCCGCCTCGGAGATCGCCAAGCGCTATCCCGGCTTTGGCGCGCTGGTCGCCTCGCTGCCATTGGTGTCGGTGCTAGGCATGATCTGGCTCTGGCGCGACAAACCTGATCCACGGACGATGGCCGCGCACGCCGGCGCGACCTTCTGGTACGTCCTGCCATCCCTGCCGATGTTCCTGCTGATCCCGGCACTGCTCCGCCACGGCGCGCCGTTCTGGGTATCGCTGGTGGCGGGGTGCGTGCTGACGATCGCGCTGTATGCGGCGATGACGTGGGCCGCGCCAAGGCTGGGGATCGAGCTTTAGCGCACCCACTCCAAGCAAGAGCACCACCCCGGCGAAGGCCGGGGCCCAATTGGGAAGGCCGAGGTAACGAAGCGATAAGCCTCATCATCACCGTCCCCCAACTGGGCCCCGGCCTTCGCCGGGGTGGTGGCACGTTACAGGCGTCGTACCCTGCTACTCTAATGTTTCCCCGCGAAGGCGGGGATCCAGGCTGGGCTCCCGCCTTCGCGGGAGAACAAGGAGGCACGGGTTACGATCCGTTTCCCGCCACACCTTGCTTGATCAACACGCTCACGATCAGCAGCGCAAGCCAATCGCCATCACCCGCTCCGTACCCGAGCCGCCAACGCCACCCCATCCTCACCACCATCACGCATCTCAGCCAGCGACAAAGCCCCATCCCGCTTGGCCAGCCGCCGCCCCGCCGCATCTACCACCAGCGGATGATGATGATACGCCGGTACCGGCAACCCTAGCAAAGCCTGCAACACCCGGTGCACGTCCGTCGCCGCGAACAGGTCCACCCCGCGCACCACGTCCGTCACGCCCTGCGCCGCATCGTCGAGCGTCACCGCCAGATGATAGCTCGCCGGCGCATCCTTCCGCGCCAGCACGACATCCCCCTGCGCAAGCGGATCCGCAACGACGGTCCCGGCGATCGCATCATGCCACGCAAGCACGCCGGTAACCGCCACAGCCTTCGCCATGTCGAGCCGCCAGCAATGCGCCAGATGCATCCGCGCAGCGACCTCCTCCGCGCTCAGACCGCGACAAATCCCCGGATAGACCGGCCCGACATCCCCCTGCGGCGCCGACGCGCTCGCCGCGATCTCCGCCCGCGTACAGAAACAGGGGTAAACCAGCCCGCGCGCCTTCAGCCGCTCCAGCGCAGCGTCATACGTAGCCAGCCGCTCCGACTGGAACACCAGCGAATCCCAACGAAGCCCAAGCCACGCCAGATCCTCCAAAATCCCCGCGACGAATTCAGGCCGACTCCGCGTTCCATCGATGTCCTCGATCCGCAGCAGGAACCGCCCGCCCCGCTCCCGCGCATAGTCATGCGCGCGGATCGCCGACACCGCGTGGCCCAGATGCAACCGCCCGGTCGGGCTCGGCGCGAACCGCGTTACGACCGGTCCGTCGCTCACCACGCTTGACCGACCGCTACGCGCCGTGCTGTCATGGCGGTGTCATCGCTGTCGTCCATAGGGCGCTCTGCGAAGCCTGAGTGGGAGGAGCCGTGTTTCACCCCGATCTGATGCGTCATCCGGATGGTTGTCCGGCGCTCGTGCTGAATGCCGACTACACGCCGCTTTCCTACTATCCGCTCAGTGTCTGGCCGTGGCAAACCGCGGTCAAGGCTGTCTTCCTCGACCGTGTCGACATCGTTGCCACTTACGAACGCGAAGTCCGCAGCGCCAATTTCGCGCTGAAGCTGCCCTCGGTGATCGCGCTCAAGCAGTTCGTCCGACCGTCGCAATTTCCCGCCTTCACCCGCTTCAACCTGTTCCTGCGCGACAAGTTCACCTGCCAATATTGCGGCAAGCTGCGCGATCTCACCTTCGACCATGTCGTCCCCCGCGCGCAAGGCGGTCGTACCACGTGGGAGAACGTCGTCACCGCCTGCTCGCCCTGCAACCTCAAAAAGGGCGGTCGCACGCCGAAACAGGCGGCGATGCCGCTGCATATCGAGGCGATCCGCCCGACCAACTGGCACCTTCAGGAACACGGCCGCAGCTTCCCGCCCAACTACCTGCACGACACGTGGCACGACTGGCTCTATTGGGACATCGAACTCGAGGCCTGACGGCATCGATACGACGGGAGATTCTATGCAGGTGAAACTGGTAGCGGCGCTCGCCGCGACGGGAATTCTGGTGTCCGCGTGCGGCAACAAGGATGAGCAGCGCGCGCAGGCTGACGCCAATGCGGTCGGCTTCGTGCCGCCCTCGGTAACCTCGCGGCTCGATTTCGGCGCCAGCATGGAACGCCGCTTTCGCACGCTCGACCGCAACGGCGACGATCGCGTCGCCAAGGACGAACTGCCCTCGCCCAACGCGCGCATCAAAGCATTCGACCGCAACAAGGACGGCGTCATTACCGCGATCGAATGGAGCGAAGGCACGCTCGCCTGGTTCGACAGGATGGACCTGAACCACGACGGCACGGTGACGTCGGAAGAGCGGGCGGAGTCGCGTAAGCGCTGATCTCCGCAACAATGTGTCGTGTAACGCTCTAGACAAGCGACTATTTAAGCGTGACGCGTGGTGTTCATAGTTGACCTAAACCCTGCCGCAGCGCAGCAGGGAAACATGGCTAGCCTCCCCGCAATCGCGAACAATTCCGACATCCGATTCCTCGGCAAACTGCTCGGCGACGTCATCCGCGCCTATGGCGGTGAACGTCTGTTCGAGGCGACCGAGACGATCCGAAAGGCGTCGGTCGAGCGCCACCGCGACGTGTCCGAAGGCAAGGCGCGCGACGACCGCGCGGTCGACCTCAGCCTCGAAAAGCTCAGTCTCGACGAGACGCTCGACTTCGTTCGCGGGTTCATGCTGTTCTCGATGCTCGCCAATCTCGCCGAGGACCGCCAGGGCATCGCCGCGGAAGACGGCGCCGATCTCGCCTCCGCGATCGCCCAGCTCGAATCCGAAGGCATCGACCGCACCCAGATCCGCACGCTGCTCGACCACGCGCTGATCGCCCCCGTGCTCACCGCGCACCCGACCGAAGTGCGGCGCAAGAGCATGATCGATCACCGCAACCGCATCGCCGAGCTGATGGGCCTGCGCGATCTCGGCCGCGACACGACGCCCGACGGCGACAGCGTCGACGACGCGATCCTCCGCCAGATCGCTTTGCTCTGGCAAACCCGCGTCCTGCGCCGCGACCGCCTCTACGTCACCGACGAGGTCGACACCGCGCTCAGCTACCTGCGCGACGTGTTCCTTCCCGCGCTCCCCGCGCTCTACCAGCGCTGGGACCGCGCGCTCGGCGAACGCACGCCTAGCTTTCTCCGCCCCGGCAGCTGGATCGGCGGCGATCGCGACGGCAACCCGTACGTCACCGCAGATTCGCTCAAGACCGCGCTGGCAAAGGCGAGCGAAGCCGTCCTCGGCTATTATTGCGACGCGGTGCACGCGCTCGGCGCCGAGCTCTCGATCTCGACCGAACACGCCCCCGCCGATGCCGCGGTGCAGGCGCTCGCCGACGCCAGCGGCGATAATGCCGCCAGCCGCAGCGACGAGCCCTATCGCCGCGCGCTCTCCGGCATCTACGCCCGGCTGTCCGCGACGCACGACGCGCTCACGGGGAAGCACTCCCCCCGCCC
Source organism: Sphingomonas sp. Leaf208 (assembly GCF_001421415.1). Lineage (GTDB taxonomy): Bacteria > Pseudomonadota > Alphaproteobacteria > Sphingomonadales > Sphingomonadaceae > Sphingomonas. Next base: position 205,192 of record NZ_LMKH01000036.1, read on the forward strand.
CGGCCGTCTCGTTGGCGAGCCCTATGCCAACCCCGCCGACTTCCGCGCCGACCTCGTCACGCTCGCGCATGGCCTGGGCATCGCGCTGAAGACCGGCGGCGCGCTCGGTCGGCTGATCCGCGCGGTCGAGACGTTCGGCTTCCACCTCGCCACCTTGGACCTTCGCCAGAACAGCGCCGTCCACGAACGCGTCGTCGCCGAACTGCTCCAGGTCGCCGGCGTAGAAGACGAGTACCTCGCGCTCGACGAAGACGCGCGCGTCGCGCTGCTCCGGCGCGAACTCGCCAATGCCCGCCCGCTCACCTCGCGCTTCGCCGAATATTCGGAGGAAACCGCCGGCGAACTTGCGATCGTTCAGGCCGCCGCCGACGCGCACGCCGCCTACGGCCCGGCGTGCATCACCAACTACATCGTCTCGATGGCGCAATCGGTCAGCGACCTGCTCGAAGTGAACCTCCTGCTCAAGGAAGCCGGCCTCTATCGCCCCGGCGAAACCCCGACCGCGGCGATCATGGCGGTCCCGCTGTTCGAGACGATCGGCGATCTCGAAGCCGCCCCCGCCGTCATGACCGCCTGGTTCGCGCTCCCCGAGATCGCCACCATCTCCAAGGCGCGCGGCCATCAGGAAGTGATGATCGGCTATTCGGACAGCAACAAGGACGGGGGATATCTCACCTCCACCTGGCAGCTCTCGAAAGCCTCGACCGCACTCAAACCCGTCTTCGCAAAGGCTGGCGTCGGCATGCAGCTGTTCCACGGCCGCGGCGGCGCGGTCGGGCGCGGCGGCGGCTCGGCGTTCCGCGCAATCCGCGCGCAGCCCTCGGGCACCGTCCAGGGCCGCATCCGCATCACCGAGCAAGGCGAAGTCATCGCCGCCAAATACGGCACGCGCGACGCCGCGATGACCAATCTCGAAGCGATCGCGTCGGCCACGTTGCTCGCGAGCCTCGAACCCGAACGCCTGTCGAACGCCGACAACGCAAGCTTCTCAGCCGCAATGGACACGCTCAGCGACACCGCATTCCACAGCTACCGCGACCTGGTCTACGGTACGGAGGGTTTCCGCACCTTCTTCCGCCAGATGACCCCGATCGCCGAAATCGCCGGCCTCAAGATCGGCAGCCGCCCCGCCAGCCGCACCAAGTCCGACCGCATCGAAGACCTCCGCGCGATCCCCTGGGTGTTCAGCTGGGCGCAGGCGCGCGTCATGCTCCCCGGCTGGTACGGGGTAGGCCGTGCGATCGCCGATTTCGAGGACAAGGCGCTGTTGAAGGACATGGCGCAAGGCTGGCCGCTCTTCGCCTCCGCGCTGGCGAACCTGGAGATGGTGCTCGCCAAGTCCGACATCGGCATCGCCGAACGCTATGCCGGGCTGGTCGAGGACGGCAAGCTCCGCGAGATCTTCACCACGATCCGCGACGGCTGGCACCAGACACACGACGGACTTTTGCAGGTCACCGGCCAGTCCCGCCTACTCGAAAAGCACCCCGCCCTAGACGCCTCGATCCGCCTCCGCCTCCCCTATATCGAGCCGCTAAACCTCCTCCAGATCGAACTGATCAAACGCCGCCGAGCAGGCGAGGACGACCCCCGCATCGGCGAAGGCATCCTCCTATCCATCAACGCCATCGCCACCGCCCTGCGAAACAGCGGCTAAATCTGCTCCCCTCCCGCCTGCGGGAGGGGTCGGGGGAGGGCGTGCCCCACCGACCGGACGCCAGTACGTACGTCGCGCCCTCCCCTAACCCCTCCCGCAAGCGGAAGGGGGATTACGAGTAAAACGGCGCAGCGACATCCTCGCGCACCCGCATCAACCGCCCAGTCGCGCGGTCGAGCAAAGCCCAAGTGGTCACCGCCTGCAGCTTCACCTTCCCATCATCCCCGACGAACCGCACATGCCGATCGAACCGAGCCCCCTTAGGAGCCCCCTCGACCCAAGTCTCACCAACGACGGTCTCCCCCGCAACGACACTCCCGCGGTAATCGATCTCATGCCGCGTCACGACCCACACATACGCCAGCTTGTGCTCGGCCGGCGCCACAGCCTCCCAATGCGCAGTCGCGATGGCCTGGATCCACTGCACCCAGACCGCATTGTTCACATGCCCAAGCTCATCGATATCCGCGTCCTGCGCCGTGATCGAGAGCGTGAACCGGCTCACCCCGCGACGCCCAGCTGCCACAGCACGAACGCGTGTTCCTCCGCGCCCTCCCGCAGCGATTCGAACCGCCCCGACTTGCCGCCATGCCCCGCGCCCATGTTGGTCTTGAGCAGCAGCACATTGTCGTCGGTCTTCATCAACCGAAGCTTGGCCGCCCACTTCGCCGGCTCCCAATACGTGACGCGCGGATCGTTCAACCCGCCGCTGATGAACATCGGCGGATAAGCCTGCGCCTTGACGTTGTCGTACGGCGAATACGATCGGATCAGCGCGAACGCCGCCTCGTCCTCGATCGGATTGCCCCACTCCGGCCACTCGCCCGGCGTCAGCGGCAAGCTCTCGTCGAGCATCGTGTTCAGGACGTCGACGAACGGCACATCGGCGATAACCGCCCCCCACAGCTCGGGATCGGAATTGACCACCGCCCCCATCAGCTCGCCGCCAGCGGACCGCCCCGCGATCGCGATCTTCCCCGCCGACGTCCACTGCGCGTCGACCAGCGCCTTCGCCACATCGACGAAATCGTTGAACGTGTTCGCGCGCTTCTCCAGCTTACCATCCAAATACCATTGCTGGCCCAGATCATCGCCGCCGCGGATATGCGCGATCGCATACGCGAACCCGCGATCGAGCAAGCTCATCCGCCCGGTCGAGAAGCCCGGCGGGACCGCATAGCCGTACGCACCATAGGCATAGAGGAACAAAGGCGCCGACCCATCGCGCACGAACCCGGCCGGATACACGATCGAGACCGGGATCTCCGTCCCGTCCCGCGCGGTAATCTTGAGCCGCTCGGTCGCGTATTTCGCCGCGTCATACCCGCTCGGGATTTCCTGCACCTTGAGCATCGTCCGCTCACCGGTATCGACGTCATAGTCGTACACCGTCCCCGGCGTGACCATCGACTCATACCCCAGCCGCAACACCGTCATGTCGTATTCGGGATTGTCCCCCAGCCCGGCGACATAGCTCGCCTCGGGGAAGTCGATCCGCTTGCCCTCGGTCGGCGTCTCGTACCGGTGGATCGCGATCTGATCCAAGCCGTCCTCGCGCCCATCGACGACGAAGAAGTCCTGATAGCACTCCACGCCCGTCATATAGAAATGCGGCGAGGCCGGGATCAGCTCGCTCCACGCATCCGGCTCCTCGACCAGCGCGGTGCACAGCCGAAAATTCGGATCGACGTCGTTGGTATGGATGAACAGCGTCCCGTCATGCTCGTCGACATCATATTCGCGACCCACCTTCCGCGCCGACACGAGGATCGGCACCGCCAAAGGCTCGTGCGCCGGCAGCAGATACAGCTCGCTGGTCACATGATCGCTGGTGGCGATCACGATCCATTTCCGCGAACTCGTCTCGCCGACCCCGACGCGGAAGCCCTCGTCCTCCTCGTGGAACAGCACGACGTCCTCGGAGATCGGCGTCCCCAACCGGTGGAACCGCGCATTGTCCGTCCGCCACTGCTCGTTCGCCAACCCGTACAGGAAGCCCGCATCGTCCGCGGTCCAGACGATCTCGCTGAGCATCCCCGGGATCACGTCGGGCAGATGCTCGCCGGTATCCAGGTCCTTGACCCGAACCTCGAACCGCTCGCTCCCATTGTCGTCGATCGCATAGGCGAGATAGCGCCCGTCATTGCTGACCGAGAACGCGCCGAGCCGGAAATACTCATGCCCCTCCGCCAGCGCCGGCTCGTCGAGCAACAGCTCGTCGTCACCGCCCGCAACGGGCTTCCGCCACCATTTCTTATACTGCCCGCCGGTCTCGTACGCGGTCCAGTAGAGCCAGTCGCCATCCTTCTGCGGCACCGAGGATTCATCCTCCTTGATGCGCGCCTTCATCTCTTCGTAGATCGTATCGACCAGCGCAGTGTGCGGCGCCATCTGCTCCTCGAAATACACATTCTCGGCCGCCAGATACGCCAGCACGTCGGCGTCATCGACCTCCGGATAGTTCGGATCCTTCAGCCACGCATACGGATCCTCGATCGTCACGCCATGCGTGGTGAAGCTGTGCGGGCGCTGTTCGGCGATGGGGGGCGTGGTCATGCCGGTGTGTTAGCCGGGCGGAGGGTGGAAGCCAAACGCTGCGGCGTTGCAGGCGTGACGGCCGACCCAGCCAACACCACCCCGGCGAAGGCCGGGGCCCAATTGGAAAGGTTGCACTAACTGCGCGCAATCCTCCGTTATTGCCGTCCCCCAATTGGGCCCCGGCCTTCGCCGGGGTGGTACAAAACTTCGGTGGCGCCCCTAACTCTGTTTCCCCGCGAAGGCGGGGACCCAGACTGGGCTCCCGCCTTCGCGGGAGAACAAGCAGCAGGAACGCGCGATAGCAGCTAAGAACACCACCCCGGCGGAGGCCGGGGCCCAGTTGGCAAGGTCACCGTAACGAAGCGCGGTCCTCCGCCATCACCGCTCCGACTAGCCACGTCCTACCTCGGGAAAATGGTCGAAAGTACCGGCCAACGCTGCAAGCGCATTCCCTCCCCCGCCCGCGCCCGCTGTCCTACCCATCTGCTTTCTGTCACAACCCCCGGCATGACCGTGACCGCCCGATCCACACCCCTATCCATACCGTCGCGCCCGTCCCCCACGCCCACCGGATGCCTGTATTGAAACCTCGCCAGCGTCTGCACTTTCTATACTTCACTTTTGACGAGAGACCGAACCGATGACCCCGACCGCCCGCTTAGCCGACCGCCTCGTGGCCCTCCGCGCCCAGCTAACCGCCGATGATCTCGACGGTTTCGTCATCCCGCTCACCGACGAACACATGAGCGAATATGTCGGCGGCTACGCGCAGCGCCTCGCCTGGCTCACCGGCTTCGGCGGCTCGGCCGGCACCGCGGTCGTCCTCGCCGACCGCGCCGCGATCTTCACCGACGGTCGCTACACGATCCAGGTCCGCGAACAGGTCGACGGCGCGCAGTGGGACTATGCCGACGTCCCCCAGACCAGCCCCGCCGCCTGGCTCGCCAAGCATGCCCCCGAAGGCGGCCGCATCGGCTACGACCCGTGGCTCCACACCGGCACCTGGGTCGCGGAAGCCACCACGGGCCTCGCCGACCGCAGCGCGACTCTGGTAGCGGTCGACACCAACCCCATCGACGCGATCTGGACCGACCGCCCCGCCCCCTCCCCCGCCAAGCTGACCGTCCAGCCCGACCAGTTCACCGGCGCATCCTCCGCCGAAAAGCGCGCGAAGATCGCCGACTGGCTCTCCGAGCAGAACGCGGACGCGGTCGTCCTCACGGCGCTGGACTCTATCGCGTGGGCGCTCAACGTCCGTGGCGGCGACGTCGACCACACCCCCGTCGCGCTGTCCTATGCGATCGTCGGCGCGGACGGCACGACCGACCTGTTCGTCGCCCCCGACAAGCTCGACGACGCGGTCCGCCAGCATCTCGGCAACGCCGTCCGCCTCCACGACCGCACCGCCTTCGCCGCCGCCCTCGCGACCTATGCCGGCAAACGCGTCGCCGCCGATCCAGAACGCGCGGTCGCCGCGATCACGCAAGCGCTGCAGGCGGGCGGCGCGAAGATCCTGCCGCTGCGCGATCCGGTCGTGCTCGCCAAGGCGATCAAGAACCCCGTCGAGATAAGCGGCCACCGTGCCGCCTCCGCACGCGACGGCGCCGCACTCGCGCGTTTCCTGCGTTGGGTCGAAAGCGAATGCGTGAAGGGGGGGCAAACCGAACTCAGCGCCGCCGCCAAGCTGCTCGCCTTCCGCGAACAGACCGGCCTGCTGAAGGATACCTCGTTCGACACGATCTCCGCCACCGGTCCGCACGGCGCGAGCCCGCATTACCATGTCACCGAGGAGTCGAGCGCGCCGATCGAACCCGGCCAGCTCTACCTGATCGACTCCGGCGGCCAATATGCCGACGGCACCACCGACGTGACGCGCGTCATGCCGATCGGCGAACCGACCGAAGAGATGCGCGACCGCTTCACGCGTGTCCTGAAGGGCCATATCGGCATCGCCACCGCGGTCTTCCCCGACGGCACGATGGGTGGCCAGATCGATGCGTTCGCGCGCCGTCCGCTATGGGAAGCTGGCCTCGATTTCGCGCACGGCACCGGTCACGGCATCGGCGCGTATCTCGCGGTGCACGAGGGTCCGCAGCGGATTGCCTCGCCCAATTATCCCGGCGGCGCGGCGATGGAGCCCCTGCGTGCCGGCATGATGCTGTCGAACGAGCCCGGCTACTACAAGGCGGGTGAATACGGCATCCGCATCGAGAATCTGATCCTGATCGAACCGCGCGCCATTCCCGGCGCCGACCGGGAGATGCTGGGCTTCGAGACGCTCACCTTCTGCCCGATAGAACGCACGCTGATCGAGCCGGCGTTGCTGACGACCGAAGAGCGCCAATGGGTCGACGACTATCATGCACAGGTGCTGGCGGTCCTGACCCCGGAAATGACCGACGCGGCGGATCGCGCCTGGCTCACCGCCAAATGCGCGCGATTGTCTTAAGGGCGGTCAACTAGAGGAATCATCCTTGGTCGCAGGCGCCGCCCCGACGGCGCGCGCCTGCGCCTTCCTGCGCCGCAGGTTCTCGCGCAGCGCTGCGGCCATGCGTTCGGCCTTCTCCGCCGCCTTTCGATCCCGATCATCCATAAATATGCCTTACATTGCGGCGCGGTGCCTTGACAATGATCCCGCCCTCGTCTCTTAGCCCCACTCCGCCGGCAGCGATGCCAGCGAGTGCTGCCGTAGCTCAGTGGTAGAGCGCATCCTTGGTAAGGCTGAGGTCGTGAGTTCAATCCTCACCGGCAGCACCATTTTCTTCCTGTATGTCACCGTGACGACCATTCCCTGCGGGGACACCGACTTCCGTCGGGGTCCGTATTGACGCTTCCGCGAACGTTCTAGAGCCCGAGTTCGGCCATCGTCACAACGCGGTGCTCGCGAGCGCTGATCTCGGCGGCGGTGCCGATCGCGACGGCGCGCAGGCCGTCCTCCGCGGTGACTTGGACCGGCCCCTCCCCGCGGACCGCTGCGGCAAACGCAGCGTGCTGGTAGTAGGTCGCGCCTTCGTGTGAGCCGGCCGCCTTGGCAGCGGGGTCTACGACGACGTGGGTACGCTCGACCTGCTTCGCGTTCAGGAAGCCGACACGGGGGGAATAGACCAGTTCACCCGCCGGGATCAGCACGTCGAGGCGGGCGGCATCACCGGTGGCGGACATCTCCTCCTGGTTCTCGGCACCGTCGGCGAACATGCTGAGGTCGAGCATCGCGCGCACGCCGTTGGCGAAGTCGACAGTTGTGAAGCTGTTGTCGATGATGTCTGGGCGTTGGCCGTCATAGCGTTCGTCGAGATGGTTCACGTCCATCGCGCCCGAGCAGTATACGCGGACCGCTTCCGAGCCGACGATCAGCCGCATCAGGTCGAAGAAATGGCAGCATTTCTCGACCATCGTGCCGCCGGTGTTGGCGGAGAAGCGGTTCCAGTCACCGACCTTGGGCAGGAACGGGAAGCGGTGTTCGCGGATCGAGAGCATCTGGAGCCGGCCGACGCGGCCTGCGCGCACCTGATCGATGAACGCGGCGGCGGGGGGCATGAAGCGATATTCCATGCCGGTCCAGAACGGCTTTGCGTGAGTGGCAGCGCGCTCGACGATCCACCGCGCATCGTCGATCGTCGTCGCCAACGGCTTCTCGCAGAGGATCGCGGCGTCCATGGCGAACAGCCGTTCCAGCACGTCGCGGTGCGTGTTGTTGGGCGAGGCGATGACGATCGCGTCGACGTCGGCGCCCTTCGCGAACGCCTCGACCGTGTCGAACCGTGCGACATCGGCGGCGCGGTCGCCGAGCGCTTCGCCCAGTGCATCTGTCGCCCAATCGATCGAGGTCGCGACCGGATCGGCGATCGCCACGATCTCAGCACCGGGCAAGATCGCCAGGTTGCGAAGGTGTTCGACGCCCATCATGCCCGTTCCGACGACGCCGTATCTGATCGTGGCTACCAAGCTGTCATTCCCTATGCCATGGCCGCCTGCATGACGACGATCCGCCTTTCCAACGACCTTCGCCCGCTCGGCAAGAGCGAAATCCTTGTTTCACCGATAGCCTGGGGCATGTGGCGGCTGGCCGGAGAGGTCGCCCCGGTCCACGCCATGATCGAGGCGGCCTTGGGGGCCGGGATCAACTTCTTCGATACCGCCGATATCTATGGCTGCGACGTGCCCGCCGGGTTCGGCTCGGCGGAGGAACTGTTCGGGCGTGCGCTGGCCGAAGACCGGTCATTGCGTGCGAAAATGGTGATCGCGACCAAGGCGGGCATTCGTCCCGGCATCCCGTATAATTCGAGCGCGACGTATCTTGCCGATGCGCTCGACGCGTCGCTGACGCGGATCGACCTCGAGCAGGTCGACCTGTACCAGATCCACCGTCGTGACTTCCTGACGCATCCGCAGGAGGTGGCCGAAACGCTGACCCGGATGGTCGAGGCGGGCAAGATCCGCAGCATCGGTGTCTCGAACTACAGCGTGGACGAGTTCGACGCGTTGCAGGCTTTCCTCGGCCAGCCGATCGTCAGCACGCAGCCCGAGTTCTCGCCGCTGCGCACTGCGCCGCTGTTCGACGGGACGCTCGACCACGCGATGCGGCTCGATGTCGCGGTGATGGCGTGGTCGCCGCTCGGGGGCGGACGGCTGGCGCAGGGCGATCATCCAGCGGCCAAGCTGCTGGCCGAGCATGGCGCGCGCTACGACGTCGATGCGGCAACCGCGACGCTCGCGTGGATCATGGCGCATCCGGCGCGGATCATTCCGATCGTCGGCTCGCAGAATCCGGCGCGGATCGCGGCGTCGGCGGATGCATACGAGGTCGAGTGGACGCGGGCCGAATGGTATGGCGTGCTACAGGCCGGGATGGGCGAGAATTTGCCATGAGCGACTTGCCTCCCTGCGAAATCAGCTGGTTCTCGGCGCTGTGCGACGACGATTACGAGTTTCTCGGCGTGCCCGACGCGGCGCTGAAATCGAGCTGGGAGCATTGCCGCGACATCGTCGTGCAGGCGGAAACCGCGGGGTATGACAATATCCTGTTGCCGTCGGGCTATGCGCTGGGGATCGACACGACCGCGTTCGCCGCGGGGATTGCGCCGATGCTGAAGCGGTTGCGACTGCTGATGGCGGTGCGGATCGGCGAGAGCTGGCCGCCGCAGCTTGCGCGCCAGATCGCGACGATCGACCGGATGCTCGGCGGGCGCCTGGCGATCAACATCATTTCGAGCGACCTGCCGGGCGAGAAGCTCGAGAGCGCGCCGCGGTACGCGCGCACGGTCGAGGCGATGCACATCCTGCGAACGTTGCTCGACGGCAAGCCGCTCGATCATGACGGCGCATTCTGGAAGCTGAAGGTCGATCCGCCTCGGGTGACGACGGTGTCGGGGACGTGTCCGGCGTTGTATTTCGGGGGGCTGTCGGAGGCTGCGCGCGATGCGGCGGCGACCAATGCCGACGTGTATCTGATGTGGCCGGATACGATCGATGCCGTGCGCGCGATCGTCGCGGATTTGCGGTCGCGAGCGGCGAAACACGGCCGCACGCTTAAGTTCGGCTACCGCGTCCATGTCGTCGTCCGCGAGAGCGAGGCCGAAGCCCGCGCTGCCGCCGACCGGCTACTCTCGAAGCTCGACGATGCCGAGGGTCGTGCGATCCGGGAGCTCTCGCTGGATTCGCAGTCGGCCGGCGTGCGGCGTCAGGCCGAGCTGCGCGAAGGATCGGACGACGGCTATGCGGAGGCGAACCTCTGGACCGGGATCGGCCGCGCCCGCTCGGGCTGCGGCGCGGCGATCGTCGGCGATCCGGATCAGGTACTGGCGAAACTGAACGCGTACCGGGCGGAGGGGATCAATGCGTTTGTTCTCTCCGGGTATCCGCATGCGGCCGAGGCGGATCTGTTTGCGCGGCATGTGTTGCCGCGGATCGAGCATGGGCCTTTGGTGATCTGAGCAACTCGACCCCTCCAACAATCGACCACCCCGGCGAAGGCCGGGGCCCAATTGGGGGACGGTAGTAACGTAGGGCGGTCTGTCGTTACTGGGGACTTTCCGATTGGGCCCCGGCCTCCGCCGGGGTGGCATTGGGTTGGCGATGCCCTTTCCCCGTCCCCCTCCTTGTTCTCCCGCGAAGGCGGGAGCCCAGTCTGGATCCCCGCCTTCGCGGGGAAACAAGCGTGCTCGAAGGAGATGGCCGCGAAGCCAATCCGGAGTGAGCCCTACCCCCTGCAACCAAATAACCGGCTCCGCGAAGAGAAACTGGCTAGCCTCCCCGCCACGCTCGTCCATGCTAAGCGCGTATGACCCAGCCTACCAAGACCGTCGCGCAACTCAGCGCTCGCGCCCGCGCGCTGTTGTTCGCGCTCGTCGTCACCGCCGGTATCCTCAACCTCGTCGACCGCCAGATCATTTCCGTCCTGAAGCCGATCATCGCCGCCGATCTCGGCTGGAGCGACGATGATTACGGGACGCTTGCCGCATGGTTCCAGGGCGGCGCGGCGTTCGCGTTCCTGTTCACCGGGTGGATCGTCGACAAGCTCGGCGTCAAATGGGCGAACCCGATCGGCGTCGCGGCGTGGAGCGTCGCGGCGATGGCGCATGGCTGGGCGCGGTCGATGACCGAGTTCGTGATGATCCGAGTTAGCTTAGGCGCGACCGAGGCGATGGGGACACCGACCGGCATCAAGACGATCGCGTCGGTGCTGCCCAAGAACTGGCGATCGAGCGGGTTCGGCGCGACCAACGCCGCCAACAGCATCGGCGCGATCCTGGCCCCGCTGGCGATCCCAGGTGTCGCGTTGCTGGTCGGGTGGCGCGGGACCTTCGTGGCGGCAGGTGCGCTCGGGCTGGTGTGGGCGGCGGTATGGCTGGTCGCGACGAGGCGCGTGACTTTCTCCCCGCCCCGTCCGGTCGAGACGGACACCGCTCCCCTCATCGAGTACGGTCCGATCCTGCGCAACCGCCAGACCTGGGCGATCGCGGTCGCCAAGATCCTGTCGGACGCGACGTGGTGGCTGTTGCTGTTCTGGCTGCCGGACTTCTTCCACCGGCAATACGGGCTGACCGGCGTCGCGCTCGGCGTGCCGCTCGCCATTGCCTATGGTGGCGCGGCGGTCGGATCGTTGCTCGGCGGCGGCGTTTCGACGCGGTTGCTGAGTCTTGGCTACAGCGTCAACGCGGTGCGCAAAGGCATCTTGCTGGTCGCCGCGCTGTGCGTCCTGCCGATCCCGCTGGTGCTGTACGCAGGCAATTACGCGCTAACGATCGGGCTCATGGCACTGACGCTCGCCGCACATCAGGCATTCTCGACCAATCTCTTCGCGCTGATCGCCGATGTCGTGCCACAGGCCAAGCTCGGCCGCGTGACCGCATTCGGATCGTTCAGCGGCAATGTCGGCGGCATGGTGATCGCCAAGGTCGCGGGGCTCGTGCTCACCGCAGGGCTCGGCTATCTGCCGTTGTTCCTGTTCGCGAGCGTCTCGTACCTGCTCGCGATCGGGTGGATCCAGCTGCTGCTGCCGGTGCTGCGACCAGTCGAGCCGCGCTAAAGCTGACACGACGCGGCGCAATGCCGTTCTTTATACCCATCGTCAGAATGGGAATTAAAAGACGCTATCATTTCGGGAGGGAAACCATGCTCTATCCACGCACCCAGCGCAGTCTCGCGCTACTTGCCGGCACCGCCATGGCCGCGCTCGCCATGCCGGCCTTTGCGCAGGAAGCGCCCACACCCGCTACGCTCGCACCCGTCCCCACCCCCGCCCCGGTTGCGCAGAGCGACGAGGTGATCGTCACCGCGCGCTATCGCAACGAGACACTCCAGTCGGTGCCGATCGCGATCACCGCGGTCAGCGGTCAGTCGCTCGCCGAGCGCCAGTTGAACACGGTCGAGAACATCGCCGCGACGATTCCGTCGGTCGGCTTCCGCAGCGGCGCGTCGAACAAGGATCGCACGATCTTCATCCGCGGCGTCGGTACGATCACGACCTCGCCCGGCGTCGAGCCATCAGTATCGACCGTGCTCGACGGCGTCGTCCTCACCCGCCCCGGCCAGTCGACGCTCGACCTCGGCGAAGTCGAGCGGATCGAGGTGTTGCGCGGGCCGCAGGGCACGTTGTTCGGCAAGAACGCCTCGGCGGGCGTGGTCAACATCGTCACCCGCAACCCGAGCGACGAATTCCGCGCGTTCGGCGAGGCGGGCATCACCTCCGACGAGGAATACCGGATCAAGGCCGGCATCTCGGGCGCGCTCGTCCCCGGCAAGGTGCAGGCGCTGATCGGCGGGCTGTACGACGACTATAAGGGCAACGTCCGCAACGTCGCGCGCAACCAGGACGTCAACGGCTATCGACGCTATGGCGCGCGCGGCAAGCTGGTCGTCACGCCGTCGGACGACCTGAAGTTCACGATCATCGGCGATTACCTCCACTCGCACGATACCACCCCGACCAGCGTCTATGCGGCCACCAGCCGCACGGCGTATCCCACCGGTGTCGTCACCAATTCGCCCGACCTCGCCGCCGCGCTGGGTGCAAGCGGGATCGTCGCGGGACCGAGCAATCGCCGGACCAACAACAATTCGATCACCGACGTGAAGGACGAGAATTACGGCGGGTCGGTCACCGGCGAACTCGCGCTTGGCGATTACCACATCACCTCGATCACCGGTTGGCGGCAATGGCTCAACAACCAGCGCCAGGACTACGACAGCGTCGCCGCGCTCTCGACCGCGTTCCCGTCGGGACAGGACGCAGGCAGCGTCGACACCAAGCAATTCTCCGAGGAACTGCGCCTCACCTCGCCCAAGGGTGGCCTGATTGATTACGTCGTCGGCGCCTATTACCTCCACGCGACGAACGACGAGCGGTACCAGCGCACGCTGACCTCACTCGCGGCCGGCGGCGCGCAAACGACGACCACGGGCGTCGCGAACTACGGCATCACCAACGACAATTACGCACTGTTCGGTGAGGCGAACGTCAATTTCACGCCGAAATTCCGCGGTATTGCCGGCTATCGCTCGACCTGGGACAGCCTCGACTTCTACCACGTCCGCACCTCGACCGCGGATCCGCTCAATACCGGCGCGGCAGCGCTCGACCGGCCCGGGGTCCGCGCGTATCACAACGCGACCGGCGGGATCGACAAGCGCGGCGACAGTTATCGCCTCGGGCTCCAGTATGATCTCGGCGAGCATGCGCAGACCTATTTCACGTACTCGCACGGCTATAAGGGGCCGGCGTACAACGTGTATTTTAACATGCGCTCGCTCAACGCGACGACGCCGCTGGATGAAGTGCCGCTGAGCCCGGAGACGTCCAATTCGTACGAGGTCGGGCTGAAGGGCAGTACTGCGAACCGTGCGCTGAGCTACAGCTTGGCGGCGTTCACGACCAATTTCGACGGGTATCAGGCGAGCTTCAACGACGTCGTCGCGGGGGCGCAGGTCAGCCGGCTGATCAACGCCGGATCGGTACGCTCGCGCGGGGTCGAGGCGGACGTAACGCTGCGCCCGACCAAGGGCCTGACGCTCGACATCTCCGCCGCCTATACCGATGCGACGGTGCGCAACTTCCTCTGCCCGACCGGCGCGCCGACGAGCTGCAACATCAACGGCCAGCCGCTCCCCTATGCGCCGAAGATCAAGTTGTACGAGAATGCGGCGTACAAGTTCGGGCTGACCGATACGCTGGCGCTGGAACTCCAGACCGACGTCACGTTCAGCAGCAAGGTGCAATATTCGCTCGCAGAGACGCCGAGCACGATCCAGCCTTCGTACGCGATCTGGAACGCGAGCGTCGCGGTGCTGAGCGATACGTCCGGCTGGCAGCTGCGCGCGTATGTGAAGAACCTGACGAACACGTCCTATTCGTCGTTCCTCACCGCGGGCACGTTTGCGGGCACGGTGCGGTTCGTGCCGCGCGACGACAAGCGCTATGCCGGGCTGCTGCTGCGCAAGGACTTCTGACCTAGCCCGGAATCCACCTCTGCTGATGTCGTTGCGGCTGGACCGACTCCTTCGGTCGACAAGCCGCTGTAATTGCGGCGCCATGCGGTACGCGCGTTCTTCCTATCGGCCGCGTTTTACCACATGGTGCCCGTATGCCGACGATACCCGCCGTCTCGACGATCGCCCAGACGATCCAGCTTTCGCTAGCGCCCGTATTCATGCTGGCGGGTATCGGCCAGTTACTGAACGTGCTTGCCGGCCGCCTGTCGCGGGTGATCGACCGTGCGCGAAAGCTGGAACACCTCCACGCGAGCAGCACCGGGCCGGAGCATGTCCGCTTCGTCTGGGAACTGCGCCTGCTCGACCGCCGGATGACGATCATCAACGCGGCGCTGTTCCTCGCGGTCTCCAGCGCGATCATGACGTGTATCCTGATCGCGCTGCTGTTCATCGCCGAACTCGCGAAGCTGCATTTCGGGACGTACGTGGCCGTGTGCTTCATTCTCGCGATGATCCTGCTGATCGCGGCGCTGATCTCGTTCATCTTCGAGGTGCGGATTTCGCTCCGCGCATTTCGTATCCGCCCCGAATTGCTGAGGCCTCTGCCATGACCGGCTCGATCGAGAAGCGCCTGTTGCAGGCCGTGATTGCGGTGGCGTGCCTGTTGCCGCTGATCGTCGGCGGCCAGGGTATCCTGCACGGCCCTGCGCCGTTCGGGCATCTAGCCGATGTGCCGAGGGATCTCGACAGCCATTTCCGGTATATCTCGGGGATATTCTTCGCGACAGGTCTCGGGTTCGTGAGTTGCATTCCGAATATCGAGCGCAAGGGGCCGCGGTTCCGGCTGCTCGGCGGGCTGATCTTCGTCGGGGGCGTGTCGCGACTGATATCGTTGATCGCGGTCGGCGTGCCATCGCGGGGCCATGTCCTTGGCTTAGGCATGGAGACGATCGTCGTGCCGTTGCTGATGCTGTGGCAATGGAATTTCGCACGGCGGAATTTCGCGCGGCGGAACGCATTGCGCGCTTGATCTGAACGATGATCGCCAGCGTGCGTTAGGGCGACATCCAATCCCATGCAGACAGGAACGCCGTGACGAGACTATTGAAGATCGTCGGCGGTGCGATCCTGTTGCTGGTCGTGATCGGTGCGCTGATCGTGACGATCGTGCCGCAATTCCTCGACCGGATCTATTATCGCGGGTCGGCGTCGAGCCATTTCGACGGTGCGCGGTTCTTCAATCCCGACGGCGACGCAGATACCAAGCAGATCCAGCCCAAGGGTAGCGGCGGTGGCCGTGCGAGCTTCTTCTGGAAGTATTTCACGGGCAGCGATGGCCGGCCTGCGTGGCCCACGTCGGTCGCGGTGAACCGCGTCGCACCGCCGGCCCAGGTCGAGGGCGAGCGGATGGTCGTGACGTGGGTCGGCCATGCCAGCGTGTTGATCCAGACGCAGGGGCTCAACATCCTCACCGATCCGGTCTGGGCGGAGAAGGCCGGGCCGCTGGGCACGGGGCCGCGTCGTGTCGCCGAGCCGGGGATCGCGTTCGATGCGCTGCCCAGGATCGACCTCGTGCTGGTCAGCCACAATCACTACGACCATCTCGACAAGGCGACGCTGAAGCGGCTCTGGCAGCGCGATCGGCCGCGGATCGTCACGAGTTTGGGCAATGACAGCGTGATCGGCCAGACCGGCGCGCAGGCGACCGCGCTCGACTGGGGGCAGCGGGTGACCATCAAGCCCGGCGTCGCTGTCGTCGTCACGCGCAACCACCATTGGGGCAGCCGCTGGTTCACCGATCGCAACCGCGCCTTGTGGTCGAGCTTCGTCGTGACGCTGCCGGGCGGGAACGTGTTCTTTGCGGGCGATACCGGCATGGGCGACGGCCAATGGCCGGTCGAAGCGGCGGCGCTCGGGCCGGTCCGGCTGGCGCTGATCCCGATCGGTGCGTTCCGATTCGTCGATGGGCAGATGGAATCGGGCAGCCATATCGGGCCGGTCGATGCGGTCGAAGTATATCGCCGGCTCGGCGCGGCGCACGCGATCCCAATCCACTGGGGGACGTTCCGACTGTCGTTCGAGGGGTATGACACGCCACCGAAGCTGCTGGCGGCGGCGATGCGGTGTACGGGGCAGACTGGGTTCGAGCCCGTGGCGATCGGGCGGCCGGTGGAGGTTGCTGGGTATGTGAAGCCGGCAGCGGTTACGCCGATGCCGCGGGAGGCTTTGCTTAAATGCCTCGATACGCCACAGGTTCGCGCGCTCCGCTAAATTCTCCGTCACCCCGAAGCTGTTCGTCGGGTATCCTCTTCAAGCTAGTAAGCTTGTTTCCCCGCGAAGGCGGGAACCCAGACTGGGCTCCCGCCTTCGCGGGAGAACAAGGAGGATGAAGGGTAACGCCGGCCACACATCCGACCACCCCGGCGAAGGCCGGGGCCCAGTTGGAAAGGTCGCAGTAACGGAAGACCGCGTTAAGTTAGCGACGTTCCCCAACTGGGCCCCGGCCTTCGCCGGGGAGGTGTACCCGCTCGGACGCGATAGGCGCCGAACACAGCCCGCGCTTTACCCCATCTTGAACACGCAAAGCTTGTTGCCGTCGGGATCGCGGAAATACGCGCCGTAGAAGCCCATTTCCTCGGGTCCACGCGTGCCGGCAGCGCCTTCGTCCGCGCCGCCGAGTTCGATCGCCTTGGCGTAGACCTGATCAACCTGCTCGCGCGAATCCGCTGCCAGCGCGACCATCGTGCCGTTGCCCGCAGTCGCGGCAGCGCCGTCATAGGGCTTGCCGATCACGAGCATCGGCTTGTCGGGGCCCGCGCCGTAGAAGGTCAACTGGCGGGCGTCGGGCATCTGCATGAGGCGCTTGCCGCCGACCGTCGCGAACAGCGCGTCGTAGAATGCCAGCGCCGAGTCGATGTCGTTGGTGCCGAGCGTCGCGTAACCGATCATGGGTCTCTCCTCTTATGATTGAGGAGCGATATCGACGGGTTGCGCGGGGGACGCAACTAGCTGCTCCCTCGCGAAGGCGGGGGTCCAGGCCCGAACCCTCCCGGCATTCGACGGTGCAGTAATCCCTGGGCCCCCGCGTTCGCGAAAGAACCAAAGCTTAACGCCATCAGCCGACGAAGGCGCGCTCGATCACGAACGTACCCGGCTTCGAATTCGCGCCTTCCTCGAAGCCCTGCGCCTCGAGCATCACAGCGAATTCCTTGATCATCTCGGTCGAACCACACAGCATCGCGCGGTCGGTCTCGGGGTTCAGCTTCTGATCGCCGCGCACCGGATGGCCGAACAACGACGCATCCTCGATCAGCGCGCCGATCCGCCGCGTGGTGCGGAACGGCTCGCGCGTCACGGTCGGGATGTAGTGGAACTGAGTCTGCGCCTCGTCGGCGATCAGCGGGTCCTCCGCCAGCAGCCCAACCATCTCGTCGTGATAGGCGAGATCGCTCACGCGGCGCACGCTGTGCACGACGATCACCTGTTCATACGCAGCATAGACGTCGGGATCGCGCATCAGGCTGAGGAACGGCGCGAGGCCGGTGCCGGTCGAGAACATGAACAACCGCTTCCCCGGCAGCAGCGCGTCGAGCACCAAAGTACCGGTCGGCTTCTTGCCGAGATACACCTCGTCGCCGGGCTGGATCAGCTGGAGCTTCGAGGTCAGCGGGCCGTCCTCCACCTTGATCGACAGGAACTCGAGCTCCTCCGAATAATGCGGCGATGCGATCGAATAGGCGCGCATGATCGGCTTGCCGCCTTCCTGCGGAAGACCGATCATCACGAACTCGCCCGAGCGGAAGCGGAACGTCGAGGGCCGCTCGATCGCGAAGCTGAACAGATGTTCGTTCCAGTGACGCACCCACAGCACCTTGGCGTTGAGGAACGCGGGGGTCTCGGGGATCAGCGCGGGCGCGCGGGTTGCTTCGACGGTCGGGGCGGTCATGCGTCTATTCCTTGGCCTGCGCGCTGGCGCTGGCGGATCGATGGCTTGCGAAACGGTCGCATTATGGGCGCGAGCCGGACGGGTCAACAACAGCTAAACTTGGCATCGGCCAAACAGGTCCCGTGGCCGTTGCCGACTCACCGTATGTTCCCCATATTCCCCCTCGATGGCCATTCAGATCCGCACCAGTCTCGCCGAGCCCGAAACCGGCGAAAGCTTCGTCCCGCACCGCCCGACCGCGCGTCCCGACAAGATCGAGGGCGGCAAGCGGTTCAACCTCGTCAGCGAATACGAACCCGCGGGCGACCAGCCGACCGCGATCGCCGAACTCGTCTCCGCGATCGGCGACGGCGAGAAGGATCAGGTGCTGCTCGGCGTCACCGGCTCGGGCAAGACCTTCACGATGGCCAGCGTCATCAACCGCGTCCAGCGCCCCGCGCTGATCCTCGCGCCAAACAAGATCCTGGCCGCACAGCTATACGGCGAGATGAAATCGTTCTTCCCCGACAACGCGGTCGAATATTTCGTCAGCTATTACGATTATTACCAGCCCGAGGCGTATGTCGCGCGATCGGATACGTACATCGAGAAGGAATCGTCGACCAACGAGTCGATCGATCGGATGCGGCATTCCGCGACCCGCGCGCTGCTCGAACGCGACGACGTGATCATCGTCGCGTCGGTGTCGTGCCTGTACGGCATCGGCTCAGTCGAGACCTATTCGGCGATGATCTTCGACCTCAAGAAGGGCACGACGGTCGACCAGCGCGAGATCGTGCGAAAGCTCGTCGCGCTCCAGTACAAGCGCAACGACGCGGCGTTCCAGCGCGGCAATTTCCGCGTGAAGGGCGATACGCTCGAGATTTTCCCGTCGCATTACGAGGACAGCGCGTGGCGCATCTCGTTCTTCGGCGACGATATCGAGGAGATCATCGAGTTCGATCCGCTGACCGGCAAGAAGGTCGCGTCGCTGAACTCGGTGCGCGTGTACGCGAACTCGCACTACGTGACGCCCGGCCCGACGCTCAAGCAGGCGGGCGAGGCGATCAAGCACGAGCTGGCCGAGCGGCTGAAGGAGCTGGTGCTGGAGGGCAAGCTGCTGGAGGCGCAGCGGCTCGAGCAGCGCACCAACTTCGATCTTGAGATGATCGCCGCGACCGGCTCCTGTGCGGGGATCGAGAATTACAGCCGCTTCTTGACCGGTCGCATGCCCGGCGAGCCACCACCCACGCTGTTCGAATATCTCCCCGACAACGCGCTGCTGTTCGTCGACGAGAGCCACGTCACGATCGGCCAGATCAACGGCATGTCGCGCGGCGATCACCGTCGCAAACTGACGCTCGCGGAGTATGGCTTCCGCCTGCCGAGCGCGATCGACAACCGCCCGCTGCGCTTAAACGAATGGGACGCGATGCGCCCGCCGACGACCTATGTCTCGGCAACCCCGGGCAGCTGGGAGATGGAGCAGACCGGCGGCGTGTTCGCCGAACAGGTCATCCGCCCGACCGGGCTGATCGATCCCCCCGTCGAGATCAAGCCGGTCGAGGAACAGGTGCAGGACCTGATCGTCGAGGTCGGCAAAACGACCGCGCTTGGCTACCGCACCCTAGTCACCACCCTGACCAAGCGGATGGCCGAAGATCTGACCGAATACATGCACGAAGCGGGCATAAAAGTCCGCTACATGCACAGCGACGTCGAAACGCTGGAACGCATCGAACTTATCAGAGATCTCCGTCTGGGCGTCTACGACGTCCTGATCGGCATCAACCTGTTGCGTGAGGGATTGGACATCCCCGAATGCGGGCTGGTCGCGATCCTCGATGCGGACAAGGAGGGCTTCCTGCGCTCCGAAACGTCGCTGATCCAGACGATCGGTCGCGCGGCGCGCAACGTCGACGGCCGCGTGATCCTGTATGCCGACCGCGTCACCGGATCGATGGAGCGCGCGATGAACGAAACGTCGCGCCGCCGCGAGAAGCAGGTCGCGTACAATACCGAGCACGGCATCACCCCGACGACGATCCGCCGCAACATCGGCGACATCATCGCGCACGTCGCGAGCCAGGATCAGGTGACGATCCCGATCGACGAGGACCGTCCGCACATGGTCGGCCACAACCTGCGCGCGTACATCGAGGACCTCGAAAAGCAGATGCGCAAGGCGGCGTCGGATTTGGAGTTCGAAACGGCCGGGCGATTGCGCGACGAGATCCGCCAACTGGAGAACGAGGAACTCGGCCTGCCGGTCGACCAGCAGAAGGCGCCGGTCATGGGTCGCTCTAACGAGGGCAAGCCGGGCACGCGAAAAACGCGTTACGGCAAGAGCCAGAAGATGCGGATGGGGGGCTCACGGTCGCGGTGATCGCGGACGTCACCGGTGCGGGCAACTTACCCGCACCGGTCGAAGTGGAGCTTAACTGACGACGAGGTCCTCGCTGTTCGACCCGTAATAGCTTGCCACACGGTCGGCATAGGCCTGGTCGAACACCGGTGCGTTGTTCGCCCAACTGGGGCCGCCTTCCAGAACGCGCTTGTCGATCGTGACCACGTAGAGGTCGCGGACGGCGTCGAACTGGAGCAGCGAGAACGGCAGCGGGTAGAAGCTCTTGCCCATGCCGAGGAAGCCGCCGAGGCTGAGCACGGCATGCGTGACGCGGCCGGTGCCCTTGTGGACCATGAACGCGTGGACCGAGCCGACATTGTCGCCGTCGCGGCTCTCGACCTTCATCGTGCCGGAGATGTTCGACTGGACGA
This sequence comes from Sphingomonas sp. Leaf208, assembly GCF_001421415.1. Classification (GTDB taxonomy): domain Bacteria; phylum Pseudomonadota; class Alphaproteobacteria; order Sphingomonadales; family Sphingomonadaceae; genus Sphingomonas. Next base: position 226,020 of record NZ_LMKH01000036.1, read on the forward strand.
GCAGCTGGGTCGGCGTCTGGGCGGCGGTATCGGACATGAACGTTCTCCTGATTTCTTCCGTCGCTGAACCGGTATCACCGTGCGGCGGTTCCCGGCTAGCGCGCTTCGTCGTACTTGAGCGACTGCCGGGCGTGCCGCATAGCGATGCGATGCGCACTCCGTCCCCTCACCTCGTCGGCTTGCGATCGCTTGCCCACCCTCTCGTCCTAGCGCGGCTTGCCGGTCTGGCGACGCTCGCGTCGATCGCGGGCTGCGTGCCGCCACCGCGGGCCGAAGCGCCGCCCCCGCCGCGTACCGTGGCCCCGCCCGCTGCTCCGGCACCGCGCCCGGTACCGATTGCTGCGGATTGGCGCGACTGGCCGTATTCGCCGGGGACGTGGGTGTATCGCCGCGATGCGCGCGGTTCGATCGCGTTGTTCGGGCCTGCCAATGCCGATGCGTCGCTGACGGTGCGCTGCGACACGGCTGCACGCCAGGTCTATCTGTCGCGCGCGGGGAGCACGCCGACGCCGCTGACGATCCGCACGTCGAGCGTGACGCGGGCCGTCTCCGTACAGCCGACCGGAGGCACGCCGCCTTATGTCGCGGCCTCACTGATGCCGAACGATTCGTTGCTGGAGGCGATGGGGTTCAGTCGCGGGCGGTTCGTCGTCCAGCAGGCCGGACTGCCGCCGCTCGTCGTGCCCGCCTGGGCCGAGATCGAACGCGTCACCGAGGATTGCCGCGGCTGATTTCGTTGAACCGGCAGTCGCACAGGATTGACCGAAAACTTCCGTAAAACAAGGCTTGTATCGCAGGCGCGGTCGGCACACATTGGCGTTGCGGTCAGGCTTGGCCGCGTTGTTTCAACAAGCGAAAGGAGGTGATCCGATGTCTCATGGTTCAGCAGTGAGTTCGGTTCGGTTCGTTCGGGGGACGCACCGCTAAGTCCGCCGGTCCGCGTGGGGAGTATCCTCTCCCAGTCAACACGTGGTCCATAGGATAGGCGGTACGCATGGTCCTCCGGGCTGGAGCTCTCCGGCCGCTGACCATGTCAGGAGGCTGTCGGTTCGTCGTGAGACGATCCGGCAGCCTCTTTTCGTTTGTGAGAACTACGGGGCGTGGTGGCATGCTGTGCTTGGGGCAAACTCATTGCCCGGCCCGCGCCGCCTAATGTGAGGCCAGTTCCAGACTCCACAGCACTACGTACTTGATCGGTTAAGTTTTGCGGCATTGTATGGCCGAAACTATCCAGAGATTCCGGGACGTTTGGCACGCCGCCGTCCGTGACAGATCGAAGGGGCAGTTCACGTCTTTGTTCTCCCGCGAAGGCGGGAGCCCAGTCTGGATCCCCGCCTTCGCGGGGAAACATGCTGGTTCAGGTACACACGCTGCGCTTTGCTCCGTAGAGGCGTCGGCTGCCCAAGACCGCCGCCCTACAGGAACGACTTCGCCCGGTTAAGGACTATGCTGCACATCCGCGTCTTCACCTGCCCGCCGAGATCGTCGAGTGAAAACGCCTGGCCGTTCGGCGCCTGCACTTCGCCTTCCTGTCCCGCGGCATAGCCCGGCGACGTCTGCACGCCCTGACGTCCGGTCAGACGCTGGAGGATCGACTGCGCGCCGGTGGCCGGGGCCTTTGCGCTGGCCGCTCGTGACGCAGCATTCCGCCCGCCAGTTAAGGCGCCAAGTGCACCGCCTTGCCCGAGCAGATTGTTCTTCAGGCAATAGCCGAGCAATCCGGCAGCATTGCCCGCGCCGATCGATCCGACGTTCGGCAACGCGCCACCGAGCAGACCGCCGAGTCCCCCGAGGCTGCCCAAGCCACCCTGCGTCGACGCCGATTGTGGCGCGGTGGTCTGGGCCGAGGCCGTGGTTGCGAGGGCGAAGGCTGCGACGAGGGCGATTGCGGTCTTGGGCATGATGAGCGTGCTCCGATAAGGACGTATTACCAACAGGACTGGCCGGGGTGCGTTCCGAACTCGACTTCGTTCAGCCGCCCGCGAAGAACGCGTCGACCGATCCACGCTTGGCGCCCAACGCCGCCGCCACCCGTCGGCGGGCATCGTAATACACCAGCGCCGGCGCGGCCGGATCGGTCGTGCGAAGGCGGGCGGCCTCCGCGTCCGTCAGGCTGCTCTCGCGCGCAACATGATCCGCATACCCCTCCTGCTGCCAGGTCGGGAGCATAGCACTGCGCACTTCGCCAAGATGGTTGGCGATCATGATGTGCGTCGTCTCGTGCGCGATCACGCCGGACAGCGTCCGAGTACCGCCGATCACACGACCGTTCGTCACGCGGTCGGCGGCGACGTCGCTGCGGTTGAAAACGATCGCCGCACTGAAGGGCCGGCGGAATGCAAAGGCGCCCGGCGATTGGATCGCCAAAAGGCGCCACCGCCAGCCACCGTTCGTCAGGAACAACGACCGATCGAGCGAGCCGGTGTAGATCGGACTGGCGCGCAGCAACCCTTCCGCGCGCGCCAGTTCGCTGCCGATCCGCGGATCGATCGGACGCTCGGCATAGACGGTGACGGTGCCGACGTGCTGCTCATACGGAAACGCTAGCAACTGCGGCGCGTGGACGACTGCGACGGCAAGCAGAAGGAGGAAGGCCACGACCCACCGGACGGACCCCCGCCCCCTTCTGACTGCGCGCGTCGTCATGCCGGCGTCAGCAAGCCTTCGCGCGCGATCTTCTCGCGCCACACCAACGGCGCGAGCTGGTGGACGTTCTCGCCCGCGGAATCGACCGCGACGGTCACCGGGAAGTCGCTGACCTCGAACTCGTAGATCGCTTCCATCCCGAGATCGGCGAAGCCGACGACCTTCGATCCCTTGATCGCGCGCGCGACCAGATAGGCCGCGCCGCCGACCGCCATCAGATACGCCGACTTGGCCTCCGCGATTGCCTTGGTCGCATCGCCCCCACGCTCGGCCTTGCCGACCATTGCCAGCAGGCCCTGATCGAGCATCATCCGCGTGAACTTGTCCATCCGCGTCGCCGTCGTCGGCCCTGCAGGTCCGACGACTTCCTCGCCGACCGGATCGACCGGGCCGACGTAATAGATCACACGACCCTTGAAATCCACCGGCAGCGGCTCACCCGCATCGAGCATGTCCTTGATCCGCTTGTGCGCCGCGTCACGCCCGGTCAGCATCTTGCCGTTGAGCAGCAGGCGGTCACCATGCTTCCACGTCTGCACGACGTCGGGCGTCAGCGTGTCGAGATCGACGCGGATCGCGGCCTTGTCGGGCGTCCAGTTGACGTCGGGCCATTCCTCCAGCTTCGGCGCCTCCAGATACACCGGGCCTGAGCCGTCGAGCACGAAATGCGCGTGGCGCGTGGCAGCACAGTTCGGGATCATCGCCACCGGCTTCGACGCGGCGTGCGTCGGCCAGTCGAAGATCTTCACGTCGAGGATGGTGGACAGTCCGCCCAGCCCCTGCGCGCCGATGCCGAGCGCGTTGACCTTGTCGTAGATCTCTATCCGCAGCGCCTCGATATCGTTCCTCGGGCCGCGCGCCTTCAGCTGCGCCATGTCGATTGACCCCATCAGCGACTGCTTGGCGAGGATCATCGACTTCTCGGCGGTGCCACCGATGCCAATGCCGAGCATGCCGGGTGGGCACCAGCCGGCGCCCATCTGCGGGATCATCTCGAGCACCCAATCGACGATCGAATCGCTCGGGTTCATCATCTTGAACTTCGACTTGTTCTCGCTGCCGCCGCCCTTCGCCGCGACGTCGATCGAGACGGTGTTGCCCGGCACCATCTCGACATGCATCACGCTCGGCGTGTTGTCCTTGGTGTTGCGGCGGGTGAAGGCGGGGTCGGCGAGGATCGACGCACGCAGCTTGTTCTCGGGGTTGAGATAGGCTTTCCGCACGCCCTCATCGATCACTTCCTGGAGCGAGCGGGTCGACTCGAGGCGGCAGTCCTGGCCCCATTTGACGAAGATCGTGACGATGCCGGTGTCCTGGCAGATCGGGCGGTGACCCTCCGCGCACATCCGGCTGTTGGTGAGGATCTGCGCGATCGCATCCTTGGCGGCGGGCGATTGCTCGGCCTCGTACGCGACGCCCAAGGCGCGGATGTAATCCATCGGATGGTAGTAGCTGATGAACTGGAGTGCGTCGGCGACGCTTTCGATCAGGTCGGCTTCGGTGATGACGGTCATGCAGCGCCTTTACGGATACAGGTTTGCAGGCGTCTTAGCGGTGATCGTGCGATTTTTGAAGACGGGGTCGGTGCGGTGATCGGGGCGCAAACGGCCAAAGGTTACGATAAGGTCACACCAACGGCCCTGGCGTATCCGATGCCACCAAATAGAAAAGGCCGGGATGGCCTTCGCGCCACCCCGACCTTTCCTAGTTATATCAGAGTCTTAGTGCGATTTACATCGGTGGCGTCAGGCCGTCCTTGCCCACTGCGACCGACCTGGCGCCCTTGGAGCCCGGCGAGATGATCGCGAACAGCTTCTGGCCCTTAGCGAGGACGGTGCGCTCGGCTGGCTCGAACCGGACGATCGGCGTACCGACGGGAACGACGACCTGGGCCTTGCCGCCCTTGTACGAGATGCTCAGCTTGGTCTCGCCGGGCTTGCCTGCGTTGCCGGTAACGGTGCCGTTGGTCATGCCGCTCTGCTGCGCGACCGTGCCGTTCGTCATCGCGCTCTGGCCATCGACGGTGCCGTTGGTCATCGCGCTCTGCCCGTCGACGGTGCCGTTGGTCATGGCGCTCGAGCCGCTCATGCCGCCGCCTGCAGCCGCGACCGCGCCGGGGACGTCCCAGGGATAATGACCCTCGCCTGTGCCGCGCATCGCCTCGGGGAAGATGACCAGTTCGACCGCGCGCAACGCGTTGTCTGGACCGGTCGTCGCGGTGCCGATGAAGTCGCCGTCCTTGAGCGTCGACAGGTCGGACTTCACCACCCAGGCGAACTTGGTGTTGGGGTCGAGCGGCACGGTGGCCGACTTGCCGTCATAGGTCTGGACGGTCAGCGCGTCGGTGCCGATCGCGGTGATGACGCCGCGGACGCGGTTAACCGCCGGGGTCGCGCTCGCCGCGGCGCTGGTGTTGCCCATGGCGATGTTCGCGGTCGAGGTGTTCGAGTCCGTCGAAGTCGTCTGACCACAGCCGCCAAGGACCGCGACCACGCCACTCAGCAGCATCAGCTTTTTCGTCAACATCGCATCGGATCCTTCAGTTCTGCCGGCCTAGACGCCGACATGGTACCTGCGAACGGGTCGCGGACGGCCACGGTGGCGTGGTCGATGCTGCTCAACGTCCGACGGGAGAAACCGGACGCATCGGTCCGATCGGATCACGCGATTGCGGCCCGTCCGCTTTTTCGAGTCAGACGTCGGCGGGGCGCAGCGCGGCGGGGGACACTTGGCCCTGTGAAGAGGCGACGGCCGGGACTGAGCCTATCGGCCCCTCACGATACCGGATGACCTCGCGCCATCAGCACGTCGATCTTGCTCTTGGGCATATTGATCAAGAGCCCGTTCTTGTTTTTTGCAAAGGAGGTGAAGTCTACCTCGACGCTACCGATCGCGCTCGACACCGTCGCAAAGCTTTTACCGACGGACTCGACTTTGCCGATCACCAATCCCTTTGAATCGTGAACGTCCAGCCCCTGCCTAATTTCTCCCGGCAGCGTCGGAACAGGCCGCGTCGTCAATCGATTGGAGTCGGCAACGCCTACTTGGAACTCTTCGAAAACCCGCTGACGGTTTAAGTCTCCAGGACCGCTGTTGTTCGGCCCCGCTCCCGCGCCCGCTTGTTGAGCCTGTACTCCGGCCGCCGATGCGATGATTGAGACGATCATACCAAGCAGGACTCTACGCATTTCTTCCTCCCCTAAACATTTTATACTTTCAGCTTATCCTGATTGCGAGCTAACGACAATACTTGGCTATTGCCGCCGCCGAGTTGGCGAGACTTGGTATTGCCCCACCCCAAAGCGGAAAGGCTGCTTTCCACCACTTTCCGACATTCCCTCACTCGCGTATTCTGTCGCCATGCGCGATATCCAGAACATTGTAATCCTGACGGGCGCGGGCGTTTCCGCCGAGTCCGGCGTCCCCACATTTCGCTCTAAAGGCGGCGTAACCTATTGGGATGTTTACGAAAGCGATCTGGCTCCAAAAAGCTATAGGATCGAGGATGTTTGCACGCCCGAGGCGCTCGCGGCGGATCCGGAACTGGTGCACCGGTTCTACGATCTGCGGCGCACGGCTCTGGCGACGGTCGAGCCTAACGCCGCGCACCACGCGCTGGCGCGGCTGGATGCGGCTTGGAAGGGCGAGTTGCTGATCGTTACGCAGAATGTCGATGACCTGCACGAGCGGGTGGGGGCGACGCGGATGCTGCATATGCATGGTGAGTTGTTGTCGGCGCTGTGTGCCGTTTGTGGGGCGCGTGAGCCTTGGTCGGGGGCATTGCCGGAGGGGTCGGTGTGCGACGCGTGCGGGGCCGCGGCGTTGCGGCCGGACATCGTGTTCTTTGGCGAGATGCCGTACCAGATGGAGCGGATCGAGGCCGCGCTGGCGAAGGCCGATCTGTTCGTTTCGATCGGAACTTCGGGCGCGGTGTATCCGGCGGCGGGGTTCGTGCAGACCGCGGCGTATCATGGGGCGCGGACGCTGGAGCTGAACCTCGATCCTTCGATGGGGAGCGTGTTTTTCGAGCAGACGCGGATTGGCGCGGCGGGGGTGTTGGTGCCGGCTTGGGTTGATGAGGTGCTGGGCTCGTTACCTGGCATCCACCCCGGCGGAGGCCGGGGCCCAGTTGGGAATGCCTGAGTAACGGAGCGCTGTCCGTCGTGACGACCGTCCCCCAACTGGGCCCCGGCCTTCGCCGGGGTGGTTGTGGGGCGGGCGCGGGTTGGTGCTGACCTAGGGTGGAAAGATTGTTCTCCCGCGAAGGCGGGAGTCCAGTCTGGGCCCCCGCCTTCGCGGGGGAACAGTCTTTTGGACGAGGGTTAGTCGACCCAGTCGAGGCCCATGTCGCGGTAGACTTCGCGGTCTTCGTCCCAGCCGGGTTTTACCTTTACGTGCAGGTAGAGATGCACGGGCTTGCCGGTGATCGAGGCGAGTTCAATGCGGGAGCGGGCGCCGATTTCCTTGATGCGGACACCGCCCTTGCCGAGCACGATCGCGCGCTGCGTGGGGCGTTCGACGAGGATCTGCTGGTGGATTTCCAACGAGCCGTCCTGGCGTTCGATATACTGCTCGGTCTCGATCGTGCTCGCATAGGGCAGCTCGGCGTGGAGCTGGAGATAGAGCTGTTCGCGCGTGACCTCGGAGGCCAGTGCGCGCTCGGTCGAGTCGGAGACCTGGTCCTCGGGGTAGTGCCACGGACCTTCTGGCATCGCCTTGGCGAGCTGCGTCTTGAAGTGGGCGAGGCCGTCGCCGGTGCCGGCGCTGATGAAGAACGTCTCGGCGAAGGGGAGCAGCGCGTTCAGTTTCTCGGCGTGGATCAGCAGCTTGGTCTTGTCGGCGAGATCGACCTTGTTGAGGATAAGCCAGATTGGCTCGGTCCGGCCGACCAGCGATTCGACGATCGTGGTGACCTTGCCGCCGATCCCGCCCTTGGCGTCGACCACCAGCGCGATGATGTCGGAGCCTTCCGCGCCACCCCAGGCGGCGGCGACCATCGCGCGGTCGAAGCGGCGCTTGGGCTCGAAGATGCCGGGGGTGTCGACGAGCAGGATCTGCGTGTCGCCTTCGATCGCGACGCCCATCAGTTTCGCACGCGTCGTTTGTGCCTTGGGGCTGACGATCGCGACCTTCTGGCCGACGAGCGCGTTGACGAGCGTCGACTTGCCCGCGTTCGGCGCGCCGACGATGGCGACTAGGCCGCAATGCTTGGGGGCGGAGATTTCAGGCGTGGTAGGTTCGGTCACTTAGGCTCTTTTCGGCATCGGGATATTCGGAGGCCATCATACAGACAAAACGCCCTCGCGTCATTCCCGCCAAACTGCGGCCTCACTCGCCGGCGCGTCGGGTGCAGTCCGAGAAGGAGAAATGGTTCACGCGGAGGCGCGGAGATGGTGTGGATGGGGCTCGCGCCGTCTGCGATCATGCGCCGCCGATTATCTCGGAGGCGTTCGGGGCAAGGCCGGAGTTCCAATCGGACCGCCTCCGCGGCTCCGCGTCTCCGCGTGAACCAACCTTCTTAGCCGAGCTTCTCGAGCAGTGCCTTGGCCGCAGCGGTCTCGGCTTCCTGTTTGCTGGAGCCCGTCGCGGTCGCTTCGGCGAGTTTGCCGACTGACACCAGCATCGTGAATTTGGGGGCGTGGCCGGGGCCGGTGCGTTCTACGATGGTGTATTCGGGGGGCTTACGGTTGTGGGCGGCGGCCCATTCCTGGAGCGCGGACTTGGGGTGTTGCGGGGCCTTTGCGCCGGCTTGCACCCTGTCGCCCCAGGCGCCACGGACGAACTTGCGCGCGGCGTCTAGGCCGGCTTCCTGGTACCACGCGCCGATCAGCGCTTCCATCACGTCGCCGAGCACGTTGTCGCTGTCGCTGGCGCCGTCGTCGCGGGCCTGCTTGCCGAGTTTGAGGTGCGCGCGGACGCCGAGTTCTCGCGCGACGTCGGCGCAGACCGGGCCGGTGACGAGTGCGTTGAGGCGTTTCGACAGCGAACCCTCGGGATCGGTCGCGAACAGTTCGTAGAGCCACTCGGCGATGATCAGGCCGAGGACGCGGTCGCCGAGGAACTCAAGACGCTCATAGTTCGCCGCGGCCTGGCTGCCGTGCGTGAGGGCGCGCTCATAGGGGGCGAGGTTGGTCGGTGCGCGGCCGAAGAGCGTCTTCAGCCAGCTGGCGAGATCGCTCAAAAGCCTTCCCCGATACGGCTCCAGCGCGCGGCACTGACCCAGGTCCACGGCTTCAGCCATTCGGCATCGCCGTCGGTCGAGAAGAAGTTGACGACCGCCTTGCCCTCGACGTTCTCGAGCGGGACGTAGCCCATGCCCTGCGGCGCGGGGAAGCGGCTGTCGCCGCTGTCGTCGCGGTTGTCGCCCATCACGAAGATGTGGCCGGCGGGGATCGTGTAGAGCCCGGTGTCGTCGCGGTCGGGGAGTTCGGCCTGGTCGAGGACTTCGTAGCTGCGCCCGCCGGGAAGCGTTTCGCGAAAGCGGGGGTAGCGGCAGATCTGGACGTTCGCGACGACGTCGACGTACGGCGCGCCGCATTTCTCGGCGTTGAAGTTCTCGGTCAGCGGGATCGTGAAGTCGGCGATGCGCAGCTTCGGGATCGCCTTGCCGTTGAGGTAGACGGTGCCCTGGCGCATCTGGATGGTCTCGCCGGGGAGGCCGATGACGCGCTTGATGACGTCGTGGTCGAGCACTTCGGGTGCGCGGAAGACGACGACGTCGCCGCGGGTCGGGGTGCTGCCGAAGATGCGGCCGGGGATCAGCGGGATACCGGCGGGGAGCGACCAGCGCGAATAGCCGTAGTTCCACTTCGACACGAAGAGATAGTCGCCGATCAGCAGCCGGGGCAGCATCGACTCGGACGGGATGCTGAACGGCGCGAAGATGAAGCTGCGCAGGATCAGCACGACCAGTGCGAGCTTCAGCAGGAAGCGGAAGGTTTCGCTTGTTTCGGAGCGTACGGGTTTGGTCTTCACGTCATTTGCCATCCGCGCGGGTTTGCTCAACCTGCGCCTATCGTCAAGCGTGTGCGGGATACGTGTCACCGAAAGAGCGTTGTCGCGGTCTCGCGCTTGCAGCATGACCGGCGCGCACGTCTATCCGGAGAAGTAGCATGACCGCCGACTGGTCCAAGATCGAAGCCCTGCCCGCCACCAAGCTGACCGACCTGTTCGCGGCGGACTCGGAGCGCCTCTCGAAGCTGAGCCTCGATGTCGCGGGGATCCATTTCGACTGGTCGAAGACGCATCTGACCACGGACATGGTCACCGCGTTCGAGGAAATGGCGAAGGCGCAGGACCTGTCGGGCAAGCGCCAGGCGCTGTTCTCGGGCGAGGTCGTCAACGTCACCGAGGGCCGCGCGGTCGAGCACACTGCCGAGCGCGGCGAGGGCAAGCCCGAGAGCGTCGCGATCGCGCAGGCGAGCCACCAGCGGATGCGGACGCTGATCGATGCGATCGAGGCGGAGGCGCTGGGTCCGGTGCGGCATATCCTGCATGTCGGGATCGGTGGGTCGGCGCTGGGGCCGCAGTTGCTGGTCGATGCGCTGGGGCGTGACGACAAAAGGTACGACGTCGCGATCGTCGCCAATGTCGACGGCGTCGCGCTGGAGGACGTGTTCGCGAAGTTCGATCCGGCGGCGACTTTGCTGGTGGTTGCGTCGAAGACGTTCACCACGACCGAAACGCTGATGAACGCCGAAAGCGTGCTGCAGTGGATGACCGAGCATAATGTCGAGGATCCGTATGGCCGCGTGATCGCGCTGACCGCGTCGCCCGAGAAGGCGATGGAATGGGGTGTCGACGAGACGCGTATCCTGCCGTTCGCGGAGAGCGTCGGCGGGCGGTATTCGCTGTGGTCGACGATCGGATTCCCGGCGGCGATCGCGCTCGGGTGGGACCGGTTCGAGGAACTGCTCGAGGGTGCGGCCGAGATGGACCGGCATTTCCGGCTGTCGGCGCTCCACGAAAACGCGCCTGCGCTCGCGGCGTTCGCCGACCTGTATTACACGCAGATCCGCCATGCCGAGACGCGCGCCCCGTTCGCGTATGACGAGCGGTTGCGGTTGCTGCCGAGCTATCTCCAGCAGTTGGAGATGGAGTCGAACGGCAAGTCGGTGACGGTCGACGGGCAGCCGCTCGGGCGGCCGTCGGCGGCGATAACCTGGGGTGGGGTCGGCACCGAGGCGCAGCATGCGGTGTTCCAGCTGCTTCACCAAGGCACGCATCTCGTCCCGGTCGAGTTCATCGCGGTGATCGAGCCGGGCGATACGTTGCCCGAGGAGCATCACCGGGCGCTGTTGCTGAATGCATTTGCGCAGGGTGCTGCGCTGATGGCGGGCAAGCAGGTCGAGGATCCGGCGCGGAGCTATTCGGGCGATCGGCCGTCTTCGACATTGCTGCTCGATGATCTGGATGCGCGGACGCTGGGCGCGCTGATCGCGTTTTACGAGCACCGGGTGTTCGTGAATGGCGTGCTGTTGGGGATCAATTCGTTCGACCAGTTCGGGGTCGAACTGGGGAAGGAAATGGCGAAGGCTGCGGAGAAGGGCGGTCAGACGTTCGATCCTTCGACGGATGATCTTATCAAGCGCGCTTTTGGGTAATTCCGAGGGGAAACCTCTTTCTTGTTCCCCCGCGGAGGCGGGGGCCCAGGATACCACCCGCAGCGCTTGTGACCCTGGGCTCCCGCCTTCGCGGGAGAACTGGAGGGCGCGGGAGAACTGGAGAGGCTGAGGCGTTACATCCTCATGCCTCTAATCCTTGCCATCGCGCTTGCCGCCTCCCCCACCGTGGCGCAGATGAAGTGGGAGCGGCGCGTGTTGATCGTCTCCGCCCCGACCGCTGATGATCCCTCACTCGCGGAGCAACGCCGCGTTCTCGCCGCTTGGAAGAGCAGCGCCGCCGCCCGCGATCTCACCGTTGTCGAAATCGTTGGGGACACGGTCCGTGGCGCGGGCGACCCAGCCGCAGCGCTCCGCCGCAAATATCGCCTCCCCGCCACCTTCACCGCGATCCTCATCGGCAAGGACGGTGGCGAGAAACTGCGCAGTGCCAAGCCCTTCCCCGCCGCCACGCTGGAGGCGACGATCGATGCGATGCCGATGCGCAAGGCGGGGCAGCGATAGGCTGAGCCGATCAGCGTGATCGCCGCGTCGGGGTTGCCGCCTCGAGCCCCCTGCCCCAGATGGCATGCAAAGCCGCTCGCCAGCGGCACGCGACCTACGAGGACTGCCCGTGACCGACACCACATCCGCGACCGATACCCAATTCGACTATGACCTGTTCGTCATCGGCGCAGGCTCGGGTGGCACGCGTGCGTCGCGCGTCGCCGCAGCGCACGGTGCACGCGTCGCGGTCGCCGAGGAATACCGGGTTGGTGGCACATGCGTCATCCGCGGGTGCGTGCCGAAGAAGTTGCTGATCTACGGCGCGCATTTCGCCGAGGATCTGAAGGACGCCAAGCGGTTCGGCTGGCAAGTGCCCGACGATTGCGCGTTCAGCTGGCCGACGTTGCGCGACAACGTGATGGAGGAGGTCGACCGGATCAACGGCGCGTACACGACCACGCTGCAGAACAACCATGTCGACATCATCCACCAGCGCGCGATCGTATCGGGGCCGAATGAAGTCACGCTCGCCGATGGCACGACGAAGACCGCCGCGAAGATCCTGATCGCGGTCGGTGCGCATCCCTTGACCCCGGAGTTCCCCGGCTCGGAACACGGCATCACCTCGAACGAGGTGTTCCACCTCGACGACGTGCCGAAGCGCGTGCTGATCGCCGGCGCGGGCTATATCGCCAACGAGTTCGCGGGGATCTTCCACCAGTTCGGATCGCACGTTACGCTCGTGAACCGCACCGACGTCATCCTGCGCGGCTATGACGAATCGATCCGCGACCGGCTGCTCCAGATCTCGATGAGCAAGGGCATCGATTTCCGCTTCAACGCGGCGTTCGAGAGCATCGAGAAGGACTCGGATGGCTGCCTGACGGTCAAGATGAGCGGGCATGAGCCGATCGTCGTCGATCTCGTGATGTTCGCGACCGGTCGTTTGCCCAACACGAAGGGCCTCGGGCTCGAAACCGCGGGCGTCGAGATGGACGCGGCCGGCGCGGTGATCGTCGATGAGGACAACAAGTCGAGCTGCGCTTCGATCTTCGCGGTCGGTGACGTCACCAACCGGATCCAGCTGACCCCGGTCGCGATCCGCGAGGGGCAGGCGTTTGCGGACACGTTCTTCGGTGGCAAGCCGACACGCGTCGATTACGCCAACGTCCCCGCCGCGGTGTTCAGCCATCCGCCGATGGCTGGCGTTGGCATGACCGAGTCGCAGGCGCGGGAAGCACTTGGCTCGGTTAGGGTGTATTCGAGCGACTTCCGGCCGATGAAGAACGTGCTGGCGGGCCGTAACGAGCGTTCGCTGTACAAGATGATCTGCGATGGCGAGACCGACCGGGTCGTCGGCATCCACATGATCGGGCCGGACTGTCCGGAGATCCTGCAATCGGCTGCGGTGGCGGTGAAGGCGGGGCTTACCAAGGCCGATTTCGATGCGACGGTCGCGCTGCATCCGACGATGGCGGAAGAGCTTGTACTGATGAAGTAGGGCTCGACCCCGCTTCAAGCCTGTTCCTCCGCGCTGGCTAGAGCGCGGTCCGGGCCCCCGCCTTCGCGAGGGAACATTTTCAGGTGCCGGTAAAGTTGCCCGGACGGCGCTCGCTGACGGCGCGGACACCTTCGGCGAAGTCGTTGGTCTTCTGCAACCAGGCCTGTTCGGCGAGTTCGTGATCGGTCTGTGACTGGACCAGCGCGAACAGGTCGCCGCGCATCGTCTTCCGCGTCGATCCGACCGCGAGCGGCGCACCAGCCGCGATCTCCCTTGCGAGCGATAACGCCTCCGCTCGCAACTGGTCCGCGGGTACCACCGCTTCCGCCAGCCCCCAGGCCTCCGCCTGCTCGGCGCGGATACGACGCGCGGTCAGGGCCATCAGCAGCGCGCGCTGGCGACCGATCACGCGCTCCAACACCGCGGAGATACCGAAACCGGGGTGGAAGCCGATCTGGACGAAGTTGGCGACGAACTTCGCATCGGGCGAGGCCACGCGAAAATCGGCGACCAGGGCGAGGCCAAGCCCCGCCCCGACCGCCGCACCCTGGATCGCGGCGACGACCGGCGTCTCGACCGCGAACAGCTTGGCGGCGGCGACGTAGAACGGGTTGCGCTCGCCCTCGGTCCGGTCCGCGGCAACCGGATTGGCATTGACGAGATCCGCCCCCGCGCAGAACACCTTGCCTTCGGATTGCAGGACGATCGCGCGCACCTCGCGGTCGGCATCCGCGGCGGCGAACGCGGCGCCGATCGCCTCGATCAGCGCGAGATCGGCAAAGTTGTGCGGCGGCCGCGCGAACGTGACGATCGCGACATGCCCGTCTCGGATGACGTCGACGCCGGAAAAACCCGAGGGATCATTGGTCATCTTCGGCCTCATTACTGTCGAACGCGGCTAATATGGGCCGCAAACATGGATTGTGGCGATTATGACACGGACCGTCGCCGAATCCACGCCCGACGTCTTCCAGCCATTGGCAGAGTTCGAGAAGCGAGCGTAGAGCCTCGATCCCGGCAGCGCGACAAAGATCATGGCGCCGGGGCCGTCTTCATCGGGAGCGGCAACCGGAGAGGTCCAGGGCATGGGGTCGCGACCGTCGCGAGCAGCAGCATTCGGCACTGCCATCGGCAGGACGGCCCCGATTGTGCCCAGCCATTTGCCGATCCCGTCCAACACAGGGGACTATTCGACATGAAGACCATGATGGTCGCGGCGCTGCGCGCTGCGCTGGTGACGACGACGATCCTCGGTTCGGCAGTCGCCCTGCCGACCACCGCGACCGCGCAGACGACGACCGCCGCGATCCGCGGACAGGTTCGTGATGCGGCGGGCGCGGCGGTGGCCGGCGCCACCGTGGTGGCGGTGAATACCAGCACCAACCAGACCTTCCGCGCCACGAGCAGCGCGAACGGCAGCTATATCCTCAACGGCCTGCGCCCGGCGCCCTACACGATCACGGTCACCGGACCGAACGGCGACGTCTCGGTGCAACGGATTTCGGTGGGCGTCGGACAATCGGCGACGCTCGACGCCGTCCTGGCCGCACCCGCGCCCGCGTCCACCACGCAGACGGACGCGACCACCGGCGGTGCTGCCAATGACGGCGGCGACATTGTCGTCACCGCCGGACGCCTGGTCGAGACGAAGACCTCCGAAGTCGCGACCAACGTCAGCCAGAACCAGATCCGCATCCTGCCGCAGGGCGATCGCAACTTCCTGACCTTCGCCGCGCTGGCCCCCGGCGTTCGCTACAACGACAGCGAGACCAATAAGGGCATCGTCGCCGGTGCCTCGCCCGCAAGCCAGGTCAACGTGTTCATCGACGGTACCAGCCTGAAGAGCCAGACGCTCGGCGGGATCGCCGGCCAGACCGACAGCCGGGGCAATCCGTTCGGCCAGCTCGCGGTCGGAGAGTTCCGCGTGCTGACGCAGAACTACAAGGCGGAATACGAGCAGGCCGGGTCTGCCATCGTCACGGCGATCACCAAGTCGGGCACCAACGACTTCCACGGCGAGATGTTCGGCCAATATACCGATCGCAGCCTGACCGCGGCCAACATCCTCGATCAGCGTGCTGATCGGGGCAAGCCGAAGTTCGAACGCAAGCAATACGGCATTTCGCTGGGTGGCCCGATCATCAAGGACAAGCTCTTCTTCTTCGGCGCGTACGAAGGCAACGACCAGAACCGTGCATCGAGCGTGACGGTCGGCCAGCGCACACCGGAAAACCTCGCCCGGTTCGGCCAGTATGAAGGCACCTATGTCAGCCCGTATCGCGGCGATTTCTACTTCGGCAAACTGACCTTCACCCCCGACGAGCGCCAGGTGTTCGACCTGTCGTTCAGCCGTCGCCAAGAGACCGACGTCTCGGGCTTCGGCGCCAATTTCGGCTCCGCCAACATCGCGTATTCGGCGGCGGTCAACAAGATCAACAAGACCGACACCTATACCTATAAATGGACGTACACCGGCGACAGCTTCGTCAACGAAGCCAACCTGACGTATCTCGATGCGGTATATAATCCTTCCTCGCTGAACCCCGACGATCCAAGCTTCGAATATCAGGGCGTCATCACCTTCGGCGGCAAGGATTCGACGCAGCGGATCAGCCAGCAGAGCTATGTCCTGCGCGACGACCTGACGTATAACGGACTGCAGAACCACGCGATCAAGGGCGGCCTGCGGTTCGCATTCCAAGATTACGATTTTACCAAGAACTTCTTCGTCCAGCCGCGCTACTTCTTCCAGAACGACGCGACCAAGGGACTCGATTTCAGCTTCCCGGCGCAGGCGCAGCTTGGTGTCGGCAACCCGCGGATCATCGCCTCCAATTCGCAGCTGGGCGCGTACATCCAGGACGATTGGGACGTCACCGACAAGCTACAGATCAACATCGGCCTGCGCTGGGACTACGAGAGCAATCTGTTCAACAACAAATATCGCACCCCCGCAGCGGCGGTCGCGACGTTGAACGCCCTTCCGAGGACCGAGTATTTCGACCCGGCGAACTACATCACCGACGGCAGCGACCGCCCGACCCGCAAGGACATGTTCCAGCCGCGTATCGGCTTCAGCTACGATGTGAACGACGACCAGCGCACCGTGATCTTCGGCGGCTATGGCAAATATTTCGATCGCAACGTGTTCAACAACACGCTCGACGAGCAATTCCGCCTGCAATACGCGACCGGCGTCTTCAATTTTTCGCGCGATGGGCAGCCGCGCGACGGGAACCCGACCGTCCGGTGGGATCCGCAATATCTGACCCGCGACGGCCTGCTGGCCTTGCGCGCTACCGCACAGACCGGCCTGCCCGACCTGTTCGCGGTCAAGAACGACGCCAAGGCGCCGTCCACCGATCAGTTCAGCTTCGGCGTGCGCCAGAAGTTCGGCGTGTTCCGCGCGTCGGTGACCGGCTCGTACGTGCGCGGCCAGAACGGCTACACGCACCTGTTCGCGACGCGCAACGCAGATGGATCATGCTGCGACACGACGATCCCGCGGGCGAACGGCTTCGGCAACGTCCTGATCGGTTATGATGGCCTGCGGACGCGCTACAAGGCGCTGCTGGTGACGATCGACAAGGATTATACCGTCGCGTCGGGCTGGGGCTTCAATCTCGCCTATACGCTGTCGAAGGCCGAGCAGGACGGCGGAGACCTGTTCAGCCTCGATAAGCCGACGCCGGACCAATATGGCTGGCGGCCGATCGCCGACCAGGACGAGCGCCACCGGATCGTCCTGTCGGGCATCGCCGACCTGCCGCTGGGCTTCCAGTTCTCGACGTTGACGACGCTCGGCACGGGTACCGCGTTCCAGTTGCAGGACCAGTCGGCGGGGACCAGCGTCAACCAGCAGGTGATCCGGTCGCTGTACCGGCCGAAGAACTGCCTGGGCAGCGTGTTCGCGTTCTGCGAGGTCAATTTGACGCTGCAGAACAACATCAAGGTGTTCAACACGCACAATATCAACGTCGCGGTCGACCTGCTCAACGCGTTCAACAACAAGAATTACGGCGGTTATTCCGGATATCTGGGCGTTGGGCAGGCCTATTCGTTCGACCGCACCACCAACGCGCCGACCAACCTCCTGACCCTCCCGCGGCGGATCCAGTTCAGGGTTGGTTACAGGTTCTGATGCGTTAAGGACGGGCGACCCTTCCAGTCGCCCGCCTGACCTCATGGTCGTGGCGTACCCTGATCAGGAGTTCGGATGCTCGATCGACGGCAGTTTCTCGGCACCGGGGCGATCTCGCTCGGTGGACTTACCGCGGGATGCACATCGGTCGGGCGGCCGCTGGTCAAGGCGATCGAGAGCGTTACAGGCACGGCGCCGCCAGAACCGCCGCCGTCCGCCAACCCGCTGATCGACAATCTGCAGGAGCGAGCTTTCCTGTATTTCTGGGACACGACCGACCCGGTCACCGGGCTGGCGCTCGATCGCTGGCCGACGCCGTCCTTCTCGTCGATCGCCGCGGTCGGCTTCGCGCTGACCGCCTATCCGATCGGCGTCGTCAACGGCTGGATCACGCGCGAACAGGCGCGCAAGCGGACGCTGGCGACGATGGAGTTCTTCGCGATCGCGCCGATGGGCCCCGAGCCGACCGGCAACAGCGGGTACAAGGGATTCTTCTACCACTTTCTCGGCATCACCAAGGGCCAGCGGTTCGCGCGCGCGGAGCTGTCGACGATCGATACCGCGTTGCTGCTGGGCGGGATGCTGTTCGCGCAGAGTTGGTTCGACGGCGATCACCCCGAGGAACAGCGGATCCGCGCGCTGGCCGACCAGATCTACGGCGCGGTCGACTGGACGTGGATCACGCCGCGTGCGCCGTTCCTGTCGATGGGCTGGCATCCCGAGAACGGCTTCATCCCGAGCGACTGGAATATCTACAACGAGGGGATGCTGATGTATCTGCTCGCGCTGGGATCGCCGACGCATCCGCTGCCGCCATCGACATGGGCGGCGCTGACCGCGCAGTTCGAACCGTCGTGGCGCGGCGATCATCTCCATTATCCGCCGATGTTCGTGCACCAGTACAGCCACGTCTGGGTCGATTTCCGCGGCATCCGCGACGCGTATATCGCGACCAAGGGCATCGATTATTTCGAGAACAGCAAGCGCGCGACGATCGCGCAGCGCGACTATGCGATCGCCAATGCGGGCGGGTTCGCGGGCTATGGCCCCGACATCTGGGGACTGACCGCGTGCGACGGGCCGGGCGATTTCAAGGCGACGATCGGCGGGCGGACGCGGGAGTTCTTCAGTTACTCCGAACGCGGGCCCGGCGCGCGCGACGACGGTACGCTCGCACCTACCGCTGCGGTCGGATCGATCGTGTTTGCGCCGGATCTCGTCATCCCCACGATCACCGCGATGCACGATCGATACGGCAAGGGGATCTACGGCAAATACGGGTTCTTCGACGCGTTCAACCCGACGCTGACCGAGATTGGCGAACCGCTGAAGCATGGCCGGATCGTGCCCGGCGTAGGCTGGGTCGACGTCGATTATCTCGGTATCGACCAGGGGCCGATCGTCGCGATGATCGAAAATTGGCGGACCGGCATGGTGTGGAACACGATGCGCCGGAACCCGCATATCCGACGCGGGCTGGACCGTGCGGGATTTACCGGGGGATGGCTTGCGCGGGTGCCCTAAGGTCTTTCCCCGAAGCTGGCGACCGTATAGATCTCGCGCATACCCGATCCTCGAAAGGTTCCAGCATGCGTGAAGCCGCCATCGTCTCGACTGCCCGTACCGCTATCGGCAAGGCGTATCGTGGTGCGTTCAACGCGACCGAGGCGCCGGTGCTGGCGGGGCACGTGATGAACGCGGTGGTCGAGCGCGCAGGGATCGATCCGGCGCGGATCGACGAGGTGTTCTGGGGGGTCGGCAATCAATGGGGTACGCAGGGCGGGAACGCCGGGCGGATGGCAATCTTCGCGGGTGGGCTGCCGGAGTCGGTGCCGGCGTTCACGCTCGACCGGAAATGCGGGTCGGGGCTGACCGCGGTGGCGCTCGCGGCGCGGACGATCATGTGCGACGAGGCGGATGTTGCGCTGGCCGGCGGAATGGAGTCGATCAGCTATACCGTGACGAAGGACGCGCCGCGCTTCGTCAATGCAAGCGTCGTGGCGAAGGAGCCGGCGGCGTATATCCCGATGATCGAGACGGCCGAGATCGTCGCGGAGAAATACGGGATCAGCCGTGAAGCGCAGGACGAGTATGCCGCGATGAGCCAGCAGCGTGCCGCCGCCGGGCTGGCGAGCGGTGCGTTCGCCGAGGAGATCGTGCCGATCACGGTCGAGAAGGCGCTGTACGACAAGCAGGGCGCGCATGCCGGGATCGAGAGCGTCACCTTGTCGCAGGACGAGGGTATTCGCGCGGGGACGACGCTGGAGGGATTGCGCGGGCTGAAGACGGTATGGCCGGGCGGCGAGTTCTCGGGGCCGGGATCGAGCGTGACGGCGGGCAATGCGAGCCAGCTTTCCGACGGCGCGTCGGCGCAACTGCTGATGGATCGCAGGACCGCGGAGGCCGAGGGCAAGGACATCCTCGGCATCCACCGCGGGTTCCAGGCGGCGGGTTGCAGCCCGGCGGAAATGGGCATCGGGCCGATCTTCGCAATTCCGAAACTGCTCGAGCGCGCGGGGTTGTCGGTCGGTGACATCGGGCTGTGGGAGCTGAACGAGGCGTTCGCGTCGCAGTGCCTGTATTGCCGCGATTTCCTCGGGATCGATCCGGAGAAGTACAACGTCAACGGCGGCGCGATCGCCGTGGGGCATCCGTTTGGGATGACCGGATCGCGGTTGGTCGGGCATGCGCTGATCGAGGGACGCAAGCGCGGGGTGCGCTATGTTGTCGTGTCGATGTGCACGGCGGGTGGCATGGGCGCGGCGGGGTTGTTCGAGATCGTTTGATGCGGGCGCCGACCGGGGCGTGCCCTCACCCTTCCCACGGCGAAGATGCCGCGGGCCCCTTCCCTCTCCCCGATGGGAGAGGGGGTTGTTGCCAAGACCTTGGCGGCGGCGCAGGTTCGCGGCTTCTCGGATGGGGAAGCGGGCTATGACGACGGCATTGATCACCGGCGCATCGGCGGGGTTGGGCGAGGGTTTTGCGCGGGCGCTTGCGGCCAAGGGCAATGCGCTGATCCTGACGGCGCGTCGGGTCGATCGGTTGGAGGCGCTGGCGACCTAGCTGCGTGCGGCGCACGGCGTCACGGTGCATGTGTTTGCCGCCGATCTTGCGGATCAGGCTGGTCCGGACACGCTCATTGCGGCCATCGCAGCCGCCGCGTTGCCGGTCGACATACTCGTCAACAATGCCGGGTTCGGTGCGCGGGGGGATTTCGCGGAGCTCGATAGCGCGCTGCAACTGGGCATGATCGACCTGAATTGCCGTGCGCTGGTGGCGCTGACGCATGCCGTGCTGCCGCAGATGATCGCGCGCGGGTCTGGTGGGATCCTCAACCTTGCCTCGGTCGCGTCGTTCCAGCCGGGGCCGTGGATGGCGGTCTATTATGCGAGCAAGGCGTTCGTGCTGAGCTTTTCCGAGGCATTGCACGAGGAGGTGAAAGGCAAGGGCGTGCGCGTGGCGGCGCTGTGCCCCGGGCCTACGCGGACCGAGTTCGCCGATGTGGCGGGGCTTGGCGATACCGCGCTGTTCGAGCGACTGGCGAGCGATCCGGCGGCGGTCGTGCGTGACGGGTTGGCGGCGCTGGCGGCAAACCGCGCGGTGAAGGTATCGGGCGCGCTCAACTTCGCGATGGCCGAGGGGATACGGTTTACGCCACGGAGCATCGCACGGCGGATCGCGGGGTCGTTGCAGAAGGCTCGGGGGTAGCCCCCATGGTATTTGCGGCGATCACGATGCTGCTGTCGAACGCCGTCAGTCTCACGCCGCCACCAACCATTGCGGCGTCGTTGGCTGGGGCCGAGATCGACATCGCGTTCGTCGACGTGTGCCTTGAGACGCATCCTGCGCTTCGTGCGGAGGACTTTGCCAAGCGTAACACTCGATACGTCGCAGAACGATCCAAGTCTGAAGGCGTCTGGGGACCACTTCGCGATTTGGAGGTCGAGGACGACGCGACAATCGCGCACCGGATCTGCCATCGCAACGAAGTTCGTGCGGCGCTGCACCGGATCGACGTAGCGCTCGATGCCCATGCCGCTGCCTTCAAATCCGCCACGCCGGGTATCGATCGAGGGCTGTGGATCGGATCGATGCACGTCTGTGCCAAAGAAGTGCTGGACGCGATGATCGGCGGTGATCCGCCCGCGCTGTCGATCCGGCTGACGAAAGATGCCACTGCCGTGTTGGAGACGGTCATCAGTCGGTCGATCGATACGCCGATCGCCATCCGTCTGGATGGGGCGGTGATCGCACGACCGGTTCCCTATGATCCCATCGCGTCGGGTCGCATGGCGATCAGCGGACCGACCCGTGAGACTCTGGACCGCGTTCTGCGAGCGCTCAGGGTTCCCTGCCCTTAGGCGATCGTCAGCCGACCATGCCGGTTATGGTGATCTGCCCGCCGCGATCGATGATCTCGCCGTCGACCATGCCGCTGACGAGCACCGTCGCGCCGGGTTCGACGATCAGCGTGCCGTCGATCATCCCGGCTATCTCGGCGGTGGCGCCGGCCGGGACGATCGCGGTGCCGTCGAGCATGCCCTCGAATTTACCCTCGATCGTCAGGTCTCCGCGGTGCATGCCCTTCACGTGCGTTCAGTCGGCGAAGAGCAGGACGGGGGTTTCGAGGTACTTCTTGAGACCCTGGACGAAGCTTGCCGCGTCCCAGCCGTCGACGACGCGGTGGTCGCAGCTGATCGACAGGTTCATCAGCTTGGCGCGGACTACTTCGTCGCCCTTGAAGACGGGGCGTTCGACGATCTTGTTGGGGCCGATGATCGCGACTTCGGGGCGGTTGATGACCGGGGTCGTGGCGATGCCGCCGAGCGGGCCGAGCGAGGTTACCGTGATCGTGCCGCCGCCCATCTCGCTGGGGGCGAGCTTGCCGGCGCGCGCGGCTTCGGCGAGGCGGGTGATCTCGGTGGCGAGCTGCCAGACGTTGCGGTCCTGTGCGTCGCGGATCACGGGGACGGTGAGCCCGGCGTCGGTCTGTGCGGCCATGCCGAGATGGATGGCGCCGTGCCGCGTGACCACGCCGGCCTCGTCGTCGTAGCGCGCGTTGAGCATCGGGAAGTCGGGGATCGTCTTGCAGATCGCGACGATCATCAGCGGCAGCATCGTCAGCTTGGGGCGGCCGCCGCGGTTGGCATTGAGGTCGGCGCGCATCGCTTCGAGCGCGGTGACGTCGATCTCGTCGACATAGGTGAAGTGCGGGATCGCGCGCTTCGATGCAGCCATGTTCTCGGCGATGCGGCGGCGCATGCCGATGACTTTGATGGGCTGGTCTTCGCGGGCGCGGCTGGCGTGCGGGGCGTGGTAGCCTTCGCCCGAGCCGTAGCGGAGGTAGGCGTCGAGATCGGCGTGGCGGACTCGGTCGGAGTCGGTTTTTACCGAGGCTAGGTCGATACCGAGATCGCGGGCGCGGGCGCGGACTGCGGGGGATGCGAGCGCGTGCGCCTTATCCTCCCCGGTACGGGGAGGGGGACCATCCGCAGGATGGTGGAGGGGGGCTTCCACGGGCGGAGCGGCCTGCGGGAACATGCCCACCGGCGCAGTATCTGCCACCGGCGGGGTCGTTTGCGGCACGCCCCCTCCACCCCCGGCTTCGCCGGCGGTCCCCCTCCCCGTTTCGGGGAGGATCTCGACGCCCGGGTTCTCTGCTTCGTATTGTTCGGCGGTTTCGGCCTGGGCCGAGGTCAGCGGCGCGGCGACGACTTCGTCCGCGGCGTCCACTGCGTCCGTCTCGATCACCACGAGCGAGGCGCCGATCGACACCTGGTCGCCGACTTCGCCCGCGAGTTCGACGACGATGCCGGTCACCGGCGATTCCATCTCGACGGTGGCCTTGTCGGTCATCATGTCGGCGATCGGCGAATCCTCCTCGACGCGGTCGCCGATGGCGACGTGCCAAGCGACGATCTCGGCCTCGGAGATGCCTTCGCCGATGTCCGGCAGCTTGAAGGTGAAGCGGGCCATTATGCGTCCTTCATGATCTTTTTCAGGGCTTCGCCGATGCGAACCGGCCCCGGGAAATAGGCCCATTCGAGGCTGTGCGGGTACGGCGTGTCGAACCCGGTCACGCGCTCGATCGGCGCCTCGAGATGGTAGAAACAGCGTTCCTGGACGATCGCCGACAGCTCGGCGCCGAACCCGCTGGTGCGTGTCGCCTCGTGGACGATCATGCAGCGACCGGTCTTCTTCACCGACGCCTCGATCGTCTCGATGTCGAGCGGAACAAGCGTGCGCAAGTCGACGATCTCGGCGTCGATGCCGGCCTCGGCGACGACGGCTGCGCAGACATGGACCATCGTGCCGTAGGCAAGGATGGTGAGCGCCTCGCCCGCACGGACGATCTTCGCCTTGCCGAGCTCGATCTTGTAGTAGCCGGTCGGGACTTCGCCTGCGGGGTGCTTCGACCAGTTCTGCGACGGGCGATCCCAGTATCCGTCGAACGGGCCGTTATAGATGCGCTTGGGCTCGAAGAAGAGCGTCGGATCATTGTCCTCGATCGCGGCGATCAGCAGGCCCTTGGCGTCATAGGGCGTCGACGGGATCACCGTCTTGATGCCGGACATGTGGGTGAAGAGCCCCTCCGGCGACTGACTGTGCGTCTGGCCGCCGAAGATGCCGCCGCCGAACGGCGAACGCACCGTGATCGGCGAGGTGAACTCGCCGGCGGAACGATAGCGCAGACGCGCGGCTTCGGAGACGAGCTGGTCGAGCGCGGGGTAGATATAATCCGCGAACTGGATTTCGGGGACCGGGCGCAGGCCGTACGCACCCATCCCGACCGCGACGCCGATGATGCCGCATTCGGTGATCGGGGTGTCGAACACGCGGGTCTTGCCGTGCTTGGCCTGAAGGCCGGCGGTCGCGCGGAAGACGCCGCCGAAATAGCCGACGTCCTCGCCCATGACGATCACGTCGGGGTCGCGCTCCATCATGATATCCATGGCGGAGTTGATCGCCTGGATCATGTTCATGCGGGTGGTGGGCTCGGCGTCCGTTGCCTCGGACTCGGGTGCCTCGATCATGTCGCTCATGCCTTGCGATCCCATGGGCGGCCGCTGGCCGTTTCTTCGTCGAGCATTTGCTGGCGCTGCTCCTTCAGATGCCAAGGCAGTTCCTCGAATACGCCGTCGAACAGCGATTCGAGCGGCTGGTGCAGGCCGTGGCCGAGGATGCCGTTCTTCTCGGCTTCCTTCTGCGCAGCCTTGACCTGCTCGGCGAGTTCCTTGTCCTGCGCGGCGTGGCGCTCCTCGTCCCATTCGCCGATCGCGATGAGGTGGTCCTTGAGACGCTTGATCGGGTCGCCGAGTGGCCAGGCATTGGGTTCGCCTTCGCTACGATACTGGCCGGGATCGTCGGAGGTCGAATGGCCCTCCGCGCGGTAGGTGAAGTGCTCGATCAGCGTCGGGCCCTGGTTGGTGCGCGCGCGTTCGGCGGCCCATTCGGTCGCGGCGTAGACCGCCAGCGCATCGTTGCCGTCGACCCGAAGTCCGGCGATGCCGTAGCCGACCGCGCGCGCCGCGAACGTCGTCGCCTCGGCACCCGCGAACCCGGAGAAGCTGGAGATCGCCCACTGGTTGTTGACGACGTTGAAGATCACCGGCGCGCGGTAGACCGCGGCGAACGTGCAGGCCGAGTGGAAGTCGCCCTCCGCGGTCGAGCCTTCGCCGCACCACGTCGCGGCGATGCGCGTGTCGCCCTTGGCAGCGGAGGCCATCGCCCAGCCGACCGCCTGCGGATACTGGGTCGTCAGGTTGCCCGAGATCGAGAAGAACCCGGCTTCCTTGACCGAATACATGATCGGCAGCTGCTTGCCGCCGAGCCGGTCCGCGGTGTTCGAATAGATCTGGTTCATCATGTCGACGAGGCTCCAGCCCCGTGCGATCAGCAGCCCCTGCTGGCGATACGAGGGGAAGCACATGTCCTCGTAATCGAGCGCGTACGCCGCCGCGACCGCGACCGCCTCCTCGCCGAGCGCCTTCATGTAGAAGCTGGTCTTGCCCTGGCGCTGTGCGCGGAACATGCGTTCGTCGAACGCGCGGAGCAGCGCCATGCTGCGCAACATGCGGCGCATCACGTCAGGCGACAGCTTGGGGTCCCAGGGGCCGACCGCGTTGCCGTCGTCATCGAGCACGCGGACCAACGTATAGGCGAGATCGATAAAGTCGGACGCCTTGTCGGCGGTGTCGGGGCGGCGCGCCTCGCCAGCGGGCGGCACGTCGACTTCGGCGAAGTCCACCGCGTCGCCGGGGCGGAACTTCGGCTCGGGGATATGCAGCGTAAGTGGCTGCAAATTGGCGCGCGGATGCTCGCTTGCCATCGTCATTCCATCTCCATGAGGCCGCTGTGACCGCGGAACACTCTTACCGAGGCTTGTTATTAAATTTCAACGCAGATTGCGAGGGGGAGTTGCGCATTCACGATGTGCCGCGCGGATTTTTCTCCCCCTCCGCAGAATTTAGCCGCCGACGGTCTGCTCGATCACGCCGAAGATCGGATGGCGCTTGTCGTCCTCCGCCCAGATACGGACGACGTCGCCCTGCTTGAGGAACGGCGTGACGGGCTTGCCACCCTTGATGGTTTCGATCGTCCGCACTTCGGCGAGGCAGGAATAGCCGACGCCGCCCTCGGCAACCGACTTGCCCGGACCGCCATCGGCACCGCGGTTCGAGACAGTGCCCGAGCCGACGATCGTCCCCGCGCCCAGCTTCCGGGTCTTGGCGGCGTGGGCGACGAGCGTACCGAAGTCGAACGTCATGTCCTCGCCGGCCTCGGCGCGACCGAGCGGCTGGCCGTTGAGGTCGACCATCAGTTTCCGATGCAGCTTGCCGTCCTTCCACCAGTCGCCGAGCGAGTCGGGGGTGACGAAGACGGGCGAGAACGCGCTGGCCGGCTTCGACTGGAAGAAGCCGAAGCCCTTGCCGAGTTCGCCGGGGATCAGGTTGCGCAAGGACACGTCGTTGGTCAGCCCGACCAGCAGGATCGCCGCCAACGCCTCGTTGCGACTCGCGCCGAGCGGCACGTCGCCGGTGACAACGACCACCTCGGCCTCCATGTCGCAACCCCAGGACTCGTCAGCGAGCGGGATCGGATCGCGCGGACCCAGGAACCCGTCCGAGCCGCCTTGGTACATCAGCGGGTCATGCCAGAAACTGTCGGGCATCTCCGCCGCGCGCGCCTGTCGCACGAGCGCAACATGATTCACGTATGCCGAGCCATCCGCCCATTGATACGCCCGTGGCAGAGGCGACTCGGCGTCATGCTCGTGGAAGCGGCGCATCGGGATCATCTCGTGCTCGAGATCGGTCGACAAATTCTTGAGGTCGATCGAAAGCCGGTCCCAGTCGTCGAGCGCGGCCTGCAGCGTCGGCGCGATGTGGCTCGCATCGGCATACCAGGCGAGGTCGTTGGAGACGACCACGAGCTTGCCGTCTCGTCCACGGATGGTGTCGGGATGCTTCAGGCTGGCCAGTTTCATGGGGCGGATCCTCTATATGTTTGTACGCATCCTACGCCCGTGACGGAGTTCAAGTCGAGCATGCCGCGTGCAGCAAACCTGATTTTGGTAAGAGCGGAGCCAATGTCGACCTGATAGGTTCGAACTTGCGTAACGGTCGAGGAAGGTAAGCATGCCCAGATACTTCTTCGATATCGACAACCATAAACACGTCAACGACGACGACGGCACGAATCTGGCGGACGACGAGGAAGCACGCGTCCAGGCGGTTATCTTCGCAGGTGATTATCTCAGCGATCATCCGGGGATCGCACGCGACGGCGCTCGGTTCAGCGTAGCCGTCCGGAACGAGGCGGGCAGCGTTCTGCTCACGGTCACGGTGACGATCGACGAAACGAGCTAGCCGAACGGCTGGCCTCGTTTTTCGCCACGGTCCCGGCAATCGGGCGCATAAATGTCATAACATGGGTTTTGTCGGCACGGTCAATCCTGGGATAAGGTGCGTATTGTTGCAACGCGCTATTCCAGAGAGGGTGACAGCGAGAAACGAGTGCTCCTGCACTGGATGCGGAGAGTGCACGTGGATATCTCCACCGTGACTGAGAAGGTGTTACGGAAGTTCGAATCGCGGATGGCGATGGGTGCGGACGATCGCGCGCAGATCGCGGCCTTGCCGTTCAAGGTGCGGACGATCGATGCGTCGACCTATATGCTGCGCGAGGGCCAGCGTCCGACGCGGTGCGCTTTCATTCTCGAGGGGCTGGCCTATCGGCAGAAGCTGACGCCGAACGGCGAGCGCGAGATCGTGTCGATCCTGATGCCGGGCGAGTTCGTCGATCTGCAGAACCTGTTCCTCGATGAGTCCGATCATGACATCCAGGCACTGACGCGGCTGACGCTCGCCGAAGTGCCGATCGCGGCATTGCGTCTTTTCATCGAGGCGTGTCCGGCGGCGGGCCAGGCGTTGTGGATCGATGCGCTGGTCGAGTCGTCGATTCACCGCGAGTGGCTGCTAAATGTCGGACGGCGCAATGCGCGGAGCCGGCTGGCGCATTTGCTGTGTGAATTTTCGGTGCGGTTCCAGAAATCGACGCTTGCCGATGCGATGGCGTATGAGTTGCCGATGACGCAGGAGCAGTTGGGCGATGCGCTTGGGCTCACCCCCGTACACGTCAATCGCGTGCTGAAATCGCTCGAGACCGACGGCCTGATCGCGCGCAAGAAGCGCCAGGTGAGCGTGATCGACTGGCCCCGCCTGCGCGATGCCGCCGAGTTCAACGAGCGCTATCTGCACCTCGGCCAGATCCGCCGCTGACCCCGCCATGGGTGCAAAAAGGGGCGAAGGTTGACTTTTCGACCGTGATACGCCAGATGGCCGCTATCGAGGCGTAATGCAGCGTGATTGGACCCTAGCCGGTCTTAGCTCCGCCTCGGTCGTTTCCAACGGGCTTCCCTTTTCACGCGGGGTGTCAAAACACCACCGCCCCTCGCGCGTCCTTGTGTGGATTCGCGAGCCCGGCATCTATTTGAGAGACTATTCATGTCATTTGCAAACCTCGGCCTCGCCGAGCCGCTCGTCCGTGCGCTCGAAGCCAAGGGCTATACCGAGCCGACGCCGATCCAGGCCCAGTCGATCCCGATCCTACTCGAAGGCGGCGATCTGCTCGGCATCGCGCAGACCGGCACCGGCAAGACCGCGGCGTTCGTGCTGCCGTCGATCCAGCGCCTGACCGAAACCCAGAAGCGCGTCCTGCCGACGCATTGCCGCATGCTGGTGCTCGCGCCGACGCGCGAACTTGCCAGCCAGATCGCCGACAGCGCCCGCGCCTACGGCCAGTTCAGCAAGATGTCGGTGACGACCGTGTTCGGCGGCACCAGCATCAACAAGAACCGCCAGGACCTGAGCCGCGGCGTCGACATCCTCGTCGCCACGCCGGGCCGCCTGATCGACCTGATCGAGCAGGGCTTCTGCAACCTGTCGATGATCGAGATCCTCGTGCTCGACGAGGCCGACCAGATGATGGACCTCGGCTTCATCCACGCGCTGAAGAAGATCGTTCGCATGCTGCCGAAGAAGCGCCAGACTCTGTTCTTCTCGGCGACGATGCCGGTCGCGATCCGCGAGCTGGCCAGCCAGTTCCTGCTCGACCCGAAGACGGTGTCGGTGAAGCCGGCTGCGACGACTGCCGAGCGCGTCGACCAGTATGTCACCTTCTGCAACCAGTCGGAAAAGCAGGCGCTGCTGACGATCACGCTGGCCGATCCGGCGATCGACCGTGCGCTCGTGTTCACGCGCACCAAGCATGGCGCGGACCGCGTCGTGAAGCTGCTCGCCGGCAACGGCATCGCCTCAAACGCGATCCACGGCAACAAGAGCCAGGGCCAGCGCGAGCGGGCACTCGGCGAGTTCAAGCAGGGAAAGGTCAAGGTCCTGATCGCGACCGACATCGCCGCACGCGGCATCGACGTCTCGGGCGTTTCGCACGTCATCAACTTCGAGCTGCCGAACGTCGCCGAGCAGTATGTCCACCGCATCGGCCGTACCGCGCGTGCGGGCGCCAGCGGCATCGCCGTCGCGTTCTGCGCGGATGACGAGAAGGCCTACCTGCGCGACATCGAGCGGATCACCCGCCAGAAGGTCCAGGTCCGGTCGCTGCCGGACGATTTCGTCAACCTGTCGAACCAGATCAAGCAGACGCGCGTGAAGACGATGGGCGCCGACCCCGAGGTCCGGATCGACCGTCCGCGCGATCCGGCACGTCCGCGCGCGACGCATTCGCCGCGGGCGACCGGGACGACCGGTCGCAACTATGCGGGTGCGAGCCGTGGTGGCCAGGGTGGCGGCGGCGGTCAGGGCGGCGGCGGTCGTCCGCAGGGCGGTGGTCGTCCCGGCGGCCAGGGCGGCGGTGGCCGTCCGGCTGGCGGCGGCGGTGGTGGCCGTGGTCCGAGCCGCGGCGCGGGCCCGAGCTCGGCACGCTAAGGAGCATTCGTTCGCCTCGCGGGTTTGGTGTAGACCGGTCCCGCGAGGAGAATGCTCATGGACGTTTCCACTACACCTGTCGCCGAACGCGTCGCGCGCGTGCTGGCGGGACAGCGTATCAGCGCGAATGCCGGCGGCGATGCCGAGTCGGCGTCGCGGCTGATCGACGCGGCGTGGGCGGATTATCTGCCCGATGCGCTGGCGGTGCTGAAGACGCTGCGCGAGCCTGACAGAGCGATGGCGGCGGCGGGCGATCCTGCGGTGTGGGAGGCGATGATCCTAGCGGGGATAAAGGGCGCCAAGCCGGTGACGGTGGTCC
Source organism: Sphingomonas sp. Leaf208 (assembly GCF_001421415.1). Classification (GTDB taxonomy): domain Bacteria; phylum Pseudomonadota; class Alphaproteobacteria; order Sphingomonadales; family Sphingomonadaceae; genus Sphingomonas. The sequence continues at coordinate 256,180 of NZ_LMKH01000036.1, forward strand.
TCTAAAAACTTGTTTCCCCGCGAAGGCGGGGACCCAGTCTGGGCACCCGCCTTCGCGGGTGAACAAAATGGAGGCGACGCACCGGCCCATATACACCACCCCGGCGAAGGCCGGGGCCCAGTTGGCAAGGCCGGCGTAACGAAGCGCCTTCATCCGTTACAATCGTCCCCCAACTGGGCCCCGGCCTTCGCCGGGGTGGTGCGCCGTTACGTCGTGACGGCTTGAATCAGACGATCACCGTCAGCCATTCCACTTCGTCCGCGCGCTCTGTGCGCAACGCATTGGCAGGCGCGCTTTTGTCCTCGTAGCCGATCGCCACGCCGCAAAAGAGCACGCGGTCTTCGGGCAGATCCAAGACCCTCCCGACCGTCTCCGGATACATCGCCCAGCATTCCTGCGGGCAGGTGGCGAGACCGGCGTCTACCGCGAGCAGCATTAGGTTTTGCAGGTACACGCCGAGGTCCGACCATTGCGGCGGGCCCATGCGGCGGTCGACTGTGCAGAAATAGGCGGCGGGGGCGCCGAAGAATTCGAAGTTCCGAGCGAACCATTTGTACCGCGCCGGCCTGTCGTCGCGGGGGATGCCGATGTGCGCGTACATCGCTTCGCCGACGGCGTAGCGGCGGTCTCGTTATGGGGCGGCAAGGTCGCGAGGGTAGACGTCGTAGGCTGGGGTTTCGTCGGTTGCGCCGGTGACGATCTTTTCAGCCATGATGGCCTTGAGCCCGGTCATGGCGTCGCCTTGGACAATGGCGATGTGCCAAGGTTGGAGGTTGCCGCCGGTTGCTGCCCGGGAAGCTTTTATCGCGAGGTCGCGGAGGAGTGCGGGATCGACGGGGGTGTCGAGGAAGCCTCGGACGGAGCGGCGAGCGGCTATGGCTTCGGTCACGTCCATGGGTTTCTCCTAAATACCCCCCTCTCCGTTCGCCCTGAGCGAAGTCGAAGGGCATGAGACTCAGGGTGCTTCGACTTCGCTCAGCACGAACGGATGGGGGGAAGGTTTGCCTTCCCCCCATTAGTTACAGCACGAACCGGCTCAGGTCGGTGTTGCGGGCGATTTCCTTCAGCTGGCTGTCGACATAGGCGCCGTCGATGACGAGGTTCGAGCCGCCGCGGTCCTCCGCGTTGTAGCTTACCTCCTCGAGCAGCTTCTCCATCACCGTCTGCAAACGCCGTGCGCCGATGTTCTCAATCTCCGAATTCACTTCGGCGGCGATGCGCGCGATTGCGGCGATGCCGTCTTCGGTGAACTCGATGCCGACGCCTTCGGTGGCGATCAGCGCCTTGTATTGCAGCGGCAGCGACGCCTTCGTGTCGGACAGGATCGCGACGAAATCAGCTTCGGTGAGGCCCTTCAGTTCGACGCGGATCGGCAGGCGGCCCTGGAGTTCGGGGAGCAGGTCGCTCGGCTTGGCGACGTGGAACGCGCCCGAGGCGATGAAGAGGATGTGGTCGGTCTTCATCGGGCCGTACTTGGTCGCAACCGTCGTACCCTCAATTAGCGGGAGCAGGTCACGCTGGACGCCTTCCCGGCTGATCGAACCGCCGCGGCCATCCGCGACTGCGATCTTGTCGATCTCGTCGAGGAAGACGATGCCGTTGGCTTCGGCGTCGGCCAAGGCCGCGCGGCTGACCTCGTCCTGGTCGAGGCGCTTGTCGGCCTCTTCCTCGACGAGCTTGTCCCACGCCGCGTGCACGGTGAGCTTCCGGCGCTTCAACTGCTGGCCGCCGCCGAACGACTTCATCATCTCGCCGAGATTGATCATCTGCGGCGCGCCGCCGGGGATCTCGAACGGCGTGGTCGGCGCCTGCTCGACCTCGATCTCGACTTCGGCGTTATTGAGATGGCCGTCGAGGAAGCGCTGCTTGAAGCTCTCGCGCGTCGCTTCACTCGCGTTCTTGCCGGTGAGCGCGTCGAGCAGGCGCGACATAGCTGCCTCCTCTGCCTTGTCCTTGACGGCGACGCGACGGCGTTCCTTTTCGAGGCGGATGGCTTCCTCGACGAGGTCGCGGGCGATCTGTTCGACGTCGCGGCCGACATAGCCGACCTCGGTGAACTTGGTTGCCTCGACCTTCACGAACGGCGCGTCGGCGAGCTTGGCGAGGCGGCGGCTGATCTCGGTCTTGCCGCAGCCGGTCGGTCCGATCATCAGGATGTTCTTGGGCGTGACCTCGTCGCGGAGGTCTTCGCTGAGCTGCTGACGGCGCCAGCGGTTGCGCATCGCGACGGCGACCGCGCGTTTCGCGGCGGCCTGGCCGATGATGTGGGCGTCGAGCGCGGCGACGATGGCCTTTGGGGTGAGCTGGTCGTTCATTTTGTTACCTTCTCCCCTCCCGCTCGGGAGGGGTCGGGGGAGGGCGTGGCCGCAGCGGAAGGCGTGGGTGGGGTGTATTTCAGCCCCTCCCTTAACCCCTCCCGCAAGCGGGAGGGGGATTACGTGGTCGAATCCATCGTTTCGACCGTGAGGCGGTCGTTGGTGTAGACGCAGAGCTCGGACGCTATGCCCATCGCCTTGCGGCACAACACCTCGGCGTCGGTCTCGTATTCGACCAGCGCTCGGGCCGCGGCGAGCGCGTAGTTGCCGCCGGAGCCGATCGCGGCGACGCCGTTCTCGGGTTCGAGGACATCGCCGTTGCCGGTGAGGATCAGCGTGACGTCCTTGTCGGCGACGATCATCATCGCTTCGAGGTTGCGGAGGAACTTGTCGGTGCGCCAGTCCTTGGCGAGCTCAACCGCGGCGCGCAGGAGTTGGCCCTGGTGCGCTTCGAGTTTGCGTTCGAGGCGTTCGAACAAGGTGAACGCGTCGGCGGTCGCGCCGGCGAATCCGCCGATGACGCTGCCGTCGCCGAGGCGGCGGACCTTGCGCGCGTTGGGTTTCATGACGGTCTGGCCCATCGAGACCTGGCCGTCGCCGATCACGACGACCTTGCCGCCGCGGCGGACCGAGAGGATCGTGGTGCCGTGCCATGTCGGCATGGCGTGGGGGTCGTTGCTCATAGGCGCGATGTAGGGTTTGGTTTTGGGGGTGCAACGCCTGTGCCTGAACGCGCGCCGTTCGTGTCGGCTGACCTCCCGTTCGTGTCGTCCATCGTCCCGAGTAGCGATCGAGCTTGTCGAGAGCGCGTATCGAGGGATTGAGGTTGCGCGTGTCACCTGTACCTCGATACGCGCCCTCGATACGCCCGAGGGGGCTACTCGGTCGCTACTCGGCACGAACGGAAAGGGGAGTGCGAGCGGCATGACGTGCAAGTAGGATCTCGGCACGAACGGTATTCCTACCGCCCCTTCCCCCATTCCCGCGCGACCGTGTAGCCGAGATAGCCGGTGCCGAAGAGCGCGTAGAGGGGTTCGGGGATCGCGTTGAGATACGCCGCCATGCCGGCCGCGACCGCTTGCACCATCTGCGGGCGGACGGCGGCGATCAGGCCTGCGGGGATCGCACCGAGCAGCAATGTGTACATCACGTAGAGGAACGTTGGCCGAGCGCGGGTGATCCAGGGGTCTGGTGCTGGATCAAGGGGTTGCGGGGTCATTGGCTGTCTCCGGCAATCTGGAAGTGCACAAAGTTCACACGCTGGGAGCGTTTTCGCAGGGGCCTCAGGTGCGGTTGGCGAGCCAGCCGTAGAGGAAGGCTTCGTTGGCGGGACGGGTCTCGGCCAGCGCGACGTAGCGTTCGCCTTGGAGGGCCTCGATCGCTTTCAGGAGCACGGTTTCGCCGCCGGGTTTGCGGCGGGCTAGGAAGGAGTCGAGCGCGGTGAGCGTGGCGGGGCCGATGCGGCCGTCCAGGATCATGTCCGGGTAGTCGGTGGCGCCGCGGTTGAGCGCATTGAGCGCACGCTGGAGGAAGGTGGTGGCGACTGCGGGGCCCATGTTAATGCCGGTGTCGAAGAGTTCTTCGGCGATTTTCGGGGCTCGGGGGGCGATCTGGTCGAAGGCCGGGCGGGTCCAGTAGAGGCGGTGGTAGATGGTTTCCGCCTGGTCGCGGGGAAAATTGCGCATGTCTCCGGGGTAGCCGTTGGTGCGGGCTACGCTTTCCGTGATGCCGTAGCGGGTGGGGCCGCCTCGGTCTGCGGGGTGGTTCGAGTAGCCGCCTTCGCGGTCAATGACGGCGTCGATTAGGTGGTCGATGGTCATGATGTGGCTCCCGCCCTGTTTGGGGGTGGAGCGAACCATATTGGTTCGCTGTAGGACAGGGGATTCTTGGCGGGTCATGCCCTGCATCGTTCCCTCACTTCCGCTCTCTACCGTTCCCCCGCGGAGGCGGGGGGCCAGGGTTACGGCGGACGCCGCTCGTGATTCCTGGGCTCCCGCTTTCGCGGGAGAACAAAAAAGGGAGCCCGGCCCATCCGGTCAGATCGCACCTCCCCGGCGGCGGCCGGGGTCCAGTTGGGGAACGGTGCTGAGGGAGGGAGGCGCTTCGTTACCTCTGACGTTCCAACTGGGCCCCGGCCTTCGCCGGGGTGGTGGCCAGTTCCCGGGTGGCACTCAGTTCTGGGGTGATGACCAGTTCCAGGGTAGCCGGCGTGCACCCGCCCGCCAAACCGACGCTACGTCCGCGCGGGGTTGGCGGATTGGTGTGCCTAAGGCTATGCGCTCCCTTGAACATTCGCCGCGGGCTCTGTCTGCGCGCTCAACCCGGTCGCCGCCGCGGCCGACAGGTTAGGAAGACCATGGAAGACGATTTCCGCAAAGCCGCGCTCGATTATCACCGCTATCCCAAGCCCGGTAAGCTCTCGGTCGAGGCGACCAAGCGGATGGCGACGCAGCGCGATCTGGCGCTCGCCTATTCGCCGGGCGTGGCCGCTGCGTGCGAGGAAATCGCCGCCGATCCGGACAAGGCGCGGGATTATACCGCGCGGGGCAATCTCGTCGCGGTCATCACCAACGGCACCGCGGTGCTCGGGCTCGGTGCGATCGGTGCGCTGGCGTCGAAGCCGGTGATGGAGGGCAAGGCGGTGCTCTTCAAGAAATTCGCGGGGATCGACTGCTTCGACATCGAGATCGACCAGCTCGATCCGCAGGCGTTCATCGAGGCGGTCCGCGTGCTCGAGCCGACGTTCGGCGGGATCAATCTCGAGGACATCAAGGCGCCCGAATGCTTCGAGATCGAGACGAAGCTGCGCGAACTGATGAACATCCCGGTGTTCCACGACGACCAGCACGGCACCGCGATCGTGTGTGCGGCCGCGGTCCGCAACGTGCTCGAACTGCGCGGCAAGCGGCTCGACCAGATGAAGCTGGTGACGTCGGGCGCAGGCGCGGCGGCGCTGGCGACGGTCGATCTGCTGGTGTCGATGGGGCTCAATCCCGAGAACGTGACGCTGACCGATATCGCGGGCGTGGTGCACAAGGATCGCGGCGACGTGATGCCGCCGAACATGGCGCGTTATGCGCGGACGACGAACGCGCGGACCCTGCCCGACGTGCTGGAGGGGGCGGACATCTTCCTCGGGCTGTCGGCACCGCGCGTGCTGAAGCAGGAATGGCTGCATTTGCTCGCGCCCGATCCGCTGATCCTGGCGCTGGCGAACCCTGAGCCCGAGATCCAGCCGGCGCTGGTGCATGCGACGCGACCCGACGCGATCATCGCCACGGGCCGCTCGGATTTTCCGAACCAGGTCAACAACGTGCTGTGCTTCCCGTTCATCTTCCGCGGGGCGCTCGATGTCGGCGCGACCGAGATCAACGAGGCGATGAAGGTCGCGGCGGTCGACGCGATCGCGGCCCTGGCACGCGCGACCGCGTCCGACGTGGTTGTCACTGCTTACGGTGGCGCAACGCCGGTGTTCGGGCCGACCTACATCATCCCCAAGCCGTTCGATCCGCGGCTGATCCTGCATGTCGCGCCGGCGGTGGCGAAGGCGGCGATGGATTCCGGCGTGGCGACGCGGCCGATCGAGGATTTCGACGCGTATCTGCGTGACCTCGAAGTGTTCGTGTATCGCTCGGGCCAGCTGATGCGGCCGATCTTCGCGCGCGCCAAGCAGGCGGGGCGCTCGATCGCGTATGGCGAGGGCGAGGACGACCGCACGCTGCGCGCGGTGCAGACGGTGATCGACGAGGGGATCGGGCGGCCGGTGCTGATCGGGCGGCGCGAGGTGATCGCCGAGAAGATCCAGTCGAGCGGGTTGCGGATGGCGATCGGCACCGACGTCGAAGTGCTCGATCCGGGTACCGACCGCGAAGTGTTCGACCCGTTGCTGGCCGGATACAACGCGCTGGTCGGCCGTCGCGGATCGCCGCCCGATAGCGCCGAGCGGGCGCTGCGGACCCGGCCGAGCGTGGCGGCGGCGATGCTGCTGCGCGAGGGGCGCGTCGATGCGGCCTTGTGTGGCGGAATCGGCGACTGGTGGACGCAGATGACCTACGTCATGCCGCTGATCCCGCGGATGCCGGGCGTCTCGCGGCTATATGCGATGTCGGCGGTGATCCTGCGCACCGGCAGTCTTTTCTTCTGCGATACGCACGTGACGGTCGATCCGACTGCCGAGCAGATCGCCGAAATGACGTTGCTGGCAGCTGAGGCTGTGCGCGCGTTCGCGATCGAGCCGAAGGCGGCGTTGCTGTCGCATTCGAGCTTCGGTGCGTCGCGGTCGCCTTCTGCGCAGAAGATGCGCGCGGGGCATGCTTTGCTGAAGGCGGCGGCGCCCGAGTTCGAGTTCGATGGCGAGATGCACGGCGATGCGGCGCTGTCGGAGGCGCTGCGACGGCGACTGGTCGCGGACAGTCCTTTGACCGGGTCGGCGAATTTGCTGGTGATGCCGAACATCGATGCGGCGAACATTGCGGTGTCGTTGTTGTCGGCGTCGACCGAGTCGCTGCCGCTGGGGCCGATGCTGCTGGGGCTTGCGAAGCCGTTGCAGATGATGGTGCCGAGCGTGACCGCGCGGGGGATCGTGAACCTCAGCGCGGTGGCGGTGAGTCATGCGGCGACGGTGAGCGAGACGGCTTAACTGTTCTCCGGTCCCCTTCTTCGCCCCTCCCTGGAAGGGAGGGGTTGGGGGTGGGTCGGTTTCCGCCTGTTCGGACCGGTGGGGCTCAAACCGACCTACCCACCCCCAGCCCCTCCCTTTCAGGGAGGGGAGCGCGGTTGTGGGCGAGCGAGCGTCGCGCAAGAACCAACGCACGCCGCTTGGCCAGCAGCGCCGCGTCTTTTCATCGATGTAAGAAAATGGTCGGAGCGACAGGATTCGAACCTGCGACCCCCACACCCCCAGTGTGGTGCGCTACCAGGCTGCGCTACGCTCCGACCGAACGGGCCGCATAGCAGCCCGAGCCGCGCGCTCTACGCAGGGTCGACGCGCGATGCAAGTCGCAACGCCGCTTGCCAGCAAAGATTGCTTCAGTCGCCCATCAGCGTGCGCCAGAAGCTGCCGTCATAGGCCTTCACGCTGACCTGCTCGATGGTGTACGCGCGCAGGGTGCGACCGAAGGCCTTCTGGTGTTCGGCCTGGCCGTGCGCGGCGATCGCTTCGGGACTCGCCCAGCGTTCGGAGATCCGGATCAGGTCGGGATCGACCAGGTCGAGTGCGAGATTGTAGAACTCGCAGCCGTCTTCCGCGGCGCAGGCGGCCATGTGCGCGATCAGCGTGTCCGCGATCTTCGCACCTTCGCCTGCGGCCAGCTTGATATGTCCCATCACCAGAATCATCGCATCTCTCCTGTTTCGCCCCGGTTTCGCCGTGACTTCGTCGTGGTCTCTACACGAACCGTCCGCGCCTGCGTCAGTTGCACGGGACACCAAGCGATGATAGCGGGCGGACCAATGCGACCGGCCGCGCGGCGCGCGAACCGAGCCACCCTTCACAGATACGGAACTCCATGTTCATCTCACCAGCATACGCCCAGGCCGCAGACGGCGCCGCCACGACGGCGGGAGGCGGGATCGCCTCGTTCCTGAGCCTCGCGCCGCTCTTCCTCGTGTTCGTCGTGTTCTATTTCCTGATGATCCGTCCGCAGCAAAAGCGCATGAAGGCGCTGCAGGCGTCGGTCGCTGCGGTGAAGAAGAACGACAGCGTCGTGACGTCGGGCGGGATCCTGGGCAAGGTGACCAAGGTCGAGGATAATGTCGTCGAGGTCGAGATCGCGCCGAATGTCCGCGTGCGCGTCGTCAAGGCGACGCTGACCGACATCACCAGCCCGAACACGAAGCCGGCGAACGACTGATGCTCGACTTCCCGCGCTGGAAAATCGGGTCGATCATCGGGTTGCTGGCGGCATTGTGCCTGCTGGCGATCCCGAGCTTCCTCCCCGAGAGCACCACGAGCCAATGGGGGCGGATACCGCATCCGCACATCAACCTCGGGCTCGATCTCGCCGGCGGCAGTTACCTGCTGCTCGAGGCGGATACCGCCGACCTCGCCGCGACGCGGATCGAGGCGATGCGCGACAGCGTCGCGGGGACGATGCGCAACGGGACGCCGCGGATCGAGATCGGCGACATTTCGACGCGGGGCGGCCAGCTGACCTTCCTGCTGCGTGACCCGTCGCAGGTCGATGCGGCGCGCGAGCGCCTGCTGGCGATCACCGGCGGTGGCGCCGGGATGAGCGGCCAGCGCGAGTGGGACATCAACGTCGTCGACACGAGCCGGTTCGTGCTCAAGCCGACCCAGGCCGGCCTGACCCAGGCGGTCGACACCGCCATGAAGGACGCGACCGAAGTCGTCCGTCGTCGTATCGACGCGCTCGGCACCAAGGAGCCAACGATCGTTCGCCAGGGTGCAACGCGGATCGTCGTGCAGGTGCCGGGGCTGAAGAACCCGCAGGCGCTGAAGGAGCTGATCGGCAAGACCGCCAAGCTTGAGTTCAAGCTGGTCGACGAGACCGCGAACCCGGCCGACCTGGTCAAGGGGATCGCCCCGGTCGGCAGCCAGGTGCTGCCATATCCGGGCAACCCGCGCGGCGTGCCGTTCATCGCGGTCAAGCGATCGGTGATCATCTCGGGCGACCAGCTCGCCGATGCGCGCCAGGAGTTCGAGTCGCAGACCAACGCAGCCCAGGTGGCGATCACGTTCGACGCGGTGGGTGGCCGACGCTTCGCCAAGGTCACGACCGAGAACACCAACAAGCCGTTCGCGATCATCCTCGACAATTCGGTGATCTCTGCGCCCAACATCAACGAGCCGATCCTGGGCGGTCGCGCGTCGATCTCGGGCAACTTCACCGTCGAGTCGGCGAACGCACTGGCGATCTCGCTGCGGTCGGGCAAGCTGCCGGTCAATTTGAAGACGATCGCCGAGAGTACCGTCAGCCCCGATCTCGGCAAGGATTCGATCCGCGCCGGCGTGCTGGCGTCGATCGTCGCCGCGCTGCTCGTGATCGTGTTCATGTTCGTCACCTATGGCCGGTTCGGGCTGTATGCGAACCTCGCGGTGGTCATCAACATCCTGGTCATCGTCGCGGTCATGGCGATGCTGAACGCAACGCTGACGCTGCCCGGTATCGCCGGGTTCGTGCTGACGATCGGTACCGCGGTGGATGCCAACGTGCTGATCAACGAGCGTATTCGCGAGGAGCGGCGACGCGGGCGTAGCGTCGTCCAGTCGGTCGAGCTCGGCTACAAGGAAGCATCGCGGACGATCTTCGAGGCCAACGTGACCCACGCCATCACCGGCGTGATCATGCTGCTGCTCGGCTCGGGTCCGGTGAAGGGCTTCGCGGTCGTGCTGCTGATCGGGATCTGCACGTCGGTGTTCACCGCCGTCACGTTCACGCGGATGATGGTCGCGCTGTGGCTGCGGAAGAACCGCCCCACCACGATCAATATTTGAGGCGGGAGATAACCATGCGCCTGCTGAAACTCGTTCCCGACAACACGAACCTGAAGTTCGTCTCGCTCCGCAAATGGGCGTTCGGGCTGACCCTGCTACTGTCCCTGCTCGCGGTCGGGCTAGTCGTGACGAAGGGCCTCAACATGGGCGTCGACTTCGTCGGCGGCGTCCTGATCGAAGAGAAGTTCGCGACCCCGCCGTCGATCGACGCGGTTCGTACCGAAGTCGACCGGCTCGGCGTCGGCGAAGCCTCGATCCAGTCGTTCAGCGATCCGAAGACGCTGTCGATCCGCCTGCCCGTTCCGGCGGGTGACGAAGGCGCGACCAACCGCCTCGTCAAGAAGGTCTCGGACGACCTCGCGGTCAAGTTCCCCGGCGCGACTTTCTCGAAATACGACACGATCTCGGGCAAGGTCTCGGACGAGCTGATCAGCAAGGGTCTGCTCGCGGTCGGCCTTGCGATCCTAGGCATCGCGCTGTTCGCGGTGGTGCGGTTCGAGTGGCAGTTCGGCGTGTCGACCGTCGTTGCGATCGTCCACGATCTGTTGATGACGCTCGGCTTCTTCGCGCTGACGCAGTTCGAGTTCGACCTGAACATCGTCGCGGCGGTGCTGACGATCATCTCGTATTCGATCAACGACAAGATCGTGATCGACGACCGTATCCGCGAGAACATGCGCCGGTATCGGAAGATGGACATGCGCGAGATCATCGACCTGTCGGTGAACGAGACGCTGCCACGGACCGTGATGACCTCGGTGACGATCCTGCTCGCGCTGGTCGCGATGCTGGTGCTGGGCGGCCATGTGCTGCGCGGGTTCACCGCGGCGATGATCCTCGGCATCGTGGTCGGGACGTATTCGTCGATCTATGTGTCGTCGTCGTTGCTGATCACGCTGGGGCTGCGGGCCGATCCTGCACCGCGCAAGGGCGGCGTGCAGGACGGCGCCGAGCGGGTTGGTCCGAAGGTCGAGCGTTGATCACGTCATGAGGATGGACCGCGAGAAGACCGATGGGCCGATGATCTCGGCGATCGGTCGGGCCGGGTTCAAGGTCGACGACGGCTATTATACCGCGTTGTCGATCAGTCCTGAGCGTGCGGATGGCTGGGAGCCGCCGGCGTTCGAGGCGCTTGGCGAGGCGGATGTGGCGGCGTTGCTGGCGCTCGATCCGCCGCCGGAGTTCCTGTTGCTGGGGACCGGTTCCGCGCTGCGTCAGCCGCCGCTTGCGTTCAAGAAGGCGGTCGAGGCACGGGGGTTCGGGATCGAGGCTATGGATAGCCGTGCTGCCGCTCGGGCTTGGGCGGTACTGCGTGGTGAGGGTCGCTGGATCGTGGCGGCGTTGTACCCGCTCGAGGGGTGAGCGGAGACTGTTGATCCTCCCCCGCCAGGGGGAGGTGACGGAGGGGGCGGATGCCCAACTGACGTTTCCCTTTCCTCCCCCTCCGTCTGGCAAGGGCCAGCCACCTCCCCCTGGCGGGGGAGGATTCTAGATCCGGTGTTCCGCGGCTAGCGTCGCCAAATGCTCGTAGAGCGCGGCGGTGTTGGCTTCCCAGGTGAAACTGGCGACTGTGGCGCGCGTCGCCTGGGGCGCGGGCGGGTCGGCCAGGAGGACCCCGATCGCGGCGGCGAACGCTAGTGGGTCGCCTATCGTGACGCGGCCTGCTTCTGGCGATGTCACCACGTCATGCGCGCCGCCGGCGTCGGTGATGACGATCGGGGTACCGCAGGCGAGCGATTCGACCCAGGCGTTGGCGAGACCTTCGGACTCGGAGGCAAGCGCGCTGACATCGGCAGCGGCAATCAGCTTCGGGATTTCGGCGTGGGGTACGGCGCCGAGCAGGCGGATGCGGTCGGCTATGCCGAGGCGCGCGATCTGCGCTTCCAGTGTCGATCGCGCGGGGCCCTGCCCTGCGATCAGGAGCGTGACGCCGGGGAGTGCGGCGACCGCGTCGACGACGATGTCGTGGCCCTTGCGCGGGATCAGCGCGCCGACCGAGACGACCAATGGGCCGGCGACGCCGACGGCTGCCTTGGCGGCGGCGCGGTCGACGGGGTGGAAGCGATCCTGGTCGACGCCGGTGTGGTGGACGCGGATGCGGTCGGCGGGCAGTCCCATCGCGACCATGTCGGCCTTCATCGCGGCGCTGACCGCGAGCATGCCCGCGGCGTTGCGGCCTGCGGCGCGGACTTGTGCGGCGGTGGCGGGTGCGTTGCCCCAGATGTGGATGTCGGAGCCGCGCGCCTTGATCGAGACGGGGACGCCGTAGCGCTTGCCGAGCGCGACCGCGGCAGGGCCGTCGGGGAAGAAGAACGAGGCGTCGATGACGTCGAACGCGAAGTCTTCGCGGATCGTGTCGAGGACGGGGACGAGCGCGCGCTGCAACGCTGCGGCGTGGTGGCGGCCCTGGAGGAACGGGCGGACGGTGAAGCGCGGGCGGTGGAGGTCGATGCCTTTCCAGCGTTCGTGCGTCGGGAGCGTGGCGAGGGCCGCGTAGTGGCCGAGGTGGCGGAGCGGGCCTGGCGGGAGGCCTATCGGTGCTACCGTTTGTAATGAAACGTCGGGGTGCGCGGCGAGGCCGAGCGTCTGGCGTTCGACGAAGACGCCGAAATTGGGGCGGGTCGCATCCGGGAACAGGGTGGAGAGGGTTAGGATGCGGAGCATGGACTGGGGGTTACAGGGGGTGGGTTAATGCGGGGTGAGTTTGGGGCTCGATGTCGTGGAACGCGAACTTGCTCACAAGACTCCACCCCGGCGGAGGCCGGGGCCCAGTTGGGGGACGTAGCTAACGGAGCGTGGTTCTCCATTATTGCCACCTTTCCACCTGGGCCCCGGCCTTCGCCGGGGTGGTGGTGGTTGGGGTGGCGTTTGCCCTCGACTACATTGTTTCCCCGCGAAGGCGGGGACCCAGACTGGGCTCCCGCCTTCGCGGGAGAACAAGGAGGCGGGAGGTGAAGGTGTTGATCAGATCCGCTTCGCCAGCGGATACGCGAACAGCAGATCCGCATCCGCGCTCGTCGAGACCGTTTCGCTGCCGGTCATCGTCGCGCATTCGCCGGCCTTGAACGCGACGCCTGCGACATCGCCCGAGCCGGTGATCGGGATTACCCATCCGGTCGTGCCTTCGGGCAGATTGACGACGTGGTCGCCGCCCCTCCAGCGCTCGAGCACGAACTTGGGGCCCTCGACCATGATCGTGCGGCCGGTTTCGACTTCGATCGGCGGCGCGACGGGGACGTAGGGCGTGGGGTCGGCGACCTCGATGCCGTCCTTGAGGTGAAGCTCGCGGTCGCTGCCGTAATCGTAGAGGCGGTAGGTGGTCTCGGAGTTCTGCTGGACCTCGATCACCGTCAGGCCGCCGCCGATCGCGTGGATCGTGTCCGACGCGCAATACATGAAGTCGCCCGGCTTGACCGGCTTCCAGTCGAGCTTGTCCTCGATCGTGCCGTCGATCGCCGACTGCCGGAGTTCGTCCTTCGAGATCGGCTGCTTCGTGCCGACCGCGATCGTCGAGGTCGGCTCGGCGGCGAGGACCGTCCAGCACTCGTCCTTGCCGCGCGGCAGGCCGCGGGCGTGCGCCTGTTCGTCGTTGGGATGGACCTGGACCGACAGCTTCTCGCTGGTGAACAGGTATTTGATCAGCAGGTCGGGGGTGGTGTTGCCGGGCTCCTGGAACCAGACTTCGCCGATCGGCGGCGTACCGGGGGCGGCATCCTCGAACCCGGGCCAAAGCGTGTCGCGACCCCAGGGCTTCTCGACGCGGTGGGTATGCAGCAGGGTGGCGGGCATGGGATATCCTCGACTGGAATGACGGGTCGGCAACGCATGACTATTGCCGTGTGATCCGGGCCGCGAAAAGCCCTTCATTGCCCGGCCCATCGACGCCGTGAATTGGGCTTGGAGCGGGGTGGCGAAAGGGATTGTTCGCAAAGCCCCGCATACGCTAAGGACAACGCCGATGCGTATCCCCCAGTCCCTTCCGAGCATGTCGCGTGCCTTTGCTGTCACGCTCATCGCAGCGCTTGCGCTCCCCATGGCCGGTTGTGCGGGTCGTTCCGCCAAGGGCGACCTTCCTTACGTCGCGCGCGACGTGGGAACGCTGTATTCGACCGCAAAGGCGCGGCTTGATCAGGGGCGCTACAAGGAGGCGGCGCGGCTGTTCGACGAGGTCGAGCGCCAGCATCCCTATTCGATCTGGGCGCGTCGTGCGCAGATCATGTCGGCGTTCAGCTATTACCTCGCCAAGGATTATACCGCGTCGATCAGCTCGGCGCAGCGCTTCCTGGCGGTGCATCCGGGTAACCGCGACGCACCCTATGCTTATTATTTGATCGCGCTCGGCTATTACGAGCAGATCACCGACGTGACGCGCGACCAGAAGATCACGCGCCAGGCGCTCGATTCGCTCGGTGAGCTGATGCGTCGCTATCCGAACACGCGTTACGCATCGGACGCACGGCTGAAGATCGATCTGGTCAACGACCATCTCGCCGGCAAGGAGATGGAGATCGGGCGCTTCTACGAGACGCGCGGCCAGTGGCTCGCAGCGAACGGGCGGTTCCGCACCGTGATCGACAAGTTCCAGCAGACCACGCACACGCCCGAGGCGCTGATGCGGCTGACCGAGACGTATCTGCAGCTCGGCGTGCCGATCGAGGCCGAGAAGGCCGCCGCGGTGCTGGGTCGCAACTATCCGGGCACCGACTGGTACGATCACGCCTACAAGCTGATGCAGGACCATCCGGTGAAGCCGATCGCACCGCTGGCACCGGGCGAGCCAGTCGTGCCGACCGGGACCGCAGGCACGCCGGGTACCGGGGCGCTGGAGCTTCCGAAGGCGAACGGCAACACCGGTGGTACGGGCGCGGGCAGTGTTTCCAGCCCCGCACCCGTCGGTCCGGGCAGCGCGACGCGGACCGGCCCCGGCAACTGATCGCAGAATACGCCATGAGAACCCGGGCGTGAGAACAATGGGGGATCAACTTCGCGTGCGGATCGTCTAAGACGCGCGGGATGCTGACCGATCTTTCCATTCGCGACGTGGTGCTCATCGAGGCGCTGGATCTGGGATTCGGCGAAGGGCTAGGCGTGCTGACCGGCGAAACCGGCGCGGGCAAGTCGATCCTGCTCGACGCACTGGGGCTGGCGCTGGGTGGCCGCGGCGACAGCGGGCTGGTGCGGCATGGCGCGGCGCAGGCTGTCGTGACCGCGACGTTCGATGCCCCTGCCCCCGAGTCGCCGCTCGCGATGTTGTTCGAGGAGAACGGGCTGGAGATCGAGCACGGCGAGCCGTTGATCGTGAAGCGCATCGTCAAGGCGGACGGCGGCAGTCGCGGGTTCGTCAACGACCAGCCGGCGTCGGCGGGGCTGCTGCGCGAGATGGCGCCGCACCTGGTCGAGATCCACGGGCAGCATGACGAGCGCGGATTGCTGAATGCGCGCGGGCATCGGGCGCTGCTGGATATTTTCGGGCGGACCGAGCCTAGGGCTACCGGCAAGGCGTATGCGGGTTTCCGTGCTGCCGAGGCCGAACTGGCCGCCGCCCGCGCGGATATCGAGACGGCGGCGCGGGATCGCGAGTGGCTCGAGCATACGGTTGCCGAACTAACCGCGCTGTCGCCTGTCGAGGGCGAGGAGGAGACGCTGGCGGATACGCGGCGGTCTATGCAGCGCGCGGAGAAGATCGCGGACGACCTCGCCGCGATCGACGATTTCCTCGAGGGCAAGGATGGCGGGATGGCGAAGCTGCGCCAAGCCGCGCGCGTGCTCGAGCGGATCGCGGAGGATCATGTCGCGCTCGGCAATGCGCTGGCGGCGGTCGATCGCGCGGTTATCGAGGCTTCGGTGGCGGAGGAGAGCCTGCGCGATGCGCGGGCGGACATGGCCTATGATCCGCGCGCGCTGGAGGATGACGAGGCGCGGTTGTTCGAGCTTCGGGCGATGGCGCGCAAGCACCGCGTGCAGCCGGATGATCTGGCGGCGCTAGCGGATGAGATGCGCGCGCGACTGGAGCGGCTGGATGCGGGCGAGGGCGGGATCGCGAAGATCGAGGCGCGCGTGTCATCGGCTCGGAAGGCTTTCGATGCGGCGTCCGATGCGTTGACGAAGCGGCGGTTGGCAGCGGCGAAGCGCCTCGACGTGGCGGTGGCGGGTGAGCTGGCGCCGTTGAAGCTGGATGCGGCGCGGTTCCAGACCGTCGTTGCGCCGCTGGGTGAAGAGGGCTGGTCGGCGGCGGGCAAGGACAGGGTCGAGTTCGAGATCTCGACCAATCCGGGCGCGCCGTTTGCCGCGCTGACCAAGATCGCTAGCGGCGGCGAATTGTCGCGCTTCATCCTCGCGTTGAAAGTGGCGCTGGCGGAAGAGGGCGGCGCGTCGACGATGGTGTTCGACGAGATCGACCGCGGCGTCGGTGGCGCGGTGGCGAGCGCGATCGGCGAGCGACTCGCGCGGCTGGCGCTGAGCACGCAGCTGCTGGTGGTGACGCACAGCCCGCAGGTTGCGGCGCGCGGAGCGAAGCATCTGCTGATCGCCAAGAGCAGCGACGGCACAGTCACGCGGACCGGCGTGCGGGCTTTGAGCGAGGAGGAGCGTCGGGAAGAGATCGCGCGGATGCTGTCGGGCGCGCAGATTACCGATGAAGCGCGGGCGCAGGCGGAGCGGTTGCTCGAGCGGGCTTAACGCGCTCAGGTTCAGATGGATTTACCACCGGTCTTGTTCCCCCGCGAAGGCGGGGGCCCAGGATACCGCCCACAGCGTCCTTGACCCTGGACTCCCGCGTTCGCGGGAGAACAAGTTCGGGGTTATGGCATCGCCTGCCGCGGGTGACCCAGGTGGATCTTCAGCACCGGCACGACGATGTAATCGCCGCCGACCTTCCGCAGGCCGTGCAGCGCCCGGCTGCCGAAATCGCCGTCTTCGTGGATCACCGCACGGACCGGCGCCTGTTCAGCGTGGATCATGTCGTCGAGCCCGGCGGCGCTCGCGTCGGAGCGCGGCCATAGCGATTGCTGCACGCGGTCGTCCGCGGACGAATCGTCGTTCCAGTCGTAGCCGATCGCCGGGGCCGGCTTAGGGGAGACGTGAGTGTGCTGGGCGGCGGCGGGAGCGGCAAGGACGATGGCGATGATCATAACTGCTGTTTTCATCGCACCCCCGCTTTCATCCCGGCGAAGGCCGGGGCCTAGTTGGCAAAGTTTAGCTGGAGAACACGGTGCTCCCTTACAACGACCTTGCCAACTGGGCCCCGGCCTTCGCCGGGGTGATGGGCGAATTCAGGACGCGCCGGTGCCGCCGTTCGCGCCGAAGAAGCTGCCGGTGGTGTAGCTGTCGCTCGGGTCCGCCAGCGCAACGTAGAGACCCGCCAGTTCGGCCGGCTGACCGGCGCGACCGAGGGGCGTATCCTGGCCGAATTCACCCATCTTGCCCGGCAATTGCCCGCCCGCAACCTGCAACGGCGTCCAGATCGGGCCCGGTCCGACCGCGTTGACGCGGATGCCCTGCTTGGCGAGCTGTTTCGCCAGCGCCTTGGTGAAGATCAGGATCGCGCCCTTGGTCGAGGCGTAGTCGAGCAACTCCTTTTCCGGGCTGACCGAGTTGACCGACGCGGTGTTGATGATCGACGCGCCCGGCTTCATCAGCGGGATCACCGCCTTGCACAGGTGGAACATCGCGTAGACGTTCGTCTTCATGGTGCGATCGAACTGCTCGAAGCTGATCTCGGCGATCGACTCCTTCGACTGTTGATAGGCCGCATTGTTGACGAGGATGTCGAGCCCGCCGAGTTCGCGGTTCGCGCGCGCGATCAGATCGTTGCAGAACTTCGCATCGGTCAAGTCGCCGGGGATCAGGACGACTTTACGGCCCTCGGCGCGGAGCAGCTTGGCGACGTCCTGTGCGTCGGGTTCCTCGGTCGGGTAATAGTTGATCGCGACGTCGGCGCCTTCGCGCGAGAACGCGATGACGGCGGCACGACCGATCCCCGAATCGCCGCCGGTGACGAGTGCTTTGCGACCGGCCAAGCGTCCCGAGCCGCGGTAGCTCGCCTCGCCGCAATCCGGAACGGGGTGCATGTTGCGCTGGAGTGCGGGCCATTTCTGGCGCTGTTCGGGGAAGGGTTGCGAGGGATATTTGGTCTTCGGATCCGCGAGCGGCGCGGCCCCCTGCGCGAAGGCGGGTGCGGCGGCTGCGGCTAGGCCGGTGACGGCGGCGCCCTTGAAGAGGTCTCGACGGCTGGTGTCTGTCATGATAATGTTTCCCTGAAAATGCCTTGGGATGTCAGCGCGCAAGTCGGGCGAATGTTCACGCCATGTTGATCGAGGTCTTGTCGAAAGGTGGCACCCTCCCCTAACCCGGCGCGATGCCCGACCTTCCCGCGACTGAAACCGAAGCCGCCGCCGAGCTGGAGATGCTCGCCGCGCAGATCGCGTATCATAACGCGCGCTATCACACCGACGACGCGCCTGAGATCAGCGACGCCGACTATGACGCGCTGGTGCGGCGCAATGCGGTGATCGAGGCTGCATTTCCGGCGGCGGCGCGGAGCGATTCGCCGAGCCGGACGGTAGGCGCTGCACCCGTAGGGCACCTCGCGAAGGTCGCGCATGCCAAGGCGATGATGAGCCTCGACAACGCGTTCGCGGACGAGGAAGTCGAGGAGTTCGTCGCGCGCGTGCGCCGGTTCCTGAAGCTGGCGGACGACGAACCGGTCGCGCTGACCGCGGAGCCGAAGATCGACGGACTGTCGTGTTCGCTGCGGTATGAGGACGGACGCCTCGTGCAGGCCCTCACGCGTGGCGATGGCCAGGTCGGCGAGGACGTTACCGCCAACGTTCGCACGATCGGCGATATTCCTCAGCAATTGCACGGCGAAGCGCCCGCGATCTTCGAGGTTCGTGGAGAGGTGTATATGGCGAAGGACGACTTCGCCGCCTTGAACGCGCGCCTGCTCGCCGAGGCCGAGGAGACCGGCAAGGACGCACGGCAGTTCGCCAACCCGCGCAATGCCGCCGCCGGATCGCTGCGCCAGAAGGATGCAAGCGTCACCGCGAGCCGGACGCTCCGGTTCCTCGCGCATGGCTGGGGCGAGGCGAGCGTCGTGCCGGGCGAAACGCAGGCCGAGGTCGTCGACACGTTGCGCGGCTGGGGCTTCCCGATCGCCGACGGGTTCGCGCGGGTCGAAGGAACGGCTGCGGCGCTCGACGTTTATCGCAAGATCGAAGCCGAGCGCGCCGACCTGCCGTTCGACATCGACGGCGTGGTCTACAAGGTCGACCGGCTCGACTGGCAGGCACGACTGGGTCAGGTCGCGAAGGCACCACGCTGGGCGATCGCGCACAAGTTTCCGGCCGAGCGTGCGCAGACGCTGCTCGAACGGATCGACATCCAGGTCGGACGGACCGGTGCGATGACCCCGGTCGCGCGCCTCTCTCCCGTCACCGTCGGCGGGGTCGTCGTGACCAACGCGACGTTGCACAATGCCGACGAGATCGAGCGATTGGGCGTGCGGCCGGGCGACCGCGTGCTCGTCCAGCGCGCCGGCGACGTGATCCCGCAGATTGTCGAGAACCTGACGCCGGACGCCGCGCGCGAGGCGTACGTCTTCCCCCACATTTGCCCCGAATGCGGGTCCGCGGCCGAGCGCGAGGAAGGCGAGGTCGTCTATCGTTGCACCGGCGGGCTGATCTGCCCGGCGCAGAGAGTCGAGCGACTGATCCACTTCGCCTCGCGCCACGCGTTCGACATCGGCGGGCTCGGCCAGACGCTGATCGAGGCGTTCTTCCGCGACGGACTGATCGAATCGCCCGCCGACATCTTCCGCCTGACCGAGGAACAACTCGCGGCGCGCAAGAAGGACGGGCGCGTGTGGGCGGCCAAGGTCATCGCGGCGATCGAGACCAAGCGGACGATCCCGCTCGACCGTTTCCTGTTCTCGCTCGGCATCCGCCACGTCGGCGAGATTACCGCACGAGACCTTGCGCGACGCTATGTGTCGGCGAAGGCGCTCGGCGCGGTACTGCGTCACGCGGTGTTCCTGCGCGGCCAGATCGAACCGGTGATTGGCGAACCCGAGCGCAAGTTCGTGCTCCGTCGCGACAAGCTGCTGGTCGGTGCGATCGAGACGGCCGGGATCGGTCCCGAGGTGGCGAGCGCGCTCGTCGGCTTCTGTGCCGAACCCCACAACCGCCGAGTCGTGTTCGACCTGTTGCGCGAAGTGAAACCCGCGGACGTCATACACGAAACGCGCGAGTCGCCGGTGACCGGGCAGATCCTGGTTTTTACCGGCAGCCTTGAAACGCTCAGCCGTGACGAGGCCAAGGCGCAGGCGGAGGCGCTAGGCGCACGCGTCGCCGCGTCGGTGTCGAGCAAGACGGGGCTCGTCATTGCCGGGCCGGGTGCTGGCTCGAAGCTCAAGAAGGCGACCGATCTCGGCATCCGCGTGATCACCGAAGCCGAATGGGCCGAGATCGTCGCCGCCAGCTGAGGCGCGGACCACACTCCCCACAATGGTTCCGGCTACCCCGAAAGGGTTCGATTGCGTGGCTTTTTTGCAACGCACCATGACCGAGTGTGTCTGTGACACTTCCCGACTCGCCAATGTCACAGAACCGAAATATCCGGCGTGCAGGGGCGCGGCAGGCCGAACGAAAAGTCGCGGATCTCGAGCAGAAGCTCAAAGGGGAACTTCAATGCGTAACAACCTATTCCTGGGTGCGGCAGCGATTGCGCTGATCGCCCCGATGACTGCGTCCGCGCAGGAAACCACCTCCTCGATCCGCGGCACCGTGACCGCGAATGGCGCGCCGGTTAACGGCGCGACTGTCGAGATCACCAGCCCCTCGACCGGTTCGCGCTCGACCGCGACCACCGACACATCGGGCACGTTCAACGTCAACGGCCTCCGTCCCGGCGGCCCCTACACCGTTGCCGTCGCAGCAGCCGGCTATGGCAGCAAGCAGGTCACCGACGTCAACATCACCGTCGCGCAGGCGTTCGATCTTCCGATCGATCTGGCCACCGACGCTGCTGGTGGCGCCGACGAGATCGTCGTGACCGCCGCCAGCCTGCCCAACGCGCGGTCTATCTCGCAGGGGCCGACGACCGTCCTCAACGCGCGCCAGATCGCCAACATCGCTTCGGTCAACCGCGACATCCGCGATCTCGAGCGTCGCGATCCGTTCGCCCGCCTCGACGACAGCCCCTCGGGCGGCCGTTCGGTCTCGTTCGCCGGCCAGAACGCGCGCTATAACCGCTTCACCGTCGACGGCGTGTCGGTCAGCGACAATTTCGGCCTGAACAGCGATGGCCTGCCCAGCCGCCGTTCGCCGATCCCGCTCGACGCGATCGGCCAGTTCCAGGCACAGGTCGCACCATATGACGTGCGCCAGGGCAACTTCCAGGGCGGCGCGATCAACATCGTGCTGAAGTCCGGCACCAACGACTTCCACGGCACCGGCTTCTACTCGCAGTCGCGCGACGAGTTCGTCGGCAAGCGCACCAAGGACCTGCGCGTCAGCGTCCCCAACTTCAAGACCGAGAACTACGGCGCCGAACTGTCCGGCCCGATCATCAAGGACAAGCTGTTCTTCATGGTCGCCGGCGAGCGCCTTCGCGGTGGCCGTCCGATCGCTGAGGGTCCGACCGACAACAACGCCGGCACCAGCATCCTGGGCATCAGCCAGGCGCAGGTCGACCAGATCAGCGCGATCGCGAAGTCGGTCTATAATTACGACACCGGCGGCGTGCTGCGTAACCTCGGCGACAAGGACGACCGCGTCGTCGCCAAGATCGACGCGAACATCACCGACAAGCAGCGTCTGTCGTTGACCTACACCTACGCCAACGACGCCATCAACCTGCTCCAGAACACCTTCCCGACGGCACCGACCGGTCTGGGCCTGGCGTCGAACGCCTATATCCAGGGCAACCGCCTGCACACCGGCGTCGCGCAGTTGAACTCTGAATGGTCGGACAGCTTCTCGACCGAAGTTCGTGGCTTCTACAAGAACTACACGCGTATCCAGGATCCGTTGCTCGGCCGCGGCTTCGCGCAGTTCCGTGTTTGCACCAATCCCACGAGCACGGCCGCGACAGCGGGCCTGACCGTCTCGCCAACCGCCTGCGAGAACAACGCCGGCACCGTGTCGTTCGGTCCTGACAGCTCGCGCCAGACCAACGAGCTGCGCACCGAGACATGGGGTGGCCTGGTCCAGGCGCGCCTGACCATGAACGACCATGACGTTCGCGTTTTCACCGAAGTCTCGAGCGTATCGATCTTCAACTCGTTCCTGCAGAACAGCGCTGGCAGCTATTATTTCGACTCGATCGCGGACCTTCAGAACCGCAATGCAGGGTCGTTTGCGTACGGCAACGCGATCGTGGGCAATAACGGCCTGGCCGCGCTCGATCCCAATGCCGCCGCAGCACAGTTCGGTTACCAGAGCTACACGTTCGGCGTGATGGACTCGTGGAAGGTTACGCCGACGCTGAACGTCAGCTTTGGCGCACGCTACGACCTGTATGCGATGGACGACAATCCACCGCTCAGCGCTGCCTTCGCCAGCCGCTATGCGAACGGTGCGATCGTCAACGGCCAGCGCATCAACATCAACAACAACAGCGCGAACATCTCCGGGTTCGACCTGTTCCAGCCGCGCGCCGGCTTCGACTGGAAGCCATCGCAGCGTATCAGCATCCGCGGCGGCGGCGGTGTCTTCGGCGGCGGTACGCCCGACGTCTATGTGTCGAACAGCTTCTCGAACACCGGCGTGCTGACCAATTCGTTCAGCGTCAGCCGCACCGCGACCGGGTTCAACGGCTTCCCGGCTGGCACCCCGGCTGCCACGCAGGCAGCCACCGCCTCGGCCCTTCTGACCGGCGTTACCGGTACGTCGGTTCCAGCCGCGGCCAACACCTTCCTGACGGGTGGTTCGGTTCCGGCCAACTCGACGGTCAATGCGCTCGACCCGAACTTCAAGATCCCGTCGCAGTGGCGCGCCACGCTGACGGGCGAGTATAGCGCAAACCTCGGCCCGCTCGGCGACAACTGGGTATTCGGTGCCGACCTGCTGTACTCGAAGGTTCGCAATCAGGTGTATTTCACCGACATCCGTTCGGTGCCGATCGCCGGTTCGCTTACCCCGGACGGCCGCCAGCGCTACCAGAACCTGATCGATGGCGGTGCGACGAGCACCAACACCAACACCGACATCCTGCTGACCAACACGAACAAGGGCCGCGCCTACATCGCGGTCGCGCGTCTCGACAAGGCATGGGATTCGGGGCTGAGCATCAACGGCAGCTTCACGTACCAGGACGTCAAGGACGCAGCGCCGGCAACGTCGTCGACCGCGGGTTCGAACTATTCGAACGGTGCGTTCGTCGATCCCAACAACGTTGCCTATGGCATCTCGAACGACCAGGTTAAGTACTTCTTCAAGTACGGCGTAAACTACGACCACGCCTTCTTCGGGGACTACAAGACCACGTTCGCGCTGTTCGGCGAATCGCGGATCGGCCATCCGTTCAGCTACACGTTCCAGGATTTCGGCAACAACGGCAGCGGCCGCGCGTCGGTATTCGGCACCACGGGCGTCAGCTCGAACTCGGGTACGGGCGGCAACCGCTACCTGATGTACGTGCCGACGCTGGACGATGCGAAGGTCTCGTACAGCAGCGCTGCGGTTCGCGATGCGGTCAACGCGTTCATCGACTCGTCGGGTCTCGGCAAGTATCGTGGCAAGACTGCGCCGCGTAACGGCTTCAACTCGAAGTGGTTCACGCGTCTCGACCTTCACGTCGCGCAGGAAATTCCGACCTTCGTCGGCGGCTCGCGCGTCACGCTGTTCGCGGACATCGAGAACTTCACGAACTTCCTGAACAAGAACTGGGGCCAGCAGCGCGAGTACGTCTTCCCGTACAACACCCCGGTGGTCCGGGTGCAGTGCTTGCAGACCGCGGTGCCGACCGGCATCGCGCCGGGTGCGGCCAATCCTGCCGGTGGCACCTATGGCGCCGTGGCGACCAACGCCGGACAGGCTTGCGCCCAGTATCGCTACTCGCCAGTCGGCGGCAGCGCGAACTTCACGCCGCAGCCTGACCAGGTTTACGTGAACCAGTCGCTCTACTCGATCCGTATCGGTGCGCGCTTCACGTTCTAAAGCGCGTCCGACCTGATCGGTCGAATTGGCCGCCGCTTCCCTCGGGGTGCGGCGGCCTTTTTCGTTTTGCGGCCTAGCGCCCGACCAGACCGTTCGGCTTTTGCGTGTGCCTTGCGCGGCGTGTAAGACGGTGGGCCAATGGCTAATTCTTCCGTCCCGCCCCCCGGCTCATCCGCCTTGAACTCGACCCGGCGCCTGCCCTTCACTGCGCGGCCGTTTTTCGAGAACAAGGCGCGCGCGTTCTGGATACTCCAGGCGGTCGGGTGGAGCGGGTATCTGCTTCTGCGCGGCGTTGTGTCGATCTCGAACGGGCTGTCGCTCGACGGGGTGATCCCGGTGATCGTCGAGGCGATCGTGGGGTATTGCATCACGCTGCTGCTCTCGACGATGTACGGCCAGTATCGGCGGATGAACCGGTTGGTCGGCATCTTCTTGACGATCGCGACGCTCGCCGCGGCGACGTTCCTGTACGCGGTGCTCGACGCGTTCACCTTCTCGTTCATCGCGACCGCGACGCCGGGGGTGACTCTCACGCGGCTGCTGGGGTCGGTGTACGTCACCTTCACGGTGCTGTTCGGGTGGTCGGCGCTGTATTTCGGGATCAATTTCTACCTGATCGTCGAGCAGCAGATCGACCAGATGGAGCATCTCGAGAACCAGGCGTCGTCGGCGCAGCTGGCGATGCTCCGCTATCAGCTCAACCCGCATTTCCTGTTCAACACGCTGAACTCGATCTCGACTTTGGTGCTGCTCAAGCAGACCGAGCGGGCGAACGCGATGCTGAGCCGGCTGTCGTCGTTCCTGCGCTATACGCTGGCGAACGAGCCGACCGCGCACGTCACCGTCGCGCAGGAGGTGGACCAGCTGAAGCTGTATCTGGAGATCGAGAAGATGCGCTTCGAGGATCGGATGCGGCCGAAGTTCGACATCGATCCGCGCGCCGAACGCGCGCGCCTGCCGTCGCTGCTGCTGCAACCGCTCGTCGAAAACGCGATCAAATATGCCGTCACGCCGCAGGAGGAAGGCGCCGAAATCTGCGTCGAAGTGCGGCTCGCCGGGGAACGCGTGCAGATCGCCGTATCCGATACCGGTCCGGGCTTGATCGAGGGCCGGATCGGTTCAAGCCAATCCACAGGCGTGGGGCTCGCTAATATTAGAGACAGGTTGGCTCAGGCATATGGGCCCGACCACCGTTTCGAAACCCGCTCCACGCCCGCTGGCGGCTTCTCGGTGGAAATCGAGATTCCGTATCAGCTTGAAGACGTGAACAGAGAGGCCTCATGACCATCCGTACCATTCTCGTCGACGACGAGCCGCTGGCGATCCAGGGGCTGGAACTCCGACTCCAGGCCCATGAAGACGTCGAGATCATCGAAAAATGCTCGAACGGCCGCGAAGCGATTCGCGCGATCAAGACGCACAAGCCCGATCTAGTCTTCCTCGATATCCAGATGCCGGGGTTCGACGGGTTCTCCGTCGTGCAGGGGCTGATGGAGGTCGAGCCGCCGTTGTTCGTGTTCGTCACCGCCTATTCGGACCATGCCTTGCGTGCGTTCGAGGCACAGGCGGTCGATTATCTGATGAAGCCGGTCGAGGAATCGCGACTGGCCGACACGATCGAGCGGGTTCGGCAGCGTTTGAGCGAGAAGCGTGGCGTCGAGGAAGTCGATCGGTTGCGCGAAGTGCTCGCCGATGTCGCGCCGGATGCGGCGGCGGACATGCCGGATGGGGACGCGGTGTCCGCGAACCGGTTCGAGAAGCTTATCAACATCAAGGATCGCGGACAGATCTTCCGCGTCGATGTCGATACGATCGAGCGGATCGATGCGGCCGGTGATTACATGTGCATATATACCGGCGATAATACGTTGATCCTGCGCGAGACGATGAAGGATCTGGAGAAGCGGCTTGATCCGCGCAGGTTCCAGCGGGTGCATCGGTCGACGATCGTGAACCTGGATCTGGTGAAGCAGGTCAAGCCGCATACTAACGGCGAATGCTTCCTGGTGCTGAATTCGGGTGCGAGCGTGAAGGTTTCGCGGTCTTATCGTGATGTGGTGGCGCGGTTCGTTCACTGAGTTCGAGCCCGTCGTCCTAGCCGCGTCCCTGTCATCCTAGCCCCGTCCCCGTCATCCTGACGAAAGTCAGGATCCAGGGTCATTGAGGGCATCGCTTGTTACCCTGGATCCTGACTTTCGTCAGGATGACGGACGCGGGGGGGTGTGGTCGGGGCGAGCTTCCGGGAGCGTGCTCTTCCACTTCCGTCCTTGCCGATCGAGGTCCCGACTTTCGTCGGGATGACGGGGGTGCGCTCCCTTAGCGGGCGCTTTCCCCGTTTCCCGTGGCCATTAACCAGTCCCTAAACCCCGCGGCCTAGAGCGGGGGGATGAAGACGTCGGGTTACGGCCTTTATCCGCATGTGCTGATCAGCCTGCCTGCTCTGGTGATGGCGACGTCGTGCGTGCCGGCGGATCGGCCGGCGGTGATCGCTCGGGTCCAGCCGGAGCGGAACTCGCGAGCCTTGCTGAGCCGGATGGCGTTGCATGTGCCGGACGACATCTCGGCGAAGATCGCGACGGCCGCGCCTGATGCGCCGTTTGCGGCTGCGGCGCCGTTCGTTGCTCCACCGTTTCTGACTTCGAACTCTGTCGATGACGCTAGCCGCGCCGCGGACTGCCTGACCGCGGCGGTGTATTATGAGGCGCGATCGCAATCCGAGGATGGGCAGCGGGCGGTGGCGCAGGTGGTGTTGAACCGGGTGCGCGACCGGGCCTTTCCGAACAGCGTTTGCGGGGTCGTGTACCAGGGGGCGGAGCGGCGGACCGGGTGCCAGTTCAGTTTTACCTGCGATGGCTCGATGAACCGGGCGCGGGAGCCGGGGGCTTGGGATCGCGCGCGAGCAGTCGCGGCGGCGGCGCTTGGTGGGAGCGTCTATGCGCCGGTCGGGGCGGCGACTTCGTTTCATACGACGAGCATTTTGCCTTGGTGGGCGTCGAGTCTTGCGCGGATCACGACGGTTGGGGCGCATGTGTTCTATCGCTGGCAGGGGGCGTTGGAGCGGGCGCTGACGTTTCGGCAGGCTTATGCCGGGGTCGAGCCTGGGGTTCGGGGTGTTAGCTTTTCCGGTGGTGTTGTGACGGCGGTTGCGGCGCAGGTTGCTGGGGTTACGGTGCATTATGGCAATCGGGACGACGTTGCGGACTCCGGTGCGGAGCCGGCCGATGCGCTGCATGGGGTGACGGTGCACCGGGGGGTGTTGCGTTCTGGCTCGGCGATGGCGGGCGCGGCGGTTGTCCAGACGCGGTTGGTTTCTGGGGTGCGGGTTCACGTTGGTGGGCGGGCGTCTGCGATGATCGGCAGCGGTAACGCCGCCGACGCGGTAGTGTCGGACGAAACCTGATAGCTCCCTCCCCTTCAGGGGAGGGTCGGGGTGGGGCACTGCCACAAGCGACACGTTCGCGGACAAGCCCCATCCCAGCCCTCCCCTGAAGGGGAGGGAGTTTTAAAGGCTCCCTATTCCAATACCTGCAGCACCCCGGCGAAGGCCGGGGCCAGTTGGGGGACGTGGCCAACTGCGGACTGTGCTTCGTTACGACCACCTTGCCAACTGGGCCCCGGCCTTCGCCGGGGTGGTGGCCATGCGGAGTGGTCATGGGCCTCAATATGCCCTTTCTTGTTCCCCCGCGGAGGCGGGGGTCCAGGATCTCGGGCGGTGGCGTTTGTGATCCTGGGCCCCCGCCTTCGCGGGGGAACAGCTTCTTCCAAAGGAGCTCTCGCCGCTCCACCGCGAGAGACACCCGACCCTCGCAAAACCATGCTGCATCTGCTAACGGCTCGCGCATGCTGAACCTGAACAATATCACGGTGCGCCTGGGCGGACGCGTTATCCTCGATGGCGCCACGGCCGCGTTGCCGCCGGGCTCGCGCGTCGGGCTGATCGGGCGCAACGGCGCGGGCAAGTCGACGATGGTGCGCGTGATCGCGGGGCAGTTGGAGCCGGACGACGGCTCGGCCGACATGCCGAAGGGCGCCCGCATCGGCTACCTCGCGCAGGAAGCGCCGCACGGCGTGAAGACCCCGTTCGAGACCGTGCTCGAAGCCGATCTGGAGCGCGCCGCGCTGATGATCGAGAGCGAGACGAGCGAGGATCCCGACCGGCTCGGCGACGTGTACGAGCGGCTGATCGCGATCGACGCGTACACCGCGCCCGCCCGCGCCGCGCAGATCCTGCTGGGTCTGGGCTTCGACGAGGACATGCAGGCGCGGACGCTCGACAGCTTCTCGGGTGGCTGGAAGATGCGCGTGGCACTCGCCGCTCTGCTGTTCTCGCAGCCTGACCTGCTGCTGCTCGACGAGCCTTCGAACCATCTCGATCTCGAAGCGGTGATGTGGCTCGAGGACTTCCTCAAGGGCTACAAGGCGACGATCGTGGTGGTCAGCCACGAGCGCGATTTCCTCAACAACGTGGTCGATCACATTCTGCATCTGCAGGGCGGCAAGATCACGCTGTATCCCGGCGGCTATGACGCGTTCGAGCGCCAGCGTGCCGAGCGCCTCGCGCAGATCGAGGCGGCGCGCGCCAACCAGGCGGTGCAGCGCGAGAAGCTGCAGGAATATATCGCCAAGAATTCGGCCCGTGCTTCTACGGCCAAGCAGGCGCAGTCGCGACAGAAGATGCTGTCGAAGATGCAGCCGATCGCCGAGAGCTACAACGATCCGACGCTGTCGTTCGGCTTCCCCAACCCGACCGAACTGCGGCCGCCGTTGATCACGCTCGACATGGCGACGGTGGGCTATGCCGACGTGCCGATCCTGAAGCGGCTTAACATGCGGCTCGATCCCGACGACCGGGTCGCGCTGCTCGGGCGCAACGGCAACGGCAAGACCACGCTCGCGCGGCTGCTGGCGGCGCAGCTGACGCCGATGGACGGCGAGATGTCGTCGTCGGGCAAGATGAAGGTGGGATACTTCACCCAGTATCAGGTCGAGGAACTCGATCCGACCGACTCGCCGATCGAGCATATGTCGCATCTGATGAAGGGCGCGACGCCGGCGGCGGTGCGCGCGCAATTGGGGCGGTTCGGCTTCTCGGGCGACAAGGCGACGACCCGGGTCGGCAAGCTGTCGGGTGGCGAGCGGGCGCGTCTGGCGCTGGCGCTGATCACGCGCGATGCGCCGCACCTGCTGATCCTCGATGAGCCGACCAACCATCTGGACGTCGATGCGCGTGAGGCGCTCGTGCAGGCGCTCAACGCGTATACCGGCGCCGTGGTGCTGGTCAGTCATGACCGGCACATGCTGGAGCTGACCGCGGATCGGCTGGTGCTGGTCGACGACGGGACGGCGAAGGAATTCGACGGCAGCCTCGACGATTACATCGCGTTCGTCCTGAAGGGCGATGGCGGCAAGGGCGATGCGGCGTCGAAGGCCGACAAGAAGGCGGGCAAGAAGGCCGCCGCCGAGGCGAAGAGTAATGACGCCGCTCTGCGCAAGGCTTTGCGCGAGATCGAGGAGCAGACGGCCAAGTTCACCAAGGAGCGCAATGCTCTGGACCGCGCGATGGTGGATCCGGCGAGTGCGGAGCCGCGGTTCTCGCGGATGTCGATGGGGGACCTGAGCAAGCGTCGCGCCGAGGTGCATGCGAAGCTCGAGGCTAGCGAGGCGAAGTGGCTCGAGGCTAGCGAGGCGCTTGAGGGCGTGGAGGCTTAACCCTCTCCTTACGCCCCTCCCTGGAAGGGAGGGGTTGGGGGTGGGTCGGCCTGTTGGCGGGCTCGGGTGGATCCCAAGCAGCCTACCCACCCCCGGCCCCTCCCTTTCAGGGAGGGGGGAAGAAGGTCAGCCCTCGTCGGTGTCCGCGCCGGCTGCCGGCCGCTCGAACCAAGCCTCCACCGGCCCGACCAGCTTCAGTGTCAGAGCGTTGCCGTTGCGGTCGACCTTCTTGCCGAGCGCGACTCGGATCCAGCCTTCCGAGATGCAATATTCCTCGACGTCGTGGCGCACCTTGTCCTTGAAGCGGATGCCGATGCCGCGTTCGAGCAGGTCCTGCTGGAAGAACGGGCTGCGCTGGTTGATCGACAGGCGATCGGGGGGCGTGTCGCCGGTTGCGGCCGGGGTGGTGGCGGCTTCGGTCTCGGGCGTGTTTGGCGTGTCGGTCATGGTCGCGCGTCTAGCGGCAAGCACCGGGGGCGCGCCAGAAAAAAGGCACCGGACGCAAAAGAGGCGCCGGGATTGCTCCCGACGCCTCCATGCGATCGTTTGATCGGATCAGCTGCAGACCTGCACCGCGACCCGGTCGCCGTAATAGGGGTCGACGCGCCACTCGTTCCAGCACCGCGGGCGGTAATCCTCGCGGTAGTAGGTGCGTACCGGTGGGTTGTAATAGGCCACCGGTGGCTGCGCGTAATAGCCGCCATTATAGTAACCGCGGTCATAGTACCGATTGCGGTTGTTGCTGCTGGCAATCGCCGCGCCGACACCCAGGCCGAGGATGCCGCCGAGCACCGCGGCGCCGGCTGCGTTTCCGCCGCCACGATGGCCGTGCCAACCGCCGCCGTAGCCGCGCCCATAGCCGCCGCGTCCCCAACGCTGCGCGTCGGCTGGTGCTGCTGCCGTCAGAGCCGTTGCGGCGAGTGCTACGCCAAGGCCTGCTTTCTTGAAAAATCCGTTCATCTCTTCCGAACTCCGTTACTAGTTACGCCCGGTCCGCTTGGGACAAACGCATAAGTGTCCGACCGTGTTTCAGCATTTAGGCGATTCGGTCTGAACTGGTTCGGAACGGCTTGTTAACCCACGGTATAGCTGGCGGAGCTGGTCCCGTGCGGGGACACGGGCGGCGCGGCACTGCTGGGCAATGTTTACGAATATCGGTTAGGGTGCGGCGATGCGCAGGATGATGACGACGCGAGCGATCGCCTTTGCCGTGCTCGGCGGGAGTGCGGTGCTGATCGGTGGACTGGCCTTGTCCGGGTCGCCGGTGAAGGTACGGGCGGTCGAGGCGCCTGCTCGGGTGGCTCGGATCGCCGCGCCGGTTGCGAAAGCGGCGCCGAAGCCCGTTGCGGTCGCTGCGGAGGACCCGGCCGATGCGTATGTCGTGAAGCGGGTGCTGAACGTGCCCGAGCCTTTGCGGCATGGCGCGTATTATTGGGATACCGAGGGCGTGCCGGAGGGGCCGATCGTGATCACGGTCGACTTGGTGGCGCAGACCTTGTCGATCTTTCGCAGCGGGTACGAGATCGGGACGGCGGCCGTGATCTATGGTGCGGACGAGAAGCCTACCCCGCTCGGCGTGTTCAAGATCACGCAGAAGGACGCGCATCATGTGTCGAACCTGTACGGGGCGCCGATGCCGTACATGATGCGGCTGACCAATGATGGGGTTTCGATCCACGGCAGCGCGTTGATGGATGGGAAGTACGCTACGCATGGGTGTGTTGGGGTGCCGACCGCGTTTGCGAAGCTGATTTTCGAGCAGGTTAAGCTTGGGGATCGGGTTATTGTGACGAGTGGGGAGATGTTGGCGCGAGGTGGGCGGATTACTGCTGCTTGAGGGGCGGTAGTGCTCCGTGCCCTCACCTTTCGCCGCCTTTGGCGTCTCTTCCTCTCCCGATGGGAGAGGAATTTGAGAATGCCCTCATATCCTAGAAATAGGCACCTCCCCGGCGAAGGCCGGGGTCCAGTTGGGGGACGTCGCTAACGAAGGGCAGCGCCGAGTTACTGCGACCTTTCCACCTGGGCCCCGGCCTTCGCCGGGGAGGTGCACCTATTGAGTCCTGACCGCTCGCGTTGCCGTCAGCGTGAGTGCTGCCCTCGGTCTTTCTAGCACAAAACAAAAGGGCCGGAGGTTTCCCCCCGGCCCTTCTTCATTTCCTAGCCAGCGCGCCGCGGCAAAGCCGCGTCGTCGGACCTCGCCTGAGCGAGGCCGGCCGAGCTTGTAAGCTTGGCCGGCTTCGCCGTGCCAGGCTTACGCGCTCTGCTTAGCCCGGCTAGCCCGCTTGCGCTCGTTCGCATCCAGGAAGCGCTTGCGCAGGCGGATCGACTTCGGCGTGACTTCGACCATCTCGTCGTCGTCGATATACGCAATCGCCTGCTCCAGCGTCGCGCGCTTCGGCGGGGACAGGCGGACCTGGTCGTCCTTGCCGCCCGAAGCGCGGAAGTTGGTCAGCGCCTTGGTCTTCATCGGGTTGACCTCGAGGTCGTCCGGCTTGGCGTTCTCGCCGACGATCATGCCCTCATAGAGCGCCTCGCCGTGGCCCACGAACAGGATGCCGCGCTCTTCGAGCGGACCCAGTGCGTAGTTGTTCGCCTCGCCCGAACCGTTCGAGATCAGCACGCCGTTCTTGCGGCCTTCGATCGCGCCCTTGTGCGGACCGTACTTCTCGAACAGCCGGTTCATGATCCCCGTGCCGCGCGTGTCGGACAGGAATTCGCCATGATAGCCGATCATCCCGCGCGACGGCGCCGAGAAGGTGATGCGGGTCTTGCCGCCGGTCGACGGACGCATGTCGGTCAGCTCGGCCTTACGCGTGTTCATCTTCTCGACGACGGTACCCGAATGCTCCTCGTCGACGTCGATGATGACGGTCTCGTACGGCTCGGTCTTCTTGCCGTTCTCGTCCTCGCCGAACAGTACGCGCGGACGCGAGATGCCCAGCTCGAAGCCCTCGCGGCGCATCGTCTCGATCAGCACGCCCAGCTGAAGCTCGCCGCGGCCGGCGACTTCGAAGCTGTCCTTGTCGGCCGCCTCGGTCACCTTCACGGCGACGTTCGACTCGGCTTCGCGGAACAGGCGCTCGCGGATCATACGCGACGTCACCTTGCTGCCCTCACGGCCCGCCATCGGCGAATCGTTCACGGCAAAACGCATCGACAGCGTGGGGGGATCGATCGGCTGCGCGTGCAGCGGCTCGGTCACCGTGATGTCGGCGATCGTGTCGGCAACCGTAGCGACCGAGAGACCTGCCAGCGAGATGATGTCGCCGGCCTTGGCTTCGTCGACGGGAACGCGCTCGAGACCACGGAACGACATGATCTTGGACGCACGACCGGTCTCGATGATCTTACCGTCGTTATCGAGTGCGTGGATCGCCTGGTTGGTCTTCACGGTACCCGAATTGACGCGACCCGTGAGGACGCGGCCGAGGAACGGATCGCGGTCGAGCAGCGTGACGAGGAAGGTGAACGGCACGCCGGCGACTTCCACGGCGGGCGGCGGCACGTGCTTCACGATCGTCTCGAACATCGGGATCAGCGTGCCTTCGCGCGCGTCCATGTCGGTCGATGCATAGCCGTTGCGACCCGATGCGTAGAGCACGGGGAAGTCGAGCTGGTCGTCGTTGGCGTCGAGCGACACGAACAGATCGAACACTTCGTCGAGCACTTCCTGAATGCGCGCGTCGTTACGATCGACCTTGTTGACGACGACGATCGGCTTCAGGCCGAGCGCCAGCGCCTTGCCGGTGACGAACTTGGTCTGCGGCATCGCGCCTTCCGACGAATCGACCAGCAGGACGACGCCGTCGACCATCGACAGGATGCGCTCGACTTCACCGCCGAAATCGGCGTGGCCGGGCGTGTCGACGATGTTGATGCGGATGCTCTCGGACTCGCCGGGAGGGGTCCAGTCGACCGAGGTCGGCTTGGCGAGAATGGTGATGCCACGCTCTTTTTCGAGGTCGTTCGAATCCATTGCGCGCTCTTCGACGCGCTGGTTGTCGCGGAAGGTGCCGGACTGGCGGAAGAGCTGGTCGACCAGCGTCGTCTTGCCGTGATCGACGTGCGCAATGATCGCCACGTTGCGGAGGCTCATGAATGTATTCTCTTGATCGAGGAACGGGGTTGGCGCGCGCCATAGCGTAATTGTTGCGCCGCGGGAAGATGCAGCGGCATTTCGTCGCCTTTAGAGGGAACCTCCGCGGCGCTTGTATGTTCCGGCGCCGAGAATAGCACGGGGATCGCGAACCGCCAGCATTGCCCTCAGCGCGGCGTGCTTGTCAGGCGCCGCGGCATAGTAACGCTGCCAGATCCGCAGCCCCATCCAATAGCCGAGTTCGGGCGGCCAGCCGGCGGGCGGCGTGGAGTAGTTGCCGATCCAGCGGGCATAGGCCTTGGCTTCGGGTGAGCCTTCCTCGGGGTCGTCCTTGTCGGTGAGCTTGCGGGTGAGCGCGATGTCGGCCTGCATCTGGCGCCAGAGTTCCGCCTCGCGCGGGGTGGCCCAGGCGGCGCGGGCGGCGTCGGGCTCCTCGCCGGTGACGAGTTGCGCGATGAAGTCCGCCGCGCCCTCGGCCAGGATCGCGGTGAGCAGCGGATCGCGGGCGAGCGTCATGCCGGCGTCCTGCTGGAAGGAATGCACCGTCTCGTGCGCGAAGAAATGGCGGAGCGTCTGGCGCAGTTTCTCGGGCGTCGGCGACATGCGGCAGAGCACTTCGAGGCCGAGCACCTGCGCGCCGGGCTTGGCGGTGCCGCCGGAGGTGTTCGCGCCGAAGACTATATAGACCTGCGGAAGCTTCACGTCGGGGAGTGCGCCGTGGAGACCGAGATAGATTGAGCGGAGATCGGCGGTGGCGGCCTTGGCGGCGGGGAGGCAGGTCTTGATCGCCTGTGCGTAGCGGGTGGGGTTGGCGGCGATGGCGCGCGCTAGCGTATCCGCGTCGACGATCCGGCCGGGGGTGAAGACGCCAATCCCGAAACTGCCCTTGTCGAGATACTCGCGTTTGAGTTGCGCGGCGGTGGGTTTGCCCTTGATCCTGGCGAAGAGCGCGGCGAAGCGGTCGGCGTCTTCGGTGTGGATCGTTGCGGTGAGTGGGTCGGCTGGTGGGGGACGATTCGTCGCTGCCGCGGGGAGGAGGGCGAGCGCGAGGATCAGCGGGCGGAGCATGGTGAGCAGCGTATCGCGTGTTTGCCGGGGCGCCAGAGCGGATATTGCAATCCTCCCCCGCCAGGGGGAGGTGTCGCCGAAGGGGACGGAGGGGGAGGACACGGAGCAGAGGTTGGCGCGTGCCTCCCCCTCCGTCAGGCTGACGCCTGCCACCTCCCCCTGGCGGGAGAGGATCGTGAAGTAGCGACCACCTGAAGCGTCCCATCCTCCACTATCCACCCCGGCGGAGGCCGGGGCCCAGTTGGAAAGGCGGCAATAACGACGCGCCGCCATCCGTTAGCAACGTCCCCCAACTGGGCCCCGGCCTTCGCCGGGGTGGTGGCATTTCTAGAACTCAGAACCCCTCCAGCACGATCTTCCCCTTGGCCGTGTGGCTCTCGATCCGCTCATGCGCCTTCCGCAAATTCGCCGCGTCGATCTTCCCGAAGTTCTCCGCGAGCGTCGTCCGGATCGTCCCCGCATCCACCAGCCGCGCGACCTCGTCGAGCAACACCCCCTGCTCGCCCATGTCCGCGGTCTGGAACAGCGAGCGCGTGTACATCAGTTCCCAGTGCACCGAGATCGACTTCTGCTTCAGCGGCACGATGTCGAGCGTCTTCGGATCGTCGATCAGCGCCAGCCGGCCCTGGGGCGCCAGCAGCTCGCCGATCTCGGCGATGTGTTCGTCGGTATGAGTCGTGGAGAACACGAACCCCGGTGCGCCGAGCCCGAGCGCCTCGACCTGCGCGGCGAGCGGCTTGCGGTGGTCGATCACGTGATGCGCGCCGAGCTCCTCGACCCAGCCGCGCGTCTCGTCGCGCGAGGCGGTGGCGATCACGGTCAGGTCGGTGAGTTGCCGCGCGAGCTGGATCGTGATCGAGCCGACCCCGCCTGCCCCGCCGATGATCAGGATCGCGTTCGCCGCACCGGGGACGGGTTTGCGCACGTCGAGCCGGTCGAACAGCGTCTCCCACGCGGTGACCGAGGTCAGCGGCAGCGCCGCCGCCTGCGCCCAGTCGAGCGACGTCGGCTTGTGCCCGACGATGCGTTCGTCGACGAGGTGATATTCGGAATTGGTCCCCGGCCGGTCGATCGCGCCTGCGTAGAACACTTCGTCGCCGGCCTTGAACCCGGTCACGTCCGGACCGACCGCGACGACGACGCCCGATGCGTCCCAGCCCAGCACCTGCGGCTTGCCGTCCGGATCTTCGCGCCGCTGGCGGATCTTGGTGTCGACCGGGTTGACCGAAACCGCCTTCACCTCGACCAGCAGATCGCGGCCAGTCGCTTCGGGCTTGGGGAGGTCGAACTCGACGAGCGACTGCGGATCGTCGATCGGGAGCGACTTGGTATAGCCGATGGCGCGCATGCTGGAACTCCTGTGATGTCGCGACCAAGCTGTCCACGCAAGCGCCCGGTTTCAAGGAGAGCTGTTGGCAAGCCTGAGTGTATTATCTATATACGCCACTTGAACGCGGGGCGGGTTGCAGCCACGATGCCCCACCGAACGGAGACACGAGCATGGCGACGACCCCGAACACGCTGACGGAAGAGCCTGGCCTGGTGCTGACCCCGCCCGATCCGGTGCCCACGGTCGCCGCCGCGAAGGCGTCCGGCCTCGTCCCCGTCGATGCCGGCGTGAAGTCGCAGCTGGAGGAGCGCGTGTCGGGCTTCGTCACCGATCTGGTTGCGCAGGACGTCAACTCGCCCGAATTCGGCAAGCGCGTCGACGCGATCACCGCGATGGGCGCGAAGGAAATCCGCGACGCCGCCGGCCAGTCGAACCGCTTCCTCGATCGCCCGGTCAAGGCGATGGATCAGGAGACCGGCGTCGGCAAGGACCTCGCCGAGCTGCGCCGCGTCGTCGAGGATCTCGATCCCGGCAAGAAGAGCAACCTCACCGCGCCGCAGAAGCTGTTCGGGATCATCCCGTTCGGGGGCAAGATGCGCAATTATTTCGACGGCTATAAGTCGTCGCAGACGCACATCGCGCAGATCCTGAAGAGCCTCGGCTCGGGCAAGGACGAGCTGCTGATGGACAATGCCGCGATCGATACCGAGCGCGCGAACCTGTGGGCGGCGATGGGCCGGCTCGAGCAGATGATCCACCTGTCGAAGACGATGGACGCGAAGCTGGAGGACGTCGCCAACGATCTCGACCACAGCGATCCCGCCAAGGCGAAGGCGATCCGCGAAACGGCGCTGTTCTACACGCGCCAGCGCACGCAGGACCTGCTGACGCAGATGGCGGTGACCGTACAGGGCTATCTCGCGCTCGATCTGGTCAAGAAGAACAATGTCGAGCTGGTGAAGGGCGTCGATCGCGCCTCGACCACGACCGTCTCGGCGCTGCGCACCGCGGTGACGGTGGCGCAGGCGCTGACCAACCAGAAGCTGGTGCTGGAACAGATCACCGCGCTCAACACGACGACCGCGAACATCATCGATTCGACCGGCAAGCTGCTCAAATCGCAGACCGCGCAGATTCACGAACAGGCGGCGTCGGCGACGATCCCGCTAGAAACGCTGCAACGCGCGTTCCAGAACATCTACGACACGATGGACGCGATCGACGTGTTCAAGCTGAAGGCGCTCAATTCGATGAAGGTCACCGTCGGCGCGCTGTCGAACGAGGTCGATAAATCCCGCGGTTACATTGCCCGCGCGGAGGGTGCGACGCAGGGGCAGTTGGGTGGACCCTCGTCGCCTAGCCCGTTCAAGCTGGAGGCGATGTAACCCTCGTGAGCGAAGTCGACGACGCCATCGCCAGCGCCCGCGCCTCCTGGTCGCGCATTTCCGACGACCGGACGGGCACCGTCATCGCGCGCTCGCCATCGCGGGGACGGGCACGGCAGACGCAGGCGATCGGCAAGCGGCTGACCCGGATCGCGGTCGCCGACGTCGCGATCCTGATCGCGGCGATGGTGATCGGCTGGATCGTGCCGCTCGGGATCGGCGGCGCGATGCTGGTGATGGCGCTGCTGGTCGCGGCCACGGTGTTGTTCGCGGTCTGGCCGGCGGAACGCGCGCCGACGCCGGAGCGGCTCGCGGCGGTCGATATCCGTGCCCTCCCCGCACAGACCGAACGCTGGCTGGAGGCGCAGCGCCCAGCCCTCCCCGCGCCGGCGATGACCCTGGTCGACCGGATCGGTCTGCGCCTCGAGACGCTGACCCCGCAACTCGCAACGCTCGACGCGAACACGCAGGAAGCGGTCGACGTGCGGAAACTGATCGGCGAACAGCTCCCTGCGTTCGTCAAGGATTACGAGAAGGTGCCGCCGTCGCTCCGCACCACGCCGCGCAACGGTCGCTCGCCCGACGCCGAACTGGTCGACGGGCTGAAGCTGATCGAACAGGAGATCGGCGAAATGACCGCCCGCCTCGCACAGAGCGACCTCGACAATTTGTCGACCCGCGGCCGATTTTTGGAGATGAAGTACAAGGATTGAGGCGGTGAAGCGCACCCGCCTCAGCGTCTGCCGCCGCAAGGCGCGCTTCGTGTCCGAAGCCGACGCGCTCGTCGTGGCGCAGACCGGACGCGTACCGCTGAGGGCCTATCGGTGCGACCGCTGCCTACAATTTCACCTGACCAGCCGCACGAAGGGCAAGCGCGTGCTCGGGTAGCTGGCAATTCGCCGATCGGCCGGTGTTTCAATGAGAAGCGCTCGTCTGGCTTTCAGCGACCTCGACAATCTCGCGACGCGCACGTTTCTGAAATAAGATCGAATACGAGAAAAATGGCGCGCAGTAGCGCAAGCGCGTGCCACGAACTGCAATCAGACCCGATGAATTTAGACTTTGATCGTTGATCCGAATCATGCACGATGTCGCCATATAGATCCGGAGGCTGAACCATGATCGGGTTGCTTTTCGTGCTGGCGATGCAGGCTGCTACACCCGACATCATCGTGTCGGGCAAACGTCTGGACGAAGCATACCAGGCCTGCGTCGAACAAGGTTGCCCGCCGCTTCGCGATGCGCAGGTCTCGATCGCGTTTGCCGAACAGCAATTCCGCCAAGGCGCCTATCAGCGGGCCAGGCGGACGCTCGCTGCCGCGGTTGCGCGCAACAAGCAGAATGCCGCGATCGCACCAAAGCCGGTCGCGGCGCTATATGAAGCCTATGCGACGGTGTCGCTGCACGACGGCGAAATGGATGTCTTCAAGAAAGCGGTAGGTGGCCAAGTTCGCACGCTGCGCGAGAATTTGCCGCCCGACGATCCCGCGGTGACTGCCGCCGCGTTCGCCACCGGCGACATGTGGCTGGCACTGCGCGACGGACGCACTGCGGAGCTTTCCTATCGCGCGGTCGAACGGCAGGCGCTTGCCGACGGCAACGCGACGTTGGCGATGCTGGCGACATTGCGTCGCGCCGAACTGGCCAACGCGCGGAACGATCCCGCCGGGGCCTCCCGCCTTCTCGCCGAAGCCGAGGCAAGACCCGCCGCGACCGACCCCGCGCTTCGATCGGTG
Organism: Sphingomonas sp. Leaf208; assembly: GCF_001421415.1. Lineage (GTDB taxonomy): Bacteria > Pseudomonadota > Alphaproteobacteria > Sphingomonadales > Sphingomonadaceae > Sphingomonas. The sequence goes on from NZ_LMKH01000036.1 coordinate 295,431, forward strand.
TCGCAGGTGGTCCGCTTGCGACTGGCAGCGCAACGTGCCGATGATAGTCAGGTCGACCGGTTGGTGCGGGAGATCGGCCACGACACGTTGACCCGACCGGTGCTGATCTGGGGCCCTCCCTATGAACCAACGGCAGAGGCGGCAGCACGGGACGCGGCCGCCAAATTCGACCTCAGGAACCCGGTGCCGGCCAATTCGTCCGATGTCGGCTCGATCCAGTGGGTCGATATCGGGTTCTGGATCAAGCCAGATGGCAAGACCGACGATGCCGAGATCCTGCGCGGATCGCGGTCGACGGGGTGGGCGGGGTATCTGGTCAAGCAGGTATCCGCGCGCCGCTATACGGGTACGGACGGAGCGGCGGGCGCGCGGGGCGTCTACAGGGTCGAGCGGTTCTCGCTGCGCGGCACGTATCAAACGCCTACCGGGAGTCTGATCAATAGACGGGCTGGCCCCGGCGAACTGGAGGTGCTCGACCTGACGCTGCCGGATACGACGGTGACGGCAAGTCGCTAACCGGCACTAGCCGTTGATCGCGCGGGCCCGGTCCGCCAGGCGCGCGACCGCGGCTGGGTGTATCCCCGGCGTCGAGACGAGCACCCCAAACGCCTGCGGGCGCGGCTTGTTGAACACCAGCAGTGCACCAAGCGCATCGCTTACTACCGCACCCGCTTCGCTCGCGACGAGGATTGCGGCGGCGATGTCCCATTCGTTGCCCCAGCGGAGCGTGGCGACGAGGTCGGCTTCGTCGGCGGCGACCATCGCTATGCGGAGCGCGATCGAGTTGGGTTTGTGGACCATGACGAGGTCTCGGTCGGCTTTGGGGAGGGCGTCTACGGGCGTACGGCTACCGGGGAAGTCGGTGCGGTCGCCGGCTTTGAGCGGCACGCCGTTGCGCGTCGAACCCTGCCCTATGACTGCATGCCAGCGTTCGTTGCGGGACGGCGCTTCGAGGATGCCGATCACCGGCTTGCCACGGTCGACCAGCGCCACCGAGACGCACCAGCCGGGACGTGCGCGGATATAGTCTCGCGTTCCGTCGATCGGGTCGACGACCCATAGCAGGTCGTGCGCGAGGCGGTCGGCGCTGTCGGCGGTTTCCTCGGAGAGCCAGCCGGCTTCGGGGAGAAGGGTCGACAGTCGCGCCTTGAGCATCCGGTCGATCGCGATGTCGAGTTCGCAGACCGGGCTGCCGGGGGTCTTTTCCCAGCGCTGGAAGTCGGTGTCGAAGCGGTCGAGCGCCATCGCGCCGGCCTCCGCGGCGATACTCGCGACGGCGTCAGCCATCGCGCGCAGCCACTCAGGGGACCGCTCGGGCGCGCGCCGCCGCTCAGCCACTCGCCACCGTCATGCCCTCCACGCGGAGGGTCGGCACGTTGACGCCGTAGCGGAATTCGAGGTCGTTGGCGGGGGTCATCGCGAGGAACATGTCCTTGACGTTGCCGGCGATCGTGAACTCGGCGACCGGCGTGGTGATCTGGCCGTTCTCGATCCGGAAGCCCGCTGCGCCACGGCTGTAGTCGCCGGTCACGCCGTTCGCGCCGCCGCCCATCAGTTCCGTGACATAGACGCCCGACTCGATATCCGCGATCAGGGTTTCGAGCGGCACGTGGCCCGGTTCCATGAACACGTTGCTGGTCGATACGCCGGGCCCGCCGCCGACACCGCGGGCGGCGTGGCCGGTCGGTTCGAGGCCGAGTTGCCGCGCCGAGGCGGAGTCTAGCAGCCAGCGTTCGAGCATGCCGTCCTCGATGATGTCGCTCGGCGAGACGGGCAGGCCTTCGCCGTCGAACGGGCGCGAGCGGAGGCCGTGCGGGCGGTGCGGATCGTCGCGGATCGTGATGCCGTGCGCGAAAACCTGGCTGCCGAGCGAATCGAGCAAAAAGCTGGTCTTTCGCGTGATCGCCTGGCCGGATATCGCGCCGAGCATGTGGCCTACCAGCGATCCTCCGACACGGCGGTCGTAGACGATCGTTGTGGGGCCGCTGACAAGGCGGCCGGGGTTGAGGCGCGCGACGGCTTGTTCGCCAGCGCGGCGGCCGATCGCTTCGGGCGATTCGAGATGCGTGCGGAGACGGGCGCTGCTGTGGGCGTAGTCGCGCTGCATGCCGCCGCCTTCACCGGCAAGCACACTGGCCGATACGCCGTAGCCGGTCGCGGCGTAGGCGCCGGCGAACCCGTGGCTGGTGGCTAACGCCCAGACGCTGCGCGAGGCGCTGGCGCCGCCGCCTTCGCTGTTCGAGACGCCGGGGACGGCGCGGGCGGCGTCTTCGGCTTCGAGCGCGGCGTCGCGGAGTTGCTCGGGGCTGGCTTCCCCGCCGTCATCGAGGCCGAGCATCGGGGTGATGCCGTGGAGCAGGCGATCGGCGGGGGCCAGACCTGCCCAGGGATCTTCAGGGGCCTCGCGCGCCATCGCGACCGCGCGTTCGACGAGCGCATCCATCGCCGCGGTCGAGAGGTCGGAGGTGGAAACGCTGGCCGAACGCTGGCCGACGAACACGCGCAGGCCGAGGTCCTCGCTTTCAGAGCGGCCGATATCCTCGAGCTTGCCGAGGCGGATCGACACGTCGAGCGCGGCATCGGCGGCGAAGACCGCGTCGGCGGCGTCGGCACCCGCCGCCCTCGCGCGCTGGACGATGTCGTGGGCGCGGTCGCGGGCTTGGTCTGGGGTCAGCATATCAGCGAGTTAGGGATGCAGGCTCGTGCCGACAACCACGCAGGCGAGGAACATCAGCAGTCCGGCGAACCGGTTGGCGCGGAAGCGGGCGAGTGCGGCGGTGCCTGCGCCTTCGTGCGTGTCGGGTTTGAGCGTGACGACCTGCCATGCGAGGTGGAGCGCGACGGGGACGAGCGCGGCGATCGCGAGCGGGTCGGGGCGGACTTGCCAGAAGGCTGCGGCCCAGAGCGCGACGGCGGCGACGTAGAAGATGCCGACGCCGGCCTTCACATGGCTACCCATGCGGAGCGCGGACGAGCGGATGCCGATCATCGCATCGTCCTCACGGTCCTGCAGCGCGTAGATCGTGTCGTAGCCGATCACCCACGCGATCGACCCGGCGTAGAGCAGCCACATCGGTCTATCGAGCGCGCCGGCGATGTCGCTCCAGCCGACCAGCAACGCCCAGGAGAAGACGATCCCGAGCCACGCCTGCGGCCACCAGGTGATGCGCTTCATGAACGGGTAGGCGGCCACCGGCGCGAGGCTGGCGAGCGCGACGATCGCGGCAAAGAAGGTCAGTTGCAGGAGGACGACGAACCCGATCAGGCAGAGCGCGACGAGCCAGACCCAGGCGAGCTTGATCGAGACAAGCCCGCTGGGGATCGGCCGTGCGCGGGTGCGCGCGACTTGCGCGTCTAGATCGCGGTCGACGATGTCGTTGAAGACGCAGCCTGCGCCGCGCATCGCGATGCTGCCGAGGAGTAGCCAGAGGATCAGGTCCCAGCGCGCGACTGCGCCACCGGCGAGCGCGACGCTCCAGGCGCCTGGCCAGAATAGCAGCCACCAGCCGATCGGGCGGTCGAAGCGGGCGAGCAGCGCGAGGCCGCGGAGGGTTGGTGGGAGGCGGCCGACTAAACCCCTGTGCTCGCTGTCGGGGACGATTTCTGCGTGGCTCGGCTTGGTCTGCATGATGGGGGCGTAGGAAGACGGGGTTTGGCGCGCAAGCCTTTGCCGGGTACCGGTGGGGTGTGACGCGTTCGGACCCTCCAGCATGATCGGCCTCTCGGTCGCGGTCGGCCGCTTCGTCGAGGCGTTGTTCTGGGGGATCTTTCGGGTCGCTGGCGCGGTCGCGGGGGTGTTGATTCTTGGGGTCGTGGTGTTGGTCGTGGCTTGGGTGATCGCGCGAAAGATGTGGTCGCGGCGGAGACGCTGAACTGAGTTTTGCGTGGGCCGGAAGGGCTAATCTTCTCCCCTCCCTGGAAGGGAGGGGTCGGGGGTGGGTCGGCTGCTTGGCGGACGTGCCGGCAGTTCCGAGCCAACCCACCCCCAGCCCCTCCCTTTCAGTGAGGGGAGCGAGAAGTGCCATCCTCCCCGGCACGGGGAGGGGGACCGTTCGCCGTCGGCGAAGGGTGGAGGGGGATCGCCGCGAACGTAACGCTGATCGAAGGCGCCCCACGCAAGCGTTACTCACGCGGAAGCCCCCCTCCACCAGCTTCGCTGGTCCCCCTCCCCGTGCCGGGGAGGATTTGCTAGGACGCCCGCATGCCTGCAACCCCAGCCTGGCCGCCGCAATCCACGCCGCGCCTCTTCGTCGATACGCCGCTCGCACCCGGCCCGCTCCACGTCGATGGGCCGGCGGCGCATTATCTCGTCGGGGTGATGCGGATGAAAGTGGGCGATCCGGTGAAGCTGTTCGACGACCGGACCGGGGAATGGCTCGGCGTCGCGTCGAGCGTCGGCAAGCGCGATCTGGTGCTTGACGTTACCGAGTTGCTGCGGCCGCGCGAGGACGTGCCGGATCTGTGGCTGTGCGCCGCGCCGCTCAAGAAGGGCCGGGTCGACTGGATGGCGGAGAAGGCGTGCGAGCTTGGCGTCGCGCGGTTGGTGCCGGTGGTGACGCGGCGGACGATCGTCGACAAGCCCAATACCGAGCGGCTGCGCACGCAGATGATCGAGGCGGCCGAGCAATGCGGGCGCACCGCGCTGCCCGAGGTCGCCGAGCCGGTGAAGCTCGCCGCATTGCTCCGCGACTGGCCCGAGGACCGCGCGCTGTTCTTCGCGGACGAGACCGGCGGCGTGCCAGCGCTGGAGGCGATGCGGTCGCGGCCCGGTCCGGCGGCGATCCTCATCGGTCCCGAAGGCGGCTTCGATTCCGACGAACGCGAGGCGGTACGCGCGCATCCGAACGCGGTCGGCATCGGGCTGGGGCCGCGCATCCTCCGCGCGGAAACCGCGGCAGGCGCGGCCGTTGCGTTGTGGATGGCGGCGGCGGGCGACTGGTAGGCGTCCCGACTGCCACGTAGACATTGCTACCGATTGGTCCGAATCCCCTCTAGCACCCTCGTTCATCGACGCGTAAGGCGCGGCGATGACGACGATTCCCGCTCCGAAAAAGACCAGCCCGACGATCGAGTCGCGCGACCAGTTGATCGCCAGTTTCGCAGGCGGCGAGAAGCCGAAGGACGCGTGGCGGATCGGCACCGAGCACGAAAAGTTCGTCTATGCGAACGGCGATCATCATGCGCCGTCCTATGACGAGCCGAGCGGTATCCGCGCGTTGCTCGGCGAGCTTGAGCAATATGACTGGAAGCCGGTCATGGAGCGCGGCCCAGACGGCACCGAGAACGCCATCGCCATGTCGGGCCCCGACGGCAGCATCAGCCTGGAGCCCGCGGGCCAGTTCGAACTGTCCGGCGCGCCGCTCGACTCGCTGCACGAGACCTGCGCCGAGACCGGGCGTCACCTCGAGCAGGTGAAGGCAGCGGGCGAGAAGCTCGGCATCGGTTTCCTCGGGCTCGGCATGTGGCCGGACAAGACGCGTGCCGAACTGCCGACGATGCCGAAGGGGCGCTATGCGATCATGTTGCGGCACATGCCGCGCGTCGGCAGCATGGGGCTCGACATGATGCTGCGGACCTGCACGATCCAGGTGAACCTGGATTACGCGTCCGAGGCGGACATGGTGAAGAAATTCCGCGTCGGGCTCGCGCTCCAGCCGCTCGCGACCGCGCTGTTCGCGAACTCGCCGTTCACCGAGGGCAAGCCCAACGGCATGCTGTCGTATCGCAGCCATATCTGGTCGGACACCGATCCGCACCGCACCGGCATGCTGCCGTTCGTGTTCGAGGATGGCTTCGGGTACGAGCGCTATGCCGAATACGCGCTCGATGTACCGATGTACTTCGTCTACCGCGACGGCAAGTATATCGATGCCGCCGGGCTGTCGTTCCGCGACTTCCTGAAGGGCGAACTGAGCATTTTGCCGGGCGAGAAGCCGACGCTCGACGACTGGACCGATCATCTGTCGACCGCTTTCCCCGAGGTCCGGTTGAAGACCTTCCTCGAGATGCGTGGTGCCGATGGCGGGCCGTGGAACCGAATCTGCGCGCTGCCGGCGCTGTGGGTCGGGTTGCTGTACGATCAGGGTGCGCTCGATGCGGCGTGGGACCTGGTCAAGGACTGGACGATCGACGAGCGCCAGGCGTTGCGCGATGCGGTGCCGAAGCTCGCGCTGAACGCGCCGATCGCGGGCGGCGGGAAGCTGCGTGACATCGCGGGCCAGGTGCTCGACATCGCCGGTGCGGGGCTGTCGGCGCGCGCGCGGTTCAACCGGGCGGGCGACAACGAGACCGGCTTCCTCGATCCGCTGCGGGAGATCGTGCGGAGCGGCAAGGTGCCGGCCGAGGTATTGCTGGAGCGCTACAATGGCGTCTGGAACGGCGACGTCTCCAAGGTTTACGACGAAGCCAGCTTCTGACTACTCCCCTCCCGCTTGCGGGAGGGGTCGGGGGAGGGCTTGGCCGCGGACGTCGCGCTAGAGGCGTAGAACAGCCCCTCCCCTAACCCCTCCCGCAAGCGGGAGGGGGATTAGCCGCGCAGCCTTGCGAACAACCGCGGCACCAGACCGTTGCGCGTCATCCAGTCGAAATACACGCGATAGTCCGGGTCGAGCTTCAGATGCCGCTCTTCAGTCTTCGCGCGCCAGTAATACACGCCGCTGACCGCTGCCATCAGCAGCGTCGCACGCGCCGCGTCGACCATGCTGCCGAGCGTCAGCACCGGGATCGTCGAAATCCACCAGAACAGGTTCTTCGATAAATACGCCGGATGCCGCGACACCGCGTACGGCCCGTGTGTTAGGATTCCCCGGTTGGTGAGGTTCGAGAAGCGGAACCCGAACGCCATCGTCGCCCAGGCGTAGATCGCGGTCAGCCCGACCAGCACCGCGCCGATCAGCGCCAGCAGGATCGGATGCCCCTGGAACCAGTATGCCCAGTCCGACGTGCCCGGATGATAATCGAGCGGGCCACCCGTGGTCATCAGGATGAACGGCGGATAGCACATGAGCGCGGGCATCCACGCCGCCGCATACGGATTGGCGCTGCGGATGTGCGAGTCGAGCGGCCGGAACGTCAGCAGATATCCGACCGTCGCGAACGCCACGTCGATCAGGAACATCAGCGTCACCAGCCAGCCCGACAGCGCGACCGGATCACGCAACACCGACGCGACGTCGCCGCGGACGAAGTTACCGAAGCCCGGCGGGACGATCGCCAGCATGAAGGCGAGGAAGAACGTCTTCACCCCCCATGCGCGCAAATGGCCGTAGATCGCCTCGCGGTCGACGCCGGCGTGTCCGGTCAGCCACGCGCCGAGGTGCCAGGCGCCGTCGCGCGGCTCGACGAGATAGCGGTCGATCCACAGCACATACGGGATCGACGCGACGAACAGGATCGGTGCGGCATTTGTGAAGCACCACATCGCAAACGCGAAATTGCCTTCCCAATAAAATCGCCCGGCACCGTAGATCACCGCGATCCCCGCCCACGTCGCCCACAGCCCGGCAAGCTTCGTCAGGCTCAGGTCCAGCGTTTCGCGCCAGAGCCTGGCGGCCGACCAGTCGATCCCGGTACTGGGATTGCGATGAACCTTGTCGACCAGCAAAGACCAGACGATCATCGGCAGTCCGCAGGCGGCGACGTTGACGAGCGCCGAATATGGCCCGTCCATGCCGTAGTGTCGCGCGAACCCGATCCAGACAAGCACGCCGACGAGTCCCGACAGACCCGCGCCGTGACTGACCGCCGACTGCGGACGAGGGTCGGTCTCGGCCATACCGGCTAGCTGAGCGTCGTGATCCATGGCGGTGATCCGTAGCGCGGATTGGTAAGCAAGCCATGAAACATGTTTGGCCGCCCAGTCAGAAGCAAGGTCATCCCCCTCGATTTGGGATGATCGGCAATGGTAGCATCGGATCCGAAATAACGCAGCGCGGGCCGGGCTGGGTGGGAGGAGAAACTCGCTCGGTGCTGAATAAGAGGGGCAATCTGGATTCGGCGGCCACCTGGATCACGAGCGCGAATGTTCTATTTCGGGACCTGGATGACCGCGAATTTAATCGCGGGCGTCCCGTCGGGCGTTACGTTGCGATCAAGGAGATCGCGATGTTTCAAAGACTTATCGGACGTGCCAAATGCATGATCGGCATACATCGTCGGTCTCGCAGACACACCGTCTTCAAGGGTCGCGGCGCGGATACGAGCATCTGCCGCTACTGCAGGAAATCGATGCGGAGTACGCCGGCGGGCTGGGTCGTCGAACACTCGAGCTGAACCGATCGTCTGAATGCGAGGCGGGGCCACAGGCTATGTGGTACTCGTCGCGCTACCGCCCGCGAGGTGGTGCGATGAACGGATTAAAGCCCGGTCCGACAGCGCATCGTCGTCAGTGACGCCACAATTCGTAGATGTTGAGGATGACCTCGAAGGCGATCAGCCCGATTACGGCAAGCTCGAGCCGTAACGAGCGTTTGTCCTGCACCAGGTCGAGCAGCCATTCGGCAGCGTCGCCGATGACCTCGAGCTTGCGTTCCATGGCGCGCGCGCGGTCGCCCAGTTCGAACTCGGCTTCGAGACGCCCGTAAAGCCGGTCGAGTTCGGGATGATCCCAGAGCAGGTCCGGCTTCTCGGAGATCTGCGCCCGGCCGACGACGCGGTGCTGCGCGGCGAGAACGTCACCGATGCTCTGCATGACGCGTCGGATCGGCATCACCGCACGACCGTGGATGCGCAGTTCGTTGATGAGCGGCTCCACGCGATCGAACGCTTCGGCAATACGGCCTTCATCCCGCGCGAGGACGACGCTCCGGGCGACGACGGTGGCCGTCAGCAACAAGCGTTCCCGTGACGCCTCCCTCAACCGTATGTGTCCGTCTGCACTGACCGTTTCCTCGCGGTCCGCGGAAATCTCGATCCAGGCGGTTTCCGTTTCGGGCGTGGCCAGGGGGTCGATGATGTGCTCGGACAGGGTTTCGATGAACCGACGCTCGGTTTCGACCGCCGCCCCGATCAGCACCAGGACACCGTAGCGAAAGACGAACGCGGCCCCGACCCCCGACAGGTTGAGGGTCTCGGGCTCCGCGAAGTCCTGCAAATTGCGGGTATCGATACGCGTACCCAGCAGAAGGGCTCTCACGTCGCCCCTGGCGGGTTCGCCAGGCAGGGGTGCACCCAGCACCTCCCTGATGCCGACGCTTACCGTTCGCAGCGATCCGCCCTCAACCATGTCGCGTCACAACCATGGGACCGGCCTTATCAGTTTCAGACACATCGTCTCGCGACCGATTTAGCGGCTGCCGAGCAAGACCGTAGCGTCACACGATTGTTGCCAGGCATGCAATCGATGAAAAGGACCGAGGCGACGCCAGTCCATTGCCTGTGTTGGCCGAGCCGTGCCAACACCATGCGATGTATCGCGCTTCATCCCTGGCAATTTTGCCGCTGTTTCTGGTTGCCGCCCCCGCCTGGGCACAGCAACAGGATACGCAGGCGTGGGAGCAGCTCAACGTGGTCGTTCCCATCGCACCTAAATTGCGGGTGACGCTGGAAGAGATTGCGCGGACCAGCGACCGCCAGGACGGAATCTACACCACCGAATTTGGTGCGCTCCTCGGCTGGCAGTTGGCCAAGGGCGTCGAGCTCGGATTCGGATACCGCCATGTCGGCTTTCACAGTCGCAACCTCGCGCCGGACGAGGACCGGCTCCGCCAGCAGATCGTGGTCACCAGCGGACGCTTCGCCGGGCGATTGCGACTCGACGAACGCTTCAACCCCGACGGCAGCGAGATCGGCTTCCGCATCCGCCCGTTGCTGCGATACAATTTGCCGCTCGGATCCAAGCGATTGGCCTTGTTCGTCAGCCACGAAAGCTTCTTTTTGCCGAACAGCACGACCTGGGGCCAGCGCGCCGGGTATGAGCGGATGCGCAACATCGTCGGGCTGGCCTTCCCGATCGGCAAGGCGGTAACGGCCGATGTCGGCTATCTCAACCAGTACCGGTTCGCGCGCGGTGGCGCACGCGCCCAGATGGACAATGCGCTGAACCTGCAGCTTACCCTGAACCTGGGGACACTTGGCGTGGCGGGTCTTCACGACTGAGGTCTCCGCGCTGGAATGCGGATCCCGACCTCGGGTTTGCCGCGTCATCGTCGAAGCCCTGCCTCCAGACGTTCGCTACTGTGTATCGGGACACCACTTGCGCGCGGTCCGCTTAGACGCAACGATGGGTCATGTCGTTCCTGCTCTCGCTCCTGCTTCTCCAGGCAGCCGTCCCCCAGACGCCGCCGCTTACGCCCGCGGTCAAGACCGCCCCCTCCACGTCGAAATGGCCGGCACGCGACGCGCAGTTCACGGTCCGCCGCTTTCGCTTCCGCTCGGGCGAGACCCTGCCGGAACTGCGCCTCAACTATACGATGCTGGGGCAGCCGCACCGGAATGCCCGGGGTGAAATCGACAACGCGGTGATGGTCCTGCACGGTACGGGTGGAACCGGCCGCCAGTTCCTCAGCCCGCAGTTCGCCGACGAACTCTACGGCCCGGGTCAGCCGCTGGACATCACGCGCTACTGGATCATCCTTCCCGACGGGATCGGGCACGGCAAATCCTCGAAACCGTCCGACGGGCTGCACATGCGGTTCCCGCACTACGACTATGACGACATGGTCGAGGCGCAGTACCGGCTGCTCCACGATGGCCTGGGCATCCGCCACATGCGGCTGATCATGGGAACGTCGATGGGCTGCATGCACAGCCTGGTCTGGGGCGAGACGCACCCCGAGTTCGCCCGCGCGCTCATGCCGCTCGCCTGCGAACCTGTCGAGATCGCGGGGCTGAACCGCATGTGGCGCAAGCTCGCGATCGACGGAATCAAGGCCGATCCGGCCTGGGCCGGCGGCGAGTACCGGACGCCACCGGTGCAGGGCCTGCGCACGGCCGCCAGCCTGCTGTTCGTCGCCGGTGGTGCGCCGCTCTTCTTCCAGCAACAATATCTCGGGCGCGATGTCGCCGAGGCATTTGCCGAGCAGCGGGTCGCAGCCTCGATCGACGGGACGGATGCCAATGACCTCGTGTATCAACTCGATGCCTCGTGGACCTATTCGCCCTGGTCGCGGCTGGAGGCGATCACCGCGCCGACGACCTGGATCAACTCGGCCGACGATTTCATCAACCCGCGCAATCTCGATTACCCGCAACGCGCCGTCGCCCGCATGAAGAACGCGCGATTCCGCATGATTCCGGAGAGCACCGACACGCGCGGCCACGGCACTCACACTGCGGCCCGGTTCTGGAAGCAGGACCTAGCCGACCTGCTGCAACGCACCGAATAGATGTCGGAGGACGCGGCGACAAAAATTGCGTAGTTCAGCCGTGCGTTATCGCCTGCGTGGCAATCGAGCCGTCAGACGCAAGATGGGAAATGACATGCGATTTGTTCAGATCGAGATCCTGCCGCAGGGCAAGGCGCTGGTAGATATCGACAAGCTGACCCACGCGGTACCCGAGGGCGATGGATCACGCCTGTTCCTGGGCGCGCAGCACATCGACGTGCCGCATTCACTTGCCGAACTCGAGAACGTCCTCGCTGGGCGCGAGCGAACCGACGATGGCGCGAACAGCACGGCGGGGTTCGGCGTCCGGTAGGCTGACGCGACGGCGCGCGCTGGTGCAGATTTGATCTGCCGGCGCGGTCGTCATGGGTCGCGTTACGACCGGGTGGCTGCGCGTCAGGCCGTTGCCCGACGCGTCAGGCCTCGTCGGTGGAGATCGGCTTCCTCGCCGCCAACTGGACCGGCTTGCCGATGACGGGACGGCCAGATGGCCAGCGTCGCGCGATGCAACGGTCCTTGGCGATCCGGGCTACGCTGACGGTATCGCCCTGGTTGCCGCCGAGGACGTGATACGCGGTTGGGTCTTCGCCGACATAGAACCCGACATGCCCACCCCCCGGACGCTCGAACACCAGCACGGCGCCGGGAGCCAACCGCTCCGGCCGCAGCGCCGATCCCCATGTCGACCATGACGTGGCGCGCACCGCGATGGCGACCGGCTCGATACCGTCCTCCTGAAGACAATAGGCGACGAATACCCCACACCACGGGACGCTGTCGGCATTATAGACCATCCCGAGGATCTTCGTCCCCAGCCGCTTCGCCCAACCCAGGATCGTCGCGCTGTTGGCCGATCCGGCAGCTTCCTTCGTGCCCAGCTTCGCGCCCGCGGCTTTCAACCACTTGGGCTCCGTCACCATGACTCACTCGGCCTCATAGCTAAAATCCGGGAACGCCCGTGGTTGCGCTCGAACACGGGCATCAAAGCATCCGCTTTACGGTCGGCAGGATCGCCGCGACCACCGCTGCGATCGCCGCCGCGTTGGGATGCACCCGATCCGCCAGTACCATCTCGGAATGTCCCAACACGCCGGGGGGAAAGAATGGCCAGACGGTCGCGCCATGCTCGGCAGCCAACGCCGCGTGGATACCCAGATACGCCGCAGCGCGGTCACGGATGAACGCCGGGGGATCGACGGTGGTCAGCAACACGGGAATGCCACAGCTACCCAGGCTCAGCAGGATCTGCTCGAGGTTCGCCCGCGTACGCGCCACCGGGATCTGCCGCAGGACATCGTTCGGTCCCACCTGAACGATCGCGAGTACGGGCCGCTGGTCGAGCGCGGACAACAGGCGGGGCAGGCGCCGCAGGACGTCGGCAGTGGTATCGCCCGACACCCCGGTGTTCACCACGCGGGCGCCGGGACGTGCCGTCTGCAGCGATGCCTGCAATCGTGCGGGAAAACTATCGACAGCCTGCAGGCCGTAACCGGCAATCAGGCTGTCACCTATTGCCAGGATCAAGGGTCGGTCGGTCGTCATGCGTTGCCGCGAGATAGTTCATGTTCGACGCATTGTAAGACGTTCGGGTAAGACGCCCGGGTCCGGCGTCACCCCGCTTTCGCACCGAACCTTTGACGCTGGTGCTCGTTCTTACGTGATGACAGACGAACGGACGTCGCGGCGCTCATGAGCGTATTCTTCACGGCCGACACGCATTTCGGCGACCATCGCACCATTAACATCTCCCGACGGCCGTTCGCCAACACGGCCGAAATGGACGCGGCGATGGTCGAGCGCTGGAACGCCGTCGTCGGCCCCGATGACGTGGTGTGGCACCTGGGCGACGTGGCACGTCGCCCGACGGATGTCGCCGAACTGCTCGCCCGACTGAACGGGAGCAAGCACCTGCTGCGCGGCAATAACGATCCGGATGCGACGCTGGCGGCGCACGGATGGGCGAGCGTCGGCGACTATGCGGAAATCGAGCTGGATGGCCGACAGCTCGTCCTGTGTCATTATCCGTTCCGAAGCTGGAACGGGCAGCACCGCGGCGCGCTGAACCTGCACGGGCACAGCCATGGTCGGCTGAAACCGATGCCGCGCCAGTTCGACGTCGGCGTCGATGGCCACGACTTCGCACCGATCCTGCTCGACAGCCTGATCGAAGCACGCTGATAAACGAGCATAAGACGTTCCGTCGCTTCGGGAGCCGGCCTCAGCGTGCGCGCGATCAGGCGCGCATTGCCGTCACGAAGGCCCGGAAGGCGGCGGTGGGTTGGCGTCGGCTGGGATAATAGAGATGGTTCGGTGCCAGCGTGGGTGCCCAGCCGGTGAGCACCTCGACTAGCGTGCCGTCGGCCAGCTGTAGCGCGGCGTGCGGCAGCGGCAGGCAGGTTATGCCCAGCCCCGACACCGCGGCGTCGCGCATCACGTCGATGTCGTTGGTCGTGAAGTCGCCGCGGACCGATCGCTCCAACGTCCGGCCATCCCGTTCGAATTCCCAACGGTGGACAATACCCGACGACGTGTACCTGTAACACAGGCAACGATGCGCCGAGAGATCGTCGGGATCGACCGGTGCGGCACGCCCGGCGATATAGGACGGTGCTGCAACGAAGACGAGCGGCACCGGCGCGCTGATCCGGACCGATATCATGTCGGCTTGCAAGCTCTGCGCGTGGCGGACTCCGCAATCGAAGCGGTCCGCGACAATGTCGACGAACCCGTCGTCGACCACCAGTTCGACGGCGATGTCGGGATAGGCGCGCGCAAAGTCGGCCAGCCGCGGCAGGATGGCGTAGATCGCCGCGACCCGGTGCGCGCTGACCCGGATCCGCCCCGCCGGCCGTTCGCGGGCATTGCCGAGATCGGCCAGCGCGCCCGCGACCGAAGCGATCGCCGGTCTCAACCGCGCCAGCAGTTCCTCGCCCGCAGGCGTCGGCGCCAGCGACCGGGTGGTACGGTCGAGCAGCCGGACGCCCAGTTTCGTTTCCAGCGATCGCATCGCGTGGCTGAGCGCGGAGGCGGACAACCCCAGGCGCGTCGCCGCCCGTGCGAAACTGCCAGCCTCGACGATCGTCTCGAACACCGCGAGACCGGACCAGAGATCGCGATCCATTCGTGAACATCCTTCAGCAACCCATGCGCCTGAGACGATCTAATCCTCGGGCGGTCCGGCGTCCATCTGGAGGCGACACAGTGCAGGATGCTATCATGAACCTCGACACCTATCGTCCGCTCGGCCGCTCCGGCCTGCTCGTCAGCCCGCTGGCGCTGGGCACGATGACCTTCGGCACGCCGCGCTGGGGGTTGGACGAGCGCGGCAGCCGCGCGGTGTTCGATCGCTACACCAATCTCGGCGGCAATTTCGTGGATACCGCCGACGTCTATGCGGGGGGCCGATCGGAAGAGATGGTCGGCGCGTTCGTCGCCGCGCAATCGTCGCGCGACCGGATCGTCATCGCGACCAAATCCGGGTTCGCGACCGGCCGCGGCTATCATGCGGGCGGCAATGGCGCACGCCACATTATGGCCTCGGTCGAGGGTTCGCTCCGACGGCTCAAGACGGATTTCATCGACCTGTACTGGGTGCATGTCTGGGACGGTGTCACCCCCGCCGAAGAATTGCTGCGGACGATGACCGCGCTCGTCGCAGCGGGCAAGATCCGCTATTGGGGCATATCCAATACGCCAGCGTGGTATGTCGCCGAACTCGCCGCCCTGGCCCGCGTCCAGGGTCATCCGGCGCCGATCGGCCTGCAATATTTCTACTCGCTGGTCGAACGTGGGGTCGAGGCCGAGCACCTGCCGCTTGCGCAGTCGGCGGGCATGGGCCTCGTTCCCTGGAGCCCCCTCGCCTATGGCTTGCTGACCGGCAAGTACGACCGTGCCACCGTCGAGGCGGGACCGAAGCGGTCGGGCGGCGTCCCCAACCAGGCCGGGCCGGACGACACCGCGCGGCCCGCGGACGACAAGCGGCTCGACGGCGATAATCCGTTCGGCGACACGCTGTTCACCGAACGCAACTGGCAGATCCTCGAAATACTCAAGCGCATCGCAGGCGAGATCGGCGAAACGCCGGCACGCGTCGCGCTGTCCTGGGTGGTCGGGCAGCCGGGGGTCGCATCGACGTTGATGGGCGTGAGCCGGCCCGAACAGGTGACCGACAATGTCGCCGCACTCGGCCTTCGCCTGCCTCCGGAACACCGGGCGGCGCTCGATGCGGTGAGCGGCGGCAACCTGCCGTTTCTCTACGGCCTGTTCCAACCTGCCGTGCGCAACCAGGTCGTCTTCGGTGGCGGAGACGTCCGAAGCTGAAGTTTCATACTGGAGCCGGTAACATGGGACGAAATCTACGCCCGTCCGGCTCCAATCGACAATCTTCGCGTTTGAGAATGTCTGGTCCGCTGCACGTTGGGATGTTGCGCGCCGGCACGGGGGTATCATGCGGATTGGGATCATCGGCGCGGGAATGGCGGGCCTGTCTTGTGCGCAAGCCCTACGCGACCAGGGTCATCACCCCGTCCTGTTCGACAAGGGTCGCGGGCCCGGCGGCAGGATGTCGACGCGCCGGATCGACACGCCGCTGGACGAGGCCGCGTTCGATCACGGCGCGCAATATCTAACGGCGCGCGATCCCGCCTTCGTCGCGCAGGTCGATCGTTGGGCGCAGGCGGGCCACGTCGCGCGCTGGTCGCCTGCGGGGCCCGATGCCTGGGTCGGGACGCCGGCGATGAATGCGCCGGTCCGCGCGATGGCGGGCGACCTGGATGTTCGATGGAGCACGGTGATCGACAGCGTCTCGCATGACGGCGAATGGCGGATCGGCGACGAACGGTTCGATGCGGCGATCGTCGCGGTACCTGCCGAACAGGTCGCGCCCCTGATCGCGGCTCACGACGGTGCGCTCGCCGATGCGGCCCGCTCCGCGGTGTCCGATCCCTGCTGGACCGTCATGGCGGCGTTCGATGGTCCGGTGTCGCTCGCATGCGACCGGGTGACGGACTTGGGGGCCATCGGATCCGCCGTCCGCAACTCGGCCAAGCCGGGGCGGACCGGACCGGAGGCGTGGGTGCTTCAGGCCAGCGCCGACTGGTCGCGCGCGCATCTCGAAGATACGCCGGAAATGGTTGAACAGGCATTGCTCGCAGCCTTCGCCGACCACATCGGCGTCGTGTCGCCTGCTATCATCGCAACCAGCGCGCATCGCTGGCGGTATGCAAAGACCAACGCGCTGGACCGCGGTGCGTTCTGGAACGCGGACATCCAACTGGGCGCATGCGGCGACTGGCTCCTCGGCCCCCGGATCGAAGCCGCTTGGCTATCCGGGCATCGGCTCGCGTCGCTGGTTGGTCGAACCGTATCCACTGCCGCCGAAGGACGTCGATGAAGCCTACTTTGCGCGGTCGACGTGCGCCTTCGTGCCCCCGCCACGATCGCTTTCGTAATACCGGCACCAAGCCTCGCCGACGCTAATTTTTTGGTCGATCGCTAAATCCGTTGACCGATAAGCGCGACGAAGACGCGTCGCCAGTCCAGCAGCACTGCGGTCAGGGAGCCGGCCCTTTGCGAGGTCGTTTCTCGCAACGCATATCCGCGAATGACTCGGTAGGGAAACCAGTGGCGGAGCGGGTGGGATTCGAACCCACGATACGCTTTTGACGTATACTCACTTTCCAGGCGAGCGCCTTCGACCACTCGGCCACCGCTCCGCATTGCTCTGGAAGCGGGTCTGCTAGTGCGGGTTTCGCCCGCGCGCAAGCAATTGCGTGCGGTGATCGGCTGGGGCAGTCTACGGGGATGTTGAATATCCTTCTCGCCGCCATGCTTGCGCAGGCCGTTCCGGTAGCCGCGACGCTCTCGTCCGATCCGGTTGCGGCGGACTGGGTCGCTGTGCCGGACGACGAACTAATGGTGTTCACGCTGGCCAATGGGCACCGGTTCACCGTGCGGCTCGCGCCTCGGTATTCGCCCATTCACGTGGCGAACATACGCAAGTTGGCGCTTGCGCATTGGTGGGATGCGGGGACGAGCGTGTACCGCGTTCAAGACAATTACGTGGCGCAATGGGGTGACGCGACCGAGAAGAAGCCGTTGGTCGCGGGCGTCGTCGCCAACCCGCCGGCGGAATATCTGCATACCGGGTCGACGACGGTGGCGCGGCTTTCGCAGCGCGATCCTTATGCGGAATGGGCGGGGTATAGCCGCGACGGGTGGCCGCTTGCGGGCAATGGCGCGACCGAGTGGGTGCCGCATTGCTACGGGATGGTCGGCGTCGCGCGCGATCTGGCGCCGAGCACGGGGAGCGGCGCTGAGCTGTATACCGTGATCGGGCATTCGCCGCGTGCGCTGGACCGGAACATCGCGGTGGTAGGGCGCGTGATCGACGGGGTCGGGTGGCTGTCGTCGTTGCCGCGCGGGACGGGCGATCTGGGGTTCTACAAGACCGAGGGGGAGCGTAGCCCGATCGTGTCCGCTCGCCTCGTGAGCGAACTGCCCGCCGCTGAACGACCGCATTTCGAATATCGCGCGGCGGACAATGCGCGGTTCGTGGCGTGGATCGCCTCGCGCGAGAACCGGGCGGGGCCGTTCTTCACGGTGCCTGCCGGGGGCGCCGACATCTGTGCCGCGCTGCCCCCGGTGCGTAAAGCGCCCTAGCGAATGACGGGCGGCTTGCCGAACAGACCGGCGTTATAGTCTTCGATCGCGCGAACGATCTCTTCGCGGGTGTTCATGACGAAGGGACCGTGGGAGACGACGGGTTCGCCGATCGGGTCGGCGTGGCCGTAAAGGATCGTGGCGGGGGCTTCAGTCTCAACAGTGATGGTGTCGCCCTCGTTGCCGAATGTGGCGAGGTGGTGCGGATTGATCGGCGTGCCGTTGGCCGTGGGAGCGCCGGCGACGACATAGAAGAAGACCGCGCGGCCGGTTGGGGCTGGCAGGTCGACCTTGGCGCCGGCTTCCAGTTCGACGGTCATCATCGCGACGTCGGTCAGCGATGCGATCGGGCCCTGTCGTCCGGTGAACGTGCCCGAGATCAGGTTCACGGTGCCGCCGTCGACCGGGATCGCGGGAATGTCCTCGCGCTGGAGGCCGGTATAGGCGGGCTTGGTCATCTTGAGCCGGCCGGGGAGGTTGATCCAGAGTTGCAGGATCTCCAGCGGACCGCCGTCGCGCTTGAACGACGCGGGCGAGATTTCCGCGTGGATCAGGCCCGAGCCTGCGGTCATCCACTGGACGCCGCCTGCGCGGATGACGCTTTCGTGGCCGCCGCTGTCGAGATGCGCCATCTCGCCCTTCAGGATGAAGCTGACCGTCTCGAAGCCGCGGTGTGGATGCGGGCCGAACGGGGAGGCCGCTATTACCGGGGCGGTAGGTCTGGGGCCCGTGATGGTTGAGGAACAGGAACGGATCGACCTGCGACAGGCCGGGACCGGGTAGCGGGCGGCGGGTGACGAGATCGGCGATGTCGTCGCGCTGGGCGGGATACTGGTTGAGGACGTGGCGCATGTCAGGAAGCCTCGCGGTCGGCGATGGTGGGCTGCGCGATGTCGGCGAGCAGGTCGTCGATGCCTCCGACGAGGAAGTCGAGCGTGCGCTGGTCGGTCAGGCGACCGTCGGCGATCTTCTCGTGCACCGCGCCGACGACGGCTTGTGGGCGCAGGACGGTGCGCGCGCCGATCGAGGCCAGCGTCTCGTTCAGTTGCGCGTGCGCACGCGCGCCACCGACCGCGCCGGGTGAGGAGGTGAGCGTGAAGACGGGCTTGCCCGTGAGCGTCGCCTTGCCGTGCGGGCGCGAGGCCCAGTCGAGCGCGTTCTTCAGGACGCCGGAGATGCCGTGATTATATTCTGGGGACGCGATGACGATCCCGTCGGCCGCGCCGATTGCCGCGCGCAGTGCTGCGACGGCGGCGGTGGGCGTGTCGGTGTCGGCGTCCTGATCGTAGAGGGGCACGTCGTTCAGCGCGAAGACCGTCAGCGCTGCCTTGTCGGCGATAGCTTCGCCAAGCGTGGTCAGGATCGCGGTATTATACGAGCCGCGGCGCAGGCTGCCTGAGATCGCGAGTAGGACGGGAAGGGCCATGGAGTTTCCTTTAATTGAAGCGGTAGCCGGAGATTGCGGTTTGCAGCACACGCTCGGTGTAAACCTGCGCGCCGGCTTGGTCGGAAGCGCCGGCAGCGACCATGAGTGGGAGCAGATGCTCTTCGCGGGGATGCGAGAGGCGGCCGGCGGGCGCTTCGGCCCAGCCGGCTAGCGCTGCCGCTCGGGCGGTCGGTTCGGACTCGACTGCGGCGGTCAGCCACTGGTCGAAGGCTTCGGACGGTGCGGTGAAGCGGGGGTCGCCGTAGCCGCGCATGTTGTGGAAGCTCATGCCCGAGCCGACGATCAGGACGCCGTCGTCGCGCAGCGGGGCGAGTGCGCGGCCGGCGGCGGCGTGGAGTGCCGGGTCGAGATCGCGGTCGACCGACATCTCGACGACCGGGATGTCGGCGTCGGGGAACGCGACCTTCATCGGGATGAAGACGCCGTGATCGAGGCCGCGGGTCGGGTCGACATTTGCGGTCAGGCCGGCGGCGCGGAGCAGGTCGGCGGCGCGAGTGGCCAAGACAGGATCGCCGGGCGCGTCGTAGCGCAACTCGTAGGTATGCGCGGGGAAGCCGCCGTAATCGTAGATCAGCGGCGGCGTTACGGCGCCGGTGAACGCGAAGCCGCGCGTTTCCCAGTGGCCGGAGACGACAAGGATCGCCTTGGGCTTTTCGGGCAGCGAGGCGGCGATCGACCGGAGGTACGCGGCCATGCCGGTCCAGTTCCCGGCGGGGTCATCCATGAAGAAACAGGGCCCGCCGCCGTGCGGGATGAAGAGGGTTGGCTGGCGGGTGTGTGTCATGGTCTCGAGGTAGGCGGCGGTGGCGGCGACCGGAAGGCCGCGAATGGCAACGCTGCGTTGCCGGTTGGCGCGGTGGTCAGGTCCAGTAGAGAATACGGGCCTGCGGGAGCCTGGCGGCGATCTCATCCTGGAAGAAGCTGCGGAGCGCGCGCATCGTGTCGGCGTCGTAGACATATTTGACCGAGCCGAACTTGGTGCGTTTCTCGGTGCGGTTGGCCATGCTGAGGTCGAGCGACGAACCGGGGTACCAGGTTTCGAGCACGGCCTTCGATCCCGGCGTGTAGCGGTGGGTGATCAATTCGATCGTCACGTCGGGCACGTCGGCGAGCACCCTGCCCGCCTCCGCCAGCAAGTCGCCATACGCCTCGCGCCAGCCCTCAGCGGCGATGATCGGCGCGACCGTCAGGCCGATCTTGTAGCCCGCGTCCGCCATTCTTCGCAGGGCGACCAGCCGGGCTGCGACCGGGCTGGTGCCGCCCTCGAAGCGTGCATAGGCGGCGGGGTTGATCGAGGCGCGCATGCGGGTGCGGCCACCGTGGTTCAGACCCAGCAATGGCTCGACCGCGTCGAACTTGGTTGTGAAGCGCAACTGCACGTCGGCTTCCCAGGCGCCGAAATGCGCGATCAGCGCGGAGAGCGATCCGGTGACGTGCTCGATGCCGAGCGGGTCGGTGTAGCAGGAGGCCTCGAACGTCGTGCCTTCATGCGCTCGGGCGGTCGAGCGCGAGGTGACGGTGCCCTGGCCGAGGTGCGCGGGGAGTTCGGCGAGGATCTCGGGCAGGTTGGCGTAGACGCGCGTGATCGGGGGCCCCTTGAGGGAGCCGGCGAGGTAGCAATAGCCGCAATGCGCGGGGCAGCCCTCGGCGAGGTCGATCCGCCAGTCCGCGCTGGGGGCGATCGGCTGGAGCTTGCGCTTCGACGGCGGCGCGACGACCAGCGCGAGCATTGCCTTGGCTTCGGCATAGGCACGGCGCGAGTCTTCGGGGAAGTCGAGCTTGAGGCGGTCGCTCGGCAACGTGGTGACCGGGACGCCCAGCGCAGTTGCACGCACGGCAATCTGGGCACCGTGCTCCCAGGTCAGCGCGGACGGGGTCGCGAGCAGTCGCTTCGGCTGCCAGAGTCGTGAAGGTTTGGGCGCTGGCATCGAACGACAACGCGCGCCTTCGGCGAAGCGTTGCGGCTATTTCACCGGGCGTTTCTCGAGCTTTCGCGCGAGCGTGCGGCGATGCATGCCGAGGCGGCGCGCGGTCTCCGAAATATTGAAGTCGGTTTCGGCGAGCGTGGTGTGGATGCGCTCCCATTCGAGCGTCTTGATCGAGGTCGGGCGCTCGGAGAGTTCGGTGTCGACGCTACCCTCGGTGCGGTCGAACGCGGCTTCGATGTCGTCGGTGTTCGAGGGTTTGACGAGGTAGTGCGACGCGCCGAGCTTGATCGCCTCGACCGCGGTGGCGATGCTCGCGAAACCGGTGAGGACGACGACGAGGATCTCGGGGTCGTGCGCATGGAGCGTCTGGACGCAGACGAGGCCGGACGCCCCGCCCAGCTTCAGGTCGACGACCGCGTAACGGGGCGTGCGCTCGGCGAGTTGCTCGACGAGCTCCTCGTGACTGGCGGCCTGCATCACTTCGTAGCCGCGGCGTTCGAACGAGCGACGGAGCGTGCGGGCGAAGGTTTCGTCGTCCTCGACGATCGCCAGGAGTTTCGGTTCGGTCACTTGGGTAGCACCGATCCGACGCCTGGATGTGGAACAGGATTGTCCCAAACCATTCCGTCACCCCGGACTGGTTCCGGGGTCCACCGTTCCGCAAACCAAGATCTCTCGATGTTGCGGTGCCGTGGATGCCGGAACGAGCCCGGCATGACGGAATACGCGCCGCGATCTTCAACGCTAACCGACTGTCGATCCGTCCGCGTCACGAAAGCGCGATCGCAGAGAGCGGCATGGTGATCGTGACTTCGGCGCCGCCGCCTTCGCAGTTCACGACGGACACGCCGCCGCCGAGCTTGCGCATGACGTTGACCGCGAGGAACAGGCCGAGGCCATGGCCGGGTTCGCGCTTGCTCGACTGATAGGGTTTTCCGAAGCTCGCGAGGCGTTCGTCGCTGAAGCCGGGGCCGCGGTCTCGGACGATCAGCGCGAGGTCGCCCTCGGTGCGTTCGCCGCGGAACGCGACCCAGTGCGGCGAGGCTTCGGCGGCGTTATCGAGCACGTTGGCGATCACCTGTTTCAATGCGGGGTCGGAGACGACCTGCGGATCGTCGCCCACTCGGGTGGTGTAGTCGAAATCGACTGATGGGTGCACCGCGCGCCATTCGTCGACGATTCCGTCGAGGAGCTGGTGGAGCGGCATGATCTCGGGCGCTTCGCCGCGTGCTTCGCCGGCCGAGAGCAAAATGCCGGTGACGATCGCCTTGCAGCGCTGGACCTCGGATTGCATCTCGACGATCTCGGCTTGTAAGTCGGCGTCCTGCGCGAGCGTCGGCATGCGGCGCCAGTCGGCGAGGATCACGGCGATCGATGCAAGCGGCGTGCCGAGTTCGTGCGCTGCGCCGGATGCCAGGAGCCCCATGCGGACGATGTGATCCTCCTCTGCGGCCTGCTGGCGAAGGTCGGCGAGGCGCGTGTCGCGGGCGCGCAGGTTTCCGGTGATGCGGGTCATGAACAGCATCAGCAGCGTCGCGATCAGCATGAAGCAGAGCAGCGAGCCGATCGTGTAGAGCAGGAAATACTCGCCGCTGTAGTCGGGGGGCAGGATCAGCGGGCGGTAATAGAGCGTGAGCACGCCGAAACAGGCGGCGGTGACGACGACGATCGCCCAGCTCGACCAGCGATCGAGCAACACGGCGCCAAGAACGACGTGAAGCAGGTAGAGCGAGATGAACGGATTGGTCGCGCCGCCAGCGAGGTAGAACTGCGTGGTAAGCAGGCCGACGTCGAACAGCAACGCCAGCAGCAGCTGGATGTTCGCACCCTTTCGCCAGCCGTAGAGCGGCATACTGGCAAGGTTAAGACCCACGGCGGCGGCGAGCGCGGCCATCATCGGAACCAGCGGGAGGTCGAAGCCCAGGCCGAAGCGCGCGAACAAAATAGTAACGAACTGCCCGGCGACCGCGATCCAGCGCAGCGTAACCAGCTGGCGCATGTTGGCGTTGCCGGTCGCGTCGGTGCGCGCGGTGGCGAGCGCGAGCCAGCGTTGCCAGCCTTGGCGTGCCGCCTCCGAGGTCATGCCGCCTCTTGCCGCTTGCGCGCATCCTGGCGGACGAACACGACGAACGCACCGATCGTCATCGCGGCGAGCGCGAACCACGTCAGCATGTAGACGAGGTGGTTGTTGGGGAAGGCGATGATCGTCAGGCCGCCGACCGGGGCGGCAGTGCCGGACTTGTCCGCATCGACGAAATAGGGCGCTACGTTCGACAGGCCGCGCGCGCTGGCGATCGCGGCAACGTCGCGCGAATACCATTTGCCGGTGGCGGGATCGTTGTGGCGCAGGAAGCCGCCGCCGGGCTCGGTGATGCGGAGATAGCCGGTGATCGTGACCGGGCCGGTCGGCTTGGTATGCGCGACGCGTTGCTCGGGCGAGACATAGCCGCGGTTGACGAGGACGGTGAAGCCTTGGGCGGTCCGCAGGGGCGTGACGACCCAGTAGCCGCTGCCGAGTGCGGTGGCTGCACGGACCAGCGTTTCACGCGAATTATCGAGGGTGCCGTCGAGCCGGATACGGCGATAGGCGTCGGTGGCGGCTGTGATCGCGCCCCAGGAGGCGGGTCCGGACGGGGCGACCGGCGCGGCGTGCGAGCGCGCCGCAACCTGTTCGATCAGGTTGAGCTTCCAGGTGCGGCGCTCGACCTGCCAGATGCCGAGCGCCATGAACCCGGCGAACAGCAGCAGCGCGACCAGGCCTGCGACATAGACGGCAGGGCCCGGTCGCGTCCTCATCACATGTCTGCCGCGGCCTGCATCGGCATCATGTTCGTGTTCATGTGGTACATCACCCAGATCGATCCGCTGAGCGTGATGACGACGAGGATGATCGTGAAGATCAGCGCCATCATCGTCCAGCCGCCCTCCGACTTGCCGCTCATGTGCAGGAAGTAGATCATATGGACGACGATCTGCGCGACCGCGAAGACCATTACGACGAGCGCGGCGGTCGAGGGATCCTTGAACGCGCCGGTCATGACCGCCCAGAACGGGATCGCGGTCAGGATGACCGAAAGGAAGAACCCCTTAAGGTAGCTGCCACGCGTGCCGTGTGCGGCGCCATTGTCATGGTCGTGATCGGCGTGCGGATTGTTCGCCGGTGCTTGGGGGTCGCTCATCGCAGGGTGCCCATCAGATAGACGAAGGTGAAGACGCCGATCCAGATGACGTCGAGGAAATGCCAGAACATGCTGAGGCACATCAGGCGGCGCTTGTTCGCGGCGATCAGGCCGTGCTTCTGGACCTGAACCATCAGCGTGACGAGCCAGATCAGGCCCATCGTGACGTGGAGGCCGTGCGTGCCGACGAGCGTGAAGAACGACGACAGGAACGCGCTGCGGGTCGGGCCAGCCCCCTCATGGATGAGGTTGGCGAACTCGTACATTTCGATCGACAGGAACGCGAGGCCGAACAGGCCGGTGAAGACCAGCCACATCTGCATGACGCGCTGGCGACCTTCCTCCATCGACAGCATCGCGAAGCCGTAGGTGATCGACGAGAACAGCAACATCGCGGTGTTCACGGCCACCAGCGGCAGCTCGAAGATCTCCTTCGGGCTGGGGCCGCCGGCATAGCTGTTGCCGAGCACGGCATAAGCCGCGAACAGCACCGCGAAAATGAGGCAATCACTCATCAGGTACATCCAGAAGCCCAGCATCGTGCTGGCGCCGTCGGGATGCTCGTGCTCCTCGATGTCGTAGAACGAGACCTTCTCGGTCTCGTTCAGACCATTCTTCATGGGTATTGCGGACATCGCGTCAGGCTCCCTGGGTCGCGAGCTGGCGGGTGCGCGCGTTCTCGGTGGCGATCACGTCCTCGACCGGGATGTGGAAGTCGCGCTTGTAGTTGAAGGTGTGGAAGATGGTGGTGCCGAAGATGCCGGCGAGTGCCAGCCCTGCGAGCCACCAGACGTACCAGATCATCGCGAACCCGAACGCCACGCTGAGGCCGGCGAGCACGACGCCCGTGCCGGTGCCGCTCGGCATGTGAATCGACTTGAAGCCGGTCACGGGCCGCTCGTGCTTGCGATCCTTCATGTCGTACCAGGCGTCCAGGTCGTGGACGATCGGCGTGAACGCGAAGTTGTACTCCGGCGGCGGCGACGAGGTCGCCCACTCCAGTGTGCGACCGTTCCACGGGTCGCCGCTGTGATCGGCCAGCGCCTCGCGGTTGCGGATGCTGACGAAGATCTGGAGCAGGAAGGCACCGATGCCGGCTGCGATCAGGGCTGCACCGAAGGCGGCGATGACGAACCAGATCTGCAGGTTCGGATCGTCGAAATAGCGCATCCGGCGAGTCACGCCCATCAGGCCGAGCACGTAGAGCGGCATGAACGCGAAGTAGAAGCCGACCACCCAGCACCAGAACGATACCGTGCCCCACTTCTTGTCCAGCTTGAAGCCGAACGCCTTCGGGAACCAGTAGTTGATGCCGGCGAACATGCCGAACAGCGTGCCGCCGATGATCACGTTATGGAAATGCGCGACCAGGAACAGCGAGTTGTGCAGCACGAAGTCGGCGGGCGGCACCGCAAGCAGCACGCCGGTCATGCCGCCGATCGTGAAGGTCACCATGAAGGCGATCGTCCACATCATCGGCAGTTCGAACCGGATCCGACCCTTGTACATCGTGAACAGCCAGTTGAAGATCTTGGCCCCGGTCGGGATCGAGATGATCATCGTGGTGATGCCGAAGAACGAGTTCACGCTCGCGCCCGACCCCATCGTGAAGAAGTGATGCAGCCAGACGAGATAGGCGAGGATCGTGATGACGAGCGTCGCATAGACCATCGAGCTGTAGCCGAAGAGGCGCTTGCCCGAGAAGGTCGAGGTGACTTCCGAGAAGATGCCGAACGCCGGCAGGACCAGGATGTAGACCTCGGGATGACCCCAGATCCAGATCAGGTTGACGTACATCATCGGATTGCCGCCCGAGTCGTTCGTGAAGAACGCGGTGCCGATGTAGCGATCGAGCGACAGCATCGCGAGAACCGCGGTCAGCACCGGGAAGGCGGCGACGATCAGGATGTTGGTGCACAGTGACGTCCAGACGAAGATCGGCATCTTCATCATGGTCATGCCGGGCGCACGCATCTTGACGATGGTCGCGACCAGATTGACGCCGGACAACAGTGTCCCGATGCCCGCGATCTGCAACGCCCAGATATAGTAATCGACACCAACGTCTGGCGAATACGCCAACCCTGAGAGGGGCGGCATGGCAAGCCAGCCGGTCCGTGCGAACTCACCAATGAACAGCGACATCATGACGATCACGGCACCGGCCGCGGTCATCCAGAAGCTGAAATTGTTGAGGAACGGGAACGACACGTCGCGCGCACCGATCTGGAGCGGGACGACATAGTTCATCAGGCCCGTGACCAGCGGCATCGCCACGAAGAAGATCATGATCACGCCGTGCGCGGTGAACACCTGGTCGTAGTGGTGCGCGGTCAGGTACCCTTCGGAGCCGTTGAACGCCATCGCCTGCTGCGCGCGCATCATGATCGCGTCGGAGAACCCGCGCAGCAGCATGACGATCGCCAGGATGATGTACATGATGCCGATCTTCTTGTGATCGACGCTGGTGAACCACTGGTTCCACAGATAGCCCCAGACCTTGAAATAGGTCAGCGCGGCGACGAGCCCGAGCCCACCGATCGCCACCATCGCGAAGGTGGCGACGACGATCGGTTCGTGCAGCGGCAGCGACTCCAGGGTCAGGCGGCCGAAGATAGTCTTCAACAGGGTGTCGTTCATGATGGTTTCTCTAGCCGTTCGCGACGGGGCGCGTGCCCGGCATGGTGGAGGGGGTCAGCATCGTGTGATTGCGGTTGGACTGCGAGCCGGGGGCGCTGTTTGCACCATCCT
The DNA here is from genome assembly GCF_001421415.1 of Sphingomonas sp. Leaf208. Lineage (GTDB taxonomy): Bacteria > Pseudomonadota > Alphaproteobacteria > Sphingomonadales > Sphingomonadaceae > Sphingomonas. The sequence goes on from NZ_LMKH01000036.1 coordinate 322,720, forward strand.
TCTTGATGTCGGCCGGCGCGGTCCAGTGGTTGCCGCTTCCCTTTTCGTTCGCGTCCTTCATCAGGGCGCCTTCGGGATGACCGGTGTCCTGCGGGCCCTTGCCGCCGTTGACTCCGGGCATCGCCATGCCGGCGTGCGAGTCTCCCCCGCCTTTGCCGCCGTGCATCATCTGCGACATGCAGACCTTGCCGGGCTGGACGCACTGCTCGACGACCAGCTTGAACATGTTCGGCTCGACCGCATTGTAATAGCGGACCGGGACCTTCTCGCTTGGCTTCTCCAGCTGGAGATAGCTCGCACGGTTCAGACCGCCCCCGCGCTGCTTGACCTGGTTGATCCAGGCATCGAAGCCCGCGTCGCTGACGCCGTGGAAGCGGAAGCGCATCCCCGAGAAGCCCGCGCCGCTATAGTTGGACGAGAAGCCCTCATAGTTGCCGGGCTTGTTGATCACCGCGTTCAGCGTCGTCTGCATGCCGGGCATCGTGTAGATCATGCCGGCGAGCGCGGGGATGTAGAACGCGTTCATCACCGACGACGAGGTCATCTGGAAGCGGATCGGGCGATCGACCGGCGCAGCCAACTCGTTGACCGTGGCGATGCCGTATTCCGGATAGATGAAGAGCCACTTCCAATCGAGCGCGACCACCTGAACTTCCAGCGGCTTGCCGGCGCCGTTCGGACCGTTGCCCGCCTGCTGCTTGTCGACCAGATTACCGACCGGCACGTTGTTCGCGAGCGTCGGCGTGTCCGGCTTGATCCGGCCGAGCGGGCGATACGGATCGAGCAGATGCGTGCTGGTCCAGGTCAGTGCACCAAGCGCGATGATGATCAGCAGCGGGATGCCCCAGATCAACAGCTCGAGCCCAACCGAGTGATCCCAGTTGGGTTCGTACTTGGCCGCCTTGTTCGACTGGCGATACCGGAACGCGAAGAACAGCGTGAGGCAGATCACCGGCACGATGATCAGCAGCATCAGCCCGGTCGAGATCAGCACGAGGTCGCGCTGCTGCACTGCGATATCGCCGGATGGCGACATCACTACCCAGTCGCAACCGCTGGTGAGCAGTGCCAAGGGCATGGCCACCAACCATTTTCGAGCCGAGATTTTGGTGCGGGAAAGCTGTGTCACGACGGTCATTCGGTCCCCCTACGCCTCGGTTGCGCTGCGCTACAGTGGACAATTTGTCCAATGGGCGCTGCACTGCAACATCGGCATGACTTTATCGTCGCCCGGAGTAGCATAGATCACCCTTGCCCGCATTGGGCGCGGGAGATTGGCGCGGAATATATCTGCCCGCATCCGCCGGAACAGCGTATCATCGGGTTCGCGCCCTGAAGAGCGAGTTGAAGAATGAGTGCAAATACAGTCCCCGAGACGAGCTTCGAAGCCGATGCTCGCAGTATCCACAGCGACGGCGAGCACGTCACGCCCGGCGTGATCGCGATCGGCGTGGTGATCGGCCGCACCTCGGAATTCTTCGACTTCTTCGTGTACGCGATCGCCTCGGTGCTCGTGTTCCCGACCTTGGTCTTCCCGTATGTCGACCGGTTGCAGGGCACGCTCTATTCGTTCGCGGTGTTCGCGCTGGCATTCTTCGCCCGGCCGATCGGCACGGTCATCTTCATCGCGGTCGACCGCGCCTATGGCCGCAGCGTCAAGCTGACGATCTCGATCTTCCTGCTCGGCACCTCGACCGTCGCGATGGGGTTTATCCCGAGCTATGATTCGGTCGGCAACTGGTCGGTCGCGATCCTCGCCCTGCTCCGCATCGGCCAGGGCATCGCGCTCGGTGGCGCCTGGGATGGTCTCGCCTCGCTGCTGTCGCTGAACTCGCCGGAAAAGCATCGTGGCTGGTACGCGATGCTGCCGCAGCTGGGTGCGCCGATCGGCCTGCTGGTCGCCAGCGGCCTGTTCGCGTTCTTCGTCGCCGCGCTGCCGACCGAGGATTTCTTCTCCTGGGGCTGGCGCTATCCGTTCTTCGTGGCGTTCGCGATCAACGTCGTCGCGCTGTTCGCGCGTCTTCGCCTGGTGGTGACGCCAGAGTTCGAAGAGATGTACGCCAAGCGCGAGCTCGAGCCCGCCCCGGTCGTCGAGACCGTACAGTCGCAGTGGAAGGCGATCTGGCTCGGCTCGTTCGTGCCGCTCGCCAGCTTCGCGCTGTTCCACATGGTCACGGTGTTCCCGCTGTCGTGGGTCGTGCTGTTCACGCGTGAGGCACCGGCGCGCTTCCTGGTGGTCGAGGTTATCGGCGCGGTGATCGGCATCGGCGCGATGCTGGTGTCGGGGCTGCTTGCGGACCGGTTCGGGCGTCGTACGATGCTGGGCACGATCGCGGTGCTGATCGCGCTGTTCGCGATCGCCGCACCGAAACTGCTCGATGGCGGCGACGTCGGCGAGCGCCTGTTCATGGGCGTCGGCTTCCTGCTGTTCGGCCTGTCGTTCGGCCAGTCCTCGGGCGCGATCGCCTCGAGCCTGTCGCCGCAGCATCGTTATACGGGCTCGGCGCTGACGACCGATCTGGCGTGGCTGTTCGGTGCCGGGTTCGCGCCGCTGGCGGCACTGTTGCTGACGAGCAAGCTGGGGCTGGCGGCGAGCGGCGCGTACCTGTTCTCGGGCGCGGTGTTCACGTTGATCGCGCTGGGTCTGAACAAGCAGCTCGCCAAGCGCGACATCGCGCGGTGATTGGTCGGGGCTGACGAACTTATCGAGCGGCCCCCTCACGAACGATTAACACCGCCCGTTCCGGTACGAACGCGACCCACACCCATCTGCACCACCCCGGCGAAGGCCGGGGCCCAGTTGGCAAGGTCGTTGTAACGATGCGCTGCCCTTAGTTAGCACCGTCCCCCAACTGGGCCCCGGCCTTCGCCGGGGTGGTGGCAGCTTGGTAGGATCGGTCCGTCCTCAATAGAGCAGTTCCCCGCGAAGGCGGGGGGCCAGGAGCCACCAGCGCCACCGCCTGTAACCCTGGACTCCCGCCTTCGCGGGAGAACAGTAGTTAGCAGGTCATCACTGAAACCCGCCGGCGATCCAGCCCCCACGACACCGCCCAGATCGCAAACCCGCCAAGCGCCAGCGCGGTCCCGACCCAGCCGGTCGACGGCAACCCATACCCACCCGCAATCGCCAGCCCGCCAAGCCAAGGCCCAAGCGCATTGGCCGTATTGAACGCGGAATGATTGAGCGCTGCGGCCAGGGTCTGCGCCTCCTCTGCGACATCCATCAGCCGCGTCTGGAGGATCGTCGACAGACCGCCCCCGCACCCGATCAACACCACCACGGGCAGCATCGCCCACAGATGCGGCGTCGCCGGCGCGTAGAGCGCGAGCGCCCCTGCCCCGAACAGCAAGGTGATTCCCGCCGCCGGCATCAGCGCGACGTCCGCTGCCTTGGCACAGACCAATGTCCCGATCGTCATGCCGACGCCGAACAACGCGAAGGCCACCGGCGTGAACGCGGACGACACCCCCGTGACCTCGGTCAAGGTCGAGGCGAGATAGGTGTAGACGCAGAAAATCCCGCCGAACCCGACCGCGCCGATCGCCAGCGTCAGCCAAACCTGCCCGTTACGCAGTGCCGCGAGTTCGCCCAGCGGGCTTGCATCCTTGGCGGGGCGCAGGACCGGCGCGAACCGAAACAGCATCGCCACCGTCGCGGCCGCGATGATCGCGACGATCCCGAAACCCCAGCGCCAGCCGAACCACTGCCCGATGCCATTCGCCAGCGGCACGCCAGCTATGGTCGCGATCGTCAGCCCGAGCATCATCCGCGACACCGCGCGCGACCGGTTCTCGCGCGGCACCATCGATGCCGCGACCAGCGATCCGACCCCGAAATACGCGCCATGCGGCAGGCCACTCAGGAACCGGGCGAGCAGCATCAGGTGATAGGTCGGCGCGAGCGCGGACAGGCCGTTGGCGATCCCCAGAAACGTCATCAACCCGATCAGCAACACCCGCCGCTCGATCTTCGCCGACAGCACCGCGATCGTCGGCGCACCGACGACGACGCCTAGCGCATACGCGCTGATGACGTGCCCCGCGGTCGGCTCGTCGATACCAAGTCCCCGCGCGAACTGCGGCAACAGGCTCATCGCCGCGAACTCTGTGGTCCCGATCGCGAACCCGCCGACGGCGAGCGCAAGCAGCGCCATGCGCGTATCGACAGGTTTCATGGGGTATCGCTTTCGTAAGGTCAGGGCGGCCACAGAATGCTGCGCCGCAACATACGCCTCTATCAGCCCGGGCGGCGCATCTTGAACAAGGAATCCTCCGTGATCGCAAAGTAATCCGCGGGGCCGCCGCCGCGCAGGATCGGGTTCGCGCGGGCGGTCTGGTAGACACCGTCCTCCAGCATCGCCGAGTCGATGTGGATCGCGACCGCCTCGCCGAGCACCAGCCACTGGTCGAGTTCGCGGCCTTCCTTGGTCTCGAGCCGGATCAGCTGCGTGAGCTTGCACTCGAACTGCGCGCGCGACGCGGCGACGCGCGCGGGCTTGACTATCGTCGAGGCCGCCATTTCGAGCCCCGCCAGCGCGAACTCGTCGACGTCCGCCGGCACGCTCGCCGAGGTCGCGTTCATCGCGTCGCCCAGATCGCGCGTGACGAGGTTCCAGACGAACTCGCCGGTCGCCTCGATATTGGCGACGCTGTCCTTCCAGCCCATCGACGAGAAGCCGATGATCGGCGGAGTGTAGTTGAACAGGTTGAAGAAACTGTACGGCGCGAGGTTCGGCACGCCGTCTGCGGACACCGTGCTGACCCAGCCGATCGGCCGCGGCGCGACGATCGCGTTGAGGGGATCGTGTGGCAGGCGATGGCCGTTTATGGGCTCGTAAGAATGCCATTCGGTCATACATGTATTCCTGCTATGTCACGGTCTGACTGCCTATAGCGAAGGTCGAGCATGAACGATCCCACTGCCCCGATTGTCATCAAGCGCCACCGGATGGCGACGCGCGTCTGGCACTGGGTGACGGTGGTGACGATGTTCATCATGATCGGCAGCGGCATCGGCATCCTCAAGGCGCATCCGCGGCTGTATTGGGGACGGTATGGCGCGAATTTCGATACCGCCTGGACAACGCTCGACCAATGGCCGAGCTGGCTGGTGTCGCTGCTCAACCTGCTGACGATCCCGGCGGGCTATAATCTGGCGCTGTCGCGACGCTGGCATCTGCTGTTCGCGCTGGTGCTCGCCTTCGCGCTGCTCGGGTTCATGATCGTCAGCCTGATCAACAAGCATTTCCAGCGCGATCTCCGCGTGCGTGCCGCCGAGCTTTCGCCGCGCGAAGTGGTGCATGACGTGAAGGAGCATCTCGCGTTCCGCTTTCACGATCCCAAGAAGCCGGGTGCGTACAACATCCTCCAGAAGCTCTCGTATGTCGTAACGATCTTCGTGCTGATCCCGGTGATGATCCTGACCGGGCTGACGATGTCGCCGGGGATGGATGCGGCGTGGCCGTGGCTGCTCGAAGTCTTCGGCGGGCGCCAATCGGCGCGGTCGATCCACTTCATCGCTGCCACCGGGCTGGTGCTGTTCATCATCGCGCATCTGGCGCTGGTGATCCTCGCGGGGACGTGGAACGAGGTGCGATCGATGATCACCGGGCGCTGGAAGGTACCCGCCCACCCGTCGGAGGACGTCGCATGAGTTCGCTGATCACCCGCCGTTCGCTCGTCATGAGCGCGACCATCGGCGCAGGCGCGCTGCTGGCCGGCTGCGACAAGATCGCCGCGAACCCGGAGGCGCGGAAGATCCTGTTCATGGGCGAGGACATGAACCGCGGGCTGCAACGCGCGCTGACCAACCGCAACGCGCTCGCGCCCGAGTTCAGCCCCGCGCAGATGTCGCCGATCTTCCGCTCCAATGGGACGAGCAATCCGGGGACCGCGGAGTATACTTCGATGGTCGCCAACAATTTCGCCGATTACCGGCTCAAGGTCGGCGGTTTGGTCGATCGGCCGCTGTCGGTTTCGCTCCCGCAACTCCGCCAGATGCCATCGCGTGCGCAGATCACGCGCCACGACTGCGTCGAGGGCTGGAGCGCGATCGGCAAATGGCAGGGGCCGAAGCTCGGCGCGCTGCTGACCGCTGCGGGTTTGCAGAAGTCCGCGCGCTACATCGTGTTCACCTGCGCCGACTTGTTCGGCGGCGCGAACTATTACGAGTCGGTCGATCTGGTCGACGCATTCCATCCGCAAACGATTCTTGCCTGGGCGCTTAACGATCAGGTGCTCGACGTCGCGCACGGCGCCCCCGTTCGGCTGCGCGTCGAGCGGCAACTCGGGTACAAGCACGCCAAATACGTCATGGCGATCGACGCGGTCGCCAGTCTCGCCGGGATCGGCAAGGGCAAGGGCGGCTATTGGGAAGATAACGTCGATTATGACTGGTACGCGGGGATCTGAGCCGCCCCGAGGGGTAGCGCAATTCCGTACCAGTCATTAGCTAACGCGACATGGCCCTATTCGATCGTTTCCTGGCGCGGCAGGTTAAAACCGGCGAACTCACGCTCATCCACGCGGACGGCACGACCAAGCATTTCGGCAAGCCCGATGCTGCGTATAACCCGGTCACGATCCGGCTGACCCAGCCCGGCGTCGCCGGCGCGATCGTCCGCCACCCGGCGCTGGGCGCGGCGGAGGCGTTCATGGATGGGCGCCTCGTGATCGAACGCGGCGACATTCGGGACCTGGTCAACCTGCTCAAGGGCAACAGCCCGTGGGAGCGTGGCGGCGGGCTTAATCCGTCGCTGCCGATCAAGCTGCTCGACAAGGTCGTGCACCGCGTCGACCGCGTGAACATGGCGCGCCGCTCGAAGAAGAACGTCGCGCATCATTACGATCTATCCGATCGTCTGTACGACCTGTTCCTCGACGCGGACCGGCAATATTCGTGCGCGTACTTCACTGACGCTGGCAACAGCCTGGAGCAGGCGCAGAACGACAAGAAGGCGCACATTGCTGCAAAGCTTGCGATCCAGCCGGGCACGCGCGTGCTCGACATCGGCTGCGGCTGGGGTGGGATGGCGCTGTACCTGCATGCGAAGACTGGTGCCGAGGTGCTGGGCGTGACGCTGAGCGAGGAACAGTTGAAGGTCGCGCGGCGACGGGCCGAGGAAGCGGGCGTCGCCGATAAGGTGAAGTTCGAGCTGATAGACTATCGCGCGCTGACAGGAAGTTTCGACCGGATCGTCTCGGTCGGGATGTTCGAGCATGTCGGCCCCGCGCACTACAAGGCGTTCTTCCGCAAGTGCCGCGACCTGCTGACCGCGGACGGCGTCATGCTGCTCCACACGATCGGCCGGATGGGTGGTCCGGGCGTCACCGATACGTTTACGACGAAATACATCTTCCCGGGTGGGTATAATCCGGCGCTGTCGGAGATCGTGAAGGGGTATGAGGGGCTGCGGATGTTCCCGACCGATATCGAGGTGCTGCGCGTCCATTACGCGCTGACGATCGACCTCTGGTATGACCGGACGGTGGCCGCGAAGGACGCGATCGTCGCGCTGTACGACGAGCGGTTCTACCGGATGTGGACATTCTACCTCGCGGGCGCCGCGGCGGCGTTCCGGACCGGGGGGATGGTCAATTACCAGATCCAGCTGTCGAAGAGCCGGATGACGCTGCCGCTGACGCGGGACTATATGCTCGAGGGTGAGCGGGCGTTGCGCGAAGGCTGAACTACTCCCTTTCCTGAAAGGGAAGAGCCTGACCTGCTCCCCTCCCTGGAAGGGAGGGGCTGGGGGTGGGTCGGCTGCTTGGGATGAGCGGCGCCTGCAAAACAGGCCGACCCACCCCTAACCCCTCCCTTCCAAGGAGGGGGATCGGTTGCGCTTTAGCGCGGCCCCTGTACGTCGGCCTTCGCCGCGGCGCGCTCGTCGCCGCCGATCTTGCCGTCCTTGTTCGCGTCGTATTTCGCGAAGGTCGCCGCGAGCAGTGCCTGCGCCTCGGCCTGCGTGACCTTGCCGTCCTTGTTCTTGTCCGCACTGGTGAACCACAGATCGGCGAGACGCTTGGCATGGACCGGATCCGGACGGCCCGGCCCGACCTTCATGTTGCCGATCCGTGCCTGGACCTCGGCGCGCGTGAGGACGCCGTCCTTGTTGGTATCCGACGCGGCGAACTCGGCCTTGAACTTGGCCGAGGCAGACGCGCGGGTTTCCTGCGCGAGCGCCGGAGTCGCAAGGCCGGCGAGGACGAGAAGAGTGAGGCTTTGGCGTAGCACGGTGGGTTAACTCCAGAGGATTTGCGGCGCGAATAGCGGGGATCGGTTGTACGCGCCATTAACGCCGGAGTTGCATGGCGCGGTTGCATGCACAGGTTGCATGAGGGGCCCCCAGCGCATAGGGGCGCGGGCATTGGATATTGCCCGAAGGATTCTGCCCGTGACCGATCAGATCAATCGTCCCGCCGGCGAGGCCGGCATCAATCGGGTCGTGCTCGCCTATTCCGGTGGCCTGGACACGAGCGTGATCCTGAAATGGCTCCAGCAGACGTATAACTGCGAAGTCGTGACCTTCACCGCCGATCTCGGCCAGGGCGAGGAACTCGAGCCGGCGCGCGCCAAGGCCGAGATGATGGGCGTCAAGCCCGAGCACATCTTCGTCGACGACCTGCGCGAGGAGTTCGTGCGCGACTACGTGTTCCCGATGATGCGGTCGAACGCCCTGTACGAGGGGCTGTACCTGCTCGGCACGTCGATCGCGCGACCGCTGATCGCCAAGCGCCAGATCGAGATCGCCAAGATGGTCGGTGCCGACGCGGTCAGCCACGGCGCGACCGGCAAGGGCAACGACCAGGTTCGCTTCGAGCTCGGCTATTACGCGCTGTCGCCCGACATCAAGGTCATCGCGCCGTGGCGTGAGTGGGACCTCACCAGCCGCACGCGCCTGATCGAGTTCGCCGAGCAGCACCAGATCCCCGTCAGCAAGGACAAGCGCGGCCAGGCGCCGTTCTCGACCGATGCGAACATGCTGCACACGTCGAGCGAAGGCCTCGTGCTCGAGAACCCGTGGGACGAGGTTCCCGACTATGTCTACTCGCGCACGGTGAACCCCGAGGACGCGCCCGATACCCCTGAATACATCACGATCGATTTCGAGCACGGCGACGGCGTCGCGATCAACGGCGAGGGCATGAGCCCGGCCACCCTGCTGTCGACGCTCAACGACTATGGCCGCCGCCACGGCATCGGCCGTCTCGACCTCGTCGAGAACCGCTTCGTCGGGATGAAGAGCCGCGGCATGTACGAGACTCCCGGCGGCACAATCTATCACCTCGCGCATCGCGGCATCGAGCAGCTGACGCTCGATCGCGGCGCCGCGCACCTGAAGGACGAGCTGGCGCCGCGCTATGCCGAGCTGATCTACAACGGCTTCTGGTTCTCGCCGGAGCGCGAGATGCTGCAGGCGGCGATCGACCACAGCCAGGAGAAGGTCTCGGGCACCGTTCGCCTGAAGCTCTACAAGGGCGGCGTGTACGTGGTCGGCCGCAAGTCGCCGAACTCGCTGTATTCGGAGAAGGTCGTGACGTTCGAGGACGACCAGGGCGCCTACGACCAGCGCGACGCGGCCGGCTTCATCAAGCTGAACGCACTACGCCTGCGCCTGCTCGGACGGCGCGATCAATAGGGGCGACCAGTAACCCGCTCCCCGTCGGACCTCAGTCTTATGCCGAAGTTTGCGGGGAAGATCGTCAACTCGTCGTGCGCGCACTTGTCTAGTGCGCCCACCCGCCCCTAGGGTTCGACGATATGATTACTCAGGGGGAAAAGCTGCATTGGTGGCAGACGCGCGCATTCGTTGCCGCGGTTGCGATCGCATCGATCATACCGTTGCTGTGGCCAGAAATACCGCCGCTGGTCGACCTGCCCGGGCATATGGGGCGGTACCGCGTCCAGCTGGCGATCGCCGACAATCCCTGGTTGAATCAATGGTATAACTTCCGTTGGCAGATGATCGGCAACCTCGGCATCGACCTGCTGATCGTGCCGCTCGCGCCGATCTTCGGGTTGCAGCTGGCGGTGAAGCTGATCGTGATGGCGATCCCCGCGCTCACCGTGACCGGGCTGCTGTGGATCGCGCGCGAGGTGCACGGGCGCATCCCCGCGACCGCATTGTTCGCGCTGCCGCTCGCCTACAGCTATCCGTTCCAGTTCGGATTCGTGAATTTCGCGCTCGGCATGGCACTCGCGCTCAACCTGTTCGCACTGTGGCTGCGGATGGGGCGGCTCGACCGGCGGCAGCTGCGGACCATCATCTTCGTCCCCGTCTCGTGCCTATTGTGGCTGTGCCATACGTTTGGCTGGGGTGTGCTGGGCGTGCTCGCCTTTTCCGCAGAGCTGATCCGCCAGCACGACATCCGTCGCGACAGCGATCCCAAGAGCTGGGCGCATGGTTGGTTCAAGGCGTGCATCCAGGCGGGGCTGAACTGCCTGCCGCTGGCGCTGCCGATGGTGATGATGATCGTCTGGCGCTCGGGTGATCATGTCGGCGGCAAGACGCAGGACTGGTTCAACTGGCGCTGGAAGATGAACTGGATCACGATGGTCCTGCGCGATCGGTGGATGACGTTCGACATCGCCTCGGTCACCGTGTTGTTCGTGATCCTGTTCCGCGGCGTGCGCGACCAGACGATCGAGTATTCGCGCAACCTAAGCCTGTCGGCGCTGTTCCTCGCGATCGTGTATATCCTGTTGCCGCGGATCGTGTTCGGCTCGGCCTATGCCGACATGCGACTCGCGCCGTTCATGCTCGGGATCGCGGTGATCGCGTTGCGGCCGCGGCACGGGCTGTCGCTACGCGGCGCGGCGGTGCTTGCGGTGCTGGGCTTTGCGTTCTTCGGCGTGCGGCTGGCGGGGACGACGGTCAGCTACCTTATGTACGATCGCAGCTACGACCAGGCGATCGCGGCGATCGATACGGTGCCCGAGCGCTCGCGGGTCGTGTCGTTCGTCGGGCGGCGCTGTCGCGACGACTGGGCCTATTCGCGGCTCGAGCATGTGCCCGCGCTGCTGCTGGAGCGGCGACTGGCGTTCACCAACGACCAGTGGTCGATGGCGGGCGCGCAGTTGATGACGACGCACTATCCGGCGGCGAAGGGCTTTGCGCATGACCCGTCGGAGATCGTCAGCGACATCAAGTGCCGTGGCCAGTTCTGGCGGCCGATCGGCGTGGCGCTGCAGAAATTCCCGCGCGATGCGTTCGATTACGTGTGGCTGATCCACCCGCCGAAGTTCGATTCCAGGCTGGTCCGCGACCTGACGCTGATCCGGCGTGACGGCACGAGCCTGTTGTACCGCGTCAACCGAGCTGCTGCTGCTCGCCCCGCCGGAACGGAGTGAGCTCGCCGAGATACTCCTGCTGCTCGGCGACGGCTTCGCGCTCGCGGACGAGATAGTCGGCGATCGCGCGGCGGAAGTTCGGGTCGGGGATGTAGTGCGCGGAATAGGTCGCGACCGGGGCATAGCCGCGCGCGAGCTTGTGTTCGCCCTGTGCGCCGGCCTCGACCGTCTTCAAGCCCCGCGCGATGGCGGCGTCGATCGCCTGGTAATAGCAGAGTTCGAAATGGAGGAACGGCACCTCCTCCGTCGCGCCCCAGTATCGGCCGTAGAGCGTGTCGTCGCCGATCAGGTTGAGCGCACCGGCGATCGGTACGCCGTCGCGCTCCGCGACGATGAGGAGCACGCGGTCGCCCATCGTCTTGCCGATCTGGTCGAAGAAGCCGCGCGTGAGGTACGGTTGGCCCCATTTGCGGCTGCCGGTGTCCTGGTAGAAGTCCCAGAACGCATCCCAGTGCTCGGGCGTGATCTCGGGACCGACGAGGTGGCGGATCGTCAGGCCTTCGACGGCGGCGGCGCGTTCCTTGCGGATCGCCTTGCGCTTGCGGCTGGCGAGGACGGCGAGGAAGTCGTCGAAGCTGGCGTATCCCTCGTTCTTCCAATGGAACTGCGTGCCCTGCCGGATCAGCCAGCCTGCCGCCTCGAACAGCGCCACTTCGTCGGGGTCGATGAAAGTGGCGTGGGCGGAGGATAGCCCGCTCTGGTCGGTCACCGCCTCCAGCGCGGCGATCAGCGCGGGGGCTTGGTCGGGGTCGCGGAGCAGCAGTCGCGGGCCGGGTACAGGGCTGAACGGCGCCGCGATCTGGAGCTTGGGGTAATATTGCCCCCCTGCCCGCTCCCATGCGTCCGCCCAGCCCTGGTCGAAGACGTATTCGCCCTGGCTGTGGCTCTTGGCGTAGGCGGGCGCGATCCCCGCGGGTTTGCCGTCGGGGCCGTCGACCACCACCGGCAGCGCCTGCCAGCCGGAGCGGCCGCCGACGCTTTTCGACGCTTCGAGCGCGGAGAGGAAGGCGTGGCCGACGAACGGGTTGGCGGTGCCGGAGCATGCCTCCCAGTCCGCGGCCGCGATCGAGGTGACGCCTTGGGCGATGCGGGCTGTGACGGCGTTCATCCGCGACATTTGGGGTAGCGGGGTGCCGATAGCAAAGGGCGCGTCAGCTTATCTCGAAGGAAAACAGGCGCCCGTCCATACGCTGATCTCCCGGCAAGGCGGGAGCCCAGGACCACATGGGCTGCGCTTGGTAACCCTGGGCTCCCGCTTTCGCGGGAGAACAAGGATGTCAGGCGGAAACTTGAACGATCGCGTCGACCTCGACAGCGGCGCCGAGCGGGAGGACAGGAACGCCGACAGCCGCGCGCGCATGCTTGCCGGCATCCCCGAACAGCGCAACCATCAAGTCCGATGCGCCGTTAGCGACCTTCGCCTGATCGGTGAAATCGCCGGTCGAGTTGACGAATACGCCAAGCTTCACGATCCGCTCGACGCGACCGAGCGTGCCGAGAGCGGCCTTCATCTGTGCGACGAGCATGAGCGCGCAGAGCTTGGCAGCTTCCTGCGCGTCTTCGAGCGAGACGCCGTCTCCGACGCGACCGGTAACCAGCGCGCCGTCCTTGAACGGCAACTGGCCGGAGATGTGAAGCATGCCGTTCGCCAGCACGGTCGGGACGTAGGACGCCACGGGTGCGGCAGCCTGCGGGAGGGTGAGGCCCAGCTCTTCGAGCTTGCGGTCGATACGATCGGTCATGGGTGAGGTATCACCACAGCGGTGGGGGATGGGTCAAGTGAGTCTACTCCACGCCCTTGGTCCGGACCGCCCTCCGATCGATCCTCCCCCGCCAGGGGGAGGTGGCGCCGTAGGCGTCGGAGGGGCAGGACACGGAACGGTGGTTTTCCCTTACCTCCCCCTCCGTCAGGCTACGCCTGCCACCTCCCCCTAGCGTGGGAAGATTGCTTGTCCTCGGCACCTTTCCAACGAGGTCTTTAGGCGTCCGCCGGCAAACCCGCTTCGAACCGTGCGGCGATCCAGTCCGCCGCCTCGCGCCAATCGTCGATCCGCGCGTGCGCCTCGGGCGCCTTCGGCACGCTCACCGCCAGCGTCGGCTCCGACACCATGTGCAGCCGGTGCACCCCCGGCGCGTGCTTGTGGACCGACTCGTGATGCACCGCGAGATCGTCGACGAACACCGTCACCGGCGAGCCATATTCCTCGACCAGCCGCGACACCGGCGTCCCCTTGCCGCCCTGGTTGCATTCGACCCGGTGTTCGATGCCGAACTTCGCCAGTTGTTCGATCCGCGGCTGGCGGCATTCGTCTTGGAGGTTGGTGAGGATGACGATGTCCGCCACCTGGGCCAGCCGCTCCAGCGCCTCGACCGCATGCGGTACCAGCGTCTGGCGGTGCATCTCGCCGGGAAAGAACTCACCCAGCATCGCCCACATGTCCTCGCGCGACGGCGGCGGGCCACCGTCACGCCGCGTCATCGCGGTCGAGAAATCGCCGTGCTGGATCGCGAAATCGATGTCGTGGCGCTCGTCGAGCCAGACGCCGAAATGCTTGACCATGTGCAGCAGCACTTCGTCGCAATCGCTGATCAGCAACGGCCTCATGCTTCGAGCTCCATACGGGCGCGGACGAGTGCCTCGGGTTTCACGCCGAGCGATTCGGCGCAAGCGATCAGGTCCGGCTCGTGGTTTTCGAGGAAACCGAGCGCCGCGGACAGCACCGTCGGGTCGCTCGCCCGAGCGCGGAGGTCATGCGGCTCAAGGCCGGTCACCGACAGCAATCGCATAGCGCGATCGGGTTCGACTAGCGTCCATACCAGCGCGCGCAGGGCGAGCGCTTCGGCGTCTTCGTTTGAATCACGGTCGCGCATTGCCTATCGTGCCCTCTTTCCGGATAAGGTGCGGCGGTGACAAAGAAGGTGCTCGTTGTCGAGGACAACGAACTCAACCTCAAATTATTCTGCGACCTGTTGCGCGCGCATCAGTTCGACGTCGAGCCCGTGCGCGACGGCCGCGAAGCCGTTGCGAAAGCGCGGGAATTCGTGCCCGACCTGATCATCATGGACATCCAGATGCCGCACGTCACCGGCTACGAGATCATCCTCGAACTGAAGGCGGACGATGATCTGCGCGCGATCCCGGTGATGGCGGTGACCGCGTATGCTGGGCGCGAGGACGAGGAGCGGATCCGGGCTGCCGGGGCGGACTCGTATGTGTCCAAGCCGATCAGCCTGGCGCGGTTCATGGATGCGGTGGGGGCGCTGATCTGAGGTGGGAGCGCGCGGATATCCATCTGCTCCGCCTGCCCGTTGCTTCCACCTGAAATTCGCCGCCTACCCGAACCCCCACCCCCGTTCGTGCTGAGTAGAGACCGGGTAGCTTCGTCAGAAGCGTATTGAGGGCTCGTATCGAAGCATGGGTTCCGCGCGCCAACCTGTCCTTCGATACGCCATCTCGATACGCCGCCTACGGCGACTACTCGATGGCTACTCAGGACGAACGGGAGAGGGGGCAAACGGAAGGGGGAGGGACGAACGGAAGGGAATCACAAACGCCAAAAGCCGCGAGGGCTACCCCGCGGCTTTTCGGATCGTTGCAATCAGACGGCGGTTCGCACCGCCGACCAGATTACTTGATCTTGGCTTCCTTGAACTCGACATGCTTGCGCACGACGGGATCGTACTTCGAGAAGGAGAGCTTCTCCGTCTTGGTACGGGGATTCTTCTTGGTGACGTAGAAGAAGCCGGTGTCAGCGGTGCTGAGCAGCTTGATCTTTACGGTGGTCGGCTTGGCCATGAGCCCAATTCCTATGGCTTGAAAATGCGAAAGCGGCGAACTGACGCCGCCGCTCCATCAGGGGCGGCGCATGGCGGACACAGGGAGCGAAGTCAAGCTTTACCCTGTCGCTGCATGCCGAGACCCGTCATTTAACCCGCTATTCACTACCACAAGCGCATCATATCATCAGATAAAGATAGGAGCGGGATCGTGGGGCAGGCGCTGGTTCGAATCGACGACATGATCGCGGTGAAAGCCGATCTCGCCGCGCGAATCGCGGCAATCGATGTCCGAGCGCCCTATTCCCGCCCCTGCGACATCGCCACCGAGATCGATGCGATCCGCGTGATCGCGCATACCAACGGCCTCAACCCGGCGGTGACCGTCGCGCACTTCGTCGATTCGGCCCTGTCGCGCGGCGAGCATGGCGCGCTGGTGCATGGCTGGCTGTCGATCCTGCGCGATGCGGTCGGGTGCGAGCGGCAGGACGTCCAGGCGTGCCATGCGTTCGCCGCGGCGTGTTCGGTGCGCCTTGCGGAATAATTCATGGACGCGTTGATGGCAGCGCTGGTCGCGGCGGCGCTCGCACAGTTCGGCGATCGAACGGCGTGGCTCGCGGCAATCCTGTCGGACCGATACCGAAAGCCGGGTCTTGTGATCGCGATGGCGGCGCTGGCGTTGGTCGCGGCGAGCGGCTTGGCGGCGGCGCTCGGCGCGGTGATCGGGCCGAAGCTTGCCCCCAATGCGCAACAACTGATGCTCGCGCTCGCGTTGCTGTTGCAGGGTGGTGGATCGTTCTTTCCGGCCAAGGCACCCGAGCGGCTGGATCGCTGGAAGATCGGCGCGATCGCCACCACCGCGCTTGGCCTGTTCATCCTGGCTTTCGGCGACGGCGTTCAGTTCATCGTCCTGACGCTCGCCGCGCGGACGGCTGTCCCGGCCCTCGCGGCGATCGGCGCGACGATCGGCTCGCTGGTGGTGATCGTCCCCGCCGCGCTGATGGGCGAGGCAGCTTTGCTTAAACTGCCGCTCAAGCCGCTCCGCATCGCCATCGGCACCGTGTTTCTGATCTTCGGTATCGTCCTGGCGCTCGGCGCACTACGATTGGTCTGACGGCCGGGAGCAAGTTTGCGTTCGGATCGTTCACGCGACGACTTTCCAACGGGAGCTAAACATGGCCGAGATCAACCCTGCCCTCGACACGCCGACCGACCTGCCGAGCAACAGCACCAAGTCGGTCGCCGATGCGCTGAACGCCGCGCTCGCCGATTGCTATGCGCTGTATCTCAAGACCAAGAATTTCCACTGGCACATGTCGGGGCCGCATTTTCGCGACTATCATTTGCTGCTCGACGACCAGTCCGCGCAGATCATCGGCGTGACCGACGCGATCGCCGAGCGCGTGCGTAAGACCGGCAACACGACGCTGCGCTCGATCGGGGATATTTCGCGGCATCAGACGATCGCCGACAACGACATGGCGTTCGTCGGCCCGACCGAGATGCTCGCCGAACTGCGCGAAGATAATCTCAAGCTCGTCGAGCAGTTCCGCATCGTCAAGGACGCTGCCGACGCGGCGAAGGACAACGCGACGAGCGGGATCGTCGACGAGTGGACCGATCATGCCGAAGAGCGTGCGTGGTTCCTGTTCGAGGCTAGCCGAAAGGGTTGAGAGCGGCGCCGTCGCCTCAATCCTCCCCCGCAAGGGGAGGATTGTTAGGCCACTCCACCCTCAACTGCCCGGCAACTTTCAAAACTGCGGATTGACCGTCGCCGGGGCCGCCCGCCGGCGGTCGTTTCGCCTCTGCATCCCTTCGGGCGGCAGGTGCGTTTACCGACGATGCACGCTTTTGCCGCCCTGCTCGACTCGCTCACCTACACCCGGTCGCGTAACGCCAAGCTGAAGCTGATTGCGGATTACCTGCGCGCGACGCCGGATCCGGATCGTGGCTGGGCGATGGCGGCGCTGACCGGCGATCTCGATCTCAAGGGCGTGAAGTCCGCTGTGATCCGCGGGTTGATCGAGGAGCGCGTCGACCCGGTGCTGTTCCGGATGAGCCGCGATTATGTCGGCGATACCGCGGAGACGGTGGCGCTGCTTTGGCCTGAGCCGACGGTGCCGGTGGATCCGACGCCCTTGTCGATCACCGATGTCGTCGAGCGGCTGGCGGCGTTGTCGCGGGCCGATGCGCCGGGTGCGCTGGCGGATATGCTCGATCGGTCCGATGCCGAGGAGCGGTTCGCATTGCTCAAGATGGCGACGGGCGCGTTGCGGATCGGCGTGTCGGCGCGGTTGGCGAAGACGGCGCTCGCCGATGCGTTCGGGCTCGACGTCGATGCGGTCGAGGAGGTCTGGCACGGGCTCGATGCGCCGTATCCGAGCCTGTTCGCCTGGGCGGAGGGGACCGGAGAGCAGCCGACGCCGGCGGACGTCCCCGTATTTCGGCCGTTCATGCTCGCGCACGGACTCGAAGACCTGCGCGTCGATCTCGTCGACTATGCCGCCGAGTGGAAATGGGACGGCATCCGCGTGCAGATCGTCCATGTTGCAGGTGAGACGCGACTCTACAGTCGCACCGGTGACGACGTGACGGGCAGCTTCCCCGAGATTGCAGCTGCGTTCCGGACGCCGGGGACGGTCGACGGCGAACTGCTGGTGAAGGGCGAGCATCAGGGCGGGACGCTGGAGGATGGCGGCGGGGCGGCGAGCTTCAACGCGTTGCAGCAAAGGCTCGGGCGCAAGACGGTGTCGGCAAAGATGCTGGCGGACTATCCCGCGTTCGTGCGGCTTTACGATCTGCTGATCGATGGCGACGAGGATTTGCGCGCGCTACCCTGGACCGAGCGGCGGAAGCGGTTGGAGGCGTTCGTGCCGCAACTCGATTCCGAACGGTTCGATCTGAGCGTCGTGATCGAGGCGGATGACTTCACCGCGCTGGAGGCGATCCGTGCGACCGCGCGCGACTCGGCGATCGAAGGCGTCATGCTGAAGCGTCGCGATTCGCCGTACGTCGGCGGGCGCCGTGCCGGGCTCTGGTATAAATGGAAGCGTGATCCGCTGACCGCCGACTGCGTGATGATGTACGCGCAGCGTGGCTCGGGGCGGCGGTCGTCTTATTATTCCGACTATACCTTCGGCTGCTGGACCGAAGAGGGCGAACTGCTCCCGGTCGGGAAAGCCTATTCGGGGATCACCGACGAAGAGCTCAAAATGCTTGACAGCTTCGTGCGCAACCACACGCAGAACCGGTTCGGGCCGGTACGCGAGGTCGAGAAGACGCTGGTGCTGGAGATCGCGTTCGATTCGCTGCACGATTCGAAGCGGCACAAATCGGGCGTGGCGATGCGCTTTCCCCGGATCGCGCGGATCCGGACGGACAAGCCCGCGGCGGAGGCGGACCGGATCGAGACGCTCAAGCGGATGATCACGTAATCCGCGCGTCATGGAAGTGCGTGGCCGTGCGGGGTATTGACCCGGTCTTGGTACAAGTCAGGACGATCCGGTGAAAAGTAGGAAATATCCACGCACGGTAGCGGCACGACGCTGGCGGCGCGGTGCGTGGGTGACTGGTATCGTGTCCGCGATCGTCGTGCTGTTCGTCTACCTCGCCGGCTATTTCGACCGCGACCCGGTGCATGTGTATCCGGCGATCGGCGTGCACGCGTCGGGGCCGCCGCCGATCGCGGTGGTGAATTTTTCGGGCGACATGGGGCTGCGGTTCCTGCTGGGCGCGTCGACCTCGCGGGGGCTGACCGAGCACGGCATTCCGGTCGTCGGGATCACTACGCCGGCGCTGTTCGCGCATCATCGGACGCGACAGGAACTCGATGCGATCATCGCGGATGGCGTGCGGACGGCGCTCTCGCGGACCGGGGCGAAGCGGGTCGTGGTGATGGGGCAATCCTACGGCGCGGATATCGTCCAGACCGGACTCGCCAACCTGCCGGCGGACTTGCGGCCACGCGTTGCCGCGATCGTGCTGATACTGCCGGGTGACACGGTCTTCTATCGCGCCGATCCGTCCAGCTTGCTGTACGATCACGGCACGCCCGACAGCATGGGCGCGACCACCGGTAACCAGCTGACCTGGGCGCCACTCACCTGCATCTATGGGGTGGAGGAAACCGACAGCCTGTGCCCGCTGCTGACGACGGCGAACGCGCGGAAGGTCGGGATGCCGGGGGGGCATAATATCCGTCACGATGCGGATGGCCTGCTGCGGCATGTGCTGGCGACGATACGGGCGGTGGCGCCGAGTGCGGGGCATGGGTTTTAAGGCTGGGCGATACGCTATCTTGTGACCCCTATTACAATCCCGACACTGTCCCGAACTTCCGCCTCCCAACCGTCATCCAGCGAACGCTGGGATCGCAGCATGTGGGGCACGCGCCTGCCAAACGGAGATACCCCAGCTTTCGCTGGGATGACGAGTTAGGCTCTAAGCGGCATGGCGGCAGCACTATTTGTTCTCCCGCGAAGGCGGGAGTCCAGTCTGGGCTCCCGCCTTCGCGGGAGAACAAGTAAGGGTGCGTTGTCGGGGAAACGGAAACGCGCAACTATTGCGGCGTGGCGGCAATCTTTATTTCGAAGAGCGTCGGCCAGTATTTGCCCGTCACGAACAACCGGTCGGCCTTCGCGTCCCAGGCGATGCCGTTGAGGACCGCCTCTGGATCGGTCGCGGCGACTTCGGCGACCAGCGGACGGAGGTCGATGACCGCGGTCACCTTGCCGGACGCGGGATCGATGCGGACGAGGAAGCCGGTGTGCCAGACGTTGGCGAGCAGCGCGCCGTGGACATATTCGAGTTCGTTGATGTCGCGTAATGGGCGCCCGTCGATCGTTACCGCCACGCGTTTGCGTTCGGCGAGAGTGAGCGGATCGCGGACGATGATATCGGGGCTGCCGTCGGACTGAAGCAGCGAGACGCCGTCGCTCGTCAGCCCCCAGCCTTCGCCGGTGTAGCGGTTTTGGCCTTTGGGTTTCAGCGTGCGAACGTCCCAGCGGTGCGCGATGCCGTCGTGCCAGGTGAGGCTGACGAGCTGGTCCTTCCACAGCGCGAGGCCTTCGCCGAACTGCGCAGGGTCGATTCGCGCTCTGGCGAGGATCTTGCCGTCCTTGAGCGCGACGCGGCGGACGTCGGATTGGCGCTCCTGCCCCGTGCTCTCGTACAGCGCACCGTCGTGCCAGAGCAGCCCTTCGGTGAACGCGGTGCGGTCGTGCGGATAGCGCGCGACGATCGTTGCCGAGAACACCGGCACGCGGGTCGGCTCGCGCGGAGCTGCGACAGCACCCTGCCCGGCCTGCGCCGCGGACGACAGCGAAGACGATGAAACGAGAACGGCCGGTCCCGCCAAAGCAAGACCGGCCGCAATCATTATCCTACCGAACACGGTACGACCAGCGTTCTGAGTCAGACAGCTATCAGCCGCCTGCGCTCAGGTTCACCGCTGCGTACTTGCCGCGACGATCAACCTCAAGCTCGAACTCGAGCTTGTCGCCCTCGTTCAGCGTCGACATGCCGGCGCGCTCGACGGCCGAGATGTGGACGAATGCGTCAGGCTGTCCGTCGTCGCGCT
Organism: Sphingomonas sp. Leaf208; assembly: GCF_001421415.1. Lineage (GTDB taxonomy): Bacteria > Pseudomonadota > Alphaproteobacteria > Sphingomonadales > Sphingomonadaceae > Sphingomonas. The sequence goes on from NZ_LMKH01000036.1 coordinate 343,425, forward strand.
GGATAAAGCCGAAGCCCTTCATCGCGTTGAAGAACTTGACCGTACCGGTCGCCTTCTCGCCGGTAAGCTGACGCTGTGCGCCACCTGCACCACCGTCACGGTCGCGATCGCCACCACGAGGCGCGCCCGGGCCAGCATCACGGTCACGCGGCGGGCCGCGATCGGTGACGGCCATCGGCTCGCCGTCGATCTTGAGGTCGGTTGCCGAGATACGGCCACCGCGGTCGACGAGCGTGAAGCCGAGCGGCTGCCCCTCGGCGAGAGCGACCATGCCGGCCTGCTCGACGGCGCTGATGTGGACGAACACGTCCTCGCCGCCGTCATCGCGAACGACGAAGCCGAAGCCCTTCTGCGCGTTGAAGAACTTTACGACGCCCGTGCCTTCGCCGACAACCTGGGGAGGCATGCCGCGACCACCGCCGCCGCCGCCACCGCCCGAGAAGCCGCCGCCACCGCCGCCGCCGCGGTAACCACCGCCGCCGCCGCCGCTGCCGCCACCGAAGCTGCTGCCGCCGCCGTAGCTGCTGCCACCGCCGCCACCGTAGCTCGAGCCACCGCCGCCGCCATAGCTGCTACCGCCGCCGCCGCCGAACCGATCGCCGCCACCGCCAAAGCTGCTGCCGCCGCCGAACTCGTTGTCGCCGCCGCCGAAGCTGTCGCGCTTGTCGCGGCCACGCCCGCCACGGTTCCCGCGGCCACCTTTATCGAAACCCATAAGCTCTGTTCGTCTTCCCGGTTCGCCCGCAAATTTCTCAAAACCCTTGTGCCGGACGACGAACGCAGGTTTTCCAGCGCGAAACCTTTTGCGCCTTGAGGGGACCCTTAGCGCAAAATACAAGCCGTCGCGAATAGATTCTGATCCGAGGGCGCTCGATTTGGATCGATACTGGCGCAAGTGTCGCGCGCCAGCCACGACTCGTCGCATCAACGATCGCAAAGCCTTCTTGTCGCCTGATTTGGATCGGTGACGCATATAGAGGCATTGAGCGTTAAGCTTCGGGCGGCTACGGCCGGCGCATGACAGTTCATCTCCACGAAGGCGACATTCCCGCCGACCTGTTCGCGGCCGGCGCCGCGATCGCCGTCGATACCGAGACGATGGGGCTGATCACGCCTCGCGACCGGTTGTGTCTCGTCCAGCTTTCCGATGGCGGCCCCGACGAGCACCTCGTCCGATTCGCCGCGGGTGCCGGCTACGACGCGCCCAATCTGAAGGCGTTGTTGGCCGATCCGGCGCGCGTGAAGCTCTATCACTTCGGTCGGTTCGATATCGCCGCGGTTCAATATTATCTCGGGGTGGTCGCGGCACCGGTATACTGCACCAAGATCGCGTCGCGGCTGGTGCGGACCTACACCGATCGTCACGGTCTCAAGGAAATCGTCCGCGAACTGCTCGGCCAGGATATCTCGAAGCAGCAGCAGTCGTCGGACTGGGGCAGCCCCGAACTGTCCGAGGCGCAGAAGGATTATGCGGCGTCGGACGTCCGCTTTCTCCACCGGCTGCGGACCGAGCTCGACAAGCGATTGATTCGCGAAGGCCGGATGGAGCTCGCGCAAGCGTGCTTCGACTTCCTGCCGACTCGTGCCGCGCTCGATATCGCCGGCTGGCCCGAAATCGACATTTTCGCACACGCTTGATGGACGTTCCGCCCCCCTCACCCGTCGCCCGTCGCGTCCGTAGCGCGCGACAGGACTGGGCCGCGCCCGGTGGCAGTCACGATCGGTTCGTGGCTATCGCCCGCGTCGGCCTGCCGACCGCGATCGGCGTGCTGGCGGCGTTCCTGGTGATGGCGCCGCTGACCGCGGGGGGCGACGTGTCGTTCCTGCTCGACAAGAACAAGGTCGACGTCGCGCAGGAGCGGATGAAGACGCAGGTCGCGCGCTATCGCGGCGAGGATACCAAGGGCCAGGCGTTCACGCTCGACGCGGCCTCGGCGATCCAGAAAAGCTCGGCCGAGCCGATCGTCCAGCTCAACCAGCTCGCCGCACAGATCCAGCTGACCGACGGCCCCGCCAACATCAAGGCGAACACCGGCCGCTACGACATGGATACCGAGAAGGTGCAGCTGTTCGGTCCGCTGAACGCCACCGCAGCAGGTGGCTACGACCTGAAGACCACCAACGCGACGATCGACATGAAGGCGCGCACGCTTGAAAGCGGCGGGGCTGCGACCGGCACCGTCCAGCAGGGGACGTTCAGCGCGAACAAGCTGCGCGCGAACCTGGAAGAGCGGACCGTGACGCTCGATGGCAATGCGCGCTTGCGGATCATCCCCAGAGGGCCGAAATAGCCGCCATGCGCGCTCCCCACATCCTTGCCGGCTTGTCTGGCCTTTTGCTCTCCACGACTGCGGTCGCGCAGCAATCGCATAACTCCAACGCCCCGATCGATTTCGGTGCGGACCATATCGAATTGCAGGACAAGGCGAACCGCGCGATCCTTTCGGGCAACGTCGCGGTCAAGCAGGCCGAGATGACGCTGAACTCGGCGCGAATGACGGTCGCCTACACCGGCCAGGTAATCGGCGGAAACCCGCAGGTCTCGCGGCTCGATGCATCGGGCGGCGTGATCGTCAAGCGCCCCGACCAGACCGCGCGCAGCCAGTATGCGATCTACGATCTCAACCGCCGCGTCATCACGATGCTCGGCGCGGTGACGCTGACGCAGGCGGGGAACACCGTGAACGGCGGACGCCTGACGATGAACCTCGACACCGGGCGTTCGGTGATCGACGGGTCATCGGTCGCGGGCGGGAGCGCGGGCGGATCGGCGGCGAGCGGTGGCACCGTCACGCAGACCGGCGGTCGCGTGACCGGTACGTTCTCGGTCCCCAAGCGCAACTGAGCGGGTGAGCATGTCGCGAGGGCTTCCCTCGAACGGCGCGCTCCTGCATGTTTCCTGCCAACCGTCTGCCGAGCGTTCGGCGGCACCATTCATGCCGAGTGTTCGGCGACTGATTATTGCGAGGGCCTGATCCCATGGACGCCACCACGCTGCCCCCGATTGAGGACGTCGCGCCGATTTCCGAGCCTCCGGTGAACAACGGACTTCAGGTCGTCTCGATCGCGAAGTCCTACGACAAGCGCGTCGTGCTGACCGACGTGTCGGTGTCGGTCGGGCGCGGTGAAGTCGTCGGGCTGCTCGGGCCGAACGGCGCGGGCAAGACGACGTGCTTCTACTCGGTGATGGGCTTGGTAAAGCCGGATTCGGGCCGGATCATGCTCGACGGCGAAGACATCACGAAGCTGCCGATGTACCGGCGCGCGATTCTGGGCTTGGGCTATCTGCCGCAGGAGACGTCGATCTTTCGCGGGCTGACGATCGAGAAGAACATCCTGACCGTGCTGGAGTTGTCCGAGCCGGACAAGGCGGCGCGCCAGCGGAAACTCAATACGCTGCTGGAGGAGTTCGGTTTGACTCGGCTCCGTGCTGCACCGGCGATGGCGCTGTCGGGTGGCGAGCGGCGGCGTGCGGAAATCGCGCGCGCGCTGGCGGCGGATCCGTCGATCATGCTGCTCGACGAGCCTTTTGCCGGTATCGATCCGATCTCGATCGCCGACATCCGCGATCTGGTAAAGGACCTCAAGCGCCGCGATATCGGCGTGCTGATCACCGACCACAACGTTCGCGAGACACTGGAGATCGTGGATCGCGCGTACATCATCTACGACGGCCGGGTGCTGTTCTCCGGCTCGCCCGAGGAACTGGTCGCGGATGCGAATGTCCGGCGGCTGTATCTCGGCGAAGGCTTCTCGCTTTAAGCCGATGGACAAGCTCACGCATCCATTCCTCCTCGGCACGGGGAGGGGGACCAGCGGAGCTGGTGGAGGGGGCCCTCCGCGAACGCAGCGTCTGACGCGCCCCCCCTCCGTCGACGCTTCGCGCCGCCACCTCCCCTTGCAGGGGAGGATCTAGTGAGCCTCGCCCCTCGCCTGGATATCCGCCAGTCGCAGTCGCTGGTGATGACCCCGCAGCTTCAGCAGGCGATCAAGCTGCTGGCGCTGTCGAACCTGGAGATCGAGGGGTTCATCGCCGAGGAGGTCGAGCGCAACCCGTTGCTTGAAGCCAGCGCCGCCGAGGATAGCGACGCGCCCGACCGCGAGCCCGTCCCCGAAGTCCGCGACGAACGCGTGGCAGCCGACGAACTGGTCTCGGGCACCGGCGCAGGCGACGAACCGACGCTCGATGTCGACTACGCCACCGAAAGCCACCAGCAGGACAGCGTCGCCGACGGCGGCAGCGGGATGGACGGCGCGCTCTCGATGACCGGCGCGAGCGCGGGGGGAGCGGGCGGTGAAGACGGCCCCGATCTCGACGCGTTCGCCGATACCAGCCTCAGCCTCGCGGATCACCTGCTCGCACAGGCCGGTCCGGCGATCCCTCGCGACGACGCGTTCATCGCCGCGCACCTAATCGACCAGATCGACGAGGCGGGCTACCTGACCGTGTCGTTGCTCGACATCGCCAACCGGCTCGGCGTGCCGCTGGTGCGTGTCGAGGGGGTGCTGGCGACGATCCAGACGTTCGATCCGACCGGCGTCGGCGCGCGCGATCTTTCGGAGTGCCTCGCGTTGCAGGCGAAGGAGGCGGATCGCTACGATCCGTGCATGGCGCGGTTGATCGACAACCTCGATCTGCTCGCGCGCGGTGAACTGACGCGGCTGAAGCGGATGTGCGATGTCGACGACGAGGACATGGCCGACATGATCCGCGAATTGCGCGGTTATGATCCGAAGCCGGGGTGCCGATACGGGGGCGAGCCGGCGCAGTCGGTGACGCCGGACCTGTTCGTGGCGCGGACCAAGGCGGGCTGGGCGATCGAGATCAACGCCACCACGCTGCCGCGCGTGCTGGTCAATCGCAGCTATTACACCGAATTGTCGGGCGGGCAGCAGGACAAGGCGTCGAAGGCTTGGCTGAGTGATTGCCTCGCGAGCGCGAACTGGCTGGTGAAGGCGCTCGACCAGCGCCAGCGGACGATCATCAAGGTCGCGACCGAGATCGTGAAGCAGCAGGAGGCGTTCTTCCTGAAGGGCGTCGCGCATCTCCGCCCGCTGACGCTGCGCCAGGTAGCCGACGCTATCGAGATGCACGAATCGACCGTCAGCCGCGTGACGAGCAACAAATACGTGTCGTGCGCGCGCGGGCTGTACGAGCTGAAATACTTCTTCACGAGCGCGATCCAGTCCGCGGACGGCGGCGAGGCGGTATCGGCACAAGCGGTGAAATCGGCGATTCGGGCGCTGATCGACACCGAGGGTGCGAAGATCCTGTCGGATGATACGCTGGTCGAACTGCTCAACGCCAAGGGCTTCGACATCGCGCGGCGGACCGTTGCAAAGTACCGCGAGGCGCTCGGGATCGGAAGTTCGGTACAGCGGCGGCGTGCAAAAGCGCTGGAGGGGGTTCGGTAGGCGTTGCGCGCGGGTGGGAGGATTACGTTTCGAAAGACAGCACCACCCCGGCGGAGGCCGGGGCCCAGTTGGCGGGTCCTAAGTAACGACGCGCAACATCCCTCAGCTACGTTTCCCAACTGGGCCCCGGCCTCCTCCGGGGTGGCGTACTCAGGAATGGCTCAGTTCGGAACCTGCCCCGAGTCCCCCGCCCCCGACACGCTTGCGCCACCCGGCGGCGTTGCGCTCCGCGCCTCGCCGATCGCCTGATCGTACCAGCGTGCCAGGTCCGCCTTCATCTGGTGCAGCGCCTCGGGGTTGAGATACGTCATGTGCCCCGCAGGATAATAGCGAAACGCCAGGTTCCGCTGCCGTGAGGGATCGAGCATCATGTGCCCGAGGTCGTTCTCCGTCCCAAAGAACGGCGTCGCCATGTCATAATAGCCGTTCATCGACAGTACGTTGAGATACGGATTCTCGCGCATCGCCGCCGCCAGATCGACCGCGGTGTTGGGGTTGTTCTGCGACTGGCCGCCGCGACCCGGCGCATCGTGCTTCCAGTTCCACGTCCAGCCGGGCGCGTCACGCGCGCTGAGGCGGTACGGCATCTCGGTCTTGTAGCCGAGCGTGTGCGTCACGTAATCGTTGAACGTGGCGATGAACGCGCCGGCGATCGCGGTGTCCGACGCGTCCGTCTCCGGCCGCTCGCCCGCCGCGTCGCTGTCGACGCCGGTGTAGCGCGAGTCGAACCGGCCGAGCGTGAGACGTTGATCACGCAACAGTTCCTTCTGGAAACGGGCGAGATCGATGCGGAGGTTGGCGCGCTTGATGAAGTCGGGCGAGATGCCGATCAGCTGACTCATCCGGTTGGCGACCGCATCGCGTTCCGCATCCGGGATCGTCTGGCCCTTCGACAGTGCCGCCGCATAGGGTCCGGTCGCGAATGCACGCGCTTCGGCGACCGTGGTGGCGACGTCGGCAGGGCGGTTCTGGAGCCGGTTATGATACCAGGCGCTCGCCGCATAGCTCGGCAAATAGTTGAGGTAGATCTCGTCGAGCCCAGGCTGGCGATAGCCATAGTTCATGATCGACGACAGCAGCACCACGCCGTTCAGTGCCATCCCGCGATCCTGCAACTGGTATGCGAGCGCACCCGAGCGCGTGGTGCCGTAGCTTTCGCCGAACAGGAATTTCGGACTGTTCCAGCGGCCGTATTTCGTGGCGTAGCGCAGGATGCCCTTGGCGAACGCGTCGGCATCCTCGTCGACGCCGTAGAAGGCGGACGGCTTGGTATCGCCCAGCGGCCGCGAATAGCCGGTGCCGACTGCGTCGATGAACACCATGTCGGTCTTGTCGAGCAGCGTGTCGGGATTGGGACCGAAATCATAGGGCGCGGGCTTGATGTATTCGGGGTTGGCCGTGCGCAACCGAACCGGCGCGAACGAGCCCATGTGCAGCCAGAAGCTGGGCGAGCCCGGCCCACCATTGTAGAAGAACGTCACCGGACGCTTGGTGCCGGGCTTCACGCCGTCGAGCGTGTAGCCGGTGTAGAACAGGCTGGCGGTCGGCTTGCCCTCGGTATCGCGCAGCGTCAGCGTGCCGACGGTCGCGGTATAGCCGAGCGACTTGCCGCCGACGGTGACGCGCCCCTTCGACTTGACCTCCTGCTCGGCGATGGGAGCGTTGGCGTAGTCCGCCTCCGCCTCGGCCTTCATCCGGTCGGCGTTGGTCTCGGACTTGTCCTTCTTCGGCGCGTCCTGCGCGACGGCGGTGGTGGAAAGCGCGAGCAGCAACAGGGCGGCGAACTTGGTCGAACGGGCCACGGGATATCCTTGTGACAGAAGCGATACCCTATCCTGCCGCAGCCTCCACAAAGCGCAAGGGCTCAGTCGTCCTCGTCCTCGAACCCCACGAGCGCGAGCGCGCGTGCCTTGATCTGGCGAGTCATGCACCAGTGGACCAGCGCGTCCTCGCGGCCGTGCGTGACCCACACCTCCTTCGGCGCGATCTCGGTCAGCGTGGCGATGAGTTCGTCCCAGTCGGCATGATCGCTGAGGATCAGCGGGAGCTCCACGTTCTTCTGGCGCGCACGGCCCCGGACACGCATCCAGCCGCTCGCCATCGCGGTGATCGGGTCGGGCAGCCGCCGCGACCAGCGATCGTTGAGCGCGCCGGGCGGACACATCACGACGTGTCCCGCCATATCCGCCTTCTTCGCATCCGCCACGGGGAGCAGTTCGCCGAGCCTGACCCCGTGCTCGGCATAGAGATCGCACAGCCGTTGCAGCGCGCCGTGGATGTAGATCGGTGCCTCGTGGCCGCGTTCGCGCAATTCGGCGATCACGCGTTGCGCCTTGCCGAGCGCGTAGGCGCCGACGACGACGCAGCGATCGGGGTTGGCGTGGAGCGCGGCGATCAGCTTGTCGATCTCGTCACCGGTGTCGGGGTGGCGGAAGACCGGCAGGCCGAACGTGGCTTCGGTGATGAAGACGTCGCATTTGACGGGTTCGAACGGGGTGCAGGTCGGATCCGCACGGCGTTTGTAATCCCCCGAGACGACGATCCGCTCGCCGCGATAGTCGAGCACGATCTGTGCGGAGCCGAGAACGTGGCCGGCGGGGACAAAGCCGATGTCCACCTCTCCCATCCGGATCGTCTCGCCGTAAGCAACGGGGTGGCCGGCCTGCGGGCCGTAGCGCGCGTCCATGATCGCCAGCGTCTCGGGTGTGGCCCAGACGGCTTCGTGGCCACCGCGGGCGTGATCGGCATGGCCGTGCGTGACGAGGGCCTTGGCGGTCGGGATCGAAGGGTCGATCCAGGCGTCGATCGGCTTGACGAGGATGCCGTGCGGATGCGGTTCGAGCCAGTCGCCGAGTTTTGCCATGCCAGTACTACGCGTGAACCGGGTCCGCGGTGCCAGCATTGTCTCGCGCCCAGTGTCCCGTACGATGCGTGCGCTCACCGGGGGGATGTCGCATGAACGATACGATAGAAGACCCGGCCGACCGGCGAAGCGGGCCAGCACGGGTAGGCGTCGCCGCGCTCAACCTGATCCTGCCCGGACTTGGGCTGATCCGCGTCGGAGATCGGCGCGGCGCGGCGCTGACTTTCATGGCGCAGTTCGCACTCGCCGCACTTGTGACGTTCGGGTTGGGGCACCTTCCCATCTCAGGTTACGGTGTCGCGGTAGCGGCGCTGGTGCTGGTCATCGCGTTGTTCGGTGCCGTTTACGTCGTGCCGATCATACTCACATGGCGCAAGAGCAGGCTTCGCGGACCGAAACCTTGGTGGTCGCGCTGGTATGCGCTGGCGCTGATCGCCGTGGTCTTACTCGGCCTTTGGGAACGCGTGCCGCCGATGATGCACCATTTCTACAAGCCGTTCTTCGCACCGTCCGACAGTATGGCGCCGACGATCGGCAGCGGTGACAAGTTCGCCGTGGACATGCGCTGGCGTGGGCCACCGACGCGCGGCGACGTGATCGTCTTCCAGGCGGCCGACAGCGTCCGGGTCAGTCGGATCGCGGCGATTGCGGGAGACAGGATCGCGATGGGCGCTGGCTTGCCGATCGTGAATGGGGTCCCGGTCGCGCAGCATGCAGAAGGCAGGATGATGGTCGACGATATCGAAGGCCGACATCCTGCGACGATCCTGACGGAACGCCTGCCGGGCGAGCGCTCCAGCCATCGCATACTCGACACGGATACGTCGCTGTTCGACGACACGCGCGAGGTCACCGTCCCGCCGGGCCATGTCTTCGTGCTCGGCGACAATCGCGATCGATCCGCCGACAGTCGCGTGCCGCTCGAGCAACAGGGCGTCGGGATGGTGCCGGCGGCGGCGATTATCGGCCGCGCTATGTACCTGTATTGGAGCAGCAATCGCTCGAAGATCGGCGATCGGCTCGACCGCTAGAGGATAGCTTCAAGTCTCAACGCCGCACCTCGCGGGAGCCGATCGCATGGAACGCCGGATTAGCGGCGGCGGCCTATTTTAATCGTCGCGACGATCGCGTCCATCTGGGCCGCGGCGACCGCCTGGGTCGGCGCGTTGCGTGCCGGCGCCGCCGCCTTGACCGCGTAGGTGACGCGATCGACCGCGTAGCAGGTGCCGTCGACGACGGTGCGCAGGTTCGTCGCGTTGACCTGTTGACTCATCCCCGCGTCGCCGTTGGCATAGACCGTCCAGCGGTGACCGCCGAGCATCCGGTTGGGCAGGCGCCGACCGCTTCCCGACTTCAGCCCCGCGGTGCCGCAGGTCGCGACGACCGCGGCGCTGCGGCTGAAACCGACCTGCACCATTTCTGTGACCTGGCCTTGGCCGTCGCTTGGCTTGGCGACCTGCCAGAAGCGGACGATGCCGACGCCGCGACCGACCAGGCTGCCGTCCCAGATCTGACGCCAACCGGCGTTCATCAGGGCGCGGCCGGCGAAGTTGCGCGTCGGGGTCAGCGCCGACGGGTAGGACAGCCGGACCATGCCGCCGGCCCCTAGGAAGGACTTGGTCGCCGCGCTGGCGTTGGCGAAGGGAAGAAAAGCGAGCAGTGGCAGTGGCAGCAAGAAGCGAAGAAGCGTCACCGATCGTCTTTCATATAGAGAGGCTTGGCAGTGTGCCGGCCGTTTGCGCCGCGTCCATAGCGGTGCGGCGCAACGCCCCCATATGACGATGATGCGTGAACAGGCCGTGAGCGACCTCCCCCCTCCCCTCGAAAACTGGTTCGCGTCGCGCGGGTGGCGGCCGCGGCGGCATCAGCTGGAGATGTTGGCCGAAGGCCGCGCCGGGCATCATGCCCTGCTGGTTGCGGCGACCGGTGCGGGGAAGACGCTCGCCGGGTTCCTGCCGACGCTGGCCGAACTGATCGAGGCGCCGACCACCGGTCTCCACACGCTGTACGTCTCGCCATTGAAGGCGCTTGCGGTCGACGTCCAGCGCAACCTGCTGACGCCGATCGACGAGATGGGCGTCGATATCCGCGTCGAGACGCGCACCGGCGATACGCCTTCGGACCGCAAGGCGCGGCAACGGATCAAGCCACCGCAAATCCTGCTGACCACGCCCGAATCGCTGTCGCTGCTGCTAAGCTACCCTGACAGCATCACGATGTTCGAAAACCTCCGTACGATCGTGGTCGACGAGGTGCACGCGTTCGCGACCGGCAAGCGCGGCGACCTGTTGTCGCTGTGCATGGCGCGGCTTCAGAAGATTTCGCCGGGGATGCGCCGCGTTGCGTTGTCGGCGACGGTCGCGGATGCGGACGGCTATCGCGCGTGGCTCGCGCCCGATGGCGATATCGACCAGGTCGCGATGGTCCGCGGCGAGGCGGGTGCGGATCCCAACATCGCGATCTTGCTCCCCGAGGGCCGCGTGCCGTGGTCGGGGCATTCGGGCCGCTATGCCGCCGCGCAGGTGATGGCGGAGATCGAGGCGCACGAAACCTCGATCGTGTTCTGCAACACGCGCAGCCTGGCGGAACTCATCTTCCAGGATTTGTGGAAGGTGAATTCGAGCAATCTGCCGATCGGCGTCCACCACGGCAGCTTGGCCAAGGAGGCGCGGCGAAAAGTCGAGAACGCGATGGCGGAGGGGAAACTGCGAGCACTGGTTGCGACGTCGAGCCTCGACCTCGGCGTCGACTGGGGCAATGTCGATTGCGTGATCCAGATGGGCGCGCCGAAGGGATCGTCGCGGCTGTTGCAGCGGATCGGCCGCGCCAACCACCGGCTCGACGAATCGTCGCAGGCGATCGTCGTGCCGGGAAACCGGTTCGAGTATCTGGAGGCGCGCGCGGCGCTCGACGCGGTCGAGGCAGGCGAGCTAGATGCGGACATTTTTCGAGTCGGTGCGCTCGACGTGCTGGCGCAGCACGTGATGGCGTGCGCATGCGCGGCCCCGTTCCACGAAGCTGCGTTGCTCGACGAGATTCGCTCAGCCCTCCCCTATTCCGCGCTACCGACCGAAACGTTCGAGCGCGTGCTGCACTTCATCAGCGACGGCGGCTATTCGCTGAAGGCTTATGACCGGTTCAAGCGACTGACCAAGGACGCGGACGGGACGTGGCGGGTCAGCCACCCCAAGTTCATCGGCCAGCACCGGCTGAACGCGGGCATCATCGTCGAGGCGACGATGCTCAACGTGCGGTTCGGCAATGGCCGTGTGCTCGGCCGCGTCGAGGAGGCGTTCGCGGCGCAGTTGAGCCATGGCGACACGTTCTTCTTCGCAGGGCTCAGCCTCGAGGTGATGAAGATCGACCTCGAGGATCTGGTGGTCCGCGCGACGTCGAAGCCGGCGCGGATCCCGACGTACGGGGGGAGCCGGATGCCACTGTCGACCAACCTCGCCGACCGCGTCCGCGGTTTTCTCGCGCATTCAGGCGACTGGGCGCGCTTCCCGGACGACGTGCGCGAATGGCTGGAGATGCAGGCGTATCGATCGGTCATGCCCGAGCCCGGCCAGCTGCTGGTCGAGACGTTCCCGCGTGAGGGGCGGCACTACATGGTCGCGTACAGCTTCGAAGGCTGGAACGCGCACCAGTCGCTTGGCATGCTGATCACGCGGCGGATGGAGACGCAGGGACTGAAACCTCTCGGCTTCGTCGCCAATGATTATGCGCTGGCGGTGTACGGGTTGGAGAAGATCACCGACCCGGCGGCGTTGTTCTCGGCGGATATCCTCGAACACGAGTTCGTCGAATGGGTGCAGCAATCGCATCTGCTGAAGCGCGCGTTTCGCGAGGTCGCGGTGATCGGCGGGCTGGTCGAGCGCCAGCATCCGGGCAAGCGCAAGACGGGCAAGCAGGTGACGTTCTCGACCGACCTGATCTACGACGTGCTGCGCAAGTACGAGCCGACGCATCTGTTGCTGGAGGCGGCGTGGGCGGATGCGCGCGCGCGGATGACCGATGTCGGGCGGCTGGCGTCGCTGCTCGACCGTGCGGCGGCGACGATGGTGCATGTCGATCTGGAGCGCGTGACGCCGCTCGCAGTGCCGGTGCTGACGCTGATCGGGCGGGAGAAGGTATCGACGAACAGCTCGGACGACGCGCTGTTGATCGAGGCGGAAGCGATGATCGCCGACGCGATGCGGCCGGATTGAGGGGCGCCTCACCCCACCCAAACACACCACCCCGGCGGAGGCCGGGGCCCAGTTGGGGGACGCTGCTAACGAAGGGCAGCTTGCAGTTATTGCCACCTTTCCAACTGGGCCCCGGCCTCCGCCGGGGTGGTGCAGTTTGTAGCGGCGTTCGTCCCTAACAACGGTAGTTGCACGTGCGTGAAATCGGGCGCAGCATTTGCAGCATGCACAGGTGGCTAGCCCCTCTATTGCTAGGCATCGCCGCCCAGGCCAGCGCTCAGGACGCAGACTCTCCACGCCCCGATGCTGCACCTCCTTCCGGCGCAGCATCCGCTACAGAACCCGACCCCGCCACGCTGCTGTTCGGTGACGACCAGGCCCGCATGACGGTGCCGGTCACGATCGCGGGCGCAGGACCGTTCGCGTTCGTCGTCGATACTGGCGCCCAGCGGACCGTCATCGCGCGCGAACTCGCCGCAACGCTCGGCCTCGCGCCAGGCCGCATCGTCCGCGTTACCGGCATGACCGGATCGAGCGCTATCGGCACCGTCGTCATCCCCTCGCTGAAGGTCAGCGTGATCGGCAGCGCGGCGATCGAGGCGCCCGCGATCAGTGCGATCAATCTCGGCGCGCGCGGGCTGCTCGGAATCGATGCGTTGCAGGCCCACGCGGTGGGAATCGACTTCGACACCAACACGATGACCGTCACACCCTCCCGCAAACGGCAGAGCCGCGAGCGCGCGAGTCCAGACGAAATCGTCATCCGGGCGCGCAGCCTGTTCGGGCAACTCGTCGTAACCGATGCCTATTGCAACGGCATCCGTATCCGCGTGATCCTCGACACCGGCACCTCGGTCAGCATGGCCAATGCCGCGCTCCGCCGGAAGGTGACGCGCAAGGGACTGGGCAGCGCGGGGGCGTCGCAGCCCGTGTCGCTCACCGGCGTCACCGGCGAGACCGTGATCGCCGACTATACGACGATCGACCGCGTCACGATCGGCAGCCTGACGCTAGGCGACCTGCCCGTGGCGTTCACCGCTGTCGATGCACCGCCGTTCCGCCTGTTCGGCCTTGCCGAGCGTCCCGCGATGCTGCTCGGGATGGACGTGCTGCAACTGTTCCGCCGCGTCGACATCGATTTCGCCAACCGCGAGGTGCGGCTCACCTTGCCGCGCGAGACGCGCCGTCGTGGCGAGCTGCGCCGCTGAGGTTGCGTCCGGGTGCGTTCGCTGCAACTCTCCCGCCGGAAACGAAAAGGGGACGACGATGCGCGCGACTGGCTGGCTACTCACGGCGGCAATCCTGACGACCCCCGTGACAACGGCGCTCTCCGCTCAGGCGCAATCGCGACCCGACCAGAAGGCGTTTCTCGGGCTCTACAAAGAGCTGGTCGAGACCAACACGACGCTGTCCGCTGGTAGCTGTACGCAGGCGGCGGCGCAGATCGGTGCGCGGCTAAAGACCGCGGGCTATGCGGACGCGGACGTCACCTATTTCTCGGTACCCGAACATCCCAAGGACGGCGGGCTGGTCGCGGTGCTGAAGGGCTCCGACGCGTCGATCAAGCCGATGCTGCTGCTCGCGCATCTCGACGTGGTCGAGGCCAAGCGCGAGGACTGGGTGCGCGATCCGTTCAAGCTGATCGAGGAAGGCGGCTATTATTACGCGCGCGGCACCGTCGACGACAAAGCGCAGGCGGCGATCTGGTCCGACGCGATGATCCGCTTCAAGACGAGCGGCTACAAGCCGAAGCGGACGATCAAGCTGGCGCTGACCTGCGGCGAGGAGACGACGTTCGCATGGAACGGCGCGCAGTATCTGGCGAAGGCGAAGCCCGACCTGATCGCGGCGGAGTTCGCGCTGAACGAGGGCGGCGGCGGGCGGCTCGACGATAACGGCAAGCGCCAGTTGCTCGCGATCCAGGTCGGCGAGAAGGCTGCGCAGAACTACACGTTCCTGGCGACCAATCCGGGCGGGCACAGCTCGCAGCCGGTTCCCGAGAACGCGATCTACGAACTCGCCGATGCGGTGAAGGCAGTCCAGGGCTACAAGTTTCCGGTGAAGTTCACCGACACCACCAAGGCGTTCTTCGCGGCGAGTGCCAAGGCGATGCCGGGCGAGATGGGGGATGCGATCACGAAGCTGCTCGCAAACCCCGAGGACAAGGCGGCGGATGCGATCGTCAGCCGCGACAAGGCGATGCACTCGACGCTCCGGACGACGTGCGTGGCGACGTTGCTGAGCGCAGGGCATGCGGAGAACGCCTTGCCGCAGCGCGCGACCGCGAACATCAACTGCCGGATCTTTCCGGGGGAGACGGTGGAGGGCACGCTCGCCAAGCTGAAGGAACTGGCGGGGGCGAAGGTGACCGTGACGGCGAACCAGCCGGTGCGGCCGACTGCGATCCCGCCGACGTTGGATCCGAAGATCATGGGGCCGGTGACGAAGGTTGCGGCTAAGCATTTCCCCGGCCTGCCGATCCTGCCGTTGATGTCGACTGGGGCGACGGACGGCATCTTCTTCGAGGCGATCGGGATCCCGGTCTATGGGGCGCCGGGGGTGTTTATCGACAAGGATATGGGGGGTATTCATGGGCTCAACGAGCGCATCCGGGTGGCTTCGCTGTATGACGGCCGGGATTATTTGTTCGATCTGGTGAAGGCATTCGCGGGGTGAGTGCCACGTCCCTCGCCCCTTCGGGGAGAGGGAGGGAGGAGCCGCAGGCGACGGAAGGGAGAGGGGTGTGAGGCTCGGGACGGTGCCCGACAACGCCCCTCTCCCTTCCCACGGCAAGTGCCGCGGGCCCCTTCCCTCTCCCCGGGGGGGCGAGAGAGTTTAGACGTCCGGGTTATATGTTCGCCCTGGTGAAGGCGTTTGCTGGGTAACGAGGCCTTCCCTCGCCCCTTCGGGGAGAGGGAGGGAGGAGCCTTAGGCGACGGAAGGGAGAGGGGCTTGGGGCTCGAGACTGTGTGTCCCAACGCCCCTCTCCCTTCCCACGGCAGGCGCCGCGGGCCCCTTCTCTCCCCCCGGAGGGGCGAGGGAGCACGCGCTTCCGGCTCCGAAACCGTCCGCACCGCTCTCGGCTTACACCGTGACCTGTTCGCCTAGTTCGAGCACCTTGCCCGGCGGGATCTTCAGGAAGTCAGTGGGGTCGCTGGCATTGCGCTGCAGGAACAGGAAGATTCGGTCCTGCCACGGCGGCATGCCCTTTTCCGCATCGGGTTTCAGCGTGTTGCGGCCGATGAAGAACGAGGTGCGCATCGGGTCGAGCCCGAGCTGTTCCGTCTTGTTGCCGACGCCGAGATCGCGGGGCACGTCAGGGGATTCCATGAAGCCGTAGGTCAGCACGACGATCGAAAAATTGTCGTCGACGCGTTCGACCTTGGCGCGCTGAGACTCCTCGACGAACGGCCGGTCCGCGGTGCGGATGCTGACGATCAGGTTGCGCTCGTGGAGCACCTTGTTGTGCTTGAGATTGTGCAGCAGCGCACCAGGCGTCGCATGCGGGTTGCCGGTCAGGAACACCGCCGTTCCCGACACACGTTCGGGCGGACGCTTTTCCAACGCCGAGGCGAGATCGCTGAGCGGAATGCTCTGGCGCTTCTCGAACGCGCTGACGATCTTCTTGCCGCGCACCCAGGTGAAGATGATCAGCCCGATCGCGGCGGCGATGACCAGCGGCACCCAGCCCCCCTCGATAACGCGCAGGATGTTCGCGCCGAAGAAGATCAGGTCGAGCGTCAAAAACGGCAGGATCGCCGCCAGTGCGAGTGGGCGCGACCAGTTCCAGCGGTGACGGACGACGATGTACGCGAGCAAGGTGGTGACGACCATCGTGCCGGTCACCGCAATGCCGTACGCGGCCGCCATCGCCGACGACGTCTTGAACTGGATCACCAGCACCAGCACGCCGATCAGCAACAGCCAGTTGATCGCGGGCAGGTAGATCTGGCCGGCGAACACCGCCGACGTCTGGCGGATGCGCAGGCGCGGGAGCAGGCCGAGCTGGATCGCCTGCTGCGTCAGCGAGAATGCGCCGGTGATGACCGCCTGGCTGGCGATCACCGTCGCGAAGCCGGCGAGGATAATCAGCGCGGGGCGCAGCGATTCGGGCGCCATCAGGAAGAACCAGTCCTGATTGACGAACGGCACGCCGCGCGCCGCCGCATCCTCGAGCCTCGACAAGGCGAACGCGCCCTGCCCCAGGTAATTGAGCGCGAGCGCCGGGAAGACGAGGAAGAACCAGCCGATGCGGATCGGCAGCTTGCCGAAATGGCCCATGTCCGCGGTCAGCGCTTCGGCGCCGGTGACGGTCAGGAACACCGCGCCGAGCACGAACAGCCCGGTGACGCCGTGCGTGGCGAGGAACGAGATGCCGTAGGTCGGCAGGAACACGCGGACGATCGAGGGCTCGTCGGCGATATGCCAGATGCCGAGCGCACCGATCGCGACGAACCAGAGGATGCAGACCGGGCCGAACAGCTTCGATACCTGCGCCGTGCCGCGCGACTGGATCAGGAACAGCCCGATCAGGATGGCGATCGTCAGCGCGCGGACGACGCCCTCGTTGAAGATGTGGGCGGCGCTGGGGATCGTCCGCAGGCCTTCCATCGCGGAGAGCACCGAAAGCGCCGGCGTGATGATCGCATCGCCGTAGAACAGCGACGCGCCCGCCGCGCCGAGCACGATCGCGATCCGCGACCGCATGCCGAGCGCGCGACGGGCGAGCGCCGCGAGCGCGAGCACGCCGCCCTCGCCCTGGTTGTCGGCGCGCATCAGGAAGATGACGTATTTGACCGTCACGACGAGGAACAGCGACCAGAGCGCGAGGCTCAGCACGCCAAGGATTTCGGTCGGATCAATGCCGCCTGCGGACGTCTGGCCGAGTGCCTCGCGGAACGCGTAGAGCGGGCTGGTGCCGATATCGCCGAACACCACGCCGATCGCGCCGACGGTCAGCGCGGCGAGTGCGGGGTGCGGATGCAGATGCGCCGCCGACAGATCGCCAGGCGTTTCCGGTACAGCGGCAGTTTGGGGTGTTCCGGCGACGGACGTCATGGCGCGAAGAGCGCTCCTCCTGAGGGGACGGCGCGCTTTACGCCGATTGGGGGCATGCGCAAGCCCCACCCGGTTCGCGACGATGGCGGGTTGATTCGGTGCGGCGGGGGCGGCATGGCGGGGGGATGGTTCCCTTTTCGTTCGGCGGGCATGCGCTTCTGGCGTTGGCGCAAGGCGCGCTGTTCTGGCCGGAGCGGCGTGCGCTGCTGGTCGCCGACCTGCATTTCGAGAAGGCGAGCTGGTTCGCCAAGCGCGGCCAGATGCTGCCGCCGTATGATTCGATCGCGACGCTGGCCGATCTCACCGCGCTGGTCGCCGCGACTGGCGCGCGCGAAGTCTGGTGCCTCGGCGACAGTTTCCACGACAGCGAAGGGTGCGAGCGGCTGCCGCAGCGCGCGCAGGACATGCTGCGGGCGATGACCGACGGGACGCGCTGGACGTGGATCACGGGCAATCACGATCCGGCGATCCTCGATCGGTGTGGCGGCGAGGTCGTGGACGAGGTCGTCGTCGATGGACTGGTGCTGCGCCACGAAGCGGACCGGGCGGAGACGCGGCCGGAACTGTCGGGGCATTTCCATCCGAAGCTTCGGTTGCGCGTGCGGGGGAAGCAGGTCGCGCGGCGGTGTTTCGTGGCGACGGCGACGAAGATGATATTGCCGGCGTTCGGGTCGCTGACTGGCGGGCTGGACGTGGACCATCCGGAGATCGTGCGTGCGGTTGGGGTTGGCGCCGAGGCTATGGTGCCGGTGGCGGACCGGATGCTGCGGTTTCCGGTTGCGGCCTGAGGTTTGTCGCTGATCAGATAAAAAGGCCACCACCCCGGCGAAGGCCGGGATCCAATTGCGAGCGTTTTATAACGGAGGTTAGGCCGCCGTTACTTCGACCTTTCCAATTGGGCCCCGGCCTTCGCCGGGGTGGTGGCTCTGACAGCAGGTGCCCGCTCAGCTAGAAATCGTCGGAAACGCCGCGCGGAAGGCGGCTACCTTCGGCTTGTCCCACATCACGACGTACGGATGCGTCGGGTTTCGGTCGTAGAAATTCTGGTGATACGCCTCGGCCGGATAGAACGCGCCGGTCTCAAGCTTCGTTACGATCGGCCCGGAGAACGCATGCGTGGCACCGAGTTGCGCGATGTATGAGCGCGCGACCTGCGCCTGGGCGGGCGACTGTGGGAAGATCGCCGAGCGATAGCTGGTCCCGCTGTCCGGGCCCTGGCGGTTCAACGTCGTCGGATCATGCGCGATCGAGAAATAGACGCGGAGCAGCGTGCCGTAGCTCACCACACGGGGGTCGTAGGCGATCTTGATCGCTTCGGCATGCTTCGTCGTCTCGGCGGAGACCTGGTCGTAAGTCGCGGTCGCCCTCGTGCCGCCGGCATAGCCGGTCGTGACGGCCTTAACGCCCTTCACATGCTCGAACACCGCTTCCATCGTCCAGAAGCAGCCTCCCGCTAGCACTGCGGTCTGGATACCGGGCGCTGCGGGAAGGTCGGTCTTGACGGCGGGGATGACGACGGCGCGGGCGCCCTGCGCGGTGCTGGTGGCAATAAACGCACCGGCGATACCGACGGCAGCGAGCGTGGCGAGAAGCGGCTTTTTCATGTTTTGATACATGGGGTTGCCGTTCGCCTTCGCTAGGCCATCGACGCGCTTATCGCGCGGTGGCGGAGACGCTGTGCTCGAAATGGCTGGCGAAGGTCTGGCGGGCTTCGGCAGGCTGCAGTGCGAGCAAGCCGATGGCGCCGAGGACGAAACCGCCGCTGAACTGCCAGAAGAAACTCGACTTTACGATGCTGCGCATGATGCGATCCCAATGAAACCCAGTGATGGCGCCGACCGGATAGGTCAGCGTCAGTTACGGACCGGCATGTCGTAGAGATGCCGGCCAACCACAATGTCGTTTTTAGAAACTCTCGATTAACGCGCCGTGGCCGATGCGTTCATCGTGCAGCAGGCATCGCCCGGCAGGGTTGCCGGAAGATGTCGCCGCGTGTCTCGATTGTTGCTCGAACCTTCCGATCCTCCCCCGCCAGGGGGAGGTGGCACCGAAGGTGACCGGAGCGATGATGCGCTGTTTCCGCCCGATTCCATGATCTGGCGTGTGCCTCCCCCTCCGTCTGGCAAGGGCCAGCCACCTCCCCCTGGCGGGGGAGGATCGTTCAGCTTCGTATTACTTCAGCGCGGCGCACGCCGTCTGGATGCGCGTGCAGGCCTCGCGGAGCAGCGCGTCCGAGGTGGCGTAGCTGATCCGGAACGCGGGGCTGAGGCCGAACGCGGCGCCCTGCACGACGGCCACCTTGGCGTCGTCGAGCAGATAGCCGACCATCGCCTCGTCGGTGTCGATCAGGCGGCCGTTCGGCGTCGTCTTGCCGATCAGCTCGGCGAACGACGGGTAGACGTAGAACGCACCCTCCGGGGTGGGGCAGTGCATGCCGTCGATCTCGTTGAGCATCGCCACGACCAGGTCGCGACGGCCCTGGAACGCGGTGTTGCGTTCGGCGAGGAAGGACTGGTCGCCGTTGAGGGCGGCGACAGCGGCGGCCTGGGCGATCGAGCACGGGTTCGAGGTCGACTGCGACTGGAGCTTGGCCATCGCCTTGATCAGCCACGATGCGCCGGCGCCGTAACCGATCCGCCAGCCGGTCATCGCATAGGCCTTCGAGCAGCCGTTGACGGTCAGCGTGCGCTCGAACAGCTCGGGGCAGGCCTCCGCGATCGTCGCGAACTTGAAGCCGTCATAGACGATGTGCTCGTACATATCGTCGGCGAAGATCCAGACGTGCGGATGCTTCGCGAGCACCGCGCCGAGCGCCTTCAGCTCGTCGATCGTGTAGCCGGCCCCGGTCGGGTTCGACGGCGAGTTGAGGATCACCCACTTGGTTTTCGAGGTGATCGCAGCGTCGAGTGCGGCCGGATCGAGCTTGTAGCCGACCTCGGGACCCGCCTTGACGATCACCGGCACGCCACCCGCGAACTGCACGACGTCGGGATAGCTGACCCAGTAGGGCGCGGGGATGACGACTTCGTCGCCCGGATCGATCGTCGCGACCATCGCGTTGAACAAGGTGTGCTTGCCGCCGACGTTCACGCTGATCTGGTCGGTGGTGTAGGTGAGGGTGTTGTCGCGCGCGAACTTGGCGACGATCGCCTGCTTGAGCTCGATCGTGCCGTCGACGTTGGTGTATTTGGTCTTGCCGTCGCGGATCGCCTGGATCGCGGCCTCTTTCACGAAGTCGGGCGTGTCGAAATCGGGTTCACCCGCGCCAAGCCCGATCACGTCGACGCCTGCGCGCTTCAGTTCGAGAACGCGCGAGGTGATCGCGAGCGTCGGCGAGGGACTGATGCGGCCGAGCGCGGCGGATGCGTGCATGGTGTAACCTTTGCGGTTGTCCGCGAGCGTTGCCGCGGAATTCGCGGGCGCTATACGCGCCGATCGGTCGAATTCGCAACCGTAACGATGGCGGGAATGAGCCCGCGGACCGCATTTCCAATGAAGAATCCGGCGGTCAAGTCGGCTCGGGTCAGCGGGGCTTCGGTTGCACGACCCGATTCGAGGAGGTCGGCGCGGAGAATGCCGGGAAGCAGGCCATGCCGTAGCGGCGGGGTGACCAGCGCCTCTCCACGCTGCACGAACAGCGACGTGAAGCTGCCTTCGGTCAGGAAGCCGTCGGCGTCCTCGAACACCACCTCGAACGTTCCCGCGGCTTTCCGGGCGTCGTCGTAGAAAGCGCGGGCGCTCGTCTTGTGGCGGAGGCGGAAGTCGGTCGCGGCCACCGGCAGCGGAACGATCGCGACGGTCGCTTGCGCAGGCGAGTGCGGGAGCGGTGCCGCCTCGATCGCGATCGCGCCGGAGGGGCTGAGCAGCAGGCGGATGCGGCGGGGTCCGCGCAACCGGAAGGTGGCGGCCTGGAGTTCGTTGCGCGCGGTGTGGCGGTCGAAGGTGAAGCCCAAGGCCTGGGCGCTCGCCTTCATCCGCGCGAGATGCGCTTCGAGGCGGGTCAGGCCGTCGTCGGGATCGAACGCCATAGTTTCGATCAGGTCGAAGCGGCGCTGGCCGGCGGTGACGAATGCGCCCTTCGCGTGGCATTCGTCCCATTCGGCGTCGGCTGCGCTGTCGGCGACGATGCCCGAGCCGAGACTCATCGTCGCCGCGCCGTTCTGGATCGCCAATGTGCGGATCGCGACATTGAATATGGCGTCGCCGTTCGCGTCGAAGCGACCGATCGCGCCGGTGTAGATGCCGCGAACGCGCGCGTGCTCGACCTCGGCGATGACCTCCATCGCGCGTTGCTTGGGCGCGCCGGTGATCGAGCCGCAGGGGAACAGCGCGGTCAGGACATCGACTGCGTCGCACGTGGGTTTCAGGGTTGCGGTGACGGTCGACGTCATCTGATGGACGGTCGGATAGGTCTCGACGGTGAACAGGTCGGGGACCGTGACCTGGGTGGCGACGCGCGACAGGTCGTTGCGCATCAGATCGACGATCATGAGGTTCTCGGCGCGCTGCTTCGGGTCGGCGGCGAGGGTTTCGGCGAGCGCACGGTCGGCATCGGGCGTGTCGCCTCGCGGTGCGGTGCCCTTCATCGGGCGGCAGGTGAGCGTGTCGCCGTCGAACGCGAAGAAGAGTTCAGGGGAGAGCGACAGGAAGCGCGTCTCGCCGGTGTCGATCAACGCGCCGTAGCCCGCCTTCGCCTGGCGTCGCAGCCGGGCGTAGAGCGCGAGCGGGTCGCCGACGAACGGGACGGTGGCGGCGAAGGTGAGGTTGGCCTGGTAGATGTCGCCCGCCGCGATCAGGTCGAGCACGCGGGTCAGGCTGGCGTCGTAGGTGTCGCGGTCGATCAGCGGCTCGGGCGCACCGGTCCATGCGCCCGCGGGGTCGGGGAGGAGGGCGGCAACGTCTTCGGGCGCTATCGTGTCGTACTCGGCGAACAGGCCGAACCAGAGCAGCGGGCCTTCGGTGCGGACGTCGACCGGCCTCGATGCGAGGGCGGCGCCGGCTTCGTAGGTCAGGTATCCGGCGGCGTGCAGCCCTTCCTTGCGGGCGTCGCGGAGTGCGTCGAGCGCGGGGCGGATCTCGGCAAGCGTGTCGGCGCGCACGATCCGGACGGGATCGCGGTACAATCGTGCAGGCGCACCCCCCTCGCGGGCGTCATCGAGCAAAACGAAGGGCGCGGTCCACATCGTCGCGACTGTTGCACGGAGCGCGAGGCAAACCGCAAGCGGCGATTGCTCCTACGGGCGCGCTATCCTATTTCGAGGGCATGACAAATCCTCCCCTCCGCGCTGCGCCCCCGCTCCGTGCTGCCATCGTGCCGGTCACGCCGATCCAGCAGAACTGCACGATCATCTGGTGCACCGCGACGATGAAGGCGGCGGTGATCGATCCGGGCGGCGACCTGCCGCGGATCATGGCGGCGGTCGAACAGGCGGGGGTCACGGTCGAGAAGATCCTGCTGACGCATGGCCATATCGATCACGCGGGCGGTGCGAAGCGGCTGTCGAACGACCTCGGCGTGCAGATCGAGGGGCCGCACGAGGCGGACCGCTTCTGGTTGCAGCGGCTCGATCAGGATGGGCCGAAATACGGGATTTCGGGGGTGAATTTCGAGCCGGACCGGTGGCTGGTCGAGGGCGACACGGTGTCGGTCGGGGATCTGATGCTCGATGTATACGAGACGCCGGGGCATACCGAGGGTCACGTGATCTTCCACCACGCGCCGTCGAAGTTCGCGCAGGTGGGGGATGTGCTGTTCCAGGGGTCGGTCGGGCGATCAGACATGCCCGGGGGCAATCACGAGACGCTGGTGAAGTCGATCGTCGAGAAGCTGTGGCCGCTGGGGAGCGATACGAGCTTTATTCCAGGGCATGGGCCGGCGAGCACGTTCGCGCATGAGCGGGCGACGAATATGTTCGTTAGCGATCGGGCGCTGGCGGAATAGCTTTCTACCGTTCCCCCGCGGAGGCGGGGGTCCAGGATAGCACGCGGTGGCGCCTGTAACCCTGGGCTCCCGCCTTCGCGGGAGAACAAGAAGAGGCAGCAACGCTACCTCTTAACGGCCCCACCCCGGCGAAGGCCGGGGCCCAGTTGGGGGACGAAGTTTGCTGAGGTAGCGCTCCGTTACCGGGACCTTTCCAACTGGGCCCCGGCCTTCGCCGGGGTGGTCGCCTCTATGGAGGACAGTCCTTCTACTTCCGCTCCCCCGCGCTTTCAGACCGCACCGACTTGAATTCCGACCCATCGCGCCATTCCGGCCACAACCGGCTGTTCGCCAGCTTCGTGCCGATCGTCTTGAACAGGTCCACGTCCTGCGCCGCGCCGCGCAGATCCCAGTCGGCGCCCCACGCGTCACACGTCTGGTGGTAGCATTTCATATAGCCGTCGAGCCAAGCCTGCCCCGCGGTCCGACCGCCCTTGACCAGGTCGGGCGCGCCACTGATCGCCATCAGCAGCAGCGTCGGCACGCCGCGCCGCGCGACCGAGAAATGGTCGGCGCGGTAGAACAGCCCGCGTTCGGGGAGCGCTTCGGGGGTGACGACGCGGCCTTGCGCCTTGGCGGCGTCGCCGAGCATGCCCTCGAGGCTGTTCTGCCCGGCGCCGACCAGCATGACGTCCTTCGCGGGGCCAGCCGTCTGGAGGATGTCGAGCGTCAGATTGGCGACCGTCTTGGCGGCCGGATAGACCGGGTTCACCGCATAGGTCTCCGAACCGAGCAACCCGCGCTCCTCGCCACTCCACAGCGCGAAGACGAGGCTGCGGTCGGTGCGGGGGGCCTTGGCGAAATTACGCGCGAGTTCGAGGACGCCCGCTACGCCGAGGCCGTCGTCGTTGGCGCCGGGGCGGATGGTGCGCCCCTGCGCATCGGGCGCGCCGATGCCGTAGGCGTCCCAGTGCGCGCCGAACATCACGACTTCGTCCGCGTGCTTCGTGCCGGGAAGCTTGGCGAGCACGTTCTGGCTCACGGCGGTGTCGTGCTTGACCGGCAGGTCGGTGGTGAACGCCTGCTTCAGCGCGACCGGGCGGAAGTCGCTCCGCCGCGCCGCTTTCCGTAACGCCGCCAGGTCGAGGCCCGAGGCCGCGAACAACCGGGTCGCTGCGCCACCTTCGAGCCAGCCCTGAAGCATCACCCGCGATTCAGGGTCTTTCCGGACGATGTCGTAATTCTCGCCGGCAGGGGCGGTGACGGTGTTCCAGCCGTACCCCGCGCCCGCCGTGTCGTGGACGATCAGCGCGCCGACCGCGCCACGTCGCGCGGCCTCCTCGTATTTGTACGTCCAGCGACCGTAATAGGTCATCCGGCGATCGCCGAACTTGCCCTTCGCATCGTCGCCGGCGACCGTCTCGAAATCGGGATCGTTGACGAGGAACACGGCTACCTTGCCCTTGAGGTCGAGGCCCTTGAAGTCGTCCCAGCCGCGCTCGGGCGCGCTGACGCCGTAGCCGACGAACACCATCGGTGCGTTCTCGATCGCGACGCGGTCAACGCCGCGGACCGTGCTCAGATAGACATCACGCCCCTGCACCAGCGCGGTGTCGCCGGCACGGACGGTGCCTGAGGCCATCCGAGTGTGGACGAGCGGTACGGGTTGCGTCCAGCTGCCGTTCGGGCCGCCGGGTTGCGCCTTCATCGCCTTGAACTGTGCGATCAGCCAGGCGATCGTCTTGGTCTCACCGGGGGTGCCGGGCGCACGGCCCTCGAACGCGTCGGAGGCGAGCGTCTTCACGTCGGCGGACAACCGCTCTGGCGATACCTGCGCGGCGCCCGGTGATGCGGCCAGCAGGGTGGCGGCACCCAATAGACGAAGCGCGCTCATGCCCGGCCACCCGACGGCACGACCTGGAAGGTCTTGGCAGTGGGCACGCTGTTCGCCTGATACGCGATCGTCAGCGCCCATCCGGCCAGCACCGCCATCAACGCCCAGGTCGCCAGCGCACCCCCTGCCCGTGGTGCGCTGGATGTCGTCCGGTCCATCCCGAACGCGTGCGCGATTCGCGCGATCACGAACACCGCGCCGGCGATCCACAGCCAAAGCGTCGATCCGCCGGCGAGCTCGATCAGCCCCATCAGGATCAGGATGAACGGCGCGTATTCGGTGAAGTTGGCGTGCGCGCGCATCCGCGCCTGCAAGCGCTGGTTGCCGTCGTCGCCGATCAGCACGCTTTCCTTCACGCGCATCGGCACGATTCGGAAGGCGAGCCACAGGTTGACGACGGCGGCGGCCGCGGCGATCGTCAGCGTTACCGGTAATATCACGGCGTTGCCCCTCGAATATCAGGTCTTTTGTCAGGCGCATGCCCTGCCACTGGACATCAGGGGTTGCAACTTGGGGGGCGGAAGCTTGCAACGCGGGGTGAAATCGCTATAGCGCCACGCTTCGCGAGCGTCAGGCCGCATGGGTTGCTTCAGGCGGCCGGCATTCTTGTCGGTTGCCTGTGTCCCGTGTCCGGACGTACTCGGAGCCCCGACCTTTAGATTGAACAAGGTGCCGAAATGGCCGTCCCCAAAAGAAAAACCTCGCCCTCCAAGCGCGGCATGCGCCGTGGCCACGACTCGCTCACGATCGCGTCGTTCCAGGAATGCCCCAACTGTGGCGAACTGAAGCGTCCCCACAACCTGTGCGGGTCGTGCGGTCACTATAACGGTCGCGAAATCCTCTCGATCGAGGGCTGAGGCTTCCGTCCGGAACCTCTAACTTGAACGAAGGATAAGCGATGCCCGACAGCGGCTGGATCGCGGTCGATGCGATGGGTGGCGATGACGGGCTGGCAGTGATGCTCGCCGGTGTCGCCCGCGCGCGTCATCAATTCGAGGGCATGCGCTTCCTGCTGGTCGGCGACGAAGTTGCGATTCGCGAGGGGCTGAAGGCTCATCCGAACCTGTCGCAGCATTCGGAGATCGTCCACGCGCCGGAAGTCGTCGGGTCGAGCGACAAGCCGACCCAGGCGATTCGTCGCGCCAAGAAGACCTCGATGGGCATCGCGATCGACCTGGTGAAACAGGGTCGCGCCGCCGCTGCGGTGTCGTCGGGCAATACCGGCGCGCTGATGGCGATGGCGAAGCTGTCGTTGCGGATGCTGCCCGGGATCGACAGGCCGGCCCTCGCGGCGCGTCTGCCGACGCTCGGCGACACCGACATGGTGATGCTCGATCTCGGCGCGAACACTGAATGCGACGCGCGCAACCTCGTCCAGTTCGCGATCATGGGCGCCGCTTATGCGCGCACCGCACTCGACATCCCGCACCCTCGCGTGGCGTTGCTGAACATCGGCAGCGAGGACATGAAGGGCACGGACGAGATCCGCGATGCGGCCGCACAACTGCGCGCGACGCCTGCGGTCGACATGCAGTTCAACGGCTTCATCGAGGGCGACCGTCTGTCGCGTGGCGAGGTCGACGTCGTCGTGTGCGACGGATTCTCTGGCAACATCGCTCTCAAGACCGCCGAGGGCACCGCGCGATTCGTCGCCGACCTGCTCAAGCGCGCGTTCCGCAGCTCGGTCCGGTCGAAGCTCGGCTTCCTGATCTCGCGGCCGGCGACCGAGTTGCTGCGCGATCACCTCGATCCCAACAATCACAACGGCGCTGTGTTTCTCGGGCTCAACGGCATCGTCGTGAAGAGCCACGGCGGCGCCACCGAGCGCGGCGTCGCGACCGCGATCGGCAATGCCGCCAAGATGGTCCGCAACGATCTGGTACGGCGCATCGCCGACGATCTCGGCAGCGTGGAGAAGGCGGCATGATCCGGTCTGTGGTCATCGGCACCGGCTCTGCCCTGCCCGCGCGTCGCGTCTCGAACGCCGAGCTCGCGGAACAGGTCGACACCAGCGACGAGTGGATCGTCGAGCGCACCGGCATCCGCTTCCGCCACATCGCTAGCGAGGGCGAGACGACCGCGACGCTGGCCGCGGACGCGTGCCGCGCGGCTTTGACCGCGGCCGGCATCGAGGCGCAGAGCATCGACCTGATCGTGCTCGCCACCGCGACACCCGACCAGACCTTCCCCGCCAGCGCCACCAAGGTGCAGGCGATGCTCGGCATCAACGACTGCGTCGCGTTCGACGTCGCGGCGGTCTGCTCGGGCTTCCTCTACGCGGTGCAGGTGGTCGACAGCATGATCCGCAGCGGCGTCGCCAAGCGTGCGCTGGTGATCGGCGCGGAGACGTTCAGCCGCATCCTCGACTGGGAGGACCGGACGACCTGCGTGCTGTTCGGCGACGGTGCCGGCGCGATCGTGCTGGAGGCGCAGGATACGGCCGATGACGGCGGTCGCGGCATCCTGACGACCAAGCTGCACGCGGACGGCCGCCACAACGAACTCCTCTATGTCGATGGCGGCGTCTCGACGACCGGCACCGTCGGCAAGCTCCGCATGAAGGGCCGCGAGGTGTTCCGCCATGCGGTGACCAACCTGGCCTCGGTGATGACCGAGTCGCTGGCGATGGCTGGCTTGTCTTCGGACCAGGTCGACTGGGTCGTGCCGCACCAGGCGAACGCCCGCATCCTCGACGCGACCGCGCGCAAACTGGGCCTCCCGGCCGGCAAGGTGGTGATCACCGTCGACCAGCATGCCAACACGTCGGCGGCCTCCGTGCCGCTCGCGCTCGACGTCGCCGTGCGCGATGGACGTATCCGACAAGGCCAGATCGTCGTGCTCGAGGCGATGGGCGGCGGGTTCACCTGGGGTGCGGCGGTTATCCGCTTCTAATCTAGTAGAAAGAGATCGATTCACTTGTAGAACAAAAGTTCTTCCGGTCGCGATCCTGCTTGTGTAGAGAAGCGCCGAGACTGGGAGCTTGCGAATGACGATGACCGGTACATTGACGCGCGCCGATCTGGCCGAGTCCCTCCACCGCGAGGTAGGATTGTCGCGTGCGGATTCCTCGAAGATCGTGGAACAGATTCTTTCCGAGATGTGTGGCGCGCTGTCCGAAGGGGAGAACGTCAAGATCTCGGGGTTCGGCACGTTCGTGATCCGCGACAAGGGCGAGCGGGTCGGCCGCAATCCAAAAACCGGCATCGAGGTGCCAATCGCACCGCGTCGCGTCCTGACGTTCCGCGCGAGCCAGATGATGCGTGAGCGCATCGTCGGCGCCGACTGATTCTGTAATGCCCGATGACGCCGATACTTCCGGTGGCGATTTCACGGACGACATCGACGTAGCGGGCGATCCCGGTTCCGACGACGGCAGCACATCCATAGGTGCCGTGGGTATAGCAGCGGCTGGTCCGGGCAAGGCGGGCGCTGCGTTCCGGACGATCGGCGAACTCTCGCGTGAGACCGGCCTGCCACAGCATATCCTGCGCTATTGGGAGACCCGGTTTCCGCAGCTACGGCCGCTGCAGCGCGCGGGGAACCGGCGCTATTACCGTGCCGAGGATGCGGTGCTGGTTCGCCGGATCGACACGCTGCTCAACCGCGAAGGCTATACCGTCCGCGGCGTGCAGCAGTTGCTTGCGGCCGAAAAGACAACGCCGGTCACGACCGACACGATCGAGCCGGTGATACCGGCGCTGCGTGCGATCCGCGCGCTTTTAGCGCAGGCGCTGGTCGAGGACGGCCGGCGCGCATAGCGCGTAACTGGCCGTCGTGAAGGGGAGAGGGGAAGGACGACACCCTCCCCCCTCGCCGATTTTAATCCTCGCTGCCGAGCGTCTTCTTGGCGGCATCAAGCGCTGCCTTGCCGCCCTTGCGAACGGTCTTCACTGCGTCTTCCGACGCCTTCTCGACCGTTGCACCTGCCTTGCGACCAAGCCCGATCGACTTCGCCATCGCACGGCGCGCTTCCGAATAGGTCGCGGCGACCATCGGATAGTCGGACTTCAGGTTGAAGCGCTCGCGATACTGCTCCGGCGTCATGCCGTTGGTCGAAAGGTGACGACGCAACGTCTTGTACTTCTTGCCGTCGAGCATCGAGATGATGTGGTCGGGTGACGCAAGCGACTTGCGCACCGAAACGGCTGGCTCGGACGTCGGCTGTGCCGTTGCCTCGGGCTCCGCTTCGCCATTGCCGACCAGCTTCTCGACGGCCGAATGCATCGCGACGAGGAACGCCGGCACGTCGTCGGCGGCAGTGCGCGTATTGGGGTTGGCAAGCCATGCTGCCGTCAGTTCGGCGGCGAGCTCGACTGTATTAAGTGTATCGGTCACGGTATGTCCTTGAATTCGTAATGCACCCCTGCTGGCAGGCGCCTACTATATTTGTATGAAATTGAACACCAGGTGTTTAACATACGTGCATCATTACATTTTGTTCATCGTCCGACATAAATATAATCGGTTTGACTGATACTGGCTGGGCTTCGTCGCTACTCCGGCCCCGCTCGGTAGATGTCGGAGTAGATGATCAAATCTATGAAACGTGCCGCATCGCGCGCGCAACACGGTAATATCACGCGGCATTAAGCGTATTGCATCCTTACCTATCATGGATAGGCGGCGCGGAAGTCCAGCGGCTAACTAGCGTTATTTGCTTATCGGCACGGATTTTGCGGAAGGTCGCCGGCGACCCTGTCACTCGCGGACTGCCCGCGACATCGTGACGAACAGCCCAGTACCGCGAGTCCGGCGCCTATTTCGCCGAGGCGACGATGCAGTATAAAAGGATTGGCACGCCGATCACGAGGATCATTAGGACAAGATTCACGTCGATAAAGCGGTTCAACCAGTTCGGCTGCTTGCGAGCGCGGCGATCGCCATCATCGGCAGAATAGTTTTCGACGATCTCCAGCTCGAACTGGTTCGAGAAAAAATGCTTCGGCCTCATTCTAAGGAAGGGCTGCGAGGCGTGATCCCGCAGTTCGACGTCATGGTCCGCCAAAGGGCGACTAGCTTTATCAGGGTTCTGTTCCGACACTGTGCGGTTTCCGTTTACTCGAGATCATGGGCGCGCAGAGCACGTCCCAAAGGTCAGATCGAATAAAGCCCGAACTCAACGGCGAACAGCCGCGAGCTCGGGCTAACCGCGTGCGGCGAGTTGGCCCGAATGGTCGAGGAAACGCTTATGTGTCGCAGGAGCGTACATGCAAGTTACATCGGAGCCGTGACCATTAATGTCAACACGCATCGGATGTGACTAAAAGACCGCTCGACGTCAGCGACGTGGTCTTGCTGCCAATTAAAGACGGTCGGGCAGCAAACGTGCCGCCCGACCGTCAGGGCCTCATCTTCAGGCGAGCGTCAGGCCGACATCGACGTTGCCGCGCGTGGCGTTCGAATAGGGGCAGATCTCGTGCGCGGCGTCGACCAGACGCTGCGCTTCGGCGCGGTCGATGCCTGGCAGCGACACGGTCAGGTCGGTGGTGATCCCGAAACCGCCAGCCGAACGCGGGCCGATACCGACTTTCGCGGTGACCGCGACGTCGTCGGGCAGCTTCACCTTCAACTGCTGGCCAGCGACCTTCAGTGCGCCGATGAAGCACGCGGAATAGCCGGCTGCGAACAGCTGCTCTGGGTTGCTGCCGTCGCCGCCTGCGCCGCCCAGTTCCTTCGGCGTCGAGAGCGCGACGTCGAACCGGCCGTCCTGCGACCGTGCATGGCCGTCGCGGCCGCCGGTTGCGGTGGCTTCGGTAGTGTATTTTACATCGACGGACATGCTGAAATCTCCATATTGCTTATCGCGATAATGATCTATGATGTGGCGGTACCGAAGTCCAGTAAGATTTGCCGCGATAAGCAATTTTATGTACGGTCGAGCGTGAAGGAGCCTGCCGTGTCCGATCCCCTGCCCCTCGACGACCAGCTCTGCTTTTCGCTGTATGCCGCGACGATCGCGATCAATCGTGCGTACAAGCCCGTGCTCGACCGGCTCAGCATCACCTATCCACAGTTTCTCGTCCTCCAGACGCTCAACGAAGCGGAGGATGGCTGTTCGATCGGAGCGATCGCCGAACGGCTCGCGCTCGAACCGAGCACGATCACGCCGTTGGCGAAACGGCTGGAGGCGGCGGGGCTGGTCACGCGCATCCGCAACCCCGCCGATGAGCGGCAGGTACGCGTGCGGCTGACCGAGACCGGCCGGACGCGGTGGGCGGAGACGGGGTGCCTTGGCCCGCTGATCGTCGAGCGGTCCGGCATGACGCCGGATCGACTCGCAGCCCTGAACGTGGAGGTCGCGGCACTGCGGCGTGCGCTCGCCGGCGACCGACCGGCGATGCAGTGACGCCCGCAACGCGGCGATCCTGCAAGCATGACTGACGATCGGTTGGACGATGCCGACTGACTCGGCGCGAAAGGACACGCGCGAAGATCGACGCCCACCCGTCCTTATCGTTTGGTATCCAAGAAGCCGCGTACGGCTGAGATTGTCGCGACAGGCTGTTCTTCCATCAGCCAGTGGCCCGAGTCCGGAATCACCGCCTCGGTCACGTCGCTCGCGGCGAACCGCATGACCGTCGCCATCATCGGCCCGAACGACTTGGCGCCACCGATGGCAAGCACCGGCATGGTCAGCTTGCCCGCCGCGACGAAGCCGGCATTGTCCGCTGCGTCGCGGTCGAATGCGGCGAACTGCGCAAAGCCCGCATGCATCGCGCCGGGTCGGGCATAGAGCGCGGCATAATGAACGCGGGAGGCTTCGCTGAACCGCGCCGGTGACGCCGAGAACTCGTTCCAGAACCGGTCGAGATAGATGCGCTCGCGACCCGCGACGAGCCGCTCCATGTCGGGACCGCCGAACCGGAAATGCCAGAGCAGCGGGTTCTTCAGCAGTTCGTCCCACGGCCCGACGCCCGGCAAGGGCGCGTCCATCAGGACGAACCGGGTCACGCGGTCGCGGTTCCGGGCGGCGAAGGCATAGCCGACCATGTTGCCGATATCGTGCGTCACAAGATCGGTCCTGCCGATCTGCAGCGCGTCGAGCACACCGACCATGTCGACTGCCTGTGTCGACTTGTCGTAGCCGCCCGCCGGTTTCGATGAGAGGCCCATGCCGCGCAGGTCGGGAACGATCACCAGGTGGTCGCGCGCCAGATCGGCGGCGAGCGGCGCCCACATGTCACCGGTCTCGCCATAGCCGTGCAGCAACAGGACCGCCGGACCGTGGCCCCCCGCGCGCACATGGATCGTCGTACCGTTCGTCACGACATCGCGTTCAATGAAGCCCGGCGGGAACGGCTGGACTTGTGCGAGCGCGGGCGTGGCGACGAGTATCGCCAGGATGGCGGCAGCGGCATGTCGTAGCATCGCGGTGCTCCTGGGCAGCATGGCCGCTGCAACTGGACAGAAGCGTGCCGCGCGAGCACCGTTCGCACTAGCCGGCAAAAGCCGAAACCGCCTTCCGGGATTGTCGAACGATGATGAAGCTCGACGGTATTGCGGCGTTCGTTGCCACCGCGGAAGCGGGGTCGATCAGCGCGGCGGCGCGGCGTCTCGGCAACGCCAAGTCGGTGGTCAGCGAACGACTGGCGGAGCTGGAACGGTTGCTCGACACGCGCCTGATCCAACGCACGACGCGCAAGCTGTCGCTGACCGAGGACGGTCAGACCTTCCTGCCGCGCGCGCAGCGAATCCTGTACGAGGCAGCGGAGGGCGCGGCGGAGATGGCAGCACGACGCGGCACGCTGGTCGGGCCGTTGCGCCTGTCCGCGCCGGTCGGCTTCGGCGTGCTGCATCTCGGACCGGCAATCTGTCGCTTCCTCGCCAACCATCCGGGCATCGACCTGACGCTCGAACTCGACGACCGCTTCGTCGATGCGGCGGCTGACGGCTTCGACGCGGTCATTCGCCACGGCACGATCGCCGACACCAGGCTGGTCGCCAAGCGGCTCGCCACCAGCCAGCGCATCCTCGTGACCTCGCCTGCCTATCTCGCGCAGCACGACGTGCCGCAAAGCGTTGCCGACCTCGAAGCGCATTGCGGCATTCTCTACGCAAACCGCGATGCCGACTGGCGTTTTGCGAGCGCCGACGGGTGGACCGTCGTGCGACCGCGCGCCGCGCTACGCGTCAACAATGGCCTAGTGATGCGCGACGCGGCGCGCGCCGGTCTCGGTATCACGTTGCTGCCGACGTTCTTCGCACATGCCGATGTCGCGACCGGGGCCTTGGTCAGGATCGATATTGGCTGCGCGGCCGAGGGTGCCGAACTGTACATCGCCTATCCGCGAGAGCGCAGCGCATCAGCGAAGATCGCTGCCCTGACGCTGAGCCTCAGGGCCTCGTTCGGCGATCCGCCCTATTGGGACTTGCCGCCGAGCGATCACGACGCGCCACCTTCAGCCTAGGATCGCATTCCGGGATACGCCCGGATAGGCTGCGGCGTTTCGATCTGGCAGGGAGGCCGTGATGACGACGCTCGCCAAGCCCCTCGTAGAACCCCGTATCCCCTCCCGCGCCACCGCCGTCCTGCCGACGGTCGCCGACCTGCCCTGGCTGGTCGGGTATGCGCTCGCGTTCCTGGCCGCGCATCATATCGCCGCCGAATGGGGCGGGCGCGGTTTCTATTCGTTGCTGTATCCCGCTGCCGGCTTCCGCATCGCGCTGCTGTGGCGGCGTGGGCCGCGGCTGACCCTTGCGATCATCGTGGCCGAGATCCTCGTGCAGATTGGTACCGGCGTGATCGATCCGCGGTCGGCGGGATGGCTGACCGCGCTGATCGGCGTGATCCGTCCGCCGCTGGTCTATGGCCTGATCGTGCTGCTGGTCCGGACGATGGCGGATCGTGCGCAGACGAGCATGAGCGTCGCGCCGATGCCGCTCGGCCTCGCCTCGGTCGGCGCGCCCGCCGCCGCTGCGTTGACCGCGTTGCCCTGGTCGTTGCTACGCCCCGATCTCACCGGCGTATCCGGACTGCGCGAGACGGTGACGTCGCTGACCGGGTTCGTCGTCGGCGACCTGCTCGGCGTCCTGCTGCTGGCGCCGCCCCTGCTCTGGGTAGCGGACCTTGCGACGGGCGGCACATTGCGGCCCGGACGCCCGAGCATGGCGTCGGTCGCTGAGGCCGTGCTGATCCTGGTCGCGTCGTTCGCGATCGAAATCCTGCTCGCGCGGATCGGCCTGGGCACGCCGCATACCCCCGTCCTGCTCGCGGTCGCGTGGATCGGGCTGCGGTTCGGGCGACTGGCGAGCTGGCTGGCGATCGTCGTCGTCGCGGCGATGGTCCTGCCGCAAACCGCGATGCCGATGGACATGGGCGGGCGCCTCGCGCTGCACATGAGCCTCGCCTCGATCATGGTCGTCGGGTATCTGGCGGGCAGTTTCGCGGATGCGCAGGCCAGGGTGCGGGTCGATCTCGAACGCCGCGATCGCCTGTTGTTCCAGGCGGAGCGGCTGAAGACGTTGCGGGCGATGTCGGTGGCGGTCATCCACGAGATCAGCCAGCCGCTCTCGACGCTGGCGATCGAGGCCAAGCATCTGCACGAGCTGACCGTCTCGGCCGATGTCGAGATCGCGACGACTGCAGCGCTGATCGATCGCAAGGCCGCCGCATTGTCGACGCTGGTCCGCCGGCTCCGGCGGTTCGGCGGGAGGACGGTCGACGTGCCGACGCCCCTGCCACTCGCGACGTTGATCGACACCGTCGCGGCGCTGGCCCGGCCCGAGGCGAAATCGCACGGTGTCACGCTGTCGATCGATGCCGTCGCGCCCGACCTCGTCATCCTCGCGCAGGAAGTCGAGCTGGCGCAGGCGATCGTCAACCTGGTGCGCAACGCGGTCCAGGCTTGTGGCAACGGCACCGTGACGCTCGGCGTGACCCGCACGAACCGAGGCGTCGAGCTGGTGGTCGTGAACGGATCGCGACCCGCCCGCCCCGAGCAGCCCGGCATGGGTGTCGGCATCCTCGTCGCCCGCGCGATCGTCGAAGCGCATGGCGGCACCCTGTCGCGCGTCACCGATACGGCCGGGCAAACGCGCGCGACCATTGCCCTTCCGCTCGTTGGAGAGCCCGAATGACCGATACCGCGTGTGGCATGGTGTATGTCGTCGATGACGACCAGGACCTTGGCGCGACGGTCGCACGGCTGCTTCGCCGTCACGGTCATGTCGCGGAACCGTTCCTGGATCCCGCCCCGTTGCTGGCGGTGTACGAGCGCGCGCCGGCGCACTGCATCGTCACCGACGTGATGATGGGCGAGATCGACGGGTTCGACTTTGCCGACCGCGTCCGACTGCTCGACCCCGCGGTCGCGATCATCTTCATGACCGCATGGCCGACGACCGCCAACGCGGTGGATTCGGTGCGTCGCTATGGCGGCCTCGACTATCTCGAAAAGCCGATCGACGAGGACCGGTTGCTCGCCGCCATCGCCGAGGGGGTCGCCTGGTCAAAGGCGCAACGCTCCGCACTCGCACGGACCGCGGGACTGACGCCGCGGCAGCGCCAGGTGTTCGACCTGCTGGTGAAGGGCCACAATAACCAGGCTATCGCCGCTGCGCTCGACATCAGTCCGAAGACGGTCGAGGATCACCGCGCCGCGATCGTCGCGAAGACGGGCACCAACGGCATCGCCCAGTTGATCGCGCTCGCGCGGTAATCCGCAAGGTCGATCGGACCACCGGATCGGTAAGCTTGATGTAGATTCAGGCGATGCGGTCGGCGGCTGCTGGAATGCTGGGACCGATTCGATCGATGCGCGCTGACCGGTCTCGCTCGTCATCCTCGGTGCTGTCGGCAATGCATGACGCGTCTCGGTATATTTCCCGGATTGGGTGCGCTTCGACACCGGGATACGCATTCTGGACGATGATCCAACCAGATCGGATGAGAATTGCGCGCTTTGAAGGAACTCTCGGTTCCCTGTCGCATGAATGTCGGCGGCAAATGGTCGAACGGATGCATTCATGACGTGTCCGACAAGGGCCTGCTCGTATCGAGCAGCGAACCGCCGATCCTCGGCACCTATGTCGATATCCGCCGCGGGACCCTCGTCATCATTGGTCGCGTGGTGTGGAACGGCGGCAGCCGCTTCGGCGTAAGGACGCAGGACCCGATCAGCCTTGCCGCATTGTTGAGCGAACCCGTCCTGAAACATCGCCCCCCCGCCGCCGACGCCGACCGCCGCGCGATGAAGCGCGAACAGTCCGTCCGGCGGATCGTCGAGCAGACCGACCGTACCAAACGCCGCGCATCGGCATTCCAGTTCGTCTGCCTCGCGATCATCGGCGCAGGTATCGCCTGCTTCGCGGCCATGTCCTGTTACCAGGCGCTGGTGGCTCCCCTCGGCACGACCGTCGACGTGCTCGCCGGCGCGGTGAGCTGACGCGCCTGCGGGGAACGACGGTTTCCGGCGCGCCGTGCTGCCGAGCGGTGCAAGCCGGCAGCTTCACGGGACGGCGCCTTCACGCGGCTATGCGACCGAAGTCGATCGATTGGTCCATTCGATCATTTTAGTTGTCGAGACGGCGGTTTGCGCTTCCGTGCCGACGATCCGCTCCTGCGTCGTCGTCGAGTGCAGCGACTGGACCTTCAGCATCGCCAGGATCACCACGACGTCGCCGCCCTGCACGGACAACGTGGTTTCGGAATTCGACGGCTTGATGCCGTTGCGCGCCATCGCGGTCTCGACGGTGTACGTGCCGGGCGGGACCTCGGCCATGACGAACTGGTTCATCCGGATCTGTCCCGACGCGACGCCGTGGATGTCGATCTTCATACCGGCCATGCCACCCATGAAGCCGCGCCGCACGACATAGATCCGCGCGCTACCCACAGTCGGCCGAAGCGTCCGCGCGTCCGCAATAAGCGCGGGCGGCGCAGTCTTACCGACCCTATTGCCGGACAGCGACCAGATCACGAACGCAATGGCGGCGACGAACAGCCCTCCAAAGATCACGACCGCTGCGCCGCCGGACAAGGATTGCGCCCCCGTCATGCCGAATATCACGCCGAAGAATGCAGCTATCCCGGTGAGAACAAACCATTTTGTATTCTTCGGCCTCATACCTACTCCTCGGATATTCTACAGCGCTTCACAATTATTCGCCGGTCTTTGCCGATTATTGTTCGCGTAATAGCTCGCTACATTGCACGATCAAGGCCACCGCGCTGAACGATCGAACACCGCGGGTCGCTTTTTCCTGCCGTGCGCGGCCGGCACCAGCCGACTGTCGCAACGGCGCCCGCCCCGCTAAGGAAGGCGCCGCAATCATCGGGACGTGAGACAGACGCATGGCGCGCAAACATTCGAAACACGGTCCCTATGAAGATCCGCAGGCCGAGGAGGACGCGCCCATCGCGATCGTCTCGTGCTGGCTATGTGGTCGCCCGACCGGCAAGACCATCGTCTGGCACCATCCCGTCCCCAAGAGCCGGGGCGGCCGCGACGTCGTGCCGATGCATCCGATCTGCCAGCAGACGCTGACCGCGAACTTCACCAATTCCGAGCTGCAACGCCACGGCATGGACGTCGAGGGGCTGCTGGCCGACCCGGCGGTACGCAAGTTCGTCGACTGGGTCGCGAACAAGGACCCCGATTTCACTGCGACGCTGACCAAGAAACAGCGCTGATCGCAGGGCGCCGGTGCCCGCCCCTACCTCGACAGCGAGATGACGGCACACCACATTCCAGTCAACGGAGTGCCGCCATGACCAGTTACCGCAAGACCGAAGATGCCGTCGCCGCGCTGACGCCCGAACAATACCGAGTGACGCAGGAGAATGCGACCGAGCGTCCCGGTTCCGGTGCGTTGCTGCACACCAAGGATGCGGGGATCTACGTCGACATCGTCTCGGGCGAGCCGCTGTTCGCCAGTGCCGATAAATACGAGTCCGGTTGTGGTTGGCCGAGCTTCACGCGGCCGATCGAACCGGCGAACGTCAAGGCCAGGCGCGACTGGTCGATGCTGATCCCGCGTACCGAAGTTCGCTCGGCGCATGGCGACAGTCACCTGGGTCACGTCTTCAAGGACGGTCCGCGAAGCCGGGGGGGCCTGCGCTACTGCATAAATTCGGCGGCGTTGCGCTTCGTCCCGCGCGGGGAGATGGCCGCGCAAGGCTATGCCGCGTATCTCGATCAGGTCGAGGAAGCCCCGGCCAGAACCGAACGCGCGGTACTCGCGGGCGGATGCTTCTGGGGGATGCAGGACCTGATCCGCGCGTTGCCCGGCGTGGTCTCGACCCGCGTCGGCTATTCGGGCGGGGACATCGCCAATGCGACGTACCGCCGCCACGGCGCCCATGCCGAAGCGATCGAGATCGTCTTCGATCCGGCGCGCACCAGTTTCCGCACGCTGCTCGAATTCTTCTTCCAGATCCACGATCCGACGACGGTCAACCGGCAGGGCAACGACCGCGGCGTGAGCTACCGCTCCGCGATCTTCTACACCGGCGACGATCAGAAAAGGGTCGCGCAGGAGACGATCGCCGACGTCGAGGCATCGGGCCTATGGCCGGGCAAGGTCGTGACCGAACTCTCCCCGGTCGGCGATTTCTGGCAGGCCGAGCCCGAGCACCAGAATTACCTCGAGCGCAAGCCGAACGGCTATACCTGCCATTTCGTCCGCCCGAACTGGAAGCTGCCGCGCCGCGCCGAAGCGGCCTAGGCGCGGCGCGAGTATGGGTTCAGCCCGCCTCGCGCTGCCAGTTGTCGCGCTCGGCGAACACGCGCGTGACCTCCGCCATGTTCTCGGTCCCCCAGGTGCACAGCGGCGCCAGCGCCTCGGCGAGGCTTCGGCCCATTGGCGTCAGCGTATAATCGACCCGCGGCGGGACCTCATGGTGATCCGTCCGCGTCAGCACGGCGTCCGCCTCCAGTTCCTTCAATTGCTGGATCAGCATCTTGTCGCTGACGCCGCGCACCGCACGCTTAAGCTCCCCGTAGCGGTTGGGCCGCTGCAACAGGAAATACAGGATCAGCGGTTTCCATTTTCCCGCGATGATGCGGAGCGTGACGTCCAGGCCGCAGGTGAAGCCATCGGTCGGGGGTGAAATTGTCATAACCTGGTACTTACCAAAAGGTGCATACTTGTCGATAGGTATGCGGTCCGCCAGCTAAGGATCTTCGCAACCACGGAGACGACAGATGGACAGACTGAACGGCAAGACGGCGATCGTGACCGGCGGCGGCAGCGGGATCGGCCTCGCATCGGCCAAGCGCTTCATCAACGAGGGCGCGTTCGTCTACATCTTCGGGCGGCGGCAGGACGCGCTCGACGCGGCACTCGTCGAACTCGGCGAGAATGCCCGCGCGATCAGCGGTTCGGTATCCGACATGGCCGACCTGGATCGCCTGTTCGAGACGGTCCGGACGGAGCGCGGATCGCTCGACATCCTGTTCGCCAATGCCGGTACCGGCGAGCTCGTCCCGCTCGGCGAAATCACGCCGGAGCATTACGACCGGACGTTCGACGTCAACGTAAAAGGGCTGCTGTTCACGGTGCAGAAGGCATTGCCGCTGATGCGGTCGGGCGGCTCGATCATCCTCACCGGGTCCAGCACGAGCGTGATGGGAACGCCGCGGTTCAGCGTCTACAGCGCGACCAAGGCGGCGATCCGCAATTTCGCGCGCAGCTGGGCGCTCGATCTGCGCGGCACCGGCATTCGCGTCAACGTGCTGTCGCCGGGACCGACCAGGACCGAACTCGCGCTTGAGGTCGTCGGCGAGGATGCGATGGCGGAAATGGGCGCTGGCACCCCGATCGGCCGGATCGGCGACCCCGCGGAAATCGCCGCTGCCGCCGCGTTCCTGGCGTCCGCGGACAGCAGCTTGATGACCGGCAGCGAGATGTTCGTCGACGGCGGCGTCGCACAGATCTGAATGACGCGAGGCTGTGCCGCTAGCGGTGCAGCCTCGCCCAGTTTCGACGGAGCTTCGAAAGGGTCGAGCGCGCCCGCTCGGTGCAGTTCGGGCGGGCACGGGCGGCGCTTGCGGGAAATCCTGCCGCATCCTACCCCCGTGTCATCGCATTCAAAGGAACACGCGTTGTCCGTCAAATTGCTGCTTGCCGCTTTCCTTTCCACGACCGTCGGCAGCGCCGCGGCGAGTGCGCAGGCGCTGCCGCCTCCCGTCGCGCAGCCCGGTGAGAGTGCGGACGATGCGCGGCTCAAGCGGGTGTTTTATGACAGCGACGAGGCGAGCCTGAAACGCAATCCGATCGAGGGGATCTTCCGCGGTGATTTGCGCTATGCGGACCGGCTCGGCGATTATCTGACCGATGCGTATCTGGCCGCCGAACGCGCGGCGATCGAGCATGATCTGGCCGCGCTCAAGACGATCGACCGGACGAAGCTGACCGCGACCGACCAGATCGCGTACGACGTGTTCAAGACGCGCAACGAGACCGACCTTGCCGGCTACGCCCCCGCGATCGTCAGGGTCGAGCGCGACTTGCCGATCGACCATTTCAACGGGTTCCAGACCTTCTATCCCGACCTCGCATCCGGCAAGGGCGCAGCGCCGTTCAAGACGCTCGTCGATTATGAGAACAACCTGAAGCGCAACGCGCAATATACCGCGGTGCTCGACCGCGCGATCGGACTGTTCCGCCAGGGCATGAAGGATAGGATCGTCCAGCCGAAGCTGGTCGTGACCAACATGATCCAGGAGTTCGACAACCTCATCGCGGAGGGCGTCGAAGGATCGACCTTCTACGGGCCGGTGAATACCTTCCCCGCGTCGATCTCGGCGGCCGACCAGACGCGACTGAAGGCGGCCTATGCGGCGCAGATCCGCGATGTCATCACGCCTGCGCACCAGCGGATGCGGGACTTTCTCGCCAAGACGTACCTGCCGGTTGCGCGCGACACGGTAGGCTTGTCCGCGCTGCCCGGGGGCGATGCCTATTATGCCTATCTGATCCGCAAGAACACCACGCTGCCGATGACCGCCGAGCAGGTACACCAGCTCGGCCTGTCCGAGGTCGCGCGGATCCTGAAGGGGATGGAGACGCAGAAGCAGGCGGTCGGGTTCAAGGGCGACCTGCCCGCGTTCTTCACCTTCCTGCGGACCGACAAGCAGTTCCAGCCGAGTTCGGTCGACCAGTTGCGCGACGGCTATCGTGCGATCGAAAAGCGCATCGACCAGCGCATTCCCGAGCAATTCTCGCTGACGCCGAAGACCGCGCTCGAGATCCGCCCGGTCCCGGCCTTCAAGGAAAAGACCGAGGCCGGTGGCTCGTATCAGGGCGGAACGCCTGACGGCTTGCGGCCTGGGGTATTCTATTACAATACCTACGACCTGCCCTCGCGCTACATGTGGGAGATGGAGACGCTGTTCCTGCACGAGGGCGTGCCGGGGCATCATTTCCAGATCAGTCTCGCGCAGGAGAACACCGCGCTGCCAGCCTTCATGCGGTTCGGTGGCAACACCGCGTATGTCGAAGGATGGGCGCTGTATGCCGAGAGCCTGTGGAAGGAGTTGGGCATGGAGACCGATCCGTATCAGCGGATGGGTGGGCTG
Source organism: Sphingomonas sp. Leaf208 (assembly GCF_001421415.1). GTDB lineage: Bacteria > Pseudomonadota > Alphaproteobacteria > Sphingomonadales > Sphingomonadaceae > Sphingomonas. Next base: position 385,282 of record NZ_LMKH01000036.1, read on the forward strand.
AACGACGAAATGCTGCGCGCGATGCGGCTGGTCGTCGACAGCGGCATCCATGCCAAGGGTTGGACGCGCGATCAGGCGATCGACTATATGCTCGCCAATTCGCCGATGGCGCGAACCGATGCGACTGCCGAGGTGGAGCGCTACATCGCGATTCCCGGCCAGGCGCTGGCGTACAAGATCGGCCAGCTGACGATCGCGCGGACCAAGGCGAAGGCGCAGGCGGCGCTCGGCGCGAAGTTCGATCCGCGCGACTTCCATGCGCAGGTGCTCGATACCGGATCGCTGCCGATGCCGGTGCTCGAACGCAAGATCGACGCCTGGATCGCTGCCGGCGGCGGGGCAGCGAAATAATCGTACGGGCGCTACCCTGCTAGAATGGTTCGGTTGGCGCTTGGTGGACAGGGTTTATCCCTGCCTCGCCAAGCGCCAGTCATGAACCGCGGTGGGGACGACGCGTGAGCAGCTTGACCGCCTCGCGCCTAAGCCTTTCTCAGCGATTTGACCGCATGATCGGCGGCGCGCGCGGTCAGGGCCATGAAGGTCAGCGACGGGTTCACGCACGAGATCGATGCCATCTGCGCGCCGTCGGTGACGTAGAGGTTCGACGCAGCGTGCGCCTGACTCCATTCGTTGAGCACCGAGGTGCGCGGGTCGCGGCCCATGCGAGCACCGCCCATTTCGTGGATCGCGTCGCCGGGGACGTGCTCGCTCTCCGAACTCTTGACGTTGGTCAGCCCCGCTCCTTTCAGCATCGCCTCGCCCTGCGCCCGTGCGTCGGTCATCATCTTCAGTTCGTTGTCGCGGAAGCGGACGTCGAAGCGGACGAGCGGGACACCGAACCGGTCGACCTTGCTGGCGTGTAGCGAAACCTTGTTGTCGGCATAGGGCAGGCATTCGCCGAACGCGCCCATGCTGAAGCGCCAAGGCGCGTATTTGCGCATGCCCTGCTTCATCGATGCACCGAACCCGACCGGCGCGGCGGGATTGCGATACGCGCTGCCCTGATAGCCATAGCCACGCTTGAAGCCGACGCCCTCGTCGCCGCCGATATTGCGGAAACGCGGCACGTAGACGCCGCCCGGACGACGACCGAATTCGATGAACTCCTCCATGCCCGGGATATCGCCTTCGATCCCGACGCGGAAGATGTGGTCCATCACGTAGCGGCCGAGCGTGCCGCTCTCGTCGAAATAGCTGCGGTCGCTGCCCGGTGCTCGCGAGTTCAGCAGGATCTGCGTCGAGGCGATCGCCGACGCGCAGAGGAAGACGAGGTCGGCGTTGACGGTTTGCGCCTGGCCGGTCTTGGCATCGATATAGCGGACGCCCGTCACCTTCTTGCGCGCCGCGTCATATACGAGGTTGGTGACGACCGAGTCCGACTCGAGCGTCAGCCGGCCGGTCGCGCGCGCGGCTGGCAAGGTGACGGCCTGGGTCGAGAAATAGGCACCGAACGAGCAGCCATTGCCGCACTGGTTGCGGAACTGGCATTTCGTGCGGTTCTGGTCGGGCTTGTCCTCGGTCATGTTCGACAGCCGCGTGTTGATGAGTTTGCGGCCGGGGAACTTGGATTCGAGACCCTGCTTCAACCACTTCTCGGCGACGTTCATCGGCATCGGCGGCTGGAACTCGCTGTCGGGCAAATAGGCGAGGTTCTCGCGCGAGCCCGACACGCCGATGTATTTCTCGACATAGCTGTACCACGGCGCGACGTCGTCGTAGCGGATCGGCCAGTCGCCATCGAGGCCGTCGCGCTTGTTCGCTTCGAAGTCCTGCGGGCTCCAGCGGAAGCACCAACGTCCCCAGATCAACGACTTGCCACCGACTGCGCCGGGCCGGATCCAGTAGAACTTGCTGCCCTCGTCATAGGCGTACGGGTTCAGCCGGTCGTCGTTGTGGAACTCGCGGTTGCTGGGCTGGACATAGCCGTGCTTGGCGATGAAATAGTCGCTGTCCACCAATGGCTTTGGCATGATGTTGCGCGCGGGCACCTCGTATGCGGGCTTGCCATCATAGGTGTAGCCTTCGCCATGCTCGACCATCTTGCCGCGATCGAGCATCAGGACGCGGAGGCCCTTCTCGGTCAATTCCTTCGCAGCGAAACCGCCGCTGACGCCCGAACCGATTACGATCGCGTCGAACCTGTTGGTCTCGGCCATGATCTTCCTCTCCTAATCTCTTGTAAGAACGTGCCCGATCAGAAACGAAGCGCGCGCAACGTCCGGAAGCTCGTGGTGATGTCCGGTAGATAGGGCGCGGGAGCCTGATCGTTCTCGACGTAGAAATGCCGGACGCCAGCGCTGCCCTTCAGCTTGAACAGCGCGGCGAAATCGACCGTGCCCGCGCCGACCGCCGCCATGCTGCGATCGGGGCGCATGTCCTTGACGTGATAGGCGGAGATCCGCTGCGAGAGGCGCTCGATCAGCGTCGTCAGGTTCTCGCCGGCATGCAGCGCCCAGTAGAGATCGAGTTCGAGCTTCACGAGCGCGGGATCGGTCTCTTTCAGCAGCCGCTCGTACAGGCTGACGCCCCCTGGCTTCGTGGTGAATTCGAAATCGTGGTTGTGATACGCGAAGCCCAGCCCGGCCTTTTTCAGGTCGGTGGCGAACCGGTTGAAGTTCGGCAGTGCCGCGGTCCAGCCCGCTTCGTTGCGATGCTCGTCGGTCATGTACGGCAGCACGACGGTGGTCGCGCCGAGCGTCTTGGCCATCGTCACCGACTGGTCGAACCGCTGGAGCAGCGCGTCGTAGCCGATGTGCACCGATGGCGCGGTCAGGCCGAGCTTGTCCATCGTCCGGCGCAGCATCGCGTGGTCCATGCCCTCATAGCCGCCACCACCGAATTCGACCTCGCGGTAGCCGATCTTGGCGACCTGCCCGAGCGTGCCGAACGGGTCCTTCGAGAAGATGTCGCGGATCGTGTAGAGTTGCAGGCCGATCGCCTTCAACTGTGCCGCGGAGGCAGTCGGGACGAACGCGAGGGCGGCGACCGCGCCGGAGCCGGCGAGCAGATTTCTACGGCTGAGGATCATGCGGAATACACCTTGTTGACCTGAGAATAGGGGAATGCGCCGTTATACTCGCCCGGCACTGGCAGGTATTCGCGCTCCTGCGTCATGCCGATCTCCGACGTGTAATAGCCGGTCACGACGAGCTGTCGAAACGCCTCGAAGAAGACCGCGCCGGACGGGATCTGGTCGTTCATCGCCAGCGTGAGGAGTGCGTCGTGCTGCGCCGCGGTCGCCTTTGCGCCGGCGACCTTATAGTCCGCCAAGCTTCGCGCCTCGATCGCGTCGAGGCCGGCGAGGATCGGCACGCGGTCGGCCGGCGCGGCCCAGTCGGCGAGCAGCTTCTCGATATAGGCGGGCACGCCCGCGGCTATCGCGCCTGGCGTATCGGTGGCCGGCAGCACGCGTTCGCTAAGCGCGGTCATTAGGGCGCGCTGGGGGGCCGTGAAGACCGCGACGCTGGGCGGCCCTTCGCTGATGACGGGGATCCCCGCCGCCGCGCCGGGGGCCTGGCCGACCCCTGCGGCGCGCGCGATGGGCGCATACAAAGCCGTGCCGAACATGGCGACGACACCGGCGAGTGCTGTTCTGCGGTCGATCATTTACCGTCCTTCTTCAGGTCCTGCGCGATCGCCGCTTCGGTCAGCGGACGGACCCAGATGTTGCGGAACGAAACCGGCGAGTCGTGATCCTGGAGCTGGATCGGTGCGGCATCGGCGTGCGCGGTGTAACTGGCGACCTTGCGCCAGATGGTGGTGCCGAGCATCGCCTGATGGTTCTGGACGAGCACGCCGTTAAGCAACGCAGTGACGTAGGCCGGGCGGAGCAGGCTGCCGTCGGCAGCGAAGCGGGGGCGCTCGAACACGATGTCGTAGGTCTGCCATTCGCCGGGCCGGCGCGCGGCGTTCACCAGTGGCGGCTTCCAGCCATAGACCGCGCCGACGGTGCCATCGGCATATGTCGGGTTCTGCGAGCCATCGAGGATCTGCAGTTCGTAGCGCTGCATGAACCAGATGCCGCTGTTGCCGCGATCCTGCGACGTCTTGGTCGGCGGGTTGGGTGAGCGAAATTCGAGGTGCATCTGCACGTCGCCGAAGCTCTGCTTCGAGACGAGGTTGTTCTCGCCGCCGCTCTTCGCGCGCGAGGGGATCGTGAGCGCACCGTTGGCGATCGGCCAAGCGATGCGATCGGGCTTCCAGGCGTCGAGCGAACGCCCGTCGAACAGCATGATTGCGTCGGCAGGCGGACCGCCGGGGGTGGGAGCGGGTGCAACGACGATCGGCGCAGGCCGGTCGGCGTCGTGGACCCGCCATTGGCCGCCGGGCAGCATCGGCGTATCCTTGAAGCCGGGTTTGTCCTGTGCCGCAACTGGCCCCGCCAGCGCCACGACGACGCTCGCCATCAACACCGTCTTCATTCCGATCCCCTTCATGCTGCGTCGATCTCGCGATAGGCGGCGATCAGGCGATCCTCGCCCGCGCGTCCGGCTATCGAATTGCCGTGTTCCATGCCGATCACGCCGGTGTAGCGTTGCGCCTTCAGCCACTTCACGATCGAGGCGAAGTTGATCTCGCCGGTCGACGGCTCGCTGCGGCCCGGATTGTCGCCGAACTGGATATAGCCGATCTCGCTCCAACAGGTCGCCAGCGTCGGGATCAGGTTCCCCGACTGAATCTGCTCGTGATACAGGTCGGCGAGGATCTTCACCGCCGGGCTGTTGGCACCGCGCGCGACCGCATAGCCTTGCGAAATCGTTTGCATATAGACGCCAGGATGGTTGGTCCGCGTGTTGAGCGGCTCCATCACCATCGCCGTGCCCGACGGCGCGACGATATCGCCCGCGCGGCGCATCACGTCGATCACGCGCGCCGTCTGGATATCCACGGGCACCTTCGGGTCCATGAAGCCGGTGACCACGGTCATCCGCGTTGCGTTCAGCCGCTTGGCGACGTCGAGCGAGGCGCGGATGTCGGCGAGGAACGCCTCGCGCTCGGCGCCGTCGTTAGCGCCGAGAAGCGGCCGCGACTTCGACCATTTGGGCATGCTGGCGACGAACACGCCCATCGTCATGCCACGCTGCGCCAAAGCCTTGGCCATCTGCTCCTGTTCGGCCACCGTTCGCGTTGCGGCCTCATTGTCCTCCCAGGCGGTGAACCCCTGATCGGCGGCGTACGCGATCTGCTCGATCCGTCCGCCACGACTGGCGAAGCTGCCCTCGTGCGGCGCGTAACCGAGCGAGAACCGTGCGGCGTTGCTACCGCGGCGCTGGGCGGCGATCCCGGCGGGGACCAGCGATGCCGCTGCACCGGCGGCAAGCAAGGTACGGCGCGAGAGCGTCATGCGCGCGGCGCGATCACTTCGCGCCCTCCGCTTTCAGGTACGCGATGATCGCAGCACGTTTGGCGGCATCGGGCGTCGCGATCGGCATCCGCGTGCCCGGCACCTTCTTCTGGGGGGCGGCGAGATATTCGTTGAGCGTCTGCTCGTCCCAGCGCAGCTTCGACCCCTTCATCGCGGCCGAATAGTTGAAGCCGGGCGTCGCGGCGGCGGCACGGCCGACCACGCCGTACAGGTTCGGGCCTATGCCGTTGCGGCCACCCTTCACGACGGTGTGGCACGCGCGGCAGGCGGCGAACGCCGGGGGTGAGGCTGCAGTCGATTGCGCGGCGGTCGGCACGGATATCGTGACCGCCGCAACCGCCGCGATGCTTCCCGCGACGAAGGCCATGAGCAACTTCATTCCGTGTCTCCCGAATCCATTGATGTCCATTTCCGGTCCGACCCGGCGTTGGCGATCACCGCCTCGATGAACCGCATCGTGCGCAGGCCATCGGTCACGCCTGGAAACCAACGGTCGTTGCCATCGCCGCGGATCGCTGAGGCGAATGCGCGGTAGAGGTTGGCGAACGCCTCGATATAGCCCTCGGGATGTCCCGCCGGGGTACGCACCAGCGTGGCGGTCGCGTCGAGCATGCCGGGGCCGCCGGTCCGCACGATCTCGGTCGGACGATCGAGCCAGCGCAGCGTCAGCGTGTTGGGCTCCATCTGTGACCAGTCGAGCCCGCCGCGTTCGCCGTGGATGCGCAACCGCAGCCCGTTCTCCTCGCCCGCCGCCACTTGGCTCGCCTTGAGCACGCCTCGCGCGCGGCCCTCGAAGCGGAGCAATGCGCTGACGTCGTCATCGAGCCGGCGGCCCTCGACATGCGTGGTGAGGTCCGCAGAGACCGATTGCACCGACAGGCCGGAGACATGCTCGGCGAGCTGGAACGCATGCGTGCCGATGTCGCCTAGACAGCCGCCAAGCCCGGCGCGCGCGGGATCCGTGCGCCATTCGGCCTGCTTGTTGCCGTCGGTGTCGATCGGTCGGCTGAGCCAGCCTTGCAGATATTCGACCTGGACTAGGCGGATCGCGCCCAGATCGCCGCGTTCGACCCGTGCGCGCGCCTCTTCAATCATCGGGTAGCCGCTATATGTGAACGCCAGTGCGAACTGGCGGCCGCTGGCCTTGGCGGCAGCGGCGATCGCGTCGGCCTCGACGACGTTCATCGCCATCGGCTTTTCGCAGAACACGTGGAAGCCGGCGTCGAGCGCGGCGATCGCCATTGGCGCGTGAAGGTGGTTCGGCGTAACGATCGCGAGCGCTTCGATCCGCTCATCCGCGGGCAATGTGCGTTCGTGCGCAATCAATGTTTCAAGCGACGGATAGACGCGCTGCGCATCCAGTCCGAGCAGCTCGCCGGTGCGCGTGTTGCGCCCGCCATCGGTGCTGAATGCGCCCGCGACCAGATCCCAATCGCCGTCGAGCGCAGCCGCCATCTGGTGGACAGCGCCTATAAAGGCCCCCTCCCCGCCGCCGGCCATACCGAGACGGAGACGGCTCATGCCTGCTCCTCCGACAGTCCGAGCAGCTTGCGGATAGCGGCGCGATCGATGCCGCTGGCGGCGAAGTCATCGAATGGGCGCTCGGTCTTGCGGATGATATGGTCGCGGATGAACGGCGCGCCTTCGCGGGCTCCGTCATCGGACCGTTTTAGCGCGCACTCCCATTCGAGAACCGCCCAGCCGTCATAGCCGTATTGCGCCATCTTGCTGAAGATGCCGGAGAAATCGACCTGCCCGTCGCCGAGCGAGCGGAACCGGCCGGCGCGGTCGACCCAATTCTCGTAGCCGCCATAGACGCCGGTGCGACCGTTAGGGTTGAACTCGGCATCCTTGACGTGGAAGCACGAAATCCGGTCGTGATAGCGGTCGATGAAGTCGAGATAGTCGAGCTGCTGCAACACGAAGTGCGACGGATCGAACAAGAGGCGCGCACGGGGGTGGTTGTCGACGGCCGCCAGGAACCGCTCCCAGGTCGCGCCGTCATGGACGTCCTCGCCGGGATGCACCTCAAATGCGCAGTCGACGCCTGCTTCCTCGAACACGTCGAGGATCGGCGTCCACCGGCGCGCGAGTTCGGCAAACGCCTCCTCGATCAGCCCGGCGGGGCGTTGCGGCCAGGGGTAGACGTACGGCCATGCCAGCGCGCCGGAGAAGGTCGCATGCGCGGACAGGCCTAGGTTGGCACTCGCCCTCGCCGCCATTTTCACCTGCTCGACCGCCCAAAGCTGGCGCTCGGCAGGCTTGCCGTGGACTTCGGGCGGCGCGAAGCCGTCGAACAGCGTGTCGTACGCCGGATGCACCGCGACGAGCTGGCCTTGCAGATGGGTCGACAGTTCGGTGACTTCGATGCCGCGCTTTGCCAGTCGCCCGCGAAGATCGTCGCAGTACGTCTTGCTCTCGGCGGCGAGCTTCAGGTCGATCAGTTGCGCGTTGCAGGGGAGCTGGACCCCGACATAGCCAAGCCCGGCCGCCCATTCCGCCAACCCGTCGAGCGTATCGAACGGGGCCTTATCCCCAAGAAACTGCGCGAGGAAAATCCCCGGGCCCTTCATGCCGGTCATGCTGCGATCTTCCTGGTATCGTCGCGGAACGTGAACTGGAACAACAGCGCAATCACTGCTGCGGCGATCGCGGGATACCACCACATATGCTGCCAGTCGGCGATGGTCGGCGATGCGGGCAGCTGCGCGTACAGAAGCGCGCCGATCTGCGACCCGAGCAGCATACCGACGCCGTAGGTGAACAGCGTCAGCATGCCCTGCGCCTGCGCATTCACACCCTTCGGCGTGGCGATCGTGCCGGTGTAGATCGCGCCGGCGACGAAGAAGAAATCATAGCATACGCCGTGCAACGCGACGCCGAGATACACCGCCCAGATCGACGAACCGCCATCGCCGATCGCGAACAAGGCGTAGCGCAACGCCCATGCGGCCATGCCGACCAGCAGCAGCGGCTTCACGCCGAACCGGCGGTACAGCCACGGCATCGAGAACATGAAGACGAGCTCGGACATCTGCCCGATCGCGAGCGTCCCGCCGACGTTGCTGATCCCGGTCGCGCCGACATAGGGCGACGCATAGGCGTAATACATCGCTAGCGGGACCGAGATCAGCGTCGCGCAGGTCATGAAGATCAGGAACGAGCGCTGCTTGAGCAACCCGAACGCCTCGACGCACAACACCTGGCGTAGCACGCTCTCGTCGCGCGGCGCGTCCGCCGTCACGTTCGGCAGCGTGAAGCTGTAGAGCCCCAGCGCGATCGACACGACCGCCGCGACGCGGAAGATCTCAGGGCTCGCCGACAGCCCCGCCCAACCGATGATCAACCCCGCCGTGATCCAGCCCAGCGTGCCGAACGCACGGACGAACGGGAATTTGTCGGTCCGCTCGCCGAAGCTCTTCAGCGCGATCGTGTTCGCGAGACCGACCGTCGGCATGTAGAGGATCATGTAGCAGAGCAGCAGCCACACGAAGGTGCCGCCATTTTCCGGCGTGACCAGCGACGGCAGAACGAACAACAGCACGCCGCCTACCAGGTGCAGGATCACCATCAACATCCGCGGGCTGACGTACCGTGCCGCCGCCATGCCGAGCAGGAAAGACCCGACGATCGACGCGATCGGCCCGACCGAGAACGCGTTGCCGATGAGGTTGCCGATGCCGACAGTCTGCATGACGAGGCCGAGCGTGACGGTCCAGGCGCCCCACACGAAGAACTGCATGAACATCATCGCGCTCAGGCGGCCTGTCAGCAGACCACCCGACTGGGCCATGCCTGTTGAATATTGTGCAGTGTCCGCAACGGCCATTCGCCACCTCTCCGATCGCAGTTTTACTGCTTGTCGGACATGAAGCTACGGAGCCTCCAATCGAATGTAAAGGATTACATCGGATATAGATCGACAGTGCCGACGACCGGATACATGACGACCATATGCCGACGATCATCGAAGTGGCCGCTCTCGCAGGCGTCTCGACCGCCACGGTTTCGCGCGTTCTCAGCCGCCCCGAACAGGTGTCCGAAGAAACGCGGCGCCGTGTCCTGCAGGTCGTTCGCGAGTCCGGCTACACGCCCAACGTCGCCGCACGCAGCTTGCGGACGTTGCGCGCCGCCAAGATCCTGCTGACCGTCCCCGACATCTCCAACGCGTTCTTTGCCAGTGTCATCCGCGGCGCCGAAGAGGCCGCAAGGGACGCCGGCTATTCGGTCGTGGTCGGCGACACGCGGCACGATCCGGAGGTCGAGGACCAATATGCGGACATGCTCTCGCGCCGCGAAGTCGACGGGCTGATCTTCCTCGGCCACCGCCTGCCCGCCAGCCTCGCGCCGCTGCTGGCGCGCAAAGGCACCGCCGCACCGATCGTCAACGGTTGCGAATACAGCCCCGACCTCGGCGTCCCCAGCGTCCATATCGACAACGCCGCGGCGAGCGCCGACGCGATCCAGCACCTGATCGACCTCGGTCACCACAGGATCGGCGTGATCACCGGCCCGGAGATCAGCCCGATCAGCCGCGACCGCCTCGCCGGCGCGATCGACGCCGCGACCCGCGCCGGCCTGCGCGACAGTCTCTACATCCGGATCGGCGACTATTCCGCCGGCTCGGCCATCGGCCACACGCGCGACCTGATCGACAACGACGTCACCGCGATCTTCTGCTTCAGCGACGAGATGGCGATGGGCGCGCTCAGCGTGATCGGCGACGCAGGCCTCTCATGCCCAAATGACATCTCGGTGATGGGCTTCGACGATCTCCCGCTCGCGCGCTATTTTCAGCCGCCGCTGACCACGATCGCCCAACCCAAGGGCATGATCGGTCGCCGGACCGTTGAGCTTCTGGTCGACATCCTCCGCGGTGTCGAAAGCCCGTCGCAGCAGGTTACACTCCAACACGAACTCGTAATACGCAACAGCACCGCCCCCCCTGCTGTGGGCCTTTGACCAGCATCGAACTCAGCGATTGGCAGTTTTCGGCGAAGGGCCTGGCTCTACACCTGTCTCTTGCGGAGAATGGAGTTGGCGCCGAACATCGGGCGCGATCAGGGACGAGATCGTCCAACAGCGACCAGTTAACCTAATAGGGCTCCATATTCCGGACCGATAACAGGCACCATGACTCGCTACCGCGACGCTGAACCTCGCCGCTACAGTCCGACTGCCATTGTCCGATATCGGCAAACACCAGTTGGAACTAGGTTCGAAGATACCGAAGATTTAAGGTGGTGCCGCTTACAGGACTCGAACCTGTGACTGAGGTGGCCCCCTAAATGACCTGACAGGGCCCCGCTCTTAGATAAGAGTGAGGCATATGACTGACGGTACGACCAGGCGTTACAACGATGGCGAGG
>NZ_LMKH01000037.1 GCF_001421415.1 Sphingomonas sp. Leaf208
CCAGACCGTGTGGCCGTTCGCTGCGGTGACACCCCTCTAGGGCCACCTCCCGATACCGTCAAACGCTTTTTTACAGTTTGAGGTCAGTTTTTGGAAAAACCAGTGTCGCGCGCCTGAGCAAGCCCTCCGTCGACCTTAGCGAGGATGCAGCCGGGTAAGCGCAATGCCGGCAAGGTTCTGGGCTCGACCGATATGCCGGATACGGACGCGGTCAAAATGTTCGGCCAGTGCCCCAGACCGTGTGGCCGTTCGCTGCGGTGACACCCCTCTAGGGCCACCTCCCGATACCGTCAAACGCTTTTTTACAGTTTGAGGTCAGTTTTTGGAAAAACCAGTGTCGCGCGCCTGAGCAAGCCCTCCGTCGACCTTAGCGAGGATGCAGCCGGGTAAGCGCAATGCCGGCAAGGTTCTGGGCTCGACCGATATGCCGGATACGGACGCGGTCAAAATGTTCGGCCAGTGCCGCGAACCTACTCAGGTGCGCTTCCAAGTCTGCCGACCGGCACCGCGCCTTACCGCTGGCTTGGGTCACGACCAGGGTAGAATCGCCTAGCAGCGTGATGTCGCGATCGCCTTCTAGGTGAGCGATCTCCAACGCATGGATCGCGGCTAGCCATTCGGCGTCGCTGTTTGTGCCCTCACCCAGATCGTGCCGGTAGTGGGTAACGCCCTTGCGGACGACAGCACATTCGAACGGGCCAGGGTTTGGCCGGCATCCGCCATCGAAGAACAGCTTGGTCGACTGCCCGTATGTCATCAGGCCTTCGCTCGCACCTTCGTCGTTGCTTTACTCGATGGGTTACGCTTCCTGTGTGCCAGCGCGGCGCCGATCGCGATCATGCCAAGGCCAGCGACTGGCGAACCACGACGGATCGATCGCAGACCGCCCAGCGCCAGAAGCGACGCGGGCAAGCCTGCATGCACGCCCCCCAAATGGGCAACGGCCAAGACCCCTGCCCTGTCCGGCTCTGCAGGCTGAACGATTGACTTCGGATCAATGTCTGTAGCAACCGTGTCAGCCACGGTCGCGCCTCGCGTTCCCATGGGAGTGGCCCCGCCGGTCGTCGTATCGCTCGTCGTCTGGTGTTCAAGTTCCGAATTCAGCTCTGCGCCGAGCAGGAACACATAAGCAGAGAGCCACAGCCATGTCAGCAGGACGATGACCGCGCTGAGCGAGCCATAGGTCGCACCGTAATTCCCGAAGCGCGACACGTAGACGCCGAACCCTATTGTCGCACCGAGCCAGATGACAGTCGCTGCCAGCGATCCCGGGGTCAGCCACGCCCATTTGGCTTTGTGACGATCGGGACCGAAGCGATACAAGCAGGCCGCCGCCGTGACGCCCAGCGACGCGAGCACACCGTAACTCACGAGGCGGATCGCCAGGAGCAGGATCTCTGGCGCGCCGGGTATCAGGCTATCGAGCAGCGCGAACGCCGCGGTCGAGAGGGCGGCGACCAAAGCGAGCATCACGGCACCACCGGTGATCGCGAAGGCAAGCAGGTTCAGCGCGATGAACCCGCGGGTTTCCTTCTCTTCATAGGCGATGTTGAGCGCGGTGACGATCGACGATGCGCCCTTCGTGCCGCCGTACAAGGCGATGCCCAGCGCGATGAGGAGGCCGAAACCCTTCTTGCCTTCCGACGTGTTGACGACCGTCGCGAGTTGGTCGCCGATTACCCTTGCCGCATCTTCGGGAAGGACGTTGAACAGCGCGCGGATGTTCGCGACCACCGTCGCGGTGTCGGCGACCAGACCGTAGATCAACACGACCGACGCGAGCAGCGGGACGATCGCAGCGAACCCGTAGAATGCGGTACCCGCCGCGATCAGACCGATATTGTCGTCGTTCCCCTCGGCCCAGGTACGCTTCAGGACCTTCCACCATTCGCGTGCCGACATCGACCAGGGGCTGGTGGCCTGATGCTCGGATGGTGTTTCGTGCGTGCTCAGCGTCTTGCCCCCTTCGGTATATTGCGGCCCAACGCTGCACGGACGCAAACGGACCCTCAGAGTTGCCGCAAAGCCTGTGCGGGCCGAGCGCCGAGAATGGGCCACGCACCGATCAACCCGATCACCATCGTCAGCCCCGCCCCGCCGAGTAATGTCACCAACACAGTCGCGTAATCCGGGCGCCATTCGAAACTGAAGAGCTGCGTGACGACATACCAGGCACCACCGAGCCCGAGCAGTAACGCGAGTACCGACAGCACGATGCTGAGGAACGCGTATTCGAGCGCCTGTACCGCGAGCACCTGCCGCCGGGTCGCGCCGAGCGTGCGCAGGATCACGCCGTCATAGGTGCGCGCCTCTCGCGCCGCGGCGATCGCGCCGATCAACACCGCGATCCCCGCGAGGATCGCCACCGACGCCGCCGCGGTGATCGCGGTCGCCATCTGCGAGACGATGTCGCGAACCTGGCCTAGAACGCCGCGAACCTCGATCACCGAGACCGACGGAAAGCGCGGCAGCAACGCGCGCATGACGGGCGCTTCCTGCCCCGGTGCGAGCTCGATCGTCGCCGCGAGATTATGCGGGGCATCCTCGATTGCGTTGGGCGAGAACACCATCACGAAATTGAAGCCGAGCGTATCCCAGCTGATCCGGCGGAACGACGCGATGTGCGCGGTCCGCTCGACGCCGAGCAGAGTGTAGGTGAGCGGATCACCGATCTTGAGGTCGAGCACCTTGGCCAGGCGCTCGTCGATCGAGACCAGCGGCTGACCCGTATAGTCACGCGGCCACCACCGACCGGCGGTGAGTTCGCTGCCCTCGGGCAAGGTCGCGGCGTAGGTCAGCCCGCGTTCGCCGCGCAGCGCCCATGCGCCATCGGGCAGCGTCTTGAGATCGGCAACGCGCGTGGTGCCGTAGCCGGTGATCGTGCCGCGCATCGCCGGCACTGTGCGGATGACCGGGTGGGTCGCCACGCCTTCGATGGTCCGGCGGAACTCCGCCTCGCGGTCAGGCGGCACGTCTAGCGCGAACAGCGCCGGTGCGCGCTTGGGTACGGTCAGCACGATGTTCGCATCGATGCTCGTGCGAATACCGGCGAGCAGCACGAACAGCGTCAGGCCAAGACCGAGCGCAACGACCAACGTACCGGTACGCGCCCCAGGGCGGTGGAGTCCGGCAATGGCGAGGCGGAGCAACGGCTTGCGCGAGCGGGGAAGCGCGGCGGCGATCCGGCGTACGGCCCAGCCGAACCCCGCCAAAACCAGCAATACGCCGGCCACCGCCGCGAGGAACCCCGCGCTGAGACCGGGCTGGTCCGCGGTCGACAGCGCGAGTGCGACGATCGCGGCGCCTGCACCGAGGACCCACGGCAAGGTCCGGCGCAGCGGCACGGCACGATTACCGAACACGCCGCGCAACAGGCCCGCCGCGGGAATGCTGCCTGCCTCGATCAGAGGAGGTGCGGTGAAGGCGAGCGCGATCAGCATGCCATAGGCAGTGGCAAGCGCGAGCGGCGCGAACTGAAGCGAGAATTGCGGCGCGACCGGCAGGACGTCGCCTGCTAGCCACACGATCAGCGGCACTGTGGCGGCGCCTGCAACCAGACCGGCAACGATCCCCATCGCGGCGACGACGGCGACTTCAAGAAGGTAGATCTTCGCGATGAGGCCGGACGTCGCGCCGAGCACCTTCAAGGCCGCGATGCTGCTCCGGCGGGCGGCGAGATAGGAGGACACGCCGTTGCCGACGCCGATCCCGGCGATAACCAACGCGGACAGCCCGACCAGCAGCAGGAACTGCCCCATACGGTCGACGAAGCGTTCGGCACCGGGCGCGGCACGGTCGCGCGTCTTGGTTTCCCAGCCGCCGGTCGGGAATGCCGCCTTGAACCGATCGACCGCGGTCGTCGGCGAGGCACTGGGCGACAGGCGCACGCGATATTTGCTCTCGTACAGGCTGCCGGGCTGGACGAGACCGGTGCGCGCGATGCCTGCCATCGAGACGATCGCGACGGGGCCGAGCGTAAAGCCCTCGCCGAGCCGGTCCGGTTCGTTCGCGATCACGCCAGCGACGGTGAAGTCCGCGATCCCAAGCCGTATGCGCGCGCCGCGGCCGATGCCGAGCCGCTGTGCCAGGGCGGGGAAGATCCAGATCGCCTCGGGGTCGTCGACCTTCGCGACCGACCCGCCCTGTACGGCCAGCGTTCCGTAGAGCGGGTAGACCGCGTCGACGCCCTTGAGCTGGACCGGCACGCTGGTGGTGCCGCGGATCGCGGTCGCCTGCATCCGCACGGTTTCGGACACCGTGCCGAGCCGTCCCATCGCCGCGCGCTCGTCAGGCGTGGCGGCGCGCTGCGAGGTGCCGAACTCGATGTCGCCGCCGAGGATCGCGCTACCGCGGGCCGCGAGTTCGCCGTCGATCGACTGCGTCAGGCTGCCGATCGCGGCCAGCGCACCGACGCCGAGGAATAGGCAGGCGAGCAGAAGCCGCAACCCGCGAAACCGAAGGTCGAGTTCGCGACGGGCAAGCCGCCACGCCAGCCGCCATTCGCTCACCGCAAGCGATCCGCGGCGATCCGGCCGTCGGCGAGTTCGACGATGCGATCGCAACGCGCGGCGAGCACGGGGTCATGGGTGATGATGATCAACGTAGCACCGGTCGCGGCGCGGCGGTCGAAGAGGAGGTCCATGACCGAGGCACCGGTGGCGGCGTCAAGATTGCCGGTCGGTTCGTCGCCGAAGACCAGCGCTGGCCGTGGGCCGAGCGCACGGGCGATCGCCACACGCTGCTGCTCGCCGCCGGAAAGCTGCGTGGGATAATGGCCGATCCGGTGCGAGAGACCGACCGCGGCAAGCTCCACTTCCGCGCGCTCGAATGCGTCGGACATCCCGGCCAGTTCCATCGGCACGGCGACGTTCTCGAGCGCGGTCATCGTCGGGAGCAGGTGGAAGGCCTGAAGGACGATCCCGATCCGCCCACGCCGCGCGCGCGCCAAAGCATCCTCGTCGAGCGTGCCGAAATCGAGCCCCGCCACCCGAACCTGGCCGCTCGTCGCGCGCTCGAGTCCAGAGAGCACCGCCATCAGCGACGACTTGCCCGATCCGGATGGCCCGAGCAGCGCGACGCTGGTGCCCTGCGCGATGTCGAGATCGATGCCCTTGAGGATCGTCGTCGCGGCAGTCGAGGCGCCGAGTGTCAGCGTGACATCGCGCGCCGAGATCACCATATCGGCGGAAGCAGGTTCGGACATGGAGACCAATATCTTGGAGAAACAGATGCGATTCTGGCCTCTTTATGGGGGCGGACTGGCGCTTCTCCAAGCGGGGTTGCTGGCCGGCTGCGATCGGACACCCGAAGTCCCTGCCCCGCCGCCTGCGACGAACGTGGTCGCGCCGGTTGTTGCGACCCCAGCCCCGCAGGGTCCCGAGCGCCTGATCCTAGCCTTCGGGGACAGCCTGTATGCCGGCTACGGCCTCGACCGCGGCCAGAGCCTGCCCGATGCCTTGCAGAACCGATTGCGCAAGGACGGGATCAACGCGACGATCGTCAATGCCGGCGTCTCGGGCGATACCAGCGCGGCGGGACGGCAGCGGTTCGCGTTCGCGCTCGACAACATGAAGCGCAAACCAGACCTCATCCTGCTGGGCTTGGGCGGCAACGATGTTCTTCGCCAGATTTCGCCGGCCGAGACGCGCGCCAATATGACGGCGATGATGGACGAGGCGAAGCGTCGCGGCATCCCGGTGATGCTGACCGGCATGATGGCGCCGCCTAATCTGGGTCCGGAGTATTCCTTACAGTTCAACGGGATATGGACCGACTTGGCCAAGACCTATCATGTGACGCTGTACCCGTTCATCCTGGATGGCGTCATCGGTAACGCCGCACTGATGCAGGCGGATCACGTTCATCCCAACCGGACCGGCGTCGACCGGATCACCGCCCGCGTTGCGCCACTGGTGGAAAGCGCGTTAGGACGGTCGCGATGACGGCATTGCATCGTCATCGATAGACTTACGAAGGATCGCGCGATCCACGACGCGCGGTGCGATAATTTGGCGGCGGGACGGCAATAGCCGCGCGCAAGGAAAAGGGTAAAGCATGCAATTGAGCGGTTTGATCGCACGACTGGGGCGGCATCTCGATCTCACCGACGCCGAACGCGAGGCGATCCTGCACGCCGAACGCGGCGAGCGGCGGTTGCGTGCGGGTGACGTGCTCGTCGCAGAAGGTGGCGAAAGCCACGCGCTGTATGTCGTACGACAGGGGTGGCTGCACTCGTCGACCAAGCTGGTCACCGGCGGGCGCCAGATTCTGCGGTTTCATTACGCGGGCGACCTGATCGGAACGTCGAGCATGGCGTGGTCGCAGGCAGCCGCGACGCTGACCGCTATCTCGGACTGCATTGTGATCGATCTGCCGAAGACCGAACTCGGGCTGCTCTTCCGCGCGCAACCGCGGATCGCCGGGCTGCTCTATGCGATCGCCGCCGCCGAGAACGTCGCGATGAGCGACCGGCTGACGACGATCGGACGGATGGGGGCGAGCGAACGGCTGTCGACGCTGCTGCTCGACATCATGGCGCGGCTGCGCGTGACGGCGGGCGGGATCGTCGATTCCTTCGACCTACCGCTGACGCAGACCGATATCGGCGACGCGCTCGGGCTGACCAAGGTGCATGTGAACCGAACGATCCGTGCGCTCGAGAAGGCGGGCGTGATCGAGCGGAACGGGCGGCGGGTCCGGATCGTCGACGAAGCGGCGCTGGTCGCCGCGACCGGGTTTACAGACCGCTACGGCGAGATCGAAACCGCGTGGTTGCCGCCAGCGGTTTGAGGTCGTCCCAATCCTCCCCCGCTAGGGGGAGGTGGCTGGCCCTTGCCAGACGGAGGGGGAGGATGGCGACCACCTCTGCTCCGTGTCCTCCCCCTCCTTCACCTTCGGCGACACCTCCCCCGGGCGGACGAGGATTTTAGGGTCAGCTGCGATCCACGACGAACAGCGTGACGCGGTCGTACTTGATATCGCCAGGGTTGAAGATCGCATCGGGTACGAACGGACGATCCGTCACCTCGATATCCTTCAGCCCGGCGAGCTTGAACGTCCCGAGCTTGATCTCCTTGGGTGGCTGGCCGTCACGCTCGAGCGTCACCGCATCGACGAACACATCGTCGTGCTTGGTGTAGAGGATGTGCGGCGCAAGCGTGCAAACCATCCGGTTGTAGGTCGCGGTGATGCACTTGCGCAACGCGATCGCCTGGAGAAGCAGCGCGTTCGCGTTGTTCGGCGCGGAGGTGTCTGGGGTCGAAGTCATGTTGTGCATCGCAGCATAAGTTTGAGGATCGGTGCCGTTAGGCCGAACGCGACCTTACCCACAAGGGTTAAGTTTTCGCGGCCACCGCTTCGGCTGCGCTTTTACCCGCTGGGCTGGTCGTCGGCAAAGACTTCGTCGGTATGCACGTCGAACCTTACCAACTGCGCCCGACCGAACGTCGTCGTCAGCGCAGTGTCGGTTGCATCGCGGCCCCGCGCCATCAGGATGCGGCCGATCCGCGGCCGGTTGTGGCGCGCGTCGAAGGTGTGCCACGTCCCGCCCAGATACACGTCGAACCATGCCGAGAAATCCATCGGCGCGTCGACCGGCGGGATGCCGATATCGCCGAGATACCCGGTGCAATAGCGCGCGGGGATGTTCATGCACCGGCACAGCGTGATCGCCAGATGCGCGAAGTCGCGGCATACGCCCTGGCGCTCCTGATGAACGTCCCACGCGGTCTTCGTCGGGCGGGCATAGTGATAGCCGAACTCGACATGATCATGGACGAAATCGACGATCGCCTGAACCCGCAGCCAGCCGGCCGGGACATGCCCGAACAGCGACCAGGCGGTCTCGGTCAGCCGGTCGGTCTCGCAATAGCGGCTGCCGAGCAGGTAGATCAGGACGTCGTCGGGCAGATCCTCGACTGCGTGCTGGACGGCGTCCGGCGTGATCGGATCTGGCTCGCCGCTGTCTTCGATCGTGAAGTCGCACGACAGCGTCAGGCCGCCCTTCGGCACAGTGACGCGCGTGCAGACGTTTCCGAACGCGTCGAGGTAATCGTAGGTCGGCACGTCGGGGGTCGCAACGATCCGGTGCGGCGTCACGAGATCCTTGTTGCGGGACGGGTGCAGGCTCAGCATCGCCATCATCGGCGTCGCGACCTCGGTCTCGAAAACTATGTCGTAGCCAGTCCGGATCAGCATGGAAGAGCCCCTTTTCACGCCTGTTTTAAAGTTTGTGCCGAGTGTTGCCCCGCAGCGTCGGCATCATCGAGCGTGATGTCGACCGACACGGTCATATCGAGAAAGCTGCCGGGAAAGCCGCTCCAGGTGCCGGAGATCGGCACGGCCTGGTAGATGTCGCGCGCGACCGCGACGCGGACGAGCCCGCGGTTGCCGACGATCCCGTTGGTCGGATCGAACTCGACCCAGCCCGATCCCGGCAGGTACACGCGGACCCAGGCATGCGTGTTGCCGCCGCCGGTCCGCTGTTCTCGCGCGCTGGGGTTGTAGACATAGCCCGAGATGAATCGGGCCGCGAAGCCGAGCGCGCGGACCGCCTCGATCATCAGCACGGCATAATCGCGACACGTCCCCTTGCGCGTCGCGAGCGTCTCGATCGGCGACTGCGTGCCCTTTTCCGGTCGCGGGACATAGGTGAACTCGCGCCGGATCGTCGCGGTCATGTCCGACAGCATCGCCAGCGTGTCGGTCGGCCCGTCGGTCCGCACGAAGCGCCGTGCCCAGCTGTCGATCTGGCGCAGCGGATCGTGATGCTGACGCTCGATCGAACGAAGCAGGTCGGGCATCTCCTCCGACGAATACGTGAACGGATACAGCCGCGCATACCGCTCGATATCGACGTTCTGCAGTTCGGCCGGCGTGTGCAGCAACTGCACGCGGCTGTCGAAGACGAGCTCCTTCGCGCGCTTGTCGAACGTCGCGATCGCGACCGAATTGCCGAACACGTCCTGTAGCCAGCGGACGTCCGAAGGCTCTGGACTGATCGTCAGCTGCGCATCGATCAGATGCTGGTCGAAGCTCTCGCGCGGGCGAACCATGATCCGATGCTCGCCAAACGCTACCGGATGGCGGTAGGAGTATCGGGTTACATGAGAGAGAGTTAGAGATGGCATCGAGGATCCGTGTCGCATGAAGACCGCTATCAGCCAATCGCTGCTTGGGACCGGAGATGCCGCACCGGTCACATTGGTCAACCCCGAAGGTGCGTCATCGTTCCTGCTGATCGGCGATCATGCAGGGAAAGCCGTGCCGGCCGCGCTCGGCTCGCTGGGGTTGAGCGATGCCGAACTCTCGCGGCACATCGGCTGGGACATCGGCATCGCCGAGCTTGGCCTGCTGTTGGCCGAGCGGCTCGACGCGGTCTTCCTCCGCCAGACCTATTCGCGGCTGGTGATCGACTGCAACCGTAGCGCGCAGCAGCCCGATGCGATCGCCGCCGTCAGCGACGGGACCATGGTGCCCGGCAACCAGGCGCTGTCGGACGCCGACGTCACCGCCCGGTTCGCGGAGATCCACGAGCCTTATCAGGCGGCGATCGCGGTCGAACTCGCCCGCCGCGACGCTCTGGGGATCACGACGACACTCGTCGCGTTGCACAGCTTCACGCCGTCGATGCGCGGCATGGCCCGGCCATGGCAGATCGGCATCCTGCATGACGGCGGCGATACCGGATTTGCGCACGCCCTGCTCGACGTCCTGCGCGAAGAGGCCGACCTGACCGTCGGCGACAACGAACCTTACCGCATGGACCAGATCGACTACACCATTCCGCGCCACGCCTACCCCGCCCGCCCCTATGCGGAGATCGAGATCCGGCAGGATTTGCTGGGCTCGACGGAAGAGTGCGCGGCGTGGGCGGATCGGCTGGCGCGGCTGCTGCCGGTGGCCGCGGCACGCACCTGCGTAGCTTGAACCAGCGCCCGAACCGGGATCGGTTTTCAAATTGGCGCGTTAGGCCGCAGGCCTTGGATTATGAGGTCGCGTCCTCCGACCCCTGAGATACGATGCAGCGACCGACGGCCCCGACCACCGATACCCCTGTTTCGTCGCATGCGAGCGAGGACCGATACCGCGCCTTGGTCGACGCGATCGACGCCGGTTTCTGCATCATAGACCTGCTGTTCGACGGCGAACGCCCCGTCGATTACCGCTTTATCGAGGTCAATCCGCGGTTCGAGAGCCAGACCGGGCTGGTCGATCCGGTCGGCAGGACTGCGAGTGAACTGGTCCCCGATCTCGAAGCCTTCTGGTTCGAGACCTATGGCCGCGTGGCGTCGACCGGCCAATCCGCACGGTTCGATCATGGCTCGGAGCAGATGGGACGGTGGTTCGACGTCCACGCCTTCCGCGTCGGCAACCCCGAAGCCCGGCAGGTCGCGGTATTGTTCACCGATATCTCCGAGCGCCGCAACATCCTCACCGCGGCGCAAGCCAGCGAGGAACGGCTCGGCCAGGCGCTGGCTGCTGGCAACGGCATCGGCACATGGGACTGGGACGTTCCGAACGACCGCGTCACCGCCGACGAGCGGTTCTCGACGTTGTACGGCGTCTCCCCCGAGCTTGGACGCGCCGGTGCGCCGATCGCGCGCTTCTTCGGCAACATCCATCCCGACGATGTGCAAGCCGCGCAGTCCGCAATCGACACGGCCTTACGGACTGGAGGCGATTTCAATGCGGAATACCGTCTCGTACAGCCCGACGGCGCAATCCATTGGGTGACCGCGCAAGGTCGCTGTCGGTTGGCCGCCGATGGTACGCCGCTCCGCTTCCCCGGCATCAGCTTCGACATCACTGAGCGCAAGCAGGCCGAATTGCGACAGCGCGCGCTGCTCGAGTTGAGCGACGCGATCCGCGATCTGACCGAACCCGACGAGATCGCCTATGCCGCCTCCGCGATCCTGGGCCGCGCCTGGCAGGTCAGCCGGGTAGGCTATGGCACCATCGACAAGGTGAACGAGACGATCACGGTCAAGCGCGACTGGAACGCCAACGGCGTCACGACGCTCGCCGGCACGCTGCATTTCCGGGCGCACGGAACATACATTGAGGACCTCAAGGCCGGACGAACGGTGGCGATCGCCGATGTCGACAAGGACGACCGGACGCGCGACACCGCCGATGTTTTGAAGGCGATCGACGCGTGGTCGTTCGTCAACATGCCGCTCCTCGAACAGGATGATTTCGTCGCGTTGCTCTACGCCAACCACGCCGTTGCGCGGGTGTGGAGCGACGATGACCTTGTCCTCATGCGGGAAGTTGCCGAGCGAGTCCGGGCCGCCACCGAACGGCTGCGTGCGGAAACCGCGCGGCGCGAGAGCGAGGAACAGTTCCGGGTCTTCGCCGAAGCCGTGCCGAACCAGATCTGGGCGGCCAGGCCTGACGGGCATCTCTATTGGTTCAACCGCCAGGTCTATGACTATAACGGCCTCGAACCCGGTGCGCTCGACGGTATCGGCACCTGGAGGGACCGCGTCCATCCCGACGATTACCCAGCTGCCTCCGAAGCTTGGCGGCATTCTCTTGCAACCGGTGAGCGGTACAGCGTCGAGTATAGGGCGCGGAGCAAGGATGGCGACTATCGCTGGTTCCTGGTTCGTGCGGACGCGGTCCGAGCGCCCGACGGCACGATTCTTCGCTGGGTCGGGACCAACACCGACATCGACGACAGCCGCCGCCAAACGGCCGAACTCGCGCGCTGGAACGAGACGCTGGAGGATCAGGTTGCGACCCGGACGCGCGAACTCATGGTGGCCGAGGAAGCGTTGCGGCAGAGCCAAAAGATGGAGGCCGTTGGCCAGCTTACCGGCGGGATCGCACATGATTTCAATAATTTGCTGACCGGCATTACCGGCAGCTTGGAACTGCTCGGCATACGGATAGCCCAGGGGCGGCTGAACGATGTCGAACGCTATTCGCTGGCCGCGCAAGGAGCTGCAAAGCGTGCGGCGGCGTTGACCCACCGGTTGCTTGCTTTCTCACGGCGACAGACACTCGATCCCAAGCCGACCGACGTCAACCGACTGGTCGGGGGAATCGAGGATATGGTCCGGCGCACGGTCGGTCCCGAAGTCGAGGTCGAGGTCGTCGCCTCGGTCGGGTTGTGGGCGACCTTGGTCGATCCTCACCAGTTGGAGAACGCGCTACTCAACCTGTGCATTAACGCCCGCGACGCGATGCCGGGTGGCGGGCGACTGACGATCGAGACTGCCAATCGCTGGATCGATGCGAGGACGGCGCGCGAGCGCGAACTCGACGCCGGACAATATGTGTCGCTATGCGTGTCCGATACCGGCACGGGCATGACCCCGGAGGTGATCGCCAAAGCGTTCGATCCGTTCTTCACGACCAAGCCGCTCGGGCTCGGCACGGGCCTCGGCCTGTCAATGATCTACGGCTTTGCCCGGCAATCCGGCGGGCATGTCCGGATCTACTCGGAGGTCGGCGAGGGCACCAACGTCTGCATCTACCTCCCGCGGCATTTCGGTGAAGCCGAGGATACCGAGACCGTCGCCGGACACGCCGAAGCCCCGCGTGCGAACGCCGGCGAAACGGTGCTCGTGGTCGACGACGAACCGACCGTCCGAATGCTGGTGATGGAGGTGCTCGAGGAGCTTGGCTACGCGGCGATCGAAGCGGCAGACGGGGCATCAGGGCTCAAACTGCTCCAGTCCGACATTCGCATCGACCTGCTGGTCACCGACGTCGGCCTTCCCGGCGGCATGAACGGGCGACAGATGGCCGACGCGGCGCGGATCGGGCGGCCGGACCTCAAGATCCTCTTCATCACCGGCTATGCGGAGAATGCGGTCGTCGGCAACGGTCATCTCGATCCCGGCATGCATGTCATGACAAAGCCGTTCGCGATGGAAGCCCTGGCCACGCGCATCAAGGATCTGATCGTTGCGGGATGATGGGGCGGCGTGTGGAGTCGGATCCTCCCCCACTCCGTCATCCTGACGAAAGTCAGCATCCAGAGCAACGGGCGCCGCCAATCGTGGCGCTGGATCCTGACTTTCGTCAGGATAACGTCGGATGTTTTGATCCCCCGTAGAACCTCAAACCATGTTGCATCGCGGTAACAGTCGCGACGCCATTCGCATTCATGGCAACATTGTCACTTGATATGATGTATCATCAAATCTACCCGATTTGTCGTACAGGGACGACACAAGGGAATTTCATGAAGACGATGCTGTTCGGCGCCACCGCCCTGGCTGCGCTCCTCTCCTCGCAGGCGCATGCGCAAACCGTCGCCACGGATGCTCCGGCCCCTGCCCCGACTCCCACATCGGTGGGCTCGACCAACCAGCGCGACATCATCGTCACCGCGCCGATACAGACCAGCGAGCGCGACGTTCTGCAAGGCACCACCGTCCTGACCGGTCAGGAACTCACCCGCCAGCTGCGCCCGTCGATCGGCGAGACGCTCGCCCGCCAGCCCGGCGTGTCGGCCAGTTCGTTCGGCCCGAGCGCCTCACGCCCGATCCTCCGCGGCTTCCAGGGCGACCGTATCCGAGTGCTGACAGACGGGATCGGCTCGATCGACGTCTCGAACACCTCGGTCGACCACGCCGTCATCATCGACCCGCTGCTCGCCGAGCGCATCGAAATCCTCCGCGGCCCCAGCGCGCTGCTCTATGGCACGTCGGCCGTCGGCGGCGTCGTCAACGTCATAGACACCCGCATCCCGCGCACGGTGCCCGAGAACGGCTACCGCGTGAACGGCATCGCCAATTACGGTTCGGCCGCCAATGAGCGTTCCGGCGGCATGGCCGGCGACGTCGCAGTGGGCCAGCACCTCGTCCTTCACGCCGATGGCTCGTACCTCAAGTCGGGCGACCTGCGCACTGGCGGCTACATCCTCTCGCGCGATGCCCGCGCCCAGGCGCAGGCCACCGCCGCCCTCCCCGTCGATCCCAACGAAGCCGACCCGATCGATTATGCCGCATCGGCGCAGTTGAAGGGCAAGCTCCCCAACACGCAGGCCGAAACCTGGACCGCTGGTGCCGGCGCGTCGATCATTACCGACAACGGCAATCTCGGCATCTCGTACAGCCACTACGACAGCCTCTACGGCGTGCCGATCCGCTACGCCACGCAGCCTGGCCAGGAGCAGGAAGCGCCGCGCCTCGACGTCGTCCAGAACCGCGTCGACCTGCGCGGCGAGATCGACACCGGCGGCGATTTCATCAGCAAGATCCGCGTTCGCGCCGGCCAGGCCAGCTATCGCCATTTCGAACTCGAGGAGGACAACTCCGTCGGCACCGCCTTCTATAACAAGGGCCTCGAAGGTCGTCTCGAAGTCGTCCAGGCGAACCGCGGCGGCTGGCAGGGCGCATCGGGCGTGCAGTTCTACAACCGCATCTTCAACGTGGTCGGCGACGAGGCCTTCCTGCCGAAGAACGAGACCAACCAGACGGGCCTCTTCACGCTCCAGCAATACGAGTCCGGCAAGTTCCACGCCGAGGGTGGCGTCCGCTACGAGATCACCGATCTCGCCGCGCGCACGCCCGAGGACGACCTGCGCTTCTTCCGCGGCAGCCAGAGCTATCATTCGGTCTCGGGTTCGCTTGGCGCATCCTACGCGCTGACCGACAGCATCCGCGTCGGCCTGAACGGCTCGCGCACCGAGCGTGCGCCATCGGCGGAAGAATTGTTCGCGAACGGCGCCCACGCCGGCACGCAGGCGTACGAACTCGGCAATCCGAACTTCCGGCTCGAGAAGTCATGGGGTCTCGAAGGCACGCTGCACGCACATGGCGACGGCTTCAGCTTCGACGCATCGGCCTATTACAACTGGTTCTCGAACTACATCTCGGAGAACCAGGTCGCGTCGACCGTCTGCCAGGCGGCGGCCGATCACTCGGGCCGCACCGTCGACCTGCCCTGCTTCCAGTACCAGCAGGCCGATGCGCGCTATTACGGGTTCGAGGCTGATGCGTCGGTGAAGGTCGCACAGATCGGCGGCTATGCGGTCAATGCCGACGTGCTCGGCGACTACGTCCACGCCAACATCGTCGACCAAGGCCCCGTCCCACGCATTCCGCCGATGCGCGTGCTGGGCGGTATCGAGGCGCAGGGCGACCGGATCAACGGCCGCGTCGAGGTCGAGCACGTGTTCGACCAGAACCGCATCGCCGCGTTCGAGACGAAGACCAACGAGTACACGATGGTTAACGCCTCGATCGGTCTCAGCCCGTTCGGCAAGGATTCGAAGACGACGCTGTTGCTGAGCGCGAACAATCTGTTCGATGTGAACGCACGCCGCGCAACGAGCTTCCTCAAGGACTTCGCACCGCTCGCCGGCCGCGATTTCCGCGCTACGTTGCGCTTCGGGCTGTAACCCCTATTGGCCGTTCCCGCATCGAAGCGGGAACGGCCGGTATGCGATCACTTGCCGATCAGGACATCGCTCGCCTTGATCAGGACGGTCACGGTATCGCCGGTCGCAAGTGCGAGGTCGGCGATCGCTTCCTCTGTGATGTTCGCGGTGACGACGTTGCCACCGCCGATGTCGACCTTGATCGAACCGTTGACCGCACCCGGCGTGATCGAGACGATGGTGCCGGAAATCTGGTTGCGTGCGCTGATCTTCATCGTTCTGTTCCTTCTGAAACCGTTCCCCGGCAGCGTCTTGGTCACGCTGCCAGCGCTGGATCCGATGCCATGAGATCGACCCGCACGCCATCCTCGCCGAGCAGTTCGAGGATCCGCTCGCCAGACGACAACGCGGTATCGCCCCACCAGTCGGCCGCCGTCATCCCGTCGAGATACCGCTCGGCACACCGCAATGCGATGGTGCAGCGAAGCGTCGCGCCCTCATGCTCCCGCTGGAACGCCATGACATGGTCGCGGCGCTCCCCGGTGACGGCGATCGGCGCGTAGCTACCGTTCGAGAACAGCGCAGGATGCTTCCGCCGGAGATCCAGCAGATGCTTGATCGACCGCATTTTGGGTGCACCGCCAGCCCACAGCGTATCGCGCAGGACGGCATAATCGACCGGCCGCCGGTTATCCGGATCGACTAGGCTCAGATCGGCGATCTCGGTACCCTGATACAGATCCGGCACGCCCGGCACGGTATAGCGCAACACAACCTGCGCGAGGCTGTTCTGCTCTGCGGCGGGCGCGATCCGATCGACGAATGCCGTCATGTCCTCAATAAAGTCCGTCGACCGTTCGGGATCGAGTGAGGCCCGCGCCAGATCGTGACAGCGGGTCTCGTACGCCTCGTCCGGCGCCTCCCAGGACGACCGGAGCTTGGCTTCGCGCAACGCCTTTTCCTGCCAGGCGACGATCCGCTCGGCATAGTCCGAAAGTCCCTCGGCATCCGACACCTTGAGGTCCGCCGGCCATGCCCCGAACAGCGTCTGGAGGAGCATATAGGTGTCGGCGGGATCAACGCCGCCCGCATACGGTGCAGCCAGTTCGCGCCAATGCTCCACACGCGAACGCCAGAGATCGGGTATCTCGCTGAGCACCGCCAGCCGCGCGCGGACGTCTTCGCCGCGCTTGTGATCATGCGTCGCGGTGGCAAGCATGGCGGACGGCCAGTCGCGAGCGCGCTCGATCATCGCGGCGTGGAAGGCGTCGATATCGAGCGAGATACGCGCCGCGTCGAACCCGACGTCGTTGCGCGAAAGCAGGCGGCCATAGCGATAGAACGCGGTGTCCTCGACCGCCTTGGCGGCGATCGGTGCCGAAAGTTGCTGGAATTTGCGCACCGCTTCGGCGGCGAGTGCGACGTCGCCTGGCCCCTCGCCTGCCAACCAACCCAGGATCCGGTCGACGACCGCGCTTTCGCCGGGCGGGACGAACTCGGCAACCCGCTGTCGGACGGTGTCGCGGATCCTGGCGTCTGCGAGGGGCGCCCCCTCGCCCGTTCCATAGGTTCGATACACCGGGAAGACCCAGAGCAGCCGCTCGATCGCGCGGCGGAGCATGCCCCTCGTCAACCCATCGCAGTCTGGTGTCGAGCGGGCCAGCGCCACGAACGCCTCGACGCAACGGCGGTGCTGCGCATCGAACTGCCACGCGAGCAAATCCTGCCGCGCGCGCAGTTCCTCGGGCGCGAAGTCGGCGGAGCGGCCGCTTATGTCAGCCCAGAGTTCGGCGAGCGGTTCTGCCCCGGCGGGTGCGTGGAGCAAGGCGGTGACCTGCTCCATGAAATCGTACCCGCTGGTGCCGTCGACGCCCCAGTCGGTGTTGAGCGGTTCGCCGTCGGCGAGGATCTTCTCGATGACGATGTAAGAAAGTCCAGCCGGTGCATCCGCGGGACGTTCGATCGCGTCGAGACGCGCCCGGAGTTGCTGGCAATAGCCGGCCGGGTCGGTCAGGCCGTCGACGTGATCGACGCGGACGCCGTCGATCAGGCCCTCTGCGTAGAGGCGGAAATAGAGGGCGTGGGTGGCGTCGAACACGGCCGGGTCTTCCGCGCGAAGGCCGGCGAGGTCGTTGATCGTGAAGAACCGCCGCCAATTGAGTTCGTCGTTCGCCACGCGCCATGAGGCAAGGCGGTAGTGCTGGCGGTCGATCAGCGATGCGAGTTCTTCGGTCGTTGCGGTTGCTTGGTCCTCGTCGCGGATAGGCAGGCGATGTTCGCCGTACGCTTTGAGGACGTAGCCGCTGTCGACCTTTTCCAGCTTCAACGCGCCGCTCGCGAGC
Organism: Sphingomonas sp. Leaf208; assembly: GCF_001421415.1. Taxonomy (GTDB): domain Bacteria; phylum Pseudomonadota; class Alphaproteobacteria; order Sphingomonadales; family Sphingomonadaceae; genus Sphingomonas. The sequence continues at coordinate 17,680 of NZ_LMKH01000037.1, forward strand.
GTCTCGGCGAGCGGATCGCCGAGGATCGGGAGGACGAGTTTCTCGCGCCAGTCGATATCGAAGTAGCGCGCGAATTCGCTGTCTTCGCCGTGTGTTAGAACGTTGTTCCACCACGCATTCTCACCTCCGGCAACGCCCATATGGTTTGGAACAATGTCGATGATGACGCCCATGTCGCGCGCGCGAAGCGCTGCGACGAGACTGCGGAACGACTCTTCGCCGCCAAGTTCGGGATTGATCCGGGTCGGATCGACGACGTCGTAGCCGTGGGTGGACCCGCTTCGCGCGGTGGTGATCGGCGAGGCGTAGAGGTGGCTGATCCCGAGGTCGTCGAGATACGGCACCAGCGCTTCGGCGTCGGCGAAGGTGAAGTCCTTGTGGAACTGGAAGCGGTAGGTTGCGCGCGGCGTTGTAGGCGGGATCATGCGGGTCTCGTGGCGTTGAGCGTGTCGATGCGGGCGGCGATTTCGGGGCGGGCGAGCAGCGCGTCGGTCGTGTCGGGCATGCGGCGGCGCCAGTTGGGGTGTTCGTCGATCGTGCCGGGGAGGTTGGGTTGCTCGACCAGTCCGGCGAGATCCTCGATCGGGATAATGGCGAGCGCGCAGGGCGTGCTGGCGACGTGCGCGATGGCGGCGTCGACAACTTGGTCGGTGTCTTCGGGGGTTGGCTGTTCGGTGCCGGTGTCGAATGCAGACCAGAGCGCGACGCGGTCTTCGGCGCGAGCGGCAAGGTCCGTTGGTTTGTCGGCAGCGTCGGATTTGCGTCCGAGGTCCCATGTCCAGTCGATATCGCGGCCGCTCCACCAGCCTGCGACGGTGGCAAGGTCGTGCGTACCGGTCATCGCCACCGCGTCGCGCGACCATTTGGCGGGAGGCACGAAGCCGTCCGCGTCGCGCTCGAACCAGAGGACGCGCATGCCGAGCATGGCGCGCGCGTCCATCGCCTCGCGGAAGCCATCGGGGACGGTGCCGAGGTCTTCGCCGATGACGATCGCCTTGGCACGCTGCGATTCCATCGCGACGATCCGCATCTGGTCTTCGAACGGCATGTCGAGGTACGCGCCCTCAGCGGCAGACGCGCCTTCGGGAACGACCCAGAGGCGACGAAGGCCGAACGCGTGGTCGATGCGGATGCCACCGGCATGGGCGAGCGCAGCGCGGATGGTCGCGATGAAGGGGGCGAAGGCGGTGTCACGGAGCGCTTGCGGGTCGAAGCCAGTGATGCCCCAGCTTTGACCGTCCGGCCCCAGCGGGTCGGGTGGCGCGCCGATCGACAGGCCGGTGAGCAAGTCGCTGCGCCGGCTCCAGCCGTGGCTGCCGCCGGGGTCCATGCCGACGGCGAGATCGGCGATGAGACCGATCGCCATGCCGGCGTCCTTGGCGGCCGTCTGCGCGGCGTCGAGGTCGCGCCGGGCTAGCCATTGGAGGAAGATGTAGAACGTGACGTCGTTCGCATGCTCCGCGACGAAGCGGCGGACGGTAGGGCTTGTGGGATCGCGATATTCGACGGGCCATTGCTGCCAGCCGCGCGCGCCCGTGGTCGCGCAGAAGTGCGCGTGGAGGGCGTCGAACTCGGAATGGCGTTCGAGGTCGTCGCCACCTTGCCGCCTGAACGCTGTCAGCGTTTCTTCAATCGGTGAAAGCACTTGGTCGAAGCTCTTGCGTAGTCGCGCGAGCTTTTCGGGGATTGCGGCGTTCCAGTCGATCAGTTCGGGAAAGTCGCGGCCGTCGGACTTTGCACCGAATGCGGCCGGGTCACCGTACAGCGCGTTGAGGAATTGCCGGCTCGAGGGTGCGTAGGGGCTGTACCGGCTGGCGTCGGCGGGGAACAGCGCGTGGGTGGGGCTGATCGCGAGGGCATCGGCGCCGCACTGGCCGAAGGCTCGGGCGGCGTCGGCTAGCGAAACGAAGTCGCCGAACGCCTTCGGCACGTCGGTGCGGAGGCTCGGGATCTGGACGGCGGGCGCCCAGAGTTTGCGGCGAGGTAGCGCATCGGCGATCGTGTAGCAGCGGCACGGCGCCACGAGCAGGTCGATGACTTTGTCATCGATTTCAAGCATGTGGTAGCCGCTTTTGCTTATCGGACTCAATTCGCCGTTATCGACCGTGACAGAGCGCGTCGTACCGTCTTCGAACGTAAGCTCGGCTCTGCCTGATACTTTCGATGTCAGCCGGATCGGGTCTCCCACATCGACAGACAAGAAGCGGACGCCTCGCGCATCTCGCGCTTCGATCGCGGCGAGGCTTTCGGCAATCTGCTTTTCGCTTTTTGATGGATGGCCCAGGCAGTCCAGGATCGCCTGTAACGCACCGTCGGTGACGGTCTGGCGACGACCCGCTGCGTCCTGCCATTCGGGTTGCAGGCCGGCCGCAACAGCGAGTGTCCGGAGGCTGCTCATCGATCCAGCCAGACTGCCACGCTGGCAGCCTCCCCAGGTCCGCCATCGGCGAAGATCGGCGAAGCCTCTATTGCGGGAAAATCAACGACATCGTCGCCGAGGTTGAGCGCAATTGTCAGGATTGCACCGTCACCCATTTTCCAGCGCGCAACGACCGCCCCCTTGCCGATCGCTTCGGCGCCGGTCGCGGTCGTGTCGCGCAGGCGGGGGATGATCTGCTCGTGGCGGATCTTGAGCAGGGTGCGGTACAGGTCCTGCCACTCGGCCGCATCGGCGCCGGGATGCGCGCGCGATTGGAGGAAGGTTTCATGCGCGTTTGGGTCGGGGATTGCCTCGCGCGCTTCGGGATCGGCGAAGGCGGCGAACTTGGCGAATTCCTTGCGTCGGCCTTCGCGCACCGCGTCCGCTAGCTCGTCGTGAAAGTCGGTGAAGAACAGGAACGGGCTTTCGCTCCCATGCTCGTCGCCGATGAAGAGCAAGGGGATCTGTGGACCCAGCAGCAGCAGTACGGTAGCGGCGCGGAGCTTTCGGCGGTCGGCGAGCAGCGTCAGGCGTTCGCCCATCGCGCGGTTGCCGATCTGGTCGTGGTTCTGGAGGAACGCCACGAACGCGGTCGGAGACAAATGCGCGCTGGGCTTGCCGCGCGGCTTACCGTCATGGTTGGGGGAGCCTTCGCCCTGGTAGATGAAGCCTTCGCCCAAGCAGCGCGCGAGGCGCTCTGCGGGGCGATCGGCGAAGTCGGCGTAATAGGCGCTAGTCTCGCCGGTGAGCAGAACGTGGAGGACGTTGTGAAAGTCGTCGTTCCACTGTGCGTCGAACGCGGCGGGATGGAGGCGATCGGCGTCGTTGCCTTCGTTCTCGAGGACGAGGTGGACGTGGCGGCCGGCGGTCTTTGCGCGCAGTTCGGCGGCCATCGCGTCTAGGAACGCGTCGTTCTCGATCGCGTGGACCGCGTCGAAACGGAGGCCGTCGAACTTGTACTCGTTCAGCCACATCAGCGCGTTATCGACGAAATAGCGGTGAACCGGCGCCTGGTCGACCGCGACCGCACCACCCCAGGGCGTGTCGACTTCGGGGTGGAAGAAACCCTTCGCATAGGCGCCGAGGTAGTTTCCGTCGGGGCCGAAGTGATTGTAGACCACGTCGAGAAACACGGCCAAGCCGAGTTCATGAGCGCGGTCGACCAACGCTTTCAACTCGTCGGGGGTGCCATAGCTTTCGGCGGGGGCGTAGGGCAGCACGCCGTCATAGCCCCAGCTGCGGGTGCCGCCGAACGCGTTGACGGGCATGAGTTCGATTCCCGTGATGCCGAGTTCGGCGATCGCCGGGAGGTGGTCCGCGACGCTCGCGAAGCCGCCGAGCGTGCCGACATGGACCTCCTGGATGACCATCTCTTCCCACGGCCGGCCGCGCCAGTCCAAGGTGCTCCACGTGTAGGCGTCAGGATCGACGACGACGCTCCAGCCGTGGACGCCGCCGTGTTGGAATCGCGAGGCCGGGTCTGGGACCGTCAGATCGTCGGCAAGCTTGAACCGGTAACGGGTGCCGGGATTGACGGGGGCTTTCGCGCTGAACCACCCCTCCGGGTCGCGGGTCATAGGGACCGCGTCGCCGTCCGCGATCTCCAGGGTCACTTCGTTGCGGTCGGGTGCCCAAAGGCGGAAGACCGTCCCGTCCTCGGAAAGCGTCGGTCCCCAGGTCATGCTGCTGCGATCGTCCAAGACAGCAATGCCGCGCCCTGTTGCGGCAGTTCGTAGCTGTCCTTGATCAAGGTCGCGCTCTGCTCCGGCTTGCTGCTGTCGATCAACACGGTGCGCTCGACCTCTGCTGGCGGCGGCATATGGAAGGTCAGCGGGCCTTCCGACGCGTTGAGCAGCAACGAGATGACCTGCACCTCACCCGACTCCTGCTCGCAGGCGCGGCGCATCACCAGCGCGCGGCCGTTGGTGTTCTCCCAATCTTCAGAGGTCAGTTGCAGGCCGCGCTCGTCCCACCATTCGATGTCCTTGAGGCCCTCGGCCGGCGTGTCCTCACCGTAGAGGAAGTTGCCGGCGCGGAGCATCGGGTAGTCGCGGCGCAGCGCGATCAGGCGCGCGGTGAAGTCGATCAGCGCGTCGCCCTCGGGGGACTTGGCCTTGTTCCAGTCGAGCCAGCTGATCTCGTTGTCCTGGCAATACGCGTTGTTGTTGCCGTTCTGCGTGCGGCCGAACTCGTCGCCCGCGACCAGCATCGGCGTCCCGAGCGAGGCGAACAGCGTGGTCAGCATCGAGCGCATCACGCGCGACCGGGTCTCGAGGATCGCCGGGTCTTCGGTCGGGCCTTCGACGCCCCAGTTGCGCGAGCAGTTGTTCGAGTGGCCGTCGTTGTTGTCTTCACCGTTCGCCTCGTTGTGGCGCTCCTCGTAGGCGACGGTGTCGGCGAGCGTGTAGCCGTCGTGCGCACCGAGCAGGTTGACGCTCGCCCAGGGGCGGCGTGCGCGGCGGTCGAACAGGTCGGCGGAGCCGGTCAGGCGCGCGGCAAGATCGGCGCGCTGGGCGTGATCGCCACGCCAGAACTTCCGCACGGTGTCGCGGTACTTGTCGTTCCACTCGGCGAAACCGGGGGGGAAGTTGCCGAGCTGGTAGCCGCCGGGGCCGATGTCCCACGGCTCGGTGATGAGCTTCAGCCTCCCGAGCACGGGATCCTGGCGGAGCACGTCGAAGAACCCTGCGCCGGGATCGAAGCCGGTGTCCGTCCGGCCCAGCGTCAGCCCGAGATCGAAGCGGAAGCCGTCGATGCCGAAGCTGGTCGCCCAGTAGCGGAGCGAGTCCGCGACCATCTGGATTACGCGGGCTTTTGTCAGGTTCAGCGTGTTGCCGGTGCCGGTGTCGTTGATCGAATAGCGGGGGTCGTCCTTGACGAGGCGGTAATAGCTCGCGTTGTCGAGCCCGCGCCAGGAGAGCGTCGGCCCTTGTTCGGAGCCTTCGCACGTGTGGTTGTAGACGACATCAAGGATCACCTCGATCCCGGCGGCGTGGAGGCGGCGGATCGAGCGGCGGAGTTCGTCGTGGCTGTCGGTCGCGAAGAACGATCGCTCGGGCGTGAAGAAGTTGAGGGTGTTGTAGCCCCAGTAATTGCGCAGACCCTTCTCCTGGAGGAAGCGGTCCTGGATATAGGTGTGGATCGGCAGCAGCTCGATCGCGGTGACGCCGAGGCGCTTGAGGTGATCGATGACCTTGGGATTGCCGAGCGCCGCGAAGGTGCCGCGCTCGGAGGGCTGGACCTCCTCGAACAGCTTGGTCAGGCCCTTGGTATGCGCCTCGTAGATCACCGTCTCGGACCACGGCGTGTTCGGGCGTACGTCGCGCGACCAGTCGAAATGACTGTCGGTCACGACACCCTTCGGCATCGTCAGCGCGCTGTCGCGCTTGTCGAAGCTCAGGTCCGCGCGCGGCGACTTCACCTGATAGCCGTACATCGCGTCGGTCCAGCGGAGTTCGCCGATCATCTGCTTGGCGTAGGGATCGAGCAGCAGCTTGTTCGGGTTGAAGCGGTGGCCTTCCTCGGGCGCGTACCGGCCGTGCGCGCGATAGCCGTAGACGAGGCCGGGTTGCGCATCGGGGAGGTAGCCGTGCCAGACCTCGTCGGTCCATTCGGGGAGCGGATAGCGCTTCAGCTCGCGGCGGCCGGTCTCGTCATAGACGCAGAGTTCGATCTTCTCGGCATTGGCGGAATAGACCGCGAAGTTGACGCCGAGGCCGTCGAACGACGCGCCGAGGGGATAGGCCGAGCCGGCGTCGAGCGTGTCGGGCAGTAGATGCAATGCGAGGACCCTCTTCGTGTCGTAATCATCGCTGCGGGCACGACTTTATCGCGGTGCAGCATTCCTTGCCGTGAAACCCGCCCGCCCGTTCCTATGTTCCGCAGGCAGCAGCGAGTTTTCGCGGCACTCTTCTACGTATCAAGGACATGCACATGCCTTACACCATCCGATCGATCCTCGCATGAGCGGCCCGAAACTGTTCGAGCCGCTCAAGGTCGGCAACCTCAAGCTCGCCAACCGGATCGTGATCGCGCCGATGTGCCAGTACTCGGCGACCAACGGCTGCATGAACGACTGGCACCAGATCCATCTTGGGCAGCTTGCGCTGTCCGGCGCGGCGCTGTTGACGATCGAGGCGAGCGCGGTGCTGCCGGAAGGGCGGATCACCTATGGCGACGTCGGGCTGTACGACGATGCGACCGAGGCGGCGATGGCTGGGGTGATCGAGAGCGTGCGGCGCTGGTCGGACATGCCGATCGCGATCCAGTTGTCGCATGCCGGGCGCAAGGCATCGTGCGAGGTGCCGTGGAAGGGTGGACTCCAGATCGCGCCGGGCGAGCCGAACGGGTGGCAGACCGAGGGGCCTTCGACAGTCCCGTTCCTGCGCGACGATAACGCGCCGGTGGCGCTCGACGCGCAGGGGCTGGCGCGGGTGCGCGATGCGTTTGCGGCGGCCGCAGTGCGTGCTACTCGGTTGGGGATCGATGCGATCCAGCTGCATTCGGCGCATGGGTATCTGCTGCACGAGTTCCTGTCGCCGCTGTCGAACCGGCGCGAGGATGCGTATGGCGGCAGCCTGGAGAACCGGATGCGCTTCCCGCTGGAGGTTTACGATGCGGTTCGGGCTGCGTTTCCGGCCGAACGCTCGGTGACGATGCGTGTATCGGGGACCGACTGGGTCGAAGGCGGCTGGGATTCGGAGCAGACGGTGGCGTTCGCGAAGGCTCTGGAGGCGCGTGGGTGTAGTGCGATCCACGTATCGAGCGGTGGGATCACGCCCGAGCAGCAGATCCCGGTCGGACCGAGCTATCAGGTGCCGCTCGCGCGGGCGGTGAAGCAGGCGGTGTCGATCCCGGTCGTCGCGGTCGGGCTGATCACCGATTTCGAGCAGGCCGAGGCGATCGTCGGGACGGGCAATGCGGACATGATCGCGCTGGCTCGAACGATCCTTTACGATCCGCGCTGGCCCTGGCATGCGGCGGCGCATCTTGGGGGTAAGGTGAAGGCGCCGAAGCAGTATCTCCGGTCGCAGCCGCGGCAGTTTAAGGATTTGTTCGAGGGGTAAGCAGCCTCTGCTTCCACGATCCTCCCCCGCCAGGGGGAGGTGGCGCGGAGCGACGGAGGGGGAGGACACGGAACAGAGGTTTTGCCTGCCTCCCCCTCCGTCAGGCTGCGCCTGCCACCTCCCCCTGGCGGGGGAGGATTTCTTCGTTACGCTCTAGCGATGCCTGAGCGTTCACCCCGCGACGGTCATCACCGAACCCGAATCCACTCGGATATCCGCACCGTTGATAAAGCTCGCACGTTCCGAGCACAGGAACACGATCGCCGACGCGACCTCTTCCGACGTCCCGCGACGCTTCAGGGTCATCCCCGGGCGCTCCTCCTCGAGAAACGTCTCGATCGCCTCGTCGAAGCTCGTGCCCTTCTCGTCGGCACGCTTCTGCATCATCTTGTCAGTCATCGGCGTCGCGATGAACGCGGGCGAGACGGTGTTTACCAGCACGTTGTCGCACCCATAGGCCTTCGACAGCCCCTTCGACAGGCTGGAGATCCCCGCCTTCGACGCACAATAGGCGAGCTCGTCGACATAGGGCTGCACCGCATCCTCGGAGCTCATCAGCACGATGCGGCCCCATTTCGCGGCGCGCATCGCCGGGATCGCCTCGCGGCAGACGCGCACCGCGCCCATCAGGTTGATGTCGAGCGTTGACTGCCAGCCTTCATCATCAACTTCAAGGAAGTCGCCGGTTGCGCCGGTCACGCCTGCGCAGTTGACCAGGATGTCCGGATCGCCGAGCTGTTCGCGGACCTTGGCGAACAAGGCCTTCACGTCGTCGAGCTTGGTCAGATCCGCCTCGACCGCAATCACTTCGCCGTGCGCCTTAAGGTCTTCGACACTCGCGTCGAGATCGCCGCCGGGTTGGTCGGTGATTGCGACGCGGACGCCTTCCTGGAGCAGCATCCGGGCGGTTTCCTTGCCCATGCCGCTGTCCGCGCCGGTGATGAGCGCGATCTTGCCTGTAATATCGAGGTTCATGCTGTCGTCCTTACGTCAGTGAAAATTGTCATGCCCATTCCCGCGGCCCGTCGCTGTCGAGCGCACGGTCGAGGTAGAAGGCCGCGCTGATGAGCGCCAAGTGGCTGAAGCCTTGCGGGAAATTGCCGAGGAAGCTGCCGTCCTGCGCGATCTCCTCGGCGAACAGGCCGAGATGGTTGCCATGCGCGAGCAGCTTCTCGAAGTTCAGCCGCGCCTCGTCGAGGCGCCCTGCTCGCGCGAGGCATTCGACGTACCAGAACGAGCAGGCGACGAACGTCCCCTCCTGCCCCGGCAGGCCGTCGTCGATCCGGTAGCGATAGACCTGCCCATCGTCGGACAGATCCTCGCCAATCGCCTCCAGCGTCGCGAGCCACTTGGGATCGGTCGCGCCGACGAAGCGGACCAGCGGCATCATCAGCAACGCGCCGTCGACCGCCAGATCATCCGGCGCATCGCCGATCGCGCGGACGAACCGGCCAAGATCGTCGTTCCAGAAGTTCGCCCAGATATCGTCGTGGATCGCCGTCCGCGTCTCCGACCAGCGGACCAACGGCGCGGGGAGCGAACGCTTCTGCGCCAGCCGCACCGCGCGATCGACCGCGACCCAGCTCATCAGTCGCGAATGGAGATAATGCTTCTTCGGCCCGCGGACTTCCCAGATGCCCGAGTCCGGTGTGTCCCACGTCTCGCAGACCTGATCGACGATCCGCCCGATCGCGACCCATGAGTCATGCGCGATCGGCTCGCCGTATTTGCTGCCCAGATAGGTCGCATCGAGCAGCGCGCCGTAGATGTCGTGCTGCGTCTGGTCCTTCGCCTCGTTGCCGACGACGATCGGGGTCGCGCCCTCGAACCCGGCAAGGTCGAGCTTGCGTTCGTCGGCGATCTCGCCGCCGTCGAGCGCGTACATGACGCCGAGATGACCCTTCGAACACGCCTGCGCGCGGTCCATCGCCCAGTGGAGGAAGCCGACTGCCTCGCCCTGATAGCCGAGCCGGAGCAAGGCATACACGATGAAGGATGAGTCGCGGACCCACGTCGCGCGGTAATCCCAGTTTCGCACGCCACCATGCGCTTCGGGCAGGCCGAAAGTCGCGGCGGCGGCGATCGAGCCGTGCTTGCGCGAGGTGAGCAGTTTCAATGCCATCGCCGAGCGCTCGACGGTCTCGCGCCAGCGGCCGCGGTAGCGAGACTTGCGGCTCCAGGCGCGCCAATAGGCGATGTCCTTCTCGACGATCGCATCGAGCGTCTCGGTATCGAGCGAAACGTCGTCGGGGTTGCTGAGGATCAGCGAGACGGTGTCGCCTTCGGTCAGGTGGATCTCGGCGGTCAGGTCGCAGCCGTCTGCGACGAGCGTCGCGGCACCGTGAACCGCGAGCGCAAGACCGCTTTCGTGATCGAACCGCCCGCGCGATACGTCCGCCTCCGACGTCGTGACGGAGGCCATGCGTCCCATCACGCCATAGTCGAACCGCGGGGCGCACCGGACGCGGACCCTCGCCGATCCGCGCGTGCAGGTCAGCCGACGGACCAGCCGCGACGGCGCGTCGTCCTTGTCGTTGCCGACCGGCATGAGGTCGACCAAGTCGACACTCGCGGCATTCGCCATCCAGCGGGTCAGTAGGATGTTGGTCTCGGGCAGGTACATCTGGACGATGTTTGCGTCGGGCAGGTCGGGCTCGACCGAAAAATGACCGCCTTTGTCGCCGTCGAGCAGCCGCGCGAAGACCGACGCGCTATCGAGGCACGGCCAGCAGAGATAGTCGATCGTGCCCGCCGTATCGACCAGCGCGATCGTCTCCAGATTACCGATCGCGCCGTGATCCGCGATCGATATGGCGTGCTTATCCCCATGGTCAGCCATTATCGCGGAAGCCGGGATACAGGCTCATGCCGCCATCGATGGTGATCGTCGATCCGACGATATAGTCCGCTGCGTCCGACACCAGGAACAGGGCCGCACGGGCGACGTCCTCGGGGTCGCCGATGCGGCCGTAGGGGATCAGTTCGAGCAGCTTGTCCTGGTCGGCGGTCGCGTCCTCGTTGATTTCGGTCGCGATCGCACCGGGGGCGATGCCGTTCACGCGGATGCGGTCGCCGGCGATTTCCTGCGCGAGCGTGCGCATCAGCATCCCGCTGCCGCCCTTCGACGCGGCGTAATTGGCATGGCCCGCCCAGGGGATGACCTCGTGCACAGAACTCATGAACAGGATCTTTCCGATCGATCGGCTGACACCGCGGTCGCCCTGCTTGCGGAACCGCCGCACGGCTTCGCGCGAGACGAGGAACTGGCCGGTCAAATTGACGTCGATGACTCGCTTCCAGTCCTCCAGCGTCAGGTCGGCATAGGCCGCGTCCTTCTGCATCCCGGCGTTGGCGAAGACGATGTCGACCCCGCCGAACCGCTCGACCGTCTCGTCAAACAATTTCAGTACCGCCGCCTCGTCCGACGTATCTGCTTCGCAGGCGAACGCTTCACCGCCGGCCTGCTCGATCGCCTCGACCACCTCGCGCGCCTTGTCCGCACTGCTGTTGTAATTGACCGCGACCTTCGCGCCCGCCTTCGCAAAAGCGATGGCGGAGGCGCGGCCGAGGCCGGAGCTCGCGCCGGTAACGATCGCGGCCTGGCCTGTCAGGTCGATGTGCATGGCTGGTCTTTCGCTGGGGATTATCGCGGCTTAACGCGCGCCCTCCGGCATTTCTCCCTGCTCACGCCCTCTCCCCGCAATCTTGCTGATCTGCATTAAGTCACCGTTTCCGGTGCAACTCTTAGCGCGTCCCGCGCGCTGTGGGTCCTGAGAAGCTACGAGGACGGCACATGACCAAGACCATCGCCAAGGATACCGGCACGCCACCGCAGGGCGCCAAATTCGAGACGCTGATCGGCGAAGGCGGCGAACTCCATCAGGTCGCCAGCGGCGACGGCGACGTGCTGACGACGCAGCAGGGCATCCCGGTGTTCGACGACCAGAATTCGCTCAAGGTTGGCGATCGCGGGCCGACTCTGCTCGAGGATTTCCACTTCCGCGAGAAGATCTTCCACTTCGATCACGAGCGTATCCCCGAGCGCGTCGTCCATGCGCGCGGCTATGGCGCGCACGGCACGTTCACGCTGACCGAGAGCCTGGAAGAGTTCACCAGCGCCGGCATCCTGACCGAAGTCGGCGAGCAGACGCCGATGTTCCTTCGTTTCTCGACGGTCGCGGGCAACAAGGGCTCGGCCGATCTCGCACGCGACGTACGCGGCTTCGCGGTCAAGTTCTACACCAAGGAGGGTAACTGGGACGTCGTCGGGAACAACATCCCGGTGTTCTTCATCCAGGACGCGATCAAGTTCCCCGACCTGATCCATGCCGCCAAGCAGGAGCCCGACCGGGGCTTCCCGCAGGCGCAGACCGCGCATGACAATTTCTGGGACTTCATCAGCCTGACCCCGGAATCTATGCACATGGTCATGTGGATTATGTCCGACCGCACCATCCCGCGCGGCTTCCGCTTCGTCGAGGGTTTCGGCGTACACACGTTCCGCCTCGTCAATGCCGAGGGCAAGGGCACGTACGTCAAGTTCCACTTCAAGCCGAAGCTGGGCCTTCAGTCGGTCGCGTGGAACGAGGCGGTCAAGATCAACGGTGCCGACCCCGACTTCCATCGTCGCGATCTTTGGGACTCGATCGATCAGGGCAATTTCCCAGAGTGGGACATGGGCGTGCAGTTGTTCGACGACGAGTTCGCCGACAATTTCGAGTTCGACGTGCTCGATGCGACCAAGGTCATTCCCGAGGAGCAGATCCCGGTCCGCATCATCGGCAGCTTCAAGCTCGATCGCCTGGTCGACAATTTCTTCGCCGAGACCGAGCAGGTCGCGTTCTGCACGCAAAACGTCGTGCCGGGGATCGGCTTCACCAACGATCCGCTGCTGCAGGGCCGCAACTTCTCGTATCTCGATACGCAGCTGAAGCGCCTCGGCAGCCCCAACTTCACGCATATTCCGATCAACGCGCCGAAGATCCCGGTGAACAATTACCAGCAGGACGGTCACATGGCGATGCATGCCCGCAAGGGTCGTGCGAACTATGAGCCGAACAGCTGGGCGGGTACGCCGCGCGAGAGCCCGTCGAAGGGCTACAAGCACTTCCCGTCGCAGGAGACGGGACGCAAGGCGCAGGTGCGATCGGCGACGTTCGCCGACCACTACAGCCAGGCGCGCCAGTTCTTCATCAGCCAGACCGCAATCGAGCAGAAGCACATCGGCGATGCGCTGACGTTCGAGCTGTCGAAGGTCGAGCGGGTCGATATCCGCGAACTGATGGTCGGGCATCTGCTCAACATCGACGAGAAGCTGGCGAAGACGGTTGCGACCGGTCTCGGGCTCAAGGCGATGCCGCCAAAGGCCAAGGCTGCGGTCGAGACGCGGACCGACCTGCCGGCTTCGGATGCCCTCAGCATCCTGAAGAACACCAGCGGCAGCTTCGAGGGTCGCAAGCTCGGCATCCTTGTTACCGACGGTGCTCCGGCAGCGATCGTGCAGGCCCTGGTCGACGGGATCGTCGCGGCGAAGGCCACGTACGAGATCATCGCACCGAAGGTTGCCGGTGCGACGCTCGACGACGGGACGCTCGCGGAGGGCAAGCAGAAGATCGATGGCGCGCCGTCGGTGCTCTACGATGCCGTCGCGATCGTGGTGTCGGCGGACGGGGCTAAGAAGCTCGGCAAAGACAAGACCGCCAAGGACTTCGTCAGCGACGCTTTCGGGCATGCCAAGTTCATCGGCTTCAACGCCGACGCGAAGCCGTTCCTCGAAAAGGCCGGCATCGAGGACGAGGACATGGACGACGGCGTGATCGCGCTGGGCGACAAGGGGGATGTCGACGCGTTCCTCAAGACGCTCGGCAAGCTCCGCATCTGGGAGCGCGAACTGAACGTCGATCTCGACGCACCAGCGTTCGAAAACCCCGAGGCGGCTTGATCGCTTCGTTCAAACCCGGGTCGTCGCCACCGTACGCTAAGCGTGCGGTGGCGATCGCCATTCCGGTCAAGAACGAAGATCAGTATCTGCTCGGCTGCCTCGACGCGCTGGATCGTGCGGCGGGGCGCTACGGCGGCAAGGTCGTCATCGTTGCGATGGCGAACGACTGCACCGACGGCACGATCGATATCCTGACGAACTGGCGGCCGACGCATGCGACGATCGCATGGTCGGCCGTTTCGCTTTTACCGGGCGCGCGCCACGCCGGTTGGGCACGCCGCCTTGCGCTCGACGCTGGCGCCGCGCTGCTCAAGCATCCCACCGATCTTCTACTGTCGACCGATGCGGACACGAACGTCTCCGCGGACTGGATCGTGCGGATCGTCGCGCATGTCGATGCGGGTAACGACGCGGTAGCCGGGCGCGCGCTGACGCTTCGGTCCGACCGTGCAAGCCTTGGCGCGGCGGCACGGCGGCGGCTCGATCAGCTCGGGCGCTATTATACGGCGCTCGATTATCTCCGCGCGCGCGCCGAGACCGAACCGCATGATCCCTGGCCGCGCCATTTCTATGAAGGCGGCGCGAGTATTGCGGTGACCTACGCGATGTACCGCCGGATCGGTGGCGCCCCCACTCCTCCCGTTGCCGAGGACCGCGCCCTGTTCGACCGGATCCGTGCGCATGGTGGGCAGGTTCGGCACCCGCTCGACGTCCGCGTCTTCACGTCGTGCAGAATTTCTGGCCGTGCGCCGGGTGGCATGGCGGACGCGGTCGCGCGGTGGATCGACCAGCCGGTCGATGCGCCGCTCCACGAGACGTATGCGGTGACCGCGGCGCTAAATCCCGCCTCCGCGAACCCAGGCGACCAGCTCAGCTTCGCGACATTGCCCGATGCGATCCGCGAGGCGCAGACGCTGATCCGCCTAACCCGCGTCTTCCAGTCGCCAGAGGTCGAGACGATACGCTTCGTGCCGATCGCTGCGAACGACCGTGACGCGGGGCCCGAGCGCGGCGTGCAGTTCGGCGACGGCATCGTCCCCGCTTTTGGGATAGTCGGTCTCGCCGATCCAGTGGACCAGCATCACATACCCGCCTGACGCTGCCACCGAGCGGACGTACGCGGCCAGCCGGACGATGTCGGCGCTGTCCCAGTAATACACCACCTCCGACAGCAGGATCAGGTCGAACATACCTGCGGGAGCGTCTTCGGGAAGTCGGCGTTGCTCGATGCGGATATGCGGCTGGTCCGCGCACCGTGCCCGCGCCGCCGCCACCGCGGTTTCCGACACATCGAGCGCGAGCAACGCGTCGCATCGGGCACCGAGCCGCGCGGTCAGGACGCCGTTCGCGCAGCCGACCTCCAACGCGTTCTCGAACCGCTCCTTCGGCAACGCGGCCAGTGTCTCGTCATACTTCGCCGCCTCGTACGGGCTGGTCTCGAACGCCCACGGGTCGCCCTTGTCCTTGTAGAGCGCCTCGAAATATTCGGGCTCGATCGAGTGTTCACGGCGCATCGCGAGTCTCCAGCAACAGGGTGTTCGGCCGGTCCATCAGCCGCATCATCGCGCCGGGCAGCCGGAAGTTCTCGCGCGCGCCCACGATCCGCCCGCCGCGCTGGCTGCGATGGCACGCCATTGCGCGACGCTGTCGGGGCCGTCCGGATGCCGTGGCGATCGACAGCACACGCGCGCCGCGCAGGCGCTCGGTCAGGTCGGGGACTGTCCAGCCCCAGACGAGATACTGCCAGAGACGGCAACGCGCGCGGCTCGCCACCGCCTCAGCGAGCGCGGCTGCGGCCTCGTGGTCGCAATGCGGTTCGCCCGACCATGTCACGACAATCTGGCGGACACCGCGGGCTTTGCACCAGGCGGCCAGTCGATCGACGCTACGCACGAACAGCGGATCGCCGTTCGAAGCCGGCGACGCGTCGGGCCAATCGAGATAGAGCGCGTCATGCTGACCACCCAAGGCCGTCAACGCCGCCTGCGCCTCACCGCGCCGTAGCCCCGCGATCCGCTTTCCCGTCCAGCCAGGCGCATCAGGATGCGATCCCGAGCCATCGGTCAGGAACGCCGTATGAACCCGGCCGCCAGCCGCCGTTACCGAGGCGATGAACGCGCCACAGCCGAGCGTCTCGTCGTCAGGATGCGGCGCCAGCACGAGCCAGGGCCCCTGCCCCGCAGCCGTCTGGGCCGTCATTCGCCCTGCGCGCCGCGTAAGGTTGCTCCAGGCCTTGCCGCCCGGTGCTACCACCACCGATCGTCGCCCCAGCAGTCATCCTCGAGCCACGCCGCCGCCGCGCGGTCGCGCGCCTGATCCGGGACCGGCTGACGCAGGTAGAGCCCCAGATCGCGCGTGATCCGGTCGATCCGGCTGGCCGCGAAGAACGACGCAGTACCTACCGAGCGCGCCGCCGCCTCCATCGTTTTCAAGCCCGCCTCCTCGACCACGCCGCGCGTCATCAGCACCAGCGGGATGGCGTCGCTCGCCTGCGCCTCGGCCAGATGCGCCGCCTGGCGCACCCACAAGCCTGCGCTCCGCGTCTCGGTCAGGCAGGCGGCAAACCGCGCGCGCTGGATCGGGTCCGCCCCCTTTCCGGTCGTGACGAGGTGATCGCGCAGATGCCGGACGAGCGCCTCGACCGCGCCGAGCTGGACCGCCGTAAACCGCCACGCGCCCGCGCTGAAGCGTGGCTCGCGTTCATAGTCGTTCGGCGCGCCGATCACGCCTTCGCGGCCGATTTCCATACCCGTGAAGTCGAACCGCCCGCTGCACGTGCCCCGCATCCCGCGCACCTGCCATCCGGAATTGTCGGTCCGCGTAGTCTCGCCCGCGATCCGGACCAGCACGAGCTGCTTGTCGCCATTCGCGTCGCGCGCGGTCACCAGGATGCGATCGAGATGCCCGGCCCCGGTCGCAAAGCTCTTCGCACCGTCGAGCGTCCAGCGATCGTCGCCTGCGGCGTGGATCGCGAGCCCCGGCGCCGGTTCGGTATTCCAGACGCCGAAGACCTTGCCCGCTGCGAGATCGGCATCGAGCGCCTTGCGCTGCGCGTCGTTGCCGTAGGTCGCGACGAGCTGGACGGCGTTCACATGCCCTTCGAATACTCGTCCGAGGCTGAGGTCGGCGCCCCCGATCGCGCGCAGAACGTCGAGCAGCGCGTCGGTCTGCACGCCCGTGCCAAGCGTCTTGAACGCGGCCAGCGCGCCCGCGCCGTGGAGGTCGGCTATCCGCTCCGCCGGGAATGTCTCGTGCGAATTGTCCTGATCCCATGCCGCGGCGAGGTGCCGGACGGTCTCCAGAACGGTCCAGCCGGTTGGATATGTGGTCAGTGGCCGACTCCCCGTGAAACCCATGGCGGTACGCCAGCTTCGTCACACAGAACGCGGGACAGGCGCCAGCGTTGCGTATCGCCATCATGGAGAGCGGAACTAATTTACGCGTCCGACGCGCGGCCGAACCTTTGGTTAACGCTTGGCCGGCATACTCCCATCCAACGGTAAGGATCGGACTCGATGGCACGCAAACAGGATGTCTTTACGCTGCTCGGCAAGCGTATGCAGATCGACCAGCCGTCGCTTCGCGGGCGTCGTTGCGATAGCGACATGCCGCCGATCGCGGACCTGATCCGGCGGATCGACCGTGCGCTGGTGGAACGCCGCGCGGCCTGACCATTAGTCGTCCGCGTCGGCGGCTCCGATCGCGGATGCGTACATCTGAGCCGCACGCTGTTCACGCGGATCCTTGAACGCCCGCATCGGGTCGAGCGCGTCGCCGGTCGCACGCAACACGGCCCAAAGCGCGAATTTTCGCCCAGCATCCCGCTCGGTACCGAACGCGATCGAAACGCGCTCGCGACCGGCCTCCAGAGCCCCTGAGCTAAGCGTATCGATGTCGGTCGTGCCGAAGAAGTGGTGCGAAATAGCGTCTAGGTCCATGCCAACAGCCTAACGGACCACCTACTCTCCGCGCAATCTGATGCAACCGTACAGACGGCGTATCGCAACGGTTGCGATCCCGACGCTCTCCGCTTAGACGCAGTCCTCCCGGCTCGCCGGGTACAGGTTGGAAGAGTGTCCGAGTGGTTTAAGGAACTGGTCTTGAAAACCAGCGATGGGGTAACTCATCCGTGGGTTCGAATCCCACCTCTTCCGCCAAGGCGCGGTTAGCCGCGGATCAGTTCACTTTTCCCGGTGGAACGATTGGCAGGGGAAGCGGGGCAACCGGAACGCCTTCGTCGACAAGGGCCTTCGCCTCAGCAAGGCTCGCCTGACCGTGGATGGTCGCCTGTTTCTCGTCCCCGAGATGCATCGCGCGGGCGCGGTCGGCGAACGCGGTGCCGACCCATTCCGAGGACTCGAGCGCCTTTGCCTGCCGGGTGGCAAGCATCTTCATCGCGACCTTGACCGCGTCCGGGGTCGGCGGTGCCGCCTTGCTGTTGCTCTTTGCCGAGATGGCGGGCGCCATCACCGCCTTGGCGATCGTGCCATCGTCGCAAACCGGACAGCGGACATGGCCCGCCGAGCGTTGCTCTTCATAGGCGCCGCTCGATCCGAACCACGCCTCGAACACATGGCCACCACCGCACTTCAGGTCGAAGACGATCAACCGACGGTCGATACCGGAGGAATCGTCCGGCGGTGCGCGAGGACCGGAATAAGCGACCGCACCTCCTCGATCCGAGCGACGTCGATCTCCGCGAACGCCAGCCCTGCGCCCTCACCCATGTCGAGCAGCACATCGCCCCATGGATCAATCACAAGCGAATGGCCGTGGGTTTCGCGTCCGTCCTCGTGAACGCCGGTCTGCGCCGCTGCAACGACGAACGCGCCTGCTTCGATCGCCCGCGCGCGCAAGAGGATTTCCCAATGCGCTGCGCCAGTCGGTCGCGTGAACGCCGCTGGGACCGACAGGATAGTCGCGCCCGCATCGCTCAACGCGCGATAGAGGTCGGCAAACCGGAGATCGTAGCAGATCGACGTACCGAGCTTGCCCGCGGGCGTATCGACGACCGTCGCCGTCTCGCCCGCGACATAGGCTGACGATTCCCGCCAGCTTTCACCGGACGGGAGGTCGACGTCGAACAGATGAAGCTTGTCGTAGCGCGCGCGGATCGCGCCGCTCGGGTCGATCACGAACCCACGGTTAGCGAATTTACCGTCCGCGCGTCGTACCGCAAGCGATCCCAGGTGGACCCAAATGCCGGCCGATGCCGCACCGTCACGGACGGCCGCCAGCACGGGGTCATTATCCTCGGCGACGATCGAGTTGGCAGCGCGGGCCCGATCGCGATCGATCAGACCCGACATTTCGGGCGTGAACAGCATTTCCACGCCCGCCGCTACGGCGTCCCTGATCGCATCAACCAGCGTCGCGGCGTTGACGGCGGGATCGATCCCGCTCGTCATCTGGAGGACGCCGATCTTCGCCATCAGGCGAGCAGTGCGTCGAGGCCGCCCTTCGCGTCGAGTGCCGCCAGATCGTCGGATCCGCCGATGTGCTTTCCGTCGATGAAGACCTGCGGCATCGTCATACGGCCGCCAGACCGCTCGACCATCTCGGCCTTTTTCGGGCCACCCATCGTGACGTCGAACTGTTCGGGCTCGACCCCCTTCGATGCGAGGAGCTTCAGCGCGCGCGTGCAATACGGACAGAACGCCTTGGTGTAGATTTCGACTTTAGCCATAAATCGGGAAATGTGGTCTCGGTTTGCCGTTGTCAATCGTCCGATGCCGGCAAGACCCGCGCCCAGCACAGGATCACGACCGATCGCGCGCCCGCCTTGAGCAGCGCGCGCGTGCACGCGTCGGCGGTCGCGCCACTGGTGTAGACGTCGTCCACCAACGCGATCGCCCTGCCCCGCACGCGGTCCCGCGCCGTAACCGCGAACGCGCCGGACACCGCCTTTGCTCGCTGTCGTCCGCCAAGTCCGCGCAACAGGATCGTTCGCCTGGGCCGCGTCAGAACGGTGCGATCGTGCCCTACCCCGGAGAGCTTCGCAATGGCGTCGGCGATCAGCGCCGCCTGGTTGAAGCCGCGCGACCATATTCGCCAGCGGTGCAGCGGCACCGGCACCAGCAAGTCGACCTCGTCCGGCAGCAAGCGCCGCATCTGTCGCGCCATAGTCTCCGCAAAGGCGATACGCCCGCCATATTTCAGGCGCAGCGCCAGCGTCCGCGCGATCGGACCGTACGCGACGGCCGCACGGACGCCGGCATGACGCGGCGGATCGGCGAGGCATGCCGCACATCGTGCGTCGTCACCGCGGTCGAATGCGAAAGGTTGGTTGCAGCCGGCGCACCGGGGCGGCCCCAGGAACCGCAGTCCGGTCCAGCAAATCGCGCAAAACCGGTGATCCTCGGCAACCGGCGTGCCGCAACCGGCGCACCGTGGCGGCAAGGCGATCCCGGCGATGAAGCGGAACGGGGCGAGTATCTTCATCCAGCCCCCCATGAGTGCCAGCCCTTGTCCGAGGCGACCGACCACGGCACAAGCGAAGACGTGTCCGATATCGTTTCAGAAAACTCCGCCCCCGAGATCTTCGACCGCGCCGCGCGCCGTGTCCGCCGGGATCGCGCCGCGCCTGGCTATGCCGAGCACGACTTCCTGCGCGCGACGATGCTCGACGGGATCGCGGAACGACTGGATGCAGTGACGCGCGACTTTACCGACATCCTCGATCTCGGTTGTTTCGACGGCGCCTTCACCCCGCCGCCGGGTGCCCGCGTGGCACGCTGCGATGCGGGGTTCGCATTTGCCGCCAAGCCGGGCGGCGTGCAGGCAGACGAGGATCGCCTACCCTTCGCCGATGGCTCGTTCGATCTCGTGGTGAGCGCCGGCGTACTCGATCAGGTCAACGACCTGCCCGGCGCGCTGGCCTTGATCCGCCGCGTGCTGCGTCCTGACGGCCTGTTTCTCGGTGCGTTCGTCGGTGCCGGGAGCCTGCCCGCCCTGCGCAGCGCACTGAGGTCCGCGGAAAGCGAGCGGCCCGCCGCGCGTCTCCACCCGCAGATCGACGTGCGATCCGCCGGCGACCTGCTGATGCGGGCGGGGTTCGCCTTGCCCGTCGCCGATGTCGAAACGCTCGACGTCGGCTACCGCGATCTCAGCCGGCTGCTCGGTGATCTGCGCGGAATGGCGGCGGGTAACATCCTGGCCCAGCGCCAGCCTCTCGTGTCGGCGACGGTGGGACGGACCGCCGCTGCCTTCGCTAGCGCATCGGACGATCGTGGCCGGACCCACGAGACATTCCAGATCGTGTTCCTGACCGGCTGGTCGCCAGACCCGTCTCAGCCCAAGCCAGCGAAACGCGGCAGCGCGACTGCATCGCTCGGCGCGGCGCTCGGGCGCCACGGTCAAAGCGACGCCTAGACGATCAGGCCGTCGCCGTCCGCGCCCCGTGCCAGGATCATACCCATCGCGTCGAACAGCGAATCCATCGCGACCGGCTTGAAAATAACGTCGTCCGCGCCCGCCGCAAGACAGCGCTGCCGCAGATCGGGCGCGATATCCGCGGTAACGACGATGATTGGCACCTTGGCTTTGGTGTCGCCCCGAGCACGGATATGCTGGATCGCGGTGATGCCATCCATGCCCGGCATCCGCAGATCGACAAGGATCATCGCGAACTCCTGTTCATCGAGGATTTCGAGACCGCGCTCCGCGCTTTCCGCCTCGACCATCGACACGCCGGCAACGTCGAGCATATCCTTGACGACGCGGCGGTTCATCCGGTCGTCCTCGATGAACAAAACGTTCACCGCACCCCCCGCTTAACATAGATCAAAGGAGGATATATCGTGGCCATATGGCCGCCTCTACGCCTCATGCAGCATGCGATACAAGGTCGGGATTCACGCCGTTGGTCGATACCGATCCATCGAACATTCTCGCAATCAGCGTGCCTCCGCTCACCGGCTTCGCGACGACCCGCGTGATCCCCGTACCCAGCAGTTCCTTACGCTCTTCCTCTGCGGCAATAGGCCACAGCAACGTCGTTTCGGCACCCGAAATATACGCCGCCTCGGCAACCCGAGACAGCCCGCCCAGCGCGTCGTCGCCGACACGCACCGTCGCATCGTCGATCAACACGCGTGCGATGTCGCCATCGGCAAGACGCGTGACCGCTTCTTCTACCGACGCTGCGAAGGTGATCGGGCCGCCGTGCGGTGCAAGCAAGGTCTTGAACATGCTGCGCGTGATCGGGTTGCGATCGACGATGAGCGTACCCGGTCGCGTATCCGTTTCGACGATATCGACCGCCTTCGAGACGGCACGGACCAACGGCAGGACGAGAGTGAAGGTCGCCCCCTGCCCCACGATGCTGCTGACGGACACGTCACCGCCCATGGCACGCGCCAGATTGCGACAGATCGACAGCCCCAAACCAGTACCACCGAATTGCCGTGTCGTCCCGGCATCGGCTTGGCGGAACGATTCGAAGATCTCCTCGATCTTGTCGGCGGGAATACCGATACCGGAATCGGTGACGCCAACACGCAACCGGTCGTCGTCGCCGACCTGGATGCTCAGCGCGACATGGCCGGCCTTGGTAAACTTCAGCGCGTTCGACAGGAGATTGAAGACGATCTGCCGAACCCGTGCGGCGTCGCCCATGATCATCGCGGGGCAACCGCCGACATCGACGGTGAAGGAGAGGCCTTTCGCGCGCGCCTGCTCTTCCCACATCCGCGCCGCGTCCTTCACTGTCGCGCAGACGTCGAACGCAGCAGCCTCGATCGTCAGGTTGCCGGTTTCCATCTTGGCGATGTCCAGGATGTCATTGACGAGCGCCCGCATCGTGATCCCGGCGCCATGCACCACCCCAAGCCGATCGCGCATGTCCGCCGGAAGCTTCGGGTCCGCCAGCATCACCTGAGTCATACCCAGAATACCGTTAAGCGGCGTCCGGATTTCATGACTGGTCGTGGCCAGGAACTCGGTCTTGGCGGCCAGCGCCTTGCTCAACGCGCTGTTCGTCACCGCGAGATCGTCGTTCGCGGCGCGGACCTGATCCCGGCTGCGGCGGATCGTAACCAACCCGATCGCCAACAGCGCGATAACGATCGCGACCGCCGCGCCCGTCGCGATGAAGATATTCCGCTGGGTCCGCGCCTGCGTGCGCTCGAACGCGATGCTGCGCTGCAATTCGCTGGCCTTGAGCTGGCTGATCCTCAACTCCTGATTAGCGAAATCGAACCGCGCCGCCATCAGCGCGGTCTTCGTGTCGGTGGCGAGCTTGGTGCCTGCGTCGTCAAGGCGCTTGAGGGCTTGGAGATGGACGAGCGCTGCTGGTGAGTCGCCTGCCGCCGTAAAGATATCATACGCCGTCAGATGAACATCGCGGTACGCCGTGTCCGTTGTCGTTGGATTAATTCCGGCCAATGCACTTTCGATCAGCCGTTGCGCGCGCGGTACGTCACCGTGCTGCAGCGCAGACTGCGCCGCGGTTGCAGTGAGTCGTCCGGCTAGACTGGAATCGGCAGGGTCGGCAATCGACCGTCCGCTCGCAATAGCACGGTCTGCTATCGCCAGATTGCCCAGTGCCAACTGCACGCGCGCGACATTCATGTAGATGAGTTCTAGCAAATTCTTGCTGTTCAGCTGCTTAGCTAGATCGAGCGCCTTCTTGAACAGGACCGCCGCCTTCTTGAACCGCTTGTCCTCCGCCAGTACTAAAGCTCGATTGTTATAAATTGATACGGCAATATTGGCATCAGCGTGATATATATCCAAAGCCTGCTGATAATATCTATCTGCAGTATCCGGATCTTTGGCCTCGGTATAGAGCATCGCGATGAAGACCAAGGTACGCGATTGCCCACGCAGATCTCCAAGCTTGCGATAAATCGCAAACGCCCTTTGATAATCTATCAACGCACTGCCGGCGCGGCCTTGTGAACTATCTAGCCAGCCCATCGAAATCAACAAGTCGGCGTGCAGCTTCGATTGTGATTGAAACGTCTTTACCGCGGCAAGCGCACTGCGGATCGGTGCGTCGGCCTTGTCGGTATCGTTCGTCCGGAGATACGATTCCCCTTGGAGCCATTGCGCCTTCGCGATCGCGATACCACGGGCCTTCTGGTTGGTGATCGTCGCTGCAAGGTGTTCGGCAGCCACCGCTTTCGGCAATGCCTTGGCAGGATCGATCAACATCGTCGCATTCACATCGGCGACGGTAGCTTCGTACCTGACGGCAACGGTATCGCTATCCTGACCCGCGGTGGATTGCCCGGATACCGCCGGTCCGATCACCGCGAAAACTACGGCAGCAACAGCTACGATCCAGCGTTGCGCCATTGCGGTCAGGCACGCTTCCAGACGGTCGCGAGCCGATTGAACGGCGCGCGCATATCCGCCGCGATAGCCTGATACTTTCCATCATCGAGAAAGTGGATAAGCGCATCAAGATTGATCGGTCGACTGATCAGGAAACCCTGGATCATGTCGCAGCCCATCACCGACAACAATGCCATCGCCGCTTGGCTCTCTACGCCCTCAGCGACGACTTCCATCTCGAGCGCGTGCGCGAGATCGATCGTCGACCGGACGATCAATGGGTCGCGATTCGAGCTGGTGAGTTGCGTGACGAACAGCTTGTCGATCTTCAGTTCGCGTGCCGGCAGCTGCTTCAGATACGCCAGCGACGACAGGCCTGCCCCATAGTCGTCGATCGCTATAACGATCCCGATATCCGCGAATACCTTGAGATTCGCGATCGCACTTTCCGGATCACGGATGACCGATGTCTCGGTGATCTCAAACCCGAGTTGCGCCCCGCTCGCCTGCACCAGCTCGCAAGCGCGACGAACGAAGCGCTTGTCGGCGAGCAATGCCCCCGCGATGTTGATGAAGATTCGCAGGTCGTGACCGCTCGCAGCCAGCGCTTTCTGATCGGCAATCGAACGGCGTATCGTCCACAATGTGAGCGCGACGATATCCCGCGATTCCTCGGCCAAAGGAATGAAGTCGTTGGGCAGCACGAGCCCGCGCGTCGGGTGGTTCCAGCGGACCAGTGCCTCGACGCTCGTAACCTCCTGGCGGCGGAGGTGAACCTTAGGCTGGTATTGAAGGAACAGCTCCTCCTTCTCGATCGCACGCGTCAGGTCCAGCGACAGCTCGACACGATCCATTGCCGCTGGGGTTCCGGTCACATCGCGCGCGATTGCAATGCGTTCGTCGCGCGCTTCCCGCAACGCGTGCTCGGCCTCCTCGATCAACAGGACCTCGTCGCGGTGCGCAGACGCGGCGGCTGCGCCCAACTGAACGTGGATGACATAGGATTCCCCGTCGATGTCGAACGGTTCCTCGAACGCGACTTCCAGCGCGGCGACAGCGACGTCCAAGGCCAGCCGTGCCTCGCTCTCGAAAATGATCTCCGCCAAGTCGCGTCCCGCAACCACGATCCTAGCGTCAGGCAACGTATCAGCGATTCGCGCCGCCACATCGACGATCAAGGTGTCCGCTCTCGGACGTCCCAAGTGCCGGCGTAGCAAAGAAAAATTAGAGATCTCGGCAAGCACGAGGAACCGCCACGAAGCTTGCGATGCCTTGAAGATCGCGTTGCGCGAACGCTCGACCGACGAGTCTGCATCCAGCAAGCGCATGGCCGCAACGTGCGGGCTGGCTTCGAACTCACCGTGCGGAATGTCCCTCATTCCTTACCGGATAGCTCGGACGCATAAACATACCCTTAAGCACCTAGCATGTACCAGTCGAACAAAGATGGTTAACAAATTACAAATGTTATTGTTTAACGCTTCGTTAACCTATACTCGGAGGGCGCATCTTCGGGTGCCAATTAGGGAGAAAAACATGCTGAATCTTCTTATCTCGCTGGTCTACGGCCAGAACATTCGCCCCTGGTGAATGCCGAATCGGCTCGGACACTGACGCGCTGAATAAGAGCGTGTTTCGGTGTTCGAGCCGACACTCTAAGGTGGCAATGCTACAGCGAGACGACACCGCTGCCGTGACTCGTCGATCGACATTCATTCGCCGCGAGATTCCCGAGCGTCGCGACCATACGAACATAGACTTACAGACACGGTCGATGCCGTTTGGCACTACCCTGATCGCAGATGCCGGCCTGCAAGATTTCCATCAGGCGGCAACGTCCTCCCGCCGCACCGGGACCCGCGCCGGGTTGGAGAACCGCATCGCATCATCGATCGAGCCGAACTTGAGCGCGAGCACGTCCAGGGCGTAATTCTGGTTCAGCTTCCACGGCTTGCGCTCTCCCTGCGTCGGTAAAGCCGCAGCGGCGCGCTGCACGTACCCCGATGTGAAATCGAGGAACGACTCGCTCTTCATCGTCGGATCGTCATTGAACGGCGTCGCCTGACGCAGGCCGCGCTTCTTCATCGTATTTAACAGCCGGCACATGTAGATCGCCGTCAGGTCCGCCTTCAGCGTCCACGACGCGTTGGTGTAGCCGAAGGTCGAGGACAGGTTCGGCACGCCGTCGAACATCATGCCCTTGTACTGTAGCCGGCCGGCGAGTTCGATCGGCTTGCCGTCGAGGCTGAACGCCACTCCGCTCATCAGTTGCAGTTCGAGGCCCGTCGCGGTGACGATCACGTCGGCAGGCAGGTCCTTCCCCGAATCAAGATGGATGCCGTCAGGCGTGATCCGCGCGATCGTGTCGGTGACGATCGAGGCTGTGCCGGCATTGATCGCGGTGAACAGGTCGCCGTCGGGAACCAGACAGACACGCTGGTCCCACGGGTTGTAGCGCGGGGTGAAGTGTGTCGCGACGTCGTAGTCGGCGCCGAGATGGTCGCGGACCATGCCGATCATCCGCTCCTTCACGACAGCCGGCTTCTTCCGTGCCATCCGGTAGAAGAACATCCCCATCAGCACGTTCTTCCACCGCGTGATGCCATACGCAGCCTTTGCCGGCAGTTTCCCGCGCAGCCAGTTCGCCACGCCGTCCTCGCCCGGCCGCGCGACGATATACGTCGGCGAGCGCTGGAGCATCGTCACGTGCGCCGCGGTCTTCGCCATCGACGGCACGAGCGTCACGGCGGTCGCGCCGCTGCCGATCACGACGACTCGCTTGCCGCTATAGTCGAGGTCCTCTGGCCAGAATTGCGGGTGGACGATCTGCCCGGCAAAACTGTCCGCCCCCTCGAACTCGGGCGAATAGGCCTTGGCGTAATTGTAATAGCCCGCGCACATCGAGAGGAAGTTGCAGGTCAACGTTATCGGACCGTCGGGGCCGGTGGCTTCGACGGTCCAGCGCGCGTCCTCGGTCGACCACGCAGCGGACTTTACGTGGTGGCCGTAGCGGATCTTTCGGTCGATTCCGTACGCCTGCGCCGTTTCCTCGACATAGGCTCGGATCGAGGGGCCGTCGGCGATCGACTTGGCCGCCGTCCAAGGGTGGAAGACGAATCCCAGCGTGTGCATGTCCGAATCGGAGCGGATGCCGGGATAGCGGAACAGGTCCCATGTCCCGCCCATCGACTGCCGCCCCTCGAGGATCATGTAGCTGCGGTCGGGGCAACGCGTCTGGAGGTGGTAGCCGGTGCCGATCCCGGAAATGCCGGCACCCACCACGATCACGTCGACATGTTCGGTCATGCTGCATCCTCGCGCCCCGGCGTTACGCCGTAGGTTTCATAACCGAACCTATCCTGTTGTGATCTTTACTCAATAGTCCTTCGTATATTTCACGCTCGCGCTCTGCCCGCCGCTCGATCCCGCGGCCGACAACAGGCTGAGCGCCTTGGTCAGCGCGATCTCGAGCTGCGTCGAGGTGAACCCCTTCGCATCGGTCACGATCTCTACATAGATGTTCTTCGTGATGTACTTGCCCGCCGCGAGGCTGGTGCCACGCCCGGTCGCCTGATCGGCGCCGAGGACGCGCAGCCGATCGAACCCGGTCGCCGAGCGGAGCTTGCCGAGCGGGTTCAGCCCCCCCCCGCCCGACCCGCGCAGCGAGTTCAGTGCGGACGCCAGCTGGATCGCCTCGGTCGCCGACAGATTGGCCGGGCTCGACCCGAACAACAGGCGGCTAAGCACTTCGTCCTGCGGCAGGACCGGGGTCGACGTAAACGCGATCTGTGGACGCTGACCGGTACCCGTCACGTTGATGATGACGGTTATGTCGCTGGTAGTCGTGGTCGCCTGGATGTTGATGTCCGGATCGGTTAGCGCACCGCCGCGGAAGCGGATCTGGCCCTTGTTCACCTCGAACCGCTTGCCCGAGAACGAATAGGTGCCGCGGACCACGTCCATGCCGCCGGTGACGATCGGCGCGGCGGACGTGCCGCCGATGTGCATGTCCATCTCCCACTCGGACTCGAGGCCCATGCCCGAGACGAACAGCTGGTTCGGCGCCCGGACACGAAGGTCGAGCTTGAACTTGCCGATCGCAGGCACGTCCGAGCGATCGGTCGAAACCGGCGTGCGGATGTCGCTCTTGCGGCGGACACCGGTCAGTTCGGGAACCTCGGCCTGGCCCTGGCGGATGATCTGGTAGCGTGCCTCGGGGATTTGAAGATCGCCCTGGATCAGTCCACCATTGCGCCCGTTGGTAAGGTGGACCGTGCCCGTCGTGGTCGCGCTAATCGCGTCGCTCTTGGCAAGCTGCGCATTGTTCAGCGTCGCGCGGATATCGATCGGGAAACCGCTATCCGCCGCGAACCCGATCCTGCCCTGCGCCTGCACGGTGCCATCGCCGGCCTTCGCATTGAGCTGGGTCAGTTGCAGGTCGGTGTTCGAGAACCGCCCGGCGATCCGCATCTGCGACAGGCGCGTGCCATAGGTCTCGTTGTCGTAGGTCAGGTTGTCCGCGCGGACGACGCCGTTCAATTGTGGCGCGGACAAACGCCCGGAGAAGTCGGCGGCGACCGCGATCGGCCCCGACAGCTGTTGGTTCGGGATCGCGGCAAAGCTGAACAGCACTGCCGAAGGGCCGTTATAGCGAATCCCGCCCGAAAGCGGCGCGGCCATCAGACGCGTGCTCCAAGAGCCGTCGCCGGCCGGCAGCGGCCGGAGGTTGGCGACCATGCGGCCGATGACCGACGTCCCGCGACGGACCAGCGCACGACCGGTCGCGCCGTCGCCGCCGAGCGTGCCTGCAAACACGATGTCGACGGGATCGGAGACGGCGGCGAGACCCGAACGGGTGAAGTTGGTGACGGTCACACGCGCGTCGGCGGTCGGCAGTGCGGCCGAGTTTGCCTGCGAGAAGTCGAGGCTGCCGGTCGCCTTGCCGCCGATCCCGAGGTTCGGGACCAGAGCGGAGAGCGTCGACAGGTCGAGGCGATCGAGCCGGACCTGCGCGTTCGTACCGCGGCCGTAGCTGCCCGCCAGGCGCGCCGAGCCACCGCCTGCGCCACCGAAGTCGATCCGGGTCGGCGACAGGCGATACTCGCCCTTCACCGCCTGGATGCGCGCCGGATTGACGGTGCGGAAGTCGATGCCGTTTGCCTGGCCCTGCGCGGCGACGAGGTAGTTGTTGGGACTGAGCTTGGCGTTGACCGCGAGGCGGAACGGTACGCCGTTGGAGCCGGTCAGCAGCGCCTGTGCGGTGCCGTTGCCACCGACATAGTTCACCTTCGCACGTGCCGCGGAGAGGACGATCGCACCGTAGCGCATGTCGGCGACTTGTGCGTCGGCGACGATCTGTGGCGTCGGCGTCAGCACCGCGGTGGCGTTGACGATCGCACGGCCGATGGTGAAGTCGACCATGCCGGGAATCTTGGCGCCGTTGGCACGGACTGCGACGTCGGCGCGTTGATAGCCGCCCTGATTGGCGAGGCGCACGTTGCCCGACAGGCCTTGCCCGGCGAACTGGAGCGCGCCCGCGAACGGGCCGGCCGCGGTCTGGACGATGCGGCCGCTGCCGACGATCCCGGCGAACACCACGCGGCGGACGTCGACCGCGAGTTGCGCGCCCGGCTTGACCAGCACGTCAGCGGTGAATGGGCCGTAGTTCGTACCGCCGCTCGCGGTGACGGCATAGGCGCCGCCACGGCCAACGATCCGCGCGTTGAGATTGACGAGGCCAACGCCGACCCCTGGACGCGGCGCGCGTAGGACGACGACCGGTGCGGTCGCGCTGCCCGTGACGCGGGCGGACAGTGGGCCGTATGCGGTCGAATACGCATCGGCATCCACCAGCACGGCGCCGGTGGCCGGATCGAACCGACCTTCGCCACGCGTGACGCGAAACTGTGGCGCGTTCATGCGCAGATTGCGGAAGGTGACGATTCCCTCGGGGCTGTAGCCGATGTCCGAGCGGACGATCGCGTTGCCGCCGAGGAAGCTGCGCGCGCCTTCGTTGAAGATCTGCGACGTCTGGGCGACGACGCGGCCGGTGATCCCGAAGCCGCCGTTGGGGCCCGGTACCAGCTTGGCATCGGTCGTCAGGTTGACGATCCCGATCCCGTCGACGCGGTAGTTGTTGATCCGCCCCTTCAGCGCGCCGGTGTAACGCCCGGTCGCCATGTTCGCGACGACCACTGCGGTCGCATCGATCTTGTCCGAACGGATCTTGAGGTTGTCGGAGAGGACGTTGACGCCAGAGATCGCGAAGTCGCCGTCGATCGCGACGTTGGTCGCGAGCCCGCCGACGGCGGCATTGAGCCCCGTCACGCGACGTGCACGCGCCTTGATCGGTACGAGGATACGGTCCGAGTTCACGCGCGCGAGACCCTCGGCGTAGAGGTTCTCGACGCCCATGTCGCCGAACGCGATCGTCGCCGCGCGGACCTTGTAGTCGACTGTCGGCGTCGCGAACGCACCGTCGAGCACGACGCGCGCCGTGACATCACGACCGCGCAGGTTCGGCAGGATGGCGCCGGGCGTCAGCAGCTTCGCGTTGACCGCGAAATTACCAAAACGGCTGTTGGCGAGATCGATCAGACCACCGGCGTCGACCGCCAGCGCGTCTGACTTCAGTGTCATCCGCGTGTCGGCCTTGCGGTCGTTGAGCGTGGTATCGATCGCCACGTCCAACTGCGGCGACGTCAGGCGCTCGACCGGACCTTCGAGATACAGGCCGGGACGCGTCGAACCGCGCACTTCGATATGGCCGTTCTTGGCGGTCAGGCCGAGGTTCGCCAGCTGTCCGCCGCCGAGTGTTGCGACGGCGCGACCCTGCCACGAGGCCCAGCTACCGCGTCCGTCGACGCTTGCCGTCAGCGGCGCCTTGAAAGACCCCATCGTCGACACGACGCCGCCGACCGGTGCGGTCAGCTTCAAATTGACGTCGAGCTTGTTCTGCTCGGGCACCGCGTCGAGCTTCAGCACGAGGCGGTCGCCGCCGGCGATACCAGGGCCGGTCAGTGCGGTCGCGTTGGTAGTCAACTGCGCGCGCTTGTCGGCGATGTGCACCGCGCCGTTGATCTTGACGATGTGCGTCTGGCCGGTGACCGGCTTGGCGATCAGGAAGCGGTCGATCACCAGGCGGTTCACGTCGATATCGAGATCGGGGAGCAGCGGCGCGTTGGGATCGGTCGGCGTCGCGTTGAGTATCGGGCGGCGCTGCAACGTTACCAGCGGCGTGGTCAGCGAACGCACGTCGACATGGTTCTTGGCGAACGCGAATGGGCGCCAGTCGACGGCGAGCTTCGGGCTGGTCAGGAAGACGCCCTTGGGATCGGATACGCGCACGTCGCTGAACGTCATCGCGCCGTAGATCGAACCGTCGATCCGGCCGACCTTGATGTTGAGGCCGGACGCGGTGGTGTAGCCGCCGATCTGGTCCGCGACGAGCCGCCGGCCCGGATCGGTGTTGATCCCGAACAGCACGATCAGGACGAGCGCGACAAGGCTCACGATCAGGATCGTGAGCCATTTCAGGATGCGCTGCCACAGGGGGCGCCGCTCGACGATCACCGTTTCGGTCTGCTCGAACTGGTCCCGCTCAGCAGGGCCCTGTTCAACAGGTGGAGTGCCGTTTTCGGCCATCAGAATGCCTGCCCGATCGAGATGTAGAGGGCGATCTTGCCGTCGCCCTCGCGTGGGTTCAGCGGCGTCGCGACATCGAAACGCATCGGGCCGAAGCTGGTATAGAAGCGCCCGCCGATGCCCGCGCCGTAGCGTAGGGACGACAGGTTCGGCGTGCTGCTCTCATAGCTGTTGCCGGCGTCGATGAACGGCACGATGCCGAAATCGCCGAACCGGTAGCGGGCCTCGAGCGCGAATTCGTTGAGCGAGCGCCCGCCGACCGGATCGCCGTTGGGATCGAATGGCCCGAGCCGCTGGTATCCGTAACCGCGCACCGATCCGCCGCCGCCGCCGTAATAGCGCCGCGATGGCGCAAGGTCGTCGCGGGAGACGCCCTGGATCGAGCCCGCCTTGGCGCGCCCGGCGATGACGATGCTGCTGGAGACGGGGTAGTAGAACGTCCCCTCGATCATCGTCCGGATGTACGGCTTGACCGAACCCTGGACCGACGTCTCGGGGCTGAGGTTCAGCGTCAGGCGATAGCCCTTGGTCGGGTTGAGCAGGCTGTCCGAGCGGTCGAACTTCACCTGGCCCGGCAGCGCGACGATGCCGTAGGTGCGCCGGACGTTCTCGCCGCGACCGAAATCATAGACGCTCTCGTTCGTACCGACGAGCTCGCCGCCGTAATAATAGGTCAGCGGCTTCTGCCAGATCGGCGTGGAATCATAGCTCCAGCGGACGCCGACGCTGGTCGTGAACGCGTCATAGGCGTCGTAATTCGAATGGTTCGCGCCCGCGGTCAGGCTGAACGTGCGGTCGCGGCGACCAGCGTTGGCGCGGCGGAACGTGCCGGACACACCTTGCTCCTGCGTACCCGCGATCACCGATCCGATCAGCGCGCCCTCATACGGGAACAGGTTGCGGTGCTGCCACGTGCCTTCCGCGCGGAAGCCCTGCCCGGTCGAGAACCCGACATTGCCGCCGAGCGAGCGCGGCTTCCCCTCGCTCTGGCGCACCAGCAGGTCGACCTGCTCGGTGCCATCCGGATTGATCGTACCCGTTCGCACCGGCTCGACAGACACCGTCGAGAATAGCGACGTCGCGACCAGCGCATCGCGCAGGTCGTCGGTCATCCGGTTGTCGTAGAGTTCGCCCGACTTGAACCGCGGGAACAGGTTTAGATGCTCGAGATTGAACACCGGATCGCCTTCGGTGCGAAGCTGCCCGAACGACGAACGCGGTCCCGTATCGACGGGCAGCGTGTACGCGCCGGTCGGGGTCTGGTCGTCGAGCAGGATGTCGCGCTCGCCGACCTTGACGAACGGATATCCTTGCTGCGGCAGCGTCAGGCTGACGTTCGCCTCCGCGCCCTGGATCCGCGCGGCCTCGATCGGATCGCCGACCTTCAGCGGCAATTGCGTGCGGACAAGGTCGGGGGGCGTCGTCGCGTCCGCCTTCACGGTGATCGACGACAGCGAATAGAGCCGGCCGGGTTGCGCGCTGACTGTCGCCTTCAGCCGCGCGGGCTTGGTCTTGTCGGCATCGGGGATCGTCTCGATCGTCGAGATCGCGGTCGCATCGTAATAGCCGAGCGACTTCAACAGCCGCACCGCCAGCGCCTCGTCCTCACGCGCACGCGCTGCGACCTGCGTGGCGTTCGCGGCCTTGCCCTTGCCCTCGGCGAGCGCGGACAGCGCCTTGTATTCGCCTTCGAGCCCGTCGCCCGCCTTGTCTAGACCCTTGGTCGCGGTCTCGTAGCGGATCTCGGGCGCGTCCTTGTCCTTGATGTCCGCCGCGGTCTGAAGCGGGGTCGTGTCGAAGCTCGACAATGGCGTCAGCGGCTGCGCGAGTTGCGGATCACTGGGGCCGGTCGGCGGCAGGACGTCGCCCGCCAGCGTTGTCGCGGGGGCTGTCGCAGTGGCGGGTGTTGCCGGTGTTTGCGTCGAGGGAGCGGGCAGCGGCGCCATCGCTTCGAGCGGCGCATTCAGGTCACCGCTCAACCGCGGCAACGCGCTGTCGAACTCGGCGTCGGGCACGATCGGCGCGTCGGAACGCGGATCGTTCGACTGCGGCTGATCGCTTGGCTTGGGCGCATCGGGACCCTTGGCTGGGGCGGTACCAGGCTTCACCAACTGCGCGGAACCGACGCCCGCGAATCCCGTTGTCGACGCTACCAACGCCAGAGCGAGCCAATGATGCCGGCTGTTAGAAGCTGTCACACGATCCCCTTTACAGGCAGCGATCGTGCTCGATTCACCCCCATCTTCGTCCACGTAACGCACATAGGACGGCTTGGTTTCACAAAAATTAACCTCAGACACAGCCGATTAGGCCACCGACCGGCATGACGACAGTATCGCGCCCGGGACGGTCGATCCGTAGCGTCGCCGACGTCACGGTCGCGCCCGCCGAGATGTCGGCGCGGACCGCGACCGCCATGTCGAGCGTCGCGGTCACGTCGCCGCCGCGATACTGCGTGACGCCGCCAAAGCCGAAGCCGATCGCAGGCGACTGGGTCGTCATCGCGTAGTCGGAGGTCTTGCCATCGATCGCGAGACGGATCTGCGCGGGGTCGGCGGTCGCCATCGCGACGAGTTGGCGGCCGGCATCCATGTTCCAGAGATACGCGGCGCACCCCTTGGCGGGGAGCTTCTGCTGGCCGATCGCGCCGAGGGGACCCGGACCTGAATTGGCAGCTGGCGCAGGCGTCGCGGCTTGCAGCGCGAGCATAAGAGCGAGCGATATCATGGCGTCACGCCTATCATGAACAGCCACGCGGGATAAGCCGCGATCGCCAGCAACGCGCCGAATGGAAGCGCGGTGTCCGCCGCCATGCTGCGTCCCTTGAGGTGTGCGGCAAGGACGACGCCGAGCCCGATCATGCTCGCGATCAGCAGGACGGCGGGCAACATCTGCCACCCGAGCCACAGCCCGATCGCACCGAACAGCTTCGGATCGCCCCCGCCCATGCCGTCGCGGCCACGCAAATGTCGGTAGCCGAACGCGACCAGCCACAGCGTGCCGAACCCCGCGATACCGCCGATCAGCCGTTCCTGAAGCGGTGGGTCGATACCGAACGCGACGCTGGCGAGTCCGGTCGCA
Source organism: Sphingomonas sp. Leaf208 (assembly GCF_001421415.1). Lineage (GTDB taxonomy): Bacteria > Pseudomonadota > Alphaproteobacteria > Sphingomonadales > Sphingomonadaceae > Sphingomonas. Next base: position 52,109 of record NZ_LMKH01000037.1, read on the forward strand.
GCCAGCAGGATCGTCAGTCGATCGGGCAGCCAGAATGCGACGAGGTCGAGGCTCGCCAACGCCAGCAACAGCCATCCGAACACCGCGCCTGCTATGCCGACCGTCCCCGGCGCGACGATCCCCGCTGCCAAGCCGATCACCAACCCCGCCAACTCGATCCGACAATGCACCGGACTGATCGCGACGCCGCACCCTTTGCACCGGCCGCGCAGGACTAGCGCGCTCAGCAGCGGCACCAGCTCGACCGCGCGGAGAGTCCGCCCGCAGCCATCGCACGCCGAGCGCCCCTGCATCACCGATCGCCCGTCGGGCCAGCGCGTCACCAGCGCCGCGACGAAGCTGCCGATGATCGCTCCGAGCACCCCCAGCAGCACCGCCCAGAACGCAGCCTCAGACACCCGTTTTCCGCACCAGGTAGCGATACACGCCGAGGAGGTTGATCCCGAACAACACGATGTTCTGCGTGCCTAGCGCCCAGTCCCCGGTCAAGGCCGCACCGCTCAGCCACGCGATCGACGAGCCGACGAACAGCACGAAACCCCACCCAGTCACGCGCCGCCCGAAGTCGAGCGACACCATGAACGCGGCGATCACCCCCGACCCTGCTGCACACCATTTGAGCGTCGTGATGAGTGTTTCCATGACGGGAGGTCTAGGCGCATCCCGCAGTGCTTTGTATTGCCGCACATCAACCCCAGATACGGGGGCAGAAGAATATATGGAGAGTGAAGTGGCCGTCGATCGAGATCCCATCGTCATCCTGTCCTACGCGCGCACGCCGATGGGATCGTTCCAGGGCGCGCTCGCCGGCGCGACCGCGACGCAGCTTGGCGCCGACGCGGTGCGCGGTGCAGTCGCGCGATCGGGCGTGTCGGCGGCCGAGATCGAGCGGATCTACATGGGTTGCGTGCTCCCCGCCGGGCTAGGCCAGGCGCCGGCGCGACAGGCGGCGATCAATGCCGGGCTTGGCGATCATGTCGAGGCGACGACGGTCAACAAGATGTGCGGTTCGGGGATGCAGGCGGCGATTCTAGCCGCCGATGCGCTCGCGGCCGGTTCGGTCGACCTGCTCGTCGCGGGTGGCATGGAGAGCATGACCAACGCACCGTACCTTTCGAAAAGCCACCGCGGCGGCGCGCGGATCGGGCATGACCGGATGTACGACCACATGTATCTCGACGGGCTCGAGGATGCGTACGAACCCGGCAAGCTGATGGGGAACTTCGCCGAGGACACTGCGCACGAATACCAGTTCACGCGCAAGCAGATGGACGACTACGCAATCGACTCGCTGCACCGGGCACAGCGTGCACAGAAGTCCGGCGCGTTCGACCGCGAGATCGTTTCCGTCGATATTGCCGGTCGCAAGGGCACGACCACGGTCTCGCTCGACGAGCAGCCAGCCAAGGGCGACGTCGCCAAGATCCCGACGCTGAAGCCTGCCTTCTCGAAAGACGGCACGATCACAGCCGCTAACGCCTCGTCGATCTCCGACGGCGCTGCGGCCTTGGTGATGACGCGGGCGAGCGTCGCCGAGCGGCTCGGCGTCACGCCGATCGCGCGCGTCGTAGCGCATGCCGCGCACGCCCACGCGCCTGCCCTGTTCACCACCGCGCCGGTGTTCGCGATGCGCAAGGCGATGGAGAAGGCCGGCTGGTCGGCGTCGGACATCGACCTGTTCGAGGTCAACGAAGCCTTCGCCGTCGTCGCGATGATCGCGATGCGCGACCTCGGCTTGCCGCACGACAAGGTGAACATTCACGGGGGGGCTTGTGCGCTGGGCCACCCGATCGGCGCGAGCGGTGCGCGGATTTTGGCGACGTTGCTGTCGGCGCTAGAGACGACTGGTCAGAAGCGCGGCCTAGCCTCGCTCTGCATCGGCGGTGGCGAAGCGACCGCGATGGCAGTGGAACTAATGAACTGACCTCCCCCCTCCCTAAAGGGAGGGGCCGGGGGTGGGTTGCTCTCGGCAGCGCGCAAGCGCAGTCTCACAGGATGCCGCGCGTTCCCCCCGAAATGACGCGACGCGCTCGGGAGCTGCGCAATCATCCGACGGATGCGGAGATCGCGATCTGGCACAAGGTCGCATATTTCCGCCCGCGGTTCACGCGACAGTTGGTCGTGGAGAGGTTCATCGTCGATCTGGCGTGTCGGGAGGTGCGGCTGGCCGTCGAATTTGACGGGAGCCAACATATCGACTCGTTTCGTGATGCGACGAGGACCCGGCGGTTGGAAGATCTCGGCTGGACGGTAATCCGGTTCTGGAACTCGGACGTTGCCCGCAATCCAGACGGCGTAGCCGAGACGATCCTGGCAAGCGTTGTCCGTCTTCGGCGGCCAACCCACCCCCACCCCCTCCCTTCCAGGGAGGGGAGCTAACAAGTCAGAAGACCAACCCTATGGCGCCCTCCCCTTCTCCCCCCTCCCTGGAAGGGAGGGGCCGGGGGTGGGTCGGTTTCCGCATCATGCGACGCCGCCACCAAAACAGCCCTCTCAACCCTCAAGGCAAGACTTCACCAGCCTCGACACCCCAAAGCCCCCCAACCGCAACAAACCCCGCCTGCCCCTTCACGTCCATCCTGCACCAGCCATTGCCGCACTGGCTCAGCCGCCCGACCACGCCGGGCGCTGCACGCCACAGCAATTTGGCGGACGAGACGGGCTTCTCGCGCATCTCCACCGGCCCCGCGCCGTGGACGATCGCGGTGCGCGTGCCGCTGAGCAGATTCGCCTGCATCCAGCCTTCCGTGCCATCGGGATCAGCGACCTTGCGCCACTCCTTGAAGATCGCGACCACCTTGATCGGCAGGTCCTGGCGTTGATACAGCCAGCTCGCCGGATAGGTCCGCGCCGGCCCGGTCCGCATCCGCGCGCGCGACGCCGAGATCGACGCGTAATATGGCACGCTCTTCTTCGTCGCGTCGGCTGCGGTCGCCGGGTCGGGCACCAGCGCGGCGGCAACAAGAGCGGAAAGCGCGGCGGCGAAAATGCGCATGGTCATGTCCTAACTGGCGAGCCGAACTCCTATCGCGACGAACCTCTTTCCTCAACCGAAGTTGCGGCCCCGACGGTGACGGGACGTTGACGGGCAGGAGCGGCTTCGCCAAGCCGGTCGCATGATCGACACACGCCGCTGTCCGAACCCCAAGGTTGTCGTCACCCGCGAACTGGCCGATACGCTGATGGATCGGATGGAAGCGCTGTTCGACACGCAGAACAACCGCGCCGACACCAAGCTCGACCGCGAGCAGCTTGCCGCGGCGATGGCCGACTGCGACGTGTTCGTGCCAACCGTGACCGACGACATCGACGCGGCGCTGATCGCCGGCGCAGGCGACCGGCTGAAGCTGATCGCGAACTACGGTGCGGGCGTGAACCATATCGACCTGAAGGCGGCGCGCGCGCGCGGGATCATCGTCACCAACACGCCGGGGGTGCTCACCGAGGACACCGCCGACATGACGATGGCGCTGATCCTGTCGGTACCGCGGCGTCTGGCGGAGGGCGAGAAGCTGGTGCGATCGGGCCAGTGGAATGGCTGGAGCCCGGGCGGGATGCTCGGCCACCGGATCGGCGGCAAGGCGCTCGGGATCGTCGGGATGGGTCGGATCGGCCAAGCGGTCGCGCTGAGGGCGCGCGCGTTCGGGCTGACGATCCATTATCATAACCGCACCCGCCTGCCCGCGGTCCGCGAGGCGCAACTCGCCGCCACCTTCCATGCATCGCTCGACGACATGCTCGGGGCAGCTGACATCGTCACGATCCACACGCCCTTGAATGCCGACAGCCGCGACTTGATCGACGCCCGCCGGATCGCGCTGCTGCAGCCGCATGTGTACCTGATCAACGCCGCGCGTGGCGGGATCGTCGACGAGGGCGCACTGGTCGATGCGCTGGAGGCGGGCAAGCTCGCTGGCGCCGGGCTCGACGTATGGGCGCACGAGCCGGCAATCGATCCGCGGCTGCTCGCGCTGCCCAACGTTGTAATGCTGCCGCACATGGGCTCCGCGACGCTCGAAGGCCGGATGGCATCGGGCGAGCGCGTCATCCAGAATATCCGGATGTGGGCGGATGGCCATCGCCCGCCGGATCAGGTCCTCGACGGCTGGATCTGATCTCGCCAACACAATCTGCATCAATATTTCGGAACCGATGCCGCGGTGCAGCATTTGTCGGATACCCCCGGAGAGACAGGAGTATCCAAGATGAAGAAGTTTGCCGTTTCCGCCCTGCTGGTCGCATCCGCCGTCTCGATGAGCGCATGCTCGACGCTCACGGGCGCAGGCATCGGTGCAGCCGGTGGCGCAGGCGTCGCCGCCGCGACCGGTGGTAGCGTCGAAAAGGGTGCAGCCGTTGGCGGCGCTGGTGGCGCGGTCGTCGGCACTGTCGCCGACTGACCGATGGACGATCCTCCCCCGCCAGGGGGAGGTGGCGCCGAAGGTGACGGAGGGGGAGGAAAGCGAAACATCCGTTCCGTGTCCTCCCCCTCCGTCTGGCAAGCGCCAGCCACCTCCCCCTGACGGGAGAGGATCAAACATTCAGTCCTAGACCGCGCGCATCCAGTGCGTCCGCGCGACATTTCCGGTCAGAACCTTCGACCCAAACGCCTTGATAATCTTCGCGGCATCGGCACTGTTCATCAGCACGACGCGCGTGCCACCTGATGGCAGCGTCTCGATCGCACTGATGATCGCGTCATGCTTCTTGCACATCGCCACCACCTGAGGCTGTTCGACGCTGACGTTGACGGCGCGCGAGATCGGCACGACCGTGTCGGTGCCCGTCGTCACGCTGCGGCCCCTGATGGCGCGAGGGTAGAATAGATCGTCATGCGGCATTCCCGGCTCGGAGCGCGAGCGCATAGCATCTCTCAGTCGCAGCCTGCCCGTACGAAGCGCCGCGATGCATCAGCTATGCGCGCTATCGCTCCGAACGGCAATGGCGCGGCACGCTTTCGCTATGCTCGCACCCGCAGCAAAGCGAGCCCAAACCCGATGAAAATCGCCCCCGTCACGCGGTCGAACGCGCGTCGCAACGCAGGGCGCGTCAGATACCGCGCGAGCGTCCGCCCACCGGCTGCATACACGCCGTACCAAAAGCTTTCGACGACCGCGAAGGTCGCCACGAGGATCGCGAACTGCGGTGCCTGCGGGGAGGCGCGGTCGACGAACTGCGGCAGGAATGCCGCGGCGAACAGCAGGAGCTTGGGGTTGCTGATCCCGATCACGAACCCGCCGCGATACAGCCGCCACGCCGGTACGGTCGGGGGAAGTGCCACCGGCGTTGTATCGTCGCCGACGTCGATCGGAGACCCCGCCCCTCGCCACGCCTTAATCCCGAGGAATATCAGATATGCGACGCCGGCATAACGCAGCGCGTCGAACACCCGCGGCCATGCCGTGAGCAACGCGGACACGCCCGCCGCCGACGCCGCCAGCACGAGCACCAGCGCGGTCAGGCACCCCGCCATCGCCGCGACGCTACGCCGCGCGCCGAAGGCGATGCTGCGCGTCATGACGTGCAGCATGTTTGGTCCGGGAGTCCCGCATAGGAGGAACACCGCGACTACGAACAGCCACCAGGCGTGTAGCGTCATAGGTATTCCCTATTCCTAGTCGCCGACTTGTTCAGTGCGGCTCTTGTCGAAGCAGGACGGCCGCATTCGAACGACGGCCTGCTCTTCCTTGTTCTTCCGCGAAGGCGGGAGCCCAGACTGGGTCCCCGCCTTTGCGGGGAAACAAGCTTCGGTTGGTTCCAACCGATAAGCGCAGATCTGTCCCAGGGCACGAGGTGTCGCACAACCGACGCTATCAAAGGTTCGACATCATCGACGCGCGGCCACCCTCGCCTCAATCCCCCGTCAAGATCCGATCGACCAACTGCCCGACACTCGGCACGAAGCCGTTCGAATAGAACGGGTCCTTCTTGAAGTTATACGCCGCATGCCCCGCGAACATCAAATTCTGGTCGATGTCCCCACCATGTGCGATGTCCTGCAACGTCTTCTGGATGCAGAAGCTGCGCGGGTCGGCGAGGCGTCCGGTCGAGTTGGTCTCGGTATCCGCCCAGCTCGAGAACGAGCATTGCGACAGGCAGCCCATGCAGTCGGCCTGGTCCTTGCGGATCATGCCCTTCTCGGTCGGGCTAACGAACACCAGCGTGTTGTCCGGCGTCTTGAGCGCATCGGTATAGCCCTCGCCGAACCACTGCCGCGCACGCAGCAGGTCGTTGCGCGTGACCCAGAAGTTCTTGCCCTTCACGCCAACGTCGAGCTGGAACACATGATCGCCAGCCTCCTGCGTCGAGAAGGCGATCTGGCGCTCGGAGCGTGCTTCCAGCGAGCGCAGGAACGGGTTGCGCACCGCCGACGAATAGAAGCCGGTCGGCGAGAATTTGTGCAGCAGCACGTCGCCTTCCTCGATCTGCGTCAACGCGTCCTTCCAGCCCTGCGGGATCGGGCTTTCGCGCGTGAGCAGCGGCCGCGTGCCGAACTGGAACGCGATGGTGCCGAGCTCGGGATTGTCGATCCAGTCGTTCCAGTCGCGCAGATACCAGACGCCGCCGGCCATCACGATCGGCACGTCATCGCTGATGCCGCCCTCGCGCATCACGTCGCGCAGTTCCTTCACGCGCGGATACGGGTCCTGTGGCTTCAACGGATCCTCGGCGTTCGATAAGCCGTTATGCCCGCCTGCGAGCCACGGATCCTCGTACACCACCGCAGCAAGCCACTCGGCTGCCTTCGAATAGGCGCGCTTCCACAGCGCGCGGAAGGCACGGCCGGAGCTGACGATCGGCAGGTAGCTGACGCCGTAGGACGCAGTGATCTCGGACAGCTTGTACGGCATGCCCGCACCGCAGGTGACGCCGGCCACCTTGCCGCGGGTGCGTTCGAGCACGCCGTGCAGGATCCGCTGCGCGCCGCCCATTTCCCACAACACGTTGATGTTGATCGCGCCCTTGCCGTCAGCGATCTCGTACGCCCGCTCGACTTGTTGGACCGCGCCCTCGATCGCGTACTGGACGAGCTCCTCGTGCCGGTCGCGCCGGGTCAGCGCCGCATAGACCTGCGGGATGATCTTGCCTTCGGGATCGTAGCTGTCGGCGTTGACTGCCGACACGGTGCCGATGCCCCCGGCCGCAGCCCAGGCGCCGGCCGACGCGTGGTTGGTCGCGGCGACGCCCTTGCCGCCCTCAACCAGAGGCCAGACTTCCCGACCGTTATAGACGATAGGCTTCAGGCCCTTGAACACGACGTCACCTCTCCCGGAAAATACGGCCCCCTATATCGCAAGGACGCAACGCGCGAGCAATATTAAGACCTAGGTTAGTAGTTCGCCTAGCACGCCAGGCCGACCGAGCGCATCCTCGTACAGCGCACGATAGCGAGCGATCATAACCGCTTCGTCGTATTCGGCCCGTGCCTTGGCCTGGTTCGCGGCGCCGACCGCGGCCCGCAAGGCAGGATCGGCGACCAGTGCCTGCAACGCATCGCGCAATCGCACTTCGCCGGGAAGTTCGGTCACGAACGGCAAATTCTCCGCCGAGACCATCCGCCTGATATCGCCGACCGGGTAACTCGCGATCGGCAGGCCGGCGGCCATCGCCTCGACCACCGAGATCGGAAACTGCTCGCTCCGCGACGACAGCGCCAGCATGTCGAAATGGCCGATATAGCGGTACGGCCGATCGAGGAATCCGGGCAGTACCAGCTTGTCCGCCATCCCCATCGCCGCGGCGGCCTGCAGTATGTTCGCGCGCTCCGGCCCCTCCCCGACGATCACGAGGCGAACCCGCCCGGAAACGCCACCGACCGCACGCACCAGCGCAGTCAGGTCCTTCACGTCTCGAAGGCCCGCCAGCGCGCCGATCACGACTTCCTTGGCGTTGGGGGTAAATCCAGGGATCGCCTTGGGTTCGGGCTTCTGCGCGTAATAGGCGGTGCCGATCCCGTTGACGATCCGGTGGACCCGCTCGCGCGGCTGTTTCCAGGTCTTCAGCGCGATGCCTTCGAGCACCTCGGAGGGTACCGCCAACGCATGCGCAGCGCCCAGCGCGAGCCGCCGATAGATGTTGCGCTCGATCTTGAGCCCGTTCGCCTCGTCGGCGTTGAAGCCATCCTCGTGATGCACCAGCGGCGGCGATCCCTTGGCGAACGCGCGCCGCGCCATCGCCCCGTCGATCGCACCCCAATTATAGCTCAGCACCAGATCGAACCGCCGCATATACTGCGCGATCGCCTCGTAGCGCGCGACCGAAGGCTTGCCCGTCAGCGGCGGCGGGTTCTGCGCGATCTCGTAGCGCACCCCCTTCGCGATCGAGTCCCGCGCGCTCAGCGCATCGGGCACGCCCGACACGATGGTGTGTTTCGCGCGATCGCCGAACGCATTCATCAGCCGAACCGCGCGCGCCTCCTTCCCTCCTAGGTCGAACGAGGAGTGGAGGTGGAGGATGTTGACGGGAGCGGCCATGGCCGACGCGATGCCGATTTTCGCGAGCGCTTTCAAGGGCGCGTGCGGACTTACCGTGCGCCAGCGCTGGCAACACAATCGGCATCGGTACAATATTGCCGTCGAATCGGACCATTCATCCAAGTCTTTGCATCGATAGCCAAGCGAAACGGACAATGTTCACGTTGAGCCTTATGCGACCTGGCCCGTAAAACAGCTGGACCTGAATACCGGCAATAAAAGGATGACCGTTATGGCTGCCTATGATTTCGATCCAAAACAGATCCAGAGTGCTCTCGACGCCGCTGCGCAACATGCAAAGTCGGCCAATATTGCTTCGGTTAGTGCGGAGACCGACGTTTCCAATGGCGGCGCCTTGGTACTAGCCGGCGGGTGTATCAGCGTCACGGTCAACAACGGACAGGTCTGCGTCAATCTGCCACTAGGGTTCGGCTCGATCTGCCTGCCCATTCCGTCGATTTCCCCAGCGGAACCGCAGCGCAGGCTTGCCTCGACATCTGCACGACATGGGGCACCCCTACCGGCGTGAAGGTCACGATCTCGGTCGCCGGGCATGTCGTCGTTTCGAAGTCGTTCGGCCGCTGCTGATCCGACTTTCCAAGAGGGAGGCCGCGCGCTGCGTCCTCCCTCCTGGCTAGCACTCAGCCTGCGAACACTTCCTTGGCGATGTGCGTGATCCGGCATGCCAGATCCGCCTCACCACTAGCCACCACGTAGAAGTCGCCCGCGTCGGCGATGCCCGTCGTGAAGACCACGTTGTCGAGGTACATGCTGTCCTTCAGCGGCTCAGTCAGCGCCGGGTTCGGCTCCAGCAATGCGGTGTGCTCGGTCGCGACGGTGATCGACGGGTCCTCCTTGTCTAGGATCGACCAATAGGTTCGGTAGATGCCGACCACGCCCGATGGCTCCACCCCGTGCCACAGCGTCAGCCAGCCACGATCGGTCAGGATCGGAGGCGCGCCGCCACCCATCCGCGCGGTCGAGACGGTGGCCGAATGTGGCCGGATGCCGGGCTTGTCATGCGGCTTCCAGTGCAGCGCATCGGGCGAGCGCGACAGGTTGATCGACGGCCCGCTGCGCCATTCGCTACCCGGCGGATAGGCAAAATACAGGTCGCCGAGCGGCCGGGTCTGCGCCCAATACTGCCCACCGATCAGGCCCTCGAAGATCAGCATGTCCTTGTTCTGGTGATCGAGCACGATTCCCTCGAGCTGCCAGTCGAGCGCGTTGGCGGACGAATACAACGTCGTCGAATGCCGCTCCGGGCTTACGGAACAGGTGGTCATCAGATACCGATCCCCAACCTTCGAGATCCGCGCATCCTCGACGCCGTAGCATTGGTACGACGTCCGCGGCGCGATCGCCTTGTCGTAATGCACCGCGACCACCGAGCGGCCCTCAGGCTCGAGCTCGACCGGGAGCAGCCACGACAGCGAGGTCAGCGCCATCACCTTCCACCCGCCGCCGGGGATCAGGAATTTGCGTGGATCCTTGGTATCCACCATCGTCAGCGGCCAAGCGTCGAGCACATACGCGCCGTCTTCCCAGCGGATCGCATGGACGTTGCCATCCCTGATCGGCTTCTTCAGCGCCTCCGCCACGCGCACCATCAACAGCAGATTGCCATTCGCCAATCGCGTCATCCCCGGATTGAACGCACCGAGCACATAGGTCTCGGCGCCGACCTTCCCCGCCAGCGGCGAGCGCGACAGGTCGATGTCGGCGGGGGTGAAGACGAGCTGATCGAACATGCTATTCTCCTTGGTGAGTATGCCGTGTTCCCCCGCGAAAGCGGGGGCCCAGGGTCATGAATGCCGCCCTATGGTATCCTGGGCTCCCGCCTCCGCGGGGGAACTTGGAGGGAAGATCATTCCCCCTCAAGCGCCCGCGGGACGATGACGATCTGCTGGATTACCGATCGCGTCGGCTGGGTAAGCAAAAACTCGACCCCCGCCGCGATGTCCTCGCCGCGCAGCATCTGCTCCGCCTCGATCATCTGGCGCTGCTTGTCGTCGGGCACGTCGGGATATTGCATGTCCGACCCGACCTTGCCCGGCTCGACCAGCGAAACCCGGATCCCCTTCGGCCCCAGTTCGCGCCGCAATGCTTCCGAAAAACCCGCGATCCCGGACTTGATACCGGCATACACCGTCGAGCTCGGCCCGAGAATATGCGCGCTCAGCGAGCCAATGATGACCATGTCGCCGATCGGCGTCATCCGGTGCGCCGCATGATGCGCGCTGAGGAGATAGGCAGTGAAATCGACCGCGATCGCGTAGCGAAGCTCGTCCTCGGTCATCTGCGTCAGGCCACCGGCCGCTACCGCGGCGTTGATGACGGTGATGTCGAACCCGCCGAGATACGCCTCGCCCGCATCGAAGAACGCGCGGACCTTGTCGGGATCGGCGAGTTCGGTGATCATCCCGTCGCCCTCGCCGACCTGTCGGATGTGCGCGAGCGCGTCCTGCAGATAGCGCTCGTCGCGCCCACAGACGTAAACCTTGGCGCCGTTCGCGGCGAGCATGACCGCGATCGCCCGGCCGATCCCGGTCGTGCCCCCGGTAATGATCGCGCGGCGGCCCTTGAGCGGGCGGGCGGTCGTATGCAGGTCGGCGCGTTCGGTCATCGAGTTTCCCGGCTTGTCAGTAAGGTCGACGCCAAACGCGCAGTCCCAGCCGGATGTCCCTAAGCGCGGATCGCCGCCCCCTCAAGCGCGCGCGCCAGCAACCGGTCGATCGGCTCCTGCAGCATCGTCTCGCTTAGCGTCGGCGCGTGGCCGACACCCGGCACCGTCACCAGTTCCGCCTGATCTAGCGATGCCGCCATCCGCTCCGCCGTCGCCGCCGACAGCAGGTCCGATCGCCCCCCGCGCACGATCAGCGTCGGCACATCGCGCAGGGAGCCTAGCGCCTGCCACATGTCAGGCCCCGCCTCGTTCCCCGGCACGCGGAACGGCTCGGCGATCTTCAGATCGTAATCGAGCACGATCCGCCCCGAACTGTTGAGCCGGTACAGCCGCTTGGCCATCGCCAGCCAATCCTCGATCTGCCAGTCGGGATAGACGTCGGCGTTGTTCTCCGAAACGCAGCGGGCTGCATGCATCCAGGTCGGGAAAACGCTCGCCTTGCCGACATAGCCGCGGATTCGCGACAGGCCCTGCGCGTCGATCTCCGGGCCGACGTCGTTGAGCAACGCCGCCATCATCCGACCGCGCGATGGCCCGGCCATCAGCATCGTCACGATCCCGCCCAGCGACGTGCCGAACGCGATATACCGATCGATACCCTGGTCGGTCAGCAACGCCTCGACGTCCTGCACGTAGGTCAGCGGCACGTACGACATCGGGTCCTTCGCGTAGGCGCTCTCGCCCCGCCCGCGAAAGTCCACCGCGATCAGGCGCCAGCGCCCCGCCAGCCTGGCCGCCAATGCATCGAAATCGCGCGCATTCCGCGTCAGCCCCGCCATGCAGATGATCGGCGACTGCCCTTCCGCGCCCCCCGGATAGTCCCTCGCGTGGAGTCTCAGCCCGTCGTTGGACCACCAATAGAGGTTTTCGTAAGCGGCCATGGTTGCGTCCTTCGGGTAGTGGCCACCATATCGCCGCATGCCTATCTCCCCGCAAGCCTATCGCCCCGAAGCAAAGCTCCTCGACCTCGGCGACGGCTTCTTCGATCCCGTCGCGCCCGCCGACTTCCCCGAGACGAGGCTGCGCTTCCGCAACGATCGCGCCGCCGCGCAGATCGGTCTCGACGCGCTCACCGAAGACGAATGGACACGTCATTTCGGCCGGTTCGAGCCGCTCCCCGGCACGCTCCCCCAGCCGTTCGCGCTCCGCTACCACGGCCACCAGTTCCGCAACTACAACCCCGATCTCGGCGACGGCCGCGGTTTCACCTTCGCGCAGATGCGCGACGACCGAGGTCGCCTGATGGACCTCGGGACCAAGGGGTCGGGCCAGACGCCGTGGAGCCGTGCAGGGGACGGTCGCCTCACACTCAAGGGCGGTGTGCGCGAAATCCTCGCGACCGAGATGCTCGAAGCGCTCAACGTCCCCACCTCGCGGACGCTGTCGCTGATCGAGACTGGCGAGGAACTCCAACGTGGCGACGAACCCAGCCCGACGCGCTCGGCGGTCCTCGTCCGCCTCAACCACAGCCACGTCCGCATCGGCAGCTTCCAGCGTCTCGCCTACCACCGCGATGAAGCGGCTTTACGCAAGCTCGTCGGCTACACGCTGCGCAACCTCTACGACGAGGACAACGACGATCCGGTCCGCCTGCTCGACCTCGTCGTCGGCCGCACCGCGCGTCTCGCGGCGCGCTACATGGCGGCGGGTTTCGTCCACGGCGTGCTCAATTCCGACAACATCAACGTCACCGGAGAAAGCTTCGACTACGGCCCGTGGCGGTTCGCCCCGACCTGGGACCCGGCCTTCACCGCCGCTTATTTCGACCATCAGGGGCTCTACGCGTTCAGCCGCCAGCCCGAGGCAATTCACTGGGACGTGATGCAACTCGCGGTGGCACTCCGCCAGATCGCCGAGAGCGACCCGCTGGTGGCGGCACTTGACCAGTTCGGCCCGCGCTACCAACCCGAGGTCACGCAGGCGATCCTCTGGCGCCTCGGCGTCCGCCCGCGCGATCCGGATACCGACCGCGACCTCGTCCAGGCCACCGAACGCGCGCTCCGCACCTCCGGCGGCGGGATCGACCGGTTCTTCTTCGACGCGTTCGGTGGAGAGTTGCCCGGCACCTACGACGAACCCTGGGCCGAAGTCCGCGCCGCACTCGCGTCCTACGAACCCCGGAAAGACCGCTCGCACCCCTATTGGTCGGGCGAGCCATGCAGCATGCTCATCGACGAGGTCGAAGCGATTTGGGCCCCGATCGCTGAGCACGACGACTGGACAGCCCTAAATGCAAAAGTGGCCGTGATCCGCGGCATGAGCCAGGCACTAGCCGATTAATTGGAATCAAACCCGATTTGGGGCAAGAGCGGCACCATGTCCGACGAGATCATTTCCTACGAGCCAGCCACCGGTGCGGTCCTCTGGCGCCACCCAATCGGCGACGTCGACGCCGAAGTCGCCTGCGCGCGCGCCGGCTGGTCGAGCTGGGCGTCGAAACCACTCGCCTTCCGGATCGAGACGATGCGGCGCTTCGCCAACATCGTCCGCCAGCGCAACGACGCGTTCACCGACCTGATCGCGCGCGAGACGGGCAAGCCGATCTGGGAAGCGCGCGGCGAGGTCGAGACGGTCATCGCCAAGGTCGACATCTCGGTCAGCGCCTATGCCGATCGCACCGCGCAGCGCCGCCTCGAAGCGACGATGGGATCGCGGATCGCCGTCCGCCACAAGCCGCACGGCGTGCTGGCCGTGCTCGGGCCGTACAACTTCCCGGCGCACCTGCCCAACGGCCACATTGTCCCCGCGCTGATTGCCGGCAACGCCGTGGTCTTCAAGCCATCCGAAAAGACCCCTGCGGTCGGCGCGTTCCTCGTCGAATGTTTCCGCGCCGCAGGCGTACCGGCCGAGTGCATTCGTTTAGTCATCGGTGGCCCCAACGAGGGCAAGGCACTCGCCGCGCACCCCGATATCGACGGGCTGCTGTTCACCGGCTCGGCGCGCACCGGCCTCGCGCTTAACCGCGCGTTCGCCGACAAGCCCGAGAAGATCCTCGCGCTCGAGATGGGCGGCAACAATCCGATCGTCGTCTGGGACGCGCCCGATCTGCACACCGCCGCCGTGCTGATCATCCAGTCCGCCTTCACCACCGCCGGCCAGCGTTGCACCGCCGCGCGCCGGCTGATCGTCGACACGAAGCTGTACGACCCGCTGATCGCGACGCTCGACAAGATGGTCGGACGGATCATCGTCGGCGAGCCGCACGCCAACCCCGCCCCGTTCATGGGCCCGGTGATCGACAACGAAGCCGCCGAGCAGCTGACCGAGAGCTTCCTCGAACTGATGACACGCGGTGGCCGCCCGATCCGTCATCTCGAACGCCCGGTCGCGGACCTGCCGTTCCTGAAGCCTGCACTGATCGACGTCACCGACATCGCCGACCGCCCCGATATCGAGCTGTTCGGCCCGATCCTGCAGGTCGTCCGCGTCGACGATTTCGACGCCGCGATCGCCGAGGCGAACAACACCCGCTACGGCCTGTCCGCTTCGCTGATCAGCCAGACGCCCGCGCTCTACGACCGGTTCTGGGCGAACATCCGCGCCGGCATCGTCAACTGGAACAAGCCCACCAATGGCGCCTCGTCGGGCGCGCCGTTCGGCGGCATCGGCTGGTCGGGCAACCACCGCCCAAGCGCCTATTACGCCGCGGATTACTGCGCCTACCCGGTCGTCAGCAGCGAATCCGAGAGCGCGCGTGCGTCGATCGGCATCGGCCTTGCCGACGGCTGAGACCTTCGATCCTCCCCCGCCAGGGGGAGGTGGCGCGAAGCGACGGAGGGGGAGGACACAGAGCAGAGGTTATCGCGGCCCTCCCCCTCCGTCTGGCAAGCGCCAGCCACCTCCCCCTAGCGGGGGAGGATCGGTCGATTCGACGATCAACATGCCCTGCCACGAAAGCAATCCTACATCCCGCCAAAGCATCATTCGGTTGCAGCACAGCGCCCATCCGCCCATCTCCGGTCGCATGGCAAGCCTCCTAGACCCCACCGCCCGCGGGCGCGTCATCCTCGTCGGGGCGGGCCCGGGCGATCCCGGACTCCTCACCGTTCGCGCGGTCGAGGCGTTGAAGACCGCCAACGTCGTCGTGCACGACGGGCTGATCGACCCGCGCGTCCTCGACATCGCGCCGCCCTCGGCACAGCGCATCTCGGTCGCCAAGCAGCGCGCGCGCCACACGCTACCGCAGGAAGCGATCAACGCGCTGATCATCGCGCACGTGAAGACCGGCGCGATCGTCATTCGCCTCAAGGGCGGCGATCCGTTCGTGTTCGGTCGCGGCGGCGAAGAGGTCGAGGCGGTCCGCGCTGCCGGCCTGCCCGTCGAGGTGATCCCCGGCGTCTCGGCCGCACTAGGCTGTGCCGCCGAAGCGATGCTCCCCCTCACCCACCGCGATCATTCGAGCGCGGTCAGCTTCGTCGCCGGCCAGTGCAAGGGCCTGACCGAACAGGATTGGTCGGGGCTTGCTGGCCAAGGTCGTACGCTGGTCATCTACATGGGCATCGCCACGGCAACCGAGATCGCAGACAAGCTCATGGCCGACGGCGTCGCGCCCGACATGCCCGTCGCCGTGCTCGAACGCGGCACGCTCAAGGGTAGCCGTGCGATCCGAACGCTGCTTGCCGATCTCGGCGCGATGGTCACGCGCGAGGCGGTGAAAAGCCCGGCGATTATCGTCGTCGGCGAGGTCGTCGAACTGTCGGACGCCGAAGACAAACTCGCCCGCTGGGCCCGCGTAGCAGAGGACGCCGCCGCATGAAGTTGTTGACCGGAAACGACCTTCCCACCGGCGATGTCGTCTGGTGGACCGGCAATGGCTGGTCGCGCCATATCGAGGATGCGGCTGACGTCGGCGTGGCGGGTGAGTCCATCCTCCAGGAGGAGGAAGGCGCGCGTCGCGTCAACGTGCCCTATCTGATCGAGGCGACGCAGACCGATGAAGGCCCCCGCCCCGCCCACATCAAGGACCGCATCCGCGCTTTGGGCCCGACGATGCGGCCCGACCTGACCCTCAAACCCGCCGACCCCAACGCCGGCAGCTGGGTAATCTGACATGTATAAATACGACGAATACGACCAGGCGATCGTCGACCAGCGCGTCGACGAATTCCGCGATCAGGTCCGCCGCCGTCTTTCGGGCGAGTTGACCGAGGACCAGTTCAAGCCGCTGCGGCTGATGAACGGGCTGTACCTCCAGCTGCACGCGTACATGCTGCGTGTCGCAGTGCCGTACGGGACGCTCGATGGCCGCCAGATGCGGATACTCGGCCACATCGCGCGCAAGTACGATCGCGGCTACGGCCACTTCACCACGCGGCAAAACATCCAGTTCAACTGGATCCAGCTCGACCAGACCCCGGACATCCTCCAGGAGCTGGCGACTGTCGAGATGCATGCCATCCAGACCAGTGGCAACTGCATCCGCAACATCAGCTCCGACCAGTTCGCCGGCGCCGCCGCGGACGAGGTCGCCGACCCGCGCCCCTGGGCCGAGCTGATCCGGCAGTGGAGCACGTTCCACCCGGAATTCACCTACCTGCCGCGGAAGTTCAAGATTTGCGTGATCGCGGCGGACGAGGATCGCGCGGCGATGCGCCTGCACGACATAGGTATCGGGCTGCACGTCCGTGACGGCGAACTCGGCGCGAAGATCTTCGTCGGCGGCGGCATGGGCCGCACGCCGATGATCAGCCACGAAATCCGCGACTTCGTCCCCGCCGACGACCTGATGAGCTATCTCGAGGCGTGCCTGCGCGTCTACAATCGCTACGGCCGCCGCGACAACATCTACAAGGCGCGAATCAAGATCCTGCTCCACGAGATCGGCCCCGACGAATATCGCCGTCAGGTCGAGGAGGAGTTCGCCGCGGTGAAGGGCCTTGGGCTCGATCCCCCGCGGGCTGAGTTGGAGCGCATCACGAGCCACTTCGGTGCGCCAGCGTTCGACACGGACGCTGGCACGGACATCGATCGCAGCGACCCCGATTTCGCCGTCTGGCTCGACCAGAACGTCCGCACCCACAAGCAAGATGGTTACGCTATCGTAACGATCAGCTTGAAGCCGGTCGGCGGCATTCCCGGCGACGCCTCGGCCGACCAGATCGACCTAATGGCCGACCTCGCCGAGCGCTACAGCTTCGACGAACTGCGCGTCACGCACGCCCAGAACATCGTCCTGCCACACGTTCATAGGCGTGACCTTCATAACCTTTGGACCGCTTTGAACGCGGCGGGCCTCGCCGAAGCCAATCTCGACCTGATCAGCGACATCATCGCCTGCCCCGGTCTGGATTACTGCAGCCTCGCCAATGCGCGCTCGATCCCGCTCGCGCAGAAGATCGCGACGCGCTTCGGCAGCCTCGATCGCCAGCGTGACCTTGGCGAACTGAAGCTCAAGATCAGCGGCTGCATCAACGCGTGCGGGCATCATCACGCGGGCCACATCGGCATCCTCGGCGTCGACAAGAAGGGCACCGAGAATTACCAGCTCTCGCTCGGCGGTTCCGGCGCGGAGGATGTGAGCCTCGCGAAGATCACAGGCCCCGGTTTCTCCGAGGACGGCGTGGTCGACGCGATCGAGCGCGTCACCGACCGCTATCTGCAGGTCCGCGATTCCGGCGAACGCTTCCTTGATACCTACCGCCGCGTTGGCTTCGAGACGTTCAAGGAAGCGATCTATGGTTGAGTATCCGGACCAGACGCTGCTCCGCTTCCGCGACGACGAGCCGCATGACGAGCCCGCGGTGACGCTCGACTCGTTCATCGGCCAGAGCAACGCCGCCGCCGTGCGCCTGGAAGCGGGCGACGATGCGCGTGCGCTGTTGCCGCAGATCGACCAGCTTGCGCTGATCGAGGTGAGCTTCCCCGGCTATCGCGACGGGCGTGGCTATTCGTCCGCGCGGATCCTGCGCGAGGCGGGCTATACCGGCGAACTGCGCGCGCAGGGCGACGTTCTGGTCGATCAGATCCCGTTGATGCGGCGGTGTGGGTTCGACAGCTTCGCACCGCAGGCGCCGATCGACATCGACGTGCTGCGCGCGAGCCTCGAGCGCTACGATACGCCGTACCAGAAGGCGGCTGACGGCGCGGTGCCGGTGTGGAAGCTGCGCCATGGGTGAGCCCGCGCGCCAACTCGACATGATCGACGTCACGCCGGCGTTCACGCGCGCCGATGCGATGGCGATGCAGGAGCGGTTCGAAGGCGTCTCCGCACAGGAGATGCTGTTCGAGCTGCTCGTCGGCGAGTTGCGCGGGCGGATCGCCGCGGTGTCGTCGTTCGGCGCGGAATCGGCGGTGCTGCTGCACATGGTCGCGCAGGTCGATGTCGATGTGCCGGTAGTGTTCACGAATACGCAGAAGATGTTCGGGGAGACCTTGGCGTATCGTGACGAGTTGGCGGAGAGACTGGGGTTTACGGACCTGCGTGTGTTCCGTCCCGATCCGCGGTTGCTGGCGATCAAGGACAAGACGGGGTTGCGGTGGTCGTACGATCCCGACGGATGCTGCGACCTGCGGAAAGTAGAGCCGTTGCGGCGAGCGTTGGCGCCGTTCGATGCCTGGATTTCGGGGCGGAAGGGGTTTCAGTCGGGGACCCGTACTGCCTTGCCGCGGTTCGAGGAGGATGAGGGGCGGTTGAAGATCAATCCTCTAGCGGACTGGAACAAGGCCAAGCTCGACGCCTATTTCGCCGAGCATGATCTGCCGCGGCATCCGCTGGAGGCGCAAGGCTATCTCTCGATCGGCTGCGCGCCGTGCACGACCAAAGTCGTCCCCGGCGAAGACCCACGCGCAGGCCGCTGGCGGAGTTTCGACAAGGTCGAATGCGGCATCCACGCCCCCACCGATTACGACCCGATGATCTGACACCCCAGTCCCTCGCCCCTCCGGGGAGAGGGAGGGAGGAGCGTAGCGACGGAAGGGAGAGGGGCGTTGGGATCAACCGTCCCGAGCCTCACTCCCCTCTCCCTTCCCACGGCAAGAGCCGCGGGCCCCTTCCCTCTCCCCGAAGGGGCGAGGGACCTGGTAAGATCAATACTCGGCGAGATCCGAGAACTTGGTGATCGTCGGATCGAACTTCATCCGGACCTTGCCGGTCGCGCCGTGGCGCTGTTTGGCGATGATCAGTTCCGCCAAGCCGTAGACGCGCTCCATCTCCGCCGCCCACGACGCATGGTCCTCGAAAATCTTCGAGCTATCACCCTCCGCCGGCCGCTTCGGCTCCTTCGACGCGACGTAGTAATCCTCGCGGTAGACGAACCAGACCATGTCGGCGTCCTGCTCGATCGAGCCCGATTCGCGAAGATCCGACAGCATCGGCGTCTTGTCTTCACGCGATTCGACCGCACGCGACAGCTGCGACAGCGCCAGCACCGGGACGTTGAGGTCCTTCGCCAAGGTCTTTAGCCCGCGCGAAATCTCGGAGATTTCCTGGACGCGGTTGCCGTCCTTGCTCTTGCCCGAGCCCGACAACAGCTGGAGGTAATCGACCACCACCAGCCCGATCTCGTTGTTATGCCGACGCTGCAACCGGCGGACACGCGTATGCAGCGCACCGATCGAAAGGCCGCCGGTATCGTCGATGAACAGCGGCAAATTCTCAAGCTCGGCTGCGGCGGCGGCCAACTGCGCGAACTCGGTGCGGCTGATCTTGCCCATGCGGAGTGATTCCGACGAGATCTGCGACTGCTCGGCGAGAATACGCGTCGCGAGCTGATCGGCGGACATTTCCAGCGAGAAGAACGCGACCTTCGCGCCGACCGAATCCTTCGGGGCGATTCCGTCGGCCATGTCGCGCATCCAGCGTCGCGCGGCGTTAAACGCGATGTTGGTGGCGAGCGACGTCTTGCCCATGCCCGGACGGCCGGCCAGGATCATCAGATCGCTGTGATGCATGCCGCCGATCTTGGCGTTGATCGAATCGATACCCGTAGTGACGCCCGACAGGTTGCCGCCCGAGTTCAGCGCGCGCTCGGCCATCTTGACCGCGGCGGTCGTCGCCTGCGCGAACGACTTCACCGTGTTTTCGGAACCGCCGTCGGCCGCAACCTTGAACAGCTCCTCCTCGGCCAGTTCAATCTGCGCGCGCGGATTGACCTCCTCGGAGGTATCCATCGCGCGATCGACCAGCGTCCGCCCGACCGACACGAGCGCACGGAGCATGGCGAGGTCGTAGATCTGCTGCGCGAACTGGCGCGCACCGATCAGCCCCGCGCCGCTACCTGTCAGCCCCGCCAGATACGCCGGCCCGCCAAGCTCGCGCATACCCTCGTCCGCATCGAACATCGGCCGCAGCGTCACCGGCGTTACCAGCATGTCATTGCCACGCAGCGTCTTGATCGCCGCGAAGATGCGCCCGTGGACCGGCTCGAAGAAATGCCCCGGTTCGAGCTTGTCGACAAGATCGTCCGCGAGCCGGTTGTCGATCATCATCGCGCCAAGCATCGCGGCCTCGGCCTCGACGTTGCGGGGAAGCTGCTGCGGCTCGGCCACGGCGGGAACGGGGAATGCGAGAGTTGCCATCCCCTGCACCTACGCGATGCATGGGTCCTCGTCCAAGCCGCTCGCGCCGGAATGCTGGGGATAAGTGACAGGGCGAATGTCCCCCGCTATCGAACCGGTATGGCCGACCCGCGGATCATCGACGTGCAACTCGACGAGACCAGTCTCGGCTGGCGCTCGCCCGACGTCGAGCAGGAGCGGCGGATCGCGATCTTCGACCTGATCGAGGGCAATCACTTCGCTCCGCAGCGCGCCTATGCCGACGGCTATGCGGGGCCGTACAAGATCAAGCTCCAGTCGGAGGAAGGACGCCTCGGCATCCATATCCACCGCGAAGACGACACGCATCTCGAGACTTTGGTGCTCGCGCTCGGGCGCTTCCGCCGCCCGATCCGCGATTATTTCGTGATCTGCGACAGCTATTACCAGGCGATCAGGCAATCCTCCCCCGCCCAGATCGAGACGGTCGACATGGCGCGCCGCGGCGTCCACAACGAGGCCGCCGAGTTGCTCAAGGAGCGTCTCGACGGCAAGATCGAGGTCGATTTCGACACCGCGCGACGGCTCTTCACGCTGATCTGCGTTCTCCACATCCGCAACTAGAAGACCCATGGCCCACGCACTTTTGAAATTCGCAGCCGCGCTGGCCGCGACCGGCTTTGTCGGTATCTGCGGCTGGACCGCGGCCACCGGATGGCACCCCGACGTCAAACACTACCCGTTGCAGGGCATCGATCTCGCCGAGAACCCCGGCCCAGTCGAATGGGGCACGGTGCGCGCAAGCGGCGCCGACTTCGCCTATATCGTCGCGACGTCGGGCACCGACCGCCGCGATCCGGCGTTCGAGGCGAACTGGGCGGCGCTGCCCGAGGCCGGGCTGCGTCGCGGCGCCGTCCATGTCTATTCGCTGTGCCAGCGCGCCGACGAGCAGGCGAACGCGTTCAACACCTTCGTGCCGCGGACGTCGGACGCATTGCCGACCGCGGTCGACATCGCGTTCCACGACGACTGCACCGCACGGCCGGATCGCGCGACGCTGATCGCCGGCATCGCGCAGTTCGTGACGATGGTCGAGACGCACACTCGGCAGCCGGTGATGTTGCGGATCAGCAAGGCCGTGGACTCGAAATACACGCTGTCGGACGCCGTCCCGCGGCCGCTATGGGCGGTGGAGAATATCCTCAAGCCCGACTACACCGCGCGACCGTGGCGGATGTGGCGCGCGAGCGATTTCCGCCGCATCGACGGGATCGAGGAACCGGTGAACTGGGACGTGGTGGCATCATGAACGAACAAGCAATGCAACTCGTGGCGGCAGCACGCGATGCGTCGAAGAATGCCCACGCGCCCTATTCGCGGTTTGCGGTCGGTGCGGCCGTGCTGCTCGACGACGGCACGGTGATCACCGGCGCGAACTTCGAGAATGCGAGCTACGGCCTGTCGCTGTGCGCAGAAACGGTCGCGATCGCCACCGCGAGCGCGGCGGGCAGGCTGCGCGATATCGTCGCGATCGGCGTGATCGGTGGCGCGATGGATGCGGACGGCCGCGCGACGGGCACGTCCCCCGTCAGTCCCTGTGGGCGCTGTCGCCAGGTCATCAACGAAGCCGCGCAGATGGGCGGCCGCGACCTGCCGGTGCATTGCGGCGCGGCGGAAGGCGATGCGATCCGCACCTATGTCGTATCGGAATTGCTGCCTGACGCGTTCGGCCCGGCGGACTTGGGGGTTAGCTAAGCCGCGCGTCCCAAGGGGCCGCTGCTAGCCATTCGCGTACGCCGTTGGGCTGCGTGATATTCGACACGACCAAACAACAGGTCGAGGTCCTCACGGCTGACGTCGAGCGTTTCGCCGAGATCGGCGAGCGCCTTGTCGAGATCTTCGGCCCGGAGCGCGGCTTCGGTCGGCACGGACGCCGCAACGGGCACGCGGTGCGGATAGCTATGCCCTGAAAACCGGTGAAACAGGATTCCGCACGCCGTCAGTATGATAGCGTTCAGCGCGATCGGGACCAGCACGAACGCGAAGCCCGCGTCGATAACCGCAGGCCCCCCAACCACCGCGGTCAACGCGACCGCACCCGCGGGCGGATGCAGCGATCGGGTCAGCGACATCATCAGGATCGCCGCGCCGACCGCGATCGGCGCTGCGAGTTCAGGCATCGGTACGAGCATCCTCACGGTGACCCCGACCAGCGCGGCGATGATATTCCCGCCGATGACCGACCAGGGCTGTGCCAGCGGGCTCGCCGGTACCGCGAACACGAGGACGGCCGCGGCGCCCATCGGCGCGGCGATCAGCAGGAACGCGCCGTGCGGGTGAACGACCGCCGCACTGATCGCGCTGGTCAGGCCGATGCCGAGCAGCGCGCCCAGGCACGCCCGCAGTCGATCCCTGAGGTTCCCCCCTGCGAGAATAGGATCGAAGAATTTGCGCATGCGAGACACCCGGTGGACGATGCCTGATCCATATGGCGAGATCGCCGGCAAGTCACGGCGACCGGCC
Organism: Sphingomonas sp. Leaf208; assembly: GCF_001421415.1. Classification (GTDB taxonomy): domain Bacteria; phylum Pseudomonadota; class Alphaproteobacteria; order Sphingomonadales; family Sphingomonadaceae; genus Sphingomonas. Next base: position 75,263 of record NZ_LMKH01000037.1, read on the forward strand.
GGTCGTGAGGTGGACCGATTACCCCTGCGCGGGCATTTCGTAGAAGCCGCGGAACCGCTTGCTCGGCGCGAAGGCGCTTGTCTGGCCGATCACGGTTTCGCCCGCCCCCATCACCAGCACGCCGCCCGGCTTCATCGCCTTGGCGATCTTCGGGAACACCTCGGCCTTGGTGTCGGTCGACAGGTACAGCAGCACGTTGCGGCACAGGACGACGTCGAACTGTCCGGGCGGCGCTGGGTCGGATACCAGGTTCATCCGGCGGAACGCGACCATGCCGAGCAGGTCGGGCTTCGCCACCCAGTCGCTGCCGGTCGTGTCGAACCAGCGAATCATGCGACGCACCGGCAGGCCGCGCTGGATCTCGAACTGCGAGAAGCGACCAGACCGCGCCCGGGCGACGGCGGCATCGGACACGTCGGTGGCGACGATCTCGGGCATGGGGACGCCACTTGTCTCGCGCCGTTCGGCGAACTGCATCGCGAGCGAGAGCGGCTCCTGACCGGTCGAACAGCCTGCGCACCAGATTCGCGGGCGACGACCGTCACGCTCGGCGTCGGCGACCGCCTCGGCGAGCATCTCGAACACCTGCGCATCGCGGAAGAACGACGTCTCCTGGTTGACGAGCGCATCGACGATGGAGTCGCCGATCGAACGATCGCTTCCCTGCAGCAACTGGGTCACCAACTGGTCGAGCGTATCGAGTTTGCGCGCGCGCAACAGCGGTTTCAGCGCAGTGTCGAGCCGCCATGAGCGATAGGCGGCGATCTGTTGACCGGTGCGCGCCTCGAGCAACGCGGTGAGGACGTTGATCGTGGCCTGCGACGCGGCGGGTGCGGGAGCGGCGCGCGACGTCATGGTCGGCGTCGCGTTGCCGCGAGGCGACCGATCGCGTCGGGGGCCAGCACGGCGTCGGCGATGCCCGAGGCGGCGATAGCCCCCGGCATGCCCCACACCACCGAGCTTTGCCGATCCTGCACGACGACGCACCCGCCGCTGTCGTGGACGCGCCGCGCCCCCTCCGCGCCGTCGCGCCCCATGCCGCTGAGCACGACCGCAAGCAGGCGAGGACCATAGACGTCGGCAAGCGAGGTCAGCATCGGGTCGACCGACGGCATGCAACCGCTAAGCGCAGGCTCGTGCGTCAGGCGGAAGGCAGCGCCGCCTTCGGACAGCTTCACGGCCTTGAGATGCGCGTCGCCGGGTGCGATGATGATCCGACCTGGACGGATCCGCATCCGGTCGACGGCGACGTCGCACGGGCGTCCGGCAAGGACGGCGATCTGAGCGGCGAAATACGGCATGAACGACGCGGGCAGATGCTGGGTGATGACGATCGGCAGGCGGAACCCGGCGGGCATCTGACCGAACATCTGGCTCAACGCATGGATGCCGCCGGTCGAGGCGCCGATCGCGACGATGTCATAGTCGTCGCTGGTCGAGACCGGGGGGATCGACAATGACTTGTCGGCGGGAGGCATGGGCAAGACGGGTGCGCGCACGACCAGCGCAGGTGGCACCTGCGCCGGATACTCGCTCAGCATCTCGAGCTTGTTGACCAGTGCCGAACCAAACCGCGTCGACAGGGCACTCGTCGATGGCTTGATCAGCGTCTCGGCCGCGCCGAGTGCCATCGCCCGCAAGGCGGTAGCCCCGCCCTCGTCCGCGCTGGACGACACGATCAGGACCTTCGCGCCCTGCCCCGCCGCGATCAGGTCGGGCAACGCGCTGAGCCCGTCGATCCCCGGCATCTCGATATCGAGCAGGATGAAGTCGACCGTCGCGCGATCCAGGAATGCCAAGGCCGCAGCGACGTTGCCGACCGCGCCGACGACCGAGAACCGGTCGCTCGCATCGATCAGCCTGGCGATCACCGCACGGACGACCACCGAATCATCGACGATCAAGACCCGGGCTGAGTCGAGCCCGTGGCGGTCCGCATGCCGCTCGGCAGAGTGGGTCCCGGTCGTCACGGCTAGGCCTGGATCAGGCCATGCCGACGATCTGGAGCTTCGATTCCAGCGTATCGCGGTCGAACGGCTTCATCACATATTCGTCAGCGCCCGCCTCGATCGCCGCACGGATATACGCCATCCCGTTCTCGGTGGTGCAGAACACGACCTTGGGACGGCGCGGCACGTCCGCCTCACGTAGCGCGCGGAGAAAATCCATGCCGCTCATCACGGGCATGTTCCAGTCGAGCAGGATCACGTCAGGGATCGACGCCATGCAGGACGCCAACGCCTCGCGGCCATCGCACGCTTCGGTGACGGTAAAGTCAAGTGTCTCGAGGATGTGACGCGCGACTTTTCGGATCACTTTCGAATCGTCGACGACAAGACAGGTCTTCATGGAAAGCCTTCCGGGAAATCGTGCGACCGTCCTAGATCGCAAACAGTAAGGAGGGAGTTAAGCGTTGGAACGTCGGCGTAAAACGTCACGCCGCGAGCGGCGACGTCGGCAGGACGACAGCGAGATCGATGATCAGCAAGGGCTCACCATCGCGCTCGACAAGTCCCGTACCAACCGACGCCCAGCCGCCACGTAGCGCCAAGCCCGACGACAGCGGCAGCCGGACGAACGGCGCGACGTCCTCGACCGAATCGACCAGGATGGCATAGTGATGCCCATCGACGATCGTGATGACCGCACGGCGCATCGTATCGGGGGTAGGTGCAAGTCCAAGCGCAATCCCCGTGTCGATCACGGTCACGACGCGGCTGCGCAACGCGGCCAGTCCGCGCACGAACGCCTCGGCGCGAGGCACCGCGACGATCTCGCCGATATCGACCACCGAATCGACTTGCGCCGCGTCGATCGCGACCCCGCGACCGGCGATATGCGCAATCAGGAACAGGTCGCTCATAATCCCCTCCGCGCGGCGATCGCAGCGATCAGCGCGGGGCGGTCATAGCGATAGACACTCGGGTCATCGTCGCCGTCCGCCATCCGCGATCGCCGCAGCGTCACTACTGGCGCGTGCGCAGCCGAGACCGGCGCATCCTCCATCTCCAGCGCGACCGCCGCCGTCTCGCCCGCCGCCAGCGCGGTGACGCAGCGATAGCCCGAGGCCTCCAGCGCAGGTTTCAGGAAGGTTTCCATCCAGCCCGACCCGTCGACCTGCAACAGGCATAGCGGCGGAGTCGCGATCTTGACTGGCTCACCGGCGAACAACGCATGCGGATCGACCACTTCGACCTGTTCGCCGGCGATCAGCACGACACCCGCGATCGGAGCGCCTGCATCCGTTCCGCCACGACGCGCCGGCGCCATATCTGCAGGCAACGCCACGATTTCGATTGCTTCGGCGATCGCATAGGCCATCTCGCTCTCGCCGTCGGTGAGCCGCAGCACCGCGATCTCGGTCCGATCGCCGAACCCGCCGACCGCATGAACCGGGATGATCGCGTCGCCTATCGTCAGTCTCATCGCCCCCGCGGTCCGGCGGATCGCGTCGACCGGTACGGGCTCGACGCGGTCGATCACCGCCAGCGCGATCGCGCGTCGTTGCCCGTCGAGATCGTCGAACAGCAGCGCCGGGATGCCGGGAACAGCGACCTCCTCGACCGCGTCGTTCACCGCCACCGGGGCGAACCGCAGGTCGGCGACAGTCGCGATCCCCGCCGCATCGAGCAGCAGCATCGGCAAGCCATTGTCGGGCAAGGTCATGCCGGCATACACGCCCGTCGCCATGATCGCGGGGGACGCCGGCTTCACGACCAGTTCCTCGGTATCGATCACGGCGTCGACGCCTAGCGCGTAATCACCTTCGCGGGTCGACACGATCACCAGCGTCGGCGGCGGTTCCGACCCGAGCCCGAACAGACCGGCTAGCGCCACCAAGGGCATGCGACGCCCCCGCACCAGCACCGCCGCCGCATCGCCGATCGCCTCGATCCGCACCTGATCGCCGCGCACCAGCACGATCTCCTCGACCGATTGGCGTGCGAGCGCGAAACGCTGCGTTCCGACTTCGACGATCAGCGTCGTGAGGATCGACAGCGTCAGCGGGACGCGCGCGATAATTCGCAGCCCCCTCCCCGGATCGTTGACGAGGACGATGCGGCCGCCGATCTGCTCGATATTGGCGCGCACCACGTCCATGCCGACGCCGCGTCCCGACGTCGCGGTGACAACATCACGGCTCGAAAGGCCGGGCGCAAAGATCAGGTCGAGCTTCGCCGTATCGCTCATCGCCGCCAGTTCGGTCGCGGTGTGGAGCTTCTGCTCGGCCGCCTTGGCGACGATCCGCGCGACGTCGATGCCCCGGCCGTCGTCGCTGATCTCGATGAGGATCTGGTTGCCTGATTGCCGCGCGGACACGACAAGCCGCCCCGCCTCGGGCTTGCCCGCGGCCCGACGCGCCTCGGGTGTCTCGATACCGTGGTCGATCGCGTTGCGGATGACATGGAGCAACGGATCGCGCATCAGCTCGATCATCTCGCGATCGAGTTCGACATCGGCACCGTCGATGACGAGGTTGACCGACTTCCCCAGTTCCGCGCTGGTATCGCGTACCATCCGTGGCAGCGCGGAGAACAGCGCGTCGACCTTCTGCATGCGCGTCCGCGTGACCGTGTCACGCATGTCGGCGACCGTCAGCGACAACCGCTCCAGCGCAGCCTCGACCTGCGGATCGGCGTCACCATCGCGCAATCGCCGAGCGAGGTCGTTGCGCGCGAGGACCATGTCGGACATACCGCTCATCATCCGATCGAGCAGATCGACGTTGAGCCGGACGCTGCGGCTGGCCGCCCGCCCCGCCGGCACAGCAACGACCGCGACCTTGGGTTTGGCATCCGGCGCCAGCGCGGCGATCAGCGAGTCTTCGGTAGAATCGTCCAGCGTTGCGCCCGCGTCGATCGCCTCGACGATCTCGCCGATCCGGTCGACGATGCCGAGCACGGCGTCGACCAGCGCGGTATCGGGCGTCCGCTTGCCGTCGCGCACCGCCGCCAACACGTCCTCTGCTGCGTGACTGAGCCGGGCCAGCCGCGGCAAATCCAGGAACCCGCAGCTGCCCTTCACAGTATGGACGAAGCGGAAGATCGCATCGAGACGCGCACGATCGGTCGGATCGGACTCCCACGCGACGATCTCGCCGGCAATCGCTTCCAGCGTTTCGCGCGTCTCGGCAATGAATTCCTGTAACAGATCGTCCATGCGGCCCCGCGTTCGAGCCCGTCATGCATGCTTCAGGTTAAGGCGAGGTTAGTTGTCCCGCCCGTCTCTACGGGATCAGCGCGCGTTGAAGACCGCACCGAAGATCATGATGCCCTCGGCAGGCTCCGATACGATGACCTTCCCGCCGGCTTCCGCGACGACGGTGTTGATCATGTACGCAGCCGCCGCGCGCGGCGTGACAGTGTGCGCGCCCTCCCCCTCGACCAGTGTTCGGCGGATCTTCGGGTCGAGCACGATCCGGGTGCCCTCGATCTTCACGACGATCTCCAGCTGACCGTCATTGTCCTCTCCCCCGACCTCCATCGTGCCGCCGCGTACCAGCGACTCGGTTGCCACGAGGACTAGGTTGAGCAGTATTTTCACCGCGGACTTCGGCATTGCCGGCGTCTCGACAGCCCAAACGAAGGTGATCCGCTTGTTCTCGGCAACTAGACCTTCGATCGCGTTCCTGGCCTCGTGCGTATCGACCAGCTCGCCGAACCCGCCCGCCGCACCGAACGCCAGCCGGAAGAACTTCAGCTTGCTCGCCGACGCGCGCGCGCTGTCCGCGAGCAACTCCATGACGCGCTCGCGCATCGCCGGATCGGTCTCGTCCGCCAGCAGTTCGAGCCCGTTGTTGAGCGCCCCCACGGGCGACAGCAGGTCGTGACACAGGCGCGAACAGAGCAGGCTCGCGAAATCGACCGGGCTGACCGTCATGAAATTCCCCTAATTCTGGAAGGTCTTGTGGCGGGCGGGCGACAAGTGCGCAATGCCAACTTGCGGTACCCTATACAGTAGAAGCCGCCACCCTTCTTCCTCCCTCCCTGAAAGGGAGGGGTCGGGGGTGGGTCGGCCCGTTTGATCCACACCCGCAGGATATGCGGAAGCCAACCCACCCCCAGCCCCTCCCTTCCAGGGAGGGGGGAAGAAGGGTGGCGCTACTCAACGACCTCGATCGCCTCCTCGACAAACGCCCCCACCTCGGCCGACCGCCACGCCCGAGCCTCACCACCACCAAGGATCACCCAGACCGCCCCATCCCCCATCGCCTGCGCCGCATCCCGAGGAGACGGCACCGGCAGCCCAGACGGATGCGAATGATAATGCCCGATCACTGCCAGCTCGCCTCCCCGAGCCCGCCGATGGGCCGCAAACAAAGCAGCCGGGTCGATCTCGAAAGCCCGCGCAGTGTTCGCCGCCACGTTCGCGCACGCCTCCGCTGCCTCGATCAGCCCCGCCGCCCCGAACAGCAGCCCGCAGACCTCGGCGTCTGGCGACGCATTTGCCTTCGCGACCAACCGCTCCAGCAGTTCGCTTGAAATCGTCACGCTCATCGCCACATTAGTATGACATGGACCGGGGGGTTTCCATCATCGAAGCATCGATCACGCCGGCCACGGATGGCTGGAGGCTCGATCGTGCGCTCGCCGAAGTGCTTCCCGACATGTCGCGCGAGCGATTGAAGGGGCTGATCGCCGCGGGTCAGGTTACCCTCCACGGTCGCGAATGGCGTGATTCGGCGAAGAAGGCCGCGGCCGGTCAGGTGTTCGCCGTCGCGATCCCGCCGCCGATCCCGCTGCACAACGAAGCGCAGGATATCCCGCTCGTCGTCGCGTACGAAGACGAGGACCTGATCGTGATCGACAAGCCCGCGGGCTTAGTCGTCCACCCCGCTGCGGGCAATTTCGACGGCACGCTCGTCAATGCGCTGCTCCACCATTGCGCCGGAAATTTGTCGGGTATTGGCGGCGTCGCGCGACCGGGCATCGTCCACCGCATCGACAAGGACACTTCGGGGCTGATGATCGCCGCCAAGACCGACGGCGCGCACGAAGGTTTGGCGAAGCAGTTCCACGACCACAGCATCGACCGCCGCTACAAGGCGATCGTCGGCGGCATCCCGCGGCCGCCAAGCGGCACGGTCAATGCGCCGCTCGCGCGGAGTCCGCAGAACCGCAAGAAGATCGCGATCGTCGAGGGCGGTAAGCGTGCGGTGACCCATTTCTCGACGATCGAGACACTGCGCGACGCGGCGCTGATCGAGTGTCGATTAGAGACGGGCCGCACGCATCAGGTACGGGTGCACATGGCGTCGATCGGCCACGCCTTGTTGGGAGACCCGGTCTATGGTAGAACAAAGCAAGCTCAGAAGTCGCTGCTCGAAACGCTTGGTTTCCGCCGGCAGGCCTTGCACGCGGCGCATCTGGGGTTCATCCATCCGGTGAAAAGCATCGCTTTGGCGTTCGAAAGCGAAATGCCCGCAGACATGCAGGAACTGTTCACCCAGCTTCACGTATAGATAATCGAGCCCATGCCGCATTGCGGCAATCGGGGTCATCAGAAAGGGATTACGACCATGGCAGCCCGCTCCAACGTTCCAGCGACGATACCTGCGCTCGGCAGCGAGGCGGGTCTCAATCGTTATCTTGCCGAGATCAAAAAATTTCCGCTCCTGAAACCTGAGCAGGAATACATGCTCGCCAAGCGTTTCCAGGAACATGGCGACACCGAGGCTGCGGCGCAGCTGGTGACCTCGCATCTCCGCCTCGTGGCGAAGATCGCGATGGGCTATCGCGGCTACGGGCTGCCGACGTCGGAACTGATCTCCGAGGGGAACATCGGCCTGATGCAGGGCGTGAAGAAGTTCGAGCCAGAGCGCGGCTTCCGGCTCGCGACCTATGCGATGTGGTGGATCCGTGCCTCGATCCAGGAATATATCCTGCGCTCGTGGAGCCTCGTGAAGATGGGCACCACCGCCGCGCAGAAGAAGCTGTTCTTCAACCTGCGCCGGATGAAGAGCCGTCTTGATGCGTTCGAGGACGGCGATCTGCGCCCCGAACACGTCACCAAGATCGCGACCGACCTCGGTGTCGCCGAGACAGACGTCGTCAGCATGAACCGCCGCATGGCGATGGGCGGCGATACGTCTCTCAACGTACCGATGCGCGAGGACGGCGAAGGCCAGTGGCAGGATTGGCTGCAGGACGATGCGCCGTTGCAGGACAAGATTGTCGCCGATGCGCAGGAGGCGGACGTTCGCCACTCGATGCTGGTGTCGGCGATGGACGACCTCAACGAGCGTGAGCAGCATATCCTGACCGAGCGTCGCCTGACCGACGATCCCAAGACGCTCGAGGAACTGTCGCAGGTCTACGGCGTGTCGCGCGAGCGCGTGCGGCAGATCGAGGTGCGTGCGTTCGAGAAGCTGCAGAAGGCGATGATGCGGATTGCCGGCGAGAAGCGCCTGCTGGCGGCATAAAATGGTGCGCACCGTCGTCATCGGCGGCGGTGCGGCCGGTATTGCCGCGGCAAGAATGCTGCACGATGCGGGGCAAGAGGTGCTGTTGGTCGAGGCCAATGATCGCCTAGGTGGCCGCGCCCACAGCCTGTCCCTCGCCTCCTCGTTCCCCCGCGAAGGCGGGGGCCCAGACAGGACCCCCGCCTTCGCGGGGGTACATGTCGACGCTGGTTGCGGCTGGCTACACTCCGCCCAGCGCAATCCTTGGACTCAAATTGCCGAGGCGACGGGCTTTACGGTAGACCGCTCCGACGCGAACTGGCGCACCCAGTGGCGGGACCTCGGTTTTCCACCCGAAGACCAGTCGGCCTCAGCCACAGCTTACCAAGACTGGAACGAGCTAGCCCTCGCCGCCCTTGCAGGCCCCGATCGTCCCCTCTCCGACTTCATTGCTACCAAAGACAAATGGCGCCCTAAGATCGACGCGATCTCCGGCTACGCCAATGGCGCGAACCTCGCGCAAGTCTCGCTCCACGACTGGGCTGCCTACGAAGAGGCCGCAACTGACGACAATTGGACAGTCAAGGAAGGCTACGGCACACTCGTCGCCAGCCGTGCCGCTGGCCTGAACATCCGCCTCTCGACCCCGGTAACGCGCATCGACCGCAGCGGTCGTTGTCTTCAACTCGACACCCCGGCTGGAACGATCGAGGCGGACCACGTGATCGTCTGCGTCCCCACTACCGTCCTCGCCAAGTCGCAGATCGTCTTCGATCCGCCGCTCCCCGACAAGCACGCCGCCGCCGCGGACCTCCCGCTCGGCCTAGCGGACAAGGTGTTCCTCCACGTCGACCGGCCCGAATGGCCGACCAACGCGCACCTGGTCGGCAACCCGTACAGCGCTTGCGCCGCCAGCCACCGCTTGTCGCCGTTCGGCTGGCCGATCGTCGAGAGCTTCTTCGGCGGCGACTGCGCGGAAATGCTGGAAGATGGCGACGCCGCGCAGTTCGCAATCGATGAACTGGTGGGGTTGCTCGGCAGCGACTGGCGCAAGCGCTTCACGCCGCTGGCCGCAACCCGCTGGCGCCACGAACCCTATATCGGCGGAAGCTATAGCCACGCGCGGATCGGCCGGGCCGATCAGCGCGCCATCCTCGCCGCCTCGGTCGACGGCCGCATCCACTTCGCGGGCGAGGCCTGCCACCCATTCGATTTCTCGACAGCACACGGCGCGTACGAAACCGGCGTGACTGCCGCCAGTGCAGTCATTGGCGAGGCCGCGACGATCGCATAAGAAGCGGCGATGGGCCTTATCCGCATCGCTGCAAAGATCGTCTTCGCCTTCGTCCTGATCACGGTCGCGTGGGTCGGCATCTACCGCTTCGTGCCGGTCCCCTTCACGTTGACGATGATGGGCGACGTCATCAACGGCCACGGCGTGACCAAGGACTGGATGCCGCTGTCGGAGATGGACCCGGACATGGCGCGCGCGGCGATTGCTGGCGAGGACTCGCGGTTCTGCTCGCATCATGGCTTCGATTTCAAGGCGATGGCGGGCGCGGCGGCGCGCAATGCGCAGGGCGGGCGGATCCGCGGCGGCTCGACGATCAGCCAGCAGACCGCGAAGAACGCGTTCCTGTTCCAGGGCGGCGGCTATGTGCGGAAAGCATTCGAGGCGTATTTCACCGTGCTGATCGAGACGCTGTGGGGGAAGCGGCGGATCATGGAGGTGTATCTCAACATCGCCGAGACCGGGATCGGGACGTACGGCGCGAACGCCGGGGCGGTCCGATATTTCAATCACGATGCGTCGCGACTGTCGCCGACCGAGGCGGGGCGGATCGCGGCGGTGCTACCGTTGCCGAAGAAGCGAGCCGCGATCGATCCGCACGGTTTTGTGCGGAAACACGGGAATACGCTGTCGCGGCGGGTTCCTGTTGTGCGGAACGATGGGTTGGACAGCTGCTTGCGAACCTGACCCGTTCCGCCACCCCGGATCAATTACGTGTGGCGGAGTGAGAGGCGGCTGAACTCACCGTCAGCTTCCGTTCTGCTCACGAACCCGCCCCCTCACCCGTCACCCCAGCGAAAGCTGGGGTATCCTCGTGGCGAAGGTTGCGCGTCACCGAGGGATATCCCAGCTTTCGCTGGGATGACGGGCTTGTGACGCTCGGGGGTGCGATTTGTAAGGAGACAGTCGCAGGTATCAGAACGGCAGCTTGAACCCAGGCGGAAGCTGCAGGCCGCTCGTCATTTTCGACATCTCGCTGCCCGACACCGCATCAGCCTTGGCGCGTGCGTCGTTGAATGCGGCGGCGAGAAGGTCCTCGAGCATCTGCTTCTCGCTCACCTGCATCAGCGAATCGTCGATTGCGATGTTGATGATCCGGCCTTTAGCGGAGGCCTTGATTTTGACGAGCCCGCCGCCGGACGCGCCCTCGACCTCGATCGTGTCGAGATTGGCCTGCGCCTTTTCCATTTCGCTCTGGACGTTCTGCGCCATCGCGAGGATTTCATCGATATTCTTCATGCGTTGCTCCTTTGACCTGGCCACGATTCGAGCTGGGCGTCGGGAAACGCTGCCACCGCGGCCTTCATGATGGGGGATTCGAGAATGGCTTGCCGCACCGCCGCGTCGGCGGCGTCCTGCGCCTCGCGCAGCGTCGGCGCGCCGGGGGCGTCGACGATCGACACTTTCCACGCGGTCCGCGTCACGCTCTTCAACAACGTGTTGAGTTCGGCGAGCGTGTCGGCCGAGACAGGGCGACTGCCGCTGAGGACGAATTCGGGCGGCGCATAGCTTACGATACGCGCGCCGTGACGAAGGCGTGCGGCGATCGCTAGGCCGCCCGACTCGTCGAGCAGATCGACCAGCGCTTCGAACGTCGGCGGCAGGATCGGGCCGGTCGCGACCGGTTCGGGCGCCTTCGCAGCGGATCCAGCGTTCCAGGGCGGCGCTTCGCCGGAAGGGGGTGTAGGTGGCGGCGCCGCCGTTGATGCGACCGAAGGAGCCGCACCGCTGGCGATCTGGCGGGCAAGCTCGCCGGGGTCGGGCAGCGTCGAGGCGTAGATCGCCCGCAACAGCGCCATCTCCGCGGCCTCGATCGGCAGCGCTGCCTTGGCGACCTCGTCATGCCCCTTGAGGAACAGCTGCCACAGGCGGTGCAACGCGGGATAGCCGAGCGATGCCGCCCATTCCTCGCGTGCCGCGCGCTCCTCCATCGGCTGCGCGGCGTCCGCCGGCGTGCCGACCTTGGTCAGCGTGATGCCGTGGACGGTTTCGAGCAGCGAGCGCAGCACCGACAGCGGGTCGACGCCGTAGTCATATTGGCGGCGCATCGAGGCGAGTGCCCCTGCCCCGTCGCCAGCGAGGATCAGCGTCAGCAGGTCGCGCACCGCGCCGCGATCCGACAGGCCGAGCATCTGGCGAACCGCATCCGCGGTCACGCCGCCGCCTTCGAGCCCGGCATGCGCGATCGCTTGGTCGAGGATCGACAGACCGTCGCGCGCGGAGCCTTCCGCAGCGCGCGCGATTAGCATCAGCGCTTCGGAATCGGCGACGACGCCTTCTTGCTCGGAAACCCACGCGAAATGCTTCGAAAGCTGTTCGGCGGAGATGCGGCGCAGGTCGAAGCGTTGGCAGCGCGAGAGCACCGTCACCGGGACCTTGTTTACTTCGGTGGTTGCGAACAGGAATTTTACATGCGGAGGCGGCTCTTCCAGCGTCTTCAGCAGCGCGTTGAACGCGTTCTTCGACAGCATGTGGACTTCGTCGATGATGTAGATCTTGAAGCGCGCGGTGACCGCCGAATAGCGCGACGCGTCGATGATCTCGCGGACGTCGTCGACACCGGTATGGCTGGCTGCGTCCATCTCGATCACGTCGATATGGCGGCCCTCGGCGATCGCTCGGCAGGGTTCGCAGACGCCGCAGGGGTCGATCGTCGGGCCGCCGTCGCCGTCGGGGCCGATGCAGTTGAGCGCCTTCGCGATCAGGCGGGCGGTCGACGTTTTCCCGACGCCGCGGACGCCGGTCATCAGGAAGGCGTGGGCGAGCCGGTCGCGCTTGATCGCGTTGCCGAGCGTCTGGACCATCGCGTTCTGCCCGATCAGCTCGGAAAAGGTCTGCGGACGGTATTTGCGCGCGAGCACGCGGTAGGCGGGGGCATCCGGTGTTTTAGCCGGCTGCGGGGGTTCGCCCAGGTCGAAGGAATCTGACATTGCGGTCGTCATAGCGGGTGCTGCGCGTGCTGTCGAAGGGGTCGGAAGTTCACAAAGTTCACACGCTGGGAAGAGTGTGCACTTCGACGTGCCCGGAGGCTGGCGAGTGGCTTTTCGGAACCTGTTATGTGGGCAGTGCCGGTCATGCGCGGCTTATGCCACAACACTGCGGCGTAGGATAATTGTTTGGAACGTTGCGGGAACATCGGGCGTGGTTTGGGCCCGATTGCGCTTGGGTGATTGGTTAGCGAGGAAGTTTAGAAGTGCGCTGCGGCTAAGCCGCATCGTCAGTCGGTGCTCTGCACCGCTGGCCGCGCTCGCGTTTGCTTGCAAACGTTCGCGGTGGGAGCCGGGACGACCCGTGGCTTAGTCGTTGTGGCTGCTTCCTTCCGGATCTGACCAAGTTGGCGACGACCACGTCCGCCCGACTCCCGCGGCGCATATGGCGGGGTCGGGCGGGATGATCAAGCCGCTTTAGCTTGAAGCGGGTTCAGCGCCCCGGCTCAACGGTTGTAGCGCACCGTGCGGCAGACGCGCTGGCGGTGATGGTTGCGATAGACGTTGCGGCAGACCTGGCGCGTGCTGACGACGTGGCGGCGATAACCGGGACGGCGATCGTCGTGGCGAACGACGGTGCGCTCATGGACAACGGTACGCTGCGCCGAGGCTTCGGCCGCGATGCCGACGGGGGCGAGGCCGGTGAGTGCGACGAGACCGGCGGCGGCGATGGTGAACAACTTCATAATACTCTCCTTTTGGGTGCGGGGCCTCCCGACCCCGGCAACCTATGTTATCAAACTAAAGGGGTTCGTTACGGTTCCGTACTAGCGGCGGAAGCAGCGACGAACCGGGCCGTAATAGCCACGCTCTATCCGGCAGACGACGCGCGAGCGGCCGTATCCGCGAGGTCCGCGATAGCCGTAGCCGCCGCCACGATAGCCGTAGTCGCCACGATACCCGCCGGCATAGCCACGATAGCCGCGATCCCTGCCGCGCCAGCCGCGGTCACCGTGCCAGCCGCGATTGCCATGCCATCCGCGGTCGCCGTGCCAGTCGCCACCGCGGCGGGGGCCGTCCCAGCCGTGGCGCTGCGCATCGGCGGGGGCGGACGCAAACAGGGTTCCCGCGGCCAGAGCGCCAGCGGCGAACATTGCGATGATCTTCATGTCCGGTACTCCTCTCAAGACCTCGTACATTGAGGCGATGAAGGGATAATCCGCTCCCGGCCGTGCACGTTCCCTGAACCGGCCGTTGTCTTCCTGTAAGCTTTGCTGTCGTTTATTCTGGGATGCGGACGGTCAAGCCGTCGAGAGCGTCGGTCAGGTGGATCTGGCAGGCGAGACGGCTGGTGCGCGTCGCATTGTGTGCGAGATCGAGCATGTCCTCCTCGTCCTCGCTCGCTGGCGGCAGTTTGAGGAAGTCGGCGGCATCGACGATGACGTGGCAGGTCGCGCACGCGAGTTGGCCTTCGCAGGTGCCTTCGAGCGGCTGGTTGTCGGCTTGCGCCACGTCGAGCAGGCGATCGCCGGGGTTGGCCGCAGCGGTGCTGACGGTGCCGTCGCGGGCGATGAAGCGGACGATCATGGCCATTGCGCCTCGGCTGCAGAGGCGATCGCATCGATCGCGTCGCGGAGTTCGGTTTCGGCGGTGTAGCGGCCGAAGCCGAGGCGGATGCTGGAGCGCGCCTGCGCTTCGGTGAGGCCGATCGCGCGGAGGACGTGGCTGGAGCGGCCAGACCCGCTGGCGCAGGCGGACCCGGCGGAGAAGGCGATGTCGCGCAGGTCGGACATCAGGCGGTTCACGTCGAGGTTTGCGCGGCGGACGTTGAGGTTGCCGTGGTAGCGATGTTCGGTCGAGCCGTTGATAATCCAGCCGGGGCCTAGGCGGTCGAGCGCGAGCGACCAGAGGCGGTCGATGTGTGCAGCGTCCTGGTCTTTGCGATCCGCCATGAGTTGTGCGGCGGCGCCGAAGCCTGCGCAGAGTGCGGGTGACAGCGTGCCCGAGCGGCCGGGGGCTTCCTGCCCGCCGCCGTGCATCAGTGGCGCGAGTTCGACGCCGTCGCGGATCCAGAGTGCGCCGATGCCCTTGGGGCCGTGGATCTTGTGCGCCGAGATCGCGATGAGGTCGACGGTGTCGGGAACGGGCACGCGGCCATAGCCTTGCACCGTGTCGCAGAGCATCGGCGCGCCGGCTGCGTGGGCGATCTCGGCGAGCGCAGCGATCGGCTGGATGACGCCGATCTCGTTGTTGACGAGCATCGCGGCGACGAGCCCGGTTCCGGGGCGGATCGCGGCGCGGGCTTGGTCGAGGTCGACCATGCCGTCTTGGTTGACCGGGAGGACCGTGACTTGGCGCCCCCTCGCCGCTTCCGCTGCGACCGTATCGAGGACGGCCGCGTGTTCGGTGGCGAGCGTGACGATCGGGCCGGGCGTGCCCTTGATCGCCCAGTTGAGCGCTTCGGTTGCGCCGCTGGTGAACGCGACGCGACCGCCCGGAGGGAGCAGCGCCGCAACCTGATCGCGCGCGACTTCAACCGCCGCTTTGGCGCGGCGGCCTTCGCGGTGCGGGGAATGCGGGTTGGCGTGCTGTGATTCGAGCCAGGGGAGCATTGCCGCGAGCGCTTCTGGCGCCAGCGGGGTGGTCGCCTGATAGTCGAGGTAGGTCATGCCCCCAGTCTCGCAGGGCGCTTTATGTCCTGGGCGATCCGCGTCCAGGCGTCGGCGAACTTCGCGACATCTTCGGGTGTCGTGGTCCAGCCGAAGCTGACGCGGACGACTTCGGCGGCGGCTTCGGCGGAGTAGCCCATTGCCGCGAGGACGTGGCTCGGGCGCATGCTGCCCGACGAGCAGGCACTGCCGGCGGAGACGGCGAAGCCGGCCATGTCGAGTCGGATCAGCTGGGCGGCGGAACTGACGCCGGGCATGCGGTAGGAGGCGATCGTGGGGATGCGGGGGGAGTTTTGCGCGACGATCTCGCCGCCGCTCGCGAGGATGGCTTCGTCGAGTTTGGCGCGAAGGTCAGCCATGTTGGCGAACCAGTCTCGAGGTGCATCGAGCGCAGCGGCGAACCCGAGCGCGCCGGGGAGGTTCTCGGTGCCGCCACGGTAGCCACGCTCCTGCCCGCCGGTCGGGTCGAGCATCCCGAGATCGCGGACCAGCAGCGCGCCGATGCCGGGAGGGCCGCCGAGCTTGTGTGCGGAGACGATGATAAGGTCGGCTTCGGGGAGCGGGAGCTTGCCGGCGGTTTGGGAGCAATCGGCTATCCAGAGACCGGTGGGGCGATCCTGGAGAACACCTGTTTCGCTGTTGGCGGACTGGAGTGCGATCGTCTGGGTTCCCTCCCCGTTCGTGACGGTACCGCCGGCATCGACCTCCAGCATCACCGGCTGTTCGGCCGCGCGGAGGACCGCATCATGCTCGACCGCCGCCACCGCGACACCCGGGCGGCCACGCAGCGCCAGCGCTGCGGACTCGCTCGCGCCGCTGGTGAGGATCACGTGATGCGGCCAGTCCAGCGCCTGCGCGATCCGCTTCCGCGCGCCCTCCAGCGCAGCCCGTGCCGCCCGCCCCTCGACATGCGGCGATGAGGGGTTCGCCCAGCGCGCCATGCCTTCCATCACCGCCGCGATCGCCTCGGGGCGCATCGGCGTGGTGGCGGCGTGATCGAGGTAGATACGCGAGTCGTTACGGGCCAGGGTCGGTTCCAATTGCGAAAAGGGGCTCGAACCCTATATAGCGTTCATATTCCGGCACTCCACCCGAGTGCGTATCCCAGCTCGCGAGTGCCTATGCCAGAAGTCATTTTCCCCGGTCCCGAAGGCCGTCTCGAAGGTCGTTTTGCGCCGGGACCACGTCCGCGCGCACCCGTCGCGATGATCCTGCACCCGCATCCGTCGGCCGGTGGCACGATGAACAACGCGATCGTGCAGCAACTCTACAAGACCTTCCAGCGGCGCGGGTTTGCGACGCTGCGGTTCAACTTCCGCGGCGTCGGCAAGAGCCAGGGCGTGTTCGACAACGGCGTCGGCGAGCTGAGCGATGCGGCGAGCGCGCTCGACTGGGTGCAGAGCTTCCACCCCGAAGCGCAGACGACCTGGATCGCGGGCGTCAGCTTCGGTGCGTGGATCGGCATGCAGCTGCTGATGCGCCGGCCGGAGATCCGTGGGTTCATTTCCGTGGCACCGCCGGCGAACCTGTACGACTTCACGTTCCTCGCGCCGTGCCCGTCGAGCGGGATCATCATCCAGGGTGAGGCCGACGAGGTTGCTACGCCTGGGGCTACGCAGAAGCTGGTCGATAAGCTGCGCACTCAGAAGCACATCACGATCCATCACGACACGATCCCGAAGGCCAACCATTTCTTCGAGCATGAGATGTCGGAGTTGATGGGGTCGGTCGACAAGTACCTCGACATGCGGTTGGACCCGAACTCGCCTATCCGGTGAGGTTAGCCTTTTCCCCTCGGGGAGAAGGTGGCGCACCAGCGTTTGATGAGGGGGAGTTGGGATGGGCGAGCGCTCGCCAACTCCCCTCTCCCTTCCCACCGCAAGCGCGGCGGGCCCCTTCCCTCTCCCCGCAGGGGCGAGGGAGTTAGAGTGTCCAGATTGCTACGTTGGCTAGCAGGACTGCGGCCATTATCAGCATCAATATGCCCTTCTTCGTGTCGCGCTTTTTGGCGATCAGCGCGATGCCGCCGATCAGGCAGGCGAACATGCCCAGCATTGCTATGGCAGGCGCTGCTGCGGCGATCGAGGTCAGTGCGGGGTTCATGCGGCTATTGCCTTGGCATACGCGGCTAGGTCGACGTTGCCGCCGGACAGGATGACGAGCAGGCCGGGTTCGAGCGTTACCCTCCCCGAAAGCACGGCCGCCAAACCGACTGCGCCGCCGGGTTCGATCACCAGCCGCAGTTTCTCGGCCGCCCATCGTTGTGCTGCGGCGATTTCCGTTTCGCTGACCGCCACGCCAGTCGCATCGCGGCGGGAGAGGACATCGAAGGTCAGCGGCGATACGCGCAAGGTCTGGAGCGAGTCGCAGGCGGTCGGCGGCGGGTTGGGGCCGACCGGTTCGATCCACGATGCCTCCAGGGAACGGCGCATGTCGTCCCAGCCTTCGGGCTCGACGACGGTGATCGCGCTGTCCTTCAAGGCCAGCGCGATGCCTGCCGACAGGCCGCCGCCCCCGCAGGGGATGACGACACGGCTTGGCACGCCCATGCCTAGCGCCGCCATCTGTGCGGCTGCTTCTATCCCGGCGCTACCTTGCCCCTCGATGATCCACGGGTCGTCGAAGCTCGGCACCAGCGTCGCGCCGCGCGCTTCGGCCAGCCCTGCGGCGATCGTCTCGCGGCTTTCCGTGGCGCGATCGTAGGTCACCACCTCCGCGCCCAACGCCAGCGTTGACTCGCGCTTCAGTCGCGGTGCGTCCGACGGCATCACGATCGTCGCTGCGATCCCGAGCCGTTTCGCCGCCCAGGCCACGCCCTGCGCGTGATTGCCCGAGGAGAATGCGACGACGCCTTTTTGTCGCGTCGCCTCGTCCAATGCGGTGAGCCGATGCCACGCGCCGCGAATCTTGAACGCGCCGACTGGTTGCAACGACTCGGCCTTGAAAGCGACCGGTACGCCCTTGATTTCGCTGACGAACAATGGCGTCGGCGGGAGGATGCGGGCGATCTTTTCCGCGGCATCCCGCACACCCGCTCGCGTCGGTTGTCGCAAAATCGTCACACACCGTCTCCTATCCGCCAAACGCTATTTACATGGGGGGCGCGTAACCCTAGATCGCGCTTCCGCTGCCCCATGGGACTTCCAACCGCAAGGCAGTGTTTTTGTAATTTGTCTCAGGACATTGGAGGTCCCTTGAATTGGTCAAGCATCATATCGCGCTGGGGTTAGCGAAAGCCCATTCGACCGCCGACACCTCCCACATCGGGAGCGGCATCGACATCGCTAAAGGGCGTCCGGTCAATCCGGTCACGCTCGTTCGTCCGCACGCTGCTGCGCGCGCCGCTCGGTTTTTCGTCGAGAAGTTCCCGGGCCGCTCGATGTATGCGGTGAAGGCGAACCCGTCACCCGAACTCCTGCAGATCCTGTGGGACAATGGCATCACTCATTACGACGTGGCGTCGATCGCCGAAGTGCGCCTGGTCGCACGGACGCTTCCCGAGGCTACGCTGTGCTTCATGCACCCGGTCAAGGCCGAGGAAGCGATCGCCGAGGCGTATTTCACGCACGGCGTCCGAACCTTCAGCCTCGACAGCCTGGAAGAGCTGGACAAGGTCGTTCGCGCTACGAAAGCCGCCGCCGATTTGACACTCTGCGTCCGTCTGCGCGTGTCGTCGGAGCATTCGAAGCTGAGCCTCGCGTCGAAGTTCGGTGCGGCCCCGCATGAAGCCAAGGAGCTGCTGTTCGCGGCGCGCCAGGCAGCGGACGCGCTCGGCATCTGCTTCCATGTCGGTTCGCAGGCGATGACCCCGGAGGCGTATTCGAACGCGATGGAACGCGTTCGTGCGGCGATCGTCGAAGCGGCGGTCACGGTCGACGTCATCGACGTCGGCGGCGGCTTCCCGTCCTCGTATCCCGGCATGGAGCCCCCGCCGCTCGAGCACTTCTTCGAGACGATCCACCGTGCGTTCGAATCGCTGCCTGTCAGCTATTCGTCCGAACTGTGGTGCGAGCCGGGCCGGGCGCTGTGCGCGGAATATTCGTCGATCATCGTGCGTGTCGAAAAGCGTCGCGGGACCGAGCTGTACATCAACGACGGCGCGTATGGCGCGCTGTTCGATGCGGCGCATATCGGCTGGCGCTTCCCGACCGAGCTGCTTCGCGAGCCGGACAGCCGTGCGAAGGACATGGAGTTCAGCTTCTATGGTCCGACGTGCGACGACATGGATTACATGGTCGGCCCGTTCATGCTGCCCGCGGATACGAAGGCCGGCGATTACATCGAGATCGGCATGCTCGGCGCCTACGGCTCGGCGATGCGGACCGCGTTCAACGGGTTCGGATCGGACGAGACGGTGATCGTCACCGACGAGCCGATGGTCTCGCTGTATGACGAGCGGTTCCAGGACCTCGCGTCGAACGTCGTCAAGCTGTAACCAAGCTTTAGTACCGCGCCCTTCTTCCTCCCCTCCCGTTTACGGGAGGGGTCGGGGGAGGGCTTGTCCGCGAGCGTGGCGTTCGCGGATATTTCAGTCCCTCCCCTAACCCCTCCCGCAAGCGGAAGGGGGATTTATGGAGCATGTTATGACCGAAGACACCCGCATCGACGCGCAGCGCAAGGCGGAACTCCTCTCGACCACCGTCGAGCATATCGACATCACCAGCTTCGACGCGCGGCCGATCGTCGACGCGATGAAGAAGATGTCGTTCACCAGCCGCGACCTCGGCCGTGCGACCGACATCTACAACCAGATGCTGGCCGACAAGGACTGCACGATCTTCCTCGTGATCGCAGGCTCGACGAGCGCCGGCGGTTGCATGGACCTGTATGCCGAGCTGCTGCGCAACAACATGATCGACGGCATCGTCGCGACCGGCGCGACGATCGTCGACATGGATTTCTTCGAGGGCCTCGGCCACAAGCATTACCAGGCGCTCGAAGTGCCGCACGACGACGTGCTGCGCTCGCTGATGATCGATCGGATCTACGACACCTATATCGACGAGGAAGAGCTCCAGCACGTCGACCACACGATCTTCGAGATCGCCGAGACGCTCGAGCCGCGTCCGTATTCGAGCCGCGAGTTCATCCGCGAGATGGGCAAGTATCTCGTCGAGCACGGCAAGAAGGAGAACAGCCTCGTCAAGCTCGCCTATGAGCATGACGTGCCGATCTTCTGCCCGGCGTTCGTCGACAGCTCGGCGGGCTTCGGTCTGGTCAAGCACCAGGTCGACGCGGTGAAGGCAGGCAAGCCGTACATGGTCCTCGACGCGATCGCCGACTTCCGCGAGCTCACCGAGATCAAGATCAAGGCGGGCACCACGGGCCTGCTGATGATCGGCGGCGGCGTGCCGAAGAACTTCATCCAGGACACCGTCGTCTGCGCCGAGATCCTCGGCCACGACGACGTCCAGGTGCACAAGTATGCGGTGCAGATCACGGTGGCGGACGTTCGCGACGGTGCGTGCTCGTCGTCGACGCTGCAGGAAGCGGCTTCGTGGGGCAAGGTGAACACGGGGATCGAGCAGATGGTGTTCGCCGAAGCGGGTTCGGTTATGCCACTGCTGGCGTCGGATGCCTATCATCGTGGTCTGTGGAAGGACCGTCCGGTCCGCAAGTGGGGCGCAAGCTTCGACAAGGCCTGAATCTACGATCCTCCCCCGCAAGGGGGAGGTGGCAGGCGCTCGCCTGACGGAGGGGGAGGACACGGAGCCGACGTAATCGCCGCCTCCCCCTCCGCCGCTTCGCGCCACCTCCCCCTAGCGGGGGAGGATTAGAGATACCGTTGCCCCTTCCGGGCAATTGAGGCAGCCTCTCCCGGATAACCGGGGGAGGCTTTTTCATGCATAGCGAGATCCTGCGACCGATGGTCGTGCTGATCGCGTGGACGCTCGTGATGCTGGGCTGGACGCTCGCGACGCGGTTGCCGGCAATGAAAGCGGCCGGCGTCGACATGGCCAAGCTCGTCGGCACCAAGGCGTCCGACGCGGATCGATCCCTGCCCCCGCAGGTGCAATGGAAGGCGCACAACTACAATCATCTGATGGAGCAGCCGACGCTGTTCTACGCTGTTTGCGCCGTTCTCGCGCTCAGCGGCACGGGCAACGGCGTCAATGCCTGGATCGCCTGGGCCTATGTCGGGCTGCGGATCGCCCACAGCGTTGTCCAGGCAACCAGCAACCGCGTCAGGGCCCGCTTTCTCTTCTTCACGCTGTCGAGCCTGATGCTGGTCGCGCTCACACTGCATGCTGCGCTCGCCGTGTTTTGAGAAAGCCCGCGAATAATCGGCGATCGCGGCGCCCGCCCCTCCCCGAACGCAATCCGATCGTCTAGGATTTGGCCATGACCTTCGATCGCCGTTCGCTGCTCACCCTCCCCCTCGCCGCCGGGCTGGCGCTTCCTGCATTCGCGCGGAGCGGTGCGCAGTTCACTGCCGCTCAGTCTCGCGCGACGGACCTGCCGATGTGGCCGCCCGCAGAACGGTTCGCGCTATGGCCAGGTATTCCACCAGGCGCGCCGAACCCCCTGCCGGTGCCGCAGCCGCGCATGCCGCGCTACCCCGATGGGTATCGCGATTTCCAGATGCGCGGCGTTGTGCGACCCGAGGTCGGCGTGTTCCGGCCTGCGCGTCCAGACGGTCGCGCCGTGCTGATCGTGCCCGGCGGGGGCTATTCGATTACCTCGCTGCGCAACGAGGGCATCGACGTCGCGCGCGTCCTGAACGGCTTCGGGATCACCGCGTTCGTCCTTAGCTACCGCCTGCCCGGCGAAGGCTGGGCGGACCGCGCCGACGTCCCGCTTGCCGACGCGCAGCGCGCGATACGGCTGATCCGTGCCAATGCGCGCGCCTACGGGATCAGGGCGGAGAAGCTCGGCGTGCTTGGTTTCTCGGCGGGCGGACATCTTGCCGGGTCCGTGGCGGTCCTGCACGAGTTCAAGGCGTATCGTCCGGTCGATGCCGCCGACCGGCACTCTGCGCGTCCCGCCTGGGCGGGGCTCATGTACGCGGTCTCGAACATGGATCCTGGTCGTAGTCACGGCGGATCACGCGCGAATCTGCTCGGTGCCGATCCGCTGCCTGCGGTCCAGGCGCGCTATGCGATCGACCGACAGTTGAAGGCTGGCGACCCGCCACTGTTCCTCGTGCATGCCGAGGACGACAACACGGTCCCGGTCGCCAACAGCGTCGATACGCTTGCCGCCGCCCGCCGCGCCGGCATCCCCGCCGAAGCGCATTTCCTCCAGCATGGCGGGCACGGCTTCGGCACGCGCCTGTCGCCTCGGTCGCCTGGGTCGTTGTGGCCGCAATTGTTCGATCGGTGGATGGGCGAACTGGTCGCTGGCTGACGACGGTGGGTCAGCATAACGGACCTATCCGTCCTCACCAACGTTTGTCCTGAAAGATCAGGAGAGCGCGATGACTAGTCCGCATGCCGAACCCCGCGACGTCTTCCATGAAAATGGCGAGGTCGTGATCGACGGGCCGGACGGGGCGGTCATCGCGATGACCCCCGAAGCGGCGTTGCAGACAGCGGGTCGGCTGAACGAGGCAGCGCTCGACGAACTGATCGCGCGGGCGCAGCGATCTGGTGATGCGGATTGAGCCGATCGTTGGTGCCGGTCAGCGAGACGTAACCGCAAGTCGACCGTCTGAGGTGATCGTGGCGGTCACGCCCAGGTAATCGTCTATCCGCGGATGTAGCGTATCGAGCCGGTGGGTCGTTCCATGAGTCGCCGTGATCACCAGGACATCCGCACCCGCTGCCTCGCCAGCCGTGATGCCGGCAGGGGCATCCTCGAACACCAGGCAATCGCTCGCCGAGACGCCGAGTCGTTCGGCTGCGACCAGGAAACAGTCGGGTGCGGGCTTGCCGTTGGGGATGTCGTCCGCGGCAATCATCGTCGCGGGGATCGGCAGCCCAGCAGCCTTGAGGCGGACTTCGGCTAGCGCTCGAGGGGCAGACGTGACGATCGTCCAGCGCTCCGGGGGCAAGCTAGCCAAGAATGCGGCGGCACCGGCGATCGGTTCGATATCGCCGACGTCGAGCATTTCGGCCGCAGTGATCGCGGCGGCTTCCGCGACCGGGTCGACGCCGGGGAGGTTCAGGCGCCGGACCGTCTCGACCGATTGCACGCCGTGGATCGTCGGCACGAACGTTGCTGCGTCGAGGCCGTGCGCGATCGCCCACTTCGTCCAGGTTCGCTCGGCGGATGCGATCGATGTGAGGATCGTGCCGTCCATGTCGAACAAGAATGCGGCGTAGCTGCGGGTCGGGAGAGTCATTCGGGTGCTCGTGATGGGGTTTTGTAGGTTGGGCAAGGCGATTTGGTTCGGCGCACTGCACCACCTTGGAGAAGGCCGGGGCCCAATTGGCATGTCCGAGGTACCGGCGCACTGCCCTCAATCCGAACCGTTCCCCAATTGGGCCCCGGCCTTCGCCGGGGTGGTGGCAGTTTGGGCAGTGACGGCAGCAAAAACCTACCACACAAAGAAAAGGCCGCTCCGGTTTCCCGAAGCGGCCTGTATTCCTGCACCGAGCTAAAGCTTAGATGTCGTCGCCGAGTGCGCCCTTGACGCTGCCCTTGACGTTCTGCGCAGTGCCCTTGGCCTGCTGCGCCTCGCCTTCGGCTACCAGCTTCTCGTTGTCGGTCGCCTTGCCGACGGCTTCCTTGACGTTACCTGCAACCTTGTTGCCTGCTGCTGCGACCTTGTCGGTGAACTCGCCCATCAGAGCCTCCACTTGCTTTTGCGGACCCGCCAACCGGGCCGCTTGAACTTGCTCTTATATAACGGCCGTCTTTACCGAGGGTTCCGTGACGTTTGCGTCATGACCTGCTTTGCGATCACGCGGGTCAAATCAACCCCGCCAGCGGGCTAGACGGATCGGCATAGCGACGCTGCCCCATCCGCCCCGCGCGATACGCCAGCCGCCCCGATTCGACCGCGGCCTTCATCGCGGCGGCCATCATCAGCGGGTCCTTCGCCTCGGCGATCGCGGTGTTCATCAGCACGCCGTCGCAGCCGAGCTCCATCGCGACGGCCGCATCCGATGCGGTGCCGACGCCGGCGTCGACCAGCACGGGCACCCCTGCCCCCTCGACGATCAGCCGGATCGTCACGCGGTTCTGGATGCCCAGCCCCGAACCGATCGGCGCGCCCAGCGGCATGATCGCGACAGCGCCGGCGTTCTCGAGGCGCTTGGTGGCGATCGGATCGTCGACGCAATAGACCATCGGCTTGAAGCCCTCGTTGGCGAGGATCTCGGTCGCGCGCAGCGTCTCGACCATGTCGGGATAGAGCGTCTTGGCCTCGCCGAGCACTTCGAGCTTCACCAGCTCCCAGCCGCCCGCCTCGCGCGCCAATCGGAGCGTGCGAATCGCCGATTCGGCATCGAAGCAGCCCGCGGTATTGGGGAGGTAGGTGATCTTCTTCGGGTCGATGAAGTCGGTCAGCATCGGCGCGTTGCGGTCCGACACGTTGACGCGACGGACGGCGACCGTAACGATCTCCGCGCCGGAAGCCTCGACCGCGGCGGCGTTCTGCGCGAAGTCCTTGTACTTGCCGGTGCCGACGATCAGCCGCGACTTGAAGGTCTGGCCCGCGACGGTCCAGCTGTCCTCGTGGTCGCCACCGCCGACGAAATGCACGATCTCGAGGTCGTCGCCGTCCTCGACCATCACGTCGGCCAAGGTCGAGCGCGGCACGACCTCCATGTTGCGTTCGACCGCGATCTTCTCGGGCACGAGACCGAGTTCGGTCGCGAGTCCGGCCAGCGAAAGACCGGCAGAGACGCGCTTGTGCTCGCCGTTGACGGTGATCGAGACGGTGCCATCGGAATGGGGCATGGGTACAGGGTCCACTATATAGCGACGGCGCCGCTCGACTTGTCGCGAGACGGGCCTGTAAGGAATGGCGTGACGCGCATATAGAGACCGCTCCGCAGCACTCGCAACCGACCCGTAACCGAAAGGCCGCCCTTGCCCGATACGATATTCGTCCTGAACGGCCCCAACCTCAACCTGCTGGGAACGCGCGAGCCGGAAATCTATGGCGACGAGACGCTCGACGATATCGCCGGGATGCTGGAGGACCGCGCTCGCGAGCTCGACCTGAAGATCGACATGCGCCAGTCGAATCACGAGGGCCACCTCGTCGACTGGATCCAGGAGGCGCAGGCGCGCGGTGCGAAGGCCGTGATCCTCAACGCGGGCGCGTTCACGCATACCTCGGTCGCGGTGCACGACGCGATCAAGGGCGTGAAGACTCCAGTGATCGAGGTGCATCTTTCCAATCCCCACAAGCGTGAATCGTTCAGGCATGTGAGCCTGGTCGGTCAGGCGGCGAAGGGCACGATCGCGGGTTTCGGCGCGCTTTCGTATCTGCTCGCGCTTGAAGCCGTCGCACGGTTCTGACAGGAGGCCCCGCCATGAACGATACAACTGAAAACACGGGCGCAATGCAGGTCGACGTGACCCTTGTGCGCCAGCTCGCCGAACTGCTCGACACCACGCAGCTGACCGAGATCGAGGTCGAGGACGGCTCACGCCGGATCCGCGTCGCGCGCAAGGCCGCGCAGGCCGCACCCGTCGCGCATTACGCGCCGCCCGCCCCGGCCCCTGTCTCGGCACCGCTGTCGATCCCGCAGGCCGAGGTCGGTGCGTCCGCCCCCGCGATCAGTGCGAGTGCGGTCAAGTCGCCGATGGTCGGCACCGTCTATCTCGCCGCCAACCCCGAGGCGAAGCCGTTCTCGACCGTCGGCCAGAAGGTCAATGCGGGGGACACGCTGCTGATCATCGAGGCGATGAAGGTGATGAACACGATCGTCGCGCCGTCGGCCGGCACCGTGACCGCGATCCTGGTCGAGAACGGCCAGCCGGTCGAATTCGACCAGCCGCTGGTCGTGGTCGAATAATGCCGCAAATCAAGAAGCTGCTCATTGCGAATCGCGGCGAGATCGCGCTGCGGATCCACCGCGCCTGCCACGAGATGGGCATCAAAACGGTGGCGGTGCATTCGACCGCCGACGCCGACGCGATGCACGTCCGGCTCGCGGACGAGGCGATTTGCATCGGACCGCCGTCCGCCGCGGACAGCTACCTGAACATCCCGAACATCATTTCGGCCGCCGAAATCTCCGGCGCGGACGCTATCCATCCTGGCTACGGCTTCCTCAGCGAGAACGCGCAGTTCGCCGAGATCGTTGAACTCCACAACATCCTGTTCGTCGGCCCGAAGCCCGAGCACATCCGGACGATGGGCGACAAGGTGCAGGCCAAGCGCACGGCTGGCGCACTTGGGCTGCCGCTCGTGCCCGGTTCGGATGGTGCGATCAGCGACATCGCCGAGGCCAAGCGGATCGCCGAGGACATCGGCTATCCGGTGATCATCAAGGCGGCGTCCGGCGGCGGCGGTCGCGGGATGAAGGTCGTCAACGACGCCGACGACCTCGAAACGCAGATGCAGCAGGCCGGCAGCGAGGCGAAGGCCGCGTTCGGCGACGCCACCGTCTACATGGAAAAATACCTCGGCAATCCGCGGCATATCGAATTCCAGATCTTTGGCGACGGTGAGGGTAACGCGATCCACCTGGGCGAGCGCGACTGCTCGTTGCAGCGTCGCCACCAGAAGGTGCTCGAGGAAGCGCCCTCGCCGATCATCACCGCCGAAGAGCGCGAGCGGATGGGCGGGATCGTCGCCAAGGCGATGGCCGACATGGGCTATCGCGGCGCGGGGACGATCGAGTTTTTGTGGGAAGCGGGCGAATTCTACTTCATCGAGATGAACACCCGGCTCCAGGTCGAGCATCCGGTGACCGAGATGATCACCGGGCTGGACCTGGTTCGCGAGCAGATCCGGGTGGCCGAGGGTCATCCGCTGACGCTCCGCCAGGAAGACGTCCAGTTCCGCGGCCATGCCATCGAATGCCGCATCAACGCCGAGGACCCGCGCACGTTCGCGCCGTCGCCGGGGCTGGTGAAGGTGTATCACGCGCCGGGCGGGATGCATGTGCGCGTCGATAGCGGGCTGTATGCGGGCTATCGCGTGCCGCCTTACTACGATTCGATGATCGCCAAGCTCATCGTCTACGGGACGACCCGGCAGGGTGCGCTGCGGCGGTTGCGGCGTGCGCTCGAGGAGATGGTGATCGAGGGCGTCACGACGACGATCCCGCTGCACCGCGCGCTGCTCGACGATCCCGAGTTCCAGGAAGGCGCGTACACGATCAAGTGGCTGGAAGAGTGGTTGGCCAAGCAGGGGGCGTAACCTTCTGACTTCCCCCCTCCCTGGAAGGGAGGGGCCGGGGGTGGGTCGGCTCGGGGCTGGCCGGACGTTCCCTCGAAACCGACCTACACCCTACCCCTCCCTTCCAGGGAGGGGAGTTTTGACGGAGCATTCGTGAAGGCGACGATCTACCACAACCCGCGCTGCTCCAAGTCTCGCGAGGCGCTCGCGCTGCTGCAAGAGGCAGGGGCAGACGTCACGATCGTCGAATACCTCAAGAACCCTCCATTCCGCGCGGAACTCGTCCGCCTTTACGACCGGGCCGGCATGACTCCACGCCAGGGCCTCCGCATGGCCGAGGACGGCGCCAAGGCGGTAAAGCATGGCGACGCCGAGGCGATCCTCGATGCGATGATGATCGACCCGCTGCTGATCGAGCGCCCGCTGGTCGAGACCGACAAGGGCGTCCGTCTCGGCCGCCCGATCGCGCGGCTGCACGAGATCCTGTGATCGGCTCCCCTGCCCTTACATTGCGCAAGCACTCCCTAAGTGCCGCAATTTCGGGCAGTGAAATCAACGATATTCCGCGGTTGCCCGAGGGCGCTGCGGCTGGCACGCTTGGTGCAAGGCGCCCTTCAGGGCGTACAGCTTGTCCGAAAGGGCGAGGGTTTCAACAATCGGGGGCGTACCTGTGAAAAAGATCGAAGCCATCATCAAGCCGTTCAAGCTGGATGAGGTGAAGGAAGCGCTGCACGAGATCGGCGTGAGCGGCATCACCGTGACCGAGGCCAAGGGCTTCGGCCGGCAGAAGGGCCATACCGAACTGTATCGCGGCGCGGAATATGTCGTCGACTTCCTGCCGAAGGTGAAGCTCGAGGTCGTCGTCGAGGACGGGCTCGCGCAGCCCGTCGTCGAGGCGATCGCCGCGGCCGCCCAGACCGGCCGGATCGGCGACGGCAAGATCTTCGTCATCCCGGTCGAGAGCGCGCTTCGCATCCGCACCGGCGAGCGCGACGACGACGCAATCTAGTTCCAGACCACGCATATTGCGTTGACGACGAGTGACGACATCGTCATTTGACGCGACGCAACATTGTGTGGAAATCCCGTTCCATACCGCAATTAGATTCCCCGCATGATGCGGCGGAAATCTCAAAACGAAGGGCAAGCATCATGGCGAATTCGGCCTCCGACGTTCTCAATATGATCAAGGACCAGGAGATCGAGTGGGTCGATCTGCGGTTCACCGATCCCAAGGGCAAGTGGCAGCATCTGACGATGGTTGCGAGCCTGATCGGCGAAGACGAATTGACCGACGGCCTGATGTTCGACGGCTCGTCGATCGAGGGCTGGAAGGCGATCAACGAGAGCGACATGACGCTCAAGCCCGATCTCGACGCGGTCTATGTCGATCCGTTCTCGGCGACGCCGATGATGATCCTGATCTGCGACATTGCCGATCCGTCGACCGGGGAACTGTATTCTCGCGATCCGCGCTCGACCGCCAAGCGCGCCGAGGCGTATCTGCTGACCACCGGCGTCGGCGACACAGTGTATGTCGGCCCCGAAGCCGAATTCTTCATGTTCGACGACGTCCGCTTCGAGAACAGCTATTCGACCAGCTATTACAAGATCGACGACATCGAGCTGCCGGGCAATTCGGGTCGTGAGTATGAGGGCGGCAACCTCGGCCACCGTCCGCGTGCCAAGGGCGGCTATTTCCCGGTCGCACCGGTCGACAGCGCCGTCGACATCCGCGGCGAGATGGTCTCGACGATGATCGAGATGGGCCTGCCCTGCGACAAGCATCACCACGAAGTCGCGGCCGCGCAGCATGAGCTGGGCCTGACGTTCGGTACGCTGACGCAGACCGCGGATCGCATGCAGATCTACAAGTACGTCGTCCACCAGGTCGCGCATGCGTACGGCAAGACCGCGACGTTCATGCCGAAGCCGATCAAGGAAGACAACGGTTCGGGGATGCACACGCACTTCTCGATCTGGGAAGGCAAGACCCCGCTGTTCGCGGGCAACGGCTATGCGGGCCTCAGCGACATGTGCCTGTATTTCATCGGCGGCATCATCAAGCACGCCAAGGCGGTCAACGCGTTCACCAACCCGTCGACCAACAGCTACAAGCGCCTCGTCCCCGGTTACGAAGCACCGGTGCTGCTCGCCTATTCGGCGCGCAACCGCTCGGCATCGTGCCGCATTCCGTACGGCACCGGCCCCAAGGCGAAGCGCGTCGAAGTGCGATTCCCCGACGCGCTGGCCAACCCGTATCTCGCCTACGCGGCGCTGATGATGGCGGGCATGGACGGCATCCTCAACAAGATCCATCCGGGCGAGGCGATGGACAAGAACCTGTACGACCTGCCGCCGGCAGAGCTCGCGCAGGTCCCGACCGTCGCGGGTTCGCTCCGCGAGGCGCTCGAATGCCTGCTCGCGGATCACGACTTCCTGCTGAAGGGCGACGTGTTCTCGAAGGACCAGATCGAGAGCTATGTCGAGATCAAGTACGCCGAGGTTGCGCGTTGGGAGATGACGCCTAGCCCGGTCGAGTATGACATGTACTACAGCGGATAAGGCGCGACCACGCTCGCGCCGATCCGCGCAGCGGATATCCGCTGTCGGCCGGCGTCGTGTAGCGACGACCGACGGCGTGGCTTTGCCACGTCGCTGATTTGGAAGAGGGCGCTTGGAGCAATCCGGGCGCTCTTTTCTGTTAGGCCTAACGAGATTCCTCCGCTTCGTCCTGGCGAGTTCGGATGGGGGGAATCAGAACAGTACCCCCCCGTCATTCCCGCGGAGGCGGGAACCCATACTGGCTGCCCGTGCGATAGGAGCGCGAGCCGTCGAGGTTATGGATCCCCGCCTGCGCGGGGATGACGATGGGCTCGGTGATGACAAAATGTATGGCCCGGTGTCCGCGCCAAGCTTGTTTCCCCGCGAAGGCGGGGACCCAGACTGGACTCCCGCCTTCGCGGGAGAACAAGCTTCTCGGGAGAACAAGGGTAGCCTTGATTAACTTCGAGGGTGGGCTCGGATTGATCGACCGTGACCGCCACCCATATCTTTCCCGAGACCTCTCCCGAAGAAACCCAAGGAACACCCGTGACCGAAGACAGCGGCAACAGCGCCGGACGCGCGATCCCCAGCGGCCGCCTCGCCCGTCTCGGAGTCTTCGGCAAACTCGCGGGCGGTGTCGCCGGCGGAGTCGTCGCCGAGGGCGCCCGCCGCCTCGCCAATGGCGAACGCCCCAAGATCGGCGACCTCCTCCTCACCCCCGCCAACGCCACGCGCGTCGCAGACCAACTCTCCCACCTCCGCGGCGCAGCGATGAAGTTGGGGCAGATGATCTCGATGGACGCGGGCGACATGCTTCCGCCCGAGCTCGCCACGATCCTCGCCCGCCTGCGCAACAACGCGAACCACATGCCGCCGCAGCAGCTCGATCGCGTGCTTGCCGCCGAATGGGGCAAGGATTGGCGCCGCCGTTTCGCGCATTTCCAGGCGCACCCCGTTGCCGCCGCCTCGATCGGCCAGGTCCATCGCGCGCGCCTGCCGGACGGCACTGAGCTCGCGATCAAGGTCCAGTATCCCGGCGTGAAGGAAAGCATCGATGCCGACGTCGACAACGTCGCGACCCTGCTGCGCGTGTCGGGCATGCTCCCCAAGGCGCTCGACATCGCGCCGTTGCTCGACGAGGCGAAGAAGCAGCTTCACGAGGAGGCCGATTACCTCCGCGAGGCGCAGATGCTCGCGCGCTACGGCGACCTGCTCGCCGACCAGTCGCAGTTCGTCGTGCCGAAGCTCTACTCCGAGCTGACCACGCCACGCGTCCTCGCGATGAGCTTCGTCACCGGCGTGCCCGTCGAGACGCTGGAGACCGCGCCGCAGGACGTCCGCGACCGCGTGATGCACAACCTGATCTCGCTCGTGCTGCGCGAACTGTTCGACTGGCGGCTGATGCAGACGGACCCCAACTTCGCCAACTACCGCTGGCAGCCCGAGACGGAAAAGCTCGTCCTGCTCGATTTCGGCGCTGCCCGCCCCCTCCCTACCGAAACCGGTGAAGGCTATCGCCGCCTACTCACCGCGGCCCTCGCCGGCGACCGAGACGCGGTGCGCGAAGCCGCCATCGCCGCCGGGTTCCTCGGCGAAGCGGCCGTTCTCCAGCATCGCGCACTGGTCGACCGGATGATCGACGTCATCCTCGTCGAACTCGCCAAGCCCGGCCCGTTCGACTTCGGCGACCGCGCGTTCGTCGGCGTACTGCGCGAACAGGGCACCGAGATCGCGCGCGACCGCGACACCTGGCACCTGCCCCCGATCGACACGCTGTTCGTCCAGCGCAAGATCAGCGGCACCGCCTTGCTCGCCGCTCGCCTCAAGGCGCGGGTCGACATCCGCACGATGGTCGCTGCCTATTGCGACGGCGCGCCAGCGTGAGGATCAGCGCAGTTTCAGCGCCTTCTTCACGCTCGCCCAGCTGACGTATTTGAAGTTCTGCGTGGCCGGGGCGTTGTCGCCGTCCTGTGCGACGAACAGGCCCTGGGGGTAGGCGGGGCCGAAGTTGCCGAGCATGAGTTCGATTCCGTCGGTATCGCTCGTCCCGTCGATCGCGCCCCCACCGATGCGGAAGCGACCCGCATAGGTGACGCCCGGCAGTCGGTAGAGCGTGTAGGCGTTGTCGCCCTGGCTCGACGCGACGAGATAGCCGCCGTTCCTGCCCGACGGGGCGAGCGCGAGCCCCTCCGCGTCGGCGACCAGCGTCTTGCCGTCGACCTTGGCGATCGGGGTTGCGGTGACCGGCGCGGATGGGTCTGCGTCGAAGCGCCAGAGGCCGACATCTTCCTCGGCGACGTAGAGCTGCCCGGTGCGGTCGTCGACGACGCAGCCTTCCGACTGGGTGCCTAGCTTCATCGAGCGGACCGTCGTGACCTTGGGCGATGCGCCGGACAGGTCGATCGCGACCTGGTCGATGCGGCCGTCCTTGAGCACGACGAAACCGAACAGCGCGTGATCGCGCGCGCGGGTCCAGAGGCACATGCCGTACGCCTCTCCCGGACCGACCGGGAAGCGGCCGAGCGGGACGAGCTTTGCCGCTGTCGTGTCGAGCGTGAACAGCGAGACATGCGCGGTGGCGATGTCCGCCCGGTCGCTGGCCGCGGCGATCACGCGCGTCCCGAGATCGCGCAGGTCGACGTTGTTGAGCCGCGCGGCGGGGGTGAAGCTCAGGCGCTTGCCCGTCAGGCTGTAGACGTGGATGCCCGCTTTCTTGTCGGTGCCGATGACGAGGCTCTTTGCCGGTTCGGCAGCGTTGAGCCAGATCGCGGGATCGTCCGCGGCATCGGCGGCGGTGTCGACCGGGTCGGTCTCGGCGGTCGCCGCGACTGTCGGCGCCTCGACCGCCACCGGAGCCGAGGTCGTCGCGCATCCCGCCAGCATCAGCGCCGCAAAGGGAAGCGCGCGCATCAGAACGTCACCCGCACGCCGCCGGTGTAGCGCCGGCCGAACGTCTCATGCTCGATCGTGTAGGCCGAGGAACCGACATAGCGGCGGCCCGGACCGTTGAGCAGGTTGGCAAAGTCGCCGTAGATCTCGACATTGCCGTTGATCGCGTAGCGGACGGAGGCGTCGAGTTCGTTGTCCTTGGCCCAGTAGAAATCGCCGCCGTCGACGCCGCGGACGACGCCACCGATCGTGTCCACCGCACCGATCGCATCGAGCCACGCCGACCGGTTCTGATAGGAAACGCGGGCCGAGAAGCCGTATTTCTCGTAATAGGCGATCAGATTGTAGATCGCATCCGATGCGCCGGGCAGGCGCACTTTTCGCGACGGGGTCGCGCCAGTCGCCGGCGTATCGGCGCGGCTCTTGTTGATCGTCGCGTTGAGCTGCACGCCGAAGCCACCCATCCAGTCGGGCAGGCCGAGATCGGCGGTGAAGGGGTCGAGCTGCTGCTGGATCGCGCCCTCGATCCCCATGATATAGCCTTTGCCGCCGTTGATAATGGTCGAGTAGACATAGCCCGACCGATCGACGCCGGCGGCGTTCAGGTTCGTCTGGCCGTAGGTCCGGGTCGAGTCGAAGAGGACATCGGTGACGTCCTTGTAATACGCGCCGATCGACAGGAAGCCGCGCGGCATCGTGTAATATTCGACGTAGAGATCGACGCCCTTGGCCTTTTCCGGCTTCGCGTCGGGGTTGCCGCCGGAGATGGTCGCGTTCGCGTCGTTGATGCTGAGATTGGGGCGCAGCTGATCGTAGTCGGGCCGTGCGGCGCCGGTGTTGAACGACAACCGCGCCTTCATCCGGTCGTTGACGTCCCAGTTCACGTGCAGGCTGGGGTAGACCAAAGTC
Organism: Sphingomonas sp. Leaf208; assembly: GCF_001421415.1. Classification (GTDB taxonomy): domain Bacteria; phylum Pseudomonadota; class Alphaproteobacteria; order Sphingomonadales; family Sphingomonadaceae; genus Sphingomonas. Next base: position 109,140 of record NZ_LMKH01000037.1, read on the forward strand.
TGGCTCGACTTCACGTCGATCAGGCCGAGCGACGAGAACGCGCGGGCGTCGTTGCGGATGTGCTCGACGCGCGCGCCACCGATGACGCTGCCCCAGTTGGTGGTCGTCGTCGCCATCGCATAGGCGGAATAGACCTTCTCGCCGACATCGTAGAAATTGGCGTCGGTGGACACGAAGGGGCTGACCGCCTTGGCTTGCTCGACCAGCCCTAGGATTTTGTCCCGATCGAAATACTGGAAGGTGTAGCCAAGCGGGATCTCGCCCTGGAACCCGCCCGGCTTGGCGATGGCGCCGTACCCGGTTGGAATGCCGGCCGCGGCGAACTGGGCCGGCGTGCTCAGCTCGAGCAGATACTCGTTCGCGGTCTTGGTACGATCGTCGTAGCGGAGACCGGCTGCAAACACCGTCTGCGCGCCGAACACCGAGGCCTCGCGGCTGATATCGAGCTTGGCGGTATAGGCTTCGGTCACGTCCTGCGCCTTCAGCGACCGCAGGCGTGCGAGGGTGCGTGGGAAGTCTTCGATCGCCGTCACCTGAGCGCCACGCGAGAAGGTGCCGTCGGCGTTGCGGATCGTGCGGAACAGCTGAACCTTGGCAAGCTGTGGGTTGGTCAGGTCATAGCCGACGGTCAGGCGGTTGGCGGCGTTCGCGCCGTTGGTGCCGAACGACGGGCTGTCGTAGTTCAGCTGTGCAGGCTGCGACCGGTCGTCGATCGAGCGGGTGAAATTACCACGCCATTTCACGTTCCAGGCGCCGAGTTCGTGATCGCCGCCGATCGTGTTGGTGAACACCGACTGCTTGTACTTGCGTACGGTGAAGTTCGAGTTGAGATCGATGCCGTAGACCGTGCCGAGCAGCGGCGTGTTGCCGGTGCAGACGTCGGCATAACCGGTCGTGCCGGTCGCGGGGCGCGCGTTGACGGTGCAGGCGGCGGTGCCGTTGGGCGTGCGCGACTGCTGATCGTCGAGATCGAAAATGTAGTTGTTGCGCTGTTCGTCGTCCTGGAACGCCGAGTAGATCGATTCCGCGAACAGCTTGTGGCCGGGCGCCGGGCGCCAGTCGAGCCGGGTCGACAGCGAGTAGTTTTTCCGCGTCAGGCGGTAGAGCTTGTTCTCCGTCTCGCGCGCCCATTTGCGGTTTTCGAAACCTGGGCGGAGATCGCGATCGACTGCCTCGAAATCGGTCTCGAAATTGTCAGTGACCATGCCGCGACGATACAGGCTGGCGGACGAGACGATGCCGAACTCGCCGATACCGGTGTCGATCCGGTCGGAGATGACGAGCGAGCCCTCATATTCGGTCTTCTTGCCGAGTTCGACATGGCCGACGCCGCCCTTGGCCTGCACCTTCATGCCCGGATAATCGAATGCCGAGCGTGTGATGATGTCGACGTTACCGGCGATCGTCTCGCCGGTCATGTCGGGAGTGACGGCTTTCCGCACGATGATCTGGGAGGCGATCGCCGACGGGATCGAGTCGAACCGGGCGTCGCGGCCTTCGGGGCTGACGACGTTGATGCCGTCGATCGACAGCGTGGTCCAGTTGATCGGCGCGCCGCGCAAGGTGATGTAGCGCGCCTGGCCCTGGTCGCGCTGGACGCCGACGCCGGGAAGGCGGCTGACCGCCTGCGCGATGTTCTGGTCGGGCAGGCGTCCGATCGAATCGGAGGCGATGACCGAGACGAGCGAGGGGCTGGTTCGCTGGATCTGAAGCGCGGCGGCTTCGGACTCCGCGATCGGGCGCGAACCGGAGACGACGATCTCGTCGCCCTCGCCCGGATTCGCACCGACTTCGGTGGTCATTGCAACATCCAGCGTTACGGCGGCATCGGCGACCGTGACGGTCCGGCGCGCGTCGGGGAAGCCGACATAGCGGATCACGAGTTCGTGCGTGCCGGCGGGGACACCGACCAGCGAGAACCGCCCGGTGCGATCGACCACGGTCGACAGTTCAAGCGTCGGAATCGAGACCGATGCACCGTCGAGATAGTCGCCGCTGCCTGCCTGCGACACGGTACCGGTGATGCTCCCAAGCGCACGCGGCGCGCCGACCGGGGTCGCGGCGTCGGGACGCGCATAGGCGCTGGTGGCGGTCAGCGAAGTCAGCGCGCAGCCAGTCAGCAGCACATGCGCGAGGACGCGACCGCGGACGCGGGTCGACAGGTTCGATTTCATGGTATTCCCCCGGGTGGTCCCGACTTCTTCAGCCGGCTTGGGAGGCGCGGTAGCGGCCGTGCATGGCACCGACGTTACTTTTGCATGACAGTCACATGACAGCGACGTCATCTGAAATCACCTCACGTACGCGCGAGGATAAACTCACATTAAACCAACGTTAAAATCGCCGGACACGCGATTCTTATATTCGTAACGGACGTGCCACGACCGCCGCCTATCGCGCCCTTCAAGGCAAAGACTGCCGAAAAAGGGAAACTCTCGATGTTGAATTCAGCAAGCCTGCGCTTGCGGCTGCTGGCCGGCGCCGCCCTGACGGTCGCGATCGCGTCGCCAGTGCTCGCGGCCCCCGCGCCGACCGCCGCCAAGGATACGGCGCCCGCTACCGCTGCCGCAGACCCCGTGATCGATCCGGCCCCCGCAGGTGTGGAACCGGCCGACCAGACCGGGCTTGGCGAGATCGTCGTCACCGCGACCAAGCGCGAGACGAACCTGCAGAAGACGCCGATCGCGATCAACGTCCTGAGCAGCCAGGCGCTGACCGACCGCCACGTCCAGAGCCTGTACGATCTCGCCGACGGCGCCGTGCCGTCGTTGCGCGTCGCGACGTTCGAGGCGCGCCAGTCCGCGCTGACGATCGGTATCCGCGGCATCGTTCCGCTCGACGCCAACCAGCCCGCACGCGAGCAGGGTGTCGGCGTCTATATCGACGGAGTCTATCTCGGTCGCCAGCACGGTCTGAACGCAGCGCTGTTCGATGTCGACCGGATCGAAGTGCTCAAGGGCCCGCAGGGCACGCTGTTCGGTCGCAACACCGAAGGCGGCGCGCTCAGCATCGTCACCAAGGGCCCGAGCGGCAAATGGGGCGGCAGCGCAACCGGCGGGATCGCCAACTATGGCAGCTATAACGGTACGCTGCATGTCGACCTGCCCGAAACGTACGGCGTGTCGCTGAAGCTCGACGGCGTCATCCAGCATCAGGACGCGACCACCAAGAACCCGCTCGCGGACCAGACCGGCTTCAATTATTATCATCGCCGCGGCTTCAAGGCGACCGCACGCGTTCGCCCGATCTCGGGCATGACCGCCGATTTCAGCTACGATAACGGCTACGACTCGAACAGCCCGTTCTACAGCCAGTTGCTCAACGTGAACCCGAACGGGTGCAAGGCCGGTGCGCAATCCGCCTCGCCCGCGTGCGCGCTTCCCGGCACCAACTACACGACGCTGACCGGCAGCGTGAAGCCACTCCCGAGCCAGGTCGTCGTCAATGGCGACAGCCGGATGAAGGTCGCCGACATCGGCGTCCCGCAGCAACCGAGCATCGACAAGACGCACGGCTTCACGTCGAATATCCGCTGGGATGTCGCCCCCGAGATCGAACTTCGCTCGATCACCGCGTGGCGCGGCGTGAACGCGACGCAGTACGACAATAGCGGCGGCTATCACCGCGTGCCCGTCGTTGCCGCTGGCTGCGTCGGCAGTGCGTGCAACTTCAGCCGCTACAGCCTTGCCGACCTTCACCAGAACCAGTTCAGCCAGGAATTCCAGGCGGTCGGCACGGTCGGCCAGTTCGATTACGTCGCCGGGCTCTATTACTTCAACGAGCACATCAGCGACGACGCGGCGACGCCGAACTCGCTGGCGTTCAATTCGGCGCTGACGACGATCTCGGTGCTCGACCCCTGCACCGGGTCGGGCGGGTTCGGCTCGCTCGTGGGCTGTCGCTCGATCGATCGTGCTTCGGAAGTGCATTCGAAGAGCTATGCCGGCTACGGCCAGGTCACCTGGAACGCGACCGACCGCGTTCACCTGACCGCCGGTGGCCGCTACACGCGCGACGAGAAGCAGGGCGTGCTGCATTTCTCGCGTAACCTGAACTACGACACGGCGACCCAGGCCCAGTTGACGGCGGCCGGCTATGCGCCGCTCGACGCCACCTGGAACCGGTTCAATCCGATGGCGACGCTCGCCTATGACGCCAGTGACACGGTCCACGTCTATGCCAAGTACGCAACCGGCTACCGCGCCGGCGGTGCCAGCTCGCGGACGTCCAACTACCAGACGTTCAACCCCGAGGACGTGAAGTCGTACGAGATCGGCGCGAAGACCGATTTCTGGAACCACCGTGCGCGCCTGAACCTTGCCGGCTACATCATGGATCGCAAGAACAGCCAGGTCGACATCAGCTCGATCCAGACGACCGCGTCGGGCAGCTTCAACAACCTCGTGACGATCAATGCGCCCGGCATCACCAAGATCCGCGGGATCGAGGCCGACCTGACCGTGCAGCCGGTCGACGGCCTGACGCTGACCGCGGGCTATGCCTACACCTACACGAAGATCCCGCCCGTGCTGATCGCGTCGACCGGCGTGTATCAGAACTTCTACATCGTGTTCACGCCGCGCAATGCCGCCAACGGATCGGTCGACTACACGATGCCGGTCGGCGACATGGACCTGAAGTTCCACCTCGACGGCAATTACTCGCAGGCGACGCAGACCTTCGATCAGTTCGCGACCAAGAACGACCCCGCGTTCATCGCCAACGCCCGTCTCGCCTTGGCGAACATCCACGTCGGCGGCAACAACGCGGTGACGATCTCGGCCTGGGTCCGCAACCTGTTCGACAAGCAGTACGTGTTCCGCCGCGACCCGTCGAACAGCCTGCCGGGCGCGCCGACGACCAACCTCACATCGGGCAGCGTCAACAACGTGCTGGGCGACTACGGCAACTTCAACGCGCCGCGCACCTACGGCATGGAGGCTTCGGTCAAGTTCTGATCGGGCTTGCCGCATAGAAATGGAAACCCGGACAGGCGCTCAGCCTGTCCGGGTTTCGTCGTTTCAGCCCTTGGGCAGCGCCATGACGACGCGCAGTCCGGGGGCCGCGTCTTCGAGTGCGATCGTGCCGCAATGAAGCCGGACGATCGCCTGGATCAGCGGCAGTCCGAGGCCGTGCCCTTCGTCGTGGCGGCTGGCGTCGAGCCGCCCGAACCGCCGCAACGCCAGCTTGCGCTGCTCCACCGGAATGCCGGGGCCGGTATCGGTCACCGTGAGCATGGCAGTCTTGCCGGTGGTCGTGACGCCGATCTCGATGCGGGTGCCGGGTGGGGTGTGGCGGAGCGCATTCTCGATCAGGTTCACGAGCAGCTGGCCTAGCAGTTGGCGATCGCCGACGATCTCGGCCATGGGCGATGTTTCCAGCGTCAGCGTCCGGCCGCCATCGGCGACTACCGGTTGCATCATCGTCGCGATATCGTCGGCCAGCGCCGCAAGATCGAGCGTCGCGAACGCCGCGCGCTGATCGCCGCCTTCGATCTCGGCGATCCGCAGCATCGCCGCGAACATCTCGAGCAGTTCGTCGCTCATTGCGATCGCGGTTTCGAGATCGTCGCGTTGGCTGTCCGTCTGGGCCCGCCGCAACGCCAGCGCCAACTGGCTGCGCAGGCGTGCCAAGGGCGTGCGAAGATCGTGGGCGATATCGTTGGAGACGTTGCTGATACCGGCCATCAGCTCCGAAATACGGTCGAGCATGCGGTTGAAGGCCATCGCCTGATGCGCGAACTCGCCGCCCGATCGATCGACCGGTACGCGCCGCGACAGGTCACCGTCGATGATCGCGTCGACCGTCCGCCGCGTCTCGCCGATCCGCCGTCCGATCGTGATGACGAAAAACAGCAGGCCACCGATGACGACCAGCAGGATCGATCCGAAGCCGATCAGGTAGATCCGGACACGTGCCGCATTATAGTCGTCGAACGGTTCGGTCTCGGCGATCGTCACCAGCGTCATGCCGTGCCCGACGTCGCGGACCAGCGCACGCCCGGCGGACAGTCCCGCGATCTGGTCCTTGAGCGCGACCGTCGAGAACCCCGTCGGCAGGCGACGCGGCAAGGCGATGTTGCCGCCGAGCCTGCGACCGGTCGCATCCAGCAGCAGGAAGCCGATATCGCCGGTGTCACGCTCGCGGGTCGCGGCGTTGATCCGCCGGACGAGCTCTTCGGGACTGCGGTCGCCGGAAATGCCGGCGGCGGCATCGCTCACGACCAGGATGCGGCGATCGACCAGTCGCTCGATCGTGCGTTGCGTCGCGGTGTAGATCGCGAACCCGGTGCCGAGCGTCGCGACGAGGAACGCGATCAGGAACGCCAGCGTCAACGCGCGCAGCGATCGCAGGCGGGTCATCCGCGCAGCATGTATCCGACGCCGCGCACCGTGCGGATGGGATCGTCGCCACCCGCTGCGGTCAGTTTCACGCGGAGGTGGCGGACATAGACATCGACGATGTTGGTGGTCGGTGCGAAGTCGTACCCCCAGACCCGCTCGACCAGCATCGCGCGCGTCAGTACCGCATCGGCATTGGCGACGAACTCGGCGAGCAGCTTGAACTCGAGCTTGCCGAGATCGAGCGCGATGCCGTCGCGCCACGCGCGGAACTTGGTCGGGCTGACGACGATATCGCCGGCGTGGATCGTATCGCCGGCGCTACCGGTCCAGCCGCGCCCGCGCATCAGCGCGAGCAGGCGTGCGTTCAGCTCGACCGCCGCGATCGGCTTGACCACATAGTCGTCCGCGCCAGCTTCCAGCCCCTCGACCTTCTCGACCGAGCGGCCGAGCGCGCTGAGCATGATGACCGGCATCGTGATGTTCGCGCTCCGTAGCCGTTCCAGCACGGAAATGCCGTCGATCTTGGGGAGCATCCGGTCGAGGATCACCGCGTCGAACGCCTGGCTGTCAACCGCGGCGAGCGCGTCGCGGCCATCCGGCGCCACCGTCACGCCGTGATCGAACCCGCGTAGTTCCTCGGCCATCGCCTGCGCGAACACGGCATCGTCCTCGACCAGCAGAATGTTCAGGCTCATCACGGTCTCACTCGGGCAAGCTTCCGTCCTATCGTGGATCGTCGCGCGTACAAGCGTCTTGCGGCGTCGGCCGGAGGCTACAACGCCGTCCGTCGCGTAGCGAGAACGTCGCATTGGTTTACGCGAAGGCGCGAAGGCGCGAAGAGACGAGAAGAATGGGTTCGCGCGGAGACGCGGAGACGCGGAGAGTTCTCCGGGACCAACGGTCCCCTTCATCATCGCCGCAAGATGATGAACGAGACGCCCGTACCGCCCGCAACACCTCCGCGTCTCCGCGTCTCCGCGTGTCCGCGTGAACAAATCTTCTGCGCGCCTTCGCGCCTTCGCGTGAACACACCTTCTCGCACACAGTTACGGCAGCAGGATCGTGCTCCCCGAAGTCTCACCCGCCTCGATTGCGCGATGGGCGGCGGCAGCCTCTTCGAGCGGAAAGGTCCGACCGATCTCCGGTGTGACCGCGCCGTTGTCGAGCATCGCGAACAGGCGGGCGATGCCGGCCTGCCTTTCGTCCGGCGTGACGTAGTAATCGAACAGCGTAGGCCGGGTCACGAACAGCGAGCCCTTCCGCGCAAGGATGCCGATGTTGACGCCGTCGACCACCCCGCCCGCATTGCCATAGCTGACGATCAGCCCCCGCCTGGCCGCGCTATCCAGCGACGCGTCCCACGTCGCGCGACCGACACCGTCGAGAACAACCGGCACGCCCTTGCCGTCGGTGATCTCGCGGACGCGCGCGGCGATGTCCTCGGACTTGTGGAGGATGACGTGATCGGCGCCAGCCTTGCGGCTGCGTGCCGCCTTATCCTCGCTGCCGACGCTGGCGATCACGGTCGCGCCGATCGCCTTCAGCCAGCCGACGAGGATGTGGCCGACCCCGCCCGCCGCCGCGTGGACGAGGACGGTCTGGCCTGCCTGCACCTTGGCGCAGCGCTCGACCAGGAACTCGGCAGTGCAGCCCTTGAGCAGGATCGCCGCGGCGGTCTGGTCGTCGAGCGTGTCGGGCAGTTTGAATAGTTGGTTCGCGGGCACGTTGCGCTCGGTCGCGTACGCGCCGCGGGACGGTCCGAAGGTGCCGACCCGGTCGCCGGGCGCGAAATCGGTCACGCCCTCGCCGACCGCCATCACCATGCCCGCAGCCTCGCTGCCGAGCCCCGAGGGCAGGTCGATCGGGTACACGCCGCTGCGGTGGTAGGTGTCGATATAGTTCAGCCCGACCGCGGTGTTGCGCATCCACACCTCGCCCTTGCCCGGCGGCGGCAGTTCGACGTCGCGCCACTGAATGACCTCGGGACCGCCAGTCTTCTCGATGAATGCCACTCTCGCCATACCGGCCTCCTGATGAATTTCTCGATCAACCTACGGCATGCGTTTCGGGTTGCAACCGATCTCCGGCGAGCCCATTCCTGCGCAAGACATGATGCGGAGAGGCACGATGAAAAGCTATTTGCAGCAGTATATTGACGGCGCTTGGGTCGATAGCGAGGGCGGCACCGTCTATCAGGTGATCGACCCGTCGACCGAGCAGCCGTGCACCGAAGTCACGCTGGGCACCGCCGCCGATGTCGACAAGGCCGTGGCCGCGGCGCGCTCCGCGTTCGAAAGCTGGAGCCAGACCAGCGTGCAGGAACGCCTCGATGTGCTCGGCCGGATCATGACCGAGTACAAGGCGCGGATGCCCGATCTGGCGAAGGCGATGTCGCAGGAGATGGGCGCCCCGATGGCGCTGGCCTCGATGGCGCAGGCCCCCACCGGGCTCGCGCATTTCTCGGCGACCGCGAAAGCGCTGGCGGCGTTCGAATTCTCCGAGACGATTGGCAAGGCGACCGTCGTGCACGAACCGCTCGGCGTCGTCGCGATGATCACGCCGTGGAACTGGCCGCTCAACCAGATCTGCGCGAAGGTCGCGCCTGCGCTGGCGGCGGGCGACACGATGATCCTGAAGCCGTCCGAGGAGGCGCCATCGTGCGCGGTGATCCTGGCCGAGATCATGGATGCGGCGGGCGTGCCGGCGGGGGTGTTTAACCTCGTCAACGGCGACGGCCCAGGCGTTGGCGCGGCGCTGTGCGCGCACCGCGACGTCGACATGGTGAGCTTCACCGGCTCGACGCGCGCCGGGATCGCGGTCGCGTTGGCGGCGGCCCCTACCGTGAAGCGGGTGCATCAGGAGCTTGGCGGCAAGGCGGCGAACCTCGTGCTTGAGGGATCCGACCTTGCGACCGTCCTGCCGCCAACTGTCGCGGGCGTGCTCGCCAATTCCGGCCAGAGCTGCATCGCTCCAACTCGCCTGCTCGTGCATGCCAGCCAGGTCGCGGAGGCGACCGCGATCGTGAAGTCGATGATGGAGCAGACCAAGGTCGGCGATCCGGCCGAGATGGGCCAGCACATCGGCCCGGTCGTCAACAAGGCGCAGTTCGACAAGATCCAGGGGCTGATCCAGTCCGCGATCGACGAAGGCGCAACCTTGGTGACGGGCGGCGTGGGTCGGCCGGACGGGCGTAACGCTGGGTATTACATCCAGCCGACGCTGTTTACCGACGTGCGTCCGGACATGCGGATCGCGCAGGAGGAGACGTTCGGTCCGGTCGCGACGATCACGTCGTATGCCGATCAGGACGAGGGGATCCGTATTGCCAACGCGACCGAATACGGGCTGTCGGCGACGATCTCGGGTGATCCGGCAGCGGCAGCGAAGGTTGCGCCGCGGTTGCGGGCGGGGCTGGTGACGATCAACTCGTGGAGCCCGGACATCGGTGCGCCGTTCGGCGGGTACAAGCAGTCGGGGAATGGTCGCGAGAACGGGCGCTACGGGCTGACGGATTTCATGGAGGTGAAGACGATCACTGGCCTTCCGGGTGACGTGCGCGAGGGGAAGCCGGCCGAAGCGGGGGCTTAAGGGTTACGCCAGCTTCTTGGGGGGCTCGTCAGACAGGAGCCCCCCGTCATCCTGACGAAAGTCAGGACCCAGAGCCACGAGGGCTGGCTGTCGCAACCCTGGATCCTGACTTTCGTCACGATGACGGCCGGGTTGAGAGGTGAGTCAGCCTAGTCGAGGTTTGGACGGAGCCAGCGTTCGGCGGTTTTCAGGTCCGCGCCGCGGCGTGCGGCGTAATCCTCGAGCTGGTCGCGACCGACCCGGGCTACCCCGAAATACTCTGCTTGCGGGTGACCGAAATAGAAGCCCGAGACCGCTGCGGTCGGGAACATCGCGAAACTCTCCGTCAGTTCCAGACCGGTCGCGGTCTCGGCGTCGAGCAGGTCGAACAGGATCGGCTTGAGGCTGTGGTCGGGGCATGCGGGATAGCCCGGCGCGGGGCGGATGCCGCGATATTGTTCCTTGATCATCGCTTCGTTGGTGAGCTGTTCGTCGGGGGCATAGCCCCAGAGATCGGTGCGGACGTGCTTGTGGAGGCGTTCGGCGAAGGCTTCGGCGAAGCGGTCGGCGAGCGCCTTCAGCAGGATGTCGTTGTAATCGTCGTTGTCCGCCTTGAAGCGGGCGATGTGGTCGTCGATCCCATGGATGCCGACCGCGAAGCCGCCGAACCAGTCGTCCTGCGTGTCGACGAAATCGGCGAGGCACATGTTGGCGCGGCCTTCGCGCTTGGCGATCTGCTGGCGGAGCATGGGCAATCTATATTCCTCCCCGGCACGGGGAGGGGGACCATCCGCAGGATGGTGGAGGGGGGCCTCCGCGAGCGGGACGCTGTGTGGCACGCCCCCTCCACCGCTGCGCGGTCCCCCTCCCCGTGCCGGGGAGGATACAACCACATCATCACCCTCACGCCGCGCCGGCCACAACCCCGCGACCCCGCGCGGCGTCAGCCACTTCTCCGCGACGATCGTGTCGAGCATCGCCTGCGCATCCGCATACAGCGAACTCGCGCTCTCGCCGACCACTTCATCCGTCAGGATCGCCGGGAAATTCCCCGCCAGCTCCCACGCGCGAAAGAATGGCGTCCAGTCGATATAGTCGCGCAGGTCCGACAGGTCCCAGTCCGCGAACACATGCACGCCGGGCTTCGCTGGTGCGGGCGGCTTGAGCGCGAAGTCCGCCACGAACTTACGCTCCCGCGCGGTCGCCAAGGGCAGCAACTCGCTCTGCCCCTTGTTCGCGCGCGAGATCCGCACCGCCTCATACTCGTCCGCGATTTTCGTCACGAACTCGTCGCGAATCGTGTCCGAGACCAAGGTCGACGCGACACCCACCGCACGGCTCGCATCGAGCACATGCACCACCGGGCCGTCATAAGCCGGCGCGATCCTGAGCGCCGTATGCACCTTCGAGGTCGTCGCGCCGCCGATCAGCAGCGGCATCGTCATGCCCGCGCGCTTCATCTCCTCGGCGACCGTGACCATCTCGTCGAGCGACGGCGTAATCAGTCCGGAAAGCCCGATCATGTCCGCATCGTTCTCGTTCGCGGATTCGAGGATCTTCGACCACGGCACCATTACGCCGAGATCGACCACGTCGAAGCCGTTGCACTGCAGGACTACGCCGACGATGTTCTTGCCGATGTCGTGCACGTCGCCCTTGACGGTCGCCATGATGATCTTGCCCTTGCCGCGCGCGCCGGGCTCTTTCATCGCCTCGATATACGGCAGCAGATGCGCGACCGCCTTCTTCATCACGCGCGCCGACTTCACCACCTGCGGCAGGAACATCTTGCCCGATCCGAACAGGTCGCCGACGACGTTCATGCCGTCCATTAGTGGGCCTTCGATCACCTCGATCGGCCGCCCGTTATTGCCGTCGATGATCAGCCGCGCTTCCTCGGTGTCCTCGACGACATGGAGGTCGATGCCCTTGACCAGCGCATATTCGAGCCGTTTGTTGACGCTCAGCGAGCGCCATTCCGCCGCGGCCTTCTCGGCGACGACGTCGGTGCCGCGATAGCGTTCGGCGAGCGCCACCAGCCGATCGCCGGCCTCGGGATCCTTGTTGAGAACCACGTCCTCGACCGCCTGGCGCAGTTCGGGATCGATGTCGTCGTAGATGTCGAGCTGGCCGGCGTTGACGATCGCCATGTCCATGCCTGCGGGGATCGCATAGTACAGGAACACGCTGTGCATCGCGCGGCGCACGGGCTCGTTGCCGCGGAACGAGAAGCTGAAGTTCGACAGCCCGCCCGAGATATGGACGTGCGGGCAGCGTGCCTTGATCTCGCGGCACGCCTCGATGAAGTCGACGCCGTAATTGTCATGCTCCTCGATCCCCGTCGCAACCGCGAACACGTTGGGATCGAAGATGATGTCCTCGGGCGGGAACCCGATCCCGACGAGGAGCTTGTACGCCCGCTCGCAGATCTCGACCTTCCGCGCCTTGGTGTCCGCCTGCCCGACCTCGTCGAACGCCATCACGACCACTGCAGCACCGTACGCCATGCACTTGCGCGCTTGGGCGAGGAACTGCTCTTCCCCCTCCTTCATGCTGATCGAATTGACGATCGGCTTGCCGCTGACGCACTTCAGCCCGGCCTCGATCACGCTCCATTTCGAGCTGTCGACCATGAACGGGATGCGCGCGATGTCGGGCTCGGCGGCGATCAGCTTCAGGAACGTCGTCATCGCGTGATGCGCGTCGAGCAGCCCCTCGTCCATGTTGACGTCGAGCACCTGCGCGCCGCTCTCGACCTGCTGCCGCGCGACCTCGACCGCGGCGGGATAGTCGCCCGCCATGATCAGCTTCTTGAAACGCGCCGAGCCGGTGACGTTGGTGCGCTCGCCGATGTTGACGAAGGAGGTGGAGGTTGTCGTGGTCATCGGTTTTCCAATTCCTCCCCGKKMCGGGGAGGATTTACGCCGCCATCGTGAATGGTTCGAGGCCGGCGAGCTTGGTCCGCACTTCCGGCCGAGCCACAACCCGCGGCTCGAGCCCCCGCACGCCGTCCGCCATCGCCTTGATATGCGCCGGGGTCGACCCACAGCAGCCGCCTAGCACGTTGACCTGCTTGGCCACCGCCCACTCGCCGACCAGCCCGGCCGTCGTCTCGGGCTGCTCGTCATACTCGCCGAGTTCGTTGGGCAGGCCGGCGTTCGGATACACCATGATCAGCGTATCGGCGATCGCCGACAGCGTCTTCACATGCGGCCGCAGCTGCTCCGCGCCGAACGAGCAGTTCAGCCCGATCGTGATCGGCTTGGCATGCCGCACCGCATGCCAGAACGCCTCGACCGTATGCCCCGACAGGTTGCGCCCGCTGAGATCGGTCAACGTCATCGACATCATGATCGGCACATCGCGCCCGAGCGCGTCGCCCGCCTCGATCGCCGCCATGATGCCCGCCTTGGCGTTGAGCGTGTCGAACACCGTCTCGATCAGGATGAAGTCGACGCCACCCCCCTCGCCGCCTTCGAGTAGCGCGTCGATCTGCTCGCGGTACACGCCCTTGAGATAATCGAAATCGATCTCGCGGAAGCCGGGATCGTTGACGTCGGGCGACAGCGACAGCGTCTTGTTGGTCGGCCCGATCGCGCCGGCGACGAAGCGAGGGCGGCCGTCCTTCGCCTCATATTCGGTGGCTAGCGCACGGGCGATCCGCGCGGACTCGACGTTGATCTCGCGCACCAGATGTTCCGCGCCGTAATCGGCCTGCGAAATGACGTTCGCGCTGAACGTGTTGGTCGAGACGATGTCCGACCCCGCCTCGAGATATTCGCGCGTAATCGTCTCGGGGACGTCCGGCTTGGTGATCGCCAGGATGTCGTTGTTGCCCTTCTGGTCGTGCGACAAGCCGAGCGACCCTGCGTAAGCCGCCTCGTCGAGCTTCCAGTTCTGGATCTCGGTGCCGAACGCGCCGTCGGTGATCAGGATGCGCTTGGCGGCTTCCGCGTTGAAACGTTCACGTGGTGTCATCGTCGATCTCCTCCCCTCCCGCTGGCGGGAGGGGTCAGGGGAGGGAAGTGCCGCAAACGAGACGGTCGGATCGGGCCAGCCCCTCCCCTGACCCCTCCCGCAAGCGGGAGGGGAATTACGCCGCCGCGACCTTCGCGACCGGCTTCGCACGCACACCGAGCATGTGACAGATCGCGTAGGCCAGTTCCGCGCGGTTGAGAGTGTAGAAGTGGAAGTCCTTCACGCCGCCCGCATACAGCCGCCGGCACATCTCGGCCGCGATCGTCGCCGCGACGAGCTGCCGAGCGGACGGATGATCGTCGAGCCCCTCGAACAAGCGGTCCATCCACGCCGGGATCTCAGCGCCGCAGAGCCCGGCGAATTTCCGCGTCTGTGCGACGTTCGATACTGGCAGGATCCCCGGCAAGATCTGCGCGGTGATCCCGGCGGCTGCAACTCGGTCGCGAAACCGGAAGTACGCTTCGGGCGAAAAGAAGAACTGCGTGATCGCGCGGGTCGCACCGGCATCGATCTTGCGCTTCAGATTGTCGATGTCGGCATCATGCCCACCCGATTCCGGATGGCACTCGGGATACGCCGCGACCGAGATCTCGAACGGGTGCAGCTTCCGCAAACCTGCGACCAGAGCCGCCGCATTCTCATACCCGCCCGGATGTGCCTGATACGGCTGGCCCAAGGTGGGCATGTCACCGCGCAACGCGACGATATGCCGCACGCCCGCCGCCCAATATTCCTCGGCGACCTGATCGATCTCGTCTTTCGTCGCCTCGACGCAGGTCAGATGCGCGGCGGCGTTCATCGACGTCTCGCGCTGGATCCGCGCCACCGTCGCGTGAGTCCGCTCGCGCGTGGAGCCGCCCGCGCCGTACGTCACCGACACGAAGTCCGGGCCGAGCGGCTCCAGCGTGCGGATCGCCTCCCAGAGCTGCGTCTCCATTTTCTCGCTCTTCGGCGGGAAGAATTCGAAGCTCAGACCGACATCACCCGCAAGATCCGCGAACAGCGGTTCTTCGAGCGCGCGGCGCGCTTCGGCCAGTTGGGGGATCGAAATGTTCGTCATGCCGCCTTCACCTCACGCAAGCTCGCGCCGATCTTTCGACCGAGCCATAATTTCACCGTCAACTCACCGCCCTCGAGCGTCTCGACGCGCGCCGTCTGCAAGCCTGCCGCCTCGAACCACGCCGCCATCTGCTCGTCCGCGAACCCCAGGCGCGTGTGCGCATCGCGCACCCGCAGTTCCTCGCGGTCGTGGCTGGCGAAGTCGGCGATCAGCAACCGTCCGCCGGGCGCTAGCACCCGCGCCGCCTCGCTCACCGCCGCGCCGGGCTGCTGCGCGAAGTGCAACACGTGATGCAGGATCGCGACGTCCGCCGCGGCATCCGCCATCGGCAGCGCATACAGGTCCGCCTGACGCAACTCGGCGTGCGTCATGTCGTGCAGTTTCGCCCGCGCCAGCCGCAGCATCTCCGAACTGCGATCGATCCCTAGCGCGACCGTCGCGCGTCCGCCGAACAGTTCGAGCATCCGCCCGGTGCCCGTACCGATGTCGATCAGCGTGCCGACCGGCGCATCGCCGAGCACGGCCGCCATCGCCGCCTCGACCTCGCTGTCGGCGACATGCAGCGACCGGATCGCGTCCCACTCGTCGGCGTGCCCCTCGAACCACGCCGCGGCACTCGCCGCCCGGTCTGCACGCACCGCCGCAAGCCGTGCCGCATCCGCGACCGCCCAATGGTCCGGCTCGGTCTTTGCCCATACGTCGAGCGAACGCGCGATCGGCTCGACCACGTCCGGGGACCCGAGCGCGACGAACACCCAACTGCCTTCCTTACGACGCTCGGCAAGCCCGGCATCGCACAGGATCTTCACATGCCGCGAGACGCGTGGCTGGCTCTGCCCCAGCACTTGGGCGAGCTCGCCGACCGACAGCTCCATCCGCCGCAACAGCGCGAGGATCCGCAACCGGGTCGCGTCCGCCAAAGCACGGAAGATTTCGAGCGCCATCGTCATACGAGGACATATAAAGAATTCTTTATATGAGGTCAACGCGGGCGTGTGCGTCTCGAACATTACCGATCGGCACCCGCGACTTATCGCATCCCGCCGATCGTGACGGATCGGAAACGCTTCGTCCGCGTTCGATTGCGCTATGGGCTGGGCATTCCCCGGTCCACAAGACGACATCCACGGGAGTAGATACCTATGAAGAAGTTCCTGATCCCCGCCCTGGCGCTTACCGCCGGTCTCGCCGCCTGCAGCAACAATGCGCAGGACCAGACCGCACAAGCCGCCAACGCGATCGCCGCCGATGCCAGCGCGACCACCGCCAATGCCGTCGACGACGTCAGCGCCGCCAGCGATCGCGCGCTGGGTTCGGCAGAGCGTTCGCTCGACAACGCCGGTGCGCGCATCGACAACTCGACCGATCACCTCGACGCCAAGACCGACCGCGCCGGTGACCGGATCGAAGCCGGTGCAGACCGGGCAGGCGCCTCGATCAGCAACGGTGCGGACCGTGCGGCCGATGCTACCGGTAACGCGCTGACCCGCGCTGGCAATGCGATCAAGGACTAAGCCTTGCCAAGGCGCCCCCACTTCTCCGTCACCCCAGCGAACGCTGGGGACTCCCGGTCCGGGTCACGACGACCGCTCCGGGAGGATGCCAGCGTTCGCTGGCACGACGGCATGATGGTGGGGGCGCTGTTTGCTATTTCAGCGCTGGCGGCGTGCTCGCCCGCGAGCGAACCCGGCGCGGTCACCGCCGACGAAGCGCACCAGTTGAACGAAGTCGCCGCGATGCTCGATGCGAACAGCGTCGACCTGAACGCGGTCGCCGCCGCTCCTGACGCCGCCGTTCTTGACGATGCCGCGCCCAATACCGAACTCCCCTCGAATCAAAGCGACCAGACCCGATGACCCTCCGCCGCCTCGGCTCGACCGATCTGAAGATCGCCCCGCTCGTCCTCGGCGGAAACGTGTTCGGCTGGACTGCCGACCGCGCCGCCAGCTTCGCCGTGCTCGACGCGTTCGTCGCGGGCGGCGGCACGATGATCGACACTGCGGACGTCTATTCGGCCTGGGTCGACGGCCATCAGGGTGGCGAATCCGAGAGCATGATCGGCGAATGGCTGAAGGCGAGCGGCAAGCGCGACGACGTGCTGATCGCGACGAAGGTCGGCATGCTCCCCGGCGAAGGCGGCGAGAAGCTCGCCCCCGCGCGTATCGCCGCCGCTGCCGAAGCCTCGCTGAAGCGCCTCGGTACAGATCGCATCGACCTGTACTACGCGCATCAGGACGACGAGTCACAGTCGCAGGAGGCTGTCCTCGAAGCATTTGGCAAGCTGGTCGATGCGGGGAAAGTGCGCGTGATCGGCGCCTCGAACTTCCACGCCGCCCGCCTGAAGTCCGCGGTCGAGGCTGCCAAGACGTCGGACCTGCCGCGCTATCACGTTCTCCAGCCCGAATATAACCTCGTCAGCCGCACCAAGTTCGAGGGCGAATTGCAGGATTACTGCGTCACCGAGAACATCGGCGTGCTGCCCTATTACGGCCTCGCCTCGGGTTTCCTCACCGGCAAGTACCGGACGAAGGACGATCTGAGCCAGAGCGTTCGCGGCGGTCGGATGGGCGAATTGCTCGAAGGTACCGGCAAGGCTGTCCTCGATGCGATGGACTCGGTTGTCGAAGCTACTGGCGCGACCCACGCGCAGGTTGCGCTGGCGTGGTTGATCGCGCAGCCGGGCGTGACGGCGCCGATTGCGAGCGCCACCAGCGTGAAGCAGATCGAAGACCTGCTGCCTGCGATGACGCTGGAATTGTCGAAGGACCAGTTGGACGCGCTGATGGTCGCTGGCGCCTGACCTTAATCCTCCCCCGCCAGGGGGAGGTGTCGCCGGAGGTGACGGAGGGGGAGGACAACGGAACAGCGGTTTCGCCTTCCTCCCCCTCCGTCAGGCAAGCGCCTGCCACCTCCCCCTTGCGGGGGAGGATTGTTCAGTCGCCCGCAAATGTCAGCGCGGACGTCCGTCGCTCCCGCTCGTTGATCAGCAGCGCCCGCCCGGCCGGCGCAACAGACCGTTGCGGGCAATCGTTGCGGAAACAGGCGCGGCAGCCGAGCCCGATCGGCATCGCCCTGCCCGCCAGATCGAAGCCGCTCGCCGCCGCGAGCACACCCGCCTGCGCCGCCGCGACGCCGAGACCGATGGCGAACTCGGCGTGCACTGCGCCAAATCGGCTGCCCTGCGGCGTCACGGTGCGCGCCATCGTCAGCCAGCGCGCGCCGTCCTCCAGTTCGACTAGCTGGACCATCAGGCTGCCCGGTCGGTCGAACGCATGATGCAGCCGCCACAACGGACAGCGCCCGTCGGCCTCGACGAGTGCCGCGCCGCTGGCGCCGGGATAGCGCTTCGACGCCTGCCCCGCGCGGTCGATCCGGATCATGAAGAAGGGCAAGCCGCGTGCGCCGACGCGCTGCAACGTCGTCAGCCGGTGCGCGACCTGTTCGAAGCCCGCGCCGAACCGGCGTTGCAGCAGTTCGATGTCGTACCCCGTCGTCTCGCATCCACGGAGGAAACGCGCATAGGGCATCATCAGCGCGGCGGCGAAATAGCCGAGCAGGTGGCGGCGATAGAGCCGTTCCGCGGCGCGATCGGTGAACCCTGCGCCTTTGGCGAGCGCATCGATCTCCGCCTTCGCCTCGATCTGGCCGAGCTGGAACGCGACCGCAAACGTGCGCGAGGCGGGGTCGAGCATCTCGCTCAGCTGTAATTGCCGCGCGTGCAGGTCGAGGCGGCGCAGCGTGTCGGGGAGCACGTCGGCGGGCAGTACGCGGATGGTCAGGCTGTGCTTCGCGCGCAACCGCTCGGCAATCGCGCCGTAGAGGTCGCCAGCGCCAAGCCGCAGTTCGTCGGCCAGCGCTTCGGCCGCGGCGTCGAGATCGGCGAAATGATTCCGCCAACGCTCGATCTCGCGACGGACGAGCGTGACCGGATCGTCGCCCGCTTCGACCACCGCGCCGCCGCCGATCCGGTCGAACACGCGCGCAAATGCCGCCGCACCGCCGGGGGCACTGGCAAGCCATTCCTCGACTTCGTTGCGGTCGATCTCCAGGTCGGCGAACATCGGGTCGGCCAGCCGCCGCCGGATCGCATCCGCACCGCCGCCCGGTTCACCCGCCGAGAGCGACCGCGGATCGAAGTCGAAGCTCTCGGCCAGCTTGATCAGCAGCGTCGCGGAGATCGGCCGCTGGTTACGCTCGACGAGGTTGAGATAGCTCGGGCTGATCGCGAGCATGTCGGCCATCGCCGCCTGCGTCAGCCCCGCCCCGCGCCGCAAGCGACGGATCGCGTGCCCCGCCAGCAATTTCCGTTCCGCCATCGCAAACCCTCCTGTCACGATGTTTACAGAACGACACGTGTTCCACAAGCTGGACGGACACCGCGACGTTGCGGCGGCTCGGGGCGGCCTTCCAACGTGCCGGCTTCGAACGCTATTGCCTGTGCATCACCTCTCTTGGCGCACGATCGGTGTAAAGAGAGAGATAAGACGATCATCGAAGGAGGCAAGCCATGCAGACGACCACCGAACAACCCCGCGCCCGTGCCGTCTTCTCGACCAACGATTTCGCGCTGATGAAGGAAGTCCTCGGCGAGATGATCAGCAAGACCTCGATCGACGACGAACGGCTGACGCGGATGAGTGCGCTGTACCATCGCCTCGGCCGGCTCGGCTAAACCGATTCACACAGTTTCCTGGGGAGGAAAGGATCCCGCCGGTGGCTCGTCCACCGGCGGGTATTCCTGTTTAAAAGGACGGTGCGCTCCCGAAGCCCGTCATCCTGACGAACGTCAGGATCCAGGGTAACGGGCGCTGGAGCTTGTGGCTCTGGATCCTGACTTTCGTCAGGATGACGGAGTGGGGGTGGCGGGTGCGTCCGCCTACCAGGGCACCGTCGAGATCACGCCGAACTAAGCATCCCCTTGCGAAAGCCGCCCTTTCCAACCCAGTCCCCTCGTGTAGGACGGCGGGATGGCCAAGACACTGACCGCTCGCATCAAGGACGACATCGTCCTCTACGGCGCCCTCGCCGCCAATCTCGGGATCGGCGTGGCGAAATTCGTCGCCGCCGGGATGACCGGATCGTCGTCGATGCTGACCGAAGGCTTCCACTCGGTGGTCGACAGCGGCAACCAGGTGCTGCTGCTCTACGGGCAGAAAAAGGCCAAGCGCCCCGCCGACGAGGCGCACCCGTTCGGCTATGGCCGCGAGCTGTATTTCTGGGCGTTCGTCGTCGCGATCCTGATCTTCGCGATCGGCGCGGGCGTGTCGATCTTCGAGGGCTGGCGGCATATCCAAGAGCCCGAACCACTTACCAGCCCGACCATCAACTACGTCGTCCTCGCGATCTCGTTCGCGCTCGAGGGCAGCAGCTGGACGATCGCGGTGCGGGAGTTCTCGAAGTCGAAGGGCGACATGGGCTGGTGGCAGGCGATCCATCGGTCGAAGGATCCGGCCGGCTTCATCGTGCTGTTCGAGGATTCCGCGGCGCTGGCCGGCCTCGTCATCGCCGGGATCGGCATCTGGGCGAGCCATGCGTTCAACGATCCGCGGATCGATGGCGCCGCCTCGATCGCGATCGGCCTGATCCTCGCGCTGGTCGCGGTGTTGCTCGCGCGGGAATCGAAGGGACTACTCATCGGCGAGCGCGCAGACCCGGCGGTGATCGCGACGATCCGCAAGATCGTCGCCGCCCATCCCGCGATCGTCTCGGTCAATCACGTCCGCACGATCCACACCGCGCCCGAGAGCATCTTCGCCGCGATCAGCGCGGACTTCGACGATTCGGTGACGATGGGCGACGGCGAGACGCTGATCGAGGCGATCGAAACCGAGTTGCGTGCCGCCATCCCGATGCTCTCCTCGATCTATATTCGACCAGAGAAGCGCGAGAACGCGACGCTTGCCGCATCCGCTTCGCCTGCCCCGGCGACCGCACAAAATACTACGCAAATCTGATCTAAATCAGACTCATCACACTGGTAAGGCTCGACATTCCAAAATAATATTGGGGGATGAGACCGCTACTTCGGCTGATCGCCCTGCTCTGCCTGTGCCTGGGATACGCGCTCCCCGCACAGGCTGCCGTCACCATCACCTTCTGGAGCCACGAGCTCGGCAACAGCTTCCCGCACGCGTTCTTCACGTTGCGGGGCATACCCGACGCCGGCGGCGCGCCGGTCGACGCCAACGCCGGTTTCACCGCGAAATCGGTTTCGCCGGCGCTCTTGATGGGGCCCGTGCCAGGCAAGCTCGACATCGCCAGGCCGGGATATGTCGCGAGCAGCGATGCGCAATTCTCGGTCGTGATGAGCGACACGCAATACAACGCGGTGCTGCGGCTGGTAGACGCCTGGAGCGAGGGCAAGCCCGACAGCGTCTACCGCCTTTCGGATCACAATTGCGTGACGTTCGTGAAGGAAGCGGCGCGGATCGTGGGCCTGACCGGACTCGACCAGCCCAAGCTGATGAAGAAGCCACGTTCGTACCTGAAGGCCGTCGGCGCCGCGAATGCCGGTCGCGTCATCCCGGTCGGGGTGCACGGCAAGGACTATCTCGCTAGCCTGCCGCCGATCTCCCCGTCACAGGCAACCGCCGCCAACACAACGGCGGTCGTTGCCACGGCGGGACCAGTACCCGCCCACTAAGGCGCGGGTATCAGTTCGACCACGTCGAGGACCGACTCAAATCGCGGATACGGGAGGACGACGCGCCACCGCCGCGTGCCGATCCGTTCGATCAAGCCGGCCATGTCGCGATTGGCGTCGCGACCATAGCGCATCGGGCGCTTTTCATCGCCGAGCTCCATCGTGCCGAGAAATATCGCGCGCGACGCGGTGTCGACGAAGACCGTGCCGACAGGGCGCTGCGATCCATCGACCTTGACCAGGCTGACGACATCGGTGTCGCCGTTCGAGTCTATCCGGCAAGCGAACCAGGCGGATGCGCTGTATGTCGGGCCGATCCCACCACGCGCGCCGAGCTTGAACGTGCGGCACTGATAACTTCCGGCGGGCGGCAGGGCGTCGGCGAGCGCGTGATCCGGATCGAACAATATCGGTTCGGCGGCAAGGTCCTTCGCGTCGACCTGTGCCAGCGCGTCCATCCATGCACCACGCCAGCCCCGCAAACGCGCGCGATCAGCGACCGTGGCGACACGCCGCCAGTCGGAGTCGCGATCGGTATCGAGCGGCGACACGGCGCCCGAGCCGATCAACGTCGCGGGCGATGCGCTCGAACCGTATCCGGCTAGTATGAGACAGGCCCCGGTGGCCAACCATGTCCGCTTCGTCGTCGACCGCGTGTGCATATCCGAAGCTAACCCTCTAACATGCCGTACTACAATCATATTCTCGCACCACGGGGCACCATCACGCCGCCGTCCAGCCGCCATCCATCGACAAATTGGCCCCGGTGATCGCCTTGGCTTCGTCGCGACACAGGAACAGCGCGAACGCCGCGACCTGTTCGGGGGTGACGAATTCCTTGGTCGGTTGGGCGGCGAGCAGGACGTCGTTCATCACCTGGTCGCGCGTCATCCCGCGGGCCGCCATCGTGTCCGGGATCTGGTTCTCGACCAGCGGCGTCCAGACATAGCCCGGCGAGATGCAGTTGACGGTGATGCCGTCGGTCGCGGTCTCCAGCGCGATCGTCTTGGTGAGCCCGGCGATCGCGTGCTTCGCCATGACGTAGGCGGACTTGTTCGGGCTCGCGACCAGCGAGTGCGCGGACGCGGTCGAGATGATCCGGCCCCAGCCCTTGGCGCGCATGTGCGGCACGGCTGCGCGCATCATGTGCCAGGCCGAGGACAGGTTGATCGCGATGATCGCGTCGAACTTGTCGATCGGGAAATCGGCGATCCCCGCGACATGCTGGATGCCAGCGTTGTTGACGACGATGTCGACGCTGCCGGTCTCGGCCGCTGCCCGCTCGACCATTGCGGCGATCTGGTCGGGCTTGGTCATGTCGGCGGCTTCGTAGAGCGCGATCGCGCCGCTGGCCTGCGCCAACGCCGCCCGCTCACGTTCGATCACATCGGCATCGCCGAACCCGTTGAGCACCACTGCTGCGCCTTCGGCTGCGAACGCCTTGGCGTAGGCGAGCCCGATTCCCGACGTGGATCCGGTGATGACCGCGGTCTTGCCCTTCAGGAACATGCATACTCCCCCATCTTCGCGCAGCGTATTCTGCCGCCGTGCAACCCTAGCGCCACCTTGCGCATTTCGTTCCCGAGAAGAAACGAAAAGGGGCATATCCATGCGGCTCGACGATTACGATCCGAACATCAACGTCGAGGACCAGCGCGGGTCGGGCGACGGAGGCGGCGGCTTTGGCGGCGGCGGTGGCGGCCTGCTGATGGGGCTGTTGCCGATGATCGGCAGCCGCTTCGGGTGCGGCGGGATCGTCGTGGTGCTGATCCTGATGGCAGTGTTCGGCGGCATGGGTGGCCTTGGCGGGCTGCTCGGTGGCGGACAGACTTCGGCACCGACGACGCAGAGCGGACCGCGCTCGGGCACCGATACCAAGTCGAGCTGTTCGCTGAACGCCGAAAGCAAGGCTGCCTGCAACGCCTTCAGCTCGGCCGACAATACCTGGGAAGCGATCTTCCAGAAGAACGGCCAGCGGTTCGAGGCGCCCAAGCTGGTGTTCTTCGACGGCAATGGCCGCTCGGGTTGCGGCGCCGCGCAGTCGGCGATGGGGCCATTCTATTGCCCGACCGACCAGGGCATCTATCTCGACACGAGCTTTTTCAACGAACTGTCGACTCGCTTCAAGGCGAACGGCGACTTCGCACAGGACTACGTGATCGCGCACGAGTTCGGCCATCACATCCAGAAGCTGCTCGGTACCAACGCGCAGGTCCAGCAGGCGCAGCGCCAGGCGAGCGAGACCGAGGGCAACGCGCTGTCGGTGCGGCTCGAATTGCAGGCGGATTGCTACGCCGGCGTGTGGGCGGCGGCGAACAAGACGCGGCTCGAGGCCGGGGATATCCAAGAGGGCATGACCGCGGCGCAGGCGATCGGCGACGATACGTTGCAGAAGCAGTCGCAGGGTCGCGTGGTACCGGACAGCTTCACGCATGGGACTTCGGCACAGCGCCAGTCTTGGTTGAAGCGTGGGTTGGACAGCGGCGATCCGCAGCAGTGCGACACGTTCTCGGGCGCGATCTAAACCTCAAGTCTGGATCCTCCCCCGCAAGGGGGAGGTGGCTGGCACTTGCCAGCCGGAGGGGGAGGTAAGCGAAACGCCTGTTCCGTATCCTCCCCCTCCGTCACCTTCGGCGACACCTCCCCCTGGCGGGGGAGGACTCAAACAATGGCGCGCCCGTCCTTATGCAACGACGATGCCCTTCCAGAACCCATAGCGATCCTTGATCTCGGCAGCTGCCGACTTCGGCTCTGGATAATACCAGACCGCATCGACATTGCGCTTCCCGTCGACGACCAACGTCTTGTAACTCGCCACACCCTTCCACGGGCAGCTCGAATGCGTGGCGCTATCCTCTAGCAATGCCGGATCGACGCTGTCGGCGGGAAAATAATGATTGCCCTCGACGACGACGGTATCGTCCGATCGAGCGATCTCGTGGCCATTCCAACTTGCAACCGGCATACTGATCTCCTTCAGGCGTGCCCCAGCCCCGCCGCCTCATACGCTTCGGGCTTGAACCCGACCAGCAGCGTCTTGCCGGTATCGAGCACAGGCCGCTTGATCATCGACGATTGCGCCAGCATCAGCGCGATGGCCTTCCCGGCATCGAGATCCGCTCGGTCCACATCCGGAAGTTTGCGGAACGTCGTCCCCGCACGATTGAGCAACACCTCCCAGCTAACCCGGCCGATCCAGTCGTTCAGATGCGCGGCGTCGATTCCGGCGGTCTTATAGTCGTGGAACGCATAGTCCACGTCGTGCGCATCCAGCCATGTCCGCGCCTTCCTGATCGTGTCGCAATTCTTGATGCCGAACATCGTGATCGTCAAAATAGCCTCCGAAGCAAACTGGAATGAGTCCAGGCGCATCCGTTTGATAGCAAGCGACGGGACGCACGTGCACCCGATCCAGGACATGAAGCTCGCTCATACTCAAGAGGAGCGATCATGTCCTTCCGCGTTCAGGGGCTCGACCCCGACCAGTTTCGACACCTGTTCGGCGCCTCCGATGCCGGCCTCGCGCTAGCGGGCGCCCGGCGATACAGTGTCGACGCCAAGCCCGGCTTTCCCGATCGCATCGCGGTACGCGACCTGGAGATCGGCGAAACCGCGATCCTGATCAACTACGAACATCAGCCGGCCGACACGCCCTACCGCTCGCGCCACGCGATCTTCGTATCCGAGGCGGAGACGGAACCGCTGGACCTGCTCAACGCCATCCCCGAGGCGATCCGCATCCGGCCGATATCCCTGCGCGCCTTTGGATTCGACGACGAAATGATCGACGCCGACCTGGTCGCAGGCACGGACCTGATCCCGCTGATCGAGCGCTTCTTCGCGGTGCCGGACGTGGCGTATCTGCAGGCCCATTACGCCAGACGCGGATGTTACGCCGCGCGCATCGTTCGTGCCTGACGTGCGCAAGCCGGTGGCGTGACCGGCTCGGGGCGTTTATCGGTGCGTCATGACGCATCCATTCTACGCGATCCATAGTCACGGGCTGATCCGGGTTGCCGCCGCGACGCCGCGGGCTTCGGTGGGGGATACCGGCGCCAATGCCGAGGCTACGATCGCCTTGGCGCGCGAGGCGGATGCGAAGGGCGTCGACCTCGTCGTCTTCCCGGAGCTGAACCTCACCTCCTACGCGATAGACGACCTCCATCTTCAGACCGCGCAGCAGCGAGCTACGCTAGCCGCGATCGGGACGGTGGTTGAGGCGAGCGCGATCTTGCGGCCGGTGCTGCTGGTCGGCGCCGCGCTGGTGCGCAACGGTCGGCTGTATAACTGTGCGCTGGCGATCGCGCGGGGGCATGTGCTCGGCGTGGTGCCGAAGACGTTCCTGCCCAACTACCGCGAGTTCTACGAGAAGCGCTGGTTTGCCAGCGGCATGGGAATGACTGGACTGACGATCGACCTTGACGGTGAAGCGATACCATTCGGGACCGACCTGATCTTCGCCGCGCGCGATCTGCCCGGCTTCGTGTTCCATGCCGAGATCTGCGAGGATTACTGGGCCCCTACCCCGCCCTCGACCGCGGGCGCCCTCGCCGGGGCGCTGATCTGTTGCAACCTGTCCGCGTCGAACATCGTGATCGGCAAGGCGCGCGACCGGGCGATGCTGGCGGCGGCGCAATCGGCCCGCGCGGTCTGCGCCTATGTCTATTCCGCCGCGGGGCCGGGCGAAAGCACTACAGAGGTCGCCTGGGACGGCCAGGGACTGGTCCACGAACTCGGCGAGCAGATCGCTGAGTCGGCGCGGTTCTCGACCGAGCCCGAACTGGTCGTCGCCGACGTCGACTGCGAACGGATCACGCAGGAACGCCTACGGACCGGCACGTTCAACGATGCGGCGATGTTCGCCGGCAACCCCGAAACACGATTCCGGCGGATCGCGTTCGATCACGCGCCGGTACTTGAGGACGCTGGCCTCGAACGCGCCATCCGCCGGTTCCCGTTCGTCCCGAACGACCCGGCGCGGCGCGGCGACGATTGCTACGAGGCGTTCAACATCCAGGTGGAGGCGCTCTCGAAGCGCCTCGTCTCCGCGAATGCCGAGACGATCGTGATCGGTGTGTCCGGCGGGCTCGACTCGACCCACGCGCTGATCGTCGCGGCGAAGGCGATGGACCGCCTCGGGCGGCCTCGCAGCGCGATCCTCGGCTTCACCATGCCCGGCTTCGCAACCGGCGAAGGGACCAAGGCTAACGCTTGGGCACTCATGCGCGCGCTCGGCATCACCGCGGAAGAGATCGACATCCGCCCCGCCGCCACGCGGATGCTGGAGGACATCGGCCATCCCTTCAGCGAGGGTGAACCCGTCTACGACATTACCTTCGAGAACGTGCAGGCGGGTTTGCGCACCGACTATCTCTTCCGCTTTGCCAACCAGCGGCGCGGGATCGTGCTCGGCACTGGCGATCTCAGCGAGATGGCGCTCGGCTGGAGCACCTACGGCGTCGGCGACCAGATGAGCCATTACGCGGTGAACAGCGGCGTGCCCAAGACGCTTATCCAGTTCCTGATCCGCTGGTGTATCCGCACCGATCAGTATGACGCGGCGACCGACGCGATCCTCTCGACGATCCTGGCGCAGGAGATCTCGCCCGAGCTCGTTCCGGCGGGCGCGGATGGCGCATTGCAGAGCACCGAGTCGATGATCGGGCCCTATGCGCTGAACGATTTCTTCGCGCATTACGTGATCCGCTACGGCCTTGCCCCCTCGAAGATCGCGTTTCTCGCCTGGCACGCATGGCGCGATGCGAGCGTCGGCGCATGGCCGGAAGACCTGCCCGCGGACGCGCGCGTCGCCTACGACCTGCCGACGATCCGCCATTGGCTGGAGAAATTCCTGTTCCGGTTCTTTACGACCAGCCAGTTCAAGCGGTCGGCGATGCCCAACGGGCCGAAGGTCTCGGCAGGCGGTGCGCTATCGCCGCGTGGCGACTGGCGTGCGCCGTCGGATGGAACTGCCGAGATCTGGATCAAGGAATTGCGGTCAAGCGTTCCGTAAGGTCAGCCGCGCCACCTTGCATAAATCGCCCATCCGGCGCATTATGAAAATCCTATGACAGTGGCTCCACCGGATGGATCGCGCGATCGCCGGATCGAGATCCCATCTAATCTTTGGCTGATTCACCCGGCAGGCCGTGCGCTTTTGCCGCTTGCGTTGGCGCGTGGAATTTCGGCCAATTCGGTGTCGGTGGCGGGGCTTTGCCTCGGCGGAGCAGCGGCGCTTGCCTACACGCAATGGGGAAACTGGGCCCTCGCGCTGGTCGGCCTGGTGCTGTCGATGGGGTGGCTTATCGCCGACGGACTCGACGGCATGGTCGCGCGTGCAACCAAGACGGCGAGCCCGCTCGGTCGCATGCTCGACGGGCTATGCGATCACGGCGTCTTCGCGCTGATCTACATCTCGCTCGCGCTGACGATCGACACGCCCGAGGCCTGGGTCCTCGCTTTTGCCGCCGGTGGCGCACATGCGGTGCAGTCGAACATGTACGAGGGCGAGCGCTCACGCTTCCATCGTCGCATCAAGGGCGTGGCGCTCGAAGCGCTTCCCGTTCCGACCGGCAACGCGCTCGTCCGCTTCTACGACGGCGTCGCGAGCAGCATCGACCGGATCGCAATGCCGTTCGAGCGCACGCTCGGTCAGTCGGCGGATCCGGTCGCGCTCGGGGCCCTGTACGGTGCCCGCGCCGTCGCGCCGTTGCGCTTCATGGCCTTGCTTACCGCGAATGTCCGGGTATGGGCGATCTTCGTCGCCTGTTTCGCGGGCAACCCACGCATCTTCTGGTGGTTCGAGATCGTCCCTTTGACGCTCGTGGCCATCGTCGGGCTCGTCTGGCACCGTCGTGTCGAGCGGGCTTTCGTTCGTAATACTTCCGCAACGCGACCAAAGACCGCGTCGCGCATGCATCTTTCGTAAGGAACAGGGTCAGTAATGAATAGCATTCGGATCGCCGTGGTCGGCATCGGCAACTGCGCGAGCTCGCTCGTCCAGGGCCTCGAGCATTATCGCGAGGGGGCAAACGACCAGGTTGGCCTGATGCATTTCGATATGGGCGGCTACAAGCCGAGCGACATCAAGGTCGTCGCGGCCTGGGACGTCGATCGCCGGAAAGTCGGCAAGGACGTCGCCGAGGCGATCTTCGCCAAGCCGAACTGCACCGCGGTGTTCGCACCCAATGTCGGCAACACCGGCACGATCGTGAAGATGGGCAAGAAGCTGGACGGCGTCGCCGACCATATGGCCGACTTCAAGGACGACCGTACGTTCCTCGTCTCGGACGCCGCCGAACCGACGCGTGAAGAGGTCATCGCCGAGCTGAAGGCATCGGGCGCCGACGTTCTCATGAACTACCTGCCGGTCGGTTCGCAGGAAGCGACCGAATTCTACGCCGAATGCGCGATCGAAGCGGGCGTGGCGTTCGTCAACAACATCCCCGTCTTCATCGCCTCGAACCCGGTCTGGGCGAAGAAGTTCGAAGACGCCGGCGTCGCGATCATCGGCGACGACATCAAGGCTCAGCTCGGCGCGACGATCGTCCACCGCGTGCTGACCGACCTGTTCGCCAAGCGCGGCGTGAAGCTGGATCGTACGTACCAGCTTAACACCGGCGGCAACACCGACTTCCTCAACATGTCAAACCATCGCCGTCTCGAGTCGAAGAAGATCTCGAAGACCGAAGCCGTGCAGTCGGTCGCGGCCGAGCGCATGGACGACGACAACGTCCATATCGGTCCGTCGGACTATGTGCCCTGGCAGAACGACAACAAGGTCTGCTTCCTGCGCATGGAAGGCCAGCTGTTCGGCGGCGTGCCGATGAACATCGAGCTGCGTCTATCGGTCGAGGACAGCCCCAATTCGGCGGGCGTCGCGATCGACATGATCCGTTGCGCCAAGATCGCCAAGGATCGCGGCATCGCCGGCGTGATCGACCCTGCCTCGGCCTATTTCTGCAAGCACCCGCGCACGCAGATGACCGACGATCTCGCGCAGATCGAAGTCGAGCGGTTCATCAAGGCCGCCTGACATGATCGATGCGCCCCGGATTCAAACGGCGATCATCCTCGCCGCCGGGGAAGGCAGCCGCCTTCGCACCTCCGCCCCGTACAAGCCGCTCTGCGCGGTGGCGGGGCGGCCGTTGATCGCTCACGCGCTTGAAGGGCTGGCCGAGGCTGGTTTCGCGCGGGCGATCGTGACGGTGAGCTACGGGCGCGAGGCGATCGAGGCGTATCTCGCGAGCCGGCGTTGGCCGTTGAAGGTCGAGACGGTTCTCGCGGATCACCGCGAACCCAACGGCGTTTCGGTACTGGCGGCGCGCGATGCGCTCGGCGGTAGTGAAGCAATTCTCGCAATGTGCGACCACCTCGTCAGCCCCGAACTCTACGCGCGCATGGCGAGGGCCGGCGCGGGCGGTGGTCTGCGCCTCGGCATCGACCGACGGCTCGGTCATGACTGGGTCGACCCGGAGGACGTCACCTGCGTGGCGACCGAAGGCGACCGCATCGTCGCGATCGGCAAGGGGCTCGAACCGCACGACTGCTACGACACCGGCGTCTTCGCGATCGGCCCTGCGCTGTCGGACGCGCTGGCAACGCTCGCGAGCCCCTCGCTCACGGAGGGCGTTCGCCTGCTAGCCGCGCAAGGCTTGGCCCGGATCGTGGATTGCAGCGACATCGACTGGATCGACGTCGACGACGCCCCCGCGCTGGCAAAAGCCGAAGCGTGGATGGCGACTAAAGCCGACGCGGTCGCCGCTTAACTGCCGTTCTCCTGCGAAAGCAGGAACCCAGGATACCAAACGAAACGCTCCTGACCCTGGACTCCTGCGTTCGCAGGAGAACAGTGCCTAGCCTGCGACCTCGACCCGAGGATCGGGCACGTCCAGCGTCGCGCACGTCCCGACCGCAGCGTTCTCGATCGTCACAGTCCCGCGCAACTGTCGCGCGAGGCTGCCGATCATCCGCATCCCAAGGCTTTTCCGCGATGCTGTCTTCAAGTCGAAGTCCGCCGGCAACCCGCCGCCCTCGTCGGACACCGTCAAGATTATCCGCCCGTCAGCACTCCGCACGGTGACAAGGATCACGCCGCCGTCGTCGCCATAGGCATATTTGATCGCGTTGGTGACCAGTTCGGTGACCAGCAACCCCATCGGGATCGCCACGTCCGCGCTGATCAGGATCGCCTCGATATCGCAGTCGATCCGGTGGTTGAGCGACTGCTCCCCCAGCCCCGTAGCGATCCCGCAGACCAGATCGTTCAGCGCGACGATGCCGACCTGATCGCCACGCCAGAGCTGGTCGTGCGTCTGCGCAATCGCGGTGATCCGCGCCTGGGCATCGCCGAGCAGCCGGCGGATCCGCGGATCATCATCATCCTGCATCTGAAGATTGAGCATCGCCGACACCAGAGCGAGACTGTTCTTCACCCGGTGGCTGGCTTCGCGCGTGAGCAACTCCTGATGCTCCATCGCTTCGCTCAGCCGCTGCTCCGCCTGCTGTCGCTCGATCGCGACGCCGATAAGGTTCGCAAACCCCTGCATGAACGCGAAATCGGCGGGCTCGAACTTGCCTTCGTCGGGGCTGTCGACTTCAAGCACGCCGAACCGCTTACCCGACGTCTCGACCAGCACGTTGATTGCGCGGCGGATATTGTGCTGCGCCATGAACTCCGGCGTCCGGAAGCGCTGCTCGTTCTCAAGGTGGTTCGATATCACCGGCAGCCCGGTCTCCAGCGCGAACCCTGCCGGCGAACCGAGATCGGTCCGCATCTCGGTCGACCCGACCACCCCCGGCGCCCAGCCGATTCCTGCGCGGACCAACAAGGTGTTCTGTTCGGGACGGTATTCGAGGAACTTGCAGTATTTCGACCGCATCCCCTCGCCGCACAACTCGGTCGCGCGCTGCAACATCGGCTGCAGATCCCGCGCCCGCAGCGCCTCGATCCCGAAATCGGCCAGGATCGACTGCTGACGAAGACGATATTCCAGTTCGCCTGCGCCAGGGGGCCGATCGCCGCCGGGAGATTGTTCGATAACCGTCATACTCACTCGATGTTACTGGCAATAAGTCTCGTCACGCCTGCCGCATCCAGCAGGCTCAATCGCCCACCCTGAAATCGCGGATCATGCGTGACTTCCGCGATTGCCCATTCGGGGCTGACGATCGACGTCAAAGCGGCCGCGTCGTCCTGCTCGATCTCGGCGAGTTCGAGCCCGGCGAGCGCTCCTTCGAACAGGTCGATGCCGAAGTCAGCACCCACCGGATACCGGCGTTTCCTCAAAGATCGTGCCGGCAGTCTCGCCAGCAGGTCATACTCGTCCCGATCAAGATACGTCGTGACCGTCGGCCTGCTCAGCACATCGGCAACGTCGTATTTCTTGCCGACCTTCAGGACCACGCGCCCCGAGCCGCTATCGGTCATGGCGCGCAGCCTCAGCCGCGTACCCTCGATGTACCGGTCCTCGATCAGGATATACGGCGCATCGGCCAGATCGGGCCGACGCGCAGGGTCGACGAGAAACCGGCGCTCGCGCTCGACGTGCGCGTATTTGTGAGCGACCAGTTCCTCATCGAGCCCCCGCAACATCGGGTCAGCGCGTCAGCTTCTTATAGGACAGCGCGGTAGGACGATCCGCCGCATCGCCCAGACGGCGGCGCTTGTCCTCTTCGTAGGATTCGAAATTGCCCTCGAACCATTCGACATGGCTGTTGCCCTCGAACGCCAGGATGTGCGTGGCGAGACGATCCAGGAAGAAGCGATCGTGGCTTATCACCACCGCGCACCCTGCGAAATTCTCGATCGCTTCCTCGAGCGCGCCCAAGGTCTCGACATCGAGATCGTTGGTGGGCTCGTCGAGCAGCAGCACGTTGCCGCCGCGCTTCAACATCTTGGCGATGTTGACGCGGTTGCGCTCGCCGCCCGACAGCTTGCCGACGTTCTTCTGCTGGTCCTGGCCCTTGAAGTTGAACGCCCCGACATAGGCGCGCGTCGACTGGTCGAACCCGTTGACCTTCATCGAGTCGAGGCCGTCGGAAATTTCCTCCCAGACGTTCTTCTTGTCGTCGAGATGGTCGCGGCTTTGGTCGACATAGCCGAGCCGCACGGTCGAACCCTTGTCGATCGTGCCGCTGTCCGGCGTCTCCTGCCCAGTGATCAGCTTGAACAGCGTCGACTTGCCGGCGCCGTTGGGACCGATGACGCCGACGATGCCGCCCGCGGGCAGCGTGAACGAAAGGTTCTCGAACAACAGCTTGTCGCCGTAAGCCTTGGAGACGTTCTCGAGCTCGATGACCTTGCCGCCGAGACGCTCGGGCACCTGGATGACGATCTGCGCCTTGCCCGGCGAGCGGTTCTCCTGTGCGGAGACGAGGCGTTCGAAGTTGGCGATACGCGCCTTGGACTTGGTCTGGCGTGCCTTGGCACCCTGACGAATCCATTCGAGCTCGTTCTTGATCGCGGTCTGACGACCGGATTCCTCGCGGTCCTCCTGCTCGAGGCGCTTGGCCTTCTTCTCGAGATACGTCGAGTAATTGCCCTCGTACGGGAAATACTTGCCGCGATCGAGTTCGAGCACCCAGCCAACGACGTTGTCGAGGAAATAGCGGTCATGGGTGATCATCAGCACCGCGCCCGCATAATCCTTCAGATGGTTCTCCAGCCACTGGACGCTTTCCGCGTCGAGATGGTTGGTGGGCTCGTCCAGCAGCAGGATACCCGGCTTCTGGATCAGCAGGCGGGTCAGCGCGACGCGGCGCTTCTCACCACCCGAAAGCTTGTCGACCGGCCAGTCGCCTGGCGGGCAACGCAGCGCTTCCATTGCAACCTCAAGCTGGTTGTCGAGCGTCCAGCCGTCGATCGCGTCGATCTGCTCCTGAAGCGTCCCCATCTCCTCCAGCAGCGCGTCGAAGTCGGTGTCGTCCTGGGGATCGCCCATCTCGGCGGAGATTGCGTTGAAGCGATCGACCATGTCCGCGACACCGCGCGCGCCGTCCTTGACGTTCTCCAGCACGGTCTTGGTGGCGTCGAGCTGCGGCTCCTGCTCCAGATAGCCGACCGTGACGTTCTCGCCCGGCCATGCCTCGCCGGTATAGTCCTTGTCGATGCCGGCCATGATCTTGATCAGCGTCGACTTGCCCGCGCCGTTGGGGCCTACGATGCCTATCTTGGCGCCATGATAGAATTGCAGATTGATGTTCGACAGCACCGGCTTGGGCGCGCCGGGAAAGGTCTTCGTCATGTCCTTCATGACATAGGCGTATTGGCCGGCCACGGGGGTCTCCGTTCGGGTGTTCGTGAGGGAGGGATTGATCTGCGCATGTAAGGGCAGCCGCGAAGGTTGGCAACGCGCGAGCTGGGACCTAACGAAGGAGGCCGACACCAAGGGGAATTGCTGATGACGCGTATCGCACCATTTCTGGCGGCCTGTGCTGCAATCACCGCCGTTCCTCTTGCCGCGCAGCGCACCGCTGCACCCGCGACCGGGGTTGACGCGAAGGTTGCGGCACTGCGCGACAAGGCGCTGACCGACGATACCGCCTACAAGATCGTCGAGGGGATCACGACCGAGGTCGGCCCGCGGATGACCGGCACCGAGGCGGCACCACGGGCGCGCGCCTGGTCGGTGGCCAAGCTGAAGGCGCTCGGGTTCAAGAATGTGCGGATCGAGCCATACCAGCTGCCGGTCTGGTCGCGTGGCACGGAGAGTGGTGAGCTGGTCGCGCCCTATGCGCAGAAGCTGCATCTGGTCGGCCTCGGCAATTCGGGCGCAACGCCGCCGGGCGGGCTGACCCTGCCGATCGTGTATTTCCCGACGTACAACGACCTGGCGCTCGCCGCCGACGGCAGCCTGAAGGGCAAGATCGCCTTCGTGTCGAACACGATGCAGCCGACCCAGGACGGGTCGAGCTATGGATCGCAGGGCACCGCGCGCTTCGTCGGACCGAACGTCGCCGCCAAGAAGGGCGCGGCGGCGATCGTGATCCGGTCGATCGGCACCGATCACGGCCGCGGGCCGCATGCGGGCAACACCAATTTCGACACGGGCGTGACGCCGATCCCCGCCGCCGCGCTGTCGGTCGCGGACGCCGAGCATGTCGAGCGGCTGGTGAAGCTCGGCAAGCCCGTGACGCTGAAGCTGGTCCTGGAAGACAAGCAGGTCGGGATGCGCGAATCAGGCAACGTCGTCGCCGAAGTCCCCGGCACGGATCCCAAGGCGGGCATCGTGCTGGTCGGCGGCCATCTCGACAGCTGGGATCTGGGCACCGGCGCGATCGATGACGGCGCGGGCATCGCGATCACCGCGGCGGCCGCTAAGATCGTCATGGACGGCAGCCAGCGCCCACGCCGTACGATCCGCGTCGTCTGGTTTGGCGACGAGGAGAGCGGCGGCTTCGGCGGAGCCGCCTACGCCAAGGCGCACGCCGGCGAACGCCACGCGACCGCCGCCGAATCGGATTTCGGTGCCGATCGCGTCTGGCGGTTCGAGAGCAGCCTGCCCGACGCCGCCAAGCCGATCGAGGATCGCCTGGCGGTCGCGCTCGCGCCGCTCGGGATCGTCCGCGGTGCCGACGCCCCGCACGGCGGCACCGATGTCGGCCCGGTGATCGCCACGGGTGTCGCCGGAATCGACCTCAACCAGTCGGGCCTGCGCTACTTCGACTACCACCATACGCCCGAGGACACGCTGGATCTGATCGACCCCGAACAGCTCCGCCAGAACGTCGCGGCCTGGACCACGGTGATCGCGACAGTGGCCAATGCACCCGAGGAAATCGGGTCAATTGTGCCCCAGAAGTGACGAATTGCATGAACCAATCTGTCATCGTTCTGCCGCAAACCTTGCGGACAGATGAATTTAGCGGATTGACCGCCCGCCGGGGGCCGCTATTTGACGTGACTTCGCGACGGCAATCGGGTCGGCCGCGAGTGAAACTATGCTTGGGAGCATTCGAATGAAGAAGATCGTTCTGATCGCTGCTGCCGCCGGCCTGATGTCCGTCGCAGCCTGCAGCAAGTCGCCAGAAGCCGCCGCAGTTGAGAACAACGCGGACATGCTGGCTGACAACATGGAAATGCAGGCTGACAACATGGACGCCATGGCGGACAACACCTCGAACGCAGTCGCTACCGACGTGCTCGAGAACGCTGCTGACAACATGAACGCAGCTGCCGACAACGTCCGTGACGCTGCCGACGAGAAGACCGACAACATGAACTAAGACCCTGTCGGGCGTTCGCGCTCGATAGAGTATTAGTGTCGGAAAGGGCGTTCCTTCGGGAGCGCCCTTTTTCTTTGCCTTTTGCTTGTGCGCCCTTTTGCGGGATGGACGCTTGCGCTAACGCGGTTACGGGTTGGGCCTGTAGCTCAACGGTTAGAGCTGGCCGCTCATAACGGCTAGGTTGCGGGTTCGATTCCTGCCGGGCCCACCAACCCCTTGCCCTGTCATCGAGCCAAGCGCTTGAAAACCGATGTCGGGTTCGAGACCTTCACGACGTGCAGTGCATTCCGACGTTGCTGAAACCGCAGAGCGCCGGTTAGTCCGGTACATCAGATTTCCGTCATCACGCCCTGATAGACAGGCTCTTCCATCGCGCGGCCCGCACCGATCGCGACGCAGGTCAGCGCGTTCTCGGCGACCGTGACGGGCAGCCCCGTCGCGTCCGACAACACTTCGTCGATCCGCGCGAGCAGCGATCCGCCGCCCGTCATGACGATGCCCTGATCGCAGATGTCGGCAGCCAGTTCGGGTTCGGTCTTCTCCAGCGCAGTCAGCACGGTTTCGACGATCTGGCCGATCAGATCCGCCAACGACGCCGCGATATCCGCCTGCGTCACCTCGATCTCGCGTGGCACCCCTGCACGCAGGTCGCGTCCCTTGACGCGCATGACCTCGCCGATCCCATCCTCCGGCATCCGCGCCATGCCGACCGCCAGCTTGACGCGCTCTGCGGTGGCTTCGCCGATCATCAGATTGTGCTTGCGACGAATCATCGAACTGATCGCCTCGTCCATCTTGTCGCCGCCGACCCGTGCCGACGTGCTGTAGGCAAGCCCTCGCAGCGACAGCACCGCCACTTCGGTCGTGCCACCGCCGATATCGACGACCATCGCCCCGACCGGCTCGGTCACCGGCAGTCCGGCACCGATCGCCGCCGCCATCGGCTCTTCGATCAGATACACCTTGCGCGCCCCGGCGTTGGACGCCGCCTGGCGTATCGCGCGACGCTCGACCAGGGTCGCGCCGGACGGGATGCAGATCGCGATCTCGGGATGGCGTGG
Source organism: Sphingomonas sp. Leaf208 (assembly GCF_001421415.1). Lineage (GTDB taxonomy): Bacteria > Pseudomonadota > Alphaproteobacteria > Sphingomonadales > Sphingomonadaceae > Sphingomonas. Next base: position 146,019 of record NZ_LMKH01000037.1, read on the forward strand.
CAGTCGGCTGGGCCCGCCATGCGCCTTTTCGATGAAGAACTTGATCATCTGCTCGGCGACGTCGAGATCGGCGATCACGCCGTCGCGCATCGGCCGGATGGTCTCGATCCCGTCGGGCGTCTTGCCCATCATCAGTTTCGCTTCGGCACCCACCGCGCGCACCTGCTGGACGCCATTGCGCGTTTCGATCGCCACCACGGACGGTTCGTTCAGGACGATGCCCTGACCGCGCAAATAGACGACGGTGTTCACCGTTCCGAGATCGATCGCCATGTCGTTCGACGGGCGGCTGAACAGGCGAGGAAGACGCATGGGCTATGACAATCTGAAAGCGTGCGCCCGTTACCGTGGCCACTGTATGAAACCATATGCTGTCGGCGTCGTGCGATCCGCGTCAATCGCTCTGCGCCCGGACGGGCGAACCCAACGACGATCACGACGGCAATCTCAATACGGCATCACGGAATGGGTCGTGGTAAGATCCGACGCCGTACTGCGCCGGCAAGACATGCCCTCGCCCCCCTGCCGATGAACGGATCGACCACGGGATATGCGTTACGCGCACCCGCCTGCCGTCAGCCGATCGGCAGGTCGAACAGCAGTTCGCGGACGTAGCGCACCGGGGGCGAACCATGCGCGAGCAACGCGTCGTTGTAACGCTTGAGATCGAACGCCGCGCCCTGCCGCTTCTTGGCCTCTTCGCGCAGTGCCATGTGCTCCGAATAACCGGTGAAATAGCTCAGCAGCTGCGTCGAGCCGAGCGACGCACGGACCCATTTGCCCGCCGCCTCGCGCTCCTGCTGGAACGCGGTGTGCGTCATCAGTTGCATCGCCTGCTCGCGCGTCATGCCTTCGGTGTGGATGCCGATGTCGAGCAGCGAGTTCGAGATCGAGCGCAACCGCATCTTGAGCACGGTCAGCTTGAACAGCGGATCGCCGTTCAGATAGCCCTGGTCCGCCATCATGCCCTCGGCATAGACCGCCCAGCCCTCAATGAACGGCCCCGAGCCGAGCACCGCGCGCAGCGTCGACTGTGTCGCATTGGCGTGCGCGAGCTGCAGATAATGCCCCGGCATCGCCTCGTGCACCGCGAGGTCGTGGATCATGTAGTCGTTATATTCGCTGAGGAACGAGGTCGCCTGCGCCTCGGTCCAGTCGTCGGGGATCGGCGAGACGGCGAAGAACGTGCCGAGGTTCTTTTCCAGCGGGCCGGGGGAATCGCAGTACGCAACTGCGACGCCCTGCTGGAACTTGGGCATCGTGATGATCTTCACCGGGCTGTCGGGCATTCCGACCAGCCCCTTGTCGCGGACGAAGGCGGTCGCCTGCGCCAGCGCCTTGGTCGAGGCGTCGATCATGCCGTCGCGTGCTGGGCGCTTGGCGTAGGTGAGTTCGAGCGCGAGTTGGATCGCGGCCTGTTGCTGCGCCTCGGACGGCTTGTCGGGAAGCAGCAGCGCGCCCTTCTTGGCCCCGAATATCTGGCGCGCGATCGCGTACATCTGCGCGCGCGTGTCGACGATCGCGGCCTGCGCGCGGCGCTTGATCTCGGCCCGGGTGAGGTCGGATTGCAGTGCGAAGCCGAGCTTCTTGTCGTAGAGCGCCGCGCCCAGGCGGAAGTCGCCCTTCGCACCGGGCACGAGCGTCTTGTCGAGCCAGACCTGATGCTCGGCGACCGCCGCCTTCAGTTTGACGAGCGCGGCGTCGAACCGCTTGGCGTCCGCTGCCGACAACTCGCTCTTGTGCGGGGCGAGCATGGTCTCGGCGATGTCGACGATGCCGCTGTTCTGTTTCGCCACGGTCGTCGCGTAGATCGACGGCACGCGCGCGACCACGATGTTGGCGCGTGCCTGGGCCAGCAATGCGGGGAGCGCCTCCATCCGCGCGGTCGCCGCGTTCAGCCGTTGCGGCCACGGCGCGAAATCGCGCGCGGCGAGCGAATAGAGCGAGCTGCCGGCGATGTCGTTATAGACCTGCGGATCCCACGCCCACCCGCCGAGCGTCTCGGTATCCCAAATGTCGTAGCGCAGCGCATTGTCGAGCAGCGCCGCGTCGACCTGCTCCTCGCGCGACAGGGCTTTGCGGTCGATCCGCTGGAGGTCGGCGAGCATGGCCTTCGAGAACGCCTCTCGTTTGGCGCGCCCGGCGGCGGACATGTCGGTGATCTGCGCGTCGAACCGGTGATCGCCGAGCGATGTCGCCGACGACGGATTGAGGCGGGCGAGGCCATCGACATAGCGCTTCGACAGCAACGCGAACGCGCTCGTCTCGGCTTGCGCGGCCAGCACGGGCGCAGGGATCGACGAAACGGGCAGCGCGAGCAGCGCGGCGCTGAGCAACAGACGGAAATTACGCATCTTGGAATTCCTGACGATCAGCGCTGTGGCGCGAGTTGTGCGTTCAGATAGACGGTGACGAGCGCGGCGCGCTTGGCGTCCTCGATCTTGTCGGCGCCCGCCGCGTGGCCGCCTTCCGGGTTCTCATAGTAAAAGAACGGATCGCCATACGCTTCCAGCCGCGCGGCGAATTTGCGCGCGTGGCCGGGGTGGACGCGGTCGTCCTCGGTCGAGGTGTAGATGAACGGCGTCGGGTATTGCACGCCGCGCTTCAAATTCTGGTAGGGCGAATATTTCGAGATGAACGCCCAGTCCGCGGGCTTGTCCGGGTCGCCATATTCGCCGATCCACGACGCACCCGCCGACAGATGCGAATAGCGCTGCATGTCGAGCAGCGGCGATCCCATCACGATCGCGCCGTAGAGATCGGGCCGCTGCTCCATCGCGACGCCGACCAGCAGGCCGCCGTTCGACCGACCGGATACCGCGATCTTCCGCTTGGCACTGACGCCGGTCCGCACCAGATCGTCGCCGACCGCGTGGAGATCGTCATACGCCTTTTGCCGGTTTTCACGCAGCGGCATCTGGTGCCAGCGCGGCCCGTATTCGCCGCCGCCACGGATGTTGGCGAGCACGAACGCGTTGCCTTCCTCGACCCAGAACAGCCCCGCAGGCCCCGAGCGATAGGGCTGGTCGACGAGGTAGGTCGGTGTTTGCGCGTTGCGGAACCCGCCGTACGCGTGGACCAGCGCGGGTACCGGCCCCGTCGAGCCCATCTTGCGCACGAGGAAATACGGGATCTTCGTACCGTCCTTAGACGTCGCGAACCGCTGTTCGACCTGCATCGTCGAGGGATCGAACCGCGCGGGCAGCGTGTCGACCGCCACCGGCTTCGCGTTGGGGCGGACGGCATAAAGCGCGGGCGGGCTGAGGAAGCTCTCGACAACCGCAAAGGCGACATCGTCCTTGCCTGCGGTCGCTTCGAGGTGGATCGTCGATGCGGTCGGCAACGCCGCGACGCCTTGCGTCCAGACGCCGTCCGCGCCGCGCGTCAGCGATACGAGCCGGCCCGAGACGTCGTCGAGCATCTTCACCCACAGCACCGACTTGCTCGAATCGACCTGCTCCACCGCCTGCGTCGCGGTCGGTACCAGCACGCGCTCGATCGTCGGCGTGCGTCCAGCCAGCACGTCGGGGACGCTGTACGCCACGACCGACCCGCTCGGGATTCCCTTCCAGTCGGACGCCAGCGTCGCGATCAACCGGCCATCGAGGACTGCGTTGATCTCCGCATCGTCGGGCAACGGCGACGGCACCAGCCTGCCGTCCTCGGCGATATGACTGCGCTTCGAATGGAAGAAATCGACGTTGCGCGACACCAGCGGATAGCGCCGGTCGCCATCGGTGAAGACGCTGGTCTCGATCCCGACATCGTCCGCCGTCGCGCTCGTCACGGTGGCCGCGGCCGAGAGCGGCATGCCGCGTTGCCACCGCTTCACGGTGCGCGGATAGCCTGATTTCGTAAGGCTGCCGGCGCCGAAATCGGTCGCCACGTACAGCGCGTCCGGCCCGGCCCAGTTCAGCCCGGTCTTAAAGCTCGGCACGAAGAAGCCGTCGGTCACGAACTTGCCCGTCGGGATGTCGAACTCGCGCTCCTCGACCGCATCGCCGCCGCCGTTCGACAGTGCGACCATGCAGCGATCGTACGACGGCGAGCGGCACGTCGCGCCTTTCCACACCCAGCTCTTGCCCTCGGCCTTACCCAGAGCATCGACATCGATCAGCGTCCGCCACACCGGCTTGCCGCTGGTGAACGAGGCGAGCGAGGCGACCCGCCACAGGCCGCGCACGTTCGTCTTGTCCTGCCACAGGTTCAGCACCTGATCGCCGAGAATCTGGTCGGGCGTCGCGATCTGGCGATCCGCCTGCAACAGGTCGAGCGCACGCTGGCGGTAGCGCGCATAGCCAGGCTTGGCTTCGAGCGCGGCGAGCGACTGCGTGTTCCACCGCTTGACCGTATCGAGCGCACGCGTGCCGTGGATGTCCTCGAGATACGCATTCGGATCGGTAGCGGGAGCCGGCGTCTGGGCCAGCGCGGTCGTCGAAAGGGCCAGCAAGGCCAGGAACGGCAGGCGTCTTTGCATCATCACTCTCTTATCGTTCAGTGATGCGACTGTAGGCAGCGCGGTCCGCTACGCCAGCCCCTCTCTTCAGATCATTCGGCCTCCAGCGCGAGCAGCGCGAACGTCGCCAGCCAATGCTCGCCCATGTAGTCGTCCGCGAGATGCGGCAGCGCCTCCGCCAAGTGCACGTCGGCGATCGCGCGCGCGGCGGCAGGATCGGGGAGTGCATCGGCGATCGTCCGCCAGCACCACGCGCGCGACAGGTTCACGCCGTCGAGATGCGCGAGCCGGCCGTCCGTCCGTTCGCTGACGATCGCGGGGGAGCGCAGGCATGCCGTCGCGGGGCCGAACGGATCGGGCAGGAACGCCGCCAGCCACGGCGCGAACTCCGCCCCGAGCACATCCTTCATCAACACCGTTTCGCACAGCGTCGCCGACAGGAAATCCTCCCCGCTCGGCTCGAACGGGCGGCAATCATGGTCGTCGCCGTACCAATCCCGCGCGCGCGCCTCGATCAACGCGGCGAGCGATGCGTCGTGCGTCCGCGCCCAGCGCAGCGCGTGGACCAGCGCGAACGCGGTGCAATCATGCTTGCCGCTCCGCACCGGGTAAATCAGCTTTGGTAGGTAAGCCGCGAACCGCGCCGCAAACGCGCGTGCCAACGGCTCGACCGCCGCCGCCCAGGGCCGGTCGGGTCGCCGCGCCAACTCGTCGTGCAGCGCCAGCAGCCATCCCCAGCCATAGGGTCGCTCGAACCCGCCGGTGCCCGGCCGATCGAGATACGCCACCTCGCCCGCGATCAGCGCGGGGACGAGCATCCGGTCCGCCAGCGCCTCGACCGCGGCGGCCTCCGCCATGTCGGGATACAGCCGCGCGAGGCGCATCACCTGCCACCAGCCATGCACGCAGCTATGCCAGTCGAAACTGCCATGAAACACCGGATGCAGCGTCTTCGGCAGCGCCAGGTCGCCGGGCCCGTCGAGCACTTGGTCGAGCTTGTATGGCCATTCGCGGGTCAGATGCCCCAGCGTCAGCCCGGCAAATCGTGCCGCCGTCGCCTGGTCGAGCCGCTGTGTCATCGTGTCATCCCACATCGTTCGTCGGACATTCAGCTGCTGTGATCCGAAATGATCTTCCACGTCCCGCCACGCCGCTCGAATACCAAAGTCGTCATGCCCGATTCGCTGGTCGACGCCCCGGTCAGCGTCCACCGTGCGAACAGCATCGCATGCGCCGGATCCAGACCGCGCATCTCCAGGAACGCGAACGACAGCTTGCCGCGCGCATTGCCCGTGCCGCTGAAGCTGGACCGGTATTTGTCCGCAATCGCCGGCTTGCCGCGCAGCAGTCCCTTCGGCGTCACGAACACCGCGTCCTCGGCATAAATGTCCATGAAGCGCGCGAGATCGCCCGCGTTCCAGCCCGCCGCGCTTGCTTCCATGCCCTTGCGGATCGCGATTTCGGCGGGCGTCTGCGCGATCGCGGGTGCTGCGATCGCGACGATCGCGAGGGGTATCATCACGGTACGCATCATTCTCTCCCCATCAGTTCGAGCAAAGCCGCCTCGCCGACCGGTTCGGATAGCAGGAAGCCCTGGTACAGGCTGCATCCCCCCGCGGCGAGCAGTTCGAGCTGCGACGGTCGCTCGACCCCCTCGGCAATCACTGCCAGCCCCAGCGAACGCGCCATCGTGATCGCGCCCGCCACCACCACACGGTCGCGCGCGCTGCCATCGATGTCCCGCACCAGCGACTTGTCGATCTTGACGTAGTCGAGCGGCAGCGACTTCAGATAGGCGAGACTTGAATACCCCGTCCCGAAATCGTCGATCGCCACCCGGCACCCTGCCCCGCGCAGTTCCGCCAGCAACGCCGACGCCGCCGCGAGGTCTTCGATCAGCCCGGTCTCGGTAATCTCGACCGTCAGCCGCCCGCGCGGGAACCCGCTCTCGTCGATCCGCGCGAGGAACAGCGCGGCAAAACCCGGCCGCGTGATATCCGCCGCCGTCAGGTTCAGCGACACGCGCAACGTCCCCAGAACCTCGGGCCAGGCGATCGCACGGGCCAGCACCAGCCGCTGGATATGGTCCGACAGCGCGATGCCCAGATCGGCCCGGTCGGCGGCGTCGAACAACGTATCCGCCCCGAGCGGCCCGAGCGCCCGGTGGTTCCAGCGTGCCAAGGCCTCGACCCCCGTGATCTTGCCGCTCGCGATCTCGACTTGCGGCTGCCAACGCAAGTCGATCTCGTCGCGCTCGATCGCATGGTGCAGGTCGATCGCCAGCGCGTCGATCGGCGCGACTCCGTCGGGCAGCGCGACGTGGAGCACCGATCCGTCGCTCGCCTTCGCCTCCGCCAGCGCCTCGCTCGCCCGGCGCAGCAACGCCGCCGCATCGTCGCCCGGCTGGCGCTGCGCCACGCCGAAGCGACAGCCGAGCACGGCGCGCGTATCGGCCACCGCGAACGGCCGCGCGAGCGCCGCGTCCAGCGCGGTGATCGCCGCCGTCACCGCGGCCCCGGCCGCCTCGATCACCAGCACGAACTCCGACCCGCCAAGCCGCGCGACCATCGCATCCACGCCGATCGCCTGGCGCGCGACCGTCTCCGCGCGCAACACGGCCGCTTCGATCAGGCCATCCACCGCGGGGCGGCCATGCGCCGCATTGACGATGTCGAGGCGCGACAGCGCGACCAGCACCACCGCCACCGGCCGCTCCTCGGCGATACGGCTGACGATCCAGCGCCGCGCTTCGCCGGTCTCCCTGTCATAGTGCGATGCGCCGGGTATGCCGCGTCGATCGATCGCGCCGCCGGATGCGCGGGCGGCATGGCGCCCTGCGAACCGCAGCGCCTGGACGAGTTCGCCTTCGCTCGCCGGACTGGCAAGGAATTGCGTCGCGCCCGCATCAAAGAACTCGCCGATCGCCTCGACATCGCCGCGCGATACCAGCACCAGCAACGCCGCACCGTTGGTAGCGACCAACCCGCCCAGTCTGCGCGTCGCCGAAAGTCCGTCGTCGAGCGCACCGCGCGCATCGATCAACGCGACCGCGGCACCACTCCCCAGGAACCGGCTTTCCAACCCTTCGGCATCGCCCACGACCGCCGCCTGCCACGCCGCACCGGCCCCTGCGCTCGCTAAAATCTCCGCGATCTCATCACGTTGACGGAACGATACCGCGAACAGCGTCGTTGCGATCTGCATGTCTTCCATATCCGTCGCACCTCGCTCGATTGGTGCGAGCCTAGCCGCCGTATCGCCGCGCGCCAATCCAATACCAGCCGATCCGGCCTTGTTAGTGGGACAGTCAGGTCTTAGCTCGGAGAAGATGACGATCGCGCCCACCCTCGAGCAAAAGCCGCTGCGCGATACGCATGGTCGCACGATCAAGTATCTGCGGATTTCGGTGACCGATCGCTGCGACCTGCGCTGCCGGTACTGCATGTCCGAAAAGATGACGTTCCTGCCGCGCAGCAAGCTGCTGAGCCTCGAAGAGATCGCGATCATTGCAGAGCGTTTCATCGCGCGCGGCGTGACAAAGATTCGCTTGTCGGGTGGCGAGCCGCTCGTGCGCCGGGACGTTGCCGAACTGGTCCAGCGCCTGGGTCACAACATAGGGTCCGGCCTGGAAGAGCTGACGATGACCACCAACGGCACGCGCCTAGCGCAGCATGCCGAGGCGATGGTCGATGCCGGCATCCGCCGCGTCAACGTGAGCATGGACAGCCGCGATCCCGAGCGCTTTCGCTACATCACCCGCCACGGCGACGTATCGCAGGTGATCGGCGGGATTTACGCCGCACGCGACGCGGGGCTTGCGATCAAGATCAACATGGTCGCGCTGAAGGGCTTCAACGAGGACGAGATCGCACCGATGCTCGCCTGGTGCCGCGATGAGGGCTTCGACCTGTCGCTGATCGAGACGATGCCGCTCGGCGCGATCGACGAGGATCGTACCGATCGCTTCCTGCCGCTGACCAAGGTGTTCGAGGATCTCGGCCATCAGTTCACGCTCGCCCGCGACGCGCACAAGACCGGCGGCCCCGCGCGCTACTGGAACGTCGATGGCACGGGCACGCGTCTTGGGCTCATCTCGCCGCTGACCGCCAATTTCTGCGAAGGTTGCAATCGGGTGCGACTGACCACCGAGGGCAAACTGTACATGTGCCTGGGCCATGACGATCAGGTCGACCTGAAGGCGGCCCTGCGCGAAGGCGGGACCGCCGGCCTCGACGAAGCGATCGACGCAGGCTTGTTCGCCAAGCCCAAGGCGCACGACTTCCGCATCGGCCAGGGCGAAGGCCCTGCGGTCGCACGCCACATGAGCGTCACCGGCGGATGAGCCTGTACGAGCGGCGGGCGCTGGTCGCGTCCAATACCCCGCCTGCTCGTGCCGCCGAAGCGGAACTCGCCGACATGGGCGAGTGGGTGCCTGTCGAGGAGGCGGACGTCATCATCGCGCTCGGCGGCGACGGGTTCATGCTGCAGACGCTGCACACGATGCTGGAGCGCCGCAAGCCGCCCGTGCCCGTGTTCGGCATGAACCTCGGCACCGTCGGCTTCCTGATGAACGAATGGCGCCACCACGGCCTCACCGACCGGCTGGAGCGCGCGAAACCGTTCAAGGTCATCCCCCTCAGCATGACCGCGATCGGCGTCGATGGCCGGACGCACACGCTGCCCGCGATCAACGAAGTCTCGTTCCTGCGCGAGACCCGCCAGACCGCCAATCTCGAAGTGACGGTGAACGATCGCGTCGTCCTCGCCGAACTCGCCTGCGACGGCATCCTCGTCGCGACGCCGGCTGGCTCGACCGCGTACAACCTCTCCGCGCACGGCCCGATCCTGCCGCTCGGCTCGGGCATGGTCGCGCTGACCCCGATCAGCCCGTTCCGCCCCCGGCGCTGGCGTGGCGCGATTCTGCCCGACAAGGCCCGCATCCGCATCCGCGTACTCGACCCCGGCAAGCGCCCCGTCTCCGCGGTTGCCGACCAGCGCGAGATTCGCGACGTCGCGCAGGTCGACATCTGCATGGACCGCGCCCGCGAACTCACGCTGCTGTTCGATCCGGAGCACGCGCTCGACGACCGCATCACCATGGAACAGTTCGTCGCCTGAACGCGGTTTATCGCCGACTTTGCATTTTTGCGGCGAAACCCGCTTGCATCGTCCGACCGGCCGTTTATAGAGCCGCCTCCGGCAACGTTCCCTGATAGCTCAGCGGTAGAGCTCTCGACTGTTAATCGAGTGGCCGTAGGTTCGAATCCTACTCAGGGAGCCATTTTCCGACTGTTAAGTCGTTGCATTACCGGATTTTTTTTGCTTCGTGCCTAAAGACGTTCCCTCACCGGAACCCCCGCCGCGTAACTGACAATACTGAACGGCAAGCTTCAATGTGGAACCCGGGGCTTAATGATTCGCTCCCGGCCAGTTTTACTCCACCGTCTGGAACCCGGCCCACTCGTGCCGGCCCGACGCCACCCCCTAGAACCTTTTTTGTTGCGTCCTTCGTCACCTTGCAAACCCGGTCGTGCTTCTCGTCCTCGTCCATCTTGCGCCAGTCCGTTCTTGCTACCAGCGCGTCTAGCTTCGGCTTGGCCTGCCCACCAGTAAGCTCCTGCAAGCGTTCGTGCTGCGCAGGCGTCCACTCGACCGACTCGCCGCCGACCTTGTGCGAGCGCTGCGGCTTCGTCACTGGCGCGCCGATGTCGATTAGCGGCTTTATCCTCGGGTCCACCTTGTCGCGGCTCGAGTAGAGGGCCGATACCAGTTCCGGCCCAACCGCCTCCTGTTGCGTCATCGGCTTCCCGAACACGTCGGGGCGAGGGTATGCGCCCGCCAATCGGCAACCCGGATCGCGTCTAGGCCGTGCGGACCGCCATAGAGCGCCGCCAGAACGGGGAGGAGGCATAAGGGCAACCCGAGCCCCCGGACCCCGCCAGGATGCCCCTAGACCTACTGCTTGGGGCTGTCCAAGCCTGCCCCGCGCGCTGCCGTCCCGTCTCACTGCCCGCAAAATCGACCGGATGGACAAGCTGGATGGCGACGCCGACCTGGAGCCCGACGAGGATCGTTATGCGGCCGGTGACGACGATCTGGGCGGGGTGTCGATCCACTAGGCCTCACTACCTTTGAGAGAGGGAGTGCCGTGGTAGTGATAGGGGGGGGCGTTGGTCATCCGGCGTCTGGAACATATCGTCCGGAGCCAGAGTCAAAGGTTAGGCTTGGTCGCGCGAACTTTACGGAAAAAGCAAACCGACCGGCGATGTTGAAAGAACCCGATTCACGCCAGCTCGCTGGTACCATCATGGCCAAACCGTAACGGCCCGCCCAGACGGGTGGAGAGGGCGGGCCGGCCGGGAAACGTTGGGAGTAAACCCGGCAACGGATGAATGCCGTTCTTCGCTTACATCCGCAAGTGGTAACGGCCCGCCTCAAGCGCCGTGTGAACGCGAGGCGGGCCGGCCGGGGCCGTACGCACCCGGCAAACGAAAGACGCACGCCGGATCAATTCGGCCCAGCATTGGAAAGAATCATTGATGACGGCGGCAACAGAGCCGGCGTGACTTTTAGCCGCGCGGCCGCATTGGCACTCGTGAAGCGGCGGGGGCGACGAACAGGCTTCACGTTCTGGCAACGTATCGCGTTTCGTGGGTCATGCCGGGGCCGAAGAATACGAAGCTGACCCTTGGGCTGACCTACATGAACGATGGCAAGATGGTGGTCGCGCCAATGGAGTACGGTATCGAGCTATCGAATGGGCGCGAACAATCCAAAATCAGGCGGCTCCTGACTGGGGTACGCGCCTACAGTTGATAATCGTCAGTCGTGACAACGGATGTGATTGCGAAGTTTATAGTCGTTGCAATGCCAAGGGTACGCGCTGCGAGGGCGATGCCCCTGCTGAACGACCTTGTGGGCTTTGTACCGGCCGCCATCGTGACGTGATCCGTGAGATACGGCTCTAGGCTGACGGTCATTATGTCGTTGAGCGTCAGCGCTGACGGGTAGAGCAATGCTTGCCACGGTCATTCCGAGAGCGGCCAAAATCGAGATCTTCATCTTCATAACCTCCACCCGGTCATCGGGCGTGGATTGCAATACGCTTCAAGAGCCAGACGACTCCTGAACCGCTCTGTAGTGCGGCGTACATCTCCACTTCAAAGCGAGCACGTGCAGTGCGTAGGCGACTTCCGCTTATTCATGACGGCTCAGCATCCGGGATATGTCACGGAGCCGAGCCAGTTTCTACCGGAAGCCTCGAAGGACAAAGCAATGATGCTTAGTTCGAAGTGGGCAAAAGCGCTCGGTCTGAGAACGAACACGGCTGTTCCCCACCTAGCTGGCTTCCGCTGTCAGGTCGCGCAATAAAAAGTTCCTCGCTCTCCGAGGTACAGCGCAACCTACAACCGGAGAACGAGGAAATATGACCGAGCGGCCGGGCTCGGGCGCCGGTCCATCACCGGGCCGGGCAGACAACAAATCTGTTAACAAAATATTGATTCAGTCTACCTTGTAAGGAGGTGACTAGCCTTTCAACGCCTGTTGAGCCGCGACGGCCATTTCACGAAACGCCGTTTTCCATGTCGCACCGGCGTCAGCCCACGGCGTCCGGTCCTCAACCCGCTCCATACGGCTCTCCACATGTATGCAGCGACGTGCTCGATTACCACAATCTCATCGTTGTTCGTACAGAGCCGGCACCGTCCAACCATAACGAATCCTTGCAAGTTTGTTCTCTTTGCGTTCCTTAGCCGGGTGCACCGGCAAACGCGAATCACGATCGATCTGGCGGTCCAGATTCTTCGCTCGACGCTCGATCARACGAGYRCTGGTCGGGTCGATACCGTGCCCGTTCGACTGGCGCTGCGCCGCCTCTGACCGCACTRTCCGGAACGCTGGCCGCTCGTAATGTTCTGGGAGGGCGCGCAGCAAGAGCACGAGACCGGCCGAAGCCAGAGCGTGACAGCGTTGTTCAACGGCATCGTC
>NZ_LMKH01000038.1 GCF_001421415.1 Sphingomonas sp. Leaf208
GCGCAAGGGCGATCTGGCCAAGGCCATCAACTACATGCTGTCACGCTGGGACAGCTTTGCCCGCTTCGTGTCTGACGGCAGGATCTGCATGACCAACAATCCTGTCCTGAGCGAAGCCGAAGGGGCCGCGGAACGCCGGGTGAGAACCGTCGCGGTCGGGCGCCGGAACTGGACCTTCTGCGGCTCTGACCGCGGCGGTGACCGTGCGGCCGCCATGTACACGCTGATCCAGACCTGCCGCCTCAACGATGTCGACCCACATGCTTGGCTGCGCGAGGTCATCGCGCAGATCTCCGACCATCCGCAGAACCGACTTCACGAGCTATTGCCGTGGGAATGGAAAGCTTGGCAGCAGCGCCCCGAAGCCATCGCGCAAGCCGCGTAGCATCAGTCGCGCCAAACTAGCACGCTCACCGAATGCATACCATGAAAGTGCATAGGCGGCTGCTACAGCGGAAAGGCGAAAGCCGCGAGGAACGGCGTCACGATGGCCGGGTCGCCGACGACCTGCGCAACACCCGCCAGTGCTCCGTCGGGTTGGAGATCACCTGCAACAATGATGAGAAGGAGCGTGTCGCCTTCGCGCCCGTCTTTTGCGACCGCGGGGCGATGGGCCACGTCGCAACAACGGGCGGCATTACTGCCGAGGACGGCCAGGACCTGATGGTCGCCATGGTCAAGCATCGCTACGGACAGGTGTACCGCGTGTCCGGACCAATTGAGTGGCTTACCGATAACGGCAGCTGCTACACCGCTCGCAACACTCACGCCTTCGCCCGGGGCATTGGACTGATCCCGCGTACGATACCGGTTGGCAGTCCTCAATCGAACGGCATGGCGGAGGCGTTCGATCGCACCCTCACTCGAGATTATGTCCGCGTGAACCCCAGGCCAGATGCGCAGAGTTTTACCAACCAACTGCCCGGCTGGTTCGCGAGGTGCATCCGCATCGTGTTGCTCGCTATCGTTCACCCCGCGAGTTCATCGCGCAAACCTGCGAGCCCGTGTCAGGCCTATGGGGGAGCATCATCTTGAACGACGTCCCACAATGGAAGCTAACACATTCAATTCCACCAGAAGTCGTGAAATTGTTCGCCATTCGACATGCCTATAAGAGTGATTACAGTAACACAATGATACCAGCGCACTTTGACGGCCCCCGCCGCCCGCAACTATGGCGGACAGAGCGACGGCAGCGTTCTTCACCCAAACCGCGGCTTCTCCATTACCTTCACCGGCGAATGCTGGGTGGCTCCGTATCGGGGATCGGCGCCCGCCCGCTGGGATCGACGGGATAGGACGTCGCCAGCGCCCCTTGCGGAGGCGCGGCTGTTGCAGGCGCAAACTGCGGTGTGCCGGGGGGGGCGGAAAGCACCGGCGCTGCACGAGTGTCGCCGTTTGGTTTCTGGAGCTTGTCGAGTGGTTGCAGGATTAGTTGAAACGGCCCGATCTGACTACGTCGCTGGCGCTCCAGATTGTTTGCGGGATCATAGGCTGCGGGTACGTTGGTGAGCGCAGCTGCCTGCAGTCTGCCAAGATAGGCGAGTAAGTTTGCCTGACCAGCGTAGTGGTTGTACTCGGCATTAGCGACGATGAGCTGGGCATTGAGAAGCCGCTGTTCGGAATCTAGCACCTCAAAATTTGATCGGAATCCCTCTGCAAACCCGCGACGCACGCCTTCTAACGCACTTTGTGCCGCAATGGATGCTGCGCGCCCGGCATCCAGCTGCTCCTGCGCAGTAATCGTTTGATTCCAGCTCGTTAGCACGGCCTGATTGACCTGCCGGCGGGTATCCTCAATCTGGAAGCCGAGTTGCTGTGCCTGTGCTGTCGCCGCCCGTACCCGCGATCCGATCACGCCCGACGATAGGAGCGGCATGCTGAAGTTTACCGCACCTGACACGGCACGCCCTAGATCACCGGTTTGGTAAGTTACTGGGCTAATATAGCCGTAGCTACCCTGCAACGAGATCGTTGGCGCACGTTCCGCCCGCGCCGCAGCGACGCGCTGCCGTCCGGCGCGTTCGTTGAGAATAGTCTGCCAAAGGGACGGGCTTTCGGCATTAGCTGTTCGATAGGCTGCGTCGATTGTCGGGGGGAGACCAGGGAGCGGAGCTTCCACGTCTAATACACCTGGCGTCCGTCCGACGACCGTGGTGAACCGCGCGCGGCTCTGCTCGAGACTGGCGCGCGCTTGCGCCAGCGAAGATCGGATGATCAGCAACTGTGCTTCCGCTTGCGCGATGTCGGTACGCGTCAGATCACCGCCCCGTTCACGCGCCCGCGCTTGGGCAGCCTGACGTTCGTAGGATTGGACCGACCGCTCCTGGATGCCAACGATGGCAGCGTCGCGTCGCACCGAGACGTACGAGTCTACCACTTCCAGCAGGATAAAGTTTTCAACCTCGCGCAACCGCTCGCGACCGGAAAGGATGTCCGCTTCGGCCGCCGAAACCTGCGCTGCAGTGCGCCCACCGTTAAGTAGGATCTGTTGAGCACTGACGGCAAAACCCATAGTCTTACGGGTGTTGGTACCGAACCCTTGGGCAAACAGGCTGCGCTGACGCTGTTCGTCGTAAGCAAAATTGCCGACAAGCGTTGCGTTCAGACGATACGGCGATGCCGCTTGGATAAGTTGCTCGTCAATTGACCGAAGTTCGGCGCGCTGCGCTTCAAGCCGAGGGTTGTTGCGATACGCATCCGCAATCGCCTGTGCCAAGCTATCCGCCTGTGCGGCGGTCGCCATCATGCACGCAGAGGCGGCAAGCGCCCCGAACCATGCCCGTTTCATTGATGCCCCGATCCTATTCCCTGTCTATTCTGACACGTTTACCATCGCCAACCGCACTTGCCAACGAGTGTTGAGAGCAGGAAGCCCGTGCTGGCGCGGGCGTGATACTCTCGATATAGGCACATGACAGGGTAGGAGACGGCAATGACGGGTAAATTTGGACCGGCAGCGATTCTGACGGGCAGTTTCGTGCTGATCCTCTCAAGCTGTTCGGCATCCCGACCGCCAGCGCTGCCAAGTGACTTGGCGGCGAAGCCTGCCGATGTCTATCGTCTGGGACTGGGCGATAAATTGCGTGTGAACGTTTACGGTGAGCCCGCGCTTAGCGGCGAATATCAAATTGGCGGCAGTGGCGCGGTGACCATGCCGTTGATCGGCGATGTTCGCGCGGTCGGATTGAGCGCTCGGGAACTTGAGAGTGCGCTCATCCAACGTTATACGGCGGGTTATCTTAAATCGCCGAAAATCGCGGTTGAGGTATACGATTTCCGACCTTATTTCATTCTTGGGGAGGTTCAGCGCCCCGGTCGCTTCCCGTCGACCGAAGCGACCACGGTGCTCGGTGCGATCGCAACTGCGGGCGGGTTTAGCTATCGCGCGAACAAGAAGCGCGCATTCCTGCGCCGAGCTGGCACCGACCAGGAATATGAGATTGATCTGGCCAAGGATGTCCGAATTCTTCCAGGTGATGTGCTTCGAATCGGCGAGCGCTATTTTTAATCGGCCGCCACATCAGGGGGAAAGAATTACGATGTGTAAGCCGATCGCAATCTCGGCGGCAGTCGCCCTGATCGGGCTACCGACCGTCGCCTTGGGCCAGACCGCCGATTCAAGCCCGGGCGCACTGACACTTCCAGATCCCGGCACGCCCGTAGCGACCGACCGCAGTTCCGACACGCTGATCGGCATTCCATCGCTACGCCTGCCCCGCGGTGATACATTGACCAACGGAGGCGACGGTCCTGTCGTCGGTGTCAGTTCCGGTCGTCGTGGTTCCACAGTAGCAACTCGCGCACGACCTGATTTCGATGCCGCCGGCATACCGGTTGGAGGCTTCACTTTGTTCCCGGTGGGAAGCTTGGCCCTGACGTATGACGGCAACGTCTTCAATGGCCGGCAGAACCAAGTCAGCGATATCGCAGCAAATGCGAGGCTTGCAGCAGTGATGCGGTCCAACTGGTCGCGCCATCAAGTCCTCCTCAGCGGGTTTATCAACGAGCGTGCCTATGCAACCTATACGTCCGAAAGCGGTGTTACTTATCGCGCTCGCGCGCTGGGGCGTTACGACATTGGCATCGATACTAAGGTGACAGCCGAAATAGGCCGCGAACGAATATTTTTGCAACGGACTGCGCTAACCGAGGTTCTATCGACTCGCCAACCGATTCGCTATGACTTGACGTCAGGCGCTCTTGGTATAAGCCGTGAATTGGGACGATTGCGTGCATCAGCGCAAGGTTACGCCGCTCGCTATGACTATAACGATGCTGAGCGCATCGACGGCACCCCTATCGCACAGCAATTTCGCTCCTACGATTTGTACCGCGGTTCGCTACAACTAGGCTACGCTTTGGATACAGGGCCGGTTGTTTTCATTCAAGGCATCGCGGATGCTCGCCGCTACCGTTTCCCGGCACCCCCGATTGATCGGGATTCTAATACGACCGAAATTTTAATCGGCCTGTCGAGCGACATCACGCCGCTGCTACGGGGCCGCATCGGAATCGGTTATATTCACGCCGATTTTAAGCAAGCGACCATCGCAAGTAGGGGGGCGCCGAGCTTCGACGTCGACTTGGATTATCTCGCTACAGAATTAACCACGGTTCACCTGTCAGGACGCCGCTACTTCCAGAACGTGTCGCTAGCGGTGTCGCCAGGTGTGCTAAATACCGAGGCTACGCTTGGCGTAGATCATGAGTTGTTGCGCAATCTGATCCTTTCAGGCGAGATTTTATACAGACAGACCGACTTCATCGCGTCGGGTGGCAAAGGCTCTGCCCTAGGCGCAGAAGGGAAAAGTCAGCTCTACATCAATCGTCGGTTGCGGGCCAACGCAGGGTTAGGCTATTTCTACAGTCGTCGCAGCAATATCATTGCCAGCGAGATTCCGCGCAACGTCGGCCAAGTTCAAGCTACCATCGGCCTTTCGTTTGCTATGTAGACTTTAATAAGTGATGTATTTTATCGCTCGAGTCGCTCTTCAGCCCTAACAGATTGTAATCTCTGCTATCAATTCGAAGCAATGCCGGAATGGCCGACACGTATGGCTATGTCGGCCTATTTCCTTAAGCGTAATACTGTTTAAATTTGTTGTAATACATCATTTCGTCACCGTAACCGGAACGCGCCTGCTCTTTCATGTTAACTAGGGTCAGCGCTGCGCCCTGAACATGGGCACCGGCACGCCCCAGCATATCTAGCGCCAGTCGCGATGCATTGGCCGGGGTATGCCGCCAGCGGGTAACGAACAGTACGCCATCAGCCATAGCTGCGACCACACGCGCTTCGGCGAGGGGCAGGACTGGTGCGGTGTCGAGCACAACCAGATCGAACTGATTACAAAGGTCGGTAACGAGCTTTTGCATTACCGGTGCGACCAGTAGATCATAATCAGACGTCTTGGACGTGCCTTGGGCCAGAATATAGGCACCGGAGACTGTGTCGCGTATCAGAGCTGCATCTAAAGCTATCTCGCCCTTCAGAACCTCTGTCAGACCGCTGTTGACTTGGCCAACCATTGTACGGCTCGATGCACGACGACGTACGTCGCAATCCACCAGCACGACGCGTTGCCCTGCCAACGCAGCAGATCTGGCGAGGCAGATCGCTGTTGTAGTCTTTCCCTCTCCCGGCAAAGCGGATGTAACCGCCAGAGAGCGGATGATCTGGTCAGCGTGACCAATGCGCAAGGCACCGCGGATCGACCGGAATGCCTCTCCAAAAACGGATCCGCCGTGCTCAACGAGGTAATTTGCCGGACCCATTGGATCGTTCCGGGGCATTGATACACCAGGAACGGTCTTGAGGTCAGGTACGCTGCCCATCACTGGAACACCTAGCTCCGTCTCGACATCCTGTCGCGACTTCAAGCCGTTTTCAAAAAACTCTAATACGAGCACTAACAGAGCTGCGGCGAGTATGGCCGCTAATAGGCCACCGCCAGCGAATAGCGTTAGCATGGGCGAGGTTGCTGAATTGGGCACCGTTGCGCGTGAGATGACATAGGCATTGCTCTGATCGGTGCCTTGACCGGCAACCGATTGACGGTAACGATCTAGCAGCGTCTGATAGAGACCGCGCACCGAGTCCGCGTTGCGCTGAAGCTCTGCAAGCTGAACAGATGCCGCATTGCCGGCGGCCAAACCACCCTCCGCACGGCTCAACGACGAACGAATGGCAGAAGACCTGCCGCTCGCGACTTGGACGTCACTTTGTGCACCCGAGCGCACCCTGCTGGTTTCCGCAGCTATGCTGCGGTCGATATCTGCAAGCTGCCGCTCGATTTTGGCGAGGTCGGGGTGAAGCGAACCATAGCGACCAGCCAGATCAGCGCGCTGCGCACTCAACTGAGCCTGCTGGCTCCGCAATTCACGAAGCAGGTTGCTGGCCTCACTTTGTGTCGAGGAAGACCTCAGCGCGGATAAACGTGCCTGGGCAGCCGCTTGATCGGCCTGTGCGCCGGCAAGCTGGGTATTAAGTACCGAAATCTCCTGCTGGACGGCGGTGCTGTCCTTTTGCACGTCGATCAGATTGGTCGCTGCACGGTATCGCGCGACCGCCGATTCCGCCTGTATCACCTGGCCGCGCAACTGAGAGATGCGATCGGCAAGCAATTTGCCTTCTCTCCCGCGCGCGCCTTCCTTATCCCCGCGCTGGTCGAGAATATACTGGTCGACTACCGCGTTCGGAATGCTCGCCGCAAGCTGCGGATCGGTGGAATCGAAACCAACCGTTATCGCATAGGACAGACCGGTACGTTTGACCTGCAAGCCACCACGCACCTTGCTAATGGCAGCACTCCGTGCACCAACGGTAGTCACCGGCTGACCGCCCGTAGGACGCGCGACTGTTGACACTCCAAGTCGATCAACGACTTCTTCGGCAAGACGTGTCGATGTAAGAACCTGTACTGCCGTATCGACGGTAGGCGAATCCGTGGGCAGTGAAGCTTGCGTATCCTGCCCAGCCATGAGCTCATCGACACGCCGGTCAAGCGCCAATACGGCGCTTGCCGTAAATCGCCGTGGTGCTGCGACATATGCGATAGCGGTGAGCGCTAGAACAACCAGCATCGCCCCGACGATCCACCATTGGCGACGGCGGATCGTAGCGAAAATCCGCTTCAGATCTATCAGCTTGGCGCCGGTTTCCCGGTCAAACTGTTCGTCTGTCACATGTGAACCCGCCATATCCATCTTGCTTCCCTTACGCTTTGGCACCAGCCCAGACACACTCGCGCTCACTCTTAGCGCTCGTGCAGCGACCGAGAGAAGGTTTCGGTCAACGGATCAAGCATATATTGCAGCGCAGTACGTTTGCGCAGCTTGATCAAGACCGCCACCGGTACACCTGCCCGAATGCCGGTATCGTTACCACGTACCGCCTCCAACTGAGCGAGCTGGTCCTTTGGAACGACAATCTCGGCAGTGAAAAAGTTTCGGCCGCTCTGCTCGTCATGAAGACTGTCAGCAGAGACGTTCTGCACGCGCCCTAGCAAGATAGGAAGATCACGCTCATGCAACGACAGGAAACGGACTTCCGCTTCGACACCCTCGGTAACGCCGTCGATATCGCTTGGCTGAAAATTGGCCTTGATGATGAGCGGTGCGGCATCTGGAACAATGTCCATGATCGGTTGCCCAGCCTGAACTACCCCTCCGCGCGAGAAAATCCGCAGGCCAACAACTCTACCGGAAACGGGGGCGCGGATGACCGTTCGCTCCAGTTGTTCCTTAGCCGCGATCAACTTGGGCATCGCTTCGTTCAGCTGAAACTGCGTGTCACGCAGCAGGGCAGCGCTGTCCTCGACATATTTACGCGACGTGGCGATCACCTGTTCGCGTGTCTGACCGATCTGCTGGCGCGCCGCAGCTGCACGTGACGCATAATCGGCGTCGGCACCCTGCAACTGTTGAATCGATCGTTCAATTGCCCGCACCGAGTTACGTGATACATAGCCTTCGTCGGCCAACTTACGGGTGCTTTCGAGCTGTTGCTGAAGCGACTCGCGTTGGGCGATACTAGCCCGCGATTGCGCGGTGTAACCGACCGACTGGCTAGCAACCTCGGCCTCTTGCTGCCGCAATACCGCACGGTTCGATGCAAGCGAATTACCGCGCGCGTTGACCTGCGCTAACTGAATGCGCTTGGCTCGGTCGACCAGTTGCACATCGTCTCCCGTGGCCTGCGCGAACGTCGCAGGCCATTGAATGGCGCCCCCACGGATGTCGGCTTCTAATCGGGCCCGCTGCGCCTGAAGGTCGATCACGCTACCTGCCAACGCACGCTCAGTCGCAGCGACCTCAGCCCCCTGCAAGCGGATC
Source organism: Sphingomonas sp. Leaf208 (assembly GCF_001421415.1). Classification (GTDB taxonomy): domain Bacteria; phylum Pseudomonadota; class Alphaproteobacteria; order Sphingomonadales; family Sphingomonadaceae; genus Sphingomonas. The sequence continues at coordinate 8,338 of NZ_LMKH01000038.1, forward strand.
AAGACTTGGCCGTCCTTGACGTGCTGTCCCTCGCGCACGTCAAGCGCCTGGACAATCCCGCCGTCCCGGTGTTGAACGGTCTGACGATTGCCCGATACCGATACTTGGCCTTCGCCTTGTGCCGCTGCGTCGAGCCGCGCGAAGGCAGCCCATCCGCCTAGTATAACGAAAAAAACAATTGCAACGATCCAACCAATCCATAGCGCATCTCGCGGCGAGTCCTCGAGAGCCATTCGCTCACGGATCGTCTGTCCTATCGGGGCGACACCGCCCTGAACATGCGGAATAATGGTACCCGAACTCACTGCTGCACTCCTTCGGACTTGGGCGCATCGCTTTCATTACTTATTTCAGGCACACCTTCGGTTTGGCGGCCTGATGGCGCATTAGCGTCCTCAACGCCGGCGGGACGGGGTCGCGTCAGCTCATCCTTCGGACCGAACATCTGCACCTTGCCATCGCGCAACAACAGGATCTTGTCGACGGCCTGGAGCAATCCGGTGCGGTGGGTGGACACCACTACTGTCGCACCTGCCTCTTTAAGAGTACGCAGTGTCGCCATGAGACGTGTTTCGCCGCTCGCGTCGAGGTGCGCATTGGGCTCATCGAGAAACAAAATCTTGGGGGCCCCGAACAACGCGCGGGCTAGCGCCACGACCTGGCGTTGTCCCGCCGAAAGCCCACCCCCTTCACGCACGCTGAGCTGCGTCTCGTAGCCTTGGGGAAATTGTAGGATCAGTTCGTGTGCGCCGGCGAGCATGGCCGCATGAACGACTTTCTGGTCGAGGTGCTCGGTCGGCGTTTCGGAGAACATCGAGAAGCGTGAGATGTTGGAGTGGACGTTGGCAGGAAACAAGGTTGGGGTCTGCGGCATATAACCAACGTTGCGACCTAGTTCGTCGCCGTTCCAATCCGACAGGCGCGCGCCGTCAATCCGGACTTCGCCGCGATCCGGTTCGAGTGCCCCCGCTAGAACGCGCAGCAGGGTCGATTTGCCAGCACCGCTAGGCCCGACTAACGCGACGATTTCTCCAGGCTGTACAGTGAACCGGATATCAGACAGTAGTTCGCGATCGCTTCCCGGCGCGCGCACCGAGATGCCGTCCACCTCTATTAGACCAACTGGCGCGGGAAGGGTGGTACGCGGCACCGTTATGTCAGGTAGACGACAAAAGTCGTCCAGTCCGCGATAGGCGTTGCGCGCCGACAGAACGCTTTTCATCGCCCCTAAAATCTGTTCGACCGGCTGCAGCGCACGACCAAGGATTAGCGAGGCGGCAAAGATCGAGCCTGCAGAAATACTCTGATGAATCGCTAGATATGCGCCGAGCGCCAGGGCCAACGACTGGAACAGCATTCGCAAGAATTTGGTTGTGGCAAGGAACAAGCCCGAACTCGACGCAAGATCACCCTGTCTCCGGACAAGGTCGGCACGTTCGAGCAAGTGGCGGGTGACAAGAGAACCCCGCATTCCGAGCGCTCGGACCGTTTCGGAAGCGGTAATCGAATAATCCTGGCTTCTATACGCCGCACTGGACCGCACCGTCGTTTCTGCGACAGCCTTGCGTGTGGCGAAATCACTGGCAAGCGCCACCGCAACCAGCAAGATCGACGCTACGAGCGCCAGCAAGCCAATCAGCGGGTGCAAAAGGTATGATATAATAATATAAATTGGTGCCCAGGGGGCATCAAATATTGCTACGATTGCGGGGCCAGTCATCACGCCGCGAAGGGTATCAAAGTCGCGCATGGCCTGCGCCCGTTGAATTGGGGTCGCACCGCTGGCCCCCATGATCCGGTGAAGAATATTGGGGGCGGCCTGTTTCTCAAGCCGGACGCTTGCGCGTAATAGCAACCGCATGCGCACCGCATCCAGCAACGCAAAAACGATTAGCGATACCGCTAGGATCAGCGTCAGCACCAGTAAGGTCGCATCACCTCGGGTCGGCACCACTCGATCGTAAACCTGAAGCATATAAATCGACGGCACCAAATACAGGACGTTAATTAGTCCCGAAAATAGTCCCGCCTGGATGAAATGCCGCCGGCACGCCCGCAGCGCGGCTCGCAACGGATTGGAATGAATAAGATAGTCCGACACCGTAATGCAGGCCTTTGCTAAAGAAACGGGGTTGTTAGAACTGTATTTGGAACCGTTGACGATCAGCCGCCGTATTGCATATTGGCTCCGAGTGCCTTGGCCTTTGCCAGGAACTGGTCATAGCCGCGTTCGATCTGCCAGGCGTCAGTAATACGGGTCGATCCGTTCGCGACCATCCCAAGCAACGACAGCGCGGACCCGGCCCGCAGATCGAGCGCACGCACATCTGCACCGTGGATAGCGCTGGTACCCTGAATATGAGCTGTTCCGCTGCGGACATCGCTAGCGATGCCCATCTTCGCGAACTCCTCTAAATAGGCATAGCGATTTATGAAGCGGAGATCGACGATCCGAGACTCACCGCGTGCGCAGGCCCCCATAGCCGCGAACAGCGGCTGCATGTCAGAATTGATGCCGGGGTAGGGACCGGTAGAAATCTCGACGGGGTAAGCGCGCCCCGAACGGACGATCGCGGTGTCACCAGCGCAGAAAACCTTGGCACCGCTCTCGCGTAAGAAGATCAGTGGTACTTCCAGATCACTAGCCGGGAAGTCGTGGATCTCGATGTCGCCGCCCGTAATAACCGAACCGATCAGCCAAGTCATTGCCTCCATATTGTCGGGCATTACGCGATGAACGATGCCATCAAGCTGTTCGGCCCCAACGATTTCTATCGATTCTTGACCATAGACGGTGATCTTCGCACCCATCCGCTCGAGAAACCGGGCAAGATCTAGAATCTCGGGACGAATATGCGGGTTCCACAACCGTGTCGTGCCGCGAGCGAGGCTTGCAGCAATCAGGGCGTTTTCGGTCGCCCCGGTCGACCGCATCGGCAGCACGATATCTGCGCCGGTCAGCCCGTTCGGTGCTTCCGCGAACAGACGTTCACCCTCATACCATACTCGAGCTCCAAGCCGGGTCAGTACCATTTCATGAAGATCAGTCTTGCGGTCGCCTAGGTCGCAGCCGCCAGGCATAGGTACGCTGCCCGCACCCGTGCGAGCAACCAGTGCGCCCAAGATGAGCAACGTGTTGCGAATCGACCTGCCCTGCCATTCGAGATCGCTGGGCGGAACGGTTGCCTCCTCGATGGTCAGCGTGTCACCGTTCACCACGCACGTCTTGCCCAACGCCTCAAGCATTCCGACGTGCACGATCGCATCAAGCAGACTGGCGGGATAATTGTGGAGCACGATCCGCTCCGACGTCAGCAGCGATGCCGCCAGCAAGCGCAGTACACTGTTCTTGGCCCCGCTGACACGCACTTCACCGACCAGACGAGAGCGCTCGACACGCAGAATGCTGGAAAGCGATGCACTATCGTCGGTAATGACATCGTCAGAAGCTAGGTTCAGGCTAGCAATATTAGTATTCATCAGGATGTTCCCTGTGTTGTTTCGATAGCGAGCATGTCAGCAATTTCGTGCGCGGGACGCATTGTTCCGTCGGGCGCGAGGTGACGGACTTCTGCGATCATTGCTATGCCGGTTAATTCCTGTACCCGCCTGCGAGCAAGAGCGATCAATTCGAGCACGTCTCTAGAGCGTGCTCCCCCGTTATTGACAATGAAATTGGCGTGATCGGGTGACATCTGCGCGCCTCCTACCGACGCGCCCTTCAGGCCGGCACGCTCTATCGCCAGTCCAGGAGGGCCAATCAAGTTGTAGAGGGCCGGGTCGCTTACGAACACCGAGCCGCAATTGGCGCGCACACGTGGAAACTTGGCACGCCGAGCTGCTAGGATTGCAATTGCCTCTCGTCGCAGCGCATGGCGATCGCCAGGTTGAAAACGCAAGCGCGCTGACACTACCGTTCCGCCACTCGCCTGTAGCGTGGAACTTCGATAGGCGTAGCCCAGATCGGCATGCAGGATCCGCAACAGCGTCCCGTCGCGGGCAATGACGTCGGCGGACACGACGTTTTCGCCAATACCCCGACGCTGACTGCCGCCGTTCATCGTGACCAAGCCACCCAGCGTACCGGGAATACCTATTGCATGCGTGGCACCCGCCATGCCGCCTGCGATTACCTTACGCACGAAGGAGGGCACCCACAAACCCGCGCCCGCCTCAACGATGCCGTCGGCGTCAATAACGAAATTACCGAACGCACGACCGATGCGTACCACAACACCACGAAAACCGGCATCATCATATAACAAATTCGAACCATCGCCCACGATGACATGTGGAACCCCCGCCTGCGCGATAGCGGCAAGCACCCCGCGAAGCGTAGCGACATCGGGTGGCGTGACGACAACATCCGCCGGACCGCCAATTCGCCAGCGACCCAGCGTGGCCAACGGAACCCCGAACGCAATCGCATCGTCCGGCAGAAGCACCCTTAACGCGATCGACAATGGCGATTGCGGCGTGACGGTAGCGGTATTTGAGATTTCAGCCGCAATAATCACGAGCGCAACGTCTTAATATTCATGCCGATGCGCTCCCAAGAACAAAATTTTCCGACCGCATAGTCAGATGATACCCCTTACCGGTCTTGTCATTGTATCAGTTAATTTACTCCCAATATCACAGCCGCGGGCCGATTGTAATCGATCACGGTAGAGATTTTGTTGCGCTGCAGCACCTATTTTCATGCAGATTATGTCGTATCGGGGCTATACGGCGTCTACCATATCGGATAGTACCGTAATGGGACACTCGCCTGCTGCCAGTACTGGTAAGAGGGTCAGGCCCAGCGCAGTGAGAGGATGCACGATGAGCAGAACTGACGTTAACGGTCTTCATTCGGATGATATTATGACCGCCAAGGGCACCTACGCATTGGTCGGATCACTTCTGGTTGGTTTGATCCTCTGGGGTAGTATGCTCGCAATGGTCATCTGACAATCGGTGTGGCTGCGCGTCGGGTTTGCGCGCCTGCCATATCAATTGAGCATCTCAACTCTGAGTAAGGCTCATCTTGTGTAGCGAGCGGTGGGCGTCGGTTGGGCCACGGCAGGGAATGAAAAGCCGTCGTAGAACGATCAAATCGTCAGGCCGGAACGTGCGATGATCTCGATCGTCAGATAATCAAGGCGCGCGACCGATGCGTTAAGCTTTTGACCAGCATAGCCAACATCGGCGTTCAGCGTAGCGGGCGCGGTACGCGTCGCAGGATCGTTCGATCAAGCCGTACACCCGGTCGCGATCCTGAACATCGGCTTCATGTACCACGCCTTGGACCATATTGCCGACCGCGTCGTTCACGACGGCGTTTGTGTGCCCTCATCTTCTTACAGGCGTCGTATTCGCGAGGCCCACTTATCTTAGCGGTCATTCGCCAACTAGCTATCGATGACGCTTAGTAGCCCCCGGCATATGGCCTTCTGATATTCGCACCATGCCGCGATCACTGTGTCGATGACATCAAGCAGGCCGTCGTCGCGCTTCCAGTAGAAACGGTACCGCACGGTCGTGAAGGACGGAAAGTCCTTGGACAACTGCGCTCATCGACACCCCGTCGTCTCAATATACTGGATCGCATCCAACAGGCCCGCGCCTTGTGCTTGCGGGGCGCCCAACCCCGGAGGTGGGCCTCAGGACGGTCAGACGACAGACCATTCCTGGTGGGCGCAGTCGCTTACACAGCGAAACCTGCTTCTGTCATGCTGGGATCGGGCAAGCGATTTCTGTCGAGCTCATGCGATCATCGTGGTGTTCGCAACCCAAAGGCTGAACCACACGCTATTGAAATCGCTCAACTCAATTTTCGGCAAAGCCGTGACTCGGCATCTATCGGCATTCGGAACCGGTTGATCGTCAATCTGTTGGCCGTATCTCAACACTTAATATACGTACCCACGATAGTTTGTCCTGGTCGCATCAACCGCATATGGCGGGTGAGGTCGCTTCTCATGCGAACGTTAGGCAAGCGGAAGGCAAGGGGCGGGATTTTTTGAAAACCAATGGGGGGGTCATGCAGGATTTCACTGTCCTGCCGCGTCAGGCAGTGCCAGCACGACGTGAAGATATTCGCTTTCTGCTTTACGCCTCGCTGCTAGTGCTCGATGTGCTAGCGGTGGTCGGTGCATTCGAGCTCGGCCTGCTCGTGCGTTACGGTACCTTCTACTGGTATTCCGCGATGGACGTCGTGGTTGTAACCTTGCCGATCTACATACTCGCCGCTGCCAACAACGGCGCGTATTCGATCGAGGCCTTGCACCGGACACGAGTTGGCATCCTTCGCTCAGCCTCGGCGCTTGCCTTCGCCTTCGCCAGCTTTCTGTTTATATCTTATTACTTCCATCTTTTGCGATTCGAACCGCGCAGTGTGACTAGTATCGGTATGATGGGCAGCTTCGTCCTTCTCATCGTGCTTCGCCTCCTGCTGGCGTGCGTGATCAAATTTACGGTAGGTCACCAACTGACTGCGGACGTCATCCTTATGGACGACGTATCGATTACTGTTCCGCCGCATTACCACGTTATCGACATGACGAAGGCGGATCTTCACCCCAATATCCAAGATCCAATGATGCTGGATCGTCTTGCCCGCCACATTCGTCGGGCCGATCGGGTCATCGTTGCCTGCCGCCCGGAAAAGAAGCGTGAATGGGCGATGCTCCTCAAGGGGGTAGGCATTCATGGCGAAATCATCTCTAATGAATTCGACGAAGTCGGAGCGATCGGGATCGGTGCATTCGACGGTCATTCGACGCTGATCGTCGCAGCGGGGCCGCTGAGCACGCGTAACCGCATTATCAAGCGCTGCTTTGATCTCGCGTTCGCGATACCGGCCCTCTTGGTCCTTCTACCGATTTTCGTGCTGACCGCGCTTGTTATAAAATGCGACAGTCGTGGCCCGATCTTCTTCCGCCAACAGCGTGTCGGTCGCGGCAACGCGCTATTCGAGGTGTTCAAATTCCGCTCAATGCGCGTTGAGCAGTCAGATGCATCCGGCACAGTTTCCGCATCACGAGACGATGTTCGGATCACGCGGGTTGGTCGCGTCATCCGGGCGACCAGCATCGATGAACTTCCTCAGCTTCTCAATGTTCTATTTGGATCGATGAGCATCGTCGGGCCACGACCCCACGCCCTTGGGTCGCTTGCAGGGCAACAGCTCTTTTGGGAAGTTGACGAGCGTTATTGGCACCGTCACGCTCTCAAGCCGGGTATTACGGGTCTTGCTCAAGTGCGCGGCTTCCGTGGCGCGACACACGAACGGAGTGACCTCACTCGGCGGCTTCAGGCCGACCTCGAATATATTATTGGCTGGTCGGTATTACGCGATTTTGCTATCCTCATTTCTACCGTTCGCGTTGTCGTGCACCGCAACGCCTTTTAGGAATAAGCTTTGTAATGCCCTATTGTGATAGGGTGTATGTCATTTTAACTAATAGGCGGCACAGTGATTTAACGATCTTCCTGCATAGGAATCGTTATGGCACGCCCTTCAACTCTGGTCCGATTACCGGATCCACCGCCGCCGGATGGTAACGCCCTTCCTGGCGACCGCATCGACTTCGATGCTTGGCTTCTACCGCCGGAGCAGCCAACGCGAATGGGACAGGGGATGCACCTTGTTTCGGCTGCTGCCGGACCTGTGTTGTTCATAATAGCCCTTGCCTGTACCGTTGCGTGGATTGCCTAAGCCACCGATGCAGCATTCTGCATCGGCGCAGGACGCCGTTCCCTGTCGACGCGAAGACGATCGCGCCCCGATCCTGCAACCTAGCACCTTACGCATTTCGGACGCACCGCATGATGTGAGAGTGGAGGATCTTTCTCCTAACGGATTCGCCTTCTCAAGCACCGTTCCAATACCAATCGACACGATCGTCCATGTCGGACTTGCCGGCGCCGGGCGGGCCAGTGCGCGAATAGTTCGGCGAGCCGACACGGTTTATGGATGCATCTTTGAACCAGGCCTAACCTCGGCCCAAATCGAGGACGCCTTTACCCGATCGCCCAGCGATACCGTTACTACGCTCGCTGCGCGGGCATCAGCGATTGCCGACGATGGCGAGATATCGCAGCCGCAACTTCCGTTCGTGACTCGAATAGCACTATTAGCGCTCGCCAGCTTGATGGGCTGGCTTGTGTTCGCAACCGCTCTTCGCAGCCTGCCTTTCTCCTAGCATCCATGCGATCAACGTCATTCAGGCGGCAGGAGCCAAATCTCTAACACCACCGTTCTCGCTTGGTGCGTGCATTGGCAAATGTCCTATTATCGCGAGGCAGGTTCATCTAGGTACCGTCGAAACGGTACGTCGCTATTTTCAGGAGATACCAATCTTGCGCATTACCATGATCGGATCGGGCTATGTCGGCCTAGTATCGGGCGCCTGTTTCGCCGACTTTGGCCATGAAGTCGTTTGCATCGACAAGGACCAGCGCAAGATCGATGCGTTGCATCAGGGCAAGATGCCAATCTTTGAGCCGGGCCTCGACGACTTGGTTGCACGTAACGTCAGGGAAGGGCGGCTGACCTTCGGCACCGACCTGACCGACGGCGTCAAGAACGCTGACGCGATCTTTATCGGCGTCGGTACGCCGTCGCGGCGTGGCGATGGCCATGCCGACCTTACCTACGTCTATGCCGCAGCCGAGGAGATTGGCCGGGCAATCGACGGCTATACCGTAGTCGTCACGAAATCGACTGTGCCTGTTGGCACCGGTGACGAAGTCGAGCGCATCATCCGCGCCGCCAATCCGGGTGCCGAATTCGGCGTCGTTTCCAATCCCGAGTTCCTGCGCGAAGGCGCCGCGATCGACGATTTCAAGCGGCCCGACCGCATTGTCATCGGTTCAGAGGACGAGCGCGCGACTGAGGTAATGCGCCAGGTCTATCGGCCACTCTCGATCAATGCCGCACCGATCCTCGTGACCGGCCGTCGCACCGCCGAGTTGATCAAATATGCCGGCAACGCCTTCCTCGCGACCAAGATCACCTTCATCAACGAAATCGCGGATCTTTGCGAAAAAGTCGGTGCAGACGTGCAGGACGTCGCGCGCGGCATCGGCCTCGACAACCGGATCGGCAAAAAATTCCTCCACGCCGGTCCTGGCTATGGCGGCTCGTGCTTCCCGAAAGACACTCTGGCGTTGCTCAAGACCAGCCAGGATTACGACGCGCCGCAGCGGATCGTAGAAGCGGTGGTCGCAGTTAACGACAACCGCAAGCGCGCGATGGGTCGCAAGATCATTGCGGCTATGGGGGGCGACGTGCGCGGCAAGACGGTCGCGGTGCTCGGTCTTACTTTCAAGCCCAACACGGACGACATGCGCGACAGCCCGGCGATTGCGGTCATCCAAGCGTTGCAGGATGCCGGCGCTAAGGTGCAGGCGCACGATCCCGAAGGCGTTGAGCAGGCCAAGCTGGTGCTTCAGAACGTTGACTATCGCGATGGCCCTTATGAGGCGATCGAAGGCGCCGATGCGGTCGCGATCCTGACCGAATGGAACGCCTATCGCGCACTCGACCTCGCCCGCGTCAAATCGTTGCTCAGCGCGCCGATCATGATCGACCTGCGCAATGTCTATAACCCCAAGGATATCGAAGCCGCAGGCTTTAACTACACGGGTATCGGACGATGAGCAGATCAGACCCCGTCCTCGTCACCGGTGTGGCAGGGTTCGTCGGCCATGCGACCGCCCATCATCTGCTCGCCCGCGGCGAGCGGGTGATCGGCATCGACATCGTCAACGATTACTACGATCCGGCATTGAAAGCGGCTCGCCTCGCGACGTTCGACGACGTGGCAAATTTTCGCTTCGAAAAGATGGACATCGCCGACAACACCGCGGTCGCTGCGTTGATCAAGGCGGAAGGTGTGGTCCGCGTCGTGCATCTCGCTGCGCAGGCGGGGGTGCGCTACAGCATTGAAAATCCGTTTGCCTATCAGCATTCCAATCTGGCCGGGCATCTATCGGTGATGGAAGCCTGCCGCCACGCGCCGGGGTTCGAGCACCTCGTCTATGCGTCGTCCAGCTCAGTTTATGGCGACAAGCCGATGGGCGGGGCGGGATTTACTGAGGATGAGCCGGCTACCAGCCCTGTGTCGCTCTACGCCGCCACCAAGCGGTCGTGCGAGTTAATGAGCCAGTCCTATGCAACGCTCTACGCTCTGCCGCAGACGGGCTTGCGATTCTTCACTGTCTATGGCCCCTGGGGCCGTCCCGACATGGCCTATTTCTCGTTCACGCAGAAAATCATGCGAGGCGAGGCAATTGAGGTTTACGGCGAAGGCAAGATGGCCCGCGACTTCACCTATATTGACGATATAGTCGAAGGGATCGTCGGCTCGCTCGATCATCCTCCTGAGGGGGGGGGGCATCGCGTTCTCAACATTGGGGACAGCCATCCGGTCGGCCTGATGGAGATGATCGATTCGCTGGAACGTGCGCTTGGCCGTACCGCGGAAAAGGTCATGCGCCCGATGCAGCAAGGCGATGTTACGGCGACCTATGCTGACGTGTCAAAGCTGCGTGCGTTGACGGGTTACCAGCCGAAAGTGATGCTGGATGAGGGGCTGATGCGTTTTGCAGACTGGTATCGGGGCTATTACGGCAGCTAAGCCGCCGGTAGAATAGATAGATCGAAACATCAGGGCAGGGGCTTCAATCCCTGCCCTGATCACGATCATCAGAAGTGCACTGCGCCCGTACCGACCGCTGAGCCGACATTGCTGTAGACGTAATATTCGATACCGTTGTTGGTCACGGCGCCATCATATTCCAACGCGTTGATACCGGTCAGCCCGACGCTGCCGCCGGCACCTGTCAGATCCAGACGGCTGTCGGAACCGAACGTGATCTTACCGTCATTGTCGAGGTCGGCCAGTTTCGTCGTCGTAACGAGCACATCGTTACGCGTGAACGTGACGGTGTCACGGCCAAGGCCAGCGACCGGGTTGGCGGTGTCGAAGAAGAACACGTCCGTGGCGCTGGCAGTCGAACGACCGCGCAACACGTCGTTGCCAAAGCCGCTTTCGTAGACCTTCTGGCCGCTCGATGCGATCGGACGAACGCGGGCATCCTCATAATAGAAGACGCCGTCAACGTTGCCCATCAACCGCAGTCCGCTGCTACCCTGCGCACCAGAGAGTTGCACACGATCGCCATCGCTGGTGTCCAGCGACAGCGTCGATCCGCTCCAAGTGATGATACCATCACCGTTACCGTCAGCGATCGCCTTGGTCGTGGCGAGCACGTCGCCGCGCTGCCAGTCGGTGACACGGTCTGATCCAGACTTCCCCCCGGTATGCAACTCGAACACGTCGCGCCCCGCTCCGCCTGTCAGCACGTTGGCGACATCGTTGCCGATGATGCGGTCGCTGCCGCCCCCACCGATCGCGTTTTCGATTGTTGCACCATAAGCAATCGAGATATTATCGGTAAACAGGCCGTTCTTTAGTCCGAGCTGGTCCTTAAGGTCTTCATAGAACGCGTAGGTCGCTTCGGTACGGGGGGCGAAGCCCAGCGCAGCACGGTTTGCGTTAACTTGCTCTAGCGTCAAGAATTCTTCAATCCCGCCACCCGACGAGAAGGCGCCTTGATTGAGATCGATAACCGAGGGCGTGTTCCAGCCCGAGAAGTCGAGCGTATCATTGCCACCAGCATCCCAGATCGCGACGATTGGGCGCGTGTTGACCGCAAAGTCGTATACCGCGTTGCCGGCCGTAGCGTTGAACCCATAAACCGTGTTGCCGGTCCGAGTCGTCTGATCCGCGCCATAGATCTTCTGAATCGCGACGATATCGTGGATCAGCGGTGTCGCCGCATAAGCAAAATTGAGCAGAGAGAAATCAATATGCTGCGCGCCCGTCTCATAGGCGTCGAAATAGCTCATGATGCTGTATTGACGTGAATCCTGGGCATAGAACGCATCGTTGGCGTAGGTGATCGGATCGGGCTCGCCGTCACCGTCATTGTCGTCGAGCGCATCATAATCGCCGGGATGGCTGAGGCCTATCGCATGACCGATCTCGTGCACCATCGTTGTTTGCGCATAGTAGCTAGCGACCAGTGGCGAGAAATTCGACGCAACGCCGCCATCGATCCAAACGTCACCACCCAATCGGCCGGTATCTTCATATCCATCCGCCAGGCTTTCAGCATCGTAGATATTGCCGAACGGCAGATAGGCATATGCTTGTGCACCGCCGGTCGCGGTATTGCCGAAAGTGATGTCCGCCGAACCCGACTTAGTCTGCTGGAACGAAATCGCGACGAGGTCATCCCACAGCCCTATGGAACGCTGGGCAAGATCGGTCTGGCCGGCATTGAAGGCAGTGAAGTCAAAATATTCACTATATGCTGAAGTACCAGCAATATTGACATAATAGCTATTGCCGAGCTCGTCCTTGTTTAGCCAAAAGCCATAGTTGAGCACGCCATCGTTCAGTTCACCGTAATTGTTAGTATACCAATCATAACCGCTTCTATTGAGATATTCCCCGACTTGCGTCGCGCTCCAGATCGGCTTGTCGGCGAACGTGCTGCCCGCCTTGGGATCGAGCGATGCCGCAACCGGGTTAGGACCGTTATCGTCTTGATGATGGGTCAAACCAGCCGCGCACGATCCGCAAGAACAGCCATACGTGCCTACAGCGTCGAAAGATCCGTCCATGCTTATTCTCCCTGTTGTCATGGTACCTCACCCAGCGCTGCGGATTTACAGCCGCCACGCTCGAGCATATTTTATTTCAGCCGCCAGCCTCCTACGGACCGATGCGGCAGAATACGGGTCAGAAGATCGTCCAAGGCCGCGCTGGGTGCGGTAGGGTCCCAGGCGACGGCGTAGCGGGCGGGTCCTTCGGCCTCGTCGATCTCGACCGCCCGGCGCGCCAAAGCGACCAGGGTGCGACCGTTATCGGCAGGCGTGATAGCAAGAATGACGGTAGCGCGATCGGTTGGCGCTGCACCGGAGGCAAGTTCTACCGGGATCGCTGTATGTACGCGCGCGGCATTGACAATGGCATCGCACAACCGGGCATCTAATCCGGTCGAGCAGCTGAGGACGATCCGCGACACACCACGCCAGAGTGGTGACGGCATGGCTTGCGCCATCGCGCCTGCCGAAGATATGGCGATTACCAACCCGGACATCATAACCGAACCCAGCACGTATCTGCTGCTCCTAGCTTATGGTTAACGATGCTGACACCATCCTCGCCCATGTCAACATCATGACGGTAATCTATCGGCGTGATGACGGTATTTTTATGTTTCGTTCTAAACCGATTTTGTCGATCGTGGTGGATCGAGTCGAAAAATCGGTCTCACGACTCAGCAGGCTCCGCTCATGATCATCCAACACGCTCAGTGCGTTCGCAACGATTTCAGCCAATTGCGGTTGAGGTCGCAAGACCAAGGCAAACGGGTCTTATCGTAGATAAGGTAATTTGCCGTGTTTCATAAAAGCCTGCGATAAGGAGAGTTGTATGAAAGAAATGATGGCGACGTTATGCGGTGCAACGATTGCTGCTGGCATGGCAAGCCAGGCCGTTGCGCAGGAAAAACCGGATTTACCCGTCGCAAAGCAGTCCGTCAGTTACGATCCCGCCAGCAGTATTTCACCTTCCAGTGCCACAACAACAGTATCGCCCAGCAGCGTCCCGCAGGCGATGGAACGGATGGATGGCGACACTGTCTTCAACCTGTCGCTTGGCACGAGCTACGCCGAAGGAAAATTTGGTACCCGATCCGATACGACCATCTGGAGTTCCGCCCTGGGCGCGCGTTTGCGTTCCGGTGACTGGACGCTGTCGGCATCGCTGCCGTGGATGCGCATCCGCAGCCGTTCGACAATTTTCACCGGGATCGATTCGACACCGGTTTTGGTAGCACCAAACACAGCGGCACAGAAACGGACGATGAATGGCTTCGGCGATCTAACGCTTGGTGCTGCCTACACGATCGCACCGGCTGCATCGCCAATTGAGGTTCAGATGTCGGGCCGCGCCAAGATCAACACCGCCACGAAGGGAAGTGGCCTGTCGAGCGGTGAAAACGACTACGCGCTGGGTACTGATGTCTCACTGCCGATCGGACGGGTCACGCCATTTGCATCGTTTACGTATCGCTTCCTTGGCGACACCACTTTGTATCGCCTGCGCAACGGGCCAGCCGCATCTGCGGGAGCCTCGTACGCATTCGGACGTGACAGCGTTTTTGTTGCTTCCTATCATTACGCCCGGGCTGCGACGCGCTTGGTTCAGGACTCGCACGAACTGTTTGGTGGCGTATCGACGCGTGTCCCCTCGATGCCGCTGCGACTTACAGGCTTTGCTACCGCTGGCTTGTCGAACGGTGCGGCCGGCCTATCTGCCGGATTGGCCCTGTCGGTCGGGTTGGGGGATCGGGTCGGACGGTAGTGTCCGGCGAACAGGGGAAACAATCGTGCGTTTTTACAACAAGCCCGAAAAGACAGTACAGCGGATCTACGCGGTGGGAGATATTCATGGCCGGTTGGACCTGTTCAGCAGACTAATGAGCATTGTTGAGCACGATCAGGCCGTAAGGCTGCCGGTTGCGACTCAGGTGGTTCTGTTGGGCGACATCATCGATCGTGGTCCGGACTCGGCGCGGATGGTGCGCGGCTGCATGAATCTGACCGCCTCGACCCGACGCTTCGTGGTGCTGAAAGGCAATCATGAAGAGATGATGGTCAAGGCGTTGCGCGGCGATTTGACCGTTTATGCTAACTGGCTTGCGTTCGGGGGGCGGGAAACTTTGCGAAGCTGGGGCGTAGACCCGGCAGTGGTGGAAGGGCCTGCGACGATGGACAATTTACGGATTTCGGCTGACGTCGTTGGAGTAGAAGTAATCGATTGGCTGGACGAATTACCCTTACATCACCGGCATGGCGGCTATTTGTTAGTCCATGCTGGGATTAGACCCGGTGTGCCGCTGCGCAAACAGCGACAAGACGATCTGCTGTGGATCACTGACGATTTCCTGACATCGCGTGAATCGCATGGAATGACCGTCGTTCACGGCCATTCCATTAACGAAAGTGGCCCCGTCATACACGCAAACCGCATCGGTATTGACACGGGTGCCTATCGCACCGGCCGGTTGACCGCGCTTGGCATCGAAAATGGTGAAACATGGACGCTCAATACGATGGCGACTACCAAGGCAACTTCGGCAGCCGACGACGCCGCGTTCGAAACCTATTATAAGCGTGGCTTGGCTTGCAAGCCAGGAAGCGATCAAACAGCGGCCGGAACGATTTAATGTCGATCGTAGCTGCTTTTGGCGATCGGCGTCTGGACGCCGATTTGGCAGCTATTCTTGCCCTGTCCGGTAACGACATATCTGGGCGTCGGACTAGCCCCGAGGCGGCGCGATCGCTTAAGAGGTTCGCTCCCGCTTTCGCAGCGATTACGACGGTGCTTATTCTCGTTGCGTTCACCGCGACACGGACCGAGCGACAGAGCCAGCCAGCCTTGCAAGCTTCGAAACATATCGAGCGGCCCACCCGGATCGTCAGACATACGCTACCGGTGCCGGTGGCACCAATCGACGGACCAGCGCCAGCTCGATTGGCTACCACATCCATACTGTCATCTGGGCCAACGGACACGGACTCGGTAACGACGACATTGTCGAGAGTTCCGGACGTCGCGCGCAAGGCGCTGCGGGTGCGGAAAACCATACCGTCGCACCCGGCAATACCGAGGGCGTTCGCGGTCACAACGGTTCCGGTGCCGAGCGATACGGCTCTTGCACCAACTGTACCTGCAGAGCCGTCATTGGCGCCGGTTGCTAATCCTGGCGACCACTTACAGGTCGAACTCGCATCAACACGCGTGGCAAATGCGCCGCCGCTGCCGACATCACAAAAGGCGACATCTTCGTCCGTACGGCGCGCACGCCAAGACGGCGTAGATGCAGTCCGCTCGCTGCGTCGGCAATGATAATAAAACAGGCTAAGTATCGATCGTCGGTGCAGTCAATCGACTATCTGGCACAACCCTCGATCGCCGGGGACCCAACCGCTAGACCCCAGTCGCGGCACCGACGTAGCCCGCCGGTTTACGAAGCGTGATTATACGCCTATTCATAATAACTTGTGACCGTCCCCTTTCAACACAATCATGATGACCGGATCGGTGTCAGGGATCTGAGGAATGGAGAGGAAAGATGTCACGAGAGATGCTAGGCGCACTGGCCGGCTGGAAGCGTTGCGCATCGAAGGACGGTATCATATTAACGCTTCAGGTGGCCGGCGATACTGAGCACTACAACCGCGGTATCTTCATGCGGGTTCACCTTGCACTCAATGATCGTCAATTGCGGTCCTTAACGCGCGACCTGACCCGCGCCGCGACGGAACGGGGCGTTGATCTCTGGGCGCCCAATCCGTGGTGGAAGCTCTGGAAGCACACCCGCGCGGCACGGGACTGACGATACTAGTTCTGTTCGCCTGGCAAACCGAATCCCATAAACTGCGGGAACAATGGTTAAATATCTCTTCACTCTTTAACAGATAAATGTATCTTCCGCTGCCGGCCTCCTTCAGGGCTGGAAAAGCGACCGGGAAGCAGCGAGAGATACGTCTGACCTGTTCGCCAACGTAAAAGGCGGGTGATATGGGATTTGCGAACAACAGCACTCTGTTTACGTCAGGTAACCGAGTTGATGTGGACAATAATGGCACGAATGACAGCTACGATCTGGCGGAGGGACGGGCCAACCAGATTGTCATTGGTGCGAATAATACGGGTAACGACGTCTTTCTGAATTTTGGATCGCGCAGTACGCTGATCAGCCACACCAAGTTGTTCGAAGGCTTTGAGACTTTTGGATCAAACATAACAATTGATCTAGATCGTGATAACGAAATCTCCTCACACGGGAAGTCTGCCGCGCTTCCTGACTTGGCAAGCAGTGAGCTTCGCTTTCTTGGCAGCAAAACTGGTGACGACATGTTCGTCTACGCCGACGCTGCCACCGTGCGCCAGCTGAGCACGATGTTCTCGTCCGCCAAGATCGTAGACAGCAAAGTCTCAAACGAGAAATTCAACGCAGCCAAAGGCAGCTATGTTTTTCTGTTCGATACCGCCCTTGGCTTAAATCTCGGGGGTGACACTATTTCGCATTTCGGCGCAGACGATAGACTTGTCACGACGTCAGAGATTTACAACAGCCAAGACGCCGATCCGTTGGACCGGATCAATTTCGGCAAGAACAAGCTATTGGACCTTTCGGGCGAATTGCCCAGCAGCGTTGGCGATGTCGGAGCTGGCCATGGCGGACAGGTTTCACTACCGGGAATTGGAGGACTGTACCTCCTTGCAACGGAAATCGGATCGAACGGTGCTGAATATTATATCTATGGCTCGTCTCCGCACGTGAGCTAATTTTCAATACGATGTATTAATTGAAACTTAAGTTTAACCACAACATTATAGAGCCATATTTACAAGAATCGGTCGCCTGCGTGATTTTTGAACAGCTCGGCATTGCGGACATAGTCGGAGAGAACCTGGACTGATCTATGTCGACTGACTTCCTGTAACTTGAAAATCGTTGCGCCTTGCGCTGCACCTTCAGTAAGGAAGCCGGCACGCAGCGAATGGCCGGCGAACTGCGTCGGATCGTAGCCCGCCGCGGCGGCATAGTGCTGCACAAGCCGCGCAATGGCCCGATCCGACATAGCGTTCGGGGTCAGCGCATCTGATCGTGACAGCCGACGGAACAGAAAGCCGTCGCTATGGCCTGCTGCCGCCATCCAAGCGAGTAGCAGCGCCTTGGGTCGGATTCGCGACCCTTCGGGAATAGCAATAACCGCGCCATGACGCGCCTGATCTGTTTTTGAATGTGCAATCGTAAGCCGCAGCCCCTCTGGCACGAGGCCGACATGTTCGACACTGAGGGCAACAATCTCAGACCGCCGCAAGGCTGCTGCCATCCCGACTGCAAGTATGGCACGGTCTCGAATAGCACGCATTCCCTCGCCTTCTATAGTCATCAGCATGTTACGCAGCGCCGTTGCATCCGCTGGCCGCTTCTGACGTTTGGCGCCGCCATGTTCCGCACGGATCCCAGCGAGGACTTCGGCCAGACGTCCAGCCGTCGGAAGCGCTGTCGGCGCTGGATGCCCACCGGCGCGATGATAATAGCCAATCGCCGCGACACGGCGATGTATGGTTGACGGATTTAAACCCGCGGTTGCCTGGTCGCTTGCAAAGACAGCGACGATCTCAGGACTTGCCGGCAGCCAGGCTAAACCATGCGCGGTGCACCAATCTTTGAAAATTGCCCAATCGGACCCGTAGGCGCGTCGCGTCGCACTTGAACGAGCGGCTTTTGCATAAGCTGTCGCGCGTTCAATTTTATCATTGAGAATCGTGGGCAGCGACGGCTGATCAACGTGCACAAGTATACCTGTCTTCATGTCGACATGAAGATTTGTACTCAGGGTGGACTGACCTGGGAGTTTGATGGTGCTCACGTGAATCGTTTGCCACGTCGCATTTCAACGCACCACCCCTTATGTCCGAGAATGACACTTATCGGACATAGGGCCAGTCTCAGCGATATCGCTGGCGCAACGAAATATTGCGGTCTGATGAGGGATAAAGCTTTGCGATTAAATAATTTAAGGGCGTATGAACCAAAGGCTGAGGCGTTCGATGTCCGATATGATACCGGATAAGCAACTCTGCAGCCAGCTCCCCGAGGAAACTGCTAAGCCTCGCGCGGCGCTGTCGCGGAATCGATCAGGGGATAGAGATTTCACACGTATTCGATCGGTGGGTATGCCGCGTCCTCCGATCACACCGGTCGGACCAATTCAGCGAGAGTCCTTCATTGGCAAGGCGGCTTAACACTATGTGAGTGTCTATAAATCGCCATTTCCTTTGGTTTACTTTTTAGAAGCGCGACGTTAATAGAGCCTGAATATTTATATGTCGACTTAAGTTCTTATAATAACGACATAATTAGCCAATAATTCGTCCGCCCACCCTCAAAGATCTCTTCAATATTTAGGTGACTAGTACGGTGTCAAAATATATTTCGCAACGGCATAGTGCTGCGCAGAAACTGCGCTGGAGCGTACTGGCTGTACTGATATGTACTCTGATAACGTATTTTGCGCGCCTCGCCACCTCTCCCATAAGCGATGGCCCCGAGGTTCTGAATGTAACGTTGTTTGGAAGCATATTCGCATCACTGCTAGGCGTATTTTTCCTACGAAGTCTTAGTGATTACCCTGGTGTACAGGGCGTAGTTTATATAGTTCCATCATTTATATTTGGCTACGGCGTTGCCTTTTTTATATTTCTATTTGCACGCTTAAATTACTCGCGGTCAGTTTTTATAGCCAATCTGCTATTGTGCATTATTTGGTTTTTTCTTGTGCATTTTCGGGCGCAGCGGCGTGGTGAATTGTCCATTGGTATTGTGCCTACTGGAGCAGCGCTTCAACTCTCCAAGATAAATTCAGTCGGTTGGCGTGTATTGGACGGTCCAGATAGTGATGCGTCCGATCTAACCGCTATCGTCGCGGACTTGCGTAGTGATTTACCTGATGCATGGGAACGTCGTTTAACAGACTATGCGTTAAATGGCTTGCCAGTTTATCATAGCAAACAATTAATGGAGTCTCTTACTGGACAAGTCGAGCTGGAACATTTGTCGGAGAACAGCTTTGGGGGGCTTGCCCCTGTTTCTGCTTATATGACAATCAAACACACAATAGACTGGTTTTTTGCTGCTATCGTTCTTATTATACTATTACCTATACTTATAGCGTTAGCTATCGCCATTCGGCTGGACAGTCCTGGTCCTGCTATTTTTCGGCAAAAGCGCATTGGCTATCGTGGCCGTCCATTTACCGTTTACAAATTTCGCTCGATGACACCTCGCGAAGCGCCCGAAGACAATCGCGCTCAGGCGATGACGCAAGCTAACGACCAGCGCGTAACGCGAATTGGCCGCTTTTTGCGCACGTCTCGCATTGATGAGCTGCCGCAACTCCTGAATGTCTTAAAGGGCGAGATGAGCTGGATCGGCCCCCGCCCGGAGGCCGAGGTTCTTTCACGCTGGTACGAAACCGAAATACCTTTTTACCGCTACCGGCATATCGTTCTGCCCGGCATCACCGGTTGGGCACAGGTTAGTCAGGGTCACGTCGCCGAAGTAAACGACGTCCGCCTCAAGCTCCATTACGACTTCTATTATATCAAGCACTTTTCGCCTTGGCTCGACTTGCTTATCGTAGCTCGCACGATCAACACCATGCTGACGGGTTTTGGCGCACGATAGACGTCATCGTCTTTATTCATCGGGCTTTGGCCAGGTTGGCCAATGGCCCCGGGTCGATCATACTGGCATCACTAATGGTTGCATGATGAAGAGTTAGTTGATCACCAGGGGCCGCCTGCATGAGAAGCTCCACCGTCGAAAAGCTCGTGAACTCCACTGGTACGTCAACTTTAACGTAGGTTCCCACCCCGCTGGTTGCTGGCAACGTTCCGATGAAACGCCACGGTGACCGTGAGACTGTGCCACTTGTAAATCTTAGCTGCACAGGTCGGGTCGCCGCATAAAGGATTATCAGATAGGCGGCCCCTTGATGGCGGGCCTCGCTTGTGTTTGCTAACGGGGCAGCAACCCCTACCAAGGGATTAGGCCCGGTCACTGCGGTGCATCGGACCGCACGCGCATCTCCAACACTTTTTTCGGTAATGGCTGTATTATTGGCGGTCGCCTGCCAGTTGCGGCCCAGTGTGGGAGCAAAAACCCGAATAGGCATGGTGCCTAACACATCTCCCTGAAAAAACGGATCACCACCTAGCTTGATCTGGGTGTCGACGTCGCGAAACGTGACTTTGCCGGCGCCTTGCCCCGCTGAAGCAGGAACGGCGACGAGCCGGTCAAGCGTACCGAACTGCTGCCCACGCAGCGCGCTGCCCGTAACAGTGACCGTCCCGCCTAAGGGAACGATACCAAACCGGTCTACACTATGACCTACGAAGAACGTACCGCCCCGGATCGACACGGTTCCGCCACTTCTCAGGACATCACCACCGATTGCCTCACCAAGATAGCAGGTGTCGAAACTTGCTGTGGCACCCGGCGCGACCACAACGCCGTGACCGTCTCCAAATTCGATGTCGCACCCTTGAAAAAGAAGCGCATCGTTGCCGTCCTTGGCGGTTCCACCAGCCCCAATGTCTAGATGCACAGAGCGCGAAGCGGTAAAGCTGCACCCCTGCCAAATGCTGCTGTGATTGGCACCGCGCAGCCGCCAACCAACATCGGTCGCACGGGTTCGACAATTCATTCGGCGCCCCAGCCAGGAGTCCACCTCGTCTATCCCAACGTCGCATCTCTCCACAGCTAGCGTGTCGAAAACGGTGCGGTGACGGTAACGAAGGCGTACTCCCGCCTTGGCTGCCCCATTGCCGTCAAGCGTCAGACCGAACAGGTAAAGCGGACTGTCGATGATGTCGTGCTCTTCCTGCGCATTAAGGAGACATGTCAGCGGCCCGGCGGCTCGCAATATAGTGTGGCCGACCGGATCTCCGAGGAGACCGATATACCGTCCCCTCAGGTCAAGTGGCGTACTTAGGAGTGCCGTGCCCGAAGGCAGCACCAGCGAACGGCGTTGCTTTGCAGCCGCGTCGATCGCCCGCTGCAGCGGGACCGCATCGTCCGAGCGGCCATCGAACCGGACGCCGAACTCGCGTACGTTCAGTGCCTCGGTGGACAGCGCTTGAACCGTATCGCGTGCGAGCAGGGCTTGAACCGGAACGACCGTGGCGCCGGTTGCGGCGCGGAGCAGGTCACGTCGTTTTAATTGGTCTAACATGGCTGGCATATGCACACTCTCAGTAAGCGGTAAACCGTGGCGGCGGCTCTGTTGCAATCGGCGGTGGGCCTACATACAGCCGCCCCTCACCATCTATGCCAGCCAACCAGCGCCTGCGGTTGCGTTGTTCGATTAGATAAATCAAGGGTTGCCGCCATGTCTGAACCGCTCCGCGTTCTTCAACTTGCGAAGCATTTCGATCCCGACACCGGAGGCATCGAAACCGTGACGCTAAACATCAGCGAAGTACTGCTCCAGCATGGCATACAGGCGGACGTGCTGTGTACGGAAGTGAAGGGGCCATATCAGGAACGTGAGCGAGGCTATCAGGTGCGACGGTGCCAGGCTGACGTGGCGTTCGGCAACAAGCGCCTGTCCTGGCAATATATCACGGAGGGAAAGCGCCTAGAGCGTGATTACGATTGCGCGATCGTGCATATGCCGAACCCGCTGGCGGTGCTGGCCGCGCTTAGCTGGCACAAACCCCTTATCGTGCTTTGGCACGCCGACATCCCGCAGTTACCAATTCGCTGGGCAACCACGCCGCTCGATAATCGCTTACTGAAAAAGGCCGCAGCGGTGGTCGGGCCGACGCCGATCCATCTGGCTCAATCGCACCGGGCAGATGCAATTGAGTCCGGCAAAATTGCCATTATTCCTTATCCGTTTGATCGATCGCTCATTCCGGTCGCAACCTGCGCTACTGGTTTCGCCGAGCGATTGCAGGCATTCCGGCGCGGTCGTGCGATGTCAATTTCGGTGGGGCGACTTGTACCCTATAAGGGTTTCGAGGTGCTCATCGACGCAGCGCGCGAGTTCGGCGACGACTTATGCGCGATCATAGTCGGTAAAGGCCCTCTGGCCGACGAATTGGCCGCTCAGATTAAAGCGGCGGGCGTGGAAGATCACCTGATGATGGCCGGCGCGTTGTTGCCTGAAGAGCTCGCTGATGCGTTCGCTCAGGCAAGGATGGGCTGTATGCCGTCAGTCACCGCGGCAGAAATGTATGGTGTGGCGCAGGTCGAGAGCATGGCTGCCGGGCTACCGATGGTTTCCACGGAAATTCCTCGTTCCGGCGTTTCCTTCGTGAACAAGGACGACCAGACCGGGCTGGTTGTGCCTCTGCGTGATCCGCACGCGTTGGCGACTGCCATGTTGCGGTTGGCGAATGACGAAGCGCTTTGGCAAAGACTGCACGAAGGCGCCCTTCGATCAGTCACGGAGGAGCACGACCGTACGTCCGTGGGCAACCGTTATGCGCAGCTCATTCGGGATGTTTGCCAGTAGTCGAAGCCTTAAGCGCAACCCACGGCCTGAACTCACCCAAAAGATGGCGCCGCCCCGCCAAGCAGAATATCCAACATTTCACGGGCCGTCTTCTCCCACGTGAACCGCTGCTGATTCTGGAATCCTATTTGTCGCAACGCCTCTCTCGTCGTCGGGACATCGATCAACTCAGCGATCGCCGCCTTGATCTCGGTCACCTTCGTCGGATCGAAGTAAAGCGCGCCTTGGCCACCCACCTCGGGCAGGGCACCACGATCCGATGATATCACCGGTGCGCCAAAGGCTTGCGCCTCCAGCACCGGCAGCCCGAAGCCTTCGCATAACGAAGGAACCGCGACGCATAGGCATTGCCGGTAGAGCGTGCCGAGCTCCTCATCGGAAACATTACGTCGACGCACCACCCAGTTACTCGCATCATGCTGCCTGATGGTCGCTTCCAAAATGCCTTCGGGGTCCTTCCCGACATGAACCAGGGTGAGGTCGGGATATCGATGTCGCAGCTCGCCCACGGCAGCCACCAAGGGCCCGGGATTCTTGTTTCCCGTCAACGCCGCAACGAGAAGCACGAAGCGGGTAGGCGCGGCCTCGCTTGGAGGAAGCGAGAGCGGTCCCGGCAGCCGGTTGGCCATGGGAACGACGGAAATTTTGTCCGTGAGATCCGGGAAATGCCGCAGCAAATCGCGCATTGTCGACGCGGCGGTAGTCACCACTCGCGTACTCCTGCGGCAGCAGTATGCCACGAAGACCCGAAGATAAAGTCGCTGCGGACGTGGAAGAAGATCCGGGATCACCAAGAAGTAAGGGTCGTGGACCGTCGTGACGATCATCCGCGCTCCGCGGACGGGACCGGTGAACGCAGGATTTAGCACCGCATCGACCTTGTCGCGTCGCAACATTCGAGGCAGGCAAAGTTGCTCATTCAGAACGCGCGCTACACGACCATCCTGCCCCGCGACGGCTCGCAACTCCACGCCTTCGATTGCAACGAAATGATTTGCCGCAGATGGTCGGCAATAAACAAGTAAGCGATTGTGCCCGCCCTGCTCTCGATTAATTTGGGCAAACCATTGCACCAGTTGCACGGTGTAGTGGCCGATGCCCGACAGGCGTCCGGCCTCCACGATCATCGCATTGACGGCTATAACAGTCATATCGTCGAAACCAGTGCGCTTCCAACTTTGGCCCTCTGCTTCAATATCAGGTAAATCACCCCCGATATCATGAGCACGAAAGTCCCGGTAAAGTAGTTCGTTCCTCGAACAAACAGCTCTACCAAATATCCTATTATACATGCTCGAGCGAATAATTCGCCGTCTGGCATATCCCTCAGGCCATTTTTCGCCATTTTAAGCCCCGCAAATGCCTTGCAGACGAAATATAGGTAACTAAAAACAAGAATGCCGCCAATGATTCCCATTTCGCTTATTACTTTGGATAGCACAAAGCCGCCATCCTGCAGGTTCAGATCGAACCCCAACAGCGCGTTTATGCGGACCGACGCCGGTACATTGGTGTACACGACACCCAACTGCTGAAAGCCCAATCCCCAATTATGCGTCCGAGATATAGACTCTTGTAGCATTTGCCATCCTTGCACATAGACCAAGGACGACAGATTGGAGCTATTGGCCCAGTCGAAATCCAGTCTATCCGTATAATAGGTAAGATCCAGACTAGCCAAACTCATGATGATAACCCCGATGCCAACTGTAAACCACGATAGTGGCAGGCATACAACAGCGGCCAAACCACAGGCGGCAATGATCGTAAGGTTGCTAAGAAGGTATCCGAGCGTCAGAAATACGCCGAGAATAGCCAGCCTGACAGGGGTCGAAGTTCGTAGCAGCGTAAAAATGAGGAAGGCCGGCATCGAGAATCCGAGAAACGACGGCTCGGTATAAGGAAAGGTGGGCTTGGAGCCGAGAGTAGGTGATGGTGGCTGTAGCTGTAGAAGCGACAAGATTGCGATCAGGACGAACATTCCACACATGACCTTCACAATCATGTCGAGCTTGTTGTCGCCGCCCATCACGCCCTGACATACCGCGGGTACGGACAAAAGGATCAGCCCCATCAGTGCGATCGAAAGCAAGGCACGGCCAAAATCGAATCCGGGATCACCGTCGATCGCGTAAGCGATCAGCAGATGGGTCACGACGACGAAAACAACCGCGAGAGTGATGGCTAGAGCACTTTGAACGTCGCCAGCACTTAACTTTATCTGCCTCATTCCGACCAGCAGGATCGCGAAGACGGATATTAAAGCCGTCCCTGTGGCGAACGACAGACCCTGGACGAAAAATCCCAATGCACCCGGCACGAACAGCAGACCGGCGAGCAGGACGGCAGTCCAGAGTGATTGCACGGTCGTATGCGGCGACCGGCTTGCTGATTCAATAGGTATCAAGGTCGTCCTCGTCCCGCCATCGGCTTGCATTGCAAAAGTCTAATGAGCATTGATGACGTCAATTGCTTGCCGCTTCATACATCCACGTCAGCGTGTCGGCTAACGAAGGAATGGCCCAATCCGGCAGGGTGACACGCAGTCGGCCGGCATCGCCACCCAGAACGGCAACGTCATTGACCCGGACGAACTTGGGATTGACCACTATCTCGGGACAGTAGCCACTGATCTGCGTCATGATCGACAGAATATTGTCAATCGAATGGACGACCCCGGTACAAATGTTGAGCAGCTCGGGCGACGATGTCGCGATAGCAAGCCGTGCATAGGCATCGGCAACCGCCCGGACATCGCCGAAGTCGCGCTTCACGTACAGATTTCCGAGTTCGATAACGGGGGCACGGCGGCGAAAGTGGTCGACGATCTTCGACACCAAATAATCGGTATGTTGACCAACGCCGGTGTAGTTGAACGGCCGGGTTACGACGAGGTCCAGCCGATCGCGCCACCGCATCGCACCCAGCTCCATTGCCAGCTTGCTGACGGCATAATGGTTGGCGGGAGCGGTTGACGCGGTTTCCCCGATCAACCCTTCCGCGCCCGGACCATAAACTTGCGCACTGCTCGCCAGAATACAACGCAGGCCTGGCCGCCTGCGCGCGAGGACATCCAACAGATGGAATGTACCAAGCTGGTTTACCGCGTAAAAAGCCTCCCAGTCCGACTGATCGACGAAGGCCCGTGCCGCCAGGTGGATGAGCCGGTCACACTCCATCGTATCGACCGCTCGTTCTATCGCGGCCGGGTCACGAAGATCGGCGCGCAACGGCACACAGGTCGCGCCGTGGCGCGCGAGCGCGGCGGCAACGAAGCGCCCCGTGAAGCCGTCGGCACCAGTGACTGCAACCCGCATCAGAACGACCAGCCGGCCTTGTTGCGACGCATGTCAGCTTCCATCATCAGGCGGGCCAGTTCCTCAAGCTGAACTTGGGGCTCCCAGCCCAGATCCATTTTCGCCTTGGCAGGATCACCGATAAGTAGTTCCACCTCGGCAGGCCTGTAAAATTGCGGGTTCACACGAACCATCGTCTTGCCGGACTTGCGGTCGATGCCGATCTCGTTTTCTTCGCGTCCGGACCAGTCGAGTTCGATCCCGACATGGCTGAATGCCAGTTCGACGAAGGTCCTGACCGGCTCGGTCCTGTTGGTAGCCAACACGTACGTGTCGGGCGTATCGTGCTGGAGCATCAGCCGCATGCCTTCGACGTAATCTTTAGCATATCCCCAGTCGCGCTTGGCATCCAGATTGCCCAGTTCGAGCAGCCCGGCCTTGCCCAGAGCGATCTTGGCAACGGTATCGGTAATCTTTCGAGTCACGAATTCGCGACCTCGAAGCGGGCTTTCGTGATTAAAAAGAATGCCGCTGGTACCAAATATCCCGAAGCTTTCCCGATAATTGACCGTCAGCCAGTGAGCATAAAGCTTGGCCACGCCATAAGGACTGCGCGGGTAAAAGGGTGTTGTCTCAACCTGCGGAATAGCCTGAACCTTGCCGAACATCTCAGACGTCGAGGCCTGATAGAAGCGGATCGCCTTGTTAACGGTGCGGATGGCTTCGAGAAGATAGGCTGCGCCAAGCCCGGTGATCGTCCCTGTGGCGATCGGTTGATCGAAGGACACACCAACAAAGCTCTGTGCTGCAAGATTATAAACCTCGGTCGCCTCGGACGTCTCGATCAGGCGGATGGCCGACCCCATATCTGTCAGGTCGTATTCGACCAGCTTCAAATTGGGATGATCGCTGATCCCGATCTCATCGATCCTCCAAAAGTTGACCGAGCTTGTGCGCCGATACGTTCCATAAACCGTGTACCCGCGTCCGAGCAGGTTTTCGGCAAGATAGGCGCCATCTTGGCCACTGATGCCTGTGACAATTGCAGTTTTGGTCATTTCATTCTCTCTTTTACGCCAGCGCTCTTGGCGACATCCGGCGGCTTTCGATCAGGCGTGTAGCGAGGCACGCCAGCCATATCCAGCAGGGTCGTGCGATGCTCGCATGTTACAAAGCGGTCAGGGGTCTCGGTCAAACCGTGGGTTGAAGGTCGTTCGAACGGTCAGTAAGAGCCTCCGCTCGGCATTGCCGTCGTCATGCATCAATGCCTCCCTGCTTGCACGCGCTGAATCGTTTGCGCTGCACACACGAAAGATATCATGTCGCGCCTTGCTCGTAACGCGGTCTGGAACATTGTCGGTGGCATGTCGACGGCGATTGTCAGCGTCGCGCTGCCACCATTCCTGGCGCGGCTGATTGACCGCGATTCCTTTGGGGCTTGGGCTTTGGCGCTCCAAATTGCCGGCTACATTAATTTATTGAACTTCGGTATGCAGGTCATTGTTGGGCGCCTTGTCGCCCAGGCTGATGCGATGGATGACCGCAAACGACGCGATCGGGTTGTTGCTACATCATTCGTCACTTTGGCGGTTGCTGGCTTGATAGGCGTCGCTGTCTTAGCTGCAATATCGCTCAGACTCGACCTTGTGGTGCCTCAAGCACCTCAAACACTCCGGCCGCAGATAGCTATTACTATCGTGTTTCTTGCACTTGCATATGCGGTTCAGTTACCCGCCTCCGTCTTTGGCGGCGTGTTCATTGGGCTTCAGCGCAATAGCATGTATGCTAATGGCCTAATGGCAACTAGAGTTTTGACTTTCGTTGCAGTTCTAATAGTTGCATATATTTCGCAAGATCTGGTCATGATGGGAATCGCTTGGTTCGTTGCATCGATAGTCGGTGCAATGTACACAACCTATATATGGCGGCGCTATAGCCCACAGCCACGGCTTTCTATTTTTGACTTTAACAGATCAACTTTGTGGGAGTTAAGCCGTGACGGTTTTGCATTCACAATTTGGAATCTGGCTATGCTAATGGTTTCAGGTTTCCAGCTCCTGATTGTCGCCAGGGTCGACTTCGCAGACGTTGGCGCATTCGCTGTGTCTTCTTCTATAGCACTGTTTATTTCCGGTATCATGCAGGCTGTCTGCAGTACGCTGGTGCCCCATATATCAAGCCTCATGACGCTCGGTGAACACTCGCGCGTTGAACGCTCATTGCGGGATGTGACCGCAACAAGCGTCCTTTTATCATCGGCTATGTCGATTTGCCTGGTCAGCATCGCCAGTCCGCTGATGGGGCTATGGATGGGCAAGATATCTACTAGTCAAAGTGGCCTTATCCTAGTCCTGCTTGTGACTGCACAGGCAATACGGAATGCAATGATGGCCTATGTAATGGTCGCGATTGCACTGGGCCTTCAACGCCGCATGCTGCTTACACCGATCATAGAGGGCGCGTCGTCGTTGGGCTTGAGCTTGTTTTTCGGCCAAAGGATGGGGGCAGTTGGCGTTGCCGTCGGCATGTGTGGCGGTGCGGTGATCGGAACGGCACTCCTCGCCACACAGAACGTGGTTAAAAGGGCGGTGCCAAGTTTCAACATTGTCGGGTACGTAACACACGATGTCATTCGGCCGATCAGTGGTTTCCTTATCACTGCAGCATGCGCCATCGCGTTGACGCAGAATCATCACCAAAGCCTACTATATGTGCTAGCGATGATTGCATCCGGGCTTTTCGTCTCAACGGCCATGTCTTGGTACGAACTTAAGAGCGCAGCATCGCTACTCGTAAATTGGCGACGAACCTAATCTGTGCCTTATTTTTTGATAAGCGCAAAACTAAATGCTGTGTGGATAGATCAGTGAACATTGTAGGCACGCTCAAGCGATTCGTTAAACGGCATAGGTTTGTACCGAAAGGGGCAGATTTTGGCGTTGATTCCTTTGTTCGTCGCCCTTGGCTATGGTTTAATCGTGACGCTATTAAAGTCGGTAAGAATGTGTTTATCGGACGTGAAAGCGTCTTTCATCCTGTGACTAATTATGCCGGCGTAAGACACACCCCGTCTATTAGCGTCGGCGATGGAACTTATATCGGTGGCTATTGTCAAATTCACGCAATGGGTCGCATAGAAATAGGACCGGAATGCGTATTAAGCGAACATGTATATATTTCAGATATCGCCCACGGTATGCAAATTTTGCCAACGCCTATAATGGAACAGCCGCTCGAGAGTAAGGGGCCAGTTTTGATCGGTCGGCGTGTTTTCCTCGGGTATCGCGTTGCTGTGTTACCGGGCGTTGAATTAGGCGATCACTGTATAGTTGGAACCAACTCTGTGGTGACACGCAGCTTCCCAGCTGGATCCGTCATTGCAGGATCTCCAGCGCGACTTATGAAGATGCGCCCTGGCTTCGATGCTTGATTGCACTATTGTTGATGGGCTGGACTCCTTTGACGCAACTACGCGCGGGCGGAAAATAAACCGTGTTAACGATTTCCAGCGACACCATGTAGTCATATGCCACATTTATCGTGTCGAGTCCGGGTCAGCTATCATTTCCAATCTGACCATTGGGTGGAACTGCATCAACGGTGCGTGTTTTGCATTAGCACGGGACTTTCCTAATGATTTAATGGCTTCGTGTGCTCAGGCTAGGGCCATCAGATTGGGAATGTCTCACAGGGAAAACGCAGCATGATACGGATCGCCTTGGTCACAGTAACCTTTAATGGGGAAACGGTGTGGCCGGAATTCTATGCCAGCTTGGTAGCCCAAAAAGACGTCGACTGGCACCTGATCGTAGTCGACAATGCCAGCAAGGACGGTAGCGTTGCGGCCGTGGAAGCCGCAGCCATGGCCGACCCTCGTGTTACATTGCTCGCCAACACCGACAATATCGGTGTCGCGGCCGGCAATAATCAAGGAACCCGGCTCGCGCTCGAAATGGATTTCGAGCTGATTGCGCTGATCAACAACGACACCTCATTCGGTTCGGGGATGCTTCGTCAATTGGCGCATACGCTTGAACGGGAAAGCGTCGGCGCGGTGTCGCCGTTGATCCCGTTTTACGACGAGCCCGACCTATGTTGGTACGCCGGCGGGCATTTCAGCGGACCGCGTGGCATGCTGAGCCTGCATGACGGAATGGGTAAACCACTTCCTACTACTTCCCGCCCTTTCCAGACCGATTATGCTCCGACTTGCTGCGTCCTGTTCAAAGCGGATGTCTTCAGAACCGTCGGCTTGATGGATGAGGCATATTTCGTTTATTGGGACGATGTCGACTTTTTATGGCGTATGAAAAATTTGGGAGTCATTATT
Organism: Sphingomonas sp. Leaf208; assembly: GCF_001421415.1. Classification (GTDB taxonomy): domain Bacteria; phylum Pseudomonadota; class Alphaproteobacteria; order Sphingomonadales; family Sphingomonadaceae; genus Sphingomonas. The sequence goes on from NZ_LMKH01000038.1 coordinate 39,134, forward strand.
CTAGTCGATCCCAGCGCGGTGATGTTGCACAAAGTCAGTGTGTCTACCGGCGGTAGATTATCAGACTTCAGCATTCGTTTCGGCCATCGCAACCAAATTTACTTCGCGCGCAAGCATTTTGGGTCGCTTTATGCGAGCTATGTGTCCGCGTTCACCACGGTTGTGGGACTTGCCCGGATGGCTGTCGTCGGCGACACGTGGCACCATTTCTGTGTGCGCATGGCGGCCGTTGGCGAGGGGTGGCGCATGTCGTTGCCTCAGCCGTTGTCACTACCATCGAACAGTGATGAATCGATTCTTTGAAGAGGAATGCATGTGAGGATTCTAATCACCGGCGGGGCCGGCTTTATTGGGCGCCGCACTGCGGCTGCCTTGGTGAACCGGGGCGATGACGTCACTCTTTTCGACAACTTCTCGCCTCAGATTCATGGTGACGAGGCGTCGCAAAAAGAGCTCGCGGCGGACTTATCCCAGCGGGCAGAAGTGATCCTTGGCGACGTTCGCGACCGCGACGAGCTTACCAAGCTCGCCAGCCGGCACGATGCCGTTCTTCACTTGGCGGCGGAAACCGGAACCGGCCAGTCAATGTACGATATGGTTCGCTACAATGATGTCAATGTGACTGGCACAGCAGCCCTGCTTGAGGCAGTTACTTCGCCCAAATCCCGCATCAGCAAAGTCGTAGTTGCCTCCTCACGCTCTATCTACGGTGAAGGCGCCTACCGATGCGGTGTGCACGGCCTAGTATTTCCGGCCGATCGTTCACCAGCAGCTTTGGACATCGGTAATTTCGATCCACACTGTCCTGTCTGCGGGGAGCAGATCGCCGTCGCCCCAACTCCCGAACGTGCACCGCTGACGCCAGCTTCGGTTTACGCGGTGACTAAGCTTGCTCAAGAGAACCTGGTGCTCGCTGTGGCCAAAGCGCACGGAATCGCGGCATATGGCCTGCGCTACCAAAACGTCTTTGGCGCAGGGCAATCGCTGAACAATCCTTACACTGGTATCTTATCGATCTTTTCCCGAGAGATGCTTTTCGGACGCCCAATCGAGATTTTTGAAGATGGCCTAGAAAGCCGGGATTTTGTTCACGTGGATGACGTGGTGCAGGCCAATTGTGTAGCTTTAGCCGACACTGCCACCGGGATACGGGCGATCAACGTTGGCACCGGCATTGGGACCTCAGTCAATACGGTCACTGCCGAATTGGCTCGATTGCTGGACTATAAGAATGAGATTCGTATTTCCGGACGGTACCGTGCTGGTGATATTCGTCACAACATCGCGGACGTGACGTTGCTGAAAGCTGAACTTGGCTTACGGTGTGACATTAGCTTTTCGACGGGGTTAGAAGAGTTTGTTGTTTGGGCCAGAACAGAACTTGAGCGCGGGAAAGATAGCGATGGTTATGCAAAGTCACTATCAGAGCTAGCGCAGCGCGGCTTGATGAAGGGCGGCTGAGCGATATATTATCTGGCACTTTCGAGACTTATTCCTGACAGTGCCGGATAGCCTTTTTATTTTTCGACGTGCCTACCTAAGCAGCCCTTACTGGGTTGTCGGGATATATTAAAGCATACAACCAAATTCTATTCTTTATCGTCTTTCCAACCGATTTGACGATGACGCAATACCCAAGACACCGTATTGGCATACCATGGAACAGTTTGACGCATCTCGAACCCGATGGACCCCTAGCTGTCGACACGGCGCCGTCATCGCAATTCTTGCTGCCACAGGGATACTTTTGCTCGACACTGCAGTCGGCGCACAGACGCACACGGTGCGTGATACGGCAACCGCTTACGGCGCGCGGCTCAACGCGAAAGGAGAGCCTGCGGGGCTTAATCCCAACCGCATTAACAGCCGCGCCAATAGCCGGGTCGAGGCGCGCCTGAGTCTCCGCATCGAGCGATACCGCCCGGACAGCACTACCTATCCGGCCACCACCTACGCAGTGCAGCCAACCGACAACGCGCGGATCGGCACTGGGACGACACTCTCGCCCCTGTCTTCAACCACGTCGCGGGGCGAATGAGGCGTCATTGTCACCGACCTCTTCGCTGACAATGACGACGGCATGTGATCACCCTGATGCCCAGCTGCCGAAGCAGTTCCCTTCCGCCGTTCGATGATCTAGGAGCGGGCATGGCCATTTCACGTCAACGGGGCACACGTGTCGACCCCGGCCTCTCCTTCGTACTGCTGGTGGCGCTGCTTGCTATTTTATGGCTGGCAGGGGGAGCCTCGCGTGAAGATGTGACGGGGCAGATCGTCTCTCGCGCCGCGTCCTGGACGGCGATCATGATCGCCGTGTTGTTCGCGCGGCGCCCACGTATCGAGGAGGCGAGGGCGCCGGCGCTGGTGCTGTTCGCCGCAATTTTACTGTGCGTGGCGCAGCTCGTCCCAATGCCACCGGGCATCTGGCGCGCGCTGCCTGGCCGCGCGGCGTTCACCGAATCATTGGTGTCCCCGCCCGATCTGTTGCGGCCGTGGACGCTGGTCCCAGGCGCGACGGTAAACGCGCTCTCCTCGCTCGTTGTGCCGCTCGCAGTGCTGGTACTAGCAACCGGCGTGCGCGAGGAGCAGAAACGCTGGGTTCCTGTCGCGATGCTGGCGGTGATCGGCTTGGCACTACTGGTCGGCCTGCTTCAGTTCACCGGCGCGCAAATTGAGAACCCGTTCGTCAACGGAACGCCGGGTCTAGTCGATGGCATGATCGCCAACCGCAATCATTTTGCGCTGTTCCTAGCCATCGGGCTATTGATTACGCCGGTTTGGGGGGTAGGAGCTGGTAGTGCCTCGCGCGTGCGCGTGCCAGTCGCGGTTGGGGTCGTGTTGCTGCTAGTTCTTACCATATTAGCGTCAGGTTCGCGCGCGGGCATCGTACTTGGTGTAATCGGTCTTATGTTGGGGTTCGCGGTATCGCGGCGGGGAGTGAAATCGGCGCTGCGTCTTTATCCTCGCTGGACACTGCCCGCGATAGGTCTTGGGACTATTGCGCTGATCGCGATCTTCGTGCTCGCGAGCGTTGCCGCGGACCGAGCGGTATCAATCGACCGTCTCATTGATCAAGATACCGGAGCGGACATGCGCGCGCGGGGACTACCAACGGTTCTCGCGATCATCCGGATCTACTTTCCATTCGGGAGCGGATTGGGAAGCTTCGATCCAATTTTCCGGATGCACGAGCCCTTCGCGCTGCTCAAACCAACCTATTTTAATCATGCTCACAACGATTTCCTCGAAATTGTCCTTACGGCCGGACTACCCGGACTATTGGTCCTCATTTGCGCGATCGGTTGGTGGGCGTGGCGCAGCTTGGCAGCATGGCGGGGAGACTCGGTGCTGCCTAAGCTCGGCTCTGCAACGCTGCTGCTAATTCTCCTCGCGAGTATAGTCGATTATCCTGCGCGCACGCCGCTGATCATGGCGGTAGCAATGATCGCCGCGGTCTGGCTCAGCGGCAATCCTGCGCACAAAACACCTTTACCCTCGATAGGGCACAACCTATGAGCCCGCGCTCCGTCTCGTCCCCAAGAGTAACCATGCCGCGTATGCGTACGATTTGTCTCGCCCTAGCGGTGGCCGCTCTCTCCGGATGTGCCCACCAACAACCGATCGTCTCGACCGAACAACTCACCGTTGTTCAGGACAGCACGGCGTTCCCAGCTCCGGAACGTCGCGACCTTACCGCGGCGGACCGCCCATCTCTGATCGGTCCGCTCGACACGATCCAGATCGACGTATTCAATGTCCCCGACCTAAGCCGCGAGATACAGGTAGATGCAGGCGGCCAGATCGCGATGCCGCTAATTGGTACAATCGACGCGCGCGGGCGTACTGCGCAGGAGCTAGCGCAGACGATCGAGGCCGCACTGCGCGGTCGCTATGTCCGCAATCCCGATGTGACTGTGAACATCAAGAGCTCGGTGAGCCAGGTAGTGACGATCGACGGGCAAGTGGTAGAGCCGGGTCTTTATCCAGTCACCAACCAGCTGACGCTGCTACGCGCGATTGCGTCCGCCAAAGGGCTGTCTGAGTTTGCTAGACAGGAGGACGTGGTAATCTTGCGCACCGTGAACGGACGCAAGATGGCAGGTCTCTACAACATTGATGCGATCCGGCGTGGGGCCTATGCAGATCCGGCGATCTACGCCAACGATGTCGTTGTGGTCGGCGACTCCCCCGCACGACGCCGTTTCCGAGACGTAGTGTCCCTTGCGCCACTTCTCGCCGCACCACTAATCGCGATACTGCAGTAAGGTCTGACAAGCGCATGAACGTCATCCCGTCAAACCTGCAACCTGGAAACGTAACGAAAGCGGGATCACTACCCGCTTCGCGGCTAGCCGATAGTGAGCGCCCGCCGCTTGTGCAGCAATATTTGCGCATTATACTCCGCTGGAAGTATGTTATCATCGGTGTTACGGTAGCGTGTATCGTATTAGGTCTCATCATCACTTTGCTGATGACGCCAAAATACACCGCGACCGCAACCGTTGAGATTGCGCGCGAAAGCTCACAGGTCACTAACATTCAGGGTGTAGACCGCGATACCAGCATCGCCGACCAAGAGTTCTACCAGACGCAATACGGACTGCTGCGATCTCGTGCATTGTCAGAGCGCGTCGCCAGCCAATTGCGGCTTGTCGACGATGCCAATTTTTTCAAGATGTTTGGTGGAAAAGGTCAGAGTGCTGCATTTATACAAAAAGACGGTCGCTATACGGCGGCAGGACGCGCTGAACGGCAGCGTTTAGCGGGCGAAATCTTACTCCGGAACGTATCAATAAACCCTACGCGGTTGTCACGTCTGGTTGATATTGCGTTTGTTAGCCCACAAGCGGCTTTGTCGGCGCGTGTCGCGAACGCTTGGGCAGAGAACTTTATCCAGACCAACCTTGAGCGTAAAGTACAGGCGACTTCTTACGGCCGCAACCTGCTCGAGCGGCAGCTGCAACTGCAGAAGCAGCGTCTTGATCAGAGCCAGCGCCAGCTGGTCACGTATGCATCTGAACAGGAGATCATTAATCTTCCTGCACAGAATAGTGGGAGCAATGGTTCGGCTACATCCGAACGTTCCATCGTCGCGGACGATCTTGCCGCACTCAACTCTGCATTAACACAAGCGACGGCAGATCGGATTCAAGCCGAGGCACGTTACCGCGCAGGCGGGGGCGGCGGTGCATCGACCGAGGCACTCGGCAATGTAGCAATAAATAATCTGCGTCAGCGGCGTGCTGAGCTCGCTGCGCAGTACCAGCAGCTAATGGTGCAGTTCGAGCCAGGCTATCCAAGCGCACGCGCACTCAAATCGCAGATTGACCAGCTTGACAGCGCAATCGGACGGGAAGAGTCAAGGGTATCGGGATCGATCCAAAGCAACTACCGCGCAGCGACCGGACGGGAGGAAGCGCTTCAGGCGCGTGTCAACCAGCTTAAGTTGAGCTATCTTGATAATCGCCGACGTTCAATTCAATACAATATCTACCAGCAAGAGGTGGATACTAATCGCGCGCTCTACGACGGTCTACTACAACGCTACAAGGAGATTGGCGTCGCAAACGGCGTCGGCGTTAATAACATTTCAGTCGTCGATACTGCTGATGAGCCGCAGAAGCCTTCGAGCCCACGCTTCTTAATTAACCTTCTTGTGTCCCTGCTGGGCGGCCTAGCGCTTGGGGCAATCGCAGCTCTTGCTCTCGATCAGATGGACGAGGCATTCGCCGATCCCGGCGAGGTCGAGCGCAAGCTTGGACTGCCGTTGCTCGGCTCAGTACCCAAGATTGGCGACAATCGTGAGCCCCGCGACGAATTGCTTGATCGTAAGTCAGATCTCGTTGACTCTTATCTTGCTATCAACACAAACTTGAGCTTTGCGACTGAGCACGGCGCACCGCGCTCGTTCTCTGTCACCTCGACGCGTCCAGCAGAAGGCAAGTCAACGACCGCACTCGCGCTCGCGACAATGCTCGCACGGGCGGGCAAGCGGGTGATTCTAATCGACGGCGACATGCGCTCCCCTTCAGTTCATTACTTCGGCAACGTTGGACACGAGCGCGGACTTAGCAATTTTCTTGCAGGCGAGGATACAATAGAGCCACTCACCTTCCAAATGTCAGATCTTGGCTTAACCGCAATGTCAGCGGGCCCAATTCCACCTAACGCGGCGGAACTGCTAACTGGTAGTCGTCTTGCCACATTGATCGATCGGCTGCTCGGGCAGTATGATCATGTCGTTATTGATAGCCCTCCCGTCATGGGACTTGCCGACGCGCCCCTAATCGCGGCGCGGGTAGAGGGCGTCGTCTACGCAGTAGAATCTAACGGTATTCGCGCGAACCAAGTGAAGACTGCGCTGGGGCGCCTTGCGGCCTCTAATGTACGCATTTTTGGTGGTGTACTGACAAAATTCGAAGCGCGTCGTGCTACATATGGTTACGGTTACGAATATGGTTATGGTTACGGGCGCTCGAAAGACGATGCCAAGGACGGGATTTAAGAGCTCGGCATGCCGTCCAAATCGCCACGTCGTATTAGCCACAGGCACCGTCCGGCCAGCGATTGGGTGGGCCGCATTGCGCTCTTCTGCGGCGTAGCCGTGCTGGGGTATCAGAGCATTATCTTCTCCGTGTCACAGGTCGCCGCCAAGTCACGACCTGCATCTGCCGACGCAATCATTTCCTACGACGGGCGTTTGATTGCGGCGCATGCGGCGACGCTTCTGACTCCAACCGTGAATGCAAGCGAACGCGCCAAAGCAGCTGCACTATCGCGCGCGGCACTTCGAAACGATCCTACAGCTGTTTCAGCAGCAGCGACGCTTGGCCTCGTCACTCTTGCTCAGGGCGACGTAGCGAACGGGAAACGCCTACTTGCCTACGCGCAGATGCTTTCGCGCCGGAACTTCCAGACCCAATTGTGGTCAATAGAAGAAGCGGTCGGAAGAGGAGACGTTGCAGGTGCGCTGCGCTGGTACGACATCGCGCTACGTACAAAGCCCGACGTGAGCAACATACTTTTTCCTGTGCTGGCGGGAGCATCGCATGACCCCGCAATTCGTACCGCGCTAGTGCAAACGCTTGCGGGAAATCCGCTCTGGGCTAACAGCTACATTAATTTTGCGGCAGGGCAGAAGGACGATCCGAAGAGCACCGCTTCACTATTTGTAGATCTGCGTGCTCACGGGGTGACCATTCCTGCTTCGGCGCAGGCCGCAGTCATCAACATCTTACTCAATGCCGGCAATGTTGATCAGGCTTGGCGCTACTATGCCACAATACGCCCTGGCGTCGATCGTACACGTGCACGCGATCCACGCTTCGCCGCAATGCTCGAAACGCCGTCGGCGTTCGACTGGACGACACTAAGCGATAACAGCATAGCCATCTCTATTCAGCGAACACGTGAGGGCGGCATGTTCGAATTTTCCATGCCAGCAAGCATCGGCGGCCCCGTACTTCAGCAGATCCAGCTCCTACCGCCCGGTAGCTACCGCTTAGCCGGACACAGTGACGGCATCGCACAAGACGCGAACGCACTTCCCTATTGGATGCTGACCTGCCGTAGCAACGGGAGCGAACTTGGTCGCGTGCCTGTGCCCAATTCGGCACAGACACGCGGTATGTTCGTTGGAACGCTGACGGTCCCAGCAAATTGTCCAGTTCAGACTTTGACCCTTTTTGCACAGCCTTCCGACAAAATAGGTGGGACTTCAGGGCAAATCTATCGCGTTGCATTGACGCCCCTTAATGCTCAAGGACCAAGTTAACGATAGCATAAACTGAATATGTAGTGGCTTTAGTCGGCAGATTAAACTTTATGCATGGTTGGAACGTTGGTAGACGAACTTTCTCCGCCATGCCTGCGCAGTTAGAAGTTAACTACGCAGTGCACCACTCGTTAAAATTCCGATAAATTTACTGGTTATGACGACCAGATTGCCGCTGTACTTTGAGAGAGAGCAGCATATGGCTTATGATTGCGTGAAATTCTGATACTTATTTTTCCTTTACGGATTAATAACATTCAGGACACGGAATATTTTAGATCCTATGTCTGGTCGATTGTCTGGTGGATCGTAACCAGCTATTGAGCTGAGCGATGCCATTCTCTTTACCCGTTCAACTCATCCGTCCAAAGCGTTTCGGCGACAGCCGTGGCTGGTTCACCGAGGTCTATTCGGTGCCCGCCTTCGAAAAGCTGGGCATCACCTGCACGTTTGTGCAGGACAATCACTCGCTGTCGATACCGGCGTTTACCTTGCGCGGTCTGCATTTTCAGACGCCGCCCCGCGGCCAAGACAAGCTAGTGCGCTGCGTCCGCGGCACGATCTTTGACATCGCGGTCGACATCCGCAGGGGTTCGCCAACCTACGGCCAGTGGGTCGGGGCAGAGCTGTCGGCAGAGAACGGCCACCAGCTCTTCATCCCGATTGGCTTCGCGCACGGCTTCGTAACGCTCGAGGACAATTGCGAAGTCTCGTACAAATGCTCGGACACGTACGAACCTGACTCCGATGGTGGCATCCGCTGGGACGATCCCGCGATCGGCATCGACTGGCCGCTGCCCGCTGATACTTCTCCTGAACTGTCGGCGAAGGATGCGGTGCAGCCGTTGCTCGCCGACTTCGACAGCCCGTTCCCCTATGATGGCCGCCCGCTGGCGCCGCTCGCCTGAAGGACACACCCATGCGCATTTTTGTCACCGGCGGGGCCGGTTTCATTGGCTCGGCCCTCGTCCGCCACCTGATCGAGAACACCGAGCATGAGGTGTTGAACTTCGACAAGCTGACCTATGCCGGCACGCTTTCGACGGTCGAACGCGTCGCGAACTCGAACCGCTACCGCTTCGTTCAAGGCGACATCTGCGATGCACACACGGTCAAGGCCACGATCGCCGAGTTCAAACCCGAGATCGTCACGCATCTGGCGGCTGAGAGCCATGTCGACAGATCGATTGATGACCCCGGCGCGTTCGTCCAGACCAACGTCGTTGGCACGTTCACGATGCTTAGCGAAGCGCGCGCCTATTGGCTCAGCCTTGATGACGAGACCAAGGCGGCATTCCGCTTCCATCATATCTCGACCGACGAAGTCTACGGCTCGCTCGGCGATACCGGGCTGTTCACCGAGGAAACGCCGTACGATCCGCGCTCGCCCTATTCGGCGTCGAAGGCAGGCTCTGACCATTTCGTCTCGGCCTGGGGTCACACTTTCGGCCTGCCGGTGCTGATCACTAACTGCTCGAACAATTACGGGCCGTATCACTTCCCCGAAAAGCTCATCCCGCTAATGATCGTCAGGGCGCTCGCCGGGGCTGATCTGCCGGTTTACGGCAAGGGCGACCAGGTCCGCGACTGGCTGTTCGTCGAGGATCATGTTCGTGCGCTGCATGCGGTGTTTGAACAGGGCGAGCCCGGCCGGACCTACAACGTCGGCGGGAACAACGAGAAGCAGAACCTCGATGTCGTGAAGACCGTCTGCTCGATCCTCGACCGGCTTCGTCCACGAACTGACGGCCAGTCCTACGCGACGCAGATCACCTACGTTACCGACCGCCCCGGGCACGACAAACGCTATGCGATCGACGCGAGCCGCATCAAGAACGAGCTTGGCTGGGAACCTGCCGAGACGTTCGAGACGGGGATCGAGAAGACCGTTGCCTGGTATCTCGACAACCAGGGCTGGTGGGAAGCGATCGTCAGCGAGCACCAGGCCGACCAACGCCGTGGGCTTTCCGTATGAGCGACGTGAAGCGGATCCTCGTTACCGGCGGCAACGGCCAACTTGGCACCGAGTTGAGGCGATACGCGTGGCCCGAGGGCTGGGCCGTTACCGCTATCGACATCGACGAGCTAGACCTACGCGATACCGCAGCGATCACCGCTATGGTCGCCAAAGGTCATGACGGGCGACCCTGGGCAGCCGTGATCTCGGCTGGCGCTTACACCGCCGTTGATAAAGCCGAGAGCGACATCGTCACCGCTTGGGCTGTCAATGCGATGGCGCCAGCGGCGTTTGCTGAAGCTTGCGCTAAGGCCGGCATCCCGATCATTCAGGTCTCGACCGACTATGTTTTTGACGGTGCGCGCGATGGAGCGTGGGAAGTGACCGATCCGGTTGCCCCGCTCGGCGTCTACGGCGCGTCGAAGCTCGGGGGCGAACTCGCGGTTCGCACGTCGGGTGCACTGTATGCGATCGTTCGCACCGCCTGGGTGGTCAGCGCACACGGCAACAATTTTATCAAGACGATGCTCCACGTCGGCGCGACCAACTCAACTCTGCGCGTGGTCGACGACCAGCACGGCAGCCCGACATCGGCGACCGACCTCGCAGCAGCGCTCGCTACGATCACGATGCGTCTTGTGGAGGATCCAGCCGCCCCAACCGGGACCTATCACTTCAGCAACGCAGGTGCTGTGACCTGGGCAGGCTTCGCCCGCGAGATCTTCGCGCAGAGCGCCGCACGTGGCGGGGCCAGCACCGAGGTGCAGGGCATCACCACCGCCGAATACCCGACGCCCGCGACGCGGCCTGCCAATTCGCTGCTGAGTCATGACGCGATAGCTCGCGACTACGGCATCCATCCATCGGCGTGGCAAACCGCTCTCGGCAATATCCTCGATGAACTGCTTGGGGCATCCAACAAGGAGACACGCGCGTGAAGGGCATCATTCTCGCAGGTGGTTCGGGCACGCGTCTCCATCCGGCAACGCTCGCGGTCAACAAGCAGCTGCTACCGGTCTACGACAAGCCGATGATCTACTACCCGCTGTCCGTGCTGATGCTCGCCGGCATCCGCGACATCTTGATCATCTCGAGCCCCGAATATATCGGCAATTACAAAAAGCTGTTCGGTGACGGCTCGGCGCTTGGTCTGACCATCGCCTATGCCGAACAGCCCAAGCCTGAGGGCCTCGCCCAAGCGTTCACGATCGGCGCGGCCTTCATCGGCGACGAAAATGTGGCGCTGGTGCTCGGCGACAACATCTTCTTCGGTGCGCACCTGACCGACCTGCTCGCGAGCGCGGTCGAGCGCAAGAGTGGCGCAACGGTGTTCTCCTACCGCGTCGAGGACCCCGAGCGCTACGGCGTGGTCGAGTTCGGAGAAGGCGGCAAGGCAATTAGCCTTGAGGAAAAACCCGATGCCCCCAAGTCGAACCACGCGGTCACCGGCCTGTATTTCTACGACAACCGCGTCGTCCAGCTTGCTCGTGATCTAAGGCCGTCGGCACGCGGTGAGCTCGAGATCACCGATCTCAACCGCCTTTATATGGACGCCGGAGACCTGTTCGTCGAACAGATGGGCCGTGGCTACGCTTGGCTAGACACCGGCACGCACGACAGCCTTCTCGAGGCATCCGAGTTCGTACGCACTATACAGCATCGCCAAGGTATTCAAATAGCATGCCTTGAGGAAATCGCGTTTCACCAAGGCTTCATTACTGCTGACCAGGCACGGGTAGCTGGCGAAAGATTCAAAAAGACAAGTTACGGACGCGCGATATTAAATGCTGTTACTGGAGCTTAATTCTTTTTAGCGACTTAAATAAGTGATTTGATTACTCTACTTTTAATCGCTGCAAAAAGTTATAATTTATCGAGATATTTTGTTCTAAACTGACATATACTGCTAGATATTTGAATAATATGAATAAGATTCTGCCGTTACTTAGGCGGAGCATGTAGATTATTTAACTAATAGGAAAATGAATGACTTCAAAAGAGATTATTCCCGTCATTCTTTCAGGTGGATCGGGGACCCGCCTCTGGCCGATGTCCAGGCCCGAGATACCCAAGCAGATGCTGGCTCTCACAGCGAGCAAGACAATGCTGCAACTGACCGCGAGTCGAGCATCAGGCGAGCATTTCGCCGCGCCGATTGTGGTCGCAAATGCACGTCATGCGGACATGGTTGAACAGCAGCTTACGGAGGTCGGCGCTACACTACAGGCCCTGATTCTCGAGCCAACAGGTCGCAACACAGCGCCAGCGATCGCACTCGCCGCGATCGCGGCAGGTGGCAGCAGCGACGCACTGCTGGTGATGCCGTCCGATCACGTCATTGCAGATGTTACTGCGTTCCATGCGGCAATCGAAGCCGCGATGCCACTGGTTATGAAAGGGTGGCTGGTCACCTTTGGTATCGCACCCGATGCACCCGAGACCGGCTATGGCTGGATCCAGATTGGCGACGAACTACAACCCCGCGTTAACCGCGTGAAGCGGTTCGTCGAGAAGCCCCCGCTCGACAAGGCGCAGTCGATGCTGGCGAGCGGTGATCACGCCTGGAACGGGGGGATTTTTCTGTTCCTGGCCAGTGCGTATCTTGAGGCGCTCGCACAGTTCGATCCGGGCATCCTAACGGCCACCCAAGAAGCAATGCTTAAGGCAAGGACCGAGGGCTCGAGGATCTACCCCGATGCGGCGGCCTTTGCCGCGTCGCCCGACAGTTCGATCGATTATGCAGTGATGGAAAAGGCGGACCGTGTTGCGGTCGTGCCGGTCGCGATGGGCTGGAACGACGTCGGGAGCTGGGACGCGCTGTACGCAATCAGTGATACCGACGGTAACGGCAACGCGCATCGTAGCCACGGCGACGGCAATGTACTGGCGATCGACACGAGCAACTGTTTTGTCAGCAGCGATGGCGTCCGTTTTTCACTGGTCGGGGTCGACGATCTGATCGTGGTTGCGAGCGGTAACGACGTGCTGATCGTGCCACGCGGTCGCAGCCAAGAGGTAAAAAAGCTAATCGAGACGATTAAGTCACCGGTCTAATAGACGAAATCTCATACAGTCTATGGTTTGATCGATCTAAGCGATATTTCTAATATTTAGAGCAGCTTCTCACCGTACTTAGTCATAACGGGACTCCTCTCGTCGCGCTTTTTTTGAGTCATGGATACTGCCGGTGCAGGCAGCTGGTACAGATGACGAGAGCATTATCAGTGGATCGTTGAGACAGGGTTGTGGCAGCGATCGTAGACCGGTCTGTCGCGTCGACAGGCGGCGGTACGGATCGGTGTCAGCGGCGCGGACGCTGTCTTGTTGGCAACAGCTTCCAAACCAGCACGGAACGCTGCCACTACAGCAGCAAGGGTGATGATCGACGTTCGATGAGAATCGAGGCGCATGCGGCCAAGGACACCAAGACAGCACTCGCCGTGGTCGCTGCCAGTCTCGATACTATTGCGCCCACACCGCGCGAGCCCCGCCGGCGCAAGACCAACCGCGAGCGGCTTCCCGCGCGCCTGCAACGGATCGAGCAGGTCGTCGACATCGAGAACAAGGCATGTGGCTGCCGCGGCGGCGCTCTGTACGTCATTGGCGAGGATGTCGGCGTACGTGGTCGCGGCGCTCCCGTGACGTACTTGTTCCGCATGGCTTCCATCCATTCCAACGAAAGGATCGCACCATCAAACCGTGGGATCAGCAGCAGCGCTGAAGATCGTCGAGAGAAGCTGGCGATCCTACGCAATGCGTTTGCGCCGAATGGGCCGGTCCGCGCGACAGCCAAGCAACACAAAGTCGGCAGCGGCGCCTTTGCAATTTAGCGGTAGAATAGTAGCTTCCCTGCACCTCTCGTCAGTTAAGCCTCTAAACTGCTTCGATACCACCAATTATCGAGCTAGCTAGGTAATTGTAATGCTCTTGACTTTGTGAGAAATCTAATAACAGCGAAGCCTTACTGAATCCGTTATCTAACGCCGTAGTATAGTAGGTCTTACCACCGGCATCGGCTTCACGATCAAGCGTGTTCCGGTACATGTAATCAACAAGCTGACCGTTGCTGAGGCCGAGGGTCGCCTGCGTGAATTCGTTAGATTCAGCAAAGTCATTCGCCGCTTGCGCGAGTGTTAAGCTCCCGCTTTTCAGTAACTCAGCGTAATAGGTTAATCCGCCTACGTCCGGTTTCCGACCGGCGAAACTGTCATAAAGCAGCGCCACGGCTTGATAGCTGCTGTCCGTATTGAAATATTTTTCCGCAACGGCATGAGCAGTTAGATAGATATGTTCCGTTGATTCAGAGAAGCTGATCATTAAATCAACGCGTGACTCACCTTTGTCGAGGAGGTTGGTGTAGTAAGCCTTACCATCCGCGTCAGGTAAGCGGCCAAGAGAGTGCTGGTAGACATAATCGACAAATGCGCCATTCGAGAGGGCTCCAGTCTTTGTCCCGAATTCAGCACTATTCATGAGATCGGATGCAACAACAGTAATAGACACATCGTTATGTTCCAGGATTCTTGTGTAAAAGTCCAAGCCAATTTGATCGGGCTGGCGCTGCAATACAGCGTCATACAATCTAAGTATCTGAGCCGCCGGGGCATGGGACGCAAGATCTGGATCAATTATTAGCGAACCATCATTGAATGATACCCGCTCCACCCCCTCCAGTACATCGGTCCCATCCGGTCCTGTGACAACAAAGGCACCGTCCTTTTGCGAAACCGAATAAGAACGAAACAATCCATCAAAATGTGCCGTATCAAGACCAAACCCGCCATAAATTGCGTCATTACCCTTTCCGCCATAAATTAGATCACTACCAGCACCACCGTCAATCTCATCATCGCCATCTCCACCTCTTATTGTATCGTCACCGTCGAAAGAGTATATTCTATCGTTAAAGGCGCCGCCTTCAATGATGTCAGACTCTGAAAAAACCGAGGAAAAGAATGGTATATACTCGCCATTACTTATATAACTCGTAAAGTCTTTCGCTGAAAGAGATAAACTTTTTAACGAAAATGACAGACTGCCATTTTTGAACTCGTCTAAACTTGTTATAGTTCCTTCGATAGGAAGATTATCACTATCATATACAAGACCATTTCCCTTCACATCATCCAAGAAGTTAGAGAATATTATGGATAGAGAGCTTGAACTAGCGTCCTTTATCTCATATGCTAATGATGATGCTATAGCGGCCTCAAAGATATCGAGACTTCCGGCAATGCCGGCGGTTAATATAGCCATTTCAAGTCCCTGAATACTGCAAAAAATGATTTGAATAGATAACCGGTATTTATTAACGGATTACAAATGGTGTGATGGGTCGGTGTCTGAGCTCAAAATCTAATCAGGCTATCGATTTGAGGAGGGCTTCCTGATTCACAGAGCGCATGACGATGGAGGCGTTAGATGGCGTTGCTCTCGTTATCGGACGAGGCATGGAAGGCGATCGAGCCGCATTTGCCGAAGAACCAGCCCACACCTGTCGGGGCGATGACCGACGGGTGATTTCGGGCATTATTCACGTGCTAACGGTCGGCTGCCGGTGGTGCGACTGCCCAGTGGACTACGGTCCGTCGACGACGATCTATAATCGCTGGTCGCAGCGGAGGTGCGGCGCGAGCACCTTAATGCAGGCACGCAGCTGCATCTCCTCCCTCGGGATGAGGCCGGCCTTGATCGCGGATTAGTGGAGACGGGCTAGATCGTGACCAAACTCTCTCCATATCGTGCTCGCCAGGGTGCGCGCGCGGAGCAAGATTGCCTTAAACGTAAGCTCAAAAGACATTGCGGCAAGGTGAGTATAAGGAAGCCGGACCGTCAGCGCTCTTGAAAGAGGGCGATACGCCGCAACAATCGATGTGATTGAACGGATGGCGTTTGCGTTAGACGTCGATCCTGCGGTACCTCGCTAGGCAATACTTTTGAACGCACATAGCGGCGTGTGCTCCTGCGTGCAGTCAAAAATGGTTTCGCTGCCTATCAGGTCTCTGGTTCGAGTTCGCTCTACCTTCGCGGAAATATCGCAGCTGAGATCGATCCACTTACAATCGATGCGATCCAACACGCGGTGGTAATTCAGCTTTGTACGGAAATTTTCCCAACGCCTGCCATTACCTGATACTCTCTAGTATCGGTAATTTTTGATGCCGTCAGTTTGCCGGGGGGCTTATGGTTCAGGTTCGCGATTTTACTGCCTTGCTGTCGGGTAGCTCGGTGGTTGGAAAAATCGGCACTGGCGCCTTTGTCAGCTACTCCTTTACCACCAGCGTACCCACCTATCTGCAGGGAGTTTATTCATCCGAAGCGCTGGCTAGCTTCCGTGTCTTTTCCGACGCTGAGAAGGCTGCGTCTCGTCAAGCGCTGTCTGCATGGGCCGCGGTGTCCGGAATTAGCTTTCTCGAAGTGGCGGCGGGTGACGGCGACCTGAAGTTTGGCAACTACAACATGCAGTTGATGAGGCCAGGATCGGGCGGTTTCGCCTACTACCCTGACAATGGAGCCGGCTACGACATTTCCAGCGATGTCTTCATTGGTGATGGCTATGCAACTGATCAACACATCCTGCTGCACGAGATCGGCCACGCAATCGGCCTGAAACATTCGTTCGATGGCGATACGACGCTGGCCACCGATCTCGACAACTACGCCAATACAGTGATGAGCTACACCCCGGGTGGTGTGTCCGGTGACGTGCTAGGCCAACTTGATACGGACGCCATCCGCTACGTCTATGGCGATGCCAGCGCGAAGGGACGGCAGGTCGCCAGCTGGAACTGGGATGCTGCCAGCGTGACGCTTACCCAAAACGGCAGTGAACAGTCCGATACGATCAACGGTATCGGTGGCTCCGACATTATTTACGGACTGGGCGGCAACGACACGATCCTGGCGCGCGGCGGTTACAACCGCGCCTACGGCGGAGACGGCGACGATACCATCTCCGGTGCCAACGGAACTAATTACTTTGACGGCGGTATCGGAAACGACCGGCTGAATGGAGGTGACGGCGACGATACCCTCGTCGGCGGTGAGGGCGACGACACCCTTAATGCGGGTAAGGGCGTTAATTATCTCGATGGCGGTGCTGGTAAGGATGCACTGTACGGCGGTACCGGCAACGATGTCCTGATCGGCGGCGATGGCGACGATAGCCTGTATGGCGGCGGGGGTATCGATCGGTTCTACGGCGGGGGTGGTGCCGATACTTTAAACATTACCGTATCTGGATCACTGGACGGTTTCGTTATTGATGGTGGTGCCGGAACGGATCGAGCCTACTTCACTTTTTCTGATAATCAGGCGCGCAGCTTGTCGGCCTCCCTGCTTCATCTGAGCAGCATTGAGGCGCTGACGATCAACGCAGGCGCTGGCGACGACCGGATTGATGTCAGCGGAGTCGCCAGCATCTCGATCAGCGGTGGTGCCGGAAACGACGTGATCATCGCCGGTACTGGGACAGGTTCCGTCAGTGGCGGCGCCGGTGCAGACTTCATCACCGCCGGGTCGGGCTTCACCTTCCTGTATGGCGGGGCGGACGCGGATCGCTTTATCTTTCTTAGTGCAGCAGATTCTAACAATCGCACACAGGATCAGCTGGAAGATTTTCAGATTGGCGTCGACCTGCTCGACATTACCGGCTTCGCGCCGTCAAACGTCCGCATCCAGGCCTCGTCCGGTGGTGGCGCGTTCGTTTATGCCGACAGCGCAAGCGGCGGTTTCCAGATCTATGTACGCACCGGTATCGCGCTGTCAGACATCATCACTAGCGGACTGATGCTGAACGGCACCGGCGGTGCCGACAGGCTGGTCGGTACCGCCGGCGCCGACCAGCTTTTCGGCGGTGGCGGCAACGACGTTTTGTTCGGCGCAGCTGGCAACGACTATCTTGATGGTGGGACGGGAATCGATCGCGTCGATTATTCGGGTGTTTTCCGCACCTACGCGCCTTCCGTTGCGAGCGGTATCGCGACGCTTCACGGCTCGACGGAGGGGACCGATACACTGGTAAATATAGAATACATCACTTTCGCCGACGGCGTGTTCACGATCGACGCCGACAGCGTTGGCGCGCAGGTCATGCGCCTTTACGACACGGTGTTTCAGCGTCAGCCCGACGCTGTCGGCTTGGACTTCTACGTCGATCGTATCGAGGATCGCGGAGCTTCCATTGCGGCCGTTGCTTCGGATTTCCTCAATAGCAGCGAGTTTCAACAAGCGACCGGCGCTCTCTCGAACGGCGCGTTTGCCGACTATGTCTACCAGAATGCTCTTGGCCGTGTAGCCGACGCAGGCGGCAAGGCCTATTATACCAACCTACTCGATAATGGCGGGTCACGCGCTGATTTGCTGATCGGTTTCTCCGAATCAACGGAGCATCGCAGTCTCACCGCGAATACCGTGGCGCAGGGGTATTTTAATACGGACGACAACTATCAAGCAGTGGCACTGCTTTATGACAGTTTCGCTGGTCGGAAGCCCGACGCAAGCGGATTGATCTATTACGCCGAGCGCCTGAAGACAGGAACCCTCACGCTTACGCAGGCGGCCAATGATTTCGCCAGCTCTGCAGAATTTACACAGGCCACCAATGGCTTCAGTAATGGTCAGCTGGTCGACTATATGTACCGCAATACACTTGATCGTGAAGCCGATGCAGGTGGTAAAGCTTACTACACCACCGCGTTGGACAATGGCTTCGGCAAGGGAGCGCTTTTGCTCGAGTTTTCACAGAGCCAAGAGCATTACAATTACCTTGCCGGCTCGATAATCGCCGGTATCGATGTCCTGTAAAACCGCAGTAGGAACGGCTGCAGGCGCGCCCCACCGCTAGGGCTCAAACCCAATCAGGCTATTGATCTGAGGGGGGCTTCCCGACTCACAAAGCGTGTAACGATGGAGGCGGTAGATGACGTTGTTCTGGTTATCGGACGAAGCATGGAAGGCGATCGAGCCGCATTTGCCGAAGAACCAGCCCGGTGCCCGTCGGGGCGATGATCGACGGGTGATTTCAGGCATTATTCACGTGCTGACGGTCGGCTGACGGTGGTGCGACTGCCCAGTGGACTACGGTCCGTCGACGACGACCTATAATCGCTTCAACGCTGGTCGCAGCGGAGGTTGGGCGAAATTGGCCGCTACGCTGGTCTACGCGGGCGTCGTGACAAGAAGCACGGGAATCGACAGCACGTACATCAAGATCCAACGCGCTGCATTTCGCGCAAAAGGGGGCGCTCCGCGCAAGCGATCGGGCGGTCCCGGGGTGGCTGGACCACCAAAATTCCTGCACTCACCGACGTCGTCGGTCGTACCTATGCGCTGATGYTGACACCGGGCAACGTCAGCGACATCAAGGCAGCGCCCGCCCTTCTCGAACGCGCCGGTCGCATGCGGTACCTGCTCGGCGACAAATCTGTCCTGAGCTTGTCGAAGTGGCCTACGATGCCGATAGCCTGCGCCGTTCGCTTCGTGACGCAGGCGCTACACCTGTCATTCCTGGACGCTGCAACCGGAAGCGAACCATTCGCTATGACAAACAGCGATACTGCGGCCGCCATCTCGTCGAGAATGCCCCGTATGGGATAAGTACGTCATGGGAGCGCCACAACAACGGACGCCGTCAGAGCAGTAATACAGCGATCGCAAGCTTCACTCTTGACGCCAGGCCGAGAGCCCGGGATCAATCCGAAGACGGTGGAGAAATGGCGAACGCGGGCGACGGTTGAGGATCAGAAGACTGGGCCGAAGGCTCCTCACGCCACAACGCTGCCGCTCGATTGCCTCTACGCGTTGCAGCCCTTGATCCCTCATTTGACACCGTCAGCGCTACACCGTTGCCTGCAGCGGCACGGCATATTCCGTCGGCCGGACAACGAGGGCAATAAGCCTAAGCGACAGCGCTTCAAGCGCCACCCGATCGGCTTCTTCCACATGGATATCCCCAAGGTTCGGACTGCCGAAGGCAGGGCTCTCCCAAGCTCGCCGAAGGGCTCTACCTGTTCGCCAGCGTTGACCGCACCAGCAAGTTCGCCGTCACCCAGTTGGTCGACAAGGTTGATCGTCGCCGGAACGATCAATCTCGGCGCCGACAAGGACGGCTTCCGCTTGGCGGCGGGCGGTACGCTAATCGGCACCGTAGCTGGTGAAGTAGGGACCGACACCGCGACGCTTGAGCTCGCGGGCGACCGCACAATCAGCACCGACATACTGAGCGACTTCGGAATTCTGCAGCAAAGGCAGTGGTACGCTAACACTGACCGGCACGCAGGCCCATGAGCGCCTCAACGCCGTGACCAGCTTAGCGGTCGGATCGAGCGCCTCGCTGATGGCTCCGGTAGTGTTCCGCGCGGGCGACAACCGTTCACGGTCACAGGAACATTCGCTGGCTCGGTCGATGGCGGGGCTAGCAACCAAACGATCGTGGTATTGGGCGGCAGTGCCGCGATGCCGGTCGCATCAGCTCCATCGCGAACGTCGAGGCGTCCGGCATGACCACAGGCCATGCAACAATGCCAACAATGCGTCACTTCTCAATGTATACATGTCAGGCAGTAGACTTATCGATCTGTCTGAATCGGCGATCCACGCGGTGCAGATCGCGGTGCGCTGGGGTGCGACCTTTGGGTCGGCCGGTTCAGTGATCGGCAACATCGCGTTCGCCGGCCACGATGACATTGACCGGCAACGTTTCGCTCGCAAGCGGATCAGTGTCGCTGTTTGAGATCGCGCCGACCATCGCCGACAAGCTGGTGATCAACGGCGCGCTTTCGATGGCGTCGGGCGCCACGCTGCGCATCGTCGCGGACGGCGCGATCCGGCCGGGGACCTCGTACAACCTAATCGTTGCGAATGGCGGGATCACCGGCAGCTATACAACGATCGACAAGACCGCGTCGCTGTTCGGCTTCGTTGGGCAGTGTACCGATCGCATCCAGCTGCTTGGCCAATCCCTCCGCGATCTGGCATTCAGCCCGCAAATCAAGCGCAGCGTCGCTTACGCCAATGCCGCGATCCAAGTGCAGTCGGCGACCAGCACGCTGATCTCTGCGCTACCGTCGCTGCTGGCCACCAGCGGTGCGTCGAACCCGTTGGCGTTCGCGCAGCTGACTCCCCAGGCCTATGCGTCGGCGATGCAGATGAGCGCCGACCAGACGCTGAGACTGACCGACGTCGCACGCGGGCCAGGCTTTGCAACCACCGACCGCATGGACGTCGGCGTGTTTACCTTCGCGCAAGGGATCGCGCAGTGGCATGCGCTCGACGCCGATCGCGACGAAGGCACCGCTAAAGCGTGTACCAACGGCTACGGCTTCCTCAGCGGGATCGGCAACCGCGACTGGTCGGTCGGCGCGTTCGCGGGCTATCTCGACAGCCACCAGCGGATCGCTTCGCTTGGGGCAGCGACCAGCACCGCCCGCGTCGTCGCCGGCGTGCATGGCCGCTATGCCGCTATGCCGCCATGCCGCCATACCGCCATGCCGCCATGCCGCCATGCCGCCATGCCGCCATGCCGCTGGCAACATCCGGATAGGCGCATCGATCCTCTATGATGGCGGCGACGCGCGCACGACGCGCGCGCTGTTGGGGGCAAGCAGCGCGACCGGGCGCTATGATCTGCACAGCTGAGCGAGCAACGTGTCAGTCGGCTATGCGCTGGCGATGGCGAACGGCTGGACGCTGACGCCCAAGGTCGGCGTCACCTACGTCCGCACTACGCACGAACGGGTGAGCAAGGCAGGCGGACCGTTCGCGCTGACCGTCGCCCGCGATCATTATGTGACGCGCTTTACCGATGCTGGAGTAACGTTCGCCCGCAGCGAAACGTCCGACGCCATGTTCCGACCCTATGTTGGGTTTGGCGCCCGGACCCGGATCGATGGCAAACGAGGCGAGGCGATCGCTGGCTATGCGGGCGCGCCGCTGACGCTAACTGCTCTGGGTGGACCACGCGCTCAGTTGGCCGGTACTGCGTCGGCTGGAGTCGCGTATCGGCTGCCGACTAACGTCGAACTGTTCTCGACGGTCGAGGCGCAGACCGGCCGCGACGATCACCGGGAGAGCATCTCGACAGGTGCAAGGTTGCGGTTCTGATTTTGATCTTCCCCGGATCGACGGACACGGTGGGTTATCTCGTCATACTCGGCTTGGCGTATTCAAGCCTTCGATAGAGGACAGGTGGCGGACGGACCCGATGCCGAGACTGTCGAAGACACGCCCCGTTCGACGCCAGTCCACACTCAACCGAGACGGAACGGGCGTGCAACAAGACATGAACAGAGCAGGACGAATTCACTTTCGTTTTTAGAACCGATGAATCATAGAATCGTCATGCCGATCCGACATGAAAACCGTTGGCTATATCCAATTGACTGGGAACAGTTGTCGGGCACGATCCGCTTCAAGCGTGCTGGCGCGCGATGTGAGCGATGCGCGCGACCGCATCTGAAGCGGATTGCACATTTAGGGGATGGTCGCTGGTGGGATGCCACCACATCATGCTGGCGATCGGATCAAGGCAAACGGATATCGATGAAAAGTGGCGTCAACCTCTCTTCGGTTCGCACAACCTATGTGGTGCTAGCTTGCGCACATCTCGACCACGACCCAACCAACAGTCTACCGACCAATCTACAGGCGCTCTGTCAGCGATGCCACATGATCAATGACGCCGTCGAACATCGCTGGCAGCGCTGGTGGAACGTCTTTCGTCTTCGCGCCATACGTGATCTGTATGAGGATCCGCGACTGGCACGTGACCGCCTGTTGCGGCGCTGATAGTGGATTACCTTGCCGCCCAAGTAATCTACCTAACCTAAACAGTGATCGAGGAAGGTGCCGCGACCATTGCTTAGCCAGCGGGGGATGAGAGATAAGGCGTTTTACTACAAACCGCCTACCGTCGATTAACGACAACCGTCCACTATTGGATCATTTATGAGGCACCGCAAGTTAGGAGCGGCTGTTAGCCGGGTGCGCAAGGCGGTCCGCAAGCGCGCCGAAAAGGATCAGTAAGACCGGGCCTGGTTAGACCGTCACCGTGTAGGTGCGTGCTGTTTGCTCAGGCGGCGGACAACAGAGACGAGCTTCGCCATGGCGGGGTCACGGATCGGCTCGGCGAGCCGCATCTCCCTGCTTCGTCCATCGATCGTCAGGCCAACCGTATACGTGCGTGCATCCGGCCTCGCGATATCGGTCGATGGCTCGCAACTGAAGAAGTCAGCCTGGTCGGCAAGGCTGGTGAGTTCCTGACGCTCGGGCGTTGCAAGGTCGCCGAACGAGATGGCCTGTTCCTTCGCAAGCCCCGGAAAATGGGCGAGGCCTCCCTCGATCCGCACCCGGGCTTCGCCCGTCACGGTCTCGTCGCAAGCCTTGCCCATCTGCATCAGATCACTCCAACCGTTGTCCATGCTTCGGCGACAGCTGTCGTCTCGGCACTATCCGTACCGTGCAAACGTCCCGCGACGTCGATGGTGACGCGGGCAAAGCCGGCGAAGTCCGTGTTGGCCCGCGTATTGGGGTCCAGCAGCGAACTGTACCATATCCGACCGGCGCGGTCCCATGCGTTTCCACCGATCGTCGTCGCGGCCAGGTAGAAGGCCCGATTGGGGATACCGGAGTTGATGTGAACCCCGCCATTGTCCTGATTGGTGCGGACGAAATCGTCCATGTGGCCCGGCTGCGGGTCCTTGCCGAGGACAGGATCGTCATAGGCCGTGCCGGGTTCCTTCATCGACCGCAGCGCGACGCCTTTGACCGCAGAAGTCAGCAGTCCGGCACCAATGAGCCAGTCCGCCTGGTCGGCCGTCTGGCCCAGCAGCTTCTGCTTCACCAAGCTGCCGAACACGTCGGAGATGCTTTCGTTAAGCGCGCCCGACTGATTGAAGTAGGCGAGCCCAGCTTCCTTCTCGGTGACGCCGTGCGTGAGCTCGTGACCAATGACATCGAGCGCGATCGTAAAGCGGTTGAACAGCTCGCCATCGCCATCGCCGAACACCATCTGGGTGCCGTCCCAGAAAGCGTTGTCATAGTCCCGATCGTAATGAACCGTGGCATCGAGCGGCAGCCCGGCATCATCGATCGAGTTGCGCTGATAGGCCTCCCAGAACAGCGCGAACGTTGCACCGAGACCGTCATACGCCTCGTCGACCGCGATATCGCCCGTTGGTCCCTCCCCTTCGCGCCGCACGACCACAGATCCCGGCGCTTCAGGTTCGCCCCCAGCGTCTCGGATCGTGCGGAGTGGACTGAGCACAGTGATGTTGCCCGCAGCCGACCGCCGTCGGGCGAGGTCTCCAGTAACGGGCCCCGCCGTACTGGCCCGGACGATCCGGATGGTCGGGTCGATCATCAGGCTGTGCATTGCCATGGCGCGCAGCGCAGGCGAGCCGTTCTCGGCGATCTTGGAGAGGATGTAGGGTGGCAGGATGCAGTGAAGCGAATGCCGGTGCGTGGACATGCACATGATCGTGTCTCCTTATCGATTAGCGGCGCGAGTGGCGAAGCGCGAAGGGTACGAGCGCGACCCACATGATGGTGATGAAAGCGAGGAACTGGCTGGTCTGCGCCGGGCCGCCCGGGAGGTAGCCAAAGCCGCCTAGCGAGGCAGCGTAGAGCTCGAACGAAATGACCGACACGCCGATCGCCAGCACATCTGCATCTCCCCCACTCTCCTCCTGCGTTCCGAACCAGCGCAGCGCGATAACGAACAGCGTGATGATGGCGATAAGGATCAAGCGGATGACAATGTCGGTGCCCGCAATGCCTATGGCGAGGGGGTAAAGCGTTACCGCCTCGACTGGGAATAGCTTCATCAGGCTGGTGTAATATGGCTCGGGCGTTGGATCGGGCCGGCGCCCGGGTCTTACCAACGCTGTTGACGATCGTCGAAGCCGCAGCGCGCCGCGCAGGGCTGGCCGAGCGGACGCCACCCCATCATTGGCAAACGCCGCAATCGCGCGCTGTACGGCTGCCGCGTACCGCGACACCTCTGCATCGCCTGGTGTAAGTGCCGCGCCGATCGCCGTCGCCTGTTCGCAGCGATCCAGGATCGTGGCGAATGCCGGTCGGTCCACGGCCTCGGCACTGTGCAACGAAGCGAACCGATCGCGTGCATTACCGAGCGCCGTGCGTAACCCGAATATCGTATCGAAGAAGCGCGGGAGATAGCGGGGGTTCTCGGTCAACGCCTGAAGCTGATCGATGAGCGTGTCTGCAGCCTCCACGGCCTGGGTAAAGGTGGTCATGGGATCCTCCTCAGGCGGGGGTGGCGATCGACGCGATCAGTCCGAGCGCGCGGGTGATGCGATCGATGTTCAGTCGAGCCGCGGCACGGCGCTGCTGCGGCGATAAGCGACCGGCCAAGGCATCCCGCAGCCCGGCCTGGGCTTTTGCGGTGAGATCAATGGCGTCTGCGACTTCAGCCGCTCGTACGGGTCCCTGCTTCGCGGCCTCGCGGGCGGCAAAAACACGGATCGCAAGCTGCTCGCGCTGTTCGGCCGTCAGACTGGTGCGATTGCGAAGGTAGGTTCGAAACAGCGCGTTGCTATAGAGATCGTCGGCGTTGCGCGCCGCCCCCCTGCCCCAAATCGTGACCTGTACGGTCAGCGATGCCAGTGCGCGATCGACGACGGCGCCGCGCTCGACAACCAATGCACGCACATTGCGGATCTGCCGCGCTTCGTGCGCGAGGTCGTTGGCAAACGCGATCAGCGCGACGACGCTCTGCCCTTGTTCGCTGGCGACAGCTTCGTTGACGTTTGGCAGGTCAGTGCCGGCGACAAAGTTCGTGAACCGGGCCAGCCGGTCGGCCTGATCGGCAAAGGCAGTGACCTCGGCCGATACGTCGGTCCTGGGGGCGTCGAGAATGGCCGCTAGCGCATCAGCGTATCCGCCAATTGCGGCGAGCAGGGCAACACGTGGCTCCAGTACCGCGCGTGGACTGCTACCAATGTCGATTTCGAACGCCGTATAGCCAGGGGCGGGTGCCTCGTTCGCAAGGCATAGAGGTGCGGGCGGGACGGTCGGTGCCGTAGGCACCTGGATGCGGAGCGGGGTGGCCGGCAGGCAGCTTGGATCGCTCGCAACCAACGCTGCAGCAGCCTCCCGACGGCGCAGCTCTATCGCGTCGAAATAGGCCGTCGTGGCTAGGACTGCCTCTTGGCCTCGGGCCTGAACGGTCCCGGCGGTTTCAAGCTGAATTGCGTTTGTCGCACATCCCGCCAAAAGAGGCAGGCCTGTCAGTACGGGCAGAAGGGAAATGACGCGGCAGCGCATAACGGTCTCCTTCGGGCTTTCAGGTATCATGCGCCTAAACTGCGATTCTCTCTTCTCTTTCTACGCCGCGGGATCGGCCGCACACGCGAACGGTCCGCTGGCCGATCACGCGTGCGAACAGCCGTAATGATGTTGACGACGCTGGTGATGAGCGCTGCGATACCTACGAGCATGGGGCCGTCGATCATGTCGGTCATTGTCCGACTCTCCTTGTTGATCCGACCGCCGATGTTCCATATATGTTCTTTGTAGGACAGCGCTATTTGCCGCTACAATCGAATATCTTCACCCTCGATAATTAGTGCCCAGACAACGTCGCAGTTGCCTTCTCCCCGTTCGAGAACCCGTCGAATTGGCGCAGCGACCCAAAGTCGAGGTTCGTCAGGCCTTCTATCGCGAGGATTGATCGCTGATAGGTCTTGAACGCTCCGACAGGAGCGAGTGCGCGTCCAGGTCGACATCATGATCGATCAGATACGCGGAAGACCCCAATTTCGGCGCGTGATTTCGCCGCTTGTGCGGCACCGTAAGGACCGTATCATTGACGCAGCAATGAGAGGTTAGTTACGACGGAAGCATTGATGTTTGCTGCGTTATTTATCTCGTTCAGCGCCGCCTTTGCTCAAACAAACGAACTTTCAAATAAGACGAGTGGTGCCGTAGCGCCGATCAAAGTGAAACCGCCCAAGACGATCTGCCGTAGCGAAGACACGACGGGCTCCATGTTCCCTACGCGGACATGCCGCTCCAAGGAGGAATGGACGGCGATCGATGCGGCAAACGCCGCCAACGCCGAGCGGTTGCGGAACTCGCGCGGCACTGCAGGGCGCAACTAGGTTTCTCTAATAAAGGCAGAGCGATCCCGCGCATTGTATCCTGATTGGGAGGGTCTAGAACTGCGAGCAAAGTTTTACTTCTGTCCGGAGAATGCCTTCGTTTCCGCAGGGGTTGCAAGGCGCGGGTGATTTTCCAACTCGGGCAGGGTCAACTTAACTTTTCCGGCTGGCGATCGGCGTGGTTCGCTCCCCGGTCTTGGCGTACCACTAACGGCCTGATCAGCCTTCGCAACCGGCACAGCCTGAGACGCCACCGCCTCGGCACCGGCTGACTTCACCTCAAGTGCCGTCACCCTCTGCGTCAGGAGGTCGAGGTTGATTGTTTCAGGCGTTGCCTCCAAGGCCCCGACTTTGCGCTCGAGATCGTCGATACGCTTATTTGCTGCCGCCATCCGGATTCCCGCCTCCATGCGATCCAGGTCGACCGCCACAGGGTCTACGGCTGCAGCGTTCTTGGATGCCGACGCCTTTGGATTCCGATCGCAAGCTCCTAGCGAACCAATGATTGCGAACAAAAGAACGGCTATGGAAAGACGGCGCATGCCGCTGTTTAGTGCGAGCCTAGGGCTAAGTCAGTCGGTTTCGCGACATCCGCCAAACTCGGTCTAATCGCTCTATCCTGATGAAGGGCCAAGTTTGGCGAGTAATCACACAATCGGCAAACTTTCAGAATCAGGCCCTGATTTCCCTACCTGCTTCCGTAGCTTGCTCAGCGCCGCGTTACGGCACAGCCGCAGGGCAGTGGGAGGTTCGCCATGAAATGACACGACAAGACAGCACCCGATCGGTCAGAACGCTTTTGCTGAAATGTTGGATGTTTCCTAAGTTTATATCGTAAGTGAATCTGGATATAAAGACAAAGAAGGCTCCAATGTGATACCCCTTATATTAACTAATCTGTTTACCAGAACAGCACGATAGCCCGAAAACGCCCTCTTCCTACGAAAGATAACCGGTATATGTAATTTAATTCAATTTTTTATATAGAAGATACTTAACTGGCGGCGGTATTTTACCCGTGCGAGTGGCGGTCTTTCGGCTATGTCGACCGCGTCGTTCTTTGACGTGAGCGACGCTCGCCGGGATTGTAATTATGCGCAGCGTTGGTCTCCGCGTCAGTAGCGTAGACCTCCGTTAATCCTTCACCATGTAACGCGGTCGGGCGGTCCTTCGGGGCCGCCCACAACGCTTCTACGACACCGTTTTCCTCCCCGACCATCTGGACGAGGTGGATCCAACGCTTCCGGTCATAGTTCGACTAACGGTGCTGGAGTGGCTAGATCGACCCGCGTGACCCGGTCGAAAGAATTTAAAGAACAATTGGCGTTCCTTGTGAGGGAGGGAACAAGCGGACGCCTGGATGCGGTCCGCGGCACCAAGAGAAAAGCCGATGTGTTGAGAGAAGCTGTCGAGCGTGAGCTTCAACGATTAGAACAAGCGGGCGAAGTTGCCGGGCTTGGCAAAAGCGGCTGATACCGTCCGCCATCCGCTTGGATCGAAGGATAATCGTGCGGCGAGCCTTATCTCGTCGCGGACCACGCTGCCCCACTGGATGAGCCATGGCGGCAGCAATGCCGGCCAAAACCCCCGCTGAGCACCAGATCGAGACGATGGATGGCACTGGCAGTTCCGGCATGCATCAGTTTTCAGAATGGCTCGTCTTCGGTCCTTACAATCAAGCCTAAACGATGGACCTACCTCAATTGATTAACGCTCGATGGCTATCGCATTCAGGTGATGGCGATTTTGGCTATCCTACCCCCGCTAGGGAGAGGACATCAATCATGTTTAAAGCAGCTCTATATCTTATCGCGGCCATCTGGGGCGGATCACTTATGGTCGGGCTATCCTTGTGGTTGTTCACGAAGTTTGAAAACTCGAGAAATGCTGGGACTTAAGCGATGACGATGATTCCGCCCAGACCGTCTTCCTGAAGTCGGCGGTCGGCCGATCAGCATTTCTAACAAGCGTAATATCGCTTCCTCGATTGCCCCCTTACCAAGGCGCATAGGTTCTTGGCATGCTGCGATCTCCGTCGCCGCTTTAATGAAGCCTCGCGCGACAAGTCCGACGATTGCGTTACGGAAAGCGGACTCATTTGTGACCGGCACGTCTCTCAGCTCAGGTTGATTTGCGCGCCAGTCGTAGACCTCCTCGGTATTCGATGGACGATCTCAAAGGGGTGATCATCCGTTAGATCGACTCCTTCCGCTGCCGCTTTGACGATCTGGCGTCCAACCCATGCATCTAGATCGGCAATTTTACTCTCATCGGCTACAAGTTCGCTGAGGTGGTAATTACTGCTAGCCGTGTTTGCCATGTCCGCCTCGCTATACCAACAATGCCACTGGCTGTGCCGCCTACGGTCGAGCTTGAACCGAGACCGATACCTCGACCTCTTGATCGAGACGGCAAAGTCTCGAGATGAGACGGTCAAATGTGAACTGGCCTAGATTGACGTTGCGGATACGCAAGAAATCAGCTG
Organism: Sphingomonas sp. Leaf208; assembly: GCF_001421415.1. Lineage (GTDB taxonomy): Bacteria > Pseudomonadota > Alphaproteobacteria > Sphingomonadales > Sphingomonadaceae > Sphingomonas. Next base: position 68,470 of record NZ_LMKH01000038.1, read on the forward strand.
CGGTGATGCCGGTAACACCGTGGGCGGCGCGGAGATCGATCTCGGCCTTAGGCGTGGCAATTCGGGTCTTCGACTTCTTATTAAAGGCGTGGACGACGTAGATCGCCCCGCCGATCTGAAGCGCATAGCAGCCACGATCCGCAGCGCACCGAATTGCAAATACCAGTGCCTTGTGCTCGCCACGCTCCGTAAGCTCAGCATCCAGCGCAACAAGGTCGAGATGATGTGATTCGATCACCCTACGCTTGTAACTTTACCGAAACGGCTTCTAGTTGCTTCAAAAGGGGTCAGTGAGCCTTCTCTTTAAATTCGCCATCCGCAATCTCGGCGTGCGCAACGTTGATCATTCGTAAAGGCTATTAGCACGCGGCGTAGCTGCGATGCTTTGGTGGCGACGAAGTCCTCACGCACGATTTGGTTCGGCCGCTTCCCGACATTCTCTCAAGCATGCTGGTTTCGCCGGCTAGCCTACTCAGGCGTTTCAGCATCCGGAAGCAGACAGGCCTGCCTCCGGATCCGCCGCGTCAGAACGCCAGCCGAACTCCCACACGGGCCGACGCGTTATGGTCTGCGTCTCCGCTCTCGCCGGAAAGCGCGCCGAACACCGCCAAACGCTGCGACACGGCGATGTCAGCACCGAGCGTGGCGGTCGCGAGTAAAGGCGCGCGGGGCGCACCCGTCGCCAATAACCCGAGGTCGCCGCCACCCAGCCCGGCCAGAGCATAGGGAGTGCGACCCTTCATTTGATAGCGCGCGCCGATCGTCAGATACGGCCGGGCCACCATCAAACTGCCCGACGAAACGGCGCTTGTAAACGTCAGGCTGCCGTCGACGAACGCCGCGGTGCTGCGCTGCTTGGCTACCGTGAGCGCAAAGGCGCTGCCCCCGGTTTCCGTCACGCCGTCGCGCGTGGTACGGATCACGGTGCCGCCGATGCTCGGCCGCATCGTCCAGGCACTCGACAGTGGTAATGCTGCATCGATGCTCGCATCGGCCGTCCAGCTGTGCAGGTCGTAGCGTCCAAACGCTGTCCCACCCGGCAGCGCGCGACGCGTTTCAGCCTGCGCGCCGTCATAGGCGACCATCGCCTTTATACCGACCGCGCCACGCTGCACGCGGCCATGCACGCCCGCGACGACGCCATCGGCCTGCGTCCGCGCACCAAGGTTGGACAGGGTCTGGTGGCCGTTCAACCACCCGCCGAACGCCCCCAGCGACCAGCCCTCGCCTGCGACGCCGATGCCGGCTAGGAAGCCATAGCCGTTGACGTTCGTCCGCGCGGTGCCGCGCACGACGTTCGCGCCCAGGGTGCGCGTGCCGCTAAGCGCTGAGGCGAAGGTGTACACCCCCGGCGTGTCGCGGGTCGGCGTGAAGGCGCTGCCGCGCGCTGCGTCGGCCAGCGTCAGCCCGTTCTCCACGCCGATCTGTCGTGCAGCGGCATAGGGTTCGGGGGTGAGCCGCCCGAATAGCAAGGCATTGGTACCTCCCGATGCGTCGACCAGCAGCGGCGCGGCGGCGATCAGCGCGGTGCTTGCCTGCCCGCTGGTTAGGACGCCGTTGACGTAGTCGATGCTGTTGCGCACCTGCCCGGTATAGCCCGCGTCGTTCAGGAACTGGCCGAGCAGCCGGATGGTGTTGGCATCCTGCACCACGAAGCCGAACAGGGAGGCGGGCTTGATGACGGTAGTGAAGCTGCCGGTGATACCGCCGCTGGTTGTGATGAGATCCAGGCTCTGGCCTGGCGTCAGCGCGCCGGTAGAGGCCAGTTGCAGCGTCGCCCCGCCAGCGATCGTCAGCGCGCCGTTGACCACCAGCTTGTCGGAGATCGTCGGCGTGATCTCGAACAGCGATGTGGAGGTCGACGCCAGCGCGACATTCCCGTTGACCGTCATCGTGCCCGGCGAGGCGCCCGGGCTCAGCGTTCCCGCAACCGCGATGTTGCCGTTGACCGTCCCCGCCGAGCCGAACGTCGCGCCCTGGTTCACGGTGAACGTCGCGGCGGTCATGCTCGAGCCCGCCAGTCCGACCAGCCGCCCGCCGGTCAACGTGACATTGCCCAGCGATGTGACGCCCGCGATGGTCGCGAACCCACCGCTCATCCGATACGCCTCGATATTGGCGATGCTCGAGAACGCGACCGGTGCCGAGGCGCTGCCGCCCGATACGTCGATGCTGTCGCTGCCCGTGCCGCCATCAACTGCACCTGCAAAGCCGCCGTCGATGGTGAAGCGGTTGTCGGCCGATTCGAACGTTACACGTGCCGCAAGGCCAGCGTCGGCGGCGATCGTCAGGTTGCCCGCCGCGGCCAGCGCGTCATAAACGAAGCCGCCACCGCCGAGCGTCAGCGTGCCTGAGCCTTCGGTCGTCAACCGCGCGAAGTTGGTGAGTGTGCCCGCGCGCAGGCCGAAATCGCCCGCCGACAGGTCGAGCGTTGCCGCGTTGCTGCCAGCGCCCCCGGACACGGTGCCCACGAGCGTGCCGCCCGCCGCCAGCCGGAAGCCGTCATTGCCCGCGCCGAGATCGATCGTCCCCACGAGCACGCCGCCGCGCGCCACCGTCACCGTCTTGTCGCCACCGGTGATCGCGATCGATTGCCCAGTGTTGCCCAGCGTGCCGACGATCGTCAGCGCGTTACCCGCAAGCGCCAGCGTCTCGAACCCCGTGGCGGCACCCGTCAGCGTCACGGCGCCCGTCTTGGTCAGCCGCAGCGTGTCGGTGCCGAGGCCGCCGTCGTAGCGGCCGGCCAGCGTCGCCGCGCCGATCGCGAGCGTGTCGTTGCCTGCCCCAAGTTGGACCGCACCGACATCGCCATCGAGCGTCACGTGCGTCGCAGGACCGGTCCCGGTGATCTGGCCGACCGTGTAGCCGCCCAATCCCAGCGACAGGCTGGTGCCGGTAAGCGCGATCGACTGGAAGTGCTGGTCGAGCGTCAGCGCCAGCGTGCCGCTGCCGTCCACTGCCAGCGTCTGGAAATTGGTGCGCGCGCCGATGCCGGTCCGATCGCCGCCCAGCATCACGCGGTAAAGATTGGCCCCTGCACCGCCGTCGACGCCGCCAGTGGCGATGCTGCCGACCCCCTCGACATAGATGTCGCCGCCCGCGCCGAGCAGCACCGCGCCGCCGATCGCACCGGTGTTGACGACGATATCATTGCCCTCCGCCAGCGTGATCCCGCCCACTATCGTGCCGGCATTGACGAGGGTCAGGGCTCCGCTGCCAGCCGATCCGGTGACGGTGGTCGCACCCTGGGTCGCCAGCGTCTGCCCCGCCGCGACTGCAAGCGTCCCGCCGGAGAGACCGATCGTGTCGACGCCGAAGCTGCCCGAGAAAACACCGGTTCCGGTGCCGGTCTGCGTCACGCGTTCGAAATTGGCTATCTGCGATGCGGCGAGGGATACCGTGCCGCCGGTCGTCGCCAGCTCATAGCTGTCCGTTCCGTCGCCGCCATCGACGAGCCCGTTGGAGGTCCCTCCAACCCGCTGGACGAAGCGATCGTCGCCTGCGTAGAGATCGACGAAGCCGTTGATCGTACCGGCGTTGTCGACCGTGTCCGAACCGGCATCGAGCAGAACGTCGCCGGTGATCGTGCCGGTGTTGCGGATCATGTTGTCGAAGGTGCCGTACGTGAAGACGGCGGCGCTTCCCGTCGTGCCGAACGCGCTGATCGTGCCCGCGTTGATCAGGTTTAACGCGCTGTCCCCGGCGAGGATGGCATAGGCGCGGTCGCCAGTCGCGCTGATCGTGCCGCCGGCCGCGTTGGTGATCGTCCCCGACAAATTGCCGCCCTGCACGATCAGTCCGTAGGCGTAGGACGGGTAGTTTCCGCCCGTCATCGGCGTGGCCGTCGCCGAAATGGTGCCGGTATTGGTCAGCGCATAGGCGAAGGGCTGCGACGACGAGCGGACGTCGAGGTCGAGCGCATACGCGGATCCCGGGCTTTGGGCGGCAATCGTACCGCTATTGGTGATGTTCGCCGTGCCGCCATTCTCGCGCGCGTCGATGGCAAAAGAGGCGGCGATGGCGCCGTTGCTGCTGGCGATCGTGCCGCTGTTGGCGACGCCTAACGACACAGGCGCTGCGGAATCGTCGGACCGCAGCACGGTGAACAGGCCGCCGTCGATCCGGCCGCTATTGTCGATCGTCATGCCCTGCGTCGCGTACAGGTTGGCGGCCTGCGTATAATATGTCGCCGTGCTCGGAACGCCGATCGTGCCGCTATTGGCAAAGGCTAGCGTCGGCGCGCCGCTCAGGCTGACAGCGGGGCCGTAGAAGCTGGACGTCGTGACGGTCCCGCTATTCGTGAACGACGGCACGGTTGCATACACGCCGCCCGCCACCGCGCCGGCGTTGGTCAGCGAGGCAAGGACCTGATCCGCAGGGAATATCGGATCGGCCAGATAGGGAGAAGACAGGGAATAGGGCAGCGACGTCGTCAGCATGCCGGCGATATTTGCCTGGTTGACGATGCTGCCGGTGCCGGCGACGTAGAGATTGCCGCTGAACGTACCGCTCGCGGTCGTGGTCACGACTGTATCGACACCAGCCGCCTGGACTAGCGAGTCCTCGAAATTGCGGACGCCGGTCGGGGCGATGTCTACCGTGCCGCTGCTGGCGAATACGCGACCATAGATGTCGGTGCCCGCGCCGCCATCGACGATGCCCGATACGCCAAGGGAATCGCCGGTCTGCAGCAGCAGGTCGCTGTCGGCGCCGAACAGCAGATCGCCAGCGATCGTACCGCCAGCGGCGATGTAGCTGGAGGAATTGTAGCTGCGAGTGTTGGCGTCAGCATAGCCCAGGTCAACCGTCCCGTTGATCGTGCCCGCGTTGCTAAGCGTCGCGGACCGGACTTGGATTGCCCGGCCGATACCCGCGATGGTACCCCCGGCCGCGTTGATGATCTGCCCCGGACCGTAGCTATAGGCATCGGTTGTGATCGCCGCCCCGAAGGTGGAGACGAGCGTGCCGGTGTTGGTGATCGTCGGCAGGACGTACGTCGATCCCGTATAATACGAATTGCCCAGCAGCACCGCACTGCCGCCCACGCTGATCGTCCCGCTGTTGATCAGCGTGCCGAAGTTCGCCACCCCGCGCGCCGGCGCGCCGCCCGCGGTCTGGCTGATGGTTCCGGTGTTGGTGATCGTACCGGTGCCCGAAATGCCGACGGCACCGTTCAGCGTGATGGTGCCAGCGTTGGTCGCGCTCGCGCCACCATAGATCCCGGCGATTGAGGAACCCGTTCGGTCGGTAACGGCGATGCTACCTGCATTGGTGAAGCTGTCGACCGAATTCAGGACGATGGCGCCGGCGTAATAGTCGCCGTTCGTGGTGGTCCGCGTGAAGCCGAGCGCCCCGCGGCTGGTGATTGACAGCGCGCCGGTGGCCGGCGTCGTCGCGCCGGGATAGGTGATCGCATAGGTCGACTGGACCACAGGCGCATTCGTCGTTGCAATGGCGGCGTCGAGGTCGACGCTGCCGTTGCCGGCAAGCTGTAGGGCCTGTGCGCGGGCCTGTCCCGTGGGCGCGGACAGCGTCAGTGCGGCGCCGTTTGCGAGCTGATAGCCGACTTTTTCAAACGGACCGACATTGCCGGTCGGGATCTTGGCAGTTGCGTCGGCGTTGACCGCGTAGCGTAGCGCGGAGGTGCTGCCGGCGGTCACGGTTCCGGTGATGCCCGCGAACTGGCCTGGTCCGGTGTTGACCAGATCGGTCACCAGCGTTGCGCTTTCGCCAAGCGCCAGATTGCCGTTCAGCGTCCCACCGGTGAGCGCGATATAGGTCAGGCTGTTGCTGTTGCCAAACCCGTCAAAGGCCACGTTGCCGTTGATCGTTCCCGCATTAGCCACGCCGGCGTTGAACGAACTCACCGTGACCGCGCCGCCGCTGCCGCCGCTCACGACGCCGCCGGCTGCATTGATCAGATAGCCATAGGGTTGCACGGCCACCCCGACGCCAGCCGAGCTGATCGTGCCGGTGTTGGTCAGGTAGATGCCGGTGCTCACGCCGGTCGTGGCGCCGCGGATCGTGCCGCTGTTCGACGCGGTGTAGCCGACGTTCCCGTTCAGATACGCACCGATGCCGGCCGTTGAGACGATCGTGCCGCTGTTGGTCAGCACGCCGTCGAACATGTTCACGCCGGGGCCAGCCGCGGTTATAATGCCGCTGTTGACAACCGCATTGTACGACATCGACACCCCGCCGCTGCCGGTCACGCTCACGGTGCCGCTGTTGGCGAAGCTGTGGCTACTCAACACGATGCCGGCCGAACCATAGGTGTTGGATACTGAGGCGGTGATCGACCCCTCATTACGGAACTGCGCACTGGAGCCGAAAGCGTAATCTAGATCGCTGACCGCCCGCCCGGCGAGCGCGATCGTCGCTTGATTGACTACAGTGCCTAGCCCTGTGATGACCAGCGGGGTCGCGGTCGAGAAGCCGGAAGTCAGCGTCGCCGTGACTTTGGCATCGGGCGCCAGCAGCAGTTGCCCAAAGCCAGCATTTAGGTCGATCGGTGTCGTCACAAGGGTGTCGGTGGCGAACACCACCCGCTCGGTATTGATGCCGCCACCCGCGTTGATCGCGCCCGTGATCCCCGTTGCCAACGCACGGGTCCCCATGTACCGCGCGATCAGCGTGTCGCTGCCGTCGCCCAGGTTTACCGATCCGTTGATCGTGCCACCGGTCGAATTGATTGTGCTGTCGCGATTGCCTGTGGTGATGTCGCCAATCACGGTGCCGCGGTTGGTGAGGGTGAGCGACGTCGACGCCGCGATCGCGGTCACTCCTGCGCTGCCGATTTGCCCACCCAGCTCGTTGGTAACGGCCAGCAAACCGCCCGCCAACGCCGCGCCGCTGCCTGAATTGGCAATCGTCCCCGCATTGGTGACGGTCATATAGTAGTTCGGCCCGGCTAAGATCGTTCCCGCAGCCGATGTCGATCGGATCGTCGCGCCCGCCACATTAGTGACCGTGGGCCCATAACCGATAGTGGAATCGAGCGCGCTTCCCCCGCCGCCATCGACGCTACCTTCATTGGCAAGCGTAGACAGTTGTCCAATGATCCCGCCGACGATGCTCGCGCCCGCTCGGTTGGTGATCGTCGAGAAGCTGGTGAGCAGGCTTGGATAGCTCTGCGCGGTCGACACCGTGTTGGCGAGCAACGCGGTCCCGCCAGTGCCGGTCACCGTTCCCGCATTGTCGACGCTGACAGAGACGGTCCCGTTCGGGTTGCCCGGCGATTGGAGCAGCGCCAGCGCCGTTGCGCCCGTCACGCTGCCCCCCGCGCCGATTGTCAGTGCCGTCTCCTGCGTGCTGTAATAGGAGGTTTGGTTCAGCGTTCCCGAGTTAATCGCGATGGCGGTCTGTCCCGGCGCAGAGACGGTGCCCAGTATCGTGAGCGTATTCATCGAATAAGAAGCCGAGCTCGCCCGCGGCACATCGACCGCAATCGCCGGCGCGCCCATGTTTGAGACAGTGGCGCCGCTCGCAACGACCAGTGTCGCACCGCGGGTCGTCACGCGGACGCCATCGGAGTCGGTCCCGGCGCAGGTCGTCGTGCTGTTCGCTGTGTTCTGATCGGGCGCGCATTGCGCCTGCGCAGTCGTCGGCAGCGCCAATCCCCATGCCAGTGCGCTCGTCCCGAGCACAAACGATAGACTACGGCAGCGCACGGCCGGAACAGAACGGATCACGATTGCATTCCCCCTTATCGGCATATTTGCTGCCGTATTTCGTTCGTTTGCGCGATTTTCAACGATGTTGTCCAGTGGCGCGTAAGCAGGCCCCGCATAGCTCGACGGACTTTTATTCGTAGCTATTGGGCGTATTCGGTCACGGTCTTGTCGCTAATGGCCTAACTTCCAAACGTTTCGTAAATGCTAAGTTTCGCGACAGCGCTCTCAACGCTCTTGTTTTCTCGTGCACTCGACTGCAACGCGCGGCGTTAAAGGAGGCCGGATGCAAGCGGGCGTTCGAGGAAAAGATCTCAGGGTGAAGCGTGACCGGCCCGAGCTAGTCAAGATGATCGAGCAGCTGCGCGACGAAGACACGGTGGTGACGCGGCTCGACCGACTAGCACACTTAATCCGCGACCTGGGACGCTCGCCTAGAGGCTGGCGTACCGACGCTTGTTGAGGCGCGTACCGTCGTCGAGAGGTTCCACGAAACGATCCGGCGTAAAACAGAGGGGGATTTCGTTCCCTGGATCGACGTGGCCGAGGCAGCCTGGTAGCGTCTTTCGCCAATGGAATTGCACGCGACGTCGCCGCGGTTCGGGCAGTCAGCGTCACCTCTTGGTCAAACGGGCAGTCCGAAGGGCAAATCACTTAGAGCCCGACTCATAATTCGAGTTTAGCAATACGGCGGGTCATTCGTCTTATGGACGAGACGAGCATCCAGGCTTCGGACGATGCGATGGAGGCTTCCCAGTCCTTGGCGAGATAGGGTCTTCTCCAACCGTCCCGGTTTAGGCCTTGGCTAGCGCATATTCTTGAACCAGCACCTTCTCCGGCACATGCCACGCTCCGGCGATTTTACGGATCATGGGGAGTGTGAGGGCACGATGACGGCTCAATATCTCGGTCGCTCGTGACTGCCCAATCAGGGTAGCCAGTTCGGCACGAGTATAGCCGTTCATCTCCATTGCTGCCTCAATCGCGCGCACCGGATCAAGTGGCTCGATAGGCCAGCGGCGGCTTGCATAGGTTTCGACCAACGTGGCGAGAACGTCGAGCCGATCGCCGGCATCGGTGCCTTCCTCTGCTCCCCACAGCGCCTCGATCTCTCGCAACGCCGTTTCATGGTCTTCGTCGGTCCGGATAGGACGAATGTGCATCGCACCAGCTCCAATAGGCATCGTCAAAACAGGCTCACCGTCAAGGCATCGATCTTATCGTACTCGGCATGCGTCCCAACGAACTTGATGAAAGCAATTAACCGTTTACAGTCGAACGCCACCACCATACGATAATCACCACCAGCCACCTCGAACCGGACCCGTTCGCCGTTAAGCGATTTCGCTTTCGAGAAATCGGCAACGACGTCCAGGGAGCTTTGCCAACCAGCCGCCCCAGCAACGTCATGCCAGTGCCTCAAAGAGGCTTCCGTTGTGGGGTGCTTCGACCAGAACGCAATTAGCTTGTTCCTGGCCATGATCCTCATACTCATTGATTAGCATTTCCCGTTCCGGGAAACAATAAATTCCCGCATTGGGAAAGTTTGGGATCAATCGTTGTCCCTCTATCGTTCCTGACTCCAGATGCCGACATGGGGATGACACCGAAATCGAAGCGCTTAAATATGCCCCAGCCCTCCTGATCGGCAATATTGCCTTGCTAGGCCAGCGTGCCGCGGTCGTTATGCCCAATCTGCGAGGCTGGCAGAAAGGTAGACCTTTACCCTCTTGAGCCGGTTTGATTCCGATCAAGTGTCACCCGCACCGTGCCGGGCGGACATCGCTTTCGCCGATCCCCAGCCGTTGTCCATGACCATCCTGCTTCGGCCAATGCATCGCTGATCAAGCCGGCGACGACCGCAGGTTCGCCGCTACAGTACCAGTCCACCCCGTCGCCATCCTCCCGCACCTAGGGCACCAGTTCGCCCACACGGCGGAACGAACAGGAAATCATGTGGCATAGGGACTGCGCCATTCGACGTCGGCCAGCGCATGCCACAGGTCAACACCGCAAGCGCCATCCGCCCTCACCTGGTCGCCAGAAACAAGATCGACAATGACCTCGAACGCCTTGGAGAGGTGATGGACACGGCTGCCGGGAACACCTCATGGTCGCTTCGGGTGACAAACGACGGTCCGCCGAAGCTAACTCGGTCGTTTGAAAAACTCGATGCCGTTGGCGTACAGTCAGCGTAGCCGGAGTACCCTCCCATATCCTCGGGCGGCCCGGATCGTACACCCTCAATGCATCGGGGATAGCTGACATTCGGATCACGCATACGGCGACGAAGCATGATCCGGTGATGCCAATCGTCGCCATAGTCGTACACGTACAAGGCTTGGAGGCTGGCGTCCTCACCGTAGGGGAAGCTGAGGTCCTGCATGCGCACCCCGCCCGCCTCGATAGTACAGGGACCATATGTGTCGCCATCATCGAACTCGGGCGCGCCGATCGTCAGTCCGCCGACGTCGAAGCGATGCAGGTGGCTATCGGTCCAGCCGAACGCTGCCTGCAAAACCTCATGGAACTGCGCGAAGTTAAGATCGACGGGCAGCTCCAGCGTGCGCTCGATCCGAGGCGCGATCCCAAGAATGTGGACATTCGCGGTGATGATGAAGCTGTCTGGGTCGAAGGGATCTTGCATGACCCAAACATGCCCCAGCCCTTCCTGATCAGCAATGTTGCCTTGCTAGGCCAGCGCGCCGCGGCCGTTATGCCCAATCTGCAAGGCCGGCGGAAAGGTAAAACTACATGTCCATGTCGAAGTCGCGGGTAATCTCGATTTCGAGCTCCTTGCGGCTCGGTGCGATCGGCTCGACCTGCACCATCGCGACCGGTTCAGGCACAAGCCAGACCGGTGCTGCAGTGACCTCCTCCTTCCCGATCGTCTGCAAGGCGGCGCTCATCGCATCCAGCAAGCGCGCATCCCTGCTTTCCGCACGCTCCGCCGCAACTTCTGCCGGGGCCAGTTCCCCCGTCGCCGGATCGAAGCGCTCCCCGCCTGAGGGCGACAGTTCGGGTGCGAGGTCGAGCGCGTGCGGCACATCGCCGCGGTGGCTCTCGATCGCCGCGACCAGGCCTGCGCGGTCATCGGTGTGCAGCGTCATGTCCTCGCGTGCCCGGGTCTGGAGAACATAGTACAGGCTCTGGCTGTTGAGCAGGCGGTCGTGACTGTCCATGACCGTGATCGCCCGGTCGACGGTGATGCCCTGCGCCCGGTGCATGTTGAGCACCGCTCCGTGCCCCAGCCGCTCACGCATCGGATCGTTCGGCGGGATAACATGGTCGCGGTCGCGGCCTGACAGATGCAGCGTGCCGCCCTCGATGCGGTCGAGCGTGACCGCAGTGCCGTTGGTCATCCCGCGCGTATTGTCCTCACCCGTGAAGATCAGACGGTCGCCCTCGCGCACCTCGATCTCGCCTGGCACCGCCAGCGCGGCCCCCTGCCCGGCATGGTGAAGGCTACGCGGATCGAAGTGCCGGGTATGCCCGTCACGTTCGAGCCGGACGGTCCCGGTTCCCCGTTCGGTCGCGCCGACCGTGTAGGAGCCAGGCACCAGTCCTGCCTGATGGCGGTAGATGTCGAGCCGCATGCCCTCGGCCCAGTACCGCGACTGGCGTAGTTCCTCGCGGGTCAGGTTGAGATTGTCCCAGACCCTGAGCGTGACGGCATCTGGGCCGAGCAAACCTTCGGCCATCAGCCCGTCGCGCACCGCGCCGAGTACCGCTTCGCGCAGCACATGCCCGGAGGTCAGCAGCGCAGTGCGGTCGCGCTCTCCGGTCGGCAGACCGAGATATTGCGCGACCGCAGCCGCAGCCGGATCGGCGCTCTCGCATACCCGCCCGCCGAGCAGCGCCACGGTATCGCCGATGCGGCCTTCACGGGCGAGCGAAGCGGCCTCGCGCAGCGTGTCGGTCTGCTGGCGGCGGTTCTCGGCGAGGCGCACCGTCGGCATGCCGGCCTTCTGCAGTAACGCGAACGGTCGCCCCGCGCTCGGCGACGCGATCTGCCTCACGTCGCCGACCAGCACCAGTTTCGCCGCCCCGCCTGCCCGCACCACATCGATCAGCCCGGCCAGTTGACGCGACGATACCATCGACGCCTCCTCGAGTACGACGATCTTGCCCGCCATCAGCGTGGACAGCGTCTCGCTCATACGGGCGCGACCATCGCTGCGACCATGCGCCTGTAGTACTGATGCGAGCGAACGCATCTTGAGCCCGAGTCCGGCCATCTCCTCCATCAGCTTGTTCTGCGGCACCAGCACCAGCAGCCCCACCCCGCCTTCCGCACCCGCCCGGCCGACCGTCTCGAACAGGAAGGATTTGCCGCTGCCGGCATCGCCCTGGATCAGCTGGATGCGATCGGTGCCGGCGAGCATCGCCAGCCCCGCCTGGCGCTGTTCATCCGCCAGCGTCACGCCCCGCGCTTCCGCTACATGGGTCAGCGCCGCATCCGCCTTGCATGCCGCCATCGGCGAGTTCGCGGTGCCGACACCGGCGCGCACGGCTGCCAGGATCGTCTTCTCGGTCGCCAGCATGTCCCTTGTCGTCAGCCGGTTGGCATGGACACCGCCACGCGGACCCGCGATCAGGACGCCTGCCTGCCGCAGGGCATCGGTCCGTGCCTCTATGCCGCGCACCGTCGCCCCCTTTTCCGCCATGGAAAGGCTGGCGGCCAGGACATCGCGGTGGTCGAAGCTCGCCGCCCGCTCACCGAGGTGACGGACGCCCGCCGCGACCGCATAGGCACTGGCGAGATCGCCGCCACGGCGGACATCGTCCAGACCGCGCAGCAGCGGCTCGGGGCTGGGCCCGAACCCACGGGTGACCCGCGCCACCAAAGTGGCCCCCCAGTCGCGTACCGCCGCCATCGCTGAACGCGGTCGCACCATATCGTACGCGGCCTGCGTCACGCCGTGGATTGCCGGCCCGTGCACCACCGCCTTCTGCGCCCACAGCGCGCGCGCCACTTGTGCATCGCCCGCCTGCTTGGCGTCGCGCGAGCGGGTCGCGATCTGCGCCATCGCGCGCGGCGAGGTCATTCCGAGTTCGGCCGCCTTGCGCAGGATCTCCTCGCGCCGGGCACTGAACGCCTCGATCACGTCGCGAGGGATACCGAGAATGTCGAACTGGCCGTGCTTGCCGTTGATTTCGGTTTGATAGCCAAGCTTGCTCAGTTCGAGCCGTAGCTCGGCATGGTAGGCGGCACCGATCAGTGTCGACTGCTTCCACAGGGGCCCGTTGTTGAGGGCAACCCATGACCCATCGGCGCGCAAGGCTGCGTTGACCACCGCGGCGTGGGTATGGAGGTGTGGATCGAGCATGCGGCTGAGGTCGTGCTGGAACAGCGCATAGACCATCCGTGCCGGCTGCAGCGTCTTACCGGCCTTGCCCGAGCGCGCCTGTCCGAACCGCGCCTCCGCCCATGCCATCGTCGCCGACACTGCTCTCGCATGCGCCGCGACGACGCGCGCATCGCCACCGATCAGCGCCACCAGCGACACCGATTTGGGCGCGTTGAAGGTAAGGTCGAACCCACGATTGCGCGTGCCGTCGCCGCCATCTGCAATGACCACGCCGCCCGGTAGCCGGCCGTCCAGCACGGCGTTGAATGCATCGCCGTCGACATGGCCGGAAAGTCCGAGTTCGGCTGCCCCCTCACCGCCCCAGGCGGAGGGCCCTTCCTGCTCGCCGGTATAATAATTATCGGCGGCATAATAATCCGCCGCGTTCTTGGGCAGGGGATTGGGTCGGACGGTCATGACGCCTTCGGTGCGTAGGGAGGCATCGACACGCGGCAGCTGAACCGGCGCTTCACCTCCCGCGTATGCGTCATGCAACGCGTGTAGTCGGAGCGGAATTGCGGGTCGTCCAGCAGCGCCTTGGTCTGCGCCATGATCCCGCCCGTCACACTGCCGTTCCCGATCAGCGTATAGGCGGCGCCGACCGCGGTCGTCTCGCCCGTCAGCCGGATCGCCAGCGAGCGGCCTGCGGGGGTGTCCGCCAGCACCGGAACGCTCGCCCCGGCTGCAATCAGCGTGCCCGCCGCACCCAGGGCAAGAGACCATCGCCGACCTTTGTTCAGTTGGCCTAATCGGGCCACCTCGTCCCGCAAAGTATCGATCTTTACGGCCAGCTCCCGGTTGCCTTTCTCGAACAGCAGCGTCTGGGCGTCCCGTCCCTTCTCCGCCCCGGTTTCCATGGCGACGAGTCGCTTGGTCTGGGCCTTGTCCTGCTCGGCAAGCATGGTGCGCAGATGACCGGTCCCGCCGGTCTCGGTGATGGTCTTCCTGACCCCGTCGAAGCCTGCGCCGATCGCCGCCGGCAGCTCTGTCGCCAACCGCTCGACGAGCGCATCGAACCGCGCGATGACCTCGGCCAGTCGCATCGTGAAGGACCTGTTTTGCGCAGCCTCAGGTGGACGCTCCAACCTGCCTGGCGACGCATCGGCATCAACGGCGCGTTCCAGTGTTTCGAGGACTATGCGATCGATCAGATCGCGCAGGCTGATGCCCTTGCGCCGTGCCTCCGTTTCGAGCCGGGCGTGAAGCTCGTTCGAGACGTCAATGCGCTTGCGACCGGGCTCGTTCATCGGCCTACCCGCTGCCGCGCTTCGGCGAGCATCCGAGCGGCGAGCTCGCGCCCGCGCTGCCGGATTTCCATCAGCCCCGCCTTGCCCTTCGGTCCATGCCCGACCTGGCCTTCGACCAGCAGTTCGACGCTGGCGCGCATCTTGGTCAGCTGGTCGAGCAGGATCTCGTCGAGCGGCAACAGTTCGTCATCGAGCGCTCGCACCAGCGTGTCCGCCACCCAGGCGCTGCGCTGCTTGCCGACCTGTGCCGCACGTCGCTCGATGCCCGCCAGCTGATCCGGCTGGAGGTAGACCGTGATCGGTACGCGCGCCATCGAATACCCCTTTTGCCCTTCGGATGAGTGTGCATCGCATGATCCCGGTGCGCAAGAACTTGGGCAGAGCAATACCATTTAAAATCTTGCAAAAGCTGGAATACCTGCTCTGTGCTACGCTTGATCCACGTGGTCCACGCACAGAGCGGCGTATGGACCATTCCTTCGTAGCCCCTGTTTTCCGCCGTTTTTCCGCACCCGTCAGGGTGCATCAGGTGTGCATCTACCCTTTTGCAGATTCTAATGCCGGCTGTGATCCATTTTGGTGACCTAGATATCGTTTAGGATTTCGGCAGGGGCTGCGGCCGGCGAGAGAGCCGGCCAGCAGATAAAGCAATTTCAGTTGGTACGATGACTCCAGAACCAGCTGGCTGCGGCGCCAGTATCACAGCGAATTGTCGGTTACTTATTGTTGCGTGAGTACGCTTCGACTGGCCAGCACTCGCTTGGTCAGGCGAACAATCTGACCCGATAGCTGTCTTGAAACCATCACTGATCCTCAGCGCACGAGATCGTTTGCCGACATGATCGCGACATAAAAATGGCGTCGGACGGTCCGTCGAAGTGGGCTCGGGTCGTTCAAAAAGCTCGATGCCGTTAGCATACATGAGCAGGGCCGTTCGGTCCGCCAACAGGGTCTCCGGCACCGACCGAACAGCCACGTCGTTGTGGTCACCATCAACACGAGCATCTATACGCCAGTAACACGGGCCAGTCGGACTGATCGTGGATCATTGCGACCTGCATCACAAAGATCGCAATGCCAACACTCAGCACGATCTGCCAGGGCGGCATCGGCCAGTTAGCGATGCCGCTGCGAACGACGATAACCGCCCCCGTGAGGCAGATATGGTGGGGTCACTGATTGCTAGATTGCGGAATTTTTCTCTTGGTTATCTTGTAGCGATTGATGCGATCGGGTTGTCCCGCCGGAGCAGGTTCGGGTCGCCTGAAGTGGTCGATCACTTCGCACTGATCGGGAGCGCTGTTCAGTGCGATGGAGCGATCTGCGACACGGATCGCACATCCTCATGCTACTGCCCGGCATGAGGCATAAATAATCCTGAAATACAGCAGCGAGGACGGTTGATTATGGTTGCGGTTTGCTTGCTTCAGGTTGGCAAAAATCGATCAATCGAATGACGCTGGCCGCGGGTAGCTGATCGGTCGCTCGAACGCGATCTCGACGTCCTCGACGCCCGCCATATTCAGGGCGTCGAGGATCCCGCCGGACGTCCGACAAGTAGGTTCGTTGTCATCAGCTGCCGGTGCTAGCGGCGTCCTGTCCTGCCGGTCGTCGCTCATGGGTTCAGCTGACCTACTCTAGCCCCTGTAGACGGCTGCGAACGGTAGGGATGCCGATCGCACCATAACCGGCGGGCAATTACCAGCACCAGCCATGTCATCGTCAGCACCATCACCGCGAGCACTGATGCGGCGAGCAACATAATTAATCGAGGCTGATGATCGATCAGGGCGATCGAAAATGCCGCTGCCGATGCCCGTTGCCATAGGCCAAGGCGACGGCCGCGGCAAGCTGCCGCGGCATCGTCCGCAATCCCGGCACCGGCACGCTGTCCAGCTCGCCTGCGACTAGCCCAGCGACGGGTTGGGTGCCACGCGGTCCAGCAATGGGAGCATATTCTGAACATATTTAGATAGCGTAGACTGCCCTACCGGATATGCTCGTGCTGCGTTCCAAGGCCCCCAACATGCGATCAATCATGTCTATGGTTTCTTGAAGATAATCCTGGTCAATCCATTTCGTCGCGCTTGCCAACGCGTCTACCGAGCGCCTTCGACTGCGCATCAAATATTTGAAGCGTGCTCGATCCGCCTCTGGTAACCGCTCAAATCGCTCAGCCTCCGCTGCATGCGATGGGGTCGGATACATTTTCTCGAACTGAATGATATCCATTATACTACTACTAAGGCTAGGCGAGAGTTATCGCGTCAACCGTAGCGGTAACGACGCAGCACTCAACCGCAATACGATCGCTGAGAGCACCGATAGGCTGATCAATATAGATAGTCCGCGCTCAGCCGGCCATGCTCAGCAACGGTCTCTCACCGCCCAGAAGTCGCGGTCCCTCATCGTATGTCAAGGTGCGTAGCACGCTTTTTGCCAACAGCAGATTGCTAACGAATTTTTCCAGCGTCGATCTGTCTGCTTACGCGCCAGAAACTTCAATCATTAACGAACCTGCTCACGCTGAGGCATAGTGTTGGAGACATTCGCGGAGCCTACGCGCAAATGACAAAGTTGGACGCAAATCAGTCAGCGTCATAAGCCAGAGCAGTGCGTGCCTCATGCCGTGGGCCTATCACTATACTGCGAATTATGAAAATGGTGCCACTTAGGACGCGAATACAAAGTATTTTTGCCATATTTTACTTGGTTTAATAGCTAACGCTTACGATGCGGTATAGAAGAACTCGTTACCTCCATCGTCCGGCAAATATCTCCTGAATAGACTAAGCCAACCAACGATATGGAACGATCCGCGTCACCGTGCTAATGGTACATATGCGTCGATGAGCGCACCAACGTAGTCCGGATGCGGGCCGCTAAGCCCTGTGACCGGCCTTCGCGCATAGATAAAACCAGCCACTGGGTATATACCACCACCAAGCCCATTGGCGTCCCGATACCAAACCTTGACTTTACTCCAGTTATTTTGGTCAGAGACGTCGAACAACGTTACGTCTTGCTCCGTGTGCCCACGTTTTCCATTCTGACGCGACCAATTGGCATGGGTCAACATTAATACTCGTTTTTCTACTACTCGACTGACTACCGCTACGTGCCCTAATGGTAACTTTGCTATTCTCGGGAACACAATTACCGCACCTTGACGCGGGACATGGCCGCGTTGGTACCGACCGTCCGCCTTCTCCCACCAAGTCCAAGCGTCGCCATAAATTTCTATGCCAGACGCTGCACGCGCGAAGGGGACGCACTCCCCAACATAACGGAGCAAACTAGCTGCCGATGCAACCGTCGGCAACGCTAGAACTAGCAACGCAACCGATAACGAGGCAACCCAGCGGCTCATAGCAGGCTCTTCAATACGCTTTTGGAATGCAGACCCTAGAGGGGAACCAGTAGCTTGGTCGAGCAAATTGCGATTATTCCAAATGAACCTGAACACGTTCAGGTGTGCAACATCATCGTTGAATTCAGATGCTTGGTCGATTGCTCGAATCTACGCCTTCCGTTTTCACCCGCTAGTTTATAGATCGTCCGCCAAAGGGATACACGATGGCGATCATAACCGAAACGGCGTTGAAGAGTGACTGGTTCTACCTTGCAAAGGAGCAGCTCTTGGATCCAGCGGCTACTTCGTTTTTCACGTTGCGAGACGGTCGCATAACGTCAAACGGCAGGGTGGACGCAGTAGGCACGTACCTCATAGCTGGCAGCAAGGCAGTGCTAACTTTCACGCGGAAAGATGCCCCGGACTTTATCATGACGCTCACGGCGACATCTGAAGTATTCAATAAAGCTACGGCGATTTTGCAGGCGGATGCAAGATATCGGATCGCCGGTGTGAATGGCCTTGCGGCTTACCAAGGAACGCTCGTTCGACGCGTTACCGAATTTCGAACAATAACAAAGCCTTAGCTCGGATACGCTGACATCGGACAACCTGACGGAATTGGCGCTCCGCGTCGTTTTACCTAATAATGATAAGTCGAAGAGCATGAGAATCATAGGGTATGCTGCGCCCCTCTAACGTGATATTCGTGCTACAAGCTAAGATGAAGAACCAGCACAATAGGAACGCAATTACTATATAGCCCGGGCGCGGTATGTAGCTGGGCAACGTCATCCCCGAAAGCGCGCCTGATAAGCCTTCCGTTGACGTAAGACGAGGCAGCCGTGGTCTTCTTAGGAGATGCACGGAAACGGAGCTTGTAGCTCGCTCGCCTTTTCTGAACTGCAGGAATTTTCAAAGAAATAGGCGAGGACACACCTAGTCGTACGTATGTCTCGGCTTAATTAGATAAAATTGGTGTTGGCCAACAGTTTCAGATCGAGCGACAGCCTCCAGTTCGCAGAAACAAGTTGCTAGTATCTCTGTTCCGGAACGAGGTCTGCATCTGGGTAAATCTGTGAAGAAAATCACGTAAGTGATAGTGCCCCCCCCCCAAACCACCATGGATTACTAACAGCAAAGCTGAAATGGACTACTTGGCTACCTATAGGTACCCTTAGTGCGTTATGACGCGTCGTATATTTACGTTACATTGTAGAGACCGGCAGTAACAAAGGCATTTTGCCATAACGCCCGCAGTACTGGATCGTGCTCCTCGGTATATGGACAATAGTCCAAACTACCGCTTTTTCTTGTTACCAGCTTCAGTCCCCTCGGCGGACGCCTGTCCGCACTGAGTGGCAAAATCTGGCACCTAATCCTCCTAGATCTTTATAATCAACTCAAAGCGAACAGATCTATAATAAAATCTAGCTTTATTAAGACAACTAAATACTGGTCTACGCCTTTAGTGTTATAGCCTCGTTAGATTGAATTTCTATCCAGCCTTACCCCGTTGTTAATGTTCCCAAACCGCAAGTCCGATGTAAACCGGCGCGGCGTCCGGTGTACGGGCCTCGCACTTTGAAAGGGCGGAAAACACTTGGCCAGGTGGAAAACCTTGCGCCTTTAGACGGCTCCAGCATGCGACTTTGGTAACGCCACATCAATAGAGGTGCCGTAACCACGCCTTGCCCAACAACTAGAACAATGGCATTTGCCGCCCCCTCACCTAACGATCGTCGAGCCTGTCTCGGACAAGGAGGCTGACTAAGTTTAAGTTCTGGAAAGAGCGCATAGTGCTGTGCTTTTAGTCAGGCGTTCAGCAACCCGTTAGCAAACTCTCTTATTGCCGGTCCGATATCACCACGCGCCAGCGCAATCGCAAGATTCGCCTGAATGTAGCCAGCCTTGTCGCCGCAGTCATAGCGCTGGCCGTCGAAGGTGAAGCCGTGAAACGACTGGTTGCCGATCAGCTGCGCCATCGCGTCGGTCAGCTGGATTTCGCCACCAGCACCCTTTTCCTGCGTTTCCAGGATCCGCATCACGTCCGGCTGAAGGATGTAGCGCCCCGGGATCATTAGGTTCGACGGCGCAGTGCCGCGCTTGGGCTTTTCGATGAGCGCGGTCACTTCGGTCAGCCGACCGTCGATCGCGCCTGGCGAGATGATGCCGTATTTGTCAGTTTCCGAATCGGGCACTTCCAGCGCGCCGATTACGTTACCGCCGACCTGATTATACGCTTCGACCATCTGCTTCATGAAGCCGGGCTTCCCAACCATTAGCTCGTCGGGGAGCAGGACGGCGAAAGGTTCGTCGCCGACGATTTCGCGGGCACACCAGACCGCGTGGCCCAAGCCAAGCGGCTCCTGCTGCCGGACATAGACCGGCGAACCGGGCTTCATCCGGATATTGCTGATCGCATCCAGCGACTTGCCGCGCGACCGCATCGTATCCTCGAGCTCGTACGAGATGTCGAAATGATCCTCCAGCGCGCCCTTGTTGCGGCCCGTCACAAAGATGATCTGTTCGATCCCCGCCTCAAGCGCTTCCTCGACGGCGTACTGGATCAGGGGCTTGTCGACGACAGTGAGCATTTCCTTCGGCATGGCCTTGGTAGCCGGAAGGAAGCGCGTACCCAGTCCAGCGACCGGAAATACGGCCTTGCGCAGCGGCTTTATCGTCATGTTATCTCCTGTAGATCATACCTCTACTATCGGCCTACACGACCACTGCCAACCCAACGCAGAGCGATGTTGCACATGGAATCCGGCAAAAAATGTGCCCTATTTAATTAGTTGGCGACCAATTGGGAAAACAGGGTATTCCGATAACCAGTTGATCTGCTTGGATTTTTAGACCGTCCATGTCTTAGCATCGATTCAAATGCCCAAGCTGGGGGCGATAAGGCGTTAGCTCGTGGACAACGAGTTGGCTTGATAGCGAGGTGTCAACGATACGCATTGGGCATTGCTCATTCAGCCAATAGAACCTGTAGCTGCAGGCCAATAAGTCCGAGCGCGTTGTCAGGCCGACCATCACCGGTTGGTTGCTAAGGATCGCCATACACACTCGCGCCGTCAGCGCGCTCGCGGTCTTCGCGACTGCGCTTTGGTAGCCGATTATCGCGGTACAATTGACACACCTTCCCCAGGTTAATGCCTACGCGCTCACGCTAATCGGGATCGCCAACCATAGATAGTCGAACCAACGGCGCTGGTTGGCAGTCCCAAACATCTGCTAGCGAACTACGCCGTTTGCATGTGGAGCGGTCCATATTGCCATGCCAACCAATTTGCAGCGTAATCAGCCTCAAGACTAGACGTTCTGAGAAGCCGGGAGTAGGCACCGATTCTCTACTGCAACGTAGCGATCTCAGACCAGCTCGGTTTCTCCCAGTAGAGTTTGTTTCGCTTACCGAATGCTTTCGGCATACTACGCCGCCTTCATGCGAGCCTCATGCTCGCGAGCGCAATATGCGTCGATTTTTGATAACCTGTGTAATAATGTCACATATTTTAATCTAACGAACAATATTACCGCTATTTTTATTATTTCGGTAGCACGTAGAGTAATAGCGCCACCTTTCCCGTACGGTTCACTTGGCTCGGCAGTTTCCCAGGGTATGGTCGCCGGATGCAAAATCGAGAGTAACAATTAGTTAGTTTGCAGATTCATGTTGATGTATGAGAGATTATACACTCTCATATAACCGCAGCCTTTCCGTCGGATGGTCTTAATTTGCTTAACAGTCATGAAGCCCTGATCTTTCAGTTAAGCGCCCAAGGTGAACTTTCGCTGGATGATCAACGCGCAATTTTAACAATACCTATGATATCACGATCTTTTGCGCCGCGTGATTTTTTAGGGAGGGAAGGTAAATCAGTTTCCAAATGCGCGATACTCACTCAAGGTTTCGCAGTCCGGCAGAAACTGACGAGCCAAGGTGATCGCCAAATCGTATCGCTCCACGGTCCTGGCGACGTATTAAATTTTCAGAATGCTTTTCTCGAGTTTTCTGACTACGATCTACGTTCCGTGGAGGAGTGCTCAGTTTCATTTTTTGATGCGTCGGCAATTAGAAGTTTGGCGGCTGAGCGCCCTGCAGTAGCCCATTCGCTATTAGTAGGCGCTTTTATCGAGGCCTCAACTGCTCGCGAATGGATGCTCAATTTAGGACGACGGAGTGCTCGAACGAGACTGGCGCACTTTCTTTGTGAATACCTGGACCGCATAAGTTTGCAGCGGCATCCAGCCGACGGGAAGTACGAGTTACGGCTAACTCAAGAGCAAATCGGCGATGCGACCGGGATGACCGCGGTCCATGTTAATCGGATGCTTAAAGCCTTACAAACGGATAACCTGATAGGGCATTTAGGTCGAATTATAAGCGTGCCAAATATAGAAGCTCTGATGGACGCAGGAGAATATAGCCGGCGCTACCTCCGCCTACCCTATTTCTGATTTGAGATTAATTTGGCACAATGCCCACGCATATATTTACGTTGTAACTAATATATTTTTACATTTTTTTAGTATAGTCAACTGATATATCAATAATCAAATGCTAATCTTTATAATCTACGACAGGAATAATATCCGGTAATTATCTATCTTCTTTACGTAAAAGTGATTTCTTCTTTATTTCGGCTGGTAGGCTGCGGACTATGTCGCTTATTAAGGTAGCTTTATGGTTTGCACAGATTAGTTTCGCAGCATGAGGCGATCTTATCGCAGATGCTAAATCCGATGCGATCTTTCCAATGACCTTAGCGAACCGCCCGTCTTCTAATCTGCGAGCAGCCAGTTACGCTATCCAGCGACGATACTGCGTAACGCACGTTCGGCGATGTGTTATTGATCTCCAGATACCTCGCATTGATCTAGCAACACAATACCGGCTAACCAAACGTGGTGATGGCAAGATTTCTGCTATGCCAGACTTCGATCAGAACCGGTGCCGTGTCTCGCGTTTCGCGTCTCGCATGAGATCGACCTTGTCAGTCTGACCTGCTCCCCAGAAATCATGCCATTGGTAAGTTAGCTCGTCAGATGGAGACGAGTGATGCGGCGAGGCCGATTTACCGAGGATCAGATCATTGGCGTGCTGCGCGAGCATGAGGCCGGCTCATGCCATTGGTAAGTTAGCTCGTCAGATGGAGACGAGTGATGCGGCGAGGCCGATTTACCGAGGATCAGATCATTGGCGTGCTGCGCGAGCATGAGGCCGGCGTGAAGACYGCCGASYTGTGCCGGAAGCATGGGATCAGTGAYGCGACGTTCTACAACTGGAAGGCGAAGTACGGCGGGATGACCGTGTCGGARGCGGCGCGGTTGCGGGCGCTCGAGGACGAGAACCGCCGGCTGAAGAAGCTGCTGGCGGAGTCGATGCTCGACGTGTCGGCGCTGAAGGATCTGCTGGGMWAAAACTGACCCGGTCTGGAGATCGCTACGCTGCGGTGGAGAAGCTGATGGCCGACCACAGCTTCTCCGAGCGTCGCGCCTGCAGGCTGATCGGGGTCAACCGGTCGGCGTGGCAATATGAGCCGCYTCGCGGRAAGGACGATGCTGTCCGCGARCGGATGCGCGAGATCGCGAACGAACGTCGTCGCTTCGGCTATCGACGGCTGGCGATCCTGCTCAAGCGGGAGGGCAAGGGCATGAACCTGAAGAAGGTGTATCGGCTGTATCGCGAGGAGCGACTGACGGTGCGCAAGCGTGGYGGTCGCAAGCGMGCGCTGGGCACGCGGGCGCCGATGGCGATYCCGCAAGAACCCAACCAGCGCTGGTCGCTCGACTTCGTATCGGACTCGTTGGCCTGCGGCCGGCGGTTCCGCATGCTCAACGTCATCGACGACTACAGCCGGGAATGCNACCCAACCAGCGCTGGTCGCTCGACTTCGTATCGGACTCGTTGGCCTGCGGCCGGCGGTTCCGCATGCTCAACGTCATCGACGACTACAGCCGGGAATGCCTAGGATGCGTCGTCGATACCTCGCTGTCGGGTCGGCGGGTCGTTCGCGAGTTGAGCGCCATCGCCGAGCGTCGCGGGCTGCCGTGCATGGTGGTCAGCGACAACGGCACCGAGCTGACCAGTCATGCCGTCCTCGCCTGGTGTCAGGACACCGGGGTCGGGTGGCACTACATCGCCCCGGGGAAGCCGCAGCAGAATGGCTTCGTGGAATCGTTCATTGGTCGCTTGCGCGACGAGTGTCTGAACGAACACCTGTTCCCCTCGCTGGCTGCGGCGAGACGGATCATCGAGGCATGGCGGACGGACTACAACACCGNGTCGCTTGCGCGACGAGTGTCTGAACGAACACCTGTTCCCCTCGCTGGCTGCGGCGAGACGGATCATCGAGGCATGGCGGACGGACTACAACACCGTGGGTCCGCACAGCAGTCTTGGCGGGATGGCACCCGCCGAGTTTACGAACCGCCCCCGCCAGGGGCATATGGACACCGAAGCTAAGTTATCAGCGGCCTGAAAACGGGGAGCAGGTCAAGTCCAGCCCATGTGATCCTCGTGGTCTTCGCAACCCCCGGTGAATCACAAGCTACTGAAATCGCTCAACTCAATTTTCGGTCGGGCTCTTAGATAATCGCAGACCAGCAGTTGTGGAAATTCCGGGAAGCGATCGCACCAGTCCCCAAGACACTCAGAAGTTAAAATGTTAAGATTCAATTATCAAGAAATTAACATGTGGTTATCAATTGATAACCAACCGGATTACGAGATATCCGATAAATATCCAAAAAGGTAAAACGTACGCGAAGCTTATGGCAATTCCACGAAGAGGCTTAGCCTCTTGATGTACCTTTTTGATCCAGAACTTATCCACGCTTGGCAGATACAATAGATTGTTTATTTTCGCAAGCGCTTCTTAAAGATCACAGAAACGTCAAGAGCCATTGGTACGAGAGGCTCGATCCGGTCCAGGCGACTTAATGATACCTAGGATGAGCAACCTGTACTGACGTAGGGTAAGGTGACGGCGCGGCTGCAACCGCTCTTTCCCGAACTACGGCAGACCCCAACTGGATGGTCGACACTCGCTAAGGGGTATCGTCTTCGCCAACCTAATGAGGTGCGGTAGCATAACAGGCCGAGCCTTTACGGTCCACACAGTACGCTGTACTACCAGAGGAAGAGTTGGGTCGAGCGGGGTGCGTTCCCTGATATGAAAGATAAGCCGTCTTCTATGATGCCTGCCAGCTTCGGGCGGTATCGCGGCCGTTCTCAGCTTCGTCGGTACCGGCGTCACGGGCACCGTCACGGTTCTTCAGGTGCGCTCGGCAGATTGGTCCACGCTATCATAGTGGTCCCCCAAGTAGCCTTCCCTTTGCCGACGCCGTCTGTGGTTCGATCAGCATCGTCCGACTTGACGCTAAAGTTGTCGGAAGGCTCGTGAAACCGGCATGATTTAAAAAAAGCCGGACGCGACGGACCTCAGATAATTCATGTCGGTGGAGGATTCTCAGATCGGATAAGTTGTACGCCCCACGGGGTGTGCGGATTTGGGTGGGGCGTGGCCCCCTCTCTTTACGCATACTCGAGATCTACGTCTCCACGCTGTACTACCCTGAAGTGGT
Organism: Sphingomonas sp. Leaf208; assembly: GCF_001421415.1. GTDB lineage: Bacteria > Pseudomonadota > Alphaproteobacteria > Sphingomonadales > Sphingomonadaceae > Sphingomonas. Next base: position 93,683 of record NZ_LMKH01000038.1, read on the forward strand.
TGAGATAAACGAAACGGTAATCGCACGAACAGGCGATACGCTAGCTCGTTACAGCGACCTACCTATTACAGCGTTCAAAACGGATCGTTCTGCTCAATTAGATACTCGAGAACCTTGCTTGGCAAAGGATGCGCGAAGTCGATGCCAATTGCCGCTGGGCTGCTCCAAGCTACCCAACCCTGAATATCCGTGAAATTCGGTATAGCTATCCGAACAAATGTGCCAACTGTAACGCTTAAGTTCGTTTCGATACGGCAACCCCGCACAGTGCAATCCGTGACTTTTACCGCACACGTGCCAAATTTTGCAGCAGAGACCGATGCCTCCCAGTCCACCACGATGCGGACAGCAGCGCGCTGATCCTTTCCCGTCCATCCGGGGGGGGCAAGCTTGAAAGTGCGAAATGTCATTACGGGCTTCCTTGCGCTGGCGGTCCACCTTGTCTTACGATGGGTACGTCTAAAGGGGTAGTAAAACGCCAGTCGAGTAATCGCCGCCTTACTTATATTTGATGTGGTGGGGTGACACGTCAATCCACTCAAGGGGCAGCGATGATTACTACTCGTATTGCGGAACCGTATGATCTGTCACGGATCATGACATTCGACTCGTTTCCCGGTGATCGAATCGCTGAGATCGTTGAACGCCGGATGCTGGTGGCTGAGATAGGTGATATGGTTGTCGCCTATGTGGCTTGGCAGCACGGAGGCTGTATAAGTAAGGATTACGTCAATAAGCTCGTTGTTGCTGACGGATACCGGCGCCGTGGGATCGCCCAAGGATTGATTGGCGCACTGAACACCGTGCTGGCAGGACGTATCTTTATTTCCACGGGAGCGCACAATGCCGCTGCGGTCGCGTTGCGCAAGGGTACGGGCTGGGCTGCTCTGGACAGATAGTGGGTTTGTTACCGATGGAAGAGCCTGAATTGTTCTTCCACCGCGACCTATGGCCTGAAGGAGCAGTGACCCATGAATTGCTGGTACAATGATCTGACAATGGCGAGAGCGGCACGGCAGGCTTCGGCGGCGATAGGGCCCCGATAAGGTGATAAGCGCCCCGCTTGTCCGTGTGACTGAAGCAGGCGGGGCGCTGAGGTACTCACACTGGAAGCAAGGGCCCCGATTACCGCTATAGCGACGCCTTCCTAACAGACAGTAAAGCGTCCCGCCTGTTCCATGAGACACCAATATGACTCGGGCGCGAGCCAGCATCAACCGTTTTGTTCTCCTGGCTCCGAACGCAAGCTCATAGGTAACGGCCCGCCCCAACGGGTGGAAGGGCGGGCCGGGTGGGATCGAGTGCGATTCGACGGGATCAACCTTGCATTTGCGAACGGACAAGTGACGGGCATCAAGATCCGGTTCAATAAACCAAACCCCTGTCCGCCCACATTGTGGGTATCGTTACGGAGAGCAGAGGACGTCGCTCGGTGTGAGAGTGACGCCTCACGGACCTGTCTGATTGTGCTAATTAGATCAAGTATAACGGCCCGCCCCAGGGGTACAAAAGGCGGGCCGACCGAACGCGTTAGCGGCGCGCTCGACGCCTCTTAAGTGCCTTCACGTTTAGGTCATCTCAAGGGGTAACGGCCCGCCTCAAGCGCCGTGTGAACGCAAGGCGGGCCGGCTCCTTACCTGCTGAAGAGCTCAGAGCATGGCCTGAACTGTTCAGCCTTCAATTCGGCCCACCATAGGAAGGAATAGACATGGCGACAGCATCAGAGCCAGCGTGGTTCTCGCTGCGCGGGCGAAATACGGCACGCGTGAAGCATCAGGCGGCGAACAGCCTACGCGAACCGGCAACGTATGACGTATCGTAGATCAGGCGGGATCGAATACCAATCTGGACCTTGAACGACGTGTGCGAAGGATGGCAAGGTTGTTATTGCATCACGGAAATGAGCCACCAGCCGTGACGCGCGGGTTGTCAGCGCTGGTCGACTGCTGACGGATGACAAGGCAAACGGCCTATCTACCCTCGTATCAAACTGGGTGGCCCCGCTTAATCAAACCGAGGAACGGTGCCCGCCTTCTGGATGCCTTCCGTTAAGAGGTGACGCAGTAGAAAGGTCCTCGCTCTCTAAGGTGCGGCGCAAGCAAAACAGAGAGCGAGGAAGTATGACCGAGCGGCCGGGCTCGGGCGCCGGTCCATCACAAAACGTCAATACGCCTGTCGTTGTTAATCAGGAGCAACATACCGGTCATTTTCGATTAATCTACCATCTGAGCGTCAAGCTTGGATGGGCCGCGACATCCATCTCACGAAACGTTGTCTTCCACCTAACGCCCGCCATCTCCCACCGCGAAGTGCTATCAACGCAACGGATTGTAAAATTACGCACTACTAGTGCACAATTAACCACGATACGTCTCGATAATATTTAAATAGGCGCGGACCTGCTCGCGGTGACGAGGCCGCCGCCCTCCTGGATGACGCGTAGCGCGTTCAGGATCACAGGCACGGTAACGGTGCGGATCGGCATCGCGCCGATCGCTGGGAAGACGTCGCGCTCGAGGCTCGCGAGGACATCGCCGGCATGCACGTTGGTCCAGCGCTGGCGCATGTGCGCGTGCCACTGGCGCGCGACGTTCTCGAAAGGACATGCTTTTCCGGTTTGTACAATTTCACAAGTCCGAGGATCCTCGCCGCGGCCGAGCTGCACGCGCACCTGGTCGCACCGGGCCCGGGCAGCATCGAGCGACACTTCGGGAACAGCGCCGATGGTCAGTAGCAGTTCCTTCCCGCCGAAGCGGAATTTGATCCGGAAAGACTTCCGGCCAGTCGGTGCCACGTAGAGGTGCAGGCCGCCCTGGTCGAACAGCTTGTAGGCGGCCGCACGCGGCCGCGCGGCTTTCACCGCAACGTTCGTCAGCATTTTAGGCCTCCGATGATGTAAGTTTACAATTGTTAAGGTTGGTTGCTTTATCGGTTTGCCCATCATGAGCAGCGAACGAACAATCGGGGTGCGCTTCACCTCAAAGGGCATCGATCGGATGATGGAGCGCAGCTTTGAGGACGGACTGAATGCCAGTCGGACGGCTAACGGCAGCGTGGCGCAATGCCCTTACGATGACCAGTTGGCCCCGAACCTCAGAGGCGCTTGGATCTACGGCTTCTTAACCGGCAAAGCGCAACAGCCCTGCCGGCGCACACTGCGTCTAAGCTGAGGCGGTCGCGGCAGAGACATCCTCCGCCGCGCCCCGCGGCTTTCCGCGGGGTAGAGCGGTATCGATACCCCTACTCTGTATACGCAATACCGCACACCGCGCCGTCATCGTCGTAGTCCTGAAACGAATTTCTGAAAACTACCCGTTTTGGAGGCGGTCAACGACCCCGAACTGTAACGGCGAAACTTCTTTACAATTCGATGTGTCACGTCCCCGCGCCTCAATGATCATTTCTCATTAGGAAAAACTGAGTGCATAAAACGTTCACGCGCTTCCAATCGGTCGGCTCGGGGAACAAACTTTGTCTAGGCTACCTACACTGATAGCCGTTGAAGCTGGTAAGCTTTCCCAACGAGCAAAAGATTATTTGCTCACCGCAGAATTTAATGGCGTCTGCTGGGCAAGTTGTTCAACCGAAACAGACATTGTTGAGGAGCTTACTAAAGTGAAGGCCGTCATTGAGGTCGAAGGTAGGCTCAAAATCACCAACCGAGGGATGGTTCATCGGTACCATTTGACTTCAGTAACCCATGGAAAATTCCACCCCAGTGCGGAACTGTACTTTTAGGTAGCCATGGTGGGGCGGAAAAATGCGCCGCTACGACCGCCATCTGGGTGACCTGCGCCGTCTCCAGCAGAGATACCCTGCCGCTCAAGAGAATGATCCATTTCAGACAGATGGACAACACAGTTTGTAATCCAAGCTACGCCCCGCTAGGTGTTTAGTCCCGGCATCTGGTGGATCGGATCGACGATGAACCTATCCGGCTCTGACGTCCAGATTTTGGCGATGTATTCGTAAGGCGTGAGGCCACTGAGCGTCTTGAGCCGGCGGGCGAAATTGTATGCCGCCATGAAGTCGGCGAGGTGCACCGGCAACTGCTCGTGGCTCTCGTAGTGTAAGCGTTTGACGGTCGCTTCCTTAATCGTGCGGTTCATCCGCTCGACCTGACCGTTGGTCCAAGGATAGTTCGACCTGGTGAGCCGGTGCTCAATGTCATTGGCTTCGCAGATCATGTCAAAGCGCATTTGGCGCGACCAGGCGGTGTTGCGGTTGCGTGGTTGCTCGGCGAACTAGATGCCGTTGTCGGTCAGGATCGTGTGAATGCGGTAGGGCGAGGCTTTCCAGCAGGTGTTCCAGGAACTCCCAAGCCGTCCGCCTGTCAGCCTTGTCGACGAGTTGAGTGACCGCGAACTTGCTGGTGCGGTCGATGCCGACGAACAGGTAGAGCCCTTCGACGAGCTCAGGAGAGCCTTGCCCTCGGCGGTCTGCCCCTCAGCGATGTCCACGTGGAAGAAACCGATAGGGTAGCGCTTGCGGCGCTGTCGCTTCGGCTTGTCCCCCTCAATGTCCGGCAGACGGGATATGCCATGACGCTGCAGGCAGCGGTGCAGCGCTGAGCGTGTCAGATGCGGCATCGACGGCTGCAACGCATAGAGGCAATCGTCGAGCGGCAGGAGTATGTGGCGCCGGAATGCGACGACCGCTGCCTCCTCGGCTTTGGTCAAGGTCGTGGAGCGAGGGGCCTTCGGCCAGGTCTTCAAATCCTGGACCGTCGTTCGCTTACGCCACTTCGCCACCGTCTTCGGGTTTATCCCAAGCTCCCGGCTCAGCGTCGAGAGCGAAGCTTGCGATCGCTGTATTGCTGCTCTGACGGCGTGCGTGGTCGTGGCGCTCCCGTGACGTACCTGTCCCATACGGCTCCCTTCCAGTCTAACGAAAGGATCGCACCATCAAACCGTGGGATCGATGGTCAAGTCGAGCATGGCGGAAACACATACTACATTTACTCGGCGCTGGGCAGCACCGCAGGCGTAGCCAACCTGCAGTTCTGATCAGGCACAACGCATCGGTGCCTTTACAACCAACGTCGTAATTCATCTCCAATACCCCCCTTACCCAGTGTCCGCTACGACCGCCTAGATCAAACATGCCGACCGATCGCTATCGGACGGCTCGAAGTATGGCCTGATCACGCCGGGGCTGAAGGGGGTTAGGACGCTTGGTCTGAAAGCGAACACGGTTACTCGCCACGTTGATGGCTTACGCTATCAAGTTGTGAAATAAGAAATTCCTCGCTCTTCGAGGTGCGGCGCAAAAGCAAAACGGAGAGCGAGGAAGTATGACCGAGCGGCCGCGCTCAGGCTACGGTCCATCACGACGCTATTGAACGTCAACGCTGCCGATTCGGCATAAACTTAAATTACTATTGTAAGAGACTCACTCGCTTTGCAGAGCTTGCTAACCCGCGACCGTCATCTCGCGAAAGGCGTTCATACACGTAGCCCCTACCTGATTTGAAAGCGTCCGGCCTTCAACGCATTCCATGCGACTTTCTTACATGTACGGTACAACGTGCTCGGTCACCGCATCCTCATCGTCGCTCGTACAGAGTCGGCATCGTACAACCATGGCGAGTCATTGTAATTTTGTCCACGTTTCGTTCCAGATAAGGAAACAGCGGCAAAGGCGAATTACCGTTGATCTAGCGGTACAGATCCTGCGCTCATCTCTTGATCAAACCAGCGCTGGACGTGTCGACACCATTCGTTTGGCGCTTCGCTGCCTATGGGCGCCGCCCCAAGCGCTGGCAGCTGATCAGGTTCTTGGAAGACGCGACGCAGAAAAAAGAGATCGGCCGCAGCCAGAGCGTAACGGCATAGCTCAACGCGCTCGTTTAACAGCTACGTCGCTTGGGTAGCTATTGGGACACCGCCTTTTGACGGTAGCTTGATCGGATGACGATCGCCCGAACGTTCAGTCCTGATATGGTGACATGTGCCTCACCTCTGAACTCCCGCGCTAGCTTTAGGCTCCGTAGCTCATCGATAGCCTTGGACGAAGGCGACGAGAGCATCCACCTGCAGCCATTGAACTTCGCGGCCAACAAAGCGAGCCGAGCCTCCTCCGACAGCCTGGCAGCAAGCGCGACACTTTTGATGATGCGGGCCGTCACCGTTGCTTGGCCTCAATAACCATGTCGATCGCCTGAGCTATTCGGCGCCAGTCCTCGACCGCAACACCATCGCTGAGGATCGCCGGCCAGACGCGCGATAATATAAACTGCAGTCAGGTTGTAATGCTTAGCTAAAATCGCCCTAGCCTTCATCCAGACGTCGCGGTTGCCTATCATACGTCGAGGTCGCGTCGCGCAATTTCAGCAAGCAGAGCGTTGGCGATCATGTCGTTCGCTCGTCCGGTTGTTTGTTGATAGGCGCGTAGCAATTCAGCGTCTGTTATCTCTTTCGGCTTCGGTGTCGGCCCGTCCATTCGTAGGGTTTATGCGCGATCAACCGATTCGAGCAATCGTATCTTCAAGGAAAAGCGGGACGGCGCGCGCCTGACGCTCGTGCGCCGTCCCTATCCGTTGCCCAATTCCAGGAAACCGGTGGCGGCGTGCGCCCCAAATACCAGTTACTTCCGTTAAAGCTAGCGCTGTTGAACCGTGGAAACCAAAACCACGTATGCACGAACTCACCACTTCTACAGTCCGCACAGACTTCGGAAGCCTTATTAAGTGCGAGTAGCGGCACGTCAACCCCGTCGCCCGGGAAGGTCAGATACGGGTGACTACGGTTTCCCTTTATGCATTCGTTTTTAAGAGAAAATAGATAGGATACTGTTCTCTTTTGCGAGGTTCCACGGGTTCTCAGCCGACAATCTTAATGCCGCGGTTACGGGTCGACAATACAGCCCGGAATCGGATGTAAAAAGCTGACTTACGCGGGCAAGCAAATAGGATCCGATTCACATCTTTTGCAACACGTTGCTAGGGTCAGGACTCGTTGATCAAAGCCAGAAGATGACAGTGGCAGCGAGGGCGATGGCGGACGAGAAGACCGTCGAACACCTGTCGTAGCGGGTCGCAACGCGGCGCCAGTCCTTCAGCCGTCCGAACATGATCTCGATACGGCTACGGCGCCTGTAGCGGCGTTTGTCGTATTTGATGGGCTCGAGCCGAGACTTCCTACCTGGGATGCATGGCTGGATGCCTTTGGCCTGTAAGGCATCCCTGAACCAGTCGGCGTCGTAACCGCGGTCGCCGAGCAGCCATTGCGCCTTGGGCAGATCGTCGAGCAATGCGGCCGCACCGGTGTAGTCGCTGACCTGTCCAGCGGTCATGAAGAAGCTGAGCGGACGGCCGTTTGCGTCGGTCACGGCATGGAGCTTCGTGTTCATACCGCCTTTGGTGCGACCGACCAGGCGCCCAAGATCCCCTTTTTAACCCGCAGGCTCGATGCCGTGCGGTGCGCCTTCAGATACGTCGCGTCGATCATGACGGTCTTTGGGTCGGCATCAGCGGCAGCCAGACCTTCCATCATGCGGAGGAACACACCCATCTCACCCCACCGTTTCCAGCGATTGTAGAGCGTCTTGTGCGGGCCGTAGTCGCTGGGCGCATCACGCCAACGCAGCCCATTGCGGTTCACGAAAACGATGCCGCTCAACACCCGCCGGTCGTCAACTCGCGGCTTGCCATGGCTCTTTGGGAAATATGGCCGCAGGCGTGCCATCTGCTCGTCCGTTAGCCAGTACAGGTCGCTCATCCTCAGTCTCCTCACGGAGCCTGAATCAGATCGCGTCTCTCACATCAATGGGTCCTGACCCTAAACGGCCGACGGCATCGCTGACGTCAGGTGATTGGCTCATTGGGGCAACGTACGCCTTCCTTTAGGGTCTGCAAGTCATAGATCGTTTAGGAAGTAGAATTCCTTGCAACGGCTACTAAGGCGGTATGCGCTGTTCCATGCGGTCATCAAGAACGGCCGATACTCAAGCGCTCTGCACGCTCGGCGTGAGCCGCGAGCTCATCAAGTTTGGCGGCGGACGCTAAAAGCGCGGCCTTCCTATTTGGCAGCTTCGCGTCTTCCGCTGCTGCGCGGTCAGCGGCTGCACGGTTGCGTAAATCTTCGCTCAACGCACTCATAAACTCAGCCTACCAATTTCAAACTATCGCAGACGGCTATGTAGGGGCCGTGTGCGAACTGACCACCTCCTTTGCCGGCCTAGACTTCCGAATGAGGATAAGTCAAAGAACAACAGGCGCATAGAGGGCGTACTCTGCGCTCCGAGTGGCGGCGTCGACCTACGCTTCACGCCAGAAACCTGTTCAACGAGAACGGCGTTGCAATCTTCAGCGATCGCGCTGCACGGAGCTGGGCTACTCTAGCAACGAGCGTGGGCTCCTGATCAACAAGTGGCGGAAGGAAGACTAGGCTATAGCGGTTTTTCAGCAATGCACGGGAATGGCACATATCTGAAGCCAGTTCGGCGTCGGGCTGCCTACCCTACCCTACCCGACCCGGTCCCTGATGTTCCACGGCGCGAGCCTCCCCGGCAGGCGCAACCGGTGTACGATTCCCACGCGCTCGATCCTCATGTGGAAAGGCCGAAGTGGGAAGCATGAGCGATTTGGGCGAGTGCTACAGAAGGAGTATTTGTACCTGTCTAGCGTTTAGGACGACCTTGCCTGTCGGATTATACAATCAAAGCGTGGACGGGTGCGGTAATATTGCCGGTATGCTCGCATGGACGCCCAAGTCGGAAGCGGGCATGAACTTACCGTTAGCTTGCAATTCTTATCAGGGCAATGGAGGCTCTAGAGGCCCAGTGAAAAGTGCTCCGGCATTCGAACGGCAGCCGGCCTGATGCGCTAGAAGCTCGATCTGCGGGAGGTGCCCATTTGACCTACGTCTTCCAAAGCGATGCGACTTCAAGACTTATTCTGGAGGAGACGGAGCTTTTCGACTTGCTCACGAAGTTCGGCAAGCCGTTCCTCTTTATCTCGCACGACCCACTTTTGTTGATCATCCTGCCAACGATTGACGCTCGGTTACAAAGAATCCTCTATGTTCGGGCCATGGCTAGGTTGCATAAATTGGTCAGCCAACCTAACCTAATACGCGCATGTCGTTAGCCCCTTTTCGGCATCGTACACTTGGGCGGCTTCGGTCGCCTTTTTTGTGCCCTGGCTCGTCGGTCCAACTCACCCTCTCAATCCTATTGATGAGCTGCTGCCGGTCCCATGGACACCAAGTTAGGCTACATGAGCCTGCTTCTCGAAGTCCATGGGGCTGAGATAGCCCAAGGTCGAGTGCCTGCGCCTG
>NZ_LMKH01000039.1 GCF_001421415.1 Sphingomonas sp. Leaf208
CCTCGCCATCGTTGTAACGCCTGGTCGTACCGTCAGTCATATGCCTCACTCTTATCTAAGAGCGGGGCCCTGTCAGGTCATTTAGGGGGCCACCTCACCGGGTGATGCGATCAGCTTGAGATACTCCAGGACAGCCGTGCTCCCCTCGATCGCACCCTCGCCCAAGCGCGATCAGCCCCTCCAATTTATCGGAGGGGCTGACCGGTAGCGTTAGGCAGCCGCGCCTCCGTCGATGTTGAGCGTGGTACCCGTGATATAGCTCGCATCGGGACCGGCGAGGAACGAGACCGCACCCGCGATTTCCTCGACCTTGCCGTAGCGGCCAAGCGGAATGAGTCCGATCATCTGCTGCGCGAACTCGCCGTTGGCGGGGTTCATATCCGTGTCGATCGGGCCGGGCTGCACCGTGTTCACGAGAATATTGCGCGATGCGAGATCTTTCGCCCAGCCTCGCGCCAACGCCGCGACGGCCGCCTTGGTCGCGCTGTAGACGGCGGTCGCCGGGAAGGCGAGCTCGCCCGAGACGCTGCCTATCAGGATGATCCGCCCACCGTCGTTCAGGTGCGACAGCGCCGCGCGCGTGCCAACGTGGAGGCCCTTCACGTTGACGCCGAACTGGCGGTCGAAGGTCTCATCCGTATCGTCGGCGACGGCAGAGAATTCCGCCACGCCGGCATTGTGGACCAGGATGTCGATCGCGCCGAGCGCGGCCGCCGCCTGTTCGACGCCCGCGCGCTGTGATGCAGGGTCGGCAGCGTCTGCCTGGAATGCGAAGGCAGTGCCGCCGGCACTCTCGATTGCCGCCACAGTAGCGTCGGCGGCAGCCTTGTTGCCGGCGTAGGTGATCGCGACGGCCGCACCGTCGGCAGCCAGTCGCTTGGCGATTGCTGCGCCGATGCCGCGTGATCCACCGGTGACGAGCGCTTTTTTGCCCTGAAGTGACATGTCAATTCTCCGAAATGTGGCCCGCGATCACGCCGTCGTGCGCTGTCGGCAAGACGGAACATAAGCTGACGCTTCCACAGTTCAATATATCCGAACTATTAAAGTGGGGCGGCTCCATTATATGAGCCCGATGCCCCGTTTCACGCATCCCCGTCTTGAGGACGTTCCGCTCGATCTCGCTCTCCACGCGCTGGCCGATCCCAATCGGCTGGCAATGGTGGCACGGTTGGCCATGACCGAGCGGCTGAGCTGCACCGACGCGGCACCATGCGAGTCGATCCCCAAGAGCACGCTGTCCAATCACCTGAAGCTGCTTCGCGCCGCCGGGCTGATCGAGACGACGCAGGCTGGGCGCGAGATGATCAACACGCTGCGACGCTCCGATTTCGACCGGCGTTTCCCGGGCCTGCTCGACGTGGTGCTCGCCAACAGCATTGCCTGACGCACACCGCGACGCCGACAGATCAGGCGCCGTATCGGGACCGAAGCTGGCGCTGGCGCTAGGCAGTCTGAGCGTCCGGGATGGGCCGGCTTGCCTCATTCCGCGAGAACCTAGTTGGATTGGTCTGTCGCCTTTGCGCTCTTGGTATCGCGAGAGGATGGTGAGCCAAAGAGCCGGGCATACTCGCGACTGAATCGCGATACGCTTTCGTACCCGACGCATAGCCGGCCGCGGCAACGTCGCGGCCGCTGACGATTAGTCGACGAGCCTCCTCCAAGTGCTAGCTCTTCTGATACTGTAGCGCGCTCATCGCCGTTGCCGTTCGGAAACGCCGATGTAGCGAAGCCGAACTCATGCCTGCCTCATCGGTCAACGCTTCGACGCGTAAAAGCTGGTCGAACTGTTCGTGGATTAGCGGAGTCGCGCGGTGCACCTGCGAAAGGCGGCTATCCGCACGTACGATTTGGCGGACGATCGCTCCCTGCGGGCCCCGAAGTAGGCAAAGGATTTCATGCTCGCAAAGCGGCGCCAATACCGTGATGTCCTGCGGCGCATCGAGTCGCCACACCAGTCGGAGCTAGGCGTCGAGCAGTTCAGTAATAGAAAAACCGGGCGGCATTTTAGTTTCGTAATGCGTTGTAGGGACCCGACTGCGTGCGGTTCCAGAGTATTGAACGGAGCTACTAACACGGCCGGGGACCATATAGGCAAGACGATGGGGACAGCGTCGGTGTAGTACGTGGGCTACACCGACGCTGCATTTCGAATTTACAGCACCTCGAACAACCCGGCTGCGCCCATGCCGCCGCCGACGCACATCGTGACCACGACATACTTGGCACCGCGACGCTTGCCTTCGATCAGCGCGTGACCGGTCGCGCGGGCGCCGGTCATGCCGTAGGGGTGGCCGATCGAGATCGCGCCACCACTCACGTTGAGCAGCTCGTCGGGGATGCCGAGGTTGTCGCGGCAGTACAGGACCTGCACCGCGAACGCCTCGTTCAGTTCCCACAGGCCGATATCGTCCATCTTCAGGCCGAAGCGCTTGAGCAGCTTGGGGATCGCCACCACAGGACCGATGCCCATCTCGTCCGGCTCGGTGCCGCCGACTGCCATGCCGACATAGCGACCGAGCGGCTGGAGCCCGCGCTGCGAGGCGATCTTCTCTTCCATCAGTACCGACGACGACGATCCGTCCGACAACTGCGACGCGTTGCCAGCGGTGATCGTGAAGTCGGGGCCCATTACTGGCTTGAGCGACTGGAGGCCTTCGAGCGTGGTGTCGGCGCGGTTGCCCTCGTCCTTGGTGATCGTCACGTCCTTGTACGTGACTTCCTTCGTCTCCTTGTTGACGATCGCCATGTTGGCGTCGACGGGGATGATCTCGGCATCGAAATAGCCGGCGGCCTGCGCGGCGGCAGTGCGTTGCTGCGACTGGAGCGCATAGGCGTCCATCGCGTCGCGGCTGATGCCGTAGCGCTTGGCGACGACCTCGGCGGTCTGCAGCATCGGCATGTAGACGTCCTTGTGCATCGCGATCAGCTGGGGATCGGGGGCGACGCGCATCTGCGGGGTCTGGACGAGGCTGATGCTCTCGACGCCGCCGCCGATCGTGATGTCCATGTTGTCGGTGATGATCTGCTTGGCCGCGGTGGCGATCGCCATGAGGCCGGACGCGCACTGGCGGTCGACCGACATGCCCGAGACGGTGACGGGGAGGCCGGCGCGCAGCAGCGAGGTGCGGGCGATGTTGCCGGCCTGATGACCCTGCTGGAGGGCGCAGCCGAACACTACATCGTCAACTTCGGCGCCGTCGATGCCGGCACGCTCGACCGCGGCCTTGATCGAATGCGAGGCGAGGGTGGGGGCGGGGGTGTTGTTGAAGCCGCCGCGATAGGCGCGGCCGATGGGGGTGCGGGCGGTGGAGACGATGACGGCTGAACGCATGATTTTATCCTTATCTGCTCCCTTCCCGCTTGCGGGAGGGGTTGGGGGAGGGGGTGGCCAGAGCAGCCGGCGCAATCGCGGCTATCTCGGACCCTCCCCTGACCCCTCCCGCAAGCGGGAGGGGATTAGTTTCAAACGAAGACCTGGCTGATCCATTCGGCGATCAGGGCGGGCTTTTCCTGGCCTTCGATCTCGACGGAAAACGCGTTGGTCTGCTGCCACTGCCCCGGACGCTTCTCGTCGAAGGAAAGCAGCTTGAAGCGACCACGCACCTTCGAACCGGAGCGGACCGGCGTCAGGAAGCGGACCGAGTTGCCGCCGTAATTCACGCCCATCTTCGCGCCCTCGATGGTCGGCGCATCGGGGACCTTCGACGACAGCAAGGGCATCAACGACAGGGTCAGGAAGCCGTGCGCGATCGTCCCGCCGAACGGGGTCTGCGCCGCACGGACCGGATCGATGTGGATGAACTGGTGGTCGCCGGTCGCATCGGCGAACTTGTCGATCATGGCTTGTGTCACCTCGACCCAGTCGGAAACCGTCTCGGTGCCGATGCGCTGTTGCATCTGCGCGGTGGTGATCGTCGCCACGGCATTCCCCTCAAAGCTCATTTGGCGCTAAGCGCTGAAATGTCTCTAGGCGTACAGGCGAGCGGATCGCAAGCCTCACCCAACCGGAAGCTGGAAAATGTCGACTGCCGTAACGTCCAATGCCCGCGATATCATGGCAAAGCTGTACCGCGCGAGCGAACCCGATGTTCTAAAACCGCTGCTCGACCGCGCTGCGCTCGATTCGGATTCGCGCGAACGGGTGATGGGGCATGCGCTGGGCCTGCTCGCGGACCTGCGGGCGGCGCAGAGCAAGGGCTGGGTGAACCAGTTCCTCCAGGAATATCGACTGAATTCGTCGGAAGGCGTCGCGTTGCTGTCGCTGGCCGAGGCGTTCCTGCGCGTGCCCGATCCCGAGACCGCGGATCTGCTGATCGCGGACAAGCTGGGCGATGCCGATTGGCGTGCGCATGCGGGCAAGTCGAATTCGAAGCTCGTCAATTCGGCGACCTGGGGGCTGGTAGTCGGCCGCGTGCTGGTCGGCGAGGGATCGACCGGGCCGCTGCGGCGCCTGATCAGCCGCGCGGGCGAGCCGTTCGTGCGCCAGGCGGTCGGCGCGGCGATGAAGATGATGGGCGAGATCTTCGTGATGGGTCGCACCATCGACGAGGCGATGAAGCGGATGCGCCGTCCGGAGAACAAGGGCTTCACGGCGAGCTTCGACATGCTCGGCGAGGCGGCGCGGACGCATGCCGATGCGCAGCGATACTTCCAGGCGTATGTCGGTGCGGTCGATGCGGTCGGGCGCGATCCGGCGGCGGGGCATTCGATCTCGGTCAAGCTGTCGGCACTGCACCCGCGGTACGAGGTGGCGCGGTGGAGCGAGTGCGTGCCCGCGCTGACCGAGATGCTGGAGGCGCTGGCGGTCCAGGCGGCGTCGAAGGGCATCGCGCTGACCGTCGATGCGGAGGAATCCGAACGGCTGGAGATGAGCCTCGACATCATCGGCACGGTCGCTGGGCTGCCGTCGCTGAAGGGCTGGGACGGGTTCGGCATGGCTGTGCAGGCCTATGGCAAGCGCGCGCGGCCGGTGATCGAATGGGCGAACGGGCTGGACCGCGTGATGAACGTGCGGCTGGTGAAGGGCGCGTATTGGGATAGCGAAATCAAGCGCACGCAGGTCGAGGGGTTGGCGGACTATCCGCTGTTCACGCGCAAGGCGGCGACCGACGTGTCGTATTTGGCTGTGGCGAAGGACATGCTGGCGGCGGAGAATATCCGGCCGGCGTTCGCGAGCCACAATGCGCTGACGGTCGCGACGATCATGGAATGGGCGGGCAACTCGCGCGACTTCGAGTTCCAGCGGCTGCACGGGATGGGCGACGGCCTGTACGAACGGCTGGTGCAGGAGAATGGGTATCATTGCCGGGTTTATGCACCGGTCGGGGGGCACCGCGATCTTCTGGCGTATCTGGTTCGACGGTTGTTGGAGAACGGGGCGAATTCCAGTTTCGTGCACCAGTTGGCGGACGAGCGGCTGACCGAGGCAGAGATTCTGGCGGATCCTGTGGCGAAGATCGCTGCGGTCGGGGGGAAGCGGCATCGCAGCATTCCGTTGCCGGTGGATTTGTTCGGGGCTGGGGGGCACCGGAATTCTGCCGGGTTGGATTTGAGTGATGTGGGGACGCTGGAGGCGACGGTTGCCGCGGTTAATGCCCCCCTCCCGCAAGCGGGAGGGGCCGGGGGTGGGCTCGCGCTATCGTCGTCGGCTACGGCTGGTGATGAGCGGGCAGCCGCAGCCGCAAGCGTTGCGGCCAGTGGTGAGCGCGTGCCCACCCCTAGCCCCTCCCGCTTGCGGGAGGGGGATGCTGTCGTGGCTGCCATTACGCGGGCGCATGCGGCGTTCCCCGGTTGGTCGACTACGCCGGTCGACGAGCGCGCTGCTTGCCTCGAACGCCTTGCCGACCTGCTCGAGAAGCATCGCGACGAACTCATGGCGATCTGCGTGCAGGAGGCGTTCAAGACGATTGGCGATGCGATCGGCGAGGTGCGGGAAGCCGCCGATTTCTGTCGGTATTACGCGCAGCAGGCGCGGTTGAACCTGCATCCGATCGAACTGCCGGGACCGACGGGCGAGCGCAACACGCTGCATATCGAGGGACGCGGAGTCTGGGCGACGATCGCGCCGTGGAACTTCCCGCTGGCGATCTTCCTCGGGCAGACGGTGGCGGCGCTCGTCACCGGCAATACCGTCGTCGCCAAGCCTGCACCGCAGACCCCGCGGATCGCGGCGCGTGCGGTTGAGCTTGCGCATGAGGCTGGCGTGCCGGTCGATGCGCTGGTGCTCGTGACCGGCGGGCCGGAGGTCGGCGCGGCGCTGACCGCGGATGTGCGGATCCAGGGTGTCGCGTTCACCGGATCGACCGCGACGTCGCGGAAGATCGCGCGGTCGTTGCTCGACGACGAGACGCGGCCGATCGTGCCGCTGATCGCGGAGACCGGCGGGATCAACGCGATGATCGTCGATTCCACCGCGCTGCCCGAGCAGGTGGTGGCGGACGTGATCGCGTCGTCGTTCCGGTCGGCGGGGCAGCGTTGCTCGGCGTTGCGCTTGCTGCTGGTGCAAGAGGATATCGCGGACGGCGTGATCGAGATGCTGTCGGGGGCGATGGAGACGCTGCGGATCGGGCGGTCGGGCGATCCCGCGACCGATGTTGGGCCGGTGATCGACCAGGCCGCGTATGACCGGCTGATGGCGTATCGCGAGAGCGTGAAGGCGAAGATCGTCAAGACGCTCGATGCGCCGGCGGACGGGCTGTTCGTGCCGCCGACTCTGGTGCGAATCGGGGCGATCGAGGACCTCAACCAGGAGTGGTTCGGGCCGATCCTGCATGTCGCGACGTGGGAGGCGGGGAAGCTCAGCGAGACGATCGCTCGGGTCAATGCCAAGGGTTACGGCCTGACGATGGGCCTGCACAGCCGTATCGCGCGGGCGGCCGAGGTGATCGAGGCCGAGGCTGCGGTGGGGAATCTGTATATCAACCGGTCGATGATCGGGGCGGTCGTGGGGTCTCAGCCTTTTGGGGGTGAGGGGCTTTCGGGGACTGGGCCGAAGGCTGGTGGGCCGCGGTATCTTTATCGGTTCTGTGCGGAGCGGGCGGTTTCGGTGGATACGACGAGCGCTGGGGGGAATGCGACGTTGCTGTCTTTGGATGAGGGTGGGATTTAGTTCCTGCTCAACTGAACTCGGCCTCCGTTCGTTTCATGATGCACGTCCCCGGCATCATAAAGCACCACCCCGGCGGAGGCCGGGGTCCAATTGGGGAACGGTGCTGACGACCGTCGCGCTTCGTTACTGCGACCTTGCCAATTGGGCCCCGGCCTTCGCCGGGGTGGTGTTGGGGCGTGGCGGCGAATTCTTCACGTCCAGCTTGTCTCAGCAGCGGTGGTTTCGCGGTACTCTAGCAAGCATTGTTTCCCCGCGAAGGCGGGGACCCAGACTGGGCTCCCGCCTTCGCGGGAGAACAAATTAGCAGAGATAACGCGGCTTAGGCGGGCGTTGCCTCAGTATCCGACCGTCGCCCCTCCGGATACGGCATCACCACCGAGCCATCCGGCGCCGCCATCATGTTCACCTGCGTCGGGAACGCGATCTCGATCTTCTCGTCGTTGAACCGCTTAAGGATCGCGATCCCCACCGCGGTGCGGCCATCGTAGAAGCTCGCATAATCCGGCCCCTTGCTGTCGAACTGAACCTCGAAATCCAGGCTCGACGCGCCGAAGCCGGTGAAGCCGGCGCGGGTGAAGATCTTGTCGTTGGCTTCGACGATCTCCTTCAGCATCGCAGGGATGAGCGAGCAGACTTCGGGGGGCGTGGAGTAGGTGACGCCGATGACGAACTTCGCGCGGCGATGGTTGCGTTGCGTGTTGTTGAGGATTTCCTTGTTGAGGAGGTTCTTGTTCGAGATCACGCGCTCCTCGCCGTCGATGCCGCGGATGCGGGTCGATTTGAGGCCGATCGCCTCGACGCTGCCCGAGGCGGTGTCGTAGCTGATCGAGTCGCCGCGGCGGAACGGGCGGTCGAAGATGATCGCGAGCGCGGCGAACAGGTCCGCGAAGATGCCCTGTGCCGCCAGACCGATCGCGATGCCGCCGACGCCTAGACCGGCGACGAGGCCGGTGACGTTGACGCCGAGATTGTCGAGTACGACGACCAGCGCGACCGCGAACACCACGAACGTGACGAGCAGGCGGATCAGGCCCATCGCCGAGAGCAGGGCTTCACCCGAATAATGTTCGGACTGCGTGCGGTGCTCAATCGCACCGAGGATGATCTCGCGGACCCAGACGGCGGCCTGGAACACTGCGGCGACGGTGAAGAGGAAGTTGATCGTCGTCGCGACTTCGCCGGGGGCGGCGGAGTACCCGGCGACCAGCTTTGCGGCGAGCATGACGATGAAGAAATTGCCGGTCCGCGCGATCGCCTTGCCGACGACGATGCCCCAGCCGTTGAGTGCGCGCGGGCGTTCGCAGAGCTTGCTGCCGAAGCGGCGTGCGGTGTGGAGCACGATCACGATAACCGCGCCGATCCCGAACGCGATCAGGATCTGGAGCCAATAGGCCTGGATCCAGGCGACGCTGGCGGTGACGAAGCCCTGGGCTTGGTTGCCGACGTCGCCTGCGTCGAAGATCGGCTGCTTGGGGGCGGTAGTGTTGGACATGGGGATACTCGTCAGGCCGCTTTTGCGATGGTTGCGACGGCGGGCGTGCCGGCTTCGAGGAAGGTGATCAGGCCACATTCCTCGCGGCTCATGTAGCGCTTGGCGCGGGGGAGGCGGAGCGCCTTGCGGAACGTACTTTGACCGGTCTTTACGAGTGCGATCAGCGAGGGGTGGACATAGCTTTTGCGCGCGATCGCGTGCGTGTTGCCAAGCCGCGCGACGACGGGTTCGAGCATCGACTTGAGGCTGAGGTCGCGCTCGGCCGACGCAAGCGCCTCGAACGCGGCGACGCTGGCGGCCCAGGTGCGGAAGTTCTTGGCGGTGAAATCGGTGCCGGTGACGTCGCGGATGTAGCAGTTGACGTCGGTTGAGGTGACGGGGTGCGCAACGCCGGCATCGTCGAGCCACGCGAACAGATGCTGTTCGTCGAGGTCCTGGCATTTCTTGACGAAGCTGCTGAGCGAGCGATCGGTGATCCTGAGCGTCCGCATCTTGCCGGACTTGCCCTTGTACTGGAGCTTCAGCGTCGCGCCCTTCACCTCGCCGTGGCGCTTGCGCAGCGTGGTGGCGCCGAAGCTCTCGTTCGCTTCGGCATAGGCTTCGTTGCCGATGCGGATGTGGCCGCCGTCGAGCAGGCGGATGACCGCGGCGACCGCGCGTTCGCGGGTCAGCGAGCGTTTGCGGAGGTCGGCCTCAACCGCCTTGCGGATCTTGGGGAGCGCATGGCCGAAGTCCGCGCAACGCTCGTACTTGGCGGCTTCCTGTGCTTCGCGGAAACCGAGGTGATAGCGATATTGTTTCCGGCCCTTCTCGTCCCAGCCGACCGCCTGGATATGGCCGTTGGGCTTGGGGCAGAACCACGCGTCGCGGTAGGCGGGGGGCAGGCCGACCGCGTTCAGCCGGTCGATCTCGTCGCGGTCGGTGATGCGTTGGCCCCTGGCATCCCAATAGCCCCAGCCGTTCCGCATCTTCTTGCGGGTGATGCCGGGCTTGGAGTCATCGGAATACACGATCTTGGTGGGCAATGCGGTGGTCCCTTGGGGGCGTCTGATTCTGACTATCTCTGCAAATGTTCGGGAAGGCGCATCGTTCCGGAACGAGGCGGGCTGCGCTTGGTTGAGGGGGCACGGGATTTCACTGGAGACATGACATGGCCGATCTTTCCCAAGCTCGCGTATTGATGCTCGCTGCCGATGGTTTCGAGACCGTCGAACTGTTCGAACCGCGCAAAGCGCTGGAGGCGGCGGGCGCGAAGGTCACGCTCGCGTCGATCAAGACCGACCCGATCCAGGGCATGAAGGGCGACATCAACAAGGCCGAGACGGCAACGCCCGACCTGACGCTCGACGAGGTCGATACCGACGATTACGACGCGCTGGTGCTGCCGGGCGGCGTCGCCAACCCGGACACGATGCGCCAGGAAGAGCGCGCGATCGAGATCATCACCGAGTTCATGGAAGACGGCAAGATCATCGCCGCGATCTGCCATGCGCCGTGGCTGCTGGCCGAGGCCGACGTGATCGATGGACGCCGCGTGACGAGCTTCCCGTCGATCCGCACGGACCTGGAGAATGCGGGGGCGGACGTGGTGGACGAGGAGGTCGTCGTCGACGGCAACCTTATCACGAGCCGCAAGCCGGACGATATCCCCGCGTTCAACAAGGCTATCATCGACGCGCTCGAGGAAGAGCTGGCCGACGAGTCGGTCGATTGACCTGTCCCCCTCCCGCTTGCGGGAGGGGTTAGGGGAGGGGAGCGGGCACCGACCTGTTACGGACGCCCCTCCCCCGACCCCTCCCGCAGGCGGGAGGGGAGCCTGTTTAGCCAGCGTTGAGCCGGGCGTTCTATTAGGTGGTAGAGGGCGATCGAAGTCAGCAGAACCAGGCCGAGATACAGCGCGACTTTCGTTAGCGGAACGGCCGCCGCGTCGCTGACGAAGACGAGTTTGAACGCTTTCCAGAGAATGAAGTGACTGAGATAGGTCGCGTAGCTGGTCTCGCCGAGATAATGGGTCCATCTCAGTTCGAACGGATTTCCAGGCCTGCCAGCGGTCAGTGCCAGCAAGAGCAGGACCGCTGCGAACAGTGCCGGAACGACCAGAGTTTCTGGCGCGCCGGCGATCCAGCCTCCTGCGAAAAGCACAGCCACCAGTGTCGCCCATACCGGGGCGCGCAAGACGCCACGCCAGCGCAACCATAACGCGCAGACGATGCTGCCGGTCGTAAACTCTACCAGGCAGCGAAGCAGGCCGTAGCGCGGGATGTCGGTGCCGAGCGTCGGCGCGTCCATCGCAAGGTGCAGGCCGACCAGCAAGCCGGCGATGATCGCCAGCAACGCCGAGCTCGGCAAACGCCGCCAGTCCACCGCCATAACCAGCAGCGGAAACAGCAGGTACGCACCCAGTTCGGCGCTGATCGACCAAGCCGGGTCGTTCCAGGCGAGGTGATGCGTGAAGCCCCAGTTCTGGAGCAGCATGATGTGGAGCGGCAATTCCGGGAAGACGAACTGCGGATCGCTGCGGCCGGTTGCGCGGAGCAGCAGGGCCAGTGCGACGGCGCCGCCTAACGTGACCAGATGCAGAGGCCAGATGCGGGCGATGCGTTTTTGCAGGAAGCGCGGAATGCTTGCCGCGCCGCCGGTACGAATGCGCTCGGACCAGGTCAGCCAGATCACGAAGCCGGACAGCAGGAAGAAGAAGTCGACCGCCAGATACCCTTTGGCAAAGACGTCGCGCACGCCGCTGGGCAGCCCCGCGATCGACAGGCGGATGTGGTAGAACACGACGAACCACGCGGCGATCCCGCGCACGCCGGTCAGCGCGCGCAGTTCGTGAACAGGTGTGCGATCCGTCACGCCGGAGATGGCACGGCACTGCGGCGCATCGGCCGGAACGATTGCTCGCTCCGCTTGCGCGCCAGATACGTGTCCAGGCCGATCTGCGCGCCGATCAGCATGTAGATAAACGGCTGAAACGCGATCGCGATGAACCCTGCGCCGAGCAGGTAGACGATGTGTCCGCTTTGGAGCGCGGCTGCGAGCGGTCCGGCCCAGGCATACTCCCCGTCCGGATCGCGGTAGCGGCGGCGTATGAATTCCATGCGGGCGATGCCGATCAGGTTGATCGCGAGCCATATTGCAAGGCCGGGATAGCCCTGCTCGCCGAGCATCTCGAAATAGGCGCTGTGATAGGCGCGGGCCTTGTCGACCTCGACCTTGGGTGCCTCGGCAGCGCCGGGTGTGGTCTTCAGGTCATAGCGGATGCGGTTGCCCAGATACGCGTTAAAGCCGCCGCCGAACGGGTTCGCCTTTGCGTATTCGATCGTCCATTTCCAGACCGCGAGCCGCGTCGACGCGGATTCGTCGGCGTCGTAGGTCTTGATGGTGTGCATGCGATTGGTGAAGGTCGAGGGCAGGAACGGGATCGCCGCCAGCCCCAGCACGCCCAGCATCGCCAGATACGCGACCTTGCGTTTCACGTTGCGGATCGACAGCAATGCTAGCAGGCCGATGCAGAGCAGCCCGGTGCGCGTCGACGTGCCGACCGGGATCAGCAGGCACGCGAAGACGAGCGCCACGCAATAGGCCTTTACCCGCCAGTCCGGCCTGAAGATCGTCCCGTGATGCATGAACCAGACGATGATCGGGACGATCGCGATCGCCACCGCGCTGATCGTGCTGCCCTCATACAGGCCTGAGTTATTGTCGACCATCAGATTCAACTGACCGTAGCCGCCGCCGCCGCTGGCGATCGTCTTGATCCCGCCGACGACGATGATCGACGATGCGGCGAGGATCATGAACAGCAGCAGCGCCTCGATCCGGACGCGCGTGCGCAGTGTCAGGGGGAGGAACGCGGCGAAGGCGAGCGCCTTCCACACCCAGTCCCATTTCTCCTTGGCCTCGACCGGGAAATCCGCGGCGATCGTCGTGCCCCAGCAATAGAGCAGCAGCAGCACGATCAGCACCTGGCGTCCGCCGACGCGCGTGTCCCGCTTGTCGTCGGCGAGGATCCACCCGCCGACCGCCAGCGCGACCGCGATCAGCGAGATCGGCACGCTGTTCAGTAGCAGGTAGGTCAGCCGCTGCGGCGATACGATGTCGATATAGACATAGACGAGCACGAGCAGGAACGGCCGCTTGAACCCCATTCCGAAAAACGCGAGCAGGAAGGCGATGAACGCGAGATCACGCATCGCGGCGGGGTTTCTCTATCGGCGCGGGCTTCTTTTCAGGCGCGTCGTGCGGGCTCGGCTCGCGATCGAGGTCGGGCCGCTTGAGCAGCAGGAACGCGGCGAGCATCATCAATCCGTGGCTGAGGCCGAGCGCGAGATTGTCGATCATGGGTACGGCCTCCTTTTCGGAAATGCGGGCTTCTCGGAATCGTCTGTACGTCTAGTCGGTTGACGCGCCGTTAAGCGATCTGTGGCAGGGGGATAGCACGATGCGTATCCTTCATATCCTCGATCACGGCCTGCCGCTGCAAAGTGGCTACACGTTCCGCACGCGGGCGATCCTCAAGGCGCAGGAGGCGCTTGGGTGGACCGTCGCGGCGGTGACCGGCCCGCGGCACGGCGTTGCACCCGCATCGGTTGAGTCGGTCGACGGGCTGACCTTCCATCGTACGGATGCGGGTGTGAAGCCGGGACCGGTCGGCGAAGTCGTCGGGATCGCGGCGTTCGCCAAGCGGATCGAAACGGCGGTCGATGCCTTCAAGCCCGACATTCTCCATGCCCATTCGCCGGTGATCGACGCGCTCGCCGCCCTCATTGTCGCGCGGAAACGCAAGCTGCCTCTGGTGTACGAGATCCGCGCGTTCTGGGAAGATGCGGCGGTCGGCAACGGGACGGGGACGGCGACGTCGATGCGCTATCGTGCGACGCGGGCGCTGGAGACGTGGGCGGTGCGGCGGGCGGATGCGGTCGCGGTGATCTGCGAAGGCCTGCGCGGCGACCTGATCGCACGGGGAATCTCCGGCGGCAAGATCATGGTCTCGCCCAACGGCGTCGATCTCGACCTGTTCGGCAACGCGCCGCCGCGTGACGATGCGCTGGGGGCTAAGCTGGGGCTCGACGGCGCGGATGTCGTTGGGTTCATTGGCAGCTTCTACGATTACGAAGGGCTCGACGACCTGATCGCGGCGATGCCTGCCCTGGTGGCGTTGCGGCCCAAGGCGCGGCTATTGATGGTCGGCGGCGGGCCGATGGAGGCGGCGTTGCGCGCGCAGGCGGAGGCGTCGCCAGTGGCGGACGCGATCGCCTTCGTCGGGCGCGTGTCGCATCAGGAGGTCGAACGCTATTACGGGTTGGTCGACATCCTAGCGTACCCCCGCAAACGGATGCGGCTGACCGATCTGGTCACGCCGCTGAAGCCGCTGGAGGCGATGGCGCAGGGGCGGCTGGTCGCGGCCTCGGATGTAGGCGGGCACCGTGAGCTGATCCGCGATGGCGATACCGGCACGCTGTTTCCGCCCGACGATCCGCAGGCGATCGCGGAGGCGCTGGCGGGGATGTTCGCGGATCGCTCGGGGTGGGACGAACGGCGTGCGCGGGGGCGTGCTTTCGTCCAGGAAGAGCGTAACTGGTCGTCAAACATTCGCCGTTATGCTCCAGTCTATGAGCGGCTGATCGCGGCCGCGGTGCGGGAAAATTAATGGCAGAGTTTGCTCTTCGGACTTTGCAGCGTGGCAATCTAAATCGTCTGATGCCGATCGTCGGTGCGATCGCCGGGGGGGTGATCGCGGCGGCGGGCGTGATGCTGTCGTCGGGCGAAGCGCTGGAGGCGCTCGTGTCGGAAACGGGGATCGCGGCGCTGATCCCGATGGCGGCACCGCCGCTCGGGGCGACGGCGCGCGCGATACTCGCGCTGGGGGCGGGGGCGTTGGTGGCGGCGATCCTATGGTCGTCGCTGTACCTATTGTTCGGGCCGGGTGGGGTGTTTGCCGGTGCGCGGCCGCGGGAAGACGGCGTGCCGGTGATCCGCCGCGCCGACGCGCATCCCGACGCGCCGCCGCGCAAGCCGATGTCGGCGGCTGATCTCGGTACGCCCTTGATGGAGGTGGGCGTTGCGGGGGCGGCCGATGGGGCCGCGCGCGATGAGCGGGCTATTCCCGCCGACCTCGACCTGCCGCTGGCCGCCTATGATCCGAAGGCGATGCGGCCCGTGCCGATGGAGCCTGCCCGGCCGGTCGCGCCGCTGGCGCAGCCAACGATGGTCGCGCCGGTGATCGAAATGTCGCCGACCGCCGAGCCGGACACGTTCGTGACCGCGCCTGTGCCGAAGCCGGTCGGGCCACCGCTCGTCGAAACGTCGCAACCGGTGGAGGAGGTCAGCGCGCCGACGCCGATCGCTCGGCCTTTGCGTGCGCAGGCCGAGCCGACTACGCCGCCGACGATCGAGACGCTCTTGCAGCGGCTGGAGCAGGGGGCGCTGCGTCGGGGTCGGATCGGGTCGCACTGAGGTAGACGCGCACCGCGCGCTCCGACGTACCCGACTATTCCGAAAGCGCTGTTTCTCTCTCCCACCCTCTGATACCCATAGCTCGAAAACAGCGAGGAGGGGTCAATGGCGAACGCCGAAACCGTTACGGGCGAGCCGGAAAAAGGCGCGTCGCGCTATGCGTGGTACGTGCTGTCGATCCTGTTCCTCGTCTATGTCCTGAACTTCGTCGACCGGCAGATCATTTCGATCCTGGCGGAGGACATCAAGCGCGACCTGGGGCTGAAGGATCAGGATCTCGGGTTCCTGTACGGCACCGCGTTCGGCGTGTTCTATTCGCTGTTCGGTATTCCGCTAGGGCGGCTGGCTGACAATTGGCACCGCGTCAGGCTGATGACGATCGGACTGTCGCTGTGGTCGGTGATGACTGCGTTGTCGGGCTTTTCGAAGACCGGCGGGCATCTTGCCGCCGCGCGGATCGGGGTGGGGATCGGCGAGGCAACTGCTAGTCCTTCGGCATACTCGATCATTTCCGATTATTTCCCGAAGCGGCTGCGGGCGACAGCTTTGTCGATCTACTCGGCCGGGTTGTACGTGGGCGGCGGCTGTTCGTTGTTCATCGGCGGGCTGATCGTGCAGGGCTGGAACAAGGCCTATCCGGGCGGCGGACCGCTCGGGCTGGTCGGCTGGCAGGCGGCGTTCATGGCGGTCGGCGTGCCGGGGCTGTTGCTCGCGGTCTGGATCGCGACCCTGAAGGAGCCGATCCGCGGGCTCGTCGAGGGGCTGCCCGAGCCGGAGAAGCATCCGGCGCCTTTCCGCGCGTTCGGGGCCGAACTGGTGACGATCGTGCCACCGCTGACGTTGATCGGTGCGGCGATGGGTGGGGCGCGGGCGCTTGGGTACAACCTTGCTGCGCTAGCGCTGGTGGTCGCGGCTGTGTCGGGGCTGGTCGCGGCGGGCGAGCCTTGGCCGCAATGGGTGGCGATCGGGATCGGCGTGTATGCGGTGTTCTCATGGGCGTCGGCGCTGAAGCGGCGCGATCCGCCGACCTTTGCGCTGATCGTCGGGACGCCGGCGTTCCTGTGCACGGTGGTGGCCTATGGGCTGAACGCGTTCCTGAGCTATGCGGCGAGTTTCTGGGCGGCGCCCTATGCGTTGCGCGAGCTTGGTGCGACGCCGGCGTCGGCGGGGTTCATGATCGGCAGCCTCGGCGCGACCGCGGGGTTCCTGGGGCTGACGATCGGCGGCGTGGTGTCGGATCGGTTGCGGCAGGGTAATCCGGCGGGGCGGTTGTGGGTGGTGATCTTCGGCGCGGTGGTGCCGGTGCCGTTCCTGATACTTGCCTTCACCGCGTCGTCGCCGACCGCGTTCTATACCGGAATTTTCCTGGCGCAGTTGACGGCGTCGTGTGCGCTGGGCGCCGCGGCGGCGACTACGCAGGACATGGTGTTGCCGCGGATGCGGGGCACGGCGACGGCGACGTTCTTCATTGGGACGACGCTGATCGGGCTGGCGCTCGGGCCGTACATGGCGGGGCGGGTGTCGACGCTGACCGGGAGCTTGTCGATCGGCATGCTGTCGTTGCTGGTGGTGACGCCGATTACGCTGGTTTGTGCGGTTGCCGCGTACAGACTTGCGCCTGGGGCCGAGGCTACGCGGGAGGCTAGGGCTCGGGCGGCGGGGGAAGTGGTTTAAGGTTTGACGCGCGCCCCACTCCGTTCGTCCCGAGTAGCCGTCGAGTAGCTGCTTCAGCAGCGTATCGAGACGGCGTATCGAAGGACAGGTTGGCGCGCGGAACCTGTGCTTCGATACGATCCCTCGATACGCTTCTCCGAAGCTACTCGGTCTCTACTCAGCACGAACGGAATTCGGGTTCATCCCTACGGAGGTTGAGATCACCCCAACGCAGGTCGGGGATCACTCCGTCGGCTGGTGTTACCCCGCCTGGAACACCCCGCAGGCGATCCGCCCACCGCTATTACCGGCCGGGTCGGTCATCAAGTCGTCCGGACCCGCGTGCACCACGAAGGCCGAGCCGTCCGTGTCCATCAGGCCCGCCATCGTCGCGCCGGGGATCGTGATGCCGATCGTGCCGCGGCCATCGGTGCCGATGATCAGGTTGGGCAGGTCGCCTTCATGCGGGCCCTGCGGGTTCATGCTGCCGTGCTTCATGCTGGTCGGGTTCCAGTGGCCGCCCGCGGTCGTGAAGTCGGGGGCGTCGCAGCGGCCGACCATGTGGATGTGCGCGCCGTGCGTGCCAGGGGGCATCGCCTTGGCGTCGAGCGTGAAGCGGAGGCCGCCCGCGACTTCGGTGGCGGTGGCGCGGCCGACGTCGGTGCCGGTCGCGGTCTGGAGCGTAGCGGTGGCACGCTGGCCGCCGGATACGGGGGCACCGGTCTCCATTCCAGTCTTCTCGCAGGCGGTCAGCCCGATCGTCGCCGCGCCGAGCAGTGCCAGTGTCGCAATCCGCATAGTGTCTCTCCCTGTTGATCTGTGACTTGGTCTTTGGGCGAACCCTCCGCCGTGGCTCAGGTTCCACCCCCGCTATCGAGCGCCCAGCGCGCGACCGGTTCGTACGTTGCGCCGTCGCGGCCGAGATGGCTCTGGTACAGCACGAGATGGGGTAGCGGGAAGGGCGCGCTCGACAGCGCGGCATGCGTCGCCAGCCAGTCCTCGATCGCGAACGCGACGCCCGCCGCCCGTGCCAGCCGCGCGACGGTGATGTGCGGGAGATAGGCACGATGTTCGGGCGGGAGGCCGGCACGAACGCACGCCTGGTCGACCTTGCGGTGGAGCGCGGCGAGCGCGTCGGGGGGCGTTACGCCGGCCCAGAGCGTATCGGTCCGTCCGCGCTTCTCGAAGCGGCCGACTCCGGTGAGCGACACTCGTGGTACTGGGGCGACGATCTGGCTCAGCGCAACCGCGACGTCCTCCGCGACCGGTCGTTCGACCTCGCCGATGAAGCGGAGCGTCACGTGCAGCTGTTCCTCGTCCTGCCAGCGCGCGGAGGGCACGCCCTCCATTATGTCGAGCAAGCTCTGACGGATAGCGGGCGGCGGGCGGAGGGCGACGAAAAGGCGGATCATGGATTGCGGCAGGTTAACCGCGAACCACTGTGCCGATGCAACCACTCTGCTTGAAAAGCGTCCTGTAAAAGACGATATTCACCGTAACCGGCACCATGCCGGACAAAGGAGCTGATTTTACAATGGCTAATTGGTCTGACCCCCGGCTCCGCGCCGCGCCGTTCGGAACGACGGCCACGGGCCAGCGTACCGAGGCCTATGACGCTGGTCTCCGGTCGTACATGCTGTCCGTGTATAACTACATGGGCTCAGCTGTCCTGCTGACGGGCATCGTCGCGATGCTGTTCGCATGGGGCGGCGCAGAGTCGCCCGCCGCACAGGTGTTCATGAGCGGTGGCATCCTGAAGTACGTCATCATGTTCTCGCCGCTCGCGATCGTGTTTGGCATGAGCTTCGGCCAGAACCGGATGTCGACGGGCACGATGCAGATGCTCTTCTGGGGCTTTGCCGTCCTGATGGGCCTGTCGATGTCGACGATTTTCCTGGTCTATAGCGGCACGTCGATCGCGGGTGCGTTCTTCGCCACCGCAGCCGGTTTCGCTGGTCTCAGCCTGTACGGCTACACCACCAAGCGCGACCTGTCGGCGTTCGGGACGTTCCTGATCATCGGTGTCGTCGGCCTGCTGGTCGCGAGCCTGATCAACATGTTCCTGCAGTCGGGCGTGATGCAGCTGGTCATCAGCGGCGTCGGCGTGCTGCTGTTCGCGGGCCTTACCGCCTACGACACGCAGCGTACCAAGGCGCTGTATGCGCAGGTCGCTGGCACGGACATGGTCGGCAAGGTCGTCATCATGTCGGCGCTGAGCCTGTACCTCGACTTCATCAACATGTTCATGTTCGTGCTGCGTCTGTTTGGTAGCAGCCGCAACTAACTCCCGCTAAGGGTGTGACGAACGCAGGGCTCGGCGGGACACCGCCGGGCCCTTTTCTTTTGGCCTCGGGACAGGAATGGGACGCGCAATGCGGCTCTCGATCGACGTGCGTCTGGATTACGGGATCACGGGGGATGCCGATGTGCTCCTCCAGATCGAGGCGGCGGCGATGGCCGACCAGACGATCGAGTCCGAGTCCCTTACCTTGTGGTCGGACAGCCCGATCCGGGCGGTGCGCGGCGAGGATGGGATCGGGCAACGTTGCTGGTCTCGTGGGCACGGGCGGTTCACGGCCGAGTATAAGGCCATCGTCGCCGTAAATCGCGAGCGGGTGCAGCTCGAGCTATATCCGGCAACGCCGCCGCGAATGCTCGATGGCGAACTGACACCGTATCTTATGCCGAGCCGCTATTGTCCCTCTGACCGGTTCGAGGGCTTCGTCGCGCGCGAGTTCGGCGGGCTGGAAGGTGGTCCGCTCGCGGCGGCGCTCACCGAGTGGGTGTATCAGTCGCTCGACTACCGCTGTGGATCGAGCAGTGGCGAGACAACGGCGCTCGATACGTTTGCGTCGCGGTCGGGCGTGTGTCGGGATTATTCGCATCTGCTGGTATCGCTGGCGCGCGCGGGCGGGATCCCGGCGCGGTGCGTGTCGGCCTATGCGCCGGGCGTCGATCCGCCCGACTTCCACGCGGTCGCGGAGCTTTGGCTGGCAGGGGACTGGCGGCTGATCGATGCGACCAAGATGGCGACGTGCAGCGATATCGCGCGGGTCTGCGTCGGGCGCGATGCGACCGACATCGCGTTCATGACGGTGTTCGGGCAGGCCTATCTGTGGGAGCAGACGGTCAAGGTGACACCGCTCGATTGAGTTGTTCTCCCCTCCCTGAAAGGGAGGGGGCAGGGGGTGGGTCGGGTTCCGCGTTGGCTGGCTTTCGACTAAAGTGGGCCGACCCACCCCCGACCCCTCCCTTCCAGGGAGGGGCGCAGGTAGCGGAACGCTCCGCCCCGTCGACCGTTGGTCATCGCCAAGATTAAAAAGGGACGTCGCAATGACCGACATAGACAAGAGCGCGCTGGATAGCCTGTCCGTAGCGCCCGACGACAAGGATGCCGAGGGCAAGAGCTCAGGCCGCGACCCGCGCCAGGAAGCGGGCCAGGACAAGTCGATCGGCAAGCGCCTGCAGAAGAATCCCGACAGCGCCGATGCGCGTCTTGACAACGGGCTCGACGAGTCGATGGACGGCAGCGATCCGATTTCGGCCACGCAGCCGGGCTCTGGCACCGAGCCGGCGAAGTCGTCGGGTTATGACGAAGATGCCGAGCGGGCGCTGCGCGAAAAGCAGACGTAACACTCGCATCTGCTCAACGAACGGGCGTCGGTCGGCAACGATCGGCGCCTTTTTGTTGCCCAAACGCCTCGCAAGACGATCAAATTGCTTAGTTTCGTTCGGTTCGTCGCAGCCTTGTTGCAGCGCAACAGCTTTCATGGTCGCTTGGTGTTACGGAAAGATGACGCGCGATAGGGTCGTTGTTAACCATCCGAGCGCATAGTCTGCCGGTTCCTTGACGAGAGCGGGGTGACGACATGGCTTCCAGAATGAAACCGGCACAGGGGTCGATGACCCTCGCCGAGATGAAGGAGTTCGCGGCTTTTCCGAGTTCGACGCAGCGGTATATCCGGCGTTCGCTCGATGTAGGCCTGGACCGCGAGGACGCGATGCAGCGCTGGTCGCGCGACGTCGTCGAGGCGGCGAGCATCCGGGCGCAGGCGCGGCTCTATAACAACCTTCCCGATCTGCGCGCGATGGTGCCGGACGATAGTGGTCTGGATGCGATCGAGCCGTTCCTGGCGCCGTTGATGACGTTGGTCGCGTTCGACCTGGGGCAGGGGCGGCTGACGAGTTTCTCGGCGTTGCGGTTCCTGTACGAGCGGTTGATCGGCGCGGAGGTCCGGCCCTGGCTGCCCTCGGCGTTCTGCGCGGCGGCGGCGTTGCCGCATCTGCATCCGGAACTGCGGCGGAAGCTGCTCCAGTCGATCAGCGAGGCGGCCGCGACTGCGTCGGGTTGGTCCAACCGTCAGCCGGCGTTTTTTCCGTACTGGGTCGAGAAGGTGGATTCGGGGACGACCTTGGCGAGCTGAAATCTCGCGGTTAGCGAGGCGGACTGCCAGGGCGTTATCCCCCCGGCGAAGGCCGGGGCCCAATTGGAGAGGTCGCAGTAACGATGCGCACCCCTTCGTTTAGCGAGGTCTGCCAATTGGACCCCGGCCGTCGACGGGGGGGTAACGAGGCGGATCGGATCACCGACACGCACGCCATCCCATCGACCCACGGTTCGCCTGGTCGAGATGCAGGTGGTCGGCATGCGCGGCGTTGTAGTCGGGGGACAGCGTCGTCGCGAACAGCTGACATGCGCCGTCGCGGACCTCGCCGAGGAATGCGGCTTTGGGATCGTCGCCCTTCCAGTCTCGCGCGACGGTGACGCGGGTACCGTCGGTCAGGCGGAAACCGGCGATGTCGACCGCGTCGGCGGTCGCGTGTTCGCTCCAGTTGCTCGAATGGCTGCCGGCGATGCGGCGGCAACTATAGCTGCCGAAATGATCGATCGTCGCGACGCGTGCGCCGAAGTGCCGTTCGGCGGCAGGCTGGACGATGTCCCATTCCCACATCGCCAGCGCCGCGGCGACCGGACAGGCGACGCCCAACCCGGCAGGTGCGAAGGCGATCTTTCGAGCACCGCCGGTCAGGCGCACGCCGTCTGCATAGCCGCACTGCCCGTCGCCCTTGCGCGGCGGCAGGACGGTGTAGCGGACGCCGGCGCGGCCGAGCAGCGCGCGGCAATGCGGAAAATCCTCGGTCAGTGCGGTGAGCTTGCGGCCCGTGAACAGCCCGATCGGCTGACCGAGATCAAGCGGCGCCCAAGGTACGTCCTGTAGCCGTCCGCGCAGGCTCGCCCACAGCATCAGCGCCAGCGTCGCGGTGATGGCCAGCGCGACCAGCCACCCGATCGTCCTTCGCACGGCGCGCATGTCAGCCGCGCACCGCGTCCGACATCGGCTCCGACGTTATCGGATAGCCAAGGTCATCGGGGATGCAGAGATGCTCGACGCTGTCGCGTATCTCGGTCCACGGCGTGACGGTGCGGATCGGATGCGCGCGCGCGTTAGCGACCGCGGCGTCGAAATCGGCGAACTGTGCGAGACGTTCGAGATTGCGGCGGGTCGGGAAGATGATCGTCGCGCGTCCGGCGTCAGTCTCGGCGAGAATGTGCGCGGCGGTTGCCCAGAACAGGCGGACGTTTTCGGTTTCGTCGACCCGCGCCGCAGGGGCCTGGGCGGGCAGGCGGGCGAGATAGAAGCGCGTGTCGAAGATGCGCGCATGGGCGTGTGCTGGCCGCCAGCGGGCGAAATACTTGAGTGTTTCGAGATCGAGGGATGTGCCCGCTTCCGCTAACGCCTCGCCGAACGCGGTGCCGGCGTGGAGGGCGGCGCGCAACCGCTCAAAGGCCTGCGTAGAAGGCATCGGTGACAGGCCGATCGGCAGCCCAGCCTCCTCGATCGTTTCGCGGATCGCGGCGATGCGTGCAGCGGTTTCGTTGTTGGGCGAGCCTAGTACCGCGGCCAGCGCGTGGTCGCCGGGATCGACGCGGCCGCCGGGGAATACCAGTGCGCCGCCCGCGAACGCCATCGCCTTCGCACGCTCGACCATCAGCAGTTCGGGAGGGCTGGCTGCCGTGTCGCGGAAGATGACGAGCGTCGCGGCGGGGATGGCGGGGGGAAGCGCGTCGGTCATTGGCTTTGGTAACGCGCGAGGGCGGGATCGGGTAGCGTCGTGGGGGCGTTGGCGTTTCGGGGCTAGGGATACATGCGATCCGGCGCGGTTAACCTTGTTTTCCCGCGAAGGCGGGAGTCCAGTCTGGGTCCCCGCCTTCGCGGGGAAACAGGGAGACGCTCGGTTGTCAGCCGTCAGTCTGCGAGCATCGCGGCGAGTGCGGGAGTCAGGTATTCGCGCGCAATTCCGCCGATTTCGGTGACGAGGCGGGCGGCGATGCCGTGATTGTGCGCGAGGTCGAGGCCGTCCGGCCCCAGCACGGTGAGTGCGGTTGCCCAGGCGTCGGCGTCGAGCGCGGTGTGGTGGATAACGCTGGTGGATACGACGTGCGTTTCGATCGGGCGTCCGGTGCGTGGATCTAGCGTGTGAGCGCCGCGGCGGTAGTCGCCGGAGGTTGCCACCGCTTGGCCGTGGAGCGCGATCCGAAGCGGGGGGAGTGTCAGCCCTGGGGGGCTTTCGAGGTCGACCCACCAGGGATCGCCGTCCGGCTTGATCCCGCGACCGACGAGTTCGCCACCGATCTCGATCAGCGCGTTGGCGATGCCGACGTCGTGCAGCAGGTCGGCGATGGCGTCGACCGCGTGGCCCTTGGCGATCCCCGACAGGTCGAGCGCGGTGCCGCCGGGTTGGCGGAGGTGCGCGCCGGTGGCGGCGAACGACAGTCGGGACCAGCCCGATGTCGCGCGCGCCGTCTCGATTTCGGGTGTGCTCGGGGGGCAGGCGACGGGGACGGGACCGAAACCCCAGGCATCGACGAGCTTGCCGATCGCCGGATCGAACGCGCCGCCGGTTATCTTGGCGATCGCCAGGCCGCGCGTCATGACGTGTGCGAAGTCGCGTGGGAGCGTCGTCCAGGTGCCGCTCGGCGACCGGTTGAAGCGGGACAGGAGCGAGTCCGGTGCCCAGTGGCTCATCTCCGCGACGAGCCCGGCCAGCCGCGCGACGATCGCGGCGCGGATCGACGACGGATCGGTGCCGGCGGGCGCGGCGAAGCGCACGCACCACGACGTCCCCATCGTCTCGCCGTGTAGATCGAGCACCACCGCCGACGGATCGCGCCCCCCGAACGCCGCGGCGTCGATCGTCGGTGGCAGCGCGATCCTCATGCCGCCAAACTCACACCCGGACGCCTCAGGGCGTGAGCACTTCGAGCGTCGTGACGTAGCTCATCCGGCGCTCGGTCGCGCGCGGGGTGGTTGCCTTGGCGTCGGTCAGCGTCGCGTTGAGCCAGTACATCCCGGCGGTCGGCCATGAGACGCTGAGCACGCCGTCCGCCCCGGTGGCCAGCTCGCGTCCGCCCTCGTCGTTGCGGTAGCGCTTGCCGCCGGGGATGACCGTGATCTTCACGTTGGGGGCGGGTTTGCCGTCGACCAGGAAGCGGAACTTGGCGGTCTCGCCCGCGACCAGTTCGTCGGGGTGCGTGATCGGTGCGAACTCGAGGCCCTTGCCGGTCGGCTTGAAGACGGTGGTGGTCGG
This sequence comes from Sphingomonas sp. Leaf208, assembly GCF_001421415.1. Taxonomy (GTDB): domain Bacteria; phylum Pseudomonadota; class Alphaproteobacteria; order Sphingomonadales; family Sphingomonadaceae; genus Sphingomonas. The sequence continues at coordinate 24,303 of NZ_LMKH01000039.1, forward strand.
CGCGCCGGCGGTCACGAAGATCTCGTTGCGGCCCGACACCTCGGTGACCTTCACGTCGGTCGCGTTGGCGGGTATGTCGGCGACGGTCAGCGGGGCGGGGGCGTTCGGCTGCGGCGGACCACGACGACCGCCGAGGCGCTTCTCGACGCCATCGACCTTGAAGCTGCCCATGACGGCGGACATCTGCGTGCCGATCTTCCACGTGCCGGGCTTGTCGAGCTTCACGTCGAATACCGAGCGATAGCGCCCGGTTGCGCCGTTCTGCAGTGCGCCTTCGCTACCGTCGGGCTGCCACACCTTCATGCCATCGAGGCGGAGCGGCTGGTGATCGAAGAAGAACAGGTCGTTCGAGACGGCGGCGTCGACCGTCACCCAGCCATCGGTCCCCGAGAACACGGTGGCCGACGGCAACAGCCACATACGGTGCGCCGACAGCGCGGCGGGGATCGACAACAGCGCGGCGGCGGCCATCAGGCGTGCAACAAAAGGCTTCATGCTGTGATCCTTAGCGGGCGGAGATGGCGACGGCGCCGAGCTCGGTCTTACCCGTGGTGCGGGCTCCGGCGGTAAGCGGTACGGAGACGAGTTCGCGACCACCGGTCTCGCGCGCAGCCTCGACGTTGAGGACATACTGGCCGGGCTTGACGTCGGCGGGCAGGGGGATGGTGTACTGGCCCGGCGTCCGCGTCGCGCCGCTGACGCCGTCGGCGGGCATCGTCATGCTGCGGCCGCCCTTGCGCCACCACGCGCGCAGGTCCGCGAGCCATTTGGTACCGGGATCGTTGCCGCGCTTCTTGAGATCATACCAGACCGCCAGCGTCCGCGGCGCGCCGCCACCGACCGGCTCCAGCCATACCGCGACATAGGGACGATGATATTCCGCGACGTCGAGCCGCGGGATCGTGATCGTCACGGCACCGGGCGGCGCTGCAACCGCAGGTGACAACAGGGCAGGCGCGGTGATCGCCCCGCCGAGCAACAGGAACGCGGTAGGACGCATGGCTAAACCCCTCAATGGATGAACAGGATGGCGAGCAAGACGGGAAGTGCGAGCCCGGCCGCGACGATCGGCCAGGTCGAGGGCCGGTGCCGCGCGTGGAGTTGCAGCAACAGCAGCCCGGTGAGCGTGAAGAGGATGCACGCGCCTGCGAAGACGTCGATGAACCAGAACCACGCCGCGCCCGCGTTTCGACCCTTGTGCAGGTCGTTCAGATACGAGATCCAGCCACGATCGGTGGTTTCCGCGGTGATCGCGCCGGTCGCGCGCGCAATGCTGACCCAGCCGTCGCCGCCGGGGCGGGGCAAGGCGACATAGGCGTCGCTATCGGACCATTCGACGGGCTTGCCGGCGGGATCGAGCCCGACCGCGGTGACGACCGCCTTAGCGACGGGAACGGGAAGCGGCGCGTCGGCGGTATGCGGTGCGCTCAGCATGTGGAGCAGCGAGCGCGGTAACGTGCCGCTTTTCTCCACGACGACCGGTTTGGCACCGATCGTCGCCGCATGGTTCAGCGTGATGCCGGTGATCGCGAACAGCAGCATCGCGGTCAGCGACAGCGCCGCGCTGATCCAGTGCCAGCTGTGCAATTGCTTGAGCCACCAGCTTCGCCACTTGCGTTTGCGCTTGGCGATCGTCGCGGGCGACGGGGAAGTTTGGGAGGCGTTCACAGTCGTCCGCCTATCGGCTCGCGACAGGCAGATCAAGGCTATTGAGAATAGTTAGCAGAAAAGGCGGGTAGAGCCTCGACGTTTCGTACGTCGAGGCACCAGCGATCAGCCCCCGCGGCGCGCGCGTTCGGCCATTTCGTTCAACTGCACGACGGCTTCCGGAAAGCGATGATCGGCTTCGGCATTGCGCAACGGCCGAACACGTTCGACGAGTATTTCGTTAGGCGTCGGCTGCTGCTTCCAGAGCGTCATGACCTCATCCGCAAACGCCTCCAGCGGCATATAGCCGGGACGCGTTTCCTGCCCGGGGGTAAGGCCGGTCTGCACGCCGGGGGGGGCGATCTCGATCACCTCGACCTTGCCGTCCAGAACGCGACGCAGGGACACGGTGTAGGAATGGATCGCCGCCTTGGTCGCCGAATACGTGGGGGCGGCGGTCAGCGGGACATAGGCGAGCCCGGACGTCAGGTTGACGATCGTGCCGCCGGATTGCGCTGCAAGATAATCGACCAGCGCGTTGGTCAGTCGGATCGGACCCAGCAGATTGGTGACGATCGTCGCCTCCGCATCGGTCAGATCACGGCGGGTCGCGGCGTCCTCCAGCTTCATGATGCCGGCATTGTTGACGAGTACGTTGAGCGCGGGATGTTCAGCGACGACGCGCTTGGCAAAGTCCTCGATCGCGGCGGGGTCGTCGATGTCGAGCGTCATCGCACTCATGTTCTCGCGCCCTGCGATCGCCTCGTCGAGCGCTTCCTGACGTCGGCCGGCAACGATTATCGCGTTGCCCGCATCGTGGAGACGCTGCGCCAGCGCGGCGCCAATACCCGACCCGCCGCCGGTGATGAGGATAGTGTTGCCGGTTGGGTTCATGGTGCGTCTCCTGATGATAGCGGCCGTACAACGCAGGCGATGCGCGTTCGGTCCCCATCGATCAGGGGTCGGCTTCTACATAGCCTCGACCGTGCCCACCGACGCAGGATGGCGGCGACTGCGCGTGGCAACCCTACGAACGCTGACGACCACCGCGATCAGCCCGAGAGCCGACGAGACGGCACCCGCCATCGCCACCGCCGGATACCCGAACCCTGCCGCGATCACGCCACCGCCGACCGCCGCGCCGATCGCGTTGCCCAGGTTGAACGCACCGATGTTCATCGCGGATGCAAGGTTGGGCGCGTCCGCCGCGGCATGCATTACGCGGATCTGCAGCGGCGGAACGAGCGCGAAACTCGCGATACCCCAGAGGAAGATGAGGATCGCGGTCGGAATCTTGAACGGCATCAGCAGTGCGAACACGATCAAGATTGCCGTCAGGGAGGCGAGCGTGATGATCAACGTCTTGTCGACCGAGCGATCGGCGAAACGGCCGCCGAGCCAGTTGCCGAGCGTCAGCCCCAGGCCGTAGGTCACCAGCATCGCGGTAATGTAGCCGAGCGAGGCGTGGGTCACTTCGCGCAAGATCGGCGTGATGTAGGTGAACACGGTGAACATCGCGCTCGCGCCCACCACGGTCAGGCCCAGCGCGCCGAGCACGGGGCCCCGTGTCAGTACGCGCAGTTCCGCCATCGCATCGCTGCCCTCGGGCGCAGGCAAAGCCGGCAGCGTCAGCCGCAGCGCCGCCATCGTCGCCACGCCGAGCGCCGATATGCCCCAGAACGACGCGCGCCAGCCGAGATGGTCGCCTGCCCAGGTCGCGAGCGGCACGCCGACGACGTTCGCGATCGTCAGCCCCATGAACATCGCCGCCACTGCGCCGGCGCGCCGTTCCGCCGGCACGAGGCTGGCCGCGACGATCGACCCGACGCCGAAGAACGCGCCGTGGTTGAACGAGGTCAGGATCCGTGCGGCCATCAGCATGCCGTAGCCGGTCGATACCGCCGCGAGCAGGTTGCCGATGGTGAAGATACCGGCGAGTGCGATCAGCAACGTCCGCCGCGGCACCCGCCCGGTGGTCAACGTCATCAATGGCGCACCAATGACGACGCCGAGCGCATAGGCGCTGATCAGCAACCCCGCGGTCGGGATCGACACGCCGAGATCGGTCGCGATGACGGGAAGCAGGCCCATCGGCGCAAATTCGGTCACGCCGATGCCGAACGCGCCGACGGCGAGGGCCAGCAGGCCGGGATTGAGTTTCATGATGTCGTTCCTCAGACCAGCGCAGGGTTCAGCCGGGCGAAACCCTCTTGCTGGCGATAGGGCGTATGGGGGTAGGGTGGCAGCACATCGCTGGCCGTATCGAGCATAGCGACCTGCGCCGCCATCAGTTCCCAGCCGACCGCCCCCAGATTGTCGCGCAACTGGGCTTCGTTGCGTGCGCCGATGATGACGGACGATACGGTCGGGCGGCGCAACAGCCAGTTGATCGCGACCTGCGGCACGGTCTTGTCCGTCTCCGCCGCGACCGCCTCGAGCGCGTCGATCACGCGGTAGAGGTGCTCGGCCTCGACCGGCGGTGCGAATTGTTCGGTATCGTGCAGGCGGCTGCCCGCGGGGATCGGCCGGTCGCGCCCGATCTTGCCGGTCAGGCGACCCCAGCCAAGCGGGCTCCACACCAGCGCGCCGACTCCCTGATCCGCGCCGACCGGCATCAGGTCTGCCTCGTACGCGCGACCGATCAGCGAGTAATAGACCTGGTGCGCGACTAGCCGCGGCGAGCCGTGGCGGTCGGCGATGCCTTGCGCCTTCATCACCTGCCAGCCGGGATAGTTGGATACGCCCGCATAGCGGACTTTGCCCGCAGCGATCAGCATGTCGAGCGTGCCCATCACCTCCTCCGTCGGGGTCGATGCATCGAAGGCGTGAAGCTGGAGAAGGTCGACGTGATCGGTCCCTAACCGGCGCAACGAATCCTCGACCGCGCGGATCAGTCGCGACCGCGACGCGCCCCAGTCCTGCGGGCCGTCACCCATCGGCAGGCCGGTCTTGGTCGAGATCAACACCCGGTCGCGCCGCCCCCTGATCGCCGCGCCGAGCACGGACTCCGAGGCGCCGTTGGAATAGACGTCGGCGGTGTCGAACAATGTCACGCCCGCCTCCAGGCAGACATCGACCAGCCGTCGTGCTTCGGTCTCGTCGCTGCGTCCCCACGCGCCGAACAACGGCCCGGTGCCGCCGAAGGTCGCGGTGCCGAAGCTCAACACGGGAACACGCAAGCCCGATGATCCCAATTGCCGACAGTCCATGTGCGTATCCCCGATGTTCGCGTTGGTGCATAGATGGACGGTATGGTGCCCCCTTATTAGACGATGTGACGGCGAAGGATTTGTGACGTGGACGCAAAGATCGGGATAGGCGCCGACCGGGCCCGTGCGCTGGAGATCTTCGCGACGGTGATGCGCGAGGGCAGTTTCTCGGGGGCTGGGCGCGCGCTGGGGCTGACGCCATCGGCGGTGGCGCGGTCGATCGACCGGATCGAAACACGGCTTGGCGTGCGGTTGCTGCTACGCTCGACGCGGGCCCTGACGCCGACCGTCGAGGGGCAGGTCTATCTGCAGACCGCGCGTCGGATCCTCGCCGACCTGGACGACGCGGAGCAACAGATCGCCGATCAAGGTGCGCCGCGCGGGCGGCTGCGGATCAGCGCCGCGCTATCGCATGGGCGGTTGTGCATCGTGCCGTTGCTGGGCGAGTTTGCACGTTCGTATCCGCATATCCTGGTCGATTTCGCACTGACCGATACGCTCGTCGATGTCGCGGGCGGGCAGGCGGACGTCGCGGTGCGCTTCGGTCCGCTGGCCGACAGCCTGCTGACCGCCCGCAAACTGGGCGAAAGCGGGCGCGTCATCGTCGCGGCGCCCGACTATCTCGCACGGTGCGGGACGCCGACGGTCCCCGAAGACCTGCACGCGCATAATTGCCTGAACTTCAACTTTCGCCGCGTCGAACCGGTTTGGCCATTCCGCCGCGAGGGGCAGGACATCGCGTTGGCGGTGAAGGGCAATATCGAGGCGAACAACGGCGAAACGCTGGGTCAGCTCGCATGTGCAGCCGTCGGGATCGCGCGTGTCGGGGCATTCAGCGTCGTCGACGACATCGCCGCGGGACGGCTCGTACCCGTACTGGAGGACTTCAATCCAGGCGATGCCGAGCAGATCCACGCGGTGTTCGTCGGCGGCACGAACACACCGGCGCGCGTGCGCGTGTTCGTCGACTTCCTCGTCGCCCGGCTGGCCAACTAGGCGATCGGACGGTCAGCGCTCGATCGAGAGTATGCGCGCATAGCCTTCCAGTTGCAGCGCGCGGTCTCGCGTCAGGATTGTCCCGGCGGCCGCCTCCATCGGAACGTACATCGTGCCGCGGCGGGTGGCGTAGAGCGCATTTCGCGCCCTGTCCTCGGCATCCCGGAAGGTGATCCAGGCCCTTTGCGATTGGCGCAGAGATTGCGCTGCCGGGGCAGAGAGCCGCCGCAGCAGTGCCGCGTACGCAAGGTTCATGCGCCGATCATAGTCGCGCAGCGCTGTAGTCTGGCATTCGGTCTGGCCGGCGGTGGAGGCGTTGGCTTCGCGCTCCAAACAACGCGCCAAGCTGGTGCCGGTAGGATCGGCCGACGGCATTGCGGCAAGGTGGGCGGGCGATGCCAGCAGCGTCAGGAGAAGCCATGCGCGGGTCATTAGTTCGCCTCGATGCGGCTCGATCCGCGGCAATCTGTTCGATAGAAAAATGGGCCGGTGTTACCCGACCCATTTCACTTAGTTGCTGTCGGAGTTGTTGTCGTCTTCATGGTCGACGATCAGGTACGTCACACCAGCGACGATGCCGACGCCGATGATCAGCGGAACAATGCTCACGCCGGTGAGATTGCTTGCCTTCTTCGACGACGTGCCCGCACGAACCGGCGACGCGACCGAAAGCGACTGTGCCGAATTGGCGACAGGCGCGGCGCTGGCCGCAACTGGCAGGGCAGTCATGGCGACGGCGGACGCGCCGAGAATCAAAGTTTTAATCATAAGTCACTCTTCTCATGGAACAGCCGTTGCGGCTGCGGGGCACCAACGATTCCAGACCGAGTGGGTTCCTGAGGATAACATGTCCGGATCGGACGGATAATGGTGTCCTGTATCGAAGCGGATTGGTTGCTTACGATGAGAAGAATTCGACGCTGAAACTCAGCCGATTTGGTTTTGATGTACTTGTATTATAGTGCGTATGTATCGGAGATCTCGTCCTAATTACCTGAAATATCTTCATAAGATGATTGGTCGGCTCTCCCGGGCGCATCCGCATGGACGGTGATGGCTTCGCAGAGCGCGTGTGTCGCCAGAATGTCTGCGGCCGGGGTGGTACGGCCCGCGCGTGCTGCCGTCAGAAAGTCGGCGCACATCGCTTCGAACCCACGCTGACGGCCGACGGAGGTCCAGTCACCGCGCCGGTGGTGGCACTCCGTACCTGCCGAGCGCACCAGTTCCGACATGTTCCGCACCGACTGCCGCACGCCGTTACCGATCACGTCCAGTCGTTCCTCATCGAGTCCGCTATCCCGGTGCATCGTGCCGATGGCCGTAAAGCCGTCGCCCGCCAGCATCAGCGTCACCGCCTTCAGCAGTCCATGCTCGAGATGAGTCTCGATCGTGCGGCGCAGTATTGGGGCAGGTGCCAGAAACAGCAGCGTGTCGACGACATGGATGAAGTCGTCGAACACCACTTTGCGCGGGGTGTCGGCCTGTCGGTGACGGTGCTTTTCCATGACGATCAAGCTCGGGCCGGTACCACGAAGCGCCGCATAGTCTGGCGCGAACCGGCGGTTGAACCCTACCGTCAGCAACGTTTCCTGGCGTTCGGCCAGCGCCACAAGTTCTTGGGTTTCGGCAAGATTGTCGGCGAGCGGCTTGTCGACGAAGGTGGGGATACGCCGCTCCAGCAACAGGCGAACGAGCGCCGGATGCGCACCGGTCGCCGCATGGACGAACGCCGCGTCGAAGGTCGCCGCCGCCAATGCATGCTCTACGCTGGCATGAAGGTGAGGCACGCGGAACGAACGTCCGGCTTCACGGAGAACCCGCTGGTCGCGCGTCGCCAGATGGAGTTCCAGTTGGGGGTTGGCCGCCAGCACCGGCAGATATCCCTTGTGAGCGATGTCGCCCAATCCCGTCACCAACACGCGCATCGCGACCTCCGAACTGTCAATTCCGGTGCGGTAGATACCGCAATCGCGCTCCGTGCCGATACGTGGCTCCCGCGTGGCTGACGATTTACGCAGGCGCCACAGAACCGACCCGGCCTTGCGACGTTGGACAGGCAAAGGAGACCTGAAATGCTGATCCTAGCACTTGCCCTCACCCTAGCTGGCTCGCCTGATCTCGACCGCTGCCTCAACACCGGGGAGGCCGCACAGGGTATCACCCCAGCGATGGCGGCCTGTTTCGGCGCGGATTACAAGCGGGCCGATGGGCGGCTGAACAGGACCTATGGCACCACCATGAAACGGTTGCCGTCTGCGCGTCGCGCCGCATTGCGCATGTCGCAGCGCGCCTGGATCAAGCAGCGCGACGCTGCCTGCCCGATCGATCAAGGCGACGGCGTCGGCACGATCGAACGCCTGAACCATCCCGCCTGCCTGACGAAGCAGACTGACTGGCGCACCGCGTGGCTTGCGCGCTACCGCTGATGTGATTCCTGCCGCAGCCGATTGGAAGCGGAGCGGGGTCGGAGAGAGACTTCAGTCCGGTGAGATCCTCTATCCGGGCAATCCGGTTCTCAATCCGACGCGGTTCAAGTCAACGGCGCGCCGGGACCGGTCCGAACGGCCGGATCAAGCCGCTTGCATGCTGATGGTGGCGCGGTTGCGGCCATCACGCTTGGATTGATACAATGCCATGTCCGCCGCCTGGATGAGTGTCGCGCCATCCCGGTCCATGGCGTCGGACCAGGTCGCGATGCCGAACGACATGCTGGTCGAGCCCAGCGTGCGGTTGCCGTGTCGGACCGCCAGTTCCGCAATGGCGCGCCGCACGGTCTCGACGCGACCGGCAAGCGCTTCCGCCGTCGTGCCCGGCGCGATGATCGTGAACTCCTCGCCGCCGAAGCGGCAAATGACATCGCCGTCGCGGAACCGGCTGCGCATCTCCGCCGCGACCATCTGCAGCACTGAGTCGCCGGCATCGTGGCCGAACTCGTCGTTGAACCGCTTGAAATGATCGATGTCGCACATGACGAGGCTGAGCGGAGTTCCCGCGCGCGAGGATCGGGCGATCTCCAGCTTGAGCGTTTCTTCCATGTAGCGACGATTGAACAGGCTGGTGAGCGGATCGCGGATCGTCTGCTCGCGCAGCGATCGCTGCAAGCGGTGGTTGACCAGCGCGGATGCGATGTTCTCGGTCAGCACGTTCATCCGGAAGCGGTTCTCAGCCCCGATCCGTCCCTGGAGATAGAGCACGCCGATGACCTCGCCGCCCGCGAGCAGGGGTTCGCAATGATACACCTCGTTCTCCGCGACATGCCCGCAGACGATCTCTCGGCTGGGGTCTTCGACGGAGTGGCTCTGGCCGCGACGCAGCGCCCAGCACCGCTCCGGCGCAAAGCCTTCGATCGGCACGGTGATGCCGCCCCAGCTCGCGACGGGGACAAGGCAATTGCGCGAGTTGTTGTGCGCGTACAGCGCGCCGGGAATGTCGGGGAGCACCTGTGGTACGAACACCCGGATGATCTGCGCCAACTCGTCGTCGGTGCGCGCGGCCTGCATGCGATGCGCCATGCCGCCGAGCAGTTCGATCACCTCGCCGCGTTCGCGAAGCGACTTCGTGTTCTGCTCCAGTTCGGTGTTGACGATCTGCAATTGCCGCTCGCTGGTGCCCTGGTCTGCGACGGCACCCCTTAATCGGTCGGCCATCGCATTGTAGCCGACGGCAAGGCGGGCAAATTCGCGCGATCCCATCGCAGTATCGATGCGGGCGTCCTGTTCGCCGCTGCCTAGCGCGGTCATCGCTCGCATCATGGTCGCCAGCGGGCGGCGGATCGCCCGGACGAGCAGTGCAAAGCTGCCGACGACGACGAGGGCGACGGCGATCGCGCCGAGTATCGCCAATCTCTTGCCGCTCTCCAGCCGCTGAACCGCCGCGTCCTGCCGCGTGGACTGGAGCGCGCGTTCCTCGTCGAGAAAGCCCTGCGCGCGCACGCTGATCGCATCCATCAGTTCGCGGCCGCGGCCACTCGCGATGACCGCGACCGCGCCGGAAAAATCACCCCGGCGGGCAAGATTTAACGGTTGCAGCAAAAAGGCGGAGCGTTCCTTCATCAGCAACGCGATTTCCTTCGCCCGTGCGTGCTGAAGCGGATTGTCGTCGGTCTGTTCAACGACTCGGGCGATGGTTCGGGCAGCGCTATCCACACGTTCGGCGTACGACCGAGCATAGGCTGGATCGCGCGTGATGACGAAGCCACGCTGGCCGGATTCGGCCTCGCGCAGATCGCCCAGCGCCGCCTCGGTCGTCTCGATGATCCCGGCGGAATGCGCGGCCCAGTGAACGCTCTGGCTGGCCTGATACGACGCATCGGCGAGGAGCCCCGCCAAAGACGCCAACGCCAGGAGGACGATGAGTCCGATCGCGGTGATACGCGCTGTCAGCGATACGAACATCGCGGCATGCTTATCCCGAAGAGCTTAGCGTTTGGTTACGCTGCGAGGGACCGGCCTTGTTTCGTCCGCGGGAAAAGGGGCGTGCCCGATAAAATCTGGGCGAACGGCTCCCTTGGAGAACGGCAAACCGCTGGAGACCGACTCTCTAGCGGGCTTCCGCTGTGTGCGGTCATCCAGTCATAGATCACAGCTCAACCAAACCCGCTCAACTGGTCCGCCGAAGCACGCATGGGGTTGCCATCCCGGCCCCCGCATCGGCATAGGCGCGCGTTCATTGAAGGACGACGCGATGCAGACGGACGCTGGCGGCCCCGCCTTGGGGCTGGACTTCGGCACGACCAACAGCGTCGTGGCACTGGGGACGCGCGGCGGGACGCCCGAACTCGTGACGTTCGCCGCTCCTGCCGAAACGAGCCCGGTGTTTCGCTCGGCGCTGTGCTTCTGGCAGGACGACAGCGGCAAGGGGCTCGCGTCGGATGCTGGGCCGTGGGCGATCGCCGAATATATGGAGTATCCGCTCGACAGCCGGTTCATCCAGTCGTTCAAGTCGGTCGCGGCGATGAAGACGTTCGAGCAGGCGTCGGTCTTCGACAAGCGCTATCGCTTCGAGGAGATGGGCCAGCTGTTCCTTGAAAAGCTGATTTCGCACGCGGGGGGCAAGCTCGACACGCGGCCGCACCGGATCGTGGTGGGTCGCCCGGTCGAATATGCTGGCGCCCGGCCCGACGAGGCCTTGGCGCGGACGCGGTATGACGCGATGTTCAAGGGGTTCGGCGCGGAGATCCACTACGTCTACGAACCGCTCGGCGCGGCCTACAGCTATGCGACGCGGTTGACCGAGCCGGCGACGATCCTCGTGGCGGATTTCGGTGGCGGGACGAGCGACTTTTCGGTGGTGCGCGTTGCCGAGCCGGGCGCGGCGCGGCGGTGTACGCCGCTGGGTCATGCCGGTGTCGGGATCGCCGGCGATCGGTTCGATTACCGGATCCTCGACCGGCTGGTGCTGCCGATGCTGGGCAAGGGCGGCGCGTACAAGTCGTTCGGCAAGGAGCTTGAGATTCCGCGCGCGTATTTCGCCGATTTCGCGGACTGGTCCAGGCTGGCGCTGATGCGCAACCGCAAGACGATGACCGAGCTGGAGCGGTTGCAAAAGACCGCCGTCGACCCCGACGCGATCGGGCGGATGATCGCGGTGATCGAGAACGAACTCGGCTATCCGCTGTACGATGCGGTCGGGTCGCTCAAGCGTGCGCTGTCGAGTGGCGAGGACGCGCATTTCCATTTCGCAGGTGCGGGGCTTGAGATCGAGGCGGACGTGACGCGCGCGCAGTTCGAGGGGTGGATCGCCGATGATGTCGTGCGGATCGAGTCGGCGGTCGACCGGGCTTTGGAGGTGGCGAACGTCGGTGGCGGCGAGATCGACCGGGTTTTCCTGACCGGCGGGTCGTCGCTGATCCCGCGCATCCGCCGGATATTCGTCGAGCGGTTCGGCGAGGCGGCGATCATGAGCGGCGGCGAACTGACGTCGATCGCGCATGGGCTGGCCTTGATTGGCGAGCAGGACGATATCGCGGCTTGGTCGGCATGATCCCTCGCGTACTCCTTGGAACGGCGCAGGTGCCGGGTGGGGGTGAGCTGCGGTTGCTCCAGCGTGGTGCCGAGTTTTCGATCATGCTCGGTGCGAACGAGTTGATGAACAGCCGGTTGAGCGGATCGGAAGAGGCGCTGGCGGAGCAGGCTTGCGACCGGATCGGGGGGCGGCCGGGCGTGCGGATGCTGATCGGCGGGCTTGGGATGGGGTTCACGCTTCGCGCGGCGCTCGCACGGCTTGGGCCTGATGCAGAGGTAGTTGTGGCGGAGATCGTGTCGGCGGTGATCCAGTGGGCGCGGGGGCCTATGGCCGCGCTGCACGGGGACAGCCTGACCGATCCGCGGACGCGCATTTTCGAGGGCGATGTCGCCGCGGCGATCGCGGAGGGCGATTGGGACGCGATCCTGCTCGACGTCGATAACGGCCCGGACGGGATTTCTCGGCCGGGTAATGACCGGCTTTACGGCGCGCGCGGATTGTCCCTGGCGCGAGAGGCTTTGCAGCCGGGCGGGGTGCTCGCCGTGTGGTCGTCAGCGCCGAGCAAGCCGTTCGCCACACGCCTTGCTGAAGCCGGTTTCGCGGTGGACGAGGTTATGGCGCGGGCGACGCGGAAGGGCGGCGCGCGGCACACGATCTGGTTCGCCACCAAGCCATGATCTGGCGGTGGGCCGTCTTGATCGCGCTGTCGGCGGTGATCGCGGGGCTGCTGGAGCTGGTCGGGCTGCCTGCGGGGTTGCTGCTCGGGCCGATGGTCGCGGCGGTCGTGCTGGCGGTGCGGGGGTGGTCGCTGAGCGTGCCGACTTCGGCGTTTCGCGGGGCGCAGGCGGCGGTCGGAACGCTGATCGCGGGGTCGATCACCACCGGGATCGTCGCGACGGTGGCGGATCACTGGCCGGTGTTTCTGATGGTGAATTTCGTCACGCTCGCGGCGAGCAGCGTGCTTGGGTACCTGCTGAGCCGGTGGCAGGTGTTGCCGGGGACCGTCGCGGTGTGGGGATCGACGCCGGGTGCTGCGAGCGCGATGGTGTTGATGGCGCAGGCGTATGGCGCGGATTCGCGGCTGGTCGCGGTGATGACCTACACGCGGGTGGTGAGCGTGGCGGTGGTCGCGTCGGTGCTGGCGGCGGTGATGGTCGGTGGCGGGAGCGGGCATCATGTTGCGGCGACTTGGTTCGCATCCGTAGACCCGGTCGCCGTGCTGCGGACGATCGCGATTGCCGGTGTTGGTGCGACCGTGGGGGTCGTACTGAAGCTTCCCGCCGGCGCCTTGCTCGGGTCGCTGGTCGCGGGGGCAGCGCTTAACGTCACCGGCGTTGCGCAGCCGGTTTTGCCGCAGTGGTTGCTCGCAATCAGCTACGCGGTGGTCGGGTGGCGGATCGGGCTATCGTTCACGCGCGATACGCTGCGGGTGGCGGGGAAGGCGATGCCGCGGATCCTGTTGTCGGTGGCGCTGCTGATTGCGTTCTGCGGCGGGATCGCGGCGGCGTTGACGCGGTGGTGGGGGATTGATCCGGTTACCGCGTATCTGGCGACTAGCCCGGGTGGGATGGACTCTGTGGCGATCATCGCGGCGTCTAGCCCGGTGGACGTGCCGTTCGTGATGGCGTTGCAGGTGTTGCGGTTCCTGGGGGTGTTGCTGGTCGGGCCACCACTCGCGAAGTTCGTGGCCACGCGGCAGGGCGGTGTGCCGCCGCCGGTTATTCCGACTTAGCGCTGCGCTTGCAGCCGTAGCGAACTCGTGATCCTCCCCCGCCAGGGGGAGGTGGCTGGCGCTTGCCAGACGGAGGGGGAGGTCAGGATAACCACTGCTCCGTGTCCTCCCCCTCCGTCACCTTCGGTGCCACCTCCCCCTGGCGGGGGAGGATTGAGAGTTAGCCCTTGTTCGGGCGGTAGGCTTCGACGTCGATCTCGTGGCGCTTCAGCTTATCGTAGAATGTCTTTCGCGGGATGCCGAGCGCGGCCAGCGCAGACCGCACGTCGCCACTCACCTGTTGGAGCACGGCGCGGATCGTCGCTTCCTCGAACTTGTCGACGCGGGCGGGGAGGGGGATGTCGCTGTCTTCGTCGACCGCCTCTTCCGCCTCGACTCGGAGCACGAGACGCTTGGCGAGGTTGTCGAGTTCGCGAACGTTGCCGGGCCAGTCGTGCTGGCCGAGATACGCTAGCGTCGCGGTGTCGATCGTCGGCACCTCGCGGCCGAACCGCTCTGCCGCCTGATGGAGCAGGTGGCCGAACAGGAGCGGAATATCGTCGCGTCGTTCTCTGAGCGGCGGGATGCGCAGGCGGACCGCGTCTAGCCGGAACAGCAGGTCGGCGCGGAAGCGGCCTTCCTCGACCGCGTGATCAAGGCCCGGTTTGGCGGCGGCGATCACGCGTAGGTCTAGCGCGCGCGGCAAGTCGCCGCCGACCGGCATCACCTCGCGCTCCTCAAGTACCCGGAGCAGTTTCGCCTGGAACGCAGGGAGTGTGCTCTCGATCTCGTCGAGGAACAGCGTGCCGCGGTTCGAGGCCTCGATCCGGCCGGTGCGGGGCAGGCGGGAGTCGCCGTCGTGGCCGAACAGCTCGATCTCCGCGACCGCCTCGGGCAGCGCGGCGCAGTTGACCGCGACGAACGGACGCGAGCGGCGGTTGCTCCAGCGGTGGAGCAGGACCGCGACGAGTTCCTTGCCGGTGCCGGTCTCGCCTTCGACCAGCACGTCGATGTCGGCCTGCGCGATCTGGCGCATCGTTTCGCGGAGGCGGACCATGACCGGGGTCTCGCCGATCAGCGGTTCGGCGCCGATCGTTTCCTCGGCGGCGGCGCGGAGACGGCGATTGTCGAGGACGAGGCGGCGCATTTCGAGCGCCCGGCGCGCGCCGGCGATCAAATGGTCCGTCGCGAAGGGTTTCGGGATGAAGTCGAACGCGCCGTTCTTGAGCGCGGCGACCGCCATCGCGACGTCGCCGTGGCCGGTCATCAGCAGCACCGGGATCTCGTGGTCGATCGCAGCGATCCGGCGGAAGAGCTCTAGCCCGTCCATCTTCGGCATGCGGATGTCGGACACCACCGCGCCGTCGAACCCCGCGGTCACGCGGGCGAGCGCCACGGTCGGGTCGCGCTCGGCGATCACCGCGATGCCGGCGAGTTCGAACGATTGCTCAAGCGCCCCACGCAACACGTCGTCGTCGTCGACGAGCAGCACCGCTTGCTCGCTCATGCCTTCACCAGGATCATACGGAAGATGGCGCCTTCTGGAGCAGGGACGAGGTCGAGCGTGCCGCCGAACTCGGTCATGATGTCGCGCGCGATGCCGAGCCCGAGCCCGAGGCCGTCCTTCTTGCTCGTCGCGAACGGGGTAAAGAGGTGGTCGGCGATGTCGGGCTCGATGCCGGGGCCGTTGTCGGCGACGGTCAGCACGACATCTCGGCCTTTCCTGCCGACGGTGACGCTCACGCGGGCGTCGCGGCGGTCGGCGACCGCGTCGAGCGCGTTCTGGAGGAGGTTGACCAGCACCTGCTCCAGGCGGACGCGACCGGCGATCACCGTCAGTCGCGCCTCGGGACCGTTCGGCAGGTCGAGCGTAACGCCCTTGGCGCGGAAGCGGTCGCCGATCAGCAGGCGGACGCCGTCGATCGCCTCGTCGAGCGCGACGGGGCCGATCGATCCTGCGCCGCGCCTTGCATAACGGCGGAGGCCCGCGGTGATCGTGCCGATCCGGCTGGTGAGGTCGACGATCGACTGGAGATTGGTTGCCGCGCGCGCGGGTTCGCCGCGGTCGAGGAAGGCGGCGGCATTGTCGGCGAAGGTGCGGATCGCGGCGACGGGCTGGTTGATCTCGTGCGCGACGCTGGCGGTGATCGTGCCGATCGAGCCGACGCGGTTGGCGTGCGCCAGTTCCTCGCGCGCCTGGCGGAACCGCTGGTCGGACGCCTCGCGCTGCTCGACCTCGATCTGGAGGCGGTCGGCGGTCGCGCGGAGCTCGGCGGTGCGGCGGGCGACTTCCGCCTCCAGTTCCGCGCGCGCGCCGACGTTGCGCTTGCGCCGTTCGTACAGCCACCACGCGCCGAGCATCGCCGCGATCGTCAGCATCGCGGCGATCGCGGTGGCCCAGCGCGTGCGCGCGGCGGCGGTGCGCAGGGCGGCGTCGAGCGGCTCCATATGCACCAGCCGCCAGCCCGAGATCGGCACGGGCAGCGACACCGTGATCGCAGGCGATCCGTCGGGCAGCCGCGAAACCCCCTCGGCAAGGGTGAGTAGGGCGGGGGCCAATGGCGATGCCCCGAACTGGCGCGTCTCGACCAGTTCAGCGCGGCGCGAAGGCGAGAGCGGGCGGGTGGTGCGGAATTCGAGCTTCGGATCGCTGGAGATCAGGATGACGCCGTCGGGATCGGTGACGAAGGTCGCCATCCGGTCCTGGATCCACGCCCGCGCGATCTTCTCGAACTCGACCTTGACCACGACGACGCCGAGCGGTCGACCGGCGCGGTCGATCCGTCGCGACAGGTACAGGCCCGGTCGCCCGCTGACGCTGCCGAGTGCGAAAAACTCGGTCGCGCCGGAGGCCATCGCCTTGGTGAAATAGTCGCGGAACCGGTAGTCGTGGCCGAGGAAGCTGTCCGGGCGCCCGGCGTTCGAGGCGGCGATCGCCATGCCCTGCGTGTCGAGTGCGTAGATCACCGGGGCGCCGGTGCGTTCGGCCAGCAGCGCGAGCTTGGTGTTGAGCGCCGGGTCGACCTTGCCCGACGCGAGTGCCGCGCGGACATCGGGGTATTCGCCGAGCATGATCGGCAACAGGCGATAGGTCTGCAACTCCGCTTCCAGCAGGCGAAGGTTGCTCCGCGTCTGCTGGACCGCGCGCATCCGCACGCCTGCGCGCGCGTCTTCGGCGGCGCGCTGGCCGTAGATCGAGGCGACTCCCGCGACGATCGTGCCAAGCGCCGCGAACGCCATCAGCACCGTCAACGCCGTGATGAAAAGGGGAGATCGGAGTCGGATCATTTTGTGCGGATTATCACACACGCAGCGGTCACGCTATTACTGAAACACGACATTTCCCACACGTCAGAATAATCGGTATGCAAATAAATGGCTTAAAACCAACGTTTTGCGGGCTTGTGACCCCCACTCTTGTAGTCCCCGGTCCGGCCCGGCATTACCGTCGCACACAACGTCCCGCGTGAGTGGACGAGAATACCAGGAGGCGATGTTGACCCTACCCACCCAGACATATGGCGTCGCGGAAACGCCCGCGCGGAAGCGCTGGAGCGGCCAGCTCTATATCCAGGTCCTGATCGCGATCGCGCTCGGCGCGGCGCTCGGGCATTTCTATCCGACCTACGGCGCGGCGCTGAAGCCGCTTGGCGATGCATTCATCAAGCTGGTGAAGATGATCATCGCACCGGTGATCTTCCTGACGCTCGTCACGGGTATCGCCGGGATGAAGGAGCTCGGCTCGGTCGGCCGCGTTGCGGGCAAGGCGTTCGCCTACTTCCTGTTCTTCTCGACGCTGGCGCTGATCGTCGGGCTGATCGTCGCCAACGTCGTCCAGCCGGGCGCGGGGATGAACATCGATGCCGCCACGCTAGATACCAAGGGTATCGCCGACTACACCGTGAAGGCGCACGAGACGACGATCACCGGGTTCCTGATGAGCATCATCCCGGACACGATGGTCAGCGCGTTCACCGAGGGCAACATCCTCCAGATCCTGCTCGTCGCGATCCTGTTCGGCATCTCGCTGAGCCTGGTCGGCGAGCCTGCCAAGCCGGTGCTGAACTTCCTCGAGCGCCTCAGCCTGATCGTCTTCAAGCTGGTCGGCATCCTGATGCGCGCGGCCCCGCTCGGCGCGTTCGGCGCGATCGCGTTCACGATCGGCAAATACGGGATCGGCAGCCTTGCCAATCTTGGTGCCTTGGTCGCGACCTTCTACCTCACTGCCGCACTGTTCGTGGTCGTCATCCTCGGCACCGTCGCGCGGCTGACCGGCTTCTCCATCTTCAAGCTGATCCGCTATCTCAAGGCCGAGCTGCTGCTGGTCCTCGGCACCTCGTCGTCGGAAGCCGCGCTGCCGAACCTGATCCAGAAGATGGAAGCGGCAGGCTGCGAGAAGTCGGTCGTCGGACTGGTCGTGCCGACCGGTTATTCGTTCAACCTCGACGGTACCAACATCTATATGACGCTGGCGGCGCTGTTCATCGCGCAGGCGACCAACACGCATCTGACGCTCGGGCAGGAACTGTTGCTGCTGGTTGTCGCGATGATCTCGTCGAAGGGTGCGGCGGGCGTTACCGGCGCGGGCTTCATCACCCTGGCCGCGACGCTGTCGATCGTGCCGACGGTGCCGATCGCGGGCATGGCGCTGATCCTCGGCGTCGATCGCTTCATGAGCGAGTGCCGCAGCCTGACGAACTTCATCGGCAACGCGGTCGCTACGATCGTCGTCGCCCGCTGGGAAGGCGGTCTCGACCGCGACAAGCTGAACGCGGCGCTGTCGGGCAAGCTTCCTGAATTCGTGCCTGCTCCAATCGCAGCCGTTCCTGCCCACTGACGCGTACGGGGCCGGTTCGCCGGTCCCGCGTCCTGTACCGGATATTTGCTTATGACCTCGATGACGATCCGCCGCATGGCGTATGCGGCCGGCTTTGCCGCGTCCGCGCTTTCGACCCTGGCCTTCTCGAGCGTGGCGGTGGCGCAGGCCGAAGCGCCGCCCTCGCGACAGGCGAATGCCGGCGCCAAGGACGTGTCGAGCACCGGCGAAGCCTCGCCGATCGCCGAGAGCTACCCCAATGCCGCGATCGGCGACGGAACGACGTCGGGCGGCTACAACCAGTCGCGCTGGGCAGAGGACTGGTCGAAGCTGCGCGATCCGAAGAAGCGCAAGGACATCGTCGACCAGCTGAAGTTCATCTCGATCGCGGGTGATGGCGACGTCTATCTGACGCTGTCAGGCGAGGCGCGGTTGCGCGTCAACCAGACGACCAACCCCAATCTCCGCGACGCCGAAGCACAGCGGCAGGACATCCTTCGCCTGTTCGGTGGCGCCGATCTGCATGTCGGTGAGCACCTTCGCTTCTACGGCGAACTCGCGCATGGCACTCTTGAGGGGCAGAATCTGGGCACCGCGCTGCCGAACCTGCGCAACAAGCTGGCCGTGCAGCAGGCGTTCGTCGACCTGACCGGGACGGTCGCCGATGTCGACGTCGGCGTGCGCTATGGCCGCCAGACGTTTGCGGACGGTCCCAACCTGCTGGTCGTGCCGCGCGACAACAACACGTTGTTCTTCGGGTTCAACGGCTTCCGCGCCTGGGCGCGCACCGCTGGTGTCCGTGCCGACGTGTTCGACTTCAAGCCGACTGCGTATGGCAATGGCGGTACTCAGGACGACAATGCGGAGAGTGCGCGGCGCTTCTCGGGTATCTCTACGGGCATCGTCGTGCCGGAGACGCTGTTCGGCGGCTCGAAGTTGTACGTCGATCCGTTCCTCTGGCGCCTGCGCAACCGCGGGGCGGTATGGGGCACCGACAACGCGCGCGAAGCTCGCAACTTCTATGGTTTGCACGTCTGGGGCGATGCGGGGCCGGTCAATCTCGACTGGACGATCAACTATCAGGGCGGTTCGTACGACAATCGCTCGATCAAGGCGTGGCTGATCCTGTTGGCGCAGACCTACAAGCTCGGCGAAGGCAAGTCCGCGCCGCGCGTCGGCTTCCACGCCGATTATGCGAGCGGCGGCGGCGCGTACGGTAACGGCACGTTGCGCAACTCGTTGGCGCCGTTCGGCAACAACGTCTATTACAGCTACCAGTTGTTCGCGACGCCAACCAACCTGGTCGCGCTGGCGCCGAACGTGACGTTCAGCGTGTTCGACAAGTTGCGGCTGACCGCGGAATATCAGCGCTCGTGGCGCGATACGACGAGCGATGCGGTGTACCGTGCGAACGGCTCGGCGTTTGCGGGCACGCAGAATTTCGGGGGCAAGAAGATCGCCGATACGCTGCGGTTCCAGGCGGTGTACCCGTTCACCTCGCGGCTGTCGTTCACCGGGCGCTACGAGCATCTGATCGCGGGGCCTGCGCTGACGAATGCGGGATACAAGAACTCCGACTTCCTCGCCGGCTGGATCAGCTACCGGTTCTGATACTGCTCCCCCCCCTGGAAGGGAGGGGCTGGGGGTGGGTCGGCTTCCGCATACGCACGCACGAGGCCCAAGCAGGCCGACCCACCCCCGATCCCTCCCTTTCAGGGAGGGGGGGAGAAGTTGGATACCGGCTGGATTAACCTGCGTCGCACGACGCAACAAATTCCATCGTATAGACCATACCGGTCCTTCAATTCCTTGATCGACTGTGGCACACAGGCTCCAACATCAGGAGTCACATGGCCATGGATCTCAGCTTCACGCCCGAAGAAGAATCGTTCCGCGACGAAGTCCGCAGCTTCTTCCGCGACAAACTTCCCGCTCGCCTCTCGACGCTGGTTCGCGAGGGCAAGCGGCTGCGCAAGTCGGACATGGAGGAATGGCACGCGATCCTCAACGAACGCGGCTGGCTGGCGAACCACTGGCCCGAGCAGTGGGGTGGTCCGGGCTGGAGCGTGATCCAGCGTTTCATCTTCGACAATGAATCCGCACTCGCCCACGCGCCCCGCGTGGTGCCGTTCGGCGTCAACATGCTCGGGCCGGTGCTGATCAAATACGGTTCCGAAGAGCAGAAGAAGCAGTGGTTGCCGCGGATTCTCGACGGCTCCGACTGGTGGTGCCAGGGGTATTCGGAGCCGGGTGCGGGCTCCGATCTCGCGGGCCTCAAGACCACCGCGGTCCGGAAGGGCGACGTCTATGTCGTCAACGGCCAGAAGACCTGGACGACGCTTGGCCAGCATGCCGACATGATCTTCTGTCTCGTCCGCACCGACGCGACGGCTAAGAAGCAGGAGGGCATCTCGTTCCTGCTGATCGACATGAAGTCGCCCGGCATCGAAGTCCGCCCGATCACGCTGATCGACGGCGAGCAGGAGGTGAACGAGGTGTTCTTCACCGATGTCGAGGTGCCCGTCGCCAACCTTGTCGGCGAGGAGAATATGGGCTGGACCTACGCCAAGTATCTGCTGACGTATGAGCGGACCAACATCGCTGGTGTCGGCTTCTCGATCGCCTCGTTCGAGCGGCTGAAGGAAGTCGCGCAGATGCAGAAGAAGGGTGGGCGCTCGCTGGCGGACGATCCGTTGTTCGCGGCGCGGATGGCGCGGGTGGAGATCGATCTAGCGAACATGCAGACGACCAATCTACGCGTGCTGGCGGCGGTCGCGGGTGGCGGTGCGCCCGGTGCGGAGAGTTCGATGCTCAAGATCAAGGGTACCGAGATCCGGCAGGAGATCACCTCGCTGACGCGTCGCGCCTATGGTTCATACGCGGCACCCTACATACCCGAAGCTCTGGAGGCCGGCTGGAACGGCGAGGATGTAGGCCCGGAGGACGCCGCGATGGCGGCGCCGAGCTATTTCAACAACCGCAAACTGTCGATCTTCGGCGGGTCGAACGAGATCCAGAAGAACATCATCTCCAAAGCCATCCTGGGTCTGTGATACCATGAATTTCGAACACACCGACGACCGCCGCATGCTCGCCGACACGCTCGTGCGGGCGTTGCGCGACGGCTATCCGATCGAGACGCGCAACGCGGGTGCGTACGGCGAGGCAGGGTATGACCCGGCGGCCTGGCAGCAGTTGAGCGAACTCGGCATCGTATCCGCGCTGTTCGACGAGGCGGCGGGCGGCTTCGGCGGCAGCGGGTTCGACATCATGGTGGTGTTCGAGGCGCTCGGCCGCGCGCTGGTGGTCGAGCCGTTCCTATGCGCGCTGATGGCGGGACGTGCGCTCGCGAAGGCTAGCGGGCATGACGACACGCTGGCCGCGATCGTGTCTGGCGAGACGATCGCCGCGTTCGCGCACGAGGATGGCGCGACGCCGGTGACTGCGACGGAGAGCGGCGATGGTTGGACGCTCAATGGGACGAAGGCTGTCGTTTCGCAGGCGGGTGCGGCATCGGTGTTCGTCGTGACGGTGGAGCAGGATGGCGACCCGCTCGTGCTGCTCGTACCGGCGGATACGGCCGGGGTATCGGTCCGCAGCTTCAACGTCGTCGAGGGCGGCGCTGCCGGTGACGTGATGTTCGAGAACGTGGCGCTCGGCGCCGAAGCGCGCGTTGGTGGCGAAGGGCAGGGGCAGGCGATCGTCGACGCGGCGGTCGGGGCGGGGTTGCTCGCGCTGTCGGCCGAAGCGGTCGGTGCGATGGAGTTCGTCAAGGAAGCGACGCTCGGCTATCTCCGCGACCGTAAGCAGTTCGGCGTGCCGATCGGCAAGTTCCAGGCGCTTCAGCACCGCATGGCGACGGTGTTACTCGAGATCGAGCAGGCGCACTCCGCGGTGATCAACGCGGCCTCGGCGTTCGACGGCGACGATGCGAAGGCGCGCGAGCGGGCGTTGTCTGCGGCGAAATACACGATCGGGCGTACTGGGGCGCTGGTCGCGGAGGAAACGATCCAGCTTCATGGCGGCATCGGCATGACGTGGGAATATGCGGTGTCGCATTATGCGAAGCGGCTGGTGATGATCGACCACCAGTTGGGCGATGAGGATTATCACCTGCAACGGTACATCGCGCTAGGCTGAACCGGGCCTATTGGCTGTCTGGAATAGACCAAGCCAGCCCGCCCACAACGCGTACCCCTCCCTGAAAGGGAGGGGCTAGGGGTGGGTTGGCTGCTTGTAACTTGGTACGCCAGCCAACCGACCGACCCACCCCCAACCCCTCCCTTCCAGGGAGGGGGGCAGATTAGTGCTCAGGCTCGACAGGAACGCTTTCCACCGGGACAACAGCATCCGGCCCGGTCTCCACCACACCCGTCTTGACCATGACCCGCTGCGCAATCATCGGCCGCAACCGCACCCCGACACAGATCACAGTCGGCCAGAGCAGCGTGTTGATGATGTCCAGCGAGGTATCCTCCCAGCGCCACGAGCCGAAGTTCAGCCGGTCCATGATCTCGTTAAACGCCTCGCCGGCGACGACCACCCACCATGGAATGAACGTCCCGAACGACCGCCGCGTGATCAGCCGGGCAATCATCAGCAGCGCCATGCCCGCGTGAATGTGAAGGATGATGTCCGGCAGGCCGGTGCCGTCGCCGATCGCGTCGATCATCTGGTGATAGAGTTTGGGGATCAACGCGCTGCTCCAGGCCCGGCGATGCTGCGATGCACCATCGATCTTATACGGGCCTCACTCGGGGGCGGCAATCGGCGGGGGCGAGACGCCCAGCATCAGCGGTTTCAGGTCGCCGATGGTCGAGTCCAGCCAGGCTATGAAGCGATCGATCCGCGCGATCCGGCGGACGTCGCGGTGGACGACGAGCCAGAACGAGCGCTGGATGTCCACCGTTTCCGGCAGCACGCGCACCAGTCCCGGCATTTGGTCGCCGATAAAGCACGGAAGTATCCCACACCCCGCGCCTGCCGCGATCAGTCCAGCCTGTGCGACGATGCTCGAACTGCGGATCGAGGCATCAAGCCGCCCGTCGATCTCCGCCAGATAGCGGAGCTCGGGCGCGTAGATCATGTCGGGCACGTACCCGATCAGCCGGTGCCGCATCAGGTCCGCGGTGGTCGCGATCGGTCCCGACCGTGCGAGGTGATCGGGATGCGCGTAGAGGCCGAGGTGATAGTCGGTGAGCTTCCGAGCGACCAACGGCCCACTCTTCGGTCGCGCCAGCATCACCGCGATATCCGCCTCTCGCCGTGAGGGATTGAGGAAGCCGGTCGACGCGATCAGGTCGACCGCGATCCGCGGATGCTGGTTGGTGAATGACGCGAGCCGTGGGGCGAGGATGCGGCTGCCGAAGCCTTCCGAGACGCTCAATCGGATTGGGCCGGCGAGTACGCCTGCATCGGTGCCGACGACCTCCTGAATCCCGAGCGCGGAGGCCTCCATCGTCTCGGCATGGTCGAGCAACGCCGCGCCGCGCTCGGTCAGTGCGTAACCCGCCACGGTCTGCTCGAACAATGTCGTCTGGAGTCGCCGCTCCAGCCGCTGCAGGCGCCGCGAGACCGTCGTCGCGTCCTGTCCCAGCAGTTTTGCGGCTGGCCCAAGCCGGTGCGTGCGCGCCAGAGCGAGGAAATACCGGACGTCGTCCCAATCCATGAACGCCTCACCCTATACTGCATATTCGCAGAGCGATTCTGCAAACAACCCCGCTTGGCTGCGAAACGCTTATGCCCGACGGTGCGTGCAACAAGAAGAGGATGCCATGCGGACGATCGAGAATTTCGTTAGCGGTGCGGCCAGCACGGCCGAGCGCTTCGGTGATGTATTCGACCCGAATTCGGGCGAGGTGCAGGCGCGCGTGCGATTGTCGGGCGCGACCGATCTGGACCGTGCGGTCGCTGCCGCGCAGGAGGCGCAACCCGGCTGGGCGGCGACCAACCCGCAGCGTCGCGCGCGCGTGATGTTCGAGTTCAAGCGGCTCGTCGAAGCGAACATGGACGAACTCGCGCGGATGCTCTCGTCCGAGCACGGCAAGGTGATCGCGGATTCGAAGGGCGATATCCAGCGCGGGCTCGAGGTGATCGAGTTCTGCTGCGGCATCCCGCACATCCTCAAGGGCGAATACACGCAGGGCGCCGGGCCGGGGATCGACGTATATTCGATGCGCCAGCCGCTCGGTATAGGTGCGGGTATCACGCCGTTCAATTTCCCGGCAATGATCCCGCTGTGGATGTCGGGCGTAGCGATCGCCACGGGCAACGCGTTCATCCTCAAGCCGTCCGAGCGCGATCCGTCGGTGCCGGTGCGGTTGGGCGAATTGTTTGTCGAGGCGGGGCTGCCCGAGGGCATCTTCCAGGTCGTCCACGGCGACAAGGAAATGGTCGACGCGATCCTCGATCACCCGGCGATCTCGGCGGTGAGCTTCGTCGGGTCGTCCGACATCGCGCATTACGTGTACCGTCGCGGCGTCGAGGCGGGCAAGCGCGTCCAGGCGATGGGCGGCGCGAAGAACCACGGTATCGTCATGCCCGACGCGGACCTCGATCAGGTCGTCGCCGACCTGTCGGGTGCGGCGTTCGGGAGCGCCGGCGAGCGCTGCATGGCGCTGCCGGTGGTGGTGCCGGTGGGCGAGAAGACCGCGATCGCGTTGCGCGAGAAACTGATCCCGGCGATCGCGGCGCTGCGCGTTGGCGTGTCGACCGACAACGATGCGCATTACGGGCCGGTGGTGAACGCGGCGCATCGCACCCGGATCGAGAACTGGATCCAGACCGGCGTCGACGAGGGCGCGGAACTGGTCGTCGACGGGCGTGGGTTTGCGTTGCAGGGCCACGAGAAGGGCTTCTTCATCGGGCCGTCGCTGTTCGACCACGTGACCACCGAGATGTCGGCGTACAAGGAAGAGATCTTCGGGCCGGTGCTCCAGATCGTCCGCGCCGCCGACTTCGAGGAGGCGGTGCGCCTGCCGAGCGAGCATCAATACGGCAACGGCGTCGCGATCTTCACGCGCAACGGTCACGCGGCACGCGAGTTCGCGGCACGAGTGAACGTCGGGATGGTGGGGATCAACGTGCCGATCCCGGTGCCGGTGGCGTATCATACGTTCGGTGGCTGGAAGCGCTCGGCGTTCGGCGACACCAACCAGCACGGCATGGAGGGCGTGAAGTTCTGGACCAAGGTCAAGACGATCACGCAGCGCTGGCCGGACGGGTCTGCGCTGCCGGCGATGGCCGAGGATGGTGGGCCTGCGCGCGATAACGACGCGTTCGTTATTCCGACGATGGGGTGATTGGGTGCGGTCTGCCTCCTCCGTCATCCTGACGAACGTCAGGACCCAGAGCCACGGGCGTAGGGGCTCGTGGCTCTGGGTCCCGGGTCAAGCCCGGGATGACGGCCGGGGGAGCGGATCGAAGCCCCAATCCTCTGCCAGATCGCGCCACGTCGGATTGTCAGCTTCGATCAGTTCGATTTTCCAGGCGCGGTGCCAGTTCTTCAACTGCTTCTCGCGAGCTATGACCCCCTCCATCGTGTCCGCCATCGCGAACCAAACGAGCCGTTTGACGCCGTACATTCGCGTAAAGCTGCCAAAGGATCCGGCACGATGCTGAACGATCCGCGCCATCAGGTTGGACGTGACGCCGATGTACAGCGTCCCGTTGCGCCAGCTTGCGAGGATGTAGACAGCCGGTTGCCGATCCACGTCATTTCCCCCAATCGTCATCCTGACGCACGTCAGGACCCAGAGCCACGAACACCGGCGTCCGTGGCTCTGGGTGCCGGGTCAAGCCCGGCATGACGGAGATAGGACCACGATGAACCAGTTCACCTCAAACCAGTTCGACCTCACCGACGACCAGCGCGAGATCCAGGAGCTGGCGCGCCGCTTTACCGCAGACCGGATCACGCCGCATGCGGCCGAGTGGGACGAGAAGCACATCTTTCCGCGCGATACGATCAAGGCGGCGGCCGAGCTCGGCTTTGCGGCGATCTACGTCAGCGAGGAGAGCGGAGGGATCGCGCTTGGGCGGCTCGAAGCGGCGCTGATCATGGAGGCAATGTCGTACGGATGTCCTTCGACGTCGGCGTTCATCAGCATCCACAACATGGCGGCGTGGATGATCGACCGGTTCGGTTCGCAGGCGGTGAAGGACAAGTATCTCCCCAGCATGGTGACGATGGACCGGCTTGGCAGCTATTGCTTGACCGAGCCGGGGTCGGGTTCCGACGCGGCTGCTCTGAAGACGCGAGCCGTCCGCGACGGCGACGACTGGATCGTGACGGGCTCGAAGCAGTTCATCTCGGGTGCGGGCGAGAACGAGGTGTATGTCACCATGGTCCGCACCGGTGAGGACGGGCCGAAGGGCATCTCGTGCCTGGTGATCGAGAAGGACATGCCGGGCGTGTCGTTCGGCGCGAACGAAAAGAAGCTCGGCTGGCATTCGCAACCGACGCGGCAGGTGATCTTTGACGGCGTCCGCGTGCCGGCGGCGAACATGGTTGGCGGCGAGGGCGAGGGCTTTCGGATCGCGATGATGGGGCTCGATGGCGGGCGGCTGAACATCGGTGCGTGCTCGCTCGGCGGTGCGCAGCGGTGTCTAGACGAGGCGATCGCGTATACCAGGGACCGCAAGCAGTTCGGGAATGCGATCGCGGATTTCCAGAACACGCAGTTCATGCTGGCGGACATGGCGACCGAATTGGAGGCGGCGCGCGCGTTGCTTTACATGGCGGCTGCGAAGGTGACGGCGAACGCGCCCGACAAGACCAAGTTTGCGGCGATGGCGAAGCGGCTGGCGACGGACACGGGGTCTTCGGTGGTCGACCGTGCGTTGCAGCTGCATGGCGGGTATGGGTATCTGCAGGATTATCCAATCGAACGCTTCTGGCGTGATCTGCGGGTTCATTCGATCCTGGAGGGGACGAACCAGGTCATGCGGATGATCGTCGGTCGCGAGCTGACGCGGCAGTGAGTCCGCGCAGCTTTGCTCATTCCTTCCGCTCCGCGCCTCCGCGTCTCCGCGTGAAAAGATCCTTGGTTCACGCGGAGACGCGGGGGCGCGGAGATGGTGCTTTGGAGGTGACCGCGTGACCGATGATCTGATCGTCGAGAGTGAAGGGCCTGTCGGCCGTATCCGGTTGAACCGTCCGAAGGCTTTGCACGCTCTGAACCTCGCGATGTGCGAAGGCGTGCTTGAGGCGCTGGAAGCTTGGCGTGGCGATGCGGCGGTCGAGGCGATCGTGGTCGATCATGCGGAGGGACGCGGGTTCTGTGCTGGCGGGGATATCCGCATGCTTGCGGCCTCGGGCGCGACCGATGGCGTCGAGGCGCGGGCGTTCTTTCATGCTGAGTACCGCATGAACCATCGGCTGTTCACCTATGCCAAGCCGATCGTCGCGTTCATGGACGGGATCACGATGGGCGGCGGCGTCGGGCTTGCGTTGCCGTGCCGGTTCCGGGTGGCGACCGAGAACACCAAGTTCGCGATGCCGGAGACGGGGATCGGGTTGTTCCCGGATGTCGGTGGCGGCTGGTATCTGTCGCGGTTGCTGGGGCGGATCGGGCAGTATCTGGCTCTGACCGGGCACCGGCTCGATGGTGCGGAGTGTCTCGCGCTTGGGTTGGCGACGCAGTATCTGGCTAGCGATACGCTTGATAGCGCCAAGGCGCGGATTGCGGAGACTCCGCAGGATATCGCGGGCGTGTTGGACGCGTTGGCGACGTCGGCACCCGATGCGAAGATCTTGGCTCGCAAGGACGAGATCGACCGGCTTTTCGCTTCAGACGTGCTGGAGGAGATCTACGCTGTGCTCGACGCCGATGGCGGGGAGTGGGCGACTCAGACACTTGCGACGCTGAAGACCAAGTCGCCGCAGACGATGAAGGTGTCGCTCCGGCTGCTCCACGAGGGCGCTGGGATGGCGAGTTTCGCCGACGAGATGCGGCAGGAATATGCGGTCGGTGCGCATGTCGTGCAGCGGCATGACTTCATCGAGGGCGTGCGGGCAGTGATCGTCGACAAGGACAATGCGCCGCGTTGGGACCCTGCGACGCCCGAGGATGTGACCGATCATGTGATCGACCAGATCTTCGCGCCGTTGCCTGAGCATGAGGCGTGGACGCCCGGCTGATCCGTCTAAATGTTCTCCCGCGAAGGCGGGAGCCCAGACTGGGTCCCCGCCTTCGCGGGGATACAAGGAGTAAGTGAATGACCTACGAAACCATCCTGGTCGAGCAGCGCGGCGGCGTTACGCTTGTCACGCTGAACCGGCCCCAGGCGTTGAACGCATTGAACTCGCAGGTGCTCGCCGACCTGATCGCCGCGTTTGCCGCGTTCGATGCGGACCCGTCGCAAGGGTGCGCCGTGCTGACCGGCTCGGCCAAGGCGTTCGCGGCGGGGGCGGACATCAAGGAGATGCAGTCGCAAGGCTTCGCGGAGATGTACGCGAGTAACTTCTTCGCAGGCTGGGAAAATTTCACGCGAACGCGCAAGCCGATCATTGCGGCGGTGGCGGGCTATGCGCTCGGCGGCGGGTGCGAACTGGCGATGATGTGCGACTTTATCCTCGCGGCGGATACCGCCAAGTTCGGCCAGCCCGAGATCAAATTGGCGGTGTCACCTGGCATGGGCGGATCTCAGCGCCTCACGCGCGCGGTCGGCAAGGCGAAGGCGATGGAGATGTGCCTGACCGGGCGGATGATGGATGCCGCCGAAGCGGAGCGCTCGGGGCTGGTCTCGCGGATCGTGCCGGCGGACGAGTTGGTCGAGGAGGCGGTGAAGACGGCGACGACGATCGCGGCGATGGCGCCGCTGGCGGTGCTGGCGAACAAGGAAATGGTCAACGCGGCGTTCGAGACGGGGCTCGCGATGGGTGTCCAGTTCGAGCGGCGGCTGTTCCACGGGCTGTTCGGGACCGAGGACCAGAGCGAAGGCATGGCCGCGTTCGTCGAGAAGCGCGCCGGGACCTGGACGGGGAAATGATCGTAGTCCCCCTCCCGCTTGCGGGAGGGGCTAGGGGAGGGCGCGACGTACGTACCGGCGTCCGGTCTGTGAGAGCCAACCCCTCCCGTGAACGGGAGGGGAGCAAAATTAGGAGAGAGAACATGGCACGGATCGGTTTCATCGGGCTCGGCAACATGGGCGGCGGCATGGCGGCGAACCTCGCCAAGAAGGGCCACGACGTTCGCGCGTTCGATCTGAGCGTCGACGCTTTGGACAAGGCGAAGGCCGCAGGCTGCCTGCCGGTCGCCTCCGCGCAGGATGCCGCAGACGGTGCCGAAGCGATCGTGACGATGCTCCCCGCCGGCAAGCATGTCGCCGAGGTGTACGACGCGCTGTTCGCGGTCGCATCGCCGTCCGTAATCCTGATCGACTGTTCGACGATCGACGTCGCCACCGCCAAGCAGGTCGCCACCGCCGCGCAAGCCAAGGGTCTCGTCGCGGTCGATGCGCCCGTCTCGGGCGGGATCGGCGCCGCGAATGCGGGGACGCTGACCTTCATGGTCGGTGGCTCGGCGGAAGCGTTTGACCGGGCGCAGGCGATCCTCGCCGACATGGGCAAGGCGGTCATCCACGCGGGCGCGAACGGTGCGGGGCAGGCGGCGAAGATCTGCAACAACATGATCCTCGGCGCGACGATGATCGCGACTTGCGAGGCTTTCGTGCTGGCGGAGAAGCTCGGGCTCGATGCGCAGGCGTTCTACGACATCGCGAGCGTGTCGTCGGGGCAGAGCTGGTCGATGACGACCTATGCGCCGCTGCCCGGTATCGGTCCCGAGACGCCCGCCGACCACGACTATCAGGGCGGCTTTGCGGCGGCACTGATGCTAAAGGATCTGCGGCTTGCGATGGCGGCGGCAAAGGACACCGGCGCGGATACGCCGATGGGCGCTAAGGCTGCCGAGCGTTACGAAGCGTTCGCCGAGGCCGGGCAGGGTGGGCTCGACTTCTCGGCGATCATCCGCACGCTCTGACCCTCAGAGAAAGCGGATCAGCATCAGCAGCAGGCCGAGGATCGACACCGTCCAGCTCAGGCTGCGGACATATTTGATGCCGAACAGATAGAGCGGAATGTAGGCGATCCGCGCGCCGAACCAGAGCCATGCGCCGATTGCACCGATGCCGCCAGTGCGATCGGTCACCGCCAGTCCCAAAGCGAGCGCGATGAAGACCGGATAGGTTTCCTGGAAATTCTTCAGTGCGCGTTCGGCGCGACCGGCCATCTCGCCGAGCGGCTTCTGCTCGCCATCGCGGGGCCCAGCGTTCCAGTCGAGCCCGCGGTCGCGCGTCGCGGTCTGCCCTTGGATCATGACGTACGCGAATAGCAGGACCGTCGACCAGCCCAGCAGCAGCATTTCGGTGGATAGGTGCGTCATGATCGATCTCCGCAGGGCAGCGGGTCTCGAACGCCGCTATGCGCGCGAGGTTGCGCTCTGTTGCAGGGGGATGGCTAGCTGCTGGGCATCGCGGGCGCGGTGGAACGCCCGGTCTGCGTCGTCGATCGCGCCGAGCAACGCGCCGAAGCACGGCATCTCGTCGATCGGATAGACGCGTGAAAGGTCATGGCCGAGCGCGAAAACATCGCGCTGCGTGAGCAAACCGATCGCAACGATGCGGTCTTGATCAGGCAAATGTCAGGCTCCGGTTGTGTAACACACGTTAACACACTGCAGCGGTTATGTATCATTCTTGTCGGACAAAGAGACCAAGCGAGCCTTAGCCGAGGCCAAGCCGTTCGCGCGCCTGCCAACGGGCGATCATCAGAACCGATACGACCGCCAATCCGGTCGCGAGCCCGGTCCAGATACCGACGCCGCCCCAGCCGCCGCCGAATGCCAGCCACGCACCGACGCCGATGCCGATCCCCCAATAGCCGATCGCGGCGAACAGCATTGGCACCTTGGTATCGCCCAGCCCACGCAACATGCCTGCGCCGATCACCTGTGCGCCGTCGACGACCTGGAATACAGCAGCGACCGCGAGCAGCGAGATCGCCAGCGCGACGACCGGTGCGTTGGCCGGCGCATCGACATCGAGGATGATGCCGATCAGCAGTTGTGGCGCGAGGATCAAGAGCGCAGCGGTCAGCACCATGAAGCCTTCGCCAATCGCGAACGCCGCCCAACCAGCGCGCCCTATGCCGGCACGGTCGCCACGCCCCGACGCCAAGCCGACGCGGATCGTTGCCGCCTGCGCGATGCCGAGCGGGACCATGAAGGTGACGCTGGCGATCTGGATCGCGATCGCATGCGCGGCGAGCGGCACGGTGCCGAGCAACCCCATCAGGAACACCGCCGCGATGAACACGGTCGATTCGAACCCGAGCGTGATCGCGATCGGCAGGCCGAGTTTCCACACGGCACGGTAGCGTGGCCAGTCGGCGCGCCAGAACCGGCCGAGCAGGCGATAGCGGCGGAACGGCCTTGCGTAGACGATGACCGCCGCCATCGCGACGAAACTCAGGCCGTTGGCGATGCTGCTCGCCATCCCCGAGCCGAGCAGGCCGAGCGCGGGGAGGCCGGCGTGGCCGAAGATCAGCAGCCAGTTGAGCCCGGCATTGACGACCAGCAGCCCGACCATCACCACCAGCGACCAGGCGGGTTTCTCGAGCGCGGCGACGAATGCGCGGAGCACTAGGAAGCAGAGGCTGGGCAGCATCCCCCACATCACTGCGCGGACGAACCGCGCTGCCTCGTGCGCGAGCAGCGGATCCTGGTCGAGCAGGTGGACTAGGATTGGCTCGGCATTCCACAGGATGATCCACGAGGGGATGCAGAGCGTGGCGGCGACCCAGATCGTCTGGCGCACCGTCCGCCGGATATCGCGCACCGCATGCGGCCGCGCCCCGCGCTCGCGCGCGATCATCGGCACGGCGGCGGTGGTGAGGCCCATGCCGAAGATCAGGAAGACGAGGTAGAGGTTGAGACCCAGCGTCGCCGCTGCCAGCGTATCCGATCCAAGCCGCCCCAGCATTGCTACGTCGGTCGCGCCGACCAGCGCCTGCGCGAGGTTGGTCGCTACCAGCGGCCAAGCGAGTTTCAGCGTCGCGGCGAATTCGGTAC
The DNA here is from genome assembly GCF_001421415.1 of Sphingomonas sp. Leaf208. Classification (GTDB taxonomy): domain Bacteria; phylum Pseudomonadota; class Alphaproteobacteria; order Sphingomonadales; family Sphingomonadaceae; genus Sphingomonas. The sequence goes on from NZ_LMKH01000039.1 coordinate 56,718, forward strand.
GCCAGGGGCGGGGCGGGGTGGACGTCATGCGCTGGCTTTAGCTTGGTTGGGGGGCTTGTCGATTGCTCCCGTCGATCCTCCCCCTGTCAGGCAAGCGCGTGAGGTGACGGAGGGTGAAAACGCGCCGCTATGGTTGTCCATGCCGCCCCCTCCGTCAGCGAAGTGCCTGCCACCTCCCCCTGGCGGGGGAGGATTGATAGGGCGCGATGCAGTGTGAAAGGTGCTGGGGCAATCACGCGATGCTCCCCAACCACTCCGTCATCCTGACGAAAGTCAGGATCAAGGGTAACGGGTGGTGCCCTGTTTGGCTCTGGATCCTGACTTTCGTCTGGATGACGGGGAGCGCGCGCGCTGACGTCCGACCCCACGCTGGTCTCTATCCTACCGCATCAACCCGGCAGCGCGGAGGGCGTTCTCGATCGTCGCCTGAATACCGGGGGCTTCGGCGCGGGGTTTCGATGTGGCCTTCGGCGAGACGGGGATCGCGATCTTGGCGATGCGTTCGACCGGTGCCGCCTTGGCTGCGGTTTCCACCCCCGCCGCCGCAACTAGGCCGCAGGACTTTGCGATCACCGCCGTGCTGGAAATCCCGACGTCCAGCATGAACGGCCCTGCGGCCCCCAAGCGCTCGCCGCGCAACGGATCGATCGGCGTGCCGTGGCCCATGCCCGGGACGGTCCAGTCTTCGACGACATCGCGGCCTTCCGCGTCCGACCAGATCCGGTGGACGGCGGTGCCTACTCGCTCGGTGCGCACGGCCTTCGCATCGACGCCGTGGATACCGCGCCATTGCCGCGCGATGATGTCCGCGTTCGCTACGCTCACCGTCGCGTCCGCGCCGCCGTGCCAGATCGCGAGCGTCGGCCAGCGTCCGTGGTGTCCACGCGCGCCGCTCCGAACCGCGTCGGCCAGCGCGGCGTCGCTGGTGTCGCCGTGCCCGCGCATCCGGTCGAGCGCCTGCGACACGCCGGTCGCGGTGCCGTAGGCCAGCCCGCCGATCACCGCGCCGCCTGCGAACAGGTCGGGCCGCGTGGCCAGCATCGCCACCGTCATCGCGCCGCCCGCGGACAGCCCGGTGACGTACACGCGGCTGCGGTCGAGGCCGTGGCGGGCGATCATTGTCTCGGTCATCTGCGCGATCGATTCGGCCTCGCCGCCGGCCTGCGCGGTGTCTTCCGACGCGAACCAGTTGAAGCAGCGGTTGGGATTGTTCGCGCGCGTTTGCTCGGGGAAGACCAGCGCGAAACCGGCGCGATCGGCGAGCTTCGACCAGCCTGATCCGTGGTCATAGCCCGCCGCGGTCTGCGTGCAGCCGTGCAGGACGACGACTATTGGCGCGCCCGGTGGCAGGTTGGCGGGAACGTAGCTGAAGCCGAGCAGCGCACCCGGGTTGGTCCCGAATTCGGTCAGTGGCGTCAGGCGGCTGGGCGCAGTGTCGCGCGGCGTCGGAGCTCCGGCGCGCGCCATGCGCGCTAGGGTATCGGCGATGTTTCTCACGGTAATCGAGCCTTTCGTCGCCAGCGTACTCGGCCGCGATCTTATCTCAACGTCGCACGTACATCATTTGTTGCTGCAGTGCAGCAAGAGCGTCAGGATCAATGCCGGATTGCGTCGCATGCTTCAGCGATCGCCGCATAGATCCCGTCGAGATCGGGGTCGTCGATGCAATAGGGCGGCATGACATAGACGGTGTTGCCGAGCGGCCGGAGCAGCAGGTCGCGCTCGCGGAAGAAGGCGAGCAATCGCGGCCCGATCTGCGAGAGATAGCCGTCCTCGCCGCGGAGTTCGACCGCGGTGATCGTGCCGATCTGCCGCGCGTTGGCGATGCGCGGATGCTCGGCAAGCGCGGCCAGCCGCGAGGCTTGGCGCGTGGCAAGGTCGGCGATCCGGTCGCGCACCGGTTCGTCGCGCCAAATCGCGAGGTTCGCGTTGGCGGCGGCGCAGGCGATCGGGTTGGCGGTGTAGCTCGACGAGTGGAAGAACATGCGCGCGCGGTCGGTGCCGTAATGCGCCTGGTAGATCGCCTCGGTCGCCATCGTCACCGCGAGCGGGATCGCGCCACCGGTCAGCCCCTTCGACAGGCAGAGGATGTCGGGCACGACGCCAGACTGTTCGCAGGCGAGCAAGGTGCCGGTACGACCCCAGCCGGTCATCACCTCGTCGGCGATGAACAGGACGTCATGCGCGGCACAGATCCGCCGCATCTCGGCGAGGATGTGCGGCGCGTAGATGTGCATTCCGCCGGCGCCGAGCAGCAGTGGCTCGACGATGAACGCGGCGGGGTGTGCGGCGCAGGCTTTCTCCAGCGCGTCGAGCGTTGCTTGCTCGCACCCGGCGGCGGGGAAGGGGATCGTGCCGACGTCGAACAGCAACGGCGCGTAGGCGCGGTTGTAGACGCCGCGTGCGCCGACCGACATCGCGCCGATCGTGTCGCCGTGATAGCCGTGCTCCATCACGAGGATGCGGTGGCGATCTTCGCCGCGGTCTAGCCAGTAACCGAGCGCCATCTTCAGCGCGCACTCGACGCTGGTCGAGCCCGAGTCCGAGAAGAAGACTCGCGTAAGGTCCGGCGGCATGATCGCGGTCAGTCCGCGCGCGAGGTCTTCGGCGGGCTGGTGCGTCCAGCCGGCGAAGATGATCTGGTCGAGCTTGCCCGCCTGCTCGGCGATCGCCGCCATGATCTTCGGGTTGGCATGGCCATGCGTGGTGACCCACCAGGACGAGATCGCATCGACGATCCGTCGACCGTCGGACGTGTAGAGCGCGGCACCTTCGGCATGCGTGACCAGCGGGATCGGCTCGCGCAGGCCGTGCTGCGTGAACGGATGCCAGACGGGGGAGTCGGTCACCGGAACGCCTCCAGATCGAAGTTTGCGGCGAACGCCTCGGCCAGGGTGGCGGCGTTGAGCGGATCAAGGCGGGGTAGGCGGCCCAGGCGGCGGACCTTGCCGAGTGCCGCGATCGTCGCCTCGCTATCCTCGACCGCATCGCCGACGAAGGCGATGCCGAGGATGGGGACGCTGCGGCTGCGCAGTGCCTCGATCGAGAGCAGGCTGTGGTTGATCGTGCCGAGCCCGGTGCGCGCGACGAGCACGACTGGCTTGTTCCACCGCGCGAACAGGTCTGCGAAGATCAGCTCGCGCGTGACGGGGACCATCACGCCGCCCGCGCCCTCGACCACCAGTGGGCCATCGACCTCTGGCAGCGCGAGACGGTCGGGATCGATCGTCACGCGGTCGATCTCCGCGGCTAGATGCGGCGAGCACGGCGTCGTCAGCCGGTATGCTTCGGGCAGCACGTGGTCCGCAGGAACGCCGAGCGTCACGACCGACGCTGCGTCGCTGCCGCCTGCGAGCCCGGCCTGCACCGGCTTCCAGTAGCGCGCGCCGAGTGCGGCGGTGAGCCCGGCGGCGAACACGGTCTTGCCGATATCGGTGTCCGTCCCGGTAACGACGATCGTCATTGCAATGCCTCTTCCATGACCTCGGCCAAAGCCTCGATATCCGCAACCATCGCGTTGAGCGTCAACGAAATCCGCAACCGCGATCCGCCCTCGGGCACGGTCGGCGGCCGTATCCCGCGCACGTCGAACCCCGCCGCCTGGATCGCGCCCGCCACATGCATCGTCCGCGCGGCGTCCCCCAACACCAGCGGCAGGATCTGCGAGCCCGTTGCCGCGACGCCGTAGGGTGCGAGCACGCGCTCTGCCGTGGCGATCAACGTCCAGAGCCTCTCCCGGCGCCCCGGTTCGTCCGCGACGATCCGCAGAGCCTCGCCGACCGCCAGTGCCATCAGCGGCGACGGTGCGGTCGAGAAGATGAACCCGCGGCCGCGATTGACGATGAACTCGCGCATCACAGCGGGCCCGCACAACAGCGCGCCCTCGCACCCCAGCGCCTTGCCGCAGGTACGCAAGGTAATTACGTTCTCGCGACCGTCCAGCGCTTCGGCCAGCCCGCGGCCGTCGGTGCCGAACACACCCGTCGCGTGCGCTTCATCGATGAGCAGGACGGCGTCGTGGCGGTCTGCGATTTCGGCGAGCACTGCGAGCGGAGCCTGGTCGCCGTCCATGCTGTAGAGGCTCTCGACCGCGATCCACACGCGCCCTGTCCCGCCCGACGCGCGCCACGCGACGATCGCGTCCTCGACCGCATCGGCATCGTTATGCGCGGCGGCGACGAAGGTCGCCCTGGTGAGCCGCATGCCCTCGTGCGCGCTGGCGTGGATCAGCGCGTCGTGGACGATCAGGTCGCCGCGTTGTGGCAGCGTCGCGAACAGGATCGTGTTGGCGACATACCCGCTCGCGAAGAACAGCGCGGCCTTAGTCCCGAAGAACCGCGCGGCGTCCGCCTCCAGCGCCTCATGCTCGGGCGCATTGCCGCGCAGCAACCGCGACCCACCCGATCCGACCGGCACGCCGCGCTGCAATGCCTCGGTCATTGCCGTGCGAAGCCGGTCCGATCCGGCGAGTCCGAGATAGTCGTTCGAGGCGAAGTCGACGCCTGTACGCGGCCGGAGCGATCGGTACCGGTCGGTGGCCGTCAGTCTGGCGAGGTCTCGTTCCTGTTCGGCGAACATCATCGCGCCGCCCTAAACCCTGCGCGCCGCGAAGACGATCCCTGTGTCCAGTCTTAGGTCTAACCCGCGTTCCACATCTCGATGAACGTCTTCGCCCGCGCGCCGACGTCCGCGGCGGACATGCCGGGTGCGAACAGGGCCGAGCCGAGGCCAAAGCCAGCCGCGCCGGCCTTGCGCCAGTCCGCCATCAGTTCCGGCGCGATCCCGCCGACCGGCAACACGCGCGTGTCCTTGGGGAGGATCGCGCGCATTGCCTTCAGTACCGCGGGGCTGGCGGCTTCGGCGGGGAAGAGTTTCAGCGCGGCGGCACCGGCGTCGAGCGCAGCGAACGCCTCGGTCGGAGTCGCGATGCCGGGGAGCGCGACATAGCCCTTGTCCGCGGCTGCAGCGATCACGCGGACGTTCGCGTTGGGGGCGATGATCAGCGTGCCGCCCGCGGCGCCGACCGCCTCGACGTCCTCGACGCGCAACACTGTGCCCGCGCCGACGACCGCGCGGCCCTCGAACCGGCGCGCCAGTCGGGCGATGCTGTCCAGCGGATCGGGCGAGTTCATCGGCACTTCGAGGATCGTGAAGCCGGCCTCGACCAGCGCTTCGCCGATCGCTTCGACTTCGTCGGGCTTCACGCCGCGGAGGATCGCGATCAGCGGGCATTTCGCGAAGGCGTCGTCAAAGGCTTGGCGGTTGGTCATGCTGCAAGATCCTGGATGCGGGTGATGCCGGCGACGAACGCGGCCTGACTGTCTATATGGTGCGACGCGCCGCCGAGCGCATCGATCGCGCTGGCATACAGCGCGCCGAGGGTTGCGTCGGCTAGGATGTGGACGGTCGCGCGGGGCTCGATACGCGCGGCGGTATCGGCACCGATCAGCAGCCCGCTCGCGAACGAGGCGGCGTTCGTGTCGTCGGCGATCCCGAGTACGCCGCGCGCGCGGATCGCGAACAGGCTGGCGGCGAGATCGCGCTTTGCGCCTTCCGCAACGCCTTCGAGGAACGCTGTGCCCGGCTCGACCGGATGGCCGAGCTGGCGCGACAGGACGCCGTGCGCACGGAGCAGGGCGAAGAGTTCGCCGGTCATTGCCGTCGTGAACCGGGCGATCCTGCCGCCCTCTACGGTCGCCCATTTGCAGTGCGTGCCTGGCTGGCAGAGCAGCGCGTCCGCTGGCACCAGTTCTGCGGCGATCGCGCCCAGCAGTTGGACCTCCTCGCCGCGCATCACGTCGGCGTGCAATCCGTCGCGGTACGACAGTCCGGGGACGATCGCGGTCCGGTCGTCGATCCGGTCGAGCGCGGCGGCAACCTCTGCAAGTCCTGCGGGGGCGGCGACATAGGGCACGCTACGCCAGCCGATGTTCGATCCGACCATCCCCGCCAGCAGCATCGGAAGGTCGCCCAGCCGTTCGCGGATACCCGCAACCTCGGCGTCGTACTCGTCGGCCGCTACGGCCGCGGCGCCACGGTCGTCACGCTCGGTCGCGACGACGGCACCGTTCTCGATCCGGAACGCGCGCCGATTGGTGGTGCCCCAGTCGACTGCAATGAAAGGCCGCATAACTCTACCTCGACGTCGTCGCGAGCTTGACGGTTTCGTCCGTATCCGCCCGCATTGTCGCTAATTGTACGATGAATGCCGCAAGCCTTCCACCGGATATCGTTGCGGCGCGTTGCAAGACGCGTGACACCAGGAGCGCGTTGCGCCAAAACCCGGCCGATGGCGACCGATACGACAGACTCCGACGTTCTTCCGGCCACCGCGATCTTGGGCCGTAATCTGACGCATGGGATGCTCGACACGCTCGGGCGGGCGATCGTCACCGGACGCTACGAAAACCGTCCGTTCCCGACCGAAGCGGAGATCGCCAAGACGCACGGCGTGAGCCGATCGGTGACTCGCGAGGCGGTGAAGATGCTGACTGCGAAGGGCCTGGTCAGCGCGCGGCCGCGGCAGGGGACCGTCGTGCAACCCGCAAGCTCATGGAACCTGTTCGATACCGACGTGCTGCGCTGGACGCTGGAGCGTAAGTTCTCGGTCGAGTTGCTGCGGCACTTCAATCAGTTGCGCGTCGCGATCGAGCCGGAGGCCGCGGCCCTGGCGGCGCGGTTCGGCGATGCGGCCGACGAGGCGGCGATCCGCAACGGGCTGGCGCAGATGGAAGCGGGCGAGGCGGGAACGACCGATCCGCTTGAGGCCGACATCGCGTTTCACATGGCGATCCTGCGGGCGTCGAAGAACCCGTTCTACGCGCAGTTCCAATCGGTGGTCTCGACCGCGCTGCGGACGTCGATCCGCTTCACCAACCGGATCAAGGGCCGTTCCGCCAATATCCCCGATCACGCCGCGGTGGCGGACGCGATCATCGCACGTGACCCCGCCGCGGCGCGGATCGCGATGACGCGGATCATCGGCGACGTGCTGACGCTGATCGGCGAAGAATAAATACCGTTATACTGTAACTGAGAGGGTTTTAATGGCGACCGAGGCAATGTCTGCGAAGCCTATCCGGCTGGCGATCATCGGCGTTGGCAAGATCGCACGCGACCAGCATCTGCCGGCGATCGCGAACGATCCGCGTTTCGAACTGGTCGCGGCGGTCAGTCGCAATGCGGTGGTCGACGGCGTCGATAATTATCACGACATCGCCGAACTGCTCGCGGCCGGGCATGACCTCGATGCCGTGTCGATCTGCACGCCGCCGGTCGGCCGCTCGGCGATCGCGATGGCGGCGCTCGATGCCGGACTGGACGTGATGATGGAGAAGCCGCCCGCCGCAACGCTGTCCGAAGTCGCGCGGATCGAGGCGCATGCGATTGCCGCCGGTCGTTCGCTGTTCGCGACCTGGCACTCGCGCGAGGCGGCCGGCGTCGCGCCTGCGCGCGCGTGGCTCGCCGATCGCACGGTCGAGCGCGTCACGATCGCATGGCGCGAGGATATCCGGCGCTGGCACCCCGGCCAGGACTGGATCCTGGAAGCAGGCGGGTTCGGTGTGTTCGATCCCGGCATCAACGCGCTGTCGATCGTGACCGAGATCCTCCCCGGCGACTGGGTGGTGCATCGTGCGGACCTGCAGGTGCCGGAAGGCCGGATGTCGCCGCTGGCTGCCGATATCGATCTCACCTGCGGCGACATCCCCGTCACGGCGGCGTTCGACTTCCTGCACGAAGGCCCGCAGCAATGGGACATTGTCGTCGAGACCGACGGCGGTACGCTCAAGCTGAGCATGGGCGGCGCGATTCTGGAGGTCGACGGCGAGGTGACCGAGGCGCCAGACGCGGAATATCCCGGGCTCTATGCCAAGTTCGCGGCGCTTGTCGGCTCGCGCTCGAGCGATGTGGACGTTACGCCGCTGCGGCTCGTGGCGGACGCGTTCCTGGTCGGACGACGGACGATCGTTCCCGCCTTCGCATGGTGATCGAATACCCTGATCGAGGATAGTATCGCCGGAACGCACGCTGCCTGCATCACGTTCATCCTCGAAACAAGGATGCGTATCGGTGCTTCAGGTCAGTCAAGACGTCGAGAATATGGATATCGCGCCAGCGATTGCGGCGAAGCCTAGCGCAGTGGCACCGCTTGCGGCGGCGATCGTCGAGCGCTTGTCCGGCGGGAACCTCGTCTACGTCGCGGCGGACGATCAGCGTGCGACGGAGATCGCGACCATTGCGGCGGCGCTCGCGCCCGATGCGCTGGTCGTCCACGTGCCGTCGAGCGATGCGCTGCCGGGCGATGACGCGCCGGCATCGCCTGCCAATGTCGGACGTCGCGTTGCGGCGTTGCGGCGGCTGCGCGCGGGATCCGAGAGTAAGGCGGCACCGATCCTGGTGGTGACGACTGCCGAGGCGACGGCGGTCCGCTATCCGCCACCGCCGATGTTCGACGTAGCGCCACCGCGGCTCCAGGTCGGCGATCCGATCGATATCGAGGCGTTTGCCGCGATCGCCGAGGAGGTCGGCTACCTGACGGACGATCGGATCGACGAACCCGGCGAGATCGCAGTCCGCGGCGGCGTGATCGACGTGTTCCCCGCCGATCGCGAAACCCCGGTCCGAATCGAATTCGCCGATGGACGCATCACGGGGTTGCGTGATTACGATCCGGTGTCCCAGCTCGGCCTAGGCGACGTCGACGTCGTCGAGATCGGCCGCGCGACCGAGCCTGTGGTCGAGAAGGGCGTGTCGATCCTCGCGCATCTGCCGGACGCGGCGATTGCGTTCGACCGGGATGCGGAAAAGCGGCGAGATCGGTTTCTTGCCATCGCCGCGGATGGCCTGCCCCGGCGTCGCGCCTCCGCCGATCTTGTCCTCGACAAGGTCTGGGCAGCCGAGATTGCGAAGCGTGAAACGGCCGCGTTCGACGTCGGCGACGAAATGCCCCCGCGGTTCATCGAACGGCGCGATCCGGCGCGCGCGTTCGCCCGGTTCGCGAAGGACGCACTCGCGGATAGGCGTCTGCTCGTCGTGGGATCGCCGCGCGACCTGCGGTTCCTCCAGCCCAGGCTCGAGCGGGCGGCGAAGATCACCTTCACGTCGGTCGATCGCTGGACGGACGTCGTTTCGGCCAAGCCCGGCACCGCAATGCTGCTGGTCGCCCCCGTCGATCGCGGGTTCGTCGCCAGTGGGACCGCGGTCGTCGCCGGCGCGGACCTGCTCGGTGGGCGCGCGCGTGGCGACGAGATCGCAGGCGGCAGCGCCGGCATGTTGCCGGGGCTGACGAGCGAGCTGCGATGCGGCGACGTGATCGTCCACGAAGAGTTCGGGATCGGCGTCGTCCGCGGGCTCGAAATGCTGCCGGGGACCGACGGCGACGCGATCGTCCTGGAATATGCCAAGGAAGGCCGCCGCCTAGTGCCGGTGCGCGAGGCCGACCGGATCTGGCGGTACGGCGCGGAGATCGACGCGGTCACGCTCGATTCGCTCGACGGCGCGTCGTGGCAGAAGCGGCGAGGCGCTATCGATGCCGCGATTGCCGAAAGCGCGCGAGACCTCGCAGCGATCGCTGCGGAACGCGACGCACGGACGACCGATCCGATCGAGCCCGACCGTGCCCGGTACGAGAAATTCGCCGCCGGCTTCGCCTTCACCGAGACGCCGGATCAGGCAAAGGCGATCGCGACAACGCTGGCGGACCTGGCGAGCGGCAAGCCGATGGACCGGCTGATCATCGGCGACGTAGGCTACGGCAAGACTGAGGTCGCGTTGCGTGCCGCTGCTGCCGTCGCACTGGCCGGGCGCCAGGTGGCGATCGCCGCGCCGACCACGGTGCTGGTCCGTCAGCATATCGAGACGTTCTCGAAGCGGTTCGAAGGGACCGGCGTGGCCGTCGCCGGCCTGTCGCGGCTGTCGAGCACTGCGGAGAAGGCACGGGTTCGGGCGGGGCTTGCGGACGGATCGATCGGCGTCGTGATCGGCACGGGGGCGATCGCCGGCAAGGGTGTCGCGTACAAGGATCTCGCGCTCGTCGTGATCGACGAAGAGCAAAGGTTCGGCGCGGCCGACAAGGCCAAGATGCATGCGCTGGGGGCGGGGCATGTCCTGACGCTCTCCGCAACGCCGATCCCGCGGACGCTGCAATCCGCGATGATCGGGCTGCAGGGCTTGTCGGTCATCGCCACCCCGCCGGCACGTCGCCAGCCGATCCGTACGTCGGTGGCGCAGTTCGACGACGCGACGGTGCGCGCGGCGCTGCGTCGCGAGCGGGCGCGCGGTGGACAGAGCTTCGTCGTGGTGCCGCGGATCGACGACATGGCGCCGCTAGCCGCCAAGCTGGCCAAGCTCGTGCCCGAACTCGGGCTGGTGCAGGCGCATGGGAAGATGCCGGCGGGCGAGATCGACGAGGCGATGGTGGCGTTTGCGGCGGGCGACGGCGACGTGCTGCTCGCGACGAACATCATCGAGGCCGGGCTCGACGTGCCGCGCGCGAACACGATGATCGTGCATCACGCGGACCGGTTCGGGCTGTCGCAGCTGCATCAGTTGCGCGGCCGCGTCGGTCGCAGCGGACGGCGGGGGCAGGTGATGCTGCTGACCGACGGCGAGGCGACGATCGCCGAGGCGACGCTGAAGCGGTTGCGGACGCTGCAGGCGTTCGACCGCCTGGGCGCGGGCTTTGCGATCAGCGCGCGTGACCTCGATCTGCGAGGTGCGGGCGATCTGGTCGGCGAGGCACAGGCGGGTCACATGAAGCTGATCGGGATCGACCTGTACCAGCATCTGTTCGGCCGCGCGTTGCGGCTGGCGCGGATCGACCGCGAAGGCGGTGCGCCGATCGACGACTGGATTCCCGAGCTGCACCTCGAACTGGGCGGCAGCCTTCCCGAAGCGTGGATCCCCGAGATGGAGGTCCGGATGTCGCTCTATGGCCGGCTTGCGCGGCTTGAGGATGTCTCGGCGCTCGACCTGTTCGAGGCCGAGCTGGATGATCGATTCGGCAAGGCGCCCGAGGCGGCGCTGCGACTGTTGCAGGTGGCGCGTATCCGGATGATGGCGCGTGAGGCGGGCGTACGACAGATCGACGCGGGTCCTGCGGCGATCGCGTTCACGCCGCACGACCGGACTGCCGCAAAACCGCTCGACGATCTGGTCGAGAAGAACGGGCGCTGGATCGCCGCCGAGGGCATTGCCGACCCGATCGCGCGGGCAGGGCGGATCGAGGAACTGCTGGACGCGCTGATCGGCTAGGCGCGTTCGGTCATTCGGCGGCCGCGGCGAGCGGTACGGGCAAGGCCTCGTCGGTGAGTGCCGCCAGGATCGCGCGGACCAGATCGACCACGCGCGCGAAGCCGGCGCCGGGCGCGTGGAGCTTGCGATCGAGATACAGCGTGCGGTCCAGTTCGAACTGGATCGCATGAACGTTCGCGGCCGGGCACGCATGGCGTTCGAGGATATGGCCCCCCGCATAGGGCGCGTTGATCGCTGTAGAGAAACCGCGCGCGACGCACTCGGCTTCGATTCGCGCGATGAAGCGTGGCTCGGCGGAATGCCCGAACCGGTCGCCGATCACGATCCGCGATCCACCCGGCCCGAGCGGTGGCATCGAATGCACGTCGAGCAACACCGCCACGCCGAATCGATCGTGCGCGGCCTTCAGCGCCGCCGTGAGCGCCGCATGGTAAGGACGGTGATCGTTGGCGATCCTCGCGGTGACGTCGGCATCGGTGAACCGCCGCGCCCAGAGATCGCCCGCCCCCGATGCGCGGCGTGGGACGAGCCCGAGCCCGCTGCGCAGCTTGGCGGATTGCTGGGCGAGCGGCAGCGACTGCGCACCCTCGTCGAGCAGCGGATCGCGCTCGTCCTCGCGCCGGTTGAGATCGATCCAGGCGCGCGCGCGGGTCTGGACGATCGTCGTCTGGTCGGTCCGTGCGGCACGCGCCACCGCATCGACGAGCCGGTCCTCGAGCGGCAGCAGCCCGGCAAGCGGCACGCGCAACGCCGTCTTGAGCGCGAGCGGGTAGTCCCGGCCTGCGTGCGGGACGGACACCACCACCGGGCTCACGGGCGGCATTGCGCCCAAGCGCTCGAAGGGAGAAGACTGCATCGCACCACGCTAGGGCCAGCACCGGGCATGGGCAATCGACCTGGATATGTTAACCATTTTCAGGGTAGGGCGACCGCGGAATGTGCGTGTGAAAACGGGACTTTAGATCGATGTTACGAATTCTGCTGGCCGAGGACGATCAGGTCATGCGCGAGTATCTGACTCGGGCGCTCGAACGCTCGGGCTATGCCGTGACCGCGGTCGACCGCGGGACGGCGGCGATTCCGTTGCTCGAAACCGAGACGTTCGACCTGCTGCTGACCGATATCGTCATGCCCGAGATGGACGGCATCGAGCTGGCGCAGAAGGCCGGCGAGATGTGCGCGGACCTGCGCGTGATGTTCATCACCGGCTTTGCGGCGGTCACGCTGAAGGCCGGGCGGGCGATGCCGCAGGCCCGCGTCCTGTCCAAGCCGTTCCACCTGCGCGACCTGGTCGCCGAGGTCGATCGGCTGTTCGAGATGGATAATGTGACGGGCATGCATTGAGGGCTTGCACGCCGCGAAGAGCGCGGCTAGTGGAGCCCTCCGGCGGGCGTGTAGCTCAGTGGTAGAGCACTGTGTTGACATCGCAGGGGTCGCAAGTTCAATCCTTGCCACGCCCACCATTGTTTCTGGCGGAGTTCAGCCATTTTTGGCTACTCCGCCCGAAATAAGTTTCAGACTTGACCCAGTCTGTCCGGTGTCCTTCCGGTGGAAGGCACCCGGAACAAAGCATTCGATTTCGTCGATGATGCCCTCCAAGGCGGTTATAGCATTCGATAGATGCTCGGGGCGGAAAGCCGCGTAGAGGTCCGTTACAGCGTCTAGCTTGCGGTGACCCATCATAAGCTCGATCTCTTCCGCCGGCACTCGGCGATCGCGCAACAGCTGCGCGACGGAACGACGAATCAGCTTCATACCGCTTTCGCCATCCCCCGGCAGACTGAGTTCGATCGCCATGCCACGCCATGCAGATCGCACGGTCGACACTGGCACGAACTTCCCGGCTACGTTGTCCAGGTGCTCAGCAAACTGCCAAGGCACGCGCACCGTTGCCCGATACTTTTTGGTCTGCCGCCGCCCCCTAGGGTTGAGGTCGAGCACGCGACGCTGACTGTTCCACTGTCCGCGGTCTGCGGCCGTCGATATCTCGTGCGCGGCATCGGGCCGGGCCAAGGTCGAGACAGATGCGATAAGGAAGCGATGCAGCCCGGCGCCGTCGCTCTGCCGCCTACGGCTGAGCGCGTACCGGAACATAGCTGCGAGCTCGGGCACCGTAGCGCGATGCTGCGGGGTCGCAGAAAGCTCCTTAAGGGGGATAGGCCGAAAGCCCGCCGGCCTGGAAGCGTCGCCGCGCCGATGTGCTGCGTTGATGACCGCGGCCAGCTGAATGACACTGTTTTCAACCGTCGATGCCGATCTAGGGCGATGATTGCCTCCGGTGCTCACGATGGGCTGAGCCGTCAGCCACGTTCGAAAGCGCTGTACCCATTCATCGTTGACCTGCTCACACGCGACCGCCGCGCTGGGCAGCGTCGCAATGTACCGGACTACGTGCGCCAGTCTCGCCGCGATCGCCTCGGATGAGGCGCGAAGCTGGCCGTGCAGGATCTGATAGTTTGAGATGGCGTCGGTCACGAGGAAGCCGGACGCCACGGCGCGCTGCTGCCCGCAAGTAGGGCAGATCGACGCACCGCGGTCGCGTTCAAGATAGTGGGCATCTAGGCGGTGCCTTGCCTGCTCAACGTCCGCTGTGCGCGTAGAAGTGCTTCGTTCGCGTCCCCGCTCGGGATCGTACCAGAAGATGGCAAGGAACGGGGAGCGAAGGGAGCCGTCGAGCTTTCGATCCCAGCCGAGCCAGAATTGCCCCCGTCGATAGGGTTCCTTCGGCTCACGCGGCATCGAGCCTGCTCCCTAAGTGCTTGTTCGGCTGCTTGATGCAGTACGGCGTAGCCGCCAATCGAGGCGAGCAAATCTAGGTCGGAATCGGAAAGGCGCAAACCCCGACCGGCTTGCAACGCTCGCGACCACCGTCGATCGAGATCGACAAGCCCCTTCATGACGCCGTTACACTGAGCGTGTCATTTACCAGATTGGCGTTCCCGAGGGGCGTCATTCCGGCAAGTCCGCCAGCGGCGATAGATCTAGAAGGATGCAAGCCGCAGACGGGAGCCTTGAACCGTCCAGGGTAGCGTGTCGTTCTACCTTCCACAGCCCGTTATGAATATCCCAATAGGCTACGAGATAACCTTCGGCGTCAAATAGCTGAACACAAAGCCAGAGGTTGTCGAGATCCTCGACCGAGAAAACTGCGGCAGCCTTCTTTACTGTCTCCTCGAATCCATCCTGCTCGTACATCTCCAGCAAATCAGTCAGTTCATCGCTGGGCCGGTTTGCTGCTAATCGCCGGATCGATGCAAAATTATCTTGGAAGTGGCCGGGCGCCTCGATCTCTTCGATTATCGAAGATAGCAATCGAGGGTGTGCGTCTGCTTTTGCGAATGTCTGTATGGCAGTTTGTAATGCGTCAGCGATTGCCCTCAATGCGTCGCCGTTCAGGCCGACCCCTCGGCCGTCCGCTAAAACCCTGGCGATCCGAACTTGGTACGGATCGAACCGCAGCGACTTTCCACGACCCACCCCGGCATCGATTGGCCGAATCAAGCCTTGACGAAGCCAAACAGTAAGCACGTCGTTCTCGACCTTGGCGAGTTGTACGATGTCACTGCGGGAATGATGATCGTTGGTCATGATCATCGAGTATGACCAACGATCATCATTGTCAACACGAACTGCTCTCGCGGCCATGCTTACGCTGGCAAACCACTGTGTGGATCTGACATAGCTCGAGCAATGCAAAGCCGTGCCAATTCTAGGCGCTGCTCATTTATCGCTGACCATCGTAACTGATGGCGTCGGCGATTTACGCCCCGGATCAGGCGCTGCGCGAAATAGAGCAGCTGGGTTGGTTCGACCGCCGCCGCGATCATCGGCAGAGTCTCGATAGGCGGGGCAATGATTACGCCGGACTCGTCGATTGCGAGCGAGGCGGGGAAGTGAAGGCCCTTGCCCTCAATGCTGCGAGTCGAGGTCATGCCTTTGCCCGCCGATCGAGTGCAGACACGTCCGCGACAAGGCTATCGATCACTGCCGGATGTACACCGGCCCACGAGAGCGTCAGTCGAAGCTTTTTGGCGAGCGTCGCATGGTCGGGGGCAATTGCCATCGCCAGCACCACTTGGGCGCGCTCGAGCGCTTCACCAGCAGCGATCTCATCGTGAATGGTAGAACTGGAGGGCAGGGCGTCCCGAGCATCCCCAGCTATCGCGCAGTGTGCCAGCGCGAGATTGAAACGGGCGCGATCGGTATTGGCCGGCGACGCGGCCGGCTTTAAGGCGTGAACAGCCATGATCGATCTCCATAGGATCG
Source organism: Sphingomonas sp. Leaf208 (assembly GCF_001421415.1). Lineage (GTDB taxonomy): Bacteria > Pseudomonadota > Alphaproteobacteria > Sphingomonadales > Sphingomonadaceae > Sphingomonas. The sequence continues at coordinate 72,237 of NZ_LMKH01000039.1, forward strand.
GTTGCGGTTAGAGCCGGACGGTCGTTGGTAGCTTCCGTTCGGCTCGTTTCTGCGTTAACGCAGTTGTTATGGATGGTCAACAAACTTCGTTAACACGGAAACGTGGTCCAAAGCCGACAGGACAGGGTCACGTTGTCGGAGTGCGATTGCACCCTGAACAGTTGGCTCAGCTGGACGCGTGGATAGCGACCCAACCCGTGTCGCCGAGCCGACCCGAGGCCGTGCGACTGATTTTGCGGGAGAAGTTCAAGTGACTGATGAAGCTCCCTATTTTCATAGCTGCGCCAAGTGCGGTGGCTCGGGGCAGTATGCCCCGCCGGCAATAAGCCGGGGCGGCGGTGGTTGGTCGCAACAGTTCCCTGGTTCGTGTCCAGATTGTGCGGGGGTCGGAGCCATCCCTAGTCCGGAAGGCCGCGACGTTTTAAAACTAGTCCAACGGTTTTCCCGCAACGGGCGCATTGAGATACCTGAATAGGTTACATGGCGGCCGGGCCCGCGTAGAACGTAATACACTGCCACCACCGACCATATCCCGCCCTCTGCCCTCTGTCCCTCTTGCCCAAAAGGGGCTGCCTGATGCCGCCGACATCCTTGCACTGTGCAAGCCTCACGGCGTCCGCCGGTTAGTAACATGCCACCATCAAGCATATCCCGCCCTAGCCCCAAGCCCACCTCGGCGCGATGAGGCCGATCAACCGCGGAGTGGGGACAACGGAAAGCGAGCGCTATCTGGCGACCCTCGCGGATCGAACGTTTCTAGACCTGTGGTCATATCCGAACACCTTCAACGATCGAAAGGAGCATGGAAAAGGCAACGGCAAGGAGCTAACTGATCTACTCGTCGTTTGTGGCGATGACGTCGTTATCTTCAGCGATAAGTCTATCACATGGCCGGGCGGCGATGACGTCGGGCTATCTTGGTCGCGCTGGTACCGCCGCGCCGTTGAGGCTTCCGTAAAGCAGATACGGGGCGCCGAGCGGTGGATACGCAGATACCCGGATCGCATCTTTGTTGATGCGGCGTGCGAAACCCCCCTGCCGGTAGAACTTCCTGCGCCCGATAGAATGCGCATCCATGGTATCGCGGTCGCCCTTGGCGCTCAAGCTGCTTGCTCGCGCCACTTCAACGATCCGGATGGATCGTTGATGGTGAATAGCCATCTCAAGGGGCCATCCCACGTTGACCCGACGTTTCCTGGCTACACACCGTTTGCCTTCGGCGATGTCGACCCGGATGGCCCGTTCGTCCACGTTTTTGACGAGACAGCGCTCAACCTCGTGCTGCGAGAGATGGACACGATAACCGATTTCGTTCGGTATCTTGGCGCGCGGCAAGCCGCCATCCGGCAGCAGGTCATCGGGCATGCGGTCAGTGAAGCCGAGATCCTTGCCGTGTATCTAACAACTGATATCGGCGATGGTGAGCACGGCTTCCCGCGGCCAGAACAACTCGAGCCGTTTGGCGGCCAGATCAACCTGGCCGGCGGTATGTACCGCGACTTTAAGGCTTCGCCGGCCGCGAGACGAAAGGCTGAGGCGGACCGCGTAAGCTACGCATGGGATAAGCTCATCCGAGTCTTCACGGTGAATGTGTTGGCCGGAACCTCGGTGGCTGTCGCCGGCATAGAGCCGGACGCTCGTCTGTCGGAGCGAAGCCTGCGAGTTATGGCGCTCGAAACGAGGACAAGCCGCCGAGCGCTAGGCGAGGCGTTTGTCGGCGCCTTAGCGAACGCCGAACAACGCGGGCTCGACCGTTTTGCTCGCGTCGTCGTTCCGGGTGAAGGTGCCGCCGATCCAGAGTGCGGACACGTTTTCCTGGTGGTCGCTTTCCGCGAACCATGGATGGTCGCGGAGGGATACGATCGCTACCGGCAGTTCCGGTCCGGTCTTCTGAAAGCTTATTGCGAAGTTGCGCTTTACGACAACCGACACCTCAAGAGAATGTTGGGCGTCGCAGTAGATGCTTCAGAGCAGGTGACGGGCCGCAAGGGTGGGTCGGAGGACTTGCTCTTACTGGAAATCGACAAATGGACCCCCGAGCACGAAAGTGACGTGGAGCGTTTGCGTAAACAAGGCGGCATCCTGGTACCAGCGCGCCTCCGCAGAGGTGGGATCAGCGTTAGCGAGTTTCCTCCCGCACCTTCGAGGCAGAGTTATAAAGGCAACCGGTCCCAGCGCAGAGCATCCGCTGCAAGAGGACGCAAAGGGCCTCGATGATAGCACGCTGACGGCAAACCCGCGGCTGTCCCCTCATGCTGGCGACAGCGTTCGAATAGCGGCCGGAGGGGCGCATAGCCTTGCACAGTGCAAGCCTCACGGCGTCGGCCGGTTAGTAACCTGCTACCACCGAACATATCCTGCCCTAGCCCCAGATCCTTGATCTGCACGGCTATCGATCGGGCATGAGGGAGGATGAGGCTTGCACTGTGCAAGGCCGCCAGTGCCGGTGTTAAACACTGCTACCACTCAACATATCCTGCCCTCGTCCCCGATTTGGGTGTTTGGGCTGCCATGGCACTGTGTGACAGGATTAGCGCACGGGAACCCGACAGTTCCGGAACAAGGCGTGGCTTTGGGTCCAATGCCTCCCGAGTGACTTGCTTTCGCGTCTCGACTCGTCGGTTGGGAAGCGGCACACGCATCGTCGACAACCGTAAGGGCGAGTAGATGGCGAAACAGTCGATTTTGGCTTTAGGAATTTCTCTCCCGTCCTGCGAAGGCTTCGAGCCAATCGACTTTACGGATAAACGATCGCTGTTAGACGCGGACATAGTTGTCGCAGAGCCTAATTGGTCTGGGTTCTCGAATAGCTACAGTGACGCGTATCAAGGCCGGCAAACTCTCGACGAGGAGTCGTCAGGGACCTACCGCGAGATGCGGCCGCACTGGGCTCGACAGTACAAGGAAGCATTGGATGCGGGAAAGGCGCTGATCTTCTTTCTATCGGACCACAATGAGAGAAATTACTACACTGGAACATATGAGGCGTCCGGTACTGGGCGGAACGCTAGAAAAACGGTGCATGTAAATCGCTGCTCAAATTACGACTTTATTCCCATAGCCACGTCGAGGCTAGGGTTTGGAAGCGGCAAAAATATGAAGCTGACGCAGGACGGTAAAATACTACACGAGTTCTGGTCTAAGCATGGCGAGCATATGACTTACCACGCGTACATGTCAGGAATGGAAGGTGATGTTCTAGTTTCAACGGCAGCAGGTAACAGAACTCTTGGGCTGCTGCACCGTCATCCGACGTCCGGTGGATATATGCTGTTTTTACCAGAGTTGGATTGGTCTTACCTAGGAAAGGAAGTTGCCGATGATGGGGAGCACTGGGCTACCAGCTACACGCAGTTCGTCCGGGCGTTTCGCAAAGATCTTATAGATCTCGACCGTGCGATCAATTCAACCGGAGGGCGTGAGGCTGCGCCAGAATGGGTACAAGCCACCGAATTTTCGCTCTTAAGTGAAGCGCCTCTCTTGCAGGAGCTCGATGCAGTCGCGGCCGAAGCGGAAAAGCTCTCGTTGAGGCGGCAGGCGGCCGTTGCTGCACTCGATGACGAATCCGCTTGGAAAACGCTATTGTTTGGTTCTGGTAAAGAGCTAGAGAAAGCGGTGCGAGGGGCATTGATTTTACTTGGATATGAGGTTTCTACTGTCGATGACGGCACAAGTGAATTTGATGTAGTTTTTGAGGCGGACGGCAAGCGCTTTATCGGCGAGGTTGAGGGAAAGGATACGAAGCCTGTCTCAATCGATAAAGCCTCCCAGCTCCATCGGAATCTGGCGGAGGACTTTTCGCGGGAAGATATCGACGCGATGGCCGTCGGGGTACTATTTGGCAACGGTGAACGCTTAATTCGACCGAACGAGAGGTCGGATACGTTCACGTTAAAAGTTCGGACGTTCGCCGCGACTAGCAATCTAACCCTGCTTGATACCGTCGAACTATTTAAGGCAGTTCAAATACTCAAAGCTGGGGCGGGTGATGCATATGCAGCCTCTTGCCGGACCGCCATCGCGGAAGCTGGCGGAAGCGAGGTTAAGCTCCCGACATCATAGCTTCCGTCAGGCCGGCCTAGCACTGCGATGCCGGTCTGTGGTTTGCTTAACGCGGCGCTGCCAGAAGCCGGGCCTGGTTCGTGATGCCAGGGCAGCCATGCTGGGCGCTTACTCATCGGGCTCGATCATGGCACCCAAATGCATCGCGTATATATCAACCACTTCGACGTCACTCAGATCAATTAGAGCATTGTTCACGGCTTGGTCGATACGCTGGCGAAGTGCCGCGTCGCCTTTCGCTACGACTGCACCAACCCGCGAAAGGTACGCCTTGGTAAGCTCGATCAGGCCGGTAATGGTGTTCGTTATCTCCACCAGGTCGACGAGCTCGCCGCGCTCCCTCGCATTCTTCCTCTCCTGAGCTTCCGCTTGCGCCGCCGCCAGGCGAGCGCGCTCCGTCGCGAGGTCGAGGGCCGCGCCTGACTGGCTGGCCCGTCCCGCCGCCTGCTCGCGAAGGTGGGAACAGTACGCCAGCCGGGCGGCGTCCAGGTCATAGCTGCCACGCGCGGCCGGCGTGATGACGCCATCCCGCACGAGGCCAGCTACCGCGGGCTGGGTGATGCCGAGATGATCGGCAATATCTCGTTGCGTTGCCATCTCAATCTCTCCGCTCGAGCATCGCCGTGGCAAGGTCGGGGTCGCCTAGATCTGATAGCTGCTGGTGAACATGTTCGTTCAAGGGTAAGCGTGGCCGGCAGACCGCAGATTATGCGGCTTGCGCCACTGGCTCTACGGTTTGTGCAGCCCAGTTCCAGGGCATGAGTTCGTCCCATCGCGCGGCCGGCCAATCCGCTGCGATCTTCCCAGTGACGTCGGCGATGTAGGCCTGCGGGTCGACGCCGTTGGCCTTGCAGGTCTGGATGACGGTGTAGATTGCCGCGGCGCGCTCGCCGCCCGTTTTCGAACCAGCGAACAGCCAGTTTCGCCGTCCGACGGCAACGCCGCGCAACGCGCGTTCGGCGATGTTGTTGTCGATCTCCAGGCGCCCGTCATCGAGGAAGCGACCCAGTGCGAGCCATCGCTTCGTGCCATAGGCGATAGCCTTGGCCATGTCGGACTTTGGCGACAGGCGGCGCAGTGCTGCGTCCAGTGCCTCGCGCAGCGCATCGACCAGCGGCTTCGTCCGGTTCTGCCGCGCCGCCAGCCGCACGTCAGGCGGCCTGCCGCGGACCTCGGCCTCTATGCTGTACAAGGCACCGATGCGTTCAAGAATGTCGGTGGTCAGCGGCGTAGCAACCCGCTCGTGCAGGTCGAACACCTTGCGCCTGAAATGGGCCCAGCACGCGACTTCTGTGACGCCGCTTCGATAGAGCCCGTCGTAACCGGCATAGGCGTCGGCCTGGAGGAAGCCTCGAAATCCGGCGAGATGGGCTTGCGGATGTGCACCGGTACGGTCGGTCGTGAAGCGATACCATGTCGCAGGCGGGGYCGTGTTGCCSGAGGCGCGGTCATCGACTGCATAGACCCATAGYCGCCCGGTCGCGGTGCGTCCGCGGCCTGGGTCGAGCACCGGGACTGGCGTGTCGTCCGCGTGGATYTTGTCGCCTTTCAGCACTTCCTCGCGGATGCGACTGACGATGGGGTCRAGCAGCGCGGCTGCMTGACCGACCCAGCCCGCCAGCGTCGAGCGGTCGATGTCCACCTTGGGCSGCCATCATCTCGGACTGCCGATAAAGCGGCAGGTGATGTTCGAACTTCGAGACGACGACATGGGCCAGCGTTGCGAATGTCGCCTTTCCGCGTGCGACTGCCTTCACCGGGGCAGCTGCCTGGACGATCTTCTCACACGTCCGGCAGCTGTATTTCGGTCGGACGTTCCGCACCACGCGCCAGTGTACCGGCAGGACATCGAGCATCTCATCGGCGTCCTGCCCGAGACGGCGTAGCGCACCGCCACAGTCCGGGCATGTGCAGGCGCCGGAGGCGGGTTCGTGGACGGCCTCCGCGCGTGGCAGGTGGTCGGGCAGTATGCATTCGGTGAGCGCCCTCTAGTTTGGCGCGACTGATGCTACGCGGCTTGCGCGATGGCTTCGGGGCGCTGTTGTCGAGCTTTCCATTCCCACGGC